>NZ_JAJAVD010000001.1 GCF_020532705.1 Methylobacillus caricis
TCACTGTTGCCCTGATTGCCCCGATCGCCATGGAAGAAGGCCTGCGCTTCGCGATTCGTGAAGGTGGCCGTACCGTGGGTGCCGGTGTCGTTGCTAAAGTGATTGAATAAAGTAATCCCGTCAGGTCGCAAGCTTTAATGCTTGCGACCTTTTCGCTCTTTGGAAGTACCGCTCTTTAAGGAAAGTTATATGGCAGCTCAAAAAATCCGTATCCGCCTCAAGGCATTTGATTATCGCCTGATTGATCAATCCGCTCTTGAGATTGTTGAAACGGCTAAGCGTACCGGTGCAGTGGTCAAGGGTCCTGTGCCTTTGCCAACTCGTATCGAGCGTTTTGATATTCTGCGTTCACCACACGTTAACAAGACTTCACGTGATCAGTTCGAAATTCGTACTCATCAACGCCTGATGGATATTGTTGATCCAACTGACAAGACTGTTGATGCATTGATGAAGCTGGATCTTCCAGCAGGTGTTGATGTGGAAATCAAGCTGTAAGTTGTAATTTTGAAGTGGGTCGGATATAATCCGACCCTTTCGCGTACCGGGTCGGTCAATTGTAATCGGCCTTTTTAATTATTATAAGGAAACGATCATGAGCTTAGGGCTTATTGGTCGCAAGGTGGGCATGACCCGCATTTTTACCGAAGAAGGCGAAAGCATTCCGGTAACAGTGCTGGAAGTCGTTCCTAACCGTGTGACACAGATCAAGACTGTCGCAAGCGATGGCTATACTGGCCTTCAAGTTGCTTACGGCGAACGTCGTGCTAGTCGTATTGGCAAGGCGCTGACAGGTCACTATGCTAAGGCTGGTGTATCTGCTGGTGTCGGCATCAAGGAATTCTCCGTCGCGGATGACGTCCTGTCGAACTACACTGTTGGTGGTCAAGTGACTGTTGAGCTGTTTCAGGCAGGTCAGCTGGTTGATGTGACTGGTATCTCCATCGGTAAGGGTTTTGCTGGCGCCATCAAGCGTCACAACTTCAGTTCTAACCGTGCTTCCCACGGTAACTCCAGATCCCATAATGTGCCAGGCTCTATCGGTATGGCGCAGGATCCTGGTCGTGTTTTCCCTGGTAAGCGTATGCCTGGTCACCTCGGTGCAGCTAAGACTACCGTGCAGAATCTGCAAGTAGTGCGTGTGGATGCTGAGCGCAATCTCTTGTTGATTAAGGGTGCGATTCCTGGCTCTAAAGGCGGCGATGTTGTCGTGCGCCCTAGCGTGAAGGTGAAGGCATAATGGAAATTAAATTAATTGATAAGAATGGCAAGCCCGCTAAGGCCGGTTTGGCTGTTTCTGAAGCGACTTTCGGTCGTGAATTCAACGAAGCTCTGGTGCATCAGGTAGTGGTTGCCTATCAGGCAAATGCCCGCACCGCAACTCGCGCTCAATTGGGCCGTGGTAATGTAAGTCACACCACGCACAAGCCTTGGAACCAGAAAGGTACGGGTCGTGCCCGTTCTGGTATGAGCTCCAGTCCAATCTGGCGTGGAGGTGGTCGCGCTTTTCCTAACAGCCCTGATGAAAATTTCAGCCATAAGGTTAACCGCAAGGCTTACCGTGCTGGTGTTCGCGCGATTCTGTCCGAGCTGGTTCGTCAAGAGCGTTTGAGCGCGGTTGAAGAGTTTATTGTTGATAGTCCTAAGACCAAGCAATTGGTCGAGAAGATCAAGAGCTTTGGTTATACCGATGGTTTGTTGGTTTTGGTGGACAGTTTCGATGAGAATCTTTACTTGTCCGCTCGCAATCTGCCGCATGTGCTCGTGATTGAAGCGCAATATATCGATCCTGTAAGTTTGGTGCGTTTTCCTAACGTGCTGGCAACCAAGGGTGCGGTCAAGAAACTTGAGGAGATGCTGGCATGAGCGCGTTGACTACACAAGAACGTTTGTTGCAAGTGATTGTTGCGCCACAAATTACAGAAAAGGCTACCCGTGTTGCCGACAAGCATCAGCAAATCGCATTCAAGGTGCGTACTGATGCTACCAAACCTGAAATTAAGGCTGCGGTTGAGTTGGTATTCAAGGTGGAAGTCGATGCTGTGACTGTTGTCAATGTAGGCGGCAAGATCAAGCGCGCTGGTCGTAACTTTGGCCGCCGCAAGGACTGGAAAAAGGCTTATGTAAGCCTGAAGCCAGGTCAAGAAATCAACTTCGCAGCGGGCGAATAGGAGAAATTATGGCACTGATTAAAGTCAAGCCGACTTCCCCAGGCCGGCGCGCCGTAGTAAAGGTGGTAACACCTGAGCTACACAAGGGCAAGCCCTATGCGCCCCTGCTGGAGAAGCAAAGCAAAAATGCTGGCCGTAACAATAACGGTCATATCACGACACGTCACCAAGGTGGCGGTCATAAGCAGCACTACCGTATCGTTGATTTCCGTCGCAATAAGGATGGTATCGTCGCTAAGGTAGAGCGTCTGGAATACGATCCGAATCGTAGTGCGCATCTTGCACTGTTGTGCTATGCCGATGGTGAGCGTCGTTACATCATTGCGCCGCGCGGTGTTTCCGCCGGTGCGCAATTGGTAAGTGGTTCCGATGCACCTATCCGTGCGGGCAATGCATTGCCTTTGCGCAATATTCCTGTTGGTAGCACGATTCATTGCATCGAATTGCAACCAGGTAAGGGTGCGCAAGTTGCACGTTCTGCTGGTACTTCAGTTCAGCTGTTGGCGCGTGAAGGGAGCTATGCCCAGTTGCGTCTGCGCTCTGGTGAAGTTCGCCGTGTGCACGTTGACTGCAAGGCAACCATCGGTGAAGTAGGTAATGAAGAGCATTCATTGCGCTCTATCGGCAAGGCTGGCGCGATGCGTTGGCGCGGTGTTCGTCCTACCGTTCGCGGTGTGGTCATGAACCCGGTCGATCATCCACACGGTGGTGGTGAAGGTAAGACAGCTGCTGGTATGAATCCTGTCAGTCCATGGGGTACGCCTACCAAGGGTTATCGTACCCGTAGCAACAAGCGTACTGATAACATGCGCGTCAGCCGTCGTCCTGCGAATAAGAGGTAATCAATATGGCACGTTCAATTAAAAAAGGGCCATTTGTTGATGGCCATCTGGCAAAAAAAGTAGAAGTGGCTGCTGCTGCTCGCGATAGAAAGCCGATCAAGACTTGGTCGCGCCGCTCTACCATTTTGCCTGATTTCATAGGTTTGACCATTGCGGTTCACAACGGTAAGCAACATGTGCCGGTGCTGATTTCAGAAAACATGGTAGGTCACAAGCTCGGCGAATTTGCGCTGACCCGTACGTTCAAGGGTCACGCTGCCGATAAAAAGGCCAAGAAGTAGGAGAATGACGATGGAAGTATCCGCAGTATTAAGAGGTGTTCATCTGTCCCCGCAGAAGGCTCGCTTGGTGGCTGATTTGATTCGTGGCAAGAAGGTTGATAATGCCCTGAACATTTTGGCTTTCACACCTAAAAAAGGTGCTGAAGTGATCAAGAAGGTGGTTGAGTCTGCGATCGCCAATGCTGAGCATAATGAAGGCGCTGATATCGACGAGTTGAAGGTAACTTCGATTTATGTCGACAAGGGTCTCGTGCTCAAGCGTATTCGTGCTCGTGCCAAGGGTCGTGCTGGACGGATTATCAAACCAACTTGTCACATTACTGTGACGGTCGGTAACTAAAGGAATCGTTATGGGTCAGAAAATTCATCCGTTTGGTTTCCGTCTGAGTGTCCAGAAAAACTGGTCTTCTCGTTGGTATGCCAATAGTCAAAATTTCCCAGCGATGCTGAACAGCGATATCAAGGTTCGTGAGTTCCTGAAGAAGAAGCTGTCTCATGCTGCTGTTAGCAAGATCGTGATTGAGCGTCCTGCAAAAAACGCCAAGATCACTATTTACAGCGCGCGTCCTGGTATCGTGATTGGTAAGAAGGGCGAAGACATCGAATCTTTGCGTTCCAGTCTTCAGGGTCTGATGGGCGTTCCTGTTCATCTGAACATTGAAGAGGTACGTAAGCCAGAAATCGATGCGACACTGATTGCTGAAAGTATTGCGCAACAGCTTGAAAAGCGCGTGATGTTCCGTCGCGCCATGAAGCGTGCAATGCAAAATGCTATGCGTCTGGGTGCTCAAGGTATCAAGATCATGAGTTCAGGTCGTTTGAATGGTATTGAAATCGCACGTACCGAATGGTATCGCGAAGGCCGTGTGCCTTTGCATACATTGCGTGCCGATATCGATTACGGTGTGGCAGAAGCGCAAACTACCTACGGTATCATTGGTATCAAGGTTTGGGTGTTCAAGGGTGAAGTGTTCGGCAACAAGGCTGAACAGGTAGCCGCACCTGCTGAACCAGAAAAGAAAGTAAGAAAGTCGGGGGCGAAAAATGCTGCAACCAGCTAGACAAAAATTCCGTAAGATGCAGAAAGGCCGTAACAAGGGCATCGCAACTACCGGTAACAAGGTAAGCTTTGGCGAGTTCGGTCTTAAGGCAGTTGGTCGTGGTCGCTTGACTGCGCGTCAGATTGAAGCGGCTCGTCGAGTGATGACCCGTCATATCAAGCGTGGTGGCCGCGTTTGGATTCGCATTTTCCCGGATCAGCCGATTTCTAAGAAGCCAGCTGAAGTGCGTATGGGTAATGGTAAGGGTAGTACCGAGTACTACATTGCCCAGATCCAGCCAGGTAAAATGCTGTATGAAATGGACGGCGTTAGCGAAGAGCTGGCGCGTGAAGCGTTCCGATTGGCTGCTGCCAAGCTGCCAATCGAGACTACCTTCATCACTCGTCATATTGGGAGCTGAGCATGAAAGCATCCGAATTGAGAAACAAAACTGTTGAAGAGCTGAACAATGAGCTGATTGAATTGCGCCGTGCACAATTTTCTCTGCGTATGCAGCTTGCAACTCAACAGCTGAACAAAGTTGACCAGGTAGGCAAAGTTCGCCGTGATATTGCTCGCGTTCGTTCTGTGCTTGCTGAAAAAGCCAAATCGGCTAATGCAAGTCAAGCTTAAGCGGAGTCATTATGAGCGAAATTCAAACTGAAAAACTTGTCCGCACTCTGAGCGGTCGTGTCGTTAGCGACAAGATGGACAAGACGGTTACTGTGCTGGTTGAGCGCAAGGTTAAGCATCCCTTGATCGGTAAAGTGGTACGTCGTTCCAACAAGTTCCACGCACACGATGAAAACAACGAGTGCAAAGAAGGTGATCTGGTTGTAATCGAGGAAAGCCGTCCGCTTTCCAAGACTAAAACCTGGCGTGTTAGCAAAATTGTAGAAAAAGCACGTATTGTGTAATAAATATTGCTCCCCTGCTTGCAATAGTTTCGGGGAGCAATATATAATGTCGGACTTTTCGGCGCCCAACAAGCTGGCGCCCCAATACTGACCGTGGTGCTGTCGGCCGATTTTGACAAGCGGCCGGTGTTGGTTTAACGGATTAAGTTGGAGATTATTCTCATGATTCAAATGCAGTCTCGGCTGGAAGTTGCCGATAACACTGGTGCGCGTTCTGTAATGTGCATCAAGGTGTTGGGTGGTTCTAAGCGTCGTTATGCTGGTATTGGTGACATCATCAAGGTCAGTATCAAGGATGCGGCGCCACGTGGTCGCGTCAAAAAAGGCGAGGTCTATAGCGCGGTTGTTGTTCGTACAGCCAAGGGTGTTCGTCGTCCTGACGGTTCCCTGGTCAAGTTCGACACCAATGCTGCGGTATTGTTGAACAACAAGCTGGAACCGATTGGTACCCGTATTTTCGGGCCGGTGACACGTGAGCTGCGTGGCGAGCGTTTCATGAAGATCGTTTCTCTGGCACCCGAAGTTCTATAAGGAGTTGCTGGATGAGTAAGATTCGTAAGGGCGACGAAGTCGTTCTGAATACAGGAAAAGACAAGGGCAAGCGCGGTACAGTTCTGCGCGTGCTGGAGTCCGGCCATGTTCTGGTCGAAGGTATCAACATTGTGAAGAAGCACGCCAAGCCAAACCCAATGCGCGGTGTAACTGGCGGCATCATCAGTAAGGAGATGCCAGTAGACATCTCTAATGTTGCTTTGTTTAATCGTGCCACCCAGAAGGGTGACCGTGTTGGCTTCAAAACATTGGACGATGGTCGTAAGGTCCGTGTATTCAAGTCCAGCGGCGAAGTTGTAGACGCATAAGGGTAAATCATGGCTCGTTTAAAAGATTTTTACAAAGACACCGTGGTTGCACAGCTGACTGAGCAGTTTGGTTACAAGTCTGTGATGGAAGTGCCGCGCATTGAAAAAATCAGCATCAATATGGGTGTTGGTGAAGCGGTTGCAGACAAGAAGATCATGGAAAATGCAGTTGGTGATCTGGAAAAGATTGCTGGTCAGAAGCCTGTTGTGACCAAGGCTAAGAAGTCCATCGCTGGTTTCAAGATCCGTGATGGCTATCCTGTTGGTTGCAAGGTGACCTTGCGTCGTGAACATATGTATGAATTCCTGGATCGCCTGATTACTGTGGCGATTCCTCGTATTCGTGACTTCCGCGGTATTTCTGCCAAGTCCTTCGATGGTCGTGGCAACTACAACCTCGGTGTTCGTGAACAGATTATTTTCCCTGAAATTGAATACGACAAGATTGATGCGTTGCGCGGGATGAATATCACCATCACTACAACTGCAAAGACTGATGAAGAGGCGCGTGCGCTCCTCTCCGCATTCAGCTTCCCTTTTAGGAACTAATCATGGCAAAAACCTGCTTGATTGAACGCGAACAAAAACGTCGCGATACAGTAAAGAAATATGAAGCCAAGCGTGCTGAGTTGACTGCGGCTGCAAATGATGTAAATGCATCAGTTGAAGATCGCCGTGCTGCTCGCAACAAGCTGCAAAGTCTGCCACGTAACTCAAGTCCAGTGCGTCTGCGTAATCGTTGTGCGCTGACTGGTCGTCCACGTGGTGTGTTTAGTAAATTTGGCATTGCGCGCGGCAAGTTGCGCGAGTTGATGATGCGTGGCGAAGTGCCAGGTGTCACCAAGGCTAGCTGGTAACGGAGGAATTTAGTATGAGTATGAGTGATCCGATTGCCGATATGCTGACGCGCATCCGTAATGCGCAGCGCACCAACAAGCCTGTCGTTTCTATGCCTTCTTCCAAACTGAAGGGCGCTATTGCTAGTGTTCTGAAGGATGAAGGTTATATCGATGATTTCGGTGTGCAAGAAGTAGACGGTAAGCCACAACTGAATATCAGCCTGAAGTACTATGCTGGTCGTCCAGTTATCGAGAAGATTGAGCGTGTAAGCCGTCCAGGTTTGCGCATCTATCGTGGTAACCAGGATATTCCTGTTGTGATGAATGGTTTGGGTGTGACGATTGTTTCCACATCCAAAGGTGTAATGACTGATCGTAAAGCACGTGACGCCGGTATCGGTGGCGAAGTGCTGTGCGTAGTGGCTTAAGGGGAAAAATATGTCTCGTGTAGCTAAAAACCCAGTCGCTATCCCTGCCAAGGTTGAAGTTGTTCTGAATGCCGGCAATATTGCTGTTAGCGGTCCTTTGGGCAAGCTTTCACTGCCTTTGACCGGCGATGTCGATGTGCAGCGTGATGGCGACAACATTACTTTTGCAGTTGCTAAAAACAGTCAGCATGCTCGTGCCATGTCCGGTACATTGCGCTCCCTGGTTTTTAATATGGTTACTGGTGTTTCTCAAGGTTTTACACGTAAGTTGAACCTGGTTGGTGTGGGCTACAAGGCTCAGGCTCAAGGTACTACGTTGAATCTTGATTTGGGCTTTTCCCATCCGGTTAATCACAAGATGCCAGAAGGTGTAACTGTTCAGACACCAACGCCTACTGAAATCGTGCTTACAGGTCCAGATAAGCAAGTGGTTGGTCAGGTTGCCGCGCAGATTCGTGCGTATCGTTCACCAGAGCCTTATAAGGGCAAGGGTGTGCGTTACTCCGATGAAGTGGTGATTATCAAAGAAACCAAGAAGAAGTAAGGTTTAGCCATGAATATTGAAAATTCACGCCTGCGTCGTGCACGTAAAACTCGTGCCAAGATCGCTGAGTTGAAAGTCACACGTTTGAGCGTACATCGTAGCAATGGGCATATCTATGCTCAGATCATTGCTCCTACTGGTGACAAGGTTCTTGCCAGTGCTTCAACCCTTGAGGCAGAAGTACGTAAGGATATCAAGAATGGTGGCAACATTGCTGCTGCCACAGTTATTGGTAAACGTATTGCTGAAAAGGCCAAGGCTGCTGGTGTAACAACCGTTGCTTTTGATCGTTCCGGCTACAAATACCACGGTCGTATCAAGGCGTTGGCAGATGCTGCGCGTGAAAACGGCTTGTCCTTCTAATAGACGGGGTTGATGATGGCAAAAGTTGAAATTGAACAGCAGCAAACCGATGGTTTGCGCGAGAAAATGATCGGCGTCAATCGTGTCACCAAAGTGGTGAAGGGTGGCCGTATCATGAGTTTTGCCGCACTGTCAGTCGTTGGTGACGGTGACGGCGGTGTAGGTATGGGCAAGGGCAAGGCGCGTGAAGTGCCAGTTGCCGTGCAAAAGGCAATGGACGAAGCACGTCGTGGCATGATCAAGGTAAGCCTGAATAATGGTACGCTTTATCACGCAGTGACTGGTGTCCATGGTGCTGCCAAGGTATTCATCCAGCCAGCTTCCGAAGGTACCGGTATTATTGCCGGCGGTGCAATGCGCGCTATCTTTGAAGTAATGGGTGTGACGAATGTGCTGGCCAAATGTATCGGTTCTACCAATCCGTACAATGTGGTACGTGCAACTTTGAATGGCCTGCAATCCATGAATACTCCAGCTGAAGTTGCTGCCAAGCGCGGCAAGAGCGTTGAAGAAATCAGAGGTTAATGATGGCTAAGGCAAAAAAAGCAACAGACTTGATCAAGGTAACCTTGGTCAAAAGCACCATCGGTAGAATCCAGTCTCACCGTGCATGTGTAGCAGGCCTTGGTCTGCGCCGTTTGCACCAGACAGTTGAAGTGCAGGACACTCCAGCTAATCGCGGCATGATCAATGCGGTGAGCTATCTGTTAAAGGTAGAAGCATAATGAAACTGAACTCCATTAAGCCTGCAGAGGGCGCTAAGCACGCCAAGCGTCGTGTTGGTCGTGGTATTGGCTCTGGCCTCGGTAAGACTGCCGGTCGTGGTCACAAGGGTCAAAAGTCACGTACTGGTGGCTTCCACAAGGTAGGCTTCGAAGGCGGTCAAATGCCTTTGCAACGTCGTCTGCCAAAGCGTGGTTTCAACTCCCTTACCAAGGCTGATACTGCTCATGTTCGTACAAGCGAGCTGGGTAAGATTGAAGCTGAAGTAATTGATTTGCTGGCGTTGAAACAAGCTAACGTAATTTCTGCAACTGCTCGCTCAGTCAAGGTTTACTTGTCTGGTGAAATCAGTCGTGCTGTGACTTTGCAAGGCTTGTTGCTGAGCAAGGGTGCACGTGCTGCTGTTGAAGCAGCTGGCGGTAAAATCGTAGAGTAATCGATACGTGGCTAACGATAGTATTTTTGGTGCGGTAGGGAAAATGAGTGAGCTCAAGGGCCGTTTGCTGTTCGTGCTGGGTGCTTTAATCGTTTTCCGTCTAGGTGCGCACATTCCGGTTCCTGGTATCGATCCGGATGTGCTTGCCCGCCTGTTTGAATCACAGAGCGGTGGTATTCTGGGCATGTTTAATATGTTCTCGGGCGGTGCCCTGGAACGTTTTACGATTTTTGCCCTGGGTATCATGCCGTATATCTCGGCTTCCATCATCATGCAGCTTCTTACTGTGGTATCCCCGCAGATGGAGCAGTTGAAAAAAGAAGGTGAGAGCGGTCGCCGCACTATTACCAAGTACACCAGATACGGCACAGTGTTTCTGGCAACTTTTCAGGCGCTGGGAATTGCCATCGCGCTAGAAGGTCAAGCCGGTCTTGTGTTAGATCCAGGCCTCATGTTCCGCTTTACCACAGTGATTACCCTTGTGGGTGGTACCATGTTCCTGATGTGGTTGGGTGAGCAGATTACCGAGCGCGGTATTGGAAATGGTATTTCCATTATCATCTTTGCAGGTATCGTTGCTGGCTTGCCACATGCGATTGGCGGTACGCTTGAATTGGCACGTACAGGTGCATTCTCAATACCATTGGTACTGTTCTTGTTTGTTGCCGCAATCCTTGTCACAGCATTTGTTGTGTTCGTGGAACGTGGCCAGCGCAAGATCACTGTCAATTATGCTAAGCGCCAGGTTGGACGTAAGGTATTTGGTGGCCAGACTAGTCACTTGCCACTGAAGTTGAATATGGCTGGTGTGATTCCTCCAATTTTTGCCTCGAGCATAATATTGTTCCCGGCGACAATGGCTGGCTGGTTTGGTAGCCATGAAAGTATGTCTTGGTTGAAGGATATAGGTTCTACCTTATCCCCAGGTCAGCCTCTGTACATTATTTTCTTTGCTACAGCGATTATTTTCTTCTGTTTCTTTTATACGGCATTGGTTTTCAATCCCAAGGAAACAGCGGATAACCTGAAAAAGAGTGGTGCATTTGTTCCTGGGATCCGCCCTGGTGATCAAACTGCCAAGTATATTGATCGCATCATGGGGCGTTTGACCCTGGCTGGTGCCCTCTATATCACTGCAGTGTGCTTATTGCCTGAGTTCTTGATTCTTAAGTTTAATGTTCCGTTCTATTTTGGTGGTACTTCCTTGCTGATTATCGTGGTTGTAACCATGGACTTTATGGCCCAGGTTCAATCCCACCTGATGTCTCATCAGTATGAAGGTCTGCTGAAAAAGGCTAACTTTAAAGGTGGTGCGGGTCTCCCGAGGTAATCAGTAGTATGGCAAAAGAAGATCGTATCGAGATGCAGGGCGAGGTTCTTGAGAACCTTCCAAATGCAACATTCAGGGTCAAGCTAGAAAATGGCCATGTGGTACTAGGCTATATTTCAGGCAAGATGCGTATGCACTATATCCGTATCCTGCCAGGTGACAAGGTTACCGTAGAGATGACCCCTTATGATTTATCGCGTGCGCGGATTATTTTCCGCGCCAAGTAAGATTCTAGCGAAGAGGTGAGAGATGAGAGTTCGTGCATCAGTAAAGACGTTGTGCCGTAATTGCAAGGTGGTTCGCCGCCGTGGTGTGGTGCGTATTATTTGCACTGACCCACGTCATAAGCAACGCCAAGGTTAATTCGGTACGCAAGTTTGTAATAAATGGGGCTAGTTTTTTTAATCTATTTGTTAAAAGCTAGCCAAGCTGTTAAAATTTTGGGCTTTTTTGGCGATTTGATTAAACGATGCGCCATTATTTTGGAGTAGCTACATGGCTCGTATAGCAGGGGTAAATATCCCAAATCATAAACATACCGATATCGCATTGACTTCGATTTACGGTGTGGGTCGTAATACGGCAAAACAAATCTGTCTGGCTGCAGGCGTTTTGGCAACAGCGAAGATCAAGGATCTGAATGACGCTGAAGTCGAGAAGCTGCGCGATGAAGTCGCCAAGTTGCAGGTGGAAGGTGATCTGCGTCGTGAAGTGACTATGAACATCAAGCGTTTGATGGATCTGGGTTGCTACCGTGGTATCCGCCATCGTCGCGGGCTGCCAGTTCGTGGTCAGCGCACTAAGACCAATGCGCGCACTCGCAAGGGTCCAATTAAGCCTATCAAGGCATCCAAGTAAGGAATAGCAAATAATGGCTAAAGCTAACGTACGCGTACGCAAGAAAGTCAAAAAGAATATTGCCGAGGGCATCGCTCACGTGCACGCTTCTTTTAACAACACGATCATTACGATTACTGACCGCCAGGGTAACGCATTGTCTTGGGCAACATCCGGTGGTGCTGGTTTTAAGGGATCTCGTAAGAGTACTCCTTTTGCTGCACAGGTTGCTGCTGAAGCAGCAGGAAAGGCGGCTCAGGAGTGCGGTGTGAAGAATCTTGAAGTACGCATCAAGGGCCCTGGCCCTGGCCGTGAATCTGCAGTTCGTGCTCTGAATGCTGTTGGTTTCAAGATCACCAGTATTTCTGACGTGACTCCGGTTCCGCATAACGGTTGCCGTCCACCCAAGAAACGCCGTATCTAAATTAGATACATGGTCGCGACCACGATGAATCTTTTTTGTCGTGGTTGATTTTATTTGAAGAAATCGAGGACCGTAAGGATAGCTATGCAAAACAGTCCGACTGAATATTTGAAGCCACGTGTTGTTGATGTTGAAGTGATTTCGCCCGTGCGTGCACGTGTGACGCTTGAGCCTATGGAACGTGGTTTTGGTTATACGCTGGGTAATGCCTTGCGTCGTGTATTGCTTTCATCTATTCCTGGCTTTGCAATTACCGAAGTCAAGATTGATGGTGTAGTGCATGAATACTCTACGCTTGATGGCGTGCAGGAAGACGTAGTTGATATCCTGCTGAACCTCAAAGGTGTTGCACTAAAGCTGAACAGCAAGAGCGAAACCACGCTGACTTTGAACAAGTCGGTGGAAGGTGTAGTGACTGCCGGGGATTTTGAAACAGGGCATGATGCTGAAATTGCAAATCCTGATCACGTGATTGCTCACTTGACCAAGGGCGGCAAGATCAATCTTGAAGTCAAGGTTGAGATGGGACGAGGTTATCAGCCGGTACCTGCTCGCCAGAAGGGCGAAGATGAAGACCGTATTCTGGGTTTCATCCAGGTAGATGCTTCTTTCAGCCCTATCAGCAAGGTAAGCTACCATGTTGAAAGTGCGCGTGTTGAGCAGCGTACCGACCTGGATAAGCTGATTATGGATGTGGAAACTAACGGAGTAGTTGAGCCTGAGCAGGCAATCCGTGATGCTGCCCGCATTCTGATGGGTCAGTTGTCTGTATTTGCAGACCTGGAAGGTGCTCCTTCTGAAGTGGAAGTCAAGCATGCTCCTCAAGTTGATCCTATCCTGTTGCGTCCGGTAGATGATCTTGAGCTGACTGTGCGTTCTGCTAATTGCTTGAAGGCGGAAAATATTTATTACATTGGTGACCTGATTCAGCGTACTGAAAATGAGCTGTTGAAAGCGCCAAATCTGGGCCGTAAATCTTTGAATGAGATTAAGGATGTACTGGCCTCTAAGGGCCTGACATTAGGCATGAAACTGGAAAACTGGCCACCAGCTGGCTTGGAAAAGGTGTGAGGGAATCACTATGCGTCATCGCAACAGCAATCGTAAATTAAACCGCACCAGCAGCCATCGTCAGGCTATGTTGCGTAATATGGCTAACTCTTTGCTTCGTCATGAGATCATCAAGACTACTTTGCCTAAGGCAAAGGAACTGCGTCGTGTAGCAGAGCCTTTGATCACTTTGGGCAAGGAAGCTACTCTGGCTAACCGCCGCCTGGCTTTCAACCGTCTGCGTGACCGTGAAATCGTGGGCAAGCTTTTCAGTGACCTGGGTCCACGTTACCAGACACGTAATGGTGGTTACCTGCGCATCCTGAAGTGTGGTTTCCGTGTTGGTGATAATGCGCCTATGGCATTGGTCGAGTTGGTTGATCGTCCAGAGCTGGCAGTTGACGCAGAAGTTGTGACTGCTGAATAAGTAGTCACCTCTGCTACTGATAAAAAAGCCGGTCAAGTACCGGCTTTTTTGCTTTTATTGCTTGTATGACCCTGGTTTGCTGCTTGCTCGTCAGAGTTCGGTATGTTTTTTTTGTGAGCATGCCAGTATTGTATATATCATCAGAATGTCATTCAGGATTGATTAAAAATCCTGGCCTTAAATCATAATACTTAAAGAAATAACTTAATATTTGGTAAAACTGTACGGTTGCTGAATATATAATTTTCTTGTTGCTCTGAACACGGGGACTGGTCCAGGCCGGTAATTCCTTAATAAAATTTGCATAGGTCTGCGAGAGCATATGGCGGATATTCAGGAATCTAAGGAAAGTTTGCAGGAAAGTCTGCAACAGGTAATTACTCTCCTCAACAAGCACAAGCTGGTTGAGGATCTGCTGCATAAACAGGAAATGCCCAAGCAGGAACTGGTGCAGACGCTGGTGCATAGGCAGAACCTGGCTGAATTGCAGAAAAAACTGGATGCACTGCATCCTGCTGACGTTGCCTATATCCTGGAAGCGCTTCCGCTGGAGCAACGTCTGGATGTCTGGGATCTGGTCAAGGCTGAACGTGACGGTGAGATCCTGCTGGAAGTGTCTGATGCGGTACGCCAGACGCTGATTGCGGACATGGATAGCGATGAGCTGCTGGCTGCGGCCGAGCAGCTCGACACTGACGAATTGGCAGATCTGGCGCCTGACCTGCCCAAGGACGTATTGCAGGAGCTATTGGAGAGCCTGGACAGCCGTAACCGTGAGCGGTTGCAGTCTGCCCTGGGTTACCAGGATGATGCGGTTGGTGCCCTGATGGACTTCGATATTGTCACTATCCGTGAAGATATCACCTTGGAAGTGGCTTTGCGCTATTTGCGCCGCATAGGCAGCTTGCCTGATCATACTGATAAGCTGTTTGTCGTGGACCGGAATGACATTCTGCAGGGGGTCTTGCCACTGAAGAGGATGGTGGTCAACGATCTGGATTCTGGCGTGGCTGAGATCATGGCGGACGATGCCGTGGTATTTCACCCTGAAGACAAGGCCGATGAAGCTGCCAAGGCTTTTGAGCGGTATGACTTGGTGACTGCGCCTGTGGTGGATGAGAATAATCGCCTGGTGGGACGCTTGACCGTGGATACGGTGATGGATTACATCCGTGAAGAGGCTGAAAGCGATATGCTTTCCATGGCCGGTTTGCGGGAAGAGGAGGATATTTTCTCCTCTGTCTGGAAGTCGGTGCAGAACCGCTGGACTTGGCTGGCGATCAACCTGGTGACGGCCTTTGTGGCTTCACGCGTAATAGGCCTGTTTGAAGGATCGATCGAGAAAATTGTTGCCCTGGCAGCCTTGATGCCCATCGTTGCAGGCATAGGCGGCAATTCGGGTAACCAGACAACTACCATGATAGTGCGTGGCCTGGCATTGGGTCAGATTTCCACTTATAACACCAAGTCCATGTTGATCAAGGAGTGTGGTGTAGGGCTGCTCAATGGCTTGATCTGGGGTAGCGTGCTAGGTGTTATTGCCTATTGGCTCTATGGAAACATCTCACTGGGCCTGGTAATGACAGCTGCGATGACGTTGAATCTGTTGCTTGCTGCAGTCATGGGGGTGATGATTCCCTTGATCATGGCGACACGGTTCAACCGTGATCCAGCTGTAGGCTCCAGTGTGCTGATCACTGCGGTGACTGACAGCGGTGGTTTCTTTATCTTTCTTGGACTTGCAACCATATTCCTGCTATGAACAACAATGCGCTTTATACCGTGTGGCAAGATCTTGTCACGGATTTCTCATCCGCTGCCGTGCTATGGCAGGTCGGTATTATTATCACCAGCCTGCTGATTGCTTGGTCCATTAATGGCCTGCAACGTGCGCGCCTGGCAAAGCGGGCTGTCAATGTGCATCAGGCAGCGATTGATGGAATTACGCGTATCCTGTTCCCTATTTCATCCTTGCTGATGGTCTGGTTCGGACAACTGGTCATCAATCACTGGTATAACACCAACCTGCTGAAGCTTGCTTCCTATCTTTTGATTGCCATGGCCGTGATACGGCTGGCTGTCTATGTGCTACGTTATGTATTCTCTCCCAGCGGTTGGTTGCGCACGACTGAAAGCATATTTTCAACCACGGTATGGCTGATTCTGGTATTGCATGTCACCGGTTTGCTGCCGGAGATTCTGGAAGCGCTGGACAGCGTCCACTTTACTGTAGGCAAGAGTCCTGTCAGCCTGTTGTTGGTGATACAGGGCTTGCTGACTGTCCTGGTGACGGTTTTCATTGCCTTGTGGCTAAGCCGCCTGGTCGAGAACAGGTTGATGCAGGCGACCAATATCAATATCAATATGCGGGTAGTGATCAACAAGGTTATACGCATTGCCTTCATATTCTTTGCTGTATTGATGGCACTGTCAGCTGTAGGGCTGGATATCACCCTGTTGTCGGTATTTGGCGGTGCCCTGGGGGTAGGTCTGGGCTTTGGCTTGCAGAAGATCGCCAGTAACTATGTCAGTGGTTTTATCATCCTGCTTGATGAGTCCATGAGCCTAGGAGATATTGTCACGATCGGCTCCTATTACGGCATAGTGCAGGAACTACGCTCGCGCTATATGGTACTGCGTCAACTGGATGGTACCGATGTCATCATCCCTAATGAGACTTTGATTACCAGTGCTGTGGTCAACCATACAGCCATACGCCGCCGGGTACCAATCAAGCTGCCTATCCAAGTGGGTTATGATACTGATCTCAGGGCGGCTCTGGCACTGATGGTGGAGGTGGCCAAGCGCCAGAAGCGCGTAATGGTTGATCCTGCTCCTGATGCAAAGCTGGTAGGCTTTGGAGAAAGCGGTATTGACCTGAATTTGACCATGTGGGTGCCTGATCCGGAAAACGGCGCGGGCAGTATCCCTTCAGATGTATATCTTGCTCTATGGGAAGAGTTCAAGGAGCGAGGCATAACCATTCCTTACCCACAGCGAGAAGTCCACCTATACGACCATGGTGTGTCGCAGGACGCGTCCAAGCCCGCATCAAGCGGAGAATCGTCTGGCGCCTGATAACATGGTTAATCAGGCAAAGTGGATCATGTTTGCGGAATAATGAATATCCCAGGCAATAAAAAAGCCCGCATCTGCGGGCTTTTTTAAACAGGCTGAAATTATTTCAGCTTGGTTTCCTTGTACAGGACATGCTTGCGGACAACAGGATCAAACTTCTTGATCTCCATCTTTTCAGGCATGGTGCGCTTGTTCTTGGTCGTTGTGTAGAAATGACCTGTACCAGCGCTGGATTCCAGTTTGATTTTTTCACGCATGATTGAGTCCTTAGATCTTTTCGCCGCTGGCGCGCAGATCAGCCAGAACAGAGTCGATACCGTTCTTGTCGATAGTGCGCAATGCAGCATTGGTGATACGTAGGCTTACCCAGCGGTTTTCGCTCTCGACCCAGAACTTGCGGTTTTGCAGGTTAGGAAGGAAACGACGCTTGGTCTTGTTGTTTGCGTGGGAAACATTATTCCCAACCATCGGCTTTTTGCCGGTTACCTGACATACGCGTGCCATGGTTGACTCCGAAATTCGAAAGACCGCATTTATACCATGAAAAGGAAGTGACTTTCAAGTAAATTCAAAGATTTTTCACTGTATCGTCAGTGTTTTCCCGTGCTGCCAAATCCGCCTTCGCCGCGTTCGCTGGCGACAAACTCATCAACGATATTAAAGCTGGCCTGCACCACAGGCACAATGACTAGCTGGGCAATGCGTTCCATGGGGTTAAGCATGAAGCTTTCCTTGCCGCGGTTCCAGCAGGAAACAAGTAATTGACCCTGGTAATCTGAATCTATCAGGCCGACCAGGTTGCCCAGCACGATACCGTGTTTATGACCCAGGCCTGAGCGTGGCAGTATGAGCGCGGCATAATTCGGGTCGGCCAGGTGAATGGCCATGCCAGTTGGAATCATGATGGTGTCGCCTGGGTGCAGGCTTTGTGTATGTTCGATACAGGCGCGCAGGTCCAATCCTGCCGAGCCCGGGGTGGCGTAGGCGGGCAGCATATGCTGCAGTCTGCTGTCGAGAATTTTGACGTCTATATTAATGCTCATGAAGATTCTTTCTTGTTGGTGTTATCCAGCATAGCGGCAATATGTTGCAGCAATCCGCGTGCAAGTTCCAGCTTGGGGGCCTGCGGCAATGGATGCGAGCCATGGTCGTCCAGTAATATCAGGCTGCTGGCATCCTTGCCCATGGCATCAGTGGCGATATTGGCCGCTATGAGCGGCAGTTTTTTATTGCGGCGTTTTTGTTCAGCGTATTCCAGCAGCTTCTCGCTCTCGGCTGCAAAGCCAACGCAGAAAGGCGCATCCGGCCTGGCAGCTATGGTGGCGAGTATGTCTTGATTGGGTTGCAGCTGGAGTGTGAGTGTAGCATCGCTTTTCTTGATCTTGTGTGCACTGACATGCTGCGGTTTGTAGTCGGCGACGGCTGCCACGGAGATAAAAACGTCCTGTCCACTGATATTGGATTCAACAGCTTGCAGCATCTCCGCTGCCGTGGTGACTGCAATGGTGTTGACCTTGGCCGGAGTTGCCAATGCCACCGGCCCACTGACCAGCGTCACTATCGCCCCCATTTCGCTGGCAGCGCGCGCAATGCTATAACCCATTTTGCCTGAACTATGATTGGTGATCGCCCGTATTGGATCTATCGGCTCAATGGTGGGCCCTGCCGTAATCAGTATGCGTTTGCCTGCAAGCAGCTTGGGTTGAGTGCGGGCGAGGAGTTGTTCCACAATTTCCTCAGGCTCCAGCATGCGTCCCATGCCGGTCTCTCCACAGGCCTGATCACCACTGGCAGGGCCAAGTACATCGATGCCATCATGGTGCAGTTGTTTGATATTGCGGCGGGTGGCAGGGTTGTTCCACATCTGCTGGTTCATTGCCGGTGCGACCATCAATTTGCAGTCCCGGGCCAGGCAGAGTGTGGAAAGCAGGTCATCGGCTGCGCCATGGACGAGCTTGGCAATAAAGTCGGCACTGGCAGGTGCAATGAGGATTGCATCCACTTCGCGTGACAAATCGATATGCGCCATGCCCTTGCTGGAGCCTGCGTCCCATAAGCCGGTGTAGACGGGTTTGCCGGACAATGCCTGGAATGTCAGCGGGGTGACAAACTGGGTGGCGGCTTCAGTCATGACAACCTGCACCTCTATGCCCTGTTTTACCAACAGCCGGACGAGTTCAGCCGCCTTGTAGGCCGCAATGCCGCCTGTGATGCCGAGCAACAGCTTTTTTATGGAATAATGGCTCATCAAGAGATATGTAAATAGACTCAATAAAACAGCTATATGAATTCATTCGATTTTATATGAAAGGCTGAACTGTGGCGATTACTGATTGGCCAGAAGGGGAGAGACCGCGGGAGAAACTGCTGGCAAATGGCGCAGCTGCACTTTCAGACGCTGAGTTGCTGGCAATTTTTCTGCGCACTGGGGTGGCTGGAAAAAGTGCAGTTGACCTAGCTCGGGACTTACTTGGACGATTTTCCAGCTTGAACGGTATTTTTGCTGCCAGCTTGCAGGAAATTTGTGATGTGCACGGCATGGGCACCAGCAAGTTTGTACAGTTGCAGGCGATCTTCGAGATGAGCCGCCGTGCATTGGCTGAAGAAATGCAGGTACGGGATGTGCTGAATTCTCCGCAGCAGGTGAGGCATTATCTCAGTCTCAAGATCGGTGCCTTGCCGCGCGAGGTGTTTATTGTATTGTTTCTTGATGCGCAGAACCGGGTGCTGGCCTATGAGGAGCTGTTTGCCGGCACACTGACGCAGACCAGCGTCTATCCACGTGAGGTGGTGAAGCGTAGTCTGCACCATAATGCGGCTGCTGTCATTTTTGCCCACAATCATCCTTCTGGCGTGGCCGAACCCAGTCAGGCAGACCAAGCATTGACCATGGCGCTCAAGAAAGCACTGGAACTGATGGACGTGCGGGTGTTGGACCACTTTGTCGTGGCGGGTAATGTCACGGTATCGTTTGCAGAGCGTGGGTTACTGTAAATAGCAGGATTGATTGATGGCAGCTGTTTGCCAAGACCAAATGCTGCTGTTATCTGCCCTTGCCACTGAGTGAGCCGCGGTTAAAGTCCTTGTCGCCAGGCGGAATGCAGCGGGTGCCAAACCAGCCACCTTGCGATCCGGGCGGACAATCCTTGCGAGTAGCGGCAGCGGCTTCTGCTGGGCGCGGTTCATCTGCATACTTCCAGCTGCCATCTGCATTCAGGATGATGCGTTCCCCTTCCACTGTAGTGGCATGTTGCGAGGTTTCCACATTGTCGGCCCAAACTGGCGATGCCAATACACTGCCTAGAATGGCAGCGAAAACAAACTGTTTCATGTCATGATCTCCAGACGTTCTGATTTTTATAAGGCGCAATTGTGCCATTATCATAGAGTGACATGCATATTGTAAGGATGGTTCCTGTGAGGCGCGTGTGGAATCAGGCGGGGTTTAATACACATCCCGCACATAACGTTTGTCTTGTGCCATCTTGGCGACATACTGGGCAGCAGCCTCTGCATTCATGTTGCCATGCGTTTGGACGATCTGCTTGAGGGCAGCATCCACATCTTTTGCCATCCGGCTTGCATCACCGCATACGCAGAAATATGCACCCTGTTCCAGCCATTGCCACAGTTCGGCCCCTTGTTCCAGCATGCGGTGCTGGACATAGATTTTTTCTTGCTGATCCCGAGAGAATGCAGTATCGAGGCGATGCAGGTAACCTGCCTGCTGCATGGCCTCCAGCTCTTCGCGGTAGTAAAAATCAGTATCTGCATGCTGCTCGCCGAAGAAAAGCCAATTCTTGCCAGTTGCCCCAGTGGCCTGGCGCTCCTGCATGAAGGCGCGGAATGGCGCGATGCCCGTGCCTGGGCCGACCATGATCAAGGATGTGTCCGGCTGTCTGGGTGGACGGAAATGTGCGGACTTCTGCAGGAAAATCGGGACATCGCTGTTGGCTGCACGATCCGCAAGAAAGGTGGAACAAACACCACCGCGAGGTGCTTGTTTGGTGCCGTAACGTACAACTGAGACTGTCAGGTGGACTTGATCTGGAGAATGTCTGGGGCTGGATGAAATGGAGTAAAGGCGTGGCTGTAAGCGTTTCAATACCGGTAACCATGCATTGGCTTCTACCTTCTTGACCGGGTAGGCATGCAACAGGTCAATAATCTGTTTGCCCCAAAGCCATTGCTTGAGTTCGGCTTTATGCGCATCATCAAGCAGGCTCAACAATTCTTGGCTTCCTGATTGAGTGCTGACGAACTGCAGTAGCTCTGGAGTGATGCGGGTGATTTCGTAATGATGCGACAAGGCTTCTACCAGCGTGATCTCGCCATGATCTTTAACGTGGACCTTGGTGGATGGGGACAGATTCAGGGCTGTCAGCATTTCTCCCACTAGTTCCGGGCTGTTGACGGGCCAGACGCCGAGTGCATCGCCTGCTTCATAGGTGAAGTTACTGTTGCTGAGGTCGAATGCAAACTGTCTTACTTCCTTGTCCGAACCCTCTGCATTCAGGCGTTGATTGACCACAAGCCTGGATTGCAGTGGATGCTGGCGTGTATAACCTGCGGGGACCTTTGTAGCAGTAGCTTCCTTGTCATCAATATCGTTACCGTCCGCCAAGACTAGTTCAGCTTGCTTGACCGTGGCCTTCTGGCTGCTGAGTGCTGCGATTACCTTGTTTAGCCATGGGCGCGCTGTTTCTGCATATTCCGGTTCGCAGTCTGCACGTTCGGTAATCCGGGTAGCGCCCAACGCAGCCAAGCGCGCATCAAGGTTGCGTCCGAAGCCGCAGAACTGGTCATAGTTGGAATCACCAAAGGCCAGCACTGCATAATGCAATGCGGATAATTCAGGCACATCCTCAGCCTGCAGGGCAGACCAGAATTGGCCACCATTGTCGGGTGGGTCGCCGTCACCAAAGGTACTGGCCAGCAAAAGCATATGGGATGCCTTTGCCAGATCGGCAGGTTTTACATCATCCATGCTGCTGAGCATGGTTTGCCAGCCTGCTGCCTGCAAATGTTCCACACATTCTCCTGCAAAGGTTTCTGCATTGCCGGTCTGGGAGGCCCAGAGAATATGGATGCTCGGGCTGGGTGCACTTTGGCCGTCCGTTGATTGCTGACCGGGTTCGCCGGATGGTGTAATCCAGGTCCTGGCAAACAGGCCGGCCAGTATACCGTTAACCAGTGTCCTCTTTTCCGGATGCAATGGCGCGGTGCCTGGAATGGTGGGTACACCTCCACTCTGGCGGGAGGATTCGCTGCGCAGGCCGGTGATATAGCCTTGCAGGTAGAGTTGTTCCTCCGGTTCCAGTTTGATGTCGGGAGAGGCATTCAGGCCCAGCAATTGAGCCAGGGCATCAATATCCTTCATGGCAATTTCCTTCGTATTGTTTGCATTTGCACTTATGCTGGTGCTGGCAGGCGCGTCGTTGCGCTTACTGTTGGTCGATGTGGGCGTTGCCTGCTCTTCGATTTTGGCAAGGGCAACGGCGCTGAACTTGAATTCGGGCTGTTGTGATAAAGGATCGATGGCATCGCTGGTGACGGCATTGATCGCCAGGTCGTCACCAAAGACATCATTCCAGTGGAATGGCGCAAAACAGTTGCCCGGCAATACGCGATCGGTCACGATGGCAGGCAGGATGGCACGACCTCGGCGTGAGCGGATTTCCACGCGGTTCTTATCCTTAATCTCCAGTGCGGCAGCATCCTCGGGGTTGATCTCGATGAATGGGCCGGGATTGAGCTTGTTCAGGGTCGGGATCTTGCCGGTCTTGGTCATCGTGTGCCATTGATGCTGCAGGCGCCCGGTATTGAGCACGATAGGAAAGTCCTGGTCCGGCATTTCTGCAGGAGGTAGATAGGGACGTGCAAAAAATATCCCCCTGCCGCTTTCCGTGGCGAAGGCAATCAATGGACTGCTGCCATCCGCATTGACCTTGTGCTTTTGGCTGATGCCGTCATTGATATAGCGGATAGGATGACGATCCTGGGTACTCTCGGGCGGGCAAGGCCACTGCAGCGGGGTTTCGCGCAGGCGCTCGTGGCTGGTGCCGCGGATATCGTATCCAGTCTTGCTGTTCGAGGCACGGCGGATTTCATTGAATACTTCATCTGCCGAGGCATAGCTGAATCCATCCGCATAACCCATTTCACAGGCAACCCGGGCGATGATCTCCCAGTCTGCCATGGCTTCTCCGGGTGGACTCACTGCTTGCTGCATCAGTGTCATGTTACGTTCGGAGTTGATCATGACCCCTTCGGCCTCCGCCCATAAGGCACCGGGCAATAGAATGTCGGCGTAGCGGTTGGTCTCGGTATCGAGAAAGGCATCTTGGGTGATGACCAGTTCGGCTTTTTGCAGCCCGGCAATGACATTCTGGCGGTTGGCAACACTGGCGACCGGGTTGGTGCAGATGATCCAGCACGCTTTGATCTTGCCAGCGGCCATTTGCTCGAACATGGCGACAGTGCCGCCTGCTGAGCGGGTATGCAATGTACCTGCCGGGATACCCCATAGATTTTCGATGAATGCCCGGTCCTCTTCAACCAACACAGAGCGTTGCCCAGGCAGGCCTGGCCCCATATAGCCCATTTCACGGCCGCCCATGGCATTGGGTTGGCCTGTCAGCGAAAACGGTCCGCTGCCCGGGCGGCATATTGTGCCCGTGGCCAGGTGCAGGTTGCAGAGGGCATTGGTGTGCCAGGTACCGTGAGTGCTTTGGTTCAGGCCCATGGTCCAGCAGCTCATCCAGTTTTTTGCATTGCCTATCCATTCAGCAGCCTGGCGAATATCGGCTTCCGCAATACCCGTGATCTCCGACGCTTTCTCAGGTGTGTAATCTTCCAGAAATTCCGGCATGACTTTCCAGCCTTCGGTGAAGCTGGCAATGAAGTCAGGGTCGGTATGACCATTCTTGTGCAGCAAATGCAAAAGACCATTGAGCAATGCCATATCGGTGCCTGGCCTGATCTGCATGAACAGATGGGCTTTGTCTGCGGTGGTATTGCGGCGTGGGTCGACCACAATTAGCTTGGCGCCAGCCTTGACCCTGTCCATCAAGCGCAGGAACAGGATAGGATGGCAGTCCGCCATATTGGCGCCGATGACGAAGAACAGGTCGGCTTGGTCGAAGTCCTGATAAGAACCAGGCGGACCATCGGCACCCAATGAAAGTTTGTACCCACTTCCAGCGCTTGCCATGCACAGCCTGGAGTTGGATTCGATATTATTGCTGCCGATGTAGCCCTTGATCAGTTTGTTGGCGAGGTATTGCGACTCGATCGACATCTGCCCCGAGACATAGAGCGCCACGGCATCGGGGCCATGCTCGTCTATGATGGCGCGCAGGCGGCGGGCAGACTCCTTGATTGCGATATCAATGCCGGTACGGCCTGGTTCTTCATGACGTTGATGGCGCATATAGGCATGCTCCAGCCTCCCAGAGTTGGCCAATGCCTGGGTGCAGGTATTGCCCTTTGTGCACAGGCGGCCAAAATTGGTGGGGTGTTCCTTGTCCCCAGTCACTTTGATTACGCGGTTGTCCTGGACTTCCATGACAATGCCACACCCAACTCCGCAGTAGGGGCAGACTGATTTCACTTTTGTCATGGCGGTCACCGGATGCTGGCTACGCTGTGGTTTTTACCCACACCATGCCGTCACGCAACTGCACCGGATAGGTATTCAACTGTGTGCTTGCATCTTCCACGCACTCACCGGTGCGTAGCTGGTAGTGGTGCTTGTAGATGGGCGATGCCACCACCGGCTCGCCGCCAAGGTCGCCAACAATGCCGCGCGAAAGTACGTTGGCACCGCTGTGTGGGTCATGGTTATCGATGGCATATAACACATCGCTCTTCATGCGGAAAATCGCAATTTGTCGCCCATTTATCAGGGCGCATACGCCAGTATTGGGCCAGATGTCCTCCAGCGAGCAGACAGCCTGCCAGGTGCCTGCTTGCTCTGCGGGCACGGACATGGGTGGGTTGCCTGCAGTCGGTGAGGTTGCGGTTTGTTGTAATTGATTCATGGTTCTACTCCGTTTGTTACTCGACTAGTGCCAGGATTGGGATGGTTTTTGCCTGCTGCTTTTCTTCCGGCGTGGCGGGACGCATCTGCTCGCGCTCTTTCACAAACATGATGTTGGTATCGCCTGTCATGCTGTTGACGAAGCTGCGGAAACGCTTGCGGACTTCAGGATCGGTCACGGCGGTTTTCCATTCGTCCTGATAGTTGTCCACGACATGCTGCATTTGCGCTTCCAGTTCTGCACCCAGATCCAAATAGTCATTGATGACCACGTCCTTGAGGTAATCCAGTCCGCCTTCCAGGTTGTCGCGCCAGGTGCTGGTGCGTTGCAGGCGGTCGGCAGTGCGGATATAGAACATCAGGAAGCGGTCTATCATGCGGATCAGGTCTTCCTTGCTGAGGTCGCTCGCCAGCAGTTCCGCATGGCGTGGCTTCATGCCGCCATTGCCGCATACATAGAGATTCCAGCCATTCTCGGTGGCGATGACACCAACATCCTTGCCCTGAGCCTCGGCGCATTCGCGCGTGCAACCCGAAACGCCGAACTTGATCTTGTGCGGCGCACGCAGGCCCTTATAGCGGTTCTCCAGCTCTACCGCCAAGCCCACGCTATCGTCCACGCCATAGCGGCACCAGGTCGAGCCCACGCAGCTTTTCACCGTGCGTAGCGACTTGCCGTAGGCATGGCCGGATTCAAAGCCGGCGGCGATCAATTCTTCCCAGATATTGGGCAACTGCTCCACGCGGGCGCCGAACATGTCCACGCGCGCGCCGCCGGTCACCTTGGTATAGAGGCCGTATTTCTTGGCGATATTGCCGATGGCGATTAGGCCATCGGGCGTGACCTCGCCGCCGGGCATGCGCGGCACGACCGAATAGCTGCCGTCCTTCTGGATATTGCCGAGGAAATAGTCGTTGGAATCCTGCAGCGAGGCCAGGTCCTTCTTGAGGATAAAGTCGTTCCAGCAGGAAGCCAGCACGCTGGCGGCCGTGGGTTTGCAGATGTCGCAACCCAGGCCCTTGCCGTGCTTGGCCAATAATTCATCGAATGTCCTGATCTGCTCGACGCGTACGATGTGGTAAAGCTCCTGTCGTGAGTAGGGGAAGTGCTCGCACAAGTGATTGTTGACGGCCATGCCGTGCTTGCGCATCTCGGCCTTCATTACCTGCGTTACCAAGGGCACGCAGCCACCGCAGGCAGTGCCTGCCTTAGTGCAGGCCTTGATCTCGCCTATGCTGCAGGCCCCGGCGGCGACAGCTTCGCCTATCGCACCCTTGCTGACATTATTGCAGGAGCACAGCACGGCGCTGTCGGGCAGGGCATCCACGCCCAGTCCGGGTTTTTCCTTGCCGTCGCTGGCCGGCAGGATCAGGAATTCGGGATTTTCCGGCAGCGGCATGGCATTGAGCGCCATTTGCTGCAATGTGCCGAATTCATCGGCATTGCCGATCAGCACCGCACCCAGCAGAGTCTTGCCGTCTTCGCTGACGACAATCTTCTTGTATATCTGGCGCAGCTCATCGAGATAATGAAAGCTGCGGCAGCCGTGCGTCTTGCCATGGGCATCCCCCACGCTGGCCACATCCACGCCCATGAGCTTGAGCTTGGTGCTCATGTCCGCGCCTTGGAAGGTGGTGGAGTGGTCATCGAACAGATGGGCGCATGCAATGCGGGCCATGTCATAGCCAGGGGCAACCAGGCCGAACATCTCGTCATTCCAGCTGGCACATTCACCAATCGCATAAATATCGTGGTCGCTGGAACGAGAGAAATCATCAATGGCGATGCCGCCACGTGCACCTATCGCCAGGCCGGATTCGCGCGCCAGTTCGTCGCGCGGGCGGATGCCGGCGGAAAAGACGATCATATCGGTTTCCAGCCAGGTTTCGTCGAAGAACACCATGCGGTGGCGTGCGGTGGCACCGTCGACAATGGCGGTGGTATTGCGGCTGGTGTGCACATGCACGCCCAGGCTCTCGATTTTGCTGCGCAAAACCTGACCGCCTGCTTCATCCACCTGCACCGCCATCAGGCGTGGGGCAAATTCCACCACATGGGTGTCCAAGCCCATGTCGCGCAAAGCTTTGGCGCATTCCAGGCCCAGTAGCCCGCCGCCGACCACCACGCCGCTTTTGGCCTGGATGCCTGCGGCCGTCATGGCTTCCAAATCCTCAATGGTGCGGTAAACAAAACAATTTTCACGGTCACGCCCAATCACACCGGGGACGAAGGGCACGGAGCCTGTGGCCAGAACCAATTTGTCATAGGGCAGGCTGGTGCCGTCGCTGAGCGTCACTGTATGCTTGATACGGTCTATGCTGCTGGCCCTGGCATTGAGGCGCAATGTCAGGCCGGGTTTGTCATAAAAGCCTGGCTCTACCAGTGATAGATCTTCTGCGGTGCTGCCGGAGAAGAAGCTGGAGAGGTGCACACGGTCATAGGCCGGGCGGGGCTCTTCGCCCAGCACCGTTACTTCCAGCTTGGCGGCGGCCAGGTCAGGGTGGCGCTTGACCAGTTCCTGGACAAAGTAGTGTCCAACCATGCCGTTGCCAACTACCAGTATGCGAGTGTGTTCATTCATCTTCGTGTTTCCCATGCAATTGAAAGCCATGTCCCAGGACGGTCATGTTTTCAGTTCGTAAGCCATAAACGCAAAACGGCGCCCATCACTTGCCCAGCCACTGCCCTTGGCAGTGCTAAACAAACAATGGACGCCGTTGTCCACAAGAGGATTTCCAGTCGGGAAAACCCCCATGTTAAAAAATCTGCCCGCCGCTACAGGACGAGGTTCAATTCTTATAAAGCAATGTCCGTACCAATTTTATGGATTTTCCGTTCATGGGTCTTTGCAAGGCATTTTCAGCCGAGGCAGATAATCCTGGCGTTGTTGCAGAGTGGTGCATGTGGATGCAGGCAATGTCTTGTTGCACCAAAAAGGTTCTGATGCGCAAAGTTAGTGCAATAGTAAGAAATGTACTCAATGTTGTGCAGGTCTTATGGCATTCGGCAGATGCTTTGCAGTGATTTTTAAGATACTCAAGCGCCCTAAAAATTGTCTGGCGAACCATTCAGGAAATGAACAACAAGTAAATCAATACTAGGTTGATCAGCAGGGAACATACTGCCAGCCATTGCCACTGATGCAGTCCAGCACGGGAAAGTAATGGTGTGCGCTGCATGGGCAGGATGGGGCGGGTTTCACCCAGCTCCAGCGCCAGCAGCATTTCTTCCGCGGTCTCAAAGCGTGATGCCGGGTTACGCGCTATTGCCTTAAGGATGATGTTTTCCAGCCATCCCGGAATATCGGGACGGTAACGTGTGGGTGGCACCGGTTCGCCAAAGCGGGGATGCTGGAATGGTTCGATTTCGCCATAAGGATATTTACGCGTGAGCAGGTGATAGAGCGTGACGCCTGCGGCGTAGAGGTCGCTCTGGACGCTGGCTTCGGCATGCTCAAACAGCTCTGGCGCCATGAAGCTTGGGGTGCCTGGGTTTGGCATCGATTCCTGGCTTGGGATGTGCCCGCTGGAGGCTACTCCCAGGTCGAGGATGCGCAAATGTCCATCCTTGCCCATATGCAGGTTGGCAGGCTTGATATCACGATGCAGCACATGCATCCGGTGCAAGGCCCCGAGTCCGCGCAGCATTTCCTGGCCGATGCGGGCAATGCCGGCGGTGGTGAAATGGTGGCCGTGCTGCAGGCGTTGTTGCAGTGTGGCGCCTTCATGCCAGCTCATGACGTAATAGAGGTAGCCGCGCTTGTCTGCATCCAGCGGCAGCACCTGTGGCAGGTATTGCGAGGTGATGCGTTTGGCAAGCCACTCTTCATTGAGCAGGGCCGAGCAGCTCGGGGCATCGTCTGCCAGCAGTGGTTGCAGGGTTTTCAATACCCATAACTGCTGGCTTTGGGTGTGGCGCACTTTGTACACCAGGCTGGCACGGGATTGATGCAGGATTTCCATGACCTCGAACTGGTCTACCGTATCCCCAACCCTGAGCTTGGCTGGTGGCCGGAGCTGGCGGCTTTCAGCGAGGAAGTCAGTCAGTGTGTCCTCACCAATACTTTCCACATGCACAATAACGGCGCTGGCATTGTCGCTGCCGCCCGCCTGCAGGGCTTCGCGCGTGAGCATGTCGGCCAGGGCCTGCGGTGGGGCATATTGTTGCATCAACTGCTGCATCCTGGCATCTGTCAATGCAGACCAGACACCATCACTCATCAATGCATAGCGGTCACCTGCCTGTAATTGTCCATCTGCGTAATCCACAGTCAGTTGCTGGTCAAGCCCGATGGCGCGCTTGAGAACATGGCGCATATCGGGCCTATCCCAGACATGATCGGTAGTGAGGCATTCCAGCTGGCCCGCACGCAGGCGATACAGCCTGCTGTCCCCGACGTGGGCTGAGTAATAACGCTGGCCACGCAGCACCAGTAGGGTGAGCGTGGTGGCCATGCCTGCCATTTCACGATGCTGCATGCCCTGCGCCAGCACCCAGCGGTTGGCGGCATTGAGTACTTTGTCCAGCGCTGCAGGGATTTCCCAGGTATCTGGCGTGGCATAGTAGTCGGTCAACAGGCTGCGCACTGTCATCTCTGCGGCTTCGCGCCCGCCGGCATTGCCACTCACGCCATCGGCCACGGCGAAAATCGCGCCTTTGAGCTTGAGCGTGCCTCCGGTCGGCGTGACGATACCCGCAAAATCCTCGTTGCGTTCACGCTGCCCGGTGACCGAGCTTGAGCCAGTGGTGAATTCCAGGGCCATGCTGCTTCCTAAATGCGTGCACTGGTGATGGCGGCGGAACCCCAGGTAGTGCGCCAGCGCTTCTTGACCAGGGTAAGGCCGATCAAGGCAATCACAGCCAGGCCGGCAAACATCACCAGGCCGACCTGGTAATTGCCTGTGACTTGCTTGGAGTAGCCCATGCTGGAAGCAAGGTAGAAGCCGCCGATACCGCCCGCCATGCCGATCAGGCCGGTCATGACACCGATTTCCTTGCGGAAGCGTTGCGGCACCAGTTGAAAGACTGCTCCATTGCCCATGCCCAGCGAGATCATCGCGAAGACCACAATGGCCAGGCCTGCCAGTTGCTGGCTGAGGCCGAAGCTGAGGATGAACAGGAACGATGCCGCCAGGACATACATGATGCTGAGCGTGCGGATACCGCCGATGCGGTCGGCCAGGTTGCCGCCTATCGGCCGCACGAATGATCCGGCAAAGACGCAGGCAGCGGTGAAATATCCTGCGTGCACAGGATCCAGGCCGTACTGGTCATTGAAATAGATGGTGAGCGAGGAGGCCAGGCCGACGAAGCCGCCGAAGGTGACGCTGTAAAAGAACATGAACCACCAGGCATCCTTGTCTTGCAATACGGCCAGATATTGGCTCAATGACTTGCCAGCTGGTGGGTTGGGCGCATCCTTGGCGAATAGTACATAAACGACCAGAGCCACGCCAAGCGGGATTAGTGCCAGGCCGAATACATTGTTCCAGCCAAAGGCCAGTGCCAGTCCAGGCGCAAACAGGGCCGCCAGTGCCGTGCCGGAATTGCCTGCACCGGCAATTCCGAGTGCTGTGCCTTGATGTTCAGGCGGATACCAGCGTGAAGCCAGCGGCAATGCCACTGCGAATGAAGCCCCGGCAAAGCCGAGAAATACGCCCAGCAGCAAGGCCTGCTGATAGGAGTGGATGCCATTGAGCCAGGCGACCGCCAGGGCTGCCAGCACGACCAGTTGGCCGATCAGCCCGGCTTTTTTCGGCTGGATCTGGTCAACCAGTACACCCATGACCAAGCGCAGCAGGGCACCGGTCAGCACCGGGGTGGCCACCATCATGCCCTTTTGGGCAGAAGTGAGGTGCAGGTCGCCAGCGATCTGCACCGCCAGCGGACCGAGCAGTACCCAGACCATGAAGCTGAGATCGAAGTAAAGAAAGGCAGAGAACAGCGTTGGTTTGTGGCCTGCCTGCCAGAAGCTTTTTTGCATGATATATCCCTGGATAAGTGATTTTGATGGCGTGGGCCGACAGCGGCCCGTGCGAATCATTGCGCCGTGATGGCCTCGCGTTCATTGGGTTACTGTATATGCTTGGCCCATGGGGCCATGATCTTGATAGCGATGAGTTTTTTCATGATCTTTTCCAATTCTTAACTTACGCTGCGATCGAGACTGATCGCAAAAGACTCTGGCCATGAGCCAGGCGCACCACATCGCCGATGACAATGATGGCCGGACTGCCCATGCCAGCTTGTTGTACTGCCGTAGTCAGTAATGACAATGTGCTGGTGACATGCTGCTGTTGGGGAAGCGAGCCATTCTGGATGGCAGCAGCCGGCGTGTCGGGAGACATGCCGGTTGCCAGGAGTTCTCGCGTGATGGCGGATAAATGCTTCATGCCCATATATATCACCAGGGTAGTGCCGCTTTCCGCCAGGGCTTTCCAGTTCTGTCCGCTTTCACCATCCTGCAGGTGGCCAGTGACAAAGCTCACGCCATGTGCATAGGCGCGGTGCGTTACCGGGATGCCGATCGCAGCGGGTACGGCAATACCGCTGGTGACGCCGGGAATGACTTCCACCTCGATGCCAGCGCTACGCAGCTCCAGCATTTCCTCGCCTCCGCGGCCAAACAGGAATGGATCGCCACCCTTGAGACGGATCACGGTCTGGCCTTGTTCGGCCAGTGCAATCATCATGCGGTTGATGAAGTGTTGCGGCGTAGACTTGCATCCGCCACGTTTGCCCACTTCAATCGCCCGGGCTTGCGGTGCATGTTGCAGGATATCGCGGCTAACAAGATCATCCAGCAATATTACATCTGCCGTCTGCAAGGCCTTGGCGGCTTTGAGTGTAATCAGGTCGGGGTCGCCAGGACCTGCCCCTATCAAATATACTTTTCCGGCCATGTCAGGCTGCCATTTCTGTCAATGTGAGCGAGGTGAGAATGCTGTATTGCATGGTTTGAGCTCCTGGGAATGTATGATCAGAATGTGTACAGCAAGGTTAACCAGACCTTTTCCGTGTCGCGGATACGGCCTGCTGCGTTACTGCCTGGCAGCAAGGTGTAATGATCGCTTTCGGTAAACTTGCCGTATTCCAGCTTGGTCATCAGGTGAGGGTTAACGTTGTAGGTCACGGCGGCATTCCATTCCTTGCCATACTTGTCGCCAAGCCCTCCACCAACCGCATTGAAGCTCTCATCCGACTTGAGTACGTGGTAGTCGGCAAAGAACAGGAAGTCACCCCATTTGTAGGTCGCAGTCACAAAGGTGTCCTTGAGGCCTTCCACCGGTGTGGTCAGGAACTTGTCCACCCAGCCCTGGAACAGGTGGTTGGTGCCAAACGGCGTCTGGAAGGCATACTGGCCGTTGTTGCTTGAAAGCAATTCCTGGTCTGCCCGCAGGGAGAGGTTGCCGTAAGACGCGCCACCGCCCAGTTTGTAGTAGTGTGCATCAATGCGCGAATCGCCTCCCCGGTAATCTGTCTGCTTGGCGTATTCGGCGGTGTAAAGGCCTTTCCAGTCGGGCGTGAAAGGATGCACGCCATCCAGGCGCACGCCCAGAATCTTGTTGCCCTGGTCGGCATCCTGGTTAAGGTTGCCGTTCTTGCCTGCTGCAATGCCGCCATCAGCGGCGGCGTTACCAAACCAGGCCCGGCCATACCCCAGGTCGTCAAAGCTGGACAAATAACCATAGCCCACGAGGGATTCGGTCGGTGAAATACGGTATTTGGCGTTGACGATTTCCAGTGCGCCATCAGAGCGTAGTTTGGTAGTGATTTGCTGTACGCGCTCAATGTGCCCCAAGTAGATTTCCGTGTCCGGCAATGATTTGTTGAGCAGGGTGACGCCATCAAATACCTGCATGACCTGGCGGAACGCGATATCGCCGATAAAGCGCACATTGTCGAGGTTGATCTGCTGACGGCCCAGACGCAGGCGATTGTTCTTGATGCCGGTCCAGTCCACAAACAACTGGTTGATCCCGGTGTAGTCCGGATCCACGATCTTGGCATAATCCAGTCTGTCCGGCTGGTTGGAAACACTGTTGATCAGGCTGCCGTTGGTGCTGTCATTGAAATTGTCCTGGAACTTGCTGACATCAATGATCTGGCCGGTAAAGCTGAAGTTGTGAAAAGGCGCGGTCTGCCAGCCGACCAGGCTGCGCAGGGTGAGGCCGTTGGCATCTTCCAGCGGCCGGCCGGTTGGTGCATTGCCATCCTGTTCCACGTTTTCATAACGCAGGCGGAAGCTGGTGAGGTTCTTCCCGGCTTTGATGGCATCCATGAAGGTGTATTCGGGCAATGCCTCTTCTGCATGAGCCATGGAGATGGAGGCGATAGCCAGCCCGAGCAGGCTGCTGCAACAGACTTGACGCAGGGTGAATCTCGAATTACTTTGCATGTGTTGCTCCTTTTTTTCTGATGAGGGGTAACGTGTTGTACCGGCCCGTCCTGACCGACGGGCCACCTTTTCCTGCTAAATCAACCGTTTTGCTCAAGCCGCCTTTCTGGCATGCCGTTCATACAAAAACTTCAGCACTTCGCTACGCAGATGGTTATAGTGGCTGTCTTCTGCCAGCTCCAACCGCTCGCGAGGGCGTGCCAGTTCTACATCCAGCATTTCACCAATGGTTGCGGCTGGGCCGTTGGTCATCATGACAATGCGGTCTGACAGCAACACAGCTTCGTCCACATCGTGCGTTACCATGACGGCAGTGCAGCCGGACTTGGCCATGATCGCCATCAATTCGTCCTGCAAATGAGCGCGGGTCAAGGCATCCAGCGCGCCAAATGGTTCATCCAGCAGCAGTACCTTGGGTTCCATCGCCAATGCACGGGCGATGCCCACACGCTGCTTCATGCCGCCGGATATTTCGTTGGGCCGCTTGTCGGCGGCATGGGCCAGGCCGACCAGCTCTATGGCAGCCTGCGTACGCTTTTTCAGCTGGATCTTGGTTTCGCTGGCGCTGAAGACACGCTCGACCGCCAAGTAGACGTTTTCACTGCAGGTGAGCCATGGCAGCAGCGAATGGTTCTGGAACACCACGGCGCGCTCGGGACCAGGCCCGGCAATTTCTCGGCCGGCACAGAACAGGTTACCGCTGGTTGGTTGCAAGAGGCCTGCGATCAGGTTGAGCACGGTGGATTTGCCGCAGCCGGAGTGGCCGATAATGGAGATGAATTCGCCTTCTTGGATGCTGAAGTTCACATTTTTCAGCGCTTCAAACGTACCCTTTTTAGTGAAGAAGGTCATGTTCACGTTTTCCAGCTGGACATACTTTTCTTGCAGGATTTTTTCCATGATGGGTCCTTATTCGTAGCTGAATTGGCGGGCGAGTGAGGTGAGTGCAAGTTCCAGCAGCAGGCCGACAATGCCGACTACGAAGATGGCGATGATGATGTGTTCCACATTCAGGTTGTTCCACTCATCCCAGACCCAGAACCCAATGCCGACACCGCCGGTCAGCATTTCGGCCGCCACGATCACCAGCCAGGCGACACCGATGGATAGGCGTACGCCGGTCATCATGTAGGGCAATACGAAGGGAAACAGTATTTTGGTGACGATTTTCCATTCGGACAGGTTGAGCACTTTGGCCACGTTCATGTAATCCTGGGGTACCTTGCTCACACCGACGGCAGTATTGATGATCATGGGCCAAATGGCGGAGATGAAAATCACCCAGATGGCGGCAGGATCAGCAGCCTTGAATACCAATAGGCCTATTGGCAGCCAGGCCAAGGGCGATACCGGGCGCAGAAGGCCGATGATGGGCGCGGCCATGCGTGACATGAACTGGAAGCGGCCGATGATGAATCCCAGCGGAATGCCGATCAGTGCTGCCAGTCCAAATCCCATCCCCACGCGCTCAAGTGAAGCGGCGATATTCCAGCCTATGCCTTGGTCGTTGGGACTGTTGTTGTAAAACGGATCGCTGAACAGCTCTACCGCCGAGTGCCAGGTGGATACCGGACCAGGCAAGTTGGGCGACTGGTGCGATATCAGTGTCCAGATGGCGCCCAGCAACAGCAAGCCGAACATTGGTGGCAGCAGCCACTGGAAAAATATACGTGTTTTTAACGCCACTGCGCTAGGACGGGCTGCCGTAACCAGTTTGGGAGCGGCGCCTGGTTGGGCGGTGGTTTGTTCACTGTTCATGATGGTCTTGATGTCTTCCTTGCTGATACCGATTGCACTCATAATGATTCACCCCGCATCGCAGCTCTTGGATGGCGGCCATGAGCGGGCTGCTGAGCCCTGGGCCGCCGCTGATCAATCAGGCCTTGATCTTGAAGCCGTTGGCATAGGCTTTCGGGTCCTTGCCGTCCCACACTACGCCGTCTATCAGCTTGCTGCTGCGCATGGGGTCACTCGGTACCGAAATGCCCATGGCCTTGGCGGCTTCGGTGTAAATGTCGATACGGTTGACCTTCTTGGCAATCGCCAGGTAATCCGGATCGGTCTTCAGCATGCCCCAGCGCTTGTGCTGAGTGAGGAACCACATGCCGTCCGAGAGGTAAGGGAAGGTCACCTTGCCATCGTTGAAAAACTTCATGTAGTTGGGGTCTTCCCACTTCTTGCCGATACCATTGTCGTAATGGCCGAGGAAGCGGCCTTCGATGACTTCTTCCGGCGCATTGACATAGGCCTTGCCAGCAATCAGCTTGGCAACAGCCGAACGGTTGGCGGTGGCGTCAATGTAGCGGCAGGCTTCCAGAATCGCCTTCGTCATGGCCAGGGCGGTATTCGGGTACTTGGCGACAAACTCGGCGGTGGTACCCAGCACCTTTTCCGGATGATCAGCCCAGATATCCTGGCTAGTGGCGGCGGTGAAGCCGACCTTGTCGTAAATAGCGCGGGCATTCCATGGTTCGCCTACACAGTAGCCGTCCATGTTGCCGATACGCATGTTAGCCACCATTTGCGGGGGAGGCACGACGATGGTTTTTGCGTCCTTGAACGGGTGAATGCCGTAAGTAGCCAGCCAGTAATACAGCCACATGGCATGAGTGCCGGTGGGAAAGGTCTGGGCAAAGGTGAAATCGCGATTTTCATTGTCCAGCAAGCGTTTCAAGGCAGGACCGCTGGTGACGCCCTTGTCCTTGAGCTGGTTGGCTAATGTGATGCCCTGGCCATTATTATTCAGCGTCATTAGCACCGCCATGTCCTTCTGCTGGCCGCCAACCCCCATCTGTACGCCATACACCATGCCGTAGAGGATATGGGCTGCATGCAGCTCGCCATTGACCACTTTGTCGCGTACGCCAGCCCAGGAAGCTTCCTTGGAAGGCGTGATTTTGATGCCATATTTCTTGTCGAAGCCCATCTGGGCTGCCACCACGATAGGAGCACAGTCAGTCAGCGGGATGAAGCCGATCTTGACCTCGGTGATCTCGGGCGCATCTGTTCCTGCAGCCCAGGCGCTGTTGCTGATTTTCTCCGGTACGATGCCCAGCATGGTGGATGCCCACATGACGCTGGCGCTGGCGCGGAAAAAATTGCGGCGCTTGGTGTTGACTGCATTGGTGTCCTGGGTGCTGCCGGAGTGGCTTTTTGCTTCAATGCTCATCGTGTTTCCCCAAATGGATAATCAATTTTTCATGCAATAAAAAAGGCGTCCTGCTGACGAGATCGATCTCATCAAGCAAGGACGCCTTTGTCCGGTGGGCCAACATTGGCCTTTCATTTCTATTTCATGCGATTTTCCGCCATTGGAAAGCCGCGTGGTATTCAATGATTACAACAGCAATTTTGCTGCCTGTATTACTTGTTCGGCCAGTGTGGCCAACCGTATATTCTGTTTCATCGCCATATTGCGTAACATGCTATAGGCTTCATCTTCGGTGATGCCGCGCTGTTTCATGAGTATGCCCTTGGCTTTTTCAACCACCTTGCGTTCGCTGAGCTTGGTGTTTGCGCTGTCCAGTTCAGCCCGCAATGCCTTGAACTCTTCAAACCTGGCAATCGCAGCATCCATCACTGGTTTCAGGCGCTCATTGCTGATGCCACCAACCACATAGGCACTGACGCCAGCCCGTGTTGCCGCCCGAATCTTTTCAGTATCGCCATCGTGGGTAAACATCACGATAGGGCGTGGCGCGCTCTGGTTCATCACAATCAGGTGTTCCAGGGTATCCCGGCTGGGTGAATCTATATCGATAATCACCAGGTCGGGTTGCAGCCGCTTGACGGCATCGTCAAGATTCACCGTATCGTTAAGATGTGCAATTACCTCATATCCAGCCTCGGTGAGAGACTGCTTCAGCGGAGCTGTACGCTCCAAGTGATTATCGACTAGCATGACCCGGAGCATTGCTGACTCAAATTGATGCTTAACTTGCCATCTGATAAGCAATAGATGTGCCAAAAAATTAAAGTATTGAAGAAACCTTTACTGTTCAAAGGGGATAAGAAATGGGGAATAGGGAAAGCTATCAGAAATATAAACTCAGTGATGCACCATTAATGAGCGTTTGTTGTGACGATGTCAGTTTTGAGTGCAGGGATGGATGTTTTATCGTGGGCAGGCTCCATGGAAAATTGCAGGTTGGCCAAACGGGTATAGAGGCCCCCTTGGTGGCGCAGCTCGGCTGGACTGCCAATCTCGACGATGCGGCCTTCTTCCATGACGATAATACGATCGGCGCTTTGCACGGTGGCAAGGCGGTGGGCAATGATCAGGGTAGTGCGGCCCTGCATGGCAGTATTGAGGCCTTGTTGCACCAGGATTTCGGACTCTGCATCCAGCGCGCTGGTGGCTTCATCCAGCAATAGAATGGGGGCATTCTTGAGGATGGCGCGGGCAATGGCAATGCGTTGGCGCTGCCCGCCTGAAATCCGGGTGCCTCGCTCCCCGAGGAAAGTGTCATAACCTTGTGGCAGCTTTTCAATAAACTCATCCGCCAGCGCTGACCTGGCAGCCATCTTCACTTCTGCATCAGTGGCATAGGGTCTCCCGTAGCGGATGTTCTCCATGGCATTGGCCGAGAAAATCACCGGGTCCTGCGGCACAATGGCAATCATGCTCCGCAGTTGCTGCAGGCTGAGCTCGCGGATGTCCTGGTCGTTGATGCGGATATGGCCGAGGCTGATGTCATAAAAGCGCAGCAGGAGTTGGAACAGGGTAGTTTTGCCCGCGCCCGACGGGCCCACCAATGCGACGGTTTCACCTGCCGGGATCAATAGGGAAATATGATCAATTGAAGGCTGCAAAGGCCTGGAAGGATAGTAAAAGCTTACTTCCTCGAAACTGATGGACGCCTGTTCCTGCGGAGTTGGGGTCAGGGGATGTTCTGGCTCATTGATGGCAGATTCTGCGTGTAAAAGTTCCAGCAAGCGCTCTGTGGCGCCTGCTGCGCGCATGATGTCGCCCCACACTTCGGCCATGGTGCTGACGCTGCCTGCCACCATGACGGCATAGAGAATGAAGGAGGCGAGTTGCCCACCGGTCATTTCACCGCTGCCAACTTGGCGTGCCCCTATCCAGAGTACAAAAATAATCGCGCCGCTAATGGCGGCAATGATTACAGCCGTCATCGCGGCGCGTACGCGTACCCGACGGATGGCTGTGCTGAAGCTGATGTCTATGCTCTGGCGGAAACGTGCAATCTCTCGATGTTCCTGGGTATAGGATTGCACGGTGGGCATGGCATTGAGGATTTCACCTGCCATGGCCGAGCTGTCGGCGATTCTATCCTGGGATTCACGCGAAAGTCGTTTGACCGAACGGCCAATCAGCATGATGGGCAGGATCAACAGCAGCATCAATCCCAGATTGAGCGAGAACAGGTAAAAGCTGGTGATAGCCAGCATCACCATGCCGCCTGTGAACTGGAACAGGCTGCGCAAGCCCATGGATGCAGAGCTGCCAACTACCGTCTGGATTAAAGTGGTATCCCCGGTCAGGCGCGAAAGCACCTCGCCGGTTTGCAGGGTTTCAAAGAACTGCGGGGATTGAGTAAGCACCCGCTGATAAACTGCGCTGCGCATATCCGCAGTGACACGCTCACCTACCCAGGAAACAGTGTAATAGCGGCTGGCAACCATGAGTGCCCAGAACCCGGCCAGGCCGAACAGGATGAGAAAGTGGCTGTTCAGATTGGTGCTAGTCGTCAGTGTCCCTGTTTTTTCTGCTGCAGGCTGGCCGAAACCAAAGTCTATGAGGTCGCGAAATGCCAGGGGCACCAACAGCAGGGTGGCAGATGCCAGGCTGAGCAGTACGAAGGCCAGCAGGATCTGCCAGCGGTAAGGGCGCAGCAACGGCCAAAGCTCGCTCAGTAATAACAGGCGTTTTGGCGGGGAAGGTGGGGCTTGCAGGGCAACCTCGGTTTCTGGACTTTGCTTCGATCCAGCTTTGGCAAGCGGATCAAAACAAAGTTTAGTCACAAGGGATTAATTTATCGGCCCTTGCCACTGATGGAACCACGGTTGAAGTCCTTGTCGCCCGGCGGTATGCAGCGGCCAATGCCAAACACACCGCCCTGGGTGCCGCGTGGGCAACCCTGGTTTTCAGGATATTGTTTGGCTACTTTTTCTGCCTCGGCCTTTTTGACCGTATCGATATATTCCCATTTGCCATTCGGGTGCAGCAGGATCTTGTCGCCATCGGCAGTAGTGGTTTCTATACTCTTGCCCTCGGCGGGATCAGCCCAGGCTGGCAATGCGACTGCCAAGCAGGCCAGCAAACTTAAACAGGTTAATTTCATGCTTATCTCTCACTATTTTTGATTTGGTCTGTATGCAAATAGAGCTATTGCACCGGAGTATCTAGCAATAATTGTTCCGATGCCAGAAATTGGTCAATTAAAGCATACCATTCACTTTAGTTTTATACTTGCGGACATTCCTGATTTGTCATCATAAATCCAAAATGAATAAAACCTTGAGTTATCTGGTCTGGTTGTCGATTGCGTTGATTGGAGCTGGTGCCGTTGGCGGTATTGCGCTTCATCGTGGTGAAAGCATCAATGCATTATGGTTCATTGCTGCAGCTGTCTGCGTTTTTGCCATTGCCTATCGTTTTTATGCAGCCTGGATCGCAGCCAAAGTGCTGGTGGTGGACCCCAGCCGGGCGACACCAGCTGAGCGGCTGGATAATGGCAGGGATTATGTGCCCACCAATAAATGGGTGGTATTCGGGCATCATTTTGCCGCCATTGCAGGCCCTGGGCCGCTGGTCGGGCCTACGCTGGCAGCGCAATTCGGTTACCTGCCAGGCACTTTGTGGATATTGGTCGGGGCCGTGCTGGGCGGGGCTGTGCAGGACATGGTCACCCTGTTCCTGTCTACCCGTCGCGATGGCCGTAGCCTGGGCCAGATGGCGCGGGACGAACTAGGCCCGATAGGCGGTGCGGCAGCCCTGATCGGCACGTTTACCATCATGGTGATTCTGATTGCGGTGCTGGGCCTGGTGGTTGTCAATGCCATGAAGCACAGCCCCTGGGCGACTTCGACCGTGGCGGCTACCATTCCGATTGCGATGATTGTCGGTCTTTATATGCGTCACTTCCGCCCTGGTCGTGTGCTGGAGGCTTCGGTGCTGGGGGTGATCCTGTTATTGCTCTCAGTGTTTGGCGGTGGCTGGATAGACCATCATGCCAGCCTGCGCGTGATTTTTGATCATGAAGGCCTGACACTGGCATGGTGGGTGATTGCCTATGGGTTTGCCGCAGCCATCCTGCCGGTCTGGTTATTGCTGGCACCTCGCGATTATCTTTCCACCTTTATGAAACTGGGGACGATCTCCCTTCTGGCGCTTGCTATTATTTTCCTGCAGCCTGAAGTCAAGATGCCTGCGCTGACCCAGTTTATCGACGGCACCGGCCCGATCTTTGGCGGCACGCTGTTCCCGTTTGTCTTCATCACCATCGCGTGCGGTGCCATTTCCGGTTTCCATGCGCTGATTGCTTCCGGCACCTCGCCCAAGTTATTGGCCAATGAAGGTGATATCCGCATGATAGGTTATGGTGCAATGTTGCTGGAATCATTTGTGGCGATTATGGCGATGATTGCTGCAACGGTACTTGAGCCCGGTATATTCTTTGCGATCAACAGCCCGGCAGGAGTGGTGGGCAAAGAGGCTGCCGATGCGGTGGCTACTATTTCTGCCTGGGGATTCCCCGTCACAGTGGAACAGATGGAGATATTGGCGCGAGACATGGGCGAATCCACGTTGTTTGCCCGTACGGGTGGTGCGCCGTCACTGGCAGTCGGCATGGCCAGCATCTTTGGCAGTGCATTCGGCCAGAGCATGCTGGCATTGTGGTATCACTTTGCCATCATGTTCGAGGCGATCTTCATCCTGACCACGCTGGATGCGGGTACCCGCGTGGGGCGCTTCATGTTGCAGGATATGCTGGGGAATTTCTGGCCCAAGCTGGGGCAGACTTCCTGGTATCCCTCCGTGTTGCTGACCAGTGCCATTGTGGTGGCAGGCTGGGGTTATTTCCTTTATATCGGGGTGATAGACCCCAATGGGGGAGTCAATATCCTCTGGCCGCTATTCGGTATTTCCAACCAGATGCTCGCGGCCATTGCGCTGTCGGTGGCTACCGGCATCCTCATCAAGTCCGGGCGCCTCAGGCATGCATGGGTGACTGCTGTGCCATTGGCCTGGCTGGTGCTGATTACCACCACGGCGGCCTGGGAAAAGATCACCAGTCCCGATGTGCGGGTAGGTTTTATCGCTGCGGCCAATGACATGGCGGATAAGCTGGCGGCTGGCTTGCTGTCGCCGGAAAAAGCTGCAGTGGCGCCGCAGCTCATATTCAATCAGCAATTGGATGCATGGCTGACATTATTTTTTGTGGCAGTGCTATGGATAGTGATACTGGATATGCTGCGGGTGAGTTATCGTTATCTGGCTGGCAAGCCGGTACTTCCCAGCACCGAGGCGCTGCATACCACCACCCAGCTTGACCAGGCATGGGTGCGCGACTAATGGTTCGCCAGATCAGAAAACTCCTGGGACGAGCCTGGCAGCTATTGCGTACGCTGTCGGGCGACGATGCCTATGAGCGTTATCTGGGTTTGTATGTACGTCATGGGCATGCCGAGCCACCATTGTCGCGCGAGGAGTTCTTTCGGGCCTGGCAGGAGGAAAAATGGAATGGGGTCAAGCGGTGCTGCTGATATGTTGAACTGCTGAACTTGTGCAGGGGAATACAGGGATTAATCCTTTTATATCACTCCTCCTTCGCGTGATTCGTCACACAGCTTCACGACCATCGCACCTACGTCGCGTACGGCTTGTTCAATGGCGAGTGTCCATAAATGGCTGAAGTTGAGGCGTATAAAGTTTGTTAAGTCTTTTTTACGCGAAAATATGGTGCCCGGTGCCACGGTGATTCCATTATCAATGGCTTGTCGGTAAAGCTTCAGCGCATCTATTCCTTGCGGCAACTGTATCCAGATCACATAGCCGCCCCTGGGTATCGAGAGAATGGTGCCTGGTGGAAAGCTTTCCTCTATCACGTTGCGGATCAATATATATTGCGAACGCAAGGTGTGGCGCAACTGTTTGAGGTGTTGCTCATAGCTGTCACGCTGCATGAACTTGGCAATGGCGATCTGGGGAGCGGAAGGTAGGGAAAGACTATTGAGGAACATCAATCTTTCCACTACCTCGCGATAGCGTCCGGCGACGGTCCAGCCTACACGGTAGCCTGGTGCCAGGGATTTGGAAAAAGAAGAGCAATGTAGTACCAGGCCGTACTGATCGAAAGCCTTGGCTGGTTTTGGCGCTTTTTCGCAGAAATACAGCTCCTGATAGACGTCATCTTCTATCAGCGGAATTTTCTGTTCCGCCAGGAACTTCACCAATGCCTGTTTTTTCTCGTCCGGCATCACAAAACCCAGAGGATTCTGGAAATTGGTGGTGAGAATCACCGCGGCAATGCGAACGTTATCGGCGGTGGCGCGCAATGCATCGAGATCAATGCCTGAGTGCGGATCGGTGCGCAGTTCGGCGACTTTCATCCCCAGCCGCTCCACAGTATGCGCCAGCGCATAGTAGCCCGGGGCTTCCAGTGCAATGGTGTCGCCAGCTTTTGCTACTGCCTGCAGGCAGAGCGTGATGGCCTCAGTGGCGCCATGGGTGATCACGATATCATCGGGCGAGATGTCCATGCCGTTTTCCAGGTAGCGCCTGGCAATCTGCTGGCGCAGCATTTCATTACCCGGCGGCAAGTCGCTCAGGACGCCCCATTCGCCTTCATCGCCGGTCAGGGCTTTTTCATATTGGTGGATTTTCTTGAGTGGGAACAGCTGCGGATCAGGGAAGGGCGAGCCCAGAGGTACAGTACCAAACTCGCGTATGGATTTCAGCGTGGTGAGCACCAGGTTGCTGGCATCTACCTCGGATAGATTGATATCCTTGGCCAGCGGGGATCCGCGTTTCTGCAACCGCTTCCTGGGGGTTACGTAGTAACCGGATTGCGGGTGGCTGCTGATGACGCCTTCTTGTTCCAGCAGCAGATAGGCGCGCAATACAGTGCTGATGCTGAGCGAATATTTCTGGCTGGCCTGGCGTACGGAAAAGATTTTATCGCCAGGGCGCAATACGCCTTCATCTATCATCGCACGGATGCGTGCAGCAAACGAGACGTAAAGCTTCATGGTGGCCGGGCAATCGCAATCACTTGTTCTGAACGAATGCCATTGTACTCCAGCCGCCATGCGGCGCGGGAAGCTGTGCTCTAATTACTGCGTTTGCAGGGCACTGGAAATTTCTTGTCCACTGGGGGTCAGGGCGGCTACCAGGCGTTCTTTTTCAGTACTGACGGTGACCAGGTCCTGTTCGCCGAGAGCAGTCATCAGGCGTTGCAAGGTGCTCATGCGCAACCCCAGGCGTTTGCAGATTACAGCCAGTGACATCACTGTGCGTCCCCGATCATGCTCGGCATGCAGCAACTCCAGAATGCCAAGCATCAGGACAGCGCTGCTATCCAGCCCGCTGGTTTCAGGTTGGAAATCCGCTTCTTGGTAATGGGCATTATCAAGCAGCACGGGGCACCTGCTTTTCTGCCACTTTCTCGATAATCACCGGGATCGATTTCGAAGTCGGGGTATGCGAGTCATCTGCCACGCTTTCCAGCGGCACCAAGTTGTTGGTTTCAGGATAGTAACCGCTGAGGCAACCTTGCGGAATGTCATAGGACACTACCAGGAAGTTATCGGCGCGGCGGGTAATGCCATCCTGCCAGACACTGACCAGGTTGATCCAGTCACCAGCCTTGAGTCCCATGCGCTTGATATCCTCAGGATTCATGAACACCACGCGGCGCTGGCCGAATACACCGCGGTAACGGTCATCCATGCCATAGATGGTGGTGTTGTACTGGTCGTGCGAACGTGTGGTCATGAGTACAAACAGCTTGTCGCCAAACTTCTCGCGTGCCTGGTGGATAGGCGAGTTGCGCGGTATTTCCTGCACGGTGAATTCGGCTTTGCCAGATGGGGTCAACCAGATACGATGACTGGAGGGCACTGGCATACGGAATCCGCCTGGCTGCTTGATGCGTTCGTTGTAATCCTTGAATGCCTCAGGCATTGTCTGCTCAATGACATCACGAATCTTGCTGTAATCCTTGATGTATTCCAGCCATGGTGTCTTGCTGTTCTTGAGTGTGGCATGTGCCAGACGGGCCACGATGGCAGGCTCTGACAGCAGGTGCATGGAGGCAGGCTTGTTCATGCCATACGAGATATGCACCATGCTCATGGAGTCTTCAACGGTCACGCCTTGTGGGCCGGTTTCCTGGGTGTCGATTTCGGTACGTCCCAGGCAAGGCAGTATCAGGGCTTCGGTGCCGTGTACCAGGTGGCTGCGGTTGAGTTTTGTAGTCACGTGGGCAGTTAGCGTGCAGCTGCGCAGGCCATCCCAGGTGCGGTCTGTATCAGGTGTGGCGATGGAGAAATTGCCGCCCAGGCCGAAAAACACCTTTACCTTGCCGTCTATCATGGCTTGGATGGCAGCGACGGCATCGTAACCAGGGGCTTTGGGCACCTTGATATCAAATACTTGCTCCAGGCTGGAGAGGAATTTCTCCGGCATCTTTTCGTAAATGCCCACGGTACGGTTGCCTTGCACATTGCTGTGACCACGCACTGGGCATAGGCCTGCACCTTCTTTGCCGATATTGCCGCGCAACAGCATCAGGTTGACCAGTGTCTTGATGGTGGCAACGCCGTGCTTGTGCTGGGTGATTCCCATGCCCCAGGTCGAGATGACTCGGTTGCCGGCGACATAAATGCGCGAGATTTGCTCAATCTGCGCCATTGATACGCCGGATTCTTCCAGGATGGCGTCCCAGCTTTCATTGCGTGCGTCTTCGGCAATCTGCTCGAAGCCGTTGGTGTGCTGCTGGATAAATTCCATATCCACCACGCGCTCGGCGCCATTCTTGATGGCTTCATCATCCCATTGGATGACAAACTTGATCATCCCCTTGATGAGGGCCAAGTCGCCACCTAGCTTGGGTTGGATGAACATGTCGCTGATCTTCGAACCCTTGAATGACAGCATGTCCAGTGGGCTTTGCGGATCTGCAAAGCGTTCCAGGCCGCGTTCCTTCAAGGGGTTGATGGCCACGATGCGGGCACCGCGCTTGGCAGCTTCACGCAACTCACCCAGCATGCGCGGATGGTTGGTCGCAGGGTTCTGGCCAAAAATCAGCAGGGTGTCTGCATGTTCAAAGTCGTGCAAGGTGACCGAACCCTTGCCTATGCCTACGGTAGGGGGCAATGCCATGCTGGTGGACTCGTGGCAGAGGTTGGAGCAGTCCGGAAAATTGTTGGTGCCGAACTCGCGGCCAAACAATTGGTAGAGAAAAGCCGCTTCGTTGCTGGCGCGGCCTGAGGTATAGAATGCCGCCTGGTCGGGATGGTCCAATGCATTGAGATGCTGGGCGATCAGGTCAAATGCCTGGTCCCAGGTGACTTCTTCATATTTATCGGTAACGCTGTTGTAGCGCATGGGGTGGGTCAGGCGGCCTTCGCCTTCCAGTGCAAAATCGCTCCACTCCATCAGTTCAGTGACAGTATGTTTGGCAAAGAAGGCAGGAGGAACGCGTTTGGCAGTTGCTTCTGCCGCTACAGCCTTGACACCATTTTCGCAAAACTCAAACGTCGATGTGTGCTCCTTGTCTGGCCAGGCACAACCTGGGCAGTCAAAACCATCGGGCTGGTTTTGTGATAGAAGCGTGACGATGCCCTTGACCGGAATCTTCTGTAGCGCCAGCTGGGCAGCCACTTGTTTCAGTGCGCCCCAGCCTGCTGCGGGATGGTGATAGGGTTTGATCGAGCCTTGATGTTCCGACATGGTCCTTGCTAATCCTGAATGTTTGGCGCGCTGTGATGGACAATCACGCCAGTGAAAGACAATTTGTGATTAGTACATGGTAAGGGCAGGGATTGGTGTAAACCAGATACAGAAGCGAGGATATTTTTAGAGTACAGTTTGGGACTTAATCATCGTGTATACCCCAAATTTAAAGGGGTATACCGTGACTTTACTGACTAGGAGTTGCCAGGTTCAAGCCTGGCTGGTGGAGGGCTTGCGACTGCTTGCAATAAACAGCCAGATGCCGGCGATGATCATGGGTAAACTCAGCCACTGCCCCATACTCAAGCCCAGCGAGAGCAAACCAAGGAAATCGTCAGGCTGGCGTGTAAACTCGACCAGGAAGCGGAAGCTGCCGTAACCAATGAGGAATAATGCAGAAACTGTACCCCTTGCACGCGGCTTGCTGGAATACCACCACAGCAGGATGAACAGCACAATGCCCTCCAGCAGGAATTCATAAAGCTGAGAAGGGTGACGCGCAATATTGTCCACCTGAGGGAACACCATGGCCCAAGGCCCATCGCTGGGGCGGCCCCATAACTCGCCGTTGATGAAGTTTCCCATGCGGCCTGCTCCCAGACCTACAGGAACCAGTGGCGCTACAAAATCCATGATGCCGAAGAAAGTGAGCTGGCGCCTTTTAGCAAAGATCAACATGGCGACTAATACGCCTATGAAGCCGCCATGGAAGGACATGCCGCCCTGCCAGAGGAACAAGATCTCAAGAGGGTGTTGCAGATAGTAGTCATGCTGATAAAACAAGGCATAGCCAACCCTGCCACCTATGATCACGCCCAAGGCACCGTAGAACAGTGCATCATCCAGCATCTTGGGAGACCAGCCCCACCATTCCTGGTGGGCAATGCGCCAGCGGCCCAGCCAGAGGAAAGCCAGGAAGCCGGTGAGGTACATGAGGCCATACCAGTGAATGCCTAAAGGCCCCAGGTGGATGGCCACCGGATCAAATTGCGGATGAACAAGCATTGGGATTGACCCTTAGATTGGAGTAAAATCTGGTAATTATACGTTCAGTTTAGGGTTTTTATGCCTCAATATCGATCCAGAACCTCCACCCATGGCCGCAACATGGCAGGCGCACGCGCGCTCTGGCGCGCCACTGGGATGAAGGAAGATGACTTCAGCAAGCCAATTATTGCCATCGCTAACTCATTTACCCAGTTTGTGCCGGGCCATGTGCATTTGAAGGACTTGGGACAAATGGTGGCACGTGAAATTGAGCGTGCCGGAGGGGTTGCCAAGGAGTTCAATACGATTGCCGTGGATGACGGCATCGCCATGGGCCATAGCGGCATGCTCTATAGCCTGCCCAGCCGTGACCTCATTGCCGACAGCGTGGAATATATGGTGAATGCTCACTGTGCGGATGCATTGGTGTGTATTTCCAACTGCGACAAGATCACCCCCGGCATGCTGATGGCTGCCCTGCGGCTGAATATCCCCGTGGTCTTCGTGTCTGGCGGCCCCATGGAAGCAGGCAAGGTCAACTGGCAAGGCAATATTCACAAGCTGGATCTGGTGGATGCCATGGTGGCTGCTGCAGATAGCAATGTGTCTGATGAAGAGTCTGAAGCGATAGAGCGTTCTGCTTGCCCAACCTGCGGTTCCTGCTCTGGCATGTTTACTGCCAACTCGATGAACTGCCTGACCGAGGCCTTGGGCCTGAGCCTGCCTGGCAATGGTTCCACATTGGCAACCCATGCAGCACGTAAGGAACTGTTTCTCAAGGCTGGCCGCCTGATCGTGGAAATCACCAAGCGTTATTACGAGCAGGATGATGAAAGCGTGCTGCCACGCAATATTGCCAACCTGCATGCATTCGAGAATGCCATGAGCCTGGATGTGGCCATGGGTGGTTCTACCAATACTGTGCTGCACTTGCTGGCAGCGGCGCATGAAGCCCAGGTGGATTTCACCATGGCAGATATCGATCGGATTTCCCGCGGCGTACCTTGTGTTTGCAAGGTGGCACCCGCCACCGCCAAGTATCACATGGAGGATGTTCACCGTGCTGGTGGTGTCATGGGGATATTGAGCGAATTGAGCCGCGCTGGACTCATCCACAGAAGCAGTCCTACCGTGCACAGCCCAACACTGGGTGACGCGCTGGATAAATGGGACATCACCACCACCGAGGACGAGGAGGTGAAAAAGTTCTTCCGTGCAGCTCCTGGCGGTATTTCAACCACGATTGCATTCAGCCAGTCCATGCTCTGGCCTGGGCTTGATACTGATCGTGCCGAGGGTTGCATCCGCGATAAAGAGCATGCTTATTCGCAAGATGGCGGCCTGGCTGTGCTTTATGGCAACATTGCTCAAGATGGCTGCATCGTCAAGACCGCAGGTGTGGATGACAGCATACTCAAGTTCACTGGGCGCGCACGTATCTTTGAAAGCCAGGATGCTGCAGTGGAGGGCATTCTCGCGGATAAGATCGTGGCAGGGGATATTGTCATTATTCGTTATGAAGGTCCGCGAGGCGGTCCTGGCATGCAGGAAATGCTTTATCCTACGAGCTACCTCAAGTCCAAGGGACTGGGCAAGGCATGCGCATTGCTGACCGATGGTCGTTTCTCTGGTGGCACTTCCGGCCTCAGTATTGGCCATGCTTCACCCGAAGCTGCCGAAGGCGGTGCCATTGGCCTTGTGGAAGAAAATGACACAGTGGAGATCGATATTCCGAACCGGAAGATACATCTGGCTGTCACTGATGAAGTGCTGGCACATCGCCGTGCTGCAATGGAAGCCCGCGGCAAGGATGCATGGAAGCCTGTGAATCGCCAGCGCGTGGTGTCTCCAGCCTTGCGCGCTTATGCTGCCATGAGCACTTCTGCCGCCAAAGGAGCGGTGCGCGACGTCAGCCAGATCGAAAAATAATAATAAGAATTCATTAATTTAATTAATAAGAGCTTATGCAATCAATATATGAATTGAATGCCCGGTACGGGGTCGGGCATAAAATCCAATTCTCTTCAGACCTGAATGGACTGGTAACACTAGACATTGAAAATCCACATGCCACTGCCAAGGTGGCCTTGCAGGGTGGCCATGTCATGCAGTGGAATCCTCGTCATGCCGAAGCCCCTGTCTTGTGGTTGTCCGACCAGGCAAGATTTGTTTCCGGGCGTTCGATCCGTGGCGGGGTGCCTGTATGCTGGCCATGGTTTGGCCCGCATCCCACAGATGAAACATTGTGTCCCCATGGTTTTGCCCGTGTGGTGCCGTGGGAGATGGTGGATGCCAGAGTGGAGGACAACAATACGACCAGCTTGTTGCTGCGACTGGCAGAGAGCAGGCAGGTTGAAAAGCAGTGGCCCTATTTGTGCGATCTCATATTGACGATCAATATCGGTCCTGTATTGAAAATGGAGCTTGCTACTACCAATAATGGTGATGTGCCATTTGCGATCGGTGAGGCTTTGCACACCTATTTCCAGGTCAGCGACATCGAGGTAGTGAAAATTACTGGCCTGGACCATACTGAGTATGAGGACAAGGTTGAGGATTATGTGCTCAAGCGCCAGCTGGGCGACATCAGCTTCAGTGATGAAGTCGATAGGGTTTATCTGAATACTGAATCCACATGTGTAGTTGAAGATCCAGGTTTGAGGCGCAAGATCATCATTGAAAAATCCGGAAGCCATTCTACCGTGGTGTGGACCCCATGGGAGCGCAAGGCGGCGGAAATTGGAGATCTTGGCAGCCATTCTGGCTGGAGACAGATGGTCTGCGTCGAATCTTCCAACGTCAGGGAAAATGCTGTGACTGTAGCGCCTGGTGCAACGCATGTGCTCAGTGTGCAGTACAGCACAGAGGCGCTCTAAGGCCAGGGGGTATTTGACTGGCTGTCAGAGCTGCTGCTTCATGAGGTTGTATTTGTGTGCTACGTTTGATGTGCAAGTCAACGTTGATCTGCCTGAGACGTTCTTACCGTTTATTCAGCATGAACAACAGTGACAAGCCAAGGAGAAATATATGAAATTGGTAATGCGTATCCTGGGCGTGGTGTTAGGGCTTACTATTGCTGGGCAGGCTTCGGCTGCCGATGCCAAGGTGGCTGAGGCACTGGCACAGAAAAGCGGATGCCTGGCTTGCCATACGGTAGCTAACAAGGTGATAGGGCCGGCCTATCGAGATGTGGCTGCCAAGTACCGGGGTGAAAGCACTGCAGAGGCCAAGTTGATTGCCAAGGTCAAGGCCGGAGGCAAGGGAGTATGGGGGCCAATACCAATGCCTCCGAACAGTCCGCAGATCAGTGATGATGATATTAAGACCATAGTGCAGTGGATACTGACTTTGTAATCGCAATGACTGTGATAAACCAGCCTGATGGCTTAGCTTGTATTGGAACCGATCGTATTGGTAGTCGCTGGGCACTTTAATTTACCAACTAGCAACTGATTGATCGAAGCTGGCATGCGTCAAATCATGTTTTTGATATACCAGCTTTATTGTTTGTGTTACCAAACACGATAGTGTTTGATCGGTCTGATGACCCTCCACGCTTTTTCTATAGGTTAAGTGCCGCCTTCTCACCAGGCACAGGTCCAGTGCTGGAACATCACTACCATACACATGCCGGGACTCCTTCTGGACATTAGGGCTTACCGAGTTGATCCGGGGCGGCCACAGTTTAATTCGACGGCACTCTCTCTAATGAATCCGTCAATAGACGAATTAACAATTAACGGTTGTAAAGCTGGCATCACCGACATGTGGGTCGTGCCTCAAGCGACCACTTCAGTGTGATTGCTCCTATACCTTTCAGGAAATGTTGGCCAATCAGTGTGCGGTCGACTTTTGTCCCATCAATTTTTCATCCAGGTCGATCCTGAGTTGATCAGCTGTCATATGCTGAAATGATCCCCACTGCACATTGCCTGCAAAAGTCCATCGCGGTATTACGCCGGGCGGTGCTTCTTGTATAAGTGTTGTGATTATCGTGGTTGTCTGAGTTTGCTGTGATGCATGGAATAGAGGAAATAAACCGCGATGCCGACAATGACCCAGATGATGAAGCGATGCCAGGTCTCTGCGGGCAGGAAAGCCATGAGCGCACTGCATGAGATGATGCCCAGTACAGGAATCAACGGATTCCAGCGGTTCTTGAATGGACGGTGCAGGTCAGGCTGGCGGATGCGCAAGATAATGACGCCAAAGCAGACCATGACAAAACTGGCCAGGGTACCAATGTTGACGGTCTCGGCTAGTGTGCCCAGAGAGAAAAAACCAGCGACCACCGAGATGATGGCACCGCAGAACAGAATGAGGCGCGTGGGAGTCTGGCGGTCCGGATCAATCTTGGAGAAGGCAGCTGGAATCAGTCCATCGCGGCTCATGGCATACAGGATACGGGTAAGGCCATAGAGCAGGACCAGTAAGACGGTAATGAGGCCGGCCAGGACACCGGTGGCGACGAGGGTGGACGACCATGAGTAGCCCAGTTTGCTCAATGCATAAGCCACCGGCGAAGACACATTGAGATCGGTGTAGTGCACGACACCCGTGAGTACGCCCGAGACCAGGATATAGATCAGGGTACAGAAGAGTAGTGCAGCAATCAGGCCGATGGGCAGGTCGCGTTGCGGGTTCTTGGCTTCGTCGGCCGCGGTGGAAACTGCATCAAAGCCAAAGTAGGCAAAAAACACCAGGGATGCGCCGGCCAGGATGCCGATGTTGTTGCCGTTTTCCTGCGGTTGGAACCAGCCGTAAGGCATGAAAGGTTGCCAGTTATCTGTATTGATATGGCCAATTGCAATGGCGAGAAAAATGGCAATCGTACCCAGCTTGATTGCCACCATGATGTTGTTCACTTGCGAGCTTTGCTTGACCCCGCTGATGAGGATGATGGTCAATAGCCAGATAATGCCGAATGCCGGAAGATTGATGATGCCTCCCTGGCCGGGGGACTTGGTCCAGACATCGGGAATATGCAGATTGAAATTGGCCAGGGTATTGATGAAATAGCCTGACCAGCCATTGGCAACGGCTGCGGCGCCAACCCCATATTCCAACAGGAGGATCCAGCCGATGACCCAGGCAAAGAACTCGCCGAATGCCACATAGGTATACCCATAAGCACTGCCTGAACCGCCTATCGAGGCTGCCAGCTCTGCATAGGCAAAGCCGGCAAACCCTGCTGCCAGGCCTGCAAGGATGAAGGAAAGTACTACCGCCGGGCCTGAGTAATTGGCCGCTGCGATGCCGGTCAGTACAAATATGCCGGTGCCAATCGCGCAACCTATGCCCAGCAATGCTAGGTCGAATGCACTCAGGCATTTTTTCAGGCCGCTGTGGCGGCCTATCTCTACCGGTTTGGTGCGAAACAGTTGTGCAAACATGTGTTCTCCCTGTTGGTTTTTTTAGTATGCACGAATTATGCCCAAAGCTTTAGTGTGATCTGCCCGCCATAGCTTTTGCCTGATCAAACCGATTGTTTGTCTGTCAGCCAGTCGCGGCCGGTGATGAAGTCGCTGTAAAGCCTGGCTTCGGCAGAGCCGGCTTCCGGCTTCCAGTCATAGCGCCACTTGACGACAGGCGGCATGGAAAGCAGGATGGACTCGGTACGGCCATTGGATTGCAGGCCAAACAAGGTCCCACGGTCGTAGACCAGGTTGAACTCGACATAGCGGCCACGTCTATATGCCTGGAAATCGCGCTCGCGTTCGCCATAAGGCGTATCCTTGCGGCGTTGCACGATGGGCAGATAGGCGTTGATAAAGGCATCACCCACGCTGCGCTGCAGGGCAAAGCTCTGCTCCAGGCCCAGTCCGTTGAAGTCGTCAAAGAAGATACCGCCTATGCCACGTGGTTCCTGGCGGTGCTTGAGGTAGAAATATTCGTCACATTCCTTCTTGAATTGAGGATAGTAATGGTGGCCGAACGGATGCAGGGCATCACGGCAGGTGCGGTGGAAATGCACCGCGTCCTCTTCAAATCCGTAGTAAGGCGTCAGGTCCATGCCTCCGCCAAACCACCAGATCGGTTCCTCACCAGCTTTCTCTGCCACAAAGAAGCGTACATTCATATGGACAGTGGGAACGTAGGGATTCCGTGGATGGAACACCAGCGACACGCCCATGGCCTGCCAGCTCCTGCCAGCAGCTTCTGGATGGGCCAAGCTGGCGGAAGGGGGCAGCTTGTTGCCCAGCACGTGGGAAAAGCCTATTCCTGCACGTTCAAACACATTGCCTTCTTCCAGCATGCAGGAGGTGCCGCCTCCGCCTTCCGCTCGCTGCCAGCTATCGTGCAGAAAGCGCTTGCCGTCAACCAGCTCGATCGATTCTACGATGCGGGATTGCAGGCCTTGAAGGTAGTCGAAGATTGCATTTGAATTCATGAAGCTCTCCTGGTGGAACCGGATCTCGGCTTAAGGACGCAGTATCTTGCCCGTCAGCAGGTCCTGTATGGTCGAAGGTTTGCTCGCGCCGCCTGTCTTGCCTGGTAACACCTTGACACTGTGCCCGAACAGGCGATAACAGTCGCGAGTGGTTTTGGCCGGAACCCGGCCATTGTGGTTGGCGCTGGTGGAAACCAGTGCCATGCCAGCTTTGCGGCAGAGTTGTGCCGCGAATGGGTTGGCAGTGACACGCACCGCCAAGGAACTATGCCTGCCCCGCAACAATGCTGGGCAGCGTTTTGCTGCGGGCGCCAGCCAGGTATGCGGGCCTGGCCAGCGCTCGAACATGCGTCGCTTTTGTTCTGGTGTGACAGGGGAGATCAACCGTCTCAATTGTGAGAATTGATTGGCGACCACGATCAGGCCTTTGCGCTGGGGGCGCCCCTTGATGCGTAACAGGCGCCTGATCGCCAGAGGGTTGGTGGGGTCACAACCGAGTCCAAAGCAGGACTCGGTAGGATAGGCAATGACACCGCCGCTACGCAGGAAATGCTGTAGTGCGCGTGCCGTTGTCATGGCGCCTGGCTTAGGACTTGATGGCGCGGTAGCCGATGTCGCGGCGCAGTTGCATGCCATCGAAGCTGATGTCATCTGCAATCTTGTAGGCTTGGGACTGTGCGTACTTCACGGTTTCCCCCAGTGCGGCTACGCATAGTACGCGCCCACCACTGGTCACCACCTTGCCATCCTTCATGGCAGTGCCGGCATGGAACACATGGGCATCTTCCAGATCCTTGGGCAATCCGGTGATTTCATCACTCAGCCTTGGTGTTTCAGGGTAATTGGCAGAAGCCAGCACCACACCCAATGCGCTGCGACGATCCCACTCTGCCTGGACTTCATTCAATGTGCCATTGACGGCATGCTCTGCCAGGGTGACCAGGTCGCTCTTGAGGCGCAGCATGATAGGCTGGGTTTCAGGGTCGCCCATGCGGCAGTTGAATTCCAGGGTCTTCACGTTGCCATCAGGGGAAATCATGAGGCCGGCGTAAAGAAAACCGGTGTAGGGAATACCGTCTTTTGCCATGCCTGCCACGGTAGGTGCAATAATTTCCCGCATGGCCTTGGCATGAATGTCCGGAGTGACGACTGGCGCTGGGGAGTAAGCTCCCATACCACCAGTGTTTGGGCCTTGGTCGCCATCCAGCAGGCGTTTGTGATCCTGGCTGGTGGCCAGAGGCAGGATGTTCTTGCCATCCACCATCACAATGAAGCTGGCTTCTTCGCCGGTCAGGAACTCCTCAATGACAACGCGTGCGCCTGCGGCACCCAGTTTATTGTCTGCGAGCATGGCGTCAATCGCGGCATGAGCCTCGTTTTCATCCATGGCCACAACTACGCCTTTACCCGCAGCCAGGCCATCAGCCTTGATCACGATAGGCGCGCCTTGCTGCCTGACGTAATCATGCGCAGCAACGGCATCAGTAAAGGTGGCGTAGGCTGCGGTAGGGATGTTATGCCGGATCATGAAGGCCTTGGCAAAATCCTTGGAGCTTTCCAGTTGGGCAGCTGCCTGGGTCGGGCCAAAGATTTTCAAGTCGGCTGCACGGAATGCGTCTACCACGCCCTGGGATAATGGGGCTTCAGGACCAACGATGGTAAGTCCGATCTGCTCTTTCTCGGCGAACTCAACCAGCTCCTGTACCTTGGTAATAGGGACATTCATCATGTCTGGATCCAGCGCAGTGCCGGCGTTGCCTGGTGCCACAAATACGCGGCTGATACGCTCACTCTGGGCGAGTTTCCATGCAAGTGCGTGCTCACGCCCGCCGCCGCCGATGACTAGAACTTTCATAATTACCCTTTAATTTTACAGCTGACCAGTGACGCTCTATTTTAACCGCGTCACGCGGTTTATCTGCTTGGAAATCATGGATTTTGCTTAATCCATTAAATTCAACAGACTTGAGAGCGAGGCAGCGCAAACACTACACATTAATTACGGCAAGGAGCCGCAATGACGCTAACAGAGCCTGTGTTGATATTTATTATTAGTGGCGGAAGTGACGTACGCCGGTCAATACCATTACCAATCCATGCTCGTCTGCCGCCGCGATCACCTCATCATCACGGATGCTGCCGCCTGGCTGGATTACGCAGGTGGCACCTGCTGCCGCCAGCACATCCACGCCATCGCGGAACGGGAAGAAGGCATCGGAAGCTACCGCAGAGCCTTGCAGGGATAATCCAGCATTCTGTGCCTTGATCGCTGCGATCCTGGTGCTGTCTACACGGCTCATCTGGCCTGCACCTACGCCCAGCGTCATGCCATTGCCACAAAATACAATGGCATTGGATTTGACATATTTGGCAACACGCCAGGCAAACAACAGGTCTTCCAGTTGTTCGGGAGTGGGTTGTTTCTTGGTCACCACCTTGATGTCGTCCACACTGATTTCCAGGTTGTCCGCCGTCTGGATCAGCAGGCCTGAGCCCACGCGCTTGGTGTCATGCGAATTGCGGCCGCGGCTCCAGGCGCTGTCGCCACCAGCGGGCAGGGCGATCTTCAGCACGCGCACATTGGCCTTGGCCTTGAACAGTGCCAAAGCTTCCTCGGTATAGCCAGGCGCAATCAGCACTTCCACGAACTGCTTGGAAACAGCCTCTGCCGTTGCCTGGTCCACGGTATGGTTGAACGCAATAATGCCGCCAAAGGCAGAGGTGGTATCGGTCTTGAAAGCCTTGTCATAGGCTTCCAGTGGTGTGGTGCCAACAGCGACCCCGCATGGATTCGCGTGTTTCACGATCACGCAGGCAGTGCTGTCGAAACTCTTGACGCATTCCCAGGCAGCATCGGCATCCGCGATGTTGTTATAGGAAAGTTCCTTGCCTTGCAGTTGCTGGGCAGTGACCAGTGAACCTGGCGCTGGATAAAGGTCCCGATAGAACGCGGCCTTCTGGTGTGGGTTCTCGCCATAGCGCAAGTCCTGTACCTTGACCAGTCGGCCATTGACCTGGCCGGGGAATTCATTGCGGCTGCCATCCGCATTGAATGAGGAGAGGTAATCGCTGATGGCGCCGTCATAGTTGCTGATGCGGTTGAATGCCGCAACAGACAGCGCAAAGCGCGTGGCTTGGCTGGTGGCACCGCCAGTACTTTTCATTTCAGCCAGTACGCCATCATATTGGGAAGCATCGGTCAGCACCACCACATCCTGCCAGTTCTTGGCAGCGGAGCGCACCATGGCCGGTCCACCAATGTCGATGTTTTCAATCGCGTCTTCCAGCGTGCAATCAGCCTTGGCAACGGTGGCTTCGAAAGGGTAGAGATTCACCACCAGCATATCGATATTCTGGATATCTGCTGCCCGCATGGCTGCAATGTGTTCCGGTAACTCGCGCCTGCCCAGCAGGCCGCCGTGGATTTTCGGGTGCAGGGTCTTGACCCGGCCATCCAGCATTTCCGGGAAGCCAGTGTAGTCACTGACTTCAGTAACCGGGATGCCATGGTCGCGGAACAGCTTGGCGGTACCGCCGGTGGAAAGGATTTCCACGTTGAATGCTGTCAGTGACTTCGCAAATTCAAGAATGCCGTTTTTATCAGAAACGCTGATAAGTGCTCGTTTGATGACTGCCATATTGAAAACTTCGAAGAAGAGGTTATTGAAGGTTGTGCTGTTGCAGTTTTTTGCGCAAGGTATTGCGGTTCAAGCCAAGGATATCCGCAGCCTTGCTTTGATTGCCGCCAGCACGGTTGAGTACATATTCAAGCAGGGGTTTTTCCATGCATTGCAGTACCATGTCGTATACGGCGTGTGGCGGCTGTCCGTCCAGGTCCTTGAAATATTCATCAAGGGCTGCACGTACACAGCTGGCGAGATCCTGGCTACTCATTATGCTGCCAGTGCCTCGTCATCCGATGCCGTGGGTGTTTCAGCTTCGTATTGCAGGCGTTCGTTACGTTGCTTCAGCTCGCCAAAGAAGTCATGGATGGATTGCAACTGTTCTTCCACGGTCTGTAGCTGGTTCATGTGGTGCCTGAAGTTGGCGGAACCGACCAGGCCCTTGGTGTACCAGGAAATATGCTTGCGTGCCACGCGCATGCCTGTGAGTTCGCCATAAAATTCGTAGAGGTCATGAATATGTTCCAGCATGACCTGGTGGATTTCATTGACTTCTGGAGCAGGCAGATGCTCGCCCGTGGCAAGGAAATGCTCGATTTCGCGGAAAATCCAGGGGCGGCCTTGAGCTGCACGGCCTATCATCACCGCATCCGCCTTGGTGTAGTCCAGTACAAACCTGGCTTTTTCCGGCGTGGTGATGTCACCGTTGGCGATCAGTGGAATCTTGATGGCCTGCTTGACGGTAGCAATGGTGTCGTACTCTGCATCGCCCATGTATAGACAGGCGCGGGTACGTCCATGCATGGCCAGTGCCTGTATGCCGATGTCTTCTGCCATTTTGGCTACGGCCACCGCATTGCGGTTGTTCTTGTCCCAGCCAGTACGGATTTTCAGGGTGACCGGCACATCCACGGCGTTGACCACAGCTTTCAGGATTTGCGAAACCAGCGGTTCGTCCTTGAGCAAGGCAGAGCCTGCCATCACATTACAGATCTTCTTGGCGGGGCAACCCATGTTGATATCGATGATCTGTGCACCATTATCCACATTGTGCCTGGCGGCTTCGGCCATCATCTTGGGGTCGGCGCCAGCAATCTGCACCGAGATCGGGTCCACTTCACCTTCATGGTTGGCGCGGCGCAGTGTCTTGGCGCTGCCATAGAGAAGGGAGTTGGATGTCACCATCTCGCTCACGGCCAGGCCTGCGCCCATCTTCTTGCACAGAACGCGGAAAGGCCTGTCCGTCACACCCGCCATAGGAGCAACAACCAGATTGTTTTTCAGCTTGTAGGAACCGATCTGCACGTTAATATAACCGTATCCATGGCATGGAAAAGCTGCCCATTTTATATGCAAACCGGAGTAGAACAAAGCACATATTGATTTGGCGCCCCTGTGAAATTGCCTAATAATTCAGTCATAAGCGACGTTTTACTTTAAGTAGCTAAGCTAAGTGTATTGATTGATGTCAGGTTGTTTCTTGCCGTGTGTGCAGTGGTGATCGGGAAAATATCCTATTATTTTGCGGGATTACTTCATTGTCACATACTCTCGTTCTGGTATGCGAAGCCAGATAGCGCCCTGTTGATCTATTGGCCCGGCCATGTGGCAGTGTGTTTGGTGGGGGCTAGGCAGACTCTTAACTTGAATGACAGACAAGACTTGAATGACAGACAAGCCCTGTCATGGTGCCGTGAGCCGTATCCTGTTTATGACAGCAATAGCATTGGCAGCGGCGGCGCCACGTGCCGTGTTATCAAAAATGCACCATGCTGGACTGCTGGAGTTTTGCAAGGTGATGGAAAGTTGTTCCAAGTATTCTGGCGAGTAGGATGAGTAATAGATTTGCGGTGTTCCATGCAGCCGGTAGTAACAAAACCCGTTCCAGCCTCCGGGCACACCTGCCGTGGGAAACCTGGCTGGGTCTGCTGCAACCCGCGCCAGCTTGAAGTCTTTCAGCAAATTCTCGCCGGCCATGGAAAACCAGCTGGCATGGCGAGGTTCGCAGGCCGCAGCGCCCGAGTAATGCTGGCGCAGCAGCGTGAAAAAGCTATGGGCGGTTACCGGGTCCAACTGCAGGCTTGGCGGCAGCTGGATCAAGATGCCGCCCAGTTTGCTGTCAAGCCCGGAAATCTCTTCCAGAAAGCGCAGCAAGGCAATGCTGCAGCCTGCCAGACGGTGTTTATGTGTTATCTCCCCTGATATTTTGACCCAGAAACGGAAGCTTTCTGGCACCGTAGCAGCCCAGCGTGCATAGGTTTTATGCTGGTGCGGGCGGTAAAAGGATGAGTTGATCTCAACCGTGCCGAACAGGCGTGCATAGCGCTCAAGATGACTGCCGTCTGGCGGAAATAATGCGGCGTGTTGGGGCGGGATGCCCCAGCCTGCACAACCAACTCGAAGTGCCGGATGATCAAGGGTGGGCCAGGTTTTCGTATTCATCACTCTATGCCTTGTTGACCTGTCTGGATTATCCCAGCCGGGTTTGTGCAACTGCAATAGTTAAATCGACCGCTTTAACAGAATGCCCATTCTATTAGAGGCAGAGGGTAAATAGGCTGTCAATCTACCGCTTGATATCCTGCGGCGCGGTTAATTGTTCCAGTTGGATGAGCCAGGTGAAAGCATGCCGGTCGTTATCCCCGCACATTTCCCGGCTAGGCTGGAGTGATGAGCAGACTTGCGGGCGCTCCGGCCTGCCAAAAATCTGGCAACGGTTGCGGTCATCGAGCTGCATGCAGCGTTCCCCGGCCTTTTTTCCATGGGGCATGCCGGGAATGGGGCTGCTGATGGAGGGGGCGGTGCAGCAGGCACCGCAGGATGGACGGCATTCCATGACTATTCCGTTGCCAATGGTTGCCAGGGAAAGCCCGCGGCACTGATCGCAGCCTGGATGTGCTGCATGGCGCTTGCCACTGTGTCTATATCTCCCTTGACGCCCAGCTCTATGGTACGGCGACTATCGAGGCGTGGCAGGCTGAACAGCTTGAGACCCGGGTAGGTCGCCGTGATATGGTTCATGAGGTCGAGTAATTGGCTTTCGCCTGCATCCATGACCAGGATGGACGATTCGGTTACAGGCTGCTGATGAAACAGATGGTGATAGTGTGTAATTAATATCCATTCGGTCATGGGCCATGCCATTTCGGGAAAACCCGGCATGAAATAGTGATGTCCGAGCGAAAAGCCGGGTACCCGGTTGACCGGGTTGGGAATCAGCCTGGCACCGTGTGGAAAATCTGCCATCAGCACCCGTTTGGGATAAGCGGCCTCACCAAAGCGCGCTTCAATTTCAGCAACTGCGCCTGCATGTCTTTCTATAGGCAAGCCAGCCGCTTCAGCAGCAGCCTGGCGCGTCTGGTCATCTGGCGTTGCTCCTATCCCGCCAAAGCTGAATACAATATCGTTGCTTTGCAAGGTACGTTTGAGCGTTGTGGCAATCTGGGCACGATCATCACCCAGGTATTCTGCCCAGGATAAGCTGAGCCCATGTGCGGAGAGCAAGGAAATGACCTTGGCGAGATGCCTGTCCTGACGTTTGCCGGAGAGGATTTCATCGCCAATGATGATGGCGCCAAAGCGAGGCTGTTGGGTAGTGGTCATGATGCGGTATAGAAATATTCTCTAAAAGTGTTAACTGCGCCGGAGGCAATTTACTGAAGATCCCTCAATGATAGCCAAGTTTCTGCCGTCGAATGAGTGAAGCGGCGCTAAAATAGACAGCAGTTTTATTTTATTGAAGTGCACACATGAGCAGTAAAAACGACAATCCAGATGATGAAGTGCTGTGTTTCTGTAGCGGTGTCAGGCGCAGCAAAATCCGTGCTTTATATATGCAGGGCATGGACATCCGTGGCATTGCCGACATGACCGGCGCCCTTACCGGGTGCGGCGGCTGCGAGTGGGAGATCGAGTATTATCTCCAAGAGCTTGAACAGCAAGGCATCAAGCCCCATCGCTAGCGTGCCACCAGGTTAATGAATGGCTTTAATGCGCGGTTTCCCAGTTTGCCCCTATGCCCACTTCTACCAGTAATGGTACATCCAGTTTTGCGACCCCCTGCATAAGTTGTGGCAGTTTTTCCCTCACCAGTTCCAGTTCCCTTTCAGGCAATTCCAGCACTAGTTCATCATGCACTTGCATGATGAGCTTGGTGGCAAGTTTCTCGGTTTCCAGCCAGTCTTGGACGGCAATCATGGCGAGCTTGATCAGGTCGGCGGCAGTGCCTTGCATAGGCGCATTGATCGCGGCACGTTCCGCTCCTGCACGGCGCATGCCGTTGGGGCTGTTGATCTCTGGCACCCATAACCGGCGGCCAAACAGGGTCTCCACATATCCCTTCTCCTTGGCAGTTTCGCGTGTACTCTGCATATATTCCTTCACGCTGGGGTAACGTGCAAAGTAGCGGTCTATATAACTTTGTGCCGCGCCACGTTCTATATTCAGGTTTTGTGCCAGGCCAAAAGCGCTCATGCCATAAATCAGGCCAAAATTGATGACCTTGGCGTAGCGCCGTTGTTCGCTGGTGACTGCATCGCGTTCCACACCGAAAATTTCGGCAGCGGTCGCGCGATGGATGTCTTCGCCCTTGGCAAAGGCACTTAGCAGGCCTTCATCTTGTGAGAGGTGTGCCATGATGCGCAGCTCAATTTGCGAATAGTCAGCTGATATGATCCTGTGGCCAGCTTGCGCGATAAAGGCCTCGCGAATGCGCCGGCCTTCGGCCGTACGTACGGGAATGTTCTGCAGGTTGGGGTCTGAGCTTGCCAGGCGCCCGGTAATGGCGACGGCTTGGCTATAGCTGGTATGCACCCGCCCGGTGTTGGGGTTGATCATGCGCGGCAGCTTGTCGGTATAGGTGGACTTCAGCTTGGCAAGACCGCGGTATTCCAGCAGCACCTTGGGTAGTGGGTAGTCCAGGGCCAGCTCCTGCAGTACGTCCTCATCGGTGGAGGGCGCGCCGCTAGGCGTTTTCTTCAATGGTTTGATGCCCAGCTTGCCAAACAGGATTTCCTGCAATTGCTTGGGTGAGCCGAGGTTGAAAGGCTGGCCTGCCAGTTCATAAGCCTGCTGTTCCAGCGCTACCAGTTTCTGGCCAAGCTCGTGGCTTTGAGCCTGCAGCATCGTCTGGTCTATGAGGACTCCGTTACGTTCTATGGTGTATAGGATATCCAGCACGGGCATTTCAATCTGGCTGTAGACGTATTTCAGTTTTTCGTCGCTTGCAATCTGCGGGTATAGGGCCTCATGCAGTTGCAGCGTGATATCTGCATCCTCGGCAGCATAGTCTGAGGCTTGCTCCAAGGCTACCTGGCTGAACGGAACCTGCTTGGCTCCCTTGCCAGCGATTTCTTCATAAGTGATGGTCTGGACATCAAGGTGGCGCATGGCAAGATCATCCATGCCATGGGTGCGGTGGCTTTCCAGCACATAGGATTGCAGCAGGGTATCGTGCGCAATGCCATTGAGCGGGATACCGTGGTTGGCCAGCACATGCTTGTCGTACTTGAGGTTTTGCCCGACTTTCTTGATGGCGGGATTTTCCAGAAGAGGCTTGATACGCGCCAGGGTGGCTGCAAACGGCAACTGGTCGGGCGCACCGGGGTAATCATGTGTCAGTGGCAGGTAAGCTGCTTCGCCCGCTGTGACCGAGAATGACATGCCGACCAGTTTTGCGTTGAGCGGGTCCAGTGAAGTGGTTTCAGTATCAAAACTTACTAGCGGCGCGCTGCTGATTTTATCCAGCCAGCCTTGCAGTGCTGCTTCAGTCAATATGGTCTCGAAGTTGCGTGTGCCAGCATTAGATGCAGCAAACAGGTCGGCAGGCATACCGTCGGTTGGCAAAGGTATTGCACTGGAGTCGCTTGGGATTGCCGGTGTTGCTATATCCAGTTCTCGGCGCAGCGTCTTGAATTCGAAGCGATCAAACAGTTCGACCAGTTTGGCTTTATCCTGCGGGCGTGGCGCAAGGTCGCTCAGGCTTTCCTGGATGCCGACATCACAGCGGATAGTGATCAGTTCGCGTGCCGTGGGCAGCCAGGGCAGGGCCTTGCGCAGGTTTTCGCCGACCACGCCGTTGATTTTGTCGGCATTGGCCACGATGTTTTCCAGCGAACCATATTGCTTCAGCCATTTGACGGCGGTTTTGGGGCCGACTTTCTCAACGCCGGGCACATTGTCCGAGCTGTCGCCTATGAGGATCAGGTAATCCACCATCAGGCTGGGAGGGATGCCGAATTTGGCTTCCACACCCGCTTCATCGAGTACCTCGTCGGTTTTCCTGAAGGCATCGCGCATGGTGTTGACCACGGTGATGTGTGTGTTGACCAGTTGCGAAATATCCTTGTCGCCAGTAGAGATGATCACGCGCATCCCTTCACTCGCGGCCTGTTTCGCCAGCGCGCCGATCACGTCGTCGGCTTCCACGCCATCCTCTATGATGAGTGGCCAGCCCATCGCTTGAATGGCGCTGTGCAGGGGTTCTATTTGCAGCCGTAGATCATCCGGCATTGAAGCACGGTTGGCCTTGTATTCCGGGTAGATGTCGTCGCGGAAGGTTTTGCCTTTGGCATCAAACACACAAGCGCTATAATCGGCTGGATAGTCTTTATGCAGCCGGCGCAGCATATTGAGTACGCCCTGAATGGCGCCAGTGGGTTCTCCAGCCTTGTTACGCAGGTCTGGCATGGCATGGAAGGCGCGATAGAGGTAGGACGAACCGTCCACTAATAACAATGTTTTCATTTTTGAGTGTGGAACCTTATGTCAGCTGCAAAAAAACTTCCCAAGATTCTTGATCCCGAATTACCGAATAAAAAGTACTCGGCGCGTGAATCATGGCGAGCTTTCGAGATTATGGCAGAATTCGTCGAGGCGACCGAGCGTATGAAGGAAATTACGCCTGCGGTCTCCATCTTCGGCAGCGCGCGCACCAAGCCTGACCATCCCTATTACAAATTGACCGAGGAAATCGCACGCCAGTTGTCTGACGCTGGTTTCAGCGTAATCTCCGGCGGCGGGCCTGGCATCATGGAAGCTGCCAACAAGGGTGCTTTTCATGGCAAGTCGCCTAGCATAGGCCTCAATATCGAGTTGCCGCATGAGCAGAAGGGCAATCCGTTTCAGGATATCAGCCAGAATTTCCAGCATTTTTTCATGCGCAAGGTCATGTTTGTTAAATATGCCTCAGCGTATGTGGTGATGCCTGGTGGTTTTGGCACACTGGATGAATTGATGGAGGCGCTGACACTCATCCAGACTGCCAAGACACGCAGGATTCCCATTATCCTTGTCCATGAGCCATTCTGGCGCGGCATGCTTGCATGGTTTCGCGACACCATCATTGCGCAGGGGATGGCCTCACCGGAAGATATGGAATTGATGCAGGTGATAGATGATCCCAAAGAGGTGGTCGAGGCCATCTTCAAGCATTATGAAACCCGCGGATTTGAGCCTTCACCCGCAGAACAGCAGATCATGCAGTTTTATCTCTGAGCTGGTTTGCGGCAAGGAAAAGAAATTTTGCAGGATATCTGCGTATTATGTTGCGTATCGGCAACATGATGCCTTTGTGGGACCTGCGCTATTTGATAGAATTACGGCAATATAAAATCTCCGAGGTCATCATGCGTATCTATCGTAATTTACTGGTGTTGGCATTCCTGCTGCCGATGATGGCCTCTGCTGCCCCCATTCCTGACAATCTGGAACCATTGCCGGAAGCGCCCCCACCGCCGGCAGGCATGGAAGGCGATACGCCTGAGCCAGAAGTGACCATCACCAAGAAGGGTGAAGATACGATTGAGGAATACCGTATCAATGGCGAACTCTACATGATGAAAGTCACGCCTGCGCATGGGGTGCCTTACTATCTGACCAAGGATGACCAGGATGCCGGCTGGTCACGTACTGATGATGTGGCACGACCGATGAGCATCCCGAAGTGGGTGTTGTTCCGTTTCTGATAGTTTCGCTGATTTGATAAAGAGGGCCTGGTTGCCCTCTTTAAACATTTATATAGCAGGTTTCTGAAAAAAGTTTTATGTCCGTATTCACTACCGTTACTTTCGAGCAGATGCAGCAATGGCTTAAGGCATATTCCCTGGGCGACCTGCTGGACTTGCAAGGTATTGCATCCGGCATTACCAATACCAATTATTTTGTGACTACAGCTACAGGTCGCTATGTATTGACTCTGTTCGAGGAGCATACGGCAGAAGAGTTGCCTTATTTCATTGACCTCATGACGCATCTGGCAGAGCGTGGCATTCCCTGTCCGCACCCGGTGAGAAACAACCTTGGGCAGGCATTGGGTGAGTTGAACGGCAAACCAGCTGCCCTGGTAAGCTGTCTTGCTGGCAAGTCTGTGGAGCATCCCACCCCAGTGCATTGTGCAGAGATCGGCAAGGTGCTTGCGCAGATGCATCTGGCGGGTGCGTCTTTCGACGCAGAGATGCGTAATCTGCGCTGTGCTGACTGGCGTGCGGCTACGGCAGCAAAAGTGGCTCCGTTACTGGATGAAGAAAACCGGCAGATGCTGGAGAAACAGCTGGCTTTTGAGCGTAGTTTCAATACGGCAGATTTGCCGCAAGGTGTCATTCATGACGACCTGTTCCGTGATAATGTGCTGATGGATGGCGACAAGCTGGGTGGGCTGATTGATTTTTACTATGCCTGCAATGATGTCTTGTTGTATGACATTGCGATTGCCGTGAATGACTGGTGTGTCACTGAGCTTGGTGTACTGGATGCAGCGCGCTTGTCCGCCTTGCTGAAGGCCTATCATGCAGTTAGGCCATTGACCGAGGCTGAACATGCAGCCTGGCCTGGCATGTTGCGTGTAGCCGCAACCCGTTTCTGGCTTTCACGCCTGCATGATCTGCATTTCCCCCAGGCAGGTGAGCTGACGCATGCCAAGGATCCACAATATTTTGAGCGCATCCTGCGCAACTCAATCAACCAGGCGGCGATTATCAGCCAGACCTGGGTCTGATTGAAGTTCTAACTAAAGGGTCCCAACCGTTGAACATGCAAGTCAAACCACCATCCAGCAGCAATCAGGCCTTGGCCTGGATACGCGACATTATTGCCTTGTTCCGCAAGACGCCGGGCAAGTGGATGCTATTGGGTTTGGCTCACGTCTTTTTCTTCGCCATGTTACCCGGCCTGCTTGGCCTCAAGTTTGTTTCCTTCCTGTTGCTGCCTGCTTTCCTTGCACTTGCTGTAGGGTTTTACCGGGATGCAGACCAGGGGCGTGATTCAGATCTCGGTGACCTCCTGAATGAAATCAAGCCGCATTTTCCCAAGCTTTTGAGTTTGGGGGCGATCTGCGTCGTATATGTATTGCTCATCAACTTATTGACGGTAGAGGATAGTGTCAAACTGGCTGAACTGGCTAAGCAGGATGCCAGCCCTGAAGAAGTGCTTGAACAATCAACCCCTGTCATCATCAAGCTGATGTTGCTGCTGCTTCCCCTGGTGCTGGTGATCTGGTTTGCGCCGGCACTGGTATCGTTTCAGCAATATTCTGTAGTGCGGGCCATCAAGTCCAGCCTGGCGGCATTTATCCAGTATTTTCTGCCATTGTTGTTGACATGGCTCGGGGTCACTTTGATTATCATGTTGAGCATGACCATGGCTGGCATCCTGGTGGGCGTCTTGTCTGCTGCTTCCAAGGCAGTGGGCGGGCTGCTCATGCTGGTGTTGGTATTCGCCTGCATGCTGTTTGCCAGTGCGCTCATGCTCGCTTTTCAATATGTCAGCAACCGGGACATCTTCAAGATGCCGCAACCTGCGGCACCTGAATTGGAGTCTTTATAACGTTTCCAGCTTGGCGTACTCCAACGCCAGCCATTTCAGGCCTTCGCGGCCGAAATTTACCTGTACTCGCAGGTCATTTATATTGCCTTCATAGTTCACCACTACGCCCTGGCCAAATTTGCTATGGGCCACTGCCTGGCCTATTTTCCAGGGCATGGCGTTTTTTTGGCTAATAGCGGGCGCTACTGGGGCGGAAGTATAAGCTGCTGCCTTGCTGGATTGGGTGTTAAGACGCTTGAGCAGCTCTTCGGGAATTTCATCCAGGAAGCGGGAGGGGATGCCATAGCGCACCTGGCCGTGCAACATGCGGCTTTGTGCAAAACTGATGTAAAGGCGTTGGCGTGCACGGGTCACTGCCACATACATCAGGCGCCGTTCTTCTTCCAGGCCATTGGCTTCATAGCTGCTTTGCTCATGCGGGAACAAACCTTCTTCCAGCCCGCTGATGAAAACCGTTTTGAACTCCAGGCCCTTGGCCGCATGGACTGTCATCAGTTGTAATGCATCACGACCAGCGTCCGCCTGGTGTTCACCTGCTTCCAGGCTGGCGTGGGTGAGGAATTGTGCCAGTAATGATTGTGCAACCTCGCCATTTTCATCTACCTGCATGCCGATTTCCTGGTTGGTGAAGGCAATCGCTGCATTCACCAGTTCATCCAGGTTGGCAAGGCGGTCCTCGCCTTCCTTGTCATTTGCATAGTGGTCGCGCAGGCCGGATAGCGTGGAAGCTAATTCCACTTGCTCAGCCAGCGTCAGGCCAATGGCTTCTTCCTGCATCTGCTTGATCAGCGCGACAAAACCTTCAAGCCCTCGTCCTGGCCTGCCATTGCCGACCTTGCTGATTGCCGCCTGCCACAGGCTGCTGTCATTCTGCCTGGCAATTTCCTGCAGCTGTTCCAGGCTGCGTGCCCCTATGCCGCGGGTAGGAAAGTTGATGACACGCAGCAGGGCAGTATCATCATCTGCGCTGGCAATCAGGCGCAGGTAGGCGAGTGAGTGCTTGATTTCTGCACGTTCGAAAAAGCGCAGGCCGCCATAAACACGGTAAGGCAGGCCGGAGGAAAAGAGGGCATGTTCCAATACCCGTGACTGCGCATTGGAGCGATACAGCATGGCGATCTGGCTTAAGTTTGTGCCCTCTGCATGTAGTGACTTGATTTCATCCACGATGAAATTGGCTTCATCGATGTCGTTATAAGCTTCATAGATGCGTATGGGCTCACCCTTGCCAGCGGCTGTCCACAGGTTCTTGCCGAGACGGTTGCGGTTATGTGTGATGATGGCATTGGCTGCATCCAGGATATTGCTGTGAGAGCGGTAGTTCTGTTCCAGCTTGACGATATTCTGTACCGCAAAATCCTGCTCAAAGTCGCGCATATTGCCCACGCGAGCTCCACGGAATGCATAAATGGATTGATCATCGTCACCTACCGCAAAAATGCAGTTATCCGTGCCAGCGAGTAATTTCAGCCACAGATATTGCAAGCGGTTGGTATCCTGGAACTCATCCACCAGGATGTACTTGAAGCGATGCTGGTAGTGTTCGCGAATATTGGCATTACGGCTCAGCAATTCATAGCAGCGCAACAGCAGCTCTGCAAAATCCACTACGCCTTCACGCTGGCACTGCTTGTCGTATTCTTCAAATATCTCTCGCATACGCTGGGAGTGCGTATCGTAGGCATCCACGGCATGGGCGCGCAGGCCTTCTTCCTTGCAGCTGTTGATATAACCCATCACTTGCTTGGGCGGAAACTTTTCATCATCCACATTCATTACCTTCATCAGGCGCTTGATGGAGGACAATTGGTCAGCGGTATCCAGAATCTGAAAAGTGGCCGGCAGTAGAGCTTCCCTATGGTGCGCACGCAGCAGGCGGTTGCAAAGTCCGTGGAAAGTGCCTGCCCACATGCCGCGAACGTTAATTGGCAGCATCGAGGTCAGCCTGGTCAACATTTCCTTGGCTGCCTTATTGGTGAAAGTCACTGCCAACAGGCCATGGGGAGATACTTGCCCTGTCTGGATCAGCCAGGCAATACGCGTTGTGAGGACGCGGGTCTTGCCACTACCGGCACCGGCCAGGATCAGTGCTGATTGATGGGGAAGCGTGACCGCCTCCAGCTGTTTGTCATTAAGGCCGTCAAGAAGTGAAGCGGAAGATATCGGATTCATCATAGCCTGCATTATCGCAGGTGCAGCGACGAAGGAGAACCTTTGCCGGATTGTGACAGCTATCTAATAGCCGAAATCGTGAATTGATGGATTATGGGCACTTTTGGTGCGGTTTGTAAGCAGATGTAAAAAGTGCACATTCAGTGAACTAATTGCTGAAAGGCCCGGTCCTAATTTCCAGACGACGCAATCGTCTCCCGCTTTCCTCCCTGAGCGGGAAGCCTTATCTGATGAGGCTCACTTAACCCCGATTTTACTCCCCTTTAATCGGGGTTTTTTTTGTCTATTGATTATGCACGAAAAAACAACCGGTCTTTGGCTGTCTGAAAATGCTAATTATTCGCAGTATATGCTTAAAATTGTGGATTTTGGTAAATATTATATTTAACTAATATCCTCGCGGAATGTTGTGACAATTTTGCGAATAGCTTGCAATAGTCACATAGGCTTTCGAAATGTTTCTGGCAAAATGATGACAAATAAAAAGCCCCGGAATCCGGGGCTTTTTATTGCTATCTGCAATGGATACAGTCTCACGCCTGTATCCACTCGATGGGCCTAGTTTAGAAACCCATGCCACCCATGCCGCCACCGTCGTGGTGAGGCATTGCTGGTGCTTCTTCCTTAGGCAGTTCAGCTACCAGAGCATCAGTAGTCAGGATAAGTGATGCTACGGAAGCTGCATTTTGCAGAGCAGAACGCGTTACCTTGGCTGGATCCAGAACGCCGAGTTCAACCAGGTCACCATAAGTGCCGTTGGAAGCGTTGTAACCATAGTTGCCAGTACCTTCCAGTACCTTGTTAACCACAACAGATGGCTCATCACCAGCGTTAGCAACGATCTGGCGCAATGGTTCCTCAATCGCGCGAAGCACGATCTTGATACCAGCGTCTTGATCAGCGTTGTCGCCTTTCAGTTCCTTGATGGAAGCACGAGCACGCAGCAGCGCTACGCCACCGCCAGGAACGATACCTTCTTCAACCGCAGCACGGGTAGCGTGCAGAGCATCTTCCACGCGAGCCTTCTTTTCCTTCATTTCGGTTTCAGTGGCAGCACCGACCTTGATCACAGCAACACCACCAGCCAGCTTGGCTACGCGCTCTTGCAGTTTTTCACGGTCATAATCGCTGGAAGCTTCTTCGATCTGCTTCTTGATTTGCTCAATACGTACCTTGATATTGCTTTCGGTACCAGCGCCATCAATGATAGTAGTGTTTTCCTTGCCGATTTCTACGCGCTTGGCTTGACCCAGATCTTCCAGGGTAACCTTTTCCAGGCTCAGGCCAACTTCTTCAGCAATCACATTGCCGCCAGTCAGGATAGCGATGTCTTCCAGCATTGCCTTACGACGATCACCAAAGCCAGGAGCCTTAACAGCCACAGTCTTCAGGATACCGCGGATGTTGTTCACTACCAGTGTAGCCAGCGCTTCACCTTCAACATCTTCTGCAATGATCAGCAGAGGACGGCCAGCCTTGGCAACTTGCTCCAATGTTGGCAACAGGTCACGGATGTTGGAAATTTTCTTGTCATACAGCAGAACAAAAGGATTTTCCAGCAGGGCGATCTGACGATCTGGATTGTTGATGAAGTAAGGGGAGAGGTAGCCACGGTCAAACTGCATACCTTCCACCACGTCCAGTTCATTCTCCAGGCCAGAGCCGTCTTCAACGGTGATGACGCCTTCCTTGCCGACCTTGTCCATCGCGTCAGCAATGATCTGACCAATATCCAGGTCAGAGTTGGCGGAAATAGAACCTACTTGGGCAATTTCCTTACTAGTGGTTGTTGGCTTGGAGATGCTCTTGATCTCTTCAACGATAGTGGCAACAGCCTTGTCGATACCACGCTTGAGGTCAGTTGGGTTGAAACCGGCAGCCACATACTTGAAGCCTTCGCGAACGATAGCTTGAGCCAGCACGGTTGCAGTAGTTGTGCCATCGCCAGCATTGTCATTGGTTCTGGAAGCAACTTCCTTCACCAGTTGAGCGCCCATGTTTTCCAGCTTGTCGCTCAGTTCAATTTCTTTGGCAACGGACACACCGTCCTTGGTTACAGTTGGGGAGCCAAAAGAACGCTCAAGCACAACGTTGCGGCCCTTGGGACCCAGGGTAACTTTCACTGCATTTGCCAGAATGTTAACGCCGTTAACGATCTTGGCACGTGCTTCATCACCGAAAATAACTTGTTTTGCAGCCATTTATATCTCCTGTTGAATCTTTATCGGATAGTTGAAATGCGGATTACGCTTCTACTACGCCAAGGATGTCATCCTCGCGCAGGACCAGCACTTCATCACCATTGATCTTGACAGCCTGGCCTGCGTACTTGCCGAACAGAACCTTGTCGCCTACCTTGACATCCAGTGCGATCGCCTTGCCGTTGTCATCTTTTTTACCTGGGCCAACAGCGATAACCTCACCTTGGTCAGGCTTTTCAGTGGCAGAGTCGGGAATCACGATACCAGAGGCGGTCTTACGTTCTTCTTCCAGGCGTTTAACAATAACGCGGTCTTGCAATGGGCGAATTGCCATGAGTGTGCTCTCCTAAAAAGCTTGAATTAACATTGATTTTGTTACGGATTCAATTGCTAGGGCGAATGAACATTAGCACTCTTCCCTATTGAGTGCTAATGATAGGGGCGACACATGGGTTTTTCAAGTGCAAGGGGAGAAAAATTTTTGTCGTTTGCAACTTAAATCCAGATTCCTGCAATCTAACTCTAGATTCGGTGGGGGATGTCGCAGTTGTAGTACGCAGTATTCCACATGAGCACCTTGTCAGCTGCTTTATTCCTGTGATGAGTAGCAGCCCCGCAATCACGATGGGTACGTAGGCTACCCTATATTCCATAAAGTCCGGGTTGCAAATCATTATAGAAAGCGTACTATATGGTACATAAATGTACTAAACAGTTTAGTATAGTGTGTCTAGTAATACTATGGAGAAGTGATATGCGGATGATGATTAATAAAATAATGGGCATCTTGATGGTCTGTACGATGGTAAATGCTGTAGCTGAAGAATCCCCCAAAGTAGTGGTGATGGCATTCGAGCTTAATGACATGACCAATCTACCAAATGCTCCCGAAGAACTGCAGCGGATTGAATTGTTATCTACCAAATTCCTGGAAAACCTCAAGAGCAATGGAGTCAATGTGGTGCCGCAAGGCCCTGATGTTAAATCAGAGGTTGAGAAGCACTCTCCCACTTATCTCTACGACAACATTGAGACTGCCATTGACTTGAACAAAGATACTGGGGCTGATTACCTGGTTATTGGAGTGGCATTGAAGCCTACTTACCTCTTTGTCTATCCACGCATGATTATCGTCGATGTCAAAAAAAGGTCTGTTGTCATGTCCAAGGCAGCACAGCTTGAGAGTTCATGGAGTGATCGAAATACGACGGTTCGTACAGCTGAAAAGCTTGCGCAAGTCGTGAAGGAGCGGGTGGATGTTCTTCATAACGCTGAAAAACCATAGAGTAGGATTGTTGCTAAACAAAGGCTATGGACATGAATTCAATAGAAAAATATCCATCGCATTGGAAATGCAGATGTGTAAGAATGAACGGTATAGTATGTAAAAGGTTACATGATGGAATTGCTGAATAGTTCATGGTTGATTCATTTGATTGAGGGAGCTGGCAAAAAGCCCAGTGACAAACTCCTTTCCTTGTATTCTTTGTTGAACACTTGGTTAAATGCGCCAGGTATCCGTGCAGGTATCGTCAAGGATTACTCAAATGGGCAACCATTAGTTCGGACTTGCCCAGCGCTTACCGCGCATTTATTAAGCTTGGCTACCGAGGCCAGGCTCAGAAACCCTTCCAGTGTTGTTACCCAGATGATGATTCTCTTGCAAGGAGGGATCGCTGAAGAACTGCGTAACCCAGGCATGGGTGCATTAATCTCAGCGCAGCAAGCTGCCCGGGCTGTACTGTCACAGGCAAAGCCTCGCCTCATAATACGATTGGAGAAAACCATCAAGATAAGCGGATATGCCGCCTCTATGGCGATCATGAGTATATTGGCGGTACATTTCTGGCCATCCGCCTCGTCCACGCAAGTCCGGTATGCGCAGCATGACGGTGGGTATCAGCAGGCCGCAATAATCACTACCATTGAACCAGAGCTGCTTCTCAAAGCATTCGCGCTCAAAAAGAGCATGGAGTCTGGCACTTGCCCAGCCCCCAACTTTTTCAGCATCCCCAAGGATCAGTTACCGGCGTATATGAATGTTGTTCAGGCTAGGCTATCCAATAACCCTGAACTGGACAGCCAGAGATTAGCGGCGTTTTTGACATGGTATGAGCAAAATCGTGCTTGGGAATGTTATTCCAAGACCCAAAACAAGCAGAAAATAATATTAGGAATGGGTGTGTAAGATGTCAGCAAGAATGCGTGATTATATTCTGCAAGCCGCAGGGGATCTCTTTTCTCGACAGGGCTTCAATTCGACAAGTGTCGATAACATTGCCGCCCAGGCACAAGTGGCAAAAGTTACCTTGTACAAATACTTCAAGTCCAAGGAACTGCTCATCATCGAGTACTTGCGGGAGCAGGATTCAAAACTGTGGAAGAAGTTAGCCGACGCGCCCCAACAAGAAAATGCCTTGGCTGAACTAGAGGCTCTTGTGATTGCGCTCTTGGATGTGATTGGTGATAAGGATTTCAAGGGTTTTGCTTCAATCAATGCTGGCGTCGAATTTCCCCAGTCTGACAACCCAGTCAATCAGATTTCCAAGGAGTTTTCGAGACAATTGCGCGATCAGCTTACCGAGTTGGCGAACAAGGCGAAGATCAAGCAAGCTGATGCCTTGGCATTGCAGCTCGCCCTGGTCGTTGAAGGTGCATCCATTACTGAGAGAGATCAGCAGGGCAGTGAATCCATTGGCCACGCCAAGTCGTTGGTAAAGACGCTGATCAATTCCGCTACTTAATCGAAGGAGTGTTGATGAGACTGCCCCAAGCACTGTTGGCTGCATATTTAGCCATTACTTCCGTCATAGTGATGGGCAGTGATGTCGAGTGGCCGACTTACGGCCTGGACTACACCAATCAACGCTTCTCCCCACTCAAGCAAATTAATAGCTCAAACGTCAACAAGCTGAGCAAGGCATGGTCTTATAAGAGTGGGGTCAAAGCCACATTCCAAGCTAGCCCTATCATGGTGGATCGCACGATCTACCTTTCACTTCCCTTCAATCATGTCGTCGCCCTGGATGCCGTCACAGGCAAAGAGCTCTGGCGTTACAACCATCAGCGCATCAAGGATTACCCCTTATGCTGTGGCCCGGGCAATAGAGGAGTCGCAGTATCTGAGGGCAAGGTCTTCATTGGGACGGTTGATGCCAGGCTGATCGCATTGGATGCCAAGACAGGCAAAGTAGTGTGGGATGTACAAGTAGCGAGCAGCGAAAGCGCCAAAGGAGAATCATCGGTATCTCTTAAAGGCTCAGAAGCTTTCAAGAATGCAGGCGTCTCCGGTCAGTCCGGTGTGGGTATTGCCATGGCTCCGGTTGTGTATCAGGGCAAAGTGCTGATTGGCGTTACAGGTGTTGGCTACGGCTTACACTTGGATTCTGACCGCGAAGATAAACCGCTTGGAGCCGTGGTTGGTATCGCCGGAAATTATGGTCGGCCAGGCTTTCTGGCAGCGTACGACATAAATAACGGCAATAGAATCTGGCAATTCGACACCATTGCACCTACGCACTGGGAAGGTGAATTCCGTGAAAGCACTCCTGACGGGGTGCCATTGCATAGAGACATCGCAAAAGAAAAAGCCGATCTTGCCAAATATCCTGATGCGGCCAAATTTGGGGGCGGATCAGCTTGGACAACGCCTGCAATAGATACAACACGCGGGCTTTTATTTTTTGGTACTGGCAATCCTTCACCCCAGATGGATGGCACTTCCCGGCCTGGTGACAATTTATACACTGTGTCCCTGGTTTGCCTTGACCTCGCTACGGGCAAGATCAGGTGGCATTACCAGCAAGTACCTCATGATCAATGGGGCTATGATGTTTCCAGTCCCGCTGTATTGTTTGATTATCCGCAAAATGGAAAAGTGATCCCTGCAGTGGGGCAAGCGGCCAAGACTGGATGGTATTACATCCATGACCGACTCACAGGTAAACTGCTGCTGAAGTCTGATGAATTTGTCGAGCATCACAATATCTTTGCTACCCCCACCCTTGATGGGCAGGTGATATGGCCAGGAGTCTTAGGGGGTATTAATTGGACTCCAACCTCGGTGGACACCTCCAAGATGACAGCCTACGTCCCCGCCATTCACTGGCCTGTGAAGTATTCTCAAGCAAGAGATACCCGGGGTCAATGGCAACCCTCCAATCAAGTACACCTCAATGGAACCAATGGCTGACAAACCGCGTTGGGGCATCTTATCTGCGATAGATTTAGTATCCGGAAAAATGAAATGGCAACTTAGAACTGATGACCCTTTGGTCGGTGGCATTCTGGCTACAGCCGGTGAAGTCCTTTTTATGGGTGAAGGGCATGGTCATTTTAATGCTTACAGCGCAATTACCGGCAAAGTCTTATGGAGTGACAAGCTGGAATCAGGAGTTAATGCACCACCTATTACCTATCAAATTGATGGGGTCCAGTATGTGGGTGTGGCTGCAGGTGGGAATCAAATCTTTGGGTTTAAAACTGGCGACGAATTCAAGGTTTATAAACTTCAATAGCAGCAAATACAGGTGCATGCTAAACAGATTATTTCCAGCTAAATCTGGAATTCATCGCAAAAATTAAGCGGAATTTGGAGTTAAGCCGCAAACAACAATGGCTATTGCTTGCATTTAATTTGCAATCCAAGCTCAGGTTCATACAGGTTTAATCCAGGCCTTGCCATGACTGTTGACATAACATTCCTTGTCGCCCATTTCTGGATCGCTTCACTAATCGAATAGCTGAATGATTTAATCTATAGTGTTGTGAGAACCCCAAAACGTACTTTTAAATTTCAATTAAATTAATTCAAATCAGCAGATCATTGTAAGCAGTTCTCTGGCATCAAATTCAGACTTTTCCTTTCCATTAAGTTCTCATCGATAGAGTAACTTCCATCTGTATCCAAAATTTCCATGATTTCAAGATGATAATTAAAGGAGAAAGTGATGGACCCCCATTATTCAACAGGCAGTGGTACCACTGCAGCCATTAAACGCCATCCCATTCATCCCATGCTGGTTTCTTTGCCAATTGGTTTTTTGATTGGGGCTTTATTAAGTGATATTGCCTATATCCTCATAGAGGACTTATTCTGGGCTCAAGCCTCGTTTTGGCTATTGATCGCGGGGCTGGGCAGTGGGGTACTAGCAGGTGCAGCTGGCATTTGGGAGTTTAGTGGGAGCAAACGTGCCCGGAACCTGACCATTGGATGGGCGCATGGAATAGTTAACTTGGTTGTTCTGGGACTGACCGCTTACAACATCATTTTAAGGCTTGATGATTACACAGTAATAATCTCCCAGGGATTAATCGTTTCTGGGGTGACTGCCGTGTTATTGGGAATCTCAGGCTGGCTGGGAGGGGAGTTGGTTTTCCGGCATGGCATAGGCGTATCAGAAAACATTGGTCGCCAATAGAGGCGGTCAACCACAGGATTGATGTCAATCAAACTTTATAAAGATAAAATGAGCCTCAAACGAGGCTCATTTTTTTGGGGGGCAAGAATATTTAGAGGGATAAAGGGGCTAAGTATTCAAATGGGTTTTGCCACCATAAGGTAAAAGACAAGCACCAGTGCCATGAATGCAGGTATACCAAGCAAAATCCAATATCGAAAATAAATCCAGAAAAGCGCTGGCAAAGGATGGACTTTTTCTACTGCATCCTTCGACATTTTTTGCATACGGATTTGCAGCCAGACCACAGGTAGCCAACATGCGCCAGCCAGGAAATACAAAACTATAGACCATATGATCCACCCCTGCGATAACTCATAGCCGGCCAGATAAATCAAATAAAAACCGGTCAGAGGCTGAACAATAATTGCGGGGGTGGTAAAAACCCAGTCTGCAAGCACGACTAGGCTAGTAACACTGGCAATAGGCCTTGTTTCCTTGCGAAGGATTGTAGCCAGCATATAGAAAGCCGAACCTATGCCTGTACCAAACAGAATTGTGGAAGAAAGTATATGCAGCCACTTAACGAGGAGATATTCCATAAGGGCGTTCCATTTGCAGCAAGAAATATATCGATACCATCATGGGGATATTTTTTAAGAGGGGGCCAAATGGATGAAGCCAGAACCCTGGGATGTACCAACTTAATAAAAGGGTATATCCCAGAATGACGCCAATCTGCATTATCCATAATACCTTGCGCTTACGGAGCAGCAACGTGGCGAGGCCAAGTCCAATATCCAGGATGGCTCCACCATATAGCGCAATAGCAGCTGGTAATCCAGTCAATCCGAGTTCTGCCAACAGGGCATAGCTGTCTTGTACAGGAAATACACCTAGCGATAAGATGCCAGTCACTATCCAGACCACTGCGATAGAAAGCCTCATTAAGGGCAACAGCCAGGCTAACAATGCGATGTTGCGTAAATAGTGAGCTTCAAAAGGAGTAATAAAGTCCTTGATTCCTCGTGGCTCCTTGCCAAGGAAGAAACTTAAATCCTTAATATCAGCAGTATTGCTGCGCTCTAGCATATTCAGTGTTTCAGAAGTAATAAAACTCCTTTCAACCCTATCGCCTATTTTGGCTAATAAATGGGAGAGTGCATGATTCAGCCCAAATACTTTTTGCGACCCCAGCCCCATTTGCTTGCGCAAACTTGCAAGGTATTCTTGCAATGTAATCTTCTCCGGGCCTGCTACAGGTAAAGTGATGACGCCTGCCGGCTTTAGAGGCACCAGCGCCTGCACCAGGCTTGTGACATCATCAACATGAATTGGCTGCACTAATTGATTGCCTCGTTGTGGCAAAATGAGCAACGGCAAGCTGGAAAGCATAGTGAACCATTGTGTGCTTGCGCCTTCAGGCCCGAAAATGAGGGATGGTTGCAAAATAAATGCAGGAATATCCAATGCCCGTAGCATATCGTCTGCGGTTCTCTTGCTAAGATGATAGCTACTTGCTGCTTCTTTATCTGCCCCCAAGGCAGATACATGGATGACCAGCTTTACGCCAACTTCCTGACAGGCGTGAAACAAAGCGGCTGGAGCCTGCTCATGAACGATGTCAAAAGTACTGTGTTTGCTTTCTCGTAACAGACCTACGGTATTAATCACAACATCTACATCTTCCAGCTCTGGTATCCAGTTTTCAGCGGATAGGAATTGGGCAAAATCAATTTCTACGTATCTCACCCCGTCTTGCCTGAATGAAGGTAAAACCCCTACACCTGCAATGACGCTGTGGCCTGATTCAAATAGAGCCTTGAGTAACCTTTGTCCAAGGAACCCATTTGCGCCAAGCACAAGGATTCTCATGGATGAATACTCGTTCAATAATGGTTCATCAGCAGTTTGATGGGTGGCGGAACTTGTCTGTCGTTTAAAGGCCCTATGTAAAGTACCAGCTAAGCGGGCAGTGATCCTTAATAACAAAATCCGGAGATTCGTCATGCCAGGCCAATTGTGGAAACGGGGTTTAGACTCAGGGAATTATGCCAGCATAATTTCAGGGGTAGCGCTGGCATTATGTGGAAGAGTTGAAAATAAATCATACGCCGCTCCTTTCAATGCAATCAGTCATTGGGTATGGGGGGATGATGCATTCAAACATGATGAGATGGATATCCGGCACACCCTTCTCGGCTATGGTATTCATCATGCTTCGGCAGTTTTCTGGGCCTTAATCTACGAGCAGGCTACCAAACAGCGGTTTGAGGAAAGCGCTTTAAAGCTTTATCGAGATGCCGCAATTATTTCTTTGTTGGCTTGCATCGTGGATTTTCAAATTACTCCTTCTCGTTTTAAGCCTGGATTTGAAAAACGCCTTTCGAATAAGGCTTTGGTTGCCGTTTATGGTGCTTTTGCACTTGGGCTTGCATGGCAGAAAATTAGCAGGAGAGAAGCTCCCATTCATACTCCTTGAACACAGTGAATATTGATTTGCCCTTTGAATGTTTTTTGCCAAAGCCATCGCAAACAACCGTGGTTAAAGCCTGAACCGCCCCCAGACATGCGCTACTGCTACGTCATCAGGTAGGTTCCCTATCGCAAAAATTCAATAAGCCTTCAGCCAGCTGCTTTCAACCTCCGGGAGGCTGTCCGTTTGAGGCAGTCAGGCCGCCATCTACCGGTAAATTCACGCCAGTAATAAATGAGGCATCGGCGCTGGCCAGAAATGCTATTGCTGCCGCTATTTCTTCAGGCTGCGCCCCGCGGCCCAGAGGGATACGTTCATAAAATTTATTTAGAAGCTCTTGATCCTGAGCCATGTCTGCAGTCATATTCGTGAAGGTAAAGCTGGGACATACTGAATTTACTCGTATCCCTTTCTGGGCGAAGTCCATAGCCAGAACTCTTGTCAGATTTACTACTGCTCCCTTTGACGTATTGTATGCACTCATTTCCCAATCACCTCCTAGACCGGAAACAGAGGCCGTATTGACAATACAACCTTTCGTTTTTGCTAAGTGAGGGATGGCTTCCCGCGCGCCGTAAAATATCCCGTTTACATTTGTTTCCTGAACACGTACCCAGTCTTCCACGCTTACTTTTGTCACATCACCTTCAGCAAATATACCGGCGTTGTTGACCAGGATGTCGAGCTGACCGAAGCTGTCAATGACATAGGCAATGAGCGCTTTTACTTCATGATGCAATGAAACATCAGTCTCCTTGACGGCCGTTTTTTCTGAAGGAAGGGAGTTTGCAATTGTTTCCAACTTTGACAAGGTCTTGCCAGCTAATATAACAATGGCGCCTTCACTGGAAAATCGTTTTGCCGTTGCCGCGCCGATCCCGGATCCAGCACCAGTAACAATTACAACTTTATTTTCAAATCGATTCATCTTGGCATCCTGGCTTTTGATTCCTGAACTGTGCCAAATAAACAAATTTACAGATGTCAGAGAAGGATTAAACTTTTGTAGGAGTGTGGATATACGGCTTTTCTAGGAAATTAAAAGAATTGAGTATTGGAAACACGCATGTTTGCTAGCTCACAGTTCTATTGTTATTAAGCCCTCCATGCCTGTTCAGGCTGAGAATTCCAGACGTTGGTTTTGTATGGGTGCGTACAAACTGAGTTGGTGGCATAAATTCAAGATGCTGCACTCAAGGTGGCTCACTCGGGTAGAATTTACATTTGGATTTTTCAGCGTAGACCTTAATGAAGCCCTCTCTCTCACCCTTTAAAATGTATGGAACGCCATTCACAACTCGTAGCATTATGGTTGGGGGCGGATTGGCTTTTCTGGTTTTCTTGGTTCTTGCTTATGTATTTTTTAATGAACAGGAAATGCCCCAGAACGGCACCTTAATGCAGCGCATTCAATTTATTTCTCCCAATGTTACCGAAGTTCATGAAATATCAGATCGGATTGAGATTGCTTACCTCAACAAAAATGCCAACTCGAGTGCCGGCTGGTTTGATGACTTTTTCATGGAAGCCCTGCATATTTCAAGAAATCTAAGGCGGGCCGGTAAGGGGAAGCAGTTTGCTGAGATCGCCTTCATGGTGCAGGTGCCCTCCGGCAAAGGGGATAGCTTTACAGGATCATCCCTGGGGATGAAGGTATTTTATGATGGCAAGATCTTGCAAAATGCCGATTTGATCACAATGGACCAATATCAATTTGCGGAGATGGCGAGGCAAGTCCACTATCAGAGATTGGGCAGGATAAAGGCACAAGAATATTGTAATGAAAGTGCGGGTTACAAACGTACTCCGCACTTGTGCGGATTTCTGGTTGAGGGGTATATCAAAGGGAGAAGGTTAAACTGATCAGAAGGGCCAGTTCCTGTTGTTTAAGACAATAAACCCCATGGTCACAACCATGGGGCACCTTCACAATTTAAAGATGAGCAATTATTTCTTTTTCCGCGGGTCGTCTTTGGGATTTGTATAACTGATATCCCAAGGGCCTGTAGCGATTAATTCCACAATGGTTTCTTCGTTCTCTGTCCATACATAGTGCGCGTGACCTGCTGGAAGCACAAAACTTTCGCCTACTTTCAAGGTTTCGCCCTTTTTCTTGTCCAGGGTTTCACCCATTCCGTTACCCAGCTTCCCCTTAAGTACTGTAATGACTTCGGTAAATGGATGTGTATGGGCCGGGATAGGGTAATTGGCCGGGAATTTGAGCCAGGCTATGAAAACCCCTGGTTTGGAAGGGTCTCCCAGCAATAACGCACTCTTGGCCCCCTTGGGCAAAATTGGTTCATCCTTCCAATTGATTTGGCTTGGCCGGAATGACTGCATTTTATCTGCGGACATTCTTTCAATCTGATCACCAGCATGCGCACTCATTGAGGCGATTGCTAAACACACGGTGGCAAGAATTTTCCTCATCGTTTCTTCTCCATATAGTTAATTTTATTTATACCCTGGCTGAAGGCATCTCTATACAGCTTCATGGGTGAAGAAGGGATGATGAAGATATTTTCTATTCGAGCCTACACCAGGACAATGAAAAAGGGCTAATGAAAATAAGGGTTATTACCTCATGAAAATTTTTACTGCTTGCTTGGATTGTGGCTTTTTTATGCAGGCTTCCTGCATCTTGCTTTCATTCAAGACCTAGCACAGGATGAGCCCATTATCGGTTTGCACCAGGAGACCGAGCCCTATTGGCTGCGAACTGCTCCTGAAAATGCCCGCAGGATATCCGCTTGAACCGAAAAACCGTGGGCATCACCATGTCATTCACTTAGGTTGCATTTGAAATCCTGCCAGTTTTCGCGCTTTGCCTTCAACATTGAATAAACCCCTGCAGGTACAACTACAATTATCCCGATCGACCATAATAGGAGCAGCAAATGTAAGGAGCCCCCTGCCAAGGGTATCAATATGCCGGCAAAGATCATGGAGGCAAGAAGCGCACCGGAAATGCCGTAAAATCGGTATCCAGCATATTGGGTATATTTCCTAACTTTCACATTGGGATGCTGGATATTGGCAGAGTAGACAAAGATGGAGATGCCTATCCATACGAAAAAGATCGGAAATAGGGGCATGCACAGCATTGCAATCACAGAGCCAGCGTTGAAAATTTGTGCGGATCGTTTTTGGGATACTGGATTAATTACTATCGTGGTCATTTTTCTCACTTAGTGGATATGCATACTCCACATTATGAGAAAGAAAATAATTAATGAATAATGAAATTTAAGGTTATTTAAGTTATTTTTTATTCATATAAATTGAATCGGGAAATACAAACTCAGTATGTTGAGCCCAGTTGGAAGATTGTTTTGCAACAGTTTTCAATGTTTCAATGTATCGGTCGAAACTGGGATTTTGTACTTCATTTGGATATACCAGATACACAGGGTGGGAGAACTCTGGTGTTTGGGGAACAATCTCAAACAATCCCTCATCCAGGTACTTCTGCACTACCCTGGTCCTGAAGTAGCCGCTGCCTCCATGCTCCAGAATGTGAAAAAGCGCTAAAGGCCCCAAGTTCATCGACATGCCTGGCTTGAAACGGCCTGACAAGGCCGTGTCGTGTTGTACACGGAAATCATCCCCCCAATCCACAAAGATGTACGGGTCAGATTTAAGTTTTGATCGTATGCATACAAGTTTTTCTTCCAGTATTTCGGTCACTTGCATACCTGGCCAATAATCAGGCTGATGCACCAGGGCTGCATTGATAACGCCAGAAATCATTTGGGCATGCAGGGTTTTGGATTCCCCTACCACGCAACGGATGAACAGTTGAGGAAAATCAAGATTTAGCTGCGACACCCATGATTGCAGTAATGGGTTCCATAAGCTTAGCTCCCCGCCTACCGTGAGTACCCCGCTGACTCCTTCGGGAAAAGGAAGATCCCTTCTGGCGGACTCCCAGGTTTGAATAATCTGGCTCGCATAACTGACAAACCTATGCCCATATTCAGTAAGTTTTGCCCCGCTTTTATTGCGGACAAAAAGCTGGCATCCAAGCAGCTCCTCAAGATTTTTGATGCGGATGGTGATGGCAGTCTGAGTGAGATTGAGCTTCTTTGCTGCATTAATGAAACTCCCTGTGCGGGTAATTTCAATAAATGTGTTGAGGAGGTTGATATCCATTTATATTTAATAAATTTATATTAATAACATTTTAATAATTATTTCATAAATATTAAGTATGGGTACAGGTTTGGTAAGGGCGCCCTTATGTGCTGCCCATTGTTTAGTTGATGATTTTTTCTCTATTACGGTCTGAATGCAAAAGTGAATAATAGATAGGGCCTAAGCCGAGGCACTCATGGAATAGGTTTCCCTAGCCTGAAGCGGGAAAAACCGAAACAAGTGAATGAGTGGGGGATGACAAGTCAGGCCTATTCGAATAATCACCCGGGACAGCAGTCGTGATATCCGTCATGCAAGCAGCATTGGCTATCGATCTGTTGATCAGGTGGATAACGCATTACCTCACAGGATTTGTATATGGCGTGGTATGGAATTTAAGGGGCTGAATGGTTGCCGCCCCGACCGTTTTACCTGCTGTGGTTGTTGGCAACTGCAAGCTTCAAAAGCCTGATTGCTCATGTTGTGTTCAGCTTTGGCATGTACTTCTGCGCGCCTGCCTGCAGAGTTGATATTAGCGTAGCAAGAGTTTCCTGATTTTCTCGTTCCCGGAATCGATAGCGGCCTCAACTGACTCTTTCCCATATGCAAGGCCTTGGAGATAGATGTATTGGATTGACATGATACCAATGGTTTCCAGCGCAAAGCTTAAATATGGGCTCAGGAAATCCGGCTGGTTTGCCCGAACACCATGATGGAACCCGCCTGACGACACTATGACAAATGTAGGGATATCACCAAGGTTCCCGACCTTGCCGGAAGGAGTGGGGGTAAATGTTCTGTGAATTCTCAGGACATAGTCAATCCAGGCCTTTAAAGATGCGGGCACCGTGAAGTTATGCATAGGTGTCGAAATGACTAACATATCGGCGGTTTCAAGCTCGCTGATCAAGGTTTCTGAAACTGCAAACTCTGGGGCGGTGGCAGGTGCTCCACTTAATACGGCACTGGCATAAGCCGCTGGAGGAAAAGAGAATCCTGGTGCAGAAAGGGAGCGATATACTATCCTTGCCTCCTGATCATCATCCCTGATTTTATCCAGCAATGATTCGACCACTGGCCAACCTGAACTGGCTTGCCCATGAGGGCTGCAGGTCAACACTAAGACTTTGCTCATTTAGCTCTCCTGAAGTTGTTCAACGAAATGCAGGCCTTCCGCAAGCAAGCCCTGCCTGAAATAGAACCTTTGCGCGTAGGCCATATGCAGCCCCGTGTCCAGTACCAGGTTTGCGCAACCCAGTTGAATGGCTTGGTTTCTGCAGGTCTCAATGAGTTTTCTGCCTATGCCTTGATTCTGTGAGCCTGGGTGGACAATTAAGTCATCAACGTAAACAAACCTTCCGTATAACAGGTTCTCGGTGACCCTGAATCCAACAAGCCCAAGCCATTGATCAGCTTTGCGCAATCCTGCCAGGCGATAACCAGATTCGAATTGCCGCATGACCTGATTGAAAAATACATCAGGATCTGTCAAATGTGCCCTCAGGTGGCGCATAAGATCAAAGGCCGAACGGATGTCTGCTTCTTTTGTGACGGGAATAATTTCTTCCAGGCCGGGCATGGTATTTTCCTCAGGCTTGCTTGAGTTCAGGTGGAATCCTTGATGCCACCATCAACCTGTTCCATGCGTTGATTTCCACGACTGCCAATGTCAGGTCTGCTAATTCCTTTTTACTGAATTGATCTTGTACCAGCGTATATACGGGGTCAGGTACTTCGGCGTCACGCAACAAGGTGACGGCCTCTGCCCATGCAAGGGCGGCACGCTCTCTCTCCGAGAACACGCCAGCTTCTTTCCAGGCCGCCACCAAGTGAATCTTGTTGTCGGTGATCCCGCCTTTTTGGGCTAATGGCACATGCATATTGATACAAAAAGCGCAGCCATTGATTTGTGACACACGCAGCCTGATCAGCTCTAACAGTCCGTGGTCCAATCCGCATCCCTGCACGTATTGATGCACACCAAACATGGCTTTATATCCATCCTGGTCATAATCGAATCTCTTGGTCATTTCATTTTCCTTTTCAAGTGATTAATCAAGTGAGGCTATTTTTAATCACTAAATGGATTAACAAAAATACCAATAAATGAAAAAATGATTAGACCAATTTGAATAGAGGCACCAATGAGGCAAGCGGAGCACATTGAACTCGCCATCAAACCCAAACCGGCTCAGTTGTCGATCCATGACTGGATATATTCTGAGATCCGGGCGGCTGTTTTGAGTGGCAGGCTGAAGCCGGATATCCGGCTTCCCACTACGCGGGATCTTGCATTGCAATACCGCGTTTCCCGAGGGTCTGTAGTGACGGCATATGAGCAATTGATCGCTGAGGGTTATCTATGCTCATACACCGGCAAAGGTACGTTCGTAACAAAAACGCTGCCTCATAACCTTTCAGTCAGGCCGGCTGTTGCCACGCCAACTTCACCATCCGTGCACGGAGCCCTCTCAGGACGAGGGAAAGTGTTCCTCCAAAGCCCGTTTTATCATGATAGAGGCGCGACTGCCGCAATACCGTTTAAGCCAAACCAGCCAGACTTTGAGCACTTTCCATTAAAGATATGGAATCAAATCGGGTCCAAACGCGCTAATGCGATCAGAGTCAGGGATATGGGTGACATGGATCCTGGTGGATACCTTCCCCTCCGGACATCAATTGCTGATCATTTGCGATTTTCACAGCGGATACATTGCCTGCCCAGGCAAGTTGCGATCGTGGGCAGTGCGCAACAGGCGCTTGATCTGTGTACACGCCTGCTGCTGGATGAAGGCGACAAGGTATGGATGGAGGATCCTGGATATCCTGGTGCCAACATGGTTTTTGCGAATAACGGTGCCCATGTGGTGCCTGTGCCTATCGATGCAGCCGGGATCAGGGTGGATGTTGCGCTGCAGACGGCACCTAATGCCAAGATGGCCTACATCACTGCAGCGCACCAGTGCCCCATCGGGGTCACATTGTCCTTGGAGCGCAGGCTGGAATTATTGGCCTGGGCCAATCAGGGGCAAGCCACGATTATCGAGGATGACTATGACAGTGAGTTTCGTTTTGATGGCATACCATTAGCCCCGATAAAGAGCCTGGATTCAACGGGAAGGGTCATTTATATGGGAACCTTCAGCAAGTTGCTATATCCAGGTATTCGGCTTGCCTACGTGGTATTGCCGGATTGGTTAACAGATCCATTTGTTTCCGCGATGAGCCTGACATGCCGCTATCTTGGGCTCCATACTCAGAAAGTTCTGAGTGAGTTTATTGCTGATGGTCACTACGCACGGCATTTGAGACGGATGAAGATGATCTACCAGGAAAGAGCCCAGGCGTTTGAAACAGCATGCAAGGCACAGCTTGGTGAGTCTTTTTACATCAATCCAATCACAACCGGGTTGGATGCCTGTGTGTTGTTGCCCAGCGGGATGGATGACGCTCTGGTCTCTGACCAATTGAAATTAGGAGGAGTACAGGCCCGGCCGCTTTCTTTCTACGGGATTGCTACAAAACCTGCAAACGGATTGGTAATGGGCTTCTCGTCGTTTACTCCTGAGGCCATATGGGAAGGCATGGCGAGGGTAAGGGAAATTCTGGAGATATAGGTTGTCCAGCGTTCCATGCGAACGTTCGAGCTGGGCTAATCGTAGCTGGCTTCATGGTATGCCAGGTTGCTTCTTATAATGCTGAGTTACATCGATGCGCGTCAATAGCTTTTATGTCTGGTCAGATAGCTGCATACTTGTACAGGAAACTTATTCAATTGGAGCATATGGCATGAAACTGGATCTGGAAAACAAACTGGCATTGGTCACGGCATCATCGGGCGGCATAGGATTGGAAATTGCCAGGGTCCTGGCTGCGGAAAACGCCAGGGTCGTGATTAACGGCCGAACCCAGGCGAATGTAGACAAGGCGATAGAAAGCATTTTAGGGTCACACCCTGATGCTGATCTGATTCCGCTTGTGAGCGATAACGGTACGCGGGAAGGTTGTGAAACTACAATCAAGGCATTGGCGGAAGTGGATATCCTGGTAAATAATCTGGGGATTTATGAAGCAGTCGGATTCTTTGACGAGACGGATGCAGATTGGCAGCACCTTTTTGAAGTCAACATCATGAGCGGCGTGCGCCTGGCAAGACATTACCTGGCGCCCATGCTGGCAAAAGGCGAGGGCAGGGTGGTGTTTATTTCCAGCGAGTCAGGTGTGATGGCTGCGCCGGAGATGGCGCATTACAGTGCGACCAAGACCATGCAGCTCAGTATTTCCCGCTCGCTGGCTGAGTTGACCAAGAACACGCGTGTCACGGTCAATTCTGTATTGCCAGGCCCTACCAGGACCGAGAATGTGCAGAAGTTCATGCAGGATGTTTATCCCGACTTGAGCATAGAAGATGCGGAACGTAAATTCCTGGCTGAAAATCGCCCGACTTCATTGATTGGCCGCTTGATAGACCCTGTTGAAATCGGCAATGTTGTTGCTTTTGTCTGTAGTGAGCGTGCATCCGTGATCAATGGGGCTGCGATACGTGCGGAGGGCGGTTTGTTGCGCGGCGTTATCTGATGTTGCTATAGGCATGGTGTTTTGTTGGCCAAGTATTTCGTGTCGAACATTTGGCCTAAGCTATTATTGGCTGGCTGCAAGCCTGGATTTTTGACCAGTTTCTTCATCTGCTCGCTGCAAACTGCAGCGAGCAGGCATAACCCCTATTTTTACCTCTTGCCAAACATATGATTAATGTTGGTATGGAACAAGGACAAATACCATTAAAGCCTTATAATCCTCAACTTGTTTTGATGTAGGAATAATTTGAATGTCGGATGAGTTCGCAGATATGGCGATTCAACAGCTTCACCTCAGCTACAGCGGCCCGCAGGACCGTATGTTGCTCAAAGTCAGCCTGGCTGATGACAGTGAGCTGAATGCATGGCTGACTCGGCGCATTGTACGGGTGTTGTGGGGGCTGTTGCAGGATAGCGAGCTTTCACCCATGCCCATGCATGATGTGATGGCAGTCACTGCTGAGGAATTGCTGGAACGTTTCAATCAGGAGGCTGATAGCCTGTCCTTGATGCAGGGGATCAATTTTTCCGGGGCCTATCAGGACAGGAAAATTGCCGAGGCAAATCCTCCTGTGCTAGTGACGGATTGCAAGCTGGTCAATATTGATCATATGGAGTCCATGCTGGAGTTGCATAGCCAGGCGGGAGAGGTATATAGCATTGCGCTTACCGATGAGCTGAACCATGCCATCAGTGGCATGCTGCAGCTGGCAACACAGGAGGCCGCATGGGATTTGGGGCTTTCCACAGACAGGATAGTGCTGACAGATGAGGCAACACAGCACGTGCTGCATTAATGATTTTGAATAATCAGGCGCTGCTGGAGCGCAGTCGCCGCAGTGTGTGGCATCCCTGCACGCAGATGAAGCAGCATGAAACAATGCCGTTGGTGCCGATACGCAGTGGTGATGGTGTCTGGCTTGAGGATTTTGACGGCAAGCGGTACCTGGATGGCGTCAGTTCCTGGTGGGTGAACCTGTTTGGCCATAACAACCCCAGAATCAAGGATGCAATCAGGCAACAACTGGACCGGCTTGAGCACGTCATTCTGGCTGGTTTCACCCACGCACCTGTGGTGGAGTTATCAGAAAAGCTTTCGGCATTGACAGGACTCGGCCACAGTTTTTATGCTTCTGACGGAGCTTCAGCCACCGAAATTGCGCTCAAGATGAGCTTTCAATACTGGCGCAATAGCGGCAAGCCAGGCAAGACCCAATTTATCAGTTTGCAGAACGGATATCACGGCGAGACGCTGGGGTCGCTATCGGTGACGGATGTGGCCTTGTTCAAGGATACGTATGCCAGTCTGCTCCGTGCCAGCACCCAGATGCCTTCCCCGGATTGGCGCCAGGCAGAGGCTGGTGAAACAGCCGAGCAGTATGCGCTGCGATGTGCCTCTGCCGCAGAAACCCATATTGCCAACCACCACACTGAAATTGCCGCTTTTATCCTTGAGCCCTTAATACAATGCGCTACCGGCATGGCAATGTATCATCCAGCTTATCTGGAGCGCATCCGGGACATCTGCACCCGTTATGACATCCATCTTGTCGCAGATGAAATTGCAGTAGGGTTTGGCCGGACTGGCACTATGTTTGCGGTGGAGCAGGCTGGTGTCAGGCCTGATTTTATCTGTTTATCCAAGGGGATCACCGGGGGATATTTGCCACTTTCCGTAGTGCAGACCACAGATGAGATTTATGCTGCATTTTATGACGATAGCGTGGCACGAGGGTTCTTGCATTCCCACAGCTATACCGGCAATGCATTGGCCTGCAGCGCTGCGCTCGCTACCCTGGCTATTTTTGAGCAGGACAATGTGCTGGCGGTAAATCGCACCAAGGCTGCCTACATCAATCAACGCTTGCAAGCGATCAATGAACTGCCGGTTCGCCATCTCCGCAATACCGGCATGATATGGGCGTTTGATGTTCAAACGGAAAATCCCGGTTTCCAGAAAAACTTTTACCGCGAAGCCCTGCAGCGTGGCTTGTTGCTCAGGCCATCGGGTAGCACGGTCTATTTCATGCCGCCTTACGTGATCAACGAAGATGAAATGGACTGGATGGTGACGCAAACTCTGGAAATCCTGCATAAGGAGACAGCATGAAGTGGCGCTTCATTATTTTGTTGATGTGGCTTGCGGTGCTTGCCAATCATGCCCACGCAGAATTGCCAGCGGCGGTCAGTGACATACTCAAGAAAAACGGCATCTCGCAGGACAATGTCGCTGTATTTGTGCAGGCAGTGGATCAGCCCCGCCCATTGATCAGCCATCAGGCTGGGCGTGCGATGAAAACAGCCTCGACCATGAAACTGGTGACTACCTACGCTGGCCTTGAGCTGTTAGGCCCGGCTTATCGCTGGCATACGGAGATTTATCATGATGGCGTGCTGGAAAACGGTGTGCTGGACGGCAATCTGATTATCAAGGGCAATGGCGACCCCTACTTGATGGCCGCAGATATGCGCAGCATGCTGGAAGATTTGCGTATATCAGGGGTGGATGAAATCCGCGGCGACTTGCTGATAGATACCCAGTATTTCGCCAGTAAATACCATGATGCCGCAGCCTTCGATGACAAGCCCCATTCACCCTATAACGCTGCCCCCAATGGTTTCCCGGTCAATATCAAGTCGACTTCTTTCCATTTTTTTCTGGATAACAAGCAATTGATGATTCAGGCTGACCCTGACTTGCCTGAGATCAGGATCATTAACCAGGTCAAACTTACCAAGGGGGAATGCGGTGACTGGAAAAGCCAGCTGAATTTTGAGGTTCAGCCACAGGATAACTTGGTTGAAGTCAAATTCAATGGGGAGTACCCGGCTGCTTGCCGTGAGAAAACTGTTGAATTGAGCGTGCTGGAAGATGGTCCGTACGCCTTTAACCTGTTCCGCAGCAGCTGGCAGGAAGCAGGCGGCAAGTTCAATGGTAGCTGGCGCTATGCCAACCTGCCGGAAAATGCCAGCTACCTGATGACCCATGATTCGCTGCCATTGGCTGAGATCGTTCGCACCATCAACAAATACAGCAATAACCTGATGGTCAGGCAATTGTTCCTGACGATAGGGGCTGAACGCAGGGCTACTCCCGTGATGGAGGCCGACAGCATCCATGTCATCCAGGCCTGGCTTGCCAGCAAAGGCTTGCGTTTTCCCGAACTGGTGCTTGAGAATGGTTCCGGCTTGTCACGCAATGAACAAATCAGCGCCCAGCATATGGGGGAGATGTTGCTGGCGGCCTATGCCAGCCCAGTCATGCCGGAATATCTGTCGGCTCTGCCCATCCCCTCGGTGGATGGGACCATGGCCAGCCGTTTACGCAATAGTCCGGCACGTGGCAATGCCCACCTGAAAACAGGTACGCTCACTGGCGTCAGTGCGCTGGCAGGATATGTACATGACCGCAGGGGCCGGCGCTGGGTGGCCGTCATCATGGTGAATGACCCCAAGGCCGGTGCTTCACGTGTGGCACAAGATGCATTGATAGACTGGGTTTACCAGCAGCAGCCCTGACAGGTGGGAAAGGCTGGCAGGCGCATCGTTAAAAAGAATCTAGTATGATAGATACCTCATGTAGTGTGATTGAACGCTGCAGTTTTTAACCAGCTACCGGAGTTTTTTTGATGAGACCAATCTCCATGCTGGCCAGTGCTTTTGTGCTTGCCATGCTTGCTGTAACCGGCTGTTCAGCCGATACCACCAATGACAAGGAAAAAACCGTAATGAGTGCCAACGTAACAGAATTGCAGAAAATTGATACCCAGGTAGGCGAAGGCCGTGAAGCCGAGGCTGGCCTGAATGTCACGGTACATTACACAGGCTGGCTTTATGATCCCAGCAAGCCTGACGGCAAGGGCGAAAAGTTCGACAGTTCGCTGGACCGCCGTGAGCCATTTGTATTCTATCTTGGCGGTGGCCAGGTCATTCGCGGTTGGGATGAAGGCTTTGCCGGCATGAAGGTAGGTGGCAAGCGCACGCTGGTTATCCCGCCTGACTATGGCTATGGTGCCCGTGGCGCTGGCGGTGTGATCCCTCCAAATGCCACACTGGTTTTTGATGTGGAACTGCTGGGCATCAAATAACCGGGTATATGCAAAATCCTTTAATGCGGGGCTTGTTGAAGGGTTTTGCAATGATATTAATGCTTCCCTTCGTTAAGAGCTAAAAATGAAAGCACGTGTCAAGTGGATTGAAAATGTCTGTTTCATGGGCGAGTCCGAAACCGGCCATGCGGTTGTGTTGGATGGCGCGCCAGAAGCAGGTGGGCGCAACCTGGGCATGCGTCCGATGGAAATGCTGTTGATCGGCATGGGGGCTTGTACTTCGTTCGACGTGGTCACCATACTCAAGAAGTCACGCCAGCCAATTCGCGATTGCGTGGCTGAAATCCAGGCAGAGCGTGCGGATGAAATTCCCAAAGTATTCACCAAGATACACGTGCATTTTGTCGTGACTGGCAAGGGATTGAATCCTGCCCAGGTTGAGCGTGCAGTGAAGCTTTCTGCAGAAAAATATTGTTCGGCATCCATCATGCTGGGCAAAGCTGCCGAGGTGACGCATGATTTTGAAATCCGGGAGACCGAGATTTGAATCGGCCACAGGGCATGCAAGGGCTGCGCCATGTGGCCCTGTTCGTGCAGGATATCGAAGCGTGTTTGCATTTCTATGTCGATATCCTAGGCATGCAGGTTGAGTGGCAGCCTGACCCCGATAACTATTACCTGACTTCAGGCAATGACAATCTCGCATTGCACCGCAGCAGCGAAGCTGTGGATGGCAAGCAACGTCTCGATCACATCGGTTTCATTATCAGCCATATTGAGCTGGTGGATGAGTGGCATGCGCATTTTGTTGCCAACGGCGTCAAGATACTCATGCCTCCCAAAACCCATCGCGATGGGGCAAGAAGCTTCTATTGCGCTGATCCAGCCGGTACTCACGTACAGATCATCTACCACCCGCCGATTTCCGGCAGGCTCTAGAAATAAAAAAGCCCCGCATCGCGGGGCTTTTTGTTATAGCAAATCTAGCTGGATTAATACTTCCAGGTCAGGGTGGCGCTGGCATTCATCGGGGCGCCATAGTAACTTTGTCCGCCATTCGCCCACATCAAACTGGTGAGGTATTTCTCATCTGTCAGGTTGTAGACATTGACTGCTGCATTCCAGTGCTGGTCAATCTCGTAATTTGCCATAAGGTTGACGAGAGCGTAACTATCTTGCCTCACACGCACATTGTCGATATCCACATGCGTTTCATCTTGCCAGTTGATGCTGGCCCCGACTTTAAGTTTTTCGATATAGGGCACTTGATAGGTCGCAGTCAGTTTGAGCAATTGCCTTGGGGTATAGGGTTTGACGTTCTGGTCATCCTTGCCCTTGACGCTCATCAGGCGGGTATAGCCACCACTGAGCTTCAGGCGTTCACTGACTTCGCCAGAGATGTCAAATTCATATCCCTTGGTGGTTGCATCAATGCCTTCATATATGGTGCGCGATCCTACAGCACCTGCTTGTTGGCCCAGGTTCTCCTGTTCATTCCTGAATATAGAGAATGACGTATTAAGGTGTTGCAGCAGCTCACTCTTGATCCCTATCTCGTAATTCTTGCCTTGCAATGGTGCGAGCGGGGTGAAGGTGCGGTCCAGCTTGGTTTGCGGATTATAAATGCCGGTATAGCTGGCGTAGAGCGAGTGCTGGTCATTGAGGTTGAACACGGCGCCAAGGTAGGGCGTGACCTTGTCATGCGCCTTGGTTTCTCGTTCTTCGCCGTAGCTGATGCCGGTGTATTCGTAACTCAGCAAGTTGGCCCCGCTGGTGAGCTTCCAGCGGTCACTGAGGTTAAATTTGACGGCGGCATAGCTATTCAGGCGCTTGATGTCAAAACTGCCAAAATCGCCGGGAATCCAGGCCGGCTGCGGCAAATCCCCAATACTGTCGAAGCTAGTGAGGTCGGTTGTTCCGTAATAGGCTGCTTTTTCATGCTCGTCGTAGGTGGAGCGCGACCAGTTGCTGCCGATGACCAGTTCGTGCTCGCGTCCGCCCAAGGTGAAGGGACCTGAGGCATAGACGTCGGCGATCAGCTCCTTATAGGAATCGCGATAGGCGCCGGGCCAGCCTATCAGGCCGGTGCCGGTGACCCGGTCTTCGTTCATGTAAACATACAGCAGCTTGGCGTTCCCAGTCATTTCCTTGCGGGTCAGCTGTGTCTTCAACTTCCAGCCATTGTTGAACAGGTGGGTCAGTTCGGCGAAAGTAATGTTGTTTGTGGTATTCCAATAACTCCAATCCGGCGAGGTGGAAGCTGAGCGCGAATAATGACGGCGGGTATTGTCCGAGTACAGCAGCGGCAGTGAACCCCACATCGGGCTGTTGGTGTCATTCTGCTGGTAGGTGTGCCCTAGGGCTACCGTGGTGTTATCTGTGATATCGGCTTCAATGATGCCATAAGCGACATTGCGCTCCTGGCTGTAGCGGTCCAGGTAGGAATGACGGTTCTGGTTGGACAGTACCAGGCGTGCGCGTACATTGCCTGCAGCATTGAGCGGGCCTGATAGGTCGGCGTCAATGCGGCGCTTATCCCATGAGCCTACAGTGAGATCTACCTTAGCCTGGAAGTCGGCGGTCGGGCGTTTACGGATGAAGTTGATGGTTGCAGAAGGGTTGCCGGTACCGGAAAGCAAGCCAGTAGCACCTCGCAGTACCTCTATCCTATCGTAGACGGCAGTATCGATATCACCAATCAACAAGCCGTCCGGGAATGGCACGCCTAGACCGTCAATCTGGAAGTTGGTGATATCCGAGCCGCGGGCTGTGTAGTAGGTGCGATCAGTTTCGGCACGTTCCACTTTGATGCCAGTGCTCATATCGAGCACGTCATTGATGGATGTCAGTTTGAAGTCGTCGATCAATTGACGGGTGATGACGGAGATGGACTGTGGAGTTTCCTTAAGCGAAGTATTAAGCCGGGTGGCAGTTTCACTGGATTTGACGGTATAGGACTTGGTGGTTTCGGAGGCTTTGGGCTCCGTTCCGTTCTCAGCCTTGACTTGGATTTCGGGCAAGGTATCTGCTGCCAAGGCAATATTGCTGCCTGATAAGCATAGCATGGCTAACGTACCCGCCATGCGTTCGAGAGACTTACTCATATTTCATTTCCCTGATGAATTAAATGAGGGAAATGATAATAATTATTGTTATTGAGTGAAATCGGAGTTAATGGAAATATTAATAATTTACATTTATTAACATCATATAACCTCTAATTGAATGATCCTGAAACGTTTTCTCTTTTGCCCGTGTGTTGTATTAATGCAACACACGGTGTAAAGCACGACATCCTTGCGGTATTTATGTCTTAGATGATGCGTACGGTGAGCGGGCTATTACGTTTGATGATTTCAAAGAGCCGGTCAATATTTGGGTGCTTGCCCGGGTTTTGCTCTGCATCAGCCGTGTGTTCTGCATAAATGGCGAGGCCATCTTTAGCCGCTTCTACATTGATGCTGTCGTATTTCTTGAAGAGATGGTGGTATACGCGGATAGAGCCCTGACTGCCAGGTTTATTCTCAATAATGCCGGTTAGGTTGCCACTGCCATCCAACAGTTCAATTTTCTGGATGTTGTCTGCTATTGCAAGGGCCGCAAGGTTGTCGTTGAATTTTGTCATAGGTAATAAGTAGTTGTTGTCATGATTTTTGAAAATAGTCGCATCGCCGTTCTGACCGGGAGCGGCAGTTCAGCAGCTCCCTGAGCAATCGCGTTGTTGGCATATGTAGCTTCGTCTGCTTGCATTTTCTTAAGAATGGCCCGGCTCTTCAGGTCTTGCCCGGATAATTTTTCCAGGTGTTCATCCAGATGCTTGCCTGCCTGTTTTTTAGTTTCGGCAAGAAAGCCCAGGTTCCATTTGTTCCCTAAGCTGCCAGCCAGCAAACCAAAGCTGAAGGAACTGACGTAAAGAAATGGATTTAACACGCTGGTATGGCTGCCCAATTCCTTGAAGCGTTTCTCACACCAGGCGAGGTGCCCGGTTTCCTCATTGGCCGCCGTATCAGGATTGCGTGCGCTGATGAATTGACCGCTGTAGAGTGCCTGTGCACATACTTGGCCGCTGTAGTTGATGCGCATAAGGGCAGCACTATGGCGTTTCACTTTTGCGTCGCTGAGCTGCTCTTCAATTGTATTGCCGGGATATGGACGGCTGTCCTGTGCTGGTGCCAGCAAGGTTCTCAATCCTTTGTCGAACTCCGTGATAAAGCGGTCTAGCATGCGATGACGTTCTGGATGGGCTGTCTGAAAAAAAGAAAGCCGCCCATCAGTCAAGATGGGCGGCTGGATGTTACTTATTTGCGTTGCAGAATCTGTATACCCTTAAGCAGGTTCAGCGCCTGATTGAATTGATAGTCAGTCTTGGAACCAGGCTCAATTGGGCCTGTAGGTTCTGCAGCCTTATCCTTCTGCTCGCCTTCAGGAGTGGCAGGGGTTTCCTGCTTGTTGTCCTTTTCTTCAGGCGCAGGCTGGATGATAGGCTTCTCTTCGCCATCCTTGGGGTTGCTCAAGTGGCGCGTGAGGTCAGCTTCACGCAGCATGGCAGCATGTTCTGGTGAGTTGACGATTGCCTCTTCTACCAGAATGTCAGGCACGATACCCTTGGCCTGGATAGAGCGGCCCTTGGGCGTGAAGTAACGCGCAGTCGTTAGCTTGATTGCGGTGCCATTATTCATGGGCAGGATAGTTTGTACCGACCCCTTGCCAAAGCTTTGTGTACCCATAATGATGGCACGTTTGTGGTCCTGCAGGGCGCCAGCGACAATCTCAGATGCAGATGCGGAGCCGCCATTGACCAGTACGATCATTGGCAGTGTCTTGAGATCGGCAGGCAAGTCACGCAGGTAATCAGCGCGTGCGCCGCCACGGACATAATTCTCGGGAGTTGCAGTGAGACGCATCTTGGCCTCTTCGCCCCGACCTTCAGTGTAGACCACCAGTTCGCCTTTTGGCAGGAAGGCTGCAGCAACGCCCACACCTGCATTTAGCAGGCCGCCCGGATTGTTACGCAGGTCCAGGATGACACCCTTGAACGGTTCTTTGTTCTGGTCACGCAGGGTTTTTAAAGCTTTTGCCAGATCTTCACCTGTATGTTCCTGGAACTGTGTCACGCGAATATAGGGATAACCGGGTTCGGAAAGCTTGAATTTGACACTTTGCGTTTTAATGACCGCACGCGTCAGTACAAAGGTCAACGGCTTGGCTTCACCTTTGCGCAATACCAGTAACGTGATCTTGGTATCAGGCTTGCCGCGCATACGCTTGACTGCATCATTCAGGCTCATGCCTTTTACTGGGGTATCATCCAGTTTCATGATCAAGTCGCCGCTCTTTAAGCCAGCTTTGTATGCAGGTGTATCTTCAATCGGTGAAACAACCTTGACGAAGCCATCTTCCATGCCGACTTCAATTCCAAGACCGCCAAATTCACCTTGAGTCCCTGCTTGAAGATCCTTGAATGCATCTGCATCCAGATAGGCCGAGTGAGGGTCCAGGCCCGAGAGCATGCCATTAATGGCTTCGGTCAGAAGTTTCTTGTCTTCTACAGGTTCTACATAGTCGCTCTTGATTTTGCCGAATACTTCGGCAAATGTGCGCAGGTCATCCAGTGGGAGCTGCTGTTTGGTTTCCTTGTCGGCAATCGCGGAGTAGCTCAGGCTCAGCATTACACCAAGCAGCGGGCCTGCGACGATCAAGCCGATCTTCTTTAATTTTGGGCGCATATGTAGAACAATTCCTTAATGGAAATTCAGGGATTAAACATTAAATACGGTGTATGGAATATGAAACAACAATAATATTCATTTTCCGCTATTTGTATTGTCATTGCAAAGAGTTGAAGAGTATCGCACAGTCATTTTTTACTTTTCAATGTCTCTCAAGCTTATTTTTCAAATTTTACAAACGGAGTACTGTCAATGAGCGTTACTGGTTTACCGGAACTGGAAATCGAATACTGTACGCAATGCCGATGGTTGTTACGTGCTGCCTGGATGGCGCAGGAATTGCTCACAACTTTTGAATCAGACATTGGCCGAGTGAGTCTGGTTCCAGGGACAGGCGGTATTTTTGAAGTCAGGTTTAATAAAGAGCTACTGTTTTCACGCAAGGAACATGGGCGATTTCCTGAATCCAAGGAGCTTAAGCAACTGGTCCGTGACCGAATAGATCCGGAACGTGACCTCGGCCATAGCGACCGTAAATGAGCCAGTCTTAATATCCGACTAAAATAGTCAGAAATATTCCTTTAAATGTAAATTATTATCATTTATTATGAATCCTACAGGAAATGACTGGAGGATTGTTCAATGAATGCGTTTAACCGTTCTGAAATCGGCGCCTTGATGTTGGGACATGAGGTTGAGCCCGCGGATCTGCAGCCGAGTGAATTGCTGGATGTGATACTAGGGCGCCGCTTCGGCGCGCATTACCAACCTATAGTAGAAGTGCAATCAGGAGAGCTGCTGGGTTACCAGGCTTCATCCAGGTTCTGGACTCCTGATTATCACCCGATTGATGCAGGCAAGATGTTTGCAAGCCTGCAGAAAAATCCTTTGCTGCTCTTTTATATTGAGCTGGAGATGAAGAAGCTACAGGTTTCTCAATTTCCTGGAACTGGCTGGCTCATGATGGACCTGGATATTGATAGTTTCTTCCTGGGAGGAAGTGACATGCATAATCCTTTTCTGGCGTTGTTCAAGGAACATGCGTGGTCTGAACGTGAATTGATCGTCAATATTGTGGATAACAAGAGCGTGGCAGATACTTATCGTGCACAACGCATGATTTCCATGTTGCAGCAATGCGGAACATCCGTAGCGCTGGAGGATGTGGGAATCAGTTGGGGCATGTTTTCTCTGAGTGCATTCATGGACGCAAGCATCATCAAGTTCAGTAGTATGGCCTTGCGTGCCTTGGATATAAAAGCTGCACAGGCAACGGTTGACTGGTTGATCAGTGCAGCACGCAAAATTGGTGTGCAGACAGTGATGAGCGAGGTGGATACTTGTGCTTCTTTTGACTGGGCAAGACGCATGGGTGTGGACTGTGTTCAGGGCAGTCTGTTTGCTAGGCAAGATCTGCAGGTGCGTTAGTCAAGCGACGATAGGCCCCAGATGATCAGGCATCACATTTTTATGGGGAGTGTTGTATTGTTTTCGCAAATAAACAATAATTATTCTCATTGTTGTTATTCACTTGTAAATAATGGGTGCTCCTAGAGATTTCCATCAGCCTGCTTCTTCTGCGGATTCCGCAGTACCTGAGCCAGATAGTGTCTTGGCGTGGGAACGGTCCATTAGGGAAGGAAATCAGGCATTCTCACGGAATGAAGACCTTGCTGCATTGCAACAGTACCATAGTGCGTTAAAGCAGGCGCAATATCTGCTAAAACAATGTGTGCAGGCTGATACGCAGGAATTGCCTGTGGATACAGTATTGGCTGCTTATGTCGTTTCTCATCACAACCTTGCCAATGTGCATGCGCGCCAGGGAGATATCAACGCAGCAGCTTGCCGCTTGTGCGAGGCGCACCGTTGTCTTTCCAGAATTTGTGCCGATGCCAGTATGGCCTGTGAGCTGCGGATGGCAGCACAGCGCCATGGCCAGCGCACCTACACAGAATTACTGAACTTTACCAATCTATATAGTCAACACCCCTTGGTGGCGAAAACTTTGCAGGCATGTGGCCAGTTTTGTATGCAGCAAGAACGGCCACTACACTAAAAAATCTCATGCCAGGGTGTGATTTTATGCATAAAAAAGCATAAGATTGCCTGTGCTGATTCATTCTGGCTATTCCACTTAATAAAATCCAAAGGAGTTTAACAATGGCTTATACGCTACCCCCCCTTGATTATGCTTACGACGCACTGGAGCCTCATATTGATGCTCAGACCATGGAAATCCACCATACCAAACACCATCAAACCTATATCAACAATGTAAATGCTGCGCTTGAAGGCAGCAGTTATGCCAATGAGCCGGTCGAGACATTGCTAGCCAAGCTTGATTCATTGCCTGAAAACTTGCGCGGTGTGGTACGCAATAATGGTGGTGGCCATGCCAACCACAGCCTGTTCTGGAAAGTGATATCTCCTAACGGTGGTGGTGAGCCCACTGGTGCCTTGGCTGAAGCGATCAAGTCCGATATCGGTAGTTTTGACGTGTTCAAGGAAGCGTTTACAAAGGCGGCTTTGACACGTTTCGGTAGTGGCTGGGCATGGCTGTCTGTCACACCCGAGAAAAAGCTGGTGGTGGAAAGTAGTGGCAATCAGGATAGCCCGTTATCTACTGGCAACACACCTATTCTAGGCCTGGATGTCTGGGAGCATGCCTATTACCTGCGTTATCAGAACCGCCGTCCCGAATATATTGGTGCTTTCTTTAACGTGATCGATTGGAGCGAGGTTGCTCGTCGCTACCAGGCTGCTATTGCCTGATTTGAGTAATCCATTCAAGACCCCAATATGAATTTCCCCTTCCTGATTGCAAGCAGTCGTCATCGTTCCTGGCTTTGGGGCATTGCCATCGCCAGCGTTATTTTCCTGATTGCGGCTGTGCAATTGTTGGGGGATTGGGGCAAGGCTGCCTGGGCTATGCCCCAGGTGCGGGACGCCTTTTTGGGCGGATCTGCCGCTGCATTTGCCACGGCCGCCGGAGTAGTACCCATATTGTTCTGGAAGCAGTTGCCAGAACGTATCATGGATACCCTGTTCGGATTTGGTGCCGGTGTCATGCTGGCGGCCAGTGCTTTTTCACTGATTGTGCCTGGGATAGAGGCTGCGCAGAACCAGGGCACTTCAGCCTGGGGAGCTGCCTCTATTGTGGGTGCCAGTATCATCCTTGGCGCTGCCTTATTGCTGGCGCTGGAGCGCTGGGTACCGCATGAGCATTTCATCAAAGGGGTGGAAGGACAAAGCTCGCTGGCGCTCAAGCGTACTTGGCTATTTGTGTTTGCCATTGCCCTGCACAATGTACCGGAAGGCCTTGCCATAGGCGTGGGCTTTGCTGGTGGGGATGTTGTGCGTGGCAGTGCGTTGGCTACAGGAATTGCCATCCAGGATATACCTGAGGGATTTGTCGTCGCCATGGCGCTGGCTGTTGTGGGCTATTCACGCAAGACAGCCATCCTGATTGGTATGGGAAGTGGGTTGGTGGAGCCGGTGGGTGCCGTCCTTGGCGCTGCCATCGTCAGTTCCTCTGCAGCCTTGTTGCCATGGGGGTTGGGTTTTGCGGCTGGTGCCATGCTGTTTGTGGTCAGTCATGAAATCATTCCTGAGTCACATCGTAAAGGGCATGAAGTATTTGCGACCAGCGGTCTGATTATCGGATTTGTCTTGATGATGATGCTGGATACTGCGCTGGCTTGAGATGTATATGAAAAGCCGTTTGCACGGCCGGCACTGATCGGATCAGTCTTTACTGGCTACTGAGACTGCTGGCCGCGCTTTTATCATCACTATCAATCCGGCGCGCGCCATTAAAGCGTTTGGACCAGTAGCTGTCTTTCATATTCACTACCTGGATACCGCCGCCCGAGCTAGGGGCGTGGATGAACTTGTTGTCTCCCAGGTAAATGCCTACGTGGGAAAATGCGGATTTCAGTGTATTGAAAAAGACTAGGTCGCCTGGTTGCAATTGATCGGGTGAAACGGTCTGGCCCATCCGACTAATGGCCTTGGCGCCATGAGGCAGTGTCATGCTGGCGGACTGCTGGAATACATACCGCACAAAACCACTGCAATCAAAACCCGTTTCCGGAGATTTTCCACCGTAAGTGTATTTGATCCCGGTCAGGCTAAGTGCATTCATCAAGACTTCTTGTGCAATATCCGACCAGCCGGGCTTTCCTGATTCTCCAGCATTTTGCTGCTGAGGCTGCCAGGAATAGGCTGAATCCCCAGCAATTGCATGTTGGGCTCCAAGCAAAAACATGGCAGCGATCAAGATATGAGGTTTAATCATCGGCCCCATTCTAAAAGGGGAAAAATACTCTTGTAAACCTTTTATTGTAATTTGCTGTCCCTAGAGTTGCTTCTGGAAGCGAATGCACGATGGTGTAGAATGGCCTTGTCAATGCTGGATCAAGGCCAGAAATTATGAGCGAAAGCACTTTTCCACTGATTCATAGAGTCAGGGCATCAGTAGAGGATGCCAAGCGACGAGAACTGCTGCACCACCTTACTCCTGCAGAGTTGGAGCAGACGCTGGCAGAGTACGCCAACCATTTTAAACTGAGTTCGCGCGAGCGAGCGCGATTGGTGGCTGAGTCCTTGGCAATACGGGCTCACGACACTGGTAGCCGGATCAAGAATGCCGGCAAACGTGCTGTCAAGCATGTCAGCGCAAGGGTGGCACATGCTGCCAGCCATAAGCTGATGGATATGGCCCGGCGCATTGAGCATCGCGCCCAGCGCCTTGATCAGGATGAGTGATATAACCCCTTTTTTCCCCGGAATTATTTATGCTGCGTGAAACCATTTCTGTCATGCGAGATTTCAGGCGTTTGCGCGCCATTGCCCGTATTCTGATGTATTACGGCTGGGGGGATATTGCAGAACGGTTGGGAAAGCGTAGTTGGATAAGGCGTGCCGGAAATGCGCTGAATTCAGAAACTTCACGCGAAGTGATGGCGCTTCCGTCAGAAGTACGGGCACGTTTGGCGTTACAGGAACTGGGGCCGACCTTTGTGAAAATGGGACAGGTGCTGGCAACCCGTCCGGATATTTTCCCTCCCAACTGGATCACTGAGCTGTCCAAATTGCAGGATCAGGTACCTCCTGTGCCGTTTGAGGAAATGTTGCCGGACCTGGAGGCTGCCCTGGGCAAATCACCTTTTGAGGTGTTCCGGGATTTCGAGACCACGCCGGTAGCGGGCGCGTCCATTGCCCAGGTCTACCAGGCCAAGTTGCAGGATGGGACACCGGTTATCCTCAAATTGCGTCGTCCCGGGATACGCGAAAATATTGATGCCGACCTCAGGTTGCTGGCGCATATTGCCAAGTTGATAGAAGCTGAAGTGGAAGAGGCACGGCGCTTCAATCCATTAGAAATTGTCGAGCAGTTTTCCAAGTCGCTCAAGCGGGAATTGGATCTTGCCCTAGAAGGCCGCAATACCGAACGTTTTGCGCGCAATTTCCTCAATGACCAGACCACCAGCTTTGCCCGTATCTACTGGGATTACACCAGCGATGGTGTGCTGGTCATGGAAAAGATCAACGGTATCCCCGGGAATGATCTGGTGCAGGCGCGGCTGGCAGGCATGGATTTACCATTGCTGGCTGCGCGAGGGGCAGATGCTGTCATGAAGATGGTGTTGATTGATGGTTTTTTCCATGCCGACCCGCATCCAGGGAATATCTTCTTTCTGCCTGACAACAAGATTTCCGTGATTGATTGTGGCATGGTGGGCCGTATCAGTGTAGATCGCAGGAATGAGATTGCAGATTTGCTGGCGGCATTGGTATCGCGGGATATCGATACCTTGCGTGACATACTGATTACCTGGGCTGGCAATGTAGTGGTGGATGAAGCCAAGTTGGGTGCGGATGTGGATGAATTTATCTGCACTTATGATAACGCGCCGCTCAAACACATCAGTTTTGGCGTGTTGTTGAATGACCTTACCACCATCATGCGGGAGAACCAGTTATCTGTACCACCTGACCTGACCATGCTATTCAAGGCACTGATTACCCTGGAAGGCCTGGGGCGACAGTTGGATCCTGATTTCCAGATTGTGAGTCACCTGACCCCATTCGTGAAAAGGATCATTATTGATCGCTACATGCCAAAGACATTATGGCGTAAGGGGAGTCGTGGATTCGGCAAGGCGGTGGGGGCGATGAGCGAACTGCCCGGCGATATTTCGCAAGTCCTGAAAGAGGCCGGTCGCGGCAGGCTGAAGCTCAACCTGGACTTGAAGCGACTGGACCATTTCGGTCACCAGCTTGACCACAGTACCAACCGGCTGACCATGGCGTTGATTACGGCTTCGCTGATCATTGGATCATCCATTGTCATGACTGTGCGTGGCGGCCCGGAATTATTCGGCCTGCCCGCATTTGGCTTTCTCGGCTTTTTCCTTGCGTTTGTGATCGGCATCATGCTGATGATTTCCATCTGGCGATCCGGTAAGGATTAAACCAAGGGGCCCTATCTCGGGGCCCTATCTTTTTGGTATTGCCTCATTATGGTGCGTTTTTTGCCATTTAGTGCTGGTGTTTTTTTTAACACCATGAATCTTAAAGTTTTTTTGTCTGGCATGCCCCTTGCGATAGTCATCACATGGATACCGCTGCTAAAAAACCTTTTGATGAGATGTACTTACAAGATGAAGCGGTAAGGTCGATTTATGCCGGCTACGCTGCCTGGTTGAGCAATGTGCCGCACCATCAGCTTGAAAGCAAGCGGCAAGAAGCTGAACTGTTGTTCCGCCGAGTAGGTATTACCTTTAACGTGTATGGTGAAGATGCTGGCTCTGAGCGGCTGATTCCGTTCGACGTGGTGCCTCGCCTGCTTTCGGCAAGGGAGTGGGATCGTTTGTCCCAGGGCGCAATCCAGCGCGTCAAGGCACTCAATATGTTCCTGCATGATATTTATCATGACCAGGCAATCATCAAGGCCGGTATTGTCCCCCCTAAGATACTTGCCAATTCACAATACCGTCCGGAAATGTTCGGTGTAGACGTGCCTAAAGGCATCTATGCCCACGTGGCAGGCATAGATCTGGTACGTACCGGCGAGAACGATTTCCATGTGCTGGAAGACAATCTGCGCACCCCTTCAGGGGTTTCCTACATGCTGGAAAACCGCAAGATGATGATGCGCCTGTTTCCTGAATTGTTCCGCAGTTACCAGATTGAACCAGTAGAACATTACCCTCAGGTGCTGCTGAACAACCTGCGCGCCGTGGCCCAGGCTGGGGTGCAGGAGCCAACCGTGGTCTTGCTGACACCTGGTGCATATAACAGCGCTTATTTCGAGCATGCCTTTATCGCCCAGCAGATGGGGATAGAGCTGGTGGAAGGGCAGGACCTGTTTGTACGCAACAATGCTGTGTACATGCGCACCACCGAAGGCCCCAAGCGGGTCGATGTGATCTACAGGCGCATAGATGATGATTTTATCGATCCTCTCAGTTTCCGCCCTGACAGTATGCTGGGGGTCCCTGGCCTGCTGTCCGTCTATCGCAATGGCGGGGTAGCCCTGGCGAATGCCGTAGGCACAGGGGTAGCTGATGATAAGGATACCTACATCTATGTTCCGGAGATGATCCGCTTTTATCTTGGTGAGGAGCCCATACTGTCCAACGTACCGACTTACCAGCTGAGCAAGGAAGACGATCTCAAATATGTACTGGACCATCTGTCAGAGCTGGTGGTGAAGGAGGTACAGGGCTCAGGCGGTTATGGCATGTTGGTGGGCCCCGCCGCAAGCAGGCAGGAGTTGGAGGAGTTCCGCCTGCGCATCATATCCAATCCATCGAATTACATTGCCCAGCCAACCCTGGCGTTATCTACCTGTCCAACACTGGTTGAGAAGGGTGTGGCGCCCCGCCATGTGGATTTGCGGCCTTTCGTGCTGTCAGGAAAGAGTGTCACATTGGTGCCTGGGGCATTGTGCCGCGTGGCCTTGCGCGAAGGATCACTGGTAGTCAACTCCTCGCAGGGTGGTGGTACCAAGGACACCTGGATTTTGAAAGATTGATGCCATGCTGAGTAGAACCGCAGATCATTTGTATTGGATGGCCCGTTATATTGAACGTGCCGAAAATATGGCGCGTGTGCTGGATGTGACCTACAACATGTCGCTGGTGCCCAATGCTGCACAGAACGAGGCTGACCTGTGGGAGCCTGCATTGCAGATTGCGGGCGGGCTGGATGCGTACCGACAGGACTACGGCGAAGTTACGGCAGCCGGAGTCGTGCGCTATATGTCCATGGATACGCAGCATCCTTCCAGCATCTATTGTGCCCTGCGCAGCGCGCGCGAAAATGCACGCGCGGTGCGCGTTACCCTGTCGGCCGAAACCTGGGAGAACATCAATGCCTTGTGGCTGGAGTTCAGCCAGTTTGTCGGAATGGACCTCATGCAGAAAGGCCTGGGCGAATTCTGCGACTGGGTGAAAGCGCGTTCACACCTGTTTCGTGGGGTCAGTTTTGGCACCATGCTGCGGGACGATGCCTTCCGGTTCCTGCGCCTTGGGACCTTTATCGAGCGTGCTGACAATACGGCACGCCTGCTTGATGTGAAATATCATTTATTGTTACCGGATGATGAAGAGGTGGGCGGTGCAGTGGACTACTATGAGTGGAGTGCTGTACTACGATCAGTCTCGGCTTTCCAGGCTTACCAAAAAGTGTTCAACGATGCCATAGAGCCATGGCGCGTGGCTGAGCTGCTGGTATTGCGTGAGGATATGCCGCGCTCATTGCATGCCTGCTTTTCCGAGATCACCCCCATTCTGGACCAGCTTGACGGCCGGCACAGCAGCGAATGCCGGCGATTGGCTGGAGAGCTGCATGCACGCCTGCGCTATGGCCGCATGAATGACATATTTCAGGACGGCCTGCACGAATTCCTGTCGGACTTCATCGAGTCCAACAACAACCTGGGCGCTGAGATCCAGCGCACTTTCCTTAATGCGCCTATCGGTGCATAGCCTCATGGCACAAGAAACGGAGCCTTATCATGCAGCTCAATATTCACCATAGAACCCATTATCTCTACACGGATATCGTCAACTACACCATCCAGCAATTGCGTTTGACGCCACAGGATGGCTTCGGCCAGCGTGTGCGGCGGTGGGAGATCAGGGTCAATGGTCATTTGCAGCGACATGATGATACCTATGGCAATACCGCGCATATCCTGGTGCTCGATACGCCGCATGAGGAAATCAATATCCTGGCGATTGGCGAAGTGGAAACGGGGCTGGATATTCCGCCAGCCTTTGATGCATTGCCGCGTGAAATTTATCTGCGCACAACCGGTCTGACAGAAACTGATGCAAGCCTGCGCAAGTTTGCACAGCAATTTGGCAGCACCAGCCTGGATGAGCTGATGCTGGATAAAATGATGCATGCGATTGTTGACCGTGTGCCCTACAACAAGGGCGCCACCGCGGTGGATACCACCGCGATTGATGCATTCAAGACCGGCAACGGGGTTTGCCAGGACCATGCGCATATTTTTATTGCTTGCTGCCGTTACCTGGGCATGCCCGCACGTTATGTCAGCGGCTACCTGTTTACCAATGATGGCAGCTTGATGGAAAGCCATGCCTGGGCAGACGTCTGGATCAAAGACACAGGCTGGGCCAGTTTCGATGTGTCCAACCGTTGCCGTACCAATGGCGTCCATGTGCGGCTGGCTACCGGCCTGGATTATCGCGACGCTTGCCCGGTCAGCGGGATGCGGGTGGGTGGGGGATTGGAGACGATGACGGTAGGGGTGCACGTCAACCAAATGCAATCCCAACAGTGATCGCAAAGCAGAAAACGCAGCTGGCGGCGTTGCATCCGCTTGCCGTAATGATGTGTACTGTCTGCGTGGATATGCCTTGGCAGCCACGTTTTCTGCTTAGCTCTGTGTTGGTTTAAGTCTCTGGTGATGTTGGAGCTGCTGAGCCCAGTTCAGAATGGCCATCCCGTGTGTTACTCCCACTTCTTGTCATTCCAGCCTGTGGGTAACAAGAAGTGAAGCCATTATTTCAGGAGAAAACATGAACTCATTGCAGTTTCCACGCCATGGGGATAAGGAAAACTCCCCATTTTTTGAAGAATACCTGGTCAAGCTGCTGGAAGAACGCGATTCTTTGGGTCTGACGAGCATGGTGCATGAAATTGATGCATTGATGATTACGGTAGATCCAGGCCATTCGGTGAAATACATTGCCGAGCTCTGTTTGATGACGGCTTACCATTATCTGGTGACGCTGGAGAGTGAATCACACTGGACGCATATATTGAGGATAGGCCTCGAATCGCCTGATATTTTGGTACGCGAAGTCAAGGATCCCAACCTGCGTGGTATTTTCCGCAGTCTCAACGAGATTTATCCTGTAGGTGCCAAGAAGCCCAACAGTCGCTACATGGGGGAAATCATCCGGGTGGATGACCTGCATGACGTGGTCAAGCTGCAACAGGAGCGGGAGTTCCGCTTTTTCTCCCAGGATGAAATCCGCAAGTTGGAGCTGCCCGGTAACCTGGCAGTGAGCAAGCCTTCACCTTACACTCACAATATCGTGGCTTACCTGGAACGTGCCGCGGATGAAATGCGCGTTTACGCATTGGGCGTCAGCCGTATAGATTCTGAAGTGCAGCTGGCGTATGAAGCTGCCAAGAATATGCAGGACAAGCTGCGCATCGGCGATTTGCTTTTGCCCATAGACCACCTTGCCACCCGGGTATACAGCCAGAACCGCGAAGTGGCGATCCTTGAATACCTGTCCTGGTCCAGCTATTACTTCTGGGGCGCTTACAATATCTTCAACCAGAACTCCTCAACCAACGTCACCAAGAGCGCGCACGGCCTGGCAGAATCCAAGAGCCCGGCCAAGGTGTTCACTGCCAACAACACACCTTATTTCGTCAATCACCTGGAGCAATTGCCATCCCCTACAGAGACATTTGTGCGCAATTACGGTCCGCGCTTGCACCACCTGGCGATAGCCGTGCGGGATGGAGAGCGTGAGGGGTTTGAAAACATTGAGTTTGTCGTCAATGCGATTGCAGCGCAGGGCCAGGGTTTTCTGCTGGACGTAATAGGTTCGCGCGAAGAAGGCTTGAAACAGATATTCTCCAATGCGTCGGAGCATTCCTCGCTGATTATTGAATATGTGCAGCGTTTTGGCGATTTCCAGGGATTCTTCACCAGAGATAACGTCGCCATGCTGACCGAGGCTGCAGGGCGCGAAGAGGGTGTCAGGCTGGCAGCCTCTTGAGCTTTTGCAATTTATTCGTCTTTCACGCCCAGCTTCTTGGCAACTGAAAGGGTAAGCAGCGAGGCCAGAAACAAGGCGCCCAGTGTCATGAAGCTCTTGTGGATGAAGTCAGAATCCTTGACCCAGTCCCAGATCATGGCGATCCCGAGCAGCAGGCTGCCAAGGATGCACAGGATACAGATGGCGAAGCAGATGTTGCGGATGGCGGTGGCGCGCATTGGGAGGCTCCCTTGAATGTTATTTTGGCATGATACCGCAAGCTGCCGCCCTTGTTGGCAAACTGGTTGATAGGCCCTGAATCCTGCATCTACCCCTTGCATGATTGTGGTATATTGCGCATCCTTTTGTTTTTGAATGGAATGACGGCTTTTGATGCCGCCGTCATTTAGTGATATGACCCAGAGCCGTCGCCATCTTGAATTGCTTGCTCCAGCCAGGAATGCTGATTACGGCATTGCCGCAATCAACCATGGAGCCGATGCCGTTTATATCGGCGGCCCGGCATTTGGCGCACGCGCCAAGGCAGAAAACTCCCTGGAAGATATTGCCAGGCTGGTGCAGCATGCTCATCGCTTTCATGCGGAAGTCTTCGTCGCCTTCAACACCATTTTTCATGACAACGAGCTTGAAGGCGCGTGCGCCATGGCCTGGCGACTTTATGATGCGGGGGTAGACGCCTTGATCGTGCAGGACATGGGCCTGCTGCAAATGGATATTCCACCCATACAGCTGCATGCCAGCACCCAGACCGATATCCGTACTGTGGAAAAAGCCGTGTTTCTCGACCAGGTAGGTTTTACCCAGATCGTCCTGGCGCGCGAGATGGACCTCAACACCATCAGGAAAGTGGCGGACGCGACCAGTTGCAACCTGGAGTTCTTTATCCACGGCGCGCTTTGTGTCGCCTTCAGCGGCCAGTGCTATATCAGCCATGCGCACACCGGACGCAGTGCCAACCGCGGTGAGTGTTCGCAGGAATGCCGCCTGCCCTACACGCTGGAAGACAGCCAGGGCCGTATCCTGGCCAAGGATAAACATCTCCTGTCCATGAAGGATAATGACCAGAGCGCCAACCTTCGCGCGCTGGTGGATGCCGGGGTCAGTGCGTTCAAGATCGAGGGTCGCTACAAGGACCTGGCTTACGTCAAGAATGCAACTGCCCACTATCGCCAGCTCCTGGATGAAATTCTTGAGGACACCCCGGGGTACCGGCGAGCTTCTTCCGGCCGTCCCATTTTCAGCTTTACGCCGCAACCGGAAAAAACCTTTAACCGCAGTACCACTGAATACTTCGTGCATGGCAGGGGTGAAGATGTTGGTGCATTTGATACGCCAAAATTCTCAGGCGAGGAAATTGGCCGGGTGACCAAGGTGGGCAAGGATTATTTTGAAGTTGAGACATCGCTGGAGCTGCATAACGGCGACGGCGTCTGCTTCTTTGATGTGCACAAGGAGCTGGTAGGCATGCGCATCAACACCGTGCAGGCTAACCGTCTATATCCCAATGAAATGCCGCCGGACATGCGCCGCAACATGAAGGTTTACCGCAACCGCGACCATGCTTTCATGCGCTTGCTGGAAAAGGATTCCGCTGTACGAAAGATTTCAGTGGAGCTGGTGTTGCAGGAAACCCATGAAGGCTTCGCCCTTACGGTATCCGATGAAGATGGTTTTATGGCACATGCGCAATGCGAAACGGAAAAGCAGCCAGCGCAAAACCAGGAAAAGGCAGAAGCCAGCCTGCATGAAAACCTGGGCAAGCTCGGCAATACGGACTTTTCTGCTGCAAATATCAGCTTGCAGCTGAGCCAGCCATGGTTCATCCCTGCCTCCATCGTCAACCAGTTGCGCCGTGATGCCATGGAACAACTGGAAGCGACGCGCCTGCTTGGGTACCAGCGTCCTCAACCGGGTACGCCTGTGAAGCCGCCTGCACAGTATCCGCAGGATACCTTGAGTTATTTATCCAATGTCTATAACAAACAGGCACGTGCTTTTTATGAAAAACATGGCGTCCAGGCCGTTGCGGCTGCGTATGAAGCCAATGAAGAGCTGGGCGAAGTGCCGGTCATGATCACCAAGCACTGCCTGCGCTACAGCTTTGCCATGTGTCCGAAGGAAGCCAAGGGCGTGATCGGCGTGCAGGGCACCATTACCGCAGAATCCATGACTTTGGTCAGCGGCAAAGACAGGATCAGCCTCAAGTTTGACTGCAAGCGTTGCGAGATGCATGTGATGGGCAAGGTGCGCAAGAACGTGCTGCAAATGGCACCGCCGCAACCCGTGCAATTTTTTGCCAGGCGCCCGCAGTAGAGTGGACATTATCCAGCTCCGCCGCCTATATCATTATTTAGCCTGATTACCAGGGGCAGGCCAGTTCTGTAACACCAATTTGGCCAACGCTTCCAGTTCTGCATGGCTGGCGCCATTCACTGCTTGCACAGTCATGCCCTGGTGGATGGTGACCACATATTTGGCAAGCGTCTCTGGGGCTGCGTCCTTTGGCAGGTCGCCTTGTGCCTGCGCCAGGATAAACCGCTGTTTCAATGCCATCTCATATGCTTGCCTGCGCGTAATCATTTCCTGCTTGATGGCTTCTGCTTCCTTGCCGCAGCTCAATGTTCCCATGAGCACCATGCAGCCTTTTGGATTGGCTGGATCGGTCAGGAAAGTGGCGGTATTCAATAGCAGTTTTTCTACGACCTCATAAGCAGTTTTCTCAGAAAGGGCCTCACCGACAAAGGCGATCGGCCCTGCCATATATTGCTCGATCGCTTTGCGAAACAGATTCTCCTTGCTGCCGAAAGCACCGTAAAGGCTGGGTTTATTGATGTTCATGGCTTCTGTGAGCTCTGCCATGGAAGTGCCTTCATAGCCATGTGACCAGAACAGGTGCATGGCGATTTGCAGTGATGTTTCCGGATCAAACTTGCTTGGGCGGCCCCGGCCCCTCTTGATTTCACTCATGATATTCATGGCTCGTTTCTAATATTTGGATATTATTATACCACTTGGTAAAAAATATGTTGACAGGAAAATAGGATGGGAATTAATATTAATTTACCGTTTGGTATATTAATTAAATAAAAGGAAATCATCATGGCAGCAGCTAATGGAAAAGTCGCATTAATCACTGGCGCAAATCGCGGCATAGGATATGAAACAGCCAAGGATCTTGGCTTGCAGGGAATTACAGTGATTCTTGGGGTGAGGGATATAGAGAGCGGCCAGGAGGCTGCCAACAAGTTGCAGGGGTTGGGCATTGATGCGGCAGTCGTTCATTATGATGCGGCTAAGCCGGAGACGGCAGGGCTGGTTGCAGAATATATCAAACAGCATTTCGGCAAACTCGATATTCTGGTCAACAATGCCGGCGTGCTTAAAGAAAATCTGATTGGAGTAAACAATAGCAGCACGGTCAGTAGCACGGTATTGCATGAAACCTTTGAAATAAATCTCTTTGCCGTGATTGAGTTGACGCAGAAATTGCTGCCATTGATCAAGCTGGCTTCTGCTGGGCGCATCGTCAATCTTTCAAGTATTCTTGCGTCACTGACACTTCACAGCATGGCGGATTCTCCTATAGAGCCGGCCAAGGGTTTTGCCTACAATGCCTCAAAAACCGCGCTCAATGCCTATACCGTGCATCTGGCACACGAGTTGAAGAATACCAATATCAAGATCAACGCAGCCCATCCTGGCTGGGTCAAAACCCAGCTCGGGGGTGAGCATGCGCCCATGGAGGTTGAAGACAGCAGCAAAACCAGCGTACGCCTGGCAACGCTGAATCAAGATGGGGAGAGTGGTGGTTTCTTCCACGAGAATGATGCCTTGCCCTGGTAAGGCGATTGGTTCATCACTCCCTTGATTTCAAAAAAATGTGGCACTGAACATGGCGCGGAAACTTTCAAGAAAATACAGAAAAATCATGTTTGCCCTGGTGATGTCCGCCAGCACTTCAATGATCGTTTCTTGCATTATTTTATTCAGTCGGCATGTACCTTCCCGTGTCTTCCTTGAACAATGGGCCAAAGCCTTTTCGATTGCATGGCCTGTAGTGTTTGTAGCGATTTTATTGATTGCACCCATGGTGAATAAATTGCTCAACCTGGTCGTGGAAAACGATTGAGGCTTGTCAATTGCCTGATTGCCGATATTCACGTGGCGCAAGGCCAAACTGTTTCTTGAAGGCACGGCTAAAATGAGCGAGGTCATTGAATCCCCAGCGCAGGGCAATTTCGGAAATGCTGTGCCCGCGCTGGGCAGGGTTCAGCATATCCTGTTTGCATTTTTCCAGGCGGCGTTGCCAGACATGGCGCATGAGAGATGTATTTTCATCCTCGAACAGGCTGTTGATATAACGTGGGCTCAACCCGCTGGCATTGGCGATTGCGCTGGTATCCAGCGTGGCGTCTGCTAAGAGCCCGTTTATCAATTCCTTCACTCTATAAAGTGAAAGTGAACGGCTGCGTGACAGGCTGTAATTTCCCGGACGCACTTCTGCAATCGACAATGCCAACAGGTCCAGGGCCTGGCTTGCCATGCCTGCAAATGCTTCCATGCTCAATTCGTTGACGTGCCTGGCGGCAGACTGGATAAAGTCGGAGGTAATGGCACAGGCCCCGTGCTGATTGCTGATCTGTCGTGCAGTGCAGTGTTCCACTCCTGCCAGGCGATGGCGTAATTGCGCGCGCGGAATGGACACGATCAGCTTGGAAAAAGGCTCGGGACAATAGATGCGGTGCGGGCGGGTGGCGTCATAAAGCGTCATTTCACCGGGCTTTAGGAAGACTTCTCGCCCGTTCTGTTCCAGCAGGTACTTGCCTGAGAGCAGAATGACCGCAAAGTAGGCATCCTGGCTAACGCTATGACATTCGCCAGGTTTTCGATGGATAGTAATGCTATTGGATTTGATGCTGGAAAGCCTCATGTCCTGCCATGGGTAGATATTCATTTCGTTAAACAGGGGTGTTGTCTTTGGCACGCTAATCGTGACGTGTGCGTACTCCTTGCCAATGACGTTGCGCAGCCATTCATGGCGCTGGCCCGGAGCGTAACGCTCGGTAGAGAGGTGCAGGCCGTGGTCAATAGCGCGGCCTCTTGTCGCTGTATCCATACGCGTTCCCGACAGGGTGGATGATATGGATTGAATATTATTGAAAGTGCGAGACAAGGTAAATCAGAAAACCACCGTCTGGATCAAGTTTTTGCGCTCCTGCAATCAAGTGCGATCACCTGCTTGTTCACATAATGGTGCGTTTGATGACGATGGAGTGTGAATATGCAGCAACAAGATGACAAAGCCCTGAATCTGGTCATGATCCGTGGCGCCTGTCTTTGGATCATCATGGCATTGATACTGGCCTGGTGCATGGTCGGGCTGAATTTTGGCGTACCGGGGCTACCTGACGTTTTTCCAGGAAAACAAACCAGGGTACTGCAGGCCCATATCGATTTTCTGCTTATGTCTGCCCTGATATTGGGGTTCTATGCGGCGAGGGTGCCACTGCCCTGGCATGTACGCTGGGCAATGGTGGTAGGGGCTTTTACCAATTCCAGCCTGTTCCTGTTGATGGGGATGTTTCCTGTGCTGGATACGGCTGAGCCGCCCCAGAGCCTGGCTCAGCATGTGTTCCAGATATATCTTTTTGCCAGCCTGATTACCACCAGTTATGGCTTTGGTAAGGGAGCAGTGCTCATCTTGAAATCTACTCTGATGAGAGTGAGGTAAAATCAATCAGAAGTGGGCGCCCGGTAGAATTCCACATAAAACCTGCCGGGGCTACCGAATTCCACCGAGTGCACAATTTCCGGCAATATCACGATGGAATCTCCTGCATTGGCAATGGTGGATTGTTCATATGGCGGGGCCAGGCGGTAGATGACCTGGCCTGCCAGTACATGCAGCAAACCCCAAACGCCAGGTTTTGTGGAGTGTGAGGTTTGCAAGGCTGGAGGCAGGTTGTCAGGTGTAAATTCCGGGGTACGTTTGTAGGCCTCCAGCCCACTGGGAAGCTGGGGCGGGATATGACTCATGGGTGTTTTCATGATGGAGCGCCTATCCTTCTATGTTGACCAGGTTTTGCGGTGATCCCTCGGCCCATGCGCTGATGTTGGCTAGGGTTGTGCTTGCAATCGCATTCAGGGCCTCGCGCGTGAGGAATGCCTGATGGGCAGTGATGATGACGTTAGGAAAAGTCAGCAGGCGTGCCAGCACATCATCCTGCAAAGGAAAATCTGACAAATCCTCGAAAAACAGATCGGCCTCTTCTTCATAGACATCCAGGCCCAGGTAACCCAGGTGGCCGCTTTTCAGCGCCTCAATTACTGCAGGAGTATCCACCAGTGCGCCACGGCTGGTATTGATGAGCATGCTGCCAGACTGCATCCGGCCTAGTGTGCTCGCATTGATCAGGTGATAAGTGCTGGGACTCAATGGACAATGCAGGCTGACAATCTGGGCCTGGCCAAAAAGTTCATCCAGCTCCAGATATTGCGCACCCAACTTTACTACCTTAGGGTTGGGATAAGGATCATATGCCAGCAGTTTGCAGCCAAACCCTGCCATGATCTTGGCAAATGCAGCTCCTATCTGGCCCGTACCGATGATACCCACTGTCTTGTTTACCAGGTCGAAGCCCGTGAGGCCGCGCAGGCTGAAGTCGCCCTCCCTCGTGCGATTATAAGCCCGTGTCAGGTGGCGGTTGAGTGCCAGTATCAAGGCGACAGTATGTTCTGCAATGGCATGCGGCGAATAGGATGGTACTCGTGCTACTGCCAGGCCAAGTCGTGTGGCTGCTTCCAGGTCAATATGGTTGTACCCGGCTGAACGCAGGGCGATCAAGCGTGTACCGTTGGCTGCAAGTTGTTCCAGAACGGGAGCGGACAGATCGTCATTGATGAATGCGCAAACTACCTCAGCCCCAGCGGCAAGAACCGCCGTTTCCAAAGTCAGTTTGGGTTGCTGGAATACAAATTCTGCATCGTTGGGTTTGTCGTGCTCGAGAAAGCTTTCACGGTCATAAGCCTGGGTGCTGAAAAAAACGATACGCATCGAGTTTCCTTGTGGGTTGACGGGGAAAGTGCAATGGTGCCCCTTGTCAGCCTTTGTGGGGCAACGGGGGAATAGAACCCATGATAAGGCATACGGTGGCGGATTGAGAACCTGAAAAACTTGGTATACAGATTAAAAGTAAACCTTCCCCTTACGGGGAAGGGTGGATAAATCCAGAAATCAGGGAAATGTGCGTGGCGAATAGACTCGCTTCGAATTGTTATTCCGTAAAACCTTAAAAAATACAGGTCTTCTATTAGTAATGACACGCGAGAACGAAAAAAGGACACTCGTGTGACAAAGATATTTTATAACCCACTGTTTATGATGATTTTTTGTTTTGATGTCATGCATGAATGCAAGCGAGGCGCACCTACCTAGTCCTAATGCAGCAAAAGTGACATCAATTTGTCATAAATTCCCAATATTATGCGCAAAATGTCTTGTTGCTGCTTCTTCATTTTTGCTGGCGTATTTTCTCAACAGCGCAATTTCTGCTTACCTTATTCCATTCATATTGAGTACCGCCATGCAACTTAGCAATCTTAAAATATCCACGCGCCTGATCGGATTGAGCGCGCTTTTACTTATTGGCTCTTTGATTCTGGGCATGGTGGGGTGGACGACGCTCTCCAAAACAAACGATCTGCTCCAGCTTACGATTGAGCAGGCATCAATGGCGCAAGATGCTATCAATACCGCACGCAAGACTCAGGTCACGTTCAAGATCCAGATACAGGAGTGGAAGAATATTCTGCTACGCGGTCATGATCCCGAGGCATTCGACAAATACCGGGACGCCTTTATCAAGAGCGGCAAGGAAACCCAGGATGGCCTAGACAGGCTCATGACAATTTTTGAAAAAATGGGATTGGATACACCGATAGTGAGTGATGCCAAGCAGGCATTGTCGCAGCTGGAGATCAACTATCTGGAAGCTTTAAATAGATTTAATCACCAAAAGTTAGAAAGCCCGCAGACGGTGGACATGCTGGTCAAAGGCATGGACCGGGTGCCTACACAGCAGATTGACCAGATTGTGGCATTTGTGGAGGAGCGTTCGGCTGGCATCCGCGAGGAAAACCAGGCCGCAGCGCAGAGATACCATGATCTCGCAGCGGCTGCGATCTTGCTAACCCTGGCGGTGTTGACGGCATTTGGGGCGATTCTTACATATTGGATCATCACGGGAGTCACCCGTCCGCTCAATAGTGCGATCGCTATTGCAAAGACCGTGGCTTCAGGCGACCTGACTGCCAACATTGAAGCATCCTCGCGCGATGAAACCGGACAGTTGCTGCTTGCCCTGAAGGATATGAACGATCGCCTGACCAACATCGTAGCCAAGGTGCGTCAGGGAACCGATGCGATTGCGACTGGCTCCAGTGAAATTGCCTCCGGCAACCTGGACCTGTCATCGCGTACAGAACAGCAGGCAAGCGCCCTGGAAGAAACAGCCTCCTCCATGGAAGAGATTACGTCTGCGGTCAGGCAGAATGCCGACAATGCCCGCCAGGCCAATCAGCTTGCCGTATTGGCGTCAGAGATCGCTTTGCGTGGCGGTGGTGTTGTATCACAGGTTGTTTCGACGATGGGGTCGATCAATGAGGCATCAAGAAATATTGTGGACATTATTGCTGTGATTGACGGCATTGCTTTCCAAACCAACATCCTGGCGTTGAATGCGGCCGTCGAGGCGGCACGTGCTGGGGAGCAAGGGCGCGGGTTTGCGGTGGTGGCCTCCGAAGTACGGATGCTGGCGCAACGCTCTGCGGTCGCTGCCAAGGAGATCAAGGAGCTGATAGGCAATTCAGTGGAGCGGGTCGGCGTTGGGGAAAAGCTGGTGACAGAAGCTGGAACGACCATGCAGGAGGTCGTCGATAGCGTTAAGCGCGTGACCGAAATCATGTCCGAGATCAGCACCGCAAGCCAGGAGCAGAGCAGTGGGATTGATCAGGTGAATATCGCCATTTCTCAGATGGATGAAGTAACCCAACAGAATGCAGCCCTGGTAGAGCAGGCTGCGGCTGCCGCAGCTGCCTTGCAGCAACAGGCGGATGACTTGGCGCAAACGGTTGGCCGTTTCAAACTGCATGGCATGGATAATGGATCAGTACCGCTCAATGCCAAGTCGTCTGGGTGAAAGAAATTAAAGAGTCACAAGGCTAGTTTAGGCTGGACAGCAGTCATCAGGCATGATTGGACTGCCATCCAGTTGCTAGACTACCAATGGTAGCTGAGCTGGGCATCCACGGTGCGGGAGGTGCCATAGAAGCAAGTACCTTCACATACACTGAGATATTCCTTGTTAAGCAAATTGGTGGCATTCACCTGTAAGCTCCAGTTCTTTGCGATTGGGTAAATTGCCGTAGCATCCACCAAAGTATAGGAAGGCACTGTGTAACCCGGATGGTTGGCTTTATCTTCGGTGCTGCCATTGTAACGGACTCCTAGACTTAATCTGAGACCATTCAGCACTGTGCCTTGAGTATGTTTGTAGTTGAGTTTGACAGCTGCTTGATGATCTGGAATAAGCTGCGCTCTGCCTGAGCGTATTAAATCACCTGTTCTATCGTAGTCCTGTTCAGCATTATTGTGGGTAAGACTCAGTTTCGCATTCAAATTGTCATTAATGCGCCAATCAGATTGAAGTTCGATACCACGGTTCTTGCGCTCGCCTATCTGAGCCTGAACGAAGGTGAGAGAGTCTTGCACTAGAGCATTGTCTTCCTTGAGGTCGAAGAACGCCAGATTAAAGCTTCCCTTCATCCAAGTAGGTTCATACTTGAAACCAATTTCTAGTTGTTTGCCACTTAAGGGCTGATATGGACGACCATTGCCATCAGCCCCAACTTGAGGATTGAAGGAAGTTGAATGGCTTACATAGGGAGACAGGCCAATGGGTGTATTCACCATGAGGCTAATGTTATGCGTATTCTTATCACCCTTGTCAGCGTTATAAGTCTGACTGGCTCCGGTTAAGGAACTGGTATCGTAGTTATCTCGCCGAATACCTATACTGAACAGCACAATGTCGTTCCAGTTGAGTTTGTTGAAAGCATAAATCCCTTCTTGCTTTAGCCTAATTTCATAGGGATTGCTTACAACCGAAAATGGAGTCCCATAAACTGGATTAAACAAGTCAATCTGAGATGCGCCACCAAACCCATTATGCTGTGCATCAGCCTTGCTGCGTTTGTAATCTAAACCTACCATCAAGGTATTTTCGAAATTTCCAAAAACGGAAGTTTTGCTTAGACGGTTATCCACGCTATGTACGGTGGAATCTCCATCTAGGAGAGAATAGCCGCGACTGCCTAATCTATCGCTATCTGAGTCAAAAGCAAAGGTCGTCAGAAAGTCGTGGTCCATTTTGCCGTAACGATAATTTTGAGTGAATTTGAGGTGCTCACCAAAATCATGGCTGAATTCGTAGCCCAAGGAATACTGACGGCGTTCAAAGTAGTCCCGATTAGGCTCGCCTAGATAGGTGTCATAACCTATCTTGCCGTAAGGGGTACGGATAAGCGAACCATAGGCCGGCATAAATCCGCTAGTGGGTGTTCCCTGTTTCTTCATAGCGCTGGCTAGGATCGTAAGGCTGGTGCGATCAGAGATATCCCAAGAAATGCTGGGGGCAAAATAGTACTGTTCCATCCCAGTGTGATCTTGGGGGAAGTTGCCTTTGGAATACAGACCCACAAGGCGGTAGCGCACCCCATGTTCTTGACTTAATATTCCATTGTAATCACCGCTGATAGTACGCCTGCTAAAGTTGCCGACGCTGAAGTTGATCTCGCTTTGCTCTATGTCTTTAGGACGCTTCGACACCAGGTTGATGGTGCCGCCCGCGTCGGTGGCGCCGTAATTGAACGAATTGGCACCCTTTAGGACTTCAACATTTTCCAAACCGTAGATTTCCTGCTCCCACACAAAGAAACCATTATTGGAAATCGCGGTTCCGTCCAGGGTGGTATTGGCATTGAAGCCTCTGATCCTGAACCAATTAGACTTATTGTCCATGCCATATTGTTGGCTGACTACGCCAGCTTCGTATAACAATAAATCATCTAATTTTCTATTAGCGCCGATATCCTTGATGTCTTGTTCATTAATGATAGAAACCGATTGGGCCGTGGATTTAAAGTTATCACCGGTCTTGTCTGCGGAGCCTACTACGGTCACGACAGGAAGCGAGGCCGGATTTGATTCCTGTTCGGAATTTTCGTCCGCATAAGCCAAATGGTGACCTTGGTACAGTCCTGCCATGAGCAGCAGGTGAATGGCAAGTTTGAGCCTACCGAAGGAATATTGATGCATTTGTCCTCTCCCCGTTGTGATGTTTTATGGACTTCAGGCAATAGCCGTACTGAATCCACAATCATTTAATGATAAGCAATATCATTAAATGATTATGTGGCAAAGAGAATCGGCTGTAAATCCTTGTTAATACTGCAAGTATCAACAAGGACGGATGGAGGAGATTCCTGGATGGTCCAATGGCCTGGGAGGCTCAAGGGGCGGGGTTCATATAGCGTAAATGGATGGCTTCTATTTCCTGCAGGATTTCTTCATTGAGTGGTTTTTGCCAGGCCGCGATATTTTCCTGCAATTGGGACATGCTGGTGGCGCCGATGATGGTGCTGGTGACGAACCAGCGGCTATAGACAAAGCCAAGTGCGAGCTCGGTTGGAGTGAGGCCGTGCTTGCGGGCAAGTTCAGCATAGGCTGCGCTTGCGGGCGCGACGTTGGGTTTTGTATAGCGTTGCGCGTAGCCAGGGAACAGGTTGACGCGGCCTTGGGCTTGCGGATTGTCTATGTACTTTCCAGTGAGATGGCCGAACGCCAGCGGGGAATAAGCCGTCAGGCTGACTTGCTCCCGGTAGACGATCTCTGTCATGCCGAACTCAAACCCGCGGTTGAGCAGGCTGTAGCTGTTCTGGATGGAGGCAATGCGCGGCAGGTTGTACTGGTTGGACAGGCGGATGAATTCCATCACGCCCCAGGGCTGCTCATTGGAAACGCCGATATAACGTACCTTGCCTTCCTTGACCAGTTCCGCCAGCGTTTCCAGCTGGTTATGGATGGAGACCCATTCCTTTTCCTTGCCGGGATCAAACTGATACTGGCCGAAGATAGGCACGTTGCGTTCTGGCCAGTGGATCTGGTACAAGTCCAGGTAATCAGTTTGCAGGCGCTTGAGCGAGCCTTCAATGGCAGCGCGCACGTTGGCGCGGTCCACTGCTTTTGGGCCGCTGCGTATCCATTCCATCTTGCGGTTGCCGCCTGCCACCTTGCTCGCCAGGATGACCTTGTCGCGCGCTTGTTTCTTGAGCCAACTGCCTATGATGGTCTCGGTGCGGGTCACGGTTTCGGCCTTGGGCGGCACCGGGTACATCTCTGCGGTATCGATGAAATTGATGCCTTGCGCCAAGGCATAGTCCATCTGTTCATGGCCTTCGGCCTCGGTGTTCTGGTCACCATAGGTCATGGTGCCCAGGCAGATGGCGGAAACGTTGAGGTCTGATTTTCCCAGCTTGCGATATTCCATATGTTGTACCTGAAAATGACGGCTAAAAATCAAGTTTACGCGATTTCTTGGCTAAAAGTGACACTACTCCAAGCGTGGTATTGTCGAGGCATTCTTGCATGCGTATGATTGATCCACCTTCACTGACGATGTTTCCAGCATGACATATTGCGTTGCCTTATTGCTTGACCAGGGACTTGTGCTAGCTTCTGACACCCGTACCAACGCCGGCGTGGACCAGGTGGCAATATTCCCCAAGATGAATGTGTTTGAAGTGCCCGGCGAGCGGGTGATCACCCTAATGACTGCTGGCAACCTGGCAATTACGCAGGCCGTGATCAACCGCCTGCGAGAGGCGCTGAAACTCAGCGAAGGTGTCAATCTGCACAATGTCACCAATATGTTCGATGCTGCCCAGCTGGTGGGGGATCAATTGCGCGCAGTGTATGAGCAGGATAATGAGCACCTGAAGAACCACAATACCGAATTCAGTGCCAGCATCCTGGTGGGCGGACAAATCAAGGGAGAGCAGCCGCGCCTGTTTTCGGTATATGCTGCCGGTAATTTCATTGAGAGCAGCCATGAAACCCCTTATTTCCAGATTGGCGAAACCAAGTATGGCAAGCCCATCATAGACCGCGTTATCACCAATGACAGCGACATCATGGAGGCGGTGAAGTGTGTCTTGATTTCCTTTGATTCCACCATACGCAGCAATATCTCCGTTGCCGCGCCGATTGATTTGCTGATTTACCGCAGCAACAGTTTCAATGCGGATTGCAAGCAGCGCCTTACCGAAAGCGATCCTTATTACACCATGGTCAGGCAGGGCTGGTCGGATGGCCTGAGGCAGGTATTTGCCGGGTTGCCTAACCCAGACTGGTGTTGATTGCCGCAATTCTTTAAGTGGAGTTGCTTGCAATAGCGTTGCGATCATTTTTCGATGGTCATTGTGCCGGGAACCTTTAAGAATCACCGGGAATTTTACTAACACCTTGTCTCCAGTGTTTTACCTGGCAGTCTTGGCTTCATCATCATTTGCTGGGCGTCATTCTCCTCAACTTAAGTATAATGGCTGGGTATTTCCTGCCTGATTTGAAAGCCATTCTTGAGTGATCTAGACCATGTTTTTTCGCCGGAAGGTCCGCTTGCGGAGACCATCCCTGGCTATCGCTCGCGCATCCAGCAGCAGGAAATGGCACAGGCCATTGCCGATGCCATCAAGCATAATCGCCAGCTGGTGGCCGAAGCCGGCACAGGCACTGGCAAGACCTTTGCCTACCTGGTTCCCGCGCTGCTTTCCGGCGGCAAGGTGATTATTTCCACCGGCACCAAGACCTTGCAGGACCAGCTGTTCAATCGTGACCTGCCAGCGGTGCGCGATGCACTCAAGGTGCCGGTAACGGTGGCCATGCTCAAGGGACGTGCCAATTACGTCTGCCATTTCCACCTCCAGCGCGCCATGAATGAGGGCAAGTTCTACTCACGGGAAGATGCCGCCTATGTCCATAAAATCCAGGCTTTTGCCGAGAACAGCGGCACCGGCGACAAGAGCGAGCTGACTTCCGTTCCGGAAAGCGCCACGATCTGGCCCGCTGTGACTTCCACCCGTGACAATTGCATGGGACAGGAATGTGCGTTCTACAAAGACTGTTTTGTCATGGAGGCACGCAAACGTGCCTTGGCGGCTGATGTTGTGGTGGTCAACCATCACCTCTTTTTTGCCGATGTCATGCTGCGGGATGAAGGCGTGGCCGAGTTGCTGCCTTCCGCCAATACCGTGATCTTCGATGAAGCGCACCAATTGCCCGAAGTGGCGGGCATTTTCTTTGGCGAGGGGTTTTCCACCAGCCAGCTCATGGAGCTGGCACGAGATGCGCATGCTGAATACATTACTACCATCAAGGATTGCACGGCATTGCCGGACGCTACTGCTGCCCTGGAAAAGGCCGTGCGCGACTTCCGCCTGATCTTTGCTTACGAGGGCGTGCGCCTGCCGGTGCAAAAGGCGCTGGCCTTACGCAATTTTGACAGCGCGTATGCCCTGATGCAGGAAAAATTGGCAGCGCTTGCCGCGATATTGGAAAGCCAGGCGGAACGGGAGCCGTCGGTGGAAAATTGCTGGCAGCGCGCATTGGCCTTGCAGGTGATGCTGCAGCGCTGGCAAAGCGCTGAAAATGCCAACCTGGTACGCTGGGTGGAAGTGTTTACCCAGTCTGTGCAACTGCATGCTACCCCACTGTCTGTCGCTGAAGGATTCAGCAAGCAGCTCAATGCCCAGCCGCGTTCCTGGATATTTACCTCCGCTACGCTGGCGGTGAAAAGCGACTTTAGCCATTACCTCGGCCAAATGGGTCTTGAGGAGGCAAAGACCGGCTACTGGAACAGCCCGTTCGATTACGGCACCCAAGGCCTGTTCTATGTACCGCAGGGTATGCCGGAACCCAACAGCCCCGGTTATGCCTCAGCCGTGGCGGCAATGGCATTGCCGGTGATCAAGGCCAGCCGCGGCCGCGCTTTTGTCCTGTGCACCAGCCTGCGTGCGATGCGAGATGTCCATGCCCTGCTCAAGGATGCGTTTGAAACCGGGGGCCTTGACTATCCGTTGCTGATGCAGGGGGATACTGCGCGTAGCGAGTTGCTTGAGCGTTTCCGCAAGTTGGGCAATGCCGTGCTGGTGGGTTCGCAAAGCTTCTGGGAAGGCGTGGATGTCAGGGGCGAGGCGCTTTCCGCGGTGATTATAGACAAGCTGCCGTTCGCACCTCCAGATGATCCGGTACTGTCTGCGCGCATCGACAAGATGAATGCCGAAGGCAAGAATGCCTTCATGGAATATCAGTTGCCTTATGCCGTGATCACCCTGAAGCAGGGAGCCGGCAGGCTGATCCGTGACGAGGCGGACCGCGGCGTGCTCATGATCTGTGACCCGCGCTTGATCAGCAAGCCTTACGGGCGACGCATCTGGCAAAGCTTGCCGCCCATGCGCCGGACGCGGGAGGTGGCAGATGTAGTAGAATTCTTTGCTTCAACTCCCACAGATCCTGCATGAATATTCTCGCCTTAGACACCTCTACTGAATATCTTTCCCTGGCCTTGCTGCTGGACGGCAGGTTGATCCAGCGCGAAATGCTGGCGGGACAGAGCCATTCGCAGCGCATATTGCCATTGCTGCGCGAGCTCTTGGATGAGGCTGGTGTGGAGCTGAGCGATCTGGATGGCATTGCCTTTGGCGCAGGGCCAGGCTCTTTCACGGGTTTGCGCATTGGTTGCGGTGTAGCGCAAGGGTTGGCGCTTGGTGCGGATTTGCCCGTGGTTGGTGTCAGCACCTTGTTGGCCCTAGCCGAGGATGCCCAAGGTGCTGACAAGGTGATCGCGTGCCTGGATGCCCGTATGGGCGAGGTCTATCACGCGGCTTATATCAAGCAGGGAGCAGGATGGAAGGAGGTAGTCGCGCCCGGCTTATACAAGCCGGAAGATGTGCCTGCTGTGGAAGGAAGCGGCTGGACAGGGGCAGGCAGCGGCTGGCAAAGCTATGCAGAGGCCCTGCAGCAGTGTTATGTAGGCCAGGCGGGCAACCTCCTGCCAGAGGCCTATCCGCGTGCAGCCGCGATCGCGGCCCTGGCTTTGCCGGGATTCCTGGCGGGTGAAGGACGGATTGCGGATGAGGCGGCCCCCGTATATATCCGCAACAAGGTCGCCCTGAAAACCAGTGAACGCTTGGCCAAGGCGAACGCAGCATGAATGCCGTCCTCAATGTTAAAGCCAGCTTGCGCCCCATGCAGCAGCATGACCTGGATGAAGTGGCACGTATAGAGCCCACAATCTTTCCTTATCCCTGGACTCGCGGCAATTTCAGAGATTCGCTCGACTCGGGGTATAGCTGCTGGGTATATGAACAAAATGGTGAGGTATTCGGCTATGCCGTACTCATGATGGTGCTGGATGAAGCGCACCTGCTCAATATCAGCATAGCTGCGCCATGGCAGGGCAGGGGCTTGGGCCGGAGCCTGCTGCAGCACATGATGGATACCGCCCGCCGCCATGGCGCGCTCAATATGTTTCTCGAAGTGCGGCCTTCCAATATCTCGGCTATAAGCCTGTATGAAAGCATGGGGTTTAATGAAATGGCCATACGTCGCGGCTACTATCCGGCAAAACATGGCCGTGAAGATGCGGTATTGATGGGAGTCGCATTATGAGCCTTGGCCGTGAAGACATGCTAAGGGAGCTGGAGCTGCTGCCGGTCTGGCATTTGCGCGTTCAGTCAGGAGAGCATCCTTCGCTGGCAGAGACGCCATCCCAGGCGCAGGTCCAAGAAGTGTCTTCAGCAGCCCAACAGCATGATGAGCCAGTACAGTCGGTGCAAGATGAGGTTGCCGAGCCTGCGCCTGCATTTAGTCAAGCTGATGATGCCCCTGTATTGCAGACGGAGTTTGCAGAAGAGGCCGGTATGCCGACAACTGAGCAGCTGGGATATTTTGATGAAGAATCCAGCACTTTCCCGGCAGCTTTAGCACCGCAGCCAGGGTTGCTGGAGCCGGTCAGGGACAGGCGCGCTGGCATTATGGAAATGAACTGGCAGGCATTGCAAGCGGATGTGCCGACCTGTACTGCCTGCAGTCTTGCAGCCACGCGTACCCAGACAGTGTTTGGGGTAGGGGATCCCCACGCTGAATGGCTGTTTATCGGCGAAGCGCCAGGCGCTGAAGAGGACAGGCGCGGCGAGCCTTTCGTTGGTCCGGCAGGCAAGTTGCTGGACAATATGCTGGCAGCAATTAAACTCAAGCGCGGCGAGAATGTCTATATCGCCAATGTACTGAAGTGCCGTCCCCCGGCCAACCGTGATCCGCAGGGTGAGGAGGTCGTCAAGTGCGACCCCTACCTCAAGCGCCAGGTGGAACTGATCAAGCCCAAGCTGATTGTGGCCCTGGGCAAGTTTGCCGCCCAGTCGCTGCTGGCAAGCCAAAGCAGCATTGCAGGATTGCGAGGCAGGCTGCATGACTTTCATGGGGTACCTGTGATCGTGACTTATCACCCGGCATACCTGCTGCGTAATTTGCCCGATAAGGCGCGGGCCTGGGATGATTTGTGTTTTGCCCTTGATACCATGCGGGGCTTGCAATCAGCAGTGGCGACCCCATCTGTGGAATAGATTTTGGTTTGCCAGGCGACTGGTGAACCTGTTGACTGAATTTACTCGCTAGGAGAGAAAAAATGCAAAAAATCTGGTTGAAGCTGACAGCCTTGCTGATGGTGCTGACACTGAGCGGCTGCGGCTATAACACATTCCAGACCCTTGATGAACAGGTCAAGGCAGACTGGTCGGAAGTACTTAACCAGTATCAGCGCCGTGCCGATCTCGTGCCCAATCTGGTGAATACCGTCAAGGGATATGCCTCGCATGAACAGGAAGTGCTTACTCAGGTGGCTGATGCGCGCTCCAGGGTGGGCAGCATCCAGGCAACGCCCGAGTTGCTGAACGATGAGCAGGCCTTTGCACGCTTCCAAGCCGCGCAGGGCCAGATGACTTCTGCATTGTCGCGCCTGATGGCGGTGGCGGAAAACTATCCGCAATTGAAGGCTGATGCCAATTTCCGCGATTTGCAGGCCCAGCTGGAAGGCACAGAAAACCGCGTGACCGTGGCACGCAACCGCTACATCAAGTCGGTACAGGCCTATAACACTGCCATTCGCCAGTTCCCGAATAATATGACAGCCAAGCTGTTTGACTATAAGACCAAGCCAAACTTCTCGGTGGAAAACGAGAGCGAAATTTCCAAGGCGCCCGCCGTCAGTTTTGATAAATAAGTGGAAAGACCAACCAGTTTGATCAAGACACTTTCCGGTAAGGTTAGCGCGTTCATCCTGTTGCTGGGCTTGGCGTTTGCCAGCCTGGCGCAGGCGGCGGATGAGGTTGCCATCCCTGATCTGCAGCATCGAGTGACTGACCTCACCAATACGCTCAGCCCTGAGCAGCAGTCAGCGCTTGAGTCCCGTCTGGCACAGTTTGAGCAGGAAAAAGGCAGCCAGATTGTGGTGCTGATTGTTCCTACTACGCAACCTGAGGTGATAGAGCAATATTCACTACGGGTGGCGGAAGCCTGGAAGCTGGGGCGCGGCAAGGTTGATGACGGCGTGCTGGTACTGGTGGCCAAGGATGACAGGAAAATGCGCATTGAGGTTGGGTATGGTCTTGAAGGCGCGGTGCCGGATGTGATTGCAAAGCGCATTGTTTCTGACGTGATGGCGCCTGCGTTCCGCCAGGGGGATTTTTATACCGGTATCAATAATGCGCTGGACTACCTGACGCGCCTTATTTCCGGTGAAGGACTGCCTGCGCCTCCTAAGCAAGGCGGACAGGGGACAGGCGGCTTTGGTGAAATGCTGCCATTGCTGCTGTTTGGCGGCCTCATTCTGGGCGGAGTACTGCGCGCCATCTTCGGTAATTTCCTTGGAGGTTCCATCAATGCCGGTTTGGTGGGCGTCGCTGTCATGGCGCTGGGTGGAGGCATGCTGTTTGCCATTGTGCTGGCAGTTGTGGCGTTTTTTATCACCCTGATGGGTGGACTGGCTATTCCTGGCGGCGGTTATGGAAGAGGATTTGGCGGCGGAAGCGGCTGGGGCGGCGGCTTTTCTGGCGGCGGTGGTGGTTTTGGGGGAGGTGGCGCCTCAGGCGATTGGTGAATCATGAAGAAGCGTCATCCCATATTGAGATTTTTTAGTCATTTGTTCAGCACGCCCTGGCATGTGCGCAGGCATTTTCCCAAATCTGCCCTGCATCATATCGAACAGGCGATTACTACCAGCGAGTCGACCCACAGCGGCGAAATACGGTTTGTCGTAGAAGGGGACCTGCACCCTCTGGATATCCTGCGCGGGGTGACGCCTCGTCAACGTGCCATCACCTTGTTTTCACAACTGGGCATTTGGGACACCGAGCAGAATAATGGGGTCCTGATTTACCTGTTGTTGGCAGACCATGATGTCGAAATTCTGGCGGATAGGGGCATTAACCGCCACCTCGGCCCGCAAGGCTGGGAATCCATTTGCAAGGCAATGGAGGCACGGTTCAGGCAGGGCAAGTTTGAAGAGGGCGTGATTTACGGCATCACTGAAATCGGTAAATCATTGCAACAGCATTTCCCCTCGGCTGGTGAGGGCAAAAACGAATTGTCGAACAGGCCGATAGTCCTCTGATATAGAAGGTATGGCAATGTGCACATGCACCATGCAGTGCACATTGATACCATGGCGTGAGCGGATGTGTGAACAGTATCCACACGCCTTCAGTACCTTTTATGTGTAATTCAGGACTTCGCCGCGCAGCGTATAGCTGGCCACCCGGCAAGCTTCCACGATGGGTCGCCAGGAGCGGCCATATATCTCGCTACATGGGACATGGTCGATATGATGCTTCATGTCGGCTGGCTCCGGAGCCAGCAATTCATTGGCAGCTTCCAGCTGCGAAAAGATGATCATCACCTGTTCTACCGCCGTAATAGTGCCAAGGTTGTGGATGGGGATGGCATGCAAGGCCATTTCCAGCCGTCCCAGCTTGCTGCGGTTGAAGTCGCGCATTATCCGTGTTTCATTTTTTAGTGGATTGCTACGCAACTGTTCAATGTTATGCAGAGTCAGATAGATATCGTAGGCGATTTTATGCGTCACTGACATCAGGCGTTTGGAATAACCACGTTGTTCCATGCGTCTGCGGTTGGTATCTACATGGTTTTGCCACGCGGAAATGCCGATAGCGGCCAGGATTGCAACTATCGAGCCTATTGCCTGTACCCAGGCGGCCCATTCGGTACTGGTGATTTGGGTCATATGCTTGCGGATGAAACGTCATTAAATTGATCTGGAAAACAAAGTTGGGTCATTTTGCGGTCAATCATGTCTATGCGGTTTTCATAATCCTTGCGGGAATAAGGTTATAACAGTTTTTCATCATTGTGGGTAAAGCATCAAAAGGCAACTGGAATGGACTTTGCTCAATTTTTTGCAGATGAGTAAAAAAAGATGACTTGTACCTCAGTTTTAACGGCAGCGTGACGATATATTTAATATGGATTTATTCCAGAGAGGGGCGTCAAGATGAAAGCCTTGTTCAAGGGTAATGTAATTCAAGGGGTGCGGCTGGTAGGTGTCTATGAAGATGAAGACGTCGCCGCGATTGAAGCCTATATGGCTGAGCAGTTCGGGCAGGTGCTGCCGAATGGTGAGAAGCAGTTCTACCAGTTCATAGACCTGATCCCCTCTTCCCAGGCCGCACAGTATGGTGAGATACCGCCGGCATCAAGAAACATACTGGTTTCCGGTAGCCTTACACGCGGCATTGTGGCACGCGGCCCTTTCCCTGCGCGCTCTATTGCCTTGGGATATGCGGTCAATCTCAGTTTTGGTCATACGGCCAATTATTACGTAGTGGACCTGGAGCCAGAGTTTGCTGAGCTGCGAGACAAGCTTTATGCATTGGGGCACACGCCTGCGACGGTTGCCTGAGTATTGTTCAGGCTGACGCGGGGCACGTTTCACTATAAAATCCGCAGCATCCAAGATTTTAAAGAACGAATCCAAGACATGCGTGCGTCACAGTTTTTCATAGCAACACAAAAAGAAGCGCCACAAGAAGCCGAGCTTGCCAGCCATAGGCTGATGCTGCGAGCCGGCCTGATCAAACGGCTGGGCTCGGGCCTTTACACCTGGATGCCCCTGGGCTTGCGCGTTTTGCGCAAGGTAGAGGCGATCGTGCGCGAGGAAATGAATCGCGCCGGGGCGCTAGAGCTTCTGATGCCTGCGGTGCAACCCAAGGAGTTGTGGGAAGAAACCGGTCGCTGGGCGGTATTTGGCCCCCAGATGCTCAAGATTCGTGACCGCCACGAGCGTGATTTCTGCTTCGGGCCAACGCATGAAGAAGTGATCACCGACATTGCGCGTCGTGAAATCCGCTCCTATAAGCAACTGCCGCTCAACTTCTACCAGGTCCAGACCAAGTTCCGTGATGAGATCCGCCCCCGTTTCGGCGTGATGCGCGCGCGCGAATTCATGATGAAGGATGCTTACTCCTTCCATACCAGCCTGGAATCCCTGGAGCAGACATACCAGACCATGTACCAGGCTTACAGCAATGTATTCAACCGCCTTGGCCTGAAGTTCCGTGCCGTGCGTGCCGATACTGGCGCAATAGGTGGCGACGGATCGCATGAGTTCCATGTGCTGGCTGATTCTGGCGAGGATGCGTTGGCGTATAGCGAAGATTCTGATTTCGCAGCCAATGTGGAGCTGGCAGAGGCGCTGGCGCCTGCGCAGGCACGCGCTGCCGCGACAGAAACCCTGCACGAGGTGGATACGCCCAGGCAGACCAGTTGTGAGGATGTGGCGGCTCTACTCGGCATTACGCTACAGCAGACTGTGAAGTCCATAGCCCTGATTGCTACAGGTGCGGAAGGTGCTACCCAGTTCTACCTGTTACTGTTGCGTGGAGACCATACGCTGAATGAAATCAAGGCCGCCAAGGTGTCCGGCCTGGAGAACTTCCGTTTCGCTTCCGAGCAGGAAATCCGAGACCATCTCAACTGCCCGCCCGGATTTATCGGCCCGGTCGCAGTTTCCGATAAGGTCAAGATAGTTGCCGACCGCTCTGTAGCCGTCATGAGTGATTTTGTTTGCGGCGCCAATAAGCCCAAGCTCCACCTGGCTGGCGTCAATTTTGGCCGTGACTTGCCGGAGCCCTTGGTAGTGGCTGACATCCGTAATGTGGTGGCTGGCGATCCGAGCCCGGATGGCAAGGGCGCCATCAATCTTTGTCGCGGCATTGAAGTTGGCCATATCTTCCAGTTGCGTACAAAGTATGCGGCGGCAATGGACGCAACTTACCTGGATGAGAACGGCCAGAAACAAGTGATGGAAATGGGTTGTTACGGCATAGGGGTTTCACGCATTGTCGGCGCTGCGATCGAGCAGGGCAATGACGAGCGCGGCATTATCTTCCCCAAGGCGATGGCTCCTTTTGAGGTGGTGATTGCACCTATCGGTTTTGATAAGAGTGAGGCCGTGCAGGCAGCAGCGCAGGCATTGTATGCCGAGCTGCGGGCTGCAGGCGTGGATGTCTTGTTGGATGACCGGAGGGAGCGCCCCGGCGTGATGTTTGCCGATATGGAACTGATCGGCATTCCGCATCGCATCGTGATTGGCGACCGTGGCCTCAAGGATGGACTGGTTGAGTACCAGGCGCGTACTGATGCTGCAGCCCAGAATATTGGGCTGGCAGAGATTATCGGCGTGGTTAAGCAGGCATTGCAAACGGCCCAATGAATAAGGCGGTCAACTTCCTTCTTGCCTGCTTGCTACTTGTGAATGCGGGTAGCGTGATGGCTGGCGCACAAAGGGAAGAGCCGCTTTCAAACAGTGTCAGGGCACTGATGCAGCGCTCAATCAGCGATAGTGCGGCACCGCGCATGGTATTTGCCAGTGAGGCTGAAGGCCAGGATTGGCTCAATGCCATGTCGGCACGATTGGCAAAGCGCATCCCTGACGACAGGTTTCGTGAGGATTTTCTGCGGACCGTCAATTATGAAGCCACTCGCGCCGGGTTGGACCCCCAATTGGTTTTGGCATTGATCCAGGTCGAGAGTGCTTTCAATAAATACGCAGTTTCTTCAGTCGGCGCCCGGGGGTATATGCAGGTCATGCCGTTCTGGGTCAAGAGCATAGGTTCCAGCGAGCATAACCTGTTTCACTTGCGCCTCAACCTGCGTTACGGCTGCACGATACTGCGCCATTATCTTGATGTGGAAAAAGGTGATCTTTACCGTGCACTGGGCCGCTATAACGGTAGCCTTGGGCAGCCGCAATACCCCAACCTGGTGGTAGGCGCCTGGCGCAAGTCCTGGACCTATCGGCCGCCGTTGAGGCCAGTCAGTGAAGCGGCACTGAAGTAGTGCGATGGCCGGAATCTCGGTGACCCAGGGCCAGCACCTGCTGGTTTACATTTCCGGGCATGGCTATGGACATGTGGCACAAGTGGCCCCGGTTCTCAATCAGCTGGCTTTATTGGCCCCTGCTACCAGATTGACTATTTGTAGTGCAGTTCCCGAACAATTCCTCAGATCACGCATATTTGCCAGATTTGACTATATTCAGAGAGTTGCTGATTTCGGCATGTTGATGCAGTCTGCCCTTGAGGTGGACACGGATGCCAGTGTGGATGCCTATCTGGAGTTTCACGCTGACTGGGACCGGAAGGTGGCTCAGGAGGTGGCCTGGATAGAAATGCTTGAGCCGGATGCCATTCTCAGCAATGTGGCTTATTTGCCATTGGCTGCAGCTAGGCAGTTAGGGATTACAGCGTTTGCCATATGTTCGCTTAATTGGGCGGATGTGCTGCAACACTACGCAGGGAATAGGCCGCAAATCCAGGCAGTATTGCAACAGATACGACATGCGTATGCCGGTGTGCACACATTCTTGCGCACCACGCCTGCCATGACCATGCCCTGGCTTGCCCAGTGCCATGAGTGTGGTCCTGTGGCTGATCTGGCCAGTCCGCAGCGCGCTCGTATATTCAATACACTGAACCTCAGTCAACACACCCGGCAGCACCTGGTGTTGGTGAGCATGGGGGGAATCAGTACCGATATCCGTCCGGATCATTTTCCTGCCCTGGAAAATGTCCAGTGGTTATTGCCGGAAAATTGGTTGCGTGGCCTGCAGCGCAAGGATTTTCATGTCACGGAAAGCCTGGGAGAGAATTTTTCCGACATCCTGGCCAGTTGCGACCTGGTGCTCACCAAGCCTGGATATGGCACCTTTGTCGAGGCTGCCTGTCATGGCGTGCCAGTGCTGTATGTTGAGCGGGATGGCTGGCCAGAGCAGGATTGCCTGATTACCTGGCTGCAGCAGCATGGACTATGCCGTCAATTATTGGAGCAGGCTTTGCTGAAAGGGGATTTTGCTGCGGAGCTACAGCACTTGCTGGCATTGCCCAAGCCAACCCCAGTGGAAGCCACCGGCAATCAAGAAGCAGCGCGTTTTATCATCGCCAATACCGGTCTGGCTGATACTTAAATGAATTGCGAAAACAGCCAGTAAAGTGAGCCGGAAAGCAGCATCGCCATGGGAAGGGTCATGACCCAGGCCATGAGCAGGTTGCGTATAGTGGATACCTGCAAGCCTGACTTGTTTGCGGCCATGGTCCCTGCCACCCCGGAGGAAAGCACCTGTGTGGTAGAGACCGGCAGGCCGTACATGTCGGCCGCGCCTATGGTCAGCATGGCGACAGTTTCAGCTGATGCGCCTTGCGCATAGGTCAGGTGTGTCTTGCCTATGCGCTCACCCACCGTCACCACAATGCGCTTCCAGCCCACCATAGTTCCCAGGCCTAGTGCAATGGCAACGACAATTTTCACCCACAGTGGAATGAATTTGGTGGCCTTGTCGATTTCCTTCTTGAAAGCCATGAGGTTGGCCTTGGCATCTTCATCCAGGATGATGGCGGGATTTTTGTCTATTAGCCTGATGGCTTCGGAAGTCAGGTACATATCATTTCGCACGTTGGCGACAGCATCGGCAGGCACCATGGAGAGGCTGCCGTAGCTTCGAACCTGGCTGCCGATATTGCCTGCGACGGCAGCCAGTGCGGGCAACAATTCTGTTGTGACTTCCTTGGTGCGGATATACGTGGACAGGGTGTCAAGCGGTTGGGCGGGTGCGGGATTTGGCGAGGCCTTGATCAGGGCATTCTGGGTCACGTGTGCCACTGCAGAAAATTGTACAGCCTGGTCTGCGGGCATGGTGCGGTTGAGGGCATAAGCCATTGGTACGGTGCCAACCAGAATCAGCATGATCAGCCCCATGCCTTTCTGGCCATCATTAGAGCCATGGGCAAATGATACGCCAGTACAGGTGAGGATGAGCAGGCCACGTATCCATGGAGGCGGTGGCTTGTTGCCCTTGGGCTCACGGAACAGTTCACGGTTCTTGATCAGGGCGCGCAAGGTGATCAATACCAACGCGGCGGCAATAAAGCCAACCAGCGGTGAAAGCAGCAGGGAATATCCGACCTTGGTGGCCTGTGCCCAATCCACGCCGCTGGTGCCATCGCGGCCGTGCATGAGTGCATTGGCAACGCCTACGCCTATGATAGAGCCGATCAACGTGTGGGAGGATGAGGCGGGCAATCCCAGTAGCCAGGTGCCCAGGTTCCAGAGAATGGCGGCAATCAGCAGGGCGAATACCATGGCAAAGCCTGCGCCCGAGCCGACCTGCAGGATGAGCTCAACAGGCAATAGGGAAATGATACCGAATGCCACGGCACCGCTTGAGGCCATGACGCCGAGGAAATTGAAAATGCCCGACCAGATCACAGCCACGTTGGCGGGCAGTGCGTGAGTGTATATCACGGTGGCGACCGCATTGGCGGTATCGTGAAAGCCATTGACGAACTCAAACCCCAGGGCAATCAGGAGGGCCACGCCTAACAAGATGAATGGCAGCCAGGTTTTGCTGGTGGTGCCAGCTTCTGTCATGTCAGAGCTGACACTGAAAACGGTAAACAGCAGTCCGGCCAGTAACACGCCGAAAAACAGGATCTTGGTGAAAATGCCGGACTTTTTGTGGAGGTCTGGACGCCCTTGAGCGTGCTGGTTGTGATCTAGAACGTGACTGTTTATGTTCATTCTGTATGGTCTGTACTGGGTCGTGCCAGCATTATGCGTGCGAATTATGACATATTTGTGAATATGTCAGGCAGGGATTTTCTTGATAATTGACGAGCATGTCCTGGCAAGGCTGCCGGGCTTGTTATCCAGCAACATGGATTAATTCTGACGTTCAATCAGCATGGCGTCGCCGTAGCTGAAAAAACGATAACGTTGTTGCACTGCATGTTCATAGGCCTTGTGCATGTGCTCAAATCCTGCAAAAGCCGATACCAGCATCAGCAGCGTGCTCTTGGGCAGGTGGAAATTGGTGAACAGGCGCTCTACTACCTGAAAGCGATAACCAGGAGTGATAAATATATCGGTTTCATCTTGTCCGGCTATCAGTTCTCCCGATTTTGCGGCGCTTTCCAGTGCGCGCAAAGCCGTGGTGCCAGCAGCCGTCACCTTGCCGCCTGCCGCCTGGGTCTGGCGAATCAGTGTCACGGTTTCATTTGGCACGGAATAAAGCTCACTGTGCATCTTGTGTTCCGAGATATCATCTACCCGTACAGGCTGGAAGGTACCTGCGCCAACGTGCAATGTGACATAGGCGATGTTGATGCCACGGTTGCGCAGTTCTTCCAGCATGGCTTCATCAAAGTGCAGGCCCGCAGTGGGCGCAGCGACCGCACCAGGTTCGCGCGCATAAACGGTCTGGTAGCGGTCTTCGTCAGTCGCATCTGCGTTATGCGTAATATAGGGTGGCAAGGGTAGCGCCCCGTATCGATCCAAGAGCTCCAGCAATGGCCTGTCGTTGTCAAAGCGCAGATGGAAGAGATCATCTTGCCGCGCGATGACTTCAACCTCAAGCTCACCAGCAATCAGCAGGCGACTGCCTGGCTTTGGTGAGCGCGAGGCTTTTATATGAGCGAGCGCATGATGTGTATCCAGTACGCGCTCCACCAGGATTTCAACCTTGCCGCCACTGAGCTTCTCACCGTGCAACCTGGCCTTGATGACACGGGTGTCATTGAATACCAGCAAATCGCCTGGATTCAGTAAGTTAGGCAGGTCGAGAAAGGCTTTGTCCTGCAGATTTCCCGTATTGCCATCCAAGTGGAGGAGGCGGCTCCCATGTCGTTCCTTGGCTGGAAATTGGGCAATTAATTCATCAGGTAATAAAAAGTTGAAATCAGTAGTACGCATAGTCATAAGGATTGCTATATAATGCCCGACTTGTTGCCGGGGTGGCGGAATTGGTAGACGCAGCGGACTCAAAATCCGCCGCCGCAAGGTGTGGGGGTTCGAGTCCCCCCCCCGGCACCATCATCTAGATAGTATTCTTCAAAAATTTCCTGGTTATTCTCTTTAAAATCCCAGCGTTAGCTGATATTTGCTCAACGGCTGGAGCCGGATTATACCGGAGCTTTTCTTAATATCCCTTTTCTTTTGTGTATATGCCAAGGCTTGTGACGCCTGCCATCCGTGTTGATGGTATGCCAGAGTTTTTTAAGCAACACCCTGCCTTGTCATGCGGTTTTTTGCTATAGTGAGAGCAATTCTCATTTGGTGGGCTCTGCTGACGCACCGCCATGATTTCATGCAAAACACACAGTCTCAAAAAAACCGTTCATTCTGGCTTAAACATCTCTACCGTTGGCATTGGATCAGTTCGGCGATCTGCTTGATCGGCATGCTGCTTTTTGCCGCAACAGGGTTGACGTTGAATAACGCCGGCCGGATCGAAGGTAATGCCGTTGTAACAAAGAAGCAGGCGACAGTGCCGGCATTATTGTTGCCGCAGCTGCGCAAGCAAGAAGCGGAGAATGCGCCATTGCCCAAGACCTTGGCCGACTGGGTGGCAGGCGCTCTCGGTGTTGAAGTGGAGCAGGTAGCCGGGGAATGGTCAGAGGATGAGGTCTATGTTTCCATGCCACGCCCAGGCGGTGACGCCTGGCTGGTGATCAATCGTGAAAGTGGCGACCTAAATTATGAGTTGACCGAGCGTGGCTGGGTGTCTTATTTCAATGACCTGCACAAGGGGCGTAACACAGGGCTTGCCTGGAGTTGGTTCCTTGATGTGTTTTCTGTCATGGCATTGGTGTTTTCCATTACAGGCTTGTGTCTGCTGCATATGCATGCGGGCAACCGGCCTTTTACCTGGCCCTTGGTTGCGCTTGGCATGGTATTGCCATTGTTGCTAGTGATATTGTTTATTCATTAAGGAGAAGTTGATGCGACTTGCAGTGATTCCGGCCTTGTTGGCGGCCTTGTTTGCCGGTGCCAGCCATGCCGCCGGACTGGATGTTAAAGTAACGGTGCCGCGCATCAATGCGGCAGAATATCATCGTCCATATGTGGCGATATGGGTTGAAACGCCCAATCAGGATATCGCGACCACGCTTTCGGTGTGGTACGGCAAGGATAAGGGAGAGGGCAAGGGCACCAAGTGGCTCAAGGATATTCGCCAATGGTGGCGCAAAGGCGGCAGGGATCTGGAGATGCCGCTGGATGGAGTGTCTGGTGCAACCAAACCTGTAGGTGAGCACACGCTTTCATATACTGAAGGCAAGGCGCCGTTGAACAAGCTTGCCCCTGGCGAGTACCGGTTGGTGGTGGAGGCTGCCCGTGAAAAAGGCGATCGTGAACTGGTACGCATTCCCTTTACTTGGCCGGTGACTAAGGCGACATCGCTGAATGCGAGTGGTGAGCATGAGCTTGGTACCATAAGCCTGGATATTAAACCCTGATTTTGACTGGATGACATGATATGAAACGAATGATGACAGTGCTGGCAATGACTGCCGGGATGATGACAACGGCGGCCTATGGCCATGGCTACTGGATATTACCTTCCAGCACGGTGCTTTCTGCTCCGCAGTTTGTCACCTTTGATGCCGCCGTGTCTAACGACCCTTTCCATTTCAACCACAGACCATTGGCAATTGATGAGCTGCAGATTATTGCCCCGGATGGCAGCCGAGTGGCTCCTGTCAATGTGGGAAAGGGTGAGTTGCGAACCACCTTTGACGCCAATTTCGAGCAAAAAGGCACTTATCGCCTTGCCATTTACCGGGAAGGGGTGCGTGCCTCATGGAAAGAGGGCGGCCAATCCAAGCGTTTTATGGGCAAGGCAGCGGATTTTGCCAAACAAGTGCCCGAAAGCGCCGCGGAGCTCAAGGTATCAGAGATAGCGAATCGGCTGGAAACCTTTGTCACCGTGGGATCGCCAAGCAAGCTGAAAACCAGTGGCCGTGGCTTGGAAGTGGTGGCATCCACGCATCCGAATGACCTGGTGGCTGGTGAGCCATTGACCCTGCAGTTCCTTGTTGATGGTACCCCGACGGCAGGTGTCGAAGTGGAAGTGGTCAAGGGGCAGACGCGTTACCGTGACCAGAAGAGCGGGCAGAAATTCAAATCTGACAAGGATGGCAATATTACCGTCACTCTACCGGAAGCAGGCATGTATTGGCTGGACGCTGATTACAGCGATAACAAGGTGAGCATCAAGCAGGCCAAGGAGCGTAGCCTGGCCTATGTGCTGACACTGGAAGTATTGCCTTAAATAAGCATGCGTCGTGTCCTGATACCGCCGCAACTGGCTGATGTTCCACGCCAGTTGCCGGATGGGCGTATTGCGAGCTTGAGCGGCCATACCATGGGCACTACCTGGACTGTGCGCTATGTTGATGTAGATGGCTTGCCTGCCGAGCAGGTGTCTGATGCCATACAGGCAGCGCTTGACCAGGTGAACCATGAAATGAGTACTTGGCTCGAGCATTCCGTCATCACTCGGTTCAATCTTGCCGAGCCTGGAAGCTGGCACTCCTTGCCAGAAGGCTTTTCCACAGTATTGCAAAAAGCGCTTGAAGTGGCGGCACGCACGGATGGTACCTTTGATCCCACTGTTGGCCCCCTGGTGAATCTCTGGGGATTCGGCCCTGATGGCCAGGCGACACAGCCACCCGCTGAGGTAGATATCCTGGCTAGGCTTGATCTCTGCGGCTGGCAAAAATTGCAATTTGATCATGCCAGTCAACGTGTGTTGCAAACAGGAGGCCTTTACCTGGATTTCTCGGGCATTGCCAAAGGTTATGGCGTAGATCAGGTCGTGGCAGCTTTAAGTGGCTTAGGGCTGGAGCATTACCTGGTAGAGGTGGGAGGTGAGCTCCATGGCCAGGGCATCAAGCCTGATGGTCATCCCTGGTGGGTAGCGCTGGAGCGTCCCCAGCATGAATCCAGCCTGGATGAGAATGTAGTAGCCCTTCATGGCCTGTCCGTAGCGACCTCTGGTGATTACCGGCGTTATTTCGAGCATGATGGCATCCGCTATGCACATACTATTGATCCAAAAACTGGTTATCCGGTGGCGCATGCACCGGTTTCTGTGACGGTATTGCGGTCAAGCTGCATGGAAGCGGATGCTCTGGCAACTGCGCTGACTGTGATGGGTCTGCATCGGGGCATGGCCTACGCAGAAACCCATAGCATTGCGGCATTGTTTATTGTCAATGAAGACGGGAAAGTGTCAGCGCATGACTCCTCGGCATTGGCAGAAATGCTGGAGTAAGAGATGGTTCATCTTCTGATGCAACTCATTGGGAGCTTCCTGCTTGTCGGTCACGCCCATGCTGCGGTCAACAATCTCGCATTCAACCGCTGGGTGACGGCACTTTCTATTATTGTTGCCTATCTCCTGTTGTGTGCCTGGATATATAAACGTCACAAGGCATGTTCGCAAGCTGATGAACACTCAGCTGCTATACCTCCACAAGCCATATTGGTAGCCTATGCCAGTCAGGGCGGGTTCGCCCGCCAGCTTGCACAACAGACTGTCGATACACTGAGGGGAGCAGGAACGTCGGCTTACAGCCTGTCCTTGAATGAACTGGATGCCATTACGCTGCAACAATGCCGCCGTGCATTATTCCTTGTAAGTACCACAGGCGAGGGGGATGCGCCGGATAATGCCGTCGTGTTCCTGCAGCACCTGATGAGTCAGGAGCTTTCCTTGCCTAGCCTGGAATATGGTATTTTGGCCCTGGGCGATAGCAGTTACGCCAATTACTGTGGATTTGGCCATCGCCTGGATGGCTGGCTGCAGCATGTACATGCCCTGCCCCTGTTTGACCTGATTGAGGTGGACAATGGCGACGCGGGTGCATTACGCCACTGGCAATACCAGCTGGGACTGCTTGCGGATAATCATGAAATTCTCGATTGGCAGGCACCTCATTACCGGGAGTGGAGCTTGGTGCAGCGACAGCACTTGAACCCGGGTAGCGCAGGTGCCCCCGTATACCACCTGGCACTGAGCACGACTGAGCCTGATGTCAGTTGGCAGGCGGGAGATATTGCCGAGATTGGTCCGCGTAACTCCCCCAATGAGGTGGAGCTTGTGCTACGGAAGTTGGGCCTGGCAGGAGAAACACGAGTGGAAGGCAAAATGCTCAGTGAGATATTGAGTCAATGTTTGCTACCGCATGACGATCTTGCCCTGCAGGCTTTGAAACAACTGGATGTACAGGCGCTGGTAGGAGAGCTCAAGCCATTGCCGCATCGTGAGTACTCGATTGCCTCATTGCCGGAGGATGGACAGCTGGAACTGCTGGTGCGGCAAACCAGTTATGCGGATGGCAGGCTGGGCCTGGGATCGGGTTGGCTGACAAAATATGTAGAGCATGGCGGGCCTGTCGCCCTGCGCATCAGGGAAAATGCAGGATTTCATCCGCCAGCAAGCGATGTCCCGCTTATCCTCATCGGTAATGGTACCGGCATTGCCGGTTTGCGCGCGCATCTCAAGGCGCGTGTGGTTAAAAATCATCATCAGAACTGGTTGTTTTTCGGGGAGCGCAATGCCTTGCATGACCTGCATTTTGCTGATGATTTAAGCAACTGGCAGAGGCAAGGAGTGCTGAGCAGGCTGGATACCGTGTTTTCGCGTGATCAGACCGACATGCGTTATGTACAGGATGCCGTGGCAGTACAAGCGGCGGAAATCAGGCGTTGGGTGCTGGATCTGCAAGCAGCGGTTTATGTGTGTGGCAGTGCTACAGGAATGGCGCCAGCTGTGCACCATGTCCTGACAGATATCCTGGGTGAGTCTATGCTCACTGCCATGACGGTAGCTGGCAGGTATCGACGCGATATCTATTAGGCCTGTGTCGATTTGAATAAAAAGGCATGCCTGACCCAGACAGAGCGGGGGCTGGACGGATGTCAGGCATGCAAAACTTATACATTAACCGGTATTTGTTGGTGGTATTTGCTACGGCCAATGTAGCGGCTGCATATTAATTCCTCGTAACCTACCACGCGATTTCTCCCCTGGCTTTTAGCTGCATACAGTGCCAGGTCAGCCTGGGCCAGCAGTTCATTCATGCTGCGGTTTTCATAGGATTCTTTCCATGTGGCATAACCAGCACTGATCGAAATAGGTCTGCCGTACACCGATTGTATTTTCAGCTGGTAGATTGCAGTGCGCATTTTCTCGGCTACCAGCCTGACGCCTTCAGGGGTGCTGTTTGGCAACAGGACAATGAATTCTTCTCCACCGAATCTGGCAATGAAATCACCAGGGCGTAACAGATTTTCCTGCAAGGTTTTAGCAATCCTGCACAGACATTGGTCACCCTTGAGATGGCCGAATTTATCGTTGAAATCCTTGAAGTAGTCTATATCCAGCATGATGACCGATATCGCTCCCCCAACTCTCTGAGCGCGACGCCACTCCGTGGCAGAGACCTCATCGAAGTAACCCCGGTTGAAAATACCGGTCAGGCCATCCTTGCAGGCTTTTTCCAGAAGATGGGAGTGCGCATCGGCCAGATCGCTATTAAGGCGACTGATCTGCAGGATCAGGACTGCAAGCAAACCGGATGAGGAAAGCAGGCTGAGAATTTTTGCCATGTACCATCCGTTGCTGAACTGGGTATTGTCCACCATCATCAGCGAGGTCTGGCATAGGTAGGCGAGTGCCGACACTGACAGGAAAGTGGTAATTACATGGTCATCACCATCGCAATACCGCACCATGAAGAATGTCAGGGCTGCCACGACCCACGCTCCCCAACCAATCATCTCAATGACTGGGTCCGGCATGGGGTGAGTCGTCACCAGTGAAGACAGCAGGTGACCAGAGCTCACTGCCACCATGTACATGATAATCCCCAACAGAGGTGCCAGCATGAACAACATCATGCCTTTGGTCAGGCTGAGGCGGTTGAGTTCTATAGCGCGTTCCCCATATTTGCGGAATAGCATGGCAGCGATAATGAATAGCGGATAGCCAATGTGCCAGCATGGCCAGATCCAGTTTGCTGGCTGTTCGATGGATTCGATAGTGAGGAGCGATGCATTGGTTGCAGGTTGTAATCGCAGTTCAATCAATGCTGCCATTCCATAGAATGCATAGGCGCCTGCCAATGGGATCAGGAAAAATTTCTTGTGGATGTTGAACTGCACCAGTAACAGGTACGAGGTGATTGCGGCGCTGAAGGCGACGGTTAGCGCAATTGCAGGCAGGAATGCATCCATGGCTGGCCATGGTTCTGCTGCATGCGGCATGATGAACAGGGCTGCCGCAACTAGCAGCAGCATAAGTATGCGCGAAATCCAGAGCTGTCTGGAAGATGTGGCCTGATGCAATATGGAGCTCATTATCTCCACCCCTTGATGACTGAAACGTTATTTATGGGTTCCAATCATGCAGGACAGTACTGCCCAGGCATATGGTTTTGACAATTGTTGACAGTTGCAGTGGCGCTGGATCGTTGCGGATTTAGACAGTTTTGTCTTGTACGCGCGGTATCGTAATGTAGAAAGTGCTGCCTTGTCCGGGCTCGCTTTCCACATATGCATGCCCCTGGTGGCGGATCGCCACGGTATGGACAAAGGCCAGCCCGAGCCCGGTTCCCTCTATCTGCGGGTGGCTCTGTTGATGTACCCGGCTGAATGATTGGAATAGCTGCGATTGTGCATTCTTGTCTATGCCAATGCCGAAATCCCTGACGGATATCCTCCAGTCGTTACCACTCCTTGTAATACTGCAAAGAATGCTGGTGCTGTCCGGGCTGAACTTGATGGCATTGCTCAGCAGGTTGGCGATAGCGCGCTTGAAGAGGGTCCGGTCTATCATGGCACGTGCTTCGGTGGGGGCTTCTTGCAGTTTGATCGTGATATCGCGCGAATATGCCTTGATCCAGAATTCATCAATCATTTCATGCAACATGTCTGTCAGATTGAGGTCGTGCAGTTGATAATTACCAGATTTGGCGCGTGTCAGTTGCACAAAGTTATCTGCCAGTTCCAGTGCATTGTCTGCATGCTTTTCTATCATGTTGAGCAGACGCTCCTCGTTTTCTCCAGGGTTGAATTTCTGTAGTTCGACCAGGGAAATGATGGAGGAAAGTGGTGAGCGAATATCATGCGTGATAAAGCGAAAGGCCTCGTCACGATCCCGTTCTGCTTGCCAAAGCTGGGAAACGTCAATAATACTGAGTATCCAGCCTATATGCTGGTTAGCGGCGTTCATGCAGGGAACAAACTTGATGAGCAGGTCACGCTGTTTGAGGTCACGTGCTTCAGCCTCGAGTTTTGTAGGTATTTCTTGCAGTGTAAGTGGTGTGATCAGTGCTCGTTGTTCTTGTGGGCTCTGGATATTTGCCACCAGATGGGTCAATTGCTGCTGGTGCAGGCTTTCGGCATCTGTAGCTTCAAAATAGCGTGCTGCTGAATGGTTGGCAATCCGGACGATACCCGCGGTATCGCATATCAATGTGGGGTCAGGCAGGCCGTTGACGCTATCAGTTACAAAGCGGTATACACTTTGCAGTTCATTGGCCGCACCTTCCAGGGCGCTGATACGCCTGTCCAGGAAATCCTTGAAGAGTGGACTTTTCTGTGAGCCGAACAGCAGATGTGACCGGTTCTTGAAGGATTCGAATTCTGCCGTCAGAAATCGAGTGGCAGTATCCAGGCGGTGCCAGCTCCAGAGCGGATAGATCATGATCAGCCCAATAGTGCCGGCTGCTGGTGCCATCAGTAGTCCGCTGAAGATGGAAATGGCGTAAGTGGATACCAGCAGCAATGACAGCAGCGTGATGGTGAGCAACAAGGCCAGCAGCGGGCTGAGCACATTGAAGCCAAGCAGTGCAAGAGTGACAAACCCAAGATTGAACAGCGTATTCAGCCAGTCTGGGGCAAGGTTGACTGCGCGCGCACTGAGCAGGCCTTCCACCAGGTTGGCCAGAATTTCCACGCCAGGCATCAGGTGATCTTCAGCCGATACAGGAGTGGCATATTGATCACCAATCCCCGTAGCGGTGGCCCCGACCAGTACAATTTTGCCAGTGAAGGTGCCTGGCGCCACTTTATCCTCAATGACATCCCTGTAGGAAATGCGCGGAAAATAGCCGGTATGGCCTGCATAGGGAATAAGCATTTCGTGACGGTCACGCAAACTGCTGGAGCTGCCGGGAATAAAGCTGGGAGCTGGCTGTTGCGTCAGCATTGCACTGATATCGGCTTGATGCATGGCGGTAGCGAGCACTGCGATACTGAAATGGTTGACCAGGGCGCCATTGACTTCATCCTGAATATAAGTCGAGCGTACCGTGCCATCGTGGTCTACCTTGATATGCACGTGGCCCATATTGGCAGCACTTTGTGCCAATATGGGTTGTGGTTGCAGCAGGCTTGCGGTTGGCCCGGCTTGTTGTATCAGCAAGGGCAGGGTGACTACACTGCTTTCCTGGATGGCAGTTGCAAGAATATCGTCATCCCCGGGATAGCGACTATCGGCCTCGGTAAATAGGATATCCAGGCCAATGGCGGCCGGCTGGTCTGCCGTGACGCGCCTGATCAGCTCTGCATGCAGGCTGCGTCGCCAGGGCCAGCGCCCCAGTGATTGCACGCTGTCGTCATCAATCGCGATGATGATGACTTTGTCACTCAATTCCTGTTGCTGTTTGGCAGTAACAAAATCCTGAACCAGATGGTTGGCTTGGAGTAATTGGCGTTGTGGTGCCAGCAGCCCCACCAGGAGCAGTATCCCCAAGGAGATGAGCAACCAGGATGCCTGGCTGCGCAGGTGGTTGTCTGTAAGCAGGGGGAAGGGTTTCATGCAGTCCGTATGGATATCTATTGCTTGGGCTTGTCGTACCAGGTGCGGTCAAAGTCGTTGTCTACATGTTCGACTTCAAGAATCCGTGCATCAGAATATGGCCCGGTGCCGTTTTCAAGCTGTGTGGCCAGTTTGACGTAGTAACGTCCGTCGGGCAGGGATGAAATATCCAGCTGCGGTGTTTCCAGGATTTTTTCTGTGACCAGGCTGGAGAAATCTTGATCCTTGCTGATCTGCGCATGGTACTGAATATCTGGACGCTGGCTGACCCAATATGCCTTGCTGCCAGAGGCGGTTGCAGTTTGTGCGTCTTCATCGACAATGATGGCACTGGCCTGGCTGAACGGCCCGTGCTGCGTATTGCCGATTTCATCATGGACAATGGTGGCAACACGCCAGAAATAATTGCCCGCTGCCAGGGTTTCAGCCTGGTAACTGCAAGTTTTCAGGTCATTGGCATCAACGACGATATGCTCAAACGGCATATCGCTGGCGATCTGTAGATGATAGGCAGTGGCGTTCAAAACGGGTGTGCAGGAAAACTGGCTATTGCCAGTGATGGCCTGCTGTTGCAGCGGGTAAATCAATAGCGGACTGGACGGATGGGCGTAGATATTGAAATGGTGCACGGATTCAAAGCCTGGAATGCTTTGGTCATCAAGGCCACGGATGCCCAGGAAGTAATCGCCATCAGGCAATGTAAGCAACTGCAGTTCAGGCGAGCTGGAGTTGCCGTTATGGAATACTTCTTCCATGTTTTCGTCACGTGCAACCCGGTAGCTGTAGCTGGTACCACTTTCAAGTGCAGGCCATGAAAAATTCAGCAGCTCTTCTTGTTCGAGTTTGCTCGGCAAGTGGTCCAGCGTGGGGGCGGGCAACAGGTTTTGTACGGTCCCCAGTCCTGTCAGGCTGGCAGTTACGCCCTGGCCAGCGGCCAAAAGCGCGTCAGTATTCTTTTTCTTTCCTCTGGTGGTGCGTGCTGATGCGTGATTCAGTTCAACTCGTCCTTGCGTCACGCTGCTGGTCATTGCTTCTTCTTGCGTGTTGATAACAAAGCGGGTGCCCCGTACGGCTGCTACAGCCATTGGCGTGATGACCTTGAAATGAGGTTGTTTGCGTGCGGGTGCAGGCGTGACAGAGACATCTATGTTGCCCTGCTTGAGGTAAATCACGCGTTGAGGGGTAGTCGGCTGTTCGCCCTCTTTAATGCTGTTCAGGCGTATGGTCGAGTTGGCCAGGACGCGGGCAATTGATTGGTCTGCAAACTCCAGTGAAAGATAGCTGTTGTCACCTGTGCTGATGGTGGTGCCTTCGGCCAGCTTTTCGCCGTGCTCAATTTGGCGAATGGGGTTTCCCTGTTCGTCCAGGATGGTGACTTTGCCATAAACAAAGCTGGCATTCACCGTGGTACCGATGCGCGGTATGGTGAGTATGCTACCCGGCTCCAGTTTGTAGGGATTGCGTACACCATTGAGTTTCTGGAGATGGCGCCACGCATTGGCATCTCCCAGGTACTGGTTGGCGAGGTTGTACAGGTTATCGCCATTGACCACGGTGTGGCTGATAGTCTCGGCCCTTGCGTTGAAAGCCACCATGACGGAGAGCGTGAGTGCAAGCCCTGACGATATCAGGAACAGTACTTGTCCGTGGCGAATTGATTGATTGTGACTGATGGCTTTCATGTGACCCCTGCAAATATATTCTCTATGAATCTTCTTTTATTAATATTTCCGGTGTATCGGCTTCAAGCCGATATCCAATACCATACACGGCTGTCAGGCGATAGCCGTTGGTTGGATGCAGTTTCAGTTTGGTACGCACCGATGATATGTGCGTGTCCAGTGTACGCGTTTGCAATTCTACCGATTGCATTCCCCATACTTGTTCCTGAATGTGCTGCCTCGATAGCAGGCGTCCCAGGTTCTGGAACAGGAACAGCGCCAACTCAAACTCTTTATTCTTTAAAGCCAATACCGCGCCATTATGCTCGAAGGTCTGGGTAGCGACATTGCAATGATAATTGCCCCAGGTGAATTCCTGCTGTGTTGCCTTGGGGTAAAGCCGGCGAAGCAGTGCATTGATGCGCGCCATGAGCTCACGTACACGAACGGGCTTGCTCATGAAGTCATCTGCACCGGCTGTAAGCCCGTGTACCACATCCCGCTCATCGCTACGGTTGGTGATCATGAGGATGGGGACGGCTTCCTGAATGTTTTCACGCACCCACTTTACAATTTCGGGGCCGGATGTGTCCGGTAGCTCCCAGTCCAGCACCAGAAAATCAAAGGTCTCGTACTGCAAGGAGCGTAACAGTGATTTGCCGTTGCTGAACGTGTGGCAGTCGTGGCCTAGTGCCGTGACTGTTTTTTGAATCAACTCCAGCTCTGAATTATCGTCATCCAAAGCAGCAAAACGCATCTCTCACCTTTCTTTTCTTTTTTTGTCTGTCGGTTCAAAGGTGACATTGCTGGAAGAATGGCTTCCATGCGGCATGCACCACTATGGCTAATGTATTAGCTTTCCCCTTGGGGAATTGTCAACAATTGTTAATTGCATCATTGATAAGCAATTGCACAACATTGGTGCAGTGAATTATTTTGGTGCGTAAAAATGGGAGATTATTCCATAGATTTGAGGATTGCATTGCTGGTAAATGATTTTATCTTATTGAAAAATAAAGTGAAGTGTCCGTGGCATGAGAGTTGCTGATGTTCGCCTGTTCCAACGTAATAAACGTTATGGGCCAGGACAACTGGCGAAGATCAACAAACTTTGATGTAAGGAGCATGTATGAAATTCATATCCGCTATCATCAAGCCGTTCAAGCTTGACGAGGTGCGGGAAGCTCTTTCCGCTATCGGCGTACAGGGTATTACCGTGACTGAAGTGAAAGGGTTTGGCCGTCAAAAAGGACATACCGAACTTTATCGCGGTGCCGAATATGTAGTGGATTTTCTTCCCAAGGTAAAGCTGGAAGTCGCAATCGAGGAAAGCTTGCTGGACCAGGTGATTGATGCAATCGAGCAATCAGCCAGCACCGGAAAAATCGGGGATGGCAAGATTTTCGTGTTTGATCTTGAGCAGGCCTATCGTATTCGAACCGGTGAAACCGGTTCGGATGCGCTTTAACGGAGGATGTCATGAAGCGACTTTTATCTATTTCCACCTTGCTGGGGCTTCTGGGCGCCGGTATGTTTGCCATAACGGGCTCCTGTATGGCAGAAGAGGTTGCAGCAGAAGCGCCCGCAGTGCTGAATAGCGGGGATACTGCCTGGATGATCGTGGCCACAGTGCTCGTCATTATCATGGCGGTGCCGGGGCTGGCCATTTTTTACGGCGGCATGGCGCGCGCCAAAAACATGCTCTCTGTATTGATGCAGGTGATGGTGACATTTTCGTTGCTGTCCGTGCTGTGGGCCGTTTATGGCTACAGCCTGGTGTTTACCGAAGGCAACGCCTTTATCGGAGGCCTCAGCAAGGCTTTCCTGGCCGGAATTACCCCGGATAGCCTTGAGGGCACGATTCCTGAACTGTTGTTTGTCACTTTCCAGATGACGTTCGCTGCCATTACACCGGCGCTGATCGTGGGCGGTTTTGCCGAGCGCATCAAGTTCTCCGCAGTCCTGTTGTTCATGGCCTTGTGGATGACGTTCTCCTACCTGCCAATGGCGCATATGGTATGGGGCGGCGGCTGGATCGGTGAGATGGGTGCAGCCGACTTCGCTGGTGGTACCGTGGTGCACATGAATGCCGGTATTGCGGCCTTGGTGGGTGCCCTGGTGCTCGGCAAGCGTATCGGTTACGGCAAGGAAGCCATGCCTCCACACAACCTGGTGATGACCATGATAGGTGGCTCCCTGTTGTGGGCTGGCTGGTTCGGCTTCAACGTCGGCAGTGAACTCGCCGCTGACGGCACGGCCGGCCTTGCCGTGGTCAATACACAGCTGGCAACTGCTGCAGCCGTTATAGGCTGGGTGTTTGCCGAATGGTTGTTCAAGGGCAAGCCTTCCATGCTGGGTGCAGTTTCCGGTGCAATTGCGGGTTTGGTTGCCATTACCCCTGCCTGCGGTTTCGTGGGCCCGATGGGTGCAATCATCCTTGGCTTCATTGCCAGCTTCATCAGCCTTTGGTCTGTCACCAAGCTCAAGATTGCCTTGGGTTACGATGACACCATGGATGTGTTCGGCATCCATGGCATCGCCGGTATCGTTGGCGCGCTGGGAACTGGTATCTTCATGGCCCCGACTTTGGGCGGCGTTGGCTACGAAGAGGGCGTAACCATGGGCCACCAGCTTTACGTACAGGCAGTATCGGTTGGCTTTACCCTGGTGTATGTCGGCGTGGTCAGCTACATTCTCTTCAAGATCGTGGACTTGGTCATCGGTCTGCGTGTGACAGAGGATGATGAACGTGAAGGCCTGGATACCGCATCGCATGGTGAACGTGCCTATCACAGTTAAATAGTCTGGCAGTAGAAAGTTAAAAGCCCGGCCTGTAATACAGGTCGGGCTTTTTCATTAAGGATGAAGATGATTAGGGTTGCAGGTAAAGGCTGAGGATTTCCTTGGTCCATACTGCTTCTTTGTCTTTACGACTTTCATACTTGGCTGACTGGCTTTGCAGGTAGCTGCGTGATTGTGTCGTATCAAGATCGCCTATGGCCTTCAACGCCATAGCGCGATCTTGCCAGAGGCCTGAAGATGTTTCATAAATTTTCGCCAGGAGGTCAAATTGATCGTTGGCCTGCAAGATACCCAGCGAGGAAATGGCGGCTAAGCGGATATATTCATTGGTGTGAGTGCTTAACTTGACCAGTTCAGGGATGGCCGTTGGATTGTTACTAAATCCCAGCTGGTATACATCCATATATGCGTCACCGCGGACACTGTCTTGATTGATCTTGGCAATCAACTGGTTGACATTGTCATTGCTGAGCACTTGCCCAAACAGGCGCTGATTGAGCTTGGCGGCCAACTCTTTGGTAGCCAGTGCCAGTGGTTCGTTATAGGTAGGATCGATAATTTCGTCGAAGCTCCATACCGGCACCTTGCCTCGTTTGATATAGGCAGTGACACGCTTGGTACCTTGAGGTGTCACCACATCAGCCCGCAGGGAAGTGAGCGTCACAAATGGTGAGAAACCACTCACGCGATGATTTTCAATATGCAGTCGCTTGATCAATACCGCAGTGCTGCTATCACCGGCGCTGGCTAGTTTGACTGGCAAGCCACGTGCCGTCATTTCACTGACAGTGTGGCGAGCTAGCCATGGCACGGCATCAAAGGATTTACCTTGATACATCATGTTCATGGGAATGGTGCCGCTCAAGAGTTTACTCTTGTCACCATCAGCCTGCTCATCCTGGAATGTCAATTGAACTGCGGCAGAGGTTGTTTGTTGCTGGTACGCCAGATTGGAAGTCGCTGGATCTTTGACGGGCACTGGCATATTGAGGGCACAGCCGGATAACAGTACAAGAAGTGTTGCCATTGCAGACATAGCAAGGCGTGCGCGTGTAAACGCAGACATGGAAATCCCCTTTAAAAAACTGGAAAATTTGATTTTTAATTATTGTGGCAATACCGAGCTTGTATAGAAAACACTCACTGGAATCTATCGTAGCGAGCATCACCGAACGCTAGTCTAGGGGATGGCTGTGCGGCTGGATAGCCCAGGAGATTGGGGCGTGAAGGTTATAGCAATAGCGAACGTGCTTGCAGTCGTGTGGTGTGCCAACCCAGGTGGTCGTAATATGCAATCGCTGGTGCATTGTCCATGTCCACCAGCAGTTGTGCACGCGTGGCGCCTTGTTGACTGGCCCAATCCAGAATGGCCTGTAGGAGGGATTTTCCCAGGCCTTTATTTCGCCATGCGCTGTTTATCACCATATCCTCTATCCAGGCCGAGGGTGCGCCTTGGGCGGTAGAGATGACTAACTGAGCGCTGACCATGCCAATGGCGTGGCCCTTTGCATCGCGAGCTACCATGATGGTGCCGCGATCCGGCTGCTGGATGAGTAATGTTAATCCGGCACGCTGTTTTTCCAGATCAGGAGTGAAATCCTGTTCTATGCTGAATAGCTGGTGCAGCAAATCACAGAGCGCAGGGATGTCTTCCAGGTTGGCGCTGTCGATGTGAACTGCGCCGCTGGCGTTACTCATGCTCGGCAGGCTCTTCATGATCATAGTGAATAATGGCGAGGAACTTGATCGGCAGCTTGGCATGCACTTCCGGGCGATGCGGAATTTCACCGCGGAAAGTGAGTGAATCCCCCGGTTGCAGCAAATAGACTTCTTCCCCTACCCGATAGCCAAGTTCACCCTCCAGCATGTAGAGGAACTCAGTGCCCGCGTGCTCAAAGGAAGGAAACTCCTCACCCGGGTCTTCCAGAGTGATCAGGAAAGGTTCAAACAGTTTTTTTGGTCCTTGGTCGTAAGCCAGTAGATGATAGGTGTGACCGTTGCGGGTGCCGCGCCGCACGACTTCCATGCCTTGGCCGCTCTTGACCAACTGCGCTCCGCCTGTGGGCTGGTTATAACCCTGGAACAGGCGTGAAATGGTCACTCCCAGGCTATTGGCCAGTTGCTCCAGGGTATCCAGACTGGTGGAAACCAGCCCGTTTTCTATCTTGCTCAACATGCCGCGGCTGATATTGGCACGTTCGCAAACTTCTGCAATCGTCAGTCCATGCTGCTGCCGGATTTGCTTGATGATATTGCCCAGGTGCTTCCCTAAAGGTTTTGCATCGTTTTCTGCCGGGGCGCCAGCAGTTTTTGTACTTTCAGCCATTATTTAACGTGAGTGCCTTGCTTGCCAGATTAGCGTATCAGTGTAATTCAAGATTTTTAAAGGGACTATCAAAAGATTCCTGATAGTAAATTTTAGGAATGGTTGACTTCGGGTTTATGGACGGGTTAAATCACTTAAAGTTTCTTTTTGAGAAAAAAAGTTAATTTTTAATATATGAATAATCAACCAGTCATTGTGTTCCAATTCACTGAATCTGAAGGTCCCGGCTATCTTGCGGATTTCCTTGCACGTCACCATATTGCCATGCATGTTGTGCAGATATACCGTGGCGATTCATTGCCGGCCAGCCTGGATAGGTACAGTGGGGTTGCCATGATGGGCGGCCCCATGAGCGCCAACGACCACCTGCCGTGGATGACGCCATTGCTGGAGCTGGTGCGTGAAGCAGTGCATAACCAGATTCCGGTGATTGGCCATTGCCTGGGAGGGCAGATACTGGCCAAGGCACTTGGTGCACAGATCACGGATAGCCGCGTGGCAGAAATCGGCTGGATCCCTGCGCTCAGCATCGATGCTCCTCAAGCAGTGGAATGGCTGGGGCAATGGCGGGAGCTTGCCCTGTTCCAGTGGCATTACCAGACTTTCTCCATCCCAGAAGGGGCAGTGCGCATATTGCGCAGCGAGTATTGCGACAACCAGGCTTATGTGGTGGATGACTTGCATATCGGTTTTCAATGCCACATCGAAATGCAGGCGGACATGGTAAGTGAGTGGTGCAGCCTATCGCCAGATGAGCTGAAAGGGGACGGTGAAGGCCAATCTTCCCAGCCCGCAATCCAGTCTGCCGCCGAGATTCTCACTGATCTTGATGCAAAGATACTGCAGCTCAATAGGTTGGCCGAGCATGTTTATTCGCGTTGGATCAAAGGCTTGAAGCTTGTGTAATCCAGTGCTTCATCCTGGTTGAGTAAAAGAGCGGGCGCAGCGACGCCACGTTGATTGTGACTTTGGATCCCCGTCTGCTCGCGGCTTCCCATATCCTGCTGGCAGTAATCTCTCGCTGGACGTACTCCCTTGGAAGTACACCTTCGAGAGAATTTTCCCCGTGTCGCGTTTTGACTATCGTTAGCCTTGAAATCACATCATTTTAAGGATATGCATATGTCAAGAAACTCTATTCTGAACGAACGCCATCGTGCCCTAGGTTCAAGGCTGGATGGAGAGACCTGGAATGATATGCCGATTCCATGGAGCTATGATTCAGATGTGAATGACGAGGTGGTGGCAGTGCGTTCCAAGGCGGGTCTGTATGACGTGTCTGCGTTGAATATTGTCAATGTCACGGGCCCTGATGCGGAAAAGCTGGTGGACCAGTTGGTAGCCAGAGATATTACCCGGCTCAAGCCGGGCAGTTCATTGCTGGCCGCAGAGCTTAATGAAGCTGGTGCCATCTGTGATGACATTATGGTGATACGCGATTCAGCCACGGAATTCCGCCTTTCACATGGCAGCGGGCAGACGCAGGAGAACCTTGCCCGGTTGTCTGCCGGACTCGATGTCAGGGTGGAACCCGATCTTGGCTCGCACATTCTTTCATTGCAAGGCCCCAAGTCCCTGGCAGTGCTTAAACCATTGCTGGATTTTGACCTTGCATCCCTGGAGTATTTCCAGCACAAGCCTGCCAGCATATTCGGCAGGCAGGTCTATATTGCGCGTGGCGGATACTCCGGCGAACTTGGTTACGAAGTCTATTGCCGTGCTGAAGATGCTGTCCTGATCTGGGATGGAATACTCAAGGTAGGTACACCATCCGGTGTTATCCCTGCCTCCTGGAATTCGCTGGAGCTGACACGCATAGAGGCTGCCTTGCTGTTCTTCCCGTTTGAAATGCCGGAAGGTGACACCACCCCATGGGAAGTGAATATGGGATGGGGGGTGGATCTCGACAAGAAAGGTAGTTACACCGGCAAGGAGGCTGTACTGGCCCTCAAGGGCAAGGAGCGCATTCACCAGGTGGGCCTGGTTTGCCGTTCAGCCGTGGCAGTGGAAGCTGGGGCGGATATCATCTATCAGGGCAAGAAGGTGGGCGTGATCACCAGCGCCTCCTATAGCCGCTACCTGATGCAGTCACTGGCCCTTGCCCATATCGCTCCTGAGTATTCGGGGAATGGTACCGCTGTCCAAGTCAGTGGCAAACAGGTCAGTTGTGACGCCTATGTGGCACCGACACCTTTCTATGATCCCTTGCGCCTGCGTACCCATCCTCGTGCCGGAGTCTAGCCATGCAGCATGGATACTGGATCAGGAGTAAACCTGTCTATCACAGCCTGAGCTGGCAATACAAGGCACAAGCCCATGTGCTGGTGGCTGACGGAGAGGGCGGGCGGTCCGTCTTGCGTTTACATCAACAGCGTTTGCCAGATCAACCAGTCATCGTTCTTTATCAGCCCGCGGCAGGGGCGGATTACAGCCAAGCGCTCTCCACGTTGCTGGGAGCAGGGCTGCAAGTGTTCAAAGATGAAGCCGGGCTATGGCAGCGTTTCGAACATATTCTCCAGCATTCCACCATGGGCACCAGGCTTTATGCTGCCGGTGCAGAGAATTTTCTCTGGCAGGCAACAACGCTGGCGGCCAGGCATGGTGTGCTGAATGCAGATGTGATGCGTGAGCAGCCAGCTTCGCTGGCGCGTTCGGTTTACTGTGTGCATTGCAAGACCACGACCCATGGCGTGACTACCAATATTGCGGCCTGCTCAGGGTGTCAGCGCCACCTATTCGTGCGTGATCACTTTTCACGCCGGCTTGGCGCTTACATGGGGTTGATGATTGACGCCGAAGAGCCCGGCAATGTGCCCGAAGCAGAAGAGATTTATCCATGAACGCGCTCAAAGTCATCGTCTCTGCGATTGATCAGGTCGCAGACGGGATACGCCATTTCACTTTTGTCGCGGCTGATGGCAGGGAATTACCCGGATTTTCCGGTGGTAGCCATGTGGTGGTCTCCATGCCTGCAGGCAATCGTACCTATCGCAATGCTTATTCCCTGCTGGGTTCGCCTGCTGACCGTAGTCATTACCAGATTGCCGTGCGCTTGCAGGAGCAATCACGCGGCGGTTCCAGGTTTATGCATGAGCAGGTCGAGGTGGGGCGCAGCCTGGATATTTCCTGGCCGGTGAACCTGTTCCCTATTTCACGCGTTGGGCACAAGCACATCCTGGTGGCCGGGGGCATAGGGATTACGCCGTTTATGTCCCAGGTGCATGGCTTGCTGCGTACGGGTGCGGATTTTGAGCTGCATTACGCTTTTCGTTCTCCACAGCATGCCGGGTTTGTAGATTACCTAAAGCGGTTGCTGGGCAAAAACCTGATTTGTCACGACCAAAGCCAGGGCCAGGTTTTGAACATGCAAGCACTGCTAAGCCAACAGCCCCTGGGGACGCATGTCTATGTCTGTGGTCCTGCTGGCATGGTGGATGCGCTGCTCTCAACGGCATATGAGCTGGGCTGGCCCGATGCCCATGTCCATCATGAAGAGTTTCTGGCACCGCCAGTTGGCGAGCCTTTCACATTGCGCCTGAAGCAATCTCAGAAATCTGTGGAGGTAGGTGCGGAGATCAGCATGCTGGAGGCCATGGAAGCGGCAGGCGTAGATGCCCCGTACCTTTGCCGTGGTGGTGCATGCGGGCGTTGCGAACTGGAGGTGCTGGCGACAGATGGCGTGATAGAACATCACGATCATTATCTTTCCGACGCAGAAAAAGGTTCGGGCAAGAAGATCATGCCTTGTGTATCAAGGGCCAAGTGCTCTTTTATAGAACTCAATCTTTGAGGTGAATCATGAATAATCTAGCCTATAAACGCGAAACCTTCCGCAACGATTACACCTATCGTAACTCTCCTGCCGCCATCAGGCGTTTTCCATTTCCGTTTGCCGAAGACCAATATATGTACTCGGTCAATATCGAGCCGCATCAGCCTGGTGCACCAGGCTCCATTGTTGAACATGCCTTTGATATAGACGAGCACTATGTCTCCGAGTGTGAGGACAAATTGCTGACCTTGGCGCAGGACAAGGGCCGTTATGCCGCCTTGCCGCATATGATGGATGCGCAGTGGGACTTCCTTGAACTGACCATGGAAAGCCTGGCCCGTGATTATCCGCACTTATTTACCCTTGCCAAGGATGGCGACCGCTGGACCTGGCGTAACCGTCCCCTGGAGATAGAAGACAGCTTTGTCTTTGGTGATGCATCCACCTTGCCGCTAGAGCCTTTTGATTACATGGGCAGGCAGACCCAGGGGGATTTTGTGCTGCTGGACCAGCGCGAGGGTACGCTGTTTGCCGATGCCGGTTTTATCACCAGCCAGGCAGACTGGTCACTGGCATTTGATATCGGCATGTCATGGCATGAGTGGCATGGGCCGGTGCCGCAGGTGGAAAAAATGGGCATCATGGATCGGGCGCTCAAGTTTCTCATGAGCCTGCAACAAGGCAGCCCGGTACGCAGGCTAAACTGGACCATGACCATCAACCCGCTCCTGGATACCTCTCCCGAGCATTTTCCTGAGTGGGGTCCATCCAAGCTCACGGTTACGCCACAGAATGCGGGCGAAAAAGCCCATTTGCGCGTGGAGCTGCAAACCATGTTCCGTTTGCCGCGCAGCAATGCCATTCTGTTCAGCATACGCTGCTACCTGATCAGCCTGGAGGAACTGGCGACTTATCCGCGCTGGGCCAAACGCTTTCACCGCGTGTTAAAGGGTTTGCATCCTGATTTACTGGAGTATAAAGGTATCAAGGTTTATCACGAAGCCGTGCTGGCATGGCTGTCACAGCATGATGATGGCGCTGAAATTGCAGTAGGCACCCATCCTGATTAAGGCACTGGACAATACGAGGGGCTTTGTAGTCTCTGGTATGCCTGTCGTGGGTGAGATCACTGCGAATGAGCGAATTGCGTCTGGAGCTGCTGCAGGATATCTGCGCTGATGATGTCACCGTTTTCTCTATCCAAGGTGGCGATAAAGCCCTCTACTGCAAGCAGCTCACCGGTGCTGGCATAGATGCCGGTGCCATGTTCCCACACCCATTGGTAAGTGCCATTGCGTGAATGAAGGCGGTATACCACCTGCAGCTGTTGCTGCTGCATGAGCTTTTCATGTGCAACTTCCCAGGTGTGCCTGTCCTGGGGATGCAGGAGTTTCTTGAACACAAGGGAAGGGCTGCCAATTAATTCATGCGCATCATAACCGGTGAGATCAACACAACCATCACTGACAAACTCGAAGTTGAGGCCTGCATCAGCTTTGCGTCGGTAAATCATGCAAGGCACATTGTTGAGCAGGCTGCTGAGTGAGTGCCGGTTGCTCTTGATACTGGCTTCAACCTGGCGCGCCTCGTTGATGTCGGTCATGGTACCGATGACGCTGGTTCCTTCGTTCGGCATGGCAGATGAACTTTTGGCGCGCAGCTCCACCCAGCAGGATTCGCCATTGCGCCGGATCAGGCGTATTTGTTCATTGCAGCGCAGGCGTTTGCCTTTGGAAATGGAGTCCAGCCTGGCGATGGTGAGTGGCTTGTCTTCTGGATGGACAAAATCGATAAAGGATTTTCCCAATGACTCTTCCGCCGTATATTCAAGTAGCGCTTCCCAGCTGGGGTTGAGAAATGTGATCTTGTTGCCGCGTTGTAGCTGGAATACGACCTCCTCAATGCGGTTGATCAGCAAGTGGTAATTGAATTGCTCATTAAAGCTGATGCCGGTCGTGGGGCTATTGGAAATCAGTGAAAACTGCAGCAAGAACCTGTCACTCATGGCAGCATCCCCAATGGGGGATAGCGAGAGTTTTGCTGAGAGGATGGTGCCATCAACGCAGAGCAGGCGCAGGGTGGTATCCTCTTTGGCAGGCTCGTCAAGATTGGTCAGCAAGGCTGCCAGCCGCGCGTGGTCGCCCGGATAGACGACATTGGTCAGCGGCATGCCGACAATCTGGTCTGACATGCCGGCCATGCCGAGATCATTGAGGAAAGCCTTGTTGGCAAAAGTGACGGTGTGGCCTTCTATCACGGCCGCAGGAGAGGATAAGCGGGATGACACTTCCATTTCCCAGTTCGGGCTATGCAAATGCGACTGTATCTTGCCAAGCCGTTGGCGTGTCAAAACCGGAATAAGGGCGGTCATGAGCAATAGTGATAGCAGCGTGCTGCCTGCAATCAACATGCCGGTCAAGTGGGTGGCAAAAGGCGCGCTGGCCGTCCACCAACTGTTGAACACCAGCAGGAAAATCAGGCTGAGTATCATGGTGCTGAACAGGTATAGGCTCATGGCGGGCTCAGGTTAAAAGGTTAAAAGGTTAAAAGGTTAAAAGGTTAAAAGGTTAAAAGGTTAAAAGGTTAAAAGGTTAAAAGGTTAAAAGGTTAAAAGGTTAAAAGGTTAAAAGGTTAAAAGGTTAAAAGGTTAAAAGGTTAAAAGGTTAAAAGGTTAAAAGGTTAAAAGGTTAAAAGGTTAAAAGGTTAAAAGTGCTTGCGATAAAAAAAATATATGCTGGGTTGCGCCAGCGAGGTGTGCTGCTTGCAGAAAGGGTGTTGAGGCATACCCTATATCTGCGGCTGACCATGTTGCTGTCATGCGTGGCCATCCTGAGCGTGATGATGCAGGTTGGCTCGTTCTTCCTGTTAGATTACATACCTGCCAGTCAATCTGCAATCCAGGACATCAGCCAGAGAAAGCTTGAGTGGAGTCTTGTATTCAGCAATTCAAGCCTGGGAAAGCAACCCTCCAAGTGGAACGCCTCCGACCTGGCGGGTGGCCAGGCGCTGTATGGGTGGTATGCAGATCATCAGGCAGGCAAGCTGGCAACACTGGTCGCTACACTTAATAATGATGAGCAGGCATTCCGGGCATTGCAAGGACAGGTTTCCACAGAGACGTACCATCTTTCGCAGAAAATACTGGATGACCATGACGAGGTCATCCAAGCCTTGCGCCGGGACGTGGAAGAAAAACAGACAGTGCTGGCGATGCTGCAATTGATGGGCCTGGTCTTGCTATTGTTTTGTCTTGCTTCTGCCGCTTATATGGCTAAACAGGTATTGATCGACCGGGTGGCCAATCTGGTCGCATTATTGCCTGCTGGCGAAGAGGGGCGACAGCAGGACAGACGGAACATGGATGAGTTCTCTCTGCTGGAAAGCATGGTGCATGAGTTGGCAGCCCAGAGTCAGGGATTCAAGGCGGAGACCGAATGGTTCAACCGTACCAAGAGCGAGCTCTTGCGCCGCCTGTTGCGTGCCAGGACCTTTGTCCACGGGCTGGTGCTCTCACTGCAGGATAGCCAGCTCAACGAATCTGCCATCCGCACCATCATCTACTCCATGGAAAGCAGCCTGGACTTGCGTAATGTCGCCATACGTTTTGTCCTTGGTGGGCTGGATTCGCAAGGGGAAAAGATGCTGTTCTCGCAATATGCACCAGAACTTTTCCCCGATGCCATATTGCGCGACCTGGCCACCCAGCGGTCTGCCAAGTTCAACCTCTCCAGTGGTGCCGAATGCATAGTCGCCAGCTTCACCTGCCCCGGGGATAGTTTTGGCCTGTTGATCCTTGAGGCCAAGCTGGAACAGGAGTTTTACGAGTCGGATGTGACGTTGGCTGAAATTACGGCCCAGTTGCTGTCCATGGTGATGGGGGCACAAAGCCGTGAGGAACAGGCGCGACGCCTGGCGTTGTTTGAAGAGCGTGCGGCGATTGCACGGGAGCTGCATGACTCGCTGGCGCAGTCGCTTTCCTTTATGAAGATCCAGATTGCCCGTTTGCAAACGCATAAGGAATTGCAACGGGGCGAGACCAATGAAATCACCAGCGAATTGCGAGAAGGGTTGGATAACGCTTATCGTGAGTTGCGAGAGTTACTGTCCACTTTCCGTATGCATATGGATGTACGCGGTCTTGGGTTTGCCATTCAGTCTGCCATTGATGAGTTTTCCCATCGCTCTGCAGTTGCCATCACACTGGATAACCGCTTGGTAAATTGTCGCCTGACCGTGAATGAAGAGTTCCATATGCTGCATGTGATCCGCGAGGCGCTTTCCAATATCATCCGTCATGCCGGTGCGCAGAATGTGGTGGTGGCACTGGCCTATACGCAAGGTAGCACCGTGGTGGTGACGATTGATGACGATGGCATAGGGATGGCAGGGGCGACTGACGAACATGGCCATTATGGACAGAGCATTATGCGGGATCGCGCCTATAGCCTGGGAGGCGAGATTGCAGTGACCTCAAGAAGAAAAGGCGGTACACGGGTGAGGTTGGTATTTACTCCGAAATTGATGCAGTAGCGGGGAAAGGCCAATCTTAGGCGTACTTATTGCTATAGGTTTAATTGATTGACAGAGATAGGGCGGGCAAGTGGACAAGAAATTCAAGGTATTCCTGATTGATGACCATGCATTGTTTCGCAAGGGCGTGAGCCAGATGATCAGCGCTGATCCTGCCTTCGAGGTGGTGGGAGAGGCATCCTCCGGGCTTGAGGGCCTTGAACTTGCTCCCCAGATCGTGCCTGATATCGTGCTGATTGATCTCAACATGAAAGGGGTGGATGGGCTTGAAACCTTGCGCCGTTTCAAAAGTGGCGATCTGCCCGCGCGTTTTGTCGTGTTGACGGTATCAGATGCGGAAGATGACTTGCTGGAGGCCCTGCGTGCCGGCGCTGACGGATACTTGCTGAAAGATATGGACCCGGAGCAGCTCTGTGACAGTTTGAAGAAGATCCTGGGCGGGATGACCGTAATCCAGGACAGGCTGACTGAAGTCCTTAAGCAGGCGTTGCAAGAGCTAGCCGCGAAACCTGCACCGGTCTCGCCAGATCAGGTGTCGTTGACCGAACGCGAGCACGAAATCCTGCAGTGTCTCGCTGATGGATTGAGCAATAAGGCGATTGCCCGAAAACTGGGGATATCCGATACCACAGTGAAGGTGCATGTAAAACACCTGCTGAGCAAGTTGAGGCTCACAAGCCGGCTGGAAGCTGCTGTGTGGGCACACAGGCAAAAGTAAGTGCTTATATACCTATAAAGAAGTAATCCGTAGTGGGAATTGTGGCGATGAGCTCATCCGTTATCCAATGGAGTCCTGAGAGTGGATGCCGTCCGCATCCAATTCATTATTTTCGGGAGACTTCAAATTGAGCGCGACACCATCGTTAGATGCCACGGCTATCAATGTACCAGTCACAGATCAATCCGCACGCGGTAGCCTGCATCGCAAGATAGGATGGCAAGGCGCGTTTTGGGTTGCCAGTGGGGTACCCGCCTTGGTGCTTTTTTCCATCGGGGCGATCGCCTCCACGGTAGGTAAGCCTGCATGGCTGGCCTGGATGCTTTCCATCAGCTTCGGCTTTATCCAGGCATTCACCTATGCCGAAATTGCCGGGATGTTCCCGCATAAGTCTGGCGGGGCTTCTGTCTACGGGGCCATTGCCTGGGTGCGATACAGCAAGTTCATTGCTCCTATCTCGGTCTGGTGTAATTGGCTGGCCTGGACCCCCGTGCTGGCGATAGGGTCGGGGCTGGCAGCTGGTTATATCCTCATCGCCTCATTCCCGGCTGATGCGGTGATTAACACTTGGCAAATCACCTTGTTTGACCTTGGTTTCATCAAGACAGGCCTGGCCCTGCGTATCAATGCCACTTTTATCCTCGGGGCAGCCGTCCTGCTTGGCGTCTTTGGCATCCAGCACGGTGGCATATTGCGTTCTTCCAAGGTCACCATGATTTTGGGCCTGGCTGCGCTGATTCCGCTCATGTTGATAGGGATTGTCCCCATTCTCACCGGTGACGTCACTGCTGCCAACTTTTTCCCGATTGCGCCACTGGCGTATGACGATGTCGGCAATGTGGTGAATGGAGTCTGGGACATAGAAGGATGGAAGCTGATGGCTGGTGGCATGTTCATCGCTGCCTGGTCCACCTATGCCTTTGAAACCTCGGTCTGTTATACCCGCGAGTTCCGCAACCCCAAGACGGATACCTTCAAGGCCATTTTCTACTCAGGCCTGCTGTGTATCGCCGTATTTACCCTGGTGCCCATCGCTTTCCAGGCGGATCTTGGCCTGGGGCACCTGGTAACGCCAGCTGTGCTGGATGCTGCGGGTAACGTGGTTACACCAGCCGTTTATGACGGTATGCTGGCACCAGACATATACAGCGGCATGGGTGTAGCCAGTGTATTGGCGGCCATGCTGGGTGGCGGACAGCAGATCGGTAATATCATCGTCATCATGCTGGTGCTGGCACTGTTGCTCTCCATCATGACCTCCATGGCGGGTTCCTCCCGCACTTTGTACCAGGGGGCTGTAGATGGCTGGTTGCCCAAGTATCTTTCACATGCCAATGAGCATGGTGCACCCACGCGTGCCATGTGGACCGATCTCTGCTTCAACCTGGCTTTATTGCTGATGTCGGACTACGTGTTTGTATTGGCTGTGTCGAATGTCTGCTACATCATCTTCAATTTCCTCAACCTCAACTCTGGCTGGATACACCGCTTGGATAGGCCCAACTGGGTTCGCCCTTACAAAGCGCCGGTGATCCTGCTGGTGCTGGGTACTATTCTCAGCTTTGTGAATGTTGCTCTGATGGGATTGGGAGCCAATATCTGGGGTGAGGGCACACTCTGGTCTGGCGTGATCTGTGCCTCGCTGATATTGCCCGTGTTCCTGTTCCGCCATTATGTGCAGGACAAAGGCATATTCCCCAAGGCCATGGTTGAAGATATGCATGTAGGAGATGAAGATGGCGTAAAGAAACGCGCTGGCATACTCCCGTTCATCGCGATTGCCGTGGCGATTCTCATCGTGATTGGCATGCAGCAGTTATAGCCAATAGAGCTTTGTAAAAGCATCAAGCCTCATTAAGTGAGGCTTGATGCTTTTAGTACACCCGCGATGCGCTGCTGTTTTAAAAATACTGATCCTGATTTTTACATCGTAGAAAATTCGATGTAAAAATCCCTTATTCCCGAGGCCAAGAACTGGACAGCCACACACGTCAGCAAGAAACCCATGATTTTGGTGACAGCCTGTACCCCATGATTACCAAGAAACTTTTCGATGATGTGCGCTGAAGCAAGTGCGAGATAGGCCACGCTGATAGTGATAAGAATGCCAATGATCACAATGCTGTAGCCGATCATATAAGCCCCGTCAGGGATTTGGGATCCAAAGCCCATTACCACTGCGATTGAACCGGGTCCCGCTAAACTGGGCATGGCCAATGGGGAAAACGAGTAGTCCAGATTGGCATGCTTGATTTCCGTAGTTTCGGTATCCACGCTTGATGATGAGTCCTCTCCAGAGAAGATCATTCGCAGCGCCAGAATCAAAATGATGATGCCACCAGCAACGCGAATACCTGGCATTGAAATGCCAAACAAAGCAATGATGCCGTTCCCTAACAACAAAAATGCGCTCAAGATACAGAATGCATAAAAACAGGCTTTTCTGGCTTGAAGCTTTTTATTGGCTGCCGTCATCCGGTTTGTGAGCGCCATATACAGAGGGGTGGTGGTCAGTGGATTCATGATAGGCAACAGGCCAACTACCACGATTGAAATGTATTTAAGTACTTCCAGTATGCTCATGCAGACCTTCCTGTTTTCTTCTATATCCAATAGGTATAGCGACACAGCCTCATGGCGCTCGCTTTTTGATAGGTCGACTCGGTTTGTAAACGGTCGCGATTAAGCGTGATTTTTCCAAGCAAGAGGCCAGCCTATTATGCTTGCCGCATGCCTACTTACTCAATAGTGAAGCTACGGTGGCTAGCTGCTCTTTGCTGAGCTTTTGGTCAGACATGGTTTTATGCAATGTTTTCATGGCGGCTGACAAGCCCGTATGTAATGTGCTGATGGCAGCCTGCACCTGCAGTAGCTGCGTTTTTCTCTCATCGGCAGTGAGGCTCTGATTGGCCATGATGGCTTGCAGCCGTTGTTGCTGCTCACGTAATTGTTCCTGCAGTTTCCTGATCTGTTTGAGTATGGTCTTGATCAGGTCCGGCAGGTCGCTGTCATCAATGTCATGATTGCTTTTAGACTGGTTGAGCTGTTGCGGGGCAATGGACGAGAGTAATTGCCCCAAGGTGGATATCTTCACTTCTGCGCGCTTTGACGGCAGGCTGGCATTAGCGTCTGCAGGTTTGACAATGCCATTGAACTGGGAGACGAGTTCAGAAATATATGCAGGGCTGGTAGGAGAGAGTTTGTTCATACCGGTATTTTTTAGCGTCAACATAGTTTTTACGACGCCCAGCTGTAAAGCTTTATATCTATTCAAGATATGCCAAGTATTTGTTAAAACCTCCCTGATCGTCTAAACCTGGCGGGCAAGGTGGTAGGGATCATTCGATCATGGTCCTCATCAATGTTTTGTTGAATGATCAACTAGCGTGCAATTTAGGGGATGTTTTGCATCCATGCTCGATTTTGGTGCAAAACATTATGCGCCAACTCCTTATCCGTATCGTCCACTACTCATTGGCAGCCCTCTATCTTTAATTCCCTAGCCGTTTCGGCTTGATAAATCCATCTTCTAATAACTAATTGGTACAGGCCCTGCTTGGTACTGAGAGTCGACTGATAAATATTTCACTCTTGAGCTTGGCGCGAAGTGTCGGCTCAGGATTGTGTGCTGAATTCTGTCTCTAGTGCGTGCGAAAACCGGGCAAGTACTCCCTTGGAAGTATTGACCTGCCGACCTTGTTTCTTATTATGAATAAAAGTTTCATAAATTGATTGACACTGTTTTTTTGCATCGGTATAAATACACTTTATGAGTTTCTTGTTAAGAAAAAAAGTTTATTAATAATCTAATTATTGGATTGGATCGCTCAGTCCGTTGGAGTCAAATCAATGCCGTTAAGACTGCTTAAATACGCGTTAAGTAAAAACTATCCCGGAACGCGGTTTTTTAAGGCACATGAAACCCCCAAGAAGTCGTATGACGTAGTCATCATCGGCGGCGGTGGCCATGGCCTGGCGGCGGCCTATTACCTGGCCAAGGAGCATGGCATCACCAATGTGGCGGTACTGGAAAAGGGCTACATCGGCGGCGGCAATACCGGACGCAACACCACTATCGTGCGCTCCAATTACCTGACGCCTGAAGGCGTGAAGTTCTACGATGCCAGCGTCAAGATCTATGAGGACCTTTCCGAAGAACTGGACCTCAACCTGTTCTACTCCACACGCGGCCACTTCACGCTGGCGCATACCGAATCCGCCATGCGCACCATGCGTTGGCGCGCCGAGGTCAACAAGCATGTCGGCGTTGAAAGCTATGTGGTTGGTCCCGAGGAAATCTCCAAGGCCTGTCCTCAGCTCGACATGAGCTGTAGCGGCCAGGCGCCCATCCTTGGCGCGCTGTATCACGCGCCTGGCTCGGTCGCCCGCCATGACGGCGTGGCCTGGGGCTATGCCCGCGGCGCGGACCGCCTCGGCGTGGAGATTTTCCAGAATACCGAAGTGCTAGGCATCGATGTCCAAGGCGGCAAGGTGGCAGGGGTCAAGACCAGCAAGGGCTATATTGCCACCACCAAGGTGCTGTCAGCCGTAGCGGGCTTTACCCCGCGCATTTGCGAGATGGTGGGGATGGATACGCCGATCGTCATTCACCCATTGCAAGCCTGCGTCACAGAGCCGATGAAACCTTGGCTGGATACCATTCTGGTCTCTGGCAGCCTGCACGTATATGTCAGCCAGTCTTCGCGCGGCGAACTGGTCATGGGATCTTCGCTGGACCCTTATGAAGTGCATTCCACCCGTTCCACCCTGGATTTCGTCGAGGGACTTACCTCGCACATGCTGGACATGTTCCCTTTTCTTTCCAATATCAAGGTGGTGCGCCAGTGGGCCGGCATGGCGGACATGACGCCGGATTTCGCGCCCATCATGGGCAAGACGCCAATAGAGGGTTTCTACCTGGATGCCGGCTGGGGCACCTGGGGTTTCAAGGCCACGCCCATCAGCGGCAAGACCATGGCGGAAACCATCGCGCGCGACCATGCGCCAGACCTTATCCATTCCTTCCGCCTGTCACGCTTTGAGGATTACGAGCTCACGGGTGAAAAAGGCGCGGCGTCGGTCGGCCATTAAGAGGACAAGCACCATGAAACTACTGACATGCCCAGTGAATGGCACCAGGCCTTTGAGCGAGTTTGTGTTTGGCGGCGAGTACCGCGTGCCTCCCGCCGCCGATTGCAGTGACAAGGTATGGGCCGATTACGTGCACAACCGTCACGGCGCCCCCGGCATCAAGCAGGAGTGGTGGTACCACGCGCCTAGCGGCACCTGGTTTATCGCCGAGCGCAATACATTAACCGATCAAGTGATACGCACATTTCTGAAAGGCCAGGAGGGCAAGCAATGAGCGCGCGTTTAGCCAGGCAAAAGGGCGAATGGGTCAACCGTGCCTCAACCATCAAGTTCAGCTTTGAAGGCAAGGAGTTCAGCGGCTTTGAAGGTGACTCGATTACCAGCGCCCTCTGGGCCAGCGGCGAGCAAGTGCTGGGCCGCAGCTTCAAGTACCATCGCCCGCGCGGCATCCTGAGCCTTGCCAACCATGACATCAACGTGATGGTGACCGACGGCATGGACACCAATATCCGCGGCGATGTGGTGCCTGTGGCAGCAGGCATGGCATTGGCAGCGGTGAACACTGACGGTGGCGTGAAGAAGGACCGCAGCCGGCTGATAGACTCCATCTCGCCATTACTGCCGGTAGGCTTCTATTACAAGGCTTTCCATACGCCGAAGAAGATGTTTCCGTTCTGGGAGAACATCATCCGCAAGGCAGCCGGACTCGGTGTCGTCAACTTCAACTATCCACGCATTCTCAAGCGCAAGCTTCATGCCCACTGCGATGTTTTGGTGATCGGCGGCGGGGCTACAGGCCTTTCCGCGGCCTATGAGGCAGGCAAGAGCGGCTTGCGCGTGGTGCTGGTGGACGAGAATGCCCAACTTGGCGGCAGCCTCGGTTTTGACTGGGGCGGCAGCCAGGAGTCGGCCAATCTATTGCAGGAATTGCTGGCCAAGCTTGAGAGCCTGCCGAATGTCAGCCTGATAGCCGGGGCTTATGCCGCCGGGTACTATCCTGACCACTTGATTCCGGTGGTGACGCGCGAGGGTATCACCAAGGTGCGCGCCGGTTCGGTCATTATGGCAAGCGGCGCATTTGAGCAGCCGCCGGTGTTCCGCAACAATGACATTCCCGGCGTGATGCTGGGCTCGGCCGCCCAGCGCCTGCTGCACCGCTACAGCGTCAAGCCGTTCAGCAATGGCGTGGTATTTACCGCCAACGATTACGGCTACCGCGTCGCGCAGGATTTGCTGGAAGCCGGAATCAAGCTGGCGGCGGTGGTGGATTTGCGCAGCGATGCCAAGGATGGCCCGCTGGCTGCGCAGCTTGCGCGCCGTGGCGTCAAGACCATTGCTGGCAGCTGTATCTATGAAGTACAGGCCAATGCGGACAAGACCGGCGTCAAGTCCGTGACTGTCACCGAATATGACGAAAAAACCAATGAAGCGCTGACCCGCGACAAGGTCACCCTGGAATGTGACGGGGTTGCCATGTGCGCCGGGTGGGCGCCTGCCGCCAACCTGTTGTACCAAGCCGGCACCGCCATGCGCTACGACTATGGCGTGCACCAGTTCGTGCCCAACAGGCTGCCTGCTGGCATTTTCGCCGCTGGACGTGTCAATGGGGTGTATGAGCTGGCTCAAAAAGTCCAGGATGGTGCGCGTGCGGCTGCACAAGCCTTGCTTCACATTGGCCTTGATGTGCCTGAGCTGCCATCCGTACAGCCTTCTACCCGCGCCCAAAGCCATGCCTATCCTATTGTGCCGCACCCCAAGGGCAAGAATTTCGTCGACTTCGACGAGGATATCCAGGTCAAGGATTTCATCAATGCCGCCAAAGAGGGCTTTGACAATATTGAGTTGATGAAGCGCTTCACCACGGTCGGCATGGGCCCTAGCCAGGGCAAGCATTCCAACATGAACGCCATCCGCATCCTGGCGCGCGTGCGCGGCGTGCCGGTGGAGCAGATCGGCACCACGACATCGCGCCCGTTCTTCCACCCAACACCGATAGGTCATCTGGGCGGCCGCGGTTTCCATCCGCATCGCCTCACGCCATTGCATGACGTGAACCATAAGCTTGGCGCCGTATTTACCGATGTCGGCGCCTGGAAGCGCGCGGCTTATTACAAGGTGGCAGGCCTCGGCGTGGCGGACACCGTGCTGGCCGAAGTCGAGGCGGTTAGGACCAAGGCAGGCATCATCGACAGCAGCTCCTTCGGCAAGATCGAAGTGCACGGCCCGGATGCTGCATTGTTCCTGGAGCGCTTCTTCACCGGCAATTACATCTCTCAGGCAGTCGGCTCCTCCCGTTACACCATGCTGCTGGACGAGTCCGGCGTGGTGGTGGACGACGGCCTGGCGCACCGCCTGGCAGAAGATTTGTTCTACCTGTCTTCCGGCACATCCAATGCAGCCGCGGTTTACCGCGAGATGCAGCGCTGGCAGCAGATATGGCAGCTGGATATCGGGTTGGTCAATGTCACCGGCGCCTATGCGGCCATCAATGTCGCCGGGCCGCTCGCCAGGCAGGTCTTGTCCGGGCTGGTCAATATCAGCCTGGATGACAGCGCACTGCCCGCCCAGAGCATACGCGAGACTGAAATTGCCGGCGTGCCGGTACGCCTGATACGCGTGGCTTTTGTCTCGGATTCTACTTACGAATTGCATATCCCCACGCCGCAGGCAGCCTTTGTCTGGGAGCGCGTGATGGGGGCAGGTCAGGCATTGGGGCTAAAGCCTTTCGGTACCGATGCGCAGCGATTGTTGCGCCTGGAAATGGGCCACGCCATGCCTGGCATTGATACCGACGGCCTGACCAATCCCTACGAGATCAATGCGCAGCATGCTATCGGCATGGACAAGCCTGACTTCATCGGCAAGCGCAGCCTGCAGATTATCGCCAAGCGGCCAGTGAAGAAAACTCTGGTGGCGTTTGCGCTGGAGGCAGGCTATGCCGGCGAGATGCCGTTTGAATGCAACCTGGTGATACGCCAAGGTGAAATCGAAGGCCGCGTGACCAGTATCGCCTACTCCGGGACGATAGGCCGTGTGATCGGTTTTGCCTACGTGGCGCCTGAACATAGCGCGCTGGGATCACGATTCCAGATTCGTGCCGACAGTGGGGCGCTGGTCAATGCCACAGTGGTTTCCTCCCAATTTCTTGCAATGCAAAAGTGAGAAGTGAAATGCAGACAGAAAAGTTAATTACCCCGATTGCCCATGCTTTTCCGGTTGGATCAGTGACGTGGGGTGTCATCAACGGCATGCAGGTGGTGACACGGTTTGTGGGTAGTGATGAGGAAGAAGCCAGGAAAGAGTTTTTGGGAATTGCCGACGCCAGTTTTCTTGGCAAGTTTGGCGTCAAGGGACGTAACGCAGCGCAGTGGTTGCAAGACCAGGGCATTGTTGTTCCCGAGCAGCCCAACAGCTGGGCTGGTAACGCTGATGGCAGCCTGGTGTTGCGGCTGGGCGGCAGTGAATTCCTGATCGAGGATGCGCCGGGCGGCAATCTTTGCGAAAAGCTGCTTAAAGCAGATGCAAAGCCGGCAGGTGTATACCTGGTACCGCATGTTGAAGCGTCGTTTGTGTTGAGCGGCAACGCGGTACAGGAGTTGTTTGCGGAAGTATGTTCAATTGATTTAACTCGCGCTGCCCTGGGCGTACAAGAAGTCGTCATGACTCAATTTGCCGGGGTAAGCGTAGTCCTGATGCACCAGGACCTGGAGGGGGAGGCCCGCTACAGGGTGTGGTGCGATAGTTCGTACGGTCCATATTTGTGGGAAGTAATGGCAGGCATAGCTAACGAGCACAGTGGCGGACCAATTGGGATAGGCAACTATTTCAGTGCCTATCAATGAATAAATCGGACTCGGAGAGTTATATGAAAACAGTAGACGGAAAGTTCACATACCAACCAAGCACTCCTGCCCAGGAGCTGGCTGAAGCAGAGCAGTTCCTGGCGGAAAACAATGTGAAATACGTACTGGCGCAGTTTGTGGACATTCACGGCGTAGCCAAGGTGAAGTCGGTGCCTGCCGCCCATTTGCGCTCCATCCTCAAGGGTGGCGCGGGTTTTGCCGGCGGTGCCATCTGGGGCATGGGCATATTGCCCAACGGCCCCGACTATATGGCAGTGGGGGACCTGTCCACCCTCAGCCTGATTCCATGGCAGCCGGGATACGCGCGCATCATTTGCGACGGCCATGTGGAAGACAAGCCCTACGAGTACGACTCGCGCGTGGTGCTGAAAAAACAGATCGAGCGCCTGAGCGCGAACGGGTGGACGCTGTATACCGGCCTGGAGCCTGAATTCTCCCTCCTCAAGAAGGACGAGAAGGGCGGCATTCATCCCTGTGACGATAGCGACACCTTGCAGAAGCCCTGTTATGACTACAAGGGCATGACGCGGCAGGCGGAATTCCTTGAGCGCCTGACTGAGGCCTTGATCGCGGCGGGCCTCGATGTGTACCAGATAGACCATGAAGACGCCAACGGCCAGTTCGAGATCAACTACACCTATGCGGACTGCCTGCGCAGCGCGGACGACTACATCCTGTTCAAGATGGCGGCCAGCCACATCGCCAATGAGATGGGCATGATCTGCTCATTCATGCCCAAGCCCTTCGGCAACCGCCCCGGCAACGGCATGCACATGCATATGTCCATAGGCGACGGCAAAAAGAGCCTGTTCCATGACGACGCGGACAAGACCGACCACGGGCTTTCGCAGCTGGCCTATCACTTCCTGGGCGGCATCCTGCACCATGCCCCGGCATTGACCGCGCTGGCCGCGCCTACCGTCAACTCGTATAAGCGCCTGGTGGTGAGCCAGTCGCTCACCGGCTCCACCTGGGCGCCTGCTTATATTTCCTACGGCAACAACAACCGCTCGACCATGGTGCGCATCCCTTATGGCCGCCTGGAACTGCGTTTGCCAGATGGCAGCTGTAACCCTTACCTGACCACGGCTGCCGTGATCGCGGCTGGCCTGGATGGCGTCAAGCGTGAGCTCGACCCCGGCGCGGGCCACGCCATCAACCTGTTCGACCTGTCATTCGCGGAAATGAAGCAGCAGGGTATCGGCATCCTGCCGCAAAACCTCAACGAGTCGCTGGACAAGCTTGAAAACAACCAGGTGCTGCGCGATGCCTTGGGCAATTCCCTTACCGAGGAATTCATCAAGCTCAAGCGCGCCGAGTGGATCGACTATCAACGACATGTATCGGATTGGGAAATCAACCGCTACATCGAGTTTTTCTAAAAATTTGGATTCTGAAGGAGAACATCATGTGTGGAATCGTTGGATTGCTGGTAAAGAACCAGAAAATGCGGGCCAATATTGGCGGACTGATGCTGCCTATGTTGATCGGCATGACCGAACGCGGCCCTGATTCCGCCGGCCTGGCGATTTTCGGCGCGCCCGTGGACAACAGCGAGCGCAAGTTCAGCCTGTATTGCGCTTCTCCCGAGTTCGACTGGGCCAAGCTCAGTGTCGACCTCAACAACGGCCTCAAGGCCGATGCCAAGGTGGAAGTGAAGGTCAACCACGCCGTGGTGACGACCAACACCAGCCCAGAGAGCGTCAAGGCCTGGCTCAATGAACATTATCCGCAGGTACACCTGCTGTCCGTGGGCCAGCTCATGGACATCTACAAGGACACCGGCACCCCGGCCCAGGTGGCCAGCCGCTATGACTTCTCCAAGCTGTCAGGCAGCCACCTGGTGGGCCATACCCGCATGGCGACCGAGTCCGCGATCACCCCGTCGCATGCCCACCCGTTCACCGCGGGCGAGGACTGGTGCCTGGTGCACAACGGCTCGCTGTCCAATGCGCACAGTATCCGCCGCAAACTCGAGCACGAAGGCATCTCGTTCGAGACCGACAACGACACCGAGGCCGCTTGCCGCTTCCTGCAATGGCGCATGCGCGAGGGCGACGACCTTAAGACCGCGCTTGAGCATGGCTTTGAAGAGCTGGATGGTTTCTACACCCTGCTGATGGGCACCAAGGACCAACTGGCACTGGTGCGCGACCCATTCGCCTGCAAGCCCGCGATTGTGGCCGAGCACGACGACTATGTCGCAATCGCTTCCGAGTTCCGCTCGCTGGCCCACTTGCCCGATATCAAGAACGCCAAGGTATTCGAGCCTGCACCAAAGGAGATGTACGTATGGAAACTGTAACATTTGACCTGGAAAAAACCCCGCTGCGCGAGGTGAACCAGTACCTGCACAGCGATGCTGCCGAGCTTGATGGCAAGACGGTCACCATCACCAACCCAGGCGGCGCACACAACATTGCCGTCGGCCTCAAGGCTGATGTCGATGTGGTGATCGACGGGCACGCAGGCTATTACGCCGCCGGCATGAACCAGGTCGCCAACGTAGTGATCGAGGGCAGCGCCGGGACCGGCGTGGCCGAGAACATGATGTCCGGCCGCGTGCATGTGAAGGGCTTCGCCTCCAATGCGGCAGGTGCCACTGCACAGGGCGGCCTGCTGGTCATCGACGGCGATGCTGGTTTGCGCTGCGGCATTTCCATGAAGGGCGTCGATATTGTTGTCGGCGGCTCTGTCGGCAGTTTCTCAGCTTTCATGGCGCAGGCAGGCAACCTGGTGATCCTGGGCGATGCCGGCGAAGCGCTGGGCGACTCCCTCTACGAAGCCCGCATCTTCGTGCGCGGCAATATCCAGAGCCTGGGGGCCGACTGCGAGGTCAAGCCCATGGATGAAGAGGCACGCCAGATACTGGTCAAGCTGTTGAAAGAATCAGGCCATGCCGATGTCGACCCTGACAGCTTCACGCTGTTGGGCTCCGCCCGCACGCTGTACAACTTCCACGTAGATAACGCAGGAGCCTATTAATCATGAGCGACGCACCAAAAATCCCGCAAACCGAGCCGCGCTACTCCGCGACTTTCGACAAGAACACCGCGTCTGAAATCCGCCGTGCCGCTGCTACGGGTATTTATGACATTCGCGGCGCAGGTGCCAAGCGCAAGCTGCCGCATTTTGACGACCTCTTGTTCCTTGGCGCCTCCATCAGCCGCTACCCGCTTGAAGGCTACCGTGAAAAATGCGGCACGGACGTGATCCTGGGCAATCGCTTTGCCAAGAAGCCCATTCACCTGAAAACCCCGGTGACGATTGCCGGCATGAGCTTCGGTGCACTGTCCGGCCCGGCCAAGGAAGCATTGGGCCGTGGCGCCAGTGCCGTCGGCACCAGCACCACCACCGGCGACGGCGGCATGACGCCGGAAGAGCGCGGACAGTCATCCATCCTGGTCTATCAATATTTGCCTTCCCGCTATGGCATGAACCCGGACGACCTGCGCAAGGCCGATGCGATCGAGGTCGTGATCGGACAGGGTGCCAAGCCGGGCGGCGGCGGCATGCTGCTGGGCCAGAAGATCAGCGACCGCGTCGCCAAGATGCGCTGCCTGCCCAAGGGCGTAGACCAGCGTTCTGCCTGTCGTCACCCTGACTGGACCGGCCCGGACGACCTCGAGATCAAGATCGCCGAAATCCGCGAGATCACCGATTGGGAGAAGCCTATTTACGTCAAGGTCGGCGCGACCCGTCCTTACTTCGACGTAGCGCTGGCCGTGAAAGCCGGTGCCGACGTCGTGGTGCTGGACGGCATGCAGGGCGGTACCGCAGCGACGCAGGAAGTGTTCATCGAGCACGTGGGCATTCCCATCCTCGCGGCAATCCGTCCCGCAGTGCAGGCGCTGCAGGATCTGGGTATGCACCGCAAGGTCCAGCTCATCGTCTCCGGCGGCATCCGCAACGGCGCCGATGTGGCGAAGGCGCTGGCGCTGGGCGCGGATGCCGTGGCAATTGGCACGGCCGCATTGATCGCGCTGGGCGACAACGATCCCCACCTGGAAGAAGAGTACAACAAGCTAGGCACCACTGCTGGCGCATATGACGATTGGCATGAAGGCAAGGACCCGGCTGGCATCACCACCCAGGATCCTGAGCTGATGAAGCGCCTGGATCCGGTCAAGGCCGGCCGCCGTCTCGCTAATTACCTCTCGGTGCTGACTATGGAGGCCCAGGTGATTGCGCGCGCCTGCGGCAAATCGCACCTGCATAACCTGGAACCGGAAGACCTAGTGGCGCTTACCTTAGAGGCTTCGGCCATGGCTAAGGTGCCATTGGCAGGTACCAGCTGGATTCCAGGAGTCAGCCAGTTCTAACTTGATGGATTTATTGTTGTACTGATGTTGTGTGTTGTCCCCTGGGGATACGTAAAGATGATGTGATACTGTGAAATACAGACATGCCTCATGTTGCGTATCCCCTTTTTCGTTCGGGCGATCTGCGGCAGGGCCGATAGTGAACAGGGTGCACTACTTCCTTGGAAGTAGTGCTTAAGAGGAATGGCATGAGGCTGCATCAGCATGCAGAATAGGTGGGCTTTAATCGAGCGATGCCTGCTCTCTTCCGCAATCATGGAGCATCATGAAGGAGTGTATATCCGCCACCTTGTCGGTTGGATATGGCTCCTTCTTTTTTTGTTCCAGTTCTCGAGATGATTGAAACAACATCAAGTCAATCAAAAGGGTTCCGCCATAGTAAGTACTTTCTATGAAATGCTCCTTAAAGAGAATTTAAAGGAGATGAGTGATTCTTTATTGTCGTAGCTACTGTTTTTGTGATCGCTACCAAGGGAGTCACGATGCAATCTATATGTTCATTATTCTTGCGTGTAGTTTGGCAGGGCGCGGGGCTATCCAGGCTTTTGTCGATTATTCGCATGACAGTGGCTTGTTCCTGGGGTATGTGACCAACGCTTGCCTATATCAAGCGTACATTCTAGAAAAAATCCTGTGGCAATGCAGGTTGTATCAGAAGCGGATGTGTAAAGCCACCTCCAGGCTGCGTGGTTCGCCAACATAATATTGTGGATTGCTCTGGTGGATGAAGCGTGCATAGACTTCATCCGTAAGGTTACGTACACGGGCTGTCAGGTCTGCGTTCTTGCTCAGGCGATATTTGGTATGTGCATCAAACAATGTATATGAGGGTACCGACATGGTATTGGCATTGTTGGCATAAACAGAGGATACATACCGTGCACCGATACCTGCCTGCCAGGCTGGCGTAATCTCGTAGACAAAGCGCAAGTTGGCGACCTGGTCAGGTACATTCACCGGGGTTTTCCCTTTGCGGGAAATGACGGTTGAGCCTATTGTCTCGTTGAAGTCATCAAATTCGGCGTTAATCCAGGCGATATTGCCCTCGGCGCGCAGCTTCGGTGTGATTTGCAGAGAAGATGCAAGCTCAATGCCTTTGGAGGTTTGTTGCCCTGCCTGGATTGTATTGCTGGAGTTTTGCGGATCTGTGACCGGGAAATCCCTGCGGACAATACGATAGGCAGCCAATGTGGCGGTGCCACGGCCATCCAGGTAATTCATCTTGCTCCCGATCTCCATTTGATAGCCTGTCGAAAGACTGAAGTTTCTGACAGTCGTATTGCTGGAGCTTGTGAGTGTGCCTCCTGGTGGTTCTGCAGATGTACTGTATTGCGCATAAATGTTGGCATTATCGTTAACATCAAACACCATGCCTGCCCGGCCCGTGAAGGCATCCCATTGCCGGTTAAACGTTGCAGGGCTGACACCTGGCGTATTGTCAAAGAGAAAATCAATATGGTCATAACGTAAACCTGTGACCAGGGATAGGTGCTGGCTCAAATATTGCCGGTTTTCAATAAACGCGGATAGCGTTTTCACCTTGGTGCTGCGGCCTTTTACCAAGCCGTTATTCATGCCGGGAATGTCGCTGAACGAGCCAGGATCGAAGTTTTCAGGAGTGACAACATCAAAGAATTGGCCGCGGCTCTTGGAGAGGAGCGAGGTCGGGTATACCGTTTGCCGATTGATGCTGTAGTCAGCACCAAATGACCAGTCGCTTTTCAGGCCAAACAGCTCACCATTGTGCAACAACTCAATGCGGTTCCCGGTCAGTTCCTGGTCATGGCGTTGCATGTAAGCATCTGACCGGGTGATCAAAGAATTGTTGGCGCTATATGTATACACCTCAAGGTTGCGATAATCGCGTTGCCCCTGGTAATGGTAGAACGTATTGCGCAAGGATGTGTTGTCACTGACCTTGTAATCGGTGATGGAGCGAGCCCAGGTCACACGCTGTTCATACACGCCATCTTTGACGTTGTAATTTTCAAAACGGTTGGATTTGTCGATTTTCAGTGTGCCCGCTTGTGGATTGAGCGTGGGCGTACCCCAGTAAGGACTGTCCTCGCGTTCTACGTGGTGTTCCAGCGCGAGCGTGTGCGAAAGGCGCGGAGTAACGTCAGCCAGCCACGAAACTGCAAGGCTATTCGCTTCACGCTCCTGTCGGTCAATATAGCCGTTGCTGCTGTTGCGGCTGAAATCCAGACGTATCCAATTGCTGCTATTCAATGCATGGTTGAGTCCGACCGCAGTTTCCATCGTGTCATAGCGTGCATAGCTGATGCGTGCTTCCTTGATGTCCTCGTCGCGTGTTGCAAGCTTGGTGACATAATTGAGGCTGCCGCCTATTGAACCGCTACCGTATAAAAATGAGGAAGGGCCGCCAACCAGTTCCACTCGGTCATATACCCAGGCATCCACCGGGCGGTTGGCACTGTTGTATTGCAGGCTGATACCATTGAACAATTGATTGACCTGCGCGCCGGTAAAACCGCGATAGGCAATGAAGCCACCCCAACCCGGCGGTGCCGAAGCATTGACGCCAGGCAAGCTGTTGGCGGCATCCTGGAAATTGCGTGCGCCAATCTCTTCCATTTTCTGCCTGTCTGCTACTGCTACAGAGGCTGGATTTTCGCGGATAGTGAGTCCCAGCCTGGATCCTGCTTCCGAAGGCTTGTCTATATTGAGCCCTTTCTGGTCCTTGATGGAGCTTGTCTTGACCGTAATGGTATCCAGTTTTTTGATATCGTTTGGCGTGCTTGTCTCCTCCGCCGAATTTTCTGCATAAGCAATTTGTACCGATGAGGAAAAGAGACCAGCAATCATTGTTCTGATGAGGATGGATTGTTGTTTTGTCATAATGATTGTGAATTGGGTGCAGATCTATCAAAGCCCTGAACCTTATCAATATCTGTGGGAAAAGATAATGCGACAAATTGCCGCAGACACATGCACTCTATGGGTTTGATTGCGCTGAGAGGGGTGTATAAGCACCAATACTATTAGGGCAGATGCATTCGCTAAAAGTAACCACGCGAACTTTTGAAATCTTTGGGAGCTTGAACTTCTATAAAAATCAAAGCCTTGAAATACGATTGATACGCTTGGCTGGATTTTTACTGATTGCAGATATTAATTTATTATAATCAACATGTTGTTGCTGTATGGACAAATAGTGTGCTCACCGAGGTAAAAGCGCTTAAAGAGGTTAATACGAGGGCAATGCTGAGCCGCTACAAGCAGCTTAAGGCACCAGAAGCTCGAGTGGCTAGACCGATGCTGTGTAATCGATAGTTCAATCGGGCCTGAATTCTTCAGCAGCAATAACAAAAAACCCGCGCAAGGCGGGTGAATGGTTGGTTGAAATAAGCTGTCTACTTATGCTCAAGGTCGCCGTTGTCTAGATTCTTGTATACCTTCTCAGAATTTATTTGTGCCCGCATGGCTGCTTGCTTTTTGTTCTGGAAAGTTAAGACGTGCATTTTTTTCTGAAGGGCTTTTCTTGCCTCTTCGGGCCCTTGTTCTCCTCCAAAATCAACACTGATAACTTTGGATTTGGCAAACCATGTGGGTTCTTTTAAACCGTTCACAATCAATGGATGTTTCATGAGAGTTCCTTTTAAGATTTTCATAATGATGGTTATCATCATGTGCGAAAAAAGTGTGAACTCATATCGGGAGGGGGGAACGGGAAATGGGTGCAGACTTGAGCCGCTTGTACCAATATACAGTAGTTATCTTGAGTAATCGCATTAGCAATGAAATATAAAAATGCTTACATTTTGCTTAGTATTCATCACATTCGCATCATGATGCACACAAGGCGAGAGTTCTGGGTCCAGGCTTTTTAATTCAACGATAAGGCATTCAAAAATTGATTAAACCAGCTTTGGACTTTGCTGCTTCAGTATGTTGTATTGGAAGGAAGCCATCTCTGAGATATTTTCCTTTCATCCTTAGGTATCCTTTTTGTGGATTCTAGCCTTTACCGTGTAATACGGAGCCAGGAGGATAAGCCAATTCCTTGGATGCCATCCTGTGGATATTGCTGGAAAGTATCCAGAAAAGTAACTACGCGAACTTTTGAACCGTTGAGGAGGCTAGGATATAAAATCAAAGCCTTAATGCTTGATTGGTGCGCCCGACAGGAGTCGAACCTGTGACCTTTGGCTTCGGAAACCAACACTCTATCCAACTGAGCTACGGGCGCATTTTGAGGCAGCCCCGAATTATATCAAATGGCGGGGCAATTGTCCTTGCTAGTAACCTTTTCCCTGTCGCGGGTTATTCAGTATAATCAGGTTCATTTTCCCATGTATCAAGGATATGGTTGGCATGAGCGCGTACGAGTACGATTTTCCGAAAACAACTAAAAAAGAATTTATCCTGGCGGTGTTAGGTGGCTTGTTTGCCCCTGTGTTGGTGCTTTTTCTGGTTGCCCGCTTGTTCTTTGGTATCCAGGCCGGTCATATTGATGACCCGGAAGTGAAGCAGCCCGCTGCGGCTGAGGCAGCCAAACCTGCTGAAGATGACGAAGACGCGGCAGATGAAGGTCAGGCTGATGCGGAGGCACCAGCGGCTGAAGAGCCAGCTGCCGATGAAGGCGAAAAGGGCGAATAAGGCTTAGCTTTATTCGTCTCGATTTCTTGTTGAAATAGCGGTCCTCATGGCTACATATGCAATAGGTGACATCCAGGGCTGCTACCATTCTTTTCTTTCCCTGCTGGATGCTATCCAGTTTGATCCTGCCAAAGACAAGCTCTGGCTGGTTGGCGACCTGATCAATCGTGGTTCCGGATCCCTTGAAGCACTACGTTGGGCCAAGGCGCATGAGTCATGCGTGACCATGGTGCTGGGGAATCATGACTTGCATGCGCTGGCTGTGGCTGAGGGCTATGTCCGCGCGCATCGCAGCGACACTTTGCAATCCATTTTTGAGGCGCCAGACCGGCAGGAGTTGCTGGATTGGTTGCGGTTCCGTCCGATGATTCATGGCGATGGTGACTTGGTGATGGTGCATGCCGGACTGTTGCCGCAATGGCAGGCAGAAGAGGCGCTGGAGCTAGGGCGTGAGGTGGAGTTGGCGTTGCGGGGTGATCAGTACCAGGGTTTTCTGGCGCATATGTATGGCAATTACCCCTTGCAATGGGATGCTGGTTTGCAGGGGATGGATCGCCTGCGCATGATTACTAACGCCATGACTCGCTTACGGATATGCAGTCCTGCAGGCGAGATGGATTTCCATTTCAAGGGCGAGTTGGCTGACATTCCTGATGGAAACTTGCCATGGTTCGATGTGCCTTCACGGCATTCGGCTGATGCTACTATTATCTTTGGGCATTGGTCCGCACTGGGTTTGCAGCAGCGGGACAATTTATATGCGCTGGACACTGGCTGCCTTTGGGGTGGCCAGTTAACGGCTTTGCGACTCGATGACAGGAAAACTTTCCAGGTGCCATGCCATCCGGCTGATACCCCGCGCCGTATTAAAACCTAGCTTAATCTTTGTTCTATCGGCTTCGGCCAGCTTGCTTCGCTCTCTGATGGGGTACGCTTAATGCAAGTCTAGCCTAGCTGCTATCGATTGCCTTGCCATCAGACACAGCCCCCGTCTCTCATGCCCTGAGCTTGCAATTGGCATTGCAAAGTCCAGTTCCGCCACAGGATGGCGTTGGCTCAGTATCATCCGCAGGGATTGCCACATCGTAGTGTCGTTGTGATATGCCATGGCAATATTCGCACTTCCATCCGCATTGGGATAGCGGATGGAGAAAGGGCGGATATCGGTCCCTGCATCAATTGCCGCTTGCATCAGGCTACCCTTGAATGGGCGCAACTCATTGCCGTCTGTGGTGGTACCTTCAGGAAAGTAGCACAGGCAATCGCCAGCTTGCAGGCTTGCTGTGGCTACTGACACCATGCGGTTAGCTTCTTGTCTTTTATCACGCTCGATAAACAGGGTGTTGGCTTGAGCCATCAGCCATCCGAAGACAGGCCAGGAACGGATATCCGATTTGGCGATAAAGCGCACAGTGTGAATGCTGTTGAGAGCATGTATATCTATCCAAGAGATATGGTTGGCCACAAACATCGTGCCACGCACCTGCTCATCGGGGGCATGGCCCTTGATTATCACGCGAATATTCAGGATGTTGAGGAATTGCCCACTCCAGCGACGAATGATGCGGTCGCGCCTTAAATACGTGACTCTGGGCAATATCGTAGCCGCGATTGCAACTCCGTAAACAGTATGGAGAAAAAGGCGCGTCAGTCGATAGATTTGCGTAGGAAGAGGCGTCTTTTTATTCTGCAAGCTGGGATGTGCGGACAGCCTATTTGAAAAAGTGAGCTGCATAGCGTTTGTTGATTCTCGACAATGGTAGCATGACCAGCATGTCCGCAGTATTGAAATCAGGATCCCATGCCGGTGCGCCGCAAATATAGGCCCCAAGGCGCAAGTATCCCTTGATGAGTGGCGGGCAATTGACTTCAATGTCGTTTCTCAGCGCTTCCAGAGGTAATGGGCAATTGGGAAATACACGATACTCAGCCGGGGAAAGGTGTTCTTGCTGCAGTTGGTGATACAGGCTGGCTGCCATATGGCCGCCGTCAGCCATACCGATACTGCCGCAACCGATCATGTATTCGTAACGGTGCACCTTCATGTAGTTGGCAAGTCCTGCCCATAACATGGTGATGGTGCCGCCCATTCTGTAATTCTTATGCACGCAAGCCCTGCCCACTTCCACCATGCTGGATGAAAGGTGACGCAGGCGGGAAAGGTCAAACTCGCCAGCGGAGTAATAGCCGCCAGCCTCATTGGCCATGGCGGGACTGAGGATTCGGTAGGTGCCGACTACTTCGCCGGTATTATGATCACGAACTAGCAGATGATCGCAGAATGCATCAAAGCCATCCTTGTCCAAGCCATCGGTGCTGGGGATATTGGCACCCATTTCTTCAGCAAATACTTTGTAACGGAGGCGTTGGGCTTCTGCGATTTCAGAAGCGTTACGGGCAAGGCTGACATAGAGTTGGCTAGAACCGGGCCGGGTGCCGGTAGCTGACTGCCGATCAAGCATGGTGCTTTCCTGACTGCTGTTTAGACAGTCAGGACTTTAAAAGCGCCAAATGACAGAATGGTTAAATAAGCTTTAAGCTTTTGTGAATATGCCGGGTTTTGGCCCGGAAATATTTAATGGCTGACGCGTGTAACGCCGCCACTGTCCAGTAGGCGTACCTTGTCGCCAGGAGAAAATTGCACATCGGCTTCCTGCACCACAGCCAGCATGGTGCCATTGTCCAGTTTTACCGTAATCTCCAGCCCATCCTTGCGGGTAACGCCTTCTTCTGCTGCGGCGCCGGCCAAGCCGCCAACCAGTGCACCTAGCACAGTGGTAATTGCCTGGCCTCGGCCGCCGCCGAGCGTGCTGCCCGCGATGCCGCCTACTACTGCACCAGCACCACCGCCGATCGGAGTCTTTGTGCCTTCCAGCCTGACGTTGCGCACGCTTTCCACCACGCCCATGCGAACAGTCTGGGTCTTGCGTGCTTCGTCGCGGCTATAAACATCGCCAGAGTTGGAGCTCATGCATCCTGTGAGGACGAGGAGTACAGTCATAGCAGTCAATAATTTGGTGGTGCGCATTTCTTGCTCCTTAAGCGGTTAGTTCATCAGTATGTTGCGACAGGGTTTCATTGACCAGTACCTGGCTGTAAATGTGCTGAATTTCATCGCGGCTTGGCTTGTGGTTCTGTCCACCACGGCTGGCGATCTTGATTGAGCCCATGACAGAAGCCAGCCGACCGCAGACTGTCCAATCCCAGCCCTGAGAAATGCCATACAGCAGGCCTGCACGATAAGCGTCGCCGCACCCGGTGGGATCAACCACTTCAAGTGCTTCAACACATGGAATCTCGTACAGTTGCTCATCAGCATAAATGATGGAGCCTTGAGCGCCCTTGGTCACAATCAATGCTTTTACCCTTGATGCAATGCCATCAAGCGTGAGACCAGTTTTTTCCTGTAATAGTTGCGCCTCGTAGTCATTCACTGCGACATAAGTAGCCAGCTCAATAAAATGCAGGAGCTCTTCCCCGGTAAACATCGGCAAGCCCTGGCCTGGGTCGAACAAGAATGGAATGCCCTGCTCATGGCATTCCCTTGCATGCAGGAACATGCCTTCACGGCCATCAGGCGCAATGATGGCCAATGCAATATCCTTGGTGTCTGCCACGCTGTTCTGATGACACTCGCTCATCGCACCGGGATGGAAGGCAGTGATCTGGTTATCATCCATATCAGTAGTGATGAATGCTTGTGCGGTAAAACTGCCATCAATTTTCTTGATATGCGTTGTTTCAAGTTGATGGTCGCTCAGCCATTTGTCGTATACGCCAAAATCCTCGCCAACAGTGGCCATGATCACGGGTTCACCAGACAGCAGTTTCAGGTTGTAAGCGATGTTGCCGGCAGTGCCGCCAAATTCGCGACGCATTTCGGGCACAAAAAAACATACGTTGAGCATATGAATCTTCTCTGGGAGGATATGATTCTTGAACTGGTCGCCAAACACCATGATGGTGTCATATGCCATGGAGCCACAGATTAATATACGCATGTCTAGCCTATTGCAAATGGAGTAAAGCCTGCATTATCTAGGGCGCGCCCATGCTTCGCAAGCATGAAAAAAGCCTGCTTCATTTGAAGCAGGCTTTGGGAGAGTTGGTTGATATGGAACGCCTAGTTTTCCAGCGCGTTCTCAATCAGGATTTTGGCTGCTTTTTTGGCATATTTCACCGCGCCAGAGCCGCGCTTCATCTGTTCGGCCTGAATAGCGCCCTCGATCAGAATCGAAAGCTGGAGCGCCAGGCTGTCAGCATCCTTAGCGCCGGCGTCAACAGCGAGTTCAGCAAGAAACTGGCGGAACTGCTTGGATTGTTCAGCAGAAAGGCGGTGGACCGGGTTCTCTTCATTGGGAAACTCAGCCGAGGCCTTGAGGAACGCCATGCCGCGGAAATCAGGAGCGGTTACCCACTCCTCAATAAAGTCGAACAATTTTTGCAGCCGCTCGGAAGGCTTCTTGGTGTTCTTGTTTAACTTCTGATGCAGCCAGGTATTGAAGTCTGCATGGCCTTTTTGCAAAACTTCCAGGATCAGGTCTTCCTTGCTGCGGAAATATTTGTATAGCGTCATTTTTGTGGTACCGGCAACTGCCACAATAGTATCTACACCAGTTGAGTTGATGCCGCGCGTCTGAAACAAGTCAGATGCAACATCCAATATTTTTTCCCTTAGCAAGGACATGGCTTCATTCCCTAATGTAGTGCACCTTGCGGCACACATTTTTATATACAGATTAGTATATACTCAAAATTACCATAGCATGTGAATAAAAATAGCTGCTGGAAAATTCTATAAGTAACGCCCGAGTATAAGCCCTGCCTGTCAATTATGCTCAGGTTAAGTGTAAACAAACTGTTACAAAATTATAAAAAAGTGTAAATTCATATATGCAAAAACTAGGTCTAGAAATCATCATATATTTACAGGGAGGTATTTATGAAGGGTGTTTTGGCTGTTGCTGTTGCCGCGTTGCTGAGCTGTCCGCTGATGGCGTCGGCAGCCTTGGATGAAACCTTGCGCGTCAAGGAAGTAGTGGAGATTGATGCTCCGGCTGATGTGGTATGGGAAAAGATCGGTAGTTTTGGGGATATGAGCTGGCATCCCGCTATCGCGTCTACTGAAATTGTCGAGGGTAAGCAGGATGAGGTTGGCGCGGCACGGGTATTGACCTTGCAGGATGGCGGCAAAATCCATGAGGTATTGACTGGAAGAGATGCTGAAGCAAGGACTCTGAAGTATGAGATTACTGAAAGTGTATTGCCGGTGCGGGATTACAGCGCTACTTTGACGGTTCAGGCTGATGGTGCAAAAAGCAAGGTAGTCTGGAAAAGTATGTTCAAACGAAAGGATCCGGCACATCCGGGAGCTGCCGGTCAGGATGATAAAGCGGCAACTGAGACTATTACTGGTATTTTTCAGTCTGGTTTGGCTAACTTAAAGAAGGTCATTAAGTAGTTTTATTAGCTCATTAGGTATCGTAGAAAAGCCGGCGTATGCCGGCTTTTTTCATCAGGATGCGGTGATTGGCGGTTTACGTTGCAAAGCGTTATGTGATGCATTGCTCGGTCCACTGGATGTCCTTGCCTGTGTTTTGATATAGGTTTGTTCGGGTTCGGATAAAGTGATCAATGGCCGGTATTCGCAACTGACCTTTTGTATTAATTGGCTTGCCAGATTGATTTCATTTTCATGGCTGGACAAATTGCCATCCACAATATTTTTCAGGAAAACGGCTCGCTCCGATTCGTCCAGCATCAAGGCTTGGGGGAAGTGGCATGTGCCCTGGCGCATACGTTCCAGCATATTGTAAAGCTCAGCAACCTTGACTGGGCTGGCAACCGATTCTCGAGCACTGTTGTTCCATAGCTGATGGCTGGAATTGTTGTGATGGCTCGAAGGCAAGTCGCGCAGCATGTACCATGACATGAACAGGGCAATCCCAATGATGCTCGCAAAACTTGTGGTCATGCTGAATTCACGCACCTTCCGATAACTGCTATCGCATTGGGCATGGATCAGTGCATCACTGGCTACTTGGGCATGATGCAGGGCTTGGCATCCAGGGTGCTTGATCTCTCTTTGCAGGGCATTTTCAAGCATGATGAGAATTTGCTGTGCCAGTACTTCGGGCAACTCTGCCCCACTGGAACGGGCCTGTCTGGTAAGGTAGTGCAGCAGGGATTGCCTGTTTGCTTCTATTTCGGTCACGAGTTCGGCCGCAGGGGCCGACTTGCTTGCCAGGATATCAAAAACTCGCAATAGCCTTGCTTGAGGCTTGTTTTTGTACTGTTGCAGAGCGCGCAGCAGCCATGATGAGTTTTGAGTAAGCATATGCGTGTCCTGGCTAGAATGGCTTGACGACTACCAGTATGACAATACCGGCCAATAAAAGCACAGGGAGTTCGTTCAGCCAACGATAGTACACATGACCGTGGCGGTTGCGGTCATGCTTGAAATCAAACAGCAGTTTGCCACAATACAGGTGATAGGCCACAAGGATTGTGACCAGCGTCAGTTTTGCATGTAACCAAGCTCCGGAAATGCCGTAACCCTGCCAGAGCCACATTCCGAAAATAATGGTAAGGACGGCGCCAGGCGTCATGATGCCGAAAAACAACTTACGCTCCATGATTTTGAAGCGTTCTGTGCTGATGCTGTCTTCAGACTGGGCGTGATATACAAACAGTCTTGGCAGATAGAATAAACCGGCGAACCAGGTCACCATGAAGACGATATGCCAAGCCTTGACCCATAACATGATTAGTGGCTCCCCGATAATTGTTTGTCCAGCAGGCTGCGGAGGGCTTTGAAGTCCAGTTCGCCTATCAGCTTCTGGGCGATACGGCCTTGTTTGTCGATAACGAATGAAGTTGGTGTTACGCGGACATCACTGAATAAATGGGCTGCCTCGCCCTGGCTGTCATGGCTGACGGGGAAAGGGAGTGCATTTTTCTGGCTGTAATTGATGACCTGCTGAAGTGGATCGTAAGACATGGCAACTGCGACGACTTCAAAACCTTTGTCTTTGTATTGATTGTAGGTATCGATCAAGCCGGGCATTTCGGCAATGCAGCCTGGACAATCTGTTGCCCAGAAATTGACCAATACCATTTTCCCCTGCAGGGAGGATATGGGGATGGTTTTGCCCTCAAGGGTAACGAAAGTGATGGCGGGTGCTTGTGGTTTCTGGGTTAGGGAGTAGCCGAGAAATGCCAGTAAGCCGAGTATGACTAGAGGGATAAATACTTTTCGCAATTTTGGTGACATTGTTCGATCACAGCCAATTCAGCATCAGGATAAGTCTATGTTGTCATTGTGGTGCTTTTTACAGGCTTTGTCATCTGAATTGCATTTTGTAGTCCATGGACGGCATTGGAATAATTCTCATTCTCCTGCAAGCCGCGTCAGTACTGCATTTGCGTTTAATTTTACTATTATCTCCATGATATAATTGCGCCTTTAGCCTTCACTACAAGCATGACTGCCCGCTTACGCGAAATCCCGTATAACTACACCTCGTTTTCCGATCGTGAAATTGTCATCAGGTTTCTTGGAGAGGAAATCTGGGATGTGCTCAATGAGTTGCGCGAGGAGCGCAAGACAGGCCGTTCTGCCCGCATGTTGTTTGAAGTGCTGGGTGACCTGTGGGTAGTTTCAAGAAATCCTTACCTGCAGGATGACCTGCTGCAAAACAAGAAACGCCGCCAGGCGCTGATAGATGCGCTGAACCATCGCATCAAGGCCATTGATGAGCGCAGTGCTGGCAATCAGAAAGTGCTTAAGCTGGTAGTGGCCGCACGCAAGGCGGTGAACGAGTTCGAGCAGGACTTCCGCCAGACCGAGACCCTGCGCAAACAGGCATTGGCTAAACTCTCACGCCATACCCGCAAGGACAATATCCGTTTTGACGGATTGTCTCGTGTTTCCCATGTCACCGATGCGACCGACTGGCGCGTGGAATATCCCTTTGTCGTGATCAATCCTGATACTGAAGAGGAAATCGCTGCGCTGGTGCGCATCTGTATCGAGCTGGGCCTCACGATCATCCCGCGTGGCGGTGGTACCGGTTATACCGGTGGCGCCGTGCCGTTGACCAAGTTGTCTGCGGTCATCAATACCGAGAAGCTGGATCATTATTCAGAAGTCAATTACGTTGCATTGCCTGGGGTCAGTGAGCCAGTACCGGTGATTCATTGTGGTGCGGGAGTTGTCACTCGCCGCGTGATGGAAGCTGCGAGCAGCGCCGGATTGGAATTCGCTGTGGACCCGACCTCGGCAGATGCTTCCTGCATAGGTGGTAACGTGGCCATGAATGCGGGCGGCAAGAAGGCCGTGTTGTGGGGCACGGCACTGGATAACCTGGCGTCGTGGCGCATGGTGACGCCAGATGCACAATGGCTGTTTGTGGAGCGCCTGGAACATAATCGGGGCAAGATCCACGATATCGACATGGCACGTTTCCGCATCACGCGTTACGAAGAGGATGGCAAAACCCTGGTCGGGGAGCCCCGCTTGCTGGAAATCCCCGGCCCCAGCTTCCGTACGGTTGGCCTGGGCAAGGATGTTACTGACAAGTTCCTGTCCGGCCTGCCCGGTATCCAGAAGGAAGGGTGTGATGGCCTGATTACGTCTGCCACCTTCATCCTGCATCGCATGCCCAAGCATGTGCGCACTGTGTGTCTTGAGTTTTTCGGCCATGTGGCGCTGGCCGTGCCTTCTATTGTGGAGGTCAAGGATTACCTTGATGCCCACCCCAATACCATATTGGCCGGGCTGGAACATCTGGATGAGCGTTATCTGCGTGCCGTAGGCTATGCCACCAAGGCAAACCGCAGCGAGCGGCCCAAGATGGTGCTGATTGCCGATATCGCTAGTGATGACGAGGCCGGGGTAGGTGAAGCGGCTTCGCAGGTTGTGCGTTTGGCAAATGCCCGTGGTGGCGAGGGTTTTATTGCAGTTTCCAGCGATGCACGCAAGAAGTTCTGGCTGGATCGGGCACGTACTGCTGCCATTGCCAAGCATACCAATGCCTTCAAGATCAACGAGGATGTGGTGATTCCATTACCGCGTCTGGGGGATTATTCGGATGGCATCGAGCGCATCAATATCGAGCTTTCCATACGCAACAAGCTGAAACTGCTGGATAGCCTGGAAAGTTTCATGCAGGGCGATCTGCCCTTGTATGAGGATGATGAAACCCAGGCTGATCCCGACATGCTGGTCACCAAGCGCCAGATGGCATTGGAGCTGTTCGCTGCTACTCGTGGACACTGGAAGAACACGCTGGAAAACCTGGATGGTGCGCTTTCGTTGCTAGGGCCTGATTACAGTGACCTTGCAGCGGAAAATATCTTCCGCGCGGTGCAGGAGCACCAGGTGCGTATCTCCTGGAAACAGGACGTCAAGAAAGAGCTGCATCGTATTTTCACAGGCCGTGAATATCGGCGCATTCTGGAAAAGTGCGATGAAATCCACAAGCAGGTGTTGAAGGGTCGTGTATTTGTCGCCCTGCATATGCACGCAGGTGATGGCAATGTGCATACCAATATCCCGGTCAATTCCGATGACTATGAAATGATGCAGGCCGCACATGAAGCGGTGGCGCGTATCATGAAGCTGGCTACCGGACTGGGTGGCGTGATCTCGGGTGAACACGGTATCGGTATCACCAAGATGGAATTCCTGGACGAGAAAACCGTTTCCAGATTCGCTGCCTACAAACAACAGGTTGACCCTGAAGGCCGCTTCAATAAAGGCAAGTTGATGGCCGGTTCCGGCCTGCATTCGGCTTATACCCCCTCCTTTGGCCTGCTGGAGCAGGAGTCCATCATCATGGAGCAATCTGCGATTGGTGGCATTGCGGACTCCATCAGCGATTGTCTGCGTTGTGGCAAGTGCAAGCCTGTGTGCACCACGCACGTGCCACGTGCCAATTTGCTCTACAGTCCGCGTAACAAGATTCTTGGTACTTCGCTCTTGATCGAGGCCTTCCTCTATGAAGAGCAAACGCGTCGCGGGATATCGCTCAAGCATTTTGATGAGTTCAATGATGTCGCAGATCATTGCACTGTGTGTCATCGTTGCGAAAAACCGTGTCCGGTTGATATCGACTTTGGCGATGTGTCGATTGCCATGCGCAATTTCCTGCGCGAGCAGGGCAAAAAGCATTTTAATCCTGGCACCACTGTGGCCATGACCTTCCTCAATATCAAGGATCCAGCCACCATACGTGCCATGCGCAGCGTTATGGTCGGTGTGGGCTATAAGGCGCAGCGGCTGGGACACACGATTTTCAAGAAGCTGGGCTTGTTGAATGGCACCAAGAAAAATCCGCCGCCAACTTTGGGCAAGCCTGAAATCAAGGCGCAGGTGATTCATTTCCTCAATCGCCCCATGCCCAAGGCCATGCCAACCAAGACTTCACGTGCGCTTCTGGGTATTGAGGATGACACCATTGTGCCGGTGATCCGCAATCCCCAAAAAACGCATGAAGATTCAGATGCGGTGTTCTACTTCCCAGGATGCGGCTCCGAGCGATTGTTCTCCACCGTTGGATTGGCAACCCAGGCCATGTTGTATGAAGCTGGTGCCATTACGGTATTGCCGCCAGGTTACCTATGCTGCGGCTATCCGCAAACATCCAGCGGCAATCACGACAAGGGACAGCAGATCACGGCCGATAACCGCGTGCAGTTCCACCGTGTGGCCAATACATTGAACTATCTGGACATCAAGACGGTGATTGTTTCATGCGGCACTTGCATGGATCAGCTGCAGAAGTACGAGTTTGAACGCATCTTTCCTGGTGCCAGGTTGCTTGATATCCATGAGTACCTGATGGAGAAGAACTTCAAGATTGAGGGCGTGACCGGTACGCGCTATATGTATCATGACCCTTGTCACAGCCCTATGAAGACCTATGCGCCCATGAAGGTGACCCAGGCGCTTGTGGGCGATAACGATGTTGCGCTCAACGATCGTTGTTGCGGTGAATCCGGTACGTTTGCTGTCGCCCGTCCCGATATTGCCACCCAGGTCAAAATGCGCAAGCAGGAAGAGCTGGAAAAAGGCATGACCAAGCTGGGATTGACGCCAGGTGCGCCTGAGCGGGATGTGAAAATCCTTACCTCCTGCCCGTCATGCCTGCAAGGGCTGTCGCGCTATGGGGAAGATACCGGCATAGAGGCCGACTACATTGTGGTGGAGATGGCCAAGCATGTGCTGGGTGAGAACTGGATGCAGGATTATGTATACAAGGCGAATAATGGCGGGATAGAGAAGGTGTTGTTGTAAGCCCTTGAGTTTTGACTTCCACCCAATCAAAAAGCCAGCATTGCTGGCTTTTTGATTTTATCCGATCTCATTTTATGGAATTAATTGCCATTTGAGTGGATAAGGCTGTGCTTAAGGATATGATGGCATTTAAAAATATATTTATTGATTAGTCATGATGGTACTTAAAACTTTCGCCCTATTTGTTGTCACCGCACTGGCCGAGATTGTGGGTTGTTACCTGCCTTATCTGTGGCTCAAGAAAGGCGGTTCAGTGTGGTTGTTATTGCCTGCGGCAGTCAGCCTTGCCCTGTTTGCCTGGCTATTGAGCCTGCACCCCAACGCGGCTGGACGGGTTTATGCGGCTTATGGTGGAGTGTATATTTTTGTGGCATTGGGATGGCTCTGGCTGGTGGATGGCATACGGCCCAGTGCATGGGATGTTATCGGCGTGGCAGTGGCAATCACTGGCATGATGATTATCATGTTTGCACCGCGATAGCTTGCTTGGTCTGATGCAATGGAGTGAAATAAAGCAGTTATAGGTGTGGTCTTCAGGCAGGTAATGCAAGGAGATTGAAATGAAAGCGTTGGTTACTTCGGCAGTCCTAAGGATATGCGTCTTGGCTGGTTTGATGCTGCCTTTTGCGGGGGCAAATGCCATCATGTATGGTATGCCTGCTTCCGATGTGTCGACGGTTCAACTGGTGTTTGAGTACCGAACTTGGCGTGAATATTCCCAGGAATGGAAAATCAGCCATAGCCAATGTAGCGCGGTGGTGGTTGGAATCTCCCCATTAACCTTGCTGACGGCCGCCCATTGCCTGCGTGAGGTTAGCCTGGATGAAGGCAATCGCCTGCCCCTGGTACGTATTGCCCGGGCAGACCAGCCGGCGATGGAGTCTGCCAGGCTCAAGCAGGCTATCTTCCCTGAATTTGACAAGGTTCGTGGCAACCTGATCGATGACCTGGCAATCCTGGTGTTTGATCTACAGCTCAACGACACCAGGCTGGTTGCCCCAGTCCTGCTCGATCGTCCACAAGGTCAAGCATTGCTGTGCGGTTATGGTTTCGGCGCAGCTGATAACCCTCCAGAAGTGTTGCGGTGTGCCAGCAAAGAATTGCATGAGGCAACAGCAGAGTTTTCCTCGTTTGTGCCCGCATATTATGAAAGCCTGGATCCATTATTCTATGGCCGGTATCGTACCCAGTTCGAAAGCAAGGCCAGTGCTGTCTCAGCTCTGGATGCACTGCTTGCCGTGAATCGGTTGGATGGTGACGATGAATACAATCCCAATTTGCCCATGCCGACTTTGGGCGATTCAGGCGGCCCGTGGCTGGCTGATCTGGGAGATGGGCATTATGCAGTGATGGGAGTGACCAGTTTCGTGGAAAGTTTTTACAGCAGCTCGCCTCAATGGACATTTTTCCGTAAAAGTAGCGCGCCCATGGCAGACTTCATGTATGCCGGCTACGGTATCCGGCTGGACTCAATGCGCGCGCGCAAGTTATTCAATGCGGCCCGCATGAAGGGAGCTGATATACGGGTCTACCGGCAGGGATGGGAGCAACTGGAGTCACGGCTGGGAAGCAACTGATTCGACGTGTTTGCGGACCAGGCGGGATTGCGGCAGAACGGCGCTGAAGGTGCTGCCTTTGCCAGCTTCACTTTCTATTTCCAGATGGCCCTGATGGCGTGTCAGTATGTGCTTGACGATGGAAAGCCCGAGGCCAGTACCGCCGGTTTCGCGCGAGCGACTGCGGTCGACCCGGTAAAAGCGTTCGGTGAGGCGGTCTATGTGTTGCTGTTCAATACCAATGCCGGTGTCAGATACGCTGAAGATCACATTTGTCCCACGCAGCAGCAGTTTCAGCGAAATGGAACCTCCCTTGGGGGTGTAGCGGACAGCGTTGCTGACCAAGTTGCCAAGTGCGCTGTGAAGCTCTTCTGGGGCCCCCTTGATAAAGAGACCCGGTTCTACAGGTTCCAGACTTATCTGATGACGGTTCTGGCTCAGGCTATTGCCCTCATGCAGCAGCATGTTCAGCAGCGCGGAAAGATCAATTTCACTTTCCTGTGGCGCCTCCGGGCTATTCTCCAGCTGAGACAGGGTAAGCAGGTCTTCAATCAAGCGCCGCATACGGTTGGTTTGCTCCTGCATCATGCCGAAGTAACTGCGGGTGCTTTCAGGCACGGCACCTTCCATATCCATCAGTGTTTCAATAAAGCCGCCCACTACAGTCAGCGGGGTCCTCATCTCATGGGAAACGTTGGCAATGAAGTCCCGGCGCATGGTTTCCAGTTTTTCCACCTGGCTGATATCCCGGGAAAGCAATAATTTCTGATTGACGCCAAAAGGAACCAGCTGTATCTCCAGCGTAGCTCCTACATTGCGCCATGACTTGAGCTTGATGGGTTCTGAGTAATCCTGGCGATGCAGGTACTGAATGAAATCCACAGGCCTGACCAGGTAGCTGATCGGCTGACCAGCATCCTGTTTCATGGACAGGCCGAGCTGGTGTTCGGCTGTCGGGTTGCACCATTCAATCTGGTCGTTACCATTCAGCAATACCACGCCATCCGGCAATGCACTGGCGGCATGTCGGAAACGATCCAGGGCCGAGCTGATTTGCGCCTGGCTGCGACTATGCCGGCGTTTCTCATAATAGATGGCGGCAAACACGTCTTCCCAGATACCGGCGCCCATAGGCATGGAGTTGAGATCTGGTTTCTTGAACCACTGCAATAGTTTGTGCAGCCAGAACAAATGGCTGATCAGGTAAAGAAGAATCGCTGCGCAAAAGACTGCAAGTGCAGTCATGGCGTCCGTAGCTGCCCAGATGATCAGGCAGATGAATACTGTGGCCAAACCAAGCCACAGGGCTTTCCATCGAATATCTTGCACAAAGGTGGTCTTGTAAGAATCAGTGCTTATTATGATCTACTGAGCAGAGAAACGGTAGCCAACACCGCGCACAGTCTGGATAAATTCTTCATGGCCCGATTCCGAGAGTGCGCGGCGCAGGCGGCGGATGTGCACATCCACTGTCCTGTCTTCCACAAACACACGATCCCCCCATACTCGATCCAGTACTTGGGTGCGTGAGTGCACGCGTTCCGGATTGGACATCAAGTAATGCAGCAAACGGAATTCTGTTGGCCCCAGCTCCAGGGTCTTGCCATTGCCGGAAACTCTGTGTGTCATCGGGTCCAGCCTGAGACCGCCAGCTTCAATGGGGTCATCCGTCATTTGCGGCGCGCGGCGACGCAATACCGCCTTTATCCTGGCATTCAGTTCACGCGGGCTGAATGGTTTGGTCACGTAATCATCTGCTCCCACTTCCAGTCCACGTACCTTGTCGGCCTCTTCGCCACGTGCAGTGAGCATGATGATGGGGATGGACTTTGTCAGGTCATCACCTTTCAGCTTGCGGGCAAATTCAATGCCGCTCATGCCTGGCAGCATCCAGTCGAGCAGGATCAGGTCGGGCAGAGTCTCGCGGATCAGCATTTGCGCCTGCTCCACGCTTAATGCGCGTACTGGGTTGTGCCCCGCCTGGGTAAGGTTCAGGGCGAGCAGTTCCTGGATTGCCGGTTCGTCTTCTACTACCAGTATATTGGCTGGCATTTCGAGGTTTCCTTGGGTGGTTGAATGACGAGCAATATATGACGCTAATATGACAGATTGATGAACAAGATTAAATAGACTTTAGGATTGCAGTTTTCCCCGATTTATATGAGTATTTGTAACAAATTGTTTCTATCTCGGCAGCGGCGATAAATGGCAGCTGATTTTTTATTGGATTGAGGGGAGTCTGATGTCTGGTTTTTTTTCAAAGGAGCGCATTACAGCTGCGCCTGGGTATAACCGCTGGCTGGTGCCGCCAGCGGCACTTGCAGTGCATTTATCCATTGGCATGGCTTATGGTTTCAGCGTGTTCTGGTTGCCATTGTCCAAAGCACTTGGTATTACGGAGCCGCTTGTTTGCGGCGAAGACATCAGTTTCTGGATGCGCGCCATTACAACCAGTTGTGACTGGAAGGTCAGTGATCTGGGATGGATGTATACCCTGTTTTTTGTTTTTCTCGGTTCCTCAGCGGCAGTATTCGGTCACTGGCTGGAGCATGCCGGGCCACGCAAGGCAGGAGCAGTGGCAGCATTGTGTTGGGGTGGCGGGTTATTGATTTCGGCCATAGGGGTCTATACACACCAGCTCTGGCTGATGTGGCTGGGTTCGGGGGTGATCGGGGGGATTGGTTTGGGGTTGGGGTATATCTCTCCGGTTTCAACCCTGATCAAATGGTTTCCTGACCGCAGGGGCATGGCGACAGGCATGGCGATCATGGGGTTTGGCGGCGGTGCCATGATAGGCGCCCCGCTGGCCAATACCTTGATGAATTATTTTGCAACGCCGGTATCGATTGGTGTCTGGGAAACCTTTGCTACCATGGGGGTGTTGTATTTCATCGCCATGATGATAGGTTCGCTCGGATATCGTGTGCCTGCCAACGGCTGGAAGCCTGAAGGCTGGAATCCCCCTGCCAATAATGGCAAGGCGATGATCACTTCACGTCATGTACATGTCAATGAAGCGCACAAGACCCCTCAGTTCTGGCTGCTTTGGAGTGTACTCTGCCTCAACGTCAGTGCTGGCATTGGCGTGATTGGCATGGCTTCGCCAATGTTGCAGGAAGTGTTTGGCGGCCTGCTGATTGGAGAGGGCATCAAGCTGGTTGACTTGGGCCCGGATCAAAAACTGCAGGTGGCTGCCATAGGGGCTGGTTTTGCAGGGTTGCTGTCTTTCTTCAATATTCTGGGCCGTATAGGCTGGGCTTCATGTTCGGACTTTCTTGGCCGCAAGCTGACGTATATCATCTTTTTTGCGCTGGGTTTCGTGCTTTATATCCTCTCGCCATGGGCTGGAAGCATAGGCAGCGTGGCCCTGTTTGCAGGATTGTTCTGCATTATCCTCACCATGTATGGCGGCGGCTTTTCCACCATTCCCGCATACCTTGCCGATATCTTTGGCACCCAGCACGTGGGCGCTATCCACGGCCGGTTACTGACAGCCTGGGCTACGGCGGGCGTCTTGGGGCCGGTTACTGTGAATTACCTGCGCGACTACCAGCTGGACCACGGCGTTCCTGCGGATCATGCTTACAACGTAATCATGTATGTGCTGGCCGCTTTATTATTGATCGGCCTAGTGTGCAATTTGCTGGTGCGGCCAGTGGCGGAGAAACACTACATGACATCAGCTGAACTTGAGGCTGAAAAGAGAATATCGCATGAGAAATCACTCTCTGCTGCCAGTCAGGAAGGCGCTCACAAAAGTAGTGCCTTCCTGACGACCGTGGTCTGGGTGGCGGTTGGTATTCCCATTAGCTATGGCATATGGAATACCTTGCAGAAGGCCTTTATCCTGTTCCATTGAGTTCTTTGAGGTATTGATGTGAGTGATCACTCTCGTCCACGCTGTTTATGGGCCAAGGCTCCGCTTGATATTGTTTACCATGATCACGAGTGGGGCGTGCCCGTGCATGATGACCGCACCTTGTTTGAATTTCTCACTCTGGAAGGAGCCCAGGCAGGACTGAGCTGGAGCACAATCCTGAAAAAGCGGGAACATTACCGCAAGGTGTTTGATGATTTTGAGATAGCCAAGGTGGCGGCTTACGACCAGGCCACGGTGGATGCTCTGCTTGCAGATGCAGGCATTGTGCGCAACCGGCTCAAGGTTGCTTCAGCAATTGGCAATGCCCGTATTGCCCTGGAAATACAGGCACAGTATGGAAGCCTAGGCCACTATCTCTGGAGTTTTGTTGATGGAAAGCCCATGCACAATACATGGGCAGATGTTTCCCAGGTGCCAGCAAGGACGGCAGTGTCCGACCAGATGTCCAAAGCGCTCGCCAAGCGTGGATTCAAGTTCGTTGGATCCACGATCTGTTATGCATTCATGCAGGCAACCGGTATGGTCAATGATCACACCATTGATTGTTTTCGTTATGCCGAAATCTCGGCACATGCATGAAGTCGCTACGTGGTAAAATACCTTGATTAATCAGGGAAGGCCCTGAGTCATTTTCAATGACGCGGCAGGTGCCGCGTACCGGATGGAACGAGACCATGAAGAAAATAGCAGTAGATTTGAACGGCAAGGATTTGCGTATAGGGATTGTGCTGTCGCGCTTCAACAGTAATATCGGCGAAGGCCTTCTGCAGGCCTGCGTTGCACAATTGCACAAGCTTGGTGTGGCAGATGAGGATATTACCCTCGCTACTGTACCTGGTGCGCTGGAAACCCCTGCCATTCTGCTGCAAATGGCAGATAGCGAGCAATTTGATGGGCTGGTGGCTCTGGGTGCGATTATTCGTGGTGAGACCTATCATTTTGAAGTGGTTTCCAACGAGTCCGCCCGTGGTATTTCTGATGTACAACTGAGCACTGGCATCCCTGTGGCGAATGCCATCCTGACCACGGAAAATGATGAGCAGGCTGAAGAGCGCATGGCAGTGAAGGGTGCAGAAGCTGCTGATGTGGTAGTCGAGATGATCAACTTACTGAAGCAGCTATGAGCGATATTGATAAGAACCAGCCTGAGACTGCTGGGCGGGTGAAACCAGTGAAGGCGGCGCGCAGTCGCCGGAAATCACGTGAGCTGGTGCTCAAGGGAATTTACCTCGGCCTGATGAACCAGAAGGAAGTGCGTGTCATCATGCGTGAATTGGCAGATGACCCTGATTTTGACAAGGCGGATGACGAGTATTTCCGTCAGTTGCTGGAAGGCGTAGCTTCCAATATGGGCGAGCTGGATGCGCGACTGGTGGGCTCACTGGACCGCCAGGTATCAGAATTAAGTCCGATCGAGCATGCTATTCTCTGTATTGCAGCGTATGAGTTGATTTATGACGTCACCATTCCTTATCGCGTTGCGATCAATGAAGGGGTGGAGCTGGCCAAGCTTTATGGCGGCACTGATGGACACAAATATGTGAACGGGGTGCTGGACAAGATTGCGGCTGAGGCTCGTCCGGATGAGTTTCAGCGGAATAAGAGGTAGTTCGTCATTGTTCAGAGCGATGAATAGCCAGCTATGTGCTGGCTATTTTTTTGTCAGTAACTGCTTGTAATATCGACAAAGATTCGTCATATTCCGTGTAATGAGCCACAAATAACAATATCGGTTTTTTTATGAAATATCGCATCTGGCTGTGTATGGCAGCCGTTTTTAAACTACCTGGACATCGTGGTTCTTGTTCGAGGTTTTTAAGCAGGTAGGATCTATGGCAAAACTGGTACTGACGCTGGAAGGCGATTTTCTTGCCGAGTTTCCATTGGATCAGGGACGCTTGACGATAGGCCGGCGCCCTAACAGCGACATCCGCCTCGAAAATCTGGCAATCAGTGGTGAACATGCCGTTGTTAGCACCACTGATGGTGAATCGTATATTGAAGATGCTAATAGTACCAATGGTACGCTGGTTAATGGTAAGGCGATCAACAGGCATTTGCTGCAGGATGGGGATGTAATAGGACTTGGCCGTCACCAGATTGAATATCGTGAAGAAGATATTGCTGCCAGCCGCGGTTTTGAAAGAACCATCATGGTGATGCCATTGATGAAGGAAGTCAGGACGATGGCTACGGTTGCCGCCTTGCCAACCGAGCAGGCTGAACATGCTCTCACACCTCTGGATAATCAGGCGCATCAGTCTCAGGCATCAGAGTCAACCCCGGCGCCTGAACCAGCAAGCATGCCCATTGCTGCAAAGATACAAGTATTGAGCGGGGCGAGTGCCGGTAAGGAGTTGGTGATACACAAGACATTGACCACGCTGGGCAAAAGTGGCGTGCAGGTGGCCGTCATCACCAGGCGCCCTCAAGGCTACTTTCTTGCCCATGTGGAAGGCGAAGGGCGTCCAGTGCTCAATGGCAATGCCGTAGGGGTTCAGGCTCATGCATTGGGACATGGAGATATTATAGAGCTGGCAGGGGTGAAGATGGAGTTTTCATTGACCCTGTAGATTTTCTAATGATTACCTCAAGGGGTGGGCATGACGGATCAGAGCATTCTTCTGCAGCAGTTAGAACAACTTAATGTGATCGGCATTGCCCTTTCCTCTGAGCATGATCACAAGCGCCTGCTCGAAATGATCGTGGTCAGCGCCAAGCAGATGACCAATGCGGATGGCGGTACATTGTACACGGTGACCGAGGACCAGCAGCTGCGCTTTGAAATCATGCGTACCCAATCGCTCAATATTGCCATGGGCGGTACGACTGGCATTGAAATCCCATTTCCCCCATTGCCGCTTTATCTTGCCGATGGAAGTCCTAATCATCATATGGTGGCTGCCTACAGCAGCCTCAATGATTGCACTGTCAATATTGAGGATGCTTACGCGGCTGATGGGTTCGATTTTTCCGGAACTCGCGAATTTGATAAATCTACAGGCTATCGTTCGCGTTCATTTCTCACTGTTCCCATGAAAAATCATGAAAATGAGATTATCGGCATATTGCAGCTGATCAATGCGCAGCATCCTGATACTGGTGAAATTATGCCATTTTCCCTTGCCAGCCAGCGGCTGGTGGAATCGCTGGCATCGCAAGCGGCAGTTGCATTGACCAATCAGCAGTTGATAACCGGGCTGAAAAGCTTGTTTGAGGCTTTTATCCAATTGATTGCAGGCGCGATTGATGCCAAGTCTCCTTATACAGGAGGGCATTGCAGAAGGGTGCCGGAACTGACCATGATGTTGGCTGAAGCGGCAAGCCGGACCAATTTTGGCCCGCTCCGCGAATTCAGCATGAGCAGCAAGGAGGTGGATGAGCTCAGAATTGCAGCATGGATGCATGACTGCGGCAAGGTCACGACACCAGAGGCGATCATGGACAAGCCGACCAAATTATCAAAGATTTTTGATCGTATCGAGTTGATCGAGCAGCGCTTCGAGTTATTGAAAAAACAGGCGGAATGCAGGCTCCTGAAAGACCAGTTGACCTCTCTGCAGCAAGGGCACGAGGTCGATCAGCCTAAGTTGGAAAGCGCGTTTTCCGCCCTGATGCGGCAATTGGAAGAAGACCGTGTTTTTCTGCGGTATGCCAATATAGGCAGCGAACTGATGCCCGTGCACGATCAAGAGCGGGTTCGTCAAATTGCGAAATATGTACTTGAGGATGCTAATGGACAGCCGACCTCATTCCTGAGCGAAGATGAGGTTTACAACTTGACCATAGAGCGAGGCACGCTGACTGATGAGGAACGGTCAATCATCAATCACCATATCGTGGTGACCATAGAAATGCTGGAGTCTCTGCCCTATCCGCCCGATTTAAGGCGTGTTCCGGAGTATGCCGGCGGGCATCATGAGCGTATGGACGGCAAAGGCTATCCGCGAGGCCTGACAGGGGAGCAAATGTCTATTCCGGCGCGAGTGATGACTATTGCCGATATTTTTGAGGCATTGACCTCAGGCGACAGGCCTTACAAGAAAGCCAAGACCTTGTCCGAGGCCTTGCACATACTTGGCAACATGAAGCTGGATCATCATGTTGATCCAGATCTGTTTGATGTGTTCATCCGTGAGAAAGTCTATTTGCGATATGCGAAACAGTATCTGCAGCCTGACCAGATTGATGAGGTCGATGAGGCGACAATTCCTGGCTATGGCTTATCCCAAGTCTAGCTATACCGTATGCCAAGTGGTTGGCTTGAGCTTATAGAAGCTGGTTGCTCAATCCGGAATGATCCAGGCGCAAGCAACTGCCCTGGTCATACCAGTCACCCAGCACCCAGCGCTCAACTTCATGGCCATCGACTACCAGTTTGTGCAATGCAGGCCTGTGCGTATGTCCATGGATCAACACCTGGGGATATTCAAACTGGCGGATGAGGGCATGTACTGCATCCTGGTTCACATCCATAATGTTTTCCTGCTTGCCGGATTTTTCTTCTTCGCTGCGTTTGCGCAAAGCTTCAATTTGCGCTTTACGCGAGGCAAGCGTTTGCTGCAGAAATGCCTGTTGCCAGTCGTGGTTGCGTACCTGCTGGCGAAACGCCTGGTAGGCAACGTCATCGGTGCACAAGGCATCGCCATGGCTGAGTAGTATCCGCTTGCCGTATATTTCTAACAATGTGGGGTCTTCAAGCAATGTGATGCCAGCGGCCTTGGCAAAATCATTGCCAATCAGGAAGTCGCGGTTGCCATGCATAAAAAATGTATGGGTGCCCTTATCAACAAGGGTGTGCAATGCCCTGATAATGGTTTGATGCTGGGCCAGGTCATCATCGCCAGCCCAGTATTCGAAAAAGTCGCCCAGTATGTAGAGCGCTTCCGCCTGTGAGGCTATATGCTGGAGAAACTCGAGGAATTGGGCAGTGATAGCCGGTCTTGAACTACATAGATGCAGGTCGGAAATGAACAGGGAGTGTGCTTGCGTATTTCCGATACCTGCAACCATGCGTGAAACTTAAACGACTTCTGCGCGTTCAATGACAACAGGTTCTAGTGGGACATCCTGGTGCCCGTTCTTGCTGCCGGTTTTGACCTTCTTGATCTTGTCGATGACTTCGGTACCATCCACTACCTTGCCGAATACCGCATAACCCCAGCCTTGTGAAGTAGGCGCAGTAAAATTCAGGAAGTCATTGTCGGCAACATTGATGAAGAACTGGCTGCTGGCAGAGTCAGGCGCCGGTGTACGGGCCATGGCGATGGTATAGGTTTTGTTTTGCAGACCATTATCGGCTTCGTTCTTGATCGCTGGGTTGGTGGGTTTTTGCGACATGTCGCTGGTAAAGCCACCGCCCTGGATCATGAAACCATCAATCACACGATGGAAGATGGTGTTGTCGTAAAAGCCTTCCTGCACGTATTGCAGGAAGTTGGCCGCAGTGATGGGAGCCTTTTCGGCATCCAGTTCCAGAGTGATTTCGCCGAAATTGGTGTGAAGTTTAATCAAGGTTTCTTTCCTTTGGTTTTGGTTGTCTCGGTTTGTGCGATCTTGTTTTTCTTGTAATCCAGGCGATCGGCAATATTGATTGGCTGGTCAAGCAACGCCACGCTTTCAATGACGACCGGCTCTACAGGGACATTCAGGTGTGCTCCTACCACCTTGGTGGGGCTCTTGCCTATGCGTTCCACAACGTTTATGCCCTTGATGACTTTGCCAAAAACGCAATAGCCGATATAGGCCGCTTCCGGTTTGTGGAAGTTGAGGAATTTATTGTCTGCCAGGTTAATAAAGAATTGTGAGGTGGCTGAATTTGGCGCAAATGCACGCGCCATGGCAATGGAGCCATATTCATTCTTGAGGCCGTTATTCGACTCATTCTCAATCGGTGAGAATGTGGATTTCTCCCGCATTTCTGCTGTCAGTCCACCGCCCTGGATCATGAAGCGATCAAGGGTGCGGTGGAATGTGGTGCCTGTGTAAAAGTCACTGGTGACATACTGGATGAAGTTGGCAACGGTCTTGGGAGCTTTATCGGGGTAAAGCTCGATGATGAAGCTGCCCTGATTGGTCTGAATCTCAATTTGTTGCGGCAAATTATCTGCCGCCTGAGCCACCATGGGAGACAATACAAGTGATAAAAACAGTAGTGGCAATAAAAATCCACGTTTAATGATGTGCATTTGGGAATCCTCCAAAAACTGGCCTATTATCATGCAGGGCCCTCGTACATAATTTTCCAGCGTTGTTTGTCCCAGATCCAGTACTGCTGTTTCCGCATGCGGTTTTCAAGGACATTGCTTTTGTAATCCTGATCAAAGGTAACCTGAACCATTGTTTCAGGGCTACTAGGATAACGGAACAGGCTCAGGTTGGATAGGCCGATGTTGACTTTTGACCGTGCAGACTGAATGCGGCGTTTTTCAGTGCTCCAACGTTGCAGGTCGGCATCCGCACTGAAAAAATTGTTGTGATAGTGGCTCAGGTAACGCTCGGTGTCTTGTGACTCCCAATCCTTGCGCCATTCTTCAATCTGCTCCTTCAGTGTGTTCAATTTTGCAGTGGAAGCCTTGTCCGGGGTTATCCAGGCCAAATCATTGGCGATGATAAATGGAGTATTGCCATCCTGTAATACTGGAACCAGTGCTTGCAGGTCAGGGTTGGAAATCACCACGCAGCCATCACTGGCCCTGGGAGGGCGGCTGTAGACGTTTTTAGGCGTGCCATGCAGCCAGATGCCATGACCTTTCTTGCCTTGCTGGCGATCCAGGGGGTTGGGGTAGTTGAGTGGATAGGCTGCATCCCCATAAAAGTCGGGGAGCTTTCGCGCCATTTTCTGTCCGGCGGTATATACCCCTAGCGGAGTACGCTTATCCCCCTCGACAAACTTCTCATTGCCGTTCTTACCCATGGTGATGTAGTAATCCACCAGGTATTGCATTTGATTGTCACGGTTCTGATAGACATACAATCGCGATTTTGCTGCATCCACTACGATCGCATAACGCTGATTAGGTGCCATTTGCCAAAGGGGTTCAGGAATCCTGTCGGCATAGTTGCTGGCGCGATGGCGCTCAATTCTGACCTTGGCCTCCTCACGGAAATCAACCAGGGCCGGATCGCTGGTGGTATCCAGTTTTGGCGATTGCTGGGCAAAGGCCATTAGCAGGTCACCACGAACCAGATGAGCAAGGCGGAAGTTGGGCACCGCCTGCAATAGCTGGTCTATTGTGGACAGGGCTTGCTGCAGCTTGCCGTCATTGATCTCCAGCAGGCTCTGCACCAACAGGAGTTCGGCTTGGTTGCTGCTAAAGGCCGTGATGCCGGAGGGCATGGCGCCGGTTTTGTCAGCGGTGGCATGCCATGGCAGCAGGTGGCTACTTAGCAGCAGGCCACTTATCACTAACTTGATGATGCGTTTCTTCATGGCCTGGCAGTTAGCGGTTGGTCAGTTCTTGCTGGATGAGCCATTTGCCTTGTTGCCTCGTCAGCACCAGTAGTTTTGATGTGCGTTGAGACAGGCTGCCAGATCGATAAGATTGCATGAAGCGAACCTTGGCGTTATTTTCATTTTCAACGCTGATTTCTAACTTGTTCAGGCTGACCTCAATCTTGGATGGCTTGCTGACGCGGTCCCGGCGCAAGGCCTCCCATGCTTTGCGACTCTCGCCATTGGGTGTTTTAAAGTCGCTGGCATAGCTGGCCAGGTATTGATCCACGTGCTGTGACGACCATGCCTGGGCCCATTGATATACCGCATCCTTGATGGCCTGGTCGGCGCTTGATGTGGCAGGCATCGCCTTGGTTCCCTCGGGGGCAGGCTGGGATGGCGCAGGCTTGACCTCAGCCTTCGCAGGTAAAGGTGAAGTTGGCGCTGCTGCAATTTGTACTTCTTTTTGGATATCAACCTTGGCGGTGGGCTGTGCCGGAGAGGTGGGTGCGGCGAACAAATCCTTGATCAGGGATAACTTGCTTTTAGCCCGGGTATTGCCAGTATCCAACTGTAACGCCTTGCCGTAGGCGTCTGAGGCCATGCGCGCATAAATGTCGCCTAGGTTTTCATGGGCGGTGGCGTAGCTCGGATGGGTTTTGATGGCAGCATCCAGGGCGGCTCGTGCTTTGTCGTATTGCCCTTTTTCTGCATAAAGCACAGCCAGGTTGTTGTAGGGTTCTGGCAGAGTGGGGTGTTTTTCCGTCAGTTCGGTGAATATCCTGATGGCTTCATCGCGCTTGCCGGTTTCAGCAAGCAATACGCCGCGCAGGAAAATGGCCTGAATGTCCTTGGGTTTTGCTGCAAGATAGGTATTGATGCGTTCCAATGCCTGTGAAGCCTGCCCCTGATTGGCGAGTTGGGCAATGTCTTTGAGTTCGTCAGCCTGTGCACTGGTTGCAACTAATAGGATCAGTATGAGCAGACCATGGCTTAAAGCGCGGAATACAGGCATTGTGATATACTTTTTGGCAAATTATTCAGGCGCCAATTTTATCAACAAGCTAATCCAAGCTCCAGTGTCGTAGTGGCTATTCACGACTTTTATTGATAATTAAAGGCTCTTGGATTACACAATATCATTACATTACATTCGTCCCACTCAATTTCTGATCAACTTCCACACAATATCATGCTGAAAATCTATAACTCGATCGCTCGCGAGAAGCAGCAATTTGTTCCTATCATTGCTGGCAAGGTAAGCATGTATGTATGCGGAATGACGGTATATGACTATTGCCACCTGGGGCATGCGCGTGTCATGGTGGTGTTCGATATGGTGAACCGCTGGTTGCGTACTTCGGGCTTTGATGTGACTTACGTGCGCAATATTACTGATATTGATGACAAGATTATTGCGCGGGCCAATGAAAATGGCGAAACCATCACTGCATTGACTCATCGGTTTATTACAGCGATGGATGAAGATGCTGCCAGGCTGGGCGTACTGCGGCCGGATGTAGAACCCCGGGCGACAGCTTATATTGATGAGATGATCAATATGATCAGCGCCTTGATCAGCAAAGGGCACGCATATGCGGCCGATAACGGGGACGTTTATTACTCGGTGTCCAGTTTTGCCAATTACGGCAGGCTTTCTGGCAAGTCATTGGAGGATCTGCGGGCGGGCGAGCGTGTGGAGGTGGATGTGCATAAACGCGATCCCATGGATTTTGTGCTGTGGAAAGCGGCCAAACCTCACGAGCCAAGCTGGGATTCGCCCTGGGGGCAGGGGCGCCCAGGGTGGCATATTGAGTGCTCTGCGATGGGAGAGCGGCATCTCGGAAAGCATTTCGATATTCATGGCGGTGGCCAGGACCTGCAGTTTCCGCATCACGAGAATGAAATTGCCCAGAGTGAAGGCGCACATGGCTGTACGTTCGTGAACTACTGGATGCACAACGGATTTATTCGGGTAGACGACGAGAAGATGTCCAAATCTCTCGGCAATTTTTTCACGATACGCCAGGTGCTGGAGCAGTACGATGCTGAGGTCGTGCGATTCTTTATCCTGCGCGCGCACTACCGTAGTCCATTGAATTATTCCGATCAGCACCTAGATGACGCCAAGCAGGCATTGACCAGGCTTTACACTTCCTTGCGCGGCTTGGATGTGCAGCCCGCAACCATAGACTGGCAGCAATCTGCGGCGGCGCGCTTTAAAGCTGCCATGGATGATGACTTCAATACATCTGAAGCGTTTGCCGTATTGTTTGAACTGGCCAATGAGGTCAATCGCAGCCGTTCTCTTGAGCAGGCTGTCATTCTTAAGTCCCTGGCGGCCCAGCTTGGGTTGCTGGAGCGGAGTTCTGAGGAGTTTTTCCAAGGTGATGTCACCACAGGATTATCTGCTGAAGGGATTGAGCAGTTGATTGACCAGCGGCTTGAGGCTAAAAAATCCAGAAATTTTCCCGAAGCGGATCGCATCCGGCAATTGCTTTCAGAGCAGGGAGTGGTGCTGGAAGATACGCCTCAAGGAACCAACTGGAGGCGCGCATAGTTTTGCCCAGCAGTAAGCTTTGTGGCTATAATGTGCCCATGTCTTTTGCCAAGCGGCTATTTGCCTTGCTCAGTGTAGTTGTCTGTTTGTGTTTGTTTGCGCAACAAGCAGAGCAGGCATATGCCATGGAGTTTGACGGCGTTTCTTTCTCGCACGACACGCATTTCGAGATGGATAATGACCGGGAGGCTAGCGAGCCAATCTTGGTATTGCATTTGCCGCTTGTACGTCCTGCCTTCTTTTTTGACCTCAAGGCTGCCATTCTGGCGCCAACCTATCACCAGCCAGATCTCTTCCTGATCACGCGCCCCCCTATAGCCTGATTGCGTCCGGAAACTGTTGCCGAGGCATGCTGCTACCATGCGACTTCATGAGCAGTGATGTTAATACGACTCGGGAGGTTTACCGGTTTTTGTAGTCTGGATATTCTTCATTGCTTGGCCCGACCTTTGCTCTTTAGTATTTTGGTTTTAACACCGAAGGCATAGTCTATAGTCTTAACAGTATTGATATTCAGGCTCGAATTGCCTGCGAGTACTGGATATGTCAGATAGTCCAGTGCGCACGTAGGATTGCGTTCAATCAATCAGTTAGAGTGACATGAAGATAAAAATAGATTCATATCGGCACAAAGGTAGTGCATTGGCAGGAGCTGCTGTGCTGCGCATACTTACCAAGCAAGTTTTGCCTCTTATGCTGACCTTTTGCTGCATACAGCCAGCAATGGCGGCTTATACGCTGTCTGACATCATAGAGGGGGCCTTGCAAAATAATCCCGCAGTGGGCATTGCGGCTGCCCAGAAAGAGGCTGCTGAAGCTGCCATCACTACGGCTGGCACTTATAGCAACCCTCAAATCGAGGCGGTCATGGGGCCGAGCCGTTACCGTACTCCAGGTGGGCAGGGCGGGGACCGTAACTGGAATGTAGGTCTTTCGCAGCCTCTGGATTTTCCTGGTGTACGTAATGCCAGGCTGGCGGTGGCCGAATCCGGCACCAAGGTTGCTGATGCCGGGACGGAGTTGATCCGGATTGAGCTCAGGACCCGCGTCAAGAATGCATTTTACGATGTATTGCAGCGGCAGGCCGTGCTCAAGTTGGTTGAGGGTGACCGTAATCTGCTGCAGCAGATCCGCGAGCGCGTGAAGTTGCGGGTGGATGTGGGCGAGTCGCCCAGGTATGAATTGATCAAGGCGGATACAGAGGCCTTGGCTGCAGAGCGTGATTACCAGTCCGCTCTGGTGCGAGTGTCAGAGGGCAAGGCCTATTTGCGTGGATTGGTAGGTTCCAGCATCCCGGTTGAGTACGATTTGGAAGGGGAACTTCCCCTGTCGGACAGCTTGCCGTCATTGGATAGCCTGCGTGCGCAGGTCGTGCAAAGCCCCCAATTGTCACAGGCGCGTGCAGCCACGGAGACTGCAGATGCCAGGCTTCGGTTGGAGGAGCGCTTGCGTAATCCGGGCCTCACCCTCAAGGCAAGCATAGAGCAAGATCCTGACTTGACCCAGATGCGTTTTGGCGTGGCGATTCCGTTGCCGTTGTGGGATCAGCGTAAAGGCCCGATTGCAGCAGCAGCCGCTGATGTCAGGCAGAGTCAGGCAGTGTTGAGTGACCGGGAACTGGCGTTGCGTCGTGACATGGAGGCAGCCTATCAGCGTTATTTGATCGCACAGCAGCAATTGTCTGCATTTGAAAATGGCCTGCTCAGCCAGGCCGAGTCGGTATTGAAAGTGGCGGAGGCGGCTTATCGTTTCGGTGAACGCGGCATCTTGGAGTATATGGATGCGCAGCGGACTTTCCGCGCAGTGCGCAAGGATTACCTTGCCGCCCGATTTGATTATGTCAGCAGCATGCTGGAAATTGAGCGCCTGCTCGGTACTGAACTTTTGGAGGTTAAGCCGTAATGTTCCTGAATTCTTTGAATAAAAAATCCCCTGCCGCAATCCCATTCAAATTTGTATTGTCCGGTGTGATGCTGGCGCTGTTCCTTTCTGCCTGCAAGCCTGCGACAGAAAATGCGGATGAGGCTGAAAAGCAGCCTAATGACCCTAATGTGGTCGAGTTGTCCAAGCTGTTGCAGGAGCAGGTCAAGCTGGCAACAGTGGGTAAATCCGATATTCGCGAGATATTGCGGGTACCCGGCAGCATCCAGGTGGATGATCAGCGCGTTGCGCGTATTGGAGCATCGGTGACTGGGCGAATTACTGATATTGATGTAATGCTTGGCCAGGATGTGAAACAGGGGCAAGTGCTGGCTACCTTGAATAGTACTGAGTTGGCACAGAATCAGTTGCTTTACATCAAGGCCTGGCAGCAAATTGCATTACAAACCAAGGCGGTTGAACGCGCGCGCCAATTATTGGAGGCAGATGTAATTGGCGCTGCAGAACTGCAGCGTCGTGAAGCTGAACTGAGCTCTGCCCAGGCAGATCTTTATACCGCCAAGGAGCAATTGCATGTACTGGGCATGTCTGACCAGGCGATTGCTCAGATCGCCAAGTCCGGGCAGATGCGCTCCTATAGCAGTGTCTATGCACGCCTTGCCGGGACGGTGATCAGTCGCAAGGTCAATCTGGGGCAAGTGGTGCAACCAGCCGAAGAGTTGTTTATCGTGGCCGACCTGTCACGTGTCTGGGCGGTGGCAGAGGTGCCTGAGCAGCAGGCAGAGCTGGTGCAAGAAGGGGAGGATGTAGATATTGAAATCCCTGCACTGAGCAATCGCAAATTTACCGGCAAGCTCATCTTTGTAGGAGATGTGGTTAATCCATTGACCCGCACGGTAACGGTGCGTACCGACCTGGTCAATACCGACCACACTATCAAGCCGGATATGCTGGTTTCCATGCTGGTGCAATCCAAGGCAATTGCGCAAATTGCCGTGCCGCGCCGTGCCGTGGTACGCGAGAATGACAAGGATCATGTGTTTGTCGAGATTGCTCCTAACAAATTCCGCATGCGTGAGATAGAGCTGGGAACGGAGTACCAGGAGTTTGTTGCCGTGACTGCTGGGCTGGATGAAGGTGAGAAGATCGTGGCGGAAGGCGCTTTCCACTTGAATAACGAACGCAAGCGCAAGGAATTGGAATAGCCATGATTGAATCCCTGATTAGAGCTGCGCTCAAGCAGCGCCTCATAGTGGTCGTCGTGGCAATTGCCCTGATGGCCGCGGGGGTGTTTGCTGTGAAGAAGCTGTCTGTTGATGCATTTCCGGACGTTACCAATGTGCAGGTGCTGATTGCTACACAGGCCACCGGGCGTTCCCCGGAGGAGGTTGAGCGGTTTATTGCGGTACCCCTGGAAATTGCCATGACAGGTTTGCCCGGCCTGGAGGAAATGCGTTCGCTGAACCGTAACGGCCTGTCGTTGATTACCCTGGTATTTACCGACAAGACCGATGTCTACTTTGCTCGTCAACTGGTCATGGAGCGGTTGATGGAAGTGATGGAACGCATGCCTGAAGGCGTGACGCCGATTCTTGGGCCCGTGGCAACCGGCTTGGGCGAGGTGTATCAATTCACGCTGGAAAAACCAAGCGATGGTAACAAGGAGTTATCCCAGGAGGAATTGACCGAGCGTCGCTCCATTCAGGACTGGGTAGTGCGCCCGTTGTTACGAGGTATCCCCGGCATTGCTGAAATCAATTCCCAGGGGGGGTATGTCAAGCAGTACCAGGCATTGGTCAATCCTGACAGGATGAATCACTATGGCCTCAAGTTGCATGACGTCTATATGGCATTGGCACGTAACAACGCAAACAGCGGCGGCGGGGTTCTGCCACACTATGCCGAACAGTATTTGATCCGTGGTGTTGGCCTGATCCAGAATCTGGAAGATATCCGTAATATCGTGCTCAAGGAGCAAGGTGGCGTACCTGTTTACATGCGGGATGTCGCCGAGGTGCAGCTAGGGTATGAAGTGCGTGTCGGCGCTGTGGTCAAGAATGGCTATACCGAATCTGTCGGCGGTATTGTCATTATGATGCGTGGCGGGAATGCGAAAGAGGTTGTAAGCCGGGTCAAGGCGCGCGTCAAGGAAATCAACGAGCAGGGCATGTTGCCCAGCGGCCTGCAAATCGTGCCCTATTATGATAGAAGCGAGCTGGTGGATGCGTCACTGAAGACCGTGACCAAGGTGCTGATTGAAGGCATTATCCTCGTGATCATCATCCTGTTCCTGTTCCTTGGTGATGTGCGCTCAAGCCTGATCGTGGTGTCCACATTGATCCTGACACCGCTGATTACCTTCATGGCGATGAACTATTACGGCATTTCTGCCAACCTGATGTCGCTTGGCGGGTTGGCCATTGCGATTGGCCTGATGGTTGATGGCTCCGTGGTAGTGGTGGAAAATGCCTTCCACCATTTGGGGCATCGGCCTGGCGAAAGCAAAATCAGGGTGGTGCTGGAGGCTGCTACCGAGGTTGGCACCCCAGTGCTGTTTGGCGTAGGCATCATTATCCTGGTGTTCCTGCCCTTGATGACCCTGCAAGGGATGGAGGGCAAGATGTTTGCTCCGTTGGCGTTGACCATTGCCATTGCCCTGTTTATTTCGCTGATCATCTCCCTCACCTTATCACCTGTCCTGTGCTCCTATATTCTCAAGGGGGGCAGCGGAGAAGATACCCGCCTGATCCAGGCGATCAAGCGTCCCTACCTGCGCATGCTGAATTGGGCGCTCAAGCACGACAAGCTGACGATCATTACGGCTACCCTGGTCTTTATCGGTACCATACTTTTGGTACCTTTCCTGGGAACGTCTTTTATTCCGGAAATGAAGGAAGGATCGATTGTGCCGGGGATCAACCGGGTGCCGAATATTTCGCTTGAGGAATCTATCAAGATGGAAAACGACGCCATGCGCCTGATCATGGAGAAGGTGCCGGGTGTCAAATCAGCGGTATCCGGTGTTGGCCGTGGTGAAAGCCCGGCTGATCCACAAAGCCAGAACGAGTCTACGCCCATTATCAGCCTCAAGCCGCGTGATGAGTGGCCGGAAGGCTGGACCCAGGATGATATCGCGGAAAAAATGCGTACCGTGCTGGAGGAATCCTTGCCAGGTGTGCAGATCGTCATGGCCCAGCCAATTTCTGACCGTGTTGATGAGCTGTTGACAGGCGTTCGTGCTGATGTGGCAGTGAAGATTTTTGGTGAGGACATGGATCTGCTCAAGGCCAAGGCCGATGAAATCTCGCGTATTGCAGGCGGCGTGACAGGGGCGACGGAAATCAAGGTAGAGAAAGTCTCGGGCCAGCAGTACCTCAACATCACGGTGGATAGGCATGCGATTGCACGCCATGGCATCAATGCTTCTGATGTGCATGACGTGATCGAAACCGCTATTGGGGGCAAGATTGCGACTGAAATCTATGAAGGGCAACGTAGATTCAGCGCTGCGGTACGTTTCCCGGCGAGTTTCCGTGACAATATCGCAGCTATCAAGAATATCCTCATTACTTCACCCAATGGCTCACGGGTAGCGCTGGAAGATCTGGCCAAGATAGAGGTGAAAGACGGTCCGGCACAGATCAGCCGGGAACTGGCCAAGCGCCGTGTTGTGGTCGGCATTAACGTGAAGGATAGGGACCTGGGCGGTTTTGTAGCCGAATTGCAGCAGGTATTGACCAAGCAATTGAAGCTGCCGGAAAGCTATTACCTGGAGTTTGGCGGCCAGTTCCAGAATATGGAGCGTGCCATGGGGCACTTGATGGTGATTATTCCGGTAACCATAGGAGCAATTTTCTTCCTGCTGTTCCTGCTGTTTAACTCCGTGCGTTATGCCGCCATGATCATCATGGTGCTGCCATTTGCCTCCATCGGCGGTATCATCGCATTATTCCTGACCGGTGAATATCTCTCGGTGCCGGCTTCGGTTGGGTTTATTGCATTGTGGGGGATTGCTGTGTTGAATGGTGTCGTACTGGTCTCTTATATCCGCAGCCTGCGGGATGAGGGAATGAGCCAGAGCGAGGCTATTGTGAAAGGATGTACGCAGCGTTTCCGCCCTGTGATGATGACGGCAACTGTTGCCTTGCTGGCCCTGGTGCCGTTCTTGTTTGCTACCGGGCCGGGTTCTGAAATTCAGCGGCCATTGGCGATTGTGGTGATTGGCGGCCTGATTACTTCTACGTTGTTGACGTTGGTGGTTGTGCCTACTTTGTATCGCAAGTTTGAAGAAAAACGAATAGAAGCCTGAGGGAATTGAAATGAAAGAGATTAAAGCAGTAATACCGCCGCAACGCTTGCCCAAAATTCGCTCAGCCCTGCGTAACATCAAGGGTTTTCCCGGGATGACTGTCAGCAAGGTGGAGGGCTGCGGTCACCATGTGGCACGTCCTACACAGGGAATACGTGAAGAGCTGACGGATTACAGCCCTAAGGTTCGAGTGGAGATTGTTGCGCCGGACGAGTTAGTGGAGGGCATTCTGCAAGTGCTGGTGGAAGTTGGCCATACCGCCCAGATCGGTGACGGGATCGTCTGGGTGACGAATGTCGAACGTATGATCAGGCTTTCAGAGCAGGTGATTGTCCTGGATTGCTGATCAAGGCGATTCGTTATTTGCAAAATTAAGGGGCTCCATCTGGAGCCTTTTTTTATGGTGGTGCTTTGTACAGAATTCGTATAAATTATACTTAATTGTATAAGTAATTGGATTGTGATGCATAAGCTTCAGGTTTGTGTAATGGCTAGGCCTGGCCCTGGCGCAAGTTGCGGCAAGTATCATGGCGATCATTTGCTGGCGGTCTTGACTGATGCTGTTAGTGCGGCGGCAGTGCCGGTCATAGTCGAGCCAGTCAAGTGTCTGCTTTATTGTCAGCAAGGGCCTAATGTGAGGCTTTTGCCGGAAGGAAAGATATGGCACAAGGTGGATAGCGCTAAAGTAGAGGAAATAATAAGTAAAATCAGCACCCTTAAATAATATTGAAATAATATACAGATCTGTATATTATTTGGATGCTTGATCCCAAGTCTCAGTGGGTTCAGGCATGGAGTGTGGCGATATGGCCGATATTAAAATTGAGGGGGAAATATGGATATCTTGTTGGTAGCTGCAGGTGGGATGATCATTGCAGTCTTGAGCATGGCATGGCTGGGTACCTTTGCGCGCTGGTTTGTGATTGCTGGTATAGATGGCGGATTGGTCAAGGACTATGGCGTGTTGATCAAGGCGCATATCGATTTTGTCCTGATGTCGCTGTATTGTCTGGGCATCTATGCTGCTGCCAAAGCAGCAGGGGTTGAGATTCCCGTATTGGCCTGCTGGCTGATTGCGATTGGAGGTTTTACCAATCCTGGTGTATTTGTCATTGCAGCATTTAAACCTGACTTTTGGCAGGTAATGTGGGTCAAGGTCTACACCGCGCTTAGTTTTATCGTAACCACGGTGGGTTTTATCTGGGCTGCCTCGGTATTGATAGGCAAGGCTTTCTAAGTATTTATCCAATGGCAGCAGTGGATGGGTGCGGCATGAGAGGGGTTTTCCGGTAAAATCCGTCTCATGCTTTATTCACTTGCCAAACCATTGTTGTTCAAACTGGACGCGGAGCGCGCCCATGATTTCACCCTCAGGAACCTGAAGCGGGCTGAAAGGTCCGGACTGTTGAACCTTTATCCGCGTCCTGCCAAGTGTAAGGCACGCCAGGTGATGGGTATCAGCTTCCCCAATCCGGTGGGACTGGCAGCAGGCCTTGATAAGAATGGGGCTTATATAGATGGGTTGGCAGCCCTGGGATTTGGTTTTATCGAAATAGGTACGATTACACCACGTCCTCAGCCTGGCAATTCCAAGCCTCGCATGTTCCGTATTCCGGAGGCGGAGGGAGTCATCAACAGGTTCGGTTTCAATAATCTGGGGGTGGATGCTCTGCTGCAGAATGTTGCCGCCGCCAGGTATCAAGGCGTACTCGGTATCAATATAGGTAAAAACTTTGATACGCCCAACGAGCGGGCATTAGATGATTACCTGGTCTGTATGCGCAAGGTATATGCACACGCGCATTACATTACCGTCAATATCTCTTCGCCCAATACCAAAAACCTGCGCCAATTACAGGAAAAAGAGGCGCTCGCTGGCCTCTTGCAGGCGCTCAAGCTGGAACAGCAGGTACTAGCCGACCGGGTTGGCCGATATGTGCCGGTTACGCTCAAGATTGCCCCTGACCTCGACGCAATTCAGATTGCCGATATCGCCGGGCTTCTGATGCAGTATCGTTTTGATGGCGTGATTGCCACCAATACCACGCTTTCGAGGGATGAGGTACAGGGCTTGCCGCATGCGGAAGAGGCGGGCGGTCTTTCCGGGGCGCCGGTGCGGGAGAGATCCACAGCAGTGATCAGGGCATTGGCAGGCCATTTGGCGGGTGCCTTGCCCATTATCGGGGTCGGTGGCATCTTGAGCGGTGATGATGCTGTCGCCAAGATTGAGGCTGGAGCCAGCCTGGTACAACTCTACAGTGGGCTGGTATATCGTGGTCCGGTGCTGATCGACGAAGTCTGTCGTAAGCTGGGCTAGCTTGTATGGCTCTGCCCATACTCTATTCATATCGCCGTTGCCCTTACGCCATGCGTGCACGTATGGCGCTGCATTATGCAGGTATCAAGGTTGAAGTCCGAGAAATTTCACTCAAGGCCAAGCCTGCCCATATGCTGGCGGTTTCCCCCAAGGGAACGGTACCTGTGCTGGTGTTGGGTGATGGAGCAGTCATAGATCAAAGCCTGGACATCATGGAGTGGGCGCTTCTTCAGCATGATCCTGATGGCTGGCTTGAGAACAAGGCGGCTTCATTGCCATTGATTGCACGGAATGACGGGCCTTTCAAGCAGGCATTGGATCAGTATAAATACGCCAGTCGCTTCCCGGAAAACCTACCAGAAACTTATCGCGAGCATGGAGAGGACTTTCTCCATGAGCTCGAAGATCGCCTGCAACAACAGCTGAGTCTGTTGCCACATGGTATAGGCTTGACGGATATTGCCATTTTTCCTTTCATCCGCCAGTTCTGCATGGTGGATGAGGCCTGGTTTCAGCAGGCGGCCTATTCGAGACTGAAAGTCTGGCTGGCGGGGCTGCTTGATTCCCCACTGTTTAAGGACATCATGCAGAAACAGCCCTTGTATGACGGACAGAATCAGCAAGGGTAGGGGTTGAGAGGCAAATAAAAACGCCGCTGGATGGATCGCAGCGGCGTTTCAAGTTGCTTGCGCAGTGGTTTAATTTGCGACGTCAGCTTCGAGCGCGGGCTTGTCTTCTGGGGTTTCCTTGTCAAAGCTCAGCTTGATATTGTCTTCCTTATCAAGGTCCACCTGTACATGTCCGCCATTGGCCAGTTTGCCAAACAGCAACTCGTCAGCCAAGGCACGGCGTATGGTGTCCTGGATCAGGCGGGCCATCGGACGTGCACCCATGAGCGGATCGAAACCTTTCTTGCCCAGGTAAGCCTTGAGTGCATCGCTGAAGGTGGCTTCCACTTTCTTCTCATGCAGTTGGTCTTCAAGCTGCATGAGGAATTTGTCCACTACGCGCATGATGATGTCCTGTGACAGCGGAGCAAACGATACTGTGGCATCCAGGCGGTTACGGAATTCAGGACTGAACAGGCGCTTGATATCTGCCATTTCATCGCCGGAGCTGCTTGCCAGCGTAAAGCCGATGCTGGTTTTGCTGATGGCTTCAGCGCCTGCGTTGGTGGTCATGATAATGGTGACATTACGGAAATCAGCCTTGCGGCCATTGTTGTCTGTCAGCGTGCCATGATCCATCACTTGCAGCAGGATGTTGAAGATATCAGGGTGGGCCTTCTCGATCTCATCCAGCAACAATACGCAATAAGGCGTCTTGGTAATAGCCTCTGTCAGCAAGCCCCCTTGTTCAAAGCCGACATAGCCGGGAGGGGCACCGATCAGGCGTGACACGGCATGACGCTCCATATATTCGGACATGTCAAAGCGGATCAATTCAACACCCAGTGTATAGGCGAGCTGGCGAGCAACTTCAGTCTTGCCGACACCGGTAGGCCCGGAAAACAGGAATGAGCCTATAGGCTTGTTGTTGCTGCCAAGGCCACTACGCGCCATCTTGATGGCGCTGGCCAGTACTTCAATAGCTTTGTCCTGGCCGAATACGGTAGCCTTGAGATCCCGTTCCAGGGTTTTCAGGGTATTCCTGTCATCGCTGGAGATATTCTTGGGAGGTATGCGTGCCACCTTGGCGACGATATCTTCGATCTCCTTGTTGCCAATCACCTTTTTCTGCTTGGATTTGGGCAATATGCGCTGAGCGGCGCCTGCTTCGTCTATGACGTCAATCGCCTTGTCTGGCAAGTGACGATCGTTGATGTAGCGCGCAGAAAGCTCAGCTGCCGTATTGAGGGCAGAGGCAGTGTATTTGACACTATGATGTTTTTCAAAACGCGACTTCAGGCCTTTGAGTATCTCCACGGTTTCGGAAATAGTCGGCTCTACTACATCCACTTTCTGGAAGCGGCGTGACAATGCATGATCCTTCTCGAAGATGCCACGGAATTCCTGGTATGTGGTGGCGCCTATGCATTTAAGCGAGCCATTGGACAGTGCCGGCTTGAGCAGGTTGGAAGCATCCAGTGTACCACCGCTGGCAGCACCTGCGCCAATCAGGGTGTGGATCTCATCAATGAATAAAATAGCGTCAGGCTGCTCAGCCAGTTTCTTCATCACGGCTTTCAGCCGTTGCTCAAAGTCTCCACGGTATTTGGTACCAGCGAGCAGGGCTCCCATATCAAGAGAGTAGATAACGGCATTTTCCAGCACGTCGGGTACGGTGCCTTCTACAATACGGCGCGCCAAGCCTTCGGCAATCGCGGTTTTGCCCACACCGGCTTCGCCAACCAGCAATGGGTTGTTCTTGCGGCGACGGCAAAGTGTCTGCACCACGCGCTCCAATTCCTGGGCGCGACCTATGAGAGGATCAATCTTGCCTGCCAGCACCTGCTGGTTAAGGTTCTGCGTGTAGCTTTCCAGCGCGCTGGCTGGTGTGGCTTCGGATTCCACTTCCTGCTCTGTTTCGCTGCGCTTGGAGGTTCCGTCTGCCACCTTAGCCACGCCGTGAGAAATGAAGTTGACCACGTCAAGGCGGGTAATGCCCTGCTGATGCAGGAAGAACACGGCATGTGAGTCTTTCTCGCCATAAATGGCCACCAGCACATTGGCACCAGTGACCTCTTTCTTGCCCGAGGACTGGACGTGCAGGATGGCGCGCTGGATGACACGCTGAAAACCAAGGGTAGGCTGCGTGTCGACTTCTTCGCTGCCTTCAACAGTCGGCGTATGCTCTTCAATGTAGTTGTTGAGTTCGCTGCGTAGATTGTCCAGATTGGCGCCACAAGACCGCAGTACATCGGCTGCTGTCGGGTTGTCGATCATGGCCAGCAGCAGATGTTCCACGGTAATAAGCTCGTGTCGTTTCTGTCTGGCGTCCATGAACGCCATATGTAGGGATACTTCGAGTTCTTGCGCAATCATTTAAGCTTCCTCAGCTTTCTTCAGGCTTCTTCCATCGTGCATTGCAGCGGGTGCTGGTGCTCGCGGGCATAGCTAATAACTTGATTCACCTTGGTTTCGGCGATGCCGTGCGGATATACGCCGCATACGCCTGCACCTTCAGTATGTACTTGGAGCATGATTTGCGTTGCTTGTTCACGATTTTTCTGGAAAAAGCGCTGCATAACATCGACTACAAATTCCATAGGCGTGTAGTCATCATTCAGCAGAATGACCTTGTACATGGCGGGCGGCCTGGGTTTGGTGGCGCCGGTCTTTTCGACAATGCTGTCCTGATGTTTGATGCTAGCCATATCTTGTAGTCTATTTTGAGCCGAATGCAGAATTTTTCAAGTCTGAAATGAGTAGGGTTATTTGCTCTACTCTAGATTTAATCAAAATTTCTGCCTGTCAGTACTGTTACGGATAAATCCTGACAGTTTTTACTGTCCTGTCCTGGGTTTTGATGATTTCAAGCTTGAAGTCGCCAATTTTCAGACCAATGCCGGATTCGGGAATGTCTTCAAAGTGCTCGATAATCAGGCCATTGAGCGTGCGCGGGCCGTCCACAGGCAGGCTGATGCCAAGCTTTTTGTTGATGTCGCGCAAGCTGCTGCTGGCATCTACCAGCCAGCTACCTTTGCTTTCCTTACGGTAAGCCTGCTCCGGCACCATGGATTCACTGGCAAAATCACCAATAATAGCTTTGATGATATCTTCGAGTGTCACAAGGCCTTTGAGTTCACCATATTCATCAACAACGAGGGCAATGCGCTGCTGATTCTGCTGAAACTCCTGCATCTGGGTATAGAGCGGTGTGCCTGAAGGAATAAAGTAAGCTGACTCTATGTTCTGGGTCAATATACGTTGGGTCAGGTCTTGCTGGCGCAATGCATTGATAATCTTGCGGATGTGCAGCATGCCGATAATTTCTTCAGTCGGTCCCTTGCGTACTGGAAGGCGGGTGTGATGGCAATGGGTGATTTGCTGCAAAATATCTTCCATTGGTGCATCAAAATCCACAATTTCAAGCTGTGTGTGCACGGTCATGATGTCATCGACCGTGGTTTGCTCCAGATCTAGCAGGTTGAGCAACACTTCGCGATGTTTCTGCGGGATGGGGCTGGTAGATTCGCTGAAGATACTGCGCAATTCCTCAATGCTGGCGGTGTGGCTGCTTTCGGTAAAGCTGACTTTCATACCCAGCAGGCGGAGCAGGCTATTGGCACACAGGTTGGCAAGCCAGATCAAGGGATAGCCAACCTTTACCAGGGGCAGGAGTACATAGCTGAATGCCAGCGCCAATGGTTCTGCGTGGCGCGCAGCAATTACCTTGGGAGTAATCTCGCTGAACACGAGGATGGCGAAAGTAATGATGAGCGTAGAGGCTGGCATGAGCAGCTCACCGAGATTGAAAAGCCTGATGCTGATAAATGCCGCCAGAGTTGACGCAGCGGCATTGGCCAAGGTGTTGCCTAGCAGTATGGCACCAAGAAACTGTTCACGTTCATGTAGTAGCCTGGAGGCGAGGTGGGCACTGCGTAGCCCTTCTTTTGCCAGTATTTTCAGCCGATGACGATTGAGCATCATCAGGCTGGTCTCGGCCATGGAAAAAAATGCGGAAATAAAAAGCAGCAGGGCGAGTATGCCCAGCTGCCATAATAAGGGAATGTCCAACGGTAGCTATCGATTAAGAGATACCGATAGTTTCGGCGCGAAGCGCCCGCCTTGTCAAGGCAGTGCTTCTGCCTCGGTTTTCTTTTCGCTAGCGCCGCCGCCAATCAGGTTCTCACGGGATACACCCAGATACATGGCAATCGGGCTTGCCACCAGCACGGAGGAGTAGATGCCGAAAAGGATGCCGATGGTCAGTGCCAGGGCAAAGTTGTGCAGCACCTCACCACCAAAAAAGAGCATGGATAAGACCATGAGTTCGGTTGAGAAGTGAGTGATGATGGTACGTGACATGGTACGGGTAATCGCATTGTTGATCACGTCCGGTACGCTGGCCTTGCGCATCTTGCGGAAGTTTTCTCTCACGCGGTCAAAAACAACCACGGATTCATTTACCGAGTAACCCAGTACCGCCAGCACTGCCGCAAGTACGGTCAGGTTGAATTCCCACTGGAAAAAGGCGAAGAAGCCGAGAATGATGACCACGTCATGCATATTGGCGATGACAGCTGCCACCGCAAAGCGCCATTCGAAGCGCAAGGCAAGATAGGCCATGATGCCGGCACAGACAAACAGCATCGCCAGTGCTCCCTTGTCGTACAGCTCCTGGCCAACCTGTGCACCTACAGACTCAACGCGGTGCAGCTTGACTGAGGGGTCTGCCTTGGCCAGTGCCGACAATACCTGATCGGACAGTTGGGCAATGGAAACGCCTGGCTTGATTGGCAGGCGGATCAGTACGTCCTGGCTGGTGCCGAAGTTCTGCACTGTGGCATCCTTGAGGCCGATCTCGTCCACGGATTTGCGGATGCTTTCCAGATTGGCTGCTTGCGGGTAGCTCACTTCCATCATGGTGCCGCCAGTGAAGTCGACTCCCAGATGCAAACCTCTAGTGAACAGGAAGAATACCGCAAGCAGAAAGGTTGCCAGCGAAATGGTCGTTGTCAGACGGCCATAACTCATGAACGGTATATCTTTTTTGATTCTGAAAAATTCCATGATATTTACTCTAGTCTTTATGCCTGGTTGATAGCAATGTTCAGTATGGCTTTTAGCCTATGGACAACTTGTTGATCTTGCGGCGGTAGCCATAGATCAAGTTGATCACAGCCCTTGAAATCACCACGGCGCTAAACATCGAGGTCAGAATGCCCAATACGTGTACCACGGCAAAGCCCTTGATCGGACCGGTTCCGAACATGAACAAGGCGACACCGGCAATCAGGGTAGTGACGTTGGCATCCAGGATGGTGTCGAACGCACGGTCATAGCCGGCATGGATAGATGCCTGCGGAGTATTGCCATTGCGTATTTCTTCACGAATCCGTTCGTTGATCAGTACGTTGGCATCAATCGCCATCCCCAATGTCAGCGCGACGGCAGCAATGCCTGGCAGGGTCAGGGTGGCTTGCAGCAGAGACAGCAGGGCCACCAGCAACAGCAGGTTGATGCTCAGCGCCAGTACCGATACGCTACCGAACAGCATGTAGTAGACCAGCATGAATGCGGAAATTGCGACAAACCCCCACAGTGTGGAATGCATTCCGCGCTCAATATTGGCTTCACCCATGCTTGGGCCCACGGTGCGCTCTTCTATGATTTCCATTGGTGCTGCCAGTGCACCGGAGCGCAGGAGCAGGGAAATATCGGTGGCTTCCTGGGTATTGGCCATGCCGGATATCTGCACGCGGCCACCACCGATTTCCTCGCGGATGACCGGGGCGGTAATGACTTCGGCCTGGCCTTTCTCAATTAGCAGGATGGCCATGCGCTTGCCCACGTTTTCGCGGGTGGCCTGTTTGAAGATGCGTGCTCCGCGGCCATCCAGGGTCACGTGTACCACGGCACCGCCACCCTGTTGATCCATGCCTGGTCCTGCATCGGTGATGTAGTCACCGGTCAGGACCACATTTTTCTTCACCAACATGGGCTGGCCATTTCGATCGGTGTAGAAATCGGTGCCGAAAGGGACTTGACCCTTGGCGGCACTTTCCAGTGTCAATGCATTGCTCTTGTCTTCATCCACCATGCGGATTTCCAGGGTAGCAGTACGCCCCAGAATTTCCTTGGCCTTGGCAGTATCCTGCACACCTGGAAGCTGTACCACGACACGATCCAGGCCTTGTTGCTGAATCACGGGCTCGGCAACGCCCAGCTCGTTGATCCGGTTATGCAGGGTCTGGATGTTCTGCTTGAGTGCAAACTCCTGAATGCGCTTCTGCGCAGGCTGGCTCAGCACAGCTTTCAGGACCTTGTCGTCACCATGATCTTCTGTGCTGAAGGTCAGGTCTGGGTATTCCTTTGACAGTGTTTTTTCTGCCTTTGTGAGCTGGGCTGTATCCTTGAAGCGGATCTTGACGGCTTGGCCTTCACGCGAGACTCCAAGGTAACTCAAGCGCGCGCTGCGCAATGCACTGCGGAAGTCTCCCACATAGCGCTCAGCTGCCTGGTCCAGCGCAGCCTTCATGTCCACCTGCAATAGGAAGTGTACGCCGCCACGCAAATCCAGGCCCAGGTACATTGGGCGGGCACCGATGCTGCGCAGCCATTCCGGGGAGCGGGAAAGCAGATTGAGCGCAATCACGTAATCCTTGCCCAGGCGGCTTTGCAAGATATCCTTGGCTTTCAGCTGGGTATCTGTATTCGCAAACCGCACCTTGACGCCGTTGGTGTCGAGAAACAAAGCCTCAAACTGGATTTCTTCCTGGTTGAGGATGTTTTCCGTGTTGGCAAGCAACGCAGAGTCCACTTTGGCATTGGTCTTAGCTGCAGTGATTTGGACAGCTGGCGATTCGCCGAACAGATTAGGCGCCGCATAGAGCAGCCCCAGCACAACAACGACCAGCACTAGCAGGTATTTCCATAAAGGGTAGCGGTTCATGAAGCAGCTCGCATTTCAGTGTTTCGATATTTTTAAAGTCGGATTTCAATAGTGGCAGCGGACTGTTACAAGGCCTTGATGGTGCCCTTGGGCAGCAAGGTTTGTACGGTGTGCTTTTGAACGGTGATTACGGTTTCAGGTGCAATTTCCAGGCTGACATAGCCTTCGCCCACCTTGGTGATTCTGCCGACGATGCCTGATGTGGTGGTGACTTCATCACCTTTTTGCAGGGCTTCTATCAGTTTGCGTTGTTCCTTGGCCTGTTTCATTTGAGGGCGGATCAGCATGAACCAGAACAATACAAAGATCACGACCAAGGGGATAAAGCTGGTCCAGTCTGGAGCAGACTGTGCTGCTTCTGCAGCGATAGCGGAACTGATAAACACAGGTAATCTTCCTTTACTTATAGAGTGAATTGCTTGAAGCGCAAAATATTAGCCCAAAATTCTAACATAGTGTGATTTATGCTTCTTTCTGGATGTTTTGACGATTTTGCTTGAACGTGTTGACGAAAGCTGCAAACTCGCCTTGTTCAATTGCTAGGCGCATGCCGGCCATCAATTCCTGGTAATAATGCAGGTTGTGGATGGTGTTAAGCCGGGCGCCCAGTATCTCGCCAGTCCGGTGCAGGTGATGCAGGTAGGCACGGCTGAAATTGCGACAGGCATAACAAGCACAGTCTTCATCCAGTGGCCTGGTGTCCTGGCGATGACGCGCATTCTTCAGCTTGATGTCGCCGTTGCGTGTGAACAGCCAGCCATTACGTGCGTTGCGGGTGGGCATGACGCAATCGAACATATCAATGCCATGGGAAACTGCATCGACCAAGTCTTCCGGTGTGCCAACTCCCATGAGGTAACGCGGCTTATTGGTCGGCATTCGCGGCGCGGTGTGGGCCAGCATGCGCAACATGTCTGCTTTGGGCTCGCCTACGGAAAGGCCGCCAATGGCGTAACCGTCAAAGTCAATTTCGGTCAGTCCATGTAGTGATTCGTCACGCAGGTCCTCGTACATCCCGCCCTGGATGATGCCGAACAATGCATTGGGGTTCCCGGCATGGGCGGCTTTGCTGCGCGCTGCCCAGCGCAGGCTGAGGCGCATGGAGTCGCGGGCTTCTATATGAGTAGCAGGATAAGGTGTGCATTCATCAAAAATCATGACAATGTCTGAATTCAGCACTTTCTGTATGCGCATGGATTCCTCAGGCGTGAGAAAACAGCTGTCACCATTGATGGGAGAGCGGAAACGCACGCCTTCTTCGGTAATCTTGCGGAGATCACCCAGACTCCAGACCTGAAAGCCTCCAGAGTCGGTGAGTATGGGGCCATCCCAACCCATGAACTTGTGCAGGCCGCCGTGCGCAGCTACAACATCAAGCCCGGGGCGCAACCAGAGATGGAAGGTGTTGCCAAGCAGGATATGCGCACCGATCTCACGTACCTCTACTGGAGACAGCGATTTCACAGAGCCATAAGTGCCTACAGGCATGAAGGCCGGGGTCTGTACCTCACCATGTGCGAGGCCAACTGTGCCGCGCCTGGCAGCACCGTCTTGATTGATTAGGGTAAATTCCATGATTCTGAACCAAATTTCAAGCCGCGATACTATCACGGACTGGACTTGAATATGGACATGGAGTGTAAGCCATGCGCTTTGTTATACTGTGCGCAATTGTGCGCAGATGACCTGTGCCATCATGACAATCAAGGAAATCCTGGTATGGCTGAATCCCCTCTTCGTCCGCGTCGTCCCGGTTCGCTCATAGAGCCGGGGCTGCGTGAGCGCAGTATTTACCTGCTCCCTAACTTGTTTACCACCGCTGCATTATTTGCTGGTTTTTATGCGATTGTTCAGGCAATGAACGGAAAGTTTGAGTATTCCGCTGTGGCTATCTTTATTGCCATGGTCATGGATGGGCTTGATGGCCGGGTGGCGCGTATGACCAATACGCAGAGTGCATTTGGTGCGGAGTACGATAGCTTGTCGGATATGGTGTCCTTTGGTGTTGCGCCGGCTTTGGTGCTTTATGTATGGGCATTGAAACCCCTGGGCAAGCTGGGCTGGATTGCGGCATTTATTTATTGTGCGGGTGCAGCATTGCGCCTGGCGCGCTTCAATACAAAGCTGGATGAGAGTGACAAGCGATATTTCCAGGGTCTGCCCAGTCCGGCGGCAGCGGCATTGCTGGCTGGCCTGGTATGGGTGGCGCATGAAAACAGTGTAAGTGGCGCTGAAGTGTTTTTTGGCTGGGTCAAAATGCAATGGGTAGCATGGACCATTACCTTGTTTGCTGGCTTGTCCATGGTAAGCGACTTGCGCTATTACAGTGGCAAGGATATCAACCTGCGTCGCAGTGTGCCATTTGTCGTGATTCTCCTGATAGTGCTGGCCTTTGTATTGATTTCCTATAGCCCGCCAGAGGTTCTTTTTGCCGTGTTCCTGGTCTATGGCATATCAGGTTATGTGCTGTGGATATGGCAAAAACGCAAACCCAGGGTACCTGCGAGCCAGCCGCCGCAAGACAGTGTGAGCGACAAGCCTGTCGAGTAATCACGAGGGACTGGCCCGATGGGCAGGGATGGAGTTACCGTTCTTTTGCCAGCTCCTTGAGCAATGGACGGATGCCGTCGCCTAGGTAAATCTGCGGGTTGGAGAACCCATCATCCTTGCCAGCTTCTTGCTCACGCTGGCGTATTTTTGGCAATGCCTGCCTGAAGGCTTCCTCGAAAGAGTATGTGTTGCGCAGGCCTTCATCAAATACGGCTTGGCCAAAGAATGTGAGTTCGGAGCGACTACCGCAACCATACGAGGTATGTGTGCTGTCTGCTGCTGTCATGATCAGGGTGTTGGGGGTTTTCAATGGCTCTATCCAACTGCCGGAAAAGCATGCAGATACTGCAATGATGCGATTCTTGATGCCTGCCTTGTCAAGCCACAGGTTAAGGGTTTGCGGTGTTAGCGGATCAGTTTCCAGCGGCCATAGTGATGCACTCAACTCACCATCTTTTGCGCCATGCGAGGTCAGGTATATAAAGAGGATGTCATGCTCCCTGTCCATGATGTCTGCTGCACGGTTAATGGCACGCTCCAGGTTTTCCAGGCTGGCCCAGGGCAGATTTTCCAGTGTGGCAGGATGATTTACCAGCTCTTGCATATGGCCAGCTGCGTCAAATCGTTCCTCGATTACTGCGTTGACCATACTGCTTTCACGCAGGAATACAGCTTCCTCACCATAAGGTGCATAGGTAATGCTGAATAAATCTATCACGCCTGGCCGCTCTGGCTTGAGTGCTGTGCGCTGCTTGATGGCCAGTTGGAGTTGGGTTTCCAGTTTCTCCTGTGTCAGTTGCAAACTGTTCTCCACTTCAGCATTGTCCGTCTGCTGGGGCAGCCAAAACATGGGAGCTTGAGAAAAATGCACAAGCAAAGGCATGCCAATGGCAAAAATCCCGGCAAGTACTATTAGTCTTCCCCTGGACTGGGTGACGCGTGTCAGCAGTAACCAGTAAGCCAAGGCTCCCCATGCGGACATGCCGATATAAAGTGCCCAGTGCCAGTTTGAGCCGTCAAGTCCCTGAGGCTGGATGAACAAGAGGTAAGCCAGTGTGCTGATGACGTCCAGGGTAAATACCTGTCCTACGCCAAGGGCAAATAGCGAGGCTGCCTGGGTATTTCGGCCTTGCCGCTTTGCGCAATCTGTCAGATACCAGCAGATCCAGATGAGGAGTATGGTAATTAGCCAGCCCCATAAAATGGCTTTGGGGTAAAACTCGGCAGGCCCGGCGATGACCGTGCGGCTCATCAGGATTGAAGCCACCGTGGTAAGTATCACCATGACCAACAGTGCCAGTGGCCCGATATGAAGATCGGTGGCTGATACCCTGAGGAAAAAGGCACTTCTGAAGCCGCGAACAAAGAAAGTGTGCAAGGCGCGGTTTATTTTTTTCATCGGAGTGGGTTCTGGCGTTAAATTCATGTTGACCATCCTGCCTTAAATTGGGCCAAAAGTTCAAGGAAATGTGATGGTTCTTCGGCATATCATGCGATGTTATGTTGCTTGACTTGCCTTGGTCGAGGAAAAGAATTATATTCAAAGCCCTATGCAATCCCCCAGACACAATACTGACTTTCCTGTTCTAGCGGCCAGCCTGGCCCGGGTTGGTCTGTTGCTGCGTATTACGCGCTAGAAGACTTCTCGCCAGTTATACAGTCGTCATCTGTACCATGACGCAAACTCACTCCTAAACCCCCATATTAAATTTAGTTGATGGAACAAAGGCCATGACAAATAAGCAGTTGATCATTTTCGATACCACTTTGCGGGATGGTGAACAAAGTCCTGGTGCTGCAATGACCAAGGACGAAAAGCTCAGGATTGCGCGCCAGTTGGAGAAGCTGGGCGTCAATGTGATCGAGGCGGGTTTTGCGGCTGCCAGCCCGGGAGATTTTGATGCGATACGCGCAATTGCCGAGGTGATTACCGAGTCTACCGTCTGTTCCCTGGCGCGTGCCAACGAAAACGATATTCGCCGCGCCGGCGAAGCCGTTGCTCCTGCCAAGAAACGCCGGATCCATACTTTTATTGCGACCAGCCCCATTCACATGCAGAACAAGCTGCGCATGACACCTGAGCAGGTGCTGGAGCGTGCGGTGCAGGCAGTGAAGTGGGCACTGGAATATACCGAAGATGTGGAGTTCTCAGCCGAGGATGCGGTGCGTTCCGATATGGATTTCCTGGTCCAGGTGTTTGATGCGGTGATTGCCGCTGGAGCCAAAACGATTAATGTGCCCGATACCGTGGGTTACTCTGTGCCTGTCCAGTGGGGCGAGCGCATGCAGCAACTGATTGCGCGCGTGAAAGAGTCTGACAAGGTGGTCTGGTCTACCCATTGCCATAATGACCTGGGGATGGCTGTAGCCAACTCCCTGGCTGCCGTGCTGGCCGGTGCCCGGCAGGTGGAGTGCACTATCAACGGGCTGGGCGAGCGGGCAGGAAACGCCAGCCTGGAAGAGGTCGTGATGGCGGTCAAGACACGCCGTGACATTTTCCAGCTTGAAACCAGCATAGATACCACCCAGATTGTGGCCACCTCCAAGCTGGTTTCCACGATTACCGGTTATCCCGTGCAACCCAACAAGGCAGTGGTGGGAGCCAACGCGTTTGCGCATGAATCCGGTATTCACCAGGATGGGGTGCTGAAGCACCGAGAAACCTATGAAATCATGCGGGCAGAAGATGTGGGCTGGGGAGCGAACAAGCTGACGCTGGGCAAGTTGTCTGGCCGGAATGCATTCCGTACCCGTCTGACCGAACTGGGCATCACGCTTGAAGGTGACGATGCACTCAATGCAGCTTTTGCGCGTTTCAAGGAACTGGCTGATAAGAAGTCCGAGATATTTGACGAGGATATTCAGGCCCTGGTGAGTGATAACGTGATCAGTGAGGAATGTTTCAAGCTGGCTTATTTGCAAGTGGCTTCGCAAACTGGCGAAATCCCGCATGCGGTAGTCACTGTGACAGAAAACGGCGTAGAGCGACGGGCGGAAGCTGATGGTGGCGGCCCTGTTGATGCGGCATTCAAGGCCATTGAGCAGATTGTAGCGAGTGGTGCCGAGTTGCAGCTTTACTCTGTCAACAATATTACCAGCGGTACTGATGCACAGGGTGAGGTGACTGTACGCCTGTCTAAGGGGGGGCGTATCGTCAATGGGCAGGGGGCAGATACCGATATCGTGATTGCCTCGGCCAAGGCTTACCTGAATGGATTGAACAAGCTGCATGCAAATGCAGAACGTGCACATCCCCAAGTCTAGTGGTGACGCCCGCGATCAGTATCGCTGTTGCTGGGTGTATTACAGGGTAATGAATGTAGTAACGCTTAACTTGGTAATGCTGGGTTAAGCGTACTTAAAAGTTAAATGAAAAAGGAGTTTTCCATGTTGCAAGGTGCTATCCAGGTTACAAGTTTCGACATGAACCGATTGTTTTCCATGATAGAGCAGTTGCGCAAGAGCGGTTTCCGCGAAGATGGCAATCTGAGCAAGCTGGAGGAAGAGCTTGCGCGAAGCGAAGAGGTGGCTGCAGAGCAGGTGGCTGCAGATGTGGTCACCATGAACTCCCGCGTATTATTGCGCGATGAAGCCAGCGGGCATGACATGCTCTGCACCTTGGTATTTCCTGCAGATGCCAATGCTTCCGAAAACCGTATTTCCGTGGTGGCACCATTGGGCACGGCCATTCTTGGATACCGTGTAGGAGATGTGGTGAATTGGGCAATGCCGGGTGGTGTGCGTCAATACAAAATCCTTGAGATCAGTTATCAGCCAGAAGCAGCTGGGGATTTTCACCTTTAATATTTGAATCGTGTGCCAAGGCGCCTGTATCTAGGCGCCTTTTTTGTTATTGCTGGATATATAAAGCAAAGCCGTGCTTATAGATCTTCTTTTTATTTTAGACAGTACGTCCGGTACTTGCTACAGCTATAGGTTTGTAAATTCGGCGAGTCATGCTGGGGCATTTTTTCCAACGAGATGATAGGCCGCGCCGGATATATGCCTTGGCATTTGAGTTGGGTTTATTGCTGTCATCAGCGGTAAGGTGAGGGCTGCTAATGCCTGGTTTTCAGGTAGCGTTTATCACTGAAAGTCATTAGCCACTGGGGGCGGAAGGCTGTCATCAATGTGACGGCCATGCCTGTTAATAGCGCCTCTGACCAGCCAATCAGGATGTAGTAAGGCAGGTAGTTGCTGAGCAAATATGCCCCCGGGTATGCCTCCATGCCGACCAAGGCAAGCACGGCACTGAGACCGCAAACGTTGATGGTGACTCCTGCGCAGAAAAAACCGCAGACAAAAATATAAATCACCAGGTGGTTGGGCAATTTACTGTCCACCAGTCGGAAAACGTTATAGCTGAATGCTACCGGGATGACTGCCATAATCAGGAAGTTGATCCCCAGCGCATGCCAGCCCGTCATGCTGAATGCTGCATTGCTGAGGAAGATGGTTGCCATGGCAACCAGTGCCAGTTGCCAGCGGAACATCAGGCAAAGCACGGTAGCGCCAAGCAAATGGATATCCAGCCCCGGCTTGATGCCTGCCTTGATATTCCAGATTACGAGCAATGTAACGATAGAGCCGAGGAAAACATGTTGCAGGCCAGGGTCAGCGAGATGTTTCCATGGAGCCTTGGTGACGGCGTATGCCAGCAGGACTAATGCCAGGATGTTGGCTGGCCATTGCCATGCTGCCGGAATCAGGTAGTCCGGCAGATTCATGACCGGAGTCTCCAGGCGGATATCTGCCAGCCAGCAATATTCAGCATCGCGAACTTCGGTTTCATAAGCTAAACTCTAGCAATTTTTGCAGTGGATGGAGAAACAATTTGCAACTCGCTCTCTTTGATCTCGACAATACCCTTCTGGCTGGAGACAGTGATTTTCAATGGGGTCAGTTCCTTATCAAGAAGGGACTGCTTAACGCTGAAGATCACTTGGCCAAGAATCTCGGGTTCTATGAAGATTACAAGGCTGGCAACCTCGATATCTATGCTTTTCTTGATTTCCAGCTCAAGCCTTTGAGCGAGCACAAACGTAACGAATTGGATGCCCTCCATCGTGAATACATGGAGCAGACTATCCGCCCGATGATCACGGACAAGGCGCGCGCATTAGTAGAGAAACACAGGGAGAACGGCGACCTGTTAATGATTATTACCGCTACCAATAGTTTTGTGACTGGCCCGATTGCCAAAGAGTTCGGCATAGACAACCTGATAGGCACCACGCCTGAGGAAATTGATGGGGAGTTTACAGGCCGGGTGAGTGGGACTCCGAGCTTCCAGACAGGGAAGATCACTCGCCTGAAGGAATGGCTGGCTGAGCGTAATCAAACCCTGGATAGTTATGAAGTCAGCTGGTTTTATAGTGACTCACACAATGACCTGCCACTCATGAAACTGGTGGACAAGCCAGTCGCTGTAGATCCTGACCACACCTTGAAATCGCATGCGGAATCTGCTGGATGGCCGGTAATTAGCCTGAGATAGGCTGCAAGTGACTTGCTAGCGGTGCAGCAGGACTTCCAGCACAAACTTGCTGCCGGCATAGGCCAGTAACAGCACCACGAATCCGCTCAATGTCCAGCGGATTGCAATACGGCCGCGCCAGCCGTATATCCGGCGGCCCAATAGCAGGCCCCCGAAAATCAGCCATGAGAGGATGGTGAATACATTCTTGTGGGTCATTCGAAGCGGGTGGTCAAACAATAGCTCCGAGAACATCATGCCGCTGATCAGGGTCAGGGTCAGCAGGACAAACCCCAGGGTAATGATGCGGAACAACAGGGTTTCCATCGTCATCAATGGAGGGAAATCCGGCAAGCTGATCCAGGTGGATTTCTGGTGTAGCTTGCGTTCTGCCGCGGTCATCAACAGGGCATGCAGTGCTGCAAAAGTCAGCAGGCTGTAGGCGAGCATGGCGATCACCATGTGTACGACAAATAGGGGTTGGTCAGCATAGGGTAAGACGTGTGCTTCCGGCACCAGTTTTTGTAACAATACGAAAAATGCAGCTGGTGGCAGCACAAATGCTTGCAGGCTATGCAAATGGTGTCGGAAATTGGTGAGCCAGTAAATCAGGACCGTGAGCCAAAGAATGGTGGACAAGGCATTGGAAAAGCTCAGGTTGAGGCCATGCTGAAATAGGGAGGTATAGAGCAGGGCAGCATGCAACACCAGTCCGACCGCAATCAGGCCAGATTGCCAATTAGCGCTTTGATGCACGTTTTTTGCCGTGGTTTTGGTATTGCGCCAATAGTTGGTGGCAACAAGCAGGTAGATGAAAGCAGTAATAAAAGGCAGAAACTCAATCATACGTCGTGATGACTTGGGTTAGAATTCATATATTCATAACACTATAACATGCAGCTGTTCAACTAAGCGTTGTTGCTGCATGACCGATACTCATCATGTTTGAAAATCTAAGCAGTAGATTACAGCAAGTCGTTAAAACATTGCGCGGCCATGCGCGCCTGACCGAGGACAATATAGCCGATGCCATGCGGGAAGTACGCATGGCCCTGCTTGAGGCAGATGTTGCCTTACCCGTGGTCAAGGAATTTATTGGCCAAGTCAAGGAGCGGGCGCAAGGACGTGAGGTATTGCAAAGCCTGACGCCGGGCCAGGCCGTGATCCAGGTGGTGCACGAGGAGCTGACCAAGCTGATGGGCCAGCAGAACAGCGGCCTGAACCTTTCTACCACGCCTCCTGCCATTATCCTGATGGCAGGCTTGCAAGGTTCTGGTAAGACAACTACCTCTGCCAAGCTGGCGCGCCTGCTCAAGGCTGACAAGAAAAAAGTCCTGCTGGCCAGTGCTGACGTTTATCGTCCTGCGGCGATAGAGCAGTTGAAAACCCTGGCCAAAAGCCTGGAAGTGGACTGTTTTGATTCCAATGCCACGCAAAAGCCATCCGATATTGCTATTCAGGCACTGGATTTTGCCAAGCGCCATTTTTATGATGTGTTGATTTTTGATACCGCCGGCCGTCTGGGTATTGATGAAGCCATGATGGCGGAAATCAAACAATTGCATGAGTATCTGCAGCCGATAGAAACGCTATTTGTGGTAGATGCCATGCAAGGCCAGGATGCAGTCAACACTGCCCGTGCCTTTGGCGAGACCCTGCCATTGACAGGCGTGGTGCTTACCAAGCTGGATGGCGATGCACGCGGCGGTGCCGCACTTTCTGTGCGGCATGTCACCGGCAAGCCTATCAAGTTCATCGGTGTAAGCGAGAAAGTGGATGGGATTGAGCTATTCCATCCAGAGCGTATGGCATCACGCGTGCTGGGCATGGGTGATGTGCTCTCGTTGATTGAACAGGCTCAAAAGAATGTAGACCTGGATGAAGCGAGAAAGCTGGCAGATAAGGTCAAATCCGGCAAAGGGTTTGATCTTGAAGACTTCAAGGCCCAGATGCAGCAGATGCGTAAAATGGGGGGCATGGGTGCGTTGATGGACAAAATGCCCGCCCAGGTTGCCGGGATGGCAGGCCAGATGAATGGTGAGGCCGGCGACAAGGCCATGCGACGCATAGAGGGCATTATCAATTCCATGACCCCGCTGGAGCGCCGCAAGCCGGAATTAATCAAGGCTACCCGCAAACGCAGAATTGCCGCGGGCGCCGGTGTGCAAGTGCAGGAAGTGAACCGCCTGCTCAACCAGTTCGAAGAAGTGCAGAAAATGATGAAGATGTTTTCCAAGGGCGGCATGGGGAAAATGATGCGCGCCATGCAGGGCCGTTTCCCCGGCATGAGGTAATTTCCCATATTCTCTTCTTGCCTATAGCACTTTAATTGGGTGGATTATCCCTGCGCTGGCGTGATTTTTCGATAATTACTATCAATCTTGCATTGACGCATAGCGCGCTTTTCTTCATAATTGCGCGCTTTCCGAGGTGAGCCTCTCATCTCAGGGCTGTTAGCTCAGTTGGTAGAGCAGCGGACTTTTAATCCGTTTGTCACAGGTTCGAATCCCGTACAGCCCACCAGTTTCATGAAAAGGGTTAGCATCAGCTAACCCTTTTTTCATTTCTCGGTATCAATGCCGGGTTAAGTTAAGAACTTGTCACTCTGGGACCATGCCAATGCAAGCCAATCATCCTACAGACACCCGCAGCCGCTGGCTGGCTCTTATTGTGTTGTGCTTTGGTGTGCTGATGATAGTGCTGGACACGACCATAGTGAATGTAGCGTTGCCTTCCATACGCGCTGATCTTGGCTTCAGCGAGATTTCCTTGGTATGGGTGGTCAATGCCTATATGCTGACTTTTGGCGGATTCTTGCTGCTGGGCGGCCGTTTGGGCGATATTTTTGGGCAGAGGCGCCTGTTCCTGCTCGGTATTGCCTTTTTTACCCTGGCCTCGCTGTCCTGCGGCATTGCCAATAGCCAGGCGCAATTGATCTGGGCGCGCGCATTGCAAGGCCTGGGTGGGGCGGTAGTCTCTGCCGTGGCTTTGTCCCTGATCATGAATTTGTTTACCGGGCAGGCCGAGAGAGCCAAGGCCATGGGCGTGTATGGCTTTGTCTGCGCCGGTGGCGGCAGCCTGGGGGTATTGCTGGGTGGTGTGCTGACGAGCAGCCTGAGCTGGCACTGGATTTTCCTGGTCAATCTGCCGATAGGAATAGCTGTCTATCTTCTCTGTGTGTCCCTCCTGCCTCATCAGGTTACCGAGGCCAAGCCTCAGCGACTGGATATTGCCGGGGCCGTCACCATTACCAGTTCCATGATGCTGGCCGTTTACGCGATTGTGAATGGCAATGAAGCCGGTTGGATTTCCATGCAGACGATGGGTATGTTCGCGTTGGCCATCATGTTGTTTATAGGGTTTATTGTCGTGCAGATGCGAGTGTCGACACCGTTGATGCCCTTGAGCCTGTTCCGCCACCGTAATGTGTCGGTGGCCAATGTGGTAGCGGTGCTGTGGGCTGCTGCGTTGTTTGCCTGGTTTTTCATGTCTGCCCTTTACCTGCAGTTTGTCCTGGGTTATGACGCGCTCAAGGTGGGTCTGGCATTCCTTCCCGCTAACCTGGTGATGGCTTTGTTGTCACTCGGGTTTTCAGCCAGGCTGGTGATGCGTTTTGGCATCCGATACTCTTTGGTGGCCGGCCTTGCCCTGGCGGCTTTGGGCTTGCTCTGGTTTGCCCGCGTGCCCTTACAAGGAAATTTCCTGGTTGATATCCTGCCAGCCATGGTCCTGCTGGGGCTTGGCGGCGGGGTTGCTTTCAATCCCTTATTGCTGGCGGCAATGAACGATGTGGCGCCGGAAGATTCAGGACTGGCCTCCGGCGTGGTCAATACGGCCTTCATGATGGGCGGTGCGGTCGGACTGGCGGTGCTTGCCAGCCTGGCCGCCCTGGTCAGCCAACGCCTGCTGGCCGTTGACACGGCCTTGCCAGTGGCTCTGTTGCAGGGCTACAGGCTGGCTTTTCTGCTGGGTGCAGTTTCCGCAGGGATCGGGGCAGTGCTTGTGCTGCTGTTGATGCGTGAAAGCGCCTCAGACAGTGCACGTCATGCAGCGGTCATGCATTAGCAGGCTAAAAGTCCAGCCGCATGCCGAGTTCTATATTGCGGCCCAGCTCCGGGCTGTAATAGCGCAGGAATGAGGTGCTGTTGCGAATTTCTGCATTGGTGACGTTGCGCATGTTGATGAAGAAGTCACCCTTGATACTTTCGCTTACCTGCAAGCTTCTGCGCAAGGAAATATCAATCTTGTCGTAGCTATCGGTTCCAGGTTCTAATTCAACCTGATCAACCTTGATCATGGTGCCTGTGCGCTCTTGTGCCTGCACATGGGTATACCTCAAATCTGCCTCCCATTTGCCGTATCCTGTCTGGATGAACAAACCCTGTCTTGCCGGCGCCAGCCTGGGAACATAAGTCCCATCGTTCAGCAAGCCGCGGACCTGGTCTGCAAATAAGCTGGCCCTGAATTTCCTGAATCCAGGGACCTTCAACGGTAATCCGGCCTCTAATTCATAACCGTGAAAATCGGCATCTTGTTGTGCCTGCTGCATCACTATCAAACATGTCGTGAGCCTGGTGCAAACCGGTTTAGGAATGGGCAGGATCGCATCAGTCTGATATTTATTACCCGTGTTGTACTGGTAAATATAGTTATCAGCCGAGTATTTAAACAGATTCAGGATGCCCTCCAGTTTTCCCAGCTTCTGCTGCAACCTGACATCCCATCCATTCAAGGTTTCAATCTCAAGCTCCTTATTGCCGAAGTCATATGTGCGTGTTGCCAAGTGAGGCCCGACAGCATAAAGCTCTTGCACATCCGGCGCTCTTCTTGCTATCCATCGATTAAGCGTGATGCTCCCGGTCTGGTGGATCCAGCTGAACGCCATTGAAAAACTTTCCGGGCTGAAGTCTCTTTTAGGCTGGGCGACAGGAATAATGATCGGGCCAAACCTTGTGAGCTGGTCGTCTGGGTCCAGTCTCACCTGTTCCTTACGATAACCAAACTCTAGTTGGAACGGCTTCATATCCAGTGTTTCAATAAGATAGAGGCCACTGGAGTTGATGCTGGTTGCAGGCGCGAATGCTTCGACCCCTAGGGCTGCGAACTCCCGGCCTATGCCGTGGAATCCCAATACTCCTGACAGGTTGGGGACCAATCGATGGTTGAACTCCAGCCGTGATTCAATCACGTCATTGGTAAAGCGCGTCTGGGGTAGGCCATTGTCTAACTCATCATGCTTGTAACGAGATTTGCCTATCCTCAAGGCAATGCTTTCCAGCCATTGCGTATCCAAAAATAGCTCGCCTTTAAGGTCAATCCGCTCCTGCCGCATGTCTATACGGACTCTTTCGCTGCCTTCTATCGTGCCTCCGCCGTGGCTGTGCGCAGGCCCTAGGGGTATTCCGTAATTACTGGCATACTGGCTTAGCGATATCCCGATATAGCCTTTTTCTCCAAAATAGCTGGCGCCTACACTGCCGCCCTTGCTACGGGCGTTGGTATTATCCGTATAACCATGAGTGTTACTGGGAGAGGGGATATCCAGGACTCTGGCAATATCTTCCTGGTCGATGGCATATCCGGGAATTTGAATATTGTTGCTATCGCGGCCATGAATGTCGGCATGGAAAGCAATGCTGTTGAGCTTGGCCAAAATCTCGCTGGCAAACACTTTTTCATCATGGTTGGTGTTGAACCTGATTTGAGTTGTGGTTTTAGTTCTAGGCGGCAAACTTTCAGGAATCCTGCCATCTTTAATTTCAATTGCGCCACCTATTGCTCCGCCTCCATTACGAATAGTGGCTGGCCCCTTCAAAACCGTGATTTCCTTGGCGAGTAAGGACTCGACCGTTGTTCCATGGTCTGGGCTTATGGCAGAAGCATCATGGGTGCCTACCCCATTGACCATGACCCTGGTGCGTGGTCCGTGCTGGCCGCGTATCAATGGCAGGCCCACATTGGGGCCAAATGTTGAGTTGGCGACCCCCAGCTCATCCTGCAAGGTGGCCCCCAAGGTAGCCGCGCTTTTCTGCATTAATTCTTTACCCGAGATGACAGTTTGTGGCTCCAGCGATCTGGATGTTTTTTCCTGCTCGGTGCTGACTTCTATTGCCTCCAGGGTAACGGTTTCAGCTTCTGCCGTAATGCCTGCCACGGGAATGCAAAGAGGGAGCAGGGCAGCATAAGCATTGTTTATTCTGATATTTAGCTTGGGGATTTTCACGGTTAATGGCTGCAATATTGGTATTTTTACCCATATTAATGCAACTATGTTTCTTTGTGCAACAATATTGCATTTAGCAACTAAATTGCATTAAGATGCAACAAGGGTTGGATATTGGATCCATGCAAGCCCTTCATCTTTCTGTTAATAAGGGAGTAATACCAATGCGTAAATTAATAGCGCCGCTTGTCATTGCGGCAGGTTTGTTCAGTGCCCCGGCTTTTGCTGAAGATCATCTGCATGCAGGGGATATTGAAATTGAAATTGAAAACGGCCAATTGGGCACCCATGGTGCCGGGCATTATCAGGATGGCTCGGGTTATGCGATTTTTGAGGCGGATTTCCGTGATCTGGCCAAGGGCCCTTATGCCACGAACTCTCCCGGGTTTGACAGTCATGCTGACGTGTTTGACCAAGGCGACATCATTGGTTACCAGGCTATCGGTGCATTATGGGCATGGAACGGCGCCAGCTGGACCAGCTCCGTATTGAACAATGAAGTCATCACGCTGGGCGGCAATCTGGGTGAAACCTCCAGCTGGACCGTGGCAGGTGTGACCGGCGATGCCATTGGCACTCTTGGCCAAGCTGGATCCGGCGGCAATATCCACGAGCACCTGACTTTCACTGTTTCCACGCCAAGCGGACTGCCAACTGAGGGCGCCTACTACATTACCTTGCAACTGATTTCCGCTGACCTCAACTCCAGTTTTGATGGCATTGTTGCTAATGGCAAATATGCCAGTTCCGATCCTTTTTACCTGGTCTTCAACAATGGTTTGAGTTCCGGCGAATTCCATGCCGCTGTGCACGGCCTGGCGGATATTGCGCCAGTACCGGAGCCTAGCTCTTATGCCCTGCTGCTGCTGGGCATGGGTGTAATCGGCTGGCAATTGCGTAGACGTAGCCAGGCTTAACCTGTCCGACGAAATGGTGCCTCCTTCGCGAGGCACCTGAAAAGGAGTTTGCAATGATCAAGACAATGCTTGCGACTGTCTTGCTTGGCTATGCCTCGCTGGCACAGGCGGTGCACTATGACGTGCGCCTTGGCACCAGTAATGGCGCGATGGCTGGCAGCAAGATTACCATCGATTTTTATGGCGACTATGATCTGGCAGGAAAACTGCCTGTCGACACGAAAAGTGGCTACAAAATATTCCCCGGATATTTTGATGATTTGGAAGGCGGCCCCAGGTTAACTGACGACCCTGGTTTTCAATCCTTTTCCAATACTTTCCTCTATGGCGAAGAGGTGCATTTTCGTGCCCTGGGATCACTCTCCTACTGGAACCCGGCAACGTCGAGCTGGGGGGAGGCAAGTGCTGGGTCCAGCGTGACGTTATATGGCGGCATCCCGGTAGATGCCTGGTTGAACTACATGCTTAATCCAGGTAATGCGACTTATGCCGCGCAATACAATTACTACGCTGGCGGTACAGTGTATACAGCCGATGGCATTGGCGGCCCTGAGACTGCATTAATCGATGGTGCCAGCCAGAACGGCACTTTCCACTCACACCTGGATTGGAAGCTGTCAGATTCAGCGCCAGCTGGGGCGTATATGCTGACATTGCAGGTGTGGTCGCCCGCATTGGTGAACGGTGAGCAGAAGTATGTCGATTCCGACCCATTCCATGTGGTGTTCAAGTCAGCGGGAATCAGTCAGGCGCAGTTCGATCAGGCATTCGAGCAGCGTATTGCCGCTGCTGTGCCGGAAGCGGATGCCTGGGCCATGCTTTTGCTTGGTCTTGGCGTAATCGGCACATATGGAAGCCGCCGCAGGCTGCGCTAACCTTTCGATGAACGCTGGCCTTGGCAAGCTTGTTTGGCGCCAGTCTCACCTTCTCTCCCGGTAGCCCCCAGGTTGCCAGGGGTTAAGGAGAAAGAAGAGTACCGCACCAAATCGCTATTCGGTTTCTTCCTGATGCCTGCGGCGGGCGCGCACGCTTTCTGCCAGCTTGTTGAGCAGGACCAGGGTGTCATCCCAGCCCAGGCAGCCATCAGTGATGGATTTCCCGTATTCAAGGGTGCAGCCGGGCGTGTGGTCCTGTTTGCCTTCATTGAGGTGGGATTCGATCATTACCCCCACAATCCGGTCATCGCCACGGCTCAGTTGTTCGCAGACATCCGCCACCACTTCAAGCTGGCGCTTGTACTGCTTTAGGCTATTGGCATGGGAACAGTCGATCATGATCTTGGCGGCCAGGCCGGCATTTGCCAGCTCTCGTGATGCGGATTCTACATTGGCGGCATCGTAGTTCGGGACTTTGCCGCCACGCAAGATGACGTGGCAATCCTCGTTACCGCTGGTAGAAATGATAGCCGAGCGGCCTTCCTTGGTTACCGACAGGAAGTGATGCGGGCTGGCGGCAGCCTTGATGGCATCGACAGCGATGCGGATATTGCCATCAGTACCATTCTTGAAGCCTACCGGGCATGACAGACCGGAAGCCAGTTCGCGGTGGATCTGCGACTCGGTGGTGCGTGCGCCTATCGCGCCCCAGCTGACGAGGTCTGCCGTATATTGCGGCGTAATAACATCCAAAAACTCTGTACCGGCAGGCATGCCGAGGTCATTGACTTCCAGCAGGAAGCGGCGCGCCAGTTCCAGGCCTTCGTTAATGCGGAAGCTGCCGTCAAGGTAGGGGTCGTTGATCAGGCCTTTCCAGCCTACGGTGGTGCGCGGCTTTTCGAAATAGACGCGCATGACGATCACTAGCTCATTGGCAAACACGGGGAGCTGTTCCACCAGGCGCCGGGCGTACTCTACGCCAGCCTTGTAATCATGGATGGAGCAGGGGCCGATAACGACCAGCAGCCTGTCGTCCGCGCTATGCAGGATCTTATGGATGGCGGTGCGGGTATCCACAATGTTTTGGGTGGTGGCCGCACTGGCCTGCAGTTCCTCGAGCAGCTCCGACGGTAATCTAAGCTCCTTGATTTCCTTGATGCGAACATCGTCAGTCGCAATTTTCTGGTATGGACTCATTGTCTTCTGGCCATTGCCTTTTGGGCGGGCGATTCATTTAAAAAAGTGGATTATTATAACTTTGCAGGCGCATTCATGCCCGACAGTTTCAGGATAAATAGCAGTGATAGAGCATAAATATGGCTGTGGTTATCGTTATTGAAGGTTTTTTGTTTTACACACCAGGGTATGAAATCCCGGTTTAGCGCCATCTACCGGGTCAAAATGTCCATCCGCCTGGCTTTGAGTCGAGCCCTGTGGGCAGGTGAACATGGTGGGAGCAGACTCTTCCATGGGAACGTAGCTGGCAATGTGGCCACTGGCATCACGGCTGGCAATCAGCTTGTAGAAAATACGATGGTTGCCTTCTTCAGCAATCTCCGAAGTGGTCCAGCACATGTTGCCGTAGAAGTAGGCTTCAATCTTGTCTTGTTTGTATTCGCCAAACGCTACTCCGCCTACCACACCGTCAGTTGGTTGGTAATTGCCATAATCCATGCATACGGCATGGGCAGCGCCTGCGTATGCAAACAGCAATGCCAGGGAAAGGAAAGCGGGAGTCTTTCGTTTAGTCATGCAATTTCATCCTCAAGCGTGTAATGATTTTCTGCATATTCTCTCATAATCATGGCTTCAATGAGATTGGCAGCCCGCAAGGAACAAACCAGAATGAATGTCATCCCGGTGGATATTGGCGATTTGGTTGATTTGCCGTCATTACTGAGCAGGAGGGTTTGCGTGCAACTCTTTGGCATCTGGTTTGCTCTTACTGAAATTGAATAATAAAATTGTTGCCAGTAGCTTTGGCAATTAACTGAGCCAAACCTTGTAATGGCATTGAATTCAACGTGCTCCGGCGGCTGCTAGTCTATTGGCTGGCCGTTGGGGAGTCTCGTCTCGGGGAATAATTGTAGCGGTGTCCGTGGTGGTTGTTTCGCCATGGCAATATGGCTTCGCCAGTTGTGTGATTAATTTGATGATATACCCAGCCAACCGTAGCCTCCATCCAGCCCGGAGAGTGAATCAGAAAGGAATTGCGTTTTGACGCGAAAAAAAACTATCCCTTTAATAGTGGAAAGCTTGTTGATAGCAGGTTTTGGCCTTTTTTCTGCATTTGCAAATGCAGATGAGATCCGGCTCAAGAATGGCGATGTGATTACCGGCAAGGTGGTCAAGAAGATTAACGACAAAGTGGTATTCAATACACGGTATGCCGGCGATATTCAGGTGACTTGGACTGAGATAGAAACCATCAAGACAGATGAACCTCAAAGAGTGACCTTAACTGATCGCACTAATCTCAAGACGCCTCTGGAAAGCCTTGATACGGGCAAGGCTATCATCAAGCTGGTAAAGTTGGATGACGAGGATGATCCGAAGGAGAAGCAATACGAGGCCAAGGAAATTCCCTTGACAGATCTCTTGTATATCAACCCGACACCTGAGTTGTCTGGTGTTGGGGTGAACTGGAGCGGGAGGGTGAACCTCGGTGGCTCGGTGACGCAGGGGAATACGGATACGACCACTTTACGCCTGGATGCTGAATCCATTGCCAGAACGCTGAATCATCGTTTGACGGTGGCGGCGGTGGTCAATCGTGCAACCAGTGATGATGTGAATACACAGTTTAACAACCGATCCTCAATCAAACTGGATAGGTTTATCAGTGAAAAATGGTATGTGTATGCCAATAACACGCTGGAAAATGACAAATTCCGCGATATCCGCCTGCGTACCACTACCGGTATTGGTAGCGGTTACCAAATTTATGAACAGCCCGATCTCAATTTATTTATTGAAGGCGGTCTGAACTATGTCACGGTTAATTATTATGAGGCTGAAAACGAAAGTTATCCCGGCGCTCGTTGGGCGGTGAAATATGATCATCGCATTTTTGGTGGCGACACGCAGTTCTTCCATGAGCATGAAGCCTTGCTGGGACTGGATAATCTGGATAATACCCTCGTGTTTACCAAGACTGGCCTGCGTTTCCCCATCATCAACAATTTCAATGCGTCAGTCCAATACAATATGGATTGGGCGCGGACCCCGGCTGAGGGGCGCAAGAGCACGGATAGTGCCCTTATTTTCAGCCTGGGTTATGTCTGGCAGTAAGCCATTAGTGTGCCTGCGGGGGGATGAAGCCCCCTCAGGCACACTGTATCGCTACATATTTCCTGAAGCCTTCTATAATTTTGTCCGTAATATCTCGATGTAGACTGGCCCTGTACCGGTCTTGGTGCACGATAGTCCTGGCTGGATTGCATGCATATTTCCCATTTATCTGTATAGTTTTCAGTAAAATTATCCGTTATGTAAGAAAAATCCCGGTTTTTCGGTTGCTTGGGCAAGCCTGTAGTGAATGATAACTATAAAAATAAGGTTGTTAAGGCAAGGAGAATTTCCCGCAACATTCTCCAGATGCTTAACGATATCCAAAATTTATTAGAAGAATGCCGGCATGCTATTTAACCACGCATCTCAGGAAGAACTCTATCCAACTTTCTGGAGTCATTATTCACCCCTCATCATTGCGTTGATGATTGGCGGGTTGCTGGCGGCTTTTACCTTCTATCTTGATTGGGTAGAGGCAGAGGCGGCACAGAAAAGCGAGCGGGACCACATTGCAAATATTGCCTCCAGCGTGCGTGCCAAGCTGGAGGCAGAGCTCAATAGCTCCTTGCATCTCGGGCAGGGGCTTGTGACCTACATTTCAGCGAATCCCCAGGCCTCCGAACGGGATTTTGAGCGGATTTCCACCAATCTGATCAAGTACGGTCGGCATGTTAAAGCCATTACCGTCGCTCCCAACAATGTGGTTCGCTATGTCTATCCTCTGGCCGGGAATGAAAAAGTACTGGGTTTACGCTATCAGGATGGTGTTAACCACCGTGATAGCCCTTCACCTGCTGCAGAAGATTTTCAGGCCAGTCTCGCCGGCCCGGTGAACCTGGTTCAGGGCGGACGGGGATTGATCCACCGGTTGCCGGTTTTTATCGATGATGATCATGCCCAGGCGTCTTATTGGGGAATCGTTTCTGTTGTATTGGATATTGACTCCCTGCTTGATGCTGCAGGACTGGCGCCCACAGAGACAGTCATTAAATATGCCTTGCGACGTATCTCCCGATCAGGTGTTGAAGAGGGGATGATATATGGGGAGAGTTTGGTGTTTAACCACAATCCCATTTTGCTTGACGTTTCATTGATTGAATCATCTCCCTGGCAGTTGGCGGCAGTGCCTGCACAAGAGCCACATAGCCTCAACGATCGGCAGGTGTTGGTACGCCTGGTCGGCGGGATTGTATCCCTTGTACTGACTGTGCTTATTTATGTCTGGTTACGAGGGGTGCGAAGCCTGCGCTTGCACAATGCCCAAGCACGCCTGGCAACCAGTGTTCTGGAGTCGTCCAGCGAAGGTGTGGTGATTGCCAATGCTTATGATGAAGTCGTGACGGTGAATCCTGCCGTCAGCAAAATCACTGGTCATGAATCTAGTGACTTCCTGAGCAAGTCTTTCAATTCTTTATTGGCGGAACCTATGTCTGCCGAGCAACAGGCCAGTATGCAGTCAGCGCTGAGCCGGCAAGGATTCTGGCAGGAGGAAACCTGGCTGCGGCACAAGAATGGCCATGTTTTCCCTGTGGCATTGACGATTACGGTGGTGCATGACGAACATAGTGTCGCCGTCAGTTTTGTCAATACCTTCAGCGATATCAGCGAGCGGAAGCTTGCAGAGGAGCGTATTTATAATCTTGCCCATCAGGATGCGTTGACCGGGCTGCCGAACCGGATTGATATTTATGCCAAGCTCGAGCAGAAAATGCAGGCTGCTGATAATAAATGCAAGTTTGCCATCATGCTCCTGGATCTGGATAACTTCAAAATCATCAACGACACATTGGGCCATTATGTGGGAGATCGGTTATTGATCGAGGTGGCGCAACGCCTGACGTCTGCAGTCAGCAAGCAAGATATTGTGGCCCGGCTGGGCGGGGATGAGTTTGTCGTTGTGCTGACCAATGTGGAGGCGCAAGCGATGGTGAGCAGTGTGGCTGAGAAAGTTCTGTATCGCTTGGCGCAGGCTTATTTGATTGATGGGTATGAGTTACATTCATCTTCCAGCATAGGGATTGGTTTTTTCCCTAATGATGGAGGCGACATCAACAGCCTGTTCAAGAATGTTGACACTGCCATGTATGAGGCAAAGTCGAGAGGTAAAAATAATTACAAGTTCTTTACCGAGAGGATGCGCGAACAGATTGATGAGCGCTTGCGCATGGAAAGCCATTTGCGTCAGGCCATAGTCCGGCATGAATTTGTGCTGCACTACCAGCCACAGGTTGACCTGACTTCAGGCCGTGTCAGTGGGGTTGAGGCGCTGGTTCGCTGGAACCATCCTGAATGGGGGATGGTTTCTCCTGATAAATTCATTAGAATTGCGGAAGAGTGCAACCTGATTATTCCCCTTGGAGAATGGGTGTTGCAGGAAGCCTGCAGGCAGTCTAGCGAGTGGCGAGCCCAAGGGCTGGGAGATATCTGTATGTCGGTCAATATTTCTGCCCGGCAGCTACAATCAAGGCTTTTTTTCAGCCTGATCGATCATCTCATCGTCCAACATGATATCAAACCGGGTGCTCTTGAGTTGGAGATTACCGAAAGCGTGGCGATGGATAATCCAGAAAAAACAATTCCACGCATGAAGAAACTCCGGGATAAAGGGGTGGCGCTAGCGATTGATGATTTTGGCACGGGGTATTCATCCCTCAGTTATTTGAAGCTATTGCCATTGACCCGGTTGAAAATTGACCGGTCCTTTGTCAAGGACATAGAGACAGACCCGAATGATGCCGCAATTTGTGCAGCAACCATCGCACTTGCCCATATCCTTGATCTGGGATTGGTTGCGGAAGGGGTTGAAACCGATGCGCAACTGCAATATCTGCGACAGCAGGGATGTGATACTGCGCAAGGCTATTATTTCAGTAAGCCCTTGCCTGCAGAGGGTCTGGTGCAATTTGTATCAAGACATCAGGGTGTGATGAATTGATGGTGGTATAAAGTGAGGGCTGTTTAAGGGATGGGGAATATGCTTGGGCGATTGATCCTTGTGTGGCTGGCATGTTGCCATGCATATGCATGGGCGCAGCCTGCTACCCTGAGCCTTGATACTGTTACTCCTTTTGCCAGTGCCACCCCCTTCCTGAGATACCTGGAAGATACCCAGGACAGGTTCACAATAGCTACCTTGCCCAGGCTTTCTGATGACAGCAGGCTGTGGCGATCTGCCGCGAATGGCAATGGTAGTGTCAATTTTGGCTATTCGTCATCAACTCACTGGTTTGCACTGACGGTCGATGTCAAGCCTGGAGCACCAGCCAAATGGTTGCTTGAGATTGCATTTGCCTCGCTGGATCAGGCATGGGTCTACGTGCCTCAAGCCAATGGGGATTACGCCATGCAATTGTCTGGAGATATCTATCCGTTCGAAGCGCGTCCCTACCCACATAGAAACCTGATTTTTCCTGTTTCTTTATCCTCCGGGAAACATACGATTTATATCAAGGTCCGCTCCCAGGGCAGTGTGACAGTGCCGGTAAACTTATGGCAGATTGAAGCCAAGCATAGCGACGACCAGCACACCTATTCGTTGTTGAGTATTTATTACGGTGCATTGCTGGCGCTCTTTTTTTACAACTTCCTGATTTATCTATCGACACGCGAGTCGGTATTCCTCTTTTATGTTGCGTTTGTCGGCAGCATGATCGTGGCCCAGGCATCGCTGAATGGGCTGGGCAACCAGTTCCTCTGGCCGGACTGGCCTGGCTGGGGCAACATGGCTTTGCCTTGCGGCATGGCCGCCACAGGCTTTTTCGGTGCCTTGTTCAGCCGTAACTTTCTCAATACGTATGTCAAGTTCCCGCGATTGGATCGCATCATCCTGGCGTTTGCCGTGTTGTTTGCATTTATCTTTTATTCACCGATGCTGGTTTCGTACCATTTTGCAGCAATTGCTGTCTCGATTTCTGGCATATTGTTTGCCCTGTTTATTACATTGGTGGCGATCGGCTCGTATTTTGATAAAAACCCTGGGGCGTTTTATTTCTTGCTCGCCTGGGGGGCAGTGTTGGCTGGAGTGGTGGTATTGGGCTTGCGCAATCTAGGATGGGTGCAAACCAATGCATTCACCATTTATTCCATGCAGATTGGGTCGGCAATTGAAATGCTGATGCTGTCATTCGCCCTGGCTGACCGGATTACCATCATGCGCAAGGAAAAAGAACAGGCACAGCGCGATACACTGAATGCCAAGCAGGACCTGGTGGATACACTGATCAAGTCTGAGCAGGAACTGGAAGAGCGCGTGGCATTGCGTACCAAGGAAATCGAGGCCGTGAATACACAGTTGCGCCATAAGGAGCGCGAGCTTAGATATATGGCCCTTCACGATGCCTTGACTGGTTTGGCAAATCGCACCTTGATGAATGATACTTTGAAGCGTGCAATTGCCCGCCGGGAGCGCGACAAGAATAAAGTCAAAGTGGCTGTATTGGTGATTGATCTGGACGGTTTTAAAGAGGTGAATGATTCATATGGGCATGCTGCAGGCGATCTTGTATTGCAGGTGGTTGCTGCGCGCTTACGCAAGGTGACGCGGGTGAGCGATGTGACAGCGCGCCTGGGAGGCGATGAATTCGTGGTGGTACTGGAAGATATCCATGGTGTGGATGATGCCATCAGGATTTCGGAGAAGCTGGTACAAGAACTTGCACGTCCGGTTGAAGGCGGCTTCCATGTGTCCGCCAGTATTGGTATTGCATTGACCGGGGACAAACCTGTCACGGCGGACCAGTTAATCAAGATGGCAGACCGGGCGATGTATCAGGCCAAACTGTTGGGTCGTAACCGCTGGGTGATTGCCGAAGATGAAGCATAAAATAAGGCACTCAGAACTATACGCAACTTTTTTGTTGAGCATATGTCCCTTTTTAAGGGATTTTGGCTGCAGGAATTTCCTGACTCCATTCAAATATCAATAAGGCAGCGCCATGAATCTTTTTAAAAAGTATAAGAAGTTTTTCCAGTTTGTTTTTTTAGTAGTAGCTGGCTTTATCATTTTTCTAGCCGGTGCCAATCAATACCACATGCAATGGTGGCCTTTCGGATATGGTTACTTTGCTCATGTAGATGTTGATGAGATAGTGCCCGAACCTCAGCAGACCAAGATTTCGTCCATTTTCGGCACTCAGGATCTCCAGGTTCGCGATTTGCCATTCAATGACAAATATCCTACCGGCCCTTTCGAGATACTGGCAGAAAAACACTTTCTGTTTATTACCAAGTGTGGCGATGTCTACTTCACCAAGCTTAATGAGGCTGGTGATATGGAAATTACCAAGCAGGGCGACCGCCTGAGTAAGGGCAGCCTGACGGAAACTCAAGGGGAAGCTGACAGCAGGGATGATGACCTGGTGTACTGTAAGGAGCTTGCAGGCGTCAAGGACTCACTGTTGGCGGATAACATATTGTATGTGGCGTATACCACCTGGGATAGTGAGAATAATGGTGCCAGGCTTGCTGTTTCTGCATTTGAATTGGATGTGGAAAGTGCAGAGCTGACTTATCGCCGGGATATTTTCATCAGCCATCCTGCGGTCAAAGAACCTTTCCTCGGACACCAGGTGGGCGGCAAGCTGGTGCTGGGTGCTGACGATAAAACCATGTTTCTCAGTGTTGGCGATTTTTCCAAACCTCAAGGCGTACAAGACCCCTCAACTTCATTGGGCAAGATGATCAAGATCAACCTGCGCGATTTCAGCTCCGAGGTATATGCCTCCGGTTTGCGGTCTCCTTCTGGCGGCTTGTATTTTGACCGCGAGAGTAATGAACTCTGGGAAACTGAGCATGGCCCCAAGGGGGGGGATGAAATCAACCTGATCAAGCCCGGCAAGAACTATGGCTGGCCGCTGGTGAGTTATGGCACGCTTTATGAGCGTGAGGGCATGGGCAATTACTACGGTAATAAATACAACTCGCATGAAAACTTTGAAAAGCCCGCTTTTGTTTTTATCCCGTCAGTCGGGGTAGGGGCTATTGCCAAGTATCCCAAGACAGGCAAGAACGAATATTGGGAGAACGGTTTCTTTGTGGCAGGCATGGCAGCAAACACATTGCTCTATATGCGTAAAGAGGGTGAGCGGCTGCTATACGCGGAACCGGTATTGAACGATTACCGGATTCGAGTGCTGAAGATAGACAAAAACGGGCGTTTCTTCATGAAGACCGATAACGACCAGTTCCTCTGGACTGAATAGGTCCTGCTGTGGGCCTGGTACTGTTTCCGCACTAATCCCTGGTTGGCCCGGGGTTTAGTGTGGGAGCTGTTCTGGCAATATCAGCAAGTGATGCCGCATGGCATAGAAAATAAAATCCGCATTGCTCTTGAAGTTGAGTTTTTTCAAAACCCGGCTCCTGAATACACTCACTGCCCCGGTGCTGACATTCAACTCCTTTGCCACGGTGGAAATGGGCTTCCTCTGGATAAACTTCAAGAAAACCTGGAATTCGCGGTTGGACAAGGATTCGTGTGGCAAAGGGGCAGAATGTGCTACTAAGGCCTCTTTGAAGTCCTCTGACAAGTAATACTTTTCTGCGCTGACCTGGTGAATGGCATCCAGCAAGTCCTGCTCGCTAGCGTGCTTATTCAGGTATCCCTTGCAGCCGCAACGAATGAAATTCACCACAAATTCATTTTCTTCATTGTTGCTTAAAATCAACACCGGTATGCGGGGAGCAATCTGTCTGAGATGGGTAAGGATTTCAAGTCCGTCTGTTTTTGGCATGGAAATGTTGATCATGACAAGGTGAATGCGTTTCCTCGCGATCAATGGCTTTAGTTTTGCATCCTCAATATGTGCAAATTCATGAGTAATACTCAAGTCCTTATCCTGCTCTACCAAATGTCGCAGAGAATAATTAATGAGGTTATCGTCACTGATTAATGCGATTTTTTTCATGAGAGTCAGGCAATAGTTTTTGAACAATAATCATAGTCAGGTCATCAGAATAGTCATGTAGGACTACAAAGTAATTGTTTGTAGGACAGGATAAGTAGTTGTAGCTGACGTCTTTTTTCTTTCCATTTCACCATGTTCCTCAGTCAGTATTGTCCTACATGGATTAAAGCCAATGCCTGATGCTTACCTGGGGACCAGTCCATTAAGCTTGCGCCAAGCTTGATACAAAGCTTGGTAGTTAAAACAACTTTAAACTAGGAGGCTAAAATGGCGACGGTTCACAATGATGTAATCAGCACGAGTGCTGACGGATTGATTTCACGCATTTCATGGCGTGCAATATTGGCGGGTTTAGCTGTTGCAGTGGCTGTGCAATTGATTCTGAGTTTGCTTGGTACCGGCATTGGCTTCAGTTTTGTGGATCCGGTTGAAGCCGGGGCCACTCCTTCGGCCAGTAGTTTTGGTATTGGGGCAGCCTTGTGGTGGGTTGTGTCGTGGATACTCTCATTGGTTGCCGGTTCTATTGTGGCTGTTTTTTCATCTGATGTGATCACCCGTTGCCGCGGTGCCTTGCTGGGGATTGTCATTTGGGCTCTGGCAACCATTGTTGGCGCTTGTGTGTTCAGTAACCTGGTGGGTGGTGCGTTCAAAACAGCGGGCGCCGCTGTTGGCGTTGCCGGGACAGGAGCTGCGGCTGCTGGCGCAATGCTGGCCACAGGCGATGGGCAATCTGCCTCTGAACTTGGCTTTGATGACTTGAAGTTCCAGATACAGGATTTCATTCGTAATGCCAAAGGCAGCATCGACCAGCAAATTGCCGAGGGCGCCAGTGATACCGACACCCCACCTGCATCTAATAATAGGCGTGGTGAGTCAAATGCCCGTCATGGGCAGCATGCGGTTTATTGGCAGGCATTGACCAAGTATCTGTCGAATACGGATGAAGCCAGCAAGGCGGTAGACCGGGAGCGCGTAGTGGCTACTCTTGCAGACGCTGCCGGTGTTTCCAAAGATCAGGCTGATGCCGAGGTGCAGAAGCTAGAGGCTGCATATGAGCAAGCCAAGCAGAAAGCCAAGGAAGCCGCAGACAAGGCAGCCAGCGCTGCCGCTCATTTTGCTTTGTGGGCAACGCTTGGTTTTATCCTAAGTCTCCTGGCGGCTGCACTTGCGGGTTCATACACTGCTCGCAGCCTTACCCCAGTTAACGTCAACCGTACATATTAAAAGGAGTGTTCTTATGCCTTATATCATTGCATGGCTGCTAGGTGTGCCTGCCATTGTGCTGGTATTGATCTGGTTGGTTTTCTAACTCCAAATTAATCTCAGTTTAAGCGCCCATATCTCCCCGATATGGGCGTTTTTATTGGTGCGATTGACGTGTCGGTATTCTCTGACAATAAGTTAATCGCCAGTCCTATATTCCCTGTTTTTTATCTGGTTAATATATACCAACGATAACAAAACATGATTCGCAGGGTAAACGCCCTGCCAGGTTTTGTTGGTAAATGCGCCACAAGCCAGTGTGCATGAAAAAGGCAATTACTTGGATAGAGCGAACCTGATTGCGTCAGATGATAAGGAGATAAGGATAATGAAGAAATCCTGCATAATGACAAACATTTTATTGATCACTTTCCTGTCTGCAATTGCAGGTGCTGCAGGCGCAGGGGAACTCTGCTATAGCGAATTGAAGCATGCCTTCCCAGTACATGGAGATACCAAAGGCTTGCTTAGCATCGGTGTATATCAGGCACCAGTTAAGAATGGTATCCAGCAAAGTCAGCCTACACAGTTCAAGCGTTATCAAAAGCCGGTGTTGTCGGAAAAAGGGACCTGTCTCTATAAGCCTTCTGGTTTCAAGAGTTCCTCAATCAAGATGTAACGCTTGATGGTGTGCTTGCGTTATAGGACGCAGCATTCTTTGCTTTAACCGGCTTTTCATCATTTATCTTCACCATAAGGGATCATATGCGTTTGTCGAAATCAAAGTTCTTTGCAGCGATTATCCTGCTCATCCTCGTCTGGGTGGCCTTTACACAAATCCGGATGGTGGATGGTAGCGCGGTGGATACGGCAAAGGCCGCAGCATTAAAGGAAATTGAGAATTCTGAAACTGCCAAGTTTGACAACATTGAAAAGATTGAACACGGTGAAACCACTGTTGTTTGCGGGCAATATTCGGTCAAGGATGCTGGGGGAAACTATACCCAGCCCAGGAATTTCTCGGTAATCGTGCAGGAGCCTAACTCCAAATTCAGCGAGAGTGAGGAAGACTTTAACCAGTATTGCTCCTTGCCTGGTAAAAGATAGCACAATAGATACAGCTCAATAAAAAGCCCCACCGCGATGCGCGTGTGGGGCTTTTTACGTTTGAATGTGTTTAATGATTAATGGGGGCAATCAATGGCCAGCGATCATCTATCCAGGCATATTCTTCTGGTGGTTCTGTGGTCACTACATAAATACGGCGTTCATGGTGGTGTGTTGCGATGATGCCCTGGATCGCGTGATCCTCTGGAATATCAATCCAATGAGATTTCCTGGATTTGTCCCTTTCCATGAACTCATGCCCCATGATGCTGACTGTTTCAGGCTTTAGCTTGTCCCATTTGCCTTGTTCGAGTGAGCTCTTGCGGGCCCAGCCGCCAATGAAGAATCCACCTTCTTTTTCCTCAAGGCTGTTACCCCAGCGTAACCATTTGATTTTCCCATCTACATGCCTGATAGGTAAGGCTGAGAGGAGATTGGGGAATACAATTTTTCTCTCTACCCCTGATGGGTCAGTGAACTTGACGCCTCTACACATGATGCTTCCTTCCAATATCCGTAGCTAAAATCAGTTTACGCATATCGTATTAAGAATTGATTAAACCATGGAAGTGGCTATAGTCCGAACATCGTGTAGGAATTAACTTATTGACAATGCACTATTGGCTTCACAGGCGGATACCTGTGTATATAGGCATTTTTACAGGAAAGTAAAATTATATGACGTCCACAATATCACAATGGCCAGTACAGTCACTTCCAAAAGTGTTAGCTTGAACATTATGCTGCTCCAGATTTTTGGATATCAACTTATGATAAGTAAATCTGGCAGCCACTGTAATGAGCGATCTTCTGATTTGAGTGTAAGAAAAGGCCGAAGCGTAATTCCATTATCTGGAATTGTGTAAGTGTTATATTTCTATATATTGAAATAAAGCGTTTTGGCATACTGTGATATATGTTTTTACCCTATTGGAGCAACGCTAACGATGAATAAATCTATCAATATGAAGCGCCTGGTCATTGCTTTGTCATTGGGCTGGGCAACCAGTCTTGCACACGCAGACATCAAGGACGTGGAAGCCAATATCAGCCGCCTGAAAGTGCCCCAGGGCTTCAATGTGGAGGTTTACGCTGAAGTGCCAGGGGCTCGCCAAATGGCCTTGGGGACGAATGGCACGGTGTATGTCGGTACACGTGGCAGCAAGGTTTACGCCGTGGTCGACAAGAACAAGGACCACAAGGCTGATGAAGTGGTTACCATTCTTGATGATCTCTCTGTCGGCAATGGCGTCGCCATGATAGATGGCAACCTCTATGTCGCCGAGCAGAACCGCATTGCGCGGTATGCAGCGCCTGATTTCGACCTTACCCTGCCTTTCAAGCAAATGCGCGAGGTGATCTATGACAAACTGCCCAATAAGGCACACCACGGTTGGCGTTATATCACTTTCGGGCCTGATAAGAAGCTTTACGTCACCGTTGGAGCGCCCTGCAACGTCTGCGACCCGCAAGGGGTGGAAGCCTCTATTTTGCGTATGGATGCCGATGGCAAGAATGTAGAGGTTTTTGCCAAGGGGGTTAGAAACTCTGTGGGTATGGATTTCCAGCCTGGTACTGGCTTGCTGCATTTCACGGACAATGGTGTGGATATGATGGGGGATGATGTTCCTCCCGATGAAATGAATGCTGCGCCGCAGGCTGGCCTGCATTTCGGCTTTCCTTACGTGATTGGCCGTGATGCCCGTCCCAAGGACTGGCAAAACAAGAAGCCGCCTCAGGCGTTGACTCCTCCTGTGGTCGAGTTCCAGGCCCACAGCGCCAACCTGGGCTTCAAGTTCTATACCGGCAAGCAGTTCCCAAGTGAATACCAGGGCAATGCAATTGTGGCCCAGCATGGTTCATGGAACCGCAGTGCGCCTGTAGGGTATCAGCTCATGCGTGTGGAGTTTGACGAGAACCACAAGGTAAAATCCAAGCAAGTCTTTATCGAGGGCTGGCTGAATGATGGGGAAGCCTGGGGCCGTCCTACCGATGTCCTGCAGCTCAATGATGGATCATTGCTGGTATCCGATGACTATAGCGGCGTGATTTATCGCATTAGCTATGGCGAGAAAGAGAAAGGCTCAACCCCTGTATCTGGCGCCGGCAAGAAAGTAACAGGCCTGAAAATGCCTGAGTCCGCTATTGCACATCCAGATGGCCGAGTGTTTGTGACTGAAATCGGCGAGTTTGGTAAAAATGGAGACGGCAAGGTTACCGTGATCCAGCAGGATGGCAGTTCCAGCACGCTGGCAGATGGCTTGAATGACCCCAAGGGCATAGACTTGTTCAACAATCAGCTCTATATCGCTGATGTTGATCAGGTGGTGCGTGTTGGGTTGGATGGCAGTAAAACTATCATTGCCAAGCCAACTGATTTCCAGCAAAAACCGATCTTCCTCAATGATGTCGAGATTGATGGCGAAGGAAATGTCTATGTGTCTGACAGTGGTGATGACAACGGCAAACAGGCTGCCATCTACAAAATCACTCAGGCCGGCAAGATTACACAGGTCATTAACGAGAAATCAGGTATCAAACGCCCTAACGGCTTATTGATGGATGGCCCGGGTAAATTGCTGGTGGCTGACTTTGGAACAGGCAAGCTGTTCCAGGTAATGCTCAATGACCAGTCGTCTAAGGCAAAAGCAACAGTCACCTTGTTGAACAGCGGTTTTGGTGGCGCTGATGGCCTGGTGCGGGATACCGATGGTCTGCTCTATATCAGTGACTGGGCCGGCGGCAATGTCTGGCAGCTGGGTGAGCCAAAAGCCACGCCGCAACTGATCTCTAGCGGGCATCAATCTGCGGCTGATATTGCCTTGTCTGCGGATGGCAAGTATCTGCTTATTCCGGATATGAAAGCCGGCGAGCTCGTATCCCTACCAATTAAATAAAACATGGCAATAAAAAGCTGGCAATTGCCAGCTTTTTTATTGGAGCTATTAGGGACGCTATGATGCTAGCAGAAATGCTTGATACATCGGGCAATTGATCTCTAGCGCACGGCCCTATGGATTTTCTTGGGATTTTCTTGATCAGGTTTGTGCCCAAAGATGCTTAAAGTCCCTGATTGACCATGCCTTTGGATCTTCATAACTGATAATTTCCTCCTGACTTTGTGATAGTTCAATGATTTCCGAAGGAATGTATCCATTACTCCGTGTAGAGAAAAATACTTTCACCTTGGGTTTGAGTAGATTGTTTGCATTTTGCTCCAGGACAACGGCTAATCTGCCTGACTTCAGTTTGACCAGACTCCCATTGGGATATATGCCCAGGCATTTGATAAAGGCTTTAAGCAAAACGGGATCAAAATGGCCTTGCCATTTCGACATCTTTTTTAATGAGATTGTTGGTTCCCAGCCACTTTTATAGGACCTGTTGGATGTAATGGCGTCATATACATCACAAATGGCCCCCATTGTTGCAAACAGGCTGAGCTCTTCGCCTTTTAACTTGTGGGGATAGCCGTTTCCATCAATTCTTTCATGGTGATGAAGGCATACATCCAGGCATACCTCATCCATGATGTTGTTGACATTCAATATGTCATAACCGCGTTCAGGGTGGGTTTGACCTCGAGGAACTCTTCATCAGACAGGCTGCCAGGCTTGTCCAGAATGCCATTATCAATTTGCATTTTCCCTACGTCATGAAATAGACCAGCGAGCCCAGCTTGCCTGACTTGGTCCTCTTCCAGTTTCAGTTGCCTGGCTAATGCAACCATCAGGGCACATACAGCGACAGAGTGCATGTAAGTGTAGTCATCCTTGTTTTTCAGCCTGACCAGGCTGGTGATCGCGCCTACATTGCGAGCAACCAATGCAGAGATATCATCGACCAGGACCAGAGCCTGCTCCGATGAAACCGCTTTACCCATCCGTACTTCAGCAAACATTTTGCTGACAGCGCTTTTGCTTGCACCAACAATCTTTGGTGCCTCAGCCATTTCCTGCTCAATCGGTACGGGTGAGATGGTGGCTGATGGCTGAGCAACAGGCTTCGGCGGGAGTGGTTCAGGTTGGGATGGCGATGAGGTGGCAAGGATGTCATCCCCGCGATCGGTGTCAATGATCAGGCTGGTAATGGAGCTATTTTTTTATTTTGTTTAAATCCGACAGGTCTTCCAGCAAGAAGGATTTCCGCCAGAATGGATGTTCTATCCATGAGCCCTCGAGTTTTTGTACAAACATACCTAGTTTCAAGTCTGAAGTAGAAATTATTTTTAGCATTTTCCCCGACCAATCAGCTCAAATTTTGAAGTAATTGTTATTGCAAACTTTACTGTTAATTATCATCCTTTCTTCATGAGCTTGCAGTAAATTTGGGTGAGGCAGATGCCCTTTTCGAAGGCGTACTTACTTGTTTGAGAGCTTGCGATGTCTCCTTTTTTATCTTTTCATCAGCATCCATTCTGTTTGCTTTAGGCAGAGATTTTTCAATAGAGAATTCAACACGAAGATAACGGTATGTGAGGGATTTATCTGCAAGGACTTTTTAGCGCTCCCTATGATGGCTCACGCGCTAGCCTCAAGTGCCGTAGCCGTTACCGGGAGGTGTTCAGTATGCTGTAGCCACTTGGCTGGCAGGATGTTTAACTTGTGTAGACAGCATTCAACATTCCTGTAGCGGGATGGCAGTTGATGTATTCGTAGCTTTGCTCGCCAGCGCTCACGATTGCCACTTCATGGTAGGTTCTTAATTTCGCCTCGGCACCAAGCTTATTCATGTAGGCGTGGGCGGCACCAAAAATTCTCAGGTGTGTGACATGGGACGATGCCCATTTTTCCAGGTCATCCAAACCTCGCCAAAAACTCAGGCCAAAACTTTGGCGGCTATCATTTCCGGAATTATTCAGAATCTTGGCATACCGGTTACTGAAGCATCCAATCTCCATACCTTGCTTGTGCAAATACTCCATGCCTTTCTCTAAGGAAGGCTGCATTTCTTGGATGTAAAGCTTGGCCTCTTCTAGATCTGCGTCACTCCAGTTTTGGCCAGAACGGATAACACATAAGTTCTCGTGCGGGACTATTTTTTGCCTAACATCCTGTATTAATGTGGGGTAGCCATTAGGCATTAACGAGCTGGTTTGTGATGCAGGTATCCTGTCGCGCATGGAACCCCAATAGGCATGCTCCTTAATCTCACCACTCATGGCTCTTGCCAAACGTCCTAAGGCCTCTGGCTCGGGTGTGGAGTAATGAGTTTCAAAATGGGTAGTTCTAGGCATGATGACTTCTTTGAAATAACCTAACCCATCGGTTTCTCTTTCCTCAGATTCCCACCACGCCTTGATCCCTGATGATGAAGTCCAACTGTTGTAGCTTTCAACATCTGACCAATACAGCGTATATAGATGGTTGGTAAACCCATTTCTATCAAAGAAGATAGCGTGATCCCAATAGCCAGCCGGGTGGTGCTTCAGCAATTTCTCTATGCAATGCGAGGCATCGGTAAATTTATCCAAATGATCATCGATCTTGGCCTGTACGCCCAGATAACAAATAACAACTTGGGTGACAGACTGATCGAACCTGGCTACATAGGTAGGATAAGGAAGCTCTTTCTCATTCCTCGAATGCATGGGACATAACCCAGGAATTTTTAAATGTCCTGGGATTGCTGACTCTAATTTAAATTTATCTGACATTGGCTGTATCAACTATTTGCTGATGGCTTTGGCTCTTGGAGTCAGAAACCCTGAATAGGGCTTCCACTCTTGATTGTTCTTCGCCAGAGTGAGGAACTAGGTAGGCTGCAGCGATATAAATAACCAGATTAACTGCCAATCCAATTAGCCCTGAAGTGATTCCATAGGTTTGCCCCAATATGTCTACATACCCCATCTCCAGGGTAATGGCCGTTACAAATCCAGCAATCATCCCAACTATGGCTCCCAGTGCATTGCCTTTTTTCCAGAAGATTCCCAGGAATTGAGGGACTGCCAACTGGATGATTCCTTGATAAGCGAGGACTGCCAAGGAGAACAGGGTGGGCAACTTCATGCAGGCAAGCCAGGCAGAGAGGGCTGTGAGCAATACCATGCCAAATTTGGCGACAAAAATTAATTGGGGATGTGACAATGTCCTGTAATTGCCAATCAGGTCATTGGCTATCTGAGCTCCTGTCGCCTGAATGTTTCCATCAATGTGTCCCATTGATGCTGCGAGCAGAATGACCCCAGCAATACCCAACAGGAATACTCCTCCCGCTTCCTGGGAAACTAGGAACCAGACGTCTGTGGGTTGAGCAGCAACACTGGGCAGGACAGAAGAAAACATGCCAAACAAGAGCAGCGCGGATCCAAATACCAGCGATAAAGGCATAGCAAGTGCTGCAGATTTCTTCAGACTGTGTACGCTATCGGCAGTGAAGAGTCTCACGAATATATAGGGCCAACACCAACCGCCTACAGTGCCTGTCAGTATCAAGCTGAATACGTAGAACGGCCCTTCTTTGGAGCCAAAGTCTGGCAGCGAGAACATTTCGGGCTCAAGTGTGGAAAGGCTGCTTCCTTTTTCATAGATGAGCCACAGGATTAATCCCACCAATACCAAGGTACCAATCAGATAGGCAACGATGCCTTGCGCCATGTCTGATATCACAACACCACGCATCCCCATACGTACTGTCCAGACTTGCCGTAGGGCGATCAGCAACACGCCTAAAATTACGGCGGTTGAGAAACTTAACGTGCCTAGGGACATGTATTGAAATAATCCGCCTAATGCCTGCATGCCGAGTACCAGCCAGGGGATTCCTGAGATGATCCCAATGATGGCGGCAATCGTTCTTATATGTTTGGAGTTGTACCTGAGCGAAAAGAGATCTGGCTGGGTCTTCAGATCAAACTGCTTACCCCACACCCACACTCTCTGCGCCATTGCATACATCAACACAACCGTGAGCAAGCTATACACCAATACATAGAACGAAATGACACCGCTTGCTGCAGCCAAACCGCCAAATGCCGTGAACATTGCCCCTGGATACCAGGTGTTAAGAAATGACATCGCTTGGAATTTGGCGTTAAAAGACCGCCCACCTACCGCATAGTCCGTGAAGGACTGGTCCTTTCTTTTTGTGAGTTGCAGGATCAGCACAATCACTGCAAAGAAAGCCAGCATTAACCCAAATGTAATGATCATCTGGCGTACCCTCTATTGGGGTCTATTACATAAGCAACGACTACGCTAGCCGTGATACAGCATGAAACCAGTAGGAAATAAACTAAAGTGGCCGGATAGCCGAAGAATGAGTCCTGCCGATTGACCAGCCAGTAAAATGGGGGAAACAATGCAATGATTGCATCAAAGATAAACCATGCCTTGATAAAGGACATCCTGTTCAATACCATAGTCTTCACTCCTCCAGCTTATAGTTATAGGAATAGCTGGATATTATGAAATGCCGACATGAGTGTGCCTATCATGCAAATGCATGGGATCTAGGGATTTATGAATGCTTCTGAATTCACTGTTTCTGACCTCCTCATCGGAAACCTTTATCAATCAGCAATAATGGAGTCTGCCTCGACATTCCAGGCTGTAGCCTTGCAGCAATTAAATCAGCTGATTGGATTTGATCGGGCGTGGTGGGGGATTATGTCTCCCGAGCGGGTTGGCTTCCAATTGCGGAGCTCTTACCGGCACGAGTTGCCACAAGAGTTTGAGGAGCATTGGAAAAGTGTCAATAGTGATGATTCGTTAGCTTCCAATGTTTACTTGAAGCCCAGAACAACTGTGCATTTTAGTTACAAAGAGCTTCATTCCACGCCTGGGTTGCAATCGTTAAACGCTGAACAGAACATTCGGCAGGCGTTGTGCACCTCAATATTTTTACCTGACAAAAAATCCTTTCTTTTTATTTCTTTATTCAGATCTGGCCGATTAGCGAAACCATTTAGTCAGCGGGACATTCAAGTCAAAGAGCGTTTAACTCCTCACCTTTACTCCAGTTGGCGCACGAATCTCCAAGCGGAAATCGAGCGGATGATAATCCCTAATAGATTGCTGGATGCATCGACTGCCTTCGTGGATAACACTGGGGGGATTCTCTGTGCTGACCCAATGTTTACACAATTTGCAAACGAGCTATGGCCAAACTGGGGAACTCATGAACGTTTGCCCTCTGAAATCTGGCTTACCACAAGCGACCATGTAGCCAAGATGCTTAATGTGGACAGGCTGGGCTCTGGCGGACTTACCAGAATAGATATCACTCGCTCCACTTCTATTAACAAGCTGACCCCGCGGGAAAAACAAATTGCGTTTGAGTATTCAGAAGGCCGCTCTTATAAGGAAATTGCCATTCTCCTGAAGCTTTCTCCGGCGACTGTACGACATTATCTGCATTTGATTTATGGGAAATTAAATATTAACGACAAGGCTGAACTTGTGAGATTGGCTGATTCCTACCGGAAAGCCGAAAGCGTAGTGATGCTAGCAAATCGCACTGCAGACGGAGCACGCCAGTTAATTAACAACTTATAAACCTGGAAGGTATTCAGCGGCCGACTTCACTTTTGCTACGTGCGTCTTATGGTATTTACATCGACATAACCTAATACCCGAAGAGTTGCATGAAGAATGTGCTGCAATTGCAAAAATGCTCAAGCTGGTTTTCCCCGCTGGTGGGACTGATCGGGAATGTATCAATGGCGCTCCCCATTGCTCCTTGCCTACATATGACATCGTAGTCATTTGCTATAACTTTCTTGCGCACACGGGTCAAAAGCCGGAAGAGGCAACACCTTGGTGAGTGTATGCTTTAACCCAGATTCAGGCGCGTGGATTGCTATCTGGAATTCAGAAGGTACTTGGTGAGCTGGAAAAAAGCGAGTTTCAACCAGCTTCAGGTCAAAAGCATGAGCAAAGAAAATCATACTCACCTCGATAGGAATTCACCATCGATGAAGCAACAAAAGATATAGGCGGCTTATACGCCGACGTATCCACCTGCCTATTTGCCATTAGCAATGCGCTCATGAAAGATGGGTTCTGATCCAAAGAATAATTGTCAGAAGTAGTGCAAGAACGCCTGCATCTCAATGCAACCCAGCGGAAAGCCGGATGAAATATTGCCTCTTTTATATTTGCTGAGAATGCTGGCTGTCGATTTGCTGGGCTTATGCATTTGTAGTCTCGCTAGAGTGGGCCAGCTCGGGCCACAGATCCTGCCAGTTGTCGAATAGCTCTTGCCTGGTGACTTGATGGCCCGTGGCTTTTTCTATCTTTGGGCCGAATTTGACAGGAATGGAGCGATGGTTTTTGTCAGATTTATCCCTTGCCCAGCGGCTTACATCGGGTGCATGAGCTCCTATAGCTTTAGCCAGTGAAGAGACTCGCCCCCGTTCAAGTAAAAGGTATTCAGATAATGTCATGGTTACATATTAGCGAAACACTAACTATTGTCAATAGTGAAAAGCACATTCATTACATTAGCGATTTGCTATTTAATGCAAATACTATGCGAACCATTGGTGAGATCAGGCGGATACGTCTGGAAGAGTTAGTTCAGCAAACAAAATCCAAGACATTGGAGGAGGTAGCTGAGATTGCGGGGCTTTCGGCTGCCTACTTAAGCCAAGTCAGAAACAGGCTGCCTGACTCCAAATCAGGTACGCCAAAGGAACTTGGGAAAATTGCGGCCGGTAAATTGTGTGCAGGATTTAAAAAACCATCAGGTTGGATGGATAACTTAGATCCCGACCATGGGTTCTCAAACGAGCAACGGTTTTCGGTTCAAGAAGCAGCTCAACAGTATGCTGCCAATGCATGGCCATTTAGGCGCGTCAGCAGGAATCAATACCATTCCCTATCAAGAGAGCAGCAGGATCTAGTTGAAATTAAAATTCTAAATTATGTAGATGACAATAATTACTTGAAAAACCACAAAAAATCAAAGAAAGTCAAAAATTAGGCTAGTTTGGGTTAGTCCCAAACTGAATCCTGGAGGAGTTAAAGCGGGAAATTTCTATTTTTGAACTTCCCCCTTGTGCCGCAGCCAAATCACTATGGCTGCCCATATTTACATTGGCATATCAGGCTGGCGTTATGCTCCATGGCGCAAAGTCTTTTACCCAAAAGGGTTAATTCAAAAGCGTGAGCTTGAATTTGCTTCACGCGCCTTGCCCACCATAGAACTCAATGGTTCTTTTTATGCCTTGCAACGACCAAGCAGTTATTTGCGTTGGTACGAGCAAACGCCGCCTGATTTTATATTCAGCATCAAAGCAACGCGGTATATCACCCATGTCCTGCGGCTGAGAGATATTGAACAGCCAATGGCGAATTTCCTTGCTTCTGGTTTATTGCTGCTGAAAGAAAAGCTGGGGCCGATCTTATGGCAGTTCCCGCCCAGCTTCCGGTTCGATGCCAGCCTGTTTGAAAACTTCCTGAAACTATTACCGCATGATACGCATGCTGCGGCCAAACTAGCTGGAAGCCGTGATACATCCATGCATGGACGTGAATATATCAAGGCGGAAGAGAAACGCCCTTTGCGCCATGCTGTCGAAATCCGCAATAAAAGCTTTGAAACACCAGAATTTGTTGCGCTACTGCGTAAATATAAGGTGGCACTAGTGATTGCTGATACGGCTGGCAAATGGCCTTACAAAGAAGATATCACGGCCGATTTCACTTATTTGCGCCTGCACGGCGCTGAAGAGCTGTATGCCAGTGGTTATACGGACAAGGCATTGGATAACTGGGCGTCACGGATTGAAGCCTGGAGTAAAGGGGCACAGCCTAAAGATGTACACCTGATTTCGAGCCAGGCGCCTCTGCCGCAAAAATCCCGGGATGTTTATTGCTATTTTGATAACGATATCAAAGTCAAAGCCCCTTTCGATGCACGTAAGCTTTTGAGGCGGCTGGATCTGGAATCTGGCCTGGCCGAGCTGGATTGGTCTCATGCAGACGAGCCAGGTGAACTAAACCCAACCAAAGCGCGTAGCAAAACAAAAGAATCTCATTAGTTTACCGATCCCTATTTAAGATAACGGCACCTTGTGGATTCCACAATTTTGGATATGTATCGATGGTGTATCAATGACAAATGTGAAAAAGGGCTAGCCGAAGCTAGCCCTTTTTTATTTGGTGCGCCCGAAGAGATTCGAACTCCTGACCCCTTGGTTCGTAGCCAAGTACTCTATCCAGCTGAGCTACGGGCGCGTGAGGCGTGCATTATACGCGAAGATGATTTTTATGCCAGCAAAAAATTCATTTCGATTACACAACCTAAGGTGGCGGGCAGCGATGGTTATTCTAATAACTACTTAAAATCAATCGCTTACTGCCATGTTATACATTGGTGCTGAATCTTTGTATAACAACTCCCAATTGGGAAGGGCGCAAGTATCACATGAAGGGAAATGTTTTGCAAGAAATACCGTACAGGTCCATTTGATTAAATATCCTGCTTCATAAGGCCTACACTTGTTCTGGCATTAGGAGTGTTGCCTGCCTGTTGTTGCATCGCATTCTTAAAAGCCAAGGCTGGGGATATTGCAGCATTCGAGAAGAGAGGGTTAGGATGCGGGAATGCTAGCGAAGAAACCCTATCCGATGAAAATCCTGCTGATTGTGATGTTGCTGTGCCCTTTGAGTAGCTGGGGACACAGCAAGCTTGTCACGACAGAACCTGCTAACGGGGTGGTATTGGATACTCCTCCTAAGCTTGTCACGCTAAATTTCAATAAACCTATTGAGCCTAAACTGCATAGAGCTGAAGTGTGGTCTGGCGGTGTGTGGCGTGTCTTACCTTCGGAAGTTGGGGGTAACGTACTGACGATAGACCTCAAAGAGAGTGGGTCGCTTTCAGAATATAAAATTCGATGGAGTGTGATGTCTCCGGATGGCCATCGCCAACGTGGCCTCTTGAGGTTCTTCGTCAAGTAGCGCATGTCTGCTTTTTTAGATCATGCTCATCTGCTTGACGGTGCCCTTGCCCGGGTAGCGGCTTATATGGCTCTGTCCCTGTTAACAGGTGTCTGGCTTTGGCAGCGGCGATGGCGGCGTTTGCTTAGGCATGATATCTATTACCGCTTGAGCGCCTTTGCATTGGGCGTGTTAGGGTTGTTGATTGCCTTGAGTAGTGTTGCGCTGGAGGCTGCTACCCCTTTCAGTTCTGGAAGCATGGAGTTTCCAAATTCAGAAGAGGTGACGCAGGTACTTAATACGTCTTTTGGCATTGCATGGCTTATGTATGGGGCCTTTTTGCTGATGGCAGCCATGAGTAAAAGCCGTTGGCTGGTTTTGGTTGGCCTGATGGGCATGCTGCTTTCAATGGTATTAAGTTCACATGCAGGGGATGGGGGGATAGGGCAATTAATTTTCTGGATCGATTTTTTTCATTTGGGTTGTGTCTTGATATGGCTTGGCGGATTGACTTTGATGCTGGTGTTCAGATTGTCTGGAGCTGAGAAAACTACAAAGGGCGATCTGCAGTTTTTCTCGCGTCTGGCTTTGCCTGTGTTTATGCTCATTTTAGGCAGTGGCGTGACAAGGGCTGTCTTTCAGTATTATGAAGAGGGTGTATTGGAGCAGGCCTATATTGTCATGCTGATCATCAAGATCGGTTTGGTAATGGGAGTCATTGCATGCGCTTGGCAACTCCGGTGCAAGCTGCAGCAAACTGATGTGAAGGCTTCTGCATATGACAACGGAGTCAGTCTGGAATATTTCTTTGCGATCCTGCTGCTTTTGGTAACAGGGTTGCTTACTCAACTGCCGCCTAACTGACAGGCATAGGTTCCGAAATGATGGCTTGACCACCGCAGGTGCTGAATATTTTCTCTACTTGCCGTGCCTCGTCCGGGGGCTGCATATATACGAGCAATAACATCGCATCTTCCCTATCTGTGGCACGTTGCATCAGTACATTGGTTTCATTTCCACGTATCCAGCCATACAGCGCCCCAAATGTCGCTCCCAGGATAATCCCGATATCCGGTCCCAGTAATTGAACCAAGGCCAGTTGGTTAGTGACTTCATACCCTTTTGTCAGGATGATGCCTAAAGAGAGTAGGGCGCTGGATAATAAGCCGATCAAGGCTCCTTTCCCGGTCCAGGCGAACCAGCTATCGGTATTTTTTCTGGCCTTGAGTTGTGTAAATTTGGGAGCTGCTTGCTCGGACAAAGCGACATCGATCAAATCGCGAGGAATACCTCGCTGCAAACAAGCGGACAATACTTCATCTATCTGGCGTTGTTCCAGAAAAAAGCCTGATACGGCCAACGACTCTTTCAATGGCGCTTTCTGCTTCATGATTTCCCCAGCGCTTCCAGTTCAGGGACGGTCCATGAGTTTTGCCGGTCCTTGGTTTCATTCCTGATTCGTTTGACTAAGGCTCCGTCCACTTTATCTGCCTTGTTATCACCGAGTTCAGTGCGAATATGATTCATAACAGCGGCGATTTCTTCATCATTCAGCTGGTCTTTCCAGGGAGGCATCAGGCCATTGTAGGTTTTCCCCTCCACCTGAAGCTCTCCCTGCAGCCCATGCAGTATGATTCGCGCCAGGATTTCAGGATTGCCCAGTACATAATCGGACTTGACCAGTGGGGGGAACGCGCCAGGAATTCCTTGTCCATTTGCCTGGTGGCAGCTGACGCATCGGCTGCTGAATACAGAGGCGCCAGAGACTGTGTTTGCAGGCGCAGCCTCTTTTTGCGTTGTATCCTGTCCTGATGCCTGTAGAAAACCGATATGGGCGGCCGTATCCAACCGGCCCATATGGCGACCCAAATAGAATGCGCTTACTACCATCGCCAATACTACAAACAGATAAAACCATACCGGTCCCTTGACCATGTCTTCAAAGGGTTCTTCGGTTTCATGGATGACTTGATCGTGTAAAGCCAAAGTAGATACTTCATTTTTTTCCGATGGAATGGGACGGGTTTCATCATTCATGGTTGAACCTCCTCTAGCGCATCACTGTCAGGGGCGGGATAGTTATGCTGAAGACTGATGAGATATGCCACCAAGGCTTCTGCTTCTTTACTGATGATGACAACTCCCTCGCTGGGTGCATATGGCTTGGGGATATCCAGCACTTTGTCCCCCGCTTCTGCAGTGGGCTTGTGTTCGAACAGGAAAGGGAATCCAGGCATGATCGACCAGGGAACCAGTGCCCGTGGTTGATAGAGATGCAATAAATGCCAATTACGGTCTGGCAACCGCGTGCCCACATTGAACAGGTCCGGTCCTGTGCGCATGGTCCCCAGCAAATGAGGGGCATCATAGACATAATCAGCCGGCACTGAAGGACGGTTACCCAGTCCCTTATGGATATCTGTAGTGAATACAGGGTCGCGAACTTGCTGTGTGTGGCAGTAGATGCAGCCATTGCTGATGTATAACTGGCGACCTAGCAATTCCTGCTGGCCCGGTTGTTTGAGTTGCGGCGGCGCTTTTAAATCCGAGAGCATGCTGTTGGGGAGGATTACCAGAATGACGAGCGCAAATATGACGGTCGCCATGGCCCCCATGATCAAGACAAGTATTCTGGTCATGGCACTCTCTTTTTCACCAGGACAGGCTTGAGTTCATAGAAAGGTGGGTGCCGCGTCAGGCTATTGCGGCTAGTAAAGGCGAGCAAATAAGCATGGTAGGCAAACACCAGATGACCTGCCGAGATAATCACTGCCGACACACTGCGTAGTAGCAGCCAGGGTTTGGCGCTGCTGACTGAAGCTTCAAACCCTTCCCCTGGGGCTAGCAGGCTTAATCCCTGTAATACGCCTCCAATGCCAAGGGCAACTATATATAGCACCATGCCCCCGCCTACCAGCAGAATATGCGCACGTACCAGGCGGCGGCTCGGCCATTCCTTTTTAAGCACCCGTGGCAATATGTAATACATCCCTCCAAACAAAGAGAGCGTGACGAACATATATAGTCCAAGGTGGGAGTGGGCAATGGTCCAATGAGTGAAATGCGTGATACGGTTTACGCTGACCAATGCCGTCAGGATGCCTTGCAGTGATACTGCCGTGTAAGACATGGCTGCAATAACGGCCAAAGTCAATGCGGGAGAATAGCGCATGGCGCCAAACCGCCCAACCACGGTCATATGCTGGTTGATCCCCACGGCAACCACCGGAACAATCATCATGATGCTGGCGGTGATGGAAGTGGCGATCATCCATGAGGGGAGAGGACCGCCGATCAGGTGGTGCATGCCATTCAGGGCATAAAACAGTGCCAGGCCCCAAAATCCTACCAGCGATAACCAATATGAATAAATCGGTCTACCGATGATCTTGGGCAATAGGTAATAAATCAACCCCAGGTTGATGGTCGTCAACCAAAGACCTAACGCATTGTGGGCGTAAAACCAATTGACGGCCGCCGACTCAACCCCTTTGTAGAAAGGCATGTTGCCGGCAAGAAAAATTATGAGGAACCAGGGATAGGAAGCCGCGACATACCAGATTGACACGTAAAGATGGTGTACATTGCGTGCTGCCAGTGTTTTCCAGACCGAGGCTCCGACCATTGCTGCGCCAATGACCAATAAAGGATCGGCCCATTGACGGTCCAGCTCCAGCCACTCCAAGCCATCACCATGGCCTGCCAGCAATAAAGCGATCCCCACGCCCAAGCCCACAGTCCATACCAATATGCCAATGACCGCCAGGTTGCCCCAACGCAGAGGCGTTCGGCAGAGCCTGGGCATCAACCATAGCGACACCGAAAACATGGCGGTAGACGCCCAGCCATAGACCATGACATTGAGATGAGCGGGGCGTATACGTCCAAATGTGAGATAGGCTTGCTCAGTAAGCAGGTCAGGGCGGTCAAACTTGAAACTGCTGAGGTCGCCCAGCACCGTTCCGATCAGCAGCCAAACCACCGCGATAAAGAATCCCAGTAATACTGGTTTCCGGCCCGATTGGTCATATGCCTCCATTTCCTCTGGGCTGACCTTGATCTTGCTATGGTCTACCGTACTCTCTTCTTGTGCAGGATTGGATGTCACAGGCGTACTCATAGCCAGCGCTCCCATTCCCACCGGGGATTACTCACCAAGCTGCCGTAATGCTGCACTCGCTCCTGGGATTGCTTTTGCGTTTCCCATGGGCGTGAGTAGCGCAGCTCCCCCGCTTCAAAAATAGATTCAGCAGTAGAGCCGGCATCATCCAATTGCCCAGCTGCCAATGCTATAAACAGGAACACAAGGGGAGGCAAGCCGATCACCAGGGTAAGCACGATCAAGACAAATGAATTGGCGAACATGGTGGCTCCTGTTGAGGTCGGAATATCAGAGTTATAAGGAGAAGCGGTGGTTGAGGCAGTCGAACTTATTCCTAAAGGTTTGTAAGATAAACCAACGCTTTTTCCCAAAAGATGAAAATGCATTGCACGGTCGCAGTTATATCTGGGATACACGCTGGTTCTCTTCTGAGCTCAGAAAGAAGCATTAGGCTGGAGTTTGATATTTTCTGGTGTTGGCTCATGGAATATGTCCTGTGGGGTCTATTCCCATTGTGGTCAGCCCTTCCGTTTCACTGAATCCAAACATGATGTTCAGGTTCTGTACTGCTTGACCCGCCGCTCCTTTTATCAGGTTATCTATCGCTACTAAAATCACGGCCATTTCATCTCTTTGCCGATGAGGGGCGATCTTGCAATAATTGGATCCCTTCACCATTCTTGTTTCAGGCACACATCCCGCTGGAAGGACATCCACGAAGTGTTCTTTTTTATAAAAGTCGGCATAGAGCTTGAACAAGTCCGTTTTCGGATCTACCTGGGCATACAGGGTGGCATGCACGCCGGTGATCAAGGGAATGGAGTGGGAAACACACCTTAACTGCAATTGCTTTGTGGTGATTCCGGCGATGACTTCCTGAGCTTCACATTGAAATGATGGGAATTCGACTTCAAGCGCTTGCATCGAGTCTGAACTCTCACCGAATAATGCCGACCTTGACGGCCTTCTTCCTTGGGAAGTCATCCCTACTACAACATCGGCAATCAAGGATTCGGATTGAATCCTGTATGGCACCAGTAACGGCAAAATGCCTAACAGGATCGCCGTACTATAACTGCTTGGACTACTGACCAATCGTGCTTGCCTGATAGCTTTCCTGTTTATTTCAGGTAGCCCAAACACCGTTGAGGGAATTAATTCCGCATTTTGGTGTGGGATATCATAGTGGGACTCCCACAAGTTGATATTTCCCAGGCTGAAATCAGGGGAAAGATCGATGATCCGCACACCTTGCTCTAGTAATGATTGGGCATGCGCCATGGCTACTCCCAGCGGGGTGGCAAAAATGATGGCATCACACTCTTTGAAAGCTTCATCTTCCAAGCCCACAAAACGAAGATCGAGATACTTTGAGAGATACGGATAGTGTTCATTGACACACTTGCCTACGCTCACCCGGGAAGTGACCGCTTTAAGGCTGACATGGGGGTGTTCCGCCAATAGCCTGACCAATTCCGCCCCCACATAACCCGTACCTCCAACGACACCTACAGTGATCGGACAATGGCTGATACGCCTGAGGAGATGTGAAGCAGTGATCATAGCGGATCCAGGGTCGTTACCATTGCCAGATCTGGTCCATTCGGTTGTAGAGGCTCACGAGCTGCTGTTTGTCGATGGCCTTGATGCCATCATGCAGCATGCTTTCGTCCAGCCCTCGCTCTGCAAGCTCATCATTCAGGACATATATTGGAATACCCTGATTTAACAGCCTGTTGATATCCTGGGGAATATCGGCTGGTTCCTGCTGAATCCAGTCACTGATCCGGACTGCGGGCTGCCTTTGTTTCATGGTGGCGTAATAAACGGCATTTCCTGACAGCAACACTTCTGCATCTGCGCCAGCGCCTGCCATTGATTGGGTTAGCCAAAGAATTGTGTCGTCTTGCTCTTCTACAAGCGTTCTGAACGCCTGTTCAACAATCTGCAGGATTTTCATGTCACCGGGTTCCTATCACTAGCGTATTGAACGACTCAGATGCATAACGCCAAAGGTCTGCAGGAGAGCCGCGCTTGCAGCCTGGAATGCTCGCATTTACACCACGTTCATCAACGCACAAACCACAATTCACCCACTCAAGGTTTACCCCCAGCTGTTTTGCCTTGTTCTGCAAAGCGGCAATCCAATCTTTTGTCAGCGGATGGGCCTCTTGAACTTCATCCCGATGGTGGACAGAGTTTCCGTGGGCCTTTTGCAAGGAGAATGCCAATGCTGCAGCGCCTTCATAGGCAAAGACCTGGATATCTGCGCCTTGATCCAGGGCCGCATCCAGAATCCGGAAAAATGTAATGGTCCGCTCATTCTCGAAAGGCGGATCCATAAATGCGAACGTCAGTTTTTTAGTTTCCATATTCCAGTCCTTACCACCAGATGACCTTGTCGCCGTTCAGCATTGCGCTGATCACAATATCGAGCTGGGCGGGTTTTATTGATGTATTGAGTTGTTGAGGGCTGATTTCCCTTTGCTGCAATGAAAGGCTGTCGGCATAGATTTTCACCGCATGAGAGAGCAGGGCATCGACATTGGGAGAATCAACTTTTTTTCTTGCCGATAACACGGCATTCTGTACAAGCAAAATACTGACGGCCTTGCCGGATTTGGCCAGCGAAAGTGCCAGGTCATACTGGGAGCGCGTTCGTACATCTGTGAACTGCTCCTGGCTTTGTATAAAAAAATAGTCCTGCATCATTGTTTCCCTTTCTATTGATTCTCGATTAACTCACTCATGTCCTCTAATAAAGTGGTACGCACCAGGAAATCGCCGAAACGCTCATTTTGGTGGGCCAGCGTTTTGTAGCGTTTCATCAAGTCACTCAGGAGCTCCAGAATCTTCACCTCGTTCACGTTGCTGGCATAAAGTTTTGCCAGCCTATTTCCAGTATGGCTTCCACCCAGATACAGGTTGTATAGTCCCGGAGCCCTTCCAGTCAGTGCAATCTCTGCTATGTAAGGCCTGGCACATCCGTTAGGGCAGCCAGTGATTCGTAGGGTGATTGGAAGTCCAGATAAACCATGGCTCGATTTAACCTGGTTAAATTTTGGCAAGAATGAGGGCACATATCGCTCAGCTTCCGCCATCGCTAACCCACATGTGGGAAGGGCAACACAGGTGAGGGTGTTTGCGGACTGCAAGTCAGGTTCGGTAAGGACCGCCAGGCCAAGATCGTCCAATCGGGTCTTCAACTGAGGCAATTCATAATCGTGAATGTGGGTGAGTTGTAGATTCTGGTTAGTTGTCAGCCTGATGAAGCCGCCGTATTGTTGATAGAGGCCGGCCAGTTGGTCTTGCAAGGCTCCTGTGATCCTGCCGCTTTCTATGTGAAGTGTGCATTGCCACAGTCCATCATCACCGCGTTGCCAGCCGATATCATCACTATTTCTCGTAAAATTGATGGGATAAGGAGCCAATAAAGGTTTTCCGCGGCGCTCCTGCAGCACATTAAGAAACCATGACAGGCCCAATCGATCAAGGGTGTACTTGAATCTCGCTTGGTGCCTGTCCTTGCGATCTCCATGGTCCCGCTGTATTTCCATGATGATTTCAGCAACTTCCGGTGCTTCATCCGGTTTGATGAAGCCAATTTCCTGAGCCAGCCTTGGATAGCTGTCATCCCTCGTATCTACTTGACCCATGCCTCCACCTACGCATAGGTTGAATCCAATCAATCGCTCTTTACGCACTACGGCTATAAAACCTACGTCCTGTCCATACACGTCAATATCATTGGTAGGAGGTATGGCGAAGCCGACCTTGAATTTGCGCGGGAGATATAAAGGGCCATAAATCGGTTCTTCATTGGCCGAGTGCAAGGATTTCGATTCCCCATACCAAATCTCCTCATAAGCACTGGTTCTGGGGATTAATCTGTTGGATGTTCGCTTCGCGATTTCCTGAACTTCCCTGGAAATCCTGGAGATCATGGGGTTCCCCCCGCATACCACCCCCCGGCTATCGTCTCCGCAGGCTGCCACCGTATCGATGCCAATCCGTTTCAGCGCCTGCATGCACGCTTTTAGGTTTCTTTTTCGGACGCCATGGAGCTGGATTGTCTGCCGTGTTGTTATCCGGATGCCCCTGTCCGAATATTTACGGGAAATGGCATCTAGTCCTATCCACTGCTGTTTGCTAAGCAACCCTCCAGGTATGCGCAACCGCACCATAAACTGATAATTGGGTTCCAGCAGCCTTTCTTGGCGCTGTGCCCTGAAGTCACGATTGTCCTGTTGATATATCCCATGAAATTTAAGCAACAACGGATCGTCTGCAGGCATGCCTCCTGTAACCGGATTTTTTAATCCCTGGTCTATGTTTCCCCTAAGAAACTTACTCGAAAACTTCACCAATTCGTTGCTGTTGAATTGGCCCAGGTCAGCGATTAAGGTTGTGAATTGACGATTCATAGATGTTCAATAGAGGTTTTTATGCAATCGTTTATTGGCAGAAAGCGCTGTCCACTGGATGTCCTCCTGAAGCTCAGTCCATTCCTTGATAGCCTCTTCCGTTTTGGCGAGTATGGTTTTATCTCCACTCAAATAAATATGGGCGCCCTGTTCCAGCCAGTCCCGGAATTGCCCTTCTTGCTCCAGGATGGCGGAAAACAGCGTGTGTCTGGGCGTATCCTGGTAGAAGACGGGATTCAATGCCTTCAATGTTCCCGATGACATGGCATTGATCCATTCAGACTGGTATAAAAAATCCTCCTCAAACAATTGCTCAGAGAAAATCAACCAGCAGGGATGGGCCCGGTTCTCTGCCTCCATTTCCTGGATAAACGATCTGAAGGGTGCCACTCCAGTACTGTCCGCAATCAAAATGAGTGGAACTTCATGACTCTCGGGAAGATGGAATCTCAGATGTTTGTGGGGAAAAATCTGCAGTGCTGCGCCGGGCTTCAAATCGACGATGTAGTTCGAACCGATGCCTTTGTAGGCTGCGTTGCCTTGAATGTAGCTATATCGTTTGATGCATAAATGCACCTCATCGGGCGTCACTCTTAAACTGTTGGCAATGTCATAGAGCCGGGGTTGCAAGGGACGCAGCACATCGACCAGCTGCTGGGCCTTCACTGGGGCTCTGAATTTCGTGATCAGCTCAATTAACGGCTGGTTCTTGAGGAATTCCTTTCTTTCCTTTTCCGAGTCGCCCATGGCGGCATGGAATAGTCCCGAGGTATCCAGCGACTCCCACAGCTGGCCAAAATCCCTGCTTGGTATCGTGATATCCAGTTTGTCAGTAAGCGCATCCAAGAGAGGAACGGCCACTCCGCCAAGGTTGACCATTTGTTGAGGCTGCAGATTAGTGATCTCCAGTAACCGGGTAACAAGATCAATGGGGTTTTTTACCAACACTCCGATGGCATCCCCAGCTGCCAAGGCCAAAGGGTTTTCTTCCAGGTCGCATACCAGATGGTGGACAGCATCCTCACGCCACTCAGCCGAAAGTTGTATATTTTCAATGACTTTGACGGTCATTGGGTTTGACCTGTCAGCTTCCGGGGTTGGTGGGCCCAAGGTATCAGTATTGTGTGATTCCTTGATCCTGGGCAGTTTCAATGCCAACTTCTGAATCCAGTGGTCAGCCGCTCTTTGATAATCCACGTCACAATCCTGTCTTTCCAGAAGACGGGCGGCACCTAACGCGTTCAATCTTTTATCAATCGCGATACCGGTGGCACAGAAGTGTTCATACGAGGAGTCACCGAGAGCCAGCACTGCGTAGTTCATGGCTTCCAACCGCAAACCTGAGTCCGACATCAATGCGGTGTAGAAGGGCAATACTGGTTCGGGCGGATCGCCATCGCCATGTGTACTGCAGATGAGGACAACTAAATTGAATTTTGAAAACTGACGAAACTTGATTTGGCCGAGGTCGACTATCTTGGCTCGATAGCCTAGTTTCAAGGCTTGCTGCTCAACCAGGGAAGAGATTTTTTTGGAGTTGCCTGTTTCGCCACCATGACAGATCATCAGTTCTTGCAGATCCGGCTGCTGAGGGCAGGGGGTCTTTGTACGGCCTGCCAGATACCCCGAGAGCCATACGCTCTGCTTTTCATCAAGGTGATATATGAGGTCTTCAATTTTCCTCCATTCTTCCTCTTTAAATATTTCAGGGGCTATTTTCAAAATCAGGATTTGCTTGAACGATTTGGTAATAGATTATGAGATGAGATAAGATTATTGAATAATGAAATTTAAATGCATTTAATATGATAAAATTTGATATATGGATATCACGCTAGCTAAAACTTTTTTAGAAATTATCCAATCGGGCAGCTTCATTGCTGCAGCCGAGCGTTTACATGTCACACAGACTACAGTCACAACCCGCATACGAACGCTGGAGGATCTACTTGAATGCCAGCTTTTCGTGAGAAACAGAAGCGGAGCAAGACTTACAGATAATGGAATCAGATTTGCCTCATACGCGCGGCAATTCGTGCAGACGTGGAATGCTGCAAAACGAGACCTGCCTTTACCACAAGGAACAGTAAATTTAATCACTATTGGGGGAGAAATCAGTCTTTGGAATCCCTTGCTATTGCAATGGTTTAACTTTTTAAGGCTTGAAATGCCCACGATGGCCATACGTGTGGAAGTCGGCGAGACCGCTTCTTTACATAAAAAACTGGAAGGCGGGGTAATGGACGCCGCATTAGTCCATCAACCCGATTACTGGTCAGGGATGCAGGTTGAAGAGTTGCTGGAGGAAAAACTCATCATGGTGAGATCCACCAGGAATTCGGATCCTTATATCTATATCGATTGGGGAGAGTATTTCAAGCAGCAGCATGATTCTGCGCTGGCCGAGCTTGCCAAACCTGGCTTATCTATCAACTTGGGCCCGTTGGCCTTGAATCATATTATTGAAAACGGCGGCAGTGGTTATTTCAGAAGCCGGGTGGTCCAAAAGTATATTGAAGAGGGGAGCCTGGCTGTTGTGGAAGCATCACCGGAGTTTTCATACCCGATCTACCTTATATATCCCCGGAATAGGAATAATGCCGTGATGGAGCAAGTGTTAAGGCAACTGAGAGCGGCCTCCAGAAAGGATTTCGATTGGTCGCAGCATTGATAATGTTATTTCCCATAACACACTGGCGATGCCAGTTCGACGTCGTGGAACGACCGGAAACGTAAAAATAAGAGATATTTCATGATCTCCTCAACCTTCTCCCCGGACTCAAGCCACCTCGGTTGATCCGGCTGAAAATAGCGCAGCCCTTTTTCAGTCAGAATGAACTCCATCCGCACGTCCAGGGAATGGGGAGCGATACTGTCCACCTGGTTTAGCTCAAAGCCTATGCCTATGGTGATAGGGGTAGGGTTCAAAGAGTGAAGCGTTCTGTCGTAATACCCCGCACCATAACCCAGCCGATAACCTTTTGAATCAAATCCCACCAATGGAATGATCAAGATCTCCGGCTGTTCATAAGCAGTGTCCAGTGGATAATGAATTGCCAATGGCCCCTTGCCCATCAAGACATTGGGATGCCATTTTTTAAAAGCCAGCGGCGCATTTTTTTCTTCAATCGTTGGCAGCGAAATAGAACATCCCGCTTGATGTAATTCCATCATTAACGGAATGCTGTCGAACTCCCCCATGATCGGCCAGTAGAGGCCAACCTTTCGTCCATGGAGCCAATCGAATTTAGCATGGAAATGCATGGTGATTGCATCGTTCAATTCCCTGAAGTCTGGCTTTTCAAGAGAAATTCTTTTTTGTATAAGCTCCTTTCTAAGTTGGGCACGGTTCATAGCCTCTCCCTATCAACAAACGTTACTATATTTGCGTACCGAAGCAGATATACAGATGTTCTTCCAGCGTTATTGGGAAAAAACTTGCTCGGTCAGATCCGCAAATCGCACATGACCAGTTGTTAGGCAAAGCCTCCCAACAAGTTCCTGGCAGAATCCCTTTTTCATGTTGCCCTGCGAGTTCGTCATAAACAAAATCGCAGCAGCTACACTTCCATACGTAGTTATCCATTTATTGACGGAATTGCACTCTATTCAAATCATCTATTGAGATGCTGCAACCTGTATGCCCATCAGCGGATACTGAGGAGGCAAGCCTTCATAGTTGTTTGGAAGGCTTCAATTTTCCCGGTCAAGAGCCTTTTTGAAAGTTGAAAGGCTTGAAACAATTACAACAACACTCGGAAACATCAAACGAGCAGTACAGTTGGCAGCCTGATTTTTGAGAATAAAAGAGATGCTTGATTAACATCTCTGATCAATGATGATCATAAAGAAAATCCACTTGTTTAAATAATGGAAATTATTGACCACTAATATCAATAATTTTCATATCAAATGGCGTATTGGGGGAACCTGGATAGGTAAGCATTGGCCATGGCTGTATATCAGCCAACCTTCTTAATATCGTACAATTTTTACTTAGGCGATTCGGTAACCTGGATGTGGTAGCGACGCTTATTTCTTGTTGAAGGGTGTCTGGCTTGCTTCCCCGCCAATTCTGGTATGTGTGATGACAAGCGGCTCAACTTTTTTGCTACCAAAAATGCTACCAGTGCTGATACCCATAAAATGAAAAAGCCCCGATGTATCGGGGCTTTCATCATTTTTGGCGGAGAGCGAGGGATTCGAACCCTCGATACAGGTTTAAGCCCGTATGCTTCCTTAGCAGGGAAGTGCCTTCGACCACTCGGCCAGCTCTCCGCACGAGGGCGTAACAATACTTGAATACGCCGTAAAAATCAACGCTGAACCGGCTTATTCTTTTAAACTTCTTCTAGTCCAAAGGCCTTGTGCAGAACGCGTACTGCGAGCTCCATGTATTTCTCGTCGATGACGACGGAAATCTTGATCTCGGAGGTGGAAATCATCTGGATATTGATGCCTTCTTCTGCCAGGGTGCGGAACATCTGGCTGGCGATGCCGACGTGTGAGCGCATGCCTACGCCAACCACGGAAACCTTGGCGGTTTTGTCGTCGCCGATGATCTCGCGGGCGCCGATGTGACCTTGTACTTTGCCACGCAGGATTTCAAGGGCTTTCTGCAGGTCGTTCTTGTGGACGGTGAAGGTGAAGTCGGTGGTGCCATCTGCGCCTACGTTCTGGATGATGATGTCAACATCGATGTTGGCATCGGCGACCGGCCCCAATATCTGGTAGGCAATGCCTGGGCGGTCTGGTACGCCTAGCACGGTGATTTTGGCTTCGTCGCGGTTAAAGGCGATGCCGGAGATGATGGGTTGTTCCATGTTGTTGTCGTCCTCAAAAGTAATCAACGTGCCTTCGCCTTCTTCTTCGAAGCTTGAAAGCACGCGCAGTTTGACTTTGTATTTCCCGGCAAACTCGACCGAGCGGATTTGCAGTACCTTGGAGCCCAGGCTGGCCATTTCCAGCATTTCCTCGAAGGTGACGGATTTCAGGCGGCGTGCTTCCGGCACGACGCGCGGGTCTGTGGTGTAGACGCCGTCTACATCGGTGTAGATCTGGCATTCGTCGGCCTTCAGGGCGGCTGCCAGGGCGACGCCGGTGGTGTCTGAACCGCCGCGGCCGAGCGTGGTGATGTTGCCTTCCTCATCAACGCCCTGGAAACCGGCAACGACCACTACGTAGCCATTGTCCAGGTCTTCCCGCACGCGTTCTTCATCAATCTTGAGGATGCGGGCCTTGGTGTGCGCGTTGTCTGTCAGGATGCGTACCTGGCTGCCAGTGTAGCTTTTTGCCTTTACGCCCAGTTCCTGCAGTGCCATGGAAAGTAGCGCAATGGTGACTTGCTCGCCAGTGGAAACCAGTACGTCCAGTTCGCGTGGATTCGGGTTGGGCATGATCTCCCTGGCCAGTCCGATCAGGCGGTTGGTTTCGCCAGACATAGCGGAAACCACCACCACCACCTGCTGACCCAATGCCTTGTGCCTGGCGACGCGGCGTGCCACGTTGCCAATGCGTTCCGGGTTGGCGACTGAGGTGCCGCCGTATTTTTGTACGATGAGTGCCATATTTATATCTGTATCAAATGTGAAGCATCAATGAACGCGAATAGAGGATAAAAAAACTATGTCTCTATGGGCGGCTTAATTCAGTTTTCCCTTAACCCAGTCGGCGACACTGGCGAGTGCAGCCGGCAGCTGGCTGGCATCGGTACCGCCTGCCATTGCCATATCTGGTTTGCCGCCGCCCTTGCCGCCTACCTGGCTTGCGACAAAATTGACCAGTTCCCCCGCCTTGATCCTGGCGATGGTGTCTGCAGTCACTCCTGCGGCAACGCTAACCTTGCCTGCATTAACGCTGGCAAGCACGATCGTGGCGGTTTTTAACTTGTCCTTCAATTTATCCATGGTTTCGCGCAGGGTGTTGGCATCGGCGCCTTCAAGCGTGGCAGCGAGTACCTTGACCCCATTGATATCCACTGCCTGCTCAGCCAGTTCATCCCCTTGCGACGAGGCGAGCTTGGATTTGAGCCTTGCCAATTCCTTTTCAAGCGACTTTACCTGTTCCAGCGTCTGGCTGATTTTGCCCGCCAGCTCAATTGCCGGTGCCTTGAAGGCGGCAGCTGCGTCAGCTAGCAAATTCTGTTGTTGCTGTATATGTTGCAGGGCGACATCGCCGGTAGCGGCTTCAATGCGGCGCACGCCGGCGGCCACGCCTGATTCGGACACGACCTTGAAAAGCCCGATATCGCCGGTGCGGCTGACATGGGTGCCGCCACAGAGCTCACGGCTGCTGCCGATATCGAGCACGCGGACTTCATCGCCGTATTTCTCGCCGAACAGCATCATGGCGCCGGTTTTCTGCGCGGATTCAATATCCATGACGCGCGCTAGCGTAGGCGTATTGGCGAGGACCTCGGCGTTGACGATGGTTTCTATGCGGCGGATTTCTTCAGCGCTGACTGGCGCATTGTGCGAGAAGTCGAAGCGGGTTTTGTCCGGGTCGACCAGCGAGCCTTTCTGCTGTACATGGGTGCCCAGGACTTCTCGCAGGGCCTTGTGCATCAGGTGGGTGGCAGAATGGTGGCGCATGGTTCTATGGCGCGCAGCCAGGTCTACCCGTACGCTGACTTCAGCGCCCACGCTGAGTTTGCCGGTGCTGAGCACGCCATGGTGGCCAAAAACATTGGCCTGGATTTTTTGGGTGTCTTCCACCTGGAAGATGCCGTCCGGACCCTTGAGCAGGCCCTGGTCGCCCACCTGGCCGCCGGATTCTGCATAGAACGGGGTGTTGTCCAGGACGACTACGCCGAGATCGCCTTCATTCAGCGTATCGACTGCGGCGCCATCCTTGTAGAGTGCAAGCACCGTGGCCTGGGATTCCAGCGTATCGTAGCCTTTGAAGGACGTTGGTGCTCCTTCGTATTCAAGATTGGTTGCCATCTTGAACTTGCCTGCCGCGCGTGCCTGTTCTTTCTGGCGAGCCATTGCGGCATCAAAGGCAGCGGAGTCGACGCTTACTTCCCGCTCGCGGCATACGTCGGCGGTAAGGTCGAGCGGGAAGCCGAAAGTGTCATGCAGCTTGAAAGCGGTTTCGCCATTGAAAACCGTGTTGCCGTTCTTGGCCATTTCAGCAAGCTCGGTTTCCAGGATAGCCATGCCGTGCTCAATGGTCTCAAAGAAACGTTCTTCTTCCTGCCGCAGGATGTCGGTAATGCGTTGCTCGCCGGTCTTGAGTTCGGGATAGGCGTCGCCCATCTCCTCAATAAGGTCTGCCACCATCTTATGGAAGAATGCGGCTCGCGCGCCCAGCTTGTAACCGTGACGGATGGCGCGGCGGATGATGCGGCGCAACACATAGCCGCGGCCTTCATTGCCGGGGATGACGCCATCGGCGATCAGGAAGCTACAGGCGCGGATATGGTCTGCCAGCACCTTGAGCGAAGGGCTGTCGAGGTCCTGGCTGTTAGTGACGCGTGCCGCAGCCTTGATCAGGCTCTGGAACAGGTCGATCTCGTAGTTGCTGTGCACGCCCTGCAGGACGGCGGCGATACGCTCCAGGCCCATGCCGGTATCCACGCTTGGCTTTGGCAGCGGATGCATGACGCCTGCTTCGTCGCGGTTGAACTGCATGAACACGTTGTTCCAGATTTCGATGAAGCGGTCGCCGTCTTCTTCCGCACTGCCTGGAGGGCCGCCCCAGATGTGTTCGCCGTGGTCGTAGAAAATCTCGCTGCAAGGACCACAGGGGCCGGTGTCGCCCATCATCCAGAAATTGTCTGAGGCGTAGCGTGCGCCCTTGTTGTCGCCGATGCGGATGATGCGATCCACAGGCACGCCGATTTCCTTGGCCCAGATGTCGTAGGCTTCGTCGTCTTCAGCATAAACGGTGACGGTGAGCTTTTCCTTGGGCAGCTTGAATACTTCGGTCAGCAATTCCCAGGCAAAATGGATGGCATCGCGCTTGAAGTAATCGCCAAAGCTGAAGTTGCCCAGCATCTCGAAGAAGGTATGGTGGCGTGCAGTGTAGCCTACGTTTTCCAGGTCATTGTGCTTGCCGCCGGCGCGCACACACTTCTGCGAGGAGGTGGCACGGGTATAGGGGCGCTTGTCGAAGCCAAGGAACACGTCCTTGAACTGGTTCATCCCGGCATTGGTGAAGAGCAGGGTGGGGTCGCCAGACGGAACCAGGGAGCTGGAGCTGACAATTTGGTGCCCCTTGGAGGCGAAGTAATCCAGGAAGGCCTGGCGGATCTGGTTGCTCTTCATGTACCTATTTTCTTGCTCAATGTTGTTATCAAAATGCTGACCAAAACGGGTTTGACACTATTCAAATTTAATCTTCATCCGGATTGTGGCGCAGCACTTGCCGGATAATCTCAAAACCAAAGCCGCGACCTTGCAGAAACCTGGCCTGTTTGGCCCATTCCTCCCGGTTTTGCGGCGGGCTGGTAAATTTCTTGCGATATACCGTAAGCGCTGTTTCCAGTTCCCCGGCTTGTACTTCAGCCACGGCCTTGCCGATCAGCTCATCCGCTATGCCATGCTCCCTGAGTTCATGGGCTACGCGCAAGCTGCCGAAGCGGCCTTTACGCGCATGCACGATCTGCTCGGTATACCTTGTATCGGATAGCCAACCGCGTTTCTTGAAGTCATCCAGCAAAGCCGGCACGTCGTCATCTTCGCTGGCATAGGCGCGCAGTTTCTGCTGCAGTTCCTGATGAGAATATTCCCGCCGTGCCAGATAAGCCAAAGCCCGCTCGCGCAGGCTGATGGCAGGTTTACTCTTCTTCGTCGTTTTCATCCGGCGCCGTGGTGATGCGGGCGTTGGCCAGGTTTGATTGGGCGCGTATCTTGGCGTCGATTTCATTGGCGATTTGCGGATGCTCGCGCAGGAATTCGCGGGCATTGTCCTTGCCCTGGCCGATTTTCTCGCCATTGTAGCTGTACCAGGCGCCGGCTTTTTCCACCAGCTTGAGGTTGACGCCAAGCTCGATGATCTCGCCCTCGCGGGAGATGCCCTCGCCATAGAGGATGTCGAATTCAGCTTGCTTGAACGGAGGCGATACCTTGTTCTTGACGACTTTGACGCGGGTTTCGGAACCGGTGACTTCGTCGCCCTTCTTGATCGCGCCGGTACGGCGGATATCCAGGCGCACGGAGGCATAGAACTTGAGTGCGTTGCCGCCGGTAGTGGTTTCCGGGTTGCCGAACATCACGCCGATCTTCATGCGTATCTGGTTGATGAAGATCACCAGCGTATTGGTGCGCTTGATGTTGGCAGTCAGCTTGCGCAATGCCTGGGACATGAGGCGGGCTTGCAGGCCCATGTGGGAGTCGCCCATCTCGCCTTCGATTTCGGCTTTTGGCGTCAGGGCTGCCACAGAGTCAACGACCACGATATCGACAGAGCCCGAACGTACCAGCATGTCGGCGATTTCCAGCGCCTGTTCGCCAGTATCTGGCTGGGAGATCAGCAGTTCGGAGACATTGACACCCAGTTTCTGGGCATATTGTGGGTCAAGTGCATGTTCCGCATCGATAAATGCAGCAGTGCCGCCCACCTTTTGCATTTGTGCAATGACGGACAAGGTCAGCGTGGTTTTGCCTGAAGATTCCGGACCATAGATTTCCACGATACGGCCGCGGGGGAGGCCGCCTATGCCCAATGCAATATCAAGCCCCAGTGAACCGGTAGATACTGCCTGGATGTCAGCGGCAACATCGGTGTCGCCCATGCGCATGATAGATCCCTTGCCGAACTGTTTCTCGATTTGCGAGAGTGCTGCGGCCAGCGCTTTGCTTCTATTTTCATCCATCAGTAAGTACCTTTTTCAATTAGCCTGCTAAAGCTTGCAATTATTTCATAAATCAGTGGCTAAGGTAAGTTGTAACAGTCCCTCAATCACGGTTTTTACCGACTGCCTGCGTACTTGCTCCCTGTCCCCTGAAAAATGATGTGTGGACGTAATGATACGTCCGTCTGAATGGGCCCAACCGAAACATACCGTACCCACAGGTTTATGCGGCGATCCACCATCAGGACCCGCAATTCCGGTAATGGCGGCAGAGATATTGGCATCGCTATATTGCAAGGCGCCCAGCGCCATTTCCCTGGCGGTTTCTTCGCTAACCGCTCCATATTTTTGTAGTGTTGCCGCCTGCACTTGCAGCATTTGCTGCTTGGCAGCGTTGCTGTATGTGACAAATCCACGGTCAAACCAGGCTGAGCTGCCGGGAATGGCGGTGATGCATTGTGCTGCCCAGCCGCCAGTGCAGGATTCTGCCAGTGCCAGCAACAATTGGCGTTGCTGCATTGTTCTGCCTAGCTCGGTGCTTAGTGTCAGAAGGAATGCATCGTCAGCCATTGAAGTCCCTTCAGGGCGGCAATGGCATAAACTGCCGCCAGCAGGTCGTCAAACATCACGCCAAGGCCGCCATGCAGGCGACGGTCGAATTGGCGGATGGGAAAAGGTTTCCAGATATCAAACAGCCGGAACAGCAGGAATGCCGTCAGCCACCATTCCCATGCCTTGGGCGTGAACTCCAGAACCAACATAAAGGCGACGATTTCATCCCAGACTATGCCGCCATGATCGCTGATGCCCAGGTTACGCCCAGTAATACTGCAGATGGGGATGCCGACGAGGAACATGCATGACAGTATGAACAGATGGGTTGCTTCTGGTAACTGCATCATCAAGGCAAACAATGGCATGGCAACCAAGGTACCGAAAGTTCCAGGCGCCTTGGGCGCCAGCCCGCTGCCAAACCCCAGGCCTAGAAAATGCGCAGGATGACGCAATAAAAACCGGTAATCAGGCGAAATGATCAAAACCATTCTCCTTGATGGACATAGGGCTGTTGTCGGTGCCATAGACTATGAGGCCCGGAGTAGGGGTAACGCGGCCGACAGCGGCGAGTTGCAGGCCCAGATCCTTGCCTATGGCAACAATCCTGCCATGATCCTGCGCGCTGGCTGTAAAGCATAGTTCATAGTCGTCTCCCCCAGCCAGGACCATTTGCTGGACAGCGGTTTCATGTAAGTGTGTGCTTACGATTTCTGAAACAGGAATGCGGTTGAGGTAAAGTTCTGCCCCCACTTGTGAACGCTCCAGAATATGTCCGAAATCGGCCAGCAGGCCATCTGAAATATCCAAAGCACTATGTGCCAATCCACACAGGGCCAGCCCGAGTTCGACGCGTGGAACTGGCTGGTGCAAGGCAGGTATGCAGGCAGCCAGCTCCTGCTCTGTGAGTGGATAACGCTGTTGCAATGCGGCGAGTGCCAGTGCGGCATTTCCCAGGGGGCCGGATACCCAGATTTCGTCATTAATTTTAGCTTGGCTACGTAACAGTGACTGCCCGGGAGCTACCTCGCCCATGATCTGGACGCTGATGGCCAATGGCCCGCGAGTGGTGTCGCCGCCTATGAGCTCAACCCCAAACTGGTCAGCGCAGGCAAAAAAACCTGCGGAGAATCGCTCTACCCAGGATTCATCTGCATTGGGCAGGGCAATGGCCAATGTTGCCCAGCAAGGCAACGCGCCCATGGCAGCCATGTCCGAGATGTTGACTGCCAGTGATTTCCAGCCGATCAGCCATGGATTAATGTCAGGAAAAAAGTGAGTGTTTGCTACCAGCATGTCTGCCGAAATGGCCAATTCCATACCCGGGGTGACTTGCAATAATGCCGCATCATCCCCCACTCCCAATACAGCTCGCTTGGTCGGTCGTGTGAAGTAGCGTTTGATCAGGTCGAATTCGCTTGTCATCAGGATTCAGGTTTTTGTGCAGACTTGGGGCGGAAAGACTTGACCATGGCTGGATCGGTTTCAATGTAGGGCGCGCCTATGAGGTCCAGGCAATAAGGTACAGCGGCAAAAATGCCGGGAACAGTGATGTTGCCTGCCTCATCCTTGAGGCCTTCCAGCGTCTGGGCGATGGACTTTGGCTGGCCTGGCAGGTTGATGATCAGGCTGCGTTTGCGTATGACTGCTACCTGGCGCGACAAAATGGCCGTGGGAACAAAATTAAGGCTGATCTGGCGCATCTGTTCACCAAAGCCTGGCATGACCTTGTCTGCGACTGCAACGGTGGCTTCTGGGGTGACATCACGGATTGCAGGCCCTGTACCGCCAGTGGTGAGAATCAGGCTGCACCCTTCAAAGTCGACCAGGTCACGTAATGTGGCCTCGATTTCATCCTGCTCATCGGGAATGACCCTGACGGTGGATTCCCAGGGGGTCGATAGTGTTTTTCCTAGCCATTCCTGCAGGGTAGGAATCCCTTTGTCCTGATATTCACCGCTGGATGCGCGGTCGCTGATGGAAACTAATCCTATGCGTATGAGTTGATCTGCCATATTGTTATGTATCAAGGTTATATTGCTGACGTCATTTTACCGACGCAGATGTGATAAAACTGTGGTTTCATCATACCATTAGAACCCGTCGCAGGTCCGCCTTGGCGACAGGGATGCAGACCAATCGAACCTCATTCATTTACTGGAGGCATGATGCGTATATTCTTGATGTTACTGCTGGTGGCGCTTGCGGCAGCCTGTAGCAAGCCGGTTGTCAAAGAGCCATTGCCGGATAAACCAGTTCAGGCCAAGCCTGCGGTAGAACAACCCAAAGATGACAATCCTTATAGCCGAACTTATAGTGCGCGTAATTTGCATGGCGTCAAATTGAACACAAGTGATGCCGCACCCAAGATATTCAAAGGGGTGGCTGAAAATGAGGATTATCAACGGATGTTGCGTGATGGATATGAAATGCTGGGATATTCCCGCTTCGAGGCGGGCGATGTGCCTCCCTCCCAAGCGCTTGCCCAGGCCAGCAGTATCCATGCAGAGGCGGTTGTAGTCTATACCAAGCTGCTGGCATCACCCACGGCCGCTATGAAGATGCAGCAGATCCGCGATCAGGCCAAACATAGTGATAGGGCTTCCGATAGTTCGGAGATATACAGTTATTTCGCTACCTACTGGGCGAAATTGTTGCCACCGGTGTTGGGTGTGCATGTCATGAAGCCACGGGATGGAGACCCTGAGCCGGGGTTGACGGTGCTTGCCGTGATTGCGGATTCACCTGCCGAAAAAGCGGGTGTTGTGGTCGGTGATGTGCTGGTGGCCTTGGACAAGGCCCAGCTGAAATCGCCCCAACAATTACAAGAGGTGACACAACAATATGCGGGGCAGGATGTTGAGATAAGCCTGCGCCGGGTTAACCTTGAAAAAACAGTCTCTGTTCACTTGAATCCCGTGCCTTGAGGTTGTGCAGCCGCTGTTTGCTGAATTCTGGCAGGATTGGAGTCAATTAATTAAGTTGAATGTACATTAAGATGATGATGGAAAAGATACTGAGCGCATACACAGTACAAAATATCAATACCGCGCGCCTGCTCGCTGATCTTGTAGCGGAGTTGCGCCCTGCGAGTCTCAGTGAAACTGACGATGCCGCACATTCTATCCAGGCTTTGTGCCATGTGTTGAACAGTGATCCGCAAAAGGCAGTATTGCTACGCGATGGGATTGTGAGCCTCCTGAGTGGCCGCAAGCCTGTTTCACTGTATGTGGATTCAGGTATACAGCCCAATAGCGGATTTTTTACGGAGTTGTGGCGCCGAATAGGCCACAAGTTGCTGCCTGATGCGATCAACCCGGCTTATCTCAAGGACTTGTTTGCAGAGATTTTCCCCAAGACCGGGGATGAGTTATGGGTAGAGGCTGTTCCGGACGAAGTCTGGCTGCAATTGGTACATGCCCTGCGTTTTCATGAGGTGGATATTGACCACAGGTTCGCCTGCCAGAAAAGCGTGCTGGAATCGGCGCAGGTATTGTCTTATCGATTGGCCGCCTCAGGGCTGGAACCGGAATTGATCCGCAACCATCCCGAGATCGAATACCATGACTCCCCCTTCATTACCCAGAGCGTGGAGTTGCAGGCGCTGCTGGCATTGCCGTTGGAAAAGCAATATGAGGTCGACCATATTCTGGTTATGCTGGATCAGTGTCGCGAGGTGATTGCCAAGATACGCCGCAATAGTTCGCAAACAGGCACCAGTGTGCGCTTGACCTTTTTGCTGCAACGCATGAGCCAGCAGATCCGACGCCTGGAAAGCCTGCTTGGCATTATCAAGCTGGTACGTGGAGAGGCGGATGCCGGGCCTGCCTTTGTCCAATTGTTCAAGACGCTGGTTTCGGCAGAACGCCACAAAAATGACGTTAGGCAGCATTTCCGCGAGAACATGGAGCTGATGGCCTTGCGCGTGACAGAAAATGCCAGTCGCACTGGCGAGCATTACATTACGGAAACCCGTAGTGAGTATTTCGGCCTGATGCGCTCAGCCATGGGGGCTGGCATCATCATTGCGATCATGAGCATGCTTAAGATCATTGCTGCCAAGCATCATTATGCACCACTGACCGAGGCCATTCTGTTCAGTCTCAATTATGGTCTGGGGTTTGTACTCATCCATATCCTGCATTTCACAGTGGCAACCAAGCAGCCTGCCATGACAGCTGCTGCAATTGCGGCCAGTATCGATGCGAGTGATCGCAGGAACAAGAACCTGGATAAGCTGGTGAACATCATTGCCCAGACCTTCCGCAGCCAGACCATCGCTATCCTTGGCAATGTGTTGCTGGCGGTACCTGTGGCCATGCTGATAGGCTGGGTCATTCTCAGCGTGACTGGCGAACACTTCATCACGCCGGAAAAAGCCCACCAGTTGCTGGATTCCAATGACCCGTTTCATAGTGGTGCGGTATTCTATGCGGGTATTGCCGGGGTTTGCCTGTTCCTCTCAGGCCTGATTGCGGGTTATCACGACAATCTTGCCGTGTATAACAAAATTCCGCAGCGCCTGCGCGCATTGCGCTGGCTGGAATGGCTGTTGGGTACCCATAGGCTGGATAGGGTAGCCCGCTATGTGGAAAACAATCTGGGCGCGCTGGCGGGCAATTTCTATTTTGGCTGCCTGCTGGGCGGGATGTCAGGCTTGGGTGTATTATTGGGAGCGCCCATTGATATCCGGCATATCGCCTTTGTTTCGGCATTTACCGGCTATTCCTTCATGGCGCTGGATTTCATGTTCAGCTGGCAGGTGCTGGTCACTGCGATATTGGGTATCTGGCTGATCGGGACGGCAAACCTGGTGGTGAGTTTCAGTCTTGCCCTCTACGTGGCCATGAAGTCACGCAAAGTCTCGTTTGCACAATGGCGGTTGCTGTTGAGGACTTTGTTGAAACGCTTTATCCAGCAGCCCGGCCTGTTCCTGCTGCCGCCTAGACGACAGCAGGCAGTATTGGACGCAGAGGCGGGGCTGGACGAGAAGGAACCTGAAAGGGTCCATCATTCTTAGAAAACTGAAGCCTGGTGCAGCCTGTTTGCCTGGGGCGAGCAGGCTCAATCAACAGAGTGGTATTTCTGGTGTTGCTTGTTCTTGCGTTCTATTGCTTCATCCGGCAATGGAACCAGTGATTCAACCTTGAGGTGCAGCGCTGCCTTGGCTAACAGATGGGCGCTGATAGGGGCGGTAATGAACAGGAACAGCGTAATCAACCCTTCATGCAGGCTGATTCCCTCATCACGGGTGCTGAAGAAAATAGCCGAGGCGATCAGCAGGCAGCCAACGCCCAATGTGGTGCCCTTGGTGGGGCCATGCAAACGGGTATAGAAGTCACGCAGGCGGGCAAGGCCGAGCGAGCCTATGAATGTGAACGAGGCCCCTGCTACGATCAGCACCGAAAGCAGGATTTCCAGCAGAATGTTCATTCGATGATGTCTCCCCGCAGCAGGTATTTGCACATGGCAACGGTGCCGACAAAACCCATCAGTGCAATCAGCAAGGCTGCTTCAAAGTAAAGAGCGCTGCCTATATGGATGCCGAACAATACCAGCAGGGCTATGGTGTTGATATAAAGCGTATCCAGTGCCAGGATGCGGTCAGGCGAGCTGGGCCCTTTGAGCAGGCGCCAGAAGTTGAGAGCCAGCGCCGCGGATACCAGCACAAATGCAATGTGAATGGCGGTTGCTATCATTCCTCAAAAATCTCCTTGAGCGGTTGTTCATAGCGAGTCTTGATTGTGTGGATAAAGGCATCTATATCGCCTACATCCATGGTATGCACCAGTATGCTTTTACGGTCTGGTGCCAATAGTGCAGAGAGCGAGCCTGGGGTCAGGCAGGTGGTGTTGGCCAGGATGCTCATCGCAAAGTCCGAATTCAGGTCTATGGGCACAACGATAAATGCCGGGCGCAGTTTATCCGGGTTGCCAAGGATGCGCAGGGCCACAATAAAGTTGGCTTCAATGATATCGTGCAGCAGGATATAGGTGAACTTGAGCAAGGTGAGAGGCTTGTGCACCTTGACTTTGTCTGGCCAGAATTGCAGCGCAAAGAATGGAAGGGCCCATCCGAGCAATATTCCCAGCACCATCTGGCCGGGTGCAATGCTGTTGGATAGCAGTAGCCAGATCAGTGCCAGCATGACCGTCAGTAATGGGTGGGGCAGAAATCTTTGCATTATGGCGCTCCCTTGCTCAACACAGCTTCTATATATGCAGAGGTATCCAATAGTTGTGCCGCAGTCTTGGCAGTGAATTCTGTCAGCGACCCTGCCCCGATGGTCATCGCAAGGCATAAGCCCAGCAATGAGAAGACAGGCAGCAATTCTCGTACATTCAGCGGTTCAGGCGACACCTGGCTGTAATAGGTATTGGTAGATTTATCCACCGCATGGGCCTCATAGAACATCAGGCTGCCTGAGCGAGCCAACCCGATCACCGTTAGCAGGCCATTGAGAAGCACGATGCCCATGATAAACACAATTGCCGGATGATCCAGAGCGGCTTGCAGCAACATGAACTTACCAAGGAAACCTGACAATGGTGGCAGGCCCGACGCCAGGATGGCTAATGCAAAAAACACCGCGCCGAGAAATTTCTGCTGGGTAATCACATAACCCGCATCCAGCCGGTCTTCCATCAGGCCGCGACGTTTTGAAATGAGGTCCGCCAGCAGGAACATGGCTGCGGTGGCAAAAGTGGTATGGGGCAGGTAATAGAGCCCGGCTGCGATACCTGCCGCGGAATCCAGGCTGAAGCCGGTCAGCAGGGTGCCAGCGGAAATCACCACGAGATAGGAGACTTGTTGCCGCAACCGCTTGCTGCCAAGCAGGCCAAAAGTCCCGATGATGATGGTAAGCAATGCCATGGGCAGTAGCCATCCTTCCAGCAAGTTGGCTAGTGGCCCTGCGTGATCTCCGAAAATCAGCGTATAGATGCGTAATATGCTGTAAGCGCCGACTTTGGTCATGATGGCGAATAGTGCGGCTGAAGGTGCACTTGTCTGGGAGTAGGCGGAAGGTAGCCACAAGTAAAACGGCAATAGTGCGGCTTTGAGTGCGAACACTGCAAACAGCAGCATGCCTGCACTGTGTACCAATACCAGATTTTCTGGCGGGGTGGCTGCCACTTTGATGGCTAGGTCAGCCATGTTGAGCGTGCCCAGCACACCGTACAGTGTTCCAACCGCAAACAGGAACAAAGATGAGCCCACTACATTGATCACGACAAAATGCAGGCCGGAGCGTATGCGTTTGCGTCCACCACCATGCAGCAGCAGGCTGTAGGAGGCCAGCAACAGCACTTCAAAGAACACAAACAGGTTGAATAGGTCACCAGTCAGGAATGCGCCGTTCAGTCCAAATAATTGCAACTGGAACATGATATGGAAATGCCGGCCTTCCCGGTCCGTGCCATGCATGGCATAGATCAGGGCGAATATGGAAAGCAGTGAAGTGGTCATCACCATCCAGGCCGCCAGCCTGTCTGCGACCAAGGTGATGCCATAAGGAGCAGACCAGTCACTGAGGGCATAGACCAGGATAGTGCCATCTGATACCTGGCATAGAAGCTTAAAGGCGATGGTAATCAGTGCGATGCCGCTAGCCCCGGCAATCAATCGCTTGACGTAAATGCGCTGCTCGCGCAGCAGCAGTAGAAAAATACCAGTAAACAGGGGCAACAGTAATGGAGCGATGACAATGTGATTCAATTGACGCCCTTTCCATCCACATGGTCATTGCCCATCTCGGTACGTGCTTTCAACGCAAGCACAATGATGAATGCGGTCATGGCAAAGCTGATCACGATAGCCGTCAATACCAGCGCCTGGGGTACAGGGTCTGCATAGCCGGTGGCACTCTCACTGATGATAGGCGGCTTGCCTATGACCAGGCGTCCCATCATGAACAGGAATAGATTGACGGCATAGGACAACAGGGTGAGTCCGAGTACCACCGGAAAAGTGTGGCTGCGCAGGCAGAGGTAAACCCCCCCTGCAGTGAGCACTCCGATCAGTAATGATATTAACGCTTCCATGGCAGGACTTTCTTGAGTGCAGCGGACCTGGAAGGGGTCGTGTCACTATCTGTTGTTGGAGATGCCAGATTTTTTTTGGTGATGCGCGGTTGGTAGCTTACCTGGTGTATCAGTCCCAGATTGATCAGGATCAATAATGAAGTACCCACGACGACCAGGTATACGCCCAGGTCGAAGGCCATGGCAGATGCCAGTTCCAGGTCACCCAAGAGGGGGATATGGAAATGATGGAAGGTGGAAGTCAGGAAAGGGTAACTGAAATACCAGCTCGCAACACCGGTGCTGGCTGCGATCAATAAGCCGCTGCCTATCAAGGGGTGAGTGTTGGCTGGCAGCTTGGTGCGTGTCCATTCCACGCCATTGGCCAAATACTGCACGATGAGCGCCACCGAAGTGACCAGGCCGGCAATAAAGCCGCCGCCAGGCAGGTTATGGCCGCGCAGCAGGATAAAAATGGAGACCATGAGTGCCAGTGGCAACAGCAAGCGGCTGAAGGTCGCCATGACGACTGGATGAGTGTCGGGATTCCATGGCCGACCATCCTCATCCTGTTGCGGGCTAAGTAGTTTGAGCTTGTCCAGCATAGCGTAAATGCCGATCCCTGCCAGTGCAAGCACGGTAATCTCACCCATGGTGTCAAAGCCGCGGAAATCGACCAATAGTACATTCACGACATTGGCGCCACCACCTCCCGACACGCTGTTGCTGATAAAGTAGTCTCCAATGGTGCTGTATTCGCGGGTAAGCACAGCGTAGCTGAGTGCGGCTACGCCGCTGCCTGCCAGCAAGGCAATCACGATATCTCTACCCTGACGCAGGCGGTCCGATTCATCCGGAGTCCGTTGTGGAAGAAAGAACAATGCCAGCAATAGCAGCACTACGGTAATGAATTCTACCGAAAGCTGGGTCAGCGCCAGATCAGGGGCTGAGAATTTGATAAATGTCAGTGCCACTCCCAATCCGACAGCACTCACTAGTACCAGGGCTGTAAAACGCTGCTGATGCATGACTACCGTGCTGATGGCAGCAGCTATCATGATAAAGGCCACCATGGCGCTCATCGGGTCAACCGGCAGCATGGTGCGGGCACCTGCCAATGGGGCATCATGCACAATAAAGCCGGAAGCTCCCATGACGATGGAAGCTACAAACAATAGCCACAACATGCGTTTCTGGGAAAGATTGTCTACATTCATGGTGATGCTGCTGGACCAGTTGAATAGCCTGCGTATGGCGCCGTTGTAGATACGTTTGGCTTCAAACATTCCATCAAACCGGGATTGCAGGGTAAATAATGCTTCACGGCTGCGATATACCAATATGCCGCCAGCTACCGCAACCATGCTCATGATCAGGGCAGGGTTAACGCCATGCCAGATTGCCAGCTGGTAGTCTGGGGCAGTCGTTTGTAGCGTACTGGTGACTGCAACGGACAGCATGGGCCCCGCGATCTGTGCCGGGAAAATCCCGGTCAGTAGGCATAGGCCAACCAGGATTTCTACCGGGATCTGCATACCGCGGGAAGGTTCGTGTGGAATCTTCGGCAGGTCTTCGGCTTTACCATTAAAGAACACATTGTGCGCAATGCGGATGGAATATGCTGCTGCAAAAATGCCACCCGCAGTGACGATCAGCGGCAAGAGCCACGGCAGTGCCATGCTGTTGCCATGCTCCACTGTTTCGGCAAAGAACATTTCCTTGGACAAGAACCCATTGAGAAATGGAATGCCTGCCATGGATGCTGCCGCGATCATTGTGAGTAAAGCCGTATAAGGCATGTATTTGCGCAGGCCGCGGAGTTGCCGCATGTCACGGGTGCCGGTTTCATGATCGACGATACCTGCCAGCATGAAGAGGGATGCCTTGAAGATGGCATGGTTCATGATATGGAACACGGCGGCCACCACTGCCAACGGCGTGCCTATGCCAAACAACATGACAATCAGGCCGAGGTGGCTGATGGTGGAATAGGCCAGCAGAGCTTTCATGTCATGCTTGAACAGGGCGATATAAGCGCCGGTCAGAAAGGTAATGAGGCCGGTCAGTGTGACAATCCATGTCCACTCAGGAGTGCCGGATAAGGCAGGGAAAAAGCGCGCCAACAGGAAAATCCCCGCTTTGACCATGGTGGCTGAATGTAGATATGAGGAGACGGGGGTGGGGGCTGCCATTGCGTTCGGCAGCCAGAAGTGAAAAGGGAATTGTGCAGACTTTGTGAACACGCCCAGGAGAATCAATATCAGCATGTAGGGATAAAGGGCATGCTGACGGATCATGTCCCCAGATTCCAGAATGGATGAAAGTTCGTAGCTGCCAGCGATCTTGCCCAATAGAAGAAAGCCGCCCAGCATCGCCAGCCCGCCGCCACCTGTGATAGTCAACGCCATGCGCGCGCCGCGGCTGGCTTCCTCACGTTGTTGCCAGTAGCTGATCAGCAGGAAGGAGGACAGGCTGGTCAATTCCCAGAAAATCAGAAGCTGGATAATGTTTTCAGATAGGACGATACCCAGCATTGAGCCCATGAATAGCAGCAGGTAGGCATAGAAGCGCCCCATACTGTCGCGTGGGGAGAGGTAGTAGCGCGCATAGATGATCACCACCAGGCCAATCAGCAGGATCATCAGGGTAAACAGCAAGCTGAGGCCGTCAAGGCGGAAAGCGATGTTCAAGCCAAGTGATGGCACCCATTGGCTCGCATGCTGGATGATGGTCTGTCCAGCCATCACGTCATGCGCCAGGGGCAAGAGTAGCGAAAGTGAAGCCGCTGCCGTTATCACTGCCACCCAGGCGGATGAGTATCGGCCCAGTCGTGTACTGACCGTGGTGAAAGCTGCCCCGATAAAAGGAATAAATGTGAGGTACGCTAGGCCCATGAGTTATTTAAATTCAATTATTAATATTGTCAGCAGCCTTTGCTTGAATGCTCGGCTTGGCTGTCAGTAGGCAGTGCCCAGGCATACAAGTCATGTTTAACATGGCTAAGGCTCGCCAGGCAAACCTTGAAGAGCTCTGTCGCGCGGAGCGATATTTAGTGTAACCTGAATTATAAGAATTCAGAGAATACACTTCAGAGCGGGGCTACATAAGCCCGCGGCTACTACACTGAGTGCCTAAAGACTGTCGAGTTCATCGTCATTATGATTATTTTCTGTAATCGTGCGTAATAGCTTGAATAGTTCACGGCTGCTCTTGGGCGGCTTGCCTGCGTCCTGTTCGCGTTTGGTGTTACGAATCAGGTTGCGGATTTGCTGTGCCTCGGTCTGTGGATATTCCTTAATGAACTCTGCAAGCGCAGATTCATTTTCTATCAGCCGTGTACGCCAGCTCTCCAGTCGATGGAAGCGGGCATTTTCTTCAGTATGGGTGCCTTCCCAGCGTTGTAGCTGATCCAGGATGGGAGCAGTATCGATATCGCGCATCAAGCGACCCAGATATTGCATCTGTCGGCGAATAGCCCCATTGGCTGTCAGCCGTTTTGCTTCATTGACGGCATCCAGAAGAGTTTCTGGTAAATCCAGCTTTTTCAGCTTGTCCTTGGGTAAATCAACCAGCTTAACGCCTATGTCCTGTAATGCATCGGCTTCTGCCTTGCGCTTGGTTTTGCTGATAGGCTCCAGCTCATCAGCCGTGTTTTCTGTCTTGTTAGGTTTCATGCTGATGTATGATAACAGTTTTTTGCAAAGAGACTCTTGTGAAAGACCAGACAGCGGGCAATGCGCGCTTTTCATATTCGCTAGATCAGCTTAAAGCCATGAGTGACGAAGTGTTGCGTTTGGCAAAGTCTTCCGGCGCAACTTCTGCTGAAGCTGAGGTTAGCCTGGGGGTTGGTCAGAATGTTTCGGTGCGTATGGGTGAAACCGAAACCATAGAGTACAACCGTGATAAAGGCATGTCGGTAACGGTCTATTTCGGCCAACAAAAAGGCCATGCCAGCACTTCCGATCTTTCCCCACAGGCATTGAGTGATACGGTGGCAGCCGCCTGTAATATTGCCCGTTATACAGCTCAGGACGAATTTTGTGGTCTGGCTGATCCGGCTTTGCTGGCACGTGAAATACCCGATTTGGATCTACATCACCCTTGGCCGCTCTCTGTGGATGAAGCAATTGCCATTGCGTTGGAGTGCGAGCAGGCAGCACGGGATGCCGATACGCGTATTGTGAATTCTGAAGGGGCTTCAGTTTCTACCTATGAAGGCCTGTTTTCCTACGCAAATAGCAATGGTTTCAATGCTGGATATCCCAGCTCACGGCATGGCATCAGCTGTTCGGTGATTGCTGAGGAAGGCGAAAGCATGCAACGGGATTACTGGTATACCAGCGCCAGGTCTGCCTCGGAGCTCGACTCAGCCCGTTCCGTAGGTATGCGTGCCGGAGAGCGTACAGCCAGGCGGCTGGGCTCCAGAAAGATCAAGACGGCACAAGTGCCCGTGTTGTTTGAGGCACCCTTGGCGTCGGGCCTTATTTCTCATCTGGTGTCAGCGATTTCCGGAGGCAGCCTTTATCGTAAATCCTCCTTCCTGCTGGATAGTCTTGGCAAACAAGTCATGTCTGACATTATCAATATTGAGGAGCTGCCACACATCAAGCGCGGCCTTGCGAGCTCCCCATTTGATAATGAGGGTGTGGCGACCAAACCACGTATGCTGGTAAAGAATGGAGTCCTCCAAGGCTATATGTTGGGGAGTTATTCCGCACGTAAGCTGGGCATGATCAGTACCGGTAATGCAGGCGGTAATCACAACCTGATCATTCAGCATGGCGATCTGGATTTCCAGGGTTTGCTCAATGCAATGGGGACAGGCTTGCTGGTGACTGAGTTGCTCGGACATGGACTGAATATGGTGACGGGTGATTATTCGCGCGGCGCTGCTGGCTTCTGGGTGGAAAATGGCGTGATTGCCTATCCTGTGGAAGAAATCACCATTGCTGGCAACCTTGGTGACATGTTGAAACAGATTGTTGCTGTTGGGAGTGATGTCCTGACTCAAGGCTCCAAGCAAACCGGCTCTATCCTGATTGAGCGCATGACCGTGGCGAGTGGCGAATAAACGGTTTGACCCATATCTCTTAGCTTAAATAGCTGAATATAAAAAAGCCCCGAAACCCGGGGCTTTTTTATTCATGGTTGCGCGATGTATTGCTCAAGTCACTTATTATTCATCGTCGTCTTCATAAGTAGGATCAGCCGCAGCCTTGCCAGTCACAAACTGTTCACGACGTGCGAGGTAAGCATCCCGCATGAAGGTATAAGGGTCCAGGGCAGCATCATCCAGGAGGTCACTAGCTGGCAGGTATTGCGAGCGCAGGTCGATGAATTTAACGGCACGCAGCTGGTTACGGGCGCGTACGTTGTCCACATACTGGATTGGATCAAAAACCAGGGTGTCCACCCCCAAGCCAGCAAAGTCGCGGGCAGTGCTAGGGCCGAGGAAAGGAATCACGAGGTAGGCACCGCTACCCATGCCCCAATGTCCAAGTGTCTGGCCAAAGTCAGCGTAATGTCTTGGCACATTGTCCATGGAAGCCACATCAATAATCCCGCCCAGACCTAGCGTACTGTTGATCAACACGCGACCGGTATTGTCCATGGCCTTGCCCAGCTCAAGCTGGAGAATATTGTTGATGATGGACGTAATCGTGGTCAGGTTGGTGAAGAAATTGTTCACACCTGTTCTGATCGGGCTAGGAAGTACTGCTTTGTATGCACCCGCAATTGGCTTGATGACTGCCTTATCTGCAGTATCGTTGAACTTGTAGACTCCGCGGTTTATGCTTTCCAACGGATCCTTGTTAGCTTGGGAAGCACAGCCAGTTAATGTCAAAGCAAGAGCAACACTGGCAGCAATTCCGGAAATTTGAAAGCGCATACATTATCCTAGTTATTATTGTGTGTCTCCAAATTGACACACGGAGCCAACTTTAACCGAGCGATTTTTACTTGTCCACTTATTTGGAATGCAGTGAGCATGCTCTCTATGCATTAGTTGTAAAAATGAAACACTGATGATCATTTGATAGGCGCTTAGCTAGTGCCATTCCAGATAACATCGCCAACGAGTTCGTATTTCTGACAGGATGAATGCATGCCACCAATCACATTGTTACGTTTTCTTGAAATGCAGAAGCTGCTCTCTGATTCTCCACAGTTGTTGTCTGTGATTATGGGTATTGCGCAGTCGTGCAAATCGATTGCCAGGGAGGTAGGCCATGGCGCGTTGCTGGGTAATATGGGTGACGTTGGCAATGAGAATGTCCAGGGAGAGCAGCAGAAAACCCTGGATGTGATGAGTAATGAGATATTCATCAAGCTGGCTGAAGATAATCCCAATCTCGCCGGTATTGCTTCTGAGGAAATGGAACATGCGTTGGTTTTTTCAGGAAAGGCCGGAGACTACTTGCTGGTATTTGACCCTCTGGATGGTTCCTCCAACGTGAATCTCAATCTGTCGGTCGGGAGTATTTTTTCCATACTGCCAAGGCCTGCAGGTGACAGTGTCTTGGTTGAGCAGGATTTTCTCCAGGCTGGTACGCAGCAACTATGCGCGGGTTATGCCTTGTATGGCACTTCAACCATGCTGGTATTGACCACTGGTCAAGGTGTTGATGGGTTTACGCTGGATACTGCTAGTGGGGAGTTCATGTTGACACACCCTGGCATGCGGATTGTGTCCGATACACAGGAGTTTGCGATCAATATGTCCAACCAGCGCTTCTGGCAGCCTCCGGTGCAGCGATACATTGATGAATGTGTTGCGGGCGCCGATGGTCCTCGAGGCAAGGATTTCAATATGCGCTGGGTCGCCTCCATGGTGGCGGAGGTGCATAGGCTGCTGGTCAGGGGAGGAGTGTTTCTCTATCCTCTGGATAGTCGTACCAAGGGCAAGGGAGGCCGTTTGCGCCTGCTGTATGAAGCCAATCCCATGGGCTGGTTACTCGAGCAGGCTGGAGGTCTTGCAGCTACAGGGCACAGGCGCCTGCTGGAAATAGAACCAATAGCACTGCACCAGCGGGTGCCGGTGATGCTGGGCGCCAAGGAGGAGATTGAGCTGTTACTCAGCTACCATTCTCTGAAGGATCCTACTGCCTAAAGGTTTGATCAGGTCTGGATGCCTGTTTGTACAGCGCCAATACCTGTTCACGCCTGGTGGCATGGTCTACGACCGGGTGTGGATAGTCTCTGCCAACCACGATGTCCAGTGATTGCTGGCGTAAGGGCGGGATCAGCCAAGGAGCGTGGATTTCTTTGTTGTCGCACTGGGATAGCTCGGGTACATACTTGCGGATGAATTTGCCTTCAGTATCAAATTTTTCCGACTGTGTGACTGGATTGAATATACGGAACCAAGGCTGTGCATCACAACCTGTAGAGGCAGCCCATTGCCATCCGCCATTGTTGGCGGCCAGATCGAAATCAATCAGTTTTTCTGCAAAGTATCGCTCGCCCCAGCGCCAGTCTATGAGCAAGTCCTTGACCAGGAAGCTGGCTGCGACCATGCGCAATCTGTTGTGCATGTAGCCGGTCTGATTGAGCTGGCGCATGGCGGCATCCACCAAGGGATATCCGGTACGGCCTTCGCACCATGCTGCAAACAGCCCCGTGTCATTGGGAAACTGGATTTGGTTGAACTCGGGCTTGAGGGCATGGCCGGCAGCCACTTCAGGGTGGTGATGCAATATCTGGAAATAGAAGTCGCGCCACAGCAACTCATTCAGCCAGGTTTCAGCGCCTTGCCCACCCATGTTCCAAGCGGTTCTTGCCATATGGCGGATGGAGACCGTGCCAAAGCGCAGATGCACAGAAAGATAGGAAGGCCCTTTGATGGCAGGAAAATCGCGTGCATTGCGGTAGCGCTGTATCCGTTGGCTGAAATCCTCAAATAGCGCGAGGCCGCCGGACATGCCGGTGGGCAATCTGAGCTCTTTCAGGTTGGTGCGCTCAAATCCCAGGGATTCCAATGTGGGCGTGCCTTGATGCTGATGAACCGCCAGGTTGGCCAGATAGCGGTCTACCGGGTAAGCCCTGAGATAAAAGTCATTGAGTGTTCTGAGGCAGGCGTTTTTATAGGGTGTGAAGACGCTGAAAGGGGTGCCAGTTTTTGTGAGGATTTCGTCCTTCTCGAAAATGACCTGGTCTTTGAAGCTATGGAATGTGATGCCATCCTGAGCCAGTGCATTCTGCACTGCCTGGTCGCACTGGATGGCTGCAGGTTCGTAGTCATGGTTGCTGAACACTGCTTCAGCGCCTAGCTCTTTTGCGAGGGCAGGGATGAGCTCGACAGGATTGCCGATCCTGACAATCAACTCCCCACCATGCTGTTGCAGTGCGGTCTTGAGCTCTCCAACACTCTCCCAGATAAACTCTACGCGGCGATCAGCCTTGTCTGTGAGCTGATCGAGAATCCCGGCGTCAAAGATGAATGCGCAATACACCTGCCTGGCCGATTTCAGCGCATGGTAAAGCGCTGCATGGTCATAATCGCGCAGGTCGCGCCGGAACCAGACCAGGGCCTTGGGCATTATTCGCGGTGGTAGGGATGGTTGCTGATGACGCTATGGGCACGGTAGAGCTGTTCACTCAGCATCACGCGTACCATGCCGTGCGGCATGGTGAGGCGCGACAGGCTCCAGAGCCAGTCTGCCCGTTGCTTGATATCCTCATGCAGGCCGTCAGCGCCGCCTATGACCAGGCTGATGTCGCGGCCATTGCCCAGCCAGGTTTTCATGCGTTCGGCCAGTTGCAAGGTGCTGACTTCCTGGCCGCGTTCATCCAGCGCTACCAGATAATCGCGTCCAGCGGCTTCAAGAATGCGCTTGGCTTCTGCTTCCTGCACCACAGCAGAATTCTTGCCGGAAGCGCGCTTGTCTGGCTTGATTTCGATGATTTCCACTGACATCTCGCGCGGCATGCGCTTGATGTATTCGATACATGCAGATTGCACCCAGTCCGGCATTTTATGACCGACAGAAATGATCCGCAGCTTCAAGGAAAGCTAACTACTCTGTGGGTTTGATATGGCCACGGCGGCTTTCCGCCTCGCCCCAGAGCTGTTCCAGGTTGTAATAGGCACGGGTGGCAGGCACCATGACATGAACGACGATATCGCCCAGGTCAACCAGCACCCATTCGCCTTCTTTTTCGCCTTCAGTGCCTTGCAGGTTGGCACCCTTGGCTTTAAGTTTTTCGCGTACATTATCGGCAACAGCCTTGGCCTGGCGCGTGGAGTTCGCGCTGGCGACTATCATATAGTTGGTCATGGATGTGAGCTTGCGTACATCCATGACCGTGATATCAAAGGCTTTGATATCTTCCAGCGCGTCTACGACGGCCAGCTTCATTTCTTCTAGATCTAACATTAGGCGGCTTGTATAGGTATATGCTGGCGTTGGTCCTTGATGCGGTTTTCTGCATCAACGTACACCAGTTGGGGGTTGAATGTTGCCAGCTCGGCTTCAGTATAGCTGGCATAAGTCGCAATAATCAGCAGATCGCCTGGGCTTGCCTTGCGGGCAGCCGCCCCATTGACCGAAATTGTGCCGGAATTACGCTGGGCACGGATGGCGTAGGTTGTAAAACGTTCACCGTTATTGATATTGTAGATGTCGATTTGCTGGTATTCGCGGATGTCCGCAGCTTCCAGCAACGCTTCATCAATGGCGCAGGATCCCTCATAGTCCAGCTCCGAGTGCGTCACACGCACGCGATGAAGCTTGGATTTGAGCATAGTTCTTTGCATGGCCTACCAATTGTAATGTAAAAATAAGACCGGCTATTATAGTGTAAACAACACGCTGAATAAATGAAGTTTTATTGCTGAGGGGGAGATGGGGTTATGGATAGGCAGGAGCGAAGCTGGATAATTGCCTGGGCAACGCTACAAGGAGTGGGGCTGTGGCTGCTGCATGAGTGGATACTTCTGCTATCAACCCCGGGGCAATATTTCACTTTAATCTGGCCATTGTATGTATTCATCATCACCTTGCCGCTCAGTCAAATGTTGCTCTCCGCATATCGTCACCAGAGACGCTTGTGGGGCTTGGCTGCGGCTTTTTCATTGTCGATGGCTGGTGCTGCAGCTTATGTTGGTCGCCAGGCATGGGTGGCAGATTTGCCTCTTAACAAAACCGGCGAGCTTGGCTTTATCCTGAGTGTCATCACCTTATCAAGCTGGTTTGTCTTGCTGCCGTTTGCCGAACACAGGCTGAGCCGGGGTGGCTGGTTCAGTGATTATTCCCTCCTGTTTTCTGCTGCCTGGCGCAACCTGGTCAAGCTACTATTGGCGGGGGTATTTACTGGCTTGTTCTGGGCATTGTTGTTCCTGCTCGCAGGTTTGTTCAAGGTGCTCAATGTCAGTTTCCTCATGGATCTTTTCACCAGTAGAATCTTTGCTTATCCAGTCACCGCCATTGTTTTCGGTATAGGGCTTTCCCTTTACGCGGCAAAAGAGGAGGCATTGGTGGGAATTTACCGCGCAAGCCTGAATATCCTGGGCTGGCTGCTGCCGGTAGTGAGCTTTATCTTGATCCTGTTCCTGCTGGCCCTGCCTTTCCAGGGCTTGGCCTTGCTCTGGAAAACCGGTTATGCCACCAGCTTGATGCTGTGCCTGCTGGCCTGGACCGTATTCTTGTTCAATGCGGCCTGGCAGGATGCCTCTGGTGAGCAGCGCTTTCCCAAATGGCTGCTGCGTTTCATTAGTGTGGGATTGTTGGCGATGCCAGTCTATATCGCCTTATCTGTTTATTCACTGGGTTTGCGCGTTGCCCAATATGGCTGGACGATAGACCGTGTGTGGGCGGCGCTGGTGATCGCGGTCATGGCCATTTATGCATTCGGATATGCCTGCGTGGTATTGCGCCGGCAACCGGTCTGGATGGAATCTGCCAGCCGGATTAACATTGGTGCTGCCCTCATCACGGTCGTACTGGCCATTCTTGCCTGCAGCCCAGTGCTCGATCCGGCCAGGATCGCCGTCAATAGCCAGGTAGCGCGCCTGCTGCAACAGAAAGTAGCTGTCAGCAGTTTTGATTTCGAGTATTTGCGCCTGGAGGCGGGACGTTACGGAAACCAGGCGCTTTCGCGTCTCAGCCATGAGCAATCTCACCCGCAAGCCGCGTTGTTGAGGCAAAAGGCAGATGCCGCAGCCAAGGTGAAATATCGTACTTATAAACCGAAAGACAGTCAGGATTTCAGTGACGAAACCGTGCGGCGCCAACTCAGGATCTATCCACATGACGCCGAATTGCCTGCTTCTTTTATTCAATACCTACGGGAACAATTGAACAGCCGGGCCTTGTATCTTAATTGCCGGGAAAACAAGCCTTGCCCTGTGCTGAAGCTGGACTTGAACAGCGATGGCATGGATGAGCTGGTACTGCTCAACCGTTATTCAAGCCGTATTTTTGGATTGAATCATGGGCAATGGCAGCCTGTGGGCAGATTGTCCGGGATGGACCTGGGCAAGCTGGATGCCAAGGAAACCCTGGATGCATTGGACAGCCTGGGCTTTGCCAGCAAGCCGGCCCGGTGGCATGACTTGTGGATAGGAAATATGAAGTACGGAGTGCAGGAAGAGGAGTAATGCACACAAATGTACTGCCCTTTCCTTACCAGCGATAGGCCGTTGTGAATGTTACGCGGTGAGGTTTGCCATAATAGCCGTTACTGTAACTGCATCGGGCAACGCATTCCTCTTCAATAGCGGAGCCTGGAGTCAAGTTGATAGGATATCCTTTGAGAGTCATTTATTGCTCGTCACAGTTGAGTAAAGGGCTCTGAGTAGCTGAAGTATGGTGTCAGTCCAAGGTAGGCGATTGAGCCTGATTATTTTACGTAATGTTGAATTCTATATTGTCGATCAAGCGAGTCTTGCCCTGCTGTGCAGCGGCAAGCACGACAAGTTCGCGGTCTTCTGGAGCCGCGCGGGCTAAGGTCCTGGCTGAGCGGATCGAGATGTAATCCACTATCCAGCCGAGCTGGGTGAGGTATTGGCTGCTCTGGGTCTCTATCGCCGCATAGTCGCGGTTACCCTTCTGCACATTGTCTACTATCTGCTGCAAGGTCCGGTTGAGCCGTGGGGCCTCCAACTTTTGTGCTGCACTGAGGTAGCCATTGCGTGAGCTGAGAGCCAGGCCATTATCTTCACGTTGTGTAGCACCGGCGATAATCTCGATTGGCAGATTGAATTGCCTGACCAGTTCGCGGATGATGAACAATTGCTGAAAGTCCTTGCTGCCAAATACAGCCACTTGCGGCTGTACGATATTGAGCAGTTTCATGACCACGGTTGCCACCCCACGGAAATGGCCTGGGCGGCTTGCTCCGCAAAGCTCATTGGCGATGGATGGTGGTTCGATCAGCATGGTTTGCGCTACAGGGTAGAGTTCTTGCTCGGTGGGTGTGAAGACGACATCGGCCCCCGCTGCCTGCAGTTTTTCGCAATCTTCCTTGAGGGTGCGGGGGTAGCTGGCTAGGTCTTCATTGGCACCAAATTGCAATGGGTTCACGAAAATGCTGACAACTACGCATTGCGCATGCTGGCGTGCCATCTCTACCAGGTGAATGTGCCCTGCGTGCAGGTTGCCCATGGTAGGCACAAAGGCAATAGTGCCTTCTTGTGCCAGGCGTTCACGCAGTACATCAATCTTTGCGATGATTTCCAATCGGTATCTCACTCAAAACAATGTTCGGCCGCAGGGAAGGTCTTGTCCTTGACGGCGGCCACATAGGCGGCTACAGCTTCCTGAATGCTGGATGCTCCCTGCATGAAATTGCGCACGAAACGGGGTGATTTTCCCGCGTAAATCCCCAGCATGTCCTGTATTACCAACACTTGCCCGTCACAGTCTGCGCCCGCCCCAATCCCAATGACCGGTATGGTCAGTGCTTCACTGACCATACCGGCAAGACTGCTTGGCACCATTTCCAGCACCAATAGGCCTGCGCCGGCTTCTTCAAGTATTTTGGCATCTGCCAGCAATTGCTGTGCGGCTGCCTCGCCACGGCCCTGCACACGATAACCGCCAAATTGATGTACGGATTGGGGGGTCAGGCCAAGATGTCCACATACCGGGATGCCACGTTCAACGAGAAATTTCACTGTGTCGCGCATCACCATGCCACCTTCCACTTTCACCATTTGTGCACCTGCGGCCATCAGCAAGGCAGCATTTTCAAATGCTTGTTCTGGCGTTTGCTGGTAGCTGCCGAACGGCATATCGGTGACGATAAAAGCAGCCTTGGCGCCGTTGGTGGCACAGCGGGTGTGGTATTGCATATCTGTCATGGAGACGGAAAGGGTACTGAGGTTGCCTTGTATGGTCATGCCCAGTGAGTCACCCACCAACAATACGTCAACACCCGCTTTCTCGCACAATGCGGCAAAGCTGGCATCGTAGCTGGTGAGCACGGCGATTTTCTCGCCATTCTGTTTCATTTGTTGCAGGGAAAGCAGATTCATGCCCTCTCACTCCAGGTTGGGGTTGAAGAATTCGCGCCTGCTGCGTATCTGCATGATGCGTTCCAGCAGCATGTTCATGGCGGATTCTTTTTCCGTAATGTCGAGTTTCTCATTGTTGACGATGAGTACTGGCGCGCCATCATATTGATGGAAAAAGTTGCTGTAGGCATCGGCCAGCCTGGCCAGGTATTCCTTGGGGATTTCCTGCTCGTAGCTTGTGTTGCGCTGATTCACGCGCTCATGCAAAGTATCCACCGGGGTTTGCAGGTAGATGACCAGGTCTGGCGGAGGAACCTGCACTTGCAGGTGCTTGTACATTTGCCGGTAAAGCGCATATTCCTCATCGTTGAGGTTCATCTGCGCAAAAAGGGGATCTTTTTCCAGGAAGAAGTCAGCAATGGTATGCTGGCTGAACATATCGCGCTGGCTGAGGCTGCGTATTTGCTCTACACGCTGGAACAGGAAAAACATCTGGGTGGGCAGGGCATAGCGCGGTGCATCCTGATAGAACTTGGGCAGGAAAGGATTGGCATCTGCATTTTCCAGTAGCAGGTTCACCGGGAATATATCGCCCAGTTTGCGTGCGAGCGTGCTCTTGCCGCTGCCGATCGGGCCTTCAATCACAATGTAATGGAAACGGTCGAAAATACTCATCACGCTCTTTTAGTCTGCCATTCTTTCAATACCTTGATCCATGCAATCCTGAGCCAGGTCTGAAACCTTGCCGTAACCAGGAATGTCCAGTTCTGCTGCGATCTCTGCCAATGGTAACAGCACAAACCCGCGTTCATGCATGCGGGGATGTGGGAGGGTCAACTCCTGTGTTTGCAGTGCAATCCCATCGTAAAACAAAAGGTCAAGGTCCAGCACGCGCGGAGCATTGGGAAACGGGCGCTCACGACCATGCAGGTTTTCCAGCGCCAATATGGCGCGCAGCAATGCCAGTGGTTCAAGCGTGGTATCCACCTCGGCAACGGCATTGATGAAATCTGGCTGGTTATCGTATCCAACCGGCTCTGTGCGGTAAAGCGATGACGCTCTGACCAGTTTGGTCTGTGGTAATGAGGACAACTCATCGAATGCACGCCGGACCTGAACCTCGGGCTGTTGAAGATTGCTGCCGAGAGCTATGTATGCACGTGCCACTGCTTACTCTCCAGCGCTGGCGCCCGGTTTCTTGGGGCTGCGGCGGCGACGACGTTTTTTGGGTGTGGTATCCGGTTGCAGCATGGCTTGGCGTTCATCGGCATCTGCTATTGCAAAGGCAGTCCACCATTGGCCAAGTTCTTCCGGCAGCTCGCCGGACTCGCAACGCAGCAGCAGAAAATCATAAGCAGCACGATAACGTGGATTTTCCAATAAGCTATATGGCCGCTTGCCTGAACGCTGTTCAAAACGTGGCTGCAAGCCCCAGATTTCCTTCATGGTCACGCTGTAACGCTTATGAATGGCCATTTTCTCGGACTGAATGTCCGATACCTCATCCATTGCCATATGCAAAGCCGGAATGGGGCGCTGGCCTTGTTTCTCGAATTTCTTCCAGGCGAGCAGGACTTCATGCCAGAGCAACGTGGCGAACAGGAAGCCGGGGGAAACAGGTTTGTCTGCCAGCACGCGGTCATCCGTGTTCTTCAGCGCAATCTTGACAAAACGTTCGCCCATCGGCTGCTCCAGCACTACATCAAGCAATGGCAGCAAACCATGATGCAGGCCATGTTGTCGCAGTGCACTGGCGCTTTCCAGAGCATGTCCAGACAGGAATAGCTTGAGCATTTCGTCAAACAGGCGCGAGGGCGGCACATCATGCAACAGGTCTGCCAGTTGTGAAATCGGCTTTTCTGTAGCCGGGTCCAGCTTGAGTCCCAATTTGGCTGAGAGCCTGACGCCACGCAACATGCGCACCGGGTCTTCCCGGTAGCGCGTTGTTGCGTCACCAATCATGCGCAGCACACCCGCCTGGATATCAGCTACCCCATTGTGGAAATCCAGCACTTCCTCGCTGGAGGGGTCGTAATACAGTGCATTGGCCGTGAAGTCACGGCGTACTGCATCTTCCTCCTGATTGCCAAACACATTGTCGCGCAGAATGCGGCCGCTATCCGCGACTTTGGAATCACCTTCATCTCCCAGGTGGCTGCCGCGAAATGTGGATACCTCTATGGTCTCATCACCGAACATGACGTGTACCAGGCGGAATCGGCGACCAATAATGCGTGAGCGGCGGAAAACCCGATTCACCTGTTCCGGCGTGGCATTGGTGGCCACATCAAAATCCTTGGGGCGTTTCTTGAGCAAAAGATCACGGACAGCCCCGCCTACTATAAAGGCCTCGAATCCAGCCTTTTGCAATCCCTCAGTTGTCTTGATGGCGGCATGGCTGATCAGTTTGCGATCAATACGGTGGATTTTTGCCGGAATGCGCTTGGCATTACCATTGCTGGTTGAATTCTTGTCTGTGACGACAGGGGGCGAGGCGGGTTTTTTTGAGGACTTAAAAACGCGTTGCAGCAGTTTTTTGATCATTGAGAGGTAGAGCCTGAGCGTCCAGTTGATAGAAAACTGGTGAATTATAACTTAAGCTTTATTTACTAAGATAATTAAACAATGAGTGTAGGCATGAAAAAGGCAGACCGAAGTCTGCCTTTTATATCGGTGGGGTCGTTTTTCAACTTCCCCTTGTTACCGATAGTCCCCACCATCGGAATACCTGATACGATTATTACTCTACCACAACAATGAATAACTTCAATATAGGGATAATCCATATGAGGTATAGAGTTGGTTTGGATGTAGGCACAGCATCATTGGGGGTTGCTGCATTTTCTTTGGATGAGTTCAATAACCCTATTGATTTAGTTTGGAAGCATGTAAGGATTTTTGATGAGCCGTTGGAAAAGAGCCAAGCCGGTCTCAAATCCAAAAAGGCTGCGCGCCGAACGGCGCGCATGCAAAGGCGTCAGATTGATAGGCGGTTAGGTAGAACTAAACGAATTGCAGGGTTAGCAACGCTACTTGGGATTCAGCTTGAGCCATCTCTTGATAGCGGACGTACTTTGCTTGAGTTAAGAGCTAAAGCAGCTAGAGAGCAAGTTGATCTTTCTGACCTTATCCGAATACTTATCCGAATCGGCAAACGGCGAGGCTACGCCGGCGAGTTCCGCCCTAAGAAAGAGGGTGCCAAGCTTGGCGAGGTTGAGGGTGGAAATAACGATTTAAAAATTGAAATGCAGGTTTTAGCTGAAGCTAAAGGGCAACAAAGCCTTACGGTTGGTGAGTTTCTGTACCAGCGCTGGCTGGACAACAAACCCACCAAACTGAAAATTAAAGAGCCCGACGATAAAACCACCACGGATAAAAACCTCTACGCACTCAGAAGCCAGCTTGAAGTCGAGTTCGAACAAATCTGGCAAACACAATCTGAGTTTTATCCCGTCCTGCGCACAGAACATCAGGGTAAGTCACTCAAGGAAGTTTTTCACCAAGCGATTTTTCATCAGCGCCCGTTAAAAGCGGTAGGTGGCATGGTTGGACAATGCAACTTGGAACCGACCCTCGCTCGTGCTCCACGTGCGCAGTTGGCTTTTCAGCGTTTTCGTATTGAAAAAACACTGGCGGATTTACGATGGGGTGCAGGTAAGCGTGCGGAAAAGCTCACGCCCGGACAAAAGGCCGTTATTCGGCAGCTTTGTGATGAAAAAGAGGTGGTGAAGTTTGAGGCTGTCTACAAAGCGCTTACCGTTGCAGGTTGCCCAAAACCGGAAACCAAGGGCCTGAATCTGGATCGCCTAAGCCGCGATGAAATTCCGGGTAATAAAACCAACCACGTATTTCGCAAACTGGATATGGAGCAGGTATGGTTGGCGCTGGATGAGCGTACGCAAATACAGGCCATCAATTTTCTGGCGGATTTGGGTTCGCCAGAACAGTTAGATGACCCCGTATGGCATACCCGCTTTGCCAAGATTGATGGCACTCCACGCCAGTTGCCAGCAGCACTCGTTGCCTTTATCAATGATCTGAAAGCTAAGGGGAAGTTTGATCGTCTGAGCAAGATGGGCTTTGAGGGTGGTCGCGCATCCTATTCCATCAAAGCGTTAAAAATGCTGACTGAATGGCTAGATAATCCTTCATGGCCTGGCGATTGGAATGATAAAGAGGATGGCACAAAAAATATAGACGAGGATGGAGCTGCGCGTGTTTGTTATCGAGAGGAATTTAGAAAACGTCGTAAGACTGTTCTTCTAGATAAGCTCGATGTGCCCCTTGTGACAGGCAACGCCGTAGTGGATGGTTCCTTGCGGCAGATTCGCTACGTGGTGAATCGCATGATCGAGGAACTAGGTACAACACCCGAGCAAATTGTAGTGGAGATGGCACGGGATTTGAGCCTGGGAGTAACTAAACGCAATGAGCGTGAGGGAGCAAATGCCAAAAATCGCAAAGCGCGATCGGAGGCAGAAGAACAAATCCGCCAGCATGGCGTAACCGTTACGCCGTCAAGAGTGCGCCGTTATTTGTTGTGGAAAGAACAAGGCGCCGGGCATTGCCCGTATTGCAGCAAAACTATTACGTTAGCTGATGCACTGAGCGGTGCTGAAACCGAATATGAACATATCCTTCCACGCTCGCTTACCCAGGTGGGTTTGAAGCGCAGCGAGATTGTGCTGGCACACCGTAGCTGCAATCAGGAAAAAGGCAACCGCACACCTTATCAAGCATGGGGTCATGACGCTGAGCGCTGGCAAGTAATTCAGGCGCGCGCCAAATACTTTGCGGACAACAAGCACTACCGCAAAGCCAAGCTGTTGCTACTGGAAGACTTTGAGCAAGAGGTACTCACCGATGAATCCATAGACGGTTTTGCCGACCGCCAGTTTCACCAAACTTCATGGATCGCCAAAGAGGCGGCGCAGTGGCTGCAAAGCATATGCAAAACGCCCGTGTCTGTTTCGCGCGGCGAAATGACAGCCGGCTTACGTCGCAAATGGAAGCTGGAAACCGTCATTCCTCAGGCCAGAATTGCCGAGGGTTTACCAGTGCTGGATGAGGAAGGTCAGGTCATCTCACCAGAAGACTTTACAAAGTACCGCGATGTGTGGGAGGGCCACAGAGTGCTGGATAACCACGGCAAGCTGGATAAATCACGCCATACCGACCGCAAGCTCGATAAACGCATAGACCATAGGCACCACCTGATTGACGCTATCACTATTGCGCTGACTTCTCGCGCCTTGTTCCAGCAAATGGCACGGCAATACAAGCTGGATAGTGAACATGTCGAGGTGGGTGAAAAACCAAGGTTACGCATCGGCGAAGCTTTACCGCTGAAAAATGTGCGTGAATTGGCGTTGGCAGCAGTGAAGGAATGCCCGCTTTCAATCAAGCCGGATCGTTATCCTGATGGCGCTATTTTCAAAGATAATCCTTATGGGAGAGCATATAACGATAAAGCTGAGCGTCTTATGCTGACCAAGCGCTATAAGCTAATTGATTTGGTAGCTGATTTAAAAGAGAAAAAAGCAAAAGATGGTTCCCCAAAGAAAACCATTGAAGATCAGGCTCGAGAAAATATTCTAAGCATCGTTAGCGACACAACGCGTCGGATTGTTTTGGCAGAGTTTGATAAACGCATCCAAACAGGAAAAACAATCATTGAAGCAATGTCTGAACCGATATATCAAGACATCTATTCAGGAAAAACTAAGTCATTACCCATTAAAAAAGTGGTTTGCTTCACCGCGTATTCGGCGGAGGAAGCATCTCCCATTGAGCACCCCAATAAACGTAAGGTTGTAGATCATCCGAATTGTAAAAAGCCTGTCAAACCCCTTGAAAAATTTCTGCGGGATGATGGCTACGCTTACATGGAGATTACCAAGCACGAACATGGCTTACCAACGGTCAGATTGGTAGGTGTACAGGAGGGGCTGGCAGAAAAAGGCAAAAAAGAACCACAAAGCGTTACCCGTTATTACAAGGGAGATGTCGTCGAAGATTTAACTACTGGCAAGAGATACAGAATCAAAAAATTTGCGGCTAGCGACGGCAAGAAACCGCGTCCAACTATGATTACATTGGCATGGACTGAAAGTGCAGAAGATGTCGGGAAAATAAAGCAGTCCGCTGGACGTATGGATTTCTTCAACGAGCGTTTGTTACAGATAAAACTCGTTAATCAAAATGTCTGACCATCGCATCCTGCTTATTGAGAACCCTGCCTCGCTATCGGTAGATTTAGGCAGGCTAAGGATCAGGCGCGATGGTTTTGACGACAGCTTTGTGCCGCCGAAAGACATAGCTGTTCTATGTCTGCATCACCACACCATACAAATCTCTGTGCAAGCCTTACGAGTATTGGCTGAGGCCGGTGCCAGTGTGATGGTTACTGATGAAGTTCATCACCCTTGCGCATGGCTGCTACCGCAAGTCGGCAATGGCGATTTGGTGCGCCGTTTGCGACAGCAGATAGTGTTGGACACTAGTGCTGCTAGAGATCGGCTCTGGCAGGCCATTGTTCAAGCTCGATTAAATACTCAAGCTGCAAACTTACGGGTTTTGAATCGTAAAGGTGCACTCAGACTTGAGCGGCTGGCAAAAGAAGTGCAACCCGCAGACAAAACCAAATGCGAAGGCCAAGGTGCCAAGCATTATTGGGCATATTTGTTTGACGGGGATTTCAAGCGGGAAAAACAAGGTGCGGAAGATGCACTTAACGCAAGGCTTAACTTTGGCTATGCCGTGTTGCGTTCGATGGTGGCGCGTTCACTTGTCATGGCGGGTTTAAACCCTGCGTTGGGTTTGGGGCATAGCAATATGGAAAATCCTTTTAATCTGGCAGATGATTTTATAGAGCCTTATCGCTTTGTGGTTGAGCGGCATGTGGCGCTCGGACAATTTGGTGAATTTGATGGCAAAGCACGTAAAGAGATTTTGAGCTTTATAGAAAAAGAAATAAAACTTAATGGTGCGGGTTATCGGTTGCCCGCTGCAATTAACGAGAGCATTGCCAGTTTTGTGCGAGTGCTGGATGGTCGTGCTGAACAGTTACATTTGCCGCAAGATGCCCTGCTGCAAAGAGATGAAGACGAGTCATGGGCGTAAACGGGTGGCGCGTGATGTGGGTGATCTGTGTATATGACTGTCCAATGATTGATTCCGAAGCGAGACATGATTACAGCGTGTTTCGGCGTAGTTTGCTACAAGAAAATTTTGTGCAACTGCAAAATTCTCTGTATGTGCATCATTTTCCGACGATTGCAGTGGGTGAAGCGACGATTGTGAGGTTGCGTCCACTCATCCCTAAAGATGCGCAAGTCGCATTTTTTATTGTGACTGACAAACAATACGGCATGACCAAAGAGTTTTTTGGTACTAAGCCCACAAAGAAAAAGCCCAACATGCCGGAGCAAGTTGAGCTTTTTTAGTAATTACTTCTTTATAAATTAACCAGTTGCGAACAACTAGAGTTTATCAGGCATTCCGATGGTGGGGTATCGGAACAAAAGTACCATACGCGCTACATCGCCACCGGAGTTTATCAGGCATTCCGATGGTGGGGTATCGGAACATTATGTGGAGGTGACGTTGAGCCTTGTTCGAGTTTATCAGGCATTCCGATGGTGGGGTATCGGAACAATAACCCTGATCATACGCATAACCAATGCGAGTTTATCAGGCATTCCGATGGTGGGGTATCGGAACATCTATATATAATCCATAATTGGTAAAATTGAGTTTATCAGGCATTCCGATGGTGGGGTATCGGAACAGCCGGCGGCATGTTCGTTGCCGAGGATGAGAGTTTATCAGGCATTCCGATGGTGGGGTATCGGAACATGAAGTCACGGGCAAATGCGATGGCGCCTGAGTTTATCAGGCATTCCGATGGTGGGGTATCGGAACGCAGGAAACCACTTCTATTTCTGGTTTTGTGAGTTTATCAGGCATTCCGATGGTGGGGTATCGGAACAATATCAAGAACGTGACCCGCGATGATCAAGAGTTTATCGGGCATTCCGAGGGTGGGGTATCGGAACAATATCAAGAACGTGACCCGCGATGATCAAGAGTTTATCGGGCATTCCGAGGGTGGCTAATGACTGAGTAAAGTGGCTTTATGGTTTGAGGGGATTCTCTTTTAATAGATTTTTTAGCGTTATCTGTATTTCTAAATCATTGCTACCGAAAATATACTCAATCATTTGATTAATAATCAAATAGTGAAAGGGTCTCGCAGTAGCTTTCAGGCACCAGCCAATCACAAAAAAGCCATCACCTAATGTTGATTACGTAGATGCCTCCCTGTTGTCAGCTCGGCCGTGATATAGATTTGTATTATTCAGCTAGGCGTTGTAGTTCCAGTTTCCAAGAAAACTTGAACTCTGCGCGGCTTCAGGTAAACGTGTGCACCTTGATTGAGCGCAAGCTCGCGGAAGCGTTCTCGCGAAATTTCAGCCTCTATCGTATCGCTTTCATTGACTGGCTGAAGCTCAAGCCTGACTGATGGGCCTGCTGCGTGGATGTAGCTCACTATGGCTTGTAGAGTTTGCTCGCCATTGGGCTCTGTAAACACTTCAATATCGTGCGGACGGACATAAGCCAGCGCATTGCTGTTTTGTATGGAATGATGTTGATTCAGGCTGAGTGAAATGTCGCCGATATGCGCCTGGCCTTCATTGACGCGACTATTGAATTGGTTCACGTTGCCAAGGAATTTATAGACAAACGGTGAAGCCGGATTATCGTAAACTTCCTGAGGTGAGCCTATTTGTTCTATACGGCCATGGTTCATGACGACTATGCGGTCAGCCACTTCCAGGGCTTCTTCCTGGTCATGGGTCACAAACACGCTGGTGATATGCAGTTCGTCATGCAGGCGGCGCAACCAACGGCGCAGATCCTTTCGCACCTTGGCATCCAGAGCGCCGAATGGCTCATCCAGCAGTAATACCTTGGGTTCTACTGCCAATGCACGTGCCAGTGCAATACGCTGCCGCTGACCACCTGATAGTTGAGGAGGGTAGCGGTCTGCCAGCCAGTCCAGTTGCACGAGCTCCAGGAGCTGATGCACACGCCTGTGGATTTCGGCTTCCGTGGGGCGCGTTTTCTTTGGGCGCACGCGTAGGCCGAAGGCGACATTCTCGAATACCGTCATATGACGAAACAGCGCATAGTGCTGGAATACAAATCCTACCTGGCGTTCCCGCACGTCGCGATCAGTCGCTTCCTCTCCATGGAAGTGTATGCTTCCATGGTCAGGTGACTCTAGGCCCGCAATGATGCGTAACAGGGTGGTCTTGCCGCATCCCGATGGACCGAGCAGGGCCACAAGCTCGCCGTTTGGTACGTCCAGATTGACGTTGTCGAGGGCGGTAAAATTGCCGAATTCCTTCTTGATGTTGCGGATCTCTATGCTCATGGGGCTATCCTTGTGCCAGGTATTCTTTAAAGTGAGTCTTGTTATTCGTCTACGGGTTTTGCAGCAATGACACTATGGGCGCTTTGCCACTCAATATAGGATTTCAGTGCCAGTGTGACGAGTGCCAGGAAAGCCAGTAACGAAGCAACAGCAAATGCGGCAGCGTAGTTGTATTCGTTGTAGAGGATTTCCACATGAAGCGGCATGGTATTGGTCATGCCACGGATGTGTCCGGAAACCACCGAAACTGCGCCGAACTCACCCATGGCGCGCGCATTGGTAAGAATGACGCCGTAGAGAAGTCCCCACTTGATGTTAGGCAGCGTGATATGCCAGAGAATCTGCCAACCAGAAGCTCCTAGTACCAACCCGGCCTCTTCCTCTTCCTTGCCCTGTGCCTGCATTAAAGGAATGAGTTCACGGGCAATAAACGGGAACGTGACAAAAATGGTGGCCAGTACAATACCGGGGATGGCAAATATCACCTTGAGGTCATGATCAATCAACCATTCGCCGAACCAGCCCTGCAACCCGAAAATCAGCACATAGATCAGGCCTGCGATCACCGGGGAAACAGCAAACGGCAGATCAATCAGGGTGATCAATATGCTTTTGCCCTTGAATTCAAACTTGGCAATGGCCCATGCGGCGGCCACCCCGAATACCAGATTGAGTGGAAGGGAGATGGCTGCTGCGATCAGTGTCAGCTTGATGGCGGATAATGCATCCGGTTCTACCAGGGCGGCAATATAGGTTTCAAAACCTTTGCGTAGCGCTTCTGTAAACACCGCGGCCAATGGGATAAACAGGAACAGGCTGAGGAACAGGAGCGCGATGATGATCAGGCTCCAGCGGACCCAGGCAGGTTCTGATGTGGCGCGGCTGCGTGCCACCTTGGCATTGTAATGAGCGAGTTGGGAAACGGTTGTTGACATTGTTATATTCCTATCTCGATGCACTGTTGCGGCGGCTGCTCCACCATTGCAGGCCATTAATGGCGAACAACAGCAGGAATGAGATGACCAACATGACCACGGCAACTGCCGTAGCACCGGTATAGTCGTATTGCTCCAGCTTGGTGATGATGATCAGCGGCGTGATTTCAGAGACCATGGGCATGTTGCCCGCAATGAAGATGACCGAGCCATATTCTCCGACGGCGCGAGCAAATGCCAGTGCAAAGCCTGTGAGCAACGCCGGCCATAAGGCGGGGAGGATAACCCTCCTGAATGTCTGCCAGCGGTTTGCGCCCAGGCTGGCAGCAGCTTCTTCAGTTTCAGCTTCCAGGTCTTCCAAGACTGGCTGCACGGTGCGGACGACGAAAGGTAGCCCGATGAAGGTGAGCGCTACGACAACGCCCAGGGGCGTGAATGCTACCTTGATGCCATGCGGTTCCAGGATGCTGCCCAGCCAGCCGTTGGTGGCATACACTGCTGTCAGTGCAATGCCGGCGACGGCGGTAGGCAATGCAAATGGCAAGTCAACCAATGCATCTACCAGTTTCTTGCCGGGAAAGGTATAGCGAGTAAGTACCCATGCAGTGAGCAAGCCAAAGATGGCATTGATGATGGCCGCGAACAATGAAGCACCAAACGTGAGCTTGTAGGAAGCAACCACGCGCGGAGTGGTGACAGTGTGCCAGAACTCTGCAAAGGTCAGCTCAGTGGTTTTGAAAAAAGCAGCGGATAATGGAATCAGCACGATCAGGCTGAGATAGAGCAGGGTGTAACCCAGGGATAGATTGAATCCTGGTAATACGTTCTTCTGTTTATGTTTTGCCATGTTGTTCAATCAATCCAGTATATGCAGCGAGCACGCTCAGCGGGTGCCAATGTAACAGACGGCCTGTCTTATAAAAAATAATAAGTTTTTATAATGATATAGCCACCTGTTATTTCATTGGCGGTTTTTGGCTGTTGGCAGATGCAGTTTAGGCGACGGCGCGTTTTCTCAGCTGCAATGTTGGCTTGATGGCATCAGTGGGTTGCAACTCTCTGGCAGTGACTGGCCGGCCCAGGAAATAGCCCTGCAGCAAGGTGCTGCCAGAGGCGATTGCAATATCCAGGCCCGCCTGAGACTCTATGCCAGTAATCACTGGTTGAGCCCCAATGTCCCGTGCCAGCTGGATCAGGCTAGGCAGAATCTTGCGTAACCTTGGATTGCGCTCGGCTTCCTTGATCAAGCCGGTGTCGAACTTGACGAACTCAGGTGACAATTTCCACAAGCGTTCAAGATGTGAATGCTTGTTACCGAAGTTGTCAATTGCAATGCGGTAGCCGCGTTCCCGGTAGTTTTCTATGGCTTCAGCAAGCTGGTTTTCATGTTCCACAAAACTTTCCTGGAGTTCGATTACCACTCTATCGGTTGGCACCGAGTTGGAGTGCAATATGCGTTCAAACACCTTGCCGTGGGCATTGACACTGATGAGTAGGTTGGGATGTACGTTGAGGAACAGCAGGCCGTTCTCGGCATAAATCTGGCGGAAGTTCAGTACATGCAGGGTGCGGGCAACGCGATCAAACTTCACCAGCTTCCCTACTTGATCAGCAAAGCTGAATGCGAACTCAGGGCTAATCGACTGCAAGCCTCCAAGTGAAGGGCGTAAAAATGCTTCGTGCCCGTGGAGATCACCTGCCTCACTGTCGTAAATAGGCTGGAAAGCGCTATTCAGCTGTATGCCAAGAAAGGTACTGTTGAATTCACCAGACTGCTGTTCTTCCAGTCCGTATTCATCCAGATCCAGATAAAGCGATTCCCTTAACTGAGTTTTCAGTTGCTCTATATGGGTGGAGGAAATCTTGGGTTCTTGTGGTGAGTTTTGCTTGGCATGTATTTTAGGCATGGCGTTTCCCCACATTACTTGTTCGAGTAGATCTGATCAAATACCCCACCATCGGCAAAATGCGTTTTCTGCGCCTTTTGCCAGCCGCCAAACACTTCATCCACAGTAAACAGCTCCAAGGGTTTGAAGTCAGCCTTATGATTGGTCAGCACGGCTGTTGAGCGTGGACGCAGATAATGCTGTGCGGCAATCTCTTGGCCTTCTTCGGAGTAATGAAATTCAAGATAGGCTTGTGCCACTTGGCGGGTCTTGCGTTTGTCGACGACCTTGTCCACCAGGGAAATCGGGTTTTCGGCCAGGATGCTGGTGGAAGGGTAGACCACATCAAATTGATCATTGCCCAGTTCCTTCTTGATCAGGAAAACCTCATTTTCAAAGGTAAGCAGCACGTCCCCGATCCCACGCTGAACAAACGTGGTGGTGGCGCCTCGACCACCGGTATCCAATACCGGTACGTTCTTGAACAAACGCGTCACAAAGTCACGGGCCTTGGCCTCGTCGCCACCCTTTTTGAGTACGGCTCCCCATGCTGCCAGATAACTGTACCGCCCATTGCCTGAAGTCTTGGGATTTGGTACCACGACATTAATGCCGGGTTTGACCAAGTCTGCCCAGTCCTTGATTTGCTTGGGGTTGCCTTTGCGTACTAGAAAGACGGTCGTGGATGTCGTAGGCGCGCTTTCATTGGGCAGGCGCTTTTGCCAGTCGGCAGGAATCAGTTTGCCGCGTTCGGCGAGAATATCAATATCATTGCTTTGGTTCATGGAGATGATATCGGCCTGCAAGCCATCGACTACTGCACGAGCCTGTTTGCTAGAGCCGCCGTGAGATTGGTTAATGGTGACGGATTCACCTGTTTTTTGTTTCCAGTATTTGGCAAATGCCGGATTGAAGTCCTTGTAAAACTCGCGTGTAACATCATAGGAAACGTTAAGCAGGGAGCTGTCTGCATGAACTAGCGATGAAGCCGCCAGCAGACTGATGGCCAATATTCTTTTTAACATGGGGGTCTCAATGGTGATGGATATAACAGAACTTTCATGCACTATATGCAATTTAAAAAATAATGTAAAAGAATATAGTTGAATATAAGTGGTTGTTTCTGTTATTTAGGTGCGTAGCTCTATATATTTTTATATTATATGTATATAATTAATGAGAATATGTGATAATCTTTCATTATTGATAGGCTTGCTGCAGCGTTCATGAAAAAAATCCAAGTATTATTAGCAGTTAGCAGTCCGATGGTCTTGTTACTTCACAAAAAGCCAAGCCCTTTGCATGATAATGACTGTTTATTTATTGTTAGTGTTTAGCTGACCGGAAAACCGGAAGCCAGTTTGCCTAGTAGAGGCTTGCTGGCTTTTTTTGTTTTACGCCCCCATCCTGGATGCAAGTGTATGAGTCAAGATACTAAGAAAGATCAGCCATTGTTTTCTGACGAGCTGGGAATCAGCCAGATTGTCAGCGATCTACGTGCGGTACGGCAGGCATCTCTTGAGCACAGGAACCGCCTGAATAGGCCTCCCAAGCTGCCGGCCCGGAAAGTCCTGGCTGAAGTGGTGGATGGGCTAGGTGCGGCCCTGTTTCCTAATCGCCTTGGTTTGCCAGATTTGCGCGAAGAAGGGTTGGACTATTTTGTTGGACACACACTGGATGTGGCCTTGCGTGAGCTGGTAACGCAGGTTGCCCTGGAGTTGAATTTTTCCGCAGAAATTGCAACGACGTTTGAGGAATCACGTGAGCAGGCGATAGTGTTGGTGCGAGATTTTGCCAGCCGTCTGCCCGCAGTCCGGAAGCTGCTGGATACTGATATCCGGGCTGCATATGAGGGTGATCCTGCCGCCAGGAGTGTGGATGAAGTGCTGGTGTGCTATCCGGGCATTAACGCCATTATTCATTACCGGATTGCCCATGTGCTACATCAACTGGGTATGCCGCTGATTGCACGCATGATTACCGAAATTGCACACTCCTCGACAGGTATTGATATACATCCGGGGGCGCAGATTGCCGAAGGATTTTTCATTGATCATGGTACCGGTGTTGTCATCGGAGAAACCAGCATTATTGGCCGGCATGTGCGTCTTTACCAGGCAGTGACACTGGGAGCCAAACGTTTTCCAGTCGATGCTGATGGTGCACTGGTCAAGGGGAATGAGCGTCATCCGATTGTTGAGGATGATGTCGTCATTTATGCGGGAGCGACTATTCTCGGACGCATCACGATAGGCAGGGGTTCAGTGATCGGCGGTAATGTTTGGCTTACCTACAGTATTCCACCCAATAGCAATATTACGCAGGCTCAGATGAAGGAGGCTTTGCCATCAGGCCGTCATCCCGATGCTGCAACCTGAGTATTAACTAAACCGGCGGTTTTTTATATGCCGCCTCTTTGAAACTGGTAATTAATTAAAGGAGAGAGCTTCATGTCAGATATTCATCAGGCCCATACTGCATTAGGGGATGTTGCAGCCCGCACGCTGGCCAATGCCACCAAAACGGTCCCCATGCTGGGTGCTATCACCCCGCGTTGGCTGGTACACCTGCTGCAATGGGTGCCGGTAGAGGCCGGTATCTACCGAGTCAACAAGGTGAAAGACAACCACAATGTAGAGGTAGATTGCTCCAACAAGGATGAGCGCGAGTTGCCAGCGACCTTTGTCGATTATGAAGAGTGGGGGCGGGAATATGTACTGAATGCGGTAAATACCGTGGTGGATGTGCATACCCGTATTTCCGATCTTTACAGCAGCCCGCATAACCAGATTCGTGAACAGCTGCGCTTGACCATTGAAACTGTGAAAGAGCGCCAAGAAAGTGAGCTGATCAATAACAAGGAGTATGGCCTGCTACACAATGTGGCGGCTGGCCAGAAGGTCAAGTCACGTACAGGCTCGCCTACTCCAGATGATTTTGATGAGCTGATTTCCCGGGTCTGGAAAGAGCCAGCTTTCTTCCTTGCCCATCCTCAAGCGATTGCCGCATTTGGTCGTGAATGTACACGTCGTGGCGTACCACCGCCGACTGTCAGCATGTTCGGGTCCCAATTCATTACCTGGCGCGGCATCCCACTGGTTCCGTGCGACAAGCTGCGCGTGACCAAGGGCAAGACCAATATCCTGTTGCTGCGCACCGGTGAGAGCCGCCAGGGCGTAGTTGGGCTGTATCAGCCCAACCTGCCAGGCCAGCAGAGCATGGGGCTTTCTGTGCGTTTCATGGGTATCAACCATAAGGCGATTGCTTCCTACCTGGTTTCACTTTATTGCTCGCTGGCGGTATTGACCGAAGATGCGATTGCCGTGCTGGAGAATGTAGACGTAGGCAACTACTATGACTACAAGTAACTTCAACGATTTGTCCTCCTTCGAGCCTGAGGCCATATTGGCTTCCTTGCCGGGCGAGCATCCGAGAATGGCTGCTGGTTTGGCTGTGGGGCGCGAGGCACAGGCAGGTGGTCATCTGGATATAGATGAGCTGACCCGGATTGCCAATGAACTATATGCAGAAGGTTTTCCGCATGCGCAGGGCCTGCCGTCGACTGCGTCATTGACCGATTCGGCAGCCCCCTATGCGGCTGGTAGTCCAACCATAGGTGCGCCAGTACCGGCTGCTCCAGCAGCTGTTTCTGCTGTGCCGGCAGGATTGCCAGCGGCTACCAATGTGGTTCCCGGTGCGGAAACAGTGCCAGTCAGTTCCCCGGGTTTGGGCGTGTCTCCATCCAGCTTGCCACCTGAGTTCAGCCAGGAGCGTGTTGAGGCGGTTGGGCCCGTCCCTGGAGCATCCACAGTCCCATTGGACGGCAACATCCTGGGTGTACTGGATATCAGTGGTTTGCTGGGTGGGATGGATATCCCTTATCAAGTTGACCTGCAAAGTTTCCTGGTATCTCCATCCAGTGCGGGTGGCGGAGCTGATAAGTCTGCTACCAGCGTTGCTGGCAGCAGGTCTTCGCAATACTACTTCCTGGGTGACCGTCCAGGCGTGCCGCAGTCTTCAGCTTCCACTCATCCGCCGTTTGATGCCAACCTGGTACGCAAGGATTTTCCTATCCTGCGTGAACTGGTCAATGGCAGGCCTCTGATCTGGCTGGACAATGCCGCTACCACGCAAAAGCCACAGGTGGTCATAGACCGTCTGGCCTATTTCTATCAACACGAGAACTCCAATATCCATCGTGCAGCGCATGAGCTGGCCGCGCGTGCCACTGATGCCTATGAAGGTGCACGTGAAACTGTTCGTCGTTTCATCAATGCGCCATCGGCTGAGAACATCGTGTTTGTGCGCGGTACCACTGAAGCGATCAATCTGATTGCCAAGACCTGGGGCAAGAAGCATCTGGGCGAGGGTGATGAAGTGATTGTCACCAATCTGGAGCATCATGCCAATATCGTGCCGTGGCAGCAGTTATGCCAGGAAACAGGCGCCAAGCTTAAAGTGGTGCCGGTGGATGACAGTGGTCAGGTATTGCTGGACGAATACCAAAAGCTGCTGACGTCTCGTACCAAGCTGGTGTCCTTCACCCAGGTGTCCAATGCCCTGGGCACTGTCACTCCTGCACAGCAAATGATACAGATGGCCCATAGTATTGGCGCCAAGGTGTTGCTGGATGGTGCTCAGTCTGTGTCCCATATGCGTACTGATGTCCAGTTGCTGGATTGCGATTTCTTCGTGTTTTCTGGTCACAAGGTGTTTGGTCCCACTGGCATAGGGGCGCTGTACGGCAAGCCAGAGGTGCTCAATGACATGCCGGTCTGGCAAGGTGGTGGCAACATGATCCAGGATGTTACCTTTGAAAAGACGGTTTATCATGGAGCACCAGCCAAGTTCGAAGCTGGTACCGGCAATATTGCCGATGCCGTGGGTATGGGAGCTGCGCTGGAGTATGTGGAGCGTTTGGGGATAGACAATATTGCCCGTTACGAGCATGAACTGCTGGTCTATGCAACAGCTGCATTGAACAAGGTGCCAGGATTGCGTTTGATTGGCACTGCCAAGGAAAAAGCCAGCGTGTTGTCGTTTAACCTGCATGGGTACAAGAGCGAGGAGGTGGGCGCTGCCTTGAATCAGGAAGGGATTGCCGTACGTTCTGGCCATCATTGTGCACAGCCGATTCTGCGCCGGTTCGGTGTGGAAACAACGGTCAGGCCATCGCTGGCGTTCTACAACACTTATGCTGAAATCGATGTGTTGCAGAATACCTTGCTCAAGCTTGCCTCTGCTAAAGGCGTGAGTGGTTTGCAGTAATACCGACTTAAGCAGCTCAACGCCTAAAAGAAAAGGCCGGGATGTATCCCGGCTTTTTTATTAGTCATTTCATGTGTTTGGCTAACAACCGTGCTGCCAAGTGGATTACCTTAGACTTTGGCGATGGAGACTTCAGTGGCCTTGATCAGGGCCAATACCTCGGTACCAACTTGCAGGTTAAGTTCATTGATCGAACGTGTGGTGATCACCGAAGTGACAATACCTACAGGCGTTTCAACATCAACTTCGGAGACGACCGGGCCGACGACAATTTCCTTGATTCTGCCGCGGAACTGATTGCGAACGTTGATTGCGTGTATTGCCATGATGACTCTCCTTTTGCGTACTATCTATATGCCGGATGCTGAATAAAACCAGGTTTATGCTTGTAACTCTTCCTAATGCAGGGAAAAACTCGAGTGATCTTCTCTACATTCAGTCTCGACAACGTAATCTGGATCCAGTTTCTGTAATCTTGTACGCAATGCCGCCGGGCCATTGGGGGTATATACGATCTTGACTCCACGCTTGGCCGCATTCTGCTTGATCTTATGAGTAAACGTGTGGCTGATCCAGTCCGTGATCAAGATAATCAGGTCGGTGTCTTGAGGGATGACTTTCTTGCCATCGCCCACTTTGCGACCTGACCAGTGATTGATATGTGTGATACCAAAATTGGACAGCTCCTGTTTGATGCCGTCAATCTGGTCGCCACCTACAATTAATGCAGTACTCATTGTATGAGTCTCCTTTATTTGTCGGCGGCGCCAGATTTTGCCCGGCGCTGCCCGTTAATTGGAAGTTGAAATGCTATTGCTGATAAACCTGGTCGAAAGTGCCGCCATCAGAGAAGTGGGTTTTCTGGGCTTTCTGCCAGCCGCCGAAAGCACCATCTATTGTTACCAGGGACAGTTTGGGGAAACTCTTTTCATACTTCTTGGCGACTGATGCCAGGCGCGGGCGATAGTAGTTCTTCGCGGCAATTTCCTGGCCTTCTTCGCTATACAGGTGTTCCAGATAGGCTTCTGCTACCTTGCGGGTGCCACGTTTATCTGCCACCTTGTCAACTACGGATACTGATGGCTCGGCCAGGATGGAAAGCGAAGGGGCAACAATTTCAAACTTGTCTGGACCCAGCTCTTTTTGAGCCAGGAAGGCTTCGTTTTCCCATGCCAGCAATACATCACCGATGCCGCGTTCTACAAAGGTGGTGGTGGATCCCCGAGCGCCAGAATCCAGTACTGGGACGTTTTTGAGGATTTTGCCAATAAACTCGCGGGTCTTTGCCTCGTCATTATTGAACTTCTTTTGACCATAAGCCCAGGCGGCCAGGTAATTCCAGCGTGCGCCGCCAGAAGTTTTCGGGTTGGGAGTAATGACTCCGACGCCAGGCTTGGCCAAGTCATCCCAGTCCTTGATCTGCTTGGGGTTGCCCTTGCGAACCAGGAAAACGATAGTAGATGTATAAGGAGAGCTGTTATCCGGCAGGCGTTTGATCCAGTCCTTGTTGATCAGTTTGCCTTTTTCATAAAGCGCATCCACATCGTAAGCCAGTGCCAGGGTGACCACATCTGCCTGCAGCCCATCTATCACAGAGCGTGCCTGTTTGCCCGAGCCGCCGTGCGAGGCCTTGATGGTGACTTTGTCACCAGTCTTGGCCTGCCAGTATTTGGAAAAAGCGGTGTTGTATTCTTGATAGAGTTCGCGCGTGGGATCGTAAGAGACATTTAACAGGGTGATATCGGCTGCTGCTGCCCCGATAGGGCTCGTCAGTGCTGCAATTGCGATCAAGCCGGAAAGACCTGGGAAAAACGTTTTCATGCAAATTCCTTTTGTATGGGTGTGCTAATGAATGCTACTGTTTATGCGGCAACCGTATTGTTGGCTGCCTTTTGTTTTTGAATGTCATTGTTGAAGCGTACTTTTTCCCTGCGCTCAATTTGGGTAACTCGGCCATCGTGCACGGTGATTTCGATGGAGCCGAATCGCAGGAGATCAATTGAGCGTATGATTTCTTGCAGTACTTCATTGCTTGCTCTGGATTGAGTTTCTTGCGACATGTTCAGGCCTATTAATTAAATGCGATGCTGTTACTCTAGCAACATCTTTAAATAGTTAAAAATAATTTGTTTTTATATTTTTATTCTATAAAAGAATAAAGAATGCAGGTATAGGCAATAAAAAAACCGGGATTCAATAATGAGTCCCGGTTAAATTTAAGAGATATAGAATGTGGCTTGCGAGGTAGGTTAGAAAGCGCTGACAGTCAGCTCTACGTAAAAGAAGTTGGATGTGTCTTTGCGGTCTCCAGTGTTGTTTTTCACAAAGTCACCACCTTTGAAGTATGCATAACCCACATTGGCAGCTACTTGCTTGTGCAATGGAAAACGCACGCGGATATCCCATTCCTCACCAAGATCTCTGTCCTTATTGCCATTAGTGTTGACCAGGTTGTTACCTGCACCCCAGCGGTCGGTGGCGCTATCCAGTTTGTACCAGCTATAGCCGGTATCAACATTGACGCCAGTAAACGGACTGAACTCGGCACGAATCTTGGTTGCATTGATGTTTTCCATCTGGATGTAATCATTGCTTGACCATGGGCGCGCAAAGCCGAAAAGACGGTCAAAGCGTTCATTGGTGCCTGTGCTGGAGCTTTTGTCACCGCTTGCAACACCGTAGTTTGCACTGAATCGTGGTTTCCAGGCATGGTCAGCTGTATATCCGATCTCAGTGATATAGGAGTAAGCTCTATAGTCACGCTTGGCAGTGGGAGTCCTGTCTTCTTCACCCCATTGGCGATAGTAACTGACATCATAGTCAAACCCGGTTTTGCCAACTACCCCATAACCACGCAGGCCTGCGGTATGAATTTCACGGTCTCTGAAGTCATTAACATTGGTGACTCTGGCACCGGATGCGTTGTATTTCACCTCGTCGCCATCTTGCTTAAGATAGAAGTAAGATGGGGAAAGCGTAATGACATCCGACCATTTGCGCCAATCAAAGATTGCACCGTAGAACCATTGCGCCTTATCACGCTGATTCAATTGTTCTGGAAAGCGCACAATGGGTTGCAGGGCGAATAAATCCAATTCCCAGTCATTCTTGTGTTGGCCAAAGGTGGCACGAACGCCTTGGAAGGTATTGGTTGTATTGCGCCACTCATTACGGGCAATCAAACGCCTATCTAGTTGCTCAAATGCCATGCGGCCGGCTTTGATGCTGACAGGGCGATCGTTATCGAGATCATCCTTGCCCAGCGCGTCCTTGAAGAACAACTCTGCATAGGCCTGGATAGGTTCAGCCAGGTCGACATCGCGGTTATCACGTGCAAAAGCACTGTGGTTACGGCGTGCATCTTCGGCTTCAAAGGTGAAACGTAACGGGTCGAACTTGTTGCGTACGGCGACATAGATACGCGAACGTAGCAGGAACGGCTCATCTGTCACATTGATGCCACGGCGGAAATCATTTTCGCGGTTTTCATAACGGAAGCGATAGTCAGCCCCCACATCCAGCCAGTCAATATCGGTATATTCTTTCAGCCAGGTCTGATTGATTGGCTTGGTGAATTTTGGGGGTTCCGATTCACGTGTGGTGCCGTAGGCACGTGGAGCAACGTAATAGCCTCTCTCGGCCTTCTTGGCTTTTGCCGCTTCAGCAGCCAGTTCAGCTTTGCGTGCCTTGATACGTTCTTGTTGATCCGCTTCTTCGGCGCTCAGTGTTGTGGCTACTGCATCTTCAGCATAAGCAAGACTGCTGGATAGTGCGATGCCGCCGGCAATCAACAACTGAATGATTCCTGATTTGTTGAACAAAATAAATTCTCCCTGGTTTTGTTATGGCGCTTCCGGATGACCGGTAAGACTGCCTTTGTCTGATTAACTGCTATAGATGACCGCTGGTGCTGACAGTAGGTATTCAGTGAATGGTGTATACACTGCTGCCATGGCATTTTCCGTACAGCATATACAACGGATGAGATATTAGATTCTGTAATGCGGGAATTAAAGGCGATAAAAAATGTGTCGATGCTTGCATGCCAAGTGTCCGCTAGATATTGCAAAAAGAATGACGGCACTTTAACAATGAATTTTAATAATTAAAAATATTTATTCTTTATATCTATATTAGGTGTTGGAATATAAACATTTTACTGTTTCTTTTTGTTCATTTCTGATGATTCCACAACACGTCGTTGCGCCCGGCAGCCAAGTTCAGACTGCGTGATACAACAAAGAGCAGATCAGATAGTCGGTTGATGTAAGGCAAGGCGGCCGGTCCAATATTCTGTTCACGGTTCAGGGCTGTCAATATGCGTTCTGCGCGTCGACATACTGTGCGGCCCAGATGGCAATAAGCTGCGGCCCGTGTGCCTCCGGGCAGGATAAATTCTTTCAATGGCGCCAGGTCGGCATTCAATGCATCCAGCAACCGCTCCAGTTCTTCTATTCTAATAGCCTGTAGCATGTTGTGGCCCGGGATGGAAAGCTCCCCGCCAAGATCGAACAGGTCATGTTGTATTAGCGTCAGCATATTGCTGATATGGAGAGGTAGGGGCTCTGTCAACAGTATTCCCAGCACGGCATTAAGCTCATCTACGGTACCCATGGCCTCCACGCGCAGGCTGTCTTTTTCCACGCGGCTGCCATCGCCAAGGCCGGTGGTGCCATCATCACCTGTTCTTGTGTAAATTTTGCTTAGACGGTTGCCCATATGATGTTTCCTGACTGTATGGATATATTGTAGCTGAAGCGGATAGTGGCACGGCATGAGCGCATCGGCTAAACTTCCCCAGCTTTCAAAATCATTCAGGCCATGCATTCCGTGAGCACATCAAATTCAGCAATAGGTATCTTTGACTCCGGTGTGGGCGGTATTTCCGTATTGCGACATATCTGCAGCGCCCTGCCTGCGGAAAACCTGGTCTATTATGCTGACTCTCATTTTGCGCCATATGGTACCAAGTCGCCTGAGACGATTGCTGAGCGCAGTTTTTATATTGCGGATTTCCTGATCAGACATCATGGAATCAAAACCCTGGTAGTGGCATGTAATACAGCCACTGCCGCCGCAGTGGAATTGCTGCGGCAACGCTATCACATTCCTATTGTCGGGATGGAGCCTGCAGTCAAACCAGCGGCACAGGCAACAAAAACCGGGGTGGTTGGCGTGCTGGCAACCAGCGGTACGTTGAAAAGTGCGCAGTTTGCTGCTTTGCTGGAAAGCTACGGGCAGCATATCCAGGTCATTACTCAGGCTGGACATGGGTTGGTTGAGTGCGTGGAGCGTGGGGAACTGAGCGGTGAATCAGTACATGGCTTGCTCAAACAGTATCTGGATCCGTTGTTGATTCAAGGCGTTGATACAATAGTATTGGGATGCACGCATTACCCGTTTCTGTCCTCAGCTATCCGGGAGATTGTGGGCAACGACATTGCGCTTATTGAAACCGGTGCAGCCGTGGCGAGGCAATTGAAAAAGCGGTTGGGTGAGCATGGGTTATTGAGTCGGCGTGATGCTGATGGAGATATTACTTTTTATAGTAATGAGGCTGATGCTCTCAAGGCAGAGCGTGTAATTGCATCTTTGTGGACAGAACCTGGCTGCAAGTGGAAGTTCTTTGCACAGGAGGTTTCAGGAAATGTCTGAAGGATGCTTTTCGAATATTGAGAGCAAATAATAAAGCGGAACAAGTTCCGCTTTATTATTTTGAGCTGCATGGCATTTTAGTGAGAATGAATGACTTCCCCAGCTTTCAGCCGATACTTGGTTCCACAGTAAGGGCAACTGATCTGTCCTGTTTCCCCAATATCCAGGAAGACGCGCGGATGGGAGCTCCATAATGCCACTTCCTTTGTCGGACAGTGCAGTGGCAGGTCTTTTGCAGTTACTTCTATTTCGCGGGTATCAGACATTTGTCCAGTCTTCCTGATGGGGGGTGGGTTAAACCAGGGTCAGCCAGTCCTGATGTTTGGCGGACTTGCCTTTGACTACATCAAAGTACAGGGTTTGAAGTTTTTCAGTGATGGGGCCGCGTTTGCCATTGCCAATTGCGCGGTTATCCAGTTCGCGAATCGGTGTGACTTCAGCGGCAGTTCCCGTGAAAAATGCCTCATCAGCAGAGTAGACTTCATCGCGGGTAATACGCTTTTCAATTACCTGCAGGCCAATTTCTTCCGCTAACTGCACAATGGTATCGCGGGTGATCCCTTCAAGCGCACTGGTGAGGTCTGGCGTGTAGAGCTTGCCATTACGCACGATGAATATGTTTTCGCCGGAACCTTCAGCGACAAACCCGTCAACATCCAATAGCAATGCTTCGTCGTAACCGTCATGGGCGGCTTCTTGATGGGCCAGAATGGAGTTCATGTAGTTGCCGTTGGCCTTTGCCTTGCACATCGTAATATTGACGTGATGGCGTGCGAAGGAGGAAGTCTTGACGCGGATACCATTCTGGATAGCAGCATCGCCCATGTATGCGCCCCAGGTCCAGGCAGCCACAATCACGTGGGTGGATAGGGTTTTTGCAGAAATACCCATCGCCTCTGCGCCGTAGAATGCCATCGGGCGCATGTAGGCAGATTCAAGATTGTTCTCGCGTACAGCAGCCTTTTGCGCTTCAATGAGGGTGGCTTTGTCAAAAGGCATTTTCATGCCCAGAATATGGGCAGAGCGGAACAAACGGTCCGTATGCTCCTTGAGGCGGAAAATGGCCGTGCCCTTGTCAGTCTTGTAAGCGCGTACGCCTTCAAATACACCCATACCATAGTGTAGCGTGTGGGTGAGAACATGGGTGGTTGCTTCGCGCCAAGGTACCATTTTCCCATCATACCAAATCAGACCATCGCGGTCGGCCATCGACATCTTGTTTCTCCATACCTATGCAAGCTAAAGGTCTAATTGTAAACGCAAGGCCTTGTACTTGGATAGCAGGACAGGCAAATATAGGAAGCAAGATCGATAAATTTTTTCTTTAGTAATGTTGGCTGGATAGCAGCATTCTATTGCTGAAGTTTATCGGAAGACAGGTTTAGTACGCATGCTAATAGTTGACTGCCGTAGTAGGACATTAACCACTTTTAAATTATGGTTAATAGGGGTAGAATTAAATCCATAAAGTTTTTGTGGTTAATTGTCGAGGTGAGAGTATGATGAAAATTAAAAGTACGGCGTTGTTGATTTGTGGCCTGATGTCATCAGGGTTGGTGATGGCCGAGGCAGGAGATTGGGTGGTGCGTGCCCGGGCGGTGAATGTCAGTCCTAACGAAGATAGCAAGCTGGGTGACTATACCAATAGCTTGCTTGGTGCGGGCGCGGGATCCAAGCTTGAGGTGAGCGACAAGGTGATTCCTGAGCTCGATATTTCCTATTATGTCACCAAGAATATAGCCTTGGAGCTGGTGCTGGCACTAGGTACCCGTCATAACGTTGGCATCAAGGGCGCCAATGGTGTGGCGAGCGAAGACCTGGGATCAGTCAATTTGTTGCCTCCCACACTGACTGCCCAGTGGCATTTCCGCCCCGACCAGGCTTTTGACCCGTATGTAGGGGCAGGTGTCAATTACACCCGCTTCATGGATAACGGTCTGCATTCTGACCAGTTGAATCAGGATATCCGTGTTGAACGTAATAGCTGGGGCCCTGCATTGCAGGCCGGATTTGACTACAACCTGCCTGATGGCTGGTTGATCAATGCGGATATCAAATATCTCTGGATTGATACTGATATCAAGCTCAAGAACGGTCCCAAGATTGATAGCCTGGATATCAATCCATGGGTGGTTGGTTTTGGTTTTGGTAAGCGTTTCTAAAATGTAGTTTATTTGTAACAAGCCTCAGGGTTTGGCTAAGTTGCTCAGGTGGCTGATAATGGCTGCCTGGGCGATTTGGCAAAGAGGTTTAGCGTGCGTAGATGGATGGTTGTTTTTCTGTCCTTGTTGGTGTTTGGCTGTGGGCAGGGCCGGCAGGAGGTGCAGTTATATGGGGCTGATGTCACAGGGGCCGATATATCTGGTGCATTTGAGTTGACGGACCACACTGGCAAGGTGCGGCATCTGGAAGACTTTCGGGGTAGGCTGGTGGCGGTGTTTTTTGGGTATACCCATTGTCCCGATGTATGCCCCACCACCATGTTGGCGATGGCCGATGCCATGAAGTTGCTGGGGGATAAGGCCGGCCAGGTGCAGGTGTTGTTTGTGACAGTGGATCCTGAGCGGGATACGCAGCATGTGCTGGCGCAGTATGTACCTTCGTTTTATCCAAGTTTTATCGGATTGTACGGAACGGAGGCCCAGCTTAAAAGTGCAGCCAGCCAGTATCGGGTGGTGTATGTAAAACAGGTTTCTGAAGATGGTGGTGCATACACGGTGGATCATAGTGCGGGTGTGTATCTGTTTGACCGGAATGGGAAAATCAGAGCATATCTGAAACATGATCAATCGCCCGAGCAACTGGCGCATGATATTACCCAATTTTTTTAGGGTTTTTCTTGTCCAAGGGATTGGATACGGAATATAATTTTGGGATTTTTCCAGTATGGATTTTGTGTGAGGAGACAGTAATGGCAACGGCAAGCGTGACTACTGCTGGTGTTGGTACTAGTGAGCAATATAATTACGATATTGTCCGCAAGTTCGCCATCATGACGTTGGTCTGGGGTGCGATTGGTATGTTCGTGGGCGTTTATATCGCCTCGGAGCTTGCCTTCCCATTCCTGAATTTTGATAGTGCGTACATTACTTTCGGTCGTTTGCGCCCAGTACATACTAGTGGTGTGATTTTTGGTTTTGGTGGCAGCGCGTTGTTTGCTACCTCTTATTACGTGGTGCAGCGTACCTGTCAAGCCCGCCTGTTCGGCGGTGAGCGGCTTGCCAACTTCACGTTCTGGGGCTGGCAGGCGGCAGTAGCGCTATCTGCGCTGGGCTACATGTTCGGCTATACCCAGGCCCGTGAGTATGCTGAAATGGTATGGCCTGTAGACTTGCTGATCCTTGTGGTATGGGTAAGCTATCTGGCAATCTACGTTGGCACTCTGATGAAGCGTAAGCAACCGCACATTTATGTGGCCAACTGGTTCTATCTTGCCTTTATCCTGGCCACTGCGCTGCTTCACATTTTCAACAACCTGCAAGTGCCGGTAAAGCTGTTCTCGCTTGAGTCCTACAGCTTGTTCTCCGGTACCCAGGATGCGATGACGCAGTGGTGGTATGGCCATAATGCGGTTGGTTTCTTCCTGACCGCTGCTTTCCTTGGGATGATGTACTACTTTGTTCCCAAGCAAGCCGGCCGTCCGGTCTACTCCTATCGCCTGTCCATCCTGCACTTCTGGGCAATCATCTTCCTTTACATGTGGGCTGGTGCGCATCACTTGCACTGGACTGCGTTGCCAGACTGGACAGGTACACTGGCGGCCACTTTCTCCATCATGCTCTTGCTGCCTTCCTGGGGCGGCATGATCAACGGCATCATGACCCTGTCAGGCGCCTGGGACAAGTTGCGTACTGATCCTGTTATCCGCTTCCTTATCGTGGCGCTTTCCTTCTATGGTATGTCAACCTTTGAAGGGCCCATGATGTCGCTGAAGGATGTGAATGCACTGTCGCACTATACTGACTGGACTGTAGGTCACGTACATTCGGGCGCATTGGGCTGGGTTGCCATGATTACCTTTGGCAGCATGTATCACATGGTGCCACGTATCTGGAATACTCAAATGTATAGCTTGCGCCTGATCAATGTGCATTTCTGGCTTGCTACAATTGGCGTGCTGCTATATATCGTTGCGATGTGGATTTCCGGCATTATGCAGGGTTTGATGTGGCGTGCTTTCGATGACTTCGGTAACTTGCAGTACTCTTTTGTCGAGTCTGTTGCTGTAGCACATCCGTTTTATGTCATGCGTGCACTGGGCGGGGCGTTTTTCCTGACCGGCATGATCATCATGTGCTACAACATGTATAGGACCATCCGTCAGGGCAGCACAGAGGCTCATGCTGGCCTGAACGTGGCTACGGCCTGATAGGCGCTTGATTGTAAAGAGACAAGGTACTGGAGTTATTCATGAAGCATGACAAAATTGAGCGCAACCTCGGCATCCTGCTGGTATTCACAATGCTGGCAATCAGTGCCGGGGGCATGGTCGAGATCATCCCGCTGTTCTTCATCAAGGAAACGATTGAGAAGGTGGAAGGCGTCCGCCCTTATACACCTCTGGAGCAGCGCGGCCGTGATATCTATACCCGTGAGGGCTGCTATCTATGCCATTCACAAATGATCCGCCCGTTCCGCGATGAAGCATTGCGTTACGGCCATTACTCATTGGCTGCGGAGTCTAAGTACGACCATCCGTTCCAGTGGGGTTCCAAGCGTACAGGCCCGGATCTGGCGCGCGTCGGCGGCAAGTATTCGAACGACTGGCATACCCAGCATTTGATTGCCCCACGCTCACTGGTGCCGCAATCTGTCATGCCTAATTATCCATGGCTGGCCAAAACCAATCTGGACTACTCCGATATTGAGCTACGCCTGAAGGCGTTACGTACGACGGGTGTTCCATATTCAAACAGCCAGGCTGAATATGAGCGCAATGTGAAGGATTTCGGTGAAGATGTGGCCAAGACGCTGCATATTCCTGATGCGGAGAAGAACCTGGTGGCACAGGCCAAGCTGGGCAACTACGATACCGATCCAAGCAATATTACCGAGCTGGATGCGTTGGTTGCCTACTTGCAAGTGCTGGGCACCATGGTTGATTTCAAGAAATATGATGACGATTATTTCGTCAAATTCCGTTAAGAGGTTACACCATGGAATGGTTGCTCTGGTTTACTCGATTTGAAAATACCAAGCCTTTGTCTTTGGCGATTTTCTTCATCGTTTTCTGCGGCATTCTGTTCTATGTCTTCGGAAGCAAGAAGCGTGGCGAGAGACTGGAAAGTCATAAAAACATCCCGCTACAAGACGACGAAATTTAGTTAGGAAGAAGCATCATGAGTCAGGATAAGGCTGCGACTACAACAACACCAAAGACCACAGGGCATAACTGGGATGGTATTGAGGAATACACCAACCCGCTTCCCACCTGGTGGATCTGGGGGTTTTACATTACGTTTATCTTTACTGTCGTTTATTGGTTGTTCTATCCGGCGTGGCCAATTGGTGATAAGTTCACCAAGGGTATTCCCGGCTTGCATACCATTACCTATAAAGCCACTACGGTTGATGGCAAGGAAGTGGAGAAAACCACTCACTGGAATATGCGTTCCAAGTTCATGCACGAAATGAACGAGATGGAAGGTGTCCAAAAGCAATGGTTTGATAAAGTGGCTGCCATGTCCTTTGCCGATGTTTCCAAGGATGCCGAGCTGATGCAGTTTGTTAACTCTGCGGGCAAGACCCTTTTCTCGGATAATTGCGCGCCATGTCACCAGGCAGGCGGTCAGGGCAAGATTGCTTTCTCGCCCAACCTGACCGACGATCACTGGCAGTTTGGCGGTACCTATGATGAAATCCAGCAAACCATCAATCATGGCCGCAAGGGTTTTATGCCTGCCTTCAAGGAAGTGCTGAATGAACAGCAGATTACTCAACTTGCCAACTATGTACTCAGCCTGTCTGGCGAGCCGCATGACGCTGCGTTTGCCACTGCCGGTGCACAGTTGTTCAAGAGCGAGGATGCTGGTTGCTATTATTGCCATGGCGAAAATGCCAAGGGCAATACGCAGATGGGTTCTGCCAACCTGACAGACAAAATCTGGTTGTGGGCGGATGTTCCTGGCAAGGCAACACAGGAAAGCAAACTTGCAGAGGTGAAGAAGGTCATTAGTGGCGGTCTTGACCGGGGCGTGATGCCAGCTTGGGGTGGTCGTCTCAAGCCAGAACAAATCAAGTTATTGACTGTCTACGTACATGACAGTCTGGGCGGCGGAAAGTAATACGAGTATGCTGAACGGTAAAGGCTCACGTTGTCGCGTGGGCCTTTATTACTTTTGCCCTAACCGCTACATTGAACAAGGGTAGTGATTCGAGATTTATGGAAGCAACCAGTCCAGCAAGTCCTGTAAAAAAACCATCCCCGCTACTCAATCGGCAAATCCCGATTGTTACCCGTTCGGTTAAAGGAAAATTCCGTACATTCAAGACGGCCGTCATGGTGATTGCCTATTCGGTGTACTTCCTGCTGCCCTGGATGCCGTGGGAGCGCAGCAATGCTGCAAGTCAAGCTTTGATGTTTGATCTTGAGTCACGCCGTTTTTTTATTTTCAATCTGGTGGTCTACCCCCAGGATATCTTCTGGCTTGCAATGCTGTTGTTTATTGCCGCGGCCTTGTTGTTTTTCACTACAGGCCTGATCGGGCGCGCCTGGTGCGGCTATTTCTGCTTCCAGACCTTATGGACAGATCTCTTTATCATGATCGAGCGCTTGATACAGGGCGAGCGCCCAGCCCGGCTGCGGCTGATAAAACAGCCTTGGAATGCAGAAAAAATCCTTAAATTGGGTGGCTCGCATTTTTTGATGATTCTGGTGTCATTCTGGACGGGCGTCACGTTCGCCGCTTATTTCACATATGCTCCCGACTTTGTTCACAATCTCTTTACCGGGCATGCAGCTGAGGCTGGTTATATCACCGTAGTGGTGTTGACCATTACCACCTATGTCGCCGCTGGTTTGTCCAGGGAGCACATTTGTACACTTGCCTGTCCTTACGCACGCTTCCAGGGCGTGATGTATGAGCCGGACACGTTGGCGGTGGCTTATGATGTTCGTCGCGGGGAAGGCACAGCTGGCCGTATTGCCCCAGGCAAAGGCTTGCGTACCCGTGAAGAGCGCCAGGCTCAGGGCCATGGCGACTGCATAGATTGCGGTTTCTGTGTGCAGGTTTGTCCCACCGGGATTGATATCCGTGACGGTCTGCAATACCAGTGCATTTCCTGCGGTTTGTGTATTGATGCCTGCAATAACATCATGGATTCCGTAGGTTCTCCGCGCGGGCTGATCCGCTATGATTCCGAGCAGAACATCGCCAGTCCGGTGCCTCATAAGCCCAGGCTTGAATGGAAGCGTCCCAAGGTCCTGGGGTATGCAGCCTCGCTGGTGATAGCCTCAATCATCCTGTTCTATAACATTGGTACCCGTAGTGATACCGAGGCCAATGTGCAGCAAGTTCGCCAGCCCCTGTTTGTCATGTTGTCCGATGGCAGCGTACGTAACCGCTACCAGGTCAATATCATCAATAAAACCGAACATGAGCAGCGTTATTACCTCAAAGTACAGGGTATTCCTGCGGAATCGCTGGATTTGGGGAATATTCCCGAGATCCGTGTCCGGGCAGGCAAGACGCTCAGCCTGAATGCCAAGGTGGATCTCACTAGTGAGCAAGCCAAGATGACCAAGCAGTTTTCATTCGTCGTCACTCCTACGATTGCAGAGGCTGAGCCTGTTGTGGTCAAAACCAACTTCCACAGCCATTAATGACATGTTGAGCTCCATCCCACTACTAACCATTGCAGAAACCTTATTTGGTGGCTTGTTGTTTGCCATTGCCTTGTTTTTCATCGTCCGCCGCCTCGGGCTGTCCAATTTCTGGGCAGCGGTACTGAGTGGAGCACTGCCGTTTGTTTGCTATATTGTTTATAGCACCCAGCATTGGGCAGGCGGAGACGTGATGGCAATCCATTTCGCGGTTTATCTTGCGAACGCCGGGTTGTTGGGAGTGTTTGGCGGCATGCAGCAGAAAAAGCAATCCATGCACTGGGCGCCCAAGTTGATAATAGGCTTTTTCATTTTCCTGGTGGTTTCCAACGCAGCGCTGTTGTCCATTGCCGGCAGGGGTCTGCCACAAAACTTGGCATCTGTATTCCTGCCTACTCCTGAAAACCAACGGGTACACACCGGATTTCCCGGTGTCATGCCACATGACCGTAACAAGAGCTACCAACCGCATCTGCAACAACTAGAACAGCAGCAGGAGCTGGGATGGCATTTAAGCCTGCAAGGGTTGGATGAGCTAAGGCCGGATCGTGGACAACGGGTTGGCGCAGTCTTGCAAGACAATGACGGCAAGGCTGTCACTGGTGCGGATGTGCAGCTGAATTTCTGGCGCATGGCCAACAGCCGTGATGACAAAATCTACGATGCCATTGAACAAGGCGGAGGTGAGTACATTAGTGAGGTAACTTTACCTGATTCTGGCCGCTGGGTCGTGGAGGTTTTAGTTAAGCAAGGCGATAAACGCTATCGAAAACAACAGTCGCTGTTTATAGGCGCTGAATAAGGCCGCGATGACGGCCACTGGTTCTCCTGTTTGTTATCACTGTGGCTTGCCGGTTCCGGCAGCGGGTGATTTTCATGTCAGCATACTTGGACACCGTCGCCAGATGTGTTGCCATGGTTGCCAGGCGGTAGCCGAATCCATCGTGCTTAACGAGCTGGAAGACTATTACCAGCACCGTACTGAATTACCTAAGACCGCGGAAGAGCTGGTGCCGGATGAACTACGCCAATTGGCGCTGTACGATCATCCCGAAGTGCAAAAAAGTTTTGTCAGCAGCGAACAGGGCAACCTGCGTGAAGCCTCACTGATCCTGGAAGGCATTACCTGTGCTGCCTGCATTTGGCTCAATGAACGCCACTTGCAGCAACTTGCCGGCGTTCGGACAGTGATCATCAATTATTCATCTCACAGGGCGCGCGTCAGCTGGGATGATGCTCAGATCAAGTTGAGCCAGATACTGGCTGAAATTCGCAAGCTGGGCTATCACGCCCATCCATTCAGTGCACAACAGCAGGAGGCCGTGCGCGAACAGCAGCGGCGCCTCGATTTTCGTCGCCTTGCGGTTGCCGGGCTATCGGCAGCCCAGGTCATGATGGTGGCAGTGGCATTTTATGCAGGGCCGGCCCAGGGACTGGAACCGGCTACGGAGCAATTGCTGCGCTGGTTCAGTCTTGTGATGACCTTGCCTGCCATGGTTTATTCTGCCTGGCCTTTTTACCAAGCAGCCTGGCGCGGTCTCGTTAATCTGCGTATAGGCATGGATGTACCGATTGTCCTCGGATTATTGACGGGCTTTATCGGCAGCGTCTGGGTCACTGTGCAGGGTGAGGGCATTGTATATTTTGATACCTTGACCATGTTGATCTTTTTCCTGCTTGCCACGCGCTATCTTGAGCGGAATGCACGTGAAAAGTCGATAGAGGCAGCAGAAAACCTGCATAAGCTAATCCCGCTGATGGCCACCCGGCTCAATGCGGATCAGCAACCCCAGCTAGTGACCTTGCTTGAAATCAATATGGGAGACCATCTATTTGTCAAACCGGGGGAAACCATCGCGGCTGATGGCCTGGTCATTGATGGCGAAAGCAGTGCGGATGAGTCGCTGCTCACTGGCGAAAGCCGGCCCGTTGCAAAGATTGCAGGCAGCCATGTCTATGCTGGCAGCATTAATTACGAGAGTCCGCTGGTGATCAAGGTATCAGGTGTAGGAGAGCAAACCGTGATTGCCGGAATCGCGCGTCTGTTGGATAGGGCACAGGCTGAAAAACCCAGGCTTGCGAGGGTTGCTGATCACGTGGCAGTGTACTTTACCTCTGTGTTGTTGGTTGCCGTGGCCGTCATTGGGCTTGCCTGGTGGGTAATTGCCCCTGAGCGCTGCTTTGAAATTATCTTGGCTGTGTTGGTGGTCAGCTGTCCATGTGCATTATCTCTCGCAGCGCCGGCCGCTTTTGCGGCGGCGGGCTCCCATTTGGTCAGGCGTGGCGTGCTGCTTACGCGAGGCCATGCGCTGGAAAGCCTGGCACGGGTTACCCGAGTAGTCCTTGATAAGACCGGTACGTTGACCGTTGGACATCCGGTCATTACTCAAACAGTGGTTTCCGCTGGATTATCCATTGAACAAGCCCTGTTGATAGCAGCCAGCCTGGAACAGGCTTCAGAGCACCCATTGGCCAGAAGTTTTACTACAGCGCTGTCGGGGCAAACATTGTTGGCCGTAAGTGCTGTGGTGAATACCCCGGGGAAGGGCATTAGTGGTGAGGTTGATGGGACGCGTTATTTCATTGGTAGTGCCAACCTTAATCCGACGGTAGCGGGCTATGCACAGTGTCAAATGCCAGGCGAATTGTCCGCAGGGGGAACTATGGTGTGGTTAAGTGATGCGCACCAGGTGCTGGCTGCTTTCATGCTGACGGATGCAGCGCGTCCCGGTATCCCGGAGTTGGTGAGCAACCTGGCAGCACGCAATATCCAGGTGACTATCCTGAGTGGGGACACCATGCCTGCAGTGCAGAGTTTTGCTGAAGGGGCGGGCATTCATGACTGGCAGGCTGGACTTTCACCTGATGGAAAACTGCAGGCTCTGCGTCAAATGCAGCAACAGGGAGACATCGTCGTCATGGTGGGTGATGGCATTAATGATGCGCCAGTGCTGGCAGGAGCCCAGGTTTCGATTGCCATGGGCAACGGCACTCAAATGGCCAGGGCTTCTGGCGACATTGTGCTTTTGAATGAGAATCTGCTGGAAATCGACCATGCCATTCACACCAGCCGTTTTACTGTCAGCGTAATCCGGCAGAATTTTGCCTGGGCCCTGGTATATAACGCGGTTGCGCTGCCATTTGCGGCCATCGGATTGATCGCGCCATGGATGGCAGCAATTGGTATGTCTATCAGCTCCTTGATCGTTGTCGTCAATGCGCTACGCCTGCGTTAATCCCCCCTAATTTCGCTTCCCCATCCAGCATTGGATAAAGAATGATTATTGTTGGTGTTATTGTTTATAAAATCATTTTAAATCAATAATTTAACTTAAAATTTTTGTATGCATCCTGCGGCTTTTTCGGTATCATCCATTCAATCGAAAAATACTCCGTGGAGGCGCTATGAAAGGCGATAAAAAAATCATTGAAACCTTGAACGAACTGTTGGCAGGAGAGCTCACTGCTGTCGACCAGTACTTGATTCATGGTGAAATGTATGCAGATTTTGGCCTTAACCAGCTTGCACAGAAAAGCCTGCATGAGTCTGAGCACGAGCGTCAACATGCACGATCCATTATCCAGCGCATCCTGTTTCTGGAAGGCAAGCCCAACCTGGAAAAGCGTAACTCCCTGACAGTAGGCAAGACCGTTCCTGAGATGCTGAAGGCTGACCTCGCCCTTGAATATCAGGTGGTGGGAGATTTGAAAGCTGCGATGGCGCAATGCGAAAAGGCAAGTGATTACGTAACGCGTGACATGTTGCTGGTACAGCTTGATGATACCGAGATGGATCATGCCTACTGGCTTGAGCAACAACTGCGTCTGATTGGCATGATCGGGCTTGAAAACTACCTGCAGAGTCAGATGAAGTCTGACGCGGCTGTTTGAGAAGGGAAGCAAAATGAAGGGTGATAAAAAGGTTATTGAGATCTTGAATAAAGTACTCAAGAATGAACTGACTTCGATTAATCAATATTTCCTGCATGCGCGCATGTTCCGTAACTGGGGCTTGGAAAGGCTGAACGACTACCAGTACAAGCAATCAATCCGTGTGATGAAAGAGGCTGATGAGCTGATAGAGCGCATCTTGTTTCTGGATGGATTGCCTAACCTGCAAAACCTCGGCAAGCTGCTGATCGGGGAAAACGTGGTGGAGTGTCTGCAAGGTGACCTGAAGTACGAAAGGGAAATTCATCGTCCCTTGCTGGTGGAGGCGATTGCCCTCTGTGAAGAGCTACAGGATTATGTCAGCCGTGACTTGCTGGAAGAGTTGCTGGAAAAAAGTGAAGGTGCGATCGACTGGCTTGAAACACAGCACAGCTTGATTGCTGATGTTACATTGCCTAACTATCTGCAAGCCCATATGGAAGCTGCGGACTAATGAACTGTACTCATTAGCCTAAATACCCATGACAGAAAAAGCCGCAGCAAGTCTGCGGCTTTTTTATTGCGTCCAAATGCAAATGCTTCTTGACAAGTGCTTGAGTTAAAAACGATAATAGTTATCGTTTGTTTTGTAGCTTGATTATTTCTTAACTTGATAAAGAAAGTATCTGGTCGGTTTATATGTACGTCTGTGTTTGTCGCGCAGTGACTGATGGTCAAATATTTCAAGCAGCGCGTGCCGGGGCCAGCAGCCTCAAAGATTTAAGGCGGGAGCTGGGCGTTGCGTCAGAATGTGGCCAATGCGCCAGTTGTGCCAAGCAATGCTTGCGTGAAGTCCATCAGGGCGACGCTACTGCTGCCATGCCAATCAGTTTCGCCTGAGTCCTCCATTTTCCACAAGTTTTATGAATGACCATGTTGTCACGGTCATTCACATGTCAAACAGCACTTATAGCAAGTGATCAAGCAAGTCGGGGCCAAACACTTCCCTGTGGATGCGTTCGGCGGGAACGCCTGCTTCCATCAGGCTCTTGCGTTGTGCCTGCATAAAACCGATCGGGCCGCACATATAAATCTCTGCGTTTTTCAAATGCCTGGGCCATAGGGCGCCTGCATCCATATATCCATTATGCACTCCGCCAAGGCCGGGAGCGGTTCCGTCCATACTTTCATAGAAAAAAGCGGTTTCCAGGTTTGGCATGTTCAGCTTTGCCATTTGTATATCCTGGCCATGCGTCTGCCAGGCAGGGCTACGTGTTGCATGTGCAAAATATACGGGACGCTCTGGAGCTCGGTCCTTCAATGTGTTGAGCATGGATAGAATGGGCGTGATGCCGACTCCTGCTGATAAGAGGGCTACCGGCGTCGAGTCCTGGATTGTATGCAGTCTAAAGTCGCCGAAAGCTGGCGTGACCCGCAATGTCTCACCTACCTCTACCTCATCATGTAGCCAGTTTGATACCTGGCCATGTGGCTTGTCGTTTTCCTGTTCACGTTTGACCGAGATTCTCCACCATGGGGCTTCCGTGGAGTCAGACAGGCTGTATTGCCGTAATTGCCGTCCACGTCCTTGGTCAAATTGCATTTCCACGCTGATATATTGTCCAGGATTGAATGGTCCTGGGCTTTTGCCATCTGCTTGCAAATAGAAAGAAATGATGTGGTCTGTCTCTTGTACCTTGCGTATTACCTCCAAAGAGATCAATTCTCCTGGGGTGGTCGGGGTGGCTTGATATAGGGATTTTTCTTCTTCGATCAACATATTGGCCAATAGCCAATAGGCTTCTCCCCAGGCGGCAATCAATTCTTCACTGGCAGCATCACCTAACACTTGCTTGATGGCGCCAAGCAAGTGCTCGCCCACGATTGGATAGTGCTCGGGTTTGAGCCCCACGGCGGCGTGTTTGTGCACAATGCGCTTGACCACCGGCGCGAGCGCAGAAGGGTTATCAATATTGGCCGCATAGGCAAACACAGCTGCGGCCAATGATTGCTGTTGAATCCCATTAGCCTGGTTTCCCATATTGAACAGGTTTTTCAATTCTGGATGGGCATTCAGCATGTTCTGGTAAAACACGCGGGTAATGTCAATCCCATGCTCGCGCAATACAGGAACGCTGGCATCGATATAAGGGCGGGCAGTCGCGGATAGCATATAGGCTCCTTTTGTTGTATATAAAATGAAACAATTAATCCAAAAAATATCGCAATTGCTTGCGAATCGTTCAAAACCAATGGCTGACAAATGAACGCCGGAATATTTAATGTAATCCCGCCAGATGGGTATGTTGTAAGTGCACAATCACGTTAGCCGTGCGATTACGGATAACATCACTGAGGGTGTAGGAGTCCATGTAATGATAAAAAGCATTCAGGCCCTGGTCCAGCGCACTTTTCAGTCCACATTGCCCGCTTAACGGACAAGGCGGTTCCTGGCAGTTTACCAGCGATTCACTGCCCTCCAGCACGCGGATGACATGACCAAGCTTAAGTGACAATGAGTCAATTCCCAGGCGCAGTCCACCATTGGGGCCGCGTGTGGTTTGTATCCATCCGGTCTTGTTGAGGAAAGTCACTACCTTGATCAGGTGATTGCGCGGGATGTTGAATTGCGTGGCAATTTCGCTGATGGTAATCGGCTTGCTGCGATCATTCTGCGAGACATACATGAGGACACGTAGCCCCAGATCTGTGAATTTGGTTAATTGCATGTGGTAATCATACTATTGTTGCATTTAAATTTAAACAATAAATTAATTGGTTGTGATATAGGCTATGGTCAGCCCATGCAGTAAAGCTGTTGGGAGCAGGTTTTCAATGCCAGTTCGGCTTGTCGGTAATCAGGATAGATTTTAGCGACGGTGGACCAGAAGCGGGCAGAGTGATTCATTTCGCGCAAGTGGGCCAGTTCGTGCGCAGTCACATAATTGATGATGGCAGGGGAGGCCTGGATCAAACGCCAATTGAGGCGTATTTCCCGCCTGGAGTTGCAACTGCCCCAGCGGGTTTTGGCATTGGACAAAAACAAGGGCGGCAATGGTTCACCCAGTTTCGCGGCCAGAATTTGCAGGCGTTTGGTAAAGTCTGCCAGCGCTTCTTTCTGGTACCAGTGCAGAACCTTGCGTGCAATTGCGGCTTCGTCACTAGTATCAATGGCGGCAACGGTCAGTATGCCCGCCTCATACCGAGGGCGGCTGTTGCGTGTGGATGGGATCACTTCCAGTGTGACTGGCTGGCCCAATAGCAATAGCTGGGCACCATCGCGCCAATGCAGTGCAGGGACTGCAATTTCCTGCCGCGCTTGCAGCTTGCTGCTGATCCACCTGGCCTTGCTCAATAGCAACTGTTCAAGCTGGTGCTGGGCCAGCCGTTGTGGCGCATGCACCACCAGGCCGCTGGCAGTGATTTTCATGCCTATGGTGCGTCGCTGCCTGCGTTCCAGCTGGTAGGGAATATGCTCGCCATTGGGAAGGGCGAGGGTGTGGCTGCTCATCTGGCGTTCAGCTGCAACATTTCTTGCTCTATCCAGTGTTCTACCATCTGGTTAAGCTGGTCAGGCTTGAGGCCTGTGGTGTCTATGGGCTTGCCTATGCTCAAGGTAATGGTGCCCGGGTATTTGAGAAAGGAGTTCTTAGGCCAGTACTCGCCTGCATTGTGGGCAACCGGTACCACTGTGCTTTTGGTGTGGGTGGCTAACCAGGCACCACCAATATGGTACTTGCCACGGGTGCCTGGCGCCATGCGTGTGCCTTCCGGGAAAATGACGACAAAGAAGCGCTGCTTGAGACGTTCCTTGCCTTTGCTGACCAACTGCTTGAGCGCTTCACGGCCTGCGGCACGGTTGATGGCAATGGGCGATGTCAGTGCTAGGCCCCAGCCAAAGAAGGGAATCCAGAGCAGCTCGCGCTTGAGCACCCATACCTGCGGTGGAAATATCTGCTGCAAAGCCAGGGTTTCCCAGGCAGATTGATGCTTGGCCAGGATGATGCTGGGATGGTCGGGAATATTCTCGCGTCCTATCACGCGGTAACGCAGTTTGCAGGTGATACGCAGCCACCACAGCATGCTATGGGCCCAGCCGCTGATAATGATATAGCGTGTACGTCGCGGCAGCGGAAAGGTCAGTAGCGTTGCTGTGGTAAAAACAGGGGTAAATAACAGCATGCCCAAGGTATAGATAAGGGAGCGCAGGTAGATCATCATCGGCTTCAGGGGAGTTCTGTGATAATGCGTTGTGCGGCTTCGGCCAAGTCAGCGCATACCCAGGTGTTGTCAGGCAGGCCGCCTGCTGCCAGGGTTTTCTCGCCCTTGCCAGTGAGTACCAATATGGGTTGTGCGCCAAAGGCAGCGCTTGCCTGCAAGTCGCGCAGGGAGTCACCGACGCTGGGAACGCCTTTGAGGTCTATGCCAAAGCGTTTGCTGATTTCTTCTATCATGCCTGGCTTGGGCTTGCGGCAACTGCAATTGGAGTCAGCAGCATGTGGGCAGTAGAACAGCGCATCGATGCGGCCGCCAAATTGTGCCAGGGCTTTGTGCATCTTGTCATGGATGGCATTGAGGGTAGCCATGTCAAACAGGCCGCGGCCTATGCCGGACTGGTTGGTGGCCAGCGCCACCCGGAAGCCGCTCTGGTTCAGCATGGCAATGGCTTCCAGGCTGCCTGGTATCGGCTTCCATTCATCTGGGGATTTGATGAATTGGGCGCTGTCGTAATTGATGACACCATCGCGGTCCAGGATGACAAGCTTCATGGGTTTCATGCCGCCAGCCTGGACAGGTCGGCGACCTGGTTCATGGCCTGATGCAATGTGGCCAGCAGACCCAGGCGGTTGGCCTTAAGTGCGGGGTCATCGGCATTGACCATGACATTGTCGAAGAAGGCATCCACCGGTGTTCTGAGTGCGGCCAAGGTTTGCAGGGACTTGGCATAGTCCCCGGCTTCAAAAGCGGCATCAGCAGCTGGTTTGACGTTTGCCAGCACTTGGGCCAAGGCCTGCTCAGCTTCTTCTTGCAGCAGTGTATTGTCTATGTTGGCACTGACTGAGCTTTCCGCTTTTTTCAATATGTTGCCTACACGTTTGTTTGCGGCTGCCAGGCTTTCTGCTTCTGGCAATGATGCAAAAGCGCGTACGGCTTCCAGGCGCTTGGGAATCTCTGCCAGCAGTTGTGGCTTCAATGCGAGTACGGCATCCACTTCCTGAGCGCTATAACCATTGTCGCGCAAGTTGCCAGCCAAGCGGTCGAAGATGAATTCGTTCAGTGCAAGCAATACCGCTTGTTGGTCAAATGTATGCTGGAAGGCGGAAAAGGCGAGTTGCAGCAATTGATCCAAAGGGATTGCAATGCCGGATTCAGTCAGTAGGCGCAGGATGCCGATCGCATGGCGGCGCAGGGCAAATGGGTCTTTTTCGCCAGTAGGTTTCTCGCCTATGCTGAACAGGCCAACCAGGGTTTCCAGTTTGTCGGCGAGCGCAATCACTGCTCCCACCTGGTTGCGCGGCAGTTCGTCTCCAGCAAAGCGAGGCTTGTAATGATCTTCAATAGCGTAGGCAATATCATTGTCCAGGCCTTCGTGCTGGGCGTAATAGCGTCCCATGATGCCTTGCAGTTCCGGGAACTCGCCTACCATATCGGTCACGAGATCAGCCTTGGAAAGGCGGGCAGCCTGGCTGGCTTGTTGTGCCAGTGCTTGGTTGCCAATGGCCTCTGCAATCAATCGGGCAATGGTGCTCACGCGCGTGACGCGCTCGCCCTGAGAGCCCAGCCTGTTGTGGTATACCACTTTGTCCAGGCCTGCAATCCGGGACTCAAGGGTTTTCTTGCGGTCTTGTTCAAAGAAGAACTTGGCATCGGCCAGGCGTGGGCGCACCACGCGCTCATTGCCGCCTATCACTGCGCTGGCATCCACAGGGCTGATGTTCGACACAATGAGGAATTTATTGGTGAGCTTGCCATCGGCATCCAGCAGCGGGAAATACTTCTGGTTGGCCTTCATGGTCAGGATCAGGCATTCCTGCGGTACTGCCAGAAATTCATCCTCGAACTGGCCAAGCAGCACGTTGGGGCGCTCTACCAGTGCAGTCACTTCATCCAGCAATGCTGGGTCTTCAATCGGCTTCAGGTTTTGCTTGCCTGCGGCCAGCCCAAGCTGGCGGGAAATTTCAGCTCTGCGGGCAGCAAAGCCAGCAATCACGGCACCATCTTCTTGCAGTTGTTCAGCATAGCTGTCTGCGTCGCGCAGCACGATAGGGCTGACCTTGGCTTCAAAGCGATGTCCCTGCGTTTGGTTGCCTGCGGTAAGGCCCAGGGCGGAGATATGGATGATGTCACTGCCATGCAATGCAACCAGGCCATGCGCCGGGCGCACGAAATTGACACTGCTCCAGCCATCCTGTAACTGATAAGTCATGACCTTGGGGATAGGGAGCTTGGCAATGGCATCATCCAGTGCTTTTTGCAGGCCTTCGGTCAGCGTGGCGCCAGCCACGGTCTGGTCCAGGAACAGGACATCCGTCTTGCCGTCATTTTCATGCTTGAGTTGCGGGACTGCGCTGGCATCGGTACCCAGTGCGCTTAGCTTTTTCAATAATGCCGGAGTGGCGTTGCCAGAGGCATCCAGGCCCACGCTGGCAGGCATCAGCTTTTGCGCGACCTGCTTGTCTGCAGCCTTGGCGGCGATGTCATTGATATGGGCGGCAAGACGGCGGGGCGAGGCATAGGCGGTGACGGTGGAGCCAGCGGCGGCCAGGCCCTGGGCTTTCAGGCTGTCCAGCAGGGCCGAGGAAAAGGCCTCTCCCAGTTTGTTCAGTGCCTTGGGGGGCAACTCTTCAACGAAAAGTTCTACCAATAGGTTCTTGCTGCTCATGCTGCTGCCTTCTTTGCCAATTCTGCCAATATTTCATCTGCCCATGCTCTAGGCGCCATGGGGAACCCTAATCTTGCCCGGCTATCCAGGTAGCTTGCGGCTACGGCGCGGGCCAGGTTGCGGATGCGGCCGATATAGGCTGCACGCTCGGTGACCGAAATAGCGCCACGTGCGTCCAGCAGGTTGAAGGTGTGTGCGGCCTTCAATACTTGCTCATAAGCGGGCAGGGCCAGTTTGTGTTCCATTAGTTCCTGGGCTTTTTTCTCGTGCGCGTTGAAGGCGACAAACAGGAAGTCGGCATCACTATGTTCAAAATTGTAGGTGGATTGCTCGACTTCATTCTGGTGGAACACGTCGCCATACTTCAGGTCAGCCGCGCCATTGATGCCTTTGGAATACACAAGGTCATAGACGTTTTCTACGCCTTGCAGGTACATGGCCAAGCGCTCCAGGCCATAGGTAATCTCTCCGGTGATCGGCTTGCAGTTGATGCCGCCCACTTGCTGGAAATACGTGAACTGCGTGACTTCCATGCCGTTGAGCCAGACTTCCCATCCCAGGCCCCAGGCTCCCAATGTCGGGTTTTCCCAGTCATCCTCGACAAAGCGGATGTCGTTTTTCTTCAGGTCAAAGCCTAGTGCCTCCAGGGAGCCCAGATAGAGTTCCAGGATATCGTCAGGGGCTGGCTTGAGCACCACCTGGAACTGGTAGTAATGTTGCAGGCGGTTGGGATTTTCACCATAGCGGCCGTCCTTTGGGCGGCGGCTAGGCTGCACATAGGCAGCTTTCCACGGCTCTGGCCCCAGGGCGCGCAGGAAAGTGGCAGTGTGCGAGGTGCCTGCTCCCACTTCCATGTCGTAAGGTTGCAGCAGGGCGCAACCCTGTTTATCCCAGTATTGCTGCAAGGTCAGAATGATCTGTTGAAAAGTCAGCATGGCGGTCAGTGTATGGTTATAGTTCTATGGTTGTTTAAATCAAAAATCTCGCACGGCAATCGCATCATCTGCGGCGCTGCCATGAAAGTGCAGTATGCACATCCCTGATATTCATGAGACGTCAAAAGGGCTTGATTTTACTTCTTTTTACGCACCCACAAAAGGCCAAGTGCACTAAACAGGAAACCAAGCATTGGCCAGTTGCCCCAGCGTACATAAGGTGTCATGCCCACATAGCCCCGGGCGGTGCCTTCAAGCGTGGTAGCGGTGAAATGTTGCGCATGGGCCAGCAACTGGCCATCGGTATCGATAATGGCGGTGGCACCGGTGTTGGTGGAGCGCAGCATCATGCGGGCAGTTTCCAGTGAGCGTGCCTGGGCAATCTGCAGGTGCTGATAGGCTGCCAGAGATTCACCATACCAGGCGTCATTGCTGGTGTTGACCAGCAGGGTGGCTTCCGGAAGCTGATGGATGATTTCCTCGCCAAACACATCTTCGTAACAAATATTGATAGCCACCTGCTGCCCGGCAATATGCATGGGCTTTTGCTGAAAACCGCCACGGGCCAGGTCGGTCAGCGGGATATTGAGCCAGTTTTCATAAATCCAGCCAAATGCCCGCTTGAGCGGGATGAACTCGCCAAATGGCACCAGATGGGTTTTGCGATAAGCCTGCTCAGGAGACTGTCCCATGCTCAGCATGCTGTTGTAATAAGCGTTATCCTGGTGTTCCACGGTGCCAATCAGGATGTCACCGCCATTGTCCCTGGCATGGTCGGCCAGTTGCTGCAGGTAGTCCTGCGGGATTTGGCTGGAAAGCAATGGGAAGGCTGTTTCGGGCAGGATGATGAGCTGGGCCCGGCTTTGTAGCGCCATATCCAGGTATTGTTGCAAGGTCTGGCGCAGGGTATTGTTCTCCCATTTCAGGTCTTGCGTGATATTGCCCTGCAACAATGCCACAGTGACAGGTTCCCCTGTGGGCGTGCTCCAGGTGTTGAGCTTGAGTAGGCCACCTGCCAGCCACAGGGTGAGCAAAAGCAGGGCTGATCGACGCAGGGATGGGAGGTTGCGTCGCTGGTACAGTGCCCAGGCCAGGATGCTGGCGCTGATGGTGACGGCAAGCGAAACACCGTGTATGCCCAAGACAGGCGCAAACCCTGCCAGCGGACTGCCGGGAATTTGTGAGTAGCCGCCCAGCAGCCAGGGGAAGCCGGTAAATATCCAGCTGCGCACCCATTCCAGCAGTACCCAAATCAAGGGCATGGCGAGATATTGCGAGCCCAACTTGCGAGCCAGCCAGCCAGTAGCTGCTGGGAACAGGGCCATGAATGCGCTGAGACAGAAGGTGGCGAAAATGGCCATTGCCGCAGGCATTCCGCCAAAGTCATGCAGGCTGATGTAAATCCAGTAAATGCCAAAGCTGAACAGTCCCAGGCCAAAACTGAACCCCAGCCACCATGCGTTATTTGCGGAATGGGACCGGTGCCAGAGGTAGAACAGCCCAGCCAGGCTAATGATGGTGGCAGGGTAAAAGTAAAATGGCGCAAAGCCTGATACCGACAATGCACCCAGCAACAGTGCGATGAAATGTGGCAGGCGGGGGCGGGAAAATTTCAAGACGGTCCTTAAAGCTTGGTATAGACTGGAGTTTGTTATTTATTGCATTATAGCGGCTTAGACAGGCATGGAGCATTCGGCTTCCGTATCTATCCTGGTATCAACATGTTTTTGGCGAGGAGAAATTATGTTTAAAGAGTTCAAGGCGTTTGCCATGCGAGGGAACGTGGTCGATATGGCCGTGGGTATCATTATAGGTGCTGCATTCGGTGCTATCGTCAAGTCACTGGTGGATGATGTGATCATGCCGCCCATAGGCTTGTTGCTTGGCAATGTGGATTTCAGCAACTTGTTTGTTGTCCTCAGGGATGGCGCTGAAATCGCACCACCTTATGCCTCGGTTGCGGCTGCGCATGCAGCAGGAGCTGTGACACTGAATTACGGCTTGTTTATCAATGCAGTGGTCAGTTTCACGATTGTGGCATTTGCCGTGTTCTTGCTGATCCGTACGATCAACAAGCTGAAGACTGAAGAGCCAGCCGAGCCAGCCGCTACACCTGAAGATATCCTGTTGTTGCGCGATATCCGTGATTCATTGAAGAAATAGTTCAAGCCCATGGTGGGCCAGTTGGAAGGGCCATCATAAAAAAAGCGATGCTATGCATCGCTTTTTTATTGCATTTTTTGACTTCACAGGCCTGGAACGACTTCCTGGCGTGTTGTTGAACCGTCATCCCCGTCGTGGTTCATGAACACCACCAACACGACCCGGTCCCCGACAAAGTCCAGTTCGGTAGTTTGGTAGTAAGTGCCGTCCAGGCCGGTATTGATGTAATGGTATTGCCAGACGGAAGCCATTAACTCGTCGGTTCCTGCACGGTGATAATCTTTTTTGCGCGCAGGTTCGCCAAACTGGGCAATGATGGCATCCTTGTCAAACTGATGGATGTTCTCAATAAATGTGGTTTCATCAATCGGGATACCATCCGCGGATAGCGCTGGTGACGCTTCCGCTTGCTCAGCTTCTTCAGCAAGCGATTTGCCGGGGCTGAACACCAACCCAGGCAGAGCCAATAGCAGGGCAAGCCACACGATTTTCATCACGAACTCCCATCAGGCAAGGTTATGCTGGTTGGATAAGGAATTATTCCCTAAAGTTCCTGACGCAACAAGCAATTAGACGGAAGCCGTGTCATCATCCCCGCTGGGGACTGTCGGCTCTACCAGCAAAGAATGGACGCGGCGACTATCGGCACGCAGCACCGTTACATTGATATTGTCGAAACTGACTTCTTCCCCGCGTTTGGGCATATGTTGGAACTTGCTGACCACCAGGCCACCTATGGTGGAAAATTCCTCATCACTGAACTGTGTGCCGAGTATTTCATTGAAGTCGGCAATTTCGGTCAATGCCTTAACCCGGTAGCGACCCTGCGCATCCTGGATGATGTTGTCTTCGTTCTCATCCTCATCAAACTCATCCTCGATATCCCCGACGATCTGCTCCAGGACATCTTCAATAGTCACCATGCCTGCCACGCCGCCGTATTCATCTACCACAATGGCAATGTGGTTGCGATTGCTGCGGAACTCCTTGAGCAGGACATTCAGACGCTTGGATTCCGGTATGAAAACTGCAGGACGCAGCATTTCGCGCGCATCAAAATCCTTGCCGGTGTAGTAGCGCAACAAGTCCTTAGCCAGCAATATCCCAATAACGTCATCCTTGTTTTCATCTATGACGGGAAAGCGCGAGTGGGCGGCTTCAATCACAAATGGGATGAATTTTTCGGGAGGGTCAGTGATATCGATCACATCCATTTGGGAACGCGGGATCATGATGTCGCGGACCTGCATTTCCGAAACTTGCAGCACGCCCTCTATCATTGCCAATGCATCTGCATCGAGCAAGCTGTTTTCGTAGGCAGTGTGGAGCTGTTCTATCAGCTGCTCGCGGTCTTCGGGTTCTCGGAGCAGAAAGTTGGTCAGGCGTTCAAGCCAGTGGGGTTTTTCGTTGGGACTTCGTTTGTCAGGTTCAGCCATGATGGTTGATTAAATGTCCGTTTTTTCTGATAAATAGGGGTCAGCATAACCAAGCCTGGTAAGTATGCCGGATTCCAGCCACTCCATCAGCTCGGCTTGCGCCTCTTCTTCATGGTCATAACCGTGGAGGTGCAGTATGCCATGCACAGTCAGGTGCGCATAATGCGCCTCCAGTGTCTTGCCTTGTTCCCTTGCCTCTTTTGCCACTATCGGGGCACAGAGGATAATGTCGCCAATCAGCCAAGGCTCCTCGACCAGCGGAAACGTCAATACATTAGTAGCATAATCCTTGCCACGATAATCACGGTTCAGTATACGGCCTTCTTCCTCGTCTACAATACGCAGCGTGGCTTCGGTATCCACCCGTAGAGTATTGCGGGCCCATTTGCGGAATTGTGTTTCAGACGGCATTCCGCCAGCCTCGCAGGCATACTGGATGCTGAGCGCGAGCTTAGGCATTTTATGCCTTGCCTGCATTATCGCCTGGTTGTGTGACAGGCTGTGCGTGCTTGTCACTATCGTACCGTTCGTAGGCATTGATTATTTTCTGCACCAATGGATGGCGTACCACGTCATCTGAAAGGAACTGGGTGAATGCAATGCCTCGCACATCCTTGAGCACTTTCTGCGCCTCTACCAGGCCGCTTTTCTGTCCACGTCCCAGATCAATCTGTGTCACATCGCCGGTAATCACTGCCTTGGTGCCAAACCCTATGCGGGTAAGGAACATCTTCATCTGTTCGGGCGTCGTGTTCTGCGCTTCATCCAGGATGATAAAGCTCTGGTTCAGGGTGCGGCCGCGCATATAGGCCAACGGGGCAACTTCAATGGCGCCGCGCTCAAACATCTTGTTCACCGTGTCATAGCCTGCCAGATCATAAAGGGCGTCATAAAGAGGGCGCAAATAGGGATCCACCTTCTGGGCAAGGTCACCAGGCAAAAAGCCCAGACGCTCGCCTGCTTCCACTGCTGGGCGCACCAGGACAATGCGTTTGACACGGTCACGGGTCATGGCGTCAATCGCGCTGGCTACGGCCAGGTAGGTTTTTCCGGTACCGGCGGGGCCGATACCAAAGGTAATGTCAAAGTCCTGGATTTGCTGCAAATAGCTGACTTGGCGCGGAGTGCGGCCATGCAGGTCCTGACGCCGTGTCATGAGCGTGGGCATGGCGGTGCTGACTTGCTCTGGCGCTAGGCGGTCAAGTTCTACCAGGCCAAGTTGTATCTCTTCCAGGCCGATCGGGTTTTTGGCACGCTCATAAAAGTTTTCCAGCAATTGTGCAGCCAGGCGCGTATTGGTTGGATCACCAGACAAGCGAAAATGGCCGCTGCGCCTGGAGATGGTGATATCCAATGCATCTTCGATCTGTTTCAGGTTTTCGTCCAGGGCACCGCATAGATTGGAGAGCCGCAAGTTATCTTCGGGTTGTAACGTGAGTTCCACTCAATATGTCCTATATTAATTCGCCACGCAGCGTATGCGGTGCTGCTTCGGTGATCCGCACATTGACAAACTGGTTGATCAGTCTGGCATCACCAGGGAAATTGACGATGCGGTTGTTGTCCGTACGGCCTGCCAGCTCGCTTGCGCTTTTGGCTGACAGCGCTTCTACGAGCACGCGTTGTACGCTTCCTACCATGGATTCACTGATGGCTTTGCCCTGGGTCTCATTCAATGCCTGCAGGCGGGCGAGCCTTGCCAGCTTTTCTTCCTGGCTGCAGTCATCTGGAAGATAGGAGGCGGGAGTGCCGGGGCGCGGGCTGTAGGTAAAGCTGAAGCTATAGTCAAAACCCACGTCTTGCATGAGTTTGATGGTGGCTTCAAACTCCTTCTCGGTTTCGCCGGGAAATCCAATAATAAAGTCGGACGTAATGCAGATGTCGGGCCGTGCCGCACGTAGCTTGCGAATCACGGACTTGTACTGCAGTGCCGTGTAGTTGCGCTTCATTGCCATCAATATGCGGTCAGAACCTGCTTGCACGGGCAAATGCAGGTGCGACACCAGTTTGGGAATGCGCGCATAGCAGTCGATCAGCTCGGCTGTCATCTCGTTGGGGTGCGAAGTGGTATAGCGTATGCGCTCTATTTCAGGAATCTCGGCCAGGTATTCAATCAGCAGTGCAAGGTCTGCATTCTCGCCTTCTGAAGTTTCGCTGCGATAGCCGTTAACATTCTGCCCCAGCAGGGTGATTTCCTTTACTCCTTGATCGGCCAGTTGAATAGCCTCGGTCAGGATATCGTCAAAGCGACGCGATACTTCATCACCCCGGGTGTATGGCACTACGCAGAAAGTGCAGTACTTGCTGCAGCCTTCCATGATGGACAGGAAAGCTGCGCCGCCTTCCACACGTGGAGGCGGCAGGTGATCAAATTTCTCGATTTCAGGGAAGCTGATATCTACCTGTGAGACTCCTGTGGTACGGCGGGATCGAATCATCTCCGGCAGGCGATGCAGGGTTTGCGGCCCGAACACCACATCAACGTAAGGCGCACGCGCTACGATGCTTTCACCTTCCTGGCTCGCTACGCAGCCACCCACACCTATCACCAGGTTGGGATTTTTTTCCTTGAGCGGACCAAAACGGCCTAGGTGACTGAATACCTTTTCCTGCGCCTTTTCGCGCACGGAACAGGTGTTGAGCAGGATGACGTCGGCTTCTTCCGGGTTTTCCGTGGTCAGCATGCCCTCTGTTGCATGCAACATATCTAGCATGCGGGACGAGTCGTACTCGTTCATCTGGCACCCAAAGGTCTTGATAAAGACTTTTTTCGGCGTATTCATGTGGCAGGTTGAAATGTGCTTAATTGGAGCACTGGATGTGGGATGAGCGTTGCAGGGTGCAAAATATCTTAAAAAAACAGTAGGGTAAGTTCCTATTTTAGCTTAGCTGATGCGGAATGCCAATCGCAGAGTAAAATGTCGCGCATGGAAACCTTCCCAATATTCATGAAAATCCGCGATTGCCCATGCGTGGTAGTCGGCGGTGGTGATGTCGCCAGCCGTAAAGTCAGCCTGTTGCTCAAGGCTGGTGGGGATGTCACTGTCATTGCCCCTATGCTGTATGCAAGCCTGGTTGAGTTGTTGAAAGCTGGAAATATCAAATATCTCAATACCGTATTTGAACCGTCCCAGCTTGATGAGGCCTGTGTCGTGATTGCCGCGACTGACGATGAAGACGTCAATCGGCAGGTATCCGAGGCAGCGAGAGCACGCAATATCCCGGTGAATGTGGTGGATGCTCCCGAGTTATGTACTTTCATCGTTCCTTCGATTGTTGACAGGTCACCCATCCTGGTGGCAGTTTCCAGTGGTGGTGCGGCGCCGGTATTGGCTCGCATGCTGAGAGCGCGGATCGAAACCATGATTCCTTCCAGTTATGGCAGGCTGGCGGCGCTGGCAGCGGATTTCCGCGATCAGGTGAAACGGCGTTTCAGCAATAGCCAGCAACGGCGCATTTTCTGGGAGGATGTATTCCAGGGCCCGATCGGCGAGCAGGTATTGTCAGGCCGGGAGCCAGCGGCCCGTCTTGCATTGCAGCAGGTATTGAAAGATTCCGGCGATGCCCATCACGGAGAGGTGTATCTGGTAGGCGGCGGGCCAGGCGACCCGGATTTGCTGACTTTTCGTGCCTTGCGCCTGATGCAGCAGGCGGATGTGTGTGTTTACGACAAGCTGGTCAGCAAGGAGGTGATGGAGCTGGTGCGTCGTGATGCCGACCTGATTTATGTTGGCAAGGCCAGGGATCAGCATACCTTGCCGCAGGAGAAGATCAATGATCTGCTGGTGCGGCTGGCGCAGGAAGGCAAGCGTGTATTGCGCTTGAAGGGGGGCGACCCTTTCATTTTTGGCCGAGGGGGGGAGGAAATAGAAACCCTGATGGAACACGGGGTGCCGTTCCAGGTAGTGCCCGGGATTACTGCAGCCAATGGTGTTTCCAGTTATGCCGGGATTCCGTTGACGCACCGTGATTATGCGCAATCATGCCTGTTTACCACTGGGCATCTCAAGGATGGCAGCGTTGATCTGGATTGGCCTGCATTGGTCAGGTCTGGACAAACCGTGGTGATTTACATGGGGCTGATCGGCCTGCCGGAAATCTGCCGGCAATTGGTTGCTCATGGAGCGCCTGCCGATCGACCAATTGCGATAGTTCAACAAGGCACCACACAGCGGCAGCGCGTGATTGCCGGCACCTTGGCCACCTTGGCCGAGAAGGTGCAGGTTGCCGCATTGAAGGCGCCATGCCTGATTATTGTCGGGGAAGTGGTGAGTTTGCGCGAAAAACTTGCTTGGTTTGAACCGTCACCTGGGGCTGGATCGGCAGAATAAGCCTGGCTTCCAGGCCGCCCTGTGGACGGTTGAGCAGGGTCAGCTGGCCTTTATGCAATTTAGCAATGCGGTCGGAGATTGCCAAGCCAAGCCCACTGCCGCTCTTGTTGCCACGCGCAGTATCCAGCCGTTCAAAGGGGCGCAGCAGGCGTTCCATTTGCGAGGCTGGGATGCCTGGTCCATTGTCCAGTACGCTGAGGATGATGTTGCCGGCGGTAATGCGTGTAGTGAGCGTGACTTCCCCGCCTCCATAGGCAAATGCATTGTCCACCAGATTGCCGAGCAGTCGCTGCATCGCCAGTGGGCGCAAGGGAATGAGGTGGGTGGGCCCTAATGAGAGCGTGAGCTTTCGTCCTGCACGAATGTGGCGGTCGGCAATTGACGTCAATAAGGCATTGAGGTCCATCATCTGCGTGGGTTCGCCCTCAATGCCGCGTACAAAGTCCAGGAACTGGTGAATGATGCTGTCCATGTCGCCAATATCCTGAATCATGCCGGCCTTGAGGCTGGAGCAATGCTCATCAGGCAGCATTTCCACGGAAAGTCGCAGTCGTGCGAGAGGGGTGCGCAAGTCATGCGAAATCCCGGCTAGCAACAATGTTCTCTCGTTGTCCAGCCTGACCAGGGCTTCTGTCATTTCATTGAAGGTTCGGCTGACTTCGCGCAGCTCATGTGCGCCTTCTTCCGGCAGTGGAGGCGGATACTCACCGCTGCTAAGACGGCCTGCGGCCTTTACCAGCAACCTGAGAGGGTGGTGGATGTTGGAGGCGATCAGGTAGGCGCCCAATAATGACAGCATGATCACCAGCGCGCCCCATCCCAGCCATTGCCAAGGGAAGGGGCGGTCTACTTGTATGCGTGGTATCACCACCCAGTAGTCATCCTGGCCCAGGCTGAAGCTTACCCAAAGGCCGGGAATGCCAAAATGGTTCATGACCACCAGCGTATCCTTGCCCAGGCGTTCGCGGATTTTCTTGGCGATCAGGCGAATCAGCAGGTCATTCGGCAGAGGCTCGATTTCTTCCAGCATATCGGCTGCATAGATGCGCACCCCTTCCCGGCCGGATAGTTCTGAAAGTAAAGCCAATCGCCGGTTCTCATGTGCAGCCAGCAACGAGGCGCGCGTGTAGTTCACTACGGTGATGGCCTGCAAAGCTGCAGACATGGCACGGGGTTCGCTCTCGAAATAATCGAATAGCTTGAGTGCTGCAAATTGTCCTGCGGCCAGCAGCAGGGCGATCAGCAGCATGACGCGTGCAAGCAGGGTGCGAGGTAGTAGGCTCACAATAAACGAGGGTCAGCTTTTCTGGGTTTCGCCATCGGGAACAAACACATAGCCAAACCCCCACATGGTTTGCAGATAGCGTGGATGGGCAGGATCGGGCTCGATAAGCCTGCGCAGGCGTGATACCTGTACATCAATGCTGCGGTCAAATACATCCAGTTCGCGGCCACGTGCTAGTTGCATCAGGCGGTCACGCGACAGCGGTTGGCGTGGGTGATCTACAAATACCTTGAGCAGGGCAAACTCACCACTGGTGATGGTCACGGATTCGCCGTTTTTTGTCAGGGAGCGGGTGGATGGATCAAACACAAACTCCCCAAAGCTAATATTGTCGGCTTCTGCTACCGGTGTTCCTGGCGGCAGGCGGCCATGTCGGCGCATGACGGCATTGATGCGGGCCAGCAGTTCCCGTGGATTGAATGGCTTGGGCAGATAATCATCTGCACCCATTTCCAGGCCGATAATACGGTCAATTTCATCGCCGCGGGCTGTGAGCATAATCACCGGAATAGTGCTGCCATTGGCGCGCAAACGGCGACAGATGGCCAGGCCATCTTCCCCGGGCAGCATCAGGTCCAATACCAGCAGGTCCACATGTTCGTGTGCCAGCGCCTGATCCATTTCGGTTGCGTCGGAGACAGTCTTCACGTTGAAGCCCTGTTCGCCCAGATAGCGTTGCAATAACTCGCGCATGCGCAAGTCATCGTCCACCATTAATATTTTCTTAGAGGGTATCTGCATAGTAATATTTTCTGCGGAATGGAGGTCAATGAAAAGTGTTATTTATCGTTGTGTACTAATTTAACGTCCACGGACTATATGCTTGATTGGCATGAAATCCATATATTCAAGAGCTATCAATATTGTTACAAAATTTTACAATGCGACGCTGATATGAAACATTCAGTTTACATCAATGGAGCATGATGTCGCCTCAATCAAGATCAAATCAAACCTTCTTGTGTTAGTCTGATCTATTATTTAAAGAGAGAATATTTTCTCCATAATGTGTACGGCAGCAGGTGTTTACCTGTTCTTGCTCGGATTGAAAGCTGTGAATTGAGGCGTATGAACCATATGATCTGGAAGTGTACGGTTTAGCTTTATGTTGATAGTGACTGATCTTATTGCTCATCAAAAGCATGTATTGCTTATTGCCCTGGCCTTGATGGGCTGCGCTGGATTGGCGATTGCTGCCGGTCCTCGTGACAAAACTGCCGAGTCATTGGCAGAAAGCGAATTGCAAGACATGCCTGGCCCCCAGATTCACCAGACGCTGGATGGCAGGATCAGCCTTGAAGACAGGTTGCGCTTGCGTCGTGATCTCGATGAATACTCTCGAAGTGCTGATGCTGCTCACGTCCAGATAGAAGACCGTCGCCGGGTCATGCGTCAACGCATGTTGGAGCGATTTCAGGAAGCAGATCGTGACAATAATGGCGTGATTTCGCGCGAAGAGGCCACCGAGCTTTTGCCGCAGGTGGCCCGTCATTTCATGCAGTTTGATCTCAATGGTGATGGAGTGATCACCATGAGCGAACTGGAGACCGTACAAGCCCGTATCGTTGAACGGCAGCATATGGCGATTGAGAAAAAGGAAATACAGGATATTTCCGAGCAGGCAAAAACGAAATCCAAAGAGGCCGCAGTAATACCAACCAAGCGGTCATTGTAATTAAGTTGTTATTCCAATAATAAACCTTCCTTGTGAAACCTGAAGCACTGCCTTGCCGGGACAGTGCTTTTTTTTGTCCGTTGGCCACGACGAACTTACTGTGCTTGATAGCTGGTAGAAGTATAGCGTGTTGATAATAATCATAAAAAATACATGGCCTGAATATTGCTGAGCTTAACTCTGCTCTGGTAGAGCCTCTTTTTTTTCACAAGGAAATTAAAATGAATAAGACCATTGCTAGTGTATTGTTACTCATCATGTTGAGTGGTTGTTCGGGCTTGTCCACCCGGCAGAAAAATGCTGCAACCGGTGCTGCTATTGGTGGAGTGGCCGGTGCCGTACTGACAGGCGGCAGCTCGTTCGGTACAGTAGGCGGTGCCGCGATTGGCGGGGTGATCGGCCATGGTGTGGATTCTGTTGGCAAGAAGAAATAAGCCTGTCGGGATTGATAGACAGTTTAATAGCCTGATCTGACAGCAGGTTTCATTCTTCTGATTGTTCTTGTCTCAATTCCGAGACGGGACAACCTCTTTATTGATGATGGCTAGAATTAAGGATTGTTTAACGCCATCATGCATGGCGGATGTACATGCGGTAAGCTGTTGATACCATGAGTGAGCACATTGAAATTGGTACAGGCATCGGGGAACTTAAGCCGGCAGAGTGGGATGCACTCGGAGATGGGTCACCTTTGCTCAGCCATGCCTTGCTTAGTGCTTTGGAATACACGGGATGTGTAGGTGGCGAAACTGGCTGGCAATCATGCCCTTTGCTGGTGAGAAGGGGAGGCGTCCTTGTGGGCGCCGTTCCGCTCTACGTAAAAAGCCACTCATATGGCGAATATGTATTTGACTGGTCTTGGGCTGATGCCTATGCCCAACATGGTCTTGAATATTATCCCAAGCTGGTGGCAGCCATTCCTTTTACGCCTATCACTGGTGCACGCCTGCTTTCTCCTGATCCGATAATTCGCCAGCAGATGGCGGATCAGATGGTAGGATATTTGTTCAGCCTCCAGTTTTCATCTGTACATGTCCTGTTTCCAGATGAGGCGTCGGCAGCGACTTTGCAGCAACAAGGATGGATCAGGCGTCCGGGTGTGCAGTTTCGCTGGGAAAATCAGGGTTTTGCAAGTTTTGACGAATTCCTGATGACGCTTGCGCATGACAAGCGCAAGAAAATCCGCCAGGAGCGAAAGAAAGTAACAGCGGCAGGCATCAGTTGTCGCCAGTTGATAGGCAGTGAGATCACTACTCGCGACTGGGATTTCTTTTATGCCTGCTACGTCAATACCTATCTGCAACATCGCTCAACGCCTTATCTCACAAGAGAATTTTTCCATGAACTTGGTCAGCGATTGCCAGACCATGTGATGCTGGTGCTGGCTGAGGTGAATGGCAAACCGCTGGCTGGGGCATTGAATCTTTATGATGACGAATGCTTGTATGGCCGTTATTGGGGAGCATTGGCTTATGTGCCCAACCTGCATTTTGAGTTGTGCTATTACCAGGCACAGGAGTTCTGCATAGCGCGGGGCATACGTTATTTTGAAGGCGGCGCACAGGGTGAGCACAAGCTGGCACGCGGTTTCACGCCGCGGGAGACTTGTTCATTCCATCAACTGGCGCATCCGGATTTTGAGGCGGCAGTCAGGCGCTTTGTTATGCGTGAGGAACGCGGGATGGCTCAATATCATCAAGAGCTTGACGAGAGGGTTCCTTACAAGAAGCTGGAGATGGGCAAGTGATTATTCTAGCGTGCGCCTGCGTGCGGAAGCTGACTACCATTCCACACCAGCGCGTACCCAGTTGGCCATGCCTTTGGCAATTTCCCTTTCCCCCATGATGGTGTAGGAGGCACCGTGTTTCTCCAGGTGTTCGATCTGCGCATCCGAGTGCGCGCGAGCCACCACTTCAATCTGTGGGTTGATCCTGCGAGCATGTTCAATGATCTGGCCTGCTTCGAGCGCATCAGGGATGGCAACCAGCAGCCAGCGGGCAGAGCGGATATTGGCGGCTTCCATCATACCGGGCGCAGCGGCATTGCCGCATAACGCTGGTATGCCTTGTTCGCGCAAGGCTTGTACAACTTCCGGTTGATCTTCCAGCACGATAAATGGCTGGTCTTGCTGCTGCAAGGAGGCGCCTACCAGTTTGCCCACGCGGCCATATCCGATGAGGATGGCATGTGCATGCAAATAGGGATAGGAAATAGTGCGCGTGCCGCTTTCGCCTTTGAGGGGCCTTTTTTCCTCGCGGTTAAGCAGCCACGGTTTGAGTTTGTCCAGCCCCATGAAGAGCAAGGGATTAATGAGGATGGAAAGAATCGCACCGCTCAGGATGAGGTCGCGCCCGGTATCAGACAACAAGCCAAGGGAAACCCCCAAGGCAGCCAGAATGAAGGAAAATTCGCCTATTTGTGCCAGGCTTGCCGAAATTGTCAGTGCAGTTCCAAGGGGATGGCGGAACGCGATGACGATTGCAAATGCTGCCAGTGATTTACCAATCACGATGATGAACAGAGTGGCCAATATCAGCCATGGCTCCCGCATAATGATGGAGGGGTCGAACAACATGCCTACCGAGACGAAAAAAAGCACGGCAAACGCATCTCGCAATGGCAGTGATTCTTCAGCGGCCCTATGGCTCAGTTCCGATTCGCTCAAAATCATGCCGGCGAAGAAAGCACCCAGTGCAAAGGACACGCCAAACAGGTAAGTCGACCCCAGGGCAAAGCCTAGGGCAATTGCCAGGACTGCCAGCCTGAATAGTTCCCGGGAGCCAGTGGCTGCTGTGCGTGCGAGCATCCATGGGATGATGCGCCTCCCTACAAGCAGCATGACAGCCACGAATGCAATGACTTTTCCGATAGTGATTGCCAAGGTATGGATCAGCTCACTAGTGGTGACTGCATTGCCTTCCCCGCCAATCATGCTGCTGATGGCAGGTACCATGACCAATGCCAGCACCATGGCAATATCTTCCACAATCAACCAGCCGATGGCAATCTGGCCACGCTTGGTCTCCAGAATGCGTCGTTCCTGCAGCGCTGTGAGCAATACCACAGTGCTGGCAGTAGAGAGCGCCAAGCCGAAAAGCAGCCCTTCGCCAAGGGGCCATCCTATGAACAGCGCTAATGACATGCCAAACAGAGTGGCAATGGCGATCTGGACAATGGCGCCTGGGATGGCAATGGATTTGACAGACAACAAATCCCTGAGGGAGAAATGCAGCCCGACCCCAAACATCAACAGGATGACGCCAATTTCAGACAATTCATGGGCGAGGTCGGCATCTGCAACGAAACCGGGGGTAAACGGGCCGACGACAATTCCTGCGATCAGGTAGCCGATCAGTGGAGGCATGCGTAGACGATTCGCCAGCATGCCAAAGACAAACGCCAGCACAAGGCCTCCAACAATAGTGGCGATGAGGGGGGAGTGCTCCATCCGGGGGTATGGCCTTTCACATATGGTTTAGACAGGCAACGCGCGTGGTGCCCAGCGAGGTCCCCAAAAATTACCTCAATATTATGTCAGCGTGCAACTATTAATATGACAATTATTGCACGCGATGGATGGGCAATCAGCGTTTTATATTATCTGCCATGTATCTGGCGTTCTCCTACAAACTTTTCAGCTAGTTACCTATATGGACATCTTCAGCGCATGAGCTATGTTATCAGCACATAAAAAGAGGAATGCCCATGGCGATTTTCACTATATCTGTATCTGAAAAAAATGCTGAAAATAAGGGAGCGCTATTGTGGAAAGAGTCCATTACAGCGGCAGACATTGAGGAAGCCTACAGGATCGGCAAGTCACAATTTGAGATGGAACGGCCTGATTGGAACACAGTGGATGTGGTCATCGAAGCGAGTTTTGCTTACGTGGAAAAGTAAGCCTGTGCTTGATCATGGTCGTCTTGGTTGGAAAAGGAGGGCAGTCATGCAGTTGATTGATAAATTGAAAACCCCATCGCCTGCACATCGGGTTTCACTGACAGGCAACGGATTTTCCATTATGCCTGTGGACGCAAGCAAGCATGCTTTTGAGGAATTTCAAATAGTCGCCGAGGAAGCCATGAAATATGCCGAAGATGATTACAAAGTATCGGCTGTACATAAGAAGAATAGTGCGAGCTATACGCGGGTCTACTTTCACAAGACAAGCCATGTACATTAGCATGGCTTGTCTTGTATCAGCATGGTGTTTTCCGCCTCCCGACCATTGAGTTGGTTAAGGTTTTGTGCGGTATTTGAGCAAAAACTCGTTTTCCATGAACTCGCAGGCTTCCGCCACATATTTTTTCTCAGTAGGAGACAATGGGGTATTGGCGTGATTTTTCCAGCACGATTTAATGGCTTCGCGGTCATTGGCTAGCTCTTTGGTATCAATTGCCTCGTGCTTGGTCGTGACAAAAAGATAGGTGAGCACCACCACGATGGGAGCCAGGAAAAGCCATAATTTGGCTTTGAGGCTTAAGCCATTACCAGAGTTTTGCTGAGTTGCGTTTGTCATGTTGTCCCTTTTGTTTTTTTGTTGGTTGGAATGTGCTGTCGACTGTGGATATGGATTGAATTTTTACTGGATTGTTCATTCTTTTTCCATGATGTGCAATTCTTTTGATGTGGCTGGAAAAAGTATCATCGATACTGTGATTCTTAACCCTTACTTAAGGAGAAGTCTGTGAAATATATTGCGACTATTTTAATCTCGTTTTGGGCCTCAAGTGCTTTTGCAGACATTGTGGTGCCGATCAATCTGGTAAGTGATCAGGGTGTAGGTGAGTCTGCGGGTACTATACGTATTGTAGAGAACCAATATGGCCTGGTTTTTACCGCATCACTGAAGGGGTTGGCACCTGGTCTGCACGGGTTCCACCTGCATCAGAATCCAAGTTGCGACGCCAAGGAAAAAGACGGTAAGAAAGAAGCAGCAGGCGCGGCAGGCGGGCATTTCGATCCCGCAAATTCAGCGCAGCATGGCACGCCCTGGGGCAAAGGGCATTTAGGTGATTTGCCTCCCTTGTATGTGAATTCTGATGGCAGCGCATCGCAGCCTGTATTGGCTCCGCGCCTGAAGGTTAAGGATTTGACTGGGCACGCGCTGATAATACATGCCGGCGGTGATAATCATGCCGATCAGCCGGAAAAGCTTGGAGGTGGTGGAGCACGCGTTGCCTGCGGCGTGATTAAGTAAGCAGATCTACTGTCAAGCCGGCAGTGTGGCCAGTGCCAGAAAAGGCATTCAAATTCGATCCCTCAATGTGAGATTAGCCTGGATGACATATCCATGCTGATCGCGGCAATGCAGGCAAGTGCTGAAAGGCAGACCCAGTCTATCGTCATGACTCCAGTCCATACCGTATTGCTGCGTTATCTCGCTATCCTACTGCTGGGGGTTCAGCTGGGGGCGTGTGCGTTGCCACAAGTCAAGGAGCGCACCCTTTCTTCTGCACTGACGGCGGAAGAATCTTCCGCAACCACTCTGGGAAGGGTGCTGGAGCCGATCAAGCGGCCGCACAGCGGGAAATCCGGCATCATGCCGTTGGTGGATGCGCACAGCGCATTTGCTGCCCGAATGTTGATGGCAAACTCCGCAGAGAAAACCCTGGATATCCAAAACTATATCTGGCGCAATGACAATACCGGTACCTTATTGCTGGAAGCGTTGCATAAGGCTGCCGACCGGGGGGTGAGGGTACGCCTGTTACTTGACGATAATGGCATCCCGGGCCTGGATGCCAGGTTGGCTGCCCTTGATAGCCATCCCATGATAGAAGTGCGTTTGTTCAATCCTTTTCCCTTTCGCCCAGCCAAGTTTCTTGGGTATCTGACTGATTTTTCCCGGGTAAACCGGCGTATGCATAATAAATCCTTCACTGTCGATAACCAGGTCACGATCGTTGGGGGACGCAACATTGGAGATGAGTATTTTGGCGCCACTGATGGCGTGCTATTTGCCGATCTGGACCTGATGGCAATTGGTGACGTGGTCAGGGAAACCTCTAGTGATTTTGATCGTTACTGGGCGAGCGATTCAGCCTACCCAGCAAGTCAGATATTGCCGCAAAGGCCGGTTGAAGAGTTGAGGTTTCTTACTGAGGCTGCAAACGATGTGGAACAGGCAGTGACCAATGAGGGATACGTCAAGGCTTTGGGGGATAGCCAGTTTATCCGTGATTTCCTGGATGGAAGGCATGATTTTGACTGGGCCAAGGTGGAGATGATCAGCGACGACCCAAAAAAAGGCTTGGGATTGGCTGAAAACAAGGATTTTCTCATGTTTGATCTGCAGCGGATATTGCGCCAGCCACGCGCTTCTGTTGACCTTGTCTCACCTTATTTCGTGCCGACTAAAACCGGCGCGGCTGGCTTCAGCCGCTTGTCGGCACAAGGCGTCAAGGTTCGTATCCTCACCAATGCCCTTGAATCCACCGACGTGGCTGCTGTACATGCAGGTTATGCCAAACACCGAAAAGCGTTGCTGAAAGCCGGGATTGAGCTGTATGAAATGCGGCGCCAGGGAAATGCCAGCCAATGGGAGCAGCGTCTCGGCCCATTGGGTAGCTCCGGCTCGAGTTTACATGCCAAAACCTTTACTGTTGATAGTTCACGAGTGTTTGTGGGATCTTTCAACTTTGATCCAAGATCAGCACGCTTGAACACTGAACTGGGTTTTATCGTAGAAAGCCCGGCTTTGGCTGAAAAAATCCAGAAGGCTTTTGAATCCAATGTGCCGGAGCTGGCATATGAAGTCAGGCTCAATGATGAGGGAGAGCTTTACTGGATAGAGCGCAAGGGAGAAGAGGAATTAATCTATTACACTGATCCTGGAACCAGTTTCCTGAAGCGGTTAGGGGTCAGCATCCTCTCCGTGTTTCCAATAGACTGGTTGCTATAGCAATCAGCGTATTGAGACGGCTTGCAGTCATCGTGCAATGACTCTTAAGTGTCATCAGAACTTTCCTACGCACATTCATGCTTTTGACTGACTAACGGGATTCGTTTGTCCCGTTATATTGAGCAAGTTAAAGATGGACCAAGGGAGGGCATATGAATATTTTTGAAGCGTTAAGGGAAAGTCATGTTCGTCAAAGGGAAATTCTGGACCAACTGGTGAAAACCAGTGGAGATACGCCTGAGCGTGATGCGCTTTTCAAGCAAGTCAAGGCCGAGCTGGCAGCACACGAGCGCGCCGAAGAACGGCATTTTTATATTCCTATCATGACAGATGATAATGGTATCGAACCTTCTCGGCATGGCATTGCAGAGCATCATGAAATTGACGAAATCCTTGAGAAACTGGACGAGACCGAACCTTCATCGCCTGCCTGGCTGGCATATGCCAGAAACCTACAGGAGAAAGTCTTGCATCACTTAGAGGAAGAAGAGCACAAGTTTTTTCAGATGGCTGGCAAGATACTGTCGGACCAGCAGAAAGAAGCGCTTTCCAAGCCTTATTTAAAGGACTATCAGGAAGCCTTGCGGCAGTAGTAGTGTGCTAAAGGTGGCAATAAATGCAAATAATCAGTTGGATTGCGCCTGATATCTCGAATATCACAAAAAAATACGCTGCACCGGGAGAGGGTAGAAAGCATATTCCCTAAGGGGAGGAGCAAAACTACATCAGCCACCTTGTTAAGGCCGACCAGGCAAGTCCCATTCCTTTCAATCATGAGTAGCAATATTCATCTACTCTGCATTCACACATTCTCCTTGCAAAGACCACATTTCCATACTAGTCAGCCACTTATGTCATTTCACATAGGCGCGCTCCATATCCCAGCGTACCCTAGCGTAAGAATTCACTACTAAAAGTGATCGAAGAACATCAAGGCTATATCGGATATCGGGGATTGCGGAAATTTTGAGAGTAATGCAATGTTTAATAGATTTGACTGGATTGCCCGCGTAATTATGACGGTTGCTCTCATCTGGATTGTATTTAATGCGGTTTTTTATTGGGTGAGATAAGCGTTTGAAGAAGTATCAAACATCGCTGAAACAGCGTGATGAAGTGCCGGTAAGTGTCTGAAAATATAGTAAGATTTATCCTACAGGCAGCAGGAGGCTATCTCTATCCGTATGATTTTGAAAGCCAATTTCGGGAAGCGCCTTGAAAGGATTTTCGTGGCCGGTTTTTCCCGCTTGAAAGCCCGGGCAAGGCTTGGGTAAGATGTCTCCATTGACCAGCATTGAGGGCGCTATCAAGTAAACTCAACGCACATTTCCCGGACAAAATGATGCAATGCTGGTCAGTTCCTCCCCCCGAGGTTGTTCAATTACATTTGAATGATCAGAGCGGGATCATAATCCTAGCGCGGTCAGCCCCGGATGATCATCAGGGCGCCTTCCCAGAGGCCAATGGAATTTGCGATCTTCTGGCATGATAGGCAGGTCATTGATAGAGGCATGCCTGTATTGCATCAGGCCTGTCTCAGTGAATTCCCAGTTTTCATTTCCATAAGACCTATACCAATTGCCGGAATCATCATGCCATTCATAAGCAAATCGAACCGCAATACGGTTTCCATCAAATGCCCATAACTCTTTGATCAACCGGTATTCGAGCTCTCGCTTCCATTTGCGGTCGAGGAAATCGACGATTTGCTTGCGGCCTGTGACGAACTCAGCCCTGTTGCGCCATTGACTATCGCTTGTATAGGCCAATGACACCCGTTCTGGGTTACGGCTATTCCAGCCGTCTTCTGCCATTCGCACTTTTTGTATAGCGGTTTCCCTGGTGAAAGGCGGGAAGGGTGGTTTAGCTTCATCAACGGATGTCATGACGTTCTCCTGATTGGAAGGGGGGGCTTATTTGGGCTAATTCATAGCGTAATTTAATCACATAACTTGCCAAATGTTCGACAACTGCATCTACCGTTCCTGGGCTGCCCCTATCTGCTATGACATCAGAAAATGGAACCTCTGCATAAAGAAAGTCCGACACGAATTTAAGTATTGGCTGATAAGGGAAATAACAACTTGCACGTTAGCATGAAACTTTCAGTTCACTTGATGAAACAGGAGACTACCATGACCTTAGAATATGAGACCAAGGATGACCACCGTGAAATGGATCAGCCCGCGCAGGTGCAGGATCGGCAACCTGGGGTGGAGTCGGATATGGAGCCACGTCCTCAATACATAGACCCGGAATACCGCGGTAGTGGGAAGCTGGAAGGCAAGGCGGCATTGATTACTGGAGGGGATAGCGGTATTGGTCGTGCCGTGGCGGTGCATTTTGCGGTAGAGGGTGCAAATGTAGTCATCAATTATTTGAGTGACCACGAACGTGGTGATGCTGAGAAAACGTTAGACCTTATCAAGGAGCAGGGGGTTAAAGGAATTGCTATCCAAGGAGATGTTGGGCAGGAAAATTTTTGCAAGGAACTAGTGCAAAGTACAGTCAAAGAGTTTGGCCAACTGGATATCGTCGTCAACAATGCAGCACAGCAGCATCCGCAACGTGGTATAGAAGATATTGACCAGGAGCAGTTGGAACTCACTTTCCGTACCAATATATTTTCAATGTTTTATATCGTCAAGGCAGCAATGCCTTTCCTGAAAAAGGGTGCGCATATTATCAACACCGCGTCTGTCACTGCTTACAAGGGCAACCCTGTATTGGTGGATTATTCTGCAACCAAGGGCGCGATCGTTTCATTTACGCGTTCATTGGCGGTAGAGTTGAGTGAGCGGAAAATTTATGTGAACGCGGTTGCACCAGGCCCGATATGGACCCCTCTGATTCCTGCGAGTTTTCCTGCAGATAAGGTGGGGGAATTCGGCAAGGAAACTTTGCTTAAACGTCCAGGCCAGCCGAGCGAGGTAGCGCCTGCTTATGTGTTCCTCGCTTCCAATGACTCCTCGTACATGACCGGACAAGTCATACACCCGAATGGAGGCACCGTGGTGAATGGGTAAACCCCATGCAAGCTGCCTATCACAGGCTTGCCTGAATTTACCGCTGCCCGAGGCCGCTTTCGGCGTAAAACTTCCATCGGAAGCATAGAATGGGATATTTCATCATGCCAATTGGGGCACATTATCGAGGAAAGATATGGACTACTTGAGTTTGCTGCAGTGGCCTGCCATGATTGTGACCATCGCTGCCGCCTGGCTGGTCGGGTCGTCTTCCCGATACAAGCGCAATTGGGGGTTCTGGGTTTTCATTTGCAGCAATGTGCTCTGGGTGGTTTGGGGATGGTATGCCGAGGCGTATGCCTTGATCGTCCTTCAGTTTGGCTTGGCCATCATGAATGTCCGTGGATTACATAAAAGCGAGCCTGCGCTCCCCATGCAGGAAAATGCATGAGCGCGATCATGATAGGACGCCAGGCTGGCTTAGTTTAGTAACTCTGCTTTAAAAATGCGTGTCGCAACCAGCCCTATAGGGTAATGGTGCATGGCAGGGGATATCCATGCTCCCAATAGCCGCATTAATACGTCTTTGTCGGTAATGGTTTCAAGCTGCTGGTTGAAAAGGCGCTGTTCATCGGTTTGCGGGGCATTGTCGGATTTTACCAATTGAATGATATTCGAGGATGGATCGGTTTTCTCGGTATTCTGATACTTGTCTTTACGGCGCTTTTGTACCCGCCAAGACTCACCCAGCCGATCACGTTTTGGCAATTGTTCTAGAATATCTCCCGCTGTCCAGTCATAAAGCACCTGTTTTTCATAGGGGGTGAATACTCCGAACATCTGGCCTTGATGGCCATCAATGAGTTTCCAAAACCTTGAGCTTTGCGGATCACGATGGCGGTTAATCCACCCATGATCCTGTAGCGCCTGCAGCAAAACCGGTATTTGATCGCCATTGGATAACCATTCTTGCAAACTCAGTCCGCCGATCCGGCAATGATGATGGTGCATGAACTGGCCAACAGTCGCTTTCTCCCGGAATATCTGCAGTACCTCTTTTTCCAGATCAAAGGACTTTATGATCTCAACTGATCCCAGTCCGCTGTTGCTGAGTTTGGCTCCATTGCACAACCGCCTGATGAAATCCTGGCGGTCGTTGAATTGTGGAATGATATCGCGTACTGCATTGACCGCTTTAATAGCGTGCCCGGATAGCGCGTTGTCGATGGTGATGTGTAAGGTGAAGTAATAAGGGTCGATATTGAGCTCGTTCAGCTCAGCTGCGGTAATCAGCAAATGAAGCGGCAATTGTTCGTAAGCAAGGTTGAAGCCTATGACTTCTGGTAGAAATTGGTCGGCATGAGCGGCTAGCGCCAGCTGAATTGCTCCCTGGGTAAAATAACGGTCGTCCAGGGTTTTCCATTGTTCGCATCCATAGGAGTGAATCAATTTGCGATAAATGGCGACATGATTTTTTTCCTCATGCCCATCACCCAGTTCCTCAAGATATATATCCAGCAATGCACTGAAGCCAGGGTCATTCCAGCGTTTGACCAGGCCGTAAAGCCATGCCCCGTCGACCATTTTTGTGGGAGCTACCGATTTGATGAAGTTCAATGCGTGTGCCTTGCTGCTGAAATAGCGGCGGGGTGCCCCATTCTTGCGTGATTGCAGGTATTTTTGATATTCCCTGCCAGCATCTTGGCTGCTTTGCACTATCCAGTCCTCCAGCTGTTCTATGTCAGCGGGGATGGGGGAGGCGTCTTCGGTACAATTCTCAAGCTGCTGCTGCAGGAACGCAAGTCCGCTGGCCCGGCTGCTGTCCGCGCCAGAATCGCGCAGCAGGCTGAAATACAGCTCTCGCGGCGATATCCCTGTCTTTACCGTATCCTGCAACGGGGAAGGGGCAGATTGGCTCAATATATGCATTTGTTCCTGTCATCCAAGAAGAATTTGATTCCTTTATTTTCATTTCATCTCTCCATGCCAGTTATCAGGAAGAGGATTAATCTGCTGTAAGACTGGGACGACAGGCAAGCCGCGCTTATTCTGTTAGGCTGGAAATAAGCAAATTTGGAAGCCTGGTTTTCCAGGACATCATCCTATGACCGTAAAGACAATATCGAGCGAAAAGATCTCTGCCTTGTCCGCTATCCTTGAATTGCTGCAGCGGCATGAATATGAGTTCATCACCATCTCTCCCGCTAGCCATGAATTAGTGAATCGCCGCCCAGGAAATGAGCTGGGCAGGGACCTGGCAGGAATTTTTGGATGGAACCGGCCTTTTAAGCCTGAAGTGGCGGGAAAAGAGCTGTTCGCCTTGCTGGAGCAAGCCGAGGCCCTGGATTTTGATGGAAATGCATGGCGCAGCCGGCTCCGGGTCTCCAGCATGGCTGGGCAACTGTTCTTGCATTCAGCATTTCCCACCACTGAGGCAGACGCTATATTTTTTGGTCCGGATACCTACCGGTTCTCCCGTGTAATCGAGCAATATCTTGCCCTCTACCAACCTGAGGTGCGGTGTGCCGTGGATATAGGATGTGGCAGTGGCGCCGGTGCTATCCTCCTGGCCCAGAACCTGCCCCAGGCCCAGGTATACGGTGTGGATATTAACGACAAGGCCTTGGCGTTTGCCCACGCAAATGGCGTGGCCAGCGGATTTTCCAATCTTCATTGGAAAAACAGCAACCTTCTGCGTGAACTACAGGGTGAATTTGATTTGATTGTTGCCAATCCTCCTTACCTCGTGGATGCCTCGGAACGTGCCTACCGCCATGGTGGCGGCTTGTTGGGGGCCGGGATATCTTTACAGATTGTGGAGGCTGCAATGAATCGGCTCGCTCCCCAAGGGACTTTATTGCTGTATACGGGGATTGCCGTGGTGAACGGGGAAGACCTTTTCTTGCGGGAGGTGCAATCCATGTTGGGCGGAAGCACGATGCAATATCAATATCGGGAAATAGATCCGGATATTTTTGGGGAAGAACTCCGTAATCCTGCTTACGCTAGCGTAGATAGACTGGCTGCAGTGGAATTGATTGTAAATAAGCCGGCACGTTAGGGTTGCCAAGGCGCCCTTTTGAGCATGCCAGAGCTACGGGCAACACTTCCGAGAAAATGGCCCGGAAGCTGCGTCTGCATACTTTTGAAACGACGGAGAGCCGTTATGTGCAAACGGCTTTGTACATGGGCTCTATCAAAGTAAGGCGAAATTATAAAGCAGCCAAACGCCGGCAATGGCAACCATAGAGACTTCGACCACGCTGAATTTAAACATCCTACACTCCTGGGATTGTCGGTCTACCTGATGTTTTCCTTGATAACGAACCCCTCAGGAGCAGGAGCCACTTTGGATTCAGGGCTTTCGCCTTCATTATTTTCATCAATGATTTCGGGCTGCACGTCTGGCTCATCAGGCTCGGTAGGCTGGTAGGGCTGTTCTGGATCTGGCTTGATAGGCTTGTTGTGCTCTGTCTCATGAGGCAGGGTATTCGCCTTCAACGCCTGTGTGGCCTCTTCGCCATGGCCTTCCTCCTCAGCGTGTTTCAGCTTGTTTCCAGGGATGGCATGGGAGGACGGAACATTCTGGCCGCCACTGACATTGCGGTTCTGAAGGTGGATGTCGGGATTATCCTCAACAATGCCGTCCAGTGCCTGATCCAAACCCTTGCCCTTTTCAGGATCCTGCAAAGTCTGGCGATAAATACCATAATCAGGCTCTTGGCCCCGGTGCTTGTCATCAATATGGGAGCTCATGGTGATATTCCTTAAAATTTGATCCGAGCTTCATAGTAGGCACAGGCCATGGCCACCGGCATCAGATAAATACTGATTGCATTGTAAGAATCTCTTTGCAAGTCATGAGGAACGCCCCTTGTTTTTTACAGCACGGATATCCACTGAGATCGCGGCTAACGGCAGGCTGGAAAAGAGCTCATTCACTTTGATCAGTCCTGCATAAATGTGGCGCGGCTGGCCAGAGACTATGTCCAGCGCTTCCGCATTGAGTTCGGCAGGCAGGTGAATGACAGTGTCTTTCCACGCCTCCAGGTTCAGGGCCAGCCTTTGCCTTCCTTCCATATAAAGAGCAGCAAGCCTTGGCACCACGACGATAATTGCCTGAAAATGAAAGCTGCGCATAAATGCCAGCACGTGGGCAGCACGCGGCCCTGTGACTTTCAGCACGATATAGTCCCCTCGGCTGAATAGGTCTGGCTGTTCTTTCCGATGCTGCAATAGATTGCGGATGAGGTGCTGCTTGATTGCTCCGTTTTGCCAGAGTGCCACTTTGTCCGGAAGTGCCGCGTTGGATTCCAGCAATTGCTCCCTGTGTGAGTAGTCCACGGGGCGGCGGTTGTCAGGATCTACCAGGCTGAAATCCCAAAGCTCGGTTCCCTGGTAAAGATCGGGAATGCCGGGAGTCGTCAGGCGCAACAGGGTTTGAGCCAGGCTGTTGGTTGCCCCGGTGGCGGATATTTCCTGTACAAAGGCGTATGCGGACTGCAGGAACAACATGCTTTGTTCCGGGTCCAGGATATTGAATAGCAAGCTGCTGCAGGCGTTTTCATATTCCTCATTCACTTGCATCCAGCCAGATAAGCGCTTTGCCTCGCGAACGCTCTTTATCATCCATTGATTGAGACGGTCGGCATACGCCTTGAGGCCTTCAGCATCGTCAATATGCAACTCGTAAGGCCAAGCGCCGATCAGCATTTGATAGAGCATGATCTCATGCTGGGAGCGGGGGGCATTGTAGCTGACGGTCAAGTTTTCTTCCGGGCATATGTCCTGGTGGAAGCGCGCGTTCATGGTGAGCCATTCCTGCACCATTGTTTCCCAGCGCTGGGGCATCTGGCTCAGGGCGGCAATCCGCATCCGGGTGTCCTCGCCGCGCTTGTGGTCATGGGTGGCCGTGCTAAGCATGGTGTTTGGGTAAAGCTTGCGGCGCTTGATGCAGGTTTGATGAAAGTCTTGCGGTGCAAGGGAGAAGTGATCCGGGTCGCTTCCCACTTCATTGCGTGAAAGCAGGCGTCCAAAACGATAGAAGGCAGTATCCTCCATGGATTTTGCGCATAACGGCGGTATCAGCTGCTGGAAGCGCGTGATGGCGCGCTGTGACAGGTCTGAGAGCTGGCTTTCGGGATCAGCAATCACCAGCTCCGCGCTTAGCCAGCCAAGCACGATATCCACCAATGGCTTGTCAACCTGGCCCAGGGTGCGCCGGGCGTTGGTGGCGGTGGCCTGGAAGATGGCATGGTCGATCTGGTCTGGACCGGTTGTGCCAACATAACTTCGATAGACAGGAAAGTGGACAAGGATTTCTGCCAGTACGCGCTTGATGGCGGCGAGGGAGTAATCCCGGGTGCGCAGCTCGGCCCGGGCAATACGGTGTATTGCGGCAGCCGTGGCATTGAATTCGCCCACCAGGTTTTCGGAAAGCAATTGATAGCGGGCACTGCGGACATGGTGTGCAAAGTCGTACCGGTCGCCAGTGGTTTTCTGCCAGAAGGCAGTGAGCGGCACGGCACCGCGTGGATCATGCAGGACGGCGCTCACCTGATCCATGAACTCGTAGCCCGTGGTGCCGTCCAAAAGCCAATCCTTGCGCAGCCATTCGCCTGGGCCGAGAATTTTCTCGGCAATGATGTAGGGGCTTTGCTGCAGGTGTTTGGGCCTGTGCTTGCATAGCTGCTTCAATCTTGCCCGCAGTTTGGTGCAATACTCCCGAGGGTGGGCCAGTCCATCGATATGGTCCAGCCGTACCCCGTCCACCAGGCCCTGGCGGTAAAGACTGAATAGCAATGAGTGGGTTGCCTCAAATACCTCATCCAGTTCAACCCGGATGCCGGCCAGCTCGCTTACCTCAAAGAACCGGCGCCAATTGATCTCGTCTGCCGCGTTGCGCCACCATGTGAGACGGTAGTGCTGACGGTCCAGCAACAGGTGGAGCTTCATGCGGCTTGCACTATCAGCGCGATTGTAATGGGAGAGGGCCGATTCAAGAGCAGCTTTGCCCGCGGCGCTGCTGGCAATCTCCTGCAGGGCTTGCCGGGCTGGCATCACTGTTTTTTTCAACCGCTGGAAGGGCAATTGGTCATCCAGTTTATCCAGAGCATCTATTACCGGTTGAAGCAGCTTGCTGTTTGCCTGATGCAGGACGGCAGGATAGTCTGGCAGCGCAATCGGGAACAGGTTGTCGTAATAAGCGACTGCGATCTGGCCTGTGGCTTGGTTATAGGTAAGTTTTAGCTCCCCCTTGTCCAGTACTTCCCCATAAGGTTCTCCCAGGAAGGGAGCCAAAATCTTGTTATGCAGGGCTGGGTCCGTGGAGTGCCAGTCTATGTCGAACCAGAAGGCGTAAGGGCTATTCTGTCCCCATTCAAAAACATGTTGCCACCAAGGGTTTTCCGCGCCGCCAACCCCCATATGGTTGGGCACGATGTCCACGATCAGGCCCATGCCGGCGGCACGCAATCCATCGACCAGGCGCCTTAAGCCCTGTTCCCCCCCCAGTTCCGCGCTGACTTGGGTGGGGTCAACAATATCGTAGCCATGGGTTGAGCTGCTGCGCGCGGCCAGTATGGGCGAGGCGTAGACATGGCTGATGCCCAGGCTGGCGAAGTAGGGAATGCGTTCCAGGGCATGGTCAAAGGTAAAGCCCTGATGAAACTGCAGGCGTACGGTGGCGGTAATGTCCGATCTAGGCATGGTCGACCAGTGGAAGTGGGGATTCAAGGCAAGCCATGACGCTGTAAGCAGGCATTTGCCCTGCAATCAGGGCGGCCTGGGCGTTTCCGTGATCCAGCAATACCTGGGCAGGGCCTGACACCAGGTCATCAAGCTGTTTGCTGGCAGCTTCCGGGCCGAGGTTAGCCACCAGGGTGAGAACAGAGCCGTTACCCAATTGCCATTGGGCATAAACTGCATAAGGCCCAAAGGCGGCATAGCGCAGGGCGCGGCATAGCAGCAGGTGGGGCAGGAGGTGAAGGTGGCGTAGTTGCAATAAATGGCTGATCCACTCGCGCCAGGCAGTTTGTTCCACCGTTTGATGGTCATGGGGAATGGAGCGGTTAAAGCTGGATTCGGCATTCGGGTCGGGGATGCTGTCTGCCAATAGCGGATCCTGAAACTGTGCGAAAGTGGAGAACTCGGCCCTCCGGCCTTCGCGTATAGCCTTGGCCAGTGCCGGATCCGCATGGCTGGTGAAGTAAATGAAAGGCTCGGTAGCGCCGTATTCCTCGCCCATGAACATCAGCGGCACATGCGGGCTCAGCAGCAGTAAAGCGCTTGCCACCTTGAGTGCATGTTCTGGGGCCAGGGTGGTCAGTCGCTCCCCAAATGGACGGTTGCCGATCTGGTCATGGTTCTGCAGGAACATGACAAAACTGGACGCCACGAGCCCGCTGCTGGGCTCACCTCGCGGAGTGTGGTTGCGATGGGCCGAGGTTTCTCCTTGGTAGACAAACCCTTCTCCCAGGCAACGGGCGAGTTTGTCTATGGTATTTTCTGCGTAATCGGAGTAGTAACCCTCGGTTTCCCCGGTAAGCAACACGTGCAATACATGGTGGCTATCATCGTTCCATTGGGCGTCATAACCGTTTTGCAGAAGCGTCACTGAGTTGTTGTCATTTTCCGCGACCAGGTGAACGAGGCGCTTGTCCTGGAACTCCTCGCGTATCCTTGCGGCAATGTTCAGCAGAAAGTCCTGATCCCAGATGGCATGGCAGGCGTCGAAGCGTAAACCGTCGAATTGGAATTCCTGCAGCCAGTAGAGCGCGTTCTCGCTGTAAAACTCTATGACCTCCGGATGGGAAAAGTTGATGGCATCGCCCCATGGCGTCTGGTGTTCATGGCAGAAAAACTGGGGGGCATAATGATGCAAGTAATTGCCGTCTGGGCCGAAGTGGTTATATACCACGTCCAGGAGAACGCTTATCCCCAGGGTATGGGCATCGTCCACCAGGGCTTTCAAATCATCAGGCGAACCATAGGAGAATTGAGGTGCAAACTGCAGCACGCCGTCATAACCCCAGTTACGGCCACCGGGAAAACTGGCAAGCGGCATCAGTTCTATGGCAGTAAAGCCCATGGCGGCCAATTGCGGCAATCTCGCACGCACCCCTTGATATCCTCCCAGGGCGCCCACATGGGCTTCATACAAAATGGTTTCATGCCATGGCCGGCCTTGCCAGTCCGGATTGCGCCAGGGATAGGCCTGGGGGTCTATCACTACACTATTGCCGTGAACGCTGTCCAGCTGCGAGCGGGACCATGGGTCGGGTACCAGCAGTTCAGCACCCTGCTTGTCGCGTATCTGGTAGCGGTACTGGGTTCCTGCATTTGCCGGGATCTCCTGGCTGAACCAGCCGCTACCAGCTTCAGCAGCCATCTCGTACTCTTGCCCGTTTCCCAGTATCGCGCTCACTTTCTCTGCATTGGGTGCCCACAGCCTGAACCTCACCTCTCCCGGCCCGAGGATTTGCGCGCCAGCCGGCAACAGCCGCATATGGCTGTTGTGCCTGCTGGCATCCAGCATCTCATTGGCTTGTGGGTATAGCGTCATTGCTTGATCCTTTAACGGTGAGTGAAAATACTGTCAGCCTAGCTCTGGCCTTCTTCATTGATTTCCTGCAGCATTCCTAGCAGGCCGCGTAATGGCATGCCTATCCAGGACGGCCGGTTGGCAGCCTCGTAGGCGATTTCATAAATGACTTTTTCCAGAAGATATAAATGCAGAATGGCTTGCTCAGTGGGCGGCAGGTTTTGGCAGCTTTCTGCGTCGCTTGGCTCCTCAGGCTGGGTACTATGTACGCAGTAGGCCTGCATAAACGCATGCGTCGAGCATTCCTCATACTTTTGCAGCATTGCCTGGCGCCGTTCTGCGCCATCGCTTGCAGGCTTTGCCATATCGCTCTTTTCCACGTAGGCGGCTGCATACGAGAATGAACGCAGCAGGCCTGCCACATCGCGCAGAGGATGGTCTTTCTGGCGCCGCTGTTCCAGGCTGCGTGCAGGCTCTCCCTCAAAGTCTATGATCATTACATCGCCTGAAATCACGAGAACCTGGCCCAGGTGGAAGTCACCATGGATACGGATGCGCGGCTGCTCAAGGCCGTGTTGCGCCAGCCTGTCTATAGCGGCGGTCAACTGCTCGCGGCGTGAAAGTACGGCGGAGGCGTTTGTTGCATCCTCATCGCTGGACCATGTTCCGCGCTCCAATAGCTCAAGCACCTCATCTAGTTGCATATGAATATTGGCGCGCCAAGTATCAACCTGGGCGCTGGAAGCGGTTTCCGGATTGAAGGCCGCATCAGGCGAAGTCATGCCGAGGGCATTGTGGAACTCAGCCAGGCGCTGCCCCACCATGCTGGCGAAGCTGGTCAGTTCCTTGAGCGGGCTGGCGTCATCAACCGCCAGCGCCTGCTTGACGATGTCGGCCGAATTGCTGTCATTCAGCACCCGTCCCAGCCTGTCCAGTGTCCATTGCCACGCGTCGCCCTGGTTGTGCACAAAAGCCTGCAGGATTACCTGGGTGCGTGGCACGCCGTCCTCGGCTATAAAGGTGACGTCACCCAGCAGGGCAGGCGTATTGGCGTAGCCTATCGCGACCAGATGGCGCGCCATTTCCAGCTCGGGGTTGATGCCGGGGTGGATGCGCCGTAATATTTTCATGACGGCCAAGTCGCTGATAATGAGAGAGCTGTTGGACTGCTCGCCGCTGGTACGCCTGATTTCCGGGTCGGGCTTGAGTTCATTCTGCCGCAAGGCCTGGGTACTGTTGAAGTGGATTTCCCCTGCCTCAGTGTTGAGCGTGCTCTGGTTCATCAGGTGCTGTACCACTATGCAGACAAAGCTATCGAGGGCGAATGCGTCGGTGAGCACGCCCACGTGCGGCCCCTGGCGTACGCGCGCAAATGCCAGTTTCTGGGCCAAAGCAGGGATTTCCTGGCCATCGGGAAAAATCCCCATAGGCAGGAAATACTTTTCCTGCCCTGCAGCGGTGCTGGTATTCACTTCACTCAGTAAGACCGAGGATCCACCGGGCTTGAGCGGTTCCAGTACTCCCAGCAGGCTTAACCCGATCTCGGTCTGGTCATGGTCTTGCTTGCCGGCGTACCAGCGTTGGCAGGGCAGGTAGGCAGGCAATATGTCTTCTTCCATGGTCTTGCGTAGCGGAAGGCCAAACAAGCTGGGCAGGCCCTTGTTAATTACCAGGGTCAGGTATTCCGGCAGGGAGTTGCCGCTATTGCCTTCTGTATTGGGAGAATCCTTGTCCCTGGTCAGGCGGAACCAATAAAAATCATAGGCGGACAGTGTTAATACATAAGGTTGCTGCCCGATGCGAGGAAATACCGATCCTCCCAGCATTTCTACCGGGTCATAGCCGGAAAATTCCGAAAGATCGAGTTCCACTGCCTGTGCGGAGCTCGAGATATTGGCCACGCAGAGGATCACCTGCTCTTCATCAGGCTTCTCGCCGCCAGGCGTATGGGTACGCAGGTAACTCAGTATTTTGCGGTTGTTGGGATAAAGCAGGCGCATAGTGCCGCGGCCGAATGCATGGTACTGCTTGCGTACCGCCAAGAGGCGGCGCATCCAGTTGAGCAGGGAATGCGGATCGCTGCTTTGCGACTCTACATTGATGGCATGATAGCCGTACTGGGTGTCCATGATGGGCGGCAACACGAGGCGGGCCGGGTCGGCATTGGAAAATCCGCCATTGCGGTCCGGGGTCCATTGCATGGGGGTGCGTACGCCGTCGCGGTCTCCTAAGTGAATATTGTCTCCCATGCCGATTTCGTCGCCGTAGTAAATCACGGGCGTGCCCGGCATGGAAAGCAACAGGCTGTTGAGCAGTTCCAGGCGCCGCCTGTCGCGTTGCAGCAGCGGAGCCAGCCGGCGGCGTATCCCTACATTGAGGCGGGCCCGGCTTTCAGACGCGTAGAAATTGAGCATATAGGCGCGTTCGCTGTCTGTGACCATTTCCAGGGTCAGTTCGTCATGATTGCGCAAGAAGATGGCCCATTGGCAATTGGCTGGGATATCGGGTGTCTGCCGCAAGATATCGGTGATAGGAAAACGGTCCTCCTGCGCCAGCGCCAGGTACATGCGGGGCATCAATGGAAAGTGGAATGCCATATGGCATTCATCCTCTCCATCGCCAAAGTAGTGCTGTACGTCTTCCGGCCACATGTTGGCCTCGGCCAGCAGCATGCGGTCGGGGTAGTTCTCGTCAACTTCGCGGCGGATCAGCTTGAGGATGGCATGGGTTTCAGGCAGGTTCTCGTTCGAGGTGCCCTCCCTTTCGATCAGGTAGGGGACCGCATCGAGCCGCAGTCCATCCACTCCCAGGTCCAGCCAGAAACGCATGATACTGATGACCGATTTCAGCACTTGCGGGTTATCAAAGTTCAGGTCGGGCTGGTGCGAGAAGAAGCGGTGCCAATAATAAGCACCTGCGACAGGGTCCCAGGTCCAGTTCGACTTTTCGGTATCGGTGAAGATGATGCGCGTCTGGCTATAGGCGGTGTCCGTATCGGACCAAACGTAGAAGTTGCGGGCTGCTGAGCCGGGCTTGGCATGGCGCGCACGCTGGAACCAAGGGTGCTGGTCGGAGGTATGATTGATGATGAGTTCAATGATCACGCGCAGGCTGCGCTTGTGGGCTTCGGCAATAAATCGTTTTACATCAAACAAGGTGCCGTAGTCGGCATGCACGCCACGGTATTCCGCAATGTCATAGCCGTCGTCGCGCCTTGGCGATGGATAGAACGGCAGCAGCCAGATGGTATTGACGCCAAGCTCGGCAATATAGTCCAGCTTGCGTATGAGGCCCGCAAAGTCTCCAATGCCGTCGTTGTTCGCATCAAAAAATGACTTGATATGCACCTGGTAAATGACGGCATCCTTGTACCATAAAGGGTCGTCGTTGAAGTGCAGGTCTTTTTCTGCCTTGGCTTTTCTTTTGAACGCTTGCCCCTTGGCCATTTTCATTGCTCCTTCACTTGGATTTGCCAGATTGCATAGGGCATTTCCTGCGGGTCCATGCGCAGTTGCTGCCATTTCCCGTGCCAATCGAAGCGGTAGCCATGCAGCAGGTCTTCCACCGCTACTTGATCGTGATCACCCAGCCCGAGCAAATGCAGGGGAAGCTCCATGGTGCCCTGCTGCACGTGGTGAGGGTCGAGATTGACGGCGATGACGATCAGCCGCCTGAGGGGAGGCGAGTCGTGCGGATCGGCTTTTGAATAAAAGATGACCTGATCATTGCTGAAGGGATGGAAACTCACGCCCAGGTGAGTCTGCAAGGATGGATATTGGCGGCGTAGCCGGTTGAGCGCGCTGATTTCTTCTATGATGTTGCCTGGCTGTTGCCAGTCCCAGGCGCGGATTTCATACTTTTCCGAGTTAAGGAATTCCTCGCTGTCCGGCAAGGCTGCGGCCTCACACAGCTCGAACCCGCTGGATATCCCCCAAAGACCTGACAATGTGGCAGCCAGCACTGCACGCACCAGGAACCCTGGTCGGCCTGAATGCTGCAGGTAGCGTGGATGTATGTCTGGGGTGTTGGCAAAGAAATGCGGCCTGAAGAACTCGCGCTGCTCAGGGCTGTTGAGCGTCAGCAGATACTCAGTCAGTTCCTGCTTGGTATTGCGCCAGGTGAAGTAGGTGTAGGACTGGGTGAAGCCAATCTTGGCCAGGCGGTTCATCATCTTGGGATGCGTAAATGCCTCGGACAGGAAAATGACATCAGGATATCGGGCCTGAACCTCGCTGATCGCCCATTCCCAGAACGGCAGCGGCTTGGTATGTGGGTTGTCTACGCGGAAGGCGCGTATGCCTTGCTCAGCCCATAGCAGCAGCAGATCTCGCAAGGCTATCCATAAGTCAGGCACGGCTTGTTCGGCATAGAAGTCGACATTGACGATATCCTGGTATTTCTTGGGCGGGTTCTCGGCATAACGGATGCTGCCGTCGGGGCGCCAGTCGAACCATTCCGGGTGCTCCTCCAGCCAGGGGTGGTCCGGGGCGCATTGAATGGCAAAGTCCAGCGCCAGTTCCATGCCCAGCATGGCCGCCTCGTACCTCAGGCGGCGCAAGTCATCCCATGTGCCAAGCTCAGGGTGGATAGCCTCATGGCCCCCTTCCCGCGATCCAATCGCGTAAGGGCTGCCAGGCTCGCCTGGCTGGGCTGTGAGGCTGTTGTTGCGGCCTTTGCGGTTGCGGCGGCCTATGGGGTGAATGGGAGGAAAGTATAGGGTGTCGAAACCCATTGCATGAATAGCCGGCAGGCGCTGGATCACGTCATCAAACGTGCCATGGCGGCCGGCATCCCCGCTTTGCGAGCGGGGAAACATCTCATACCAGCTGGAGAACGCTGCTGCCTTTCGTTCGGCACGCACGGGGTATTCGCGGCTGCGTGCCAGGAACTCATGTAGATCCAGCTTGCGCACTTGGTCACGCAATTCGGCGGAAAGCAGCAATTGCAGACTTTTCTGCTGATTTGCTGCATAGGGCTGCAACAGGGTGGTTAATGCCGGATCCACCGTGCAGCCGGTTGTTTGCAGCAATTTTTCGGTGGCGGCCGGCGTTCTTAACGCCTTGACTGCCTTCTTCAGGAACTCGTCACCCGAACCTGGTTTGTTCTCGGCCTGCTGCCTGGATTGAGACAATATCCGCTCCAATAACAGCCGGCCCTCTTCCAGCTCAATGATGATGTCCACGCTTGCCCGCATCTTTTTCAGCAGGCCGTCACGGTAAGTGGCAAACCGGTCATGCCATGCTTCAACCGCAAACAAGTGCAGGCCAGGGAGGCTGGGAGTGAAACTTGCACGCCACCGGTGGTTGTCTGCCAGTGCCATGGGCACGGCATGCCAGAGCTGACTTCCAGGTTCCCGCCAGAGCAGTTGGGCATCCAGCTTGTCATGGGTATCCATGAAAATATCGGCTTCCACCTCGACGGGCTGAAATGCCAGCCGCTTAACAGGAAATCGGCCTCCATCCACAGATGGACTTACCTGGTCTACCACAATCCTGGGGGCCTGCAGCAGGCAGGCGCGTTCCCCATGACGATGGGACAGGTCAGGGGGGGGACTATGTTGCTTGGCGGAATGCGGGGCTGTTCTAACCATAATCCGTACTTTCCTGCTTGAACTGGGTGGGTGAGATAGGCCGTGATGAAAGCTGTAGATGGCATGAAAAAGGCCATGACAGTTGAATCATCATAAGAACAAGGACGAGCTGTCACCGATAAGAGGGCTACTGATTTGCTTGTAGGATTATTTTTACGTGCGTCATGATTTGTTTTTAAAATCATTGTGTTGTGAGTTTTAGGGAGTTTCGGGCTGTGTTGCATCTGCGTGGATTTAGCAGTTACATACAACAAAGTGCTGATGAGCTCACCGACAGGGCTGGTGCTTTTACGAAAGATTGATATATGCGTGATCCAATATTGGAGGACAGGAAAATGGATAAACGTCTGATGTGGGTGGCTGCATTTTTGCTAGCCATTGTTTCCCCCTTGGGAGTGCAGGCCGATCCCGCGCCTGTGGACAATACGGTTCCGCCGTGCGATAGCTCCCAAACGACCAGCAAACCGGATTGCAAAATCGATTCGGACAGCCTGAAAGCACCGCCCTCAATGCCTGGGGAGCGTGATAGCGTGATTGTCCCGCCTGAAGTTCCAGCCGAAGGGCTGCACAATGATCCTCGCACCAGGACGCCGGATATTGAAGACAGGAAATTGCCCAAAAAGTGAAGCCTTGCTTGAAATGAAGCGCTACGCCACAGGCCTGGAAGCCACTTTCATAATTTGGGGATGATCGATGAAGCACGGTTCCGCCGCACACAAACCAAATGCCATTGCATTATTCCGCACCGGCCATAACTGCTGGAAGCAGGCTCGCGCCAGCTACATGGCGCCAGTAATCGATTGTGCCAATTACTACCGGGCGCTGCATGAATCAATTTGTAGTGCGCAGCGTTCCATTTTTATACTTGGATGGGATATAGACAGCCGGATTGACCTGATCCGTGGCGCCGAGGCAGAGGCATTGTCCTGTCCTACAACCTTGTTCGAACTGTTGCAATGGAAGGCACGCCAGGCGCCTGAGATACAGATTTATCTTAACCGCTGGAATTACTCAATCTTTTTATCGGCGGACAGGGAAAGCTTTTCTGAGGCCAAATGGAAGCTGAGCGGACCGGATAATCTGCATTTTCTTTTTGATGGTCAACTGCCGTTAGGGGCGAGCCATCATCAAAAAGTGGTCGTGATTGACGATGAAGTGGCATTTTGCGGGGGCATGGATGTGGCGATAGCGCGCTGGGACAACCGTCATCACCATACACGCAACCCCGACCGCACCGACCCAGATGGCAGCCTGAAAATGGGCCTGGAAAAAAAGTTTGACCCTTACCATGACGTTCAGATGTTGCTGGCAGGACCTGCTGCAGCTGTGTTGGCTCGACTGGCCCGTTACCGATGGCATTTTGGTAATGGCCGCAGGGCCTTGGCGCTGCGCAAGGCGCATGACGATGAGTTGCCAGCCAGTTGGCCCGCCAGCATCAAGCCGGTGATGCAGCAGGCAGGCCTGGGCGTGGCATTGACCATGCCGCGGTTTCGTCGCCAACCATTGATTCGCCAGATCGAACGGCTATATCTGGATATGATTTCCCGGGCAGAGTTTTTCATTTACATGGAAAACCAGTTCTTCACGCAACAGAGAATAGCTGAGGCCCTCAACCGCAGGCTGCAGGAAAATCCCAGGCTCAGGGTATTGTTGGTCAGCTGCTATAACAGCCAGGGTATTATGGAACGCAAGGCCATGTATCACGGCAGGGTGATTTTCCGCGAAATCGTCGAGGCCCATGGAGTGGCCGACCGGATTGCACTGGCTTATCCGGTCAGTTGCGAGCAGGATGAAGAAAGAGCGATACGCATTCATTCCAAGGTCATGGTGGTGGATGACAAATATATCCGCATCGGTTCCAGCAATATCAATAATCGTTCCATGACGCTGGACAGCGAGTGCGATATTGTCATTGAGGCCGAAAGTGACCTGCAGCGTGGACAGGTCGCAGCGATGCGTAATGACCTGATCCGCGAGCATACTGGGCGCGAGCTGGTGGAAATTGAGCATATGGTAAAGGACGAAGGTGTGGATATAGCCGAGTTTCTCATTGATGTCCCCCACAGCCGCCAGCATTTGCGCAAAGTCAATGACGAGCGATACAGGAATGAGCGCTTCACCCGCCTTGCCAAACGTTTTGCCGACCCTTCGCGCCCCATCCTTCCGGAGCTCATGACTTCGCGCCGCGGGCCAGCGGCAAAAAAACGGGGAGTGCCGTTCCGGCTTATTTTTGCCATAATTTTTGCTGCAGCGCTTGCCCTGGTCTGGAAAGTGACGCCACTCGCTGAGTTTGCCACGCCGGCAAAGATCGTGCCGCTATTGGAGCAGGTGCGCAATACCGCATGGGCGTTCCCTGCGGGTATGGCGGCCTATGTAGTGGGTACGCTGATTTTCTTCCCCCACGTCGTCATGACGGGGACAGTCGTCATAGTCTTCGCTCCCTTGGAAGCGTTCCTGGTTGCCATGCTTGGTTCTCTCATCAGTGTAAGCATAGGATGGGCAGCAGGGCTTGGCCTGGGACAACAATCTTTGCAGGCCGTGCTCGGCAGGCATGCAGGGAAAATATCCCAATATGCCAAGAATGGCGGGGTGGTGGGACTGACATTATTGAGGTTGATGCCAATTGCCCCTTTTACTGTGGTCAATCTGGTGTTGGGAATGATGAAAGTACCTTATATGACGCTGTTGATTGCTACTGTATTGGGCTTGTTGCCCGGTACCCTGGTATCGGTTTTCATTGGCCAGTCGGCAGTGGAGCTGTTCAAACATCCTGAGCCCAGGAATTTTTTCCTGGTGGGAATCGGCCTGGGGCTTTGGATACTTGTCATTGTGCTGACACATTTTTTCGCCAGGCGCTGGCAGAAAAGCGGACACCAAGAGTAAGTGTTTAATAGGCCTAAAAGCGATCATGTATGCAAAGAATAAGACTGCTTTGTTTCAACATCCACGGTGGACGGAGCCTGGATGGAAGACGTGACTTGAGCCGTATCCATGGCTTGATGCAACGGATGGATATCGATATCGGCGTATTCCAGGAAATGGAAACCCGTCAATCGCATGGAGGCATGACAACAGATGTTGATACGCTGTCTGGCCCGGAGCGTCCTTACCGGTTAGCTTGCCCCAGCATGGAAGAGGGGGAGGGATGGTACGGCAACCTGATTGTAAGTCGCTATCCCATTATCCGTGGCCTGCTGCATAACCTGGAAACACACCCCAGCCTTGAGCCGCGCCATGCAGCAGATGCCCTGATACAGGGCCCATGGGGCAAGTTGAGGGTGATCGGCACCCATCTGTCACTTTCAATTTTCGAGCGTAGATCTGAGGCCCGCAATTTGTTGAGGCTGATGCAGGCTGTTGAGGAAGAAGAGCCTAACCCCATGTTATTGATGGGCGATATCAACGAGTGGCAAATACCGTCAGCCTTGCTCCGGCACCTGAACCAGCACTTGACTCCCTTGCCTTGCAAGCCCACCTTTCCTTCAATCTGCCCAATATTCCGTCTGGACAGGGTGTGGCATGACGCTCCCGGTATAAAGGTCACTGCTCATCGTTTACCAGGGGAAGGAATAAGACGCTTATCTGATCATTTGCCTATTGTTGTAGAGCTTGAGTATTCCAGTACCAGAGTTTGATTAGTAAAAAAAGAAATTATGGCAGGCATATCCATAGCTATTAGGATTCCTTTTACCCATGCGCATTTGGTGGTTATATATAGCCACAATGCGGTTATATACAACCATATTGTAAGATATTGAAAATATTATTAACTAATATTCAATATGTTATTAACAGGCATTTATCTTGCTAAATATTCTTAAAATTCCAACTGGTTGAGATAGATGAGCAATAATATCTTCGAGGTTTTCTATACGTCTCATTATTTTTGGCTACGCAGCTATTTGGTACGCAAGTTTAAATGCCAACACCAAGCCGCTGACGTTACGCAAGATACGTTTATTAAATTACTCAATCACTCGAATCTTTCCGAGCTTGCACAACCCCGGGCTTTCCTGACGACTACGGCTACACGGATCATGATAGATATGATCCGTCGTCGCCATTTGGAAACTACATATCTTCAATTCCTGCAGTTATCCAAGTCGGAACAATTTGTTGACTCCCCAGAGCAATTGGCCATAGCTGTAGAATCTTTAGTGGCTATTGCCAATATGCTTGATTCGGTTTCGCCAAAAGCGAGAGAGATTTTCCTGATGAACAGGCTTGACGGCATGAAGCATGCTGAAATTGCAGTACATTTTGGCATCTCCATTCCCCGCGTAAGGCAATACCTTGCCCAAGTGATCGTTAAATGCTGCAGTGTCAGTGAGCTTTGATCACAATTTTGTTATATAGGCCTTTGTGAAAGATCCCAACCATATCGAACAGGCTGCTGCCTGGAAGACTTTGCTTACCTCTGGTGAAGTAACCGTAGCCGAGCAGCAGGCTTTTGAAACATGGTTGAATGAAGACCTAGAGCACAAGAAGGCATATAAAATTGTGGAAAAATTCTGGGACTCTTTTGAGCACCTGGACCCAGCGAGTGCCAAGTCAGCATTGCTGGATATGCCATCCAAGAAAAAAATTACCATGGGCATCAAAGCCAGCCTCTCTGTGTTCCTTGCTGCTGTATCAATGTGGGCGCTGGTGAACAGTTCAATTGGTGACCATTACCTTGCAGATTACAGCACGACTGCCGGAGAGATGAGGGACCTGGTCTTGGATGATGGCAGCCGTATCAAAATGAATACCGGGTCAGCTATTGACATAGCCTATTCCGGTACCAGCCGATTAATCAAATTGAGGCAAGGCGAAATTGTGGTGCAAGTCGCTAAAGACCTTACAAGGCCATTCATTGTGGAAACCGAGCACGGCACCGCCCAAGCGCTCGGCACTCAATATTTAGTTAAAACCGTTGCTGGCAGCACCTCGGTTGCAGTGATTGAATCTATTGTGAAAGTCTGCACGGCTGGCGGTTATTTTGCGCACAAGAGGATTGAGTGCTTGAATCTCACCCCCGCAACAGGCGTGGCAGAGATCAAGCCTGGTATGCAAGCTAACCCCGTCGATGTTGATGAAATCACGGCATGGACTGGTGGCTATCTCAGCTTTGAATCGGCTCCCTTATCAACTGTATTGCATGAGCTGGAGCGATATGTGCCAGGAAAAATCTATTTCGATTCTGCGTCCATCGGTGATCTAGACGTGTCAGGAGTGGTGCCAGTCACTGATATTGATAGAGCTTTTGCAATGCTGTCCAAGTTGTTGCCAATATCCATCCAACGCTATCCATATCTCACGGTAGTGGAAAGGAAGGCTGGCTCAGAGGAAAGAAAATAAACTTTCACTTTCCCCTATCACTTTCCAAAACCCATTCGTCAATGTCCATGAAATTCATCACGAGGGTATTTTCATGGGCGATACTATCAAGCTGGCTTACATCAACTCTTTGGCAAAGGGTGCCGGCCTCTTATTCTGTATTGCATTGGCAAACCAGCCAGCAATTGCGGGAGGCGGGGTTAACACTTCACTTCCTAACACAAGAAGTGAGTTCGATATCCCAGCAGGTAACCTTGGCTCTGCCCTGAATCGCCTTTCCCAGAAGACTGGCAAGCCATTGGTTTATGACCCTGCCATCATCAAAGACAAGACAAGCCCGGCTCTCAAAGGAACGTATACCCCGGAGGAAGCATTTGGAAGATTGCTTCAAGGCTCGGGGCTCGAGGTCATTTCTGACAAGCAGGGGATTTACGAGCTACGCCCAGCACCCATCGAAGACAAGTCTTTACCGGACCTTGGTTCTAAAACTGAGCATTTCAAGCTTGATGCAATTGACGTGCGTTCCAAACGCTTCTACGAAATCGGCCCATTAGGTGGCACTGGTTTGACCAAGGAACAAATCCCCGGCAACGTACAAAGCCTCACTGCCAAGGACATCAAGGAAGCACACTCGCTCAGTATCGCTGACCTCATGAACTCCAGGCTGCAATCAGTCAACGTGAATGACTACCAAGGCAACCCCTTCCAGATGGATGTGCAGTATCGTGGGTTTACTGCAGGTCCCCAGATCGGTACCCCGCAAGGTCTTTCAGTTTTTCTCGATGGCATCCGTGTCAACGAACCCTTCGGTGATGTCGTCAACTGGGACATGATTCCCATGAATGCATTGGCCAGCTTTGATGTGTTCCCTGGGTCAAATCCCATATTTGGCCTGGGTACCCTGGGAGGGGCCCTTTCCATGAAGACCAAGGACGGTTTCAATAACACCAAAATCGATGCTGAAATCCTCACCGGTTCGTTTGGCAGGCGTCAACTGCAAGCCGAGGGTGGCTGGAACAACGGCACCATTGCTGGCTTTGCAGCTGCGAATATCTTCCTTGAGGACGGCTGGCGCGAAAATTCTCCGAGTAGAGTCAATCAGGTATTCGCCAAAGGCAGCTACCGAGGCGACAAGCTCGACCTCAACTTAAGCACCCTGGTCTCATGGAATGATTTGACCGGTAACGGCCTGATCCCAAATGAAATGTATCAACAAGACCGCAACGGCGTCTTTACTTCCCCCGACACGACTGATAACCGCTTGCTGCAATTCCAGCTCTCGGGCAGCTATTTCGTTAATGATAACTTTTCGATTACTGGGCAGGTGTATCGCAGGAACAGCAAGCGCAAACAGCGTGGCGCGGATGTTTATACAGAATTTGAAAACCAATTTGTAAGAAGAAATCTTGCTGATGGCGAGCAATATACCTGCATATTTAATAGTACCAATAAATATGGATTACCTGATTACGCAGTCGTTGAAGTACCTGATGGCATACAAAGCGTTGGAGAGTTGAATGGGCAAGACCCAGATCATCCGTTGGTTCAATTCTATTTATCTCCATCAATTGAAGCCGCATTTAACAGTCTACCTGCTAACGCTATCAACCAAGATTTAGATCCAGAATTTGCTGCATATGCTCAAGCAATGATGAAATACAACCAGAACTGGAATCAGAATAACCTCTTCACTCCAGGCTCAAGCAACGCCACTAACCCTGAACCACCATATGTAGACTATTCGGTAGAGGGACCGCAATATAGCTACTCCACACAAACTACGCTTTCATCGCTCAGAACTGCAACTCTTCCTAGAAATATTTCTTCTTATGGATTAACTGCATTCTACTATTACACCCCTGATGGTGAAGGAAATGACCCAACCCCTGGTGATGGCATTGGTCTCAAACATGTCCTGTTGATTCTTCCTCCAGCTAACGCTGCCGCCTGTCAAGGTGATGTCGATAACGATGAACTCAAAGTTCCCGGTCCGAATGGTGGCTGGACGACTGTAGATGGCGCTGCCTATAACAATGGTACTGGTACTGGTTATGTGGAAGGTACGCCCACTGCTGTCATTACTGATACCACGATTAATCAGGTCACCGATGGTGCTTCCATCCAATTCAACTGGAATTATGAAAAACATAAATTCATGGTTGGCGCGTCAGTAGATATGCCTTCTGCTACTTACAAAAGCGGACAGATGTTTGGAATGTTCGATGCAGAACGCGATGCTTATCTGGCACCTGATGAAATCCGTGACCAATATGCTGCTGCCAGCGAGGAAATCAGCAACAGCAATTTCAAGGGTCGTCAAGTTACCAAGAGCATTTATGCCAGTGAAACCTGGAGTCCAATTGAGACCCTGAATATCACGGGTGCCTTGCGTTACGACGACACCAAGGGCAAGAACAAGATTGCTTCGCGCACCTGGGGTTCTTATGTCTGGAACCTGGCACAGCTACAAGCATCGCCTGATTATTACAACGTTTGTATAGGTACATGGCCTAACTGCGCCAATGATCCAACGACTGGCTATACCGTTCCAGACGCCTCTAATCTCCTGAATGCCGCTGAAAAAGAGAAATTCAGCTATTACTCCCTGAATCCTTCACTAGGGGCTACCTGGCAAGCAACGCCTGACCTGAATATCTATGGCAATGTCAGCCAAGGTACACGTGTACCTTCTGTGGTGGAGTTGGGTTGTGCTTTTGATAGAACTCCTAGTTATAGAGGTAATGATGCGAATGGGAACCCGATTTATGTTCCAAGAAGTCTAGCTGAAAACCGGGCCTGTTCGTTGCCTACGACGCTGTCAGGTGACCCCTACCTGCCACAAATTAAAGCCACAACATTTGATTTTGGTATGCGTGGCAGGATCAATGACTACATGGAATGGAATCTCGGCGTATACCGTACCGACCTGCGTGACGACATTTACATGATCGGCTATCCCGGCAATCGCAATTTCTTCGACACCATAGGCAATACCCGTCGACAAGGACTCGAAGCAGGAATTACTGCTGCATTTGAGAAATGGCGTTTGCGGCTGAATTATGCCCTTACAGAAGCTACCTTCCAGGATAGTTTCTGGATGCCAGCCAATGACAATAGCAGTTCAGTAGAAGAGTATTTCGGCAATCAAGAATATAGCCGCCGTATCAAAGTTAACCCTGGCGACCGTATGCCGGGTGTGCCGCTACATAACCTCAATGCCACCTTAAGCTATCAGGTTACTCCCAAGTGGCAGGTTGGTCTCACTGCGGTAGCTCACTCCTTTGCTTTTGTGCGCGGAAATGAAAACAACAAGCACCGCACAGGTGAAGTGCTCTACGACTCTGTCAAAGATGATAATGGCGCCATTATTCCAGTGATTAGGCAAGCTGCAAATAATCCAGGTACTACTCCTGGCTATTTGGTGCTCAACCTGCAAACCAGCTATCAACTTACCCCCGAGTGGACATTGGGATTGAGAGTCAACAACCTGTTAGATAAAGAGTATTTCTCAGCAGGTCAATTAGGACGCAATCCATTCTCCCCCTCTGTTTATGGTGCTATTGGGCCAGATGGCTATAACCATAACTCTAACGACTGGCTAATGACCAATTTCCTTGCTCCCGGAGCGCCTAGAGCAGCCTGGATCAGTTTGAGTTACTCGTTTGATCCAAGAAAATAACGATACTCAAGCTATGCAGCTTCTGCATAAAGTTTGGCTTGGCTTGAACCGGTTGCTTAGCCAATGGCAGGACCATGATTGCTGGCTTATTATCCTGCCAAGTATGTTTTTCCTTTTACTGACATTGGAACTTGGAGTATTGGTGCTCAGTCTTTTTTCATTCTGAGTCATTAGCGCTTTTGCCAATCGTATTGATTGTCGTAGGGTTTGGCCTGGTTTGTTTTTTCGTTTTCGTCGGTGTCATTAGTGATAGGGCGCTGAGGTGTATCCCCCAAGCGCCCGTTATAACCGCCCAATGGTTCGCGATGGCCGCTGCGGTCATATTGTCGGATGCTTTCCACCTGCTGGCGTTGCAGGGCTTCTTCCCTGGGGTCGTTGATATGCCCAGCCTGTGCCAAGGTAGAAATAACGGCAAGCATGAAAATTATCACAAGTTTCATCGGTTGTTTACTCCATACAAAACCCTATGAGAGGAAGGGTATCTTTTATAAGCAATACATGCGCCCCAATGTGTTAATTATTTTCAGACACACCCACCAACGCAGCAATCTGTATCTTGCTTGGCTGTTCTAGTCAAAACGATAAATTGACGGCTCGTGAGAGGCACTTGGACATTGCTTCCAAGCCCCTGTTGACTGGCCTGATCTGCTTCACTATGACTGCCAGCTTGAATGACACAGCCTCTTTTCAAGGTTTGCACGCTTTTCCTACACCAGATTCAGAATAAAGCTGATGCGCGTTTAGCTCATGGTTTGCGGAAAATGAAAGTCTTTCTTCCAAAGGAATTGCCTTATGTCTCGTCCTATCTGGAAAGGTGCCATCAGTTTCGGCTTGGTTCATATCCCGGTAGAGCTGCATTCGGCCAGCGCGGCATCTGGCATTGATCTTGACTTGTTGGACAAGCGGGATTTTGCCCCCGTGGGATACCGCCGATACAACAAGGTGACTGGCAAGGAAGTCACCCAGCAGGATATCGTAAAAGGCTATGCTTACGAAAAAGACCAGTACGTAGTACTGACGGACGCTGACCTCAGGAAAGCCAACGTCGAGAGCACCCAGACCATCGATATCCTGTCCTTTGTCCATGCAAGCGATATCCCTCCCATGTATTTCGACCAGCCCTATTATCTGGTGCCAACAAAAGGTGGGGAGAAAGTCTACGCTCTTCTGCGCAAGACTTTGGAACAGTCGGGCAAACTGGGGCTGGGACAGGTGGTGATACGCACCAAACAGCACTTGGCCGCCCTCATACCTGAGCAAGATGCCATTATTCTCAACCTGCTGCGTTACCAGGAAGAAATCCGCGAATTGCCCGAGATTCCTCAGCCCAAGACAGGCAGCAAGCAAAGCCAGGTTTCAGCCAAGGAGGTGGAAATGGCCCTGTCATTGGTAAAGGACATGAGCGAAGCATGGGACCCCTCACAATATGAGGATAACTTCAAGAAGGACATCCTGACCCTGGTCAAGAAAAAGGTGAAGGCGAAGCAAACCCATGTGCTCACCGAGCCAGACGAGGAACCAGTTGAAACCAAGACCACCAATGTGGTCGATCTCATGCAACTGCTCAAAGCCAGCATAGGCGATAAAGTCAAGCGTATCAGCTCTGGTTCTTCCAAACCTAATCGTAAGCAGACTGCCTGAGGAGAAGAGCATGGGCTTGCAGCAATACTGGGGGAAACGTGATTTTAAGTTGACGCATGAACCGCGCGGCAAGGTAGAAAAATCAGGCCGTCAACTTGCGTTCTATATCCAAAAGCATGATGCCCGTCGGCTGCACTACGATTTCAGGCTGGAGCTGCAAGGTACCCTAAAAAGTTGGGCGGTGCCTAAAGGACCGAGCCTGGACCCTAATGACAAGCGCCTGGCAGTCGAGGTAGAGGATCATCCTGTGGAGTATGGGACTTTCGAGGGAGATATCCCCAAGGGCCAATATGGGGCAGGCCATGTCATGTTGTGGGACAAGGGAACATGGGAGGCCATAGGCGACCCGGTAGAAGGCTACCGGCAAGGCGCCCTCAAGTTCCGGCTCAATGGCGTGAAGCTGCGCGGCAAATGGGCTTTGGTGCGCATGAAAGCCAAGCCCGGGGAAAAGGACAATCAGCCCAACTGGCTGCTGATCAAGGAGAAAGACGAAGAGGCCCGGCATGGCCCTGAAGCGCAGATAACAGAAACGGCCACTGCCTCCGTGAGCCTTATTCAAGATGATGGCCCCGCTCTGGAAAGTGTCGATGGCGACCTAGCCATGGAAGCAGCCCCGACCAAGCAAATGCCGGATTTAATCAAGCCACAGCTTGCTACCCTGGTGACTCAGGCACCTCAGGGAGACCAATGGTTTTCCGAGATTAAATATGACGGTTATCGCGCATTGGCTCGAATTGAACATGGCGACGTGAAAATATATTCGCGGAATGGTAATGATTGGACCAATAAATGGAAAAACCTGGCTGGCGCGCTGGCCAAGTTGCCTGTCGAGAGTGCGTGGCTCGATGGGGAGGTTGTCGCATTTGATGAAGAAGGGGGCATCAGTTTTCAGGCCTTGCAGACTTCCTTCAAACTTGGCAACGAAGCTGATCTGGCTTATTTCATCTTTGATTTGCCTTATCTCAATGGACACGATTTAACCAAACAACCATTGAAACAACGCAAGCTGCTTCTACAGACTCTTTTGGAAAGTCAGGGGAAGCAGGGTCCCTTGCATTTCAGCGAGCACTTGGAGGGACATGCATCCGAGGTATTAAAACATGCCTGCATGCACGGCTTGGAGGGCATCGTGGTCAAGCATGCCGAGAGCCCTTACCAACAGCGACGCAGCAGTGATTGGCTTAAAGTTAAGTGCGGCCAGCGGCAGGAGTTTGTGGTGGCGGGTTATACTGATCCCTCGGGCCGCCGTGAGGAATTCGGAGCCCTGCTCCTTGGCGTATATGATGAAGAGGGGATGTTGCAGTATGCCGGCCGTGTGGGCACCGGCTTTAACCAGGGCAGCCTCAGGTTGATAGCCAGCCAATTCAAGACCTTGCATATCAACAATCCAGCCTTTGCGAACCCTCCGACCGGGCGGGACGCTTTGGGGGCTCATTGGCTTAAGCCGACATTGGTGGCGGAGGTTAAGTTTGCTGAATGGACAAGCGCTGGCCGTATTCGACATGCAAGCTTTGTTGGTTTGCGCGATGACAAGGCGGCCCGGCATGTGACCCATGAAACAGCGCAGCCTACTGAGCGACTTGCTGGTAGTGGCGAAGGAGTAAAAAATTCCTCACAAAGCTCGCCCAGCCCAGTGGAAGTTGCAAACATCAGGATCTCCCATCCATCAAAAACTCTATTCACAGATGGCGGTTTCACCAAGCTAGACCTGGCCCGGTACTATGAATCGGTAGCAAACTGGATACTGCCTTATCTCAAGGATAGGCCCCTTTCCATAGTGCGCTGCCCTGAAGGCTACGATCAACATTGCTTTTTCCAGAAGCATGTAAGTTTGGATAGCAAAAGCCATTTAAAGGCCGTGAATATCAACACTTCAGACAAAAATTCAGAATACTTTTCGGCAAACAATTTATCCGCAGTGATCGAATTAGTGCAACTTGGCGTGCTGGAACTGCACGCCTGGGGCTCTCGCTCACCTAAAACGCATCTTGCCGACAAAATGATTTTTGATCTTGATCCTGCCCCTGGACTATCTTGGGGAAATGTAACGGAAGCAGCCTTATTGTTACATGGCCTATTGGAAGAGCTGGAGTTGAGAAGCTTTGTCAAAACAACTGGCGGCAAGGGCCTGCATATCGAAATTCCCATCAAGCCCGAGCATTCCTGGGAGGTAGTGAAAGAGTTTACTCATGGCATTGCCCGTCATTTGCAGACTCATGCTCCTGATCGTTTCACTACAAATCTATCCAAGAAAAAACGTGATGGCCTGATATTTATTGATTACCTGCGCAACAGCGCAGGGGCAACCGCAGTAGTGCCATATTCCACTCGTGCAAAAGCCTTTGCTCCGGTAGCCACCCCTCTGGACTGGGATGAGGTTGGCCCTGAGGTCCAGGCGGATACTTTTAACATTGGCAATGTAATGACACGTTTGGAAAATATGGAATCCGATCCCTGGAAAGACTATTTGCAAACGAAACAGCGCTTGAGCGCTAAATTGCTACAAATGTTTACCTAACCGACTTTAGGAGAAAATCATGTGCGAGGGACTACGATACTTAGACCTAGCCCATAAAGAGTGGAAAGTATATTTTTCTAACCCCAAAGCATACATACCTGTATTGAGAGATATGGGCGTTATTGAATGGGTGAAGTGGGGGAGGCGTGAGGAGGAAACCAGTCCTGAACTGGTTGATTTCATTCAAGGAGGATGGGCAAGCAACGATTCGTTGGAGCAAGGCCAATGGGGAAAGTTTGAACCAGAGCTAGTCAATCTTGCGGTTCAGGGATATATGGAAAAGGACAAGGATGGCAACTTGCATTGGTTCGATGTACCAGAGGGTAACGCAATCCAAGCTGTTATCGTCAAAAGGCATTTGGAGGAAAGGCTCTATATTGTGACCACCGATTCACCTCCTGAATGCTCTTGGGTTCATGATCGGTGGCCTTCTATGACATCAATTGATCAAGTTGCTCAGGGATGAGTTCTGGTAGATTGATTTTCTTGATCAGTTTTTGATTTCTCCTTGTTGTGTTTGTTTTTAACTTTGGGATCTGATTGTTGATCAGTAGCATTATTTAGCGATTTTGATTTTCCATCCTGGCTAGCCCTTTCTTGCTGTTGTTGAAGCGTATTCTTGTCATCAAGAGTTCGCGGGTTGATTTCTTCAGCCTGTACAGAAATGCATATGGTACCTAGGGAAAAAGCGCTGATTAATAATAATGATTTCATGGTTATCTCCTTAATGTTAATTGAAAACTAACCATACAATGGAGAAAATTTAAACCATGTAAGAATATGCTGATTATTACGAGGATAAATTCATTTGGATTTGTCTGATTTAATTACATTAGCAATTTAATTACTGCAATCCTTTAACCAATTATTGTCTTGATCGTGTTGTAAGTCTTACAAGAGATTAAGACATGCACTTACGATATATCCATTGCAAAAAAATTAACATATATCGCTACAGTTGTTTTTTTAGCATGCCCTCGCCATTCCCGTTTGAAAAATATCAACATCAGGAGATTCCCATGCGCGCGTTAACTTACCATGGCAGCAAAGATGTCCGAGTCGAAACTGTTCCAGATCCTGTATTGCACGATCCTGATGACGTCGTTCTGCGTGTCACATCGACCGCTATCTGCGGTTCTGACCTGCACTTGTACCGCGGCAAGATTCCTGAGCTGCATGATGGTGACATCCTGGGGCATGAATTCATGGGAATTGTGGAGGACGTGGGCAATGAAGTTACCAACGTCAAAAAAGGCGACCGGGTCATCATTCCATTCGTGATTGCCTGCGGACATTGTTTTTTCTGTGACCAGCAGCAATTTGCTGCTTGCGAAACCACGAATGCCGGCCCTGGTGCCAGCCTCAATAAAAAAAGCGCCACGCCTCCAGCAGCCCTGTTTGGTTATAGCCATATGTATGGTGGCGTGCCCGGGGGGCAGGCCGAATTGGTTAGGGTGCCCCGGGGAAACGTGGGGCCTTTCAAGGTCAACGGCAGCCTAGTGGACGAGCAGGTCCTTTTTCTCACCGATATCCTACCCACAGGGTATCAAGCCGTTCTTAATGCTGGCGTTCGCGAGGGCGGGACTCTGGCAATCTTCGGGGCCGGCCCTGTTGGCCTGATGGCCGCGGCTTGTGCTCGCATGCTGGGTGTGGAAACCATCTTCATGATTGATGACCTTCAATACCGTCTTGATTTTGCTGCAGAGCGATACGAAACCATTAGTATCAATTTAAGTCATGATGATCCCGCCCAGGCAATACTTGGAAAAACCAATCACAGGGGAGTAGATGCCTCGATTGATGCAGTCGGTTTTGAGGCTAAGGGCAGCGCCATCGAGACAGCCCTCACCGCCCTCAAGCTGGAAACCAGCAGCGGGGAAGCCATCAGGCAATGTATCGCGGCGACCCGGCGGGGAGGCACTGTTAGCATTCCTGGGGTGTACGCAGGGTTTATTCACGGCTTCTTGGTGGGAGATGCCTTTGACAAGGGGCTGACCTTCAAAATGGGGCAGACCCATGTTCACCGTTATTTGCCTGAATTACTTGAGTTCATTGAAAACGGTGATTTGCAGCCGGCTGACATTATCACGCATCGAATGTCACTTGAGGATGCTGTGCTGGGTTACCAAATTTTCAATGAAGCGTCACAAGACTGTAGAAAGGTAGTCCTTACGCCCGGCTTGCCAAGCGTGCAGTAAGCGTTGAGCCAATCAAGCCTGACAATAGAGTCCGCCTTGCAATTGTTGTTGAATTCTCACAATTTAATAGGACAAGAGGGGGTTAGGAATTATATAAATTGTTTTTATTATGTAGCCACTATGGTGCTGAATATAGTCCGTATTAAGCAAATTAATCTATTAAAGGAGTTTCATCATGCCAGCAAAGTCACAAGCCCAGCAAAAAGCAGCAGGCGCTGCATTGGCAGCCAAGCGTGGAGATATGAGTAAGAGTGAGCTTAAAGGTGCTTCCCGTTCTATGGAGAAATCAATGAGTGAAAAAGAACTGCACAAAATGGCCTCTACCTCACGCAAGAACAAACCCGAACATAACGCCAAGAAATAACTAGGCCAGAGCCATTTCATCCAGGTAAATGGACGGCCGGAGGAAAGATATGAGTGGAAAGGTCGGAGCTGGCGAGCTTGGTTTGGATCCAAAGTCAGGTAAAGAGCCTGAGCTATTCAAATGGTTCTTGGCTTGCTATTTGTTTGGACACCGCATATCTCAAGAAATAGCGGTCAATACCTGGAAAGTGTTTATGGATAGCGGCATTTACTCGACCAAGCAAATATCTGCCCGATCCTGGCAGCAGCTCGTGGATTTGCTTGGCCAAGGGCATTACAAACGGTACGACGAGTCTACGGCCAGAAATATGTTGGATATGGCTGCATTCCTGCAAGAAAAATATCACGGCAAGATCAGCCAAATAATTTCCGATGCGAAAGACAAAAAAGACCTTAGCGACAAACTGCAGGAAATAAAAGGCGTGGGACCTAAGGTTGCAGAAATATTTTTACGTGAGATTTAAATCTTGATAGGCATGCTGCAAGGTTCTACAGATTATCCATCATAACGACAATGGGGATTATTCCGAGGATTGATTGAAAAAAGCACAGGAGTAGCCTGTGCTTTTTTGTGGTTAAAGGTTTATCTGGATCAGAATTGAAATTAAGCTCTGATCCATATGGGGTGAAGGCTTAAACCATTCCTCCGGCCCATAACCAGTTGCCAAGACCCATTAAACAAATAAAAAGGATAGCGAGCAAAAGCACTCCCCATCCTATCCAGTCGGGTTTTTTTTCCATTATTATTTCTTTCTTGTTATTGGTTATTAATTGATTGGTTATCTGACGGTTGCCAGATTGGCATAGCATAAATTACAGAAAACAGCTTTTGCTATGTGAAATGACATATATGCGCTGTACATTTGTACAGTATGCATTTTAGCCGCTATCAGGATCAGCCGGCCAGCTTCGCTTCCCAACCTGCCCAGGAGCTATGAGCCGCGGGCACATCCTCTCGATGACGACTGAGTACAAATGGCGCATAATCCCCAGCTACGCCTCTGTCATCGTGGCAAGGCATCGACTATAGGCAAATATTCAACTCGTGCAGGGAGTTTTATCCATGCCGCCATTGATGTGGGTCATCTTGAGAAAGTTTCAATTGAAGACTAGGAAAAGAGTCCTGCAACCCAATTAGCATGGAATGCAGAAAGCTTTGTTTGATGTAGAGCTGGAGCCTGGTAACTTCACTAAGGGAATTAAAATGGGGAAGGCAATTTATTAGCTGAAGGTTTATACAGTTGAGTTCTATAAATCGTTTGGCCCTATCAGTATAGTATTGTTATTTACGCCCTGCTTTCCTGAGTGAATAATTTTCTCTATGGCGCTTCCGATTTCCTGTTCAAATTGCTGGAATACTTCCAGTTTTTTTAAATCCTCAATAATTTCAACTTCAGTCAATTGTGCCCATTTTTGTAAAACGGGCGCAGAAACTACACCATTGTACGTCACCCCATCTTGCAGGGCCTTAAAGTGTACTTCCTTGTCAACTACAATTTGGTCAAATATGGATACACTCATAATATTTATCCTTATGGTTAGTAAATTCTTGGCAGTAGTTACTGTTAGGAGTTCTAATAATTTTCAGGGTACAACAAAGTTATAGATGAATTATTGATAGAAACTGGAATGATAGGCTGGATAAGATTAGAAAGGCCTATTATCACTGATGAAATTTACCATCATATTAAATACTGAATAAATATTTATTATGTCGGAATAGTGCCTTTATTAGCGCCAGAGATTTCCTACATCTTTACAGGGAATCTCACAGTAAAAAATTCTAAACCACCCTCATGTCCGCAGGATAATCCTATCCAAAACCCTTCAGTACATGTATGTAATCAACTCTGTGAAGGCTGACGTAGCTATTAACCTACATCACTTTGTGTAGTGATCTTACAATCATCTCAGGTAGTAGCCTACGCCCTATGGCTTAGAGTTACCCCATACTTCAATCATCAGAAAAATATCTGATACTCATAATTATTAATTGGAGGCATCATGGCACAAACAGTTACTGGTCTATTCAATGATCAAGAAAGTGCTGAGCAAGCATATTTGAGCGCAACCAACGCGGGTTACCGTGCTGATGAAATTGATGTGGTTATGTCTGAAGAGACGCGCGAACGCTTTTATGGAAAAAATAAGACTCTGGAAACTGAAGTAGGTAACAAGTCTGCAGAGGGAGCTGCGATTGGAGGCGCAATTGGAGCCACAGCAGGTGCCATTGCCGCTGCTATTGCAGCAACCGGCACGGTATTGGCATTGCCTGGTTTAGGACTTGTAGTGGCAGGCCCTTTGGCCGCTGCCATTGCAGGAGCGGGTGCTGGGGGTGTCTCTGCGGGAATTGTGGGAGCGCTGATAGGCTGGGCAATTCCGGAAGACCGGCTTAAGGAATATGAAGAGGGCGTGAGTAAAGGCGGCATATTAATTGGTGTCCGCTCACGCAACGAGGATGACTCACAAAGGTTAGCCAGAGAGTGGGAAGAAAATCAAGGCTACAACATCTACTCATAGAAACGGTTAGGATTGGATAGCTATCTTTGCATAGCTATCCGATTGACTTGCCTAAAGGCAACTGGAACTTAGGCTAGGTTGAATTTATGTTTGAATCCCCAATTCCAGTCCCAGCCAGATATTGAGAGTCGCGTGGCCTGATTCTATCTGGAAATATCCATGGCGACCGCAATTCAAAGACACGATCCGTAATCTGGCATACACTCCAAACACTTCAGGATTCTCCCCGTCGTTGACTAACAACTCGACGATTTGGCATATCACTCCAGATACTTCGTTGGGTGAAGATGTCTAGGCGCGCAAGATTTCCCATCAGAGGTTTTTTTCATCAACGTTCCAGCGCCAACACGAGTACTGTCAACAGGGTCCATCTATCGCTGCCTTGCTTAGCTCTTAGCCTGAAATTTTTGCGGGGCGGGTTCGTATACTGGGGTGGCATTACGACAGGCAAAAAAGCGCGCCTGATCGGGGAGGACTGAGGCGCGAAAGGTTCTCTATGTTGAGCAAAGAGATATACTAACTACGAAATGCGAAGCTAGTACAATCCTATACTACACCTTAAATAGATGGAAAAATATAAGACTATCTTACGGTTTTTGGTATTTTTCCAGATAAAAAACGTCTACATAATGCTGTGAAATAAGCGCCTCCGCGCAATCATCTGCACATGTCTTACCCTATCGAATCTATGTAATTCTTGGCGAAGTCTATTCCAGCCAGGCAAGCCTCTTTGGAAGTTGGGTATAGAGTTTTTTCCTCATCAGGGGGACCGACGAATCTGCCACTAATGAGGACTATCCATACAAATCCAGCATCAAAAAATTTGAAGAGAACCTGTACATGCTTTCCCTTGTAGTCGAAATTTTCCAAATTGGCTCTCCTTATCCCACTTGTTTTTAGTCTTGATTCCAACGGAAAAGAACGCCGAAATGAAGTAGCTATTGACGGAACACTCGCCGCCATCCGTAAACTGAGGAAATCAAAAAATCCTCGACTGAAACCTTAGGATGACTCATCAACCCTCTGCTTTATCTTTTCGGCAGTGGCTTTGCATTCTTTGATCTTCATAGGGTCACTTTCACCAGGATCCAGAAAGGGAATGATGGCCGCAAATGGATTAATCACCGCTAATCCGATTCCCCCAATAACTCTTGCTGCGATTGGGGCTTTCTTAATGCCTACACTGGGATGCTTGAACGTGCCATTGATCAATATCGGGGACCTGGCAGTCAACGGAGAGAAGTTTTTAGGATAGGCCCTCATTTTTAGGTTGAGCTGCTCCTGGTGCAACTGGATATCGCCGTTCAATAAAAGCATCGTGACTGGAGTATCTATCAAGGATAGCTGTGAGAAGGCCACGCCGTCCTTGGCCTTGAAATTGACGACCGCACATTCCATTGGCAGGTTGGCATCCCCCTTGATTATGATTCCCAAGGCTTGTGCGGCGTCAATGCCAACGCCTTCCATGGCCAGGTGGGAGATATCTCCATCAACCACATGCAGGGATGCTTCCCCATTCAGGCTACTCAGCAATTGCGAGGTTGACTCACCAATGCCTTTGACTGCAATTTCTCCATTCAGCTTGCCTGATATATAGCTTTTCTCTTGCGTCTTTCCCGCTTCAAATTGTTTCTCGCGCGAAGGAGAAACCGCAATCAGTTTTCCCAGGTCAATTTCCTTTAGCACCAAATCTACTGCCCACTCTGGTGGACGATGGGGTTTGTCTTGATCAACATTAAGATTGGTGGCGGGCTGTTCGTGAGCATCTATTGAAATGGTGCCCGATAAGCTGCCTGTCGCTGTCTTGGCGCTGATCTTGGCCAAGGATAGTTTATTCTTGTTTAGGTTCAAATTTGCCTTCAGCGGAGCAATGGGCTCACGGAAGGCTTTGCCTAGGTCCACATAATCAATATCTACACCAATATTGGCATTCATGCGGTTGTAGCTGGTAAAATTCAGCGGCTTGTCGGGGAAAACCTTGTCTTTGTCGGGAGAGCCGGGATCATTACCAAAGGCCGGGGCAAGGTCAGCCAGGATGAATCGTTTACCTTTGAGCTCGCCATTCAATGTAGCTTTCTCGGGGCGTGGGTCGTAATGGAAATCACCCGATAGTTGGCTTCTGCCTACCTTGGCAGAAGTCACTTTGACGCCCCAGCCAGTTTCATTTTTGTTCAAATCGCCATCAATGGTGAAAGCCTCGGTGGTGGGAAGGGTGACATTGAACAAATCGCCTAATTGCCCTAAGGATGAACCTGAAATATGCAGATTGCCTTTGATCTTTTGTTCCCCCAGAGCATCGTAGACAGATCCGCTGAATTTCAGTGTGACTTTGCCATACTCAAGCCAACCAGTTGAAGATACCGGGGGTGAATCCTTGGACTGGTTGGCGATAGGTAGAAACCCCTGTGTAGTCAGCTGGCCATGCATAGGCTGCCCACGGAAGTGTCCATCAAGCTTGACCTCGGAAGTCGATTGAGCTTGGGCAGCCCCTTCTTTGGTATTGAAATCGATCTTAAGCTTGGCGTCTGTCAGCACATCATCAATGTTGACGGTGCCATGTTTCACCACTAGGGATTGAATGATGGGAAAGGGGCGAGGAGCATCATGCTTTTCCTTGCTGAACTGCCAAGTGGAGTCACCATTCTCCAATCTCGCTAAGCGGGCATCCAGCCGGCCTACCTGAATGCCTTTGATCATATAAGGGTCTTCGGGTGGAATGCCCCATAAATCCGAATACCTGAGCTTGAGCTCGATCTCTTGAGCAGATACAAGGTGAGGCTCAGAAAAACCTTGAGGCGCAGAAATCCACAAACTACCCGCTTGCGCGCGAATCCCCCCCAGTAACCTAATCTTGAACGGTCCCTCAATTTTGACGGATCGTTCCAGCTGCTTTTCCATCAAGTGAGTCAAAGGGGTTTTTAGAAATGGCCAGCCCAGCAATTCAAAAAGCAGCACTAGTAATATTAGGGTACCGACGATTACTAGGAATGAATTAAGGAAGCTCCTTGAAGTGGTTACTCTTCTACCTCTGGAAAGTGTCTCAAACATTTTTAGTGACTTATCCCTTGACCAGGTTAAATAGCGATCGACGTAAGCCATTGAGAAAAAACAATGCTGGCGATTAAGTATGACGGCCAGGGGTTAGAACCTCTGTCAGGCAAGCCCTAAAATTTACGTAGGATAAAAGCGGATAGTGCGTAGGTTTAGCTTTACAGGGGTTAGCCGAGACCTTCTTTTTTCTATACGGACATGTAGTTTTCTATGAGGCTCACATTTTTAAGGGTTATGAGATGTCAGACAAACCCCGATAGTGAGAAATCCACTTCATAGATAACATCTGACTCGGGAAAATTAAGGAGAAGAAATGAAACCGGAACTAGAGCTTTGGGTTGCTCTCGGCATGACCGTTATGGGGATAGCAATGATGGGAGGGGTTGTTGGGGTATTGCTCCTTAACATCGCTTGAAGCCCTGCAAATTGCTTGCGAGGAGGTACTACTTGAAATGGGAATTGATATGCCAGATTAATAGCCCCTATGGGGCTTCGTTATATTTTGACCTGAAATCAGCCTCAAGCTTATTGCATGTATCAGCAATAAAATTCTTGGTTGTTTTGTCCAATGATTTATTAGCGTAGTCATTCCAGCATGCATTAATCACATCACGGCTAATGACTTTTTCTTGATTAACAGGGTCATGTGCGCTTTGTATTGTATAGCCAAGAAAAACGAGCGCGATAACAATCGAAATCCACATTAAATAGCTGGTTCGCGTGCTTCTTGCCCCACAATGGGGACACACAGCTGCATGGCTGCTGATGACCATCTTGCATTTCTTGCAATCAATTAAACCCATTCGGACCTTAATAAATCTAATACATATCAGGCTGAGCCATAGGCTGAGCTTGGGATACACGGCAAGGGAAATGGTGTTTGTTTGCCCAATGTACGGTCGGACTATCGCTACCCTTATTGCCTTTGCTGGTTACCACCAAGAACAGGCCGCCCCCATTTGAGTGCTGGTCTTTGCCTGATTGCTGCGGATTGCAATATCAGCCAGAGCCATGTCCAGAATGCCTTTTAGCCACTGTTCATAACAAAATGGATGATAAGCGCTGGGTATTCACGGGACCGCCAACAATCACCAGCGGATATTATTAGGGGAGCTTAGACAGTGTGGGATAAAAAGGCAATAAAAACCCCGCAATTACGCGGGTTGTTGAACTTTCCCAAATTTCTGGAAAAGGCATAAAACCAATGCATGGGGATGCGTCGGCAATTAATTTTATCAAAAGTAAATCACAGATTTGGGCAGTGCAGTTGGAACTAGACTTTCTTTATGGCTTTAGACAATCAATGAGTAGTTCCGCTTGAGATCAGATCCCCGAGACCCTTGGGATTGATTTCACCATCGGAACCGGTAAGAGATGCAAGCATCTGTTCTTTTCGGTCTGTCAATTCCTGGCCCATTGCTCGCAGGTCGAGTTTCTTGGCTTCTCGGACTTTTGGAAACATTTCAGTTTCTTCTTCCTCTACATGGTGGTTGATGTATTCACTCAGGACTTTGACTTTGGCATCGTACATGGGATCTTCCGGATCGGTTGTTTGAATTTGGCTGATTAAGTCCTTGGCACTGGCGTGCTCGACATCAGCCTCGTTGAGCAAGTCGTCGTCTTCGATTGCTTCACGAGCAGCCGGGTAGAAGATTTCTTCTTCCACTTTTGTGTGGACAGTTAATTCAGCACAGATGCGGTTGGCCAGAGCAGTTTTACCAGGAATGTCTTCTTTTTCCGCTAGGCGTTCGTATTCCTTGAAAAGTTTTTTCACGGTGGCATGATCGTTTTTCAGAACAACAATAGCGTCATGCTTAGGTGTTGGCTTCGAATTAAGTTTGGAAGGATCGGTTTTCATCATTTATCTCCATTGAGTTGGTGATGCATCATGATGAGTTGTGCCGCAATGGGGAAGGCAGGAGATGCTGATTTCGATGTCGGCCCTTTCCCACATCTTGTTGATATCATTAATTAAACAGTAATGATTAACAACATTGATGCATTGGGAAGTGACCGCCAATTCTACCGTCGATCTCTTCTTATTGAATGTATGAGCCCGTGTTAATTCTGGGGCCGGTTGGGACATTAAGGAAAGAACTCAGGGAGCCAATTTGAAATGATCATCACGTGTTGAATGGAGTTGCTGGGTGACATTCGCCCCTCGTCCAGTCGCTTATAAATTCCATAACGGAGAGAATATCCCCCTTGCTTCGTTTTTAGCTTCTTCTATGCAAGGCTCTGCCGTTGCCTGTAACTGGAAACTTTATGGCGGTTTCCACAAACCGCCATGCTGCACCATCGCCGTTTATGGCCTTTGGTTCGGTCATAAAACCAGAGTACGCAGTCCATACTTTCACATTTTCGAACGAGATCGAGATTTGGAGAGGCCAATATCTCTGCTGCAGCTTCTGCTACGGGGGCAAGCAATTGCTCGCCCGTGTCTATTGGACGAATTTGGTAAACTTCCATTCGCTGGCCAGTGTAGTGCAATTCCTGGTAAGTGCTTCCACTCTTCAAATACCCATTGATTTCATCCAGTGCAACTGGTTTTGATTGCTTTAAAGCCATAATTGAATTACGTATGGCCTCTCTCAAATTGCGCGCTGCGGTGAGCAATGCTCCTGGCTTTACCTGGAAGCTGGCCGGTATGTTCACAACCTGATGATCGGATAACCATTTCAACACATCCTGATCAGTTTGCAGATCATCTACTTGTACGCCCTCAGCTATATGAACGGTATTGAGAAAATCGAGGGCTAGGTGCCCTCCAATAGACTCTCTGAAATAAATGGATGTATGGGTTAGTTTCATGATCGCTCAATATTGTGGCTAGCCAATAGACTAGCCATGTCTATTGGCATTTTACTTCAAACGCCTGTTCAGAAAATCCAATATGCGCGCTGCGATGGCATCATTATGGGTTTCTAAAGCAAAGTGCCCGGTGTCGTATAGTTCGACCTCTGCTGTTTTGACATCCTTTTGGTATGCCTTGGCTCCTGCTGGGATGAAGAATGGATCATTCTGCCCCCAGACCGCCAGGATGGGAGGGTGGTAATCACGGAAGAATTGTTGAAACTTGGGGTAAAGCGCAACATTGCTCGCATAGTCCAGGAACAGATCCAGCTGTATTTCCTCATTTTCTGGACGTGCCATTAATGCAGAATCCAGCGTGTAGGTATCGGGTGAAACGATTGAAGGATCTTTTACACCGTGGGTATATTGCCAAGCCAGGCCTTCAGGTTTCAGGAATTGACGCAATGCTTCCCTATTCGCTTCGGTAGGTTCGCGCCAGTATTTTCTGATCGGATCCCATGCATCACCCAAGCCTTCCTCATATGCATTGCCATTTTGCGTAATGATGGCTGTTATTCGGTCAGGCCTAGCCAACGCAAGCCGCAATCCCACAGGGGCGCCATAGTCGAAAACTTGAATAGCGTACTTCTTCAAACCGATGGCGTCTGTAAATCCGACCATCACATCTGCCAAATGCTGAAATTTGTAATCAAATTGGGCCCTTCCAGGTGATTCCGTAAGCCCAAAACCTGGCAGATCAGGGGCGATTACATGATATTTCATGGCTAGCAATGGAATGAGATTGCGATACATGAACGAAGAGGTGGGGAATCCATGCAGTAGAAGAACGGTAGGCCGCTCTGGATCACCTGCTTCACGATAGAACACGGTGACATCCTGAACCTGGGCTTTGTGATAATACACGACAGGTATGTTCTGGGTTGGTGGTTCTGCTTGCACTGTTGTTGCAATCAAACCAAATGTCAGTGCAGATAAAAACTTAGCGCTACTCCTGAAAAGGCTACTCGTCATATTGTTCTCCGCATCATTAATAAGGGATTGGGGCAGTTCACAATTCTGTGTAACTGTATTAATTAAAATTAATGGTTACATGGAACAATGTAACCTGTCAAATTTAATAATCAGGTTACATGTCGTCGTAATTCACAAGACTTTCAGTTGACCAGCGATAGATGGGACTTAATGCATTGCTCATCAAAGGGGTAATCTGAATCGCAAAGTAAAGCCAGAATTACCTGTTGCAGGTGGAATGTTGGGCTCCATGCATTTAGACAAATTGTCCAAGGCAAGCCATGGATCAATGGGAGGAGCTACTTCTCATCAATGGAGGCCAGGCGAAGAGAGTGGAAGTAAGTAAGCGCTGACAAGAGAAACAGAAATTGTCCAATTTAATTAAAAGCATGAAATAGGGACAATAGCCATAAATTTACTGCTAAGGAAAATCCCATGTTTAAAATTAGCTTGGTAGAAATCACCATTGTCTCAGTGGCCAGCCTATGGATGGCCTACAACTTCTTTGTGCTTTAAAAGATAGCCAATGTTGTAAAGCACAACGAGAGGAATGACATGAGAGAAGATGAGCAAATTCCCTTATTTCCATTAGTCACATTTACTGCAACGGCTTTACCAGACTATGGCGTCATTGTATTTCGCCCTGACTATTTGAGCCGCATGGGCCAGAAACCAGAGGAAGCCACCCGGGGTCAGAGCTTCGCCCTCAGTCCAGAGCTAGTTCGAAATTTGATCGCTGAATTGCAAAAATCACTCGACCTTCTCGAAAGCCCTCTCTATAAAAAGCCTTCAGTGCCTAATCTTTAAAAGGGAGGTAATTATGTGGTGAGGATATGTTATCCCAGAGGCCAGCTCGTCAATTTCTGCTGTCCTGCCAAGAGGAATGATTTCAGCAAAATGTTGCTGGGCGGCTTCGATCTTCTTCGATAGGAGTCAAATCTTTTCATGGAAGTCAGCGGCACCTTTCTTCCAATATGCGACTACCTTCATCAGCTCTTTCGGATGCTCTTTTTCTAGCAAAATAGTTCGAATTTGCAACACCGCAGAATGCTCGCCTCCAGCCCAGATGAACCCTTCACCAGTGGGCAGATGCATTTCCTTTACCATATCAACCAAATCTTCATGGCTCTCTACCCATTTAATAATTGTGGATGATGGCCGTTTGAAATCCCGTCTGTTCTCTAGATGATCAACCTGGATAAAAACAATTGTTTTTACATCAAGAGGCAGTTCCTCCAACCTTCTGGCAACAGCTGGCAGGCTAGAGGAGTCTGCAACCAATAAATGCCAGTCAAAATCTTCAGGAATAATCATTGATCCCTTAGGCCCAGCTATGACAGCCTGCTCGCCTGGTCCGGTATTTCTTGCCCAGTCAGATGCATCGCCTTGATCGTGCAAAGCAAATTCGATAGTCAACTCTTGATTTTGTGTATTGAAAGCACGAGGCGTGTAATCCCTTTTAATGGTTTCGCCTGAGGCATTGGTAAAGATAAATTTAATATGGTCATCAAATCCTAAGCTTTGGAAATTTTGGAGATCCGAGCCTTTGAATGTCACCGCAACAAATCCCGCAGTTGGTCTTTCTACATGAGCTACTTCAACAGTCCTCCGTTGTAACTCAAATCTTACCCGTTTGAATTCCCGTCCTATAGTTTCCATATTCAGCCATTTGGTAGATAATATCAACTATAATGCAAAATATAGTGGATAATGTCAACAATATGCAAAATAATACTTTCCAGATTTTTGAGAAGCTGCATCTATTAATGCACCAATTCAGGTCTCACCAGTTTCGGTTAATCCGCGATAATGGAATGAAACTAACTCATATGGAGTTTAAAGCGTTGCGGTTTTTTTCCAGAAATCCTTACGCAACTTTGAGTGATCTGGTTGTCCATTCTGGGCGCGACAAGGCGCAATTGGCGAAACTCATTAATGAGCTTCGAAGAAAGGGCTTATTAGATTCGAGGCCTGATGAAGTAGACCGTAGAAGCACTCAGCTTTTCCTCTCACCAGGCGGTATTGAAATTATCAAACAGTATCAAGAAGCTGAAAAGTCGTTGGATAGTTTAGCTATTCAAGGATTATCACAAGATGATTGTAAACACCTTCTAACCATATTAGATAAGATCCAAGAGAATTTGCAGAGCGACATTTCCGTTGAAAATACAAAGCAAAAAGTTTAGAGAAATCCAATTCAAGGACTTGGAATACGCATCGCCATTAGTCTGTTCGGTTCATTCCTGGCGGCATTGACAAACGGTGTCCGGCGTACTGATTGAATTGCCTGCTGTGGTTTATATTGTGAACAATAGCAAAGCCCGGTATCAGTGTCGTTAAGTAGGAAGTGTTTTACATGAGAATCCGAAATTGATGATTTGCCGAATGTTAAAGCAGCTTTTGTCACTGGGAAATAACTCTGATTAAAGCTTCACCCAACTTATTATCTCCTTTTATTTCAATCTTTTATTTTTTTAAAGCATTTCGTTTCGTAACACTATTCAGAGTAGACTGGGTTGGCGGTATTGATTCGACTTCAGTAGAACCCTCTCGGGTTAAAGGAATTGCTTGGAAGTGAAATAACAAGCCGTTTCAATCCAATATTCTTGGCTGATTAACTGTACTTAAACTTGAAAGGATATGTGCAGTGAGTCTATTCCCCCAAGTCAAAAACCTGCACTTGAACCACTTCGCTAAACGAGTGGTATTGCTGTACGTACTAGTTGGAACTTTATGGATCCTGCTCAGTGACCCTTTATTCCAACATCTCTTGCCCAATATTGACCACTTTGAGCAATACCTGCATTACAAACGCATAGTCAATATGCTGCTGACTGCTACATTGCTCTACTTATTGGTGACCAAAACCCTGCAACAGACAAAAACCCAGCTTTCCCTTAATGCGGGTATCAATAACTGGAAATTTGTTTTGGAAGGGCCTGGGGATGGTGTATGGGATTGGGATCTGCGGTCTAACGAAATAATTCGCTCTGTGCGTTGGAAAGAGATGTTTGGATATTCAGAGATTGAGCTGGGCACAAGCCCTAAAGACTTGCATAGCCTGATCCATCCGGATGATCTGAAAAATACTCTGAAAGACATAGAGGATTTTATCAAGGGGAAAATGGCGGTTCTGGTTTCCGAATTCCGCCTGTTGTGTGGGGATGGTTCATGGCGTTGGGTACTGAGCCGCGGCATGCTGTTCTGCGAAAATCTCAGTGGCAAACCGATACGCATGATTGGGACTCATACTGATATCACAGCCCGAAAACTATCCGAAGAACGCTATTTCCATCTTGAGCATTATGACCAGATAACTCAGCTACCCAACCGTATGCTGTTTCTGGACAGACTGGCTCTGGATATCAAACGCTCTGGCCGAACAGGCAGGTCATTGACTCTAATGTATCTGGATCTGGATAAATTCAAGGAAGTGAATGACACGCTTGGCCACAATATGGGCAATGTATTGCTCAAGGAAATAGGGGACCGTTTAACCAGCTGCGTGAGGGTAACCGATACGGTAGCGCATATCGGAGGGGATGAATTCACTATCGTACTCAACGATTTAGATACACATTTCACTGCAGAGCAGACTGCGCAAAACATCCTGTTCAAAGTGGCAGAGCCGATAAAGCTGGGCGACGACACTGTTTTCATCACTTGCAGCATAGGCTTATCGAATTACCCTGAGGATGATACTGATATCGAGGTGTTGCTTAGCAATGCTGACCAGGCAATGTATGCGGCTAAGCTGAAGGGGGGTAATCGCTATAACTATTACACGCCATCGCTACAGGAAGTGGCGACCCAACGCATGCATCTAGTCAATGATCTACGAGTGGCCTTGCAACGTGATGAGTTCACGCTCTACTACCAGCCCATTGTGGAACTGGCCACCGGCGATATCCACAAGGCGGAGGCTTTGATCCGCTGGCAACATCCCACGCGTGGTCTAGTGAGTCCAGCAGAATTCATTCCCATCGCTGAGAGTACCGGCCTGATCATGGAGATAGGCAACTGGGTGTTCGAGCAGGCGGCATTACAGGTTGCAGCCTGGAGAAAGATTAAACCTACGTTTCAGGTCAGCATCAATAAATCGCCTGTGCAGTTTAAGCGGGATATACAGCATAGTGGTTGGCTGGATTATCTCAATAAACTCGGACTGCCCGGCAGCTGCATGGTGATTGAAATTACCGAAGGATTATTGTTGCATGCTAAAGGCTCCGTGTTGGATAAGCTCAAAACATGTCAACAAGCAGGTATACAGATCGCAATCGATGATTTCGGCACTGGTTATTCATCTCTATCCTACTTGCGAAAATTCGATATGGATTATTTGAAGATCGATCAGTCCTTCACCAGCAATATCACAAAGAATCATTCTGATCTTGCATTGTGCGAGGTGATTATCCTCATGGCACACAAACTGGATATGAAGGTCATCGCGGAAGGCATAGAAACGAAAGAGCAGTTCAATCTTTTATTACAAGCTGGCTGCGATTACGGTCAGGGATATCTGTTTTCTAAGCCCATCCCTGCTAAAAGCTTCGCAAGTGAATACTTTGGTCCTGTGAATAAACAGCATGTTGATATTGATTAAATATTGTCTCCGGTTTTGCAGCTAGTCTAATGGTAATTAGCTGAAGGCAAGAAAAAGCGCCTTCCAATTGATTGGTGGGGCGCTGGAATATCCCGGAGAGAGATAAGAGTGATGAGCGAGAAACAGGGCTATTTAATTACGTAAGGTCTCGCTCAACAATAGGAGTTACTCACGATTAGTATAATTTTATATTGTAAAGTTATTCGATTGAGCAATAAAACCCCGATTAGCCTTCAAGCAGTTTAGTTTTGCTACGACAGCGTTGAGTAAACCCCAAAATCCCAAGACCCAGTCCAAGCATAGCTAATAATTTAGGTTCTGGAACTGCTGAAATTGGGTAATCAAATGGAGGTCTATCTTCCAACATCCATGGCACTACTGCGTAAATGCCTTCTGAAAAAATTGGCTCAGGACTCGGGAATTGGAAATTTATCACCATGCTGTTGCTGGAAATCATGCCCCAAGAACCATTTTCATGGAAGCGTTCCCCGCTAATACCAATATTCTTGCCCATGATGGTGACATCATGCATTAAAAGATAACCTATAACGCTGATCTCAATGTCGCCTTGAGAAGTAATAGTGCTAGTGCTGAGACTCAAGTTGCCGGAACATGACAAGCTTACGTTCTCATTAACTGATGAAAGCAGCTCCCCTGAGCAGGATATATTCTGAAGGTCAACAGAAGAGTTAGCTAAAGAGGTAAGAGGAAAAATGAGTGCTAAGAAGAGCAGTGTCTTGCGCATACTGATTGTTCTGGTTGTTGTTTAACTAAGGCATCATAGTGTTGCAATGTTACTGGCGTGTGTATAGTTTGTAGTTCTCAGCTAGTCCTTCGGGCCGTGCAATGAGTATAAACCCCGTCGAAGCGGATTTTGATAAGCAGCCTTAATTTGGATTTTCAATAGGAGGACGTCATCGTATGTTGTATTGATGCTTCTTGCCCTAAGTTTATTGAAGTGGTGGTTTTTTTGAACCTGCAATTGAATGAAGCCTGCGACATCCGGATACTCCCTAAACGTGAAAAATAATTCTCTTTACCGTAGCAGAATTAATTTTGCGATGCCGGGTTTCTCATAAAATACAATAGCGTTTTGGTGATAATGCCTGCCCAGCTCTTTCGCAGCATCAAGGGTAATGCCGATAACGATAAAATTTTCTTCGGGCCACTGGTTAGACCTTGATCTTGCCAAGCCTTTCCTAAACTCAAGATGACGGCTCCTGAGCTCGTTGCCCAGCTTCTCGGTGTTTTGGATGTTGATGGCTTCATCCGCTGGTTTGCTGAGCGGGTTGAACGCAGAAATGACGGCCATGGTGGTAGCTGCATGTTGTTCTAGAATCTTGTCCATTTCAGGGCTGGCAAGGCCGATTCGTATTACAAAGGCCTGTTGATCATGGTTTACCACATAGTCGGCATCTTGATATGCCTCAAGTAATTCTGGTGATAAGACGGTTTCCGCTTGTGAGATATTCATGAAAGAGTCCAAAAAAGTGAGTGGAAAGCTGTCCAGTGTTTTTACAAATAAAGCCTGCAACTTGGGATGATGGCGGATTGTATGCCAAGTGCTACCGGTCGGCACCAGGCTGGAGAAGCAACCAGCGCAAGCTGATAAAGAGCGCCACCAGCAAATAAGCCAAACTTGCTGGAACCCACATAATTAATCCTCTAAGCTATTGATCTTACAGTAGATCCCAATGCCATCGTCGGTCCTAGATAGGCTGGATACCATATCTGCAGCAGTCCCTCATGGCCATTCGAACGAAACCTGGTCTTCCAAGGGCAGAATCGGTATCCAAGAACATCAGGTACTCACCGTAAAGACACAGGTACCTGTGTCTTTACGGTGTCATTTTTCAACCATAGAAGATGATATTCAGCCTGATGAAATATTGCAGGTCAAGACTGATTTTCACTTTGATCTGGATATTTATAAGTTACCAGACAAGGTTCTCAAAAAGATATTACAGATTATTAATTTTTATCAGAAAAAAATAACTATAAAGATGACATGTGACAACTTTATACTTTAAATGGATGAGGATGAGTGTAAGCAGGGTCTGACGGTAAAACCAGGAATCTTCTAATTGAAACAGAAGCATAAAAAGGCCAGAATATTCATAATCTCTTTAGTTAATAAAATCTTGTGTTGAAAATTAGCTTTGTAGAAATCGCTATTATTCGTTGAAATGCAGAACGTATATTTTCCCTTGCATAATATTGCATTTTCTTTTTATTAATATACCAAAATGTCAGTCTATTACGCATTCTAGAGATAGCTAATTAATACACCGAGAAATTTACATGTAGTAAATCTTACTTTCCTATCGACATAAATATAGCGATGAAAATTTTTCAAAAAGGAAAAAATAATGACTAAATATGATATTGAAGTTAACAACAGTGCGGATAGAGTTCGTCGGTCCACATCAGATAGTGTAAACAATGAGATTGATCGCCAGACTGATTGCAATATTGAAAAATATGCGGCTTTGAGTGAGGATGAAATCAGAGGGCGGATATTAGAATTGGATAAAGAGTGGGATATTGAAAGAGTATTGGAAATAAATGCCTCAACTATAGCCTTGACTGGATTAGCGCTGGGTGTGGTAGTTAATAAAAAATGGTTTGCGCTTCCTGCTGGCGTATTGCTCTTCCTGATGCAGCATAGCATTCAAGGGTGGTGTCCTCCTTTACCTATCTTGCGAAGATTAGGTATACGTACTCGTGGTGAGATTGATTACGAAAAATATTCACTTATTAATTCATTAGATTAAAAATATCGGTTTTACAGGAAATTTAATTAATTATAAGTTGGCTGGTGTTTTAAGAATGCTTCCTACAAGAAAATCGTCCTAATTAATAATAGCCACAACTGGTTGAGCAATCTCTTTTGTGACATGGCTATGACGGGCTTACACTAATTGAATTCTGCCCTAATCTGATCAAGGTAATCTGCCTATGCTTGCACTATTTCTTAAATTTGGTGCGATTGTAGGCAGCTCCCTCTCATAAGATTTAAGATAACCATCCGTTAGGTTGTGTGCTCATGTGGTATTCAATCATCACAAAATGAATTGAAAGGGGATATTAATGACATGGTCAGCGCAGCAGTATTTAGCTTTTGAGCAAGAGCGAACCCGACCAGTTAAAGATTTAGTGGCAGCCATACCATCTATAGATGTACGTAGTGCTGTGGATCTGGGCTGTGGGCCAGGTAACTCCACTGAAATACTAGCTCATCGTTTCCCAGAAGCCACAGTGAGCGGTATTGATAGTTCGGAGGAGATGCTGGTGGCTGCACAGCAGCGACTGCCAACATTGCAATTCGAACTCTCGGAAATCAGTACTTGGGCTCCCACTAAGCGTTTCGATGTCATTCTGGCCAATGCTTCCCTGCAATGGCTAGGCAACCATGATGTCCTTTACCCTAAACTGCTTAGCAAACTGTCAGGTGACGGATGCCTTGCCGTACAAATCCCTGATAATTTAGATGAGCCTGCCCACCGACTTGCACGCGAAGTTGCAGCCAATGGTCCTTGGTCCCAGAAAATTGGATCAGTGATACATCATATTCGACACGATGCCAGTTTTTATTACGAATTGCTTAGAGAAAATTGCAGCGCTATCAATATCTGGCGTACGACTTATTACCATCCTCTCGCTGGAGGGGCGGCAGCTATAGTCGAATGGTTCAAGGGCACAGCGTTACGTCCTTACCTTACTCCGCTAGAGGACGCGGAGCGATCTGCTTTTTTGGAACAATACCTTGCAAATATTACTGAAGCTTATCCTGCGCTTCCAGATGGAACAGTATTATTGCCATTTTCAAGACTGTTTCTGGTGGCTAGCCGCTAAATCCCATTAACTCGAACCAAGTGAATACAACATGCTCCGCCACATCTCATTCGCTGTGACGGACCTTCAGGCAAGTGCTGCCTTTTATGATGCAGCCCTTGGTGCGTTGGGGTATCGCCGAGTTTTTGAGGATGACACGGCAATCGGCTATGGCATAGAGGATGGAAAGGACAAATTCTGCTTAAAGCTTCGTTCCCCCGCGACACCGCCAGGGACTGGTTTCCATCTTGCATTCTCCGCACCAACTCGTGAGGCAGTTAATCTCTTTCATGTTTTAGCTTTGGCTGTAGGAGGACATGATAATGGCCAGCCTGGTCTGAGGCCTCATTACGGGGAAAACTACTACGCTGCGTTCCTGGTTGATCCCGATGGCCATCACATTGAGGCAGTGATTAATGATTCCATATTCAAAGGTCAGTGAAATTATCGTGTGCTTTCCTTAGGGATAAACCAATCAGATAAATGAATATTGTCCTTAGGACTATCTGCTGAGGGCAGCTCATTCCGATCCGTTGTGTAATTCGGGATTTTGAAAGTCCGGCGCATCTGCCAGTTCTTGTCCATAAGCTTCAACAATTTTTCATCTATCACTGAGAAGCCGAACAGGGCGCGCTATTGGCCATCTTCTGGTACAGGCTCCGTTATCTATAGTCCATTAGGGCCTGATACACAGCAATTAACCCATGTTCAGTATGGTCTGCGGTAAGCGACCGTGAGCCCAGTGATAGCAAGGAATCTCATATTATTATTTAGCTAATTTATTAAGGTTGAGGTTATTTAAGGTTATATGAGAATAACTATAAGTTCTTTGTGGCGGGACAAGTCTGTTTATAATTTCTCTGGGGGGAATTTCATCGACAACAACTTTTAAGGAGTTAGTATGAATATTCTCAAAACAGCGCTCGGTACCGCAACGCTCATAGTTGCTTCCTCTAGTGCATATGCCGCCGATGTGGTGGATCTTGGCGAACTGCATGCTGGTATCAATACTTATACCAACACTGTAGCTGCTGATAGCACTTTCACCAATACCTTCAATTTCAGCTTGGCTGATGTTTCGACAGGTACTTTCTCACTCAGTGACTTGCCACTTACCAATGCCGGAGTAAATGTCCTAGGCTTTAGTGACCTCAGTTTCAACCTCTACAACAGCTCTGATACCTGGCTTGCAGGATCTGTGGCCGGAGGTGAATTCACTTTTGCTAATCTGGAAGCCGGAAACTATTACATCAATGTAGAAGGCACCACCAATGGGGTGGCTGGCGGGGTCTATAGCGGTGCAATTAGTATCCAGGCCGTGCCTGAGCCAGGTTCATACGCGCTTCTTGGTCTTGGTCTAGCACTTGTAGGTGTAGTTGCTTCGCGTAGGAGTAAAAACCTGAGCTAGTTCCTTAAGGAGGATAAAAGCCACCTTCAGGTGGCTTTTTTTGAGGTTCTGCTTCTTAAGGACGGGTTCGGAGCAGGAGCAGGCGATACTCAAACCACTCAAATCCATGAGTAGTTGGAAAGGGGCAATAACCCCCCCCCAGTTACACGAGTTTTTAAACTTTCATGGATTTCGCTGGAAAGGTATCATGAGTATTCATTCCCCCTATACCTTAAGGCCAGGGGCGATACTGTGTATAAATTGTCACGCAGCCGGTATCTACGAACATATTCTGTCATAGGACAGAGCAATATCTTGTTCATGCATCAATGAAAAATGCGAATGAATTGCCGCTTCCAATGAAAAGGATATGAGTGCTTGACTGGATGAATGAATTTCGACGGTTCTAAAGCCAAGAAGCACCTTACTCAAAGACAGTTAGCTAATCAGTTGGAAGTCATGATGTTGGCTGGAAATTAATTAAAATTGTGAGCCCTAAACGATCTACTTGGATAGTTAGCAATTCTCCTAGGCCTTTCTCCACTCCAGGGGATGGGATTCATCTCAAACCATAATCCAGCTTATCCCTTCGAGTTAAGTACTCAGCTTGAGTGTAAATGGATTATGTAAAATATCAATATATTCAATAACATATTAAATTACACCCCTGATGTTACATAAGTGTAATACTTCATTTTATACATAACAGTTGCAAAGTCAGACAGGTCTGTCTATAGTATCTTCCACTAGCGTTGACTAGGCAAATCAAAGAGAAAATTCTTTTTAAATTTTCCAACGATTTGATAAGTAACAGGGCTCTATTTGTATTTGCAATGGCTAATGGAGTTGGTCTTTGCATCAGGCTCTGAATATTTGAAAAACTATGGAGATGGCCAAAATGAAGATTAAAAAAGTAAATCTGGTTTTAAGCCTTGCGTTTGGGATGGCAACATCAGTTGCTTACTCCAACGTATATGCAGCAGCAGATACAGAAGCCGCAATGAAAGATGCAAGTAATTGGGTTCACCCGCGTGGCCAATACAATAATCAAGGCTATAGCACGCTAAATCAAATCAATAAGAATAATATCAAGAGTTTGAAACCCACATGGCAGTTTGCTACAGGTGTAAACCGTGGTCATGAAGGTTCACCTGTTGTTGTTGGCAATATCCTGTATGTACATACAGCATTTCCTAACAACGTATATGCACTTGACCTGAACGATAATCAAAAAATTGTTTGGGCATATTTCCCTAAGCAAGATCCATCTGTACAAGCTGTTATGTGCTGCGATGTTGTTAATCGCGGACTAGGATTCGGTGATGGCAAGATATTTCTGCAACAGAACGATGGCACCTTGGTGGCTCTTAATGCAAAAACCGGTGAAAAAATCTGGGATGCAACAGTTACTAATCCTAAAGAGGGTGGTACAAATACTAATGCACCACATGTGATTAAAGACAAGGTTTTAACAGGATGTTCCGGGGCAGAGTATGGAGTACGTTGTCATTTCTCTGCATACAACATTAAAGATGGTTCTTTGGCATGGCGTGCGTATCATACCGGCCCAGACAGTGATGTATTAATAGGTAAGGATTTCAACAAGGAAAACCCACACTATAGCTCACTGTCTGTTTATGAGGACGTGAACGGCGGTAATAAAGAAGGCGGTTCTTTCAAGGCTCTGCCTAAGGAAAAACTGAAGTTTCCAGAATCAGACTTAGGTGTTAAGACATGGTTGAAGCCTCAAGCTGTTAAGGATGGTTGGCAAAATGGCGGAGCATCTGTTTGGGGTTGGTGGCCTTATGATCCTAAAACAAATCTAGTGTATTACGGCACTGCAAACCCTTCAGTTTGGAATCCAGACGTACGTCCAGGTGACAACAAGTGGTCCATGACAATCTTTGCTCGTGACCTGGACACTGGACTCGCCAGATGGGGTTATCAAATGACGCCTCATGATGAGTGGGACTATGACGGCATCAACGAAGTCATCCTGTTCGACAAGGGCGGCAAGACATACGCTTGGCACCATGACCGCAATGGCTTTGCATATACATTTGAAGCGCAGACCGGCAGTTTGGTTTCCGCTGAAAAAGTACACCCATTTGTTAATTGGGCAACAGGCGTTGATCTTAAGACCGGTATTCCTCTCAAGGATGCAAAATTTTCAACCCATCAAGACTATAACGCTAAAGGTATTTGCCCAGCAGCACTAGGCACCAAGGACCAGCAGCCAGCTGCTTATTCTCCTCGTACTGGACTTATGTACTCACCACTTAACCACGTTTGTATGACATACGAACCAGTTGAGTCCAAGTACATCGCTGGTCAGCCATGGGTTGGCGCGACTCTGACCATGTTTGCTGGTCCTGATGGCGTAATGGGTGGCTTTGCTGCTTATGATCCAATGACCAACAAGAGCAAGTGGTACAACAAGGAGAAATTCTCTGCTTGGGGTGGTGCTCTGACTACAGCTTCTGACTTGGTGTTCTACGGTACTCTGGACCGTTGGTTCAAGGCTGTTGATGCACAAACTGGTAAAGAGCTTTGGAAAAGCCAGGTTGGTTCTGGTGTGATTGGCAATGCATTCACATACAGCCACAAGGGTAAGCAATACGTTGGCGTACTGTCCGGTATCGGCGGTTGGGCTGGTGTTGCAATGAATCTGGGTTTGTCCAATTCCACTGATGCGCTGGGTGCAGCTGGTGGTTACAAAGAACTGACCAAGTACAACGCTGCTCCTGGCGGCGGTGCTCTTAATGTATTCAGCCTCTAGTTTTTTATGTAATAAATTGAGAAGGAAAAATTTAAGCCTCCATTGATAAATCTCCTCACTCAGAGCGATTTATCCACCCCCTTCTTATGCTCAAGAAGGGGGTTTTTTTTAAATAAATAAGTTGATCATGCTTTTAGTATACTGCTCAGTATATGCTTGAGATTGATTGCCGCAGGGTGATACTGAAATCTCTTAATCATGATTCAAAGGATTATTGGAGAACCTGTGGTTGAAAGCTTTTTTACTAAGAAAAACTTAGTTGATGCTATGCACAAAGCGGGTAAGGTGCCTAGAAATAGAATCATTGGACTTGTTAAGGCATTGTCAATGGAGAGTATTGAGTACATTGATGCAACAGATCTTGAAATTTTACGTGGATTAATTACTTCTGAAATTTCCAAAATTGGGGCAAAGCACCCAGACGTGGTTGCAGAGCAGGTCGCAATGGTAATTATTGGGACGTTGCGAATGCAAGTTCGCAACGAAGGCAACGTTTCTTGGGATATTGCGAATAATGCAATTGATGCCTTATTGGCTGGTTCCCGCAGGCCAACATTCAAAAAATATTATTTGGCGGTTATTGCAGCGGCTGTAGGCTTGGTGAGCTATCAATTCTTTTTACTTCCGGAAATAGCAACGAAAGGCATTGAGATTGATAAATTAGCTATTTCTCCAATTGATCCTAGTATTCCCAGCCCATATGTGCCAAGCCATTTTTACTCAATGCGAGAAAATATGGAGAAAATGAAATGCCAGTTTCCACAAGCAATGATGCTGCCTGAGGATCAGCGATCAGCATTTTTGACATTTATTCAAAGTGGTGAAATTGCCTTAAATGAACTCACCCAATTACAGTTGGCGCTAGCCAAGGTTCATTGTACTTATCCAGCATTAACAATGCCTCCAGCAGGCCTTGGCAAAAAGTCATACGAGTGATGCTCGGATGAGAAGAGAAGCTGCTTGCTTTGCGCGACCTGTAGCCCCATTGCCTGGACTCAACCTTTCGACCAGAGAGGCACCTTCAAACAGCATTATAATTTGCTGACTTAAAGACTCAGCTTCAACTACGCCAGCTTCGTTAGCTAAACTTACAAGGTAAGACTGCAGTTCTTTGGCAAGGCGAACAGAATACTTGTGAACGGGATGATTGGGGTCAGGAAATTCTACTGAGGCCAAATGAAAAGGCAAGCCTTTGGATTTGGCATTCAATATATGCTCTTCCAGCAACTCGCAAAGCTGAATCAATTTTTCTGCAGGGTCACTCGGTTTCTCTTTTAGGCAAAATTTCAACCATTCAAGAAAGTTGTCTGCATTACTGCGTAAGAAAGCAATGATAAGTAGATCTTTGCTTGGGAAGTGCTTGTACAGAGTTGCTTTTGCTACTCCTGCCTCAGCAATGATTGTATCTACTCCAGAGGCATTGATGCCACGAGATTCAAATAGATTGCTAGCTACCTTCAAAATCTTGGAGCGCATGTTTTCAAGTGTCATAGCCCCTCCTTGCGTAAGACAATAAGGTATAAATGGTACAGAATCCGCATCAAAGATAAATAATCAGTCGTATTAATGTTAATGGTATTTTAATTGCTTACCGGTCTTTTGGGTAATAAAAATAGGATGTTAGAAGAGAGGAGGCAAGGTGAAGAATTGTTTTTAAACTGAACTTGTTTCGATTCTTCCGAGTTCGACATGGTTTTGAGGAATGCTTCCTTATAGTTATTACCATAATCCTTCCATTTGCCATACATCGATATCAGCTTAAATTGAATATAGCTGGAGCACCCAAGACTTTTTCAAATCTTTTGATGATGGATATTCGGCTACCTTAGCAACTTTTCCTGTGAGGGTATCAGCGTGTACGTTAAGGGAGGCTAGGAGGAGTAGGGTAGTGGCAAATAGTATCAATTTCATTTGACTCTACCTACCAGGTACTCAATGAAGGATGCCAATTTCGGAGTGGCTTGCCTTTCTTTGGGGTAAACGGCACTAACAGGCCTTGACGGGGGAGTGAAAGGCTTAAGTACCTCAATTAAGCGGCCATTGCTGATGTCATCCTCCATTAGGATTTTGGGCATCATGATGATGCCAATCCCCTTTAAAGCCGCTTCACGCAGGGCTTGTCCATTGTTTGAGTCGAACCGAGAATAGTTGTTGCTGTGGCCTGTAATTGATTTTTCTACTACCTTCCAACCACTATGACTACGCCAGTTGGTAAACCCCAAGCACTGATGGTCTTTCAAGTCTTCTGGTTTTACAGGAGTACCATGAATGGTCAAGTATGACGGTGAAGCGCAGATGGATAACTCAAAGGTGGAAAGTTTGCGGGCGATATATGAAGAGTCCGATAAATCGCCAATGCGTATTGCCACATCAAAACCCTCATCAATAATGTCAACAAACCTATCGGATAGCGATAGCTCGATACTGACATCAGGGAATTCTGCAAGATAGTCACAAACAATTGGTGTGAGGGTAATTGAGCCGTACCAAATAGAGGCTGTCACCCTAAGAAGTCCTTTAGGTTTGCCGCTGCGTATCGCAGCTCCCGCTTCAGCTGCCTCAACTTGCTTGAGAATCTCCTTACAGCTTTCGTAATATTCTTTGCCTACCTCAGTAACCTGCAACCTTCTTGTCGTTCGCTTGATGAGGGTGGCATCCAGTCGCTTCTCGATTTGATTGATATGCTTGGTCACCATTGCAGGGGATATCCGGAATGCATTGGCTGCAGCCGTGAAACTCCCAAGTTCCACCACAGAGGCATACACCTGCATGCTTATGAATCGATCCATTCTATACTTTCAGTAAACAATATTTTTAACATTATGTTGTTTATCATTATTTTTGTAACTAGCACAATGACACACGCTGTATAAGTTGTTATCCAAGCCTTCCAAGGGAAAGTTAATGGATGGCGATTATGCGAATTAAAATTTCATAAGGAAATCACATGAAAACATTTCTTGGTATTGGCTCTGGCGCAGGTATCGGCATCGCAACTGCTGAACGTTTTGCAAAAGAAGGCTTCCGTGTCATTTTGGCTAACCGTAACGCTGAAAACACTCAAACCTTGATTCAACAATTGACTAGCAAAGGCTTTCAAGCAGAGGCAAGGACTGTTGATGCCACTGATCCAGCCCAGGTAGCCTCTCTCATTGCTGATGTTGAAAGCAAATACGGCAATATTGATGTGTTGCATTACAACGCTGCAAGCCTCCGTCAGGCCACTATTGCAGGCCAATCTAAAGAAACCTTTGTAAGTGACTTGGCCGTCAATATTGGTGGTGCTTTGGCAGCGGTGCAAGCTGTAGCTACAACAATGGCAGATGCCAAGAACGGTACTATTTTGCTGACAGGTGGAGGCTTTGCGCTCTACCCAAGCCCTGATTACTTGTCCTTAAGCATTGGTAAGGCAGGTATAAGAGCATTGGCACTTGGGCTTTTTGAATCTTTCAAAGAGCAGAGCATTCATGTGGCGACCATCACAATCACAACGTTCGTGAACCCCGGCTCCAAAGAGACATCAGACATTGCAGATCAATTTTGGCAATTACATGCCCAATTACCAGGTCAGTGGACAGCTGAAACCACCTACCCTGCAAACTAAGCTAGGCCCTCTCAATATCTCACCACTATCTAGGTATAAGAACTTAGTAACCATTACCTAGGAAATAAACCATGTGTATGGCCTTTGCATATGTGATGCGAACCATCTTGCTCGCATTGATGGGAGCTCTGGCTAAAATCATCACCGACTACTTTGATCAATACGATAAGCAACACCAAGACCATCAGTAATTTGAATCACTGAGTACAACAATTCATTCATTTACAGCCCCGTTACTTTCTACGTCTCGGGGTTTTTGCATTTCAGGAGCTCACAATGTCACATGTAGTCCACACTATGGCCTATGCCAACGAACTTCCCTGGCACGTCCTGGGCAATAAAGTCTCACTGGCAACCACAGCCCAGTTCACCTCAGGCAGAGTCGTATGCAACAATACCTTGCAGATCGCTCTGGATGATAGGATAGGCATGGTCAGGATTCCACATAGTAGATCGTTTGACCCTAAGGAGGTAAAGGAAGTGTTGAGTCTAGGTATGACTAGCTGGGACAAGTTCAAGGTTGCAATGCAGGAGCTGGCACTTCGACCAGTGAACCGATTTGATGCCAATGCCTACTTCGTTAAGAGTCCTAGGAGATCCAGGGTTGCCAGCTCAGACATATGGGGATGCAAAGACAATAAAAAACCCGCAGTTACGCGGGTTTTTAGACTTTCCTGGATTTCTCTGGAAAGGTATTTGGTGGTGATGGGGGGACTTGAACCCTCGACCCCAGGATTATGAATCCTGTGCTCTAACCAGCTGAGCTACATCACCAGAAACTGACTGATTTGACCAAGCCCGCTATTCTATTTTCTAGTGGATGTAATGTCAAAGCTGAAAGTGATTTATTACTTAATTTTTTCTTCGAGACTAAACCACAAAACGACATGGATCCATGAAGGTAGACAATGAACGCAGTTATCAATAGCGAATAATTTTTCTCGCGTGATTTATTTAAGTAAGTGTTTATTAAAGATTTTTATAAATATTTTCTGCTAAAAATTCGTGCTCGCCTGTTACAGGCAGCTGTTATGCCAGTAGTATCTATGTATTCCAGATCCCGGCAGTTTGGGTGACTCAGTCGTGTCGTTTTTTCCTACGAAATATTGGGAATCTGTCTGATATTTTCTTCTATATCTGAAGCAGAGAATGATTGCCTATATATGCATTCAAATCAATGCGGGGGGTGGATCATGGAAGAAATTGCATCAAGTAAGTCCTTCGGATTCGGATCTGTTCCTAAGTTATTGCTTTTGACAGAGCGCCCTGCGGTGGTCCATCGGCGCAGTGCCTATCCCTTATCATCCAAGAGAGAGCCAGAAGTAGCGGTTTCTCGCCAGCTTTATCATGCACTAACTCAGCCGGTTATAAGCGCCCAAGCACATATCAAGGCTCACCAATATCTTGCCAATTGCCTGCAGCAAGCGGAATCTATGCCTGGAAAGCTGCCAGCCTCGATTCCAGCAATACAAACATGGCTGGAGCAGCAGGGCAAGCAGACGGTTCAAGGATATCGTAAATATTTGCAGATGCGCCACGAAGGCGGCAAGCGCCGATACTTTACAAGTAAAGCGCACGCGTTACATTTCTTGCAGGCAATGGCTCCCAGAAGGATGGTGGAAGGCGCATGCTTTTATGGTTTTCTGAAACGGTGGCGTGATCCCCAGTTTGCCCCCCTTTGCAAATCTTATTTGAAGACTGTGGGGAATGGAGATACAAGTTGTAATCATGTCGCGCTTTATGAGCAATTGCTTGTGTCGAATGAATGTGGAAACTCCAATTGGCGTGGCCTGCAAAATAAGTATTTCGTGCATGGAGCCATTAGTTTGGCTCTTGGGCATCATGCGGATCGATATCTTCCGGAAATCATAGGCTTTAGCCTAGGAGGCGAGCTACTGTCACTGGATATGCTGGTTGTAGCATATGAATTGAACGAACTGGAGATAAAACCGCCTTATTTTACCTTGAATGCCACGGAGGGCGATGCCGGCTTGGTGTGTGCACTCACCATGCTTCAATCCTTGCTGAAGGAAGCTGTCTCAGAACAGGAAAAAACAGCGTTGCTTGAGCGTGTCCAGAAAGGGTACAAGCTGAGTCAGATGGGATTAAAAGTTTCCCAGATAGTGGCAAATTTTGATTTGCAGGAAGAGTTGCTATTTGTCATGCAGTCACGGGTGGATTGCCTGGAGCAGGCCTATAAGGCTGAGTGTTATGAATGCGGGAGGAGTGAGAAATTGCTGCCAGCTCCCTCAGTTGCCATATTGGTGATGCAGTTATGTAGCGATGGATGGGCTACAGCGTCCAGTGTTGAGCAAACCCGTATCTGGCTCACTTTGGCTCAAGAGAGGAAGTTGCCCGAAGGCTATGAGCTAGAAATATTGAGAGAGTGGCTAGCTCACGATACAAATGATAGAAAGCGCCTGATCCATCTGGAAAGAAATTGTCCTGGACGGACAGCTGGTATTGCTGGGCTTGATGCGCATGCTTTTGTCGGACAAGAGGTGCATATGCTGGAGCAAGTAAGTGAAAACAGCAGCCAGAATGAAATTATGGATTGTTTGATCAATTTGATGTCGCCCCTGATGCATCACCGTCAAGAGGGATTGAAGGCCACCCGTATCTATAAAGCGGTACTGGAGAAAGGCAGTGAGCTATATGCCGAGCATCATGCATTTTTAATGATGAGAGGCGTGCTGTGAAGCGCTGCAAGTTGACCTGATTTTTTGTTGGAAATAAAGCCAGGATATCCTGGCTTTATTTTTATTGCGAAACTACTCGTCGCAGGCTAGCGTTTCCCGCTCTTCAGGCCGGCCAGCCGCGCCTCTTGCGAACTAAATACATGGGCGGTTCCTTTTGCATGGGCGGCCTGCCCGCCTTTCTTGCCCGCAATCCTGGCTGTTGTAGAATCAAACTCGTGAGCGGTTCCTTTTGCGTGGGCGGCCTTGCCCCCCATGCTGGCAATTTTGCGCTGCTTCTCGGCACTCATTGCCGCGAACCCGCGCGGTGATGAAGAATGTGTTTGTACCATCATGCTCCTCCGTTATGAAGTTTAAGAAAAAGTTACCCTGGCGATTACTAACTCATTTCTCCATCGCCGAGGAAAGTGTCTTAATTATTCAAGAGCTGGGGCTGCGGTTTTATAAGCCTGTGTCTTATAAGGATGTAAGACAATATGACAACAAACTTTAATTGAATTGCTCAAGACATTTCAGGTTTTGAATATCCTGAACGAGATAGGAAACGATAGTTTCACCTTCTGCATGCGGACCCTAGATAGTTTATTCCTGCGCAACAAAGTCTTCTCGCAGCACTCTGGCTTCTTGAAGGTGGCTTTCAAGTGCAGGAAGATATTGCAAGGCGAAGGATTTGAGCTCTGGATCTTCTGCGCGCGATGCCGTTTTACTAAATAATTTGACAGCATCCTGTTGCGCGCTGACGCCTATGGTTTTTGCATAAGACCGGTCAAAATCTGCCCCATCCTTGGAGGATAGAAAACCGTACCGGGCTTTCTGGACGAGTGACGGTTCATCAGGCAACTTGGTTTGCTTTCTCTGGGCTAGTTGTTTAAGTTGTTCAGTGATTTCATGCCGCTCCTTGATCAAATCGCGTGCAAACTCTTTCACTTTGCCATTGCTGGATTTGACGATGGCTAACTCACTTGCCTCCATCTGTAATATTCCAAGGCGGGCAATATCTTGCATATAGCCTTTATCCTTGGATGAAAGTTTTTCAGCCGCAACGAGATCAGACAACAGCATCGGCATGATCACTAAAAGAAGGGCTAGCAGATTAAGACATTTACCGGCAGTAGATTGGGACATAAACCCCTCCAGGCGGAAAAAAAAGTGGTGTTTCATACTGCCTGCTGATGCTGACTCATGGAATCAGAGTCTGCTGATTTTCTTGTAGGAGACAAGAGGACGAGCCAATCTTATCGGATGCTTTCCTACAGCGAGTGGCGAAAATGGCCTACATGCTACGACAAATTGGGTGCTTAAAATGATTAGATATCGTGGTATGGATGACAGGTTATGGAGCTTTTCAGCTTTAGCGTATCACCTTGGGAAATCGTGCTACGCGGCTCCCTTATGTTTTGGTTTCTGTTTGTCATTTTCCGTTTTGTTCTACGGCGAGATGTAGGCGATCTTGGCATAGGGGATTTCCTGTTTGTGGTGATTGTGGCGGATGCGTCACAAAACGCGATGAGTGCTGATGCCAAAACCATTGCAGACGGTGTATTACTGGTGTCGACCTTGTTGGTCTGGAATCTGCTTTTTGACTATTTGAGTTATCGCATTCCTGTCATCAGGCGGTTTACTGAAGCTTCCACCATGATGCTGGTGAAAGGTGGAAAAATTCAGTGGCATAACGTTCGGCGAGAGTGGATTACCAAGGAGGAGCTCATGGCCAAGCTGCGGGAAGAAGGCGTGAGCGATTTGGCCGATGTGAAGGAGATGCGGTTGGAGTCCGATGGGCAGATCAGCGTCATCCGAATCAGCTCATGAATTATTGATGATACTGGAAAAATTTCACGCCAATCATGTGTACAAGGACTTAATGATGACTTTTTCATCCGATGGCAACGTCATGGACCTTAATCAATTCAAGTTACGTTTGCAGCAAAGCGGTCTTGACCCGTTGAGTGATGATGAGGAAAAGGTTGTGGCGGATTTTCTGCAGCATGCGTGGAGTACAGGTGAGGTCATGGATGAAATCCGCAAGCGCCGTGATCTCCAGGCAAGTCCGGAGTAAGGCGCTCCTTTCAATCTGGCAGGGCATTCCGGTACTCGCCGATTGAGAGGTATCCTTGGTGCTTCCGGCCAGTCAACCCCCGGTTTACCGGGGGTTGAGTTAAATCGAAAATGTAGCTTTATACATTAAATCTGAAGTGCATTACGTCACCATCCTGCACGATGTATTCCTTGCCTTCCAGGCGCATTTTCCCGGCCTCCTGAGCGCCTTTTTCGCCTTTATGCCTGACATATTCGTCATAAGCAATCACTTCGGCCCGGATGAAGCCTCGCTCAAAATCAGTATGGATCACCCCGGCAGCTTGTGGTGCTGTTGAGCCTTTGCGTACAGTCCACGCGCGTACTTCCTTCACGCCGGCAGTGAAGTAGGTTTGCAGGCCCAACAGATCATAGGCGGCACGGATGACGCGATCCAGGCCAGGCTCTTCCAGGCCAAGTTCAGAGAGGAACATGGCCTTGTCTTCATCTTCCAGGTCGGCGATCTCGCTTTCGATCTTGGCGCAGATGGAGACCACGGGCGCACCTTCTTTTTTGCCCAGCTCAACTACCTTGTCAAGGAGGGGGTTATTTTCAAAACCGCTTTCGTCAACGTTGGCAAGATACATCACCGGCTTGACCGTGATCAGGCACAAGGGCTTGATCAGTTTGAGTTGGTCTTCATCCAATCCCAGAGTACGTACAGGGTGGCCTTGGTCCAGGTGCTTTTGTACTTTTTCCAGGACACTGCAGAGGGCGATCGCTTCTTTATCGCCTGATTTGGCTTTTTTCTGTTCGCGCTGGAAGGTTTTCTCAACCGTTTCCATATCGGCCAAGGCAAGTTCGGTGTTGATGGTTTCTATATCAGCCAGCGGATCTACCTTGCCTGCAACGTGAACAATATTGCCATCGTCAAAGCAGCGCACAACGTGGGCAATTGCATCGGTTTCACGGATATTCGCCAGGAATTTATTACCCAGGCCTTCGCCTTTGGAAGCGCCTGCAACCAGGCCGGCGATGTCCACGAACTCGACGATGGCAGGCTGGATTTTCTGCGGATTGACGATGTCAATGAGTGGTTGCAAACGCGGGTCAGGCACTTCAACGATACCAACGTTCGGTTCTATGGTGCAGAACGGGTAATTGGCGGCTTCGATGCCTGCGCGGGTAATTGCGTTGAAGAGGGTGGATTTTCCTACATTAGGTAGGCCAACAATGCCGCATTTCATAATGATTTGCCTGTTCCGGAGTTAAGGATTAATTCTGTTTTGGTTTGGTGTGCAGTTTGAGCATGGCTTCTTCAAACTTCCCATCCAGCAGCAATGGCAATACACGGGTGCCGTCATCCATGGCACATTCGATCTGCTGCATTTCTTCACGCAATGGGGGTTTCAGCACGTAATGCACAACAGCATTGCGATCTCCAGGATGGCCTATACCGAGGCGAAGACGCCAGAAATCATTTGTACCCAGACATGCTGCAATGTCTTTGAGGCCATTATGTCCACCGTGTCCACCGCCTTTTTTAAGACGTACTGTACCAGGGGCCAGATCCAATTCATCATGGATCACCATGATCGCTTCAGCAGGAATCTTGTAAAAACGGGCAAGCGCAGCCACGGAGCGACCGCTCGCATTCATGAACGTGGTTGGCTTTAATAGCCATGCTTCCTGGCCATGATTGAGTCGGCCACTATGGCCGAAAAACTTGGTTTCCAGGCTGGTCTTGCTGGAAGTCTCTGCGCATACCTGGTCTATCCACCAGAAGCCAGCATTGTGGCGGGTGTCTTCATATTGGTCACCAGGGTTACCCAGGCCTACAAAAAGCTTGATACCGGTCATAAATATGCTGATCTTTAAATGAATACGCGCGTTCCGGTTGCCCGGAACGCGCGTTTAAGCATCAAGCAGCGAGATTATTCTGCTGCTTCGTCACCTTCAACAGCAGTGTCATCAGCAGCTGCACCGCCGCGAGGCTTGGCGATCGACGCAACTGCAGCATCATTTTCATGCGCCAATTGTACGAACTCAACACCCTTGGGCAGCTTGATTTCAGACAGGTGGATAGAGTGGCCCGCTTCCAGGTTTGCCAGGTCAACTTCGATGAATTCCGGCAAATCCTTAGGCAGGCAGCTAACATCGGCTTCTGTCAGGATGTGAGCCACAATGCCGCCACCCAGCTTCACGCCCGGAGCGATTTCAGCGTTGATGAAGTGCAAAGGCACCTTTACGTGAATCTTCTCGGATGCGCTAACACGCTGGAAGTCAATGTGCTGGATGGTGTTGCGGACTGGATGCAGTTGATAGTCACGCAGCAGCACTTGTTCTTTCTTGCCGCCGATATCCAGTGTCAGGATAGAGGCATGGAAAGCCTCGTGACGGAACTCAAGGAACAGTTCCTTGTGGTTGAACTCGAGGCTGACCGCTTCTTTTTCACCACCGTATACTACGCCTGGAACATTGCCAGCGCGACGGAGACGGCGGCTCGCACCCGTACCTTTGCCTTCGCGCGTGCTTGCTTTAATTACAATAGCCATTTTACTACTCCTAAAAAGAGCCCTAGAGCTCTGGGTTGCCTGTTATCCGCGACCAGATAACAGAATAAGGTCAATGCATTCGCATTGACCGAAACTTATTCTGCAAACATCGAGCTTACAGAGTCTTCATTGCTGATGCGGCGTATGGTTTCCGCAAACAGTTGTGCAGTGCTCAGCAATCTGATCTTGGAGGATGAGAGTGCATTGGAACGCAATGGGATGGTGTTGGTCACTACCAGTTCATCCAGCTCGGAATTGGTAATTCTTGATACTGCCTCACCCGAAAGCACTGGGTGGGTGCAATAGGCAATGACCTTGCGAGCGCCTTGTTGCTTGAGGGCAACGGCAGCTTCACACAAAGTATTGGCAGTGTCTACCATATCATCCATCAGCACACAGGTGCGGTCATTCACATCCCCGATGATATTCATTACCTTGGCCACATTTGGTTTTGGGCGGCGCTTGTCGATAATGGCCAGATCTACGTTCAGCTGCTTCGCTGCTGCACGTGCCCGTACAACGCCGCCAACATCGGGTGATACGACTACCAGGTTTTCATGATTTTGCTTGAGCAAGTCGTCAAGCAAGATAGGCGTTGCATAAATATTGTCGACAGGAATGTCGAAAAATCCCTGAATCTGGTCCGAGTGCAAGTCCATGGTCAGCAGGCGGTTAACTCCAACGCTGGTAAGCATGTTGGCGATCACCTTGGCAGTGATCGCTACACGTGCAGAGCGTGGCCGCCTATCCTGGCGGGCGTAGCCGAAATATGGAATTGCTGCTGTAATGCGGCCCGCAGAGGACCGACGTAACGCATCAACCATCACCATGACTTCCATGAGATTGTCATTGGTTGGCATACAGGTGGATTGCAGGATGAACACGTCCTTGCCGCGGACATTGTCCAGCAACTCGACCATCACCTCGCCATCACTGAAGCGATCGACTGTCGCGCGCCCCAGCTCTATGCCCAAGTGGTTTACTACTTCTTCGGCAAGCGTACGGTTCGCATTGCCGGTAAATACCATCATGTCGCCGCGGGCCACAGTGGAATCCTTTTGTTAATAAATCGCGTACAAAAAACAAAAGCGTGTAATTTTTTAAGTTACACGCTTTTATTCTGGCTGGGGAAGAAGGATTCGAACCTTCGCATGCCGGAATCAAAATCCGGTGCCTTAACCAGCTTGGCGACTCCCCAATTGATCGGTTTCCTCAGGTTGCAAAGCTGTGCAGCGGATGCTGGTGTAAACCTTTTGCATAGAATCCTGAAATCTCACATCCTGCAATTTCTTGCAGCTCACGACGTTCAGTGACTCTTGCCAACACAGCTTCTGCTTCTTCCTGGCTCTGCATCTCTACGAACACTGAAGCGCCAGAACCACTCATGCGAGCCTGCGAAAATTGCGTTAGCCATTCCAGGCAGCTTGCAACAGCGGGATATTGCTGACAAACCACAGTTTCGAGATCGTTGTGAACCAAGTCCCTCAGAAAGGCCGCTATTGTCGTGGGATTCGTGTTCCTTGTCAATTCCCTCGATGCAAAAATTTCTGCAGTCGAAATGTGCACTTGTGGAGTCAATACCAGGTAATGTGCGGAAGGTAATTGAATTGACTGCAATTTTTCGCCTATACCTTCCACCCAGGCGTTTTCACCAAAAATAAAAAAAGGTACGTCTGCTCCCAACTGCAGGCCAAGTGAGATGAGCTCTGTACGGCTGAGATCAAGCTGCCACAGGCGATTGAGTGCCAACAGCACGGTGGCGGCATCTGAACTTCCCCCGCCCAGGCCGCCTCCCATAGGAGTGCGTTTTGTGACAAAAATATCAGTGCCCCACTTGCTGTTCGTATGTTGCTTTAGCAGTTTTGCAGCACGCATGCAGAGATCTTGCTCTTCAGGCACGCCCTGTATGGCCAAGCTGCGCTGGATAAGGCCGTCCTTACGTGGCCTGATATGGACGGTATCGCCAAACTCGAGCAGGCGGAAAACGCTTTGCAACAGGTGATATCCGTCGCTGCGCCGGCCGATAATATGCAAAAACAAGTTGATTTTCGCGGGTGCCGGAAATAGCTGAAAGTCTTGCATTGGTGAAAGTGAATGGTCTTTAGGGTTTATTGATTCAAGGATTGCCATTGCTGCACAATCAGCTTGAGGGTCAGCTGCGCGCTGCGCAGTGTAATTTTGCTAGGGAGCTGGTAGCCGTCTGCAAGGACATATTGCCCATATTCGATATCCCAGCCGTCTTGCTTGAGCGTGAGCAGGCGTCCTTGCTCGTCCCACGTGGAGGATTCAATGGCAGTATGGCTTGGTTTCCCCAGTGCCCAGTCAGAAAGCCCGGTCATGGGCAGGCGCCAGCCGAGATTCTGTTCTGTCAGCGTTTCAGCATCCTGGGCCTGATAGGCCTTGTTATCGCTGGTCTTGAGGCTGACACCATCAGGGGAGCGGCTAATTGTGGCAACCTGGCTGCCCAGCGGCGAGAACAGGGCAATATCGTCGTTGCTTGCAGCATGTCGCCATTGGGTAGACCCCGAAAATCCCTTGGCTGCCGTTTGCACGCCAATGCGACCCTGAAGTTTGAATGACTTGATGCGTGCGACCGTTTCTAGATGTTGCTGGTGCAGCTCTGGTGTGCTGGGAGGTAAGGACGGGCCGCTGGGCATGCTGGCACAGCCAGCCAGCAATAATAGGGCAAGGCTGGCCAGCCAGCGAAATGGGTATTGCATGCTAGCGCTTGAATTTCCTGTTGGTGCTTAGCAATACTTCGTTTTCAGGAAATTCTGCCAAGGCAGCTTCCCAGGTTTGCACGGCTTCATCGCGCTTGCCTTGCTTCCATAAGACTTCGCCAAGGTGGGCAGCAATTTCCGGGTCGCTTTGCTGTGAATATGCGCGGCGCAGGTAGTCCAATGCCGTATCGAGCTTGCCAAGGCGATAGTAGACCCAGCCCATGCTGTCGAGAATATAGTGGTCATCCGGGCTTAATGCATGGGCTTTTTCTATCAGTGTTTTCGCTTCCTCCAGCTTGATGTTGCGATCAGCCAGTGAGTAGCCGAGGGCATTGTAGGCTTGTGAGAATTCAGGCTGCAGTTTGATCAGTTTGCGTAGTTCCCTTTCCATGACATCCAGTTTCTGTACGCGTTCGGCGGCCATGGCATAGTCATAGATCAACTCTGGGCTGTTCGGCAACGTATTAATGGCGTTCTCAAGCCGGGTGAATGCCTCTTGGTGGCGCTTTGCCTGCGTCAATACATTTGCCTGGGCGTGCACTACTGCAGCGCGCTGGACATCTGTCAGGCCCTTGAGGTTTTCCAGTGAGTTGATGGCGGCGTCTATGCCTTGCTTGCGGGCAATGACATTGGCTACTCCCAGTTGGGCATCTACATACCGCACTTCACCGGGGGATACTTTGCTATACCAGCCGACGGCCTCATCGTCATTGCGTTTTTTCTCGGCGATCTGCCCCAGATAGATATAGGCCTGGTCTTTATCCTTGAAATCTTTCGCCAACGCCTGGGTCAGGTATTTCTCAGCTTCATCCAGCTCTCCTGACTGTAGTGAAAGCAGGCCTACAACGACCAGGATCTCCGGATTGCCATTGGAGGCCTGTATCAACTTGATGAACTCATCCTTGGCTTCGTCAAATTTCTTTTGGCCAGCCAGGATGCGGGCCATGGCCAGACGGACTTCATTGGCTTCGGGATATTTGCTTAGGTATTGGCGATAGAAGGTGACTGCCTGGTCAGGGGATTGCCCAAGCAGGACCTGGCCTTGCATCAGGGCTGCCATTTCCCAGCCTGGACGCATCTGGTTGGCGGTATTGAGTTCGTTCAGCGCCAGCTGGATATCGCCTGCATTCCATGCGGCATGTGCAATTGAAAAGTGGGCTTCCGGAAGCTCGGGATAACTTTTGGCCAAATCCTGAACCAGCGTGAGCACTGCAGCCTTGTTGGGTTGCCGGGAAAGCAGGCTGTTCAGGAACATGAAGCCGCTGGGGCGAGCTTCTTCATTTGCCAATAGTTTCTGCAGGTGAGGTTTTGCCTCGGATAATTTTCCGGTGTTGATCAACATCTGAGTCAATGCCTGATGGGCTTCTGTTGACTCGGGATCCAGCTGCGACCAGAGATTGGCGGCTTCAATCGCTGTCCTGCCGTCATTGCCGATCACGGCGGTTTTGGCTGCGCGTTCGGCCAGTCGGGAATCCTTGCTGCCTTTTGCCAGATCCAGAAATACGGCACTTGCCAAGTCATATTGGCCACGTTGGCCGGCGATTTCCCCGATCAGGTATTTGTAGACAAATTCCCCTGTTAACGCAGGCTCATCAGGATTACTGGCCGTGGTCTGGGTAGCGGCAAAGGTTGCATGGTTCATGCCTAGTGTCATTACCGCGGAGGCGACGGTTATTTTAATAATTTTGCTGATAGGCATTTTATAAGAGGTCTCATTGCTAGATTGATGATGTCAAATATGAGGATTTGCTGTCCCGGTTTCAATGGCATAGAGGAAACCTTTGCAGGATTTTGCATCTCTATGCTTAGTCCGTGACACTAGCTGCAAGTTCATCCATAATGAAGTTCGACTATAGCCGTTTTAATTATGATTTTTCAATAGTGACAACATCAATATATTCCCGGCGACCACCTTGGATTAAAATACTTCGCGCTTGACAGTTGTCAGGCGTTTTTTTAACTTAGCACCCCTTAAACCGGATATCCCATAGAATTTATGACGACTATTACCGTAGAGGCATCAGATTTAACCCGCAAATATGGCGGTCGTGCAGCAGTCAGCAATGTGAGCTTTTCGCTGAACAAGGGAGAGGTCCTGGGTTTTCTCGGCCCGAATGGGGCTGGTAAGTCGACCACAATGAAGATGTTGACTGGCAATCTTGCGCCCAGCAACGGCTCGGTGAAAATTTGCGGTATCGACATGATCGAAAAACCCAAGGATGCCAAGGCGCTGATCGGATATCTCCCAGAGCAGCCGCCCCTCTATCGCGAACTGACGGTAGATGAGTTTCTGACGATTGCCGCACGTTTGCACCGGGTCAGCCGTGGCCATATCAAAAAAGCGGTGGATATCGCCAAGCAGCGCTGCGGTCTCACTGAAATGGGCAAGCGCCTGATCGAGAATCTTTCCAAAGGCTACCAGCAACGCGTCGGGATTGCACAGGCGATCATTCATAACCCCATGGTGGTGATTCTGGATGAGCCAACGGTTGGCCTTGATCCGATTCAGATTCGTGACATCCGTGCCCTGATCAAGGAGCTGGGGGGGGAGCATAGCGTCATTCTTTCCACCCACATCCTGCCTGAGGTCGAGATGGTCTGTGATCGGGTGCAGATCATACACAAGGGTTCCCTTGTGTTTAACGGTTCTATCGATGTGCTTAAGGAACAGCGTCACGGCAACCGGTTATTGCTGGGCTTGCATCATCCACCTGCCACTGAGTCACTGCTTGCCATCCCCGGTGTTGAAAGTGTGGATGCTGTTGAAGGCGGGTTCCTGCGCGTACACCACACACCTGGCCATGTGCCTGCTGAAGCGCTGGTGCAAGCAGCTGTCAGCCAGGGATGGGGTTTGTTCCAGATCAATCCTGATCAGACCAGCCTTGAAGAAGTTTTCGTTCAATTAACATTCCAGGAACCAGCTGCTGCCTGATAGGTGCAGTTTTCCCAAGAGGGTGCTTCATTCATGATCATCAATATTGCCAGAAAAGAACTGAAGGGGCTGTTTTCCTCGCCCATGGGCTGGGTAATCCTGGCTTTGCTGCAGTTTGTGTTCGCTACATTTTTCCTGATGGGTATAGACCAATACTTCCTGACCATGTCCGGTGCCATGCGCCCAGACCAGCGGATAGGCGTAACCGAATTTGTCGGCAGCAATGTATTTGGCATCGCCTCCTTCATCATGCTGTTTGCAGTGCCCTTGCTCTCCATGCGGCTCATCAGTGAAGAGCGTCGCCAGCAAACCCTGCCATTTTTGTTCAGTGCGCCGTTGTCACTGACGGAGATAGTCCTGGGCAAGTTTTTTGGTTTAGTGACATTTCTCACGATTACCATCCTGTTGATCGGTTCCATGATGTTCTCACTTAACCTGTGGGCTGATATTGATACGGGGTTTGTGCTTTCCAATATTGCAGGTTTGTGGCTGCTGGTCGCTAGTTTCTGTGCGCTGGGCATTTATGTTTCCAGCACCACCCAGCAACCCGTAGTGGCGGCAATCATTACCTTTGTTGCATTGTTCGCCTTGCTGCTGCTGGACCACTTCCTGGCAGGAGATCCCAGCAATACGGTGGCCTACCTTTCCTTGATGAAGCACTTCGAGCCTTTTTCGCGCGGTCTGGTTGATACGCGAGACATTGCTTATTTCGTGTTGTTTATCGTGACTTTCCTGACCCTGACTATCCGTAGACTGGATGCTGATCGCTTGCGTGGCTGATCGAGAGACTTTATGAAAACCAATCGCAAACTACGCTTTCAATTGTTCGTGCAGAACAGCTTTTTTGTTGTACTGTTTCTGGTGTTTATCTTCCTGATCGGCTTTCTGTCGCATGAGTACCATGCCAGCCGGGACGTTACCCAGGGTAGCCGCAATACGCTGACTGAAGGCAGCGTTAACGTATTGAAGCAAATGAATGGGCCGATCACGATCACGGCCTATGTGACCAAGGATGAGTCTTACCGCAAGTTCATCCATAAGTTTGTCGAGCGTTACCAACGTGTGAAGCCTGATATCAAGCTGGAGTTCGTCAATCCGGCAGAAGAGCCGAAGGCGACGCAGGATGCTGGTGTGCGCTCGGAAATCGAACTGGTGGTCGAGTTCAACAAGCGCACAGAACATATCGTGCCGCCACAGGCCTTCATTGAACAGGAAATGACCAACCTGATGGTAAGGCTGTCGCGTACCAACCAGAATGCCATCATGTTCCTGGATGGGCATGGGGAGCGTAGCCTAATAGGTGTCAAGAACCATGATATCGGAGATTTCGGCAAGCACTTGGAAAAGAAGGGTTTCAAGCTTGCCAATCCTGACCTGTTGATTGCCCAGGCCGTTCCACATAATGGTGCCATGTTGGTTATCGCCAGCCCGCAGGTTGACGTGACTGAAATTGAAGTCAAAAAGATCAAGGATTACCTCGATGCTGGCGGCAACCTGTTCTGGTTGATTGATGACGAGAAAAACCTGCATGGCTTGCAACCGGTTGCCGAGTACCTGGGCCTGGAATTGACCCCGGGGATGGTGGTGGATTTGTCAGCCAAGCAATATGGTGCGGATGCCAAGATCGCCTTTGCCAACCAGTATGGCGTGCACGCCATCACCAAGAACTTCATGTTGCGTACCTTGTTCCCGGAAGCGCGCATGCTTACTGCTGCAGGGACCTATGATAATGGCTGGCAGGTTTCCAATATTGTTGAAGTTGCACCTAATGGCTGGCTTGAAACCGGTGAAATCAATGACAAGGTCAGTTTCGACAACAAGAAGGACATTCCCGGTCCTATCAATATTGCGGTAGCCATGGAGCGTAAATACGGCGAAAAGGGCCAGCGCGTGGTAGTGGTGGGTAATGGCAACTTCTTGTCCAATACCTTCCTGGGCAATGGTGGCAATCTCGACCTTGGCCTCAATATGGTCAACTGGCTTGCCGGTGATGACCGTTTGATCACGATCCAGCCCAAGCCACTGAAGGACGTCAACGTGATCATTCCTTCAGAAGGATGGTCCAATCTGTTGGCTCAGTCAGTGTTCCTCGGTTTCAGCCGAATCTTGCCGGTGGTGCTGGTCATTATTGGTGTGGTGATCTGGTGGAGGCGTCGCAAGGCATGAGAGCACGTTGGCTGGTTAACTTTGCACTGCTGCTGGTGATTGCCGGGATTGTTGCATTCCTCTATCTCAGGCCGCAGCAAAAGGAAGAATCCGTACAGCAATATCCGGTGTCTGCGCTCAAGCTTGCTGATTTCAGCAGGCTGAGTATAGAGTTTCCTGCCAAGGCACCCGTGGTGTTTGATAAGGTGGATGGGTTCTGGTACCTGTCCCAGCCTTACAAGGCTCGCGCAGACCAGATGACGGTACAACGTATTGTCTCCATTGTGGCTGCCAACAGTCCGGATCAATTTCCTGCCAATGACCTTGCGCGCTTTGGCCTGGATAATCCGCGTCTCAAGATCAAGCTTGATAATGAAGAGTTTTTGTTCGGTATCTATAATCCTGTCAGTTCCGAGCAGTATGTGGCTTACAAGGATGCAGTCTATCTGGTGCCGCCTATCTATTCTGAGACTGCTGCCACGCAGGTTGTCGAGCTACTGGACAAAAGCCCGCTGAGGCCCGGGGAAAAAGTCGCGGGTTTCGATTTCTCCAGGCTGGAGCAATGGGAAGAAGTGCGTTTGCAGGTGGACCTGGCTGATGATGGCAAATGGAAGGTGTCCCTGGAAAATGCCAAGCCGGACCAGAATGCCATGAACGAATGGTATGAAAGTTATTGGAGTAAGATCCGTGCTACCGCGGTGGAGCCGTATACACCGGATCGCAAGGCCACTTATCCTTCATTCTCGGTCAAGCTCAAGGGTGGCAAGAGTGTGCATTTTGACAAGTTGCAGGAAGCGCCGGAGATGATTATAGGGCGTCCTGATGAGGGAATGCGTTATCATTTCCCATCCGATATCGGCTTTACCTTGCTGAACCCACCTATAGGTCTTGCCAACTAAGGCCAGACACTCAAGCCAGTATTAATGCCAGAGCTACCAGAAGTTGAAGTGACCCGCCGCGGCTTGGTGCCGCTTCTGGGACAGGTTGTCGCACAGGTCATTGTGCGACAACCTTCAATGCGCTGGCCCATTCCCGATCATCTCCAGCAAACCCTGGTAGATAAGAAGCTGCTTGAACTCAGTCGTCGCGGCAAATATATTATTGCCCGGTTTGAAAGTGGCGCGCTGATACTCCATCTCGGCATGTCTGGCAGGCTCTGCTTGCTACAGTGTGATATCCAGCCAGAAAAGCATGATCATTTTGATATCCATTTCACGGATGGCCGTGTGATGCGTCTACGGGATCCCCGACGTTTTGGGGCTGTGCTCTGGGCGGGGCTGGATCCAGCCACCCATGCGCTCTTGAGTGTACTCGGGCCGGAACCGCTTGATGACGTCTTTACTGGTACCTGGCTATATAGCCAGATCCGCACCCGCAGTTCCTGTATCAAGAACGTGATCATGGATAGCCATCTGGTGGTGGGGGTGGGTAATATCTATGCAAGCGAGTCATTGTTCCGTGCTCGCATTCATCCCGAGAAGGCAGCCAACCAGCTGGGACTGCCCGAATGCGAAAGACTGGTTGCAGAGATCAAGGCTACTTTGCACGACGCCTTGCAGGCTGGTGGGAGCAGTTTGCGCGACTTTTTTGGTGCGGACGGCAATCCTGGTTATTTCCAGCAAGAGTATTTTGTTTATGGCCGTACTGGCCAGCCTTGCAAGATTTGCGGGACTCCTATACTCAGCATCAGGTTGGGACAACGCTCCACTTTCTACTGTCCGCATTGCCAGAAAAGGTAATCTGATTTAACGAGCTCTGACTGGATGATCTTCATGCTTGTCTGCTAGAGCAGGTTATGATTCTGAACAGTGATCTCTTAATCGTATGCCATATCTACTACATGGTATTTGCTGTAAATAGCCATTGGTTGATGATGAATTCCAACTTCAATCCTGGCTATATCCTTCATCATTTTCTGCCTGATTACTCTGTATTGACCATCTGTTATGGCTGGGAGAATTTCCCAACAATGCCCGGATTTCGGGAATTTTTCTAAATTGTATTGCGAAAAAATAATATCGCAGCCATACTACATTAATATACAGATCTGTATATTTTATCCTACCGTTTATTCAAGATTAGGAAGTGACATGGCAAGTGCAGCTATCGATACCCAGTTGGCAGATTGGAGAACCCGTGCCCTGAAACTGGAAAATGAGGTTCAGGGCGTGATCGTGGGCCAGGACGCCGCCATACGACTGATCAATATTGCAATTTTCGCAAGAGGCCATGTGATGCTCGAGGGCGGGGTCGGGGTAGGCAAGACCACGCTGTTGCAATCCGTGGCTCGTGGCATAGGCGGCGCTTATGAGCGTATTGAGGGTACGGTGGACCTGATGCCTAACGACTTGGTCTATCACACTTTTCTTGGCCCCGAAGGTCGCCCGCAGATTGACGAAGGCCCTTTGTTACGCGCTGGCGAAAAACTTTCCGTATTCTTCTTCAATGAAATCAACCGCGCCCGTCCTCAGGTACATGCACTGATGCTGCGTGTGATGGCGGAACGCCATCTACATGCATTCAAGAAAGAATATCGTTTGCCGCACATGGTGGTATTTGCTGACCGCAACCAAGTGGAGAAGAATGAAACCTTTGAAATTCCATCGGCTGCGCGTGACCGCTTCATGATGGAAATTGCGATTGATATCCCGGACGACCGCGAGCTGCGCAAGTCCCTGGTATTCGATACCAAGTTCCAGCATGCAGAGAAGCTCACGCAAAAAGTGGAGTCAGGCCTGCTGGCATTTGACCAGTTGAATGACTTTTCCGATGTGGTGCAAAACCATGTGCAGTCATCTCCTGCGCTGGAAGAATATGTCATGGACTTATGGTCTGCGACACAAAAACCTGAAAGTTTTGGCATAGCGCTTGACGGGGTGGATATGCACCGTTTGATTCAGGCTGGTGCCAGCCCGCGTGGCATGGGCATGCTGTTGAAGGCTGCACGTGTACATGCATGGCTCATGAATCGTGACTACCTGTACCCTGAGGATATCCATGCCGTGTTCCATGAGGTAATTGCGCACAGAATGGTGTTCAACTCCATGTATGAAAGCCGTCGTACATTGCTATCGCGGCAATTGACGGCAAAGATCCTGGAAACTGTGGCAGTGCCAGCCAAGTCCTGAGACCATGATACCCGCTTACGTCAAGCCATTTGCCTATCAGATTCCCTGGAAGTCCGCCAGTGTGCACTCAGGCGATCATCTGGGGATACAACGCGGCCTCGGCTTTGAGTACAAGGGCAATACCTCCTTGGTCGACTATCCTGACCTGAGACGCATGGATCTGCGCCAGACCTTGCGTGATCCCTATGAGCAAGTGCAGGTGAGATTGTTCAATCATGACTCGATTACGCCGGTCTATGCAGTGTGTGATCTTTCCAGCTCCATGCTGTTCAAGGGTGGCAAGCGCAAGATCGAGCTGGTGATGGAGATTGCCGCTTCAGTGGCTTTTTCGGTTTCGGCGGAAAACGATATTTTCGGGCTGATTGGTTATGATCAACATGTATTGGATGATTACGTGCTGCCGTTGAGCTACCAGGTACATGAGGCGCTGGAGCGGATCGAGTCATTTGCCAGTATCAACAGTTTTGGAAAGGGGTCCGCCGGTGTGCTAGAAGCAGCGCAGTACCTGAGCCAGAACAAGGGGTTGGTATTCTGGATATCGGACTTTCACATGCCACTTTCCATGATAGAGCAGGCCATGAACATGTTCTCCCAGCACCAGGTGGTGCCGGTTGTATTGTGGGAAGAGCAGGAGTTTCGCAAACTGCCACGGTTTGGCCTGGGTACCATGATAGATCCTGAAACTGGGAGGGACCGCACGATTTTCTTCCGGGAGTCCATCCGGGCCAAATTCATAGAGGCCTTCGAGCAACGGCGGCAGGTGCTCGAGGACTTGTTCCTGGCATTTGAAAGCCCTCCACATTTTGTCAGCGGCGAGTTCCAGCCTGACGCCATGACCCAATACTTTGAAAAGTATATGACAGCATGAAAAAAGTAACGATTTTATGGTTGATGCTCACCAGCATTACCTTCCCCATCTTGGTACAGGCAGCAGAAGAGCCTGCCAGCCTGATCAGTGTAGCCAATCCGCGCATCAGCACCGGGATTCATATTGGTGACGTATTGCAGCGAGAGATCCAGCTGGAGGCAAAAGCCCCATACCAACTGTCCATGACGGCGCTGCCCAAGAAAGGGGAGCGCAACCAGGGTGTGGAGCTGGTAGATATCGGCGTGCATACCGAGAAAACAGGGGATGGCAATCGCTATTCGGTGAGTCTGAGTTACCAGATATTCAGTACGGGCCAATTGCCCAAGGTGCTGCGCCTGCCAGAAACTGCACTGGCACTTACCGGTGGCCAGGAGGCTGCCGCGATCAATGTTCCAGCATGGCAGTTCTGGTTTTCACCCTTGGTGACGGGCAGTATCCATACTGCCAGAGACAATATTCAGCCGCAGATCAAGCCGTCTCTGGTTGACAGTGATGCGCACAGGTTGAGATTCGTCTTGGCGCTGGTGGCATTGATGACAGGATTGGCCGGCCTGGTGTATGTGAATGCGGACAAGCGTTGGTTGCCATTCATGGGCGGTGAGTTTTCACAGGCTTATCGCAAGTTGCGCAAGCTGCCGAAAAAAGCCGGCCAGGAGCAACAGGCACTGCAATATGTGCACCAAGCCTTCAATCAGGTCTATGGACGTTCACTCTTCCGCAAAAACCTGGGGCAGTTTTTTGCCGCATATCCTGAATACAGCCCGATGCGGAATGAGATTGATGCGTTTTTTGTACGTTCTGAAACCTTGCTGTTTACCACACAGCCTGTAGATGCTGCGCAGTTTATCCAGGATGCACAGCATTTCTGCCGCAGTCTCCGGGATTGCGAACGGAGAGTGGCATGAGTTTAATGCATCCCTGGGCCTTGCTGCTGTTGCCGCTTGCCTTGGTGCCATTCTGGCTGAAAAGCCTGGAGGGGCAACGCTATTCATGGCTGGAAATGGTGCCGGAAGATAAATTCTCGGACAACATCAACCTGCTGTTGAAAGCAGTCACTGCCATCGTACTTTTAAGTATAGTGCTTGCGCTTGCGTCGCCGCAGGGCAAGGACAAGATCGTGCGCAAGGTGGGGAAAGGCGCGCAAACCGTGATGGTGATAGACCGCAGCGTAAGCATGGATCATCCCTTTGCCGGCGATGCGACCAGTGGACGGGCTGGCGAGATCAAGTCTGCCGCTGCCCGCCGCTTGATTACGCAGTTTATCGACTCCAGACCAGATGACATGATGGGCGTGGTGGCGTTCACCAACTCGGCGCTTTATGGTGTGAAGATCACCGCTAACCGTGATGCCATTCATGCTGCCATCAATGCAGCTACCAGTGCGGGCATCAACCAGACCAATATAGGGGCAGGTATTACCCAGGCGAGCACTTTGTTTGACAGTATCCAGAGCTCCGGATCGCGAGCCATCATCCTGCTTTCTGACGGTGCCGGCAAGCTCAGTCCAAGGGTGAAAGAGCGAATCAGGGAGGAACTCAAGACCAAGGGCATCAACCTCTATTGGATCGTGTTGCGCGAACCGGACGACATCAGCATTTTCGGCAAGCGCACCTACCCAGCAGGCGAAGGCCCGGCGGCTATACAGCTGGACCGCTTCTTCAAGTCCCTCAAGATTACCTACAAGGCTTACGAGGCAGATAACCCTGTGGCATTGCAGACTGCTATCCAGGATATTGATAGCCGCGAGAAAAACATTATCCAGTATTCAGTGACAGTGCCCGGCCATGATTATTCGCGGGACCTGATACTACTGGCCATGGTATTGAGCATAGGCATGCTCGTCATCAAAAACTTCAGGGTGCATACATGGGAAACCGCATAAAAGGGATTAACCTCTTTCTCGGCTTGCTGCTATTGGCAGGGTCGGCTGGCGCTGTCTATGAGGGCAGCCAATGGTGGCGGGCTGAGCAGGCGAACCGCCAGATAAGACAGAGCGAATTGGTAGGCAGTGATGCCTACCCCCTGCAAAAGAAGTTCATGGCCGCCTACAAACTAGGGCAGTCTGGCGATCACAAGCATGCCGTGCAGAGCTACAGCCAGTTGCTGGAAACTGCACCCGCCCAATCCGATCAGGCCTTGATTCAGTACAACATCGGGAACAATCTATTATTGTCGGGCTTGAAGCGTCGCCTCAATGATGATGGCAGCCTCAAGGATGAGGCCAAGTATGATTTGTCGCAGGCACGGATTGCCTATGAACAGGCATTAAGGCTTGATCCGGCTGCGCGCATGGCTAAATTCAATCTCAGTCTGCTATTGCTGGTGCTGCCAGACGGCATTCAAGGCCTGCAAAAAGAGCAGGCTGGCATGGAGTTGAGTAATATTCCCGTGGGCCTGCCATGAGAAGGATTTCCGTGCAGCAGACCTGGTTGTGGCTGAAGGACCATTACGAATCTGTCCTTTACCTGGGTGTCGTCATTCTGTTGCTGCTGGCTATTTTCAAGCCACAGGTTCAGCTCAAGCAGGAAGTGCACAACTACCTGTTGCTGGCTGATGTCTCACAAAGCATGAATGCGGAAGATGTACAGTTGGATGGCAAGAACGTCAGCCGCATTGCCTATACGCGCCATCTGATGCGCAAGGTTGTGGAGTCCTCGCCTTGTGGCACCTATTTCAGCCTGGGCGTGTTTGCCGCAGAGGATGTGGCGCTGCTGTTCATGCCATTGGAAACCTGTGCCAATTATGACGTGATCGTGGATGCAATTGACCATCTGGAGTGGCGCATGTCCTGGCGCGGCAATAGCCGGCTGAGCTTTGGCGTCAAGGGTGCTGCCAAGGTGTTTGATTCCCTGAATGCGCCAGCCCGTTTGTTGTTTTTCACGGATGGCGATGAAGCCCCCAAGGTCAATGCCATCAACAAACTGGACCTGAGCGATTTGCAGATTGGCGAAAATGTTGTTTTTGTTGGCGTGGGCAAGGATCAGGATGTACCGATTCCCCGCTATAACTCCAATAACCAATGGATAGGGTATTGGTCATCCGATGCCAAGGAGAATTCTGCTGGGGCAGTGGGTGTGACCTATAACGATACCAGCAAGGATGACCCGGATCCGCCCGTGGCTTCTGCTGAATATGATCGATATTTGTCCAAGCTGGATTCAGAGTATTTGCAGGAGTTGGCAAAAGAGATCAATGGCCAATATATCCATGGCGATGATGCGCCAGCATTTTATCGCTTTGTGCAAAAGCAGAAACCCGCGGCCAGCTTTGTCACGGCTTATTCATTGCGCTGGGTATATCTTGTGCTGGCACTGCTGTTGATCCTGGCTAGTTATTGGCCCTATGTTCGACAATGGCGTAGGTCAAAAACGGCCTAATACTGTTGTACCTTCTGAGACATTGCTTATAGGCTAATTGAGCCTGACCCTTTGATTTGCTAAGGAATATGAAAACTTTTTTTCTTATCTTCTCCAAGAAGGGGGAAGGGGAACACGATGACAACATATCAAAGAATCGCTGCTGTATTTCTTGGTTGTCTCCTGGGTAGTAGTAGCGTTTTTGCCGACTGGGAGATTCAAACCCAAGGGGAGGATGGCTCATGGAAGAGCACAGGTCGGAAACCAACCGAGGAAGTCGCGCGCGCTACTGCAAATGCTGGATGCAAGATGCAATCCGCAATGAAAATGGCCGACATAATGGCCGGGAAAAGTGTAAGTAATTCTTCTGTAAGAATCGTTGATACTGACTCCGGCAAGGAGCATGTGTTTCAGTGTGATCTCAAGGCTGGACAGCTTGCCGATCGCTAAGTCTGCTGAACCGGAGACCAATAAGCCTACGAAACCCGCGTCACCTTTGGCATTAGGGTGGAATCTCGAAGTCAAAGAGAAGAGTGGTTCATGGCGGAGATCAAAGTCGAACTTGCCAACGGAGAAGCATGCGCGTGGTTGGGCAGAAAGCGAATGCATCAGGTGGAAGTCCCCGCTAAAAATCATTGAAGTTGCGTCAGGCAAGGAATATGAACTTTATTGCAATCCAAAAACAGGAAAGCTCAGCGATAGCAACAAGCCCGCTCCGGTTGCTCTGCTTACCGAACCGGAGGCGAGCGAGCGCGCGAAAAAAATAAATCGGCAATGCGTCAGCAACTACTCCATGAAATCCATGTTCGATTGCGACTGTATCGAGAACCAGGCCAAAGCTGAATATATGCGAAGTGACGCCAGTGTCGCTGAAGGTGAAATCTTCAAAAAGGTCAGCAACCCTCCGATGAGCAACCAATGCGTCAATCGAGAAGACCTATACAAATATGTCTATGAGCCCTGTGCGTTCGTGCTGAAATTGAGGCGGCCAAACGCCGAAGAAATCTGCACTTGCACAGCGGAGAAAACAGTAGCAGATTTTGCCAAAGACCCCGTTCTCAACATGTCTCAATTCAACAGAGTGAAAGACGCAGCGATGAAACAATGTGGGCTTGGCAAGAAGTCGGGCTGAGTGAGTGGCCTCCGGTAATTAAGAAGTTTCCTTGGGCGCGAAATCAAAAGGATAGACTGGACTGATCTTAGGGGATGAAACCAGCGGTATCACTGCAAATAGCAACCAACTTTACAGTCTTACTTATGTGGTACATGGGGATGTGCTGCGTGACGATGCAGGTAGCCTGGCTGTTCGTGGATCGTCTTCGCGATTTTCTGCGGCAGTAATGAGCCTGCCACCATTCCGATAATGCTGATTGCCAATCCTATCAATTGGGCAGGAATCAGGCTTTCCTCGCCTACTAGTACCTCCACCAACACCCAGGCGGCAATGCCGCCAATAATCGCAGCCAGCGCCCCTTGGTTGGTGGCGCGTTTCCAGAACGCTCCAAAGAACAAGGGCACAAAAGCGCCTGCCAGGGTAATTTTATAGGCGGATTCTACCATGCCGAAAATCGATAGTTCTGAATTGAGTGCATATATGAGCACACAAGCAGCAAAGCCTACCAGACAGATGCGCATAACCTTGAGAAAGCCCCGGTCATCCAGGTGCGGCAGGTAGCCGCGCACGATGTTTTCTGCAAACGAGATGGAAGGGGCGAGCAGGGTGGCGGAAGAGCAACTCATGATGGCAGAGAGGACGGCACCGAAAAAGATCACCTGGGCAAAGATGGGCATATGCTGCAACACCAGGGTGGGCAGGACGCGTTGTGAGTCTTGGTCTATCAGTTTGTTGAAAAACACTGGGTCTATGATGGTGGCCGAGTAGGCAATGAACATCGGCACAAAAGTGAAGCAGAAATACACGGAGGCGCCGAGTAGCGATCCCCACATGGCCACCTTGGCGCTCTTGGCTGAAGTGATGCGCTGGAACACATCCTGTTGCGGGATGGAGCCCAGCATCATGGTCATCCATGCTCCTATGAACGTTACCCAGAGCCAAGGATCTGCAGGAGGCAGGAAGTCCAGCTTGCCAGCCAGGCGTGCATGCTCGATCACAGGTGCTACACCACCGGTCATGCCTGAAACCATATAGCCGATATAGAGCATGCCGCCGATGATGACCGTCATCTGTACAAAATCAAGGATGGCGACAGATAGCATGCCACCAAAGGTAGTGTAGGTCAGCACGATGGCCGTTCCCAGGATCATCCCGGCTTCCTGGCTGACAGCGCCATCGGTGATGATATGGAAAATCAAGCCCAGCGCCTTGATTTGTGCGGCCACCCAGCCTAGGTAGGAGACGACGATGGCTATGGTGGTAAGCATTTCTACTGTGCGGTTGTAGCGCATGCGGTAAAAGTCGCCCAGGGTGATGATATTAAGCTTATAGAGCTGGGTGGCGAAGAAGAAGCCCGCAATCACCAGGCACATGCTTGAGCCGAACGGATCGGCCACAATGCCATTCAGGCCGTCTTTCACAAAAGTGGCCGAGATGCCGAAAACTGCCTCTGCGCCAAACCAGGTGGCAAAGACTGTGGCCATGACCACAGGCAAGGGCAGGTGCCGTCCGGCAACAGCATAATCCTTGGTGGTTTTGACACGGGTGGCGGCGAACAGGCCAATGCTGATAGAAATCAGGACGTAAAGAATGACAAACCAGATCAGCACTAAACCGGCCCTTTGCTAAAAATGATCCATGAAATTTTGACGAGCTTATTTTTGGCTGGCAGATTTTAGCAAAAACTCGGCAAGGCTGGCGACTTTCTCGCGGCTAATCAACAGCTTTGCCGTGAAATGCCCTCCTCAGTGCGCCGGAAGCCAGAATGCAGTGGCCAGCTGCAGTATGGCAAGCAATATCAATACCACGGCTATCAGGCGTAACCACCAGCCCTGGCGCTGGTGCGCTTGCAGGATCAGCTGCAGCTCTACATTGCTCGGCGGATGCTCCAGGTTGCGTTCCAGTTGCTGGTGCAGCAAACGCGGCATTTGCGGCAGTATCTTGCCCCAGTAAGGCAGTTCAGTCTTAAGATTGTCCAGTGCACTGCGCCACCCCATTTGCTCCGACATCCAGCGCTCCAGATATGGGCGCGCGGTTTTCCATAAATCCAGGTTGGGGTCCAGGTCGCGCCCAAGACCTTCCACATTCAGCAGGGTTTTCTGCAGCATGGCCAGCTGCGGCTGGATTTCCACGCCGAAACGGCGCGATGTCTGGAACAGGCGCAATAGCACTTTGCCGAAGGAGATTTCCTTGAGAGGCTTGTCGAAGATGGGTTCACAGACTGCGCGGATAGCGGTTTCAAACTCATCCAGAGGTGTGTCCTTGGGGGCCCAGCCGGATTCGATATGGGCACGAGCTACTTCCCTGTAGTCACGGCGGAAAAAAGCCAGGAAGTTGCGGGCAAGGTATTGCTTGTCCTGATCGCTCAGCGTACCCATGATGCCGAAATCCAGCGCTACATAGCGGCCGTCATCCGCTACCTGGACGTTACCCGGATGCATGTCTGCATGGAAGAAGCCATCGCGGAACACTTGGGTGAAGAAAATTTCCACGCCGTCGCGTGCCAGCTTGGGAATGTCTACGCCGACCTCACGCATATGGGCAACCTGACTGACAGGAGTGCCGTTCATGCGCTCCATGACCATGACTTGCTCGTGGCACCAGTCCCAATAAACTTCCGGTACCAGCAACAAGCGCTTGTCTGCGAAATTGCGGCCCAGCAGGCTGCAATTGGCTGCCTCCAGCATGAGGTCCAGTTCGCTATGGATATGACGGGCGAACTCTGCGACCACTTCACGTGGCTTAAGCCGCTTGCCGTCCGAAGACAGCGTTTGCAACAGCCAGGCCGCTCCGTCCAGCAACCGCAAGTCTTTCTCAATCACGGTACTGATGCCGGGGCGCAATATCTTGACTGCGACCGGCGTGCCGCCCGGCAAATGTGCAAAGTGCACCTGGGCGACAGATGCGCTGGCGACAGGCTCAATATCAAACTGTTCGAATACTTCAAGAATCGGTTTGCCGAAGGACGTCTCTATAATGGCCTGCACATCGCTGTAAGGAAATGCCGGGACTCTGTCCTGGAGTTTTGCCAGTTCATCTGCCAGATCAAGGGGTATCAGGTCGCGGCGGGTAGAGAGCATTTGGCCGAACTTGACGAAAATAGGACCTAGGGATTCCAGTGCCAGGCGTAACCGCTCCCCTCTTGGATTGGAGGTATTGCGCCAGAACAGCAGCATATTGACTGGACGTTGCAGGGGGCGCAAACGGGTGTGCCCCAGAATAAACTCATCAAGACCAAACCGCAGGGTGACAAAGATAATTTTGAAGAGCCGGATAAAACGCATTGAGAGTAGAGTCTTTCAGGATTGGCTGTTGGCTGCAGTGGACCGTGATTGAAGTTTTTGAATACGCTTTTCCAGGCGTTCAGCATCTTCACGCAGAATGTCGACATCCTGCAGGAACCGCTCGACGTGCCGCTTTTTCGCGATCAATGGCAGTTCTTCCTGCCAGTATTCGGCAAACATGCCCGCCACGCTGATGCTGTTTTTTCTGACCTGCTGTACTGCCTGACGACCAAGCTTGGCAATCTCGTAGGCAGGCACGTCACCCACAATCCGGCTTAAATCTTCCTCATATTCCCAGGAAATGCCCTGCAACACACGTGATAATGCAGTAGCAAGTTCTGTATCTCCCTCTATGGAGGCCTGGGCAGCGGCGGTTTCATCGCCTGCCAATATGCGTAAAGCCACTGGCAGGGGAATCGTGATGGTGGCATCCGTGATTGCAGTTTCACCTGCAATCGCCAACCCCCCGTCTTCCAGTACTGCAACGGTTGCGCTGATGGGCGGCATTACAAAACGAACGTTTTTTCCGCCAAAAGGTTGCAACAGGGCTGGTGCCCAGCTGTTCTGTGCAAGCAGGTGGTTTAGCAGGCGTGTTAATACTTGCTTGAGCATGGGCTCGTATCCCCTATAGTTCTGTTCTTGATCAGGTTTTCCAGCCCTTGTGCAAGGCGACAACGCCAGCTGACAGATTGTAGTAATCCACCTTGCCCAGACCAGCGTCCAGCATCATTTGCTTCAGCGTCTCCTGATCAGGATGCATGCGGATGGATTCAGCGAGATAACGATAGCTATCTGCGTCGTTTGCAAGCAGTTTGCCCATGATTGGCAACAGTTTGAAGGAGTAGGCGTCATAAAGTGGCGCCAATGGCTTCCATACTTGCGAAAACTCGAGTACCAGCAAGCGGCCGCCGGTCTTGAGCACGCGTTGCATCTCTGCAAGCGCCTTGTCTTTGTGCGTCATGTTTCTTAAGCCGAATGCGACGGTGACGCAGTCGAAGTACTGGTCAGGAAAAGGCAGTTTTTCTGCATCACACTGCAATGCAGGCACAGCTTTGCCTTCATCTATAAGCCGATCACGGCCTACGGCCAGCATGGATGCATTGATATCGGTGAGTATCACCTGTCCATCTGGCCCGACCTTGTTGGAAAATAGCCTGGAAAGGTCGCCACTGCCGCCAGCAACATCCAGCACGCGGTCGCCAGCCTTGACGCCACTAATCTCCACAGTAAAACGTTTCCAGGCGCGGTGCAGGCCCGCTGACATGACATCATTCATCAGGTCATATTTGCGCGCAACAGAGTGAAATACCTCGCCTACCTTGCGTGCCTTGTCTCTTTCATCAACGGTTTCAAAGCCGAAATGTGTTTTTGTATTGTCACTCATATGCTCAATTTCCAAGTTGTCGCTATTTAAACCGCATTGCAATTAACGGTTTTCATGGCTACGGTTGCCACCGGATGCTTGTAGTCTTTCCAGATATTTTTGCCATAATGCATCATGGTTTTCCAGCAATTCATATAGATAGTCCCAGGAATAGAGGCCGGTATTGTGGCCGTCGCTGAATGTCAGCTTCACTGCATAATGACCGATAGGTTCGATCGCTGTGATATTGACATCCTGTTTGCCTGTTTGCAGCACTTCCTGGCCTGCGCCGTGACCACGCACTTCGGCAGAGGGAGAGTAAACCCTGAGAAATTCGCAGGAGAGCGTGCCACTCAGTCCATTGTCAAAAGATATCTCCAGCTTGTGTGATGCCTGGTGCAAGCGGATATCTGTAGGGCGAGGGGAATCTGGGCTCAAGCCGCTCATCTCTAGTTGTGCCGGTAAGTGCTAAAAGCCGATGATAGCAGAATGTGCAATCAGGCTTCAAAATACCGTCTGTCCATTCGATGGTTCCGCTTGTCTGGACAGGACTTCAACTATATGTATTAGCTGTATGATTCATTTAATTATTTACACAACCGTGCTAGAGTGATAGCTAAATAAAAAGCATCGGGGGGTGCTATGACAGGTAATAAGCTGACACGTCATTTTCAGATTTACACGGAGTGGCGTAAAGCCTTGGTGGAGACGATTTGCGATTATCGCAACTGGCTCAATGAGCAGGAGTTGAATGATGCGCAAATGGACCTGCGTCTGCAACAGCTGCTTGAGCGCCTGCGTGAAGACAAGTTGAATGTGGCGTTTGTTGCTGAATTCTCCCGCGGCAAGTCTGAGTTGATCAATGCCATCTTTTTCCCTGATTACGGCCAACGGCTGCTCCCCTCAAGCGCTGGGCGCACCACAATGTGCCCGACAGAGTTGCTTTACGATGCAACCAAGCCCATTTCCCTGCAATTATTGCCGATAGAAACCCGTACATCTGACGCTACTACCACTGAATACAAACGTTACCCTGATGAGTGGACCACGCTGCCGTTTGATGTTGCCGATAGTGAAGGCATGGTGGAAGTATTCAGGGAAGTGAGTCGTACCAAGCGCGTGACAGTTGAAGAGGCTGAACGCTATGGCCTGTTTGATGCCAATAGTGCGGATGATGCGCTGAGCCTGAATAATGATGGCAGTGTGGATATCCCATGCTGGCGTTATGCGGTGATCAACTTCCCCCATCCACTGCTTGAGCAAGGCCTGGTCATTCTTGACACTCCTGGCCTGAATGCCATTGGTACCGAACCTGAACTGACCTTGAACATGCTTCCCAATGCGCATGCCGTATTGTTCATCCTCGCAGCTGACACCGGTGTGACCAAGTCCGAAATTGATGTCTGGCGCCAATATATAAGTGGCACGCGCTGGAAGCAAAAGGGACGGCTGGCTGTATTGAACAAAATAGATGGTTTGTGGGATGAATTGCGCGACGATGAAGAAATAAGCCGTGAGATCAGCAAGCAAATAAGTTCAAGTGCTGAGTTGCTGGGATTGCAGGAAAGCCAGATATTCCCTATTTCTGCTCAGAAGGGCCTGCTGGCCAAAATTGCCAGTGATAATGCCTTGCTTGCCCGCAGTGGACTACCAGTACTGGAAAAGGCCTTGTCCGATGAGTTGATTCCCTCCAAAAAGGAAATAGTCAGGGACAATACGCAAAGCGAGATAGATGACCTGGTCGGTAATTCTCATATTCTCCTGGATGCACGTCTTGCCAGTTTGAATGAACAGCTGGAAGAACTACGCGGCTTGCGTGGCAAGAACGAAGATGTCATTGAGCACATGATGAACAAGGTCAAGGTGGACAAGGAAATCTTCGAAAAGGGGCTGCAACGCTTCCAGGCGCTACGCAGCGTATTCTCCCAGCAAACCAATAAGCTCTTTACCTTGCTGGGTATGGAAGCCTTGAGGGTGCAGGTGACCAATACCCGCAATACCATGATCAGCGCAAGCTTTACCAAAAGTATCCGCAGTGCCATGGATGGTTTTTTTGCCGATCTCAGGGACAGGCTTGTCCAGTCTGATAGTCAGATTGACGAGATCAAGCGCATGATGGATGCCATGTATGAAAAGTTTGCCAAGGACCATGGCTTGCGCAAGGCGGAACCTCCAGCATTCTCGACACTGCGTTATCAGAAAGAGTTGGCTAAGCTTGAGCGGGCCTATCGGGAGCAGTTCAATACTGCGTTGAACATGATCACGAACGAAAAGATGACATTGACGTCTAAATTTTTCGAGACCCTGGCCAGTCGTGTGATCCATGTTTACGAAGTGGCCAACCATGATGTGGAGAACTGGCTTAAGGCTGTGATTGCCCCTATGGAGTCCCAGGTGCGTGAGCATCAGTTGCAGTTACGCAGACGCCTGGAGAGTATCAAGCGCATCTACAAGGCAACGGATACCCTGGAAGACCGTATTGGCGAGCTGGAATTGGTAGAAAAAAGCATACTGGCGCAAATTGCAGACCTTAAGGTACTGCGTCAGCATATGCATAATGCCCTTCATTTTGAGGAGGCGATAGAGGAAAACGCGGCATGAGTTTATCGGGATTGTTATTGCAGCTGGGATTAACCTTTGTATTTATCGGTTTTGCCGCAGTTGGCATATTATGGGCGATCAAGAGCGGGCAGTATGATGATCTTGAAGGGCCTGCGCAGCGTATCCTGATGGACGATGACGATCCCATGATCCCGTTTAACCACTTGAAGCATGTGGCCAATCAGAATAAAATTGAGAAATAAATTGCTGGGGAATGAAATGAGTACCACTACAGATACAGATAAGGATGGCATCAAGTCCTATTTCACTTTTGAGAATCTCCCATTGACCATTACCATAGCCCTGATTGCCATGTCGTGGTTTAGTGTGTTGTCAGTGATTATCTTTGGTTGATTGGTGCGTTATTAGTACATAGCAACTAACAAAGATTTGACCCAATAAAAAAGGCTGCAGATGCAGCCTTTTTTATTGGGTTTGCTACAGCTTTAATCTGCTTGAGCCAGGAAGCCTTTCATCTGCTTCATGGCCTTTTGCTCGATCTGGCGGATGCGTTCAGCAGAAACGCCAAACTCGGCTGCCAGTTCATGCAGCGTAGCAGAGCTGTCTTCTTGCAGCCAACGGGCTTCAACGATACGGCGGCTGCGATCATCCAGATTTGCCAACGCGGTTGCCAGACCTGTGGCCTGCAGGTGTTCCGCCTCTTGTTCAGCCAGTATTTCTGACGGTTCTGCATTGGTATCTTGCAGATAGGAGATTGGACTGAAGATATCTTCGCTATCGTCATCAGTATTGCCTTCCAGCGAGATTTCATGCCCCGACATGCGGGACTCCATCTCCAATACCTCTTCAGGCTTAACATTCAGCTCGCGGGCAATATGCTCAACCTCGTCGGATTGCAGGCTCGCGGTTTTGCCGCTTTTCATGCTACGCAGATTGAAAAACAACTTGCGCTGGGCTTTGGTCGTGGCTACCTTGACCAAGCGCCAGTTGCGCACGATGTATTCATGTATCTCGGCTTTAATCCAGTGCATGGCAAAGGATACCAGGCGAACCCCGCGTTCAGGATCAAAGCGGCGCACTGCCTTCATCAGACCAATGTTGCCTTCCTGGATCAGGTCTGCCTGTGGCAAGCCATAACCTGAGTAGCCACGGGCAATACTCGCAACTAGGCGCAAATGGGAAACCACCAAGGTTTTTGCCGCTTCAAGGTCGTTTTCCTTGTGCAAGCGGGTAGCCAGGCTATGCTCCTCTTCCGCGCTGAGCACGGGGAAAGTCTTGATTGTACGCATGTACTGATCAAGACTGTCAAAAGAAGAAATTGAAGGTAATGTCATGGCGTTGCTCATGTTTGGAACCTCTCTCATGAAAACAATTTTAGCACTCACAGTTTGAGAGTGCTAGTGGCAAAAAGTTTCGTGCGGGTTTAATTTTGTTCCGAATGGTATTAAATATTATGCCGAGGACTGAGTGACATGAAATTGTCATCCCATTGTAACTTTGGTTGGTTAGGCTGATGATTGGTATTCATAAAAATGCAATATTTTCATGAAGTATTACGTTGCCAACTTAAAGAGAACTATTGTGAAAGTCAAATCCTGTAAAGCTGATTATCTAGTAAAAGCCCAGAGCCTGAGCATTAAAAAAGCAGAGCGCTTGATGTCCAGAATGAGCATCGGGCTCCAAAGCCAATTACTCAAGGATGGTGTGTCAGTCACTGAGATGCTGGGAATACAATTGGAAATTGAGGAAGAGCAATTGAATGCATGGAGAAAAATGGTGGCGTACATACGCAAGAATGACCAGCCAATCCATATCCAGCGATAGGAGCCATCAGGCTCAAATAACCGCCTCTTAAATTCAACAATCATATTCTACATTTTTTGTCACATCACCATCAATGTCTGGTAATGGTTCTAATCTGCTGATTTTAAAAAATAATTAAGTCATTCAGCGGGTTATAGAGCTATCAATAATATGTCTCATTTTTGAGACTCATATTTTTTTATATAAAACAATGAGTTATATTTATCGATGTTGATTTTATTTTTTATGTGTCTTCATATGGAGACGAATTTTGAGTTGGCTTGATCGGGGTTGTTTAATAAATTTGTTTTAAAACAATTGGTTATGTTTTTGGCACGATACATGCTATATGACTTCAGAAGGATAAGCTGATGTTGGGCTGTCTTCGAGTCTCGCCATCCCCCCCTGGTGATGACTCAAATCCAAGCGCCGGACTTAATGTCCGGCGTTTTCTTTAATAGGGTAGGCGTAGTTTTCTGCCTATCTATATTTCCCGACCCTGCACTTTAAATTTGCGGGTCGCTCATTTTTGCCTTAATGGAACCAGCAGCGAGGATAAGCCGTTATGGTCTAGCTCTTGCATCAATGCCAGTAGGCGACCAATTTCTCCAGGGGGAAATCCCTCACGTGCAAACCAGTTGAGATAATTGCCCGGCAAGTCGGCAATCAAGCGACCTTTGTATTTGCCGTAAGGCATGGTGCGCGTGGCGAGTAACTCAAGGTCTTCAGTCTGCATGGTTATTTCTGCTCCAGGCTGGCGACTAGTGTGATGGCAGCATGAATATTCGCTGCCCCAATCTTGGTAGTACAACATATGCCTTCCAGCATTGCATGCGCCCTTACCAAGGCTAATATTTCATCCAGTGATAATGAAGTGCCTTCTGCCTGCAATTTTCTGTGACTGGTGATTGTATAGATGCGGCCTGCTGTATCTATCAGCCTGGACTTTCCATGGGAGGGATGCCAGAAGTTCCAGCCTTGCTGGTCTGCAATATATTCCAGCTCATCGTCACCAGCATGATGGATGATGGCGGGCCAGTGGATAGCGTGATCGGACATATGTTTCCTGCCGGGTTTTCCGTGTCTAAATTCTTTGGCTAGTCATGATAGGTCAGGGCCGGTACCATACCGCCTGGTTGTAATCCGGCGGGGCCGGGTTAATTGTAATGTATATGCCTCCGGGCAAAACTGAAAGAATTATCATGAGCAAGATTGTTATTGAAAAGAACCCTGCCGCTTCACGCCTGGAATCCCTTGGTGTCAGCAAATGGCCAACCTGGAGCAAGGAAATCTCGACTTTCCCCTGGGTTTTTCCGGAACAGGAGATTGCCTACATTCTTGAAGGTGAAGTAGTCATTACGCCCAACGACGGTAGTGCTCCTGTGACCTTCTACAAGGGCGACCTTGTGACCTTTCCAGCTGGTTTGCGTTGCACCTGGCAGGTCAAGCAGCCGCTGCATAAGCACTATCAATTGGATGGCACGTTGCTTGACCGTATCTTTCGCCGTATCAAGCTATTCTTCACCCGTTAATTACCCACGAGATTCACGACGCTTTATTGTCATTCATGACATTCTCTCTATGGAATAATTCTTGAGATTAAAACCGGCAGACACTCCAGCCAATAGCATCAACTGGAATGAAGCTACTTATATGGCTATCCTGAGAATGAGTCCAATATAGGGATTCTCCGGTTTTAGCTTGCAGGGTCAAATGAGAGCCCTGTTGTGGCATCTCGATTGCACCTTAATGTGACAGCCGTCATTCTCATTGCCCTATTTCAGGGCATTTGGAGGGCCGGAATAGAAAGACATCTCTTTATTTGGCCCACTTTCAGCACCTATACATTATGGTCTGTTTATTGCTTGGAAGGTAGCATCAAAAGTAATGGTGCTTTTGACATAGATTTTTTTGGACAACGACGTCCACCCCCAGCTTTCTTTAATCCAGAGGGCTGGGGGTGGACGTTTTTTTGTCTGCTAATCAAGCATAGGAACTGTTATGGCTTATCTTTTACCTTCCGAATTTGTCACCAAGATGGTGGATGCCGGGGAATCCAAAGTATTGATGTCCACACGCGATACCGTAATCCGTGCTTACATGGCAGGGGCTATTCTGGCATTGGCCGCGGTGTTTGCGATTACTGCGTCGGTGCAGACAGGATATCCAATTATCGGGGCGATCTTGTTCCCGGTTGGATTTTGCATGTTGTATTTACTGGGGTTTGACCTTTTGACAGGTGTCTTTGTATTAACGCCCCTGGCTCTGATAGATAAACGTCCAGGCGTCAATATTCAAGGAGTGTTACGCAACTGGGGCTTGGTGTTTGTCGGTAATTTCCTGGGGGCTTTTACCGTTGCGGTGTTGATGGCGGTGGTATTTACATTCGGTTTTTCTGTAGAGCCGGACAAGGTAGGCACGGTGATTGCCGGCATTGGAGAGAAACGTACACTGGGTTATTCTCAATATGGTGCAGCGGGGATGCTGACAGTCTTTGTACGTGGCATGCTATGTAACTGGATGGTGTCTACTGGCGTGGTGGGCGCCATGATTTCCACCAGTGTGACGGGCAAGGTGGTGGCAATGTGGATGCCGATTATGCTTTTCTTCGGCATGACGTTCGAGCATTCGATCGTCAATATGTTCCTGTTTCCCTCCGCATTACTGATGGGTGGTGATTTTTCCATTATGGACTACATCATCTGGAACGAATTGCCAGTAGTATTGGGCAATCTGGTCGGGGGCCTGGCCTTCACAGGGTTGACGCTGTATGCGACGCATGTACGTACTGCAGCCAAGCGCAATGTGCGTTGATTTATCCTCATGAAAAGGGTTCAGTAGGGTGGGCGCTATGCTGGAAATTACGTTGGGGCAGTGCTCGGTTAGCGGGTCCAAGCCACTCAACCAGGATTTCCATGCTGCGCTGATTCCGGCTGAGCCCCTGCTCAGCCGCAAAGGGGCTGTGATTGCCATCGCCGATGGCGTCAGCAGCAGCGCTGTCAGCCATGAGGCAAGTGCGATGGCCGTACGCAGTTTTCTTGACGATTACTATTGTACGTCCGATGCCTGGAGTGTCAGCCGGTCGGCGCAAGCAGTACTGATGGCCAGCAACTCCTGGCTATATGCCCAAAGCCAGCGTAGTGAATACCGGTTTGAGCGCGACAAGGGCTATGTGTGCACATTTACAGCATTGATCATCAAGTCCACACGTGCCTATGCTTTTCATGTCGGTGACACACGGATATCGCGCTTGACAGGGAACGTGCTGGAGCCACTGACCGTTGATCACCGTGTAGCCATCGGTGGCGGCCAAAGTTATCTTGAGCGTGCTTTGGGCATCTCGTCCCGGCTGGAGATTGACTATCAATCCTGGGTCTTGCAAGAAGGGGAGTATCTCTTGTTAAGCTCAGATGGCGTACATGATTATATTGATGGCACGCTGGTGGCGCAGGTGCTGGCGCAACATGCTGATGATCTTGACCTTGCAGCGCGTATGATTGTGGCTGAGGCAACACGGCGCGGCAGTCTGGATAACCAGACCTTGCAAATCGTGCGCATAGACCGCTTGCCTGACCCAGGCTTTCCCGAAATCCAGCAGCAGCGGTTTGAATTAGCACTGCCTCCCATACTGGAAGCAGGCATGCTGTTTGATGGTTACCTGATCCTGCGGGACCTGCACCGCAGTAGCCGGAGCCATCTCTATCTTGCACTTGACCAGGAAAGCGGAGAGCAGATAGTCATCAAGACTCCTTCTGTGGATATGAGCGCGAATAACGATTACCTGGATCGTTTCGTGCTCGAGGACTGGGTTGCGCGCCGTTTGCATCATCCTCATGTGGTAGGGCCTGCGCACTCAACACGCAAGCCAGGGTATCTCTACGTTGCCCTTGAGTTCATTGAAGGCCAGACACTGGCACAATGGATGCGTGATCATCCCCGGCCTGCTTTGGAACAAGTACGCAGCATCATGGAGCAAATCGCCAAGGCCTTGCAGGCTTTTCATCACCTGGAAATGCTGCATCAGGATCTGCGACCTGAAAATATCATGATAGACCAGCATGGAAGCATCAAACTGATCGATCTTGCTTCGACCCAGGTGGCTGGGCTGGCTGATTCCCTGCCTGGGGATGATTGGCTAGGCACCATGCAATATGCTGCGCCAGAATGTTTGCTGGGGGAGTCAGGTTCATTGCGCTCGGAAGTCTTTTCGCTGGGCGTGATTGCCTACCAGATGGTGAGTGGGCACTTGCCCTATGGGGCACAGCTGGTGAGGGCCAGGAGCCGATCAGCCCTACAGCAACTGCGCTATCGCTCCCTGAATAACGAGGATGGCCTAGTGCCAGGCTGGTTAGATGGCGTCTTACAAAAAGCGGTGCATCCCTTGCCGGACAAACGCTATGAAGCATTGTCCGAGTTCATCCACGCCTTGCGTCATCCACGCCGCGAGACACGTACCTATATTCCCTGGCTTGAGCGCGATCCGCTACTCTTCTGGCGCTGCATCAGCCTGCTCTTGTTTTTAATGGTGGCGGGGCTGCTGGGATTCATACATTTGCACATGGCCTAGGTTTACCTGATGCCTGCCATGGTGTCGCAGGCGAATGGAGGTAGGTTTCAGGACGGCCATCAGCCTGGTCCTACAGCAACTTCAGGGGTGTCCTACTGCCATCGTGCCGCCTTGCTGTCATGATGCCGCTCGCATGAATAACAACGAGAGGATATGAGCGCTATGCAATTGTTTAAGGTATGCATTTCATTTGATGACAGCGGCGATATTTATTTCAGCGATGCATTTGAGCATGAAGATCTGATCTGGCTTGCCATCAACTGGGAGAATGACGCTGCCGGGACACGCAAGAGACCAGAACGGATTGTGGGCTTGCCAAAAGATCACTTGAAACCTACCACAGACTCTTTGCATTACGAATATCTGTTACCGCGTTCTTTACCCTCCACTTTAAAAACAGCGGAAAGTGCTTCCGAAGTGCCGGAAGGTTATTTTATCCAATTCAGGCCGGATATCACTTTTGCAAGCCTGCATTGACCATGGCATTGGCTGGTTAGTCCAGAGGCTGGGCGATCAGGCGGTCGTGGCGGCCTCAATATCCGAGGGGAATGTCGTGCATACGCACAACCCTCCATCTTGGCAGTTTTTCAAGACAATATTGCCGTGGTGGCGCTCAATTGCACGTTGCGCTATGGCGAGGCCTAGCCCGTAACCGACATTGCCAGGCTTGTCTGCGCCCGGTACCCGGTAAAAGGGCTGGAATACGTTGCGGATTTCATCCTCTGGCAGTCCTGGCCCGTGGTCACGCACCTCCACTAAAATCTCATGTTGGTCATTCTTGCTGATCGACACCTCCACGGATTCCCCTGGGTGATTATATTTCAATGCATTACGAATGATGTTTTCGAAAGCGCGCCGGAGTAATTCATAATGTCCCTGCATCAATACTTCATTAGATGCCTGGAAATTAATACTGCTGCCAACGGCTTGAGCCTCGAAGTTGGCATCTTGCACAATTTCCGCCAATAGGTCGGTAAGGCTGATATTGTCGCTGGATTCACTACCGATCCCTGCCTCCAGGCGCGATAGGGTAAGCATTTGCCCCAAGAGTTCATCCAGCCGCTCGGTTTCGCGTTCAATGCGGCTTAAGGCCGATGCCAGCTTGTCCGGCTGTTGCTGTGCCAAGCCTACTGCCAGGCGCATACGGGCAACGGGCGAACGAAGCTCATGTGACACGTCGTGCAGCAGCAGGCGTTGTGCATCCAGCAGGGTTTGCAGGCGTGTGGCCATGTAGTCAAAGTCCTGGCCCAACTCGGTCAGCTCATCGTTGCGGTTTTCAAGTTCAGGGCTGACGCGGGTGGTAAGGTCGCCTTCTGCCAATTTTCGGCTGGCTTTGCGCAACAGCTTGATTGGGCGGCTCAGGTAAACTGCAAAACCGGCACTGAAGAGCAGGCTGGCGAGCAGGGCGATGAAGATTTGCAGTTCGAGGCTGTATTTCAGGGGGCCTGCCGAGTCAGCACTGCCTGCCGGGATAAACAGGATGTATTCGTTGCCAGTTTCTGTCTTGACCTTGCGGACGCTAGTGGGAGGCGGATCAAGTGTCAGCGCATTGATGGCCCGACGCAAGGTCTCTGGTTCGACCTCGCGCCCCAGTATGTCCTGGTCATGGTCATTGATGATGAGTACAGTGGGGCGCTTGTGACCAGGCCATGTGTCGAATAAAGCCTTGGCCCCGTCTTCGCTGCCGTATTTCAAGGCGTTGGCAGTAATGCCGACTACGAAGTCGGCACGCCGGTCACTTAAAAAGCCTTCTTCAGTGGATGGCGATTTGTCGTTGAGGTAAATTGCTCCCCCTACCCCGCCAACTGTAATCAGTAGGGTGAAAGAGAAACCGATAAAGATTTTCCAGAACAGGCGTCCCATGTGTTGGCCTCTGGCGGTTAGCCGGCAATAAACTGGTAGCCGACGCCGCGCACAGTTTGTATGGGGGAGCGGCCATCTTCCAGCAGGCCGAGCTTTTGCCGCAGGTTGCTCACGTGTACATCTATGCTTCGGTCATAACGGCTTTCCGCACGCCCCAATGCCTGACTGAACAAGTCCGCCTTGCTGACGACATGGCCAGCATGGCGAGCGAGCACTTCAAGCAATGCATATTCGCTAGTGGTAATGTCCAGTGGTTCACCTTTCCACTCAATGATGCGCTCCGAGGGGTAGATGGCGATCTTGCCGACCCGGGTGATATTGATGTTCTGCTGGGATTGCAGAACTTCATCACGCACGGCTACCCGGCGCTGGATTGCACGTAGCCTTGCCACCAGTTCACGCGGGTTGAATGGTTTGGAGAGGTAATCATCGGCACCGAGTTCCAGGCCTACAATCCGGTCTATTTCATCGCCTTTGGCGGTGAGCATGATGACGGGTATCTGGCTGCTGGCGCGTATCAGTCTCAAGGTGTCAAACCCATTGAATCGCGGCATCATGACATCCAGCACCACCAGGTCAAAATCACCTGACAATGCCATCCGTGCACCCTGTTCGCCATCATGGGCGATTTCGAGCGTGAAATCCTCGGCACCCAGATACTCTTCCATCATCTGACAAAGCTCGACGTCATCGTCGATGAGCAGTACACGTAGCACAGTATGTGCCCCTTTTAAAAAGATAACATGTGTTAATTTTGCCGCATGAGAGTACTGCAAAAGTCCCATATTACAAACTTTTACCAAGTATTACACCGACAAGACGCAAGCATACAAACATTTGACGAGAATAGGACTCGTAATAGTCAGGCAACGCAATCAAGCGGTTTGTCATTTCAAGGTTACTCTAGAAGGAGCATCAAAATGATCAGGACACGTAAGTTATTGGTATCTTCCGCCATTCTGGCATCTGCCCTGCTGGCACTGAATATTGCGGCCAGCCATGCCGACTCAGGCGACCAGAAATGCGACAAGAGTAAAAAGCATGCATCCTTTGATGGCCGTCATGGTTTTTCCGAAGGTCGCTTTCTTGAGCATAAGCTGCGCCCTCTCAACTTGAGCGCTGAGCAGCAGGCACAGGTCAAACAGATTGTGGAAAAGCAGAAGCCGGTTTTTGCTGAGAAGAGGCAGGCGGTCCATGACTCTTATAAAGCGCTGGCTGCTGCTTCCCGCAGCGAGAGTTATGATGAAAAGAATGTACAGCAGCTCGCAGGCCAGCAAGCCAAGATACAGGCTGATTTGATCGTGTTGCGTACCAATACGATACATGAAGTGTACAAAGTGCTGACACCAGAGCAGCAACAGAAATGGGCAGAGTATCAGTCCAAGGTGAAAGCGAGGCGTGCTGACAAGGCTTAAACAGCCTCCTTGACAAGTAAAACCCGGGACTGAATCCCGGGTTTTTTTATTGAGGGATATGAAAAAAGCCTGGTATTAAGTCCTTCCGCAGCGATGGCGTCGTAATGTCTGCAAGCGGTTATTGCTTATGGGAATCAGGTTTGCTGTACCGGATTCTTGATATGTAGATGTTCCCGGATGGCGCTCAATACCAACGGTTGCAGTCCTGAATCAGCAGTTTGGGCAATATGGTCGAGGATTTGCTGGCGCATCTGAGGCGCCCAGAAGCGGGTGAGGTGGCTGGCGATATCCTTTTTTGCCTGCTCTTGGTCTGGGTAGGAGCGGAAGAAGTCGCCGATTTGATTGGCCATTTTGACCAGGTGTTCTATGTTCATGCCAGTTCCTTATGCAAAAGCCGTTCAGGGCAGCTGTAAACCACATGCTGCTGCTTGCGTGCAAATCCTACCAGCGTCACACCACAACCTTGTGCCATGCGGATGGCAAGCCCGGTGGGGGCTGAGATCGCCACCAACATGGGGATATTGGCACTGGCTGCTTTCTGTACCATTTCATAGCTGGCGCGGCTGGATGTCAGTACAAAGCCCGGAGCTGGCTGGGCTTGTCGCGCGCGGGCACCTATCAATTTGTCCAGTGCATTGTGCCGCCCCACATCTTCACGCACCATGAGCACCTTGCCCTCTGGGCTGACCCAGGCACAGGCATGGGTGGCCCCAGTGCGGCCCTGCAAGGCCTGCATTGCCTGCATGTTGCGCTGTGCCAGATAGATGGCTTCTGCGTCAAAGTGGATGTCTTGGGCCTGTATCGGGTTGGGGACGCGGATCGCCTGGTCCAGGCTTTCCGATCCGCAAAGGCCGCAGCCTGTACGGCCAGTCATGCTGCGGCGGCGCTGTTTGAGATGTTGAAAATTCTCCGAGGCAATCTCCATCTGCAGCTCTATGCCATTGACCCGTTGCACGACTTCGATGCCATACAGGTCTTTGGCGCTGGAGAGTATGCCTTCGCAGAGTGAGAATCCCAGTGCGAAATCGGCCAAGTCATCCGGGGTTGCCAGCATCACGGCATGTGAAATGCCATTGTAGATCATGGCAACCGGGACTTCTTCTGCCACTCTGTCCTCAACCTCGCGCAACTGACCGTCCTCGAATTTGAGGGCGGTGATTGCACTGTCAGTGGATTCACTTTCTATCAAGAATTCCGTCTGCTTCATCACTATTCCACGCGGGCTTCATCCCGCTGTTTGGCTAGAGCAATCTGTTCGTCGCTGAACTCCTGGTAGTGACGCTGCCATTCGGAAAGCTGCGTGACCCTGGTGACTTGAACCGCAGTCACCTTGAATTCAGGACAATTGGTTGCCCAGTCCGAGTTGTCGGTGGTAATGACATTGGCACCTGACTCGGGATGGTGGAAGGTGGTGTAGATCACCCCCGGCTGCACCCGCTCGGAGATTTGAGCGCGTTGCACCGTATTGCCGGCCCGGCTGGTAATACCTACCCAGTCGCCATCTGCAATGCCCCTGTCCTCAGCATCGTGCGGGTGGATTTCCACCCGGTCTTCAGGGTGCCATGCCACATTGTCAGTACGCCTGGTCTGGGCGCCAACATTGTAATGCGACAGTATACGCCCGGTAGTCAGGATGAGCGGGTACTTGCTGTTGACTTTCTCTGTGGTCGGTACGTACTCGGTGACCATGAAACGTCCCTTGCCCCGTACAAACTCATCCACGTGCATGATAGGTGTGCCGGTGGGATGCTGCTCGTTGCAGGGCCACTGTATGCTACCCAGTTCTTCCAGGCGCTTGAAGCTGACGCCATGGAATGTGGGGGTGAGCCTGGCGATCTCATCCAGTATCTCGGATGCATGCTTGTAAGGCATGGGATAACCTAGCGCCTCGGAGAGCATGACGGTCACTTCCCAGTCTTCATAGCCATTCTTGGGCGTCATGACGCGTCTGACCGGCGAGATGCGGCGTTCTGCATTGGTAAAGGTGCCGCTTTTCTCCAGGAATGAGCAACCAGGCAGGAAAACATGCGCGTACATTGCCGTTTCATTGAGGAAAAGATCCTGCACAATCACGCACTCCATGGAAGACAGTGCATGGGTAACATGCTGGGTATTGGGATCTGACTGGGCGATATCTTCGCCTTCACAGTAGAGTGCCTTGAAGCTGCCATCAATGGCAAAGTCCAGCATGTTGGGGATACGCAAGCCTGGCTCGCTATCCAGCGGCCTGCCCCAGGCGCCTTCAAACAGGGCGCGGGTGGCATCATCGGACACATGGCGGTAGCCTGGAAACTCGTGCGGGAATGAACCCATGTCGCAGGAGCCCTGCACATTGTTCTGACCACGCAGCGGGTTGACTCCTACACCTTCACGGCCTATGTTGCCGGTGGCCATGGCAAGATTGGCAATGCCCATGACCGTGGTGGAACCCTGGCTGTGCTCAGTGACGCCCAGGCCATAGTAAATGGCTGCATTGCCGCCGGTGGCAAACAGGCGGGCCGCCGCACGCACATCGGCGGCAGGAACGCCAGTCGCTTGCTGCATGGCTTCAGGAGAGTTTTCAGGCCGCGCAACAAATTCACTCCAGTATTCAAAGGAGTCCCACTCGCAACGGCTGCGTACAAACTCCTCGTCCACCAATCCTTCTGTTACCACCACATGGGCCATGGCCGTAATCAGGGCTACATTGGTGCCAGGGCGCAGCTTGAGGTGATAGTGCGCCTTGACGTGCGGGCTGGATACCAGGTCTATGGCCCTGGGATCGACCACGATGAGCTTTGCCCCCTGGCGCAGGCGACGCTTCATCTGTGATCCGAAGACAGGATGGCCGTCAGTGGGATTGGCGCCAATGACCATGATGACATCTGACTGCATGACAGAGTCAAAGGTCTGGGTGCCTGCTGACTCGCCCAGGGTCTGCTTGAGGCCATAGCCGGTAGGAGAATGGCAGACGCGCGCGCAGGTATCCACATTGTTGTTGCCAAAGGCGGCACGTACCAGTTTTTGTACCAGGTAGGTTTCCTCGTTCGTGCAGCGTGAGGAGGTGATGGCGCCTATCGAATTGCGGCCATATTTGGCCTGGATGCGCTTCAGTTCGCTGGCGGCATAGCCGATAGCTTCTTCCCAGGTGACTTCCTGCCATGGGTCCTTGATGCTTTTGCGGATCATGGGGGTGGTGATGCGGTCCCTGTGGGTGGCATAGCCCCAGGCAAACCGTCCCTTGACGCAAGAATGGCCGTGATTGGCACCACCGTTTTTGTCCGGCACCATGCGGACTACCTGCTCACCTTTCATCTCGGCACGGAATGAGCAGCCAACACCGCAGTAAGCGCAGGTGGTGATCACGCTGTGCTCAGGTTGACCGTGTTCTATCACGGTCTTCTCCATCAGGGTGGCGGTCGGGCAGGCTGCTACGCAGGCGCCGCAGGACACACATTCGGAGTCCAGGAAGTTGTCGAAGTTGCCGGCAGCCACCTTGGAATCAAAGCCACGTCCGGAGATGGTGAGCGCAAACGTACCCTGGGTTTCCTCGCAGGCGCGTACGCAACGCGAGCAGACAATGCACTTGGAGGCATCAAACTGGAAATAGGGGTTGGAAATGTCTTTTTCTGCATCGAGGTGGTTGCTGCCGTCATAACCGTACCTTACCTCGCGCAGGCCTACGGCACCAGCCATATCCTGCAGTTCGCAATCGCCATTGGCGGAACAGGTGAGGCAATCCAGTGGATGGTCTGAGATATACAGTTCCATGACGCCACGGCGGATATCTGCCAGCTTGGGGCTTTGCGTATGCACCTTGAGGCCTTCGTCCACCGGAGTGGTGCAGGAAGCAGGGTAGCCGCGCCTGCCTTCGATTTCCACCAGGCATAGTCGACATGAGCCAAAGGCTTCCAGGCTGTCGGTGGCACATAGCTTGGGTATGCTGATGCCCGCCTCTACGGCGGCATGCATGATTGATGTGCCTGCGGCAACGGTGATATTCCTACCGTCAATTTCCAGCGTGACTTGCCTATCAGTTACGCGGCTTGCTGGAGTGCCGTAGTCTGTTTGCTTGTCCATCACTTTCTCCTCTTGCTCCTTGAAGCAGGACCCTGCATTTTTATGTCAAGCCTTTGAAGGTGTCCCGCGGTTTCAATCACTGCTAACTCATGCTGCCTGTTCCTTCTTTACCAAGCCGAAATCTTCGGGAAAATGGTTGAGTGCACTCAATACCGGATAAGGTGTCATGCCGCCTAGCGCGCAGAGCGAGCCGTTCAGCATGGTGTCGCTGAGGTCTCGTACCAGCGCCACACTTTGCGCGTGTTCTGTTCCGGCGATGATATTGTCCATCACTTCCACGCCGCGGGTGGAGCCTATGCGGCAGGGCGTGCATTTGCCGCAGGACTCAATCGCACAGAACTCAAAGGCATAACGTGCCATGTGCGCCATATCGACGGTGTCATCAAAGGCGACAATGCCGCCGTGACCAAGCACAGCCCATAATTTGCTGAATTCTTCATAATCCAGAGGCGTATCAAATTGTGATTCAGGCAGGTATGCGCCCAGTGGGCCTCCGACCTGCACTGCCTTGATAGGACGGCCTGATGCTGAACCGCCGCCATAGTCGTACAACAGTTCGCGCAGGGTTACGCCAAATGCCTTTTCAACCAGGCCGCCATGCTTGATGTTGCCTGCCAGCTGGATCGGCAGGGTGCCGCGTGAACGGCCCATGCCGTAATCACGGTAATACACACTGCCCTTGTCCATGACAATGGGAACAGTGGCGAGGGAGATCACATTGTTGATCACGGTTGGTTTGCCAAAAAGACCGGAAATGGCAGGCAGCGGTGGTTTGAAGCGTACCAGGCCGCGCTTGCCTTCCAGACTTTCAAGCAGGGCGGTTTCCTCACCGCATACATAGGCACCCGCGGCGCGGCGGACCTCCAGGTAGAAGTCGTGCTGACTACCCAATATGCCCCGGCCCAGGTAACCAGAAGCGTAAGCAGTCTTGATTGCCAGATTGAGTGTTTCTATGGAGTGGGGATACTCGGAGCGGACATAGATATACCCTTGGGTGGCTCCCACTGCGATGCCGGCAATGGTCATCCCTTCAATCAGCACAAAGGGATCGCCTTCCATGATCATGCGATCAGAGTAAGTGCCTGAGTCACCTTCGTCGGCGTTGCAAACAATGTATTTCTGCTCGGCTTTTGCTTCCAATACGGTTTTCCACTTGATCCCGGTAGGGAAGGCGGCCCCGCCACGGCCCCGCAGGCCCGAGTCCGTGACTTGTTGCACGATTTTGGCACCTGATAGCTTGAGCGCATTATGCAGGCCCTTGTAGCCATCATGGTCCAGATAGTCCTGCAATGAGACGGGGTCTGTGATCCCCACTCGGGCAAAGGTCAGGCGCTCCTGGTTTTTAAGCCAGGAAAGCTCATCGGTCAGGCCCAGACGTAGTGGGTGATCGTGGCCCGCCAGGAAGCCGGCATTGAACAGGGAATTGACGTCGTCTTCCGTGACTTGACCGTATGCCATGCGCCCCGCGTCAGTGACCACTTCAACCAATGGTTCCAGCCAGAACATGCCACGTGAGCCATTGCGTACGATGTTGACAGGGATGTTTAGCGCAGCGGCCTTTTGCATGATGGCATGGGCAACCTGATTGGCCCCCAGTGAGAGGGCACTGGAATCTCGTGGAATATAGAGGGTGGTAGTCATACGGCCTCCTTGGCTTCCGCTACCAGACGATCTACCTGCTTGCTGCTGACGCGGCCATAGACCTGGTCATCCAGCATAATGGCAGGAGAACAGGCACAGTTGCCAAGACAGTAAACCGGTTCCAGCGTAATTGCACCGTCACTGGTGGTCTGGTGGAAATCTATGCCAAGAGAGGATTTGACGTGTGTTTCAAGCGCCTGGCTGCCCATGGCCTGGCATGATTCGGCGCGGCAGACTTGAAGGACATGCTTGCCCGGCGGGTGGATGCGGAAATGGTGGTAAAACGTGACTACGCCATGTATTTCTGCAACGGAAAGATTGAGCGCCTTGGCAATATTGCCGTAACACTCTTCCGGGATATAGCCTAAATCGTCCTGAATCGCATGCAACAAAGGCAGCAACGCACCAGCCATATGTTGATGAGATTCGATATGCGATTTAATGCGCGCCTGCTGGTCATGCATCACTCTCTCCTCGAATCCATACAAATACAGATTACATTATAGTTTTATATCTGCATGGTACGACTCATATACAGGTTTGTACATACCCATGAAGAATAACGGGTTAACTAAGTCAATGTATTGAAAATGATTATTAGTACTATTAAGTTAAGGGGATGTGATGGCTGTTGATTTAAATGAACCGAATTGAAAGCTGGTGATAGGGCTGTAGAGGCCCTTGATAGGGTAGCTAGTATTGCCCAAATCAATATGTAGGAGGAAACGGTTGAGGAGGACCGGTACAGGACATCCGTATAGTCAGCTTTTTCAAAGAACAGATGGTTTGTACGTTTATGGCCTAGTGCTGGAACTTAAGCTGACGCGTGGATCCGAGTGAGCAATAGCCGAGAGGATGCGGCTTTTGCTCACCTGGTTTTTACAGGTCGAAGACCTTGCCGGGATTCATGATGCCTTGGGGGTCAAAGACTTTCTTCAGCTCGCGCATATAGCTGATTTCCACTGCATCGCGCGTGTAGCCCAGATAATCTTTCTTGGTCATGCCTACGCCGTGTTCCGCTGAAATGGAGCCGTTGTATTTCTGCACGGTTTCAAATACGTGCTGGTTGACTACTTTGCATTTCTCAAAGAACTCATCCTTGCTCAGGTTGGCGGGCTTCAGGATGTTGAGGTGCAGATTTCCATCGCCGATATGGCCGAACCAGCAGACTTCAAAGTCTGGGTAGTTGGCAGCCACTATGGCATTGATATCTGCGATAAATGCCGGGACATGCGTGATCAGAACGGAGATGTCGTTCTTGTAGGGTGTAAATGGGGCAATGGTTTCGGAAATGCCTTCACGTAAATGCCAGAGCGCCTGTGCCTGTGACTGTGACTGGCTCATGACCCCATCCAGGATCCAGCCTTGTTCCATGCAGTGTTCAAAAATGCTCATGGCATCATCCACCACCGCCTCAAAACGGCCTTCGAACTCAAGCAGTACATAAAGCGGAGACTCGGTTTCGAATGGGCGTGCCGCATGACCGGCTGCCATGATCTTCTGCAGCGCGGTATCGTTGAAAAACTCGAAAGCGGTCAGGTCTATGCGCTGCTGGAAAGCATGCAGTATCGGCATGACGGCGGCAAAATCAGGCACACTCAATACAAGCACCTTGAGGTCCTGCGGCTGGCGCGTGAGCTTGATCTCGGCTTCGGTGACAATGCCCAGCGTGCCTTCCGAGCCGATGAACAGTTGATGCAGGGCATAGCCGGTGGCATTCTTGATCATGCCCTTGTTCAGGTGCAGGATGTCGCCCTTGCCGGTGACAACAGTCAATCCCAGCACCCACTCGCGCGTCATGCCATAGTGGATGACCTTGATGCCGCCAGCGTTGGTGCCTATATTGCCGCCAATCTGGCTTGAGCCGGCAGCGGCAAAATCCACTGGATAGTAAAGGCCCTGCTGTTCTGCATATTGTTGCAACTGTTCAGTGATAACACCTGCCTGCACCCTGACCAGGCGATCTGCATGCAGGAAAGACAGTACCTTGTTCATGCGGTCCATACTGATGACAATTTCACCATTGGCGGCCACTGCACCGGCGGAGAGACCAGTGCGGCCACCACTGGGTATGACCGGGATCTGGCAAGTATTGGCCAGTTTTACGATGGCCTGTACTTCCTCGGTGCTTGCGGGGAAAACGATAACGGATGGTCTAGGCTCGTAATGTTTTGTCCAGTCCACACCCCATGTCACCAGGCTGTCATGATCAGTCTTGACCCGTTGTTCTCCAACAATGGTTTTCAGTTGTTCCAGTACGTCAGCAGGTAGGGCGGGTGCATTCATCAAATTAAGGCCTGTTAAAAAGCTGGTTTGCAGCGGATGAGGTAATTGCCCATTTTAACAGTTTTTATTGAGATTGATTCCTGATTCAGGATTTGCCTGGCTTATGGCCAAGTTGACTGCAATCTGGCTCGTATCCCTGATTTGGTAGGGGTTTAATATGTATGGCAGTGTGCTAGGATGACTGATTTTTGGCCTTTTCTCGGAGCAGTAATGACCCAACAACTTTCTTTGCAAAAAGATAAGATTCGTTTCCTGTTGCTGGAGGGCGTGCACCAGAATGCCGTCGATGTACTCCATGCTGCCGGTTACAACAATATTGATTACCGCAAGACCGCGCTGGATGAAGATGCGCTGATTGAAGCGATCAAGGATGTGCATTTTATCGGTATCCGTTCCCGTACCCAGATCACCACCAAGGTACTGGATGCAGCCAACAAGCTCACCGCCATTGGCTGCTTCTGCATAGGTACCAACCAGGTAGACCTTGAAGGAGCGCTGGAGCGCGGTATCCCGGTATTCAACGCGCCATATTCCAATACCCGTTCTGTTGCTGAGTTGGTGCTGGCACAAACCATCCTGCTGTTGCGTGGTATTCCCGAGAAAAATGCATTGGTGCACCGGGGTGGTTGGACCAAGTCGGCCGAAGGGTCTTATGAAGCCCGCGGCAAGACGCTGGGTATCGTGGGTTATGGGTCAATTGGCTCCCAGTTATCCGTCCTGGCAGAAAGCCTGGGCATGAAGGTGATTTATTTTGATGTGATCGCCAAACTACCGCTAGGCAACGCCCGTCAGGTTGCAAGCATGGACGAACTGCTGGCCGAGGCGGACGTGGTTTCACTGCATGTGCCGGAACTGCCATCGACCAAGAACATGATGCGCGCCGAGGAATTTGCCAAAATGAAGAAGGGCGGCATCTTCATCAATGCCGCGCGCGGTACTTGTGTAGATATCGATGCACTGGCAGCGGCTATCGCCTCCAAGCAAATTGGCGGTGCTGCGATTGACGTGTTCCCGGTTGAGCCTAAAGGCAACGACGAAGAGTTTGTGTCTGCATTGCGCCCTTACGAGAACGTGATCCTCACGCCACATATTGGCGGATCAACCCAGGAGGCGCAGGCTAATATCGGGATTGAAGTTGGTGAAAAATTTGTACGGTATTCCGATGCCGGTTCCACCGTCACTGCGGTCAACTTCCCTGAAGTATCCATCCCGCAACAACCCGGTACCCACCGCCTGCTGCATATCCACCGCAATGTTCCTGGCGTATTGTCTGCGGTCAACAGCCTGTTCGCGCGCAGCAATATCAACATCTCCGCGCAGAGCATGATGACCAAGGGCGATATCGGCTACATGATCATGGATGTGGAAGCTTCCGCTTCTGATGCGGCGATTGAGGCATTGCAGACGGTAGAGGGTACTCTACGTACACGTGTTCTTTACTAAGCCATGGCAAAATGTAGCTGTTGAGTTAAGTCTACGGTGAAAATAAAAAGGGCACATTGATGTGCCCTTTTTTATTTGGAGGATGTACAGTTTAGACATCCTGTCGGTAGTGAGTGATGGAGCGAGCATAGCAATGCTCCGAGACCTGTGCTTTTGACCTTGGGTTGGTGTTTTTGGTCCTCGTCTGGCTGCGCTGCTCGGCGCGGTCAGATGGGAAGATTAAGATCAACACCAAATCAGCTCCATCATGCATTTGCTGGGGGCCTTTAGTTACATTCCTATGTAATTGGGGCCACCGCCCCCTTCAGGCGTACGCCAGTTGATATTCTGCAGCGGATCCTTGATATCGCAGGTTTTGCAGTGAATGCAGTTGGATGCATTGATCTGCAGGCGCGGGTTGCCTTCCTGCTGCACAATCTCATACACCCCTGCAGGGCAATAGCGCTGCTCAGGTGCATCGTACTGTGGCAGGTTAATATCGATCGGGATGCTGGGGTTCTTCAGCACAAGGTGGCAGGGTTGGTCTTCCTCATGAAATACATTAGTCAGGTAGACTGAGGAAAGCTTGTCGAAGCTGACCACGCCATCCGGTTTCGGATACTCGATCTTGCGGGCTTCACTAACTTTCTTCAGCGTTTCGTGGTCGGCTTTGCCGTGCTTCAGGGTCCAGGGCAAACTGATGCCAAAGGACTCCAGCCACATTTCCACTCCGCTATATAGGCTGCCGAGAATGTTGCCAAAGCGGGAAATGGCCGGTTTGATATTGCGTACTGCATGCAAATCCTTCCAGATCCAGGAGTCGCGGACTTTTCGAGGGTACGCATCCAGTGTTGCGCCTATCTTATCTGTGGCCAATGCTTCCATCACGGCTTCTGCCGCCAGCATGCCGGACTTCATGGCGTTATGTGTGCCCTTGATGCGTGGCACATTCACAAACCCGGCAGAACAACCAATGATGAGGCCGCCGGGGAATACCAGGGTAGGCAGGGATTGCAGTCCACCCTCAGTAATGGCGCGTGCGCCATAGCTTAGCCGCTTGCCATTTTCCAGCAGAGGGCGGATGGCTGGGTGCGTTTTGTAACGCTGAAACTCGTCAAATGGGCTCAGGTGCGGATTGCTGTAGTTGAGGTGGACGACAAAGCCAATGGCGACCGTGTTTTCCTTGAGGTGGTATATGAATGCGCCACCGCCGGTGCTGTTATCCAGTGGCCAGCCTTGTGAATGCATGACCAAGCCAGGTTTTGATTGCTCTGGGGCGATTTGCCAGATTTCCTTGAAGCCTATGCCGTATTTCTGCGGTTCGGCATTGCTGCGCAGGTTGAATTTCTCTGTCAGGTCCTTGGTCAAGGATCCGCGTGCACCCTCGGCAAACAGGGTGTAGTGCGCGCGTAACTCCATGCCCGGTGCAAAACTAGGCTTTTCATTGCCAGCCTTGTCGCGACCCATGTCGCCAGTGATCACGCCCTGGACAACCCCGGCTTCATCATAGATAACTTCTGCGGCACTGAAACCAGGATAGATTTCCACGCCCAGTGCTTCTGCCTGTTCTCCAAGCCAGCGGCATACATCCCCCAGGCTAACGATGTAGTTGCCATGATTGTTCATGAGCGGTGGCAACAGCTTGTTGGGGATTTTCCAGCTTGCCTGCTTGCCCAGCATGAGGAACTGGTCATCGCTGACCTCGGTGTGCAGGGGCGCCCCTTTTTCCTTCCAATCCGGGATCAGTTCATTGAGCGCGATCGGGTCTATGACTGCGCCAGATAGAATATGGGCACCGACTTCAGCGCCTTTTTCCAGGATACACACACCGATTTCGCGACCAGCTTCCAGTGCCAGTTGTTTGATACGGATCGCTGCTGCCAAGCCGGAAGGGCCTGCGCCTACGATCAGTACGTCATAATTCATTACATCGCGTTGCATGCTAAAACTTTCATGGAATATACGGTATGTTGATTTCGTCGCTGCGCCGCGCATCGCGTGTCAGCAGTCGACAATGATTAAGGAACTCGCGTACTGCGGTCGTCTGATATTTCTTTTTATGCCAGACGAACATGAACTGGCGTCTTAAATCCAGTTCGGGCGTTTGTATGGCTACCAGATTGCCCCGGGCAATATCATCTTTCAGCGCCAGGTGTGAAACGCAACCAAGTCCCAATCCAGATTCCACTGCACGCTTGATGGCCTCCGTATGTTCCAGCACCAGTTTGACGTTAAGCCTGGTGTGGTAATGGCGCAGGGCATGGTCAAAGGTTTCACGTGTGCCTGAACCTCGCTCGCGCAAGACCCAGCTTTCTTGTAGCAACTCATCCAGGGATGCCTGCTTGTGCAAGGCCAGCGGATGCTGTGGCGAACAAAATACGGTCAATTCGTCTTCAATCCAGGGCTCTACTTCCAGATCCGGGTGATGGCAATCGCCTTCTATCAATCCTAGGTCAAGATCATACATGGCAACCTGGTTCATCACCGAATTAGTGTTCTGTACATATAGTTGTACCTGGCACTCTATATGCTGCTTCATGAATGAACCAATCAACAGGGTGGCAAGGTAATTGCCAATAGTCAGCGTGGCGCCTACTTTTAGCAAGCCAAATGCGGCTTTTCCCTGTAAAATACTCTCGATTTCAGCGGCCCGGTCAAGCAGGGCGGCTGCCATGGGCAGCAGGCTTCTTCCTAGCTCGTTGAGTTTCAGCACTTTACCCATGCGGTCAAACAGTTTGCAATCAAACTGTCGTTCCAGTTCGGCAAGTGCGGTACTCGCTGCGGATTGCGATAACGACAATGCTTCGGCCGCGCGTGACACATTCTCCAGGCGTGCAATGGCAACAAAAACTTCCAGTTGTCGTAGGGTATGCTTCACCTGAGAATGATTCTCATATCGATGTGGTAGATATGTGATATAGTAATAATTGATTTAACAGATATTTTACCGCCGATTAAAATACGCGGCAAATTATGGAGTGGGATCGCAAATATGAAAGTTCTAGTTGCTGTCAAACATGTGGTTGATTACAACATCAAGCCCCGTGTCAAGCCGGATGGTTCCGATGTCGATATCGCCGGCGTCAAGATGGGCATCAATCCATTTGACGAAATTGCAGTGGAAGAAGCTATCCGTCTCAAGGAGCGCGGTGTAGCCACTGAAGTGGTTGCCGTGACCATTGGCAAGGCCAACAGCCAGGATACCTTGCGTCATGCGTTGGCAATGGGTGTGGATAAGGCTGTGCTGATCCAGACTGACGTTGAGGTACAGCCGCTGGCGGTTGCCAAGCTGCTGAAATCTTTAGTGGAGCGCGAACAGCCTCAACTCATTATTCTGGGCAAACAGGCCATTGATGATGACCTAGGACAAACTGGCCAGATGCTCGCAGCCTTGATCAATGCAGGTCAAGGCACATTCGCTTCCGTTATTGATGTGAAGGCTGGCGAGATTGAAGTGACCCGTGAAATTGACGGAGGTACTGATGTGGTGGCACTCAAGCTGCCCGCAGTCGTGACCACTGATCTGCGCCTCAATGAGCCGCGTTTCATCAAGCTGCCTAACCTGATGATGGCCAAGAAAAAGCCGATTGAGACAATTAATGCTGCAGACCTGGGCCTGGACATCAGTCCACGCCTGAAGCAATTGAAGGCGGCCGATCCTGAGCCACGCAAGCCAGGTATCAAGGTGGCCAATGTGGCCGAACTTGTTGAAAAACTACGTCTAGCGGAAGTCCTGTAATGAGTATCCTGATTCTGGCCGAACACGACGGCAAACATATCAAGCAATCTACCCGCCAAGCTGTTACCGCGGCTAACGCGTGGCAACTTCCTATTCACGTACTGGTAGCTGGCGCGCAAAGTGCCGCCATTGCTCAACAGGCTGCGGAAATCGCAGGTGTTGCCAAGGTGCTGCATGCGGATGCTGCCCAGTTTGAGCACCCATTGGCAGAAGACGTATCTGTACTGCTTGCGCAATTGGGTCGTGATTACAAAGTCATCCTGTCCGCACACACCGCCTTCAGCAAGAGCGTATTGCCGCGTGTAGCAGCAGTGCTGGATGTCGCCATGGTATCCGATGTGATCAGTATCACTGCTCCATCAACTTATGTGCGCCCGATTTATGCAGGTAATGTACTGTCTACTGTCGAAAGCAGCGATACTATCCAGGTAGTGACTATCCGCGCTACCTCCTTTGCGGTGCCAGCTGCTGGAGGCAATGCAGAGGTGGTAACTGTGACGGCTCCAGCCACTAGCGGCTTGAGCCGCTGGATCAAGGAAGACAGGAACGTTTCTGATCGCCCTGAACTTTCATCCGCCCGTGTCGTGGTATCGGGCGGCCGCAGCCTGGCCGAGCGCTTTGACGAGTTGCTGGCGCCATTGGCCCACAAGTTCGGCGGTGCGCTGGGAGCCACTCGTGCGTGTGTTGACGCAGGCTTTGCCCCAAACGACATCCAGGTCGGCCAGACCGGCACCATTGTGGCACCTGAGCTTTATTTCGCCATCGGCATCTCTGGGGCCATGCAGCATTTGGCAGGGATGAAGGACAGCAAGATCATCGTGGCGATCAATCACGATCCTGACGCGCCTATTTTCCAGCACGCAGACTATGGCCTGGTAGCCAACTTGTTTGACGCGGTGCCTGAACTTACTGCCGCGCTGAATAACTAATCAACTTATAGAGAAAAAAGTATCCATGAGTGCATTTAACACCGAAAAAGTGCTGAGCGTCAGACACTGGAATGACAGTCTTTTCAGCTTCACCACTACCCGTAATGAAGCATTGCGCTTTGAAAACGGCCAGTTCGTCATGATAGGCCTGCAGGTTGATGGCAAGCCGCTAATGCGTGCTTACAGCATCGCCAGTGCAAACTATGCCGAAAACCTGGAGTTCTTCAGCATCAAGGTACCCAATGGCCCGTTGACCTCTCGCCTGCAGCACTTGAAGGTTGGCGATGATTTGCTGGTGAGCCGCAAGCCTACCGGTACACTTCTGCTGTCCGACCTCAAGCCAGGCAAGAACCTCTATCTCTTGTCCACCGGTACCGGTCTTGCGCCGTTCATCAGCCTGATCCAGGATCCTGAAACCTATGAGCGTTTCGAGAAGGTGATTCTGGTTCATGGTGTACGCCGAGTGAACGATCTGGCTTATGAGGATTTCATCACCAAGGAATTGCCCGAGAACGAATTCTTCGGTGAGCAGGTGAAGAACCAGCTGATTTACTACCCTACCGTGACACGTGAAGAATTCCGCTACCAGGGCCGCCTGACGGACCTGATGGAAAGTGGCAAGATCTATGAGGATATTGGCTTGCCCCCACTCAACCCTGAAACTGACCGTGCCATGCTGTGCGGTAGCCCGCAGATGCTGATCGACACCTGCAAGATTCTTGATGCCGCAGGGCTCAAGGTGTCGGAGCGTATTGGCGATGTCGGGGATTACGTGATCGAGCGGGCGTTCGCCGAGAAGTAAATACGCTTTTCTCGATATTTAATAAAAAGCTTGATGCTAGATGCATCAAGCTTTTTTGCTTTTAGGGCGGTAGTACTTCAAGGGCGAGCGTAGCGAAGCCAAGTTGCTGTTGACGTTGGGTTCCCCGTCTGGCTGTGCCGAGTAGCACAGCTTTTAATGGAAAAAGGACTGGCGTCTGTTTGAGCGATAGCGAGTTCAGCCAGTCCCCATTAAAAGCGAGCAACGCAGGTTGCCCGGAACGAAGTTCTGGGACGCAGACAATCGGGTCGCCTTTTCTTTGGTCCTGTTTCGTTTGGCGAGACAAAAGAAATGGACTCGCCCGGCGGAGCGAAACCCATTCTCCCGCCAATTGCAATATTGATAAGACAGAAAATTACTCAGCTTGATGGGGTTGGGTAGTTAAGGCAAAAATGGCCTTGACTACTATCGCAAGGCATTGAACCGTTGCCTTTCGCTTGCCAGCGAGTCCCTTTATTTTGTATCGCCAAAATAAAGGAACCAAACAAAAGGCAACCCCGGAGACTGCGCCGGGAGCAAGCTCCCGGTCCCCTGCGTTGCTCAATCTGTCCGGGGTCTTGCAGAACTCGCTTCGCTCAGACATGCTGCAAGCCCTTGTCCGGCCGGATTTCCGCTACTCGGAGCAGTCAGACGGGGAACCCAACGTCAGCAGCAACTTGGCTTTGCTGCGCTCGCCCTGGATTACGGTACTGGATACCTTGGCGGTCCCGGCGGGGGTCTGCGGCGCTGCATGTCCAGGTAGCGCATGTCGCCGTCACCGAAGAATTCCTTGATCAGGAAATCCTCCAGGCCGGCACTGTCTTCCATACGGGCTGAAAGTACGACAACACGGCCCAGTTGGTGTGATTCCCAGTTGAAGTCGCCGCTGTAGTGGCGGCGAATCAGTTCTATCATTTTGCGCACGGTGGCACGCTGTATATCCTCACCTGCCTTGGCCTCGATCTGGAACACCTCGCGCTTGGCGGTGCTGAAATCGTTGACCCAGCCGCGGAACTCGAAGGTGGAGGTGTAGGAACTCATGCTCATGATGCGGAATACCCCGCTGGCCCCTGATGACAGGTTTTTCTTGATGGCTTCGTTGCGGCGTTCATCGTCTGAAAGTGTCTTGCTGCCGGATTCACGTTGGGCCCGCTCGTTTTCCATCATTGCTGCATAGTTGTTGTCTGTGGATTTGCGGTATTCACGCATGGCGTTCATATAAGACGACATGTCGGCAAACTGGGAGGGATCAGGTTCCTGAGGCCGGGGCGGAACGGGCGGTTGCGGTGTTGGCCTTGGAGCAGGTTTTTCTTCGGGCTGAGGCAAAGGCTTATCCTTGCCCGTGACCACGGGTGGTGTCGGTGTGGTTTGCTTCCTCGGCTGCTTGGTGGCCTTGCTGGGTTTGCTTGTGGAAGGCGGAGGCGGCGGAGGTGAGGACGCTGGCGGAGGTGCCATTTCCTGTTGCGGTTTGTCTTTGGTAGGTGGTGCCAGGTTGACCAGTAGTTGCTTTTCCCCTTCTTTTTCAGAATCTTCCCCTTGGTCCAGCGTTGGCATGATAAAGCCAAAGAACAGGATCAAATGCAGGATGAGGGAAGCGATCAGGGCATAGAAAGTGTTGCGGCGTATGCGGAACTCTATGTAGCGGTCGCCTTTTTGTGCTTCCTGCCAGGGTAATGATGGTGCTGGCTGACCGGGTGAGCCGACAGGGCGCGCCTTGTCCTTGGTGCCATGAATGATGGCGATGATCTGCTGTAACAGGCGCGGTGCAGCCACGGTTATAAGTCCGGAGTCAGTTTCTTTTGTAAGCGGGTTGGGTTAGTGTGGATTGAGGCGTGCCAGGGAGCGATTGACGGCAATATAGGAACCAAGCCAGCCTAACGTCACTGCACAGGCAGTAATCCCCAGGCTGATCTGCCAGCCCGGTAAAGCTAAGATGAAACTGCTGCCATAAAGTTCGGCTAAATCCGCCACGGATAGGTTAAAGATTGTAATGATGCCATTGATCAATGCCAATGCCACCAGGCTGCCCCCAAAACCATAGAGTGCCCCTGCGTAAAGGAATGGACGGCGAATGAAGCCGTCTGTTGCCCCAATCAGCTTGCTAACCTCGATTTCCTCTCGCTGTGTCAATATCTGCAAGCGTATGGTGTTGCCTATGATAGTCACAAGAGCAAAGCCAAGCAGTCCAGACAGTACCCAAACAGCTTTCTTGCCCAATTCCAGAATGGAATAAAGACGCTTTGCCCAATCAGCATCGGCCAGCACATGCTCTATGCCTTCCCAGTTCTGTAACTCATGTTGCAGTTGCTCGATCGCGGTAGGTGCGTGATCCTTGGGTTGGATGAAGAAGGCATCAGGTAGTGGGTTCTGCTTGAGGTTGGTGGCAATGTTGTCAGTCAGGGCGTCGTCCTGCATCTGCTTCCATGCACTGTCCTTGCTCACAAACTGGAGGCTACCGATACCGGCATGTTTTTCCAGCCTGGATTTGGTGGTGTCTACTATGGTTTTGTCTGCATCCAGTTTCATGAAGATACTGATCTGCGGCTCATGTTTTACTTCTCCTGCAAGTTGGTTCAGGTTGTCTATGATGACGTAGAGGAGGGCAGGCAGGCACAGTGCAATGCCGATTACGGTCCATATTAAAAGGGTGGCCAGCTTGTTGCGGCATGTGCGGGCGAGAACCAGTCGCCAGACCAGGGTGTGCTGATTGATCCAATGCTTCATGATACCGTGAGCCTTCCATGATCCAGATGCAGCATCTTGCCCGGGATGTTGCTGATGCCGTGCGCATCATGGGTGGCAATAATGACGGTCACGCCAACTTGGCGGAAGGCGTGGAACAGTGCCATGATTTCAGCCGCATAGGTTTCATCCAGGTTGCCTGTCGGTTCATCTGCAATCAGGATGGCCGGGCGGCTGACCACTGCACGGGCGATGGCCAGGCGTTGTTGCTCTCCGCCTGACAATGTGATCGGCATGGCTTTTTCCTTGCCAAGCAGGCCTACCTTGTCCAGCGCTGCGCGTATGCGCTTGGCGGCTTCCTGGCCAGTGACGCCGTTGATGTACAAGGGTAATGCCACGTTTTCAAAGCAATTGCGGTCATATAGCAGCTTGTGATCCTGGAATACCAGGCCGAACTTGCGGCGCATATAGGGCACGATACGCGGACGCAGCTTGCTGACATTCTGGTTGCCTATGAGCACTGTGCCGGCACTCGGGCGTTCAATAGCCGCCATCAGTTTGAGCAGGGTGCTCTTGCCGGCTCCTGAATGACCGGTGACAAACGCCAGTTCTCCCTGGGCGATTTCAAAGGAAACGTTACGCAACGCTTCATCGCTGCCGGGATAACGTTTGCTGACCTGGTCAAAACGTATCATGCGCTCAGTACTTTCCTATTCAAACAGAGCATCAATAAACTCGCTGGCCTTGAACTGGCGCAAGTCATCTATGGATTCGCCCACGCCAATGTAACGGATGGGGATGGGGCGTGACTGGGCAATGGCGGCAATCACGCCCCCCTTGGCGGTGCCGTCCAGCTTGCTCAGCACCAGGCCTGTGACCTTGAGCGCATCGTCGAATGCCTTCACTTGCGTCACGGCGTTCTGGCCGGTGTTGGCATCCAGTACCAGCAAAACTTCATGTGGTGCGCCAGGCAGGGCCTTGTCGATCACGCGCTGTACCTTGCGGATTTCCTCCATCAAATTGAGTTGGGTCGGCAAGCGCCCGGCAGTATCTGCCAACACTATGTCTATGCCACGGGCCCTGGCCGAATTCACGGCATCAAAGATCACTGCAGCAGGATCACCGCTTTCCTGAGCTACCACGTGCACATTGTTGCGTTCTCCCCAGGCCTGCAATTGCTCACGCGCGGCAGCACGGAAGGTATCGCCGGCTGCGATCAGCACCGACTTGCCCTGTGCCTGGAACAGGTTTGCCAGCTTGCCTATGGTCGTGGTCTTGCCTGCGCCATTGACGCCCGCCAGCATGATGACAAAAGGTTGACCCGTGGATGTATCCAGCGGCTTTTCCAATGGCGCCAATAGTTCCAGCAGGGATTGCTTGAGTGCTTCACGCAATTGGGTTGTGTCGTTCAGGTTTTGCCGCCTGACGCGGGTGCGGATCTGTTCAAGCAAGGCCAGGGTGGCGGCAATGCCTACATCCGAAGTCAGCAGGATGGTCTCAAGCTCTTCGTAAACATCTTCATCAATCTTGCCACCGCCAAACAGGCTGGCCAGCTGGTTGCCCAACTGGCTGCGGGTCTTGGCCAGGCCGCGCTTGAGCCGCTCAGTCCAGCTCAGTGTGGGTTTATCCTGGGTGGGAACCTGTGGCTGTACAGGCGCCGCTTTTTCCAGTTCCACTGCAGGAGCGGGCGGGGTTTTATCTTTTTTGAAAAAATCGAACATGGGATGCGTATTTACCGATAAGTGGATATTTTAAAGCAAAACAAAGCACTTGCAGTGGCTGAAACCGAATATCTGCGCATATCTTCACGTATTTTTGCCATGCAGGCTAATGACGGCTATATATCTCATGCATATATATAGCTGCTTTATAAGAACTAACTTTGTCATGGCTCTGTCAGAGCATGGTTGTATTGATGTGTGTCATCTAGGTGCAACCTTACGACAGCATCGTTGCACAGGCATTTTGAGTACTACCGCTATAATGCATGAATAATGCGGCAAAAGGAGAATCGCAAGGTGTTTATTCGAGGAATGTGGCTTGCCCTGGCATTGATGCCGATGGTGGCCCAGGCAGCAGATACGCATGAGTTCAAGCTGGACAATGGCATGCGCGTGATCGTGCAGGAGGATCACCGGGCACCGGTAGTGGTATCGCAAGTATGGTACCGCGCCGGCAGTGTGGACGAAGTCAATGGCAAGACTGGGGTGGCCCATGTGCTGGAACACATGATGTTCAAGGGCACCAAGACTGTACCCCCCGGGCAGTTCTCCCGGCTGATAGCCGCGGCAGGCGGGCGTGAGAATGCCTTTACCGGGCCGGACTATACCGCTTACTACCAACAGCTGGAAAAATCCCAGTTGCCACTGGCCATCAAGCTGGAGGCGGACCGGATGGCCAACCTTGAATTGACCAAGGATGAGTTCTCCAAGGAAATCCGCGTGGTGATGGAAGAGCGGCGCTGGCGCACGGATGACAAGCCGCAGGGCATGCTCAATGAACAGTTCAATGCCATTGCCTATCAAGCACATCCTTACAGTCGTCCTATCGTGGGCTGGATGAACGACCTCGAGAGCATGACGGTGGAGGATGCAAGGGAGTGGTACCACAACTGGTATACACCCAACAACGCCATCCTGGTGGTGGCGGGCGATGTGAAGGCTGACGATGTGCTGAAGCTGGCCAAGCAGCATTTTGGCGTGATCAAGTCGCATGCCTTGCCTGTGCGCAAGCCACAGCTCGAACCGCAACAGATAGGAGAACGCCGCACGGTGGTCAAGGTGCCGGCAGAGTTGCCTTATATCCTGATGGGCTTCCATGTGCCAGTGCTGCAGGACCCGGACAAGGATTGGGAGCCCTATGCGCTGGAAATCTTGGCGGGTGTACTGGATGGCAACGCTTCAGCCCGTCTTAACCAGAGGCTGGTGCGGGAGCAGCAGCTGGCCGTGGATGTAGGTGCCAGCTACGACATGGTGCAGCGCGGCAAGGTTGGGTTGTTCGAGCTGGAGGGCACGCCGAGTGAAGGCAAGTCTGTCGCAGACCTTGAAACTGCATTGCTGGCGCAGGTGGAAGAAATCAAGGAAAAGGGTGTCACCAACGAAGAGCTGCAGCGCGTGAAGGCACAGGTGATCGCGACTGATGTCTATCAGCGTGATTCCGTGTTCTACCAGGCCATGAAGATAGGCCGCCTTGAAACTACGGGTTTCTCGTGGCGTACGCTCAAGGACTATCCCGCCAAGTTGCAGGCAGTTACGCCGCAGCAAGTGCAGGAAGTCGCCAGGAAATACCTGGTCAGGGATACATTGAGCGTGGCAACACTCGATCCGCAACCCATGGACCCAAATGCAAAACCAAAAGGCAAGCCTCATGATCATTAATTCCCCACTCAAGAAACTGCTGCTGTTGGCAGCGAGTGTCATGCTGAGCATGCAGGCCCATGCCGCGCTCAATATCCAGAAATGGCAAACCAGCAAGGGCACTGAAGTCTATTTCGTGGAAAACCACGATCTGCCTATCATTGATATCAGTACTAATTTTGCTGCCGGTAGTGCACGTGATTCTGGCAAGCCCGGCTTGTCAGGCATTACCCGCTACATGCTGACGCTAGGCGCTGCGGGAATGACCGATGAGCAGATTTCCAATGCCTTTGCCGATGTGGGAGCCATCCTTGGTGGCGAGCTGGATGCAGACCGAGCCGCGCTCAAGCTGCGCACCCTGAGCAGCCCGCGTGAGCAGGCCGCTGCCCTGGATGTCTATACCAAGATACTGCATCAGCCAGACTTTCCTGAAGCGACATTGAAGCGCGAGAAAGCCCGCATCATTGCCGGCCTCAAGGAAGCCGCTACCCAGCCTGCAAGCATTTCCAACAAGGCTTTCCTCAAGGCCCTGTATGGCACCCATCCTTATGCGGTGGATGACGAGGGCGAGCCTGAAGCCGTTAATGCGATTGCGCGTGCAGACCTGCAGCAGTTCTACCAGCAGTATTATGGCGCCAGGAACGCAGTGATTGCGCTAATGGGCGACATGACACCGGAGCAGGCCAAGCAGATTGCCGAGCGGATTTCTGCCGGGTTGCCTGATTCGCCGGCCGCCGCTGCTCTGCCTGCAGTCAGCTATCCTACTGCTGCCGTGGAAAAGCGTATTCCACATCCGGCCAGCCAGTCACATATCCTGCTTGGATACCCTGGCGTAAAGCGCGGGGATGATGATTACTTTGCGCTCTATGTCGGCAATTACATTCTGGGTGGCGGTGGCTTTGTGTCGCGCCTGACTGAGGAAGTCCGCGAGAAGCGTGGCTTGGTGTACAGCGTCTATAGCTATTTTATTCCCATGCAGGAGCTGGGCCAGTTCCAGATTGGTTTGCAGACCAAGCGTGATCAGGCAGAGGATGCCCTCAAGCTGGTGCGGGAGACCCTGGCAGCCTTTATCAGAAAGGGCGTGACAGATGCTGAGCTCAAGGCTGCCAAGCAGAATATCATTGGCGGCTTTCCCATGCGTATAGACAGCAACAGCAAAATCCTGGATTACCTGGCAGTGATTGGTTTTTACCATCTGCCACTGACCTACCTGGACGAATTCAACGGCAAGGTGGAGCAGGTGACTGCTGCCCAGATCAAGGACGCATTCAGTCGGCGTATCGATTCCAACAAGATGGTGACGGTGGTAGTGGGTGGCAGCAAGTAATCGTGTACGCATAGGCGGCGGCGAATGGCGCAGCCGGCTCTTGTCCTTCCCGGATATTCCAGGCCTGAGGCCAACCCCTGACCGTGTCAGGCAAACCCTGTTCAACTGGTTGGGGCAGGACTTGCATGGGTTGAGTTGCCTGGATTTGTTTTCTGGCACTGGCGTGATGGGTTTTGAAGCCTTATCGCGCGGGGCGGCCCAGGCAGTAATGGTTGAAAAGTCGCTGCCAGCCGTGAAATCCCTGCAGGAGAACAAGAGCCTGCTCAAAGCCGACAAGGCCCGTATCTTGCAGCAGGATGCCTTGCAGTTCCTGGCGCAGAATCGTGAGCTGTTCAACATCATCTTTGTTGATCCGCCTTACCAGCAAGGCTGGCTGCCCAAGCTGCTGCCCATCCTTGCCCCTCATCTTGCCAGCCAGGGTTATGTCTATGCGGAGGCGGAATATGCCCTGGAGTCTGGCCTCGTTTGGCAGGTGCATAAACACGGCAAAGCAGGCAATGTTTTCTATCACCTGTTAAAATTGACAGACGAATCAGCGAACTGAACAGGTTTCATGGTGGCTGTTGATTGAGTTTTTGGAATCAGGCCTGCATGAAGTGAGGATAGAGATTGAGCCAGTTGAAAGTAGTTTACCCAGGCACCTTTGACCCGATTACCCGCGGCCATGAAGATATTGTGCGCCGTGCGGCAGGCCTTTTTTCTGAGGTCATTGTGGCAGTGGCACAGAGCCCTGGCAAAAAGCCCATGTTCGGGCTGGATGAGCGGGTGGAAATGGCCTCGGCCGTGCTGGCTGATTGCCAGAATGTGCGCGTGCTCGGGTTTTCAGGCCTATTGATGCAGTTTGTACGTGAACAAGGTGCACGTGCTGTGGTGCGTGGCTTGCGCGCGGTTTCCGACTTTGAATATGAATTCCAGCTGGCAGGCATGAACCGTCAGTTATTTCCTGAAATGGAGACCATTTTCCTTACGCCTGCTGAACAATATATGTTTGTTTCTGCCAGCCTGGTGCGTGAAATTGCCCAGTTGCATGGCGATGTCAGTCAATTCGTATCACCATTGGTGCAGCAGCGCATTGCGCAGAAGATTGCATAGGGCGGGAGCAAGCAATGGCCCTGATGATCACCGATGAATGCATCAATTGTGACGTGTGCGAACCGGAATGCCCGAATGGCGCGATATACCAGGGCGAAGAAATCTATGAAATAGATCCCGGCCTGTGTACTGAATGCGTGGGTCACTTCAACAACCCGCAATGCCAGGATGTGTGTCCCGTTAGTTGTATCCCTTTTAACCCGGATGTATGCGAGACTCAGGAGCAATTGATGGCCAAGTATATCCGTATTACCCAAGTTGCCTAGGAGAACAGCCATGCGCATATTGCATACCATGTTGAGAGTTGGCGATATAGAGCGATCTATCGCTTTCTATACGGAAGTGCTGGGGATGCGCCTTTTGCGCCGCCATGAGTATCCGGACGGCAAGTTCACCCTGGCCTTTGTCGGCTACGGCAGCGAGAAAGACAGTGCCGTGATTGAGCTGACCTATAACTGGGGCACGGAGTCCTATGACAAGGGCAACGCCTACGGCCATATCGCCATCGAGGTCGACGATGCCTATGCCGCCTGCGAGCAGGTGAAGAAGGCCGGTGGCAAGGTGGTGCGTGAAGCCGGCCCCATGATGCACGGCACTACCGTCATTGCCTTTATCGAAGATCCGGACGGCTACAAGGTAGAGTTCATCCAGAAAGGCACCTGGACACCAGCCTGAACCTGGCCCGGCCTACTTCAGGAGCCAGGATCAATGTTTTCCGGCTGATGACAGTTGTGCGATCAGAACGCCGCCAAGTGCCGCCAACCCGCCAATCAGGTGATAGGCATGCAGGGTTTCACCGAGTATGCTGATGGCGATGGCTGCGGTTAGTACCGGCAGCAGGTTCATAAAGAGGCTGCACCGATTGGGGCTTATCGCCTTGATGCCTTCCATCCATAAAAACGGCAATAGGATGGAAGCCAGGCTGCCTGCATAGAGGATCAGCGGGATGGTTTCGGGATTAAGGGCTGCCTTTCCCGGAGGGACTTGCAGCATTAATGGAATCATTGCCAGCAATGCCGCCCAGGCTTGGATATAGGTGGATTGCCAGCCCCTGACTGGTAGGTTCCAGCGCTTCAGCAATACGCTATAGAGCGCATAGCTTGATGCAGCCAGCAACATCAGTAAATCCCCTGCGTGCACCCCGTTTCTCCAAATGCTTCCCGGCTGCCCCTGGCTCAATAGGTAAGTCAGCCCGGCTAATGCCAGCGCACCTCCCGCTATCATGCCCAAGGTCGGAGTTTCCCTTATCAGTAATATGCTGAGCAGCATGGTGATCAATGGCGTCAATGCCGTGACTATTGCCATATTGGTGGCGCTGGTGCTGTGCGCCGCCAGGTAGGACAGGCTCTGGAACAACGCCATGCTCAAGAAGCCGAGAAATGCCAGTTGCGGCAGGCAGCGCCTGATTACGCTTCGGTTATGCCAAACCGGGCGGAGCATAAACGGGCTCATCAGGCACAGCGCCAACACCAGGCGATAAAAGGTGATCGCCGATGGGTCTATGCTGCTTGCGGAAAGTTTGGAGACAATCACGTTGCCGGCCCAAAGCACAATCGCACAAAACGGAAACAACATTGCAGTCCGGAAGTTCATCATCTTATCCATGGATAGGGAAGTGAAATTATGCAAAGGCAATTTTTGGACGTATTGCGCTAAAATGGCAGAATGTATCGAAAAAAGGTCACAGCCGTTGCTGCGGATGCCCACCTGCCTTCCGAGCTGTCCTCCATGCCGGTCACGGCATTCATGGCGGATTATCCGGCAGGCTATGTGGTGGCTCCGCATGCCCATGCCTGCGCGCAGCTGCTGTATGCCATTCAAGGCGTCATGATCATAGAAGCCAGGCAGCATAGATGGGTGGTACCGCCTTCACACGGGGTATGGCTGCAGGCGGGGTTGGAACATGCTGTGCGCATGAGCGGTGACGTGAAAATGCGCACCGTTTTCGTACGAGAAGCCTCTTTTGACAAGCTGCCGCCACAGAATTGCGTGATCAGGGTTTCTCCCTTGTTGCGGGAGCTCATCCTGGCAGCTACCGATATTCCACTGGAATACACCTTGGAATCCAGGGATGGCAAGCTGATGTCCCTGCTGGTGGATGAGCTCAAGGAGCTTTCCATCCTGCCCATGCACTTGCCCTGGCCCCAGGATGAAAGATTGCGTGAAGTATGCGATTGGATATCAAGGCATCCTGCCGATGACAGGACATTGAAACAGTGGGCTGGACAACTGCATATTGCGGAAAAGACGCTGCACAGGCTTTTCCTGCGTGAAACAGCGACCACTTTCGGCCGCTGGCGCCAGCAGATGCGCTTGCTGTTGGCCCTGGAGAAAATTGCCCAGGGGGAAAAGATCCTGACGGTGGCGCTGGAACATGGCTATGAAAGCCAGAGTGCCTTCAACGCCATGTTCAAGAAGCATCTGGGCTTTACGCCCCGGCAATGGCTGAAGTGAAAGGCATAGGCCGTATTAGCCTCGACGCTGGTCGCCCTTGTCATTATCATGAAACCTGCCGCCTGCTTATTTTCAAAGTGGTAGCATTCCGCAAGCAAAGGAGCAAAGCATGAGCAAGGCATTACCCCTGGGAGAGCTGCAAGCATCCTCTGACTTGTTGCAGAACCTGATTGCTTGCGCGCAATCCTTGGCGCCAGTTACCATTGCGGTGGTGCACCCGTGCGATGCGGTCAGCCTCTCATCTGCGCTGGAAGCGGCCAGGCTCGGGTTGATCAAGCCTGTGCTAGTGGCGCCGCGCGGCCGGATTGAGTCAGTGGCGGCAACAGAAAAGCTCGACATCAGCGGCATACCTATCATTGATGTGCCTCACAGCCATGCCGCTGCCGCACGGGCCGCGGAACTGGCGGCACAGGGCGAAGTCCAGGCAATCATGAAGGGCAGCCTGCATACCGATGAACTGATGTCTGCCATATTGCCTTCCAGCGCCAACCTGCGTACCAAGCGTCGGGTCAGCCACTGCTTCCTGATGCAGGTCCCTACCTACCCGCGCCCTTTCATTATCACCGATGCTGCCATCAATATTGCCCCGGACTTGATGGCCAAGGCTGATATCGTGCGCAATGCCATAGAGCTGGCACAGGTGCTGGGCGTGGTGCAGCCCAAGGTGGCGTTGCTGGCAGCCGTGGAGACAGTCTCACCGCATATGCAGGCCACGCTGGACGCGGCAGTACTCTGCAAAATGGCGGACCGAGGCCAGATCGAGGGCGGCTTGCTGGATGGTCCGCTGGCATTTGATAACGCGATTTCAGCGGAGGCCGCCAATATCAAGGGCATCAAGTCTGCGGTGGCGGGGCTGGCTGATATTCTGGTGGCGCCTGACCTGGAGAGCGCCAATATGCTGGCCAAGCAGCTCGAATACCTGGGCAATGCCAGCAGTGCGGGCATCGTGCTGGGCGCCAAGGTGCCGGTGGTGCTCACCAGCCGCGCCGATCCCCAGGCCAGCCGCCTGGCCTCTTGTGCTGTGGCCGTGATCCTGGCCGACCATTACCGAGAAAGTCCGCCGTGAGCAAGCTGATACTGGTGCTTAACTGCGGCTCCTCCAGCATCAAGTTCGGCTTGTTCGATGTCAGCATTGAGCCAGTGCCTCGCAAGCCGCTATGGAACGGCAAGGTCGACAGTATACTCGGCCCCAGCCCGACCTATGGCGATAGCCACACTCCACCTGCCGCAATTGATCTGGGACGGGAGCATCCTTATGCCACGGCACTGGACCATATTGCCAGCAGGACCAGTCAGGAAGTACAGGGCCATCAACTGCTGGCGGTCGCCCATCGCGTCGTGCATGGCGGCAGCAAGTATTTTCATCCGGTGCTGGTAGATGCTGAAGTCTTGCGTGACCTGCGTAGTTATATCCCTCTGGCACCATTGCACCAGCCGTTTGCATTGGAGGCGGTCGAGCGGCTCCTGGATTCCCATCCGCATCTGCCGCAGGTGGCTTGCGTCGATACCGCATTTCACCACACGCTGCCTGAGGTGGAGCAGGTGTTGCCCTTGCCTTACAGCGTTTTTGAACGCGGCATACGCCGTTACGGTTTCCATGGGTTGTCCTATGAGTATATGACGGTGGCGCTGCAGGAGTGCTTTGGCGAGCTTGCGCGCGGGCGCATCATCGTTGCCCACCTTGGCAGCGGTGCCAGCCTCTGTGGTATGCAGGATTTGCGGAGCGTTGCCACAACAATGGGGTTTTCCGCGCTGGATGGGCTGATGATGGGCACGCGCTGTGGGGCGCTGGATCCGGGCGTATTGCTGCATATGATGGAAGTGGAACACCTGACGCCTGCCCAGGTGGGCCGGATGCTCTATCACGAATCCGGCTTGCTCGGCGTTTCAGGAATAGCTTCCGATCCACGTATCTTGTTGCAGCAAGAGGAAAAAGAGCCGCGTGCCAGGCTGGCCCTCGCGCTTTATATACGCCGCATAGTCCGTGAGATAGGGGCCATGGTTGCCGCCCTGGGCGGGCTGGATATGCTGGTATTTACTGCCGGCATAGGCGAGCATAATGCTGACATACGGGAGCGCATCTGCCGGGATTTGGCCTTCCTCGGCCTGCAGGTGGATATGGCCGCCAATCGAGGGGACGCCATGGTGATATCAGCCGCGGAAAGCTGCGTAACCGTTGTCGTTGTACTGACCAATGAGGAGTGGATGGCGGCACGGCATGCGCAGGCGGTCATTAATGCCCATGATTCCCGGTGAGTCATATGTAACCGGTTTTTTTTGGATATTACGCTTTGCGGATGCCGCTACCGGGATTCAGTTTTCACTAAAGAGCTTTGGGCGCCTAAATCCCGCTGTGTTATATCTGATCATTAATGAGCTGCCTTTGGGATGGGGTTCCGTGATGACATCGCTGGTGACCGATGGCGATTGTCATATCAAGGCGTGGTGTGGGCCGCAGCCTTGAAAGCTTTTTTCAGGCGGATTACCCCTTCTGAAATTTCATCAAGGTTTAAATTGCCAAAGCCCAGCCTGAAAGCTGCCAGGTTTTGTTTTGTTGAGGCAAAGTTGTCCGCTGGCAGCAAGTCAATCCTTTCCATGGCGGCGTGATCGAGCAGGCTCTCCATCCTGGTTCCGTCTTTCAGCAATACCCAGAACGCCAATCCGCCAACCGGCATCTTGAAATCGACATGCCCGGCAAGGTGTTGATTGATCAAACCCTCCAGGCTGGCCCGGCGTTCGGAGTAGATTTTGAATGTTTTGCGGATATGGTGCCTGAGCTCCCCGGTATTGATCAGTTCGGAAACCGTTTGTTCAGTGACGGAGTTGCCTTGCCTGTCTATCAGGAGGATTTCCTGGCTGCAGCGTTCTATAAAGGCACTTGATGCCACGAGGTAGCCTACCCTTAAAGCAGGCGCCAGGACCTTCGAAAGGGAGCCGACGTAGATCACGCGATGTTGTTTGTCATTGCTGGCGAGCGGGAGGATTGGGTGGTTGGTGAAGTGAAACTCATGGTCGTAGTCATCCTCAATGATATGGAAATCATATTTTTCAGCCAGCATCAGAAGCGTCAGCCGGCGTTCCGCAGTCATGGTGACCGTGGTTGGGAACTGGTGGTGGGGGGTCACATAAATAGCACGAACGGCAGTCTTCTTGCATATCTCCTCGAGCTCATCGACCCGCAGGCCAGACTCATCCAGGCCAACGGTCAGGATATTGGCGCCGCAGGACTTGAAGGCATCGCGTGCTGGCGGGTAAGTCAGCTTCTCCACTACTACATTATCCCCAGGCTTCACCAATACCTTGGCAGCAAGGAATATTCCCATCTGGCTGCCCCTGACGATACAGATATTGTCCGTCGTCACATATAGCCCCCGTTCCATATTGAGCATTTCCGAGATGGAGTTTCTCAAGGCATAAATCCCTTTTGGGTCGCCGTAAGCCAGGCAGTTGTTCTTGGCTGAGTGGAGCAGGCTGTGGCGAAAAGCACGCGCGATAATATTGCCTGGAATCAATCGCGTATCAGGCATGCCGTCGCTGAAATAAATGACATCTTCCTTTTGTGTCGCGAACCTGGGCGCATCCAGCGCTGATGATCCAGCCAATGCTTTTCTGGACGCGGAGATATGGTGACTGATGGAGGAGGAAGGCAGGTTGGGGGAAACAAAGGTCTGGCTCCGCATTGCAGATGACAGCCAGCCCTGCGCAATCAGTTCTTCATAAGCCATGATGACAGTTTTCCGGTTAACCGCCAGATCAGCGGCCAACTGACGGGTACTGGGCATGGGCGACGACGGTGCCAGCCTGCCCGCCTGGATTTCCTCAATAATCTTCTGAACGATCTGCATGAATACTGGCAGCCTGGACCCTGGGGCCAGTTCAAACTTGAAGTCCCACAGCCTGGCACGTTTCATCATGTTTTCCTCAATACGGTATGCGCGGTTTTCCAAGGAGGGTCATTGGAAATGTTAATGACTTAACCCATGAAAAGTTCATTCTGGACCATGCATTATAAATTTTCTGGCACTTATGTATACCAGTAACAAATTATTACAATTGGTAACACTTAATATAATAATTTGAAAATCATTTTAAAAACATGAAGTTAATTTAAATCATGCCGCAATGAAGGCGAGTGAGGAGAAGTATGAACACGGTTTCCAATGACATAGAACTGGCCGACTGGCGCACCAAGGCCCTGAAACTAGAAGCTGAAATTGAAAAGGTGATCGTCGGGCAGACAAGGGCCATCCGCTTGATGACCACGGCGATTTTTGCTCGTGGCCATGTGCTGCTTGAAGGCGGGGTGGGCGTGGGTAAAACCACATTACTGCAATCGATTGCACGCGGCATTGGCGGCGCTTACGAGCGTATTGAGGGCACCGTGGATCTGATGCCCAATGATATTGTTTACCACACGTACCTCAACTCCGAAGGGCGTCCGCAAATTGATGAGGGTCCCTTGCTGAGAGCCGGTGAAAACCTGTCCGTATTTTTCTTCAACGAAATCAATCGTGCACGGCCCCAGGTCCATGCCCTGATGTTGCGCGTGATGGCGGAAAAGCATGTGCAGGCTTTCAAGAAGGATTACCGATTGCCGCATATGGTGGTGTTTGCCGACCGCAACCAGGTTGAGAAAAACGAAACATTTGAAATTCCATCCGCAGCACGGGACAGGTTCATGATGGAAATCCCGATCAATATCCCGGCCAGCCGCGAGCACAGGAAATCGCTGATTTTCGACACCAGGTTCCAGCATGCGGAAGCCCTGACACAGCAGGTTGAAGACCATATTTTGCAGTTTGACCAGTTGAACCAGTTCTCCGATACGATACAACGCCATATCCAGTCCAGTCCGGTGATGGAAGAGTATGCGCTGGATCTGTGGGAAGCCACGCAGGATCCGGCCAAGTTCGGTGTCAGCCTTGAGGGTGTGGAAATCGGGCGGCTGGTCCAGAGCGGGGCGAGTCCACGTGGCATGGGCATGCTGATGAAGGCGGCGCGGGTGAATGCGTGGCTGAATGGACGTGACAATTTGCTGCCGGAAGATATACATGCCGTATTCCACGAGATCATTGCCCATCGACTGGTATTCAATCCCATGTACGACTCCAAGCGTACCGCGCTGGCGCGTGAGTTGACGGCACAGATCATCAACACGGTTGTGGTTCCTGGCAAGCACTGAGCAACACCATGATTGCGATACCGGAAAAATCATTCATCTACAGTATTCCGTGGAAGTCGGACAACATGCATCTGGGCGATCATCCCGGCGCACAACGCGGCCTGGGATTTGAGTACCGCGGAAATGTGTCGCTGATAGACCATCCTGATGCCAGGCGTATGGATCTTAGCCGGAGCCTGCGCGACCCCTTTGAGCAGATCCAGGTCAGGCTGTTCAACCAGGAGAGCCCGACCCCGGTTTATATCCTGTGCGATATGTCCAGTTCCATGCAGTTCAAGGGACAAGTCCGCAAGCTGGACCAGGCAGTCAGTATCGCCGCGTCAATCGGCAGTGCCGTGGCCCATGCCGGAGACGTATTCAGCTTGATTGGCTATCACGAAGAGGTGCTTGAAGACACCCTGCTGCCGCTGGGCAATCGCGTCAATGAACTGCTGGCGCGGTTATGCCTGATTTCTGAATATCGGGATATGGGACGTAATGGCAATGGAATATTGCAAGTGCCTCAATACCTTGGACAGAAAAAAAGCCTGGTGTTCTGGCTGTCGGATTTTCATATGCCGTTCAAGCACATAGAACTTGCCCTGACGGCCATGTCTGCCCACCAGGTGGTTCCAGTGGTGATCTGGGATGATCATGAAGTCAGGAAGTTACCCAGGCTGGGGTTCAGCAACATGATCGACCCTGAGTCCGGCGTGAGCCGCATGATGTTTTTTACCTCCTCGCTGAGGCGGCGGATTGAAGGTATTTATGCAGATCGCCGGCAAGTGCTGCAACAGCTGTTTCTCAAGTTTGATAGTCCGGCACTCTATATTTCCGACGATTACCACCCTGACCTGATGACCCATTACTTTGAGCAATACCTTACCCTATGAAAAACATGATTCGATTGATTGGCTGTTTGATGGCTATGTTGGGCTACCTTCCTGCAGCATCGGCTGCAGGTACGCAACCTGGCCTGATCATCACCAACCCTTCCAAGAGCTATGGCGTACAGATTGGCGATGTGCTGTCGCGCAAGATAGAGCTGGACTTGCCGGCTGGCAGCACCATTCCTAAAGGCGGCCTGCCGCTAAAAGGCAGCAAGGCTGATGGCATTGAGCTGGTGGATGTCGCGATCAGCGAAAGCACCAACGGAGACGGGCGGCACTATAGCGTGCGGCTTGATTATCAGGTGTTTGCAAGCAGTGCCAAGCCAGTGGTGATGCTCCTGCCACAATCCGGCATCAAGGTGGCAGCCAAGGATGGACAGGAGACGGTGCTGGCCATCCCTCAGTGGCCATTCTGGTTTTCTCCCATGGTGGTCAGCAGTTCCGGCAAGGCAGGTATCAACATGCAGGCCCAGTTCAGACCACCGGCAATTGAACTGGGGAGGCTGCATTTCTGGCTGGGTGCATTTGCATTCTTGATCGCGGTTGGATCATTGGGCTTGCTTTACATCAACGCCGACAAGAAATGGTTGCCGTTCATGGGCGGCGCATTTGCGGATGCCCACAGAAAAATCAAGCGCCTGAAGGCAACTCCAGGATCGACCAAAGAAGCTTTTTATCATATGCATGCCGCCTTCAATCACTGGTACGGCGGCAATTGCTTCGCCCAGGATATCGATACCTTTGTGCAGCAGAATCCACGCTTTGGTAAATCCAGGGAGGATATCGCCCGGTTTTTTGAAAGCTCGAATGATCACCTGTTCTTTGGACATATCAAGGATGCATCCGAAATCATCAGGGAGCTGAAACTGCTCAGCAAGAAATTCCGCAATTGTGAGCGAGGTGTGGCGTGAGTTTTCAATATCCTTGGCTATTGATACTGTTGCCGGTCTGTTTCATGCCGTTCTGGCTAAAAAGCCGCCAGGGGCGGTTGTACTCATGGGTGACGATTCTGCCTGAGGACAGGTTGTCCAGGCTGATGGATAACGGGCTGAAAGGCTTGATGACCCTGTTGCTGCTGGCGGTATTGCTGGCACTTGCGCACCCGTATGGCCCGGAGAAGGTCGTGCAGCGGATTGGCAAGGGTGCGCAGACGGTTATGGTGATTGACCGCAGTGTCAGCATGGATCATCCGTTTGCGGGCGATGTGACTTCTGGCAGCGCTGCGGAAATCAAGTCCACTGCTGCACGCCGGCTGATCACCAAGTTCATTGACTCCAGGCCTGATGACATGATGGGGGTGGTGGGATTCTCCAATTCTGCACTGTATGGCATCAAGATCACCAACAACAGGGATGCCATTCATGCGGCGATCAATGCGGCCACCAGTCCCTCCATCAACCAGACCAATATAGGTTCTGGCCTGACCAAGGCAGTGACCCTGTTTGACAGCATTGAAAGTACTGGCTCGCGCGCCATCATCCTGTTGTCTGATGGCGCAGGAAAATTGAGCCCCAGGGTGAAGGCTACCTTGCAAGCCACCTTGAAGAAAAACAACCTGGCGTTGTACTGGATTGTCTTAAGGCAGCCTGATGATGTGAGTATTTTCTCAAAGAATGTCTACGAGGAGGACAGGGTGCCGACCGCCGTGGCACTGGACCGGTACTTCCAGTCCCTGAACATCAAATACCATGCGTACGAGGCGGATAACCCTGCCACCCTGCAGTCTGCCATCCAGGATATAGGCAGCCGCGAAAACAAGACTATCCAGTATCCCATCACCATCCCTGGCCGGAACTTTTCAAAAGACTTTGCTTTTTTAGCGTTGATATTGGGGGCATTGGTGCTGATGTTCAAAAACCTGAGGATTTATTCATGGAAAAACACGTAACGATCAAGAATGCAGTGGCTGGATTGATCCTGCTCATAGGTTTGGTGGGGGCATCAGTCATGGCCTATAAAATCAAGATTGCCGAGAAAGTGAACCAGGCCCTGCTGACCGGCGAGGAGATTACTGATGAGAATTATGCCTTTCAGCGGAAATTTGCCGAGGCTTATTTCCAGGGCGTTTCAAAAAACTATAAACATGCGGTACAGAACTACAGCCAGTTGCTTGAGGCTGCGGAGAAGAAAGGCAACGTCAGCAGTGAGGTACGCTCCAGGATTTACTTCAACATCGGCAACAATCTGTTCCGTTCAGGCCTGATACGCATGGTGAACCCTGATGGATCCTTGCAGGATGATGCCAAGTACGCCTATGCCCAGGCCATGGTGGCATATGAACAGGCACTCAGGTTGGCGCCGGGCCTGTCCCATGCCAAATTCAACCTGAGCCTGTTGCATGCAGTCATTCCGCACAATATGCAAATCAGCAAGCGTGAGCAGTCCGGGATGGAGTTGAGTAACCTGCCGATCGGGTTGCCATGAAGTACCCTGTTCACAAGGCCTTGGACTGGGCCAGAAGCCACTATGAAACCTTGCTGATTGGGCTGGCAATGTTGCTGCTGGCTGCCTCATTGGTGAAGCCTCAAGTAATGCTCAAGCAGGAGGTGCATAACTTCCTGTTGCTGGCGGACGTATCCCAGAGCATGAATGCCCAGGACCTGAAACTGAAAAACAAGACGGTCAGCCGCATGGAGTATACCCAGCACCTGATGAAACGCATCGTGGAAACATCCTCGTGCGGTACTTATATCAGCCTGGGGGCGTATTCCGCTGAAAATGTGGCCTTGCTGTTCATGCCGCTGGAGGTCTGTGCCAATTATGACGAGATCATGGACTCTATTTCCCAGCTGGAGTGGAGAATGGCGTGGAGCGGGAACAGCCGCATTACCTTCGGCGTCAAGGCGGCAGAAGAAGTATTGGACTATCTGGACACCCCCGCCAAGATGCTGTTTTTTACCGATGGGGACGAGGCGCCGAAAGCCAATGGCATCAACAAGCTTGATTTGAGTGATGTGCGCATTGGAAAGCGCGTAATGTTTGTCGGCATTGGCGGTAAAGAAGCTGTGCCCATTCCTCGCTACAACGCCAACAACAAGTGGGTAGGTTATTGGGGGATAGACTCCAAGGAGGAAGGCGGCGGCGGTGGCAACTATGCAGATGCCAGCAAGGATGACCCGGACCCCGTTGTCGCTTCTGCTGAATATGACCGTTATTTGTCCAGCCTGGATGCTGAGCATTTGCAGGAAGTTGCCAGGGAAATTGACGGCCAGTATATCGAAGGCAGTGACAGCGACGAGTTCCTGGCGTTTGTACAGAAGCAGAAACCTGCGGCCAGGATACTGTCCATTTATTCACTGACCTGGATTTATTACGGCCTGGCATTCCTGTGCATACTCGGGATATACCTGCCCAATTTTTGGCGCACAGGGGGTCGGCTCAAAATCAGTTGAGCGATAATAACAGCGGCGCACCATGCCGCTTGAGTGCTTGATGTGCTGACAGCCAACATGCACTATCTTGAGCAAACCTCAGTGAAACGGGGTTTGCTTTTTTTATGCGGTTTTCCAGAAATACGGCTGGGGAAGATTAGCGACGCCTGAATTATCATCTTGCCAGAATTGCAATGTAAGGCTTTGTAAGGCAAGAAAGGTTGTTTCTTACCATGTTTCTGCAAAACAAGGCTGATATGATGGCATTTTTGTTTTATAACCAATTAATTTTGAATATATTTCATTCAGGCGGTTAAAAGGTTCGGATTTTTTTCACAGCCTTAAATTGCGACCATTCAATGTGAGCAAAACCAGACAGATGTAGGGTTGTGTAAATTAGTTTGCCGCAGTTTGTGTGTGCCAATTAATATTGGTCGCATCAAGAGTCGGATCCAGTTGGCAATGTGCCAATGCGGTACCGCAATTTTCATGTTCCAGTTTATGCATTGACCCTATCATTATGCCTAGCCCAATTTTAAAAACACTACGTCCTTGGCTGATCCTGCTACTTATCCTGGGTGCCGTGGGATATTCATTATGGAAGTTCCTGCCTGATTCCTCCAGCCAGGGGCGCCAGGGCCCTCCCGGGATGGCTGGCCCTCCTGGTGCGGGAGGACCAGGCGCTGGCAGGGGCGGCGGTCCAGGTGCTGGCTTTCCCGGGGGAGGCCGCCGCGGCATGTTTGGCGATAGCATGCTGGTGAGTGTCGACACCGTGAAAAAAGCACCGCTCTCAGTGCAGCTGGAAGCAGTAGGCACAGTGACGTCCCTCAATACCGTAAATGTTAACGCGCGCGTGGACGGCCAATTGAGCAAGATCCTGTTTGTTGAAGGCCAGGAAGTGAAACAGGGTGATGTGCTGGCCGAGATAGATCCCCGGCCTTACCTGGCAGCACTGAAGCAGGCGGAAGGCATAGTCAGCCAATACACGGCGCAACTGAGAAATGCCGAGATCGACCTGGCACGCTACCAGGAACTGCGGGAAGAGGACTCGATTGCAATCCAGACCATTGATACCCAGAACGCACTGGTGCGCCAATATAGGGGCAACCTGGAAAATGCCGAAGGCCAGCTGGAGGCCGCCAGGCTCAACCTGGATTTCACTAAGGTGCGTGCGCCGATCAGCGGCCGCATAGGTTTGCGCCAGATCGATGTCGGCAACCAGGTGACGGCCAATGCAACCACACCGATCACGGTACTGACGCAGACTCGGCCGATCAGCGTGGTGTTCAGCCTGCCCGAGCAGCAGCTCAATACCGTGCGCCAGCAGTTCAAGCGCAATCCTGACAAACTGATAGTCGATGCGCTTGACCGCCAACGGGCAAGCCGTATTGCCCGCGGCAAGGTCATCAGCCTGGACAACCAGATCGATACGACGACAGGCACCTTCAAGTTGCGCGCCAGCTTTGCCAATGCCGACGATAGCCTGTATCCCAACCAGTTTGTGAATGTGCGCCTGAATGCTTCTGAAGTGGAAAATGCCTTGATGATTCCAAGCGGGGCATTGCAGCGGGATGATGAAGGCACCTATGTTTACGGTATAGATGCTGAGAAGAAGGTGTCAAAGCTGCGCGTAGTGGTGGGTGTGAGCCAGGCTGAGCAGGTGGAGGTACGCCAGGGCCTGGTCGAAGGCCAGCGCATTGTCACCGAGGGCGTGGACAGGCTGGCTGAGGGTATGACCGTGAGAGTGGCTGGAGATCCGGAGGATAGCCGCCCACGCCGCACGCCGGGTGCGGGAGAGGGGCGGCACGGGCAATGGCGCCAGCAGGGCGAGGGCCAACCAGCCACAGGCAAGCAACCAGCGCAAGGCAGAGGCCAGGGTTCATGAATCCTTCAAGGATATTCATCGAGCGGCCAGTTGCCACTACGTTACTGATGCTGGCGCTGCTGATTTCTGGCATTCTGGCCTACCGCATCTTGCCGGTGGCTTCATTGCCGGAAGTCGAGTATCCCACCATCCAGGTTAAAACCCTGTATCCGGGCGCTAGTCCCGAGGTGATCAACTCGATGATCACGGCCCCGCTTGAAAGCCAGCTGGGCAAGATTGCCGGCCTGGATGAAATGTCTTCCAGCAGTGCGGGCGGCGCTTCCGTCATTACGCTGCGTTTCAATCTTGCGTCGGATTTGGGAATTGCGGAGCAAGGCGTGCAGGCGGCCATCAACACCGCTTCAAACTTGCTGCCTTCGGACCTGCCGAGCCAGCCGGTATATAGCAAGGTGAATCCTGCCGATGTCGCGATTCTCACGCTGGCGGTGACGTCCGATGGCCTGGCCTTGCCCAAGGTGCAGGACCTGGTGGATACGCGCCTGGCGCAGAAAATAGCGCAGATTTCCGGGGTGGGCCTGGTCAGCATCAGCGGCGGGCAAAAGCCGGCGGTGCGTATCAGCGCCAATTCAACGGCATTGGCGTCTTATGGGCTGAGCCTGGAAAGCGTGCGCACCGCCATTGCCTCCAACAACCTGAATGGTTCCAAGGGCAGTTTCAACGGGTCGACACGTTCTACCACTATTGATGCCAATGACCAAATGCGCAGTGCGGACGAGTACCGCGACCTGATACTGAGTTACCGCAATGGCGCGCCGGTGCGCTTGCGTGATGTGGCACAAGCCTATGATGGCGCAGAAAACGAATACCTGGCGGCATGGGCCAATGACAAGCCTGCCGTGATCATGAACATCCAGCGCCAGCCAGGAGCCAACGTGATTGAGGTGGTCAAGCGCATACGCGAAATGCTGCCAGACCTCGAGGAAAGCCTGCCGGAAAACGTTGAAGTCGCAGTCCTCAGCGATCGCAGTAACACGATCCAGGCGTCGGTCAAGGATACCCAGTTCGAGCTTATGCTGGCGGTTGGCCTGGTGGTGCTGGTGACCTTCCTGTTTCTGCAGGATGGGCGTGCAACATTGATTCCTTCCGTAGCCGTGCCACTGTCGCTCATAGGCACGTTCGGTGTCATGTACATCGCCGGTTTCTCCATTAACAACCTGACCTTGATGGCGTTGACGATTGCTACCGGATTCGTGATCGACGATGCAATCGTCATGCTGGAGAACATAGAGCGCTACATAGAGCAGGGCGACTCCCCATTGCAGGCGGCGCTTAAAGGCTCCAAGCAGATCAGCTTCACCATTATTTCCCTGACTATTTCGCTCATCGCCGTGCTGATCCCGTTGTTGTTCATGAGCGATATTGCCGGACGCCTGTTCCGTGAGTTTGCGCTGACGTTGGCGATTGCCATCCTCGTATCCATGTTTATTTCCCTCACCTTGACGCCGATGCTGTGCGCGCTGTGGCTGCATCATGTGCCAGAATCCAAGAAAAGCCGTTTTGCCCGGCGGGGGGCCAGCATCATGCAAGGCCTGATAGGTCATTATGGCAAGGCGCTGAAGTGGGTGCTGGCGCATCAGGGCCTGACATTGATGACTGCCTTGCTGACCCTGTTGGTGACGGCAATGCTTTATATCTATCTGCCCAAAGGGTTTTTCCCGACGCAGGATACCGGCCTGATACAAGGCATCAGTGAAGCGCCGCAGTCTGTCTCGTTTGCTGCCATGGCGAAGAAACAGGAGGAATTGGCCCGCATCATCAAGCGGGACCCGGCGGTGGATGGATTGTCTTCCTATATCGGCGTTGATGGCACCAATGAGGCATTGAATACCGGGCGTATGCTCATCAACCTCAAGCCCCATGCCGAACGGAGTGACTCTGCCACCGATGTGATCAAGCGCCTGAAACAGGCAACTGCGAATATCGGCGATATCAAGCTTTACCTGCAGCCGGTGCAGGACTTGACCATCGAAGACAAATCCAGCCGTACGCAATACCGCTTCCTGCTGACAGACCCGGATATCCATGTCTTGCAGTCGGTCATGCCCAAGGTCATGGAAAAGCTGCGGCAGCTGCCTCAACTGTCGGATGTTGCCAGCGACCTGCAGGACCAGGGCCTGCAGGCGTATCTGGTAATCGACCGGGACAATGCGGCTAGATTGGGCGTAACGGTGAGCAGCATCAATGCGGCGCTTTACAATGCGTTTGGCCAGCGCCTGGTTTCGACCATCTATACCCAGGCCAGTCAGTATCGCGTGGTGCTTGATGTGCCACCCAATTACCGTAGCGGGCTGGAGTCGCTATCCAATCTCTATGTGCCCGGCAGCATCACGGACAGCAGCGGTGCGGTAGTGAGCACCCAGGTGCCGCTCAACTCGCTGGTGCGGGTGGATCAGCGCAATACGCTACTGACGATCAATCATATCGGTCAATTCCCGGCGGCGACGGTTTCCTTTAATCTCGCCAACGGTATTGCTCTGGGCGACGCCGTCAGTGCCATCCGCCAGGCGGTGGAGGAACTACAGTTGCCAAGCAGCATCCAGACACGGTTCCAGGGAGCGGCCATGGCATTTGAGGCCTCATTATCCAATACCTTGCTGTTGATACTGGCAGCCTTGTTTTGCATGTATATCGTATTGGGGATTCTCTACGAAAGCTTTATCCATCCGGTGACCATTCTTTCCACGCTGCCTTCCGCGGCAGTGGGCGCCTTGCTGGCGCTATGGATATATGGCCAGGAGATAGGCATGGTTGCCATTATCGGCATTATTCTGCTGATCGGTATCGTGAAGAAAAATGCCATCATGATGATAGATTTTGCCTTGGCGGCTGAGCGCGAGCAGGGGATGACTCCGGTGGAAGCCATTTACCAGGCTTGCCTGCTGCGTTTCCGGCCTATCCTCATGACGACCATGGCAGCCTTGTTTGGCGCCTTGCCCCTGATGTTTGCCACTGGTGCCGGTGCGGAGTTGCGTCAGCCACTGGGCATCACCATGGTAGGCGGCCTATTGTTGTCGCAGTTGCTCACCATCTTCACAACCCCGGTGATCTACCTCATGTTCGACCGCTTGGCACGCCGCCGGCATAAAACAGTACACGCCTCCATTACAGATGCCGATGAGGAGTTGGCTTGATGAAACGGATGGGTAAATGGTAAAGCGCGTACTGGCCCAGGCTGAGCTGAAATCAACCGAGCGTAGCCCGGCTGCACTTTTCATCCTGCGTCCGGTGATGACGTTGCTGGTTTCGCTCGGTTTGTTACTGGCTGGCTGGCTGGCCTTTGGGTTCCTGCCCGTGGCGCCGTTGCCGCAGGTGGATTTCCCCACTATTTCGGTGACAGCTTCGCTGGCCGGGGCCAGCCCGGAAACCATGGCATCTTCCGTGGCAACGCCGCTGGAGCGCAGTCTGGGGCGGATTTCCGGCATCACGGAAATGACCTCGTCCAGTTCACAAGGCAGCACTTCCGTCACGTTGCAGTTTGCGTTGGATAAGGATATCAATGTTGCCGCACGCGAGGTACAGGCGGCAATCAATGCCGCAGCTAGCATGCTGCCGAGTGGAATGCCCACGCGCCCCAGTTATCGCAAGATGAATCCGGCTGATATGCCCAGCATGGTGCTGACCATGACATCCAAGACCAGGAGCATGGGGGAGCTTTATGATCTTGCAACCAATATGGTTGGCCGCAAGATATCCCAGGTGCAAGGGGTCAGCCAAGTCAATGTGGCGGGCAGCTCACTGCCTGCCGTGCGCGTGGATATCAACCCGGATGCGCTGAGCCAGCAAGGATTGGCACTGGATGATGTGCGTACGGTCATTAATGCAGCCAATGGCAGCGGTCCGAAGGGGTTTTTGCAGGGGGCTGAATATAGCTGGCAAATTGATGCCAATGACCGGTTGTTGAGTGCCAAGGATTATCGCAATCTCATCATTGCAAACCGCAATGGGGCGGTTACCCGCCTGAGTGACGTCGCCAGTGTCTACGACTCAGTCGAGGATATCCGCAATGTTGGTTTCCATAACAACCAGCGTGCCATCCTGCTGATGGTGAGCCGTGAATCCGGCGCCAATATCATTGAGATGATAGACGAGATACGTACTCAGCTGCCCAGCATACAAGGCAGCCTGGGCGACGATATCAAGTTGACCGTGGTGGAGGATAGGAGTCCCAATATCCGTGGCTCTCTGCATGAGGCTGAATTTACCCTCATGATTTCTGTGGCCCTGGTGATCCTGGTCGTATACCTATTCCTCAAGAATGGCAGGGCAACACTCATTCCGGCACTGGCCGTGCCGGTATCGCTGATTGCCACATTTGCCGCCATGTATCTATGCGGTTTCTCGCTGAACAACTTATCGTTGATGGCGTTGATTATTTCCACTGGTTTTGTGGTGGATGATGCGATTGTCGTAGTCGAGCATATTAGCAAGCGCATAGAGCATGGGGAGCCGCCACTGCGCGCCTCGTTACGGGGCGCACGCGAGGTGGGTTTTACCGTGGTGGCCATGAGCGTGTCATTGGTGGCCGTGTTTATCCCCTTGCTATTCATGGGTGAGATTACCGGCCGCCTGTTTCGCGAGTTTGCCATTACCTTGTCGGTGGCAATCCTGATTTCCCTTTTCGTTTCCCTCACACTCACCCCCATGCTCTGCGCCTACCTATTGCGGCGCAAGGATGCCAAGGCAATTGAGCCAGACACTGCACCAGATCAGCAACGCCAAGGCTTCTTCCAGCGGCTTTTGAATGGCTATCGCAAGAGCTTGTCCTGGACGCTGGATCATTCCGCCATGACGCTGGTAATCCTGTTGTTCACCATAGCGGTGAATGTCTATCTCTATGTCGTGATTCCCAAAGGCATGTTCCCCGATCAGGATAACGGCCGCATGTTCGGCAATGCGAGGGCTGACCAGGGCGTTTCCTTCAATGAACTGCAACGCAAGCTGGAAGCTTTTCGCAATATTCTGCTGGCTGACCCTGCCATTGACCAGGTAATGGGCATGTCGGGCAGTGGCCGTGGCCCCGGCGCATCCACCAACTCTGGCAACTTCATCATCATCCTGAAAAATATCAAGGAGCGTGAGCCGGTAGAGTCGATTATCGCGAGACTGAGGCCTAAGCTGGGCGAAGTGCCGGGGGCATCCATTTTTCTGGTGAACATGCAGGATCTGCGCATAGGCGGACGCTCCAGCGATTCGTCCTATCAAATGACCCTGAAAAGCGATGACATCAAGGCCTTGAGGACCTGGGAACCCAAGGTGCTGGAAGCCATGCAGTCAGTGCCGGAAATTACAGATGTCAGTGGCGGTGGGCGCAGCAAGAGCGTGCAGGTCTACCTGCATATAGACCGTGCCGCAGCCCAGCGCCTGGGGGTAGATGTGCAGATGATCATTACCCTGCTCAATAACTCCTACGCCCAGCGCCAGATTTCCACTATCTACCAGGAACAGAATCAGTACCGAGTGGTGATGGGCGTGGCAGACAAATACATGCAGAGCCCTGACATCCTGTCCAGCCTTTATGTCGTGACCAGCAGTGGTGCACGTGTCCCGTTATCCAATCTGGTGACGTTGGGATACAACACATCTCCATCCTCGGTACAGCACGAAGGGCAGTTTGCCTCGGTCACTTTTTCTTTCAACCTGCCTGAAGGCGGTAACCTAGACCATGCCAAGCAACAGATACGCAGTGCATTGAGCGACCTCAAGATGCCCTTGAATGTGCAGGCAACTTTTTCCGGCACGGCTGGTGCCATGGAAAAAGTGCTGGCACAGATGCCGTGGCTGATCCTGGCTGCGCTAATCTCAGTCTATATCGTGTTGGGCATGCTTTATGAAAGTTATATCCATCCCCTGACCATTCTCTCCACATTGCCGTCTGCCGGGGTAGGAGCCTTGTTGGCATTGATCCTGTTTGATACTCCGCTGACGCTGATTGCCTTGATCGGCATCATTCTGCTGATCGGCATCGTGAAGAAGAATGCCATCCTAATGATCGACTTTGCCCTGGTAGCTGAGAGAGAGCAAGGCATGGCGCCACGCGAGGCGATCCTGGAGGCATGCATGCAAAGGCTGCGCCCCATCCTGATGACCACCATGGCGGCATTGCTTGGAGCCTTGCCGCTGATATTCGGCACTGATGGGGATGCGCCGTTGCGCAGGCCTCTGGGCGTGGCGATTGTGGGTGGTTTGCTGGTCAGCCAATTGTTGACCCTATACACCACACCAGTCATCTATCTTTATCTGGATCGTTTGCGGCACTGGGCTATGCGCAAGCGTGGTACGCAAAGTCGCGCAATGTTGGAGAATAAGTAATGAGCAGATTTGCCAAGGCCAGTATTGTCGGCCTGTCGGTTTTCTTGTCGGCGTGCATGGTAGGCCCGGATTATCACCGGCCGGATACCGTGGTGCCCGCACAATTCAAGCATGTGGAAGGCTGGAGCCAAGCCGCTCCGGCGGATGAAGCTCCCAAGGGAGAATGGTGGAAACGGTATGGCGATGAAGAACTGAACCAACTGATTGAGCGGCTCAACAACAGCAACCAGACCGTGGCCCAATATGAGGCGCAGTATCGCCAGGCGTTTGCCCTGGCGCAGAGTGCGCGTGGTGCCTTGTGGCCGCAACTCAACCTCACTGCAGGCAAGACTCGCGCAGGTCAGGGAACAGGCAGCTCCACCTCAAGCCAGACAGTACAGGTCACTGGGATACGCACCACCTACAACGCCGCCCTCAATGCCAGTTGGGAGGTCGACATCTGGGGGCGCTTGCGCCGAACGCTGGAGGCCAATACCGCGAACGCCGATGCCAGCCTGGCAACCTTGGCTGCCATGCGTCTCAGCATGCAATCGGAGCTGGTACAGAATTACCTGCAATTACGTGTGATGGATCAGCAGAAACGCCTGCTGACTGAGACGGTGGATACCTATAAGCGCGTAATGCAGATGACGGAAAGCCAGCACAAACGCGGCATTGTCTCCGGCGCTGATGTGGCTGCTGCACAGACACAGCTCAAAAGTGCCGAGGCCGACTTGGTAGACCTGGTATGGCAGCGAGCACAGCTGGAAAATGCCATTGCTGTGCTGATTGGCGAAGTTCCTGCCAATTTTTCCCTGGCAGATAGCGGCAAGGTGCCGTTGTTGCCCGGCATCCCAGCCAGTGTGCCTAGCCAGTTGCTGGAGCGCAGGCCTGATGTGGCCGCAGCGGAACGCTCTGTGATTTCGGCCAACGCCAGCATAGGCGTAGCCAAATCTGCCTATTACCCCAGCCTGACATTATCTGCCACGGGTGGTTACAGAAGCAGCACCTTTTCCGATTGGCTGACATTGCCTAACCGCTACTGGTCCATCGGGCCACAGTTTGCAATGAACTTGTTCAATGCCGGCCAGAACAAATATGCCGTGGTTCAGGCTGAAGCGAGTTATGACGCGTCTGTAGCTGGTTATCGCCAGATTGTTCTGGATGCGTTCCGCGAGGTGGAGGATTACCTAGTGACTCTGCATACCTTAGGTGAAGAGTCGGTATTGCGGGAGCAGGCGACACAGGCTGCCCGGCAGTCTCTCAAGCAGTACACCAACCAGTATCGCGTGGGCTTGATCAGCTTCCTCGAGATGGTGACAGCACAGACAACGGCCCTAAACAATGAACGTACCTTGCTGACTTTGCAGCAAAGCCGTTTGATCAGTAGCGTACAGTTGATCTCTGCACTGGGGGGCGGATGGGAAGGCTTGCCCCAGTAGGAGTCCGTGCATAGAAGATAAGGCAAACATTCCTACAAGGCTATCAGGGAAGTGCTGACATACTTTTCAGGAATGCTGGTACAGAATTGGACATCCAGCCAGCGCTAGCTGGATCAATCCAATCAGCCAAGCCGGAGGACACTCATGAATATTCTCAGCCCCATCCTGAATACATTTTCTCAGCCTATCGATCAATATAGCGGAGTTGAGCCGACAACTCGTGCCTTCCTGGAAAAGCTGGCTGAGGAGGATAGTAAGCCAATTGAAGAGCTTGCTCCGGAAGAAGCCCGGAAGGTCCTGGTTGATCTGCAAAAAAGCGTGGATGTAGATGTAGGGTATTTGGAAGTCGAGCAACGCGAAGTACAGGCCGAGAACCACTTCATCAGTCTTACCATTGTCCGTCCTCCCGACATTGCCGTGCATCCACCCGTCATCATGTTTTTCCATGGCGGAGGCTGGGTATTGGGTGATTTTCAAACACACCAGCGCTTGGTGCATGATCTGTGTGTCGCTTCCAACTGTGCTGTGGTTTTTGTCGATTACACACGTTCTCCAGAGGCAGCTTACCCTACCGCGGTTATTGAATGCTATCTTGCGACCAAGTGGGTGACTGAAAATGGTGACCAGATAGGGGTCGATGGTTCTCGCCTGACGGTGGCGGGCAACAGCGCGGGCGGCAATATTGCCACGGTCGTCTGCATGATGGCCAAGGAAAAGAATACGCCGCTGATCCGCCATCAGACCCTGTTCTGGCCAGTGACTGATGCACGATCCAATACGGAGTCCTACCAGCATTTTGAAACCGGATATTTCCTGACGCGCAACATGATGAAGTGGTTTTGGGACAGTTACCTTGAAAATGAGGAAAGTCGACGCGATATCTACGCTTCTCCCATCAATGCAAGCATAGAGCAGTTATCCGATCTCCCGCCGGCGCTGATCCAGACTGCTGAGTTTGATGTATTGCGCGATGAAGGTGAAGCCTATGCCCACTTGCTCATTGACGCGGGAGTCGAGGTCACCAGTACGCGGTATCTGGGGGCGATTCATGATTTCGGCTTGCTGAACCCTCTGGCAAGTACCCCCCAGGCAAAGGCCGCCATCTTGCAGGCGGCAAACGAAATCAGGAAGTATGTAAGCTTATAACTTCCACTTTTCTCCTCATCTACAGCACCGCTCCGACCAGACCGCTGCTGTGCTGTAGATTGACATGGGTATGGTCTTCTGTTTATGATTGCCATTCATGAATATCCAGCAGACATTTATTGTTTCCACCATTCAGGCCCTGCTCGGCCTAGGTCTGCTGCTGCGCCTGGCGCGCATCTAATCCCATCTTCCTCCTGCTAGTTTTTCTGTGCCCTTGAAGCTTCAAGGACACACTCCCCTGTATGTAGTTTTGTGTGCGAGTATCAAATGATGAATGCCTTTTTTAGCCAGTTTCGACTGCGTTGCGGTTGCCAGGCCTTGCGTGTGCGGTAGCCTGCCAGCCTAACCTTGCCGTCATCCTGTCCTTAAACTGAGAGAGCCCAATGTTAAAACAACCCCACAATAAATACCGCTCGTTTACCCCGATAAACTTGCCTGAACGTGCCTGGCCAGCCAGGATCATAGACAAGGCCCCGATCTGGATGAGCACCGATCTGCGAGATGGCAACCAGGCCTTGTTTGAGCCCATGAATGCAGAGCGCAAGATGCGCATGTTCAAGATGTTGGTTGAAATCGGTTTCAAGGAAATCGAAGTGGCATTTCCGTCGGCTTCGCAGACCGATTTTGATTTTGTGCGCAACCTGATAGAAAACGGCCACATTCCGGAAGATGTAACCATCGAAGTGTTGACCCAGGCGCGAGAAGACCTGATACGTCGTACTTTTGAAGCCTTGAAGGGCGCCCGCCGTGCCATTGTCCATGTTTACAATGCCACAGCGCCGGAGTTCCGCAAGATTGTGTTCAAGACCGACCAGGCCGGGGTCAAGAGGATTGCAACCGATAGTGCACGCCTCATCAAGCAGCTGACGGATGAGCGCCCCGAAACTGAATGGGTATTCCAGTACAGCCCGGAAACCTTTACGGCGACTGAGTTGAATTTTGCCAAGGATATCTGTGATGCCGTGACGGACATATGGCAAGCCACGCCCGACCGCAAGATTATTCTCAACCTGCCCGCCACCGTTGAAATCGGTACGCCCAACTACTATGCCGACCAGATCGAATGGATGCACACCAACCTCGCGCGTCGCGACAGCATTATCCTGAGTGTACACCCCCATAATGACAGGGGAACTGCCGTGGCTGCCGCCGAGCTTGCAGTGATGGCGGGCGCAGACCGCATAGAGGGTTGTTTGTTCGGCCACGGCGAGCGTACCGGGAACGTTGATCTGGTGAGCCTTGCGCTCAATCTTTATACCCAGGGCGTGGATCCTGGACTGGATTTCTCCAATATCAATGCGATTGCCCGAACTGTGGAAGACTGTACACAACTGCCTGTACATCCGCGTCATCCCTATGCTGGCGACCTTGTATTCACCGCCTTCTCCGGTTCACACCAGGACGCCATCAAGAAGGGTTTTGCCGTGCAGGATCCGAACGGCCTGTGGGAAGTGCCTTATTTGCCAATAGATCCGCATGATGTGGGCCGTACCTACGACTCCATCATCCGGGTCAACAGCCAGTCCGGCAAAGGCGGTATTGCCTATCTGCTGGAAACCGGCTACGGACTTGCGATGCCCAGGCGTATGCAGGTGGAGTTCAGTGGAGCTGTGCAGCGCCTGACCGATACCACGGGCCAGGAGGTGTCTGCCGATGGCATCTGGGGCCTGTTCAACCGGGAATACATAGACGCGGTTGAGCCGCTACACTACGTGGATCATGAGCTGGATGAACAGGGCGAGCAACAGCATATCAAGCTCAGTGCGAGGATTCATGGCATTGAAAAGACGCTGGAAGGTTATGGCAACGGCCCGATAGACGCGTTGGTGAATGCCTTTGGCAGCAAGATATCCATTCATGATTATGAAGAGCGTGCCATGGGCGCGGGGGCTAATGCGAAAGCGGTAGCATTTGCCGAGCTGGGCTATGAGGGAGAGCCGGGAACGGTCTATGGAGCAGGGATTGACCCTAACCTGGTGACAGCTTCATTATTGGCCGTGATCAGCGGCATCAATCGTGTGTATGCTCGATTGGATAACGAGCAACAAAGGACATTCTTCAAATAACTGCAGGATGTATTAAAAAAGCCCATGGCGATAGTCATGGGCTTTTTGTTGTGAGGTGAGCGCAACAAAGCCTCAGAATTTTGGTTTGTGTGCCCCGGCCCAGTTGGGGGAGTTTGGGACGAGATATTGCTATGCCCGCTCCTTTGACGTGTTTGGAAGTGGTATTAACTCTTGGATGTTGCAATCTTCTTCACAATCAGCCATCTGTGCATTCCCCATGCTCCTATACCACATCCAGCCATTACCATGGCCATGGGAAAGGTGGTGCCATCATGCAGCAGGTTGACCATAAAGCCTGCGATAGTTGCGAGGCAGAATTGCAATGAGCCCATCAAGGCAGAGGCGGTGCCTGCATTTTGTCCATGAGTGGCCAGGGTGGCTGCACTGGAGTTGGGGCCGATGTATCCTATGCTGGCTACAAAGCAGAAGATGCCCACTAGTAGCAAGGGCAGGGTAATGTGGCCTGTGAGCGAGGATATCAATAACAACACGCCTATGGCGGCGGGCAGCCATAAGGCACGTGAAAGTAGCACGGTGACATCATGGTTTTTCAGGCGCCATGCATTGATCTGGCTGAACAGGATAAGCCCGGCGGCGTTGCTGCCGAAGATCCAGCCGTAGTGCTGGGCTGGAATCTGGTAGTACTCGATAAAGACAAATGGCGAACCGGCGATATAGGCAAACATGCCAGCGCGGGCAAGGCCTCCACTCAAGGTGTAGCCGATGAATTTCCGGTCCACCAGCAGCCTGCCATAGTTCAGCAATACCTGGGAGAACACCAGCGGTGGCTCTTTGCTTGTGTCATGCGTTTCTTCCAGCCGGAAATAAACGGCAAGCAGGCCTAGCGTCCCGGCGACCGCCAGGGTGATAAACAGGGCGCGCCAATCCAAAGTGGTCACGATCCAGCCGCCGACCAGCGGCGCAAGGATAGGCGCTATTCCCATAATCAGTATCAGCATGGATAGTGCCCGCGCTGCATCGTTGGCACTACATCGGTCACGGATGATCGCCATGGTGACGACCATGCCCGCACATCCGCCAAGTGCCTGCAGAAAGCGCCAGAAGATAAGTTCGGGGATGCTTCCCGCGAAAGCACAGCCAACCGAAGCGGCAATATAAATCACCAGGCCCACCATCAATGGCCTGCGGCGCCCGAACCGGTCGCTGAACGGACCATAGAATAACTGGCCCAATGCCAAGCCAATAAAGTAGCTGGCCAGTGTCAGTTCTGCACTTCCTGCGCGTGCAAGCAGACTCTTTTCTATGGCAGGAAAGCCTGGCAGGTACATGTCGATGGACAGCGGCGCCAGCCCGGTCAGGGCGCCTAGCAGTAATAGCCAGCCGCTCAAGAGTGAGATGCTGGAGGAGGAGTGCTGGTTGTTATTTGACATGGAAAATGGAGAAGCTGTTAAGGTTTCATACTACAGCGTGGGCTTGAGGTTGCACAGGATAGGAAGATAAATAAAGTTGATGCGGCGGAAATCTTTGGAATGCTTGATTTAGGGAATTTATGATAATCCATCCTAGGAGTGGGGCACAGTGATGCCAAGTTCGGGTTTGATTTTCCCTCTTAATAGGATCGAGCTTTGTCACGGGGAAAGTCTTAGCATACCTGAGCGAGTAAGGCGATTAGGCCCTGCCGCATATTGTGGGTGAGGGCTGGGTAGATTACGCTTCGACTTGCCCGACGCGTGCTGTTCAGAAACCGGAGCGGTGGAGCGGTAAATAGGGAGGCCGTGTGCTGCGAAACTTGCAATCAAGGGCAATAGTCACCGGCAGTGACGTGATACACCCGAGCAACGCGATGCGCACATGCTGTTGATCGCCATATCGACCACTATAGTAAACAGCACATTGATCATAATAGTGTCACCTGTAATAAATCTGCATCCGTACCTGATACCATAGCGTGCCCGGCCAGATTGAATCTGAGCCCACCCAGTTAACCATGCAGTAGCTGTCAACAGCTGCCGTCATACAATTTCGGAAAAAACAGCACATGAGCAAGATTATTGTTGAACATAAACCCTCCACTTCCAACCTGGAAGCACTTGGCGTTAGCAAATGGCCTACTTGGCGCAAGGAAGTTTCCGTGTTTCCGTGGACCTTTCACGAGCAGGAAATTGCCTACATCCTGGAGGGTGAATGTGTCATCACGCCTGAAGGCGGCAGCCCGGTTAAGTTCGGCAAGGGCGACCTGGTTACATTTCCCAGTGGCATCAAGGCCAGCTGGGAAGTCAAGCAGCCACTGCACAAGCACTATAAGCTGGAAGGCTCCGCCTTTGGCCAGATGCTGCGCAGGGCCAAGGCCTTTTTAAAGCTGTAAGCCATGAAAATCCCGAAACGGCTAGCGCCGCTGGTTGAAGATGGACTGGTCGACGAGGTCATCCGCCAGTTGATGAGCGGCAAGGAAGCCGTGGTGTTCGTGGTGCGCTGCGGCGACGACGTGCGTTGTGCCAAAGTGTACAAAGAGGCTGAACAGCGCAGCTTCCAGAACAATGCCCTGTACCAGGAAGGTCGTCGCACCAAGAATAGCCGCCAGGCACGTGCCATGGCCAAAGGCAGCAAGTATGGGCGCCAGCAGCAGGAGCAGGCCTGGCAAAGCCATGAAGTGGATACCTTGCACAAGCTGGCCGCTGTCGGCGTGCGTGTGCCGCAACCCTACAATTTTTACGAAGGCGTGCTGCTGATGGAGCTGGTGACCGGCAGCGATGGCAACGCTGCACCGCGCCTGAATGATGTCGAGCTCTCCGAGGCACAGGCGCTGGAATATCATGCTCAGCTGATTGCAGAAGTGGTGAAGATGCTGTGCGCAGGCGTGATACACGGTGACCTTTCCGAGTTTAATATCCTGTTGAGCGAGCAAGGCCCGGTCATTATCGACCTGCCGCAGGCAGTGGATGCTGCGGCCAATAATAATGCCAAAGCCATGCTGGGGCGGGATGTGACCAACCTGGCAACTTATTTTGGTCGGTTCGCACCGCAATTGTTACAAAGCCAGTATGGTGATGAGATCTGGGATTTATACGAACACGGCTCGCTCACCCCGGAATCCAACTTAAGTGGCAAATTCCGCGCTGCACGGCAAAGTGCCGACGTGGGCTCGGTGGTGCGCGAAATACGTGCCGCGCAGGCAGCGGAAGACAGGAAGCGTCAGACACAGGCTAATGTCGTGGCCGAGAGCAAACAAAAGGCACACTGAGGCTAAATCTGCAAACAAACAAGATCTACAAACACTAGCTCTACTGCTTCAGCTTTTAGGAAAATCTCTGTCGAGCTCTGAGCTTTGCCCTAGGCTCATTTAAAAAGTTCAGATCTCGCGAGGTCAGAATTGAGGTTGAAGGGTGTTGGCTGCCAAGTGAGTTGTTGGCGTAAGAGTGTGAGCTAACCTTGTTTCGACTGTGATCTTGCCCGTAAAAAGTAGACTCTCGATTAAGCTGCCGTTTCCATGCTTATGCGACGGATGATAGCGGAATGCAAGCGTAAGGGCGGCGCAATAGCCAACTGGAATTTCATCGTATCTCTGACGAATAAAACAAAAAGGCACGGCGAAAACCGTGCCTTTTTTCATGCAAGCCTCAGGATTTACTGAAAGAAATCCTTGACCTTGGTCATCCAGGATTTTGCCCGTGGACTATGCTTGCCGGAGTCCAGCTGGTTGATGTCCTCCATTTCTCGCAGCAGTTCCTTTTGGCGGTCAGTCAGCTTGACCGGGGTCTCCACCACCACATGGCACATCAGGTCGCCTACATCGCTGCTGCGCAGGGGCTTGATGCCTTTGCCTCGCAGGCGGAATACTGCGCCGGTCTGGGTTTCCGCCGGGATTTTCATCTTGGCATGGCCATCCAGTGTGGGAATCTCGATCTCGCCGCCCAGTGCCGCCACCGTAAAGCTGATCGGCATCTCGCAGTGGAGGTTTGCCCCATCGCGCTGGAAAATGTCGTGCTGCTTAAGGTGCACGACGACATACAAGTCGCCTGAGGGTCCGCCATTGACTCCAGCTTCTCCCTCGCCGGACAGGCGGATGCGATCGCCTTCATCCACGCCTGCGGGAATCTTGACCGAAAGCGTCTTGTGCTGCTTGACGCGGCCGCCGCCGTGGCAGGTGGGGCAGGGGTCCTTGACCATCTTGCCTGAGCCGTGGCATTTGGGGCAGGTCTGCTGTACAGAGAAGAATCCCTGCTGCATGCGGACTTGGCCATGGCCGCCACAGGTAGTGCAGGTGACAGGCTGCGTGCCTGGACGTGCTCCAGAGCCGTGGCAGGTTTCACATTCATCCATGACCGGGATGCGGATCTTGGTCTCAGTGCCGCGTGCCGCATCTTCCAGCGATATTTCCATGTTGTAGCGCAGGTCTGCACCACGGTAAACGTTGGATCGGCGACCACCGCCGCCACCTCCACCGCCGAAAATGTCGCCGAAAATGTCGCCAAACGCATCGGCGAAATTGCCAAAACCAGCGCCTCCGGGGCCAGCACCGGCACTGGGGTCAACACCGGCATGGCCGTATTGGTCGTATGCGCCGCGCTTCTGGTCGTCAGAAAGGATCTCGTAAGCCTCTTTGGCCTCCTTGAAGCTTTCCTCTGCCTTGGGGTTGTCCGGGTTGCGGTCAGGGTGATACTTCATTGCCAGCTTGCGGTAAGCCTTCTTGATATCATCATCCGAAGCATCACGGTTGACGCCAAGTATCTCGTAATAATCTCTTTTTGCCATAGTCTTCTGCTAAAAGTGCATGAGGCACAGCAGGGATCCCCTGTGCGCCTCATGTTGGTTACATGGAGAAGGCCTTATTTCTTGTCGCTTTTGACTTCTTCAAACTCGGCGTCCACCACTTCGGCGTCCACGGTTTTTTCCTGTGGCTGGTCCGGGTTGGTTTCAACGCTGTTTTCAGCCTGGCTTGCAGCATAGACCTTCTCGCCCAGTTTCTGCGAGGCTTCAATCAAGGCGTTGGTCTTGCTTTCAATGGCTTCCTTGTCGTCGCCCTTGATCACGTCCTCCAGCTCCTTGACAGCGTTTTCTATGCTTTCCTTCTCGCCTGCATCCAGCTTGTCGCCATGTTCAGAGAGGGATTTCTTCACGCTGTGGATGGCGCCATCGGCACTGTTGCGGGCTTCAACCAGTTCGCGTACTTTCTTGTCTTCATCCGCATACTTGGCTGCATCTTCTTCCATGCGCTGGATTTCTTCATCCGACAAGCCGGAGTTGGCCTTGATCGTGATCTTGTTTTCCTTGTTGGTGGCCTTGTCCTTGGCAGACACGTGCAGGATACCGTTGGCATCGATGTCGAAAGTCACTTCAATCTGCGGCAGGCCGCGTGCTGCTGGCGGAATGTCGGACAGGTTGAACTGGCCCAGGCTCTTGTTGCCACTGGCTACTTCACGCTCGCCTTGCAGGACATGGATGGTCACGGCAGACTGGTTATCTTCAGCGGTTGAGAACACTTGCGATGCCTTGGTAGGGATCGTGGTGTTTTTCTTGATCAGCTTGGTCATCACGCCGCCCAGGGTTTCAATGCCCAGGGACAACGGAGTCACGTCCAGCAACAGCACGTCCTTGACGTCGCCCTTCAGCACGCCGCCCTGGATGGAAGCGCCAACAGCAACTGCCTCATCAGGATTGACGTCCTTGCGCGGCTCACGGCCAAAGATTTCCTTCACTTTTTCCTGCACCTTGGGCATACGGCTCTGGCCGCCTACCAAGATGACATCGCTGATGTCGGAAGCCTTCACGCCAGCATCTTTTAATGCGGTAGAGCAAGGTGTGATTGTGCGTTCAATCAGGTCATCTACCAGGCTCTCCAGCTTGGCACGGGTAATCTTTACCACCAGGTGCTTAGGGCCGCTGGCATCTGCCGTGATGTAAGGCAGGTTGACTTCAGTCTGCTGGCTGGAGGACAACTCGATCTTGGCTTTTTCTGCCGCTTCCTTCAGGCGCTGCTTGGCCAGCAGGTCGTTGCGCAGGTCCAGGCCGTTTTCCTTCTTGAACTCGTCAGCCAGGAAGTCGATCAAGCGGTTGTCGAAGTCCTCGCCACCGAGGAAGGTGTCACCATTGGTGGACAGCACTTCAAACTGGTGTTCGCCGTCTATTTCGGAAATCTCGATGATGGAGATATCGAAAGTGCCGCCGCCCAAGTCGTAGACTGCAATCTTGCGATCGCCTTCCTGCTTGTCCAGCCCGAAAGCCAGGGCCGCAGCAGTTGGTTCGTTGATGATGCGCTTCACTTCCAGGCCTGCAATACGGCCTGCATCCTTTGTGGCTTGGCGCTGGCTGTCGTTGAAGTAGGCGGGCACGGTGATGACGGCTTCGGTGACTTCCTCACCCAGGTAGTCTTCGGCAGTCTTCTTCATCTTGCGCAGCACTTCTGCGGAGATTTGCGGCGGCGCCAGTTTTTCATTGCGCACTTCCACCCATGCATCGCCATTCTCAGCCTTGGTGATGGTGTAAGGCATCAGCGCAATGTCCTTCTGCACTTCTTTTTCTTCAAAGCGGCGGCCGATCAGGCGCTTCACCGCGTATAGCGTATTCTTGGGGTTGGTCACAGCCTGGCGCTTGGCTGGCGCACCCACCAGTATCTCGCCATCTTCCTGATAAGCGATGATGGATGGCGTGGTACGTGTGCCTTCAGCATTTTCAATCACGCGTGGCTTGCCACCTTCCATCACTGCTACGCAGGAGTTGGTGGTGCCCAAGTCGATACCAATAATTTTTCCCATGTTTGTATTCCTTATGTTCTTTAACTGTAAGTAATTACCGATGTTCCAAAAGTGGGGATAGGCTGTCCAATTTCAAGCCTGTACCCACTAAAAATTGATGGTTTTATTTGGCAACCATGACCAGTGCAGGCCGCAGCACGCGCTCGTTCAGCGTGTAGCCTTTCTGCAATACCGTGATAACGGTGTTGGCTTCGGCATCGCTCTCGACAGCGCCAATCGCCTGGTGCTTGTTGGGGTCGAATTTTTCATTGACCGGGTTGATTTCAACAATGCTGAATTTCTCGAACACTGAAGTCAGCTGCTTGGCTGTCAATTCCACGCCATCACGGTAGCTTTCCAGAGTGGCCGAGCCTACGCTCAACGCAGCATCCAGGCTGTCCTTGACTGACAGCAGTTCGTTGGAGAATTTTTCCAGCGCGAATTTGCGGGCCTTGTCGATATCATCTGCAGCGCGGCGGCGGATGTTTTCGCCCTCGGCCTTGGCATAGAGTACAGCTGCCTGTTGTTCGGCAAGCTGGGCTTCCAGTTCGGCAATCCTGTCATCAATCGAGCCTGCCGCGCCATTGTCCTGCAGATTTGCCTGCTCGGTTTCGGGCAAGCCGGTTTCTGTAGTCTTGTCTTCTTGCTGCATGATAATCCCTGTTGTTAATAATGTAACAACGAAGCAAATGGGGGTATATGGAGAAATTACAAGAGGGGACGGTTAAACTTTAAGTGATGTATTGATGCGAATATCAGTATATGGCTGATTGTTTTAATGATTGCTAGGCGATTGCCACCTGTTCCAGCGCCTGCAATACGGATTCCGGCGCCGGGTTCTGTCCTTTGCCGCCGAGGTTGACCACTTTGCGGCTGTTGTGTGCCAATACTCCGGTAAGTAACGGGTCGGTATCGGTATAGATCGCGACGGTCGGTTTATCCAGTGCCGCTGCCAAGTGTACCAGCCCGGTATCCACGCCGATAGCGGCAATCGCATGTCCCAGGATGGCAGACAGTTCCGCCAGGCCTAGCCTGGGCAAGACCATGGCGTCGCCTAGTGCCGCCGCAATCCGCTGGGCCCTCGCATGTTCGCCGGCATTGCCCCAAGGCAGCACCAGGGCAATATCTTGTTTTTGCAAATGGCGTCCTAGTGTGACCCATTGCGATTCCGGCCACAGCTTGGAGTCACGGCTGGTGGCATGCAGCCCGGCAATGTAGCGGGCTGGCAGTGTCAATGTGTCGGGTGGCCGGTCGGCACGTATCCCGTAGTCTGGCGGGTCCGACGGCTTGGGATAGCCCAATGCCAACGCTGCCAGTTCGCGGTTGCGCGTCACCGCGTGCTGATCGCGTGCGACAGGGTATTGGTGCTGGTAAAAGCAGGCGGCGAGCGGCTCGCGCGCTGACGCCCGGTCCTGTCCATGATAGCGGCCGCTGGCCAGGCGGCCGATCAGGGCGCTCTTGAACAGGCCCTGGGTGTCTATGATATGGTCGTACCTATGTCCTGCCAGCTGGCGGCGCAAATGCCGGATTTCCTGCCATGTGCTTGCCTGCAGCAAATGCTTGCGCCAGCGGCGAATGGCAACCGGGATTACCTGCTGGACGCCTGGATGCAGCCTGGGTATGTCGGCAAAACTTTCCTCCACTACCCAGTCTACGACAGTGTCAGGAAAGTGCGCATGGATGTCGGTAATGACAGGGAGATTATGGATCACATCGCCTAGCGATGTCGTTTTGATCATGAGCAAACGAGGCATGGCCGTCATTTTCGCATACAATTCAGCTTCTTTTCTCAATGAGAGCGGTCGATTTGAAGTTTGCTTTCCTGATATTCAAGTATTTTCCTTATGGCGGCATGCAGCGCGATATGTTGCGTACGGCAACACGCCTGGCAGCCATGGGACATACGGTGGATATTTTTACCATATCCTGGGATGGCGAGCCGCCAGTGGCCAATATTCGTGTGCATATCGTCCCTGCTTCCGGATGGTTTAACTACCAGAAATACCAGAATTTCATTGAGCGTGCCTACAGCATGATCAGGATTGATTTCGATTTCGACCTGATCGTGGGCTATAACCGCATGAGCGGGCTGGACGTCTATTTTGCCGCTGATCCTTGTTTCATCGAGCGCGCACATCAACAGCGCAGTTGGCTCTACCGCCTGACGCCGCGCTACCGGTGGTTCCAGAAAACCGAAGAAATCATTTTCTCGCCGGCGGCCAGGACGGAAATGCTGATGGTGGACATGGCAGAAAAAGACGTTTTCCAGCGCTGGTACCAGACGCAGGAAGCACGCTTCCATTTCATTCCGCCTTTCCTCTCCAGCGAGCGCCTGCAATTGTACGATCGCAATGAGATGAGGACATATCTGCGTGAGGCATTTGACCTGCCGCAGGATGCTATTGTGATGTTGCTGGTGGGTTCGGGCTTTTACATGAAGGGCTTGGACAGGGCCGTTGCTGCGATTGCCACCTTGCCGGCAGGCATGCTTGACCGGCTCAAGATGGTGGCGATCGGACAGGACAAGCCCGAACCGTTTATCAAATTGGCGCGCAAGCTGGGCATTTCCAACAATCTGGTGATTTCGAGGGGTAGGCCGGATATCCCGCAATTGATGCAGGGGGCGGACCTCTACTTACACCCTGCCTACCGTGAAAATACTGGCCTGGTCATATTGGAGGCGCTCGCCAGCGGCTTGCCCGTGATGGCAACGGCAAGTTGTGGCTATGCCTATCATGTACAGCAGGCAGATGCTGGCAGGGTAGTGCCTGTTCCCTTTGCGCAGGATCGCCTGAATCAAATGCTGCATGATACTCTGGCGCTGATTTTTGCTGCCGATCCTCAGGTGGAGGCCTGGCGTGAAAATGGACTGCAATATGCCCAGGGAGTGATGGCCGCCAATGATGGCAGCGCCGAGGCTAAGATATTGTTACGCCTGGCGGAAGCCAGGCAGGAAGAACTGGAATGAGTGCTTGCAATGAGCTGATGCTGCCTGCTGAGATGCAGGCGAAATTGGGGCATGAGAGGGTGTTTGAACAGGTGATGGCGTTGGAGGGAGAGGTGTTCAGGGATGTACCTGGCCGCAAGACAGTCAGGGTCATCATTGATGGGCGGCCTTACTTCATCAAGCAGCATTTTGGCGTGGGCTGGGGCGAGATATTCAAGAACCTGCTGGCATTCAAGCTTCCGATTGTCAGTGCCAATACGGAAAAGCTCGCCATTGAGAGGCTGGGCGAGATTGGTATTCCAACTACTCCATTGGCGGGGTTTGGCAGCCGGGGCTGTAACCCTGCCAGCAGGCAGTCGTTTCTCATGACGCGTGATCTGGGCGATATTGTTTCGCTGGAGACACTGGCTGACGAATGGGCAGCCAGTCCGCCTGCAGCAAGATTCAAGCGGCAGTTGCTGGTGGCCGTGGCCACGCTGGCATCCACCTTGCACGATAGCGGGCTTAACCACAGGGATTTTTATATCTGCCATATTTGCCTGGATAAACCGGCGCTGATGCATGGGGAAATACGATTGTATTTGATAGACCTCCATAGAGTAGGAATCCGTGAGACAATCCGCCCCCAGGATCGTATGAAGGACATGGCAGCCCTGTATTTTTCCGCCATGAATGCCGGCCTGACGACGCGTGATTATTTGCGCTTCCTGCGCAGGTACAGGCAGAAGCCGCTGAAACAGATTTTTCAGGAAGAGTCCCGATTCTGGCAGCAGGTTCAGCAGCGCGCTATACGGCTTTATATCAAATTGCACCAAGTGGAGCCGACGCCTGCCCAGATGGGCGGCAAGTTGACAGCTGCACGTTAAGCGTTGGATTGAAAATCAAGATTAAGAATATATGGGATTATTGACTAATGCCGCTTCCAGGTGGAAGCGCACGGACTGGGGAGCGTTATTTAACCTCTATCTGTTCTTTTTCTATTTCTCCGGTGTTACCCACATCCTCCTGCAGTTCAGCGGTGCGACGATTTTTGTAGGCTTCCGGCAAGCGGTTTTCATGAGCCTGTTATGGCTTATTCCTGTCATGCTCTTCCCCCGCAGGACGCGCACGATTGCGGGTGTGATTGGTATTGTCCTGTGGGCATTTTCCCTGGTTAGCCTGGGCTATTTCTGCATTTATGGCCAGGAATTCTCCCAGAGCGTGATGTTCATCATTTTTGAGTCCAATCATGCAGAGTCAAGTGAATTCATTGCCCATTATTTTGTATGGTGGATGATTCCGGTCATGCTGGCACATACGGCTGTTGCCATCTGGTTCTGGAAGCGCATCCGTCCTTTGCATATTACCTTCCGTGCAGCATGTGCAAGCACGCTGGCCATCCTGGTGTTTCTGTTTGCTTACCCCATGTTCAAGCAACTGGTGCTTAAAAAGGCCACCATGGAATTGGCACTTGAGAAGCTGGAGCTTAGTATGGAGCCGGCTGTGCCCTGGCAGATGGCTATCGGCTATATTCACTATCGTAAACAGCTGGCAAACATGGAAGCGTTGCTGGAGCAGAACAGCAAGCTGCCACCACTGCAAAACCTGCATGACGCCAACGCCGGCCTTCCGGCTACCATGGTATTGGTGATTGGAGAGTCTACCAACCGCCAGCGCATGAGTCTCTATGGTTATGAGCGCAAGACGACGCCTGCACTGGATGCAATGCAGAATGAACTGTTTGTATTCCGCAATGTGGTCACGCCGCGTCCTTATACCATCGAGGCCTTGCAGCAAGTATTGACGTTTGCAGACCAGGAGGATCCCGATCTGTATCTGACCAAACCCTCTCTCATGAACATGATGCGTCAGGCCGGGTACAAGTCTTTCTGGATCACTAACCACCAGACCATTACCAAGCGCAATACCATGCTGACCAATTTTTCCAAGCAGACTGATCAACAGTTTTACATGAATAACAGCCGCGCCCAGAATTCACGCGAATATGACGGTAACGTCCTTAATCCATTCCAGGAAGTGCTGGCCGACCCTGCACCACGCAAGTTCATCGTGATTCACTTGCTTGGGACGCATATGAAATATGAGTTTCGCTATCCGCGCGAGTATGATCAATTCCGTGATCGCACGGGAGTTCCGGCTGTCCTCACTGATCAGCAGGCCAAGGTCTACAATAGTTATGATAATGCAGTGCTGTATAACGACTTTGTCATCTCCAGCCTGATTAAAATATTGAACCAGAAACAGATGAATAGTTTCCTGGTGTACTTGTCTGATCATGGCGAAGACGTCTATGATCCACCAAGCTATAGCATTCTGGGCCGTAATGAAGGCAAACCTACCTTGCCGATGTACACCATTCCCTTTATTGTCTGGGCTTCAGAACAGTGGAAATCCGGGCATGAAACCGACTTTGAATTTGCGCTTGACAGACCCTATAGCAGCGCGCATTTCATTCATACCTGGGCAGGCTTTGCGGGTTTGAGCTTTGATGGGTTTGATCCCGGTAAGAGTTTGGTGAGTACGGAGTTTAAGAGGTATCCCTTGCTGGTGGGAGATCCGGCTAACCCGGCCTCGCTCAGGGAATTGCAGCTTGAGCAATGATTTAGCATACTGGAGAGCCTAACAAAGGGGACGCCGCGTGCAATTTATTTCGCCAGAGCATGAGCAGATATTGCGACATAACAAGTTGAACAGTTTCGAGCAGTTCTGGAATTTCCAGGGAGAGTGGTTTGAGGAGCCCAATCATGCCCGACAGGGCTGGAGCGGTGTAAACCGCGTGATGCTTGATGTGGATGGGCAAGCAGGGCTGGGAGCCTTTCTCAAGCGCCAGCATAACTATATCCGGCGTACCTGGCGGCACCCATTCTCCGGGGTCACCACTTTTTTCTGCGAGTTCACCACCTTATGCTACCTCATTAAGCGCGGCGTTCCGGTGCCCACGCCCTTGTTTTTCGATGAGCAGGTTATCGAGGATGGACGTGATGCTGTACTAGTGACAGCCGAACTGGCGGGCTACCGCCCGCTGGATGTTGTTGTGCCGCATATTTTTGGCAGGCCGTCTTCCTTGCGCCAGCAGCGTGCGCTGATTCGCAGCCTGGCCGCCGCGGTTGCCAAGATGCATGCAGCGCGTATGCAGCACAGGGCGCTCTATCCCAAGCATTTATTTGTGCGCCAGCATGAATCCGGCAATTTTGATACTGTGATCATTGACCTGGAAAAAGCCAGGATCAAGATATTCCCCATCCTGCGCACCCTGCATGACTTGGCGACACTTAACCGAGAGTTGTCTTGGCTCAGCAGGAGCAGCCGCCTATATTTTCTCAAGCAGTATTATGCCAGTGCCAAACTTGGGTGGCTGGAAAAACGCATAGCGCTCCGCATAGATTCCCGCTCGGAAAAGCGAAGAAAAGGCCGGTATTGATCCATGCATGAGAGGATTGTTGTGCCCGATATTGCGGACTACAGCAAGCATGCGTTGGACGCCGCATTTGCCATCGAACTGGATGACGGCAGCAGGCTTGATGTGCTGATGCCCGTGCGCAGGGTGCCAGGCAAGAGATTGGTGTGCCGCGGGGAGCTGCATGGCCGTGAAGTCTACGCTAAATTTTTTATCGGAAAGTCCGCAGAAAAATATGCTGCCCGCGATTGCCGGGGCTCACAATGGCTGTCTGATGCCGGCATTGCCACTCCACCTCTGCTCTTGCAATCCAGGGTTGAGGCCCAGTCCTGTCATGTTCTGGTCTATGCAGCAATTGATGGGCGGAATGCTGAAGAGGTATGGCAATCACTCGCCGGTCAAGAGCAGGCCCGATTTGTACTGGCAGCCAAGCTGGTCGAAGAAGTGGGACGGCATCATGCCGCAGGGATATGGCAGAGCGACCTCTACCTGAAGAATTTCCTGGTACAGGGAGCACGCGTACATACCTTGGATGGCGATGGCATACGCCGCTTGAGGCCGCTGTTCCGGCGCAGGCAGGCTTGGGATAACCTGGCGCTGCTGCTTTCCAAGTTTGACGTCTATTCTCTGGCTGATTGGCTGCCGTTGCTGTTAGATCGGTATGGGCAAGTATTTGGCGGGAACGAGCTGCCTGGGTTGGAGCCCATGCAGAGGCTTATTGCAAGACACCGTGCTGAGGAAATGCGCCGGTACGCCGATAAGGTATTGCGCACTTGTACCGATGTGGTCGTTGAGCAGGATTCGTCATTTTTCCTGGCTATCAACCGTCCTTACGACAACGCCAGCCTGCGCGCTGCGCTGCAGATTGTTGACACCTTGCTGGATGCGCCTGACGCCATACGGTTGAAGAGCGGTAATACCTGTACGGTGGCCGAGATTGAAATTGATCAGCGCAAAATGGTCATCAAACGTTACAATATTAAGAGTTTCTGGCATGGCCTGGGGCGGGCATTACGGCCATCACGTGCTGTTGTTTCCTGGTCAAATGCCTATCGCCTGGGAATTTGTGGCCTGGCTACGCCAGTAGCAATTGCTGTGCTGGAACGCAGGCGTTGGCTGCTGCGCAAGCAGGCTTATCTGGTGACGGAATTTGTTTCTGCACCAGATTCACTAACGTTTTTTGACGATCAGGCAATAGAGGGAGCACAGAAGCAGCAAGCGGCGCAAGGGATAGCCCGCCTGTTTTATAGCCTGTTCCTGCTTAACGTCGAACATGGGGATTTCAAGGCCAGCAACGTATTGGTGCAAGGCGTGACACCCTTGTTGATTGATCTGGACAGCATGCGGCAATATCGCTGTAGTGTAAGATTCAGGCCGCGCCATATACGCGACATACGCCGGTTTATGAAGAATTGGCAGTCAGATGCCGAAGTCCGGCATCTTTTAATTGAGGCCTTCAGGGCAGTTTATCGAGATACCGATCTGCTGGATCAGGCAGGTCTAGTCATCAAGCAAAGCGAAAGACAATGATTATTTTAGGTTTATCCGGCGCCTTGGGCCATGATGCTTCGGCGGCTATTCTGGTTGATGGGAAGATTGTGGCAGCGGTGGAGGAGGAGCGCTTCCTGCGCGACAAGCATGCCAAGAACAAATTCCCCCTGGAGGCTGCGCGCTACTGTATGCGTGAAGCCGGAGTGCGCCCTGACCAGGTGGATGTGGTAGCGTTCCCGTATGCCGAAATCCCACTGAGCAGCAATGCGCGTTGGCATTATGCCAAGCGCCATTGGTACGCTCCGGATCGTGCGCTGGATGCGATATTCAACGGCAACCGCCGTTTCCGCCGCAATCGCGACAAATCCCTGGACCTGATGACGCAGCTTGGCATTACCAACGCCAGGTTCATGCCTGTTGAGCACCACCTTGCGCATGCCAGCAGTGCCTACCACCTGAGCGGTTTCAAGGAAAAGACCGCCATTGTCGGCATTGATGGCAAAGGAGAATACGCCACGACATTCTTTGGTTATGGCGAAAACGGCAAGATCCACAAGATCAAGGAATTTTACGATCCAGACTCACTTGGCGGCATGTATGGCGCCATTACCGAATACCTTGGGTTTGAGATGCTGGATGGTGAATTCAAAGTGATGGGCATGGCCCCTTATGGCGATCCCAACCTCTATGATCTATCACGCCTGGTCGAATTTGATGGCGAAGAGCTGCGCGTCAATACCAAGTTGGTGAATGTTGTCGGCCTGCGTCGCTACAAGGAAAAAGGCAAGGGCTATTACTTCACGCCAGAGCTGGTGGAATGGCTAGGCCCCAAACGTGCCGGGGATGAGATTGACAATCCTTATATTCATTATGCAGCTGCCGTACAGCAACTGCTGGAAGATGTTGCCTTGAAAATGATAGACCACTATCTTGGCGATATCATCCGGGAAACCGGCCGCATTGCGATGGCAGGCGGGGTTGCGCTCAATGTCAAGCTCAACCAGCGCATTATTGCCCTGCCTCATGTAAAAGAGCTGTTCGTGCAGCCTGCCTCCGGCGATAACGGTACCTCTCTGGGTGCAGCAAGCTATGCGGCAAATGAGCTTGGTGAAAAAGTGGAGTCTATGAAACATGCCTACCTGGGCCCATCGTTCACCACTGAAGAATGTCTTGCAGCCTGTGAGGCCCATCCGGCCAAACCCAAATTCAAGCGCATAGACAATGCACCGCTCAAGGGCGCGCAAATACTGGCTGAAGGCAATCCGTTGGCGTGGTTCCAGGGGCGCATGGAGTTTGGTCCCCGTGCACTGGGCTGCCGCAGTATTCTGGGCGACCCCAGCCATCCTGGCGTTGCTGACCGCATCAATGCCCAGATCAAGTATCGTGAGCGCTGGCGTCCTTTCTGTCCCAGCATGCTGGATAGAGTGGCTGCGGATATTTTGCAAACTGACCATCCTGCGCCATATATGACCTTTACCTTTGACGTGGCCGAGCACTGGAAGCCGCGTATTCCGGAAGTGGTGCATGAGGATGGCACGGCGCGTGCGCAGATTGTCACACATGACACCAATCCGCGTTATTATGCCCTGATTGAGGAGCTGGAGCGCTTGCGCAATGTGCCAGTAGTCTTGAACACCTCGCTGAACCGACGGGGTGAGCCCATGATTTGCAGTCCGACTGATGCGCTCAACATGTTCTTCGGCTGTGACCTGGAATATCTGATCATGGAAGATGTCCTGGTCACCAAAGTCTAGTCGCGATACGGCTGCAGTGCTATCACATTTGGCTGCAGTCCGCGTTGTTTTTTTACCTTACCCTAGTCGTGGTTAATTTGACGTTGGAAGACGCTTTCAGCGATAATTGCACGTTAAATTCAATTCTTTAGCAGCGCTATTAATGACACAAACTCTTATTGAAGTGACCGAACGCATTCGCGAACGCAGTGCGCCCACCCGCAAAGCCTATCTGCAGCGTATTGACCAAATCATCAATCGCGAGCGGGGGGCTGACCGTATGGGCTGTGCGAACGTGGCTCATGCGTTTGCTGCCATGCCGACTAATGACAAGTTCCGCGTTGTGGCCGAAAAAGCTCCGAACATCGGTGTGATCACTGCTTATAACGACATGCTGTCCGCGCATCAGCCTTATGAAGTCTATCCGAATGTCATCCGCGACGAGGCGCGCAAACATGGCGCGACCGTACAGGTGGCGGGCGGGGTGCCTGCCATGTGTGACGGCATTACCCAGGGTGAACCGGGGATGGAATTGAGCCTGTTCTCGCGCGATACCATTGCTATGGCGACCGCTGTCGGTTTGTCCCATGACGTGTTTGATGCAGCTTTGCTGCTGGGCGTCTGTGATAAGATTGTGCCTGGTTTGTTGATCGGGGCATTGCATTTCGGTCATTTGCCCTGTGTATTTGTTCCTGCGGGCCCAATGTCTACCGGCATAGACAACACCACCAAGTCCAAGGTACGTGAAAAATATGCCCAGGGCCTGGTAGGGCGCGAAGAGCTGCTGGCTTCAGAGTCTGCCGCTTATCACGGGGCTGGCACCTGTACCTTCTATGGCACCGCCAACAGCAACCAGATGCTGATTGAGGCGATGGGCCTGCATGTGCCTGGTTCAGCTTTTGTGCACCCGCACGATGATATGCGCGAGTTGCTGGTTCGCGAGTCAGTGAAGACGGTGCTCTCCATTACCAAGAACCAGCGTTTTACGCCGATTGGCCGCCTGGTGGACGAGCGCGTGATCGTCAATGCGATTGTGGCGCTGCTGGCGACTGGCGGTAGTACCAATCACCTGATTCACTGGGTGGCTGTGGCGCGGGCTGCCGGCATCATTATTGATTGGTCTGATTTCTCCAAGCTGTCCCAGAACACTCCCTTGCTTGCGCGCGTGTACCCCAACGGTACTGCTGATGTTAATCAGTTCCAGGAAGCAGGCGGCCCTAGTTTTGTCATTCGTGAGCTTGTGGATGCCGGCTACATGCATGCAGACGTCAGCTCTGTTGTGATTGGCGGCCTGCGCGATTTTGGCAAGAAACCCCAGAAGTCCGGCGATGGCCTGATCTGGGTGGATTTGCCCAAGCAAAGCCCGGATGAAAGCATTGTCCGTAATACCTCCAAGCCCTTCAGTGAGTCTGGCGGTTTGCGTTTGTTGACAGGCAATCTCGGGCGTTCGGTGATCAAGAGCTCCGCTGTGCCGGAAGATCGCCAGATTATTGAGGCTCCTGCCATTGTATTCAATGGGCAGGAGGAGCTGCTGGCCGCATTTGAACGTGGCGAGCTGGAAAAAGACTTCATCGCAGTGGTGCGCTTCCAGGGGCCGCGTGCCAATGGCATGCCTGAGCTGCATAAGTTGACGCCTCCCCTGTCGGTGCTTCAAGGCAAGGGTTTCCGTGTGGCGATTGTGACTGATGGCCGCATGAGCGGTGCTTCCGGCAAGGTGCCAGCGGCCATTCACCTGAGTCCGGAGGGGCTGGCAGGTGGAGCGATCTGTAAAATCCGTACTGGCGACATGATCCGGCTCAATGCGATTGTTGGCACCCTGAATGCGCTGGTGGACGATGAAGAATGGCAAGCCCGTTCTATAGCAACCATGACCGAGGCGCAACGCAACAACAATGGCCATGGCATTGGACGCGAATTATTTGGCGGCATGCGCAGGAATGTGCATTCGGCCGAAGAGGGTGCCGTCACCTGGTTGTAGTCATTTGAAAATACGCGCCGGGCGTTGTTGTTTTCGCTTGCCGTACTAGTAGAGTACTGTCTGCCCTCAAACGCCTAGCCCGACGCGATTTTGAAATGACATGTCGCTTTAACCCTATGAAAATGGAAACCAAATGAGCACATTAGATTTAGCTAACCATGGCCCAGTAATCCCGGTCATTGTCATCAACAAGGTGGAAGATGCCGTGCCGATGGCCGAAGCATTGCTTGAAGGCGGTATCAAGGTGCTGGAAGTGACCTTGCGTACGCCAGTGGCATTGCAGGCAATGGAAGCAATTGCCAAGGCTGTGCCTGATGCGATTGTCGGGGCGGGTACCGTGCGCAGCATCAAGGATGCGCAGGCTGTGAAAGATGTCGGCTGCAAGTTCGCCGTTAGTCCAGGTTATACAAGTGAGATCGGCCGTGCGGCGCGTGAAATTGGTCTGCCATTGCTGCCGGGTGTTTCCACCGGCAGTGAGATCATGCAAGCGAATGCCGATGACTACTACTTCCTGAAGCTATTCCCGGCCGTGGCTGTGGGCGGCATCAACCTGCTCAAGGGGTTTGCCGGGCCATTTGGGGATGTCAAGTTCTGCCCCACCGGCGGTGTAACGGTTGAGTCTGCACCTCAGTTCCTGGCATTGCCTAACGTTGTCGTGTGCGGTGGCACCTGGTTGACGCCTGCTGATGCTGTAGCACGCAAGGACTGGGCACATATCACTAAGCTGGCGCGCGAAGCCAGCGCTATCAAGGCCGCTTAAAAGCTTTTGGCTGGTACGGTTCCGTGCCAGCCTTGCAAACCTGGATTTGATGCAATATGCGGCTGGTCAGGTTTATTTCATGCTGAAAAATTTAAATCAATATCGCACCCTGGTGTTTGATTGTGACGGGGTCATACTGAACTCCAACCATCTCAAGATCGAGGCCTATTTTGCCACTGCCAAGAATTTCGGGGCTAGTGACAAGGATGCCCAGGCGCTGGTGGATTACCATATCAAGCTTGGAGGCATCTCTCGTTTCGTCAAGTTCGACTATTTTCTCAAGGAAATCCTGCAAAAACCTTCATCCCACAGCGAAGTCGAGTTCCTGCTCAAGGACTTTGGTCGCGAAGTGCGACAGCGCTTGGCAACATGCGAGATTGCGCCGGGACTGGACAAACTGCGAGAACAAACGCCTGATGCGAACTGGTTGGTGATCTCCGGCGGTGATCAGCAGGAATTGCATGGGATTTTTGCTCAGCGTCGCTTGGAACATCTGTTCGACGGCGGCATATTTGGTAGCCCGGACAATAAGGATGAGATCCTTGCCCGGGAACTCGCCAATGGCAATATCCGCAAACCCGCACTGTTCATAGGCGATAGTCGCTATGATCATGAATCCTCTACCCGTGCCGGGCTTGATTTTGTTTTTCTGCAGGACTGGACAGATTTTCCCGAGTGGCAGAGCTACTGCGAGCAACACCACATTTCAGTACGCGGCAACATAGACGCATTGGTGAGCGCATGAAGCTGGTTCCGCGCTGGAAAATCCGCAACAGCCAGTTACTCATCAGGGAAGATTTTGAGCAAATGCTCAAGAATGCCAAGGTATTGGAACAGGATGGCCGTGGCATCAAGGTGCTGCAATTGGAAAGCGGCAACATCTTCAAGATTTTCCGTTTGCGCCATACTATCAGTCTTGCCCAGATTTACTCCTATGCGCGTCACTTCTGCCGCAATGCCGATCGGTTGCAGGCACTGAATATTCCCACTGTTGAGGTGGTTCAGCTTTTTCATTTTGAGGAGTCCACCGACACGGCTGTGCTCTATAGGCCGCTGCCGGGCAGAACCTTGAGGCAACTCGGCCTAAGTGGTTTGCTCGATGAGTCCTTGATGCGAGAGTTTGGCAAGTTTGTCGCAAGGCTGCATGAGCATGGGATATATTTCCGCTCACTGCATTTTGGCAATGTGGTACTTACCCCTGAGGGAAAGTTAGGCCTGATAGATATTGCCGATTTGAAAGTGCGTAGCCTTAGCCTTACTGCCTGGCACAGGGCGCGTAACTTCCGTCATTTGCAAAGGGTGCCGGCAGACTGGGCTACTTTGTCGTTGGCAAGCCGCCAGGCATTTGCAGATAGCTACTTTTCGTATGCAAAGTTGTCAGTCAAGACCAAAGCGCTACTGTTGCCGAAACTCAAGTTTCTTTCCAGTTAGATTATCCCAGGGGCTCCGCGTGGAAGTTTTACAAATCTGTCACAGTTACTATCCACCATTCCTGGATTGTGCCCGCCAGTATGCCGCATTGTTTGCGAATAGCCTCTGCATATTTTGAAGTTTTAAAAACACGGTAATTATTAAGCTAGGCGATTGGAAAATCGCTAGTTTCTTCGGGTAGTAGAATGCTGCGCAGACAATTGGATCAAAAGTTTTTGCGTAAATGGTAGGCAGGTGTCACGATGTGGGAAAGTGCTTGCAGCTGAAATATTAGGGTTAGCGCATAGGATTACTCGAATCAAGAAAAGCTATGTTGAATAAAATAAAATCATCCCTTCCATTGGCTCACTTTTATGTAATTATGCTGTGTCTTTTTTTTCAGGCACTTACATTTAGCGAGGGATATAGGATATTTGCCTATATCAATCTGATATTGGTATTAATCGCTGGTGTATTTTGTCGTCGACAAACTATTCTTCCGATAAATACCGGAATCGTTCCGGGAGTATTGCTGCTTTTAGTTTTTATTGGGGCAGAGTGGTTGGCAAGTGCGAATTTTTCTCTCACTGTAAAGCCTATACGACATTTGTTGCTGGCAATTGGTCTGATGGTCGGTATCGCGTTACTTTCTGTTCATCATACGAAAATAAAATCTAGACTGATGCCTGCCTTAACCGGATTGGTATATGCCTATACCATTTTTCAATGTATCGCCGTATACATATTGGAGCGTCCGTATGGCACGACGAAAAACCCGCATTATCTGGCGATTTATAGTGCCATCTTTCTCGTTATCAGCATCTATCTGCTTTTAAAGCATACAGAGTTGATACAGCGAGTTCTGCTGATATTTTCGTCATTTTTGCTGGGAACTCTCTTTCTCTATACTTCATCAAGGCCCATGTGGATTGCGCTGTTATTGGCAGTGTTCATGACGGCCTTTTGTCTGCGCCGTCCTACTGCACTGATATTACTCCTGGGTAGTAGCGTGATATTTGTCGGACTGGCTATGACCAATATTGGCAATTTCAAATCGCGCTGGGAAGATCTGATCCTGCATGCCAACACCGAAGAGCGCGTCATAATCTGGCAAGATGCCTGGCAAATGCAACAACATAACAGTAGCCATTTGCAGTGGACGTTCGGGCATGGCGTTGAAAGTTTTGCAAAGGATTTTCCCGGATACTCGCGCTACCATATGCACGAGCATATTGATTTCAATAGCCCGCACAATATCTTACTTGAACTGTTATATCAGTTTGGCATTGTTGGTCTGATGCTGGTATTACTTGGCGTGGTGCTTTTGTACTTCCAGATTATTTCTGCTTATTTGCAGCGCCGAAATATCGAGCAGCACGCCTGGGTATATCTATTGCTCCTGATGGTGCTGACTATAGACTTTTTCAGCGTCAGCATTACCTTGCCTTTCTTTGTCAGCATTAATCTCAATATACTGGCACTGGTCACCGGCGTGACCGTCTATCTGAGCAATATTGGAAAACGTTGATATGCAGCCACCTGTCACTATCGTCATCCCCAATTTTAATGGTGCCGAACTGCTTCGGAAGAATTTACCTTCTGTTCTGTCAGCGATGCAGGCTTACCCGGGACCATCTAATTTAATTGTGGTCGATGATGGGTCCGCTGATCACAGTCTTGAGGTTCTCAAACAGGAGTTTCCGCAAGCACATGTCGTGATTCATCCGCACAATAAAGGGTTTGCCGAGGCTATCCATAGCGGTGTCCATGCCGCTAATACCGAGTTGCTGTTTTTGCTCAATTCCGATGTGGCTGTCGCACCGGATATTTTTGCACCTTTAGTGGCTTATTTCGATGACCCACATGCCTTTTCGGTGAACCCGTTAATTTACGATGAGCAAGGTGAGGTCAAGCGCCATGCATGGAATTTGCGAAAGTTTAAAGCCGGTACGCTCAAGCTGATTAGTTGGCAGCTAGATAATGCCTTGCAACGCCGTTTGGCCGGTGACAAGCTGGCAACGGCATATGCACATGGCGGCTCGTTCATGGTACGAAAATCCATGTTTCTGGCGCTGGGTGGATTCCACCCGATTTTCAAACCGTTTTACAGCGAAGATTATGATTTGGGCTTGCGCGCATGGCGTCGTGGATGGGCCAGTTATTTCGAGCCTGGTGTGCATATTGTGCACCAGAGCAAAGGCGCTATCCGTTCCAATGTGAAATTCAAATATGTGAAATCCATACGCCGCCGTAATCGCTATATTCTGGAGTGGGCCCATCTGGGTCTGTCAGACTTACTGTTCAAAGCGCTACCGGCGTCTATCTTGCAATTACTCGGGGAGTTACTGACGTTGGATTATACCAATCTGCGTGGTTTCAGCTTTGCCGTGATGAAATTGAATGAGGTCATTGCATTTAGACGAGAACTGCGCAAAACCTCTGCGTTTACCCTGCAAGATGTTCTTAAAAATATTTATTAATCAATCATATAGGTCACAACATCGTGGCGGCCGGCATCAGTTTGCCAATGGTTGTCTTCAAATCATGCAGCTCCATCTGTGCAGAATAAGTGCTGCTTACAGCGTCGATTGTAAAGCCAATATCGGCAGATGCATCGTGTGACGAATTGTCACATTGCTGTATACGCCGCAGAATTTCGCTGCAAAAATGCTTGATGTCGCCCATCGAAATCTCGCTGAACGCTGGCAAATGAAAATATTCTCTGGCGCCTTCACCAGTATAGCCGACCACGTAATTACCACAGAGTGCAGCCTCGGCAGGCGGCAACGGGCAACCCTCAAACTCGGAAAAAGACAAAAATATTTTTGATGCAGCCAACAGTGCCGCAGTGTCTGCTTCTGATTTGTTTTGAATGGGCACCAGTTGCCAATGCGACGGCAGGCTGTTTTTAAGAAAATCCTCTACCAATTTGGCATGCTTGGCCAGTTTTCTTGGCATATACGTAATGGTATTGGTTTTCGACTGGCCCGGTTTAAATTGCTGCGTATCAATTGAATAGTGAATACGGCTAATCTTGTGCGCATCCAGGTTGGGAAAAATGGCTTTAATACAGTTTACCGCATCCTCTGAAATTGCCATGATCAGTGTTGCATGGGCATAATATGTATTCAGTTCCGCGAGGTTGCCGTTTGAAATTAAATAGCCGTTTTGCACATAAATACAATAACGGATGCCCAGACGATGCAACACGGGCGCATGTTTGCTAACCATGGTTTCTGGAATAATCACGATATCGTGAGGTGACATTGCGGCATTGTGCTTGATCGGTGCCTTATGTTTAAACCATGTACATTTAAATGCCAGGTTTTTCGGGTGCATGATTTTTGCACTGATTGAATCATGGCTTAACAGTTGATGGAGTAGCTCAGTCTGTCGATAAAGCACCTTGACCCCGCCGCATGGCCTGGCTCTGGCGGGACATAATACAATCAGCTCTGCCGGTTTGGAGGGATCAATAAAATACGGAAGCTGTTTTTTCAAACGTTGAATGATTGCTTGAAACAAACTCATATTGGCAGTAACTCGCGAATAATTTTGCCCGGCTTTATATTATTCAGGCAATTCAAATGCCCGAGCGGGCATACCCGTTGGAAACAAGGACTGCATTCCAGTGCCAGATATTCCACCACAGCCTGTGGGCTCATTGGCGGGGTGTGGTGCGGGTCGGATGATCCATAAATGGCGATCAGTTTTTTGTCCAGCGCGGCTGCTACATGCATCAAGCCGGAGTCATTGCTGACGACGGCGGTACAGAGAGACATGATGTCGATGGCTTCGCCCAGTTTGGTCTTGCCGCCCAGGTCCATGCATTGCATATGGGTGAGCTGGTTGATCTGGCTGGTGACAGGAATGTCCTTTTCAGAGCCGAACAGCCATACTTGCCAGCCTTTTTCCAGGGCGGCCCTGGCAACTTCTGCATAGTACTCGGCTGGCCAACGTTTGGCTTCACCATACTCAGCACCCGGGCAAAGGCCTAATACGGGTTGTTGTGGCAGTTGCTGTCCCAGTTTCTGTAGCGCCAATACAGCGTTTTCAGCATTTGCCTGCAGGCTGGGGTTGGGGATGTCGTTGGGCAATGGAGCATCATCAGGCAGGCCCAGGGCAACAAAGCGATCTACAGTCCGTGGCAGCCGTTGCTTATCGAGTGGTCGGATGTCATTGAGCAGGCCATATCGATATTCGCCCAGAAAGCCGGTGCGCCTGCCTATGCCCGAGGCTGCCGGCAGTACGGCAGATTTCAGGGAGTTGGTCAGCATGATGGACTGGGTGTAATGGTGCGACTTCAGGCTTTTGCCAAAGAGTATGCGCTCACCCAGCGCCAGTTGGCCGTGCTTGAAAGGGAGGGCGATGCCATGGCTGACTTCAGGCATGCGTTCAAGCAATGGCAGGGTCCAGGCCGGGGCTGCCACGTCAATTTCACAATCAGGGTTACGGATTTTCAGGGTCTTGAACAAGCTTTGCGCCAACACCATGTCGCCCACCCAGGAAGGGCCCATGACGAGGATTTTTTCAGCCGGATTCAGTGCCATGTCTCAGGAGGCTAGTTTCTGGATGATGTTGCTGGTACTGCGGCCTGGCACCACATCGATCAGCGCAACCTTGCCGCCCCAGGATTTCACCTCCGCGCCGCCTACCACCTGGTCTTCGGTGTAATCGCTGCCCTTGACGATGACATCAGGGCGAACTGCATTGATCAGTTGTAACGGCGTGTCCTCATCGAACAGGATTACGGCATCCACGGATTCCAGCGCAGCCAGCACCCTGGCACGGTCGGCTTCATGAATCACTGGGCGGGAAGGGCCCTTGAGCGCGCTTACCGATCTATCGGTATTCAAGCCCAGCACTAGTCTGTCGCCGGTCTTGCGGGCGGCCTCCAGGTAGGTTACATGGCCGGCATGCAGCAGGTCGAAGCAACCGTTGGTGAACACAATGCGGTTCCCATTGTTGCGCCAGGATTGGACCCGAGCCAGCAAGGCTTCCTTGTCGCATACCTTGTCTGACTGGGCAGCCGATTGCTGAGACAGCAGCTCATTGAGCAGGTCTGCCCGGGTGATGGGGACAGTGCCTACCTTACCAACGACGATGCCGGCTGCGATGTTTGCCAGCTCCAGCGAGTCGTGCAAGCTCAGGCCATGAGCTAGCCCGGCGGTCAGTGTGGAGATGACGGTATCACCTGCACCTGAGACATCATAGACTTGACGGGCAGTGGCAGAGAAATGAGCGGTGCCATGATCGTCAATGACGCTGATGCCTTCTTCGCCTCGTGTGACTGCGAGGAAATCAAGTCCCAGGGTACTGCGCAAGAGAGCTGCGGCACCAAGCAGAGTAGGGTTGTCATTGATATCGGTTGCGCAGGCCTCGGCGGTTTCACGCTTGTTCGGGGTAAGCCCGGTTGCACCTTGGTATTTGCTGTAATCCTTGCCTTTAGGGTCAACCAGCACTGGAATGCCAGATGCTTGTGCCTGACTGATGATGGACTGGCAGAGCTCTGTGCTGAGTACGCCTTTGGCGTAGTCGGACAGAATGATGGCAGCAGGCTTTTCTTGCAGGGCTTGTGTCACCAGGGATTGCAAGCCTGTATTTTCTTCTGCCTTGAATGCACCAGCATCTTCCTGGTCCAGTCGCATCATCTGCTGATGACCGCCCAGAATACGGGTTTTGGTAATGGTGGGGCGTAGCTTGCTTTGGTAGATATGGTCGGTATTGATCCCGACCTTGCCCATCAATGACAGCAGGTTTTTCGCTTCAGTATCCTGGCCTATGCAGCCGGCAATACAGGTTTGGATGCCAAGCAGCGCAAGGTTGGCAGCAACATTGGCTGCTCCGCCGGCACGTTCATCCTGGTGTTTGAGCAGGACGATAGGGACTGGCGCCTCTGGTGAAATGCGCTGCACATCCCCAAACAAGTAACGATCCAGCATCAGATCGCCCACGACCAGTATCCATCGCTGGTCCTGGCCAAAACGATTACGTACGGTATCAAGCAATTGTTCGCGCATGGTATTTAGTCTGCTTCGACCAGGTCGCACAGGCTGTGACCGATCAGGATATGCGCTTCTTGTATGCGTGGTGTATCACTGGAAGGCATGACCAGGTTGAATTTGCAGAGTTCTGCCAGCTTGCCGCCAGTGCCGCCAGTCATGCTGACGGTCACAGCGCCTATCTCAAGGGCAGTTTCTATGGCACGCACGACATTCTTGCTGTTGCCTGAGGTGGAGAAGCCGATGACCAGGTCAGCAGGAGTACAGAGAGCTTCTACCTGACGCGAGAAGATAAAGTCAAAACCATAATCGTTGCCTACAGAAGTGAGAATCGAGGTATCGGTAGTCAGTGCAATGGCAGGCAGGCCTCGGCGCTCTTTCTTGTAGCGGCCGACGATTTCAGCGGCAATGTGCTGGCTATCAGCTGCGCTACCGCCATTGCCCATGAGCAGGATCTTGCCGCCACGGGCCAGGCAGGTGCGCATTTCCTGGGCTACCTGGGCAATGGTGGGCAGCAAAGGCTCCAGTGCCGAAATTACCGCCTGGTGCTCGGAAAATGCTTGTCTCAATGTGTCGACAGGGTTCATGTCGATTCCTTATTTAATCATTTCAGCAATAGGGGTCGACTTGCATCAGGTAATTCTGCACGTAGTCACGCACCCCTTCTTCCAGGCTATGGAATGGCTGGGTATAGCCAGTGTTTCGCAGCTTTTGCATGCTGGCTTCGGTGAAGTACTGATACTTGCCCAGCAAGTCCTGCGGCATATCAATGTAATCAATCGAGGGGTCCTTGCCCATGCTGGTCATGACCGCTGTAGCCAGATCCTTGAAAGCACGTGCCTGTCCAGTTCCTATGTTGAATATGCCTGAGTGCTGTGATTGCTCCAGGAAATGGGCGATGACGGCTGCTGCATCTTTGACGTAGACAAAATCGCGCAGCTGCATGCCATCCTCAAAGCCTGCTTTATGGCTCTTGAACAGCTTGACCGTGCCATTGTCACGGAACTGGTTGAATGTGTGGAAGGCAACGCTCGCCATGCGTTCTTTATGGTACTCATTGGGGCCGTATACGTTGAAAAACTTGAATCCGCACCACTGGGGCGGGGTTGGGTTTCCTTCTACTGCCTGACGCAAGGCCCACTGGTCAAAGAATTGTTTGGAATAGCCATAGCCATTGAGGGGACGCAATTGGTCCACAGCAGACTCATCATCTTCATAGCCAAGTTCGCCACCGCCATAAGTCGCGGCAGAGCTGGCGTACAAGAATGGTATCTGACGCTCCGCGCACCAGCTCCATAGCATCTGGCTGTAGCGAATATTGTCCTGTACCAGTTTGTTGAAGTCCCGTTCGGTGGTGGCGCTGATGGCGCCCATATGGATGATGGCATCGATCTTGCCAGTCTTGGGTAGCCAGTCGAACAGCTCATCCTTGTCCAGATAGTTTGCATAGCGCCTGTGACAGAGGTTCTGCCATTGATCGGGATGAGCCAGGCGGTCAACTATCACGATGTCGTCGCGTTGCTGCACGGTATTGAGATGCCAGGCAATCATGCTGCCTATCATGCCTGCGCCACCGGTAATAACTATCATGTTTGAAATCCGTTTCTAGCTAATCCAGAATTATAACAAAAGCCAGGCTTTTCCGGCCCGGGCTTCTTTATCTTTACCTGGTGGTTACCCAGCCCTGAAGATTTTCCAGCGCAATCTCGCACATGGCCTTGATCCAGGTATCACGTTCATTGAGTGCAGGAATATAGTGATATTCACCACCTCCGGCTTCAAGGAAAAGGGTTTTTCCTTCCATGGCGATCTCCTCCAGCGTTTCCAGGCAGTCGCTGGAAAACCCCGGACACACTACATCCACACGTCTTGTTTTTTGCTTGCCCAGTTCCTCAACCGTAGGCGCGAAGTAGGGTTGTAACCATTCGGCAGCGCCAAAGCGGGATTGGAAGCAGATCAGGTATTGCTCTTCTGTTAATTGCAGCGCCTCGGCCAGTAATTTGCCAGTGGTTTTGCATTGGTAGTAATAAGGATCGCCCAAATCGCGTGTACGACGTGGCACGCCATGGAAGCTCATCAGCAATTTATCCGGCTTTCCATATTCAACCCAATGCAAGCGTATGCTTTCAGCAAGGGCTGCTATGTAGGCGGGATGGGTATGGTAGTCACGTATGGTACGGATTTCTGGCATGTTTCGCGTGCGGATCAGGGTGCGCATAGCCTCATCCAGGGCAGAAGCACTGCTGCTGGCTGCATATTGCGGATAAAGCGGAAACAGGAGAATCCGGTTACAGTTCTTGGCCTTGAGCGCCGCAATGGCAGATGCTGTCGAGGGGTTGCCGTATCTCATGCCAAGCTCTACTGCATAGGGCGACGCGATATGTTCGGTCAGGTAGCCTTCCAGCAGCTTAGCCTGCCTTTTGCTGTGCGCCATCAGTGGTGAGCCTTCGTTGTCCCATATCTGTGCGTACTTGTGCGCAGACTGCCTTGGACGGAGTATCAGGATCACGCAATTCAATATGAACCACCAGATCAGGCGCGGAATCTCAATTACCCGACGGTCACTGAGGAATTGCTTCAGATAGGGGCGTAAGCCCCTGGCAGTGGGCTCGTCAGGGGTTCCGAGATTCATGACCAAAATACCCGTGCGCTCAGGCTCCTGTTGCGGAATTGTGGGTTCTTTCAGGTAAAAGGACATCGGTTCTCCGGTATGGTGACGATAGCAGCATTAGCCTGGCGAATGGCTAGGCTAGCTATTGGACAATGCATTGGAAAGAAGTTTTGCCGTGATATCGACAATCGGGATCACCCGTTCATATGCCATCCGGGTGGGGCCGATGACGCCAAGTGTGCCCACAGTCTGGCCATTGGCTTCATACGGTGCCGTAATCATGCTGCACTCGTCCAAGGGCAGGTAGCCTGACTCGCCCCCTATGAATATCTGTACACCTTCGGCACGCTGGCTGTTGTCGAGCAGTTGCATGAGTGATGTGCGGCGCTCGAAAATTTCAAATAGTTTGCGCAGGGAGCTGACATTGGTAGATAGGTCGTGCACGTCCAGCAAGTTGCGCTCCCCTGCAATCACCATGCCCTCCTTGCTATTGTTGGCTGTTTTGCTACTGGCTTCCAGTGCTGCCGCCATCAGGCGTGTCATGTCGGACTGCATTTCTTGCAGTTCTTCATGCAGTTTTTGCTTTACCTGCTCAAAAGTGCTGCCGGCATAGTTCTGGTTGAAGAAGTTGCTGGCTTGTGTGAGCTCGGAGGAGGTATAAGGTTTTTCAGCCATGATGATACGGTTTTGTACCGTACCGTCGGCAGTGACGATAATCACCAGGATGCGTTTTTCCGATAGAGGTAAAAACTCCAGATGGCGGAAGGCAATGCTTTGGCGTTTGGGAATCATCACCAAGCCGGCAAACCTAGTAAGGTTTGACAATAGTTCAGCGGCAGCGTTGATCAACTCCTGGGGGTCGGGTGAGGACAGCTCATTCTGGAGACGCCGGATTTCCTGGGACTGCAGAGGCTGCACAGTGAGTAATGAGTCGACAAACAAGCGATAGCCACGCTGGGTGGGGATGCGTCCTGCGGAAGTGTGCGGGCTGGCGATAAAGCCGTGATCCTCAAGCTCTGACATGATGTTGCGTATGGTTGCAGGGCTGAGGTCCAGGCCTGATGCCAGGGAAAGCGTGCGTGAGCCTACGGGCTGACCATCACTGATATAGTGGTCAATCAGGGTTTTCAGCAATACCTGTGCGCGTTTGTCTAGCATGTTGTAATGATATTGGGGTTGGGCGCTCGAATTCAATGATTGTGACCGATATCGCCAGCGATTGATGCTGGGCCGGAAAAATTATGCGATAGCCGCTAAATGCACGCAATCAAAATATATATGGAAGGATTTATTCCTTCAAATATGGTGGCATGCCATATGAGTCTCGTTTGAGGGTTTTATGTGCCAGCCTTCTATGATTTAATGCCAGCCATGAAAAGCGTATTCCAGACTGTCGCCCTCATAGGCAAATACATGAACCCGGAAACCCGGGAGCAGATATTGACTCTGGCAAGATTCCTTGCCGAACGGCAGGTCGGTATTTTCATAGAGGAAAAAACGGCAGAGCATTCGGAAATCAAGGGATACACGACCCTTAAGCTGAGCGCGATAGGGGCTTATGCCGACCTTGCCATTGTGCTGGGCGGCGACGGTACCATGTTGACGGTGGCCAGGGCGCTGGTGGATTATCAAATTCCCCTGGTCGGCGTCAATCGTGGCCGTTTTGGTTTTCTCACAGACATTAATTCGGACCATATGCTGGAGAGCGTGGCGCAGATTCTTGGAGGTGAGTTCCAGACAGAGCAGCGCATTTTGCTGGAGGCTTCCATTTTGCGCGATGGCAAGATGACAGGTCAGGGATATGCGCTGAATGATGTGGTGGTCAATAAGAATGGCTTAGCCCGCCTCATTGAGCTTGAGATTTACATAGACAAACATTTTGTCCAGAAGCAGCGCTCGGATGGCCTGATTGTGGCAACCCCTACTGGCACGACAGCCTATTCCCTGTCTGCAGGGGGGCCAATATTGCATCCGACACTGGATGCGATTGCGCTAGTGCCAATTTGTCCACATACGCTGAGCAACCGGCCTATTGCGATCAATAGTGCGAGCGAGGTGGAGATTCATGTCGTGCATGCTGAAGATGCCAGCGTGCATCTCGATGGCCAGATGAAGATGGCCTTGCAGCCTGGAGATAAGGTTCATGTGCGGCGTGCAAACAACACTATTACCCTATTGCATCCACCAGGGCACAATCATTACGACGTATTACGCGAAAAGCTGCATTGGGGCTGATGATTTATGCTGCAAACTCTTTCTATACGTGACTTTGTTATTGTCGATTCGCTGGAGCTGGACTTTAAGCCGGGATTCACTGTGCTTACTGGAGAAACCGGGGCTGGTAAATCCATATTGATTGATGCTCTGTCGCTGGTGCTTGGTGCTCGTGGAGAAGGGGGTATTACTCGTGCCGGCACTGAAAAGGCTGAAATTAATGCGGTGTTTGATATTGCAGCGTTGCCGGGCTTGCAGGCATGGCTGAACGATAATGAAATTAGCCTGGATGAATCGCAATTGTTGTTGCGGCGGGTGATTTATGCGGATGGCCGCTCACGTGCGTTTGTAAATGGATCTGCTGCAACCGTTCAGCAGTTGCGGGAAATAGGCGAGTTTCTGGTAGATATCTATAGTCAGCATGCCCACCACTCCTTGCTGAGGGCGGCTTACCAGCGCCAGGTGCTGGATTCATATGCGGGCTTGGGTGGCCTTGCGTTGGATGTGGCGAAGGCCTATCAGGATTGGCAAATCCTTTATCGCAAACGCGTGGATGCTGAGCGGAATGCAGAGGCCTATGCTAACGAATTGGCCGAATTGCGTGACCAGGTACGGGAGCTGGCCGAATTGGCACCATCCGCGGAGGAGTGGGAGCCCTTGCAGCAGGAGCATCTGAGGCTGTCCCATGGCGCCAGCATACTGGCGGGTGGGGAAGAGTGCCGGGAATTGTTGAGTGAAGGCGAGCTGGCTGCAGTCAGGCAATTGAGCCGGGTGCACCATAAGCTACAGGAGCTGAAGGAATATGATGGTGGCTTGCAGGAAGCATTGGATACGCTTGATAGCGCCCTGATCCAGCTTGAAGAGACGGATCGTTTCCTGAATCGATATCTTCAGCGGGCTGACCTTGATCCTGAGCGCCTGGCTGAAGTAGAGGCACGCATCCATGCATTGCATGCGATTGCCCGAAAATATCGCGTGCGTCCTGAAGAGCTTTCAGGGTTATTGGCTGGCTGGCAAGCCCGCATGGATGAGCTGGGTGGAGCCACTGATAACGGGCAGCTTGTGCAGGAAGAAGCAAGCGCCAGAAAACACTACGATGACTTGGCTGCGCAATTGAGCGCAGGCCGCAAAAGGGCTGCTGCTCAACTGGGAGTCGGCATCACGCATGAAATGCAACGTCTCTCGCTGGGTGGTGGCAGGTTTGAAGTGGCATTGCTTGAACAGTCTCCCTCTGCCTATGGTAATGAGCAGGTTGAATTTCTGGTGGCAGGCCATGCAGGTGTTGCTTCCCGGTCTTTATCCAAGGTGGCATCTGGTGGGGAGTTGTCGCGGATCAGCCTGGCCATTCGAGTAGTCACTGCCCAGCAAGGGGATATCCCGACCATGATCTTTGATGAGGTGGATGTGGGTATCGGTGGCGGCGTGGCCGAGGTGGTTGGCCAATTATTGAAGGCGCTGGGAGTGCAGCGCCAAGTGTTGGTGATTACGCACCTGCCACAAGTGGCCGCACAAGGCAGGCAGCACTTGCGGGTAAGCAAGGGTATGGTTGAGGGTCAGACGCTGAGCCATATTACAGTGCTGGGTGATGCAGAGCGGATCGAGGAAGTCTCGCGTATGCTGGGAGGCGTTGAAATCACTGAAACCACCCGTCAACATGCCAGCGAAATGCTGGCCGCTGGTGCGGCATAATTGGCATACTAGCGGTTGTTGCACAAATGTTTGCCATTGGCTTTGATAGGACAGGCAGATTTAAGTATCTATGAGTCTAGTCCTTAAGGGCGCAGGGCGGATTTTGTAAACATCGTATTATGTATGCGAATGGTTTTGCACCTCGAACCGCGTTCGGTCGGGTTTTCTTCTGGCGTTTCCGATTCTCCTGGTTGAGCCCAAACACGGTCTTGCCGCTTTTAAAGTGATGGCGAATCAGCAAGTCTGTTTGTTCAAACGGTGTAAACGCAGTAGCCGGGTCTACATTCTTGCCAGTTCTCAGCAGTAGCTTATAGACCCTTAACTGAAAGAGCCTGTCCTTGCTTGCCCCAGGCAGGCCCAGCACCTTGATATGTTTCAAGATTGCTTTCAGGCCGGCATTTTTCAATTCTTCTGGATCACACATATTTTATTTGCTATGTGACGGGGAGTTGTTCAGTGGCTGGTGAGTGTCATGGTATATTAACGCCATTTCTTGCCAAAGCTATGGTGTGATGCGTCATATAATCCTTTTAGCCGTGCTGTTATGCACGGCCTGCAGTTCAGCCCTGCCTTCTTTTAAACCTTACAGAATGGACATCCAGCAAGGCAATGTCGTGACATCGAAAATGATGTTGCAATTGCGTCCTGGCATGACCAAGTCCCAAGTCAGGTTTATTATGGGCACGCCATTGATACAGGATAGTTTCCATAAGAATCGCTGGGATTATTTTTACCAGATGCGTAAAGGCGGGAAGATCATTGAGCAACGCCGCGTCATCCTGGAATTTGATAACGATGCACTGAAGAGTGTGCGTGGCGACGTGATTCCTGCTGCACCTGGCGAAACTTCCGTTGAGGCTCCCCCAGCAGCACCTATTATTGTTGAGCCTAAGGCGCCTGAGAAAAAGGGTGGCTTGCTTGATGCTCTGATGTTCTGGAAGAGTGACGAGAAAAAGGCAGAAGAGGCGGCTGAAAAGCCAGCACCAGCACCGGAGAAACCGACAACAGTCCTGAGTAAGGATAACGCGAAGGAGCCGACCAAGGTGGTGCCGGAATTGATCTCCCCTGAGGCAAGTCCAAGTCCTGCTGTTCCGGCAGCCAAGCCTGCTGGCCGTAGCAATCCGGCACCTGTTGATCCTGCCGCGTCTGGTGCAAGTCCTACCAAACCTGCTCCGGCCGAAGAGGTGGATGAAGATGACTTGCCGCCTGAAGATGAGCCTGGCTATTTCGAGCGCATGCTGGAAAAAATAGGTTTTTAATGTTTATTTTTGGGGGCTAAGCCAGGATCGGCTTGGTTCGATATTGATAACCCATTGAAGAATATAGTCTGAAATGCAAAAGATAGTGATTGCCGGTTGTTCCGGTCGAATGGGTCATGCCCTGCTTGAGGGGGTGTTCGGGGATGCAGGCCTGATGCTGCATGGGGCATTGGATCGTGCCGACAGTCCGCAAATCGGGCGTGATGCAGGTGAGCAGTTTGGCCGTGTCAGTGGTGTCAAGGTTACTTCGGACGTAGTGTCTGCCATTCAAGGGGCGGACGTGCTGGTTGACTTTACGCGTCCGGAGCCCAGTCTTGAATATGTTGCTGCTTGCCGTCAGGCGGGAGTCAAGCTTGTGATTGGCACTACAGGGTTTACCGCCGAACAAAAACAGCAGATAGAAAATGCAGCGAAAGATGTGGCTATCGTATTTGCGCCCAATATGAGCGTGGGCGTGACCTTGCTGATCAACCTGGTGCAATCTGCGGCCAAGGTGCTGGCGGAAGGTTATGATGTGGAGATCATAGAGGCCCATCATCGATACAAGGTGGATGCCCCATCAGGGACTGCCTTGCGCTTGGGTGAGGCGGCAGCTTCGGCATTGGGGCGCAATCTTGATGAGTGTGCGGTGTATGGCCGCGAAGGCGTCACTGGTGAACGGAATGCAAACACCATAGGTTTCGCCACTGTACGCGGTGGAGATGTGGTGGGGGATCACACTGTGTTGTTTGCCGGGATAGGTGAGCGTGTGGAACTTACGCACAAGGCATCCAGCCGTGCCACTTTTGCCTTGGGGGCGTTGCGTGCAGGAAAATTCCTGGATGGCAAGCAGTCTGGACTTTATGACATGCAGGATGTCCTGGGTTTGAGAAGCCATGCCTGATTTTCTGCCTGATATCGGGTGTTTGGCGTAGTGTAATTCGATCTGGCCGCCAAAAATTCTTGGGTGCGCGTTGAAGCCGGGTGCGCTTTAGGCTATAATTTCACAAATACATTCAGGCGGGATGAGCGGTTGCTCGTCCCGCTTTGCACATCCGCTTTCCGTGCTTGTAGTGGCACGGAATATCAAACAGTTACAAGGAGTTAGAATTGCCACAAACCCCAGCCGTACTTGTGCTTGCAGACGGGACAGTGTTCAGGGGCATTTCAATTGGTGCCTTGGGCCAGACAGTAGGCGAGGTAGTATTCAATACCTCAATTACCGGCTATCAGGAAATTCTGACCGACCCTTCATATACCAAACAAATCGTCACCCTGACCTATCCGCATGTCGGCAATGTAGGTGTGAATGTGGAGGATATCGAGTCTGATCGTGTGTATGCCAGTGGTCTGGTGATTCGCGATCTGCCGCTGGTTGACAGCAACTGGCGTAGTGAAAAAAGCCTGGCGGAGTATCTCACTGAGAACAATGTAGTTGCCATTGCCGATATTGATACACGCAAGTTGACGCGTATCCTGCGTGAAAAAGGAGCGCAGGCGGGCTGTATTGTCGCTGGTGATGTGGACGAGGTTCGTGCGCTCGAGCTTGCGCGTGGCTTCCCCGGCCTGGCTGGCATGGATCTGGCAAAGGTGGTCAGCCGCAAGGAGGCTGGCAGTTTCGAGTCCGGAGAGTGGAAGCTGGGCTCTGGTTATGAGCAGTCTGGTTCATCGGCATTCAATGTGGTGGCGTTTGATTATGGTGTCAAGCACAACATACTGCGTATGTTGGTAGAACGGGGCTGCAAGGTCACTATTCTCCCGGCAGAAGCGACTGCTGCACAGGCATTGGCCTTGAAACCCGATGGTATTTTCCTCTCCAATGGTCCCGGTGATCCTGAACCATGTGATTACGCGATCAGCGCGATCAATACCTTGGTGGAAACAGGCATTCCCGTGTTTGGCATCTGTCTTGGCCACCAGTTGCTGGCGCTTGCCAGTGGTGCCAAGACTGTGAAAATGAAGTTCGGCCATCATGGCGCCAACCACCCAGTGCAGGATGTGGATGATAAGCGAGTGTTCATTACCAGCCAGAATCATGGCTTTGCGGTAGATCCTGATAGCTTGCCTGGCAACCTCAAAACTACTCACGTTTCACTGTTTGACGGCAGCCTGCAAGGGATTGCCCGTACCGACAAACCTGCCTTCAGCTTCCAGGGCCATCCTGAAGCCAGCCCCGGCCCGAATGAGATGAGCTATCTATTTGACCGCTTCATCAACTTGATGGAACAGCAAAAGCAATAAATTATGGCAAAACGTACAGACATCAAATCCATCCTCATCATCGGTGCCGGTCCTATCGTGATCGGCCAAGCCTGTGAGTTCGACTATTCCGGTGCGCAGGCCTGTAAGGCATTACGCGAAGAAGGGTATCGCGTCATTCTGGTCAATTCCAATCCGGCCACTATCATGACCGACCCGGAAATGGCCGATGCCACTTATATTGAGCCCGTGACCTGGCAGATTGTCGAAAAAATTATCGACATTGAGCGGCCTGATGCCCTATTGCCTACCATGGGCGGGCAGACTGCATTGAATTGTGCGCTGGATCTCGCCAAGCATGGTGTACTGGACAAATACAATGTTGAGTTGATTGGCGCTTCCAAGGAAGCGATCGACAAGGCCGAGGATCGCGAGAAGTTCAAGACTGCCATGACCAAGATAGGTCTGGGGTCGGCACGCTCAGCGGTTGCCCACAGTATGGAAGAGGCGCTGCAAGTGCAGGCTTCTATCGGATACCCTGCGATTATTCGCCCTTCCTTTACCATGGGCGGCAGTGGCGGTGGTATTGCCTACAATCGTGAAGAATTCATCACCATCTGTGAGCGTGGCCTGGAGGCCTCCCCTACCAGCGAGTTGCTGATTGAGGAATCGTTGCTGGGGTGGAAAGAATATGAAATGGAAGTTGTCCGTGACAGCAAGGACAACTGCATCATTATTTGCTCAATCGAGAACCTTGATCCAATGGGCGTGCATACCGGTGACTCAATCACCGTGGCTCCGGCCCAGACACTGACGGACAAGGAATACCAGATCATGCGCAATGCCTCATTGGCAGTGCTGCGCGAGATCGGCGTGGATACCGGCGGTTCCAACGTACAGTTTGCCATCAACCCTGACGATGGGCGCATGATCGTGATCGAGATGAATCCTAGGGTATCGCGTTCATCTGCGCTGGCTTCCAAGGCAACGGGTTTCCCGATTGCCAAGGTGGCGGCCAAGTTGGCTGTTGGTTTTACGCTGGACGAGTTGCGTAATGAAATCACTGGCGGGGCCACTCCTGCGTCGTTTGAGCCGACCATTGATTATGTCGTGACCAAGGTGCCACGTTTTGCTTTCGAGAAATTTCCGCAAGCTGACTCACGTCTGACTACGCAGATGAAGTCTGTGGGTGAGGTCATGGCGATTGGCCGTACCTTCCAGGAGTCATTCCAGAAGGCCTTGCGTGGGCTTGAGGTGGGCGTGGATGGCCTAGATGAGAAAACAGATGATCTGGATGAAATCCAGAAGGAGCTTAGTGAGCCTGGTCCTGAGCGTATCTGGTATGTAGGGGATGCCTTCCGCGCCGGGTTAACCGTCAATCAGGTGTTTGACCTGTCTAAGATCGATCGCTGGTTCCTGGTCCAGATTGAAGACATCATCAAACGCGAACAGGCACTGAAGGGCCGCCATCTAGCAGACCTTGATAGGGATGCCCTTTGGCAGCTAAAGCGTCGCGGGTTTTCTGACAAGCGCCTGGCCAAGTTGCTTGGTACTGACCAACATGCAGTCCGTGCCTATCGCCAGGCACTCAATGTGCGCCCGGTCTATAAGCGCGTTGATACCTGTGCTGCTGAGTTCTCTACAGATACTGCCTATATGTATTCTACTTATGAGGAAGAGTGCGAGGCGCAACCTACCGACAAGAAAAAGATCATGGTGTTGGGCGGTGGGCCTAACCGTATCGGCCAGGGGATAGAGTTTGATTACTGCTGTGTGCATGCAGCGTTTGCCATGCGCGAAGATGGTTATGAAACCATCATGGTTAACTGTAATCCGGAAACAGTATCTACTGACTACGATACTTCCGATCGTCTCTATTTTGAGCCGCTGACGCTGGAGGATGTGCTGGAGATTGTTGCTCTGGAAAAACCTGTGGGCGTCATTGTGCAGTACGGCGGGCAAACACCGCTCAAGCTGGCTCGCGACCTGGAAAAAGCCGGTGTGCCCATTATTGGTACCAGCCCTGATGCGATTGACCGTGCTGAAGACCGTGAGCGCTTCCAGCAGATGCTGCAGCAGGAAAACCTCAAGCAACCGCCTAACCGCACGGCACGTACGCCAGAAGAAGCTATCCGCCTAGCGCTTGAAATCGGCTATCCGCTGGTGGTTCGCCCATCTTATGTGCTCGGTGGCCGTGCCATGGAAATTGTGCATGAGCAGTCCCAGCTGGAACGTTATATGCGTGAGGCGGTCAAGGTGTCCAATGAGTCACCTGTATTACTTGACCGTTTCCTGAATGATGCGCTTGAAGTGGATGTGGATGCATTGTCTGATGGTGAAGATGTCATCATAGGCGGCATCATGGAACACGTTGAACAAGCTGGTGTGCATTCTGGAGACTCAGCTTGCTCCCTGCCTCCATACAGCCTTTCCGCCGCAATGCAAGACGAGTTGAGGGCGCAGACCGTGAAAATGGCCAAGGCGCTGGGCGTGGTGGGCCTGATGAATGTACAGTTTGCCATTCAGGGCGACACCGTCTACGTGCTTGAAGTCAATCCGCGTGCCTCGCGTACCGTGCCATTTGTATCCAAGGCATGCGGCCTGCAGCTTGCCAAGATTGCAGCCCGCTGCATGACTGGTCGCAAACTCAGGGACCAGGGTGTCACTCACGAGGTGGTGCCGCCTTATTACTCAGTGAAGGAAGCGGTATTCCCCTTCATCAAGTTCCCTGGCGTGGATACCATCCTTGGACCTGAAATGAAGTCCACAGGGGAAGTGATGGGAGTAGGCAAGACTTTTGCCGAGGCTTTCGTGAAGTCCCAGTTAGGCTCAGGTACCAAATTGCCCAAGAGTGGCAGGGCCTTCATCAGTGTACGCCGCGAGGATCGCGAGCGCGTGGTGGAAATTGCCCAGGCCTTGGCGGACCTTGGCTTCCAGTTGGTGGCTACTCGTGGCACCGCAAGTGCCCTGGTTGATGCTGGCTTGAAGGTCACGCCAGTCAACAAGGTGGCTGAAGGCCGTCCGCATATTGTGGATATGATCAAGAACGGTGAAATCAGTTTTATCGTTAATGTGACTGAAGACAAGCGCGCCGTGGCCGACTCCTATGAGATCCGGCGTAGTGCCTTGCAGCAGAAAGTGACTTACTATACGACCCTGGCAGGAGCCAAGGCTGCCTGCATAGGCATGGCTCATATGCAGGAGCTTGAAGTTCAATCACTGCAAAGCTTGCACAAGCAACTGCCTAAGTAATAAGATAATGCTTACTGGAACCACGCCTGGACCGCAGGTGTGGTTTTTTGTTTTATTAAGTTTCGGAAATTCAGGGAATAAAAAATGAATCAAATTCCAATTACCGTCAAAGGTGCCGAATTACTCAAGGCAGAATTACAGCGCCTGCGTAGTGTGGACCGTCCCAATATTATTCAGGCTATCTCCGAGGCACGTGCACAAGGCGACCTTTCCGAAAATGCAGAATATGATGCTGCCAAAGAGCGTCAGAGCTTTATTGAAGGCCGGATTGCCGAAATCGAAGCCAAGCTTTCCAATGCGATGGTGATTGATCCAAAGACATTGAATGCTGAAGGTCGTTGCGTATTCGGTGCAACGGTTGAGCTGGAAGATATGGATAGCGGTGATGTCTCGACTTACCAAATCGTGGGCGACGACGAGGCAGATATCAAGGGTGGCAAGATATCCATAGGTTCGCCGATTGCGCGTGCCCTTATCGGCAAGGTTGAAGGCGATGTAGCCGAAGTCATGGCACCCGGCGGCTTGCGTTCCTATGAAGTATTGAATGTACAGTACATCTAGGTTGCCGACATGAACCACTGGTCTGACAAGCTGACATTGATTGTGATCACGCTATGGGTGGGCGCCCTATGGACGGTAGGCTATCTGGTTGCTCCTGCTCTGTTCCATCAGTTGCCTAACCGGCAGCTTGCCGGCACTATTGCAGGCAGGCTGTTTGAAATTGTGGCTTATGTCGGCTTTGCCAGTGCATTTTATTTATTGCTGCACAGGCTGGCGCGCTTCGGCACGGCAGCGCTCAAGCAGGGCTTCTTCTGGGCAGTATTTGTCATGTTGTTGCTGACATTGGCCGGTCATTTCGGCATACAGCCCTTGATGGCTGCCCTCAAGGCTCAGGCCATGCCTGCAGATGTCATGAATAGCGTATTTGCCAGCCGATTTAAAACCTGGCACGGCGTGTCTAGCGTGGCTTACCTGATTGAAAGCCTGTTGGGGCTGGTGTTGGTATTAAAGGCGAGGCAATAATAAGCAAAGCCGCTAACGATCATGCTTGTTAGCGGCTTCAAGAGCAGGTGGGATGGTACAGAATTACTTTTTGGGGATAACAATTTTGGGCTCTTCCGCCTGGCGATAAATCACCAGTTGCTTCCCGATGTGATGGATAGCCGCAGCACCGGTTTTTTCACAGATTTCTTCCAGTATTTGAACTCGTGCAGCACGGTCGTCACCAAATACTTTGATCTTGATCAGCTCGTGGGACTTGAGGCTGACTTCAATTTCTTTCAAGACCTGTTCCGTCAGGCCGTTATTACCAATCACCACCACAGGATGCAGATTGTGACCAAGGCCACGCAGAAAGCTAATTTGTTTGGAATTCAATTTTAAGTATCTTGTTGATTCGAAAAGGCTCGCAGTTTAGCAGATGAAACGCAGACCTACCAGCAAAGCATGGTTGCAGGAGCATGTGAATGACGAGTACGTCAAGCGCGCGCAACGTGATGGCTATCGCGCGCGCGCGGCCTATAAACTCCTGGAAATCGACGAAAAGGACCAGTTGATCAAGCAGGGCATGACTGTGGTGGATCTCGGTTCTGCCCCCGGCAGCTGGTCCCAGGTAGCAAGACACAAGCTGCAGGACCATGGGCGTGTGATTGCGCTGGATATCCTGGATATGCCGCCTATTCCCGGTGTGGAGTTCATTCAGGGGGATTTCCGCGAAGAGACGATACTGGCTGAGTTGGAAAAAACTTTGGGCGGCAAGCAGGTAGACCTTGTAATTGCCGATATGGCCCCCAATATCTCAGGTATCAATGTAGTAGATCAGGCCAATGCGGCTTATCTCACGGAATTGGCACTTGAATTCAGTCGTGAATGGTTGAAACCGGGTGGTAATTTTCTGGTCAAAGTTTTCATTGGTTCCGGTTTTGATGAGATTGTGCGTGAGATGCGCGATAGCTTTGAAAAGGTGGTCACGCGCAAGCCAAAAGCCTCACGGGGCCGCAGTAGTGAAGTATATCTTCTGGGACTTAAACGTAAGCCTGCCTAGTGTTTCAAGAGTCAGGCATTGCGGGCAAAATAGGTTTAGAATAAGGCAGTGAATTCCCTCATGAATAAGGAACGGGACTTTGAATAACATCGTAAAGAATATTGCTATCTGGCTGATCGTGGCGCTGGTACTGATGACAGTTTTCAACCAGTTCGGCCCCAAGAGCATTTCCGAAAGCCAGGTGGTTTACTCCCAATTCATCAATGAGGTGAAAGAGGGGCGTATAGCCAAGGTGACTATCGATGGACGGGTATTGCGCGGCGTGACCAATGAAGGCCGCAAGTTCAATACCTATGCGCCTTCAGATCCATGGCTGGTATCTGACCTGCTCAAGAATAACGTGACTGTCGAAGCGAAGCCTGACGAAGAGCCTTCACTGCTCATGAATATTTTCGTGTCCTGGTTCCCAATGCTGTTGCTGATTGGTGTCTGGGTCTTCTTTATGCGCCAGATGCAAGGTGGGGGTAAAGGCGGGGCGTTCTCTTTCGGCAAGAGCAAGGCGCGCCAGCTGGATGAAAACTCCAACCACACTACCTTCGCTGACGTGGCTGGTTGTGATGAAGCCAAGGAAGAAGTCTCTGAGCTGGTCGAATTCCTGCGTGATCCTACCAGGTTCCAGAAGCTGGGAGGGCGTATTCCTCGCGGTGTCTTGATGGTTGGGCCTCCAGGGACTGGTAAGACTTTGTTGGCCAAGGCGATTGCTGGCGAAGCCAAAGTCCCATTCTTCACTATTTCCGGTTCCGACTTTGTTGAAATGTTTGTCGGTGTGGGCGCTGCCCGTGTCCGTGATATGTTTGAGCAAGCCAAGAAAAGTGCACCTTGCATTATCTTTATTGATGAAATTGATGCCGTGGGGCGTCATCGTGGTGCAGGTACCGGCGGCGGCAATGATGAGCGTGAACAGACATTGAATCAGATGCTGGTGGAGATGGATGGCTTTGAAGCCAACTCAGGCGTGATCGTGATTGCTGCAACCAACCGTGCGGATGTACTCGATAAAGCCTTGTTGCGCCCAGGCCGTTTTGACCGGCAGGTGATGGTTGGCTTGCCGGACATCCGTGGCCGCGAGCAAATTCTCAAGGTGCATATGCGCAAGGTGCCTATTGATACAGACGTGCAGGCAGATATCCTGGCACGTGGTACCCCTGGTTTTTCAGGCGCGGACCTCGCCAACCTGGTGAATGAGGCAGCATTGTTCGCGGCACGCCGCAACAAGCGCACTGTAGATATGCAGGATTTTGAGGATGCCAAGGACAAGATATTCATGGGTCCTGAGCGCAAGTCCATGATTATGCGTGAAGAAGAACGCCGTAACACAGCCTACCATGAATCCGGCCATGCTGTTGTTGCTGCCTTGTTGCCGCATGCTGATCCTGTGCACAAGGTCACCATCATGCCTCGTGGTTGGGCACTCGGCCTGACATGGCAGTTGCCTGAGCATGATCGTATCAGCAACTACAAGGACAAGATGCTGGAGGAAATCTCCATTCTGTTCGGTGGGCGGATTGCTGAGGAAATCTTCATGCACCAGATGTCTACCGGGGCGTCCAATGATTTTGAGCGTGCTACCAAGATAGCACGTGACATGGTGACCAAGTACGGTATGTCGGATGTGTTGGGTACCATGGTCTATGCTGGTAACGAACAGGATTCCATGTTTGGCAGCATGTCCGCCAAGACCGTGTCGGAAGCGACCCAGCAGAAGGTGGATGCGGAAATCCGCCGGATTCTTGACGAGCAGTATGCGGTAGCCCGCAAATTGTTGGAGGAGAACCGCGACAAGGTTGAAGCCATGACGGCGGCACTGCTAGAGTGGGAAACCATAGATGCCGAGCAGATCCGCGACATCATGGATGGCAAGCCTCCTCGTCCGCCCAAGGTTCCGGTAGTCAGCAATAAGCCTGCTGTCGATAATGACCATGGTGGTGGTACCACTACTGAGCCTACTCCCCAGCCAGCAGCAAAAACCTGATTTATTAACTTTCTAAGAGGCCACAAGACACTCGACAGCAACTATTCGAGACTTGTGGCTTTTCATCGTCATGATCAACACCGTTAATTTTATCTGTGGCCGCTATCAGCTGGACCTGAGCCATGCCCATGTCATGGGTATCGTCAATGTCACTCCAGACTCTTTTTCCGATGGTGGGCGCTATGCATCCACAGGGCTTGCGGTTGCCCATGCACGGCAACTGGTGGCTGAAGGGGCAAGCATCCTGGATATCGGCGGTGAGTCCACTCGGCCCAACGCGATACCTGTCAGCCTTGATGAAGAGTTAAGCCGCGTCATTCCGGTGATCGAGCAGTTGGCATCCGAAGTCGATGTGCCGATTTCGATTGATACCTATAAACCGACAGTGATGCGCGAGGCAGTGAATGCCGGGGCCGCTATTATCAATGATATTCGTGGCTTGCAGGAACCTGGCGCCCTGGAGGCTGCAGCAGCAGGCAATGCTGGCATATGCCTCATGCATATGCAGGGATCACCGCAGACCATGCAGATAGAGCCTTATTATGATGATGTTGCACAAGAGGTGAAAAACTTTTTACTGGAGCGCCTGCAGGCAGTGCAGGAGGCTGGAATTGTTCCGGAGCGTATTGTTTTGGATCCCGGTTTTGGATTTGGCAAACGTACAGTGCACAATATTGCCTTGTTGCAGGCATTGCCTGAGATACTGACCCTGGGACGACCCTTGTTGGTGGGACTTTCACGTAAGTCGATACTGGGCCAGATAGTTGGGAGCGATGTAGACCAGCGGCTGCATGCGAGTCTTGCTGCTTCGGTGATTTCTGCCATGAAGGGAGCAAGCATCATTCGTGTGCATGATGTCAAGGCGACAGTGGACGCCTTGAAGGTGGTCAATGCTGTCCTGGCAGCATGACTGAGCCTCAGTCCGGACCATCGATCAAGCAAATCAATAGAATTTTAAGACAGATAACATAATGAGCAGAAAATATTTTGGTACCGATGGTATACGTGGCCGTGTGGGCGAGTTTCCTATTACCCCGGATTTTGTCATGCGTTTGGGATATGCGGCCGGCCGCGTGTTGACGCGTATGGATCATCATCTGGTGCCTGGCACCAAGCCTACCGTCATCATTGGCAAGGACACGCGGATTTCAGGCTATATGTTCGAATCTGCACTACAGGCAGGCCTTTGTGCTGCCGGGGTAAATGTCCGCTTGACCGGTCCTTTGCCCACTCCGGCAATAGCACATATCACCCGTGCTCAGCGAGCCCAGGCTGGCATCGTGATCTCTGCGTCACATAACCCGTTTGAGGACAATGGCATCAAGTTCTTTTCTGCCCAGGGGGCAAAGTTACCCGATGAAGTGGAGCTCGAGATTGAAGAAGAGCTGGACAAGCCGATGGAGCTGGTGCTTTCCGAGCAACTGGGGCGCGTGAAGCGTATTGATGATGCTGCAGGCCGTTATATCGAGTTCTGCAAGAGCACTTTTCCCAATGCACTGGATCTGCGCGGCCTGAAAATCGTGTTGGATTGTGCCCATGGGGCCACCTATCATGTGGCACCGCCGGTGTTTCATGAGCTGGGCGCTATGGTGACCAGCATTGGCAACCAGCCCAATGGCCTCAATATCAACCTAAATGCAGGATCCACTCATCCTGAGGCATTGTGCAAAGCAGTCGTGGCGGAGCAAGCGGACCTGGGTATCGCCTTTGACGGTGATGGCGATCGTGTGGTCATGGTCGATAGTCATGGCAACCTGCTAGATGGCGACCAGTTGCTCTACATCATCGCCATGCATAGAAAACAGCGCGATAGGCTGGGGGGCGGGGTAGTGGGCACATTGATGACCAACCTGGCTTTGGAGCACGCCCTGGCCAAGGCAGAGATTCCGTTCCAGCGCGCCAAGGTGGGTGACCGGTATGTGCTTGAACTGCTGAATGCCAATGGTTGGCAGGTTGGAGGAGAGAATTCCGGGCATATCCTCTGTCTGGACAAGCATAGTAGTGGAGATGGCATTATCGCTGCGTTGCAAGTGCTGTTTGCCCTCCATGCCTCCAATCAAACTCTTGCACAACTGCGTGCCAGTCTGCCACTTTATCCGCAGGTATTGATCAACGTCAAAGTGGCGCAGCGGCTTAACCTGGATGATAATGCCGAGGTGCAGGCGGTTGTAAAGGCAGCAGAGCAAACGCTGAATGGCAGCGGACGCGTGTTGTTGCGTGCTTCCGGTACCGAACCCAAAATCCGCGTCATGGTGGAAGGCCAGGACCGGGCATTGGTACAGGAGCTGGCAGAACAGATCGCTGCTGTCGTCAAGCGAGTGACGAGCTGACGCATACCTGAGATTAAGTTTGCACTGGTAACCGCCGCATGCGGTTACCAGTCCGCTGTCATGATAATTTCAGCTAACTGCCACAGGTTTGTCACAGCTTCATGTGATTCTGCATGCATGCAAAACCGCCTGCTTACTGATTATCTTGATCGCATCAGTGCCCTCGACAGTGCGCTGTGCATCAAAGTCAACCGAACCAGTCACTATCGAATGGTCAGGTGGATGTTTCGCCTGGTCAGCCGGTTGGGTGATGGAGTATTCTGGTACGCTGTTATGTTCGGGATATTGCTGGCTCATGGCGAAAAGGGTCTCTTGCCTACTTTGCATATGATAGCCGTTGGCCTGTTTGGAACCCTGCTTTACAAATGGCTGAAAGGGAAAACCCTGAGGCCGAGGCCATATGAGGTGCACCAGGATATCTGGTTGGTTGGCAAGCCTCTGGACAGGTTCAGTTTTCCTTCTGGACATACCTTGCATGCAGTGGCTTTCAGCTTCGTTGCCCTTTCTTACTATCCTGAGCTTGGCTTGCTCCTGATACCATTTGCTACCCTGGTGGCAATGTCGCGGGTGATCCTTGGCCTGCACTATCCCAGCGATGTACTCGCCGGGGGGGCGATAGGGGCGCTGGTAGCCTCTTTATCTTTCCTGCTGCTGTAGGATCTACACTAGGCGCGCTATGCATCCCGCAATAAATGGGAAGCCCAGGATGGAATTTCGCGCCAATACGCATGAAATCCACTAGAGAAGCTGCCAAATTTAAAGCCTTCTCTTTCACCCAGCAATACCAGGCTCCGTTTCGAGAACAGGCTGATATGGCCATTTCTTGGTGCTGCGTACCACCAGCCAAGGCGTTGTCCAGGGATGATGCTCTCGTCTGAAGTCAGGGTGCTGAAGAGAATGATTCCATGCCGTGCCAACAGCTTGGAAAGCCGGGTGACCAGTGGCCTGACATCGGGTACATGCTCAAATACTTCATAAGCAGTAATCAGGTCGAACTTGCCCAGACTGGTGGGATCAGTGTCATGATTGACAAAAGGATCATAAGAGCTTGAGTCCCAACCGTCGTGCTTCAGCAGCTGACTCATGAGCCCGCTGCCTCCTCCATAATCCAGGTGCCGGAATTGATCTTTTTGCGCTCCCAGCATGCTGACCATTCCTTTCGCGTTCGCCTGAGGACGTACGTCTACGTACTCAGGATCAACCAGGATATAGTCTTCGTTATAGATATGGTTGCCGTAGTCTTCAGCTGTCCATGAAGAAAATTCCGGTGCGAAACAGAAATTGCAAGCAGTGCAACGATAATAATAGATAGGCACACAGGCTAACGGCAAAAACTTTCCCCGCATTTCCTCGCATGACTTATTGAAATCAACTACATCAAAGGCTGAGGATGCGCTATCGCATACGGGGCAGGGTATAGGCTGGGACATAGTGATGGTTTTGAGTTTAGATTAGAACCCCTTCACTATAGCCCTTCCTAAGAGAAATAATCAATTGGGCTGGCGTGACGCCTTTTAAGGCTGAGGAGGCAATGTTTGCGCCATTGCTGCATTTGTTCTTTCGTGATGTGGTTGAGTTCAGGTTCCCACAGCGGTCGTTCACCCTGCAGCATGGCCCCGATATGATTCAGGGCTGTCTGGGTCCTGGCAATATAGAAGGCAAAATTCCTGAACAGCCGTTTATCCAGCAGGCGCATGCCATGGTAAATCATGCCCGGCAAGCGTGAAAGGCGGAGCAGGCGGTCGGCATCAGCAAGCGTGCTCATGGCTTTGCTGACCTGTAGCGGCGTACAGTTGAACTGCGGCGCGATAAAGCGGCTGATAGAGCTCCGGTGCTTGCGTAATAAATAACCAGGAGAACAGTCAGTGAGGGGCGCCAGATAGGCATCCATTGCCCATTCTGAACCTATATGCGTCAGCATGCTGTTTTCTAGCCACATGGCTTCATGGGCCGGGACAAAGTGGTTATGGGCGATGACATCTATATATAGATGGCTGGCGTAGCCGATGGCGATGGCTGTTTCTTCATCGCTGCGCGAGCTGGCCAGTAGTTGGTGCGCATTTTCCCAATAGTGGGTATGGCTGAAGCGCCGCGAGATAATGGCCAGGTCTGGCAGACAGGCACCTGCCATGACGAGTTCCGGAAATTTCCTAATGGCTGCCTGCAGTCTGGGATCAAGCAATGGCATGGCCCATAATAGGGATTGTGCAAAATAGACGTGGGTGACCAATCCCCAGGCTTGGGCATCCGCACTGAAGCTGGCGAAAGGTGCCAGCCAGAATATTTTCTGTAACAGCTTGCTGGATCTCATGCGGCATAATGTGCGCTTTGGTCGTGAACGGTTTATGGCAGGGACATGACTTTATTGTGACAATGGCGGCATGCTGGCGCTATTTGCTATACTGCGGCGCTTGTTAGCCATCGCATCATTTTGAGGAATTCATGGAAAGTCCGTACAAGGGTAAGACAGGCTTGCGCCGATTGATCAATGCTTTCAGCTATTCCATGGATGGAATCAAGGCAGCCTATCGTAACGAGGATGCTTTCCGCCAGGAGGTGACGCTCGCGGTGATATTGATTCCGCTAGCGCTTTATCTTGGCCAGGATGCTATGGCCCGGGCGTTGATGATAGGCAGTGTGTTCCTGGTGATCATTGTTGAGTTGCTCAATTCTGCGATCGAGGCAACCGTGGATCGTATTTCTCTGGAAAATCACCAACTGGCCAAGCGTGCCAAGGATATTGGCAGTGCTGCTGTATTGTTGACCTTGGTGAACCTGGTAGTCGTCTGGGGTTTGCTTGTTTTTGGCTAGCCATTCACAGGCCTTACCACAGGGGTGCTGAAAGCAGGCGCAAGCCTATGCTGAACCAGCGCTCCTCGGTCTGGGTGCCAAGGCGGTTGCCATACGTGGTGTCGACCTGCACCCGGTCCGGGATGATCCAGTATCTCAATCCGGCCTGGTAATATGGCCGTGACCTATGGTCGCCAAATGTCTCGGCGATCAATTCAAGGTGATGGGGCAGCGGAATTTCTGAGCCTATGCCCCACGTCATGTTGGTGCGGCTGAGTTCCTTGTCATGCAGTGCTCCCAAATTGGTATGCAGGATCAGCTTGTCGCTGAAGAATGAGGCGCTGATGGGCATGTAGGCATAAGCATTGCCGATCATGCTGGAATTGTTGTCCAAACGGGGATGCCGGGCGTAGCCGACTACCAATCCATAACCATAGCCATTGGTTTCCAGCGGCTTGAATAGCGTTTTGGCCTGCATGGCAATATCCGTATTCTCCGAGGCCCGCTCTTCCCGGGTGATGGCACCACCAAATGAGAGCTCTAGTCTTTCGCCCACATTGCAGCCTGGCAATGCCCAGTATTCCATGCTGCCGCGGTTTCTTTTCACCCAGGACTCCAACTGGCAGCTTTTGGGATCCACCACGCGAGCATCATCCGTGACCATGGGGCGTGCCGCAAAGACGGCGGGCGAGCACAATACCAAGGGGATGCAAAGACTGTAGCCGGCAAGTAAATTGCTAATGCGAAAAGTCATGGCGTCACTCTAAAGAAAAAATATGACGGATGTATGGCAGTTCATCGAAGCGTCATAATCCATGCGTATCTTCTTCATATGCATTTCTAGTTCCTTTGGAGAGGGATCGCGTGAAGATTCTATTTATTTCCGATGTATATTTTCCCCGTGTGAATGGAGTTTCAACTTCTATCCGCACATTTGTCCACCAGATGCGGGACATGGGGCATGAGGTACACCTGATTGCACCGGACTACGGTATTGTGACTGAGGATGAGGCCTGGATCAAACGCGTACCAGCCCGTCAGATCTATTTTGATCCTGAAGATCGTCTCATGCGGTATGGTGCAGCCCTCAAGATGCTGCCCGAGTTGCGTAATGAGAATTACGATGTCATTCATATCCATACGCCATTTGTTGCCCATTATCTGGGGCATAGGCTGGCGCATTTGCTGGATATTCCGTGCCTGGAAACCTATCACACCTTTTTTGAGGATTACCTGCATCATTATCTGCCGTGGATTCCTCAAAAGATGGCGCGCAATCTCGCCATTACTATTTCCAGGCGCCAATGCAATGCCGTCAATGCCGTGGTAGCGCCTTCCCAACCCATGCTGAATGCATTGAGGAGCTATGGAGTGAAGGCCAGTGCGGAAGTGATACCCACTGGTTTGCAAGCCAGGAGTTTTGAGGCGGCAGACGGGGAAGGCTTCCGGGATCGATATGGCATTGCTCGTCATCGTCCGGTGGCCTTGTTTGTCGGACGGGTCGCGTTTGAAAAAAACATAGACTTCCTATTGCGTATGTCCAGCGAGCTGAGACGCCAGCAACCAGATATGCTGCTGGTGGTGGCTGGGGAAGGGCCTGCAGAAAAACATCTGCATGAGCTCAGCCAGAAACTGGAGCTTGCCGGCAATATCAAGTTCATCGGCTACCTTGATCGCAATACGGAGCTGAATGCCTGCTATCGTGCGGCCGATGTCTTTGTCTTTGCATCCAAAACAGAAACACAGGGCCTGGTGCTGCTTGAGGCGATGGCGCAGGGCGTGCCCGTGGTTGCCTTGGCTGAGCTGGGCACCAAATCCATCCTGATTGAGGGCGAGGGCGCCATGATTGCCCCGGAAGATGAGCGCATATTTGCGGCCAAGGTATTCAGCCTGTTCTCAAATCCAGGCAAGCGTGCCAAGCTGGGTGAGGCAGGAAGAAATTATGCAGCCAAGCGCTGGACATCGCGTATGCAGGCAGAACGCATGCTGCAGTTTTATCAGCGCGTATTGAGCCGCGATGCATTTCATGCGCTGCATGTGGATACACTGAAGGTCAAGGGCGGTTAACCATAGCCGATTCAATATATTTCTAAGCCGGTCTTGGTGATAAGCTAGCCTCATCTGTAATTGGGGAGGGTGGCGTGCGCATCATTGTGATGGGAAGCGGCGTAATCGGTGTGACGACGGCCTGGTATCTTGCCGAGGCAGGCCACGAGGTGACGGTGCTGGATCGCCAACCTGGTCCGGCGCTTGAAACCAGCTATGCCAACGCCGGGCAAATATCCCCAGGATATGCCGGCCCCTGGGCTGCTCCAGGTATTCCGCTCAAGGCGCTGAAATGGATGCTGCGCCGCCATGCGCCATTGTTCATACGTCCTGATGGTACCTGGCAACAGTTGCGCTGGATGTGGCATCTTCTGCGGAACTGCACTGCAGCACGCTATGAACAGAACAAGGCACGTATGGTGCGCCTGGCGGAATATAGCCGTGATTGCCTGGATCAACTTCGGCTGGAAACGGGCATTGCGTATGAAGGCCGGCAACGCGGAACCCTGCAGCTCTTCCGTACCCAGGAGCAGCTTGATGGTGCAGTGCGTGATATTGAGGTATTGCGCTTTGCCCATGTGCCGTTCGAGTTGCTGCCGAGATCACTACTTTCCAAGGCAGAACCAGCGCTGGAGCGTGCCAGCCATAAACTGGCTGGTGGTTTGTGGCTGCCACATGATGAGACTGGCGATTGCTACCTGTTTACCATCCGCCTTGCCGAGATGGCAGCTGACAAGGGGGTGAGGTTTCTCTACGGGCAGGAAATCGACCATCTTGATATTGAGTCAGGCCAGGTTGCAGGCGCGGTCGTGAATGGAAAACACATGCATGCAGATGCCTATATTGTTGCGTTGGCAGCTTATTCCACGGGGTTTTTGCATGATGTCATCCATTTGCCAGTCTACCCGGTCAAGGGTTATTCAATCACGGTTCCCATTGTTGACGAGACTGTTGCTCCGGTATCGACAATATTGGACGAAACCTACAAGACGGCAGTGACACGTTTTGACCAACGTATCCGCATTGGCGGCATGGCCGAGCTGGTTGGCCTTGATCGCCGTCTCAGCCCACGGCGGGAAGGTACATTGAAAATGATTATCGATGACCTGTTTCCCGGCGCGGCCGACCTTAGCCAAACCAGTTTCTGGGCCGGGTTGCGCCCAATGACGCCTGATGGAACGCCGATTGTGGGGGCGACCCATCTTCCCAATCTATACTTGAACACCGGCCACGGTACATTGGGATGGACCATGGCCTGCGGTTCGGGAAAGCTGCTTGCGGATATCATGTCAGGGCGTGAGGCAGACATCAGATATGATGATCTGGGCCTACAGCGCTATTATTAATGCTCAATAAAAGAGCTTGCCAATAAAAAAGCCGGATTGTTCCGGCTTTTTCGTGGAAATATGACAAGAGCCTAACCGAACTTGCCGGTAATATAGTCTTCAGTTTCTTTGCGGCTTGGATTGGTGAAGATACGGTCAGTATCATCATATTCAATCAGCTCGCCCAGGTACATATAAGCGGTGTAATCTGAAACACGGGCTGCCTGTTGCATATTGTGTGTCACCACCAGGATGGTGAGCTTGTTGCGCAGCTCGGACATCAGTTCTTCAATATTGGCAGTGGCGATCGGGTCCAGCGCAGAAGTCGGTTCATCGAACAGCATGATTTCCGGATCTGTAGCCAGGGCACGCGCAATACAGAGACGCTGTTGCTGGCCGCCGGAAAGGTTGAAGGCCAAGTCATGCAGGCGGTTTTTCACTTCGTCCCAGAGTGCTGCGCCCTTGAGAGCTTCTTCCACCTTGTCATCGACCACGCGTTTGTTGCGCTCGCCACGTACGCGCAGCCCATAGGCTACGTTTTCATAGATGGATTTCGGGAATGGGTTGGGTTTCTGGAACACCATGCTGATCCGCATGCGGACTTCAATCGGGTCTACACCCTTATCCAGGATGTTGGTGTTGTCCGGGTGCATGACGATCTGGCCATCATAACTATTGCCGGGGTAGAGATCATGCATGCGATTGAAGCAGCGCAGGAACGTGGACTTGCCACAGCCTGAAGGGCCGATCAAGGCAGTGATGCGCTTTTCATACAGCGGCATGGTGATGCCTTTGAGCGCCTTGTGGCCGTTGCTGTAGTAAAAATTCAGGTCGCGGGATTCGGCTTTGATCGGGCTAGTTGTTGTAACCATGAGTGAGATATCCTGATTCGATTTTGTCTGCGTAGTGGTCGTTGTTTCTGATGCTTGTTCTATTACCACTTGATGTTCTTGCGGATGCGGTAGCGCAACCAGATGGCCGTGCCGTTCATCAGCAGTGTCACCACAATGATCAGCGCGCCTGTGGCGGCTGCATTGATGTGGAAGGCATGATCCGGGCGTGATAGCCAGTTGAACATCTGAATCGGTAGCACGGTGAAGCCGGAACTCAGCCATTCAAAATTGATGAATGGGGCGGTATCGGTAATTGGCGATGGTGGCAGGAAGGCAATAAAGGTGAGTGCGCCAATCGTGATGATGGGCGCTGTTTCACCCAGTGCGCGGGCCATGCCGATGATGATGCCGGTCAGGATGCCGCCTGAAGAGTAGTGCAACACGTGATGGAAGACCACTTGCCACTTGGTTGCCCCCACTGCGTATGCCGCTTCACGGATGGCGACGGGAATGCCGCGTATGGATTCACGGGTGGCGACGATGACAATAGGTAGGATCAATAGACCCAATGTCAGGCCTGCTGTCAGTATGCTTTCACCCAGGCCCAGGCCATATACGAACAGGCTTAGAGCCAGAAGGCCATAAACGATGGAGGGCACGCCAGCCAAGTTGGTGACGTTAATCTCGATCAGGTCGGAGAACCAGTTCTTGGGAGCATATTCTTCCAGATAGATGCCTGCGGCAACGCCCATGGGCACGGCTGAGAAGAAGGTGACGAGCATAACCAGCAAGGAGCCCACCCATGCTGACAGCAAGCCGGCACTGGCTGCGCGTCGTGAGGGATAGTTGCTGAGGAAGTCCAGGTTAAAGCGCTGGTAGCCGTCGGATACCAGGTCAACAAACAGTGTCAGCAGGGTGAGCAGGCCAACCATCAAGGCAAGCAGGCCAATGATGGAAAAAATCAGGTCATTGCGCTTGTGGCGGCGGATCATGGCCCGCACTTCTGCGAGATTTTTCAGTACAGATGCTTGTGTTGTCATGATGTTAGTATGTCTCGCGGAATTTCTTGCGGGTGATATGGCCTAGGATGTTGAAGACCAAGGTCATCAGCATCAGGACCAGGCCTGCAGCAAAAATACTCTGATAGCCGATACTGCCGTGCGGCAAATCGCCCATGGCTACTTGCACGATATACGCGGTGATCGTGGCTGCACTTTCCATCGGGTTGAAAGTGAGGTTTGGTTGCTGGCCTGCAGCTAGTGCTACCACCATGGTTTCTCCTACAGCGCGCGATATCCCAAGAATATAGGCCGCGATAATGCCGGAGATGGCAGCCGGCGTGACAACGCGGATTGCCGTCTGGAAGCGGGTGGCTCCCATGGCATATGAGCCTTCCCTCATGCTCATCGGTACGGCACGCATGGCGTCTTCAGCGACTGAACTGATATAAGGAATAATCATGATGCCCATCACGATACCTGGGCCCAGCATGTTGAAGCCTGGCAGTTCAGGGAAAATCTTTTGCAGCAATGGCGTCACGAACAGCAGCGCGAAATAACCGAATACGACGGTAGGTACGCCAACCAGCAATTCCAGTATGGGTTTGACGATTTCGCGTGTGCGGTGAGAGGCAAACTCCGACAGGTAGATGGCGCCTATGGTGCCCAATGGAATAGCAACACCCAATGCAATGGCAGAGGTAGTGAGTGTGCCGGAAACCAATGGCAGGATGCCGTAGTGGGCATCCTCGAACAATGGTGTCCATTGTGTATCGGTGAGGAAGTCAATAATGGAAACATGTTCAAAAAAGCTGAGTGATTCATAGAGCAGGATCACCACAATAGCAATGGTGGTAGCGACAGCAGAAAGCGCTGCCAGCATCAGGATGAATTCAATGATGCGCTCCAGCACATGGCGGCGCACATTCTTTGCCAAGCGTGGACTAATGGGTAGTTCGATGGGCTTTTGTAACACTTGAGTGGTCATGTTCACGTTAATAATCCGTGCATTGTAACGGAATTGCAGCAATGCATGCGATGCCTGGAAGTGACTGGTGCGTCATTTCCAGGCATCAACCTGCTATTTGATACGCTTGAGAAGATCGGTGATCTTGACGCCTACTTCAGGTTCACCACCAAATCCGGTACCCACTTTCATGGTTTTCCAGTGCTCGTTGACTGCCGCATATTCATTGGCTGGCAAAGGAATATATTTCACTTCTTCAACCAGTGTCTTGGCATTGGCCAGGTAGAAATCAACGAATGCCTTTACGTTGGGATTGTTCTTGGCGGCGTTTGCGCTGACATAAATAAACAATGGGCGTGAAAGCGGCTGGTAAGTGCCGTTCATGACGGTTTCACGTGACGGCAGCACAGCCGGGGCACCGGCCTTAGCAACAATAGGCACGGCTTTTACGCGGGTGCTGTTTTCTTCATAATAGGCAAACCCGAAGTAACCGGTAGCCGCGACATCGCTTGCCACACCTTGCACCAGCACATTGTCATCTTCAGAGGCTGTAAAGTCGCCACGGCTGGATTTTGCCTTGCCGACGACGGCTTCAGTGAAGTAGTCGAAAGTACCGGAGTCGGAGCCTGCACCGAACAGTTTGACCGGTGTGTCAGGCCAGGCGGCGTTGATTTGCTTCCATGTCTTGATCTTGCCCTGGGCTTCTGGCTCCCAGAGCTTCTTCAGCTCTTCAACGGTGAAGCTCTTGATGAAGGTGTTTTTGGGGTTAATGACTACAGTCAATGCATCATATGCTACTGGCAGCTCGATGTATTCAATGCCCGCTGCCTTACAGGCTTCCATTTCCTTGGACAGGATAGGGCGGGAAGCTTCTGAAATATCAGTTTCGCCACGGCAGAACTTCTTGAAACCACCGCCGGTGCCTGAAATGCCAACCGTGACCTTGATGCGCTTGGCTTTCTGGAAATCCTCGGCAACAGCCTCGGTAATCGGGTAAACAGTGCTTGAGCCGTCAATACGGATAATGTCGTTTTTATCGGCTGCATCTGCATGCTGGATAGAAAATGCAGCAGTAACGAGGGCAGCAACACCTGCTACCTTCAATAACTGGGTTGGAACAAATTTGGATTGCATATAGGCTCCGTCGATTGATCAATGTTGCGTCCGGTGCATGAGGAGGCCGGGTTTTTTGGCAACGTGGCAAATATAAAGATGAATTGTTTCAGGTTTGTGACAATTCAGCAAAAATGCCATTTTGCCTGTCTCATCTCCTCATGTCATGCCTCAATGTCTCGTGACGGTGGTTAAAATCCCGGATTGATCCTGCGGGGAAGGGCATCTTGATATTGTTGGCGGAATTTTCTCCAGCCAAGCAGTAGCCCGGAGAGCATCAACAGTATGGTTGAAGGTTCAGGGACGGCTGCGACGGAAGAGCTGGCCATGCTGGATATGCCTCCGGGAATGCTGACGGTTTCCACCCATTGCACTGATTGCCTGGGTGTTTCGTCCGGATTGCTTGGCACGTATAGCATCATCGTGATATCCAGCCAGTCACGGTAAGCCGTAGGCTGCACATAACAGGATTTGTTGGTCAGGCAAATGGCAGAAGCGATCCCTCCCAGCACTGGCGCGACTGTATCGGCCAATCCAAGGTACAAGGCGCTGCCACTGTCACCACCTTGCACTATCGGCCTGCCATCAGGGCTCTGGTCGGCCACAATCCAATGCACAAAATAGTTGCCAGCGTGGGCATAAGCGTTTACGAGGGTGGTCTCTACATACTGATTGTTGCCATTGCCGCTCGCATTGGCAAGGGTAACAGTGCTGAAATCTGCAATGTTGCCAGCTTCAATATAAGTTAAATTCAGGGCGGTGAATGGCTGGTTTTCAATGGCACTGGAGAGGTGCAGCAATGCAAGGTCATTGCCTGGAAAGTTGTAATTTGGCAGGATGAATTTGGCGTCTATCATGGCCGATCCTGCTCCTGAGGAAAACATCTTGCCTGTAGTGGCGGCGTGGCCTGCTGTCAATACCCAGTTTGGCGCAATCAGAACGCCATCAGCTCCGCCTACAATCTGGCCCACCATATCGAAATCTGTGCTTGGAGTGCCATTAAGCAGTGCATGCGCCGGCGTGCTGCAAACCAGTATTGCCAATAGTATTGAAACGTGGAGTTGAGCGGGGACTGCTGGCATCTGTCTTTATCCTTGAGGGCGAATGGATGATTGTAGGTAAAACCTGGTGCCTGGAATACATAACTGGAATCATGGGTATTGTCATGAGTGATGAAGAGGGAACGGCTGGCACACAGGCAATAATGTATAATTGCATGCTTTGAATTCAGCATGGTTCGGACATTTCTCATGGAAGCGGAACAACTCAATATCATCGCCAATCGTCTTGACGATCTGGCTGAGCGTCACCAGGCCCTCCGGGGGTATCTTTGACTTCGACACCAAGCAACAGCGCCTGGAAGAAGTTTCCCAGTTGCTGGAAGACCCCAATATCTGGAACGATAACGAGCGTTCGCAAAAACTAGGCAAGGAACGTCGTGAGCTGGAGTTTGTCGTCAAGTCATTGACGGAGGTCGATAACGGCGTGCGTGACAGTCGCGAGCTGTTTGAGATGGCGCGTGATGAAAATGACGACAGCACCTTGCTCAGTATCGATAGCGATACCCAAGCGCTGGAAAAGATTGTGGCGGAAATGGAGTTCCGCCGCATGTTTTCCCACCCTATGGACCCCAATAATTGCTTCCTGGACATCCAGGCCGGTTCCGGGGGTACCGAGGCACAGGATTGGGCCTCCATGCTGTTGCGCATGTATCTGCGCTATTGTGAAAACAAAGGCTTCAAGGTCGAGGTGCTGGAAGAATCAGAAGGCGATGTGGCTGGTATCAAGAGCGCATCCCTGAAAATTTCTGGCGACTATGCCTATGGCTTCCTCCGTACCGAGAGTGGCGTGCATCGCCTGGTGCGTAAGTCGCCGTTTGACTCCGGCAATCGTCGCCATACCTCTTTTGCCAGTGTATTTGTCTACCCAGAGGTGGATGACTCCATTGTGGTAGAGATCAACCCTGCTGATTTGCGGATTGATACTTATCGGGCTTCCGGCGCAGGTGGTCAGCACATCAACAAGACCGATTCAGCTGTGCGTATTACCCACTTGCCGACCAATACCGTCGTGCAGTGCCAGAATGATCGCTCGCAGCATCGCAACAAGGATGAGGCGATGAATATGTTGAAAGCGCAGTTGTATGCATTGGAACTGCGCAAGCGCAACGAGGAAAAGCAGGCGATGGAAGATTCCAAGACCGATATCGGCTGGGGTCACCAGATTCGTTCTTATGTGCTTGACCAGTCGCGCATCAAGGATTTGCGTACCAATGTCGAAGTTGGTAATACCCAGGGGGTGCTGGATGGCGACCTGGATCCGTTTATTTCTGAAAGTTTGAAGCAGGGAGTGTAAGGGTGAGCGAAGCTGAAAATTCAAAGGTGGTGACTGAAACGTCCACCGTGGCGCAGGATGAAAACCATGTGATTGCCGAGCGGCGCGAGAAGCTCAAGGCCATTCGTGAGAAGGGCGTGGCATTTCCCAATGATTTCAAGCCCGAGCATATCTCGCAAAGCCTGCATGATCTTTATGACCCGCTGGAGGCTGAGGCACTGGAAGCGCAAGTTGTGCAGGTGGCCATTGCTGGCCGCATGATGCTCAAGCGGGTCATGGGCAAGGCCAGCTTTGCCACAGTGCAGGATAAAAGTGGCCGCATCCAGCTTTTTGTCACCAGGGAGAATATTGGTGAAGAGCTATATGACGCTTTCAAGAAATGGGATCTGGGAGACATCATTGCAGCGCGTGGCGTGCTGTTCAAGACCAAGACCGGGGAGCTTTCAGTCAAGGTCAGCGAACTGCGCTTGCTCACCAAGTCATTGCGTCCACTGCCAGAGAAATTCCACGGCCTCGCTGACCAGGAAACCAAGTACCGCCAGCGCTATGTGGACCTGATAGTTTCCGAGGAAACCCGCGCCACCTTTACTGCACGCAGCAAAATTGTGGCGGCAATACGCGCTTTCATGCTCAGCAACGAGTTCCTGGAAGTGGAAACACCGATGTTGCATCCGATTCCTGGCGGGGCTTCTGCCAAGCCGTTCATCACGCATCACAATGCGCTGGATATGCAGATGTACATGCGTATCGCACCTGAGTTGTATCTGAAGCGCCTGGTTGTGGGGGGCTTTGACCGTGTGTTCGAGATCAACCGGAATTTCCGTAATGAAGGGCTGAGTGTTCGCCATAACCCCGAATTCACCATGATGGAATTCTATGCGGCTTACACTGATTACCGCTGGTTGATGGATTTCACTGAACACTGTATCCGCGCAGCGGCGATCGCTGCCTGTGGCTCTGCTGTTGTGCAATACCAAGGCCGTGAGCTGGATCTGGCCAAGCCATTCCAGCGGCTCACCATTGTTGGAGCGATCCAGAAATATGCGCCTCAATATACTCTGGAGCAGTTGAATGACCAGGTTTTCCTGCGCCAGGAACTCAAGAAGTTTGGCGTAGAGGCGTTTGCCCATCTGGGGCTGGGCGCGTTGCAACTGGCATTGTTTGAAGAAACTGCAGAAAGCCAGTTATGGGAGCCTACCTATATTATTGACTACCCGGTGGAAGTTTCCCCACTGGCGCGTGCTTCTGACACTGATCCTGCCATTACCGAGCGTTATGAACTCTTTATCACTGGTCGAGAGATTGCCAATGGTTTCTCAGAGTTGAACGATGCTGAAGATCAGGCTGCACGCTTTCATTCACAAGTGGCTGCCAAGGAAGCAGGAGATGATGAGGCAATGTATTACGATGCGGATTTCATCCGTGCGCTGGAATATGGCATGCCTCCTACTGGCGGCTGCGGTATCGGTATTGACCGTCTGGTGATGCTGTTGACTGATAGCCCCAGCATCCGGGACGTGATTCTATTTCCGCATATGCGGCCAGAACATTAAGCTCAAGGCCGGAATTTCCGGCCTTTTTTGTATCATGCCTCGCGGTACCGTTGCCTCTGGGCGACAGGAGTTTTTGTTGTAGGATAATTTGACCTTAAGGGCCGGATCCAGTCTTGATGAGGCTTATAGCCTTGCTATACGCCAGAACGACAATAATTGCCTAGCTGGATAGACGGCCTGAATCCTTGATGCCGGGTTTTCAACGTCGTATATGGGCGACGTTTGATCGGTAATTCTCTTGCTAACTCTTAATTTACTTTTCTAACATGTTGATTTTTAGTGTTTAGTTATAGCCGGCACAGGCTTTGCTAACTGCATTGGGTCTGGATTCGCTGTCATGTGAATCTGTTTTCAATCCAGAGAGAGGTTTCCCCCATGTTAAACAAGCAAGGTCTTTTCAGTCGCAATTCAACTCCCAGCCATCATTCCAACTCGGTCAGCCCTTCCGTTTCCTCAGCTTCCACGTCGCTCAACAGCAAGCCGGAGGTATCGCCTATTCCCGGCCATATGGCCGCTGTAGCATCCGCCAGCACGCCCAAGCAGGAATCAAAGCCTGCGCCTTCAGCCAATACTGATGTACAGACGGGAAGCCGCTTGATCGTCGGCCCTGACGTCAAGTTGAAGGGGGCTGAAATTCAGGATTGTGACATCCTCGTAGTGGAGGGCCGGGTCGAAGCTACCATGGATAGCCGGGTTATCCAGATTGCGGCTGATGGCTCCTTTTCCGGCAAGGTGGGCATTGATGTTGCTGAAGTGCATGGAAATTTTGAGGGTGAGCTGACTGCGCGTAGCCAGCTGATTATCCATGCGACAGGTCGTGTCAGTGGCAAGATTCGGTACGGTAAGATTTTTATTGAAGAGGGTGGTGAGCTTTCCGGCGACATTGCATCGCTGTCATCCGAGGAAGGCTCGAAGGTCAAGCGTATCCAGTCCGCTTCATAACATGTCCTGTTGGCAATAAAAAGCCCCTTGGAAGGGGCTTTTTATTTTTTATTTCATGTGCAAATTCAAAATCAATATCCCTGGATTGCTTCAGCTTCCCTGGAGTGATATTTATTGATCAGGCTATCCCACTCTATGGTGACTTGGCCACCAGTCATCTCGTATTGCTTCTGCCAGCCGTTCAGTAGTTCTATGCAGGCATGGTCAATATATTCAAGATCATCAAACTGGACGTGGATGTCACGCCCAGCTTCCAGCCTGTCAAGCACGGACACCAGCTTGGGAATGCCGAGCAGGGTAGCCGAGCCCTTGAGGTGGAGTACGGTCTTGTTATTGCTGGCTTGATGCTCTGGCTTGATTGACACATGGGAGAATACATACAGCAGCTTGGCAATTGACAGGGCCAGGCCGGTAATCACGCCTGCCAGCAGGTTGAAGCTCACGATGGTGATGATGGTGATGATGTAGATTGCCAGCTCAGGCTTGCCATAGGCCAGAAGTTGTTTGGCGACCTTGGGGTAAGCCAGCTTGTAGCCTGTGTAAACCAGCACGGCTGCCAGGGTGGCGACCGGGATGTATTCAAGCGTGAACAGGAAAACGCTGATGAAAAGCAATAGCCAGAAACCATGCATGATAGTCGATGCACGGGTAGTGGCGCCTGCTTCAACGTTGGCGCTAGAACGTACGATAACCCCTGTCATCGGGAGCGCGCTGAGAAAACCGCAAATTGTGTTACCTACGCCCTGAGCCATCAGTTCTTTATCATATTTGGTGCGTACGCCTTGATGCATCTGGTCAACAGCTGCGCATGACAGCAGGGATTCCGCACTGGCAATAAATGCCAAGGACAGCACTGCAACGATGACGCCGCCTGTCATGGAAGCCTGAGCTATACCGAGCGTAGGTGTGACAATGGTGCCCAGGATATTTTCAAGATTGGTCGGACCGTCAAACAGGTCTGTCAGATACTTGATGTCAAAGTTGAAAAGATTGGCCACAATTACGGCCAGGACTACCCCAATCAGCGCACCAGGGATCAGTTTTAGTTTTGGCGGGGCGTATTTGGTCCAGAGCACGATGGAGGTGATGGTCAACAGGCCTATGCTGGCTGCATAAATGTTGCCGCCATGCACTTCAAATGTTTCAATCAATGCACTGGGTATATCCATCAGGTTCTTGATACCGTTCGAAAGCGGGTCACGGTCCAGCATGATGTGAAATTGCGAACCTATGATAAGAATACCGATACCACCCAGCATGCCATGAATCACGGCAGGCGAAATGGCACGGAACCATACGCCGAGCTTGAATATGCCAGCCAGTATTTGGACCAGGCCTGCCAGCAGCACGATGATGCCGTAAATGGCAAGGCCATACTCAGCCACAATGTCGGCGACAATCACGACCAGTCCTGCAGCCGGGCCGCTGACCGTCAATGGTGAGCCTGAGATGCTGCCTACAACTAGGCCGCCGATAATCCCGGTAATGATACCTGCAGTTGGAGGCAGGCCCGATGCGATAGCAATGCCCAAACAAAGTGGTACCGCTACCAGGAATACAACAATGGAAGCAAAGAAGTCCTTGCTTAAGGAGCCCTTGCTGACTGAAGGTGCTATGGTTTGACTTGTCATTGCGATGAAATCCTGAAATTAAAAATGAACCGACCCCCTATTTGTTCAGTTTTGAACAAGAGGGTGGTCGCCATTGAATATCTGGTAATGGTCAGGGAAGGTGACTTGGGCAGTTTGGAGATCGTAAACTCCGCCTACAATGCCGATTTCGCCGCGGTTGAGCAGGTCTCGCAGAATTTCGCTTGAATTCCAGATGGAATCAATCTGTGTTTTTACATTGAGATCGCATACATGCTGAACAAACTCTGCATTATTAGAGTTGCGGTTTTCCTTGATGGTTTGCTCAGCTTCTACTGCAGGGAAAATCATTTTGGTGATTTCACCAATGTGCCCACCGGAAAATCCATCACAAGCGGCCTTGATGGCGCCGCAACCGCTATGGCCAAGAACCACAATCAGCTTGCTGCCGAGATATTTGCACGAATATTCCAGACTGCCGATAGCTTTTCTAGAGGCGATATTGCCCGCCAAGCGAACACTGAATAAATCTCCCAGGCCTTGATCAAAAATCAGTTCAGTTGACGTACGTGAATCACTGCAACTGAGGATGGCAGCAAACGGATGCTGCTTGTCCTTGGTGATATTGACTACATTCAGCAAGTCTCGGTGCGCGGAAATATTCTGGGTAAAACGCTCATTGCCTTCCAGCAGTATGCTCAAGGCTTCTTGTGGAGACATTTTGTCGCGATCTTTTAATGGGTGTTTATACATATGTTGGATTCCCCCGGTTAGTAAAAATCAAATTGATTTTTAGGTGAATTAATCAAAGTAAGACTTAAAAAGAGACATGGATATAAATATTTTGTTCAGTACAAATATGATTATTATAGATAATTTTTTATGTATTTATAAAATACAATTTGTTAAAGAATGTAAGTTTTTGAAAGGACATGGTAAAAATTGCACCGTATCATGCAGTTAAATCATGAAGGTTCGATGAAAATAATCCAAAGTTTTTCTAATTCATAGTCCTTTTTTGGTATTCGCTGTTTTGTTCTTGTCACAAATTTGTCATTTCATGTACATGAGAAAGTCACATTGAATGCACATACTGCACGCCATACCGCTATGAGAAGGTCAATAACCTGACAGAGCGGGGCTTGGTGGTAAAAAAGCCGCCAAGAATGGGGTGGTATTAATCAGATTGATGCCACATCGATGAGTGCATGATTAAAGTGATTCTGATGACAACAGGGAAAATGAACATAAATGCAGCCGTCATGGCTGCTTTGCTGACCATGGCATCTGCTACTGCAATAGCAGATTCTTCACAAACTCTGGAATTGTATGTGGATTCCAATACCAAGCAGATTTTCTCAGAGCCCGGTCCTAACCGGGTAAAGATGGGCACATTCAAGCCGGTGGATGACACGGCAGAATTCCGCAGCGATAATTCGGCAGGCATTGATTTGGTGGAGATGAAGCAGAGCCTGGAACTCAAGCAGCGCGAGCTGGAAGAGAAGCTTGACCAGATTGCAATGGCACCTGCACCAAAGCCAGCCAGTTCCAGTAAAAGCTGGGCGGATACGATGAAAGTGCGCGGGTACATACAGATCCGCAGCAATCCTATCCTGGGTGGCGATAAGCAGGTCCGGCACCAAGCAGACCGTTCTATCGGCGATAACACCAACTTGATGATCCGCCGTATGCGATTGATATTCTACGGTGATATCGGTGAGCGTCTCTCTTATTATATCCAGCCTGATTTTGCCAGCCGTACTGGCAGTAGCGACAATACCGGCAATATTGCCCAGTTGCGTGATGCTTATGGTGATATCTACCTGACCAAAGACCGCGTGCACCGTATCCGGGTAGGCCAGTCCAAGATTCCTTACAGTTTTGAGAATTTGCAGTCCAGCCAAAACCGTATTGCCCTGGATCGTAATGATGCCTTGAACAGTTGCTGTAAGGATGAGCGGGATCTTGGCGCATTCTATTACTACACCCCGAAGGACAAGCAGGAGATGTTCAAGTACTTGGTTGACAGTGGACTGAAGGGTTCTGGCAACTATGGTATGTTCGCTTTCGGTGTCTATAACGGTACCGGTGCCAATCGTGACGAAAATAACGACAATATGCATGTAGTGTCGCGTTTCACTTATCCAGTCAAGTTTGAAAGTGGCCAGATTGTGGAAGCGGGTATCCAGGCATTGTCTGGTACTTTCAAGCCCAATCGCGGCACGGGTATCGCTGCTGATTCTGGCACCGACGGCTTCAAGGATCAGCGCGTAGGTGTCCATGCAGTGCTCTACCCACAGCCTTTCGGTTTGCAGGCTGAATGGAACTGGGGACGCGGCCCGTCGTTGAACGACGCAGGCACGAGAGTTGAAGAGAAGTCATTGAATGGCGGTTATATACAAGCCATGTACAAGATCAACGATTTCTATGGATATGGCGTGTTGATTCCTTTCGTCAAATGGCAATACTATGATGGCGCGCAGAAGTTTGAAACCAATGCGCCGCAGAACCATGTCAAGGATTGGGAGGCGGGTTTCGAATGGCAGCCAGTGCCTGAAATTGAGTTCACTGCTTACTATTCCAAGCTTGATCGCAATAATTTAGCGACAGCTCCCTATGACAAGTACAATACTGACATCTTGCGCATGCAGTTGCAGTACAACTTCTAACATATTTGCAGAGCAGTTCCAGCCCGCCTTGTGCGGGCTTTTTTATTTGCATTGAAGATTAATGCGCGATGTAGGAATTTACTAATACAATACCCGAATTATGTACATATCCAGCCACCAGCCTGTCGCCAGGAACAGGCCGATTCGATATTGCCTGACGATTGCAATGATTGGACTGTGCTATTTCCTGTTGGCACAAAGTGCAATCCAGTTCGGTGTGCCAAAAACCATCGCCGTCCTAATCTGGCCGCCAGCCGGGTTTGCCCTGGCAATGCTTGTTATCGGCGGTCATCGGTTTCTGCCAGGTTTGCTGATTGGGGCCTTTTTTGCAGAATACAGCATAGGTTTGCCTATCATGGTGGCAATCGTGATTGCGCTAGGCAATATTGCCAGTGCCTGGCTGGCCAATTATATGCTGAAGCGTATGGTGCAGTTCGACCCCGCCATGACTCGCTTGCGCGATCTTCTTGGGTTAATGGTCCTGGGAGCAGTGTTAAGCCCTGTGCTTGGTGCCACTGTGGCTTTGTCCAGCTTATCCGTGGCAAGCATTTTGGAGTCTGCTTCCTGGATGGATGTGTGGTGGCAATGGTGGATGGGAGATGCCTTGAGCATCATTTTGTTTACGCCGGCCGTTCTTGCATGTTTGCATCATGAGCCAATTCGCTGGAGCCGTGCCAAGGTAGTTGAGGCGGGGATATTGCTGCTGATTCTCCTGGCAATGTTTATTCTGGCCTTTACTAATACATGGTCTGACTCACTGCTTAAGCTTGAGGCAAAAGCGTTCCTCGTATTCCCCCTTGTGATCTGGGCTGCATTGAGTTTCCATCAGCGTGGGGCAGCGATTGCCTCTTTGAGCATTTCAATTACCGCGTTATGGGTGGCGGCGGGCTATCAAGGCTATTTCGGTATGCAAATGATGCATGCTGATCTATTGAATTATTGGTTATTTGTGCTGGTCACGGTCTCTACGGGAGTTGGATTGTCAGGCCTGAATGTCGGACGGGTGCGTGCCGGGGAGAAACTCAACAATCAATTGGGGCTTTATAACGCCTTGATCAATGCGCAATCCGATGCTGGTGAAGGGGTCATCGTCATTGAGCACGGCAAGATTGTGTATGCCAATGAGGCGGTGTGGCAGATTGGTGGCTATGATGCCCGCGATATTCCGCTGGGGTCAGACTTCCTGAACCTTATCCACCCCATGGACAGGGCGCGCGTGGCACAGCACTATCAGTTGAGAATGCAGGGACTTGATACACCCAGCCGCTATGAAGCGACAGGCATCAGCAAGTCGGGAAAGCCTGTGCCGATTGAGGTGGCAGCTGCCAATTACCGTGATGGCAGCGAGAGAGTGGTCGTGCTGATTATTGATATCAGTAGTCGCAAGCAGGCAGAGGCTGCGCTACTGCAAAGCCAGGCTGAATATCGCGAGCTGGTGGAGTCGGTGCAGGCAATTGTCTGGCGTGCTACGCCAGACGGGGTATTTACCTTTGTTAGCCAGGAGGCCGAAACATTGATGGGTTATCCGCTGGCTGAATGGACGCAGAGTCCCACTTTCTGGATGGAAAAAATCCACCCTGATGACCGGGGGTGGGTGGTTGATTTCTGCAAGGCTGAGTCGGCCCAGCTTAAAAACCATATGTTCGACTATCGCATGATTGCTGCAGACGGGCGTACTGTCTGGGTGCAGGATATTGTGCGCGTGATTCCCAACCGGTTTGGGCATCCCCAGGAGCTGGTGGGGGTCATGCTCGATATCACAGCCCGCAAGGAGGGCGAAACCAGTTTGCGATTATCCAAACAGGTGTTTGAGAATACGGCAGAAGGTATCCTGATCGCTGATCGCAACCGTCAGATACTGGAGGTGAACCAAGCTTATCTGGATATCACCGGTTATGCTAGAGACGATACGGTAGGCAAGCACTTGCGGCTGCTCGATGAGATAGGGGAGGAAGACCAGCCGATTGGTAATATCGTGCAGGAAAAAGGCAAATGGATGGGCGAGATACTGGCGCGCAAGCAGAATGGCGAGTATTACCCCGAGTGGGTGTCCATCAGTACGGTACATGATGCTAACGGCCTATTGCAGAACTATGTGGCGGTGTTGACTGACATCAGCCAGCGCAAGCAGTCCGAAGAGCGCCTGCAGTTCCTGGCTACCCATGATGCGCTGACTGGCTTGCCTAACCGGGCGCTGTTGCAAGAGCGTATGGAGCTGGCGCTGCTACGTGCGCAACGATACCGGAATCGGGTGGGGGTGCTCTTTATTGACCTGGATCGGTTCAAGATCATCAATGATACTTTGGGGCACCAGGCTGGAGATATGTTGTTGCAAGAGGCGGCCAAGCGCCTGAAGGATTGTTTGCGGCTGACTGATACGATCGCACGCCAGGGTGGTGACGAGTTTGTGGTGCTGCTTGAAGATTTTACTGAAACTCAATACCTGAGCGCAGTGGCCCGCAAGATCATGAATATGCTTGCACAACCTTTTATCCTGATGAATCAGGAGCTTTATATTAGCGCCAGTATCGGCATTAGCGTTTATCCCGAAGATGGTGTTGATATCTTCTCGCTGCTTAAAAATGCAGATATGGCCATGTACAAGGCCAAGGATGATGGAAAAAATACCTTCCACTTTTATTCAGCCGAGAGTAATACCCATAGTGTGGATCGCCTGATCCTGGAAAATAACCTGCGTCGTGCGCTGGAACGTGAGGAATTCACCCTGCTTTACCAGGCCAAGCTTGATTTGTCGGGACAGCATATCGTGGGAGCAGAGGCACTGATACGTTGGAACAGTGCAGAATTGGGAACCATTTCGCCACAGGATTTTATCCCAATCGCAGAGGAGACAGGTCTGATTATCGACATTGGGGCGTGGGTCATCAACCAGGCCTGCAAGGATGCCTATCAATGGCAGTCTATTGCCGGCCGACCGATCAGGGTGGGTGTCAACCTGTCTGCACGCCAATTCCGTGAGGATAGCCTGCGGGAGGTTATCAGCGAGGCCTTGGCAGACAGCGGGCTGACGGCAGATTGCCTGGAGCTAGAGATTACCGAGAGCATGATCATGCAAAATGCCGAGCATGCCAGCGATATTCTGCAGCATTTCCGCGATCTAGGTACGCATGTATTGATTGATGATTTTGGCACCGGCTATTCATCCCTGGCCTACCTCAAGCATTTCCCCATTGATTCTCTCAAGATTGATCGCTCTTTTGTCAGGGATGTGCCACAGGATAGCGATGATGCGGCGATTACACAGGCGATTATTGCCATGGCACACAGCCTGAAGATCAAGGTGGTGGCGGAAGGGGTGGAGAATCAGGCACAGCTTGAATTTCTGCGTGCGCAATCGTGTGACCAGCTGCAGGGCTATATTTTCAGCAGGCCTTTACCGGATGAAGATTTCACTGGCATGCTCCGGTTTGATACGGCGAAACGTGGCGGACGCACCCATATCAAGGATATGCAGTTTGAGTTGGATCAGGTATAGGCTGCCTGCAGCTTGGTATTGCCTTACCCAAGCTGAACCCTGCAATCTAGTGGGGTGGCTCTTTCGCCAGGTTAAGCGAGTAAATCGGGATTTCAACAACGATGTCCTCATCGCCAATAATCGCCTGGCAGGATAATCGGGAATCGGCTCTCAGGCCCCAGGCCTGGTCCAGCATATCTTCCTCATTCTCATCAGGTTCGGAGAGCGAGTTATAGCCTTTCCGGATGAAAACATGACAAGTGGTGCAAGCGCAGACACCGCCACAGGCGCTGTCTATATCTATATGCTGTTTGTGCAGGTTATGGCAGATCGAGCGGTCTGGCTGCGCCTCGAAGGTCTTACCTTCGGGGCATAGCTCAGGGTGGGGAAGTACGGTGATTTTGGCCATGAGCTAGATTTCCAGTGTATTCAGTGTTTGCCCTGCCAATGCCTGCTTGACAGAAGCATCCATGCGGCGTGCTGCAAAAGTTTCGGTAGCGTGGTTAAGCGCTTCCACAGCCTGGTGAATGGCAGTGCTGTCTTCTGCACCCATGAGCATGCGCAGCTTGTAGGCTTCAGATTCTATAATCTGCTTTTCCTCTGCATTGAGCAGAGCGTCACCATCCTTGGCAAGAGCGGCTTCTATTGCTTCCAGCAAGCGAGCGGCATCTACACGCGCTTCCTGCAGGGCGCGTGCCTCCTTGTCAGCAGCGGCAGAATTGAATGATGATCGCAACATGCCGATGATGTCTTCTTCGCTAAGGCCGTATGAAGGCTTGACGACAATATTCGCTTCAACGCCGCTGGTTTGCTCGCGTGCAGATACGGAAAGCAGGCCGTCAGCATCTACCTGGAAAGTCACGCGAATGCGTGCGGCACCTGCCGCCATTGGAGGAATGCCCCGCAATTCAAAGCGCCCCAGCGACCTGCAGTCAGTGACTAGTTCCCGTTCGCCTTGAAGCACATGGATGCTCATGGCAGTCTGCCCATCCTTGAATGTGGTGAAGTCCTGGGCGCGGGCAAGTGGCAGCGTAGAGTTGCGCGGGATTACTTTTTCCACCAAGCCGCCCATGGTTTCCAGGCCCAGCGAAAGGGGAATGACATCCAGCAGCAGCAGATCGTCGTCACTACGATTGCCTGCCAGTACATTGGCTTGTATAGCGGCCCCGAGGGCAACTACCTTGTCCGGGTCAAGGTTGGTTAACGGTGCCTGGCCAAAGAATTCGGCGACTGCCTGCTGAATTTGCGGCATGCGCGTAGCACCACCCACCATGACGATGCCCTTGACGTCTGAAATATCCAGTTGTGCATCGCGCAAGGCTTTGCGTAGCGGGGTTAGCGTACGGCTGATCAACTGCTGGCTCAAGGCATGGAATACCTCTTGGCTCAAATTCAGGTCAATCAATTCGCCATTGCTCAGCAGGGCGGTAATGTTGGCGCTGGCGTGCTCGGTGAGCCATTCCTTGGCTTCACGCGCCTTGGTTAGCAACAAACGGGTGTCTGCAGGGCTCAGCAGTTGCATGCCCGATTGCTCTAGTATCCAGCAGAAAATGCGTCGATCAAAGTCATCGCCGCCCAGCGCAGAGTCGCCATTTGTGGATAAAACTTCAAATACGCCCTTGGATAAGCGCAGGATGGAAACATCAAATGTACCGCCACCAAGATCATAAATGATGTAAATGCCTTCGGATGCATTATCCAGGCCATACGCGACAGCGGCCGCTGTTGGCTCGTTCAGCAGGCGCAACACATTCAATCCAGCCAGTCTGGCTGCATCCTTGGTGGCCTGCCGCTGCGCATCATCAAAATAAGCTGGTACTGTAATCACGGCGCCGGTAAGTTGACCACCCAATGCTTGTTCTGCACGCGATTTAAGGGTTTTTAAAATTTCAGCGGAAATTTCCACCGGGCTTTTGATCCCAGCCCGGGTTTCCACCTGCACCATGCCAGGGGCTTCCACAAAGCGGTAGGGCATATGACTTGTATCACCAATATCCTTGAGTCCGCGACCAAGAAAACGTTTTGCCGAGGCGATAGTGTTTTGGGAGTCCTGGCTTTGTTGTAGCTGGGCAGAGTAACCCACTTCAACCTTGCCTGCCTCAAGGTAATGCACGACTGAAGGCAACAGGGCCCGACCTTGGTCGTCCAGCAGTACAGTGCTCAGGCCACTACGAACAGTGGCCACCAGCGAGTTGGTCGTGCCCAGGTCTATTCCCACAGCCAGCCTGTGCTGGTGCGGGGCAGTACTCATTCCGGGTTCTGATATTTGTAGTAAGGCCATGGGTTGTAATCTTGATGCTAGTGGTTAGTCTTCCAGCTTGGTGATTTCATGTTCGACATCGTAGCGTATCTTGTCTATAAAACTGAGCTTGCGCACTATCTCGGCCGCGGTCTGCCAGGCTTGTTCCTGGTCAAGGGCGGTTTGCAGGTCTGCCTGAAGCTCTGCGGACTTGCTAAGCATTTCCTTTAGCATGGCATCCAGTGCGCCGATATCTTTGTCATGACTGGCCTCTTCGGTTTTTTCACGCCATTCCATTTGCAGCATCAGGAACTCAGCGGGCATTGCCGTATTGTTTTCTTCCTCTGTGTCCACGCCTTGCAAGTGCAATAAATATCGTGCGCGTGCGGTCGGGTTTTTCAGGGTGCGGTAAGCCTCGTTAGCCTGGGTTGCCCATTGCATGGATTGCATGCGTTCAGTAGAGGTGCCGGCAACAAACTTGTCTGGGTGTACTTCAGCCTGTATCTTGCGATAGCTTTGATCAAGTTCTGCATTATTGATCTCAAACCTTGGTGCAAGGCCTAGCAACTCAAAATGATTTTTCAGGAAATCGGACATACGGGGCGTGGTTCAATCTGCGGAAAATGGCACATCCTTGGCCGATAGGGCGCTGGCAAGGGCAATTAGGGTAAAACCTGCGGCAAGATCCAGCACTACTAAACCGTGAAGCTCTCGCCGCAGCCGCATTCGTCCTTGACGTTTGGGTTGTTGAACTTGAAGCCTTCGTTCAAGCCTTCCTTGGTGAAATCCAGTTCAGTGCCATCAATGTAAACCAAGCTCTTGGGATCAACAATGACGTTCACCCCGTGGCTCTCGAACATCATATCCTCGGCATTGGATTCATCAACAAACTCCAGTGTGTAAGCCATGCCTGAACAGCCTGTAGTCTTGACGCCCAAGCGCAAACCTATGCCTTTGCCTCGGTTGGCAAGGAATTTCTGTACCCGCTTGGCTGCAGTTTCAGTCAGAGTGATTGCCATGGTTCCAGCCTCAAGCTACCTGTTCGTCCTTGATGCCCTGCTTAGCCTTGAGGTCAGCTACCGCGGCACGAATGGCATCTTCTGCCAGGACTGAGCAATGTATCTTGACTGGCGGCAATGCCAGCTCTTCGGCAATGTCGGAGTTCTTGATTTCCATGACCTGATCCAGGGACTTGCCCTTGATCCATTCGGTCACCAGTGAGCTGGAAGCAATTGCGGAACCGCAGCCATAAGTCTTGAACTTGGCATCTTCAATAATGCCGCTTTCATTCACCTTGATCTGTAACTTCATCACATCGCCACAAGCAGGAGCACCAACCATGCCGGTACCTACCGTTGGGTCGTTCTTGTCTAAAGAACCCACATTACGGGGATTTTCATAGTGATCTAGTACTTTGTCTGAATAAGCCATTTTTTACTCCTCAAAATATGCAAAACATGTTGCTGTCGATATCGTGATGCAAATTATCTGCGTAGCATGTTTCACATGGTATTTCCCAGGCACAAAGCTGTATGCCTCTATAAGTAATTGCTAATGCTCAGCTGCCCACTCGACTGTACTGAGGTCAATACCGTCCAGATGCATTTCCCACAAGGGGGACAGTTCTCTCAATTTCCCAATCTTGCTTTTCATGAGGCCAATTGTGTAATCAATATCTTCTTCGGTCGTAAAGCGGCCAATAGAGAAACGAATCGAGCTATGTGCCAACTCATCCGAGCGGCCCAGTGCACGCAGCACATAAGAAGGTTCCAGGCTGGCAGAGGTGCATGCGGATCCGCTGGATACCGCAATATCCTTGACTGCCATAATCAGTGACTCACCTTCAACAAAATTGAAGCTGATGTTCAGGTTATGTGCTACACGATGTTCCAGGTCTCCATTGACATACACTTCGTCAATTTCTTCCAGTCCCTTGAGCAGGCGGTCGCGCAGTTGGCGGATACGCACATTTTCCGTGTCCATTTCCTCGCGTGCAATGCGGAAAGCTTCACCCATGCCCACGATTTGATGGGTTGCCAGAGTGCCTGAGCGCATACCGCGTTCGTGGCCACCACCATGCATCTGCGCTTCAATACGCACACGGGGCTTGCGGCGCACATACAATGCGCCTATGCCTTTAGGCCCATAGGTCTTGTGGGCAGAGAAGCTCATCAGGTCGACCGGTAGTTTTTCCAGGTCTATATGTACTTTGCCAGTGGCCTGTGCAGCATCAACGTGGAAAATCACGCCGCGCTCGCGACAGATATTGCCCAAGGCTTCAATATCCTGGATCACGCCGATTTCATTGTTAACAAGCATGACAGATGCCACCACGGTATCAGGACGTAGGGCAGCCTTGAATTTTTCCAGGTCTAACAGGCCACTAGGTTCAGGTGTCAGATACGTTGCCTCATAGCCAACACGTTCGAGCTCGCGCACGGTATCGATCACAGCCTTGTGCTCGGTTTGCACGGTAACGATATGCTTGCCCTTGGATCCGCTGTAAAAATTGGCAGCTCCCTTGATGGCAAGGTTGTTCGATTCGGTGGCTCCCGAAGTCCAGACAATCTCACGCGGATCAGCGTTTACCAGCTTTGCCACTTCTTCACGAGCATTCTCCACGGCTTTTTCCGCTGTCCAGCCAAACGCATGGCTACGTGAAGCCGGGTTGCCGAAATGCTCGGTCAGGTAAGGGATCATCTTTTCTGCCACCCTTGGATCTATAGGGGTAGTGGCCGAATAATCCAGGTAAATTGGAGTACGTACTGTCATATCAACTTTCCTAAACTGCTACCGCAGTTAATTTTCTCAATCTCGATAATTCATTTTTCAGTGCATGCAGAAAAAGGTCTATTTCTTCGGCAGTATTGTGAGTGCCTACGCTGACTCTCACCGCACCACGCGCCATATCCGCTTCCACGCCCATGGCCAACAGAACATGACTTGGCTCGGTGCTATCGCTGGAGCAGGCTGATCCACTTGCCACTGCAAAACCTTGGCGATCCAGTGCCATGACCAGTGTTTCACCTTCTATGCCAGCAAAGGCAAAGAAGCTTGTATTAGCCAGGCGCTCTGTACTTGCACCGAAGATGGTGGCATCCAGCTGTTTAAGGCCTTGTTCAAGTCTTTCACGCAGCATCTTGAGCTTAGTTGTGCGTTGCTGGATTTCGCGGCTGGCAAACGCACAGGCTGCGCCAAAACCAACAATCGCGGCAATATTCTCGCTGCCGCTACGCAATCCTTTTTCCTGTCCGCCACCATATAACAGCGGACGGATATCGATGCGCTTGTCCAGGATCAGCGCACCTGCACCCTGCGGGCCGTTGATCTTGTGGGATGACAAGCTCATTGCATGGACATTCAGATCGACGAAGTCGACGTTCATTTTGCCTAATGCCTGCACAGCATCGGTATGCATAAAAGCTTTGTGCTGTCTGGCGATTTCGCCAAGTGATGCGATGTCCTGAATCACGCCAGTTTCATTATTGGCAAGCATCACCGACACAATGTCGGTTTTCTCTTCCAATATGGCTGCTAATGCGGCCTTTTCAACCTGCCCATCACGGTTGCTGGCAATTTTTACCACTTTCCAATCGCGCCAAACCAATGCGTCGGCAGGCCGCGTTACGGCTGGATGCTCTATACTGCTAACGGCAATGCGGCCTGGTGCAAGCGCGTTCGCCGCACCACTAATCGCCAGATTGTCTGCTTCGGTACCGCTGCCAGTAAACACTACCTGGGAAGGATGCGCGCCCACAGCGTCTGCTACCTGTTCCCTGGCCTGGTCTATGGCGTTGCGGGCAGCACGGCCAAAAATATGGCGGCTGGTGGCATTGCCCTGCTGTCCCGACAAATATGGCAACATTGCCTGGAGCACTCGGGAATCCAGTGCTGTGGTGCCATTATTATCAAAGTAGACAGCGGTGCTCACTGTGTCAATCCAGCCTTATGCTGCCACCTGCGCATGCTGCAACTGGTTGTCACGGCTTTCTCGGCGGACAGCAAAGCGGATTTCCTTGCCTTCACGCTGCGATGCAACCAAGTCAGATAAAGCAACGCCAGAGAGATATTCCAGGATTTTGCTGTTCAGGCTGGACCAGAGATCGTGCGTCATGCATGGCTTGCCTTCATGGCAGTTCTCTTTGCCCCCGCATTGGGTAGCATCAATCAGTTCATCCACTGCAGTGATGATATCGGATACGGAAATATCGCTGTGTTTCTTGGCAAGCCTGTAGCCTCCACCAGGTCCGCGAACACTTTTGACCAGTCCGTTGCGACGCAGGCGGCTGAACAGTTGCTCCAGATAAGACAGGGAGATACCTTGACGCTCGCTGATACCAGCAAGGGTTACGGGTTTTTCCTCTTCGTTTAGGGCCAGGTCAAGCATTGCGGTAACTGCAAAACGGCCTTTTGTTGTTAATCGCATTTTTGTTTCCTAAAGTTATTCAGATAACGCGCCCAGACTGGCTTTGGCGCAGTGTCTTACGACTTGATTCTAGTGATGAAGTCTAGAATACCTGAATACTTTAGTCAACTATTTTGTTGATGAAGTTCACATCAAATGCCTTGCCTATTTCAGCGTCGGTATCCACGTCTGCGCCCAGCTTTTCGAGCTGCTGCATAACAGTCTGAAGTTGTGCATCCTGCTGGGCAATATGGTCTATTAGCACGTGTATAGCCTTGGCCATGGGATCATTCATATTGTCACTGACGCCATAGGCCGAGAAGCCGATTTTTTCTGCCATGTCATCACGCTGGCGAGATTTTTCCTGGTCCAGAATGCGTGCGGGAATACCAACGGCAGTTGCATTGTCTGGAATATCCTTTACCACGACAGCGTTGGAGCCTATTTTTGCTTTGACGCCGATAGTAATGGGGCCGAGAACTTTGGCTCCAGCTCCAATCACTACGCCGGCAAGCAGGGTGGGATGGCGTTTGCCCTTATTCCATGATGTGCCGCCCAGCGTGACCCCATGATATAGCGTACAGTCGTCTCCGATGACGGCGGTTTCGCCAATGACTACCCCCATGCCGTGATCGATGAAAACACGCCGACCGATCACTGCACCCGGATGGATCTCAATACCGGTGAACCAGCGGGCAATATGGGAAAAGAACCTGGCGATCCAGTAAAAGCGGTGTGTCCATATCCAATGTGAAATGCGGTGGATCAGCAGTGCATGAACACCGGGGTAAGTGGTGAGTATTTCCCAGCGTGTGCGTGCTGCAGGGTCGCGCTCGAATACGACGCTGATGTCTTCTTTGATATGGCTGAACATCTTAATTATTTTACTCTGAATTGTTAACAATATCTCGTCATCCCTATCCTGGGTCCATGGGTGAGACAAGGTCCAGGTTATTTTCTGTTTGCGGGTGGCCGAGGAGCCTGGGTTGCTGAGAGTATGCCTCGTAGGATATTGACCTCCTCTTTTTCCAGTCCGGTACGACCGAACAGGCGGCGTATCCTCTGCATCAATCGCTTGGGATATTCTGGATCCAGGAAGCCGATATCAATCAAGGTTTCTTCCATATGAAGATATAAACGCTCAATATCTTCGTTGGTTGCCAAAGGCTGAGGCGGATTGGTCACAGGCTGTGGATTGTCCATGGCCGCCATGCGCAGTTCGTAGCTGAACACCTGTACCGCAGCTGCCAGATTGAGTGATGAGTATTCCGGGTTGGCGTGGATCATGGATTGCAACTGACAGTGATTAAGCTCCTCATTGGAAAGGCCGCTCATTTCAGTGCCGAACACAATGGCGACTTGCTCTGTATGTGCCGCAGCCGTTGCCCTCAAGGCGCCATCCCGAGCAGAAACCAATTCATGTGAAAATTCACGTCTACGGGCACTCATGCCAATAGCAAGTGTGCAGCCCTCAAGCGCTTCTGTCAGCGTTTCGCAGATCAGGGAATTTTCAAGTAGATCATCCGCGCCGGAGGCCATTGCTGTTGCATCGGCATGCGGGAATGATTTTGGCTTGACCAGCATCAGGCGGCTAAGCCCCATTGTTTTCATCGCACGGGCCGCAGCGCCTATATTGCCCGGGTGACTGGTTTGGCAGAGGACTATGCGGATTTGTTGAAGTAGATTAGGTTTGGAGGTCATGGCAATAAGGCATTAAAATGCTATTTTACCAGTTCTTGGGCGCAGACTTAATTGTTGGGTGCGTCCATGTCTGACCTGTTCTTTAAAATTTGCCCGGTGTGCCGGGATATCATACGGAAAAATCTATGCATTTGTTGAATAATGCGGTCAAGGCCGCTCGCCGCGCTGGCGACATTATTAACCGCGCCTCCATGGACATTGGTGCGTTGACTGTACGCAGCAAGGACTATAACGATTTTGTCAGCGAGGTTGACCATGCTGCGGAAGCTGCCATTATCGAAGTGCTCAAGGATGCTTATCCTGATCATGGTTTTTTTGGCGAAGAGAGTGGACGCCAGGATGCAGATGCGGAAAGTGTCTGGATTATTGATCCGCTTGATGGCACAACGAACTTCCTGCATGGGTTTCAGCAATATTCAGTGTCGATTGCCCTGATGCACAAAGGACAAATTATCCGGGCTGTAGTCTATGACCCCAGCCGCAATGATTTATTTACTGCCATTCGTGGCGGCGGTGCCTTCCTTAATAACAAGCGTATCCGCGTCACTAACCGCCCCAAGATGCAGGATGCCATTATTGGCACGGGTTTCCCATTCCGCGATTTCACCCATCTTGATACCTATCTTGGAATGTTCAAGGACATGGTCAAGAAAACTGCAGGGATTCGACGTCCTGGGTCGGCGGCGCTCGATCTGGCGTATGTGGCTGCGGGCTGGTTCGACGGCTTCTGGGAAATCGGGCTATCTACCTGGGATATTGCTGCAGGCTCGCTGCTGGTACATGAAGCCGGTGGGCTGGTAGGTGACTTTGAAGGAAATGAAGGTTTTCTTGAAAGCGGCAATATTGTGGCAGCCAATCCAAAAGTATTTGTTCAAATGCTACAAACGTTAGCACCTCATTTGACAGAGGAACTCAAGTCTCGCCGCAAGTAGCCGGGCGAAAGTAAGGGCTTCTTCAGAAAAGAAAAAAGCCAGCGTGAAAACACGCTGGCGTTACACTATGGAGAAGTTGCAAAGAACATGGAGTGAACTCTTAACTTCTGCTTACCATTCTATTTGTCGATAGGTTATGTGGATGTAGGAATGTCTCATTTCGAGTAAGGGAATTGTTCATTAAGTTTGATTCTGCTAAATAATGAACATTGGGATTTTCTCCCGTATCTGTTTTCGGAGAACTGATTTAAATTGCGCAATCGTCTGCAACGGCTCACAAGATCCAGTTCCCCGATGAACCTGAAGCTTCGCCTTAACCTGATCATTACGCTCCTGCTAGCATTGGTATTATTTTTTGCAGCACTGTTGATGATCCACAATGCACGGAATGATGTACGTGCAGAAGTGGAGTCGACTGCAATGCTTGCCATGCATTTGCTTGATGCAGAAATTCTTCATTACACCTCGGATTTCGGCTGGCTGCGGAATGATGAAAAAAATCAAAGCTCAATTTTCAGGCTGCAAAGCTTGGAGAATGTCAGGCATCTCCGCATAGAGTTCTTTGATGCTTATGGACGTTTGCGGGATAGCAATATTCAACCTGATAAGGAAGAGGGTGTTTCCTGGCTGGTGCGTACCATGGGTTTTATTTCACCGGCTATGCCTGAGATACGGCGCAAGATTTTTGTCAATGGCCGCATGATAGGCGAGCTGGTTGTGACACCGGATCCATCATATGAAATTGCCGAGGTGCTTGATGATATTTTTGGATTGCTTGTGCTTGTGGCAATATTTTTTGTCGTTGTGAATGCGGTGGTTTACTGGGCAGTGGGGCGTGCCATGAGACCCGTAGATAGTGTCCTATCTGCTTTAAACGAACTTGAGCAGGGAAATCTCAAGGCCAGGTTGCCGGAGTTTGAGTTGCCTGAATTGTCGGGCATCAGCCGCAAGTTTAATGCGATGGCTGAGACCCTTGAAAAAAGTATACATAGCAATCATAAGTTGACGCAGCAAATGATCCGCTTGCAAGAAGACGAGCGCAAAAACCTTGCGCGTGACTTGCATGATGAGATTGGTCAGTATTTGACGGCCGCCCATGTAGATGCTTCTGCAATTCTGAATGCCAAAAGTATTGAGGGGGCAAAGGAAAGTGCAAAGGCAATCAGTGTGGTAGCCAGGCAGATGATGGATATAGTCCATGACATGCTGCAACGTTTAAGGCCTAGCGGGCTGGACGAGTTTGGTCTTGCAGTTGCCTTGACGGATCTGATTGATACGTGGCGCCAGCGCAACCGGGCAATTGAAGTGGATGTGGCTATTTCTGAAGGCTTGGAATCTGTGCAGGATGAAACCATGGCGATTGCTATTTATCGTATAGTGCAGGAATGCCTGACCAATATCACGCGTCATGCGCATGCAAAAAAAATAGCTATCCACGTTCAGTCTGAGAACTCGGCTATTGTTCTCAGGATAGATGATGATGGTCAGGGTTTTAATGTCGGGCAGGCGCCATCAGGATTTGGTTTGGCCGGGATGCGTGAACGAGTGGAAGGTCTTGGCGGAAAGTTTGAGTTAGACAGTGCTCTGGCAGCTGGTACGCGTATTTATGTCAAGTTGCCAATGTAAATAATATAAAAGGATAGGGAATGAGTGCCATTATTCGTGTCATGCTGGTGGATGATCATGAGGTCGTTCGCTCCGGTCTGCGCCGGTTGCTGGAGCAAAGTGATGGCATCGATGTCATTATAGAGGCGGATAGCGGTGAACAGGCTTACCAGCTCTATGGAGAGCATCTTCCTGATGTGGTCGTCATGGACATGTCCATGCCTGGTATGGGCGGTCTGGAAGCCCTGAGACGCATTGTGGCTCGGTATTCTCAGGCGCGGGTCGTGATTTTCTCCATGCATGAGAATGCAGCTTTTGCGTCACAAGCATTGAGCTCAGGCGCACGCGCGTATGTTGCAAAATCTGGCGCTGCAGATGATCTTGTGCAAGCCGTACGTGAAGTTTCAGTTGGCAAGGGATACCTCAGTTCAGGTATTGCGCAGAAAATCGCACTACAGAGCCTGTCTGGGGATGATGATCCTACACGATTGTTATCTGCGCGCGAGTTTGAGGTATTCCGATTGCTCGCCGAAGGACATGGTATTGAAGAGATTGCCACTATCCTCAAAATCAGTCAGAAAACGGTGGCTAATTATCAGACATTACTCAAACAGAAATTGGGGATTAGCAGCCCAATAGAATTGGTCAGACTGGCGATCAGGCATGGACTGATAGAGGGATAAAGCTATTTTGTTGCTATTGTGCTCGAGGATGATTAGTTATTCCTGATATTTGGTGAATTTATTCCTTATTGGGAATAAATCCCGATCATTTTAGGGAATTACTTGATGGATTATCTATGAGCTTAGGCATACGATACACATGAACAACTTGCGCACCCAGCGGAATAAGTAAGCCTAGCTCCCAGGCATGTTGTCCATACTCCATACCACTAAGGTTATACTGAAACCAGGCATCCAACCTGGTTTTTTTTTATCATCGAAAGATAATTGCTTGACGTTCAAGTCATTGAATCGTTATTGCTATTCGCGTTTTTGACTGATGCCGAACCGGATTGCCATATGGACCAGTTGGCCGGTAGTTTGAACATTCAGCTTTTGCCTGACCTGCGTTTGGATGTTGGCTGCAGTTTTGTATCCTATGTGCAATTGTTCTGCAATACCCGCCAGTGAAACGCCTTCGGCTATGCGCCTGAATACTTCGAATTCGCGAGGGGAGAGTTTCTCCAAGGGATTTTCTGAAGGTGAGAAACGATCCATGGCCAGATGCTGGGCCAGTTCGTGACCAATGTATCGTCCTCCGCGCAGTACTTGCTTCACTGCTTCGAGCAATACTTCGGGGGCATCGGTTTTAACGACATAGCCTTTGGCGCCAGCTTGCATGGCGCGCGCGGCATAGATATTGTCATCATGCATGCTGAATATAATCAATTTTGCGTTGGCATCGCGCGCGATAATCCGTTGCAGTGTTTCAAGCCCGCCTATTCCCGGCATATCTAAATCCAGGATTCCCAGATCAGGATGATGCTCTTGCCAAAGAATGGAGGTGCGTTCCCCATTTTCTGCTTCTGCGATGATTTTATAACCTGCATTTTCCAATAATGTGCGTAAGCCGCTGCGCACAACAGCGTGATCATCGGCTAGCAATATTTTATGAGCCATTTTATTTATTTTCCTGAATTGCTTGTGATGCTGTGGTCAATGGGATGCTGGCTGATATCAAAACCCCTGTGCCATTGCTATGAATGTAAAAAACGCCGCCCTCAGCCTCCACCCTTTCTCGCATTCCTGAAAGCCCGAATCCTGCACGCGGGGAGTGCGGTTTAAAACCTATACCATCATCTCGTATCTCAATAGAGAGGGTGTCAGATAAAATACCTCGTGTACGCATGATCTTGACGTCAACAGAATGTGCTTGGGCATGGCGTGCGATATTGGTCAGGGATTCCTGCACAATGCGATAAGCGACTATGCTGATTTTTTCAGGCAGGTTCTGACAGCTTTTTTCTAGAACTAATGAGCAGGTGATGCCAGGGTGTTGCTTCTTCCATTCATTCACCAACTGGTCCACTGCTTCAATTAAGCCATGTGCATCGAGCGCAGTGGGACGTAGCCGGTGAATCAGGCCCCTGACCCCTTGTTGAATATGCTCCACATGTGAATTGATACGTTTTGCATGTTCAGCGATGGTGTTGTCGGCATCTTTAGGCAGAGAAGCAATGTCCAGCCGGATAGCAGTTAAATACTGCCCCATTTCATCGTGGATTTCTCGCGCAATGTTTCTGCGTTCCTCTTCCTGTACTTGCATGGCGTGACGTGCCAGCGATTGGTTTTCTTTAAACAGGAGAGCAAGTTCACGTTCAGCCAGATGCTGCTCCGTGATGTCGGTAAAGAACCCATGAATATTTTTCTGTTCCGCTACCGGACTATCCAGCGTACAGGTCAAGCGGGCCATGACAATCCATGGTGCCCCATCGGGGCGCTTCACAGATAGTTCGGGAATATCCACTTTTTCGACTACCTTCAGTTTGTTGCACAAGTCATCCCAGTTTTTTCCTAAGGCATTACTCAGGTTAAGGGTGGCTTCACTTCTTCCGCACATGCTGCTAAATGCTTGATTGCAAATAAGGATGTTTCCTTGCAAATCTGCTACAAAATTACCGCACAATCCTTGATCAAAGAGCGTTTTGAACATGCGTTGGCTTTCTTTGGATGCATGTTCGGCCTCTACGCGACGTGTGGCTTCTGCTACAACTTCACGCATACGGCGGCGAGAAAACCAGATGGCAACTACTGCAGCTGAAAACAATACTAATGGCAGTTCATCCAATTGGAGAGATTCGTGGAGTAAAGCCCATTCAACAAATTTTTCTGAAAGATCCAGTTTTGCCGAAACAAAAAACACACTGGCGATAGTGAAAGTAGCGATAACAAGATCACGGTGAGACTGATTAAAACGACTCCAGAATGTGATCATGGGGGAGGATGGATGGTAAGTGTTCATTATCAGGGTATTTTGAATAGCGCAATCATTATGAGGAAGTGATTTTTTCCTGAAATCGCCTGGTAGATGGGAGGTTTGTGAATATTTCCTGATTGTGTGGTTGATTACATAATTTAACAATGGAGATTAATAATTAATATATTCGGGATTTATTCCCGGAATCATTTGTGATGAATTCCCCTTTTAGGTTTGGGCTTATCCCCGGAAACTCTCGCCTGTTGCTGATTACATTTTTTTACAATTACAAAAAATCAGTGATATTTATGGAGAAGACCAGGTTGGTCCTGAAGTTCAACCTGACATTAATGAGATTAAGAGGGAATTCCAACGTGATTAAAAAACCAATGATGGGGATGGCCGCCATGATTCTTGTGATGCCGGCTTTTGCGGCAGAACTAGCCAGCCAGCAAGATACAGCAAAGGCCACACCAGGTGATGAGCAATTGCTGACTGATAAGGTCAAAGTCACCAGTATCCTGCCTGACCGTCTGGAAGCGGTTCCAGGCTCTTTCAATGTCGTGGATGAAAAGGAGCTGAAGTCTCGCCAGCCTTTCAGCGTCCGTGAGGCATTGAACCAGGTGCCCGGCATTAATATAGTGGGCGAAGATGCCTTCGTCCTTGCTCCCAATATTGGTATTCGTGGCCTGAATCCGCGCCGTACTTCGCGCACTTTGCTGATGGAGGATGGCATGCCATTGTTCCTGGCGCCATATGGCGATCCGTCGGCACATTACTCCACTCCGCTGGATCGTGTAAGCCGCATTGAGGTAGTGAAAGGCTCTGGACAAACTCTATATGGCCCCCAAACGATAGGCGGCATGATCAATTTCGTGACTAAGCCTGTGCCAAAAGAATTCCAGGCGAGTGTCATGGCGATTATTGGCAATAACAACTTCAGTGGCGGACACGTCAATATCGGAACCGGTGGCGATTGGGGCGGGATCATGTTGGATGCTGTCAACCGCAAGGGGGATGGTATTCGCAGGAACCACGATTTTGAGATTAATGAGCTGACCTTGAAAGGGCAATTGAACCTTGATGACCGCAATACCTTGATCGCCAAGGTGGGCTGGTATGAAGAGAATTCCAGCGTTTCGGAAACCGGTCTGGGCCTGGTTGAATACAATGAGGACAAATACCAGGCACCTACTGGCAAGCAAGACTCTTTCAATCACACCCGAAAGACCCTACAACTGCAGCACATTTTCCAGGTGAACGACAAGGCTAAGCTGAGCACGCAATTTTATTATGCCAATTCCGAGCGTGCATCTTTTCGCCAGATCAATGATCCAGGTGGATTGGGAGGCCGCTCGGAAATGGATCGTTGTGCAGGCGTAGTGGCGACGGAGGCAAACTCGGCACAGTGTGGCGGTCGCTGGCGTCCCCGTGATTTTGATTATTGGGGTGTTGAGCCGAGACTGGATATAAGCCACAGCTTGTTTGGTATCGAGAGTGATGCCGTGATTGGCTTCCGTTATCACAAGGAAGACCAGAACCGCAATCAATACCGTGACGGTAACCCTTTGGCGCAGAGCCTGAATTGGGCGATTGCCAATGGTAGCCATCGTGAGGATATTCGGATTGATGTCGAGGCCAAATCCTATTATGCCCAGAATACCTTTTATCTGGGCAACTGGAGCGTGACACCAGGGTTGCGCGTGGAGGATGTGAAGAAGCGCACGAATATTGCCCGTGCGGAAGGCGCCTTGCAAGACATTCAATACGATAACAACGAGACAGTCTATCTGCCTGGCCTGGGAGTGGCCTGGAACGGGATTGCCAACACCACTTTCTTTGCTGGCATCCACCGTGGTTATGCGCCTCCGCGACCAGACAGGGATATTGCCCAGAATACCTTGGGCGACGTGGTGGCAAGCCGCACCAAGGCCGAGAAAAGCACCAATATTGAATTCGGGGTCAGGAGTCATTACTTCAAGGGGGTAACAGTGGAGTCCACGCTGTTCAATATTGATTTCGACAATATCGTGATTGGCACAGGTGACGGTTCCGGACGCTTTATCAATGCAGGCAAGGCCCAGCATACCGGGTTGGAAATCGCAGGCCGTGTTGATTTGGGCACGGTATACGATACACCACATAATTTTTATGTATCCGGTAACTACACCAGCCTGTTCACCGCGAAGTTCAGGAACAGCCGCACGATTGTTGATGAAGATGGCGATGTTACTACCGACAGCTTCGATAGTGGTAATCGCCTGACATATGCACCCAAGCATATTGCATCGGTCAATTTCGGCTATCAGCATCCAGTTGGGTTTGAGGCACGCATCGGGGTGGACTATGTCAGCAAGCAATATGCGGACAATACCAATACTACCGCGGCAAGTCTGTCAGGACTGACCGGTACCATTCCGTCCTACGCCTTGATCAGCGCTTCTGCCAGCTATCGTCCAATTGGCAGCAAGGCGACCTTTTTTGTCAGCGGCCATAACCTGGGAGACAAGGAATACCTTGCAAGCCGTGTAGACGGCATGGTTGCAGGCCGCCAGCGTCAAGTGTTTGGTGGCGTACGCTACGACTTTTAGTGCAACCTGATCCTTCCCCTGGGACTTGTTCCCAGGTTTTTGTTCAACGCCCCCTATGTGGGGCGTTTTTTTGCGCAGAGAATCTGGGGGCTACGGCTATAATAAATGGAATTGTAATGATGGATAAGCCTTGCTTCAGGCGAGGGCAGATAGGTTACTAACTTGAGCACAAACGACAGCACTTCTCTTGAACAACATACCCCGATGATGCGCCAATACTTGGGGATCAAGGCGCAATACCCGGACATGCTGCTGTTTTATCGGATGGGTGATTTTTACGAGCTGTTTCATGATGATGCTGAAAAGGCGTCGCGCCTGTTAGGCATTACCCTGACGAAGCGTGGAGCCTCCAATGGCGAGCCAATACGCATGGCGGGGGTGCCTTATCACGCCGCTGAGCAATATTTGGCCAAGCTTGCCAAGCTGGGCGAGGCTGTAGCTATTTGTGAACAGATCGGTGATCCTGCCAAGAGCAAGGGCCCAGTCGAGCGCCAAGTGACACGGATACTCACACCTGGCACATTGACGGATGCGGCATTGCTGGACGATACACGGGATAACCTGTTGTTGGCAGTGGCTAGAGGGGAAGGTGTGCTGGGTCTTGCATGGATCAATCTTGCCTCTGGTCGCTTCGTATTGAGTGAGATTGCACCAGGTCTGCTCGGGCAGGAGCTGGAACGCATCAGTCCGGCAGAAATCCTGCATGCGGATGATTTTTCTCATACTGCCATTGAGGTGAGCAAATGCTCCAAAAGGCGATTGGCTCCATGGCAGTTTGATATTGATTCATCCTTGCAGTCCTTGATCAAGCAATTCAATACGTATGATCTGAATGGCTTTGGCTGCGCGGATATGCAAGCAGCAATAGCTGCGGCGGGCGCATTGCTGGATTACGTCAAGCATACCCAGCGTACCACCTTGCCTCATATCAATGGGCTGTCAGTAGAGCAGGCCAGCAGTTTTATCCAGCTGGATGCTGCGACCAGGCGCAATCTGGAGATAGACCAGACGCTACGTGGTGAACCATCCCCTACACTCTATTCCTTGCTCAACACTACGCAGACCGCGATGGGTGCGCGGTTGCTACGTTTCTGGCTGCACCATCCCTTGCAGCATCAACAGGCAATCCTTGGCCGGCATGAGGCGGTTGCAAGTCTGCAAGCACAATACACAGCGCTCAGGCCTTTGCTGAGAAATATCGGGGATATAGAGCGCATCACGGCACGTATCGCCTTGAAAAGTGCACGGCCACGGGACCTGTCGGGTTTGCGTGACAGCCTCCGTCAATTGCCATTATTGCAACAACAGCTCCAACAGCAGTCATCAGTGTTGCTGCAAACGTTGTTACAAAGCTTGCAAGTCCCCGAGGATGTGCTTGAGATGTTGCTGGCTGCCGTCAAGGATGAACCTGCCGCTATATTGCGCGAAGGAGGGGTGATTGCCGATGGATTTGACTCAGAGCTGGACGAGTTGCGCGGAATACAAGCCAATTGTGGCGAGTTTCTGCTCAAGTATGAAGCTGATGAGCGTGCGAGGACTGGCATCAATAACCTCAAGGTGGAGTACAACAGCGTTCATGGCTTTTACATCGAGATCAGCCGTGCACAGGCAGAGACAGTACCGGCTGAATATCGTCGCCGGCAGACCTTGAAGAACGCTGAACGCTTTATTACCCCAGATTTGAAGACGTTTGAAGACAAGGTGCTTTCCGCCAACGAGCGTGCATTGGCTCGTGAAAAATGTTTGTATGAGCAGTTGCTGGAAAGCCTGTTGCCGCATATTCCAAGGTTGCAGCAGCATGCTGATGCTGTTGCCCAGCTAGATGTACTGGCCACGTTTGCTGAACGGGCAGACGTACTCAATTACGTGGCGCCTGAATTCACTACTGAGGCAGGGCTGGAAATCGCTGGCGGCAGGCATCCCGTGGTTGAGCAATTGGCCCAACCCTTTATTGCCAATAATGTTTCTTTATCCCCTTATCGCCAGTTACTGTTGATTACCGGTCCCAACATGGGGGGTAAATCAACCTATATGCGGCAGACTGCGCTGATTGTGCTATTGGCGCATTGTGGGAGTTTTGTGCCCGCAGCCTCTGCTCGTCTGGGTGCTATAGACCGTATTTTCACTAGGATCGGGGCTTCAGATGATCTGGCTGGAGGACGTTCCACTTTTATGGTGGAGATGACCGAAACTGCCAATATTCTGCATAATGCTACTGAGCGCAGCCTGGTGTTGCTGGATGAAATAGGGCGCGGAACTTCCACTTTTGATGGTCTTTCGCTGGCATGGGCCGTGGCGCGGCAACTGCTGGAAAAAAATCGTAGTTATACATTGTTTGCCACGCATTACTTTGAGCTCACGCGCATTTCCGAGGACTTCAAGCAGGCGGCCAATGTTCATCTTGATGCCGTTGAACACGGGAATGGCATCGTTTTCCTGCATAGCGTGGAAGAAGGTCCAGCCAGTCAGAGTTATGGTTTGCAGGTAGCCCAATTGGCTGGGATTCCAAGGTCTGTTGTAAATGCCGCCAGGCGCAAGCTTGCCCAGCTGGAACAGAGCCAGGTGGCGCAGCAGAGCCAAACCTCTGCGTGGCAAGGAGACATGTTTGTAGCAGCGCAAATTGAACCTGAGCAACCAGTGCATCCAGTGGTGATTGAGCTGGAAACTATAGATCCTGATGAGTTGACACCCAGGCAGGCCCTGGAGGTTTTGTACAAATTGAAAAAATTAAGTTAGGGATTGGACATAATTCTGAAACAACTCATTGCGACAATATGAACCGTAACCTTTATCAAAGGCTACGGTTCAATAACTTAATCCCAAAAGGAAAATATGGTCGTCGAGTATTTCATCAAGATAGTCATTCCAGTGGTGTTCTCCACTTTAGTTGCCATGATCGGCTGGTTCGCCGATGAAATGGCCGGTGCGTTGATCGCTGGTGGTTCTGCTCTGGCAATTTCTGCCGGTTGGACCAGCTATAACTGGGCACTTGCAGCCAGGCAGTCGCGTATTAACGAACGTCTAGCCAAGAGAAAGCATGCACGTGCAAAAAAGACAGTGCGCCAGGTGTCTTGCGCCTGATCTCTATTGCTGAAGCTATAGCGTAGCGGCGTATGTCGCCGGATTGATCAAAGTAAAAGCAGCCAGTGGCTGCTTTTTTTATTGCCTGTCTCACATATCTGTTGAAAACCAGCTTAAGAGAGATTGTGTATTTACTTCGCCATCTTTTATGGGATGAAGAATACCATCATCAATGGTGATGACCGCCCGCGCCATGTACATGCCCGTGCTCTACCTCTTCCTTGCCAGCAGTACGTACATCCGTGACAGATGCCTTGAATAAAACACGTTCGCCGGCCCATGGATGATTGCCATCCACAACGACCTTGCCATCTTCAATGTTGGTGATGGTATAGAGAATCACTTCGCCGGATTCATCTTCACCTTCAAACTGCATACCTACTTTCAGGTCCTGGCTAGGGAACGCAGAAGCTGGTTCCATTTGTACCAGTTCTTCATCGTACTCGCCAAATGCGTCAGCAGGCTCCAAAGTGAGCTCAATCGTGTCACCTTTGGATTTGCCATGTAGTTCCTCTTCTACACGCGGGAAAATGTTGTCGTAGCCACCGTGTAAATAACTGACTGGTTCTTTGCTGGCTTCGAGGACATTGCCATCACTATCGCGCAGTTCGTAGGTAATGGTTACAACAGTGTTCATGGCGATTTGCATGAAAAACCCTTCAAATTGATTTAATAAAATTAAGTATTTCGGCAGCGTGGCCTTTGGCTGTGACGCCATATTGCGCCAAGCGTAACATTCCGGCAGTGTCGATGACAAATGTAGAGCGGACTATGCCCATTTTCCTGATGCCATCCTTTTCTTTTTCCTGCCATACGCCATATTGCTGGCATACCTTGCCATCCATGTCAGAGAGCAAGCTGACGGCAAGGCCATGCTTATCGCGAAAATCAGCATGACTGATGCAGTCATCCCGGCTGATGCCGATGACCAGCGCATTGTGGCGTATAAACTCGTCTTCCAGGTCACTGAACTCAATGGCCTCCAGTGTGCAGCCGGGAGTGTCGTCCTTGGGATAAAAGTAGAGTACGACAATACTATCGCGCAACTGGGATAGGCTGATGGATTGCATATCTGCATCAGGCAATGTGAAATCCGGCGCTGGAGTATTTTGCTGCAACATGGCGTGATTTGCAGTAAGTGAATAGTCGAGATTCTAACCTAATTTCTAACCGGCGTAAGCAATGGGATATGATGTGTGAATGAAAAATAATCCGACGCACCATTATTCTCTATCTCAGCCATTGGCCTTGCTGAGCGGCATGAATGCAGAACAGTTTCTTGCTGAGTACTGGCAGAAAAAACCTCTATTGATCAGGCAGGCGATTCCCGGTTTCAGTGGGCTACTCAGCCCAGATGAGCTGGCTGGGCTTGCTTGTGAAAGTGATGTGCAATCGCGTCTGATTTCTCATAAGAAATCCGGCTGGAAGGTTGAGAATGGCCCTTTTGATGAACGGCGATTTGCCAAGTTGCCACCCAAGGATTGGACGTTGTTGGTGCAGGGTGTCAATCATCATTTGCCTGAAGCCGATCAGCTGTTGCAGCAATTCAGATTTGTGCCTCATGCCAGGTTGGATGACCTGATGGTAAGTTTTGCACCTGACGCAGGTGGTGTTGGCGCGCATTTTGACTCTTACGATGTCTTCCTCCTGCAAGGCGAGGGCAGGCGTCTCTGGCGTATCAGCGAGCAAAAGGACCTGGCGCTGGTCGAGGGCGTTCCCTTGCGTATCCTACAAAACTTCCAGACAGAGCAGGAATGGGTGTTGGAGCCGGGGGATATGTTGTATCTGCCACCCCACGTGGCACATTGGGGAATAGCGGTCGGCGCCTGTATGACCTATTCAATTGGTTTCCGTGCACCATCCGCTCAAGAATTGGCGAGTGAATTCCTGAGCTTCTTGCAGGACAAAATCAAGTTGACAGGCATGTATGCCGACCCGGATCTCCCATTGCAGCAGCATCCGGCAGAAATTGAGCAGCATATGGTGCAAAAGGTGAGCAATATGCTGAACGCAATCCGCTGGGAAAAGGAGGATATTGCAGAGTTTATTGGGCGATATCTTTCTGAGCCAAAATGCCATATTGTCTTTGACAGCCCTGCCAGTGTGACGCTCAAAGTCTTTAGGCAACGCTTGGCCAAAAAAGGAATTGCATTGTCTGGCAAGAGCCAGATGCTGTTCCATGGAAACTCTTTTTTTCTGAACGGAGAGCAGCTGAGTACATTACCTGCCCATCATGCGCTATGGGTGGAATTGGCGGATGACAGGCAATTGGCCAGCTCTCGTTTTACCGAGGAGTTGCTGAATGATGCTGAGCTGATTGAGCAATTGCTTGGCTGGTACCAGGCCGGGTATGTGCAATTTGTTTGAACAGAGCTTTAAGCCATCATGAGCTCATTGCCGGAACATCAAATCCTGCTCGGCGAATTCGATTATGCACATACACTTGATTGCATCATTGGAAGGGCTGAATCCAGCCTGCTGATTTTTGATATTGATCTACGAACAGGCAATTACGCTAGTGCTCTCCGCTACCAGCAATTGCACGATTTTTTTGCCAATAGTATCCACTCCACTCTTACCATGGTATTGCACGATACAAGCTATCTGGAACTACATTGTTTTCGCCTCTTGAAGTTGGTGCAGCAATATGGGCATCGCCTCGTGGTTTATCAGGCTTCAGACCAGGCCCGAGTGGCCATGGATCCATTTATTGTGGCTGATAACAGGCATTATGTGCGACGTTTTCATGCCGGCCATGCCAGATTCAAGTATGCTTTCAATGACTTGGATGCCAGTAGCATGCTGAATCGGCGTTTTGCCGAGTTGCTGGAGTCTTCTACCCACAGGTTTACATTAACTCGTCTGGGGCTGTGATGCGATTATTGCTGATAATGCTGGTGCTGATGGCTGTTCGTGCAGAGGCGGGGGCGCTCGATTTCAAGATGATTACGCTGCAACATCGTTTTCCGCAAGACATCATGCCTGCAGTGGAGCCATTGGTGGGACCTGGGGGCACAGTGAGTGCCATAGATAATCATCTGGTGGTACGTGCGACTCCGGAGCGCATGCAGGCAGTGGAAGAGCTGGTGGCAAGACTGGATACTGCCCGGCGTAATCTGAGAATCACTATCAGCCATGAGGATGATATGCAGAGTGAGGCCAGGCAAACAGGTGTGAATGGACGAGGCCGGTTTGGCAATATTGAAATAGGCACAATTGATGGTTCGCAAACATATTCTCAAGACAGGCGGCAGGATAATGCTGGACTCAATATCAATCTTGAACGTAGCCAAGGCCAGGTGAGCCATAGTGGGCAAGAGTTTGTTACTGTGATTGATGGTGAGCGTGCATTTATACGTGTAGGGCAGTCTGTGCCTTATACCCAGCAATGGATGGCATTGACACAGCGTTACCTTAATGTGCAGCAGACAACGGAGTTTCACGAAATCTCTACAGGCTTTGCAGTGCGGCCTCGATATATAGGCAGTCAGGTGGAGCTTGAGGTAACACCACGCATCGCTCGCCTGAATGAACGCGGATTTATCGATTTCGAGGAGTTGTCCACTATTGTAAGAGTGACTCCGGGAGAATGGCTTGATCTTGGAGGTGTCATGAAAGGGCGCGATCAGGTGAGCAGTGAGATCCTTTCGCAAGGCCAATATGCAGAGGGGAAAAGCACACAATTGCGAATCCGCATCGATTAAGTTCTTTAGAATGGATATTTTTAGCGAAAAACCTGTGAATTTGTGTCAAATAAGGCTTCTAGGCCAAAAAACAGTGGTATTTTTTGTGAGAGCTGGTAAAATTTTTGGCACTCGGTTGGTTGTTTAAGGCTCACCGTAACTGGTTTTATATTTATTATTGTCTACATCTTAAGGGATAAAAAATGACACGTTCTGCTCTGCTTGCCGCTCTGCTCGCACTTGCTCTGACCGCTTGTGGTCAAAAGGAAGAAGCTCCTGCTGAAGCTCCTGCTGTTGAAGAAGCTGCACCTGCAGTTGAAGCACCTGCAGTTGAAGAAGCTCCAGCTGAAGTTGCACCTGCTGAAGAGGCTCCAGCACCTGCTGAAGAAGCTCCAGCTGAAGAAGCTAAGTAATTTAACGCTGGCTTATTAGGCCAGCTTTGAATTATCTAAGCAAAAAGCCGACTTAATGTCGGCTTTTTGCTTTGTGTGGCGCATACAAGGTTTTTAGTGATACAGGTGTGTGCCGTGGGTATAGCAGCCCTGCTGCGGCTATACTAACTGGCGCCAATCAAAGCCCAGCGACTGTCCCGCAATTCCTATCCATTCACTTTCACAATTCAGGCTGCGGCTTAGCGCGGCACGTGCCAGTTCTGGTGCGTTGTTCTTTTCACTGAGATGGGCGGCAATGATGTGTTGTAACTTGCTGTTGTCCAGCCTGGAAAGCAAGGTGGCCGCACTTTCGTTGTCCAGGTGCCCCAAGCGACCACCTACCCGTTGTTTGAGTGATCGTATATAAGGGCCATTCTGCAACATTGCAATATCGTGATTGCATTCAAGCACTAGCGCGTCACAGGCAGTCAGCATGGCTTCTATGTGTGGTGTTGAGCAGCCGGTGTCCGTCAGTATCCCCAGTTTGTGCCGGCCATCTTCAAATAGGTACTGCACAGGTTCGCGCGCATCATGTGGAACCGGGTAAGGGTGTATTTCCAGATCAGCGATACTGAACCGCTGGTGACTGTCTATAGTATGAATTTTAAAACTTCGTTGTTTGGGGATTAATCTCTCGCTCATGGCGAGGGTGCCATGTGTAATCCAGACAGGGATGCCATACTTGTTGGCAAGCTTGAAGACTCCACTGGTATGGTCGTCATGCTCGTGACTGACAAGAATGCCGGTGATCTGTTCAGGCTCCAGGCCCAGCCTGTGGATGCGAGCGACGGCATCACGCAGTCCAAAACCGCAATCAAGCAATAAGCGGGTGGTCTGTTGCTCGACAATCAGGCCATTGCCCGCACTGCCACTACCCAGCGAGGCAAAGCGCATATGGATAATGGACTGGCAGGCGGTAGAACATGGTTATTTCAGTTGCTCATAAAGTAGCGTGATAATGCGGTTGGCCGTGCTGGAATGCTCGCGGTTGCCATCCTTGTCGGTTACTGTGACTATGGAGCCACCGGAACTGGAATTTTCCACCTTGACGTGATACTGGTTTTCACCTGACTTACGCTTCTTGCCAGATTTATCGTTGCCTTCATCCTTGTCATCACCCCAGAATTTCAGGGTTGCCAGCAGGCCCTTCTTCTCTTTGGGGGCGTCATCAATATCAATGTCGGTATATCGTACAAAGAACAAGCCACTGGATCGGTCTCGATCTTCAACCACAAAACCTATGCGATCCAGGGCAAGGCCAACACGGCGCCATGCACGATCAAATGCATCATTGGTGCTAAGGTTCAAGGTGCCATCCGCTTCCTTGTTGACGTTTGCACGTAGCTCTGTAGTCGGATTGGCAATGATGGCGCGTGATTTCTTTTCCTCGACTCCAAGGCGTACCATCAGGCGGCGTAACAATTCTGCATCAATGTCTTCAGCAGTGGACTTGGCCTCATCTCCCTTGTTTCTAGAGGTCTTAGTCGGGGCATAGCCCATCTCAACCTCACCCGCAATAGTGCGAACCTTGACCTTGCCATCATCTGGAACATTGCTGACAGCGCGATGGCTCATGTAGATTTCAGTAGTACCAGCTTCCTGGCCGCGATCAATACGGGTACGGAATTTCTGGCGGCTTTGCAGGCTGTTGAGCTTGTCCAGCCATCCCTGGAATTTCTCCAGGTAGCTTTTATCATCCGATTGCAGTGAGCTCGGGTCTACCCATTCGGTTTCCATAACCCCGGTCTGTGCATTTTCGGTACGTACAGCAAAACCCAGGTCAGCCCAGAATTCGCGAATCACTGGCCATACCTTTTCTGGTGGTGCATTGACCACTAGCCAGCGCTGAGATCCTGCCCGTTCCATCTTGACCCCGTCAGGCGTAGGTAGCAATTTCTCCTGTTCATTTTCCTGCTGGCCGCTTTCATTCAAGCCTTGGCTGTAATCAGAATAGTTGGTTGCAGCGCCGGGGATAGCATAGGCGTCACTGGCGGAAATGTTGGTCAGGTCAGGAGGCACTTCCAGGGGGCGTGAACGTCCAGCAGCCTTGTAGTCGGAACTGGTGTCAATAAATGGAATTGAATCACAACCGCTTACTGTCAGGGTCAGTAATGTGGCCAATAAAACAGGTTTGAAAGTAAATTGATTCATGGTTTCTCTTGACTGGTAAACGGTAGCATCAAACAGCGGCTTGCTTCATGGCGCTGCGTAATGTTTCATGGAATTGAGCTGAAAGTGGCACTAAAGGTAAACGGATGCCACCTTGAATCAAACCCATCTCTTGCAATACCCATTTGACAGGGATTGGGTTGGCTTCGACAAACAATTTCTGGTGAAGTGCGAAGAGTTTTGCATTAATCTTGCGTGCTTCATCGATTTTGCCATTTTGTGCAGCTACACACAGCTCACGCATGAGCTTGGGGGCTGCATTGGCAGTAACGGAGATGACCCCGTGTCCACCGAGCAATAATAAGGCCAGGCTACTTGCATCGTCACCACTGTAAATTGCAAAATCGGCCGGGGCTCGCAGAATAAGATCCGTACCGCGTTCTATGCCGCCAGTAGCATCCTTAATGCCGATAATGTTCTTGAGGCCGGCCAGGCGCAATATAGTGTCATTGTTGATGTCGCAACCAGTTCTGCCTGGCACGTTGTAGAGAATTTGCGGGATATCAACGGCTTCAGCCACGGCATGAAAGTGCCGGTATAAACCTTCTTGTGTTGGCTTGTTGTAATAAGGTGCAACCAGAAGGCAGGCGTCTGCTCCTAGTTCTTTGGCCTTGCGGGTGAGTGCGATTGCTTCGCTAGTCGAGTTGGCACCAGTGCCTGCAATGACCGGAACGCGGCCTGCTGCATGTTCTATAGTTGTTTGGATCAGCAACGCATGCTCAGTGAAGTCCACAGTAGGAGATTCACCTGTAGTGCCGACAACGACAATACCGTCAGTGCCTTGTTCGACATGAAAATCTATAAGTGAGCGTAATGCCTTGATATCTAAACTGCCATCATCGTGCATGGGGGTGACAATGGCAACGAGACTGCCTTGCAGCATGTTAAACAACCTGATAATGAATAAACCTGAACATTCTAACTGAAACTGGCATAACAATAATATGATTTTATGCCATCGCCATATGGTAAAACATTGTGAGGGCGGCGCTTTTCATTGACCCTCGCGCTGCAATTGCCAATTGAAAACACCCCATTAATTTGGCTTCCAGATGATGATGCCATCAAACAACATCAATACTAAAATCGCCTTGTCATCAAACGTATATTTTCCAGCAGCAAATCCGTGCGTGCAAAACGATGATTTCCTGCCCCCGGGAGCAATAGTTTTGCCTTGCCGACAAAGTTTTTCACACTTTCCTGATAGGGGATCAATTCATCCCCTTGCTCGTGTAATACCGTGATGTATCTTGGTTTGCCAGGGAAGCGGAACCGCTGATATTGAGCCAGGTGATGTTTGGTCAATAAGCCGGTTTCGTGGGTATAGAAATTTTCTACTGGGCCTACATAACGCTGGAGACTGATTTCAGGTGACATGCAGGGGTTGATCAACAAGCAAGGTAATTTATATTGGCTGGCCAGGTGATAAGCCCAAAAGCCGCCCAGTGATGAGCCTGTGAGTAGAAGTTTTTCTGAAAGCAGGGGTTCTATGCAATGAGTAAGCTGGGCATAGGATATTTCTGGGTCCCAGGAGTTGTAGTCGGGGATCACAATCCCCGGGAATTGTGCTGTTAATAGTTTGGATTTTTCACTCAGTGGGCTAGAGTTAAAGCCCGGCATATAGACAATATTCAAATATCCGCTTTCCGATGTTAATAGGATACCAAGCCCAGCAGGGGCGGTAGGTCGCTGATGGAGTCTATCACCATGTCAGGCTTGATGGTTGAGGACTCAAGGTAGGATTGGCGAAATTTGCCCGTGCGCACCAGGATACCCCTCAGGCCCGCTTTTTGTGCACCGCCAATGTCAGAGTCTATGTCATCGCCAATGACCAGAGCCTCAGAAGCTGGCACCTTCAGGTCTGCCAATGCAATCTGGAAGAAGGCGGTTGAGGGCTTGCCTATAATCATGGCTTCAGTGCCTGACGCATATTCGAGGCCATCAATAAAACCGCCAATATCCATTTTCAGCCCCTCGTTTGTTTGCCAGAAGCGATTCTTATGTATGGCAATCAACTTGGCGCCATTTTTCAGGCAATTGAAGACTTCATTCAGCATTTCATAAGACCATGCATCACCAATATCGCCTACAACAATATATTCAGCATCGGTCTTAGATTGACGAAAATGTGAAAAATCCTGCTTGACGTCTTCGGTCAGCAGGAAGCGGCATACAGGGTTACCCAATTGCTCAAGGTATCTGAGTGCTGCTTCTGGTGCGCTGATGATTTCTTCAGGCGAAATGTAAAACCCCATACCCGTGATCTTTTTGTGCAGAGATTTGCGGGAAAGGGTGCTGGTGTTGGTGAGGAAGCGACAGGCAATGCCTCGCACCCTCAGCAGGTCAACGGTTTCAATGGCACCCTCTATCGGACTGTTGCCGATATGCAGTACACCATCCAGGTCAAACAAGACTGCATTAACAGAAGACGTATCCATCGCGAGTTCTCCTAGTGGGGTATGTCTAGTAGATCTCAAGCAAAGCCTGTGCCGGTATTCATGAAAAACAACGGAGGCAGGAGCCTCCGTGTAGCCTAGCACGATATTGTGACAACTTGCTTAATGCTTCAAGTCAGCTTCCCAGGCGTTACCGTAGATTTTGCCATTGCGGGAAAGGATGAGCATCTGGTACATGCTGGTGAACCACATGAAGGTGGAAGCGATGCTGTAACCTACGCCGCCGATAATGGTAAGCCACGCAAAGCCTGGATTCCATTTTGTCAGCCACCAGGAGAGTACGTCCAGGATGAGGAAGGCGAACGGGAAGGCAATCGCTAGAATCTTCAATATGCGTGGCACATTCACCGCAAAACTGAAAATAAAAGCCATAAAGAAGAAAATAAAACTGATGCCGAACAAGTGTATGTGTGACACGCGGGTAAGGCTTTGCACGCTGGCACCTTCGTTGATGGCAGCTACTTTTTTGACTTCGTCAAACTTGGTGAAGTTGGGAATGCCGGGAATATTGCTATGGCACATGACACAATGTTGAGCAAACACCCCTTTGAAGTGGTTTTCCCATTCTGCTTCAGGTGCGCCTTCTCGTGCCCATTTGATGATTTCCAGTTTAACTGCCGGTGGTGCATGGTCCTTCATAGAGCCATTAAGCTTGCTCTCCAGTTTGCTGCCACTGCGATCACCATAATAACTATAAACAATATCATCCTTGGAAAGACCTAATTTCCCATCGGCCATGCCATGAGTCAGCATGATTTGTAACCCGGCCATACAGAGACCAACACCAATCACTAAAAGATAGCCGGCAAATAAAACTTTGAGTGAAGTAGGAAGGTTGGGCAAATTTAGCCAGGGAAGGCTGGAGGAAGTGTCTTTCATAAACAGTCTCGTCAAGCATTAACAAAGTACAAGCAGAGCAAAGAATAACTCAATTTGAGATATAACACCTAATTTTATTAGGGATATTTGAGAATGAAAAGCCGTTATGCGATTGATGCGGTCATTGGCTTCTCATTCACGGAGGCACAGGCGAGCAATTACTCAGCGCAATGATTGCTCGCGCTCTTTGCGGGCGTTGATTACGCAAAAGCCAACCCAGTAAGTCACTACAAGAATAGTAAGGATGATGGTGGATATTGAGGCAATTCCTACCCATGAGCCAAATAGCACCTTAAGCATGACGTTCTCCTTTTTTACAATTATTTGCTGTAGGCCTGATTAGGATCCTACGCTTCTATAAAAAAGAGTAAAGACCTTTTTTTAAAAAAGGTTAAATAACCATAAAAAAATTATGTGTTTTATTTTGATGTAGCCAAATTGATACAGTTTTTGCATTATTGATCTCAATGTTCGAGCAGGAACTGTTTGGATTTATCGTAGTGGTAATAAAACCACAAAGTTCTGGACCATGTCTTCATCATGGTATTTTGGAATGCGTCAATTACTAGAAAAATGACAGATAGCAATAAAAGCCTTCAGATCTGAAGCAGATGGAGTTTGAGGCAATGAATCTTCAGCCTGGTACTAAATACAGCTTCTTGCCATCGGGCCCATATGCCGGTGCAACACGCCTTGGCCTCATCTGGATGAAAGACATGACTACGGAGCTTGATCCAGCTGAATAACTGGTTGCGCGAAATTATGTCTATGAGGCTTTAATAGATAGGAGGCAAAGTATTGTCTGAAGTTGCCTGTCAATTAAGTGGGACGGGAAAGAGAAATGGAAAAGGCTTGTGCTGATGCACAAGCCTTTGATTTTTCTGGTGGGGCATGTAGGGGTCGAACCTACGACAAACGGATTAAGAGTCCGCTGCTCTACCAACTGAGCTAATGCCCCCAATCGAGAGGCGCAATTATGCTGAGATTGAGGCTGTGTGTCAACTTGAAACCAGCAACTTTATCGAGTAAGTTACATTTTTATCCAAATTCATATCGAAAGCGCGTGCATGACAATTCAAACAATATCGACCAAGCCTTTCAATGACCAGAAACCGGGAACTTCCGGTTTACGCAAGCGCGTGACTGTATTCCAGCAGCCACATTATCTTGAGAATTTTGTACAAAGTATTTTCGATGCAATCTCCGCACCTGCGGGTGCAACCCTGGTGGTAGGTGGAGATGGCCGTTTTTATAATCGCGAAGCTATCCAGATCATTATCAAGATGGCGGCAGCCAACGGGTTCGGCAGGGTACTGGTTGGACAAGATGGGATTCTTTCCACGCCTGCGGCTTCCTGCGTCATCCGTAAATATCAGACTTTTGGTGGAATTATTCTTTCTGCCAGCCACAACCCAGGCGGCCCACAGGGAGATTTTGGCATCAAGTACAACACTTCCAATGGAGGGCCAGCACCGGAAAAGGTGACTGAAGCGATTTATGCGCTGAGTAAAGGGATCAGCCAGTACCAGATAGTGGATGCTCCTGACGTGGCACTGGATGTCATAGGCGAAAGCGACCTAGCCGGGATGAAGGTACAGGTGATAGATGCCGTGGCCGACTATGTTAAGCTGATGGACAAGCTGTTTGACTTTGAGGCAATCCGCCAGTTGCTGGCTAGTGGCTTCCGTATCTGTTTTGATGCCATGCATGCGGTAACTGGGCCTTATGCGCGCGCCATCCTGGTGGACAAGCTGGGAGCTGACGCGGGTGCGGTGCTCAATGCTGTGCCATTGCCGGATTTTGGTGGTGGGCATCCTGATCCCAACCTGACCTATGCGCATGATCTGGTGGAAATTATGTATGGTGAATATGCACCTGATTTTGGCGCGGCCTCTGACGGTGATGGTGACCGTAACATGATTCTGGGCAAGCGCTTTTTTGTGACGCCTTCCGATAGCCTAGCCTTGATTGCGGCTAATGCCAGGTTGGCACCTGGCTATGCCAAAGGGATTGCCGGTGTGGCGCGCTCCATGCCTACGAGTGCAGCTGTTGACCGTGTGGCTGAAGAGCTGGGGATTCCTTGTTTTGAAACGCCGACCGGCTGGAAGTTTTTTGGCAACCTGATGGATGCAGGCAAGGTCACATTATGTGGTGAAGAAAGCTTTGGGACTGGTTCAGACCATGTACGTGAAAAGGATGGCCTGTGGGCAGTATTGTTCTGGCTCAATATCCTGGCCATCAAACGCCAGCCGGTGGAAACGCTGATGAAGCGGCACTGGGTGCAGTTTGGGCGCAATGTGTATTCGCGCCATGATTATGAAGAGTTGCCAAGCGATGCGGCAAACAGCCTGATTGAACACGTCCGCAACAGTTTTCCTAATCTTACCGGCAAGCAGTTTGGTCGTTACACCGTCAAGACCTGTGATGATTTCAGTTATACCGACCCTGTAGATGGAAGTGTGAGTCACAAACAGGGGATACGTATCCTGTTTGAGGATGGTTCACGGATTGTGTTCCGCCTTTCCGGCACGGGCACTGAAGGCGCTACCCTGAGAATCTACCTGGAAGCATTTGAAACTGATATGGCGAAGCATAGCCTTGACGCCCAGGATGCACTGGCCGAGATGATCCAGATTGCAAATCAGATTTCCGAGCTGAAGCAGCGTACAGGCCGGGAGCAGCCCACGGTCATCACCTGATATGCATCCATTCGAGATAGGAATTGAAAGTCTGTGTTTGAGCGTTGATTCATGACATCTGGGCTCCCGGGGGCGCCAGGTGAATCAACTCTCCAGTGGTGGACGGGTTAAAGCCCGTGTCAACGGTTGGTATGTGCAGCCTGACTTACAGGAAAGTCAGGCTGGATGTAAACAAAGCGCGATCTTCAATGAAAAAGTGGTGATGCGAAATTCATTCAACCTGCGTAATAGTCATTTTCCCCTGGAATAACCTGACATCCATGCGTCCCAGATAAGACATGCCAAGCAATACGTCACCATTGAGTCCGGGGGCAATAACAGCCGCCACATTCTTGGCCTCAACCCCGCCAATCCTGACTGATTCGAGCCGTGTCATATAGCTTACCGTGTTGCCATTGGCGGTTGAGGTGCGAATGGCATGGTTGCTGCTGAGATTCAGCTTGTCGGCAATGTCTTGCGAAATGGCGACGCCGGTTGCGCCAGTATCTACCAATACATCTACCTTGATGCCGTTAATAAGCGCTTCTGCACGATAATGTCCATCTGGTCCGCGTTGAAGGGTGACAGTACTGGCTTCACCTAACACCGAAAGTTTGTTCGGATTCAGCATGCTGTCGGCAAGATAGTAAAGGCCGCCTGCCAATGTAAGCCAGACGGCGATCCAGAGTACCTTGCCGCCAGACATCAGAACGGCAACTTTGCGTCTGGTGCTGCAGCCAGAATCACGTGGCGGAACTGTTCCTGGATACGCTTGAGGGCAGCGATATTATCTGCCTCAAAACGCAGCACAATCACTGGTGTGGTGTTGGATGGGCGCATCAGGCCAAAACCGTCAGGATATTCCACACGCAGGCCGTCAATGGTGATGACTTCATCCGCACCATCAAAGGTTGCGCTGGCTTGTAACTCTGCAATCAGCTTGTGCGGTTCACCCTCTTGCATATTGATATGCTGCTCGGGCGTGCTCACGCTGTCTGGCAATCCATTGAGGATATCCGATGGATTATCGAACTGGCTGAGGATTTCCAGCAGGCGGGCACCTGAATAAAGGCCGTCATCAAAGCCATACCAGCGCTCCTTGAAGAATATATGGCCGCTCATTTCACCAGCCAGCGCTGCGCCCGTTTCCTTCATCTTGGCCTTGACCAATGAATGGCCGGTTTTCCACATCAGCGGGTTGCCGCCACGCTGCTTGATCCAAGGGGCAAGGTTACGCGTGGATTTGACGTCGTAAATAATGGTGGCAGCCGGGTTGCGCTTGAGCACGTCTTCGGCAAACAGCAACAACTGGCGATCAGGGTAAATGATGCTGCCGTCTTTGGTGACCACACCCAGGCGGTCGCCATCGCCATCAAATGCAAAACCGATTTCAGAGCTACCATTGATTAGATTGTCGATCAGATCAGCCAGGTTTTCCGGCACGGAAGGATCGGGATGGTGATTGGGGAAGTTGCCATCCACCTCGCAGAAAAGCTCTTCCACTTCACAACCAAGCGCACGATAGAGCTTTCCGGCAAATGCCCCTGGTACGCCATTGCCGCAATCCACGGTGAGTTTGAGCGGGCGCTTGAGTTTGATGTCTGAAGCAATGCGGTCTATATAGGCAGGCGCAATGTCAAAGCTGCTTTCACTGCCGTTGCCAGTGGTGAAATCATTGTTGTCTATGCGATGGCGCAGGCGCTGGATGGTATCGCCGGAAAGAGTTTCACCGGCGACAACCATTTTCAGGCCGTTATATTCTGGCGGGTTGTGACTGCCGGTCACCATGACGCCGCAATCTGTGTTGAGGTGGAAGGCGGCAAAATACACCATGGGGGTGGCAACCAATCCCAGGTTGATGACGTCCAGCCCACTTTTGCGTATACCGCGAGAAAGGGCAGCAGCCAGTTCCGGGCCGGACAGGCGTCCATCGTAGCCAACGCAGATGGCCTTTTGCTGGCGCGCGGCAGCTTCACTGCCTATAGCCTGGCCTATGGCTTCCACCACTTCAGGCGTTAGGGTCTTGCCGACGATGCCGCGAATATCATAGGCCTTGAAGATTTCTTTTGGCGCAATCATGGAACTCCTTCTGGTCAAACCTTTGTTATTCAAGTCTTTAAGTGTTTTTCCGTACATGCACAGCTTTATTCTGCTTCTTCTATCCATGCCAACTGGATGGCTTCCAATATTCTTTCGCCGCATTTGCTGGGGTCGTCATTGAAGCCATCCAGTTTCAGTATCCAGTCATACAAATCGGTGAAGCGTATGGTCTTTGGATCCACGTCTGGATATTGATCAAATAGTTCTTCAGCAATGCGCTGGCTATCAGTCCATTTCATTCTGCTTTCCTTATAGGTGCTTGGCTCGGACATATTGCTCCGGCCAGGTTAAATCTACATGTAATTCCTTGGCTGCATGCAATGGCCAGTGCGGATCACTTAATAATATACGAGCCAGCAGGATGACGTCTGCCTGCCCGGTGGCCAGGATATGTTCCGCCTGCAGGGCGGATGTGATAATACCAACCGCACCGCTGGCTATGCCGGCCTCCTTGCGGATGCGCTCGGCAAATACCGTCTGGTAGCCCGGACCTGTCGGTATTTTGGCATCCAGGATCAAGCCGCCGCTGGAGCAGTCTATGAGGTCTATGCCCAGCTCTTTCAGCCAATTGGCAAGCTGTATGGATTGCTCTATATCCCAGCCGCCTTGCACCCAGTCGGTTGCGGAAATGCGCACAAACACGGGCTTGTCCTGCGGCCAGAACTTGCGCAGGTCTTTGGCGATCTGCAACGTCAGACGGCAGCGGTTTTCCAGGCTGCCGCCATATTCGTCCTGACGCTGGTTGGAGAGGGGAGAGAGAAACTCATGCAACAGATAGCCGTGGGCGCAGTGAAGTTCCAATACTTCAAAGCCGATAGCCAGTGCACGTTCTGCTGTTGCTAGAAATTGTGCCGCTATCTCCTGGATATCAGAATGGCTTAGTTCAACTGGTGTGCCGTGCTCAGGTGTGACAGGAATGGCAGAAGGCGCAACTGTTTGCCATCCGCCTTGTTCCTTGGATAAAAACTTGCCGTCACGCCAGGGCACATCACATGAAGCCTTGCGGCCTGCATGGGCAATCTGGATGGCCGGAATGGCGCCGTGCTCCCGGATAAACTGCACGATAGGTTGCAGCGCCTGCGCATGCTCTTCTGACCACAATCCCAGGCAGGAAGGGGTGATGCGCCCTTCAGGGGATATGGCTGTGGCTTCCACCATCACCAGTCCTGCACCACCGACTGCCAACCCACCCAGATGTACCAGGTGCCAGTGGTTGGCAATGCCATTCACTGCCGAGTATTGACACATAGGGGCGACAAAAATACGGTTCTTGATTTCTGTCTTGCGCAGGGTGATGGGAGTGAAAAGTTTGGCCATTAATATTCCTTAGTGACTGAATATGGGGATATCGGCAATCCGTGGTCGCCATTCCGCTGGACCTGATTCATGCACTGAATGGCCTTGGCTGTCTACTGCCACGGTAACGGGCATGTCCTCCACCGTAAATTCGTAGACGGCTTCCATGCCCAGCTCGGGAAAAGCTACCACGCGGGATGCCTTGATGGCCTGGGAAATGAGGTAAGCCGCACCGCCGATGGCAATCAGGTAGACTGACTGATGCTGGCGTATGGCATCGACTGTCAATTCTCCGCGTTCTGCCTTTCCTATCATGCCAAGCAAGCCGGTCTTGGTCAGCATAGTGTCGGTAAATCTATCCATGCGGGTAGCAGTGGTTGGGCCGGCCGGACCTATGATCTCTTCCCCCACTGGGTCTACCGGACCGACGTAATAGATAAAGCGATTAGTGAAATCCAGCCCTTCCGGCATTGGTTCTCCACGGGCAATCAGGTCCACGATGCGTTTGTGCGCAGCATCACGTCCGGTAAGCAGTTTGCCAGAGAGCAGCAGCTTTTCGCCCGGCTGCCAATCCTTGATGTCAGCCTTGCTTAGCTCATCAAGGTTGACGCGGCGCATGGGTGTGCTGGCATCCAGCACTACCTGAGGCCAGTCTTCCAGCTTTGGTACCGGCAACTGAGCTGGGCCGCTGCCATCCAGGGTGAAGTGGACATGACGGGTGGCTGCACAATTGGGAATAATCGCAACAGGCAATGAGGTGGCGTGGGTGGGGGCTTCCAGTATTTTGACATCGAGTACCGTTGTGAGACCGCCTAACCCTTGTGCGCCTATGCCCAGGCGATTGACCTTCTCGTAGATTTCCAGCCGCAGTTCTTCCGTACGCGTTTGCGCGCCGCGCGCCTGCAATGCCTGAATGTCAATCGCTGAAAACAATGACTGCTTGGCCAGCAATACGGCTTTTTCAGCAGTACCGCCAATGCCGATACCGAGCACGCCCGGTGGGCACCAGCCTGCGCCCATTTCAGGCACAACCTGCAATACCCAATCCACAATGCTGTCAGACGGCTCCAGCATGGCAAGTTTTGACTTATTCTCGGAGCCGCCGCCCTTGGCCGCAATATGAATTTCCACCGTATCCCCAGACACCATTTCCACATGCACCACGGAGGGCGTGTTGTCACGCGTGTTAAGGCGCTTGCCTGCCGGGTCGCTCACAATAGAGGCACGCAAGCGGTTATCTGCATCTGTATAGGCACGCCGAACACCTTCATCCACCATCTGTTGCAAGCTCATTTCGGTTTGCCATTGCACACTCATGCCCACCTGGACAAAAGCCACAACAATACCCGTATCCTGGCACAGCGGGCGCTGGCCATTGGCACAAAGATAGGAATTGATGAGTATCTGGCCGATGGCATCGCGGGCAGCAGGAGAGGGCTCTCGCTGCCAGGCCTCATGCATTGCATGCAGAAAGTCGGGCGCGTGGTAACAGGCAATATATTGCAAAGCCTGGTGGATGCTGCTGATAAAATCTTCTTGGCGGATCAATGCCATGCTGCTGCTTGAGTTTGTGGATATGCAGGAATTATACCCTGCATCAAGGCTAGCACCGCATGTAAAAATCTGCATGAATCTTAGCCACGCAGATGACTTGATGGTAGTAGATGATATTTGTTTGCTCATTGACCGAGGCATAGTCGTTATTGATCTTGCTACTGGAAGAGCCGAGTGAGCTGCTGCGGCAATATCCATGTTTTCATTGTGCCACTTTTAATAAAACAGAAATTGCTAGTCATACCTGTAGTAATGGCCATACAGATGGAAAGGTAATGTGCAATTTGATTCGGCATGTTGTTAAGGTGGCCTGCGGCGAATTTTGCTGGCTATTGTGAGCCGCAAGCTGGCATAGATTTCCAGTAGTCCGTATGGCAAAGCCCAATATAACGATAGCCTTTACGGATCAGACAACGTTGGTGTTCGGCACTTTGCCGTTTAGAGGCTTGCAGGTCATCTTCTCCTTCAATACTGTGTTTAGGGTCCATTGCAAAGTTCCCGCTTTTAACTCCGCCACGTGCTTGCCAGTCGACCAGGCGGGTTTCTGAGGAGGCTTCAGATTTCTCTCAATTTTCTATCGCTGGCTTTGGTGGCGAGGGTAAATGTTGTAAGCGAGCTATGGATACTGACAGCGTGCATCGCAATATTCCAGATAGGTACAACCTCTGTCGCGCATGCACTCAGCCCATTTTTTACTGAGTCGCACCTCTGCTTGAATATCGTTCGGATATCGGATCGAATCTTCTCCTCGCTGAAAGTAACGTATTTCTCTTCTTCAGTTTCCGCGCTCTTGGAATCAAAGGGGTCAGACTCGATGGAATCAAAGGGGTCATGGAATCAAAGGGGTTGGAATCAAAGGGGTTGGAATCAAAGGGGTGGAATCAAAGGGGTGGAATCAAAGGGGTGGAATCAAAGGGGTGGAATCAAAGGGGTCAGACTCGATTGATCCATAATTATCGTTGACGACGAAAAGCCTCTGACTTCCTGTCTCCACCTCTAGGTAGCTTGTCTATTCTACGGTTGAGTTGTTGAGCAATCTTTTGCTTGAAATATTCGCTTCCCAGTACCCAAGCTTTGTTGGTAGCTTCTCTTAGCTGATGCAGGCTCAGTTCATCAATATGCGCTTCAAACAAGCACCGATAATGCACCTGCCTGGATGTTTCGTCATTGCCCAGCCTGTGATACATCGTATGAGGGGTCACCAATGGATCAGCTTGTCCCAGTGCATTGGCACGATAGCTACTCCATGGATATTCAGCAGGGAGTTGCACCATGTTGGCTCTGACTGGATTCAGTTCAATATAGCGATAACAGAGTAGGGCATAGGTTTCACTATCAATCAGGCTGGCTTTGTAGCGGCCTTCCCAAAGGGTGCCGGTACGTCGATAGGTAACGTTGTAATATTGCACGTAATGTCGGCCCACACTTTGCATCATCTTCGCAATGCTATTCTCTTGATGAGGCGTGACCAATAAATGTACATGGTTGGTCATCAAGACATAGGCATGAATATCACATTGATGTTTCTTGGCAGCTTGCGACAGTTTGTCCAGGAAGAAGTGATAGTCTTCTTCCGCAGAAAAAACCGGTTCACGGTTATTGCCGCGGATGATGATATGTTGAGGGTGTCCCGTCAGTACAAAGCGTGGTAGGCGAACCATTCGAGTCTCTCCAACAGAAACTGCTCTCACCATAGCAGCCGCTTGAAGCAAAATCAATCGAGTCTGACCCCTTTGATTTGTTCTGTATTTAATTGAACTGTTATTTTATCGGACATGGCAATTCTCAATTGACTCCAAGTCGGGAAAGAGGATTAACGGAAACTATCTTCCCAGTGGTTGGATTAATAGCAACAATAGGGGACAGACTGGGCTATCCCCTATTATTCATTATTTTCATTTCTGTGATGTATTACCATCCTCCTTTATATCCATTGACAGCACATGAACAAGTGACAAAAACTAGAATAATAATTCCTAATACGCTAAATGTTTTTTTCAAAATTTTCTTCATATTTTCATCCTGATGAGTATATTGCTATTTTATATTTTTTAATGATTGGAGAATGGTACTAAATACTTCTGGAGGAAGTAGGATGCTAGCCGCAAATGGTGTTGCAATTAGAACATTTAATTTATTCGCAGCCTCTCCGATGTTACCTCGTAAAGTGTTGTCTAATTGTTTTCCAGTTCCGATCTTGTCATACCAGATAAAGCTATTGAGAGTATCATGAGTGCCGGAGTAAGCCTCTGCTAATCTATCCCAAAAATCTCCGGTAGAGTATTCAAATTGTACCCCTAATGCCATTTGACCATTACTGCCTTGCACTCCACAGAGTGGACTTATTAAATCCTGATTTTGTGCAATAAAATCGTTAATTGTTATATCATTTCCTTGTGCATCTTTTGGTTTAAAAATAACTGTGCCATCAGAGTTTTCTGCGTATCCACTTTTTGTAGATAGGTCGGCTTGGCATGCACCAGCACCAGCAACTTCACACCATTTTTCCAGTACAATCCGTCCGCCAGCTAGCTTGAAATTATCTCCATTAACACCAACACTTACTCCTGAAGCATTATTAATACAATCGTTTTCGCTGGCACAAAGATTTTTGAATTTCTTTGAGTCGTCAATCATTTTCTGCCGCATCACATCAGCAGCCCAGGAAAGAGACTCCTTAGTGACGGTAGAAGTAAGTTCGGCAGAGCTGCCGCCGATCGCAGCGATGATGATATTCGCAGCCCTGCGGTAATTACCATTGCCATTCCAGTTCTCATAATTAGATTTGGCTTGTGGGTCATTTAGTATCGCTTGAGCTGATTCCAGCGTCATTCCCGAGGCTTCCAATACTGCCAGCCGGTTACTCTTACCCTTTAATTAATTTGAATTGCTTGATTTTATTTAAATGCTATTTACATGGAGGCGCGGGCTGGAGTTTTATCTCGATTGGATTAATTTCCCCTGTAATATCATCAGCGACTAGTTCCCGAACTCTTAGATTGCATCGGCCGCCTTCCAAAAGAAGTGCAGCATCATAATCTTTTCCGGGTTCAGGGCTAAAGCTTCCTGTAAAAGGGCCACAACTAGCGTGCCTCCATTGTCCACCGACTTCTCCATTGGCGACATAGGTGGAATAGATGGTTATTGGCTGACTTGCTTGCACGATAAACTCGTTGTACGCCCAAGTGATGTCATCTGTTATAGGCATCCCGATCTTTCTGTTTTTGCTTAACTGGGACAAACCATAAAAAAGACCATAATCTTTTCCACCAGAAAAAGCAGGAATCGTTGCTTTATCGTACAAGGTATAACAAGACTTGTTGGGATGAAGATAAACGAATGCCCCTGTGGTGAGTACGCGCATGCGGGCAATAGGTCCATGTTCTGGAGAGGCATCCAGCACTTTGGGTCCTGCACATGCGGTCAGCATGCTGATAACAATCATAAAAAGCAGGAGATTTCGAGAGTTCATGAGATTTATCTTAAAGATATGGGGCCACATATCTATGCTCCCTATTATTGTTTTAACGGGAGCTACTCAACGTTAGACGGGATTGGCTCAAACTTGAATGATTCCAGCCAGTGCCTTAAAAATTCCTGACGCTTGGTTAGCCAGTCGGGGACGTGTGTTGCTAAATCTCCGCTATACCATGCAAGCATTGCAAACGTGTAGTTGCCTACCTTGGTGATATAGAGTTCATCAACTCCAGAAGATGCTCCTGGCACATTGTACTTTTCTTGGACAGGGTCACTTTTTCCATAAATTATGCTCCACTTCATATACTCCCACTCCCGCCCATTAATGGTGACGGTTTCTTTTTTGGTACGGGGGTCGGTGGTAAATTTACCTCTACTAAAATTACTCCCCGTTGGTAATTTGTGACCTTCAATAATCATCGGCCAAAAACCGATCATGGTGGCTCGGTAATTCAGGCCATCCATACTCACATGGGGCAATGTCCACACCCGTACTGCACCTTTGCTGGGGTCCAAGTTATAACGGAGGCGCACATCATATTTGTAATCGGGCTCCAATTGAGTAAATAAACCACCTATGCCAGGACTGGTGATGACTTGGGTAGAAATGCCGTTTTGGCATAGTTGTTGTGGGTATTTCGGTGGGATACGGGGGGGGGTCGGATAAACCGTGACATCCCAGATACGGTCGTAAGTCACCATAAAGTCCAAAGGCGGATGCGTGTAATCTGTAGCAGGTCTCTCTTTAGTGTCTTGAGAGAGAAAATATGCGCTTCCGGTGCGATCATCTACCGCGTGTCTGTCTTCGTCAGTCAGCGCCGACCCGTGCGTGCGGCGTGGGGTATAGTCCACCATGTGCCTGTCATGGTCGGGTTTCACAATAACCTGCGCACGGCACATGACTTTCATGTCGCTCATCACGGGCATGCCTTTTTGGTAGCGTGGCAGCGACATTTCTTCTATTTTCTGATACCCAGTCATGCTGCAGGCGCTGAGTGTAGCTATACCTGTGGCGCTGATGAACAGAAGGGTGGTAATGGATTTATACATGGTTTACCTTGGTGGGTTGCTGGAAACAGGCGCAACCGTTGTGGTCGGCCAAGTGGAAGGGTCATTCCAGCGGTAGGTGGAGTGTGCGCTATCGCTCGTGGTAAATAAAGCCTTCAGCTCCAATACCGATTGCAATAGATTGCCTAGCTCAACTCCTTGTAAATGCGTGGCTGAGTTGGGGTCATTATATTGATTGGTTTGACCTAAATTACCACCTACCACCGTGGCAACAGGGTCATTGGCGTGATTATGGTAACCAAGGCCATTAATACTATTATCTATTGGACCATTAACATTGCCATAGGCCAACCAGTTAGCCTGCTGTTCAGGCGTTGCGCCTGCCAAACCGGCGGCATTCAATGCTGCAGCGACTGCTGCGCCTGTGGAAGATGCCGGCCCGAAGTAATCGATATGCAGATTAGGGTTTGCATTACCTTGTGCGGCATAATCATTCAAGGCAATGTTGCTGGAGAGCGTGCCGCCGCTATGGGAAAGGAGATTGGTTTCACCGTGGCCTCCCACTTGCTGGTTGCCGTGAGAGGCGATCAAGGCTTGCACGATGGCGTCTGAAGTGTTGGAAGTCGCTTTGGCGTATTGGTCGATGGCTGCATTGAGCAAATCGGCCAGGCTGCCCTGGGTGTCGTTATAGGACAGGTAAATGGATTGATTTTCACCATTCGTTGGTAAATGACCAATACCCAGCACCAATGCGCGGTCTGGCTCATTCAGAATGCCATTCACGGCAATATTAAATAGACCTTCACTATTGCTATCCACGGCTTTAATCTCGAATAGCGGTGTATCGTCTTTTTTTAGATCGGCTAAGGCCTTGATGCGTTCTTCTAGCGGCAAGTCTGCATTGTTAATGGTGTCGCCTAGCCCAGAGGCGGCTTGTGCGCATTCAGGCGGTGATTTTTTACAAGTGGCAATAAACCCTTGCGTGATGTCGCTATCGCGCTTTTGTGCAGTTAACAAGAAGGCATTGCCCAGCGTCCCAACTGCATAACTGGTGGCGGCATTCGCGATATCAATTTCACCAGCCAAACTACCGACCAGTATATTACCCAAAGTGAGTGCTAAGCCTTGCGATAGGCTTGGTTTGTCACGTTCATTGCGAATATCAATCGCTTGATAACGCAGTGTTTGCGCTTCGGCTATTAAACTAGCTGCTTCGCTTGTTTTACCGCTGGCATTCAGAACAGCCGCTTCTGCTTCTTTGTCTCTGGCGAGGTTGAGCTTGTCATTATATTGCTGATCATATTCCGCCATTCTTTTGACGTAATACGAATTGATGGCCGTAGTCACTTGCTGGGTGGCTGCGCTGACAATGCTTGCATTCGCCGCTATTTCATTTTGAATGGCTGTGATGTCAGGTTTAGTCAATACATCATTGTTGGCTGTGTCAGTATCCCGGTTTAAGGTAGCGATGGTTGTTTCGGCATTTTTACCAGTCAATGCAGTTTGCTTTGCATCATCAGTAATGGCAATTTGTGCTGTACTTACCGCGCTATGCGTAACACTGGAGTCTGTGCCTGACTGATTTAGGTCGGGTGTCAATGTACCAGGAAGATTGACTAAATTATTACCAATATTTTTGGTGATGGATTGGTTAGAGTTATAAGACATACTTAAGCTCATGCTACTACTGTCGGCTGCATATTCTGCTCGATTCTGAATGTCCGAAACCGTGAGCGTCTCCGTAGTCAGGCTGTTCCTATTCTCCGCAATCGCTGTTTCAGTCGATGCAATCACTGCCCCCTTGAGGTCGGTATTGCCGTTGACATTGACCTGGAAGCCGCCATCTCCCGCAAATATACCCGCCTGCTCGTTGACCGAGGCATAGTCGCTATTGATCTTGCTGCTGGACGAACTGAACGACCCGCCGGCCATGCCCGCGCCAACCGGCACACTGACGCTGATGCCGGCGCTTTTCTGCTTGCTGTCGTAGGTGCTGGAGTCCTGCAAACTCTGGATATTGAGATTGCCCTTGCCCGAAGTGCCGACGTTGGCTACTACCTGATCGCCCTTGACTTGCGAACCGATGATATTGGTATCCGTGCCACTTTCCAGGCTGACCTTGTTGCCAGCCTGTACCACGCTTTCTGTCCACGTGACATCCGACCCATTGGCCTTGCCTTTACCCTGTGATGCGCTGGCGGTAATGGCAAGCCCGTTGGAACCGATGCTGATGCCGACACTGGCACTGCTGTTTTTATTCTTGCTGTTAAGTGTTTCCGTGTTCTGCGCAGCGATCAGGTTCACCTTATCATCCGCTTTCAGGTTGACATCTCCGCCTGCCTTGATTGTGCTGCCGATGACGTTAATATCAGATTGCTCGCCAGCCCCTGTGGCCTGGATGGCAATATTGCCGCCCGCCATCACATTGCTGCCTTGAACCGTGCTGCTGGTTTGCGTGGAGGTGCTGCTGCTTTTGCTGGTGCCGATGGAAAGACTAATGTTGACGCCGCCTGCCTGATTGGCGGCATTGGTGACGCCATTGTCTGTCGGTGCCGCAAATAATGCCTGCTGGGTGGAATCGAAAGCGTTCTTCGCAGCCAATGCTGTAGTACCTGCGGCCAATGCCTGCATGCGGCCATCGGAAGTATTGTTAGCGGCCTGCTTCATTTGCTCGGCAGTCTGGATGGCCGAGATCACTGGGCTGGTGATCGCTAATGTCAGCCCGCTCTGCTTGAACTTGGTCTCGGTAGTTTGGGTCGATGTGTTGTTGCCAGCCGTAATGTTGACTTGCTGAGCCTTGATGTCAATATCACCTTGTGGGGTGAGTACCTCGCTGCCGGTTTGGGTGTAGGTATTGCCTGCCTGGATGGTGACATTGCCTTCTACACTGCCAATGGTGCTGCCGGTCTGGGTGATGGTGGTGCCGGTTTGCTTTTGGCTCAGGTTGCTGGTGCCGTAGCCGATGCTGGAGCCGCCGGCGGAGAAGCCTGATTTCTTGGTGGTTTTCTGGTTGAAGGTGTAGCTGGTGTTTTCAGCGGTGGCGAGTGTAATGTCGCCACTGGCTTGCAACAGGGTGCCGTTGTCGCTGACCACCTGGCTGCCCTCGATATTGATATTGCCCGCAATGGCTGCTGCTGTTTCGCTGGCTGCGCTACCTGCCCGAAGGGCGATGGTGTCTGCACTGAGGGTGCTGCCAATGGCCTGACTGTCTTCAAAGGTGTTGCGGTAGGTTTTTGTGGTGCTGTTTAAACCGCTGCTGCGCTTGGTTTTGCGCGCTTGGTCGAAGTTGCTGGTGGCTTCGCCTGCGGTGATGTTGATGTCTTTGGCTGCCGTGATGCTCAGCTCGCCATGTTGACTATTGATATTGGCTGCTCTCAGGTTGGCATCATTGCCTGCTTGCAGGATGATGTCGCCAGCGGCCTGGATGGCAGTGCCGATATCTTGCGTGCTACCGTAGGAAACACGATTCTTGGCATTGCGCACACTGTTGTTTTGCTCGGCGATCTGCACGGTGCCGAGGTTGATGTCGCGACCGGCGGATAGCACTGTTTGACCGTCTACGCCGCTATTGGCAATGCTGGCGGCCATGAGGTTGAGGTCGTTGCCTGCACTGGCGACGAGGATGGCATCCGGGTTGCTGACGTACAAGCCGGCAACCCTGTCAAGGTTGGTGCGGTTGAAACTGCTGGCGCCTATGGTCTGGGCATGGCTCTGCGTGGTGCTTTCGATGTTGATGTTGTTGCCGGCTTCGAGTACCAGGGCATTTTTTGCCATGATGGTGCCACCGATGTTGTCGATGTCGCCGGTGGCTTTCAAGGCCGTGACATCAGCACTGATGTTGCCGCCCAGGTTCTGGATGTTGTCCGCATTGAGCACGGCCAGGGTTCGCCCTGCCATGGTGCCGCCGTTGGTGATGGTGTCTGTGGCATTGATGTTGATGCTGTTGCCCGCCATGATGCCGGTCGTGAGGCTTAAGTCGCCATCCTGCAGGCGCACGTATACCTGAGGAACAAGGGCTTTGGTGACGGTGCCGTCAGGCAGGGTGATTTCCTGTTCTACCAGCCAGACGATGTCGGAGGTAAGCTGGGCTATTTGTTCCGCTGACAAGGCAATACCTGGAATCAGCTGGATCTGGCTTGCCACGGTGAGCCCTGCGTTCATCAGGGCCTGATATTGCGCTTCATCACTGGCGTAACCATCGAGGAAGCGTCTGCCAGTCAGTTCCGCCACTTGTTCACGCACCAGGCGCTGTTCATAAAAACCATCCCCCAGGCGCTTTTGCGTGATGGCAGGGTCAAAGGATAATTGCTGCACCATGTAGTCGGAGCTCAGCCAGGTGCGGTAATTGGTGAAGCGGGGATTGGTTTCTATCAGGTAGTCTGCTGAAGCATCGGGCAGCGCCTGGAACAATGCGTTGTTATTGACTGTGCTTGAGTTGCTGCTGACCAGGGTACTGCTGGCCGGTGGCGCGGCATTGCCTTCAAGGCGTGTAGTGGCCAGGTTGTAGGTGGTGACGATGTTGCCGGGACTGTGGTTGCCCAGGTAGTCGATGTCGTAATCATCATCATTGCCATCCCAGTCGTAATACCAAGCGCTGCCGCTGTGACGGACAATGGTCTGGCCTTCGGTGTTGAGGTTTTGAACGGTAGCGCCGCTGATGTCCAGCGCAGCGCCAGCGATGATCTGGCTATCGCTATTCAATACATTCCCAGTGATCTGCATATCCCCGCCAGAGAGGATTTTGCCGGGAGTGGAGGCGAGCACTTCAGTGTGGGAAGTGTAGCTGGTGCCCTGATAGCGCATGTATTCGCGGAATGTATATGGCCCGGCAGAGCGCCACTCCACATGGACATTGCCGATTTGTGCGCCAGGGTAGTCTGCGCTATCCCAGACGACACCCTGGTCACGTGGGGTGAATTTGTCATAACTTGCCATGGTTTCCGCTGTCCTGCCTACTTGCAAGCCTGTATTGAGGTTTTGTACCTCATCTGCGCTGATGACCATGTTGCCCAGCGCTTCAATGGTAGCGTCCTGGTTGATGACGGAAGCGGCACTGCCAATGGCTATCCCTGAATCATTGAGGGTGCCGCCGATGGCGATGTCACCGCCGCTGAACAGCATGGCATTGTCGCGATTAAGGAGACTGCCTGTTGCCAGGTCCAGCCGGGTGCGCCCAGCCATGATGGCCGCGGTAGTGATGTCATTCACGGTTTCTGCGAGGTTGTTGATCTCGCTGGCCTCGATGCTGAGGTAGTCGCCGAATATGCTGCCGCGCCCGATGTTGTCCAGCCTGTTTGCGCTGATATGCGTGGTGTCTCCGTCTATGGTGCCGCGATTGATAAGGGTATCTTGGCTGAGGAGCGTGGTGCTGGATGAGGAGATGTCCCCGGTGTCTTGGTTGTCGATATTTTCGGCATTCAGGCTCAACCCGGCATTGGCATTGATGATGCCGGCATTCTGCAAGTCGTGATTAGTGGTGATGTTGATATCGGTATGCGCTGCCAGTGTCCCTGAGTTGGTAATGTGCCCGTCAGTCGTCACCACCACCTCGCCCACACTGGCGCCGATATGCCCGGCATTGCGCACGCCCAATCCGGCTTCGGTGCCGATGAGGTGGATCTTGCCTGCATACATCCCGCCTAGTGCTGCCACATCCACGGCAAAGGCCGGGGCCGTGCTTGTCGGGATGATGGGGGATATCGTCGTCTGGTTGCCGGTGCTATCCACATTCACTTGGTTGCTGCCAGTAGTGACGTTGAGATGGTTGGCCCAGATGCCCGCGTTGACCTCGACAGCACGCGTGATGACGTCGGTGTAGTCGGTGTGGCTGGCATCCATGCCTTGGCCTAAGAAGCTGATGCTGCCGCCACCCACACGATAACCCAGCAGGTTGCCACCATTGATGATGGGGGTGCCGGTGGTCAGGGTGGCGCGGTTGGCGTTGATGAAGCCGCAGCCATTGCAACTGATGCCGGCCGGGTTGGCAATGACGAGCTGGGCGCGGCTGCCTGCGATCTCGACAAAGCCATTGAGCAGGCTGGGGTTGTTGCTGTTGACTTCGTTGAGGATGACGCGGGCAGTGCCGCCTGCCAGAAAAGGGTTGCCCTGCACCCAGCCGCCAAGCTGGGTCTGCACATTGGTGTTGCTGTTGTTGAGGATGGCTCCCTGGGTATTGACGTCGAACTGGCTGTAGGTGTTGCGTGATACCCCGGCCGCGCTGGGCGTCTGGATGTTGACCAGCGGCAAGCCGTTGGCGGTGCTGTTGATGATGGGCTGCTGGCTGGCGGGGGCCGATGGGTCTGCAATGATGTCGGCCCGGACCGTGCCATGCATGATGACGGCGGAGCCCAGCAGGAGCATGAGGGCGAGGCGCAGGACCGAAATGCTCGCCAGCGTTATTCTGTCCACAGGCTGGGTAGTGCCGGATTGCGTTGTCGGGGCGGAATTGCGGGCCGGGATGTTTTCCGCCACGGCCATCATGAGGCCACGGGCACGGTTGAATACCAGGCGGTAGCGATGTTTATTCATATTGATGTCTCTCCTGTGTTGCTAGAACGACCAATTGAGATTGAATCCGACGGCTGTGTTGGCGGTATCGAATCCATCCGGCTTCTTGACGGGTTTGCTCAGGAACAGGTCGTAGCTGAATCCTTTGTAGCCGCCGCGCATGCCGATGACAGCGCCTGCCAGTTGCTTGCCGATAAGAATGTTGCTGGATTGTCCGCCGACCTCGCCATAGTCGAGCCCGAGATAAAGCGCTTGGCCGCTTTGCCCGAGCATGGCGCTGAGATCATTGCGGATGAACCAGCCACGGTCTGCGCTCAAGGTGAGTTGTCCGTCAAAGCCGCGCACGGTGTAGCGGTTGCCGATGGCGAAGCGGTCTTGCGGCGTGAGCGGGGTGAGGTTGGATTGCGCGCGGATATTGGCGGCATAGCGTAAGGCCTGTGTTCCCCATGGTGCCTGGATGGAAAGCGGGGCCATGAAGCTGATATCGGCGGTGATGATTTCCATGCGCGAAGCGCCTTCGCCAAATGCTTCTTCAGGTGCCTTGAGCGCCTGTTGCGCGCCGGTGCCACGACGGTAGGACAAGGTGTAATCCAGCACTGACTGGCCGATGTACCAACTCTGGTTGATGCCCAGTGTCCACCCGGCGGTACGGCGTCGCTGCACTTCCACCTCGGTGTCGTCAACGTAGTTGAATGATTTGCGGAAGAAGCTCCCCAGGGAAAGCTGCGTCTTGTTGATGGCGGAGCGGTACATCATGCGGCTGAGCCTGAGTTCGGCATTCTGCGTGCGGCCGCTGTAGAGGTAGGATTGGTTGAGGCCGGCGACTTCCTGGTGATAGTTGTAGCTGGAGCCGGTGGCGCTGAGCAGCCAATGTCCGTAAGGGATGGAATAATGCAGGGTCTTGCCGCGCGTGCCGCGGCTGCCCTTGTCACCGCCACCCAGGTCCTGGTTGAGGTTGATGTAGAACAGGTCGCTCAGGCCCAGCAGGTTGTCGCCGGAGAGCGTGACGCCGCCCTGATATTTGCCTGTGCTGTCGAAACCGCCGTCATCAGCGCTGAAAGTGAGACGGAAAGGCAATGCCTGGCGGTAGCGGATCACCAGGTCACTTTCACCGGGCTGGGCATTGTCTTCAGCAGGCTCGATCTGGATATCGGCATCGGAGGTGGGGGAGCGTTTGAGGTTTTCCAGGCCTTGCTCGATGCTGCGCAGGTTGAGGATGTCGCCAGGGGCAATCGGCAATGCATTACCGTAGCGGATGCGCTGGCTGGAATCCGGGGTGAAGCGGACCTGGCGTACCTTGCCGGGAATCACGGTGAGGGTGAGGTGTCCGTTGCTGAGATCTTGCGGCCCGGCCAGGATGCGTGTCGTGACAAAGCCCTGGGCCACGATGGCGTTCTGCACATGGGACATGATGACATTAATGCCCTGGGCGCCCAGGCAGCGACCGATTGCCGCATGCTCGCCATGCAGGACTTCACGCAGTGCAAACTGGAACAACGAGGCATGATTGCCTGCCAAGTTGATATCTTGGATAGCAAAACAGAGAGTTTCCTGATCAGGGTAGGTAAGGTCTGGTTGTTCAAGGAGCTGCTGCTGGCGGATATCCGGGCTGGTCTCTTGTTGCTGGCGCAGGGCACGCAAACGCTCTTGCTGCAGTAGTTGTTCTTGGGCTGAAGTGTCAATCGGCTCTATGGCTGCCACGGCCTGCTTGGTATATACGCATATGCCAATTAACATGCAGTGGCCCAGATTGCGCCACCCGTTTCCCCTAAACTGCTGCAATTGTAGGTCCCTTGACTGTTTTTACTGTTATGGAGTGGTATTTTTGGACCACTGTTATTGATAGTAATTTTCCTACCCAATAGGCTGATTTGTAAGATGAATTTATCATTAAATTTCGTCAGGAAATGGCTGTAAGAGTTGTAGTTTTTTGTCTGTATTAATTCTCAATTTACTGACCGGTATTGGGCTACGGGTATAATTCCATAATTGACCATGATGAATGAGGCCATGAGGGATTTTGCTGCGTTAGTTGAACGCATTGATGCAATTTTGCCGCAGACACAATGTACCCAGTGTGGGTATGCGGGTTGTCGCCCCTATGCAGAGGCGCTTGCTGCCGGGCAGGCCGGTATCAACCAGTGCCCGCCCGGCGGGGATGCGGGCATACACGCATTGGCGGACATATTGAACCAGCCTTATCAACCGCTGAATCCTGCCCATGGTAAGTTTGGCCCCAAGATGCTGGCCGTGATTGACGAGGAGACGTGTATAGGCTGCACGCTCTGCATCAAGGCTTGCCCTGTGGATGCGATTCTTGGAGCCGCACGGCAGATGCATACCGTGATTGCAGCAGAATGCACAGGCTGTGAACTTTGCGTGGCGCCTTGCCCGGTAGATTGCATCGATATGCAGCCTTTGCCGATGCAGGAATGGGACTATACTCAGACAGGAGGCTACGCACGCAAGATAGCTGATGAGGCACGTCAAAGGCACATGTTGCGATTGGCCCGGCAAGCCGTTGAGCGGAAACAAGCAAATGCTATTGGCCCTTCCCTTGTTGGGGCCTCGGCCGCCATCGATGCCAAGAAGGCAGCCATTGCCGCAGCCATGGCCCGCGCCAAAGCCAAGAAACAGCAATTGATGCCGGTAAAACAGGACTTACACAATCAATGAATGCAGAAAAACGGCACGAGATATTCCGCAGATTGAGCATTGCCATTCCCAACCCTACAACGGAGTTGGTTCACCACAGCACTTTTGAGTTGCTGATTGCCGTGATTCTTTCCGCGCAGGCCACTGATAAGGGTGTGAATATTGCCACCGCCAAATTGTTTCCCGTAGCCAATACGCCGCAGGCTATTCTGGATTTGGGGATAGAAGGGCTGGAGGGATATATCAAGACCATCGGCCTTTTTCGCAGCAAGGCCAAGAATGTGATTGCTACCTGCCGCATGCTGGTTGAGAACCATGGCGGTGAAGTGCCGAATACACGCGAGGCACTGGAAAGCCTGCCCGGAGTGGGGCGCAAGACAGCCAATGTGATTCTCAATACGGCTTTTGGCCAGCCGACCATTGCTGTCGATACTCATATTTTCCGCCTGGGCAACCGCATAGGCATTGCCCCGGGCAAGACACCATTGGAAGTGGAAACCAAGCTGATGAAAGTGGTGCCCAAGGAGTATATGCAGGATGCCCATCATTTATTGATCTTGCATGGACGCTACGTTTGTGTGGCGCGCCGGCCAAAATGTGAAGAGTGCGTGATCTATGATTTGTGCGAGTTCAAGGCCAAGCCTACTCCAGCGGGCAATCTGGAGATGACCGTTTGAAGGCTGGCACGGGATTTGTGCGCGGGCGCCAGGCGCTCCCTGAGCTGGCAGCGGATGCAGTAAGGCTGGCGCTGGATGCGGCCGGTCTACAGATCGCCAATAGCGTGTTGTTATTCCTGACCGAGGAGTTTGCCGAGAACCCCTTGCCTGCAATACGTGCTGCCGCTGTGGCGGCAAGTACTACCCAAGTGACAGGATGTTCCGCCACCGGTATTTTTACCGAACAGGATTGGGCGCTGGATACTCCCGCGGCCGCTGCACTGGTGCTGGGAGAAGGGGTGGCCTTACAACACCTGCCGGATCCTGGCGCGGATCAGTTGCTCTTGACCTTGACTGCCCCCAATGCGGTCAATACTACTTGGCTGGAGCTGCCGGGCAGGCGCTTTGGAGGGGTGTCGGGGGATGTGACCGGGCAAGGACCGTTTTCTGTTTGGGAAAATGGGAAAGGAGCGGTGCGCGGATATTGTGAGGTAGCACTGCAAGGAGTGACGGGAGCGGTATCTGCTGCGCATGGCTTCAAGCTGCTCGCGCAAGCACAGCAGGTGAGTAGTGTACGTGGGTATGATGTAAAGACATTATCTGCCAGTCCAGCATTCACGGGCTTGCTGCAGCTACTGCAAAAATGCGGGGCTGTTGAGGATGAGGGCCTGCCTTATCACCGGCTAATGGCCGTGTTTGCGGACAGCCGCGAGCAACTGGAACTTGGGCATTACAAGCTGGCCTCACTGGTCAGCGGAAACCCGGAAGATGGTTCTATTACGCTTGCCAGGCAGCTTGCGGAAGGACAGTGGCTGGCATGGGGTTTGCGTGATGCCGAAGCCGCACTGATCAATCTAGGGGAGTGTACAGAAACAGCCAGTGCGTTGCTGCCAGGCCCGCCATTATTCGGGCTGCTGTTTTCCTGCATGGGACGTGGGCCGTATTTTTATGGTGGGGTAGACCGGGATATCGAGCTATTGAAGCAATATTACCCCTCCATGCCGTTAATCGGTTTTTATGGCAACGGAGAGATTGCGCCCATGTCGGGGTCTAATGAATTATTGCAGTATTCCGCAGTATTGGGGTTATTTGCCAGTGAAGGGCAGGTATGAGCAAACAAGCATTTCCATCGTCAATCAACAGTTATCCGCGTGTGTTGTCGATTGCCGGTTCCGATAGTAGCGGTGGCGCCGGTATCCAGGCAGACCTCAAGACCTTTTCTGCGCTGGGCTGCTATGGCATGACGGCGATTACCGCCCTCACTGCGCAGAACACGCAGGGCGTACGCGCTATCCACAGCGTACCGCCACAAATGCTGCGTGACCAGATAGATGCAGTGGTAGAAGACATCGGCGTGGATGCCGTCAAGATAGGCATGCTGCATTCCCCGGAAATCGTGGAAACAGTGGCCGCGGCACTGGATGCGCATCAACTGACAAAAGTCGTATTGGATCCAGTGATGGTGGCTGCAAACGGGGCCAAGCTGATCTCTGATGAAGCAGTAGCGGTGCTGGTGGAAAGGCTATTTCCCCGTGCATTGGTGGTGACCCCCAATCTGGACGAGGCTGCATTGTTGCTGGGTCGCCCATTGACTGACACAGGGGAGCTGGAACTGGCGGCGCAGCAATTGCTGGAGCAGGGCGCCAAGGCCATTTTGCTCAAGGGCGGACATTTGCCCGGCCATGACGTGATCGATATCCTGGCCAGGGCTGGTTCTTCCGGGCAGGTGTGCGAGCTGCTCAAGCTGCATTCATTACGCATCTCCACTCATAATCTGCACGGCACGGGATGTACTCTTTCATCAGCCATTGCTGCTTATCTGGCCTTGCGCTTTGACTTGGCAGATGCCGTGCAGGCGGCACGTATTTATGTACGTTCCGCACTCTATGCCGGATCACACGTGCGTACAGGTGCAGGAGTCGGGCCGCTCAACCATGGTTTTGCACCGCAGGCCATGCAGGTACGAGAGATATAGCATGAGTTTATTCAATCCTAGCCGGGACCAGGTGCGCCAGTTCTTTTTTGATGCCTGGGCGAAGTTCCAGCAACATGCCGCATTGACTGAGCTTGAAAAGCTGGCAGTTGAAGTCATGCAGGCTCATCCTGAATACCATCATGTACTGAGCACCCCTGATACTTACAAGGATCAGGCTTATTTCCCGGAAATGGGGGAAACCAATCCATTCCTCCACATGAGCCTGCATCTTTCCATTCTGGAGCAGGTGGCTATAGATCAGCCGCCAGGGATCAAGGCGGCCTATCATGCGCTTTGGCAGAAATATGATGATGCCTACCAGGCGCAGCACGACCTGATGGATTGCCTTGCCGAAACTATCTGGCAGGCCCAGCGTCAGGGCGGCCCGCCGGATGCGGAAGCCTACATTGCCTGCATGCAGGCAAAGAGCCGGGCTTAGAGCAATGGTTTGGGTAGCTGCACGCCATATCTGAATTTTCGCGGCATGTTGGGAGGGCGCCAGGTCCTCGGCCTAGCGCCGGCTGATGAGGTTGCCGGCCTGGGCATTGACGTAGGCAGATCGTTGTTGCTTCCATTCCCCGTGATAATGGTTGGTAGAGCCGTCTGTCTCATCTTAAAGATAGCTAGTTGAACGGTATGGAAGTGCGTTCAGTACCCAGGCCATGCTATTCGCCAATGTGGTGCTGGGCATGCTCATGGCCGTGATGGCTATCAAGCAGGCTGTAGTAGTTGGATGGCTCCAGTACAGTGGGCACTGCCTCGTCGGCCAGATCGGGATAGTCTTTGCTGTAATGCAGACCTCGGCTTTCCTTGCGCTCCATTGCGCTTTTTACAATCAATTCTGCCACTTGCAGCAGGTTGCGCAATTCGATCAGGTTGTTGCTGATGCGGAAGTTGCTGTAGAACTCATGTACTTCATCGCGTAGCAAATGGATGCGGTGCATGGCGCGAGTCAGGCGCTTGTTGGTACGGACAATGCCTACATAGTTCCACATTGTGCGCCGGAGTTCGCTCCAGTTGTGGGTGATGATGATTTCTTCATCGGCGTCAGTGACGCGGCTTTCATCCCAGTAAGGCAGGTCAACCACAGGAAGCTCTGGTTGGGCCAGGATGTCTCTGGCCACAGCCTGGCCAAATACCAAACATTCAAGCAGGGAATTGCTTGCCAGCCGGTTGGCGCCATGAAGCCCAGTACAAGCAGTTTCTCCTATGGCATAGAGCCGTGGAATGTCAGTACGACCTATATGATCGGTCATGATGCCGCCGCAGCTATAGTGTGCCGCGGGAACTACCGGGATCGGTTCGCGCGTGATGTCTATGCCCAATTCAAAGCAGCGGCGGTAGATGGTGGGGAAGTGCGAAAGAATGAAATCAGCGGGTTTGTGAGAGATATCCAGGTAGACGCACTCCAGGCCGCGTTTTTTCATTTCAAAGTCTATTGCCCTGGCCACGATGTCGCGCGGCGCCAGCTCGGCCCGTTCATCGTGCCAGGTCATGAAGCGTGATCCATCAGGCAGCTTGAGGATCCCGCCTTCGCCGCGCACTGCTTCGGTAATCAGGAATGATTTGGCTTCTGGATGGTAGAGGCAGGTGGGGTGAAACTGGATGAACTCCATATTGGCAATCCGGCAACCTGCGCGCCAGGCCATGGCGACGCCATCCCCCGAGGATACATCCGGGTTGGTCGTGTACAAATAAACTTTGCCAGCCCCCCCTGTAGCCAGCACCGTGTGCTGGGCGCTTATGGTGAGGACTTTCCCACTGGTGTTATCCAGTACATAGGCACCCAGGCAGGCGCTGCCCTCCATGTTTACCTTGCCGGCAGTAATCAAATCCACGGCGATATGCTCTTCCAGCACGGTGATATTTGGGTGCTGGTGGACCTTCTCTGCCAGGGTTTTCTGCACGGCATGGCCTGTTGCATCAGCCGCATGGATAATCCGGCGGTGGCTGTGGCCACCTTCGCGGGTCAGGTGAAACCCGCTGTTGTCGTCTTCGCGTGTGAAGGGGACGCCTTCTTCAATCAGCCATTCAACCGTTTCCCGGCCATGTTCGGCAACCAGCCTGGTGACGGCAGCGTCACATAAACCCGCACCAGCGATAAGGGTATCTTGAATATGTGCCTCAGTTGAGTCATCATCCGTCAATACGGCGGCAATGCCACCTTGTGCCCAATTGCTCGAGCCATCATTGATGCTGCGCTTGCTGATCAGGCAGACTTTCTTATCGGTACCCACCTTGAGTGCAAGAGTGAGTCCTGCCAGACCACTGCCGATAATGAGGACATCGTATTGCTGCATATGAACCCTGAGTTGGATGAACTTTCACGAGTGTATCGTTGTCTCTAGCTCTAAGCTAGTCATGGAAAGCTAAAAGGGAAGGCTATGATCAAGACAAATAATTTTGAAGAATTTTCGCGCTTGGGCTTCGTTGATACAACGGTGCGAGGTTATACTCCGACTGTCAATAAAATGCAGACAGGGAGCAAGGCCTCTATGGCAGGTACCCCGCCGGCGGGTAACCGGGAAATAGACCAGCAGTTGGTGGAGCGCGCTCAAGGCGGTGACAAGCGTGCTTTTGGCTTGCTGGTCGATAAGTACCAGCGCAAGCTGGGGCGCCTGTTGTCTCGTCTGATACGCGACCCATCGGAGGTCGAGGATGTGGTGCAGGAGTCTTTTATCAAGGCTTACCGTGCCCTGCCTAGCTTCCGTGGCGATAGTGCTTTCTATACCTGGCTATACCGTATTGGCATCAATACGGCAAAAAATTATCTGGTGGCGATGGGGCGCAGGCCTCAGGCAACCGGTGATATTGAAATTGAAGATGCCGAGAATTTTGAAGATGGTGACGAATTGCGCACCATGGATACACCGGAAACAGAACTGATGGGCAAGGAAATTGCCCGTACTGTGAATGATACAGTGGCTGCATTGCCTGAAGAGTTGCGTACAGCCATTACATTGCGCGAGATTGAAGGTTTGAGCTACGAAGAAATTGCCACAATGATGGATTGCCCGATCGGTACTGTGCGTTCACGTATTTTTCGGGCGCGTGAAACAATTGCTCAAAAGTTGCGTCCTTTACTGGACACCCCCGAAAACAGGAGATGGTAATGAAAAGTCAAATTTCAGCGCTGATAGATGCAGATATTGCGCTTGAGGATGCAGAATACCTGTATACGACTTTGAAGTCGGGCGGTGACTCTAGCGAGGCGTGGGCGACTTACCACCTTATTGGCGATGCAATGCGTGGTAATCCTGTATTCAAACCGGATTTTACTGAACGTCTGATGGCGCAGCTTGAGGCAGAGCCGGTTGTGCTTGTTCCTGCAGCAGCACGTAAGCAGTCGCTGTTAAGAAGCAACCGTGTCTGGTCTGTAGCGGCTTCGGTCGCAGCAGTAGCGTTTGTCGGCTGGGTGGTCTTGCAACAGCAGATTCAGGCTGATGCCGATGACACCGCCTCTCCCATGGAAATTGCTCAAAGCCTGCCTGCAGATTATCTGCTGGCCCATCAATCTCTCGCTTCCAGTAATTCCGCGTATTACATTCAGCCAGCCAATTATTCGGAGTAGTGGGTAGATGAAGCGTTTTTTGCTGGCATGCCTGCTGGCAGCTCCGATTGCGACCGTAAATGCAGAACCGGAAGACCCATGGCTTGTGCTGCAAAAAGCAGCACAAGCCGCGCATGACCTGAGTTATAAGGGTGTGTTTGTCTACCAGTCGGGTGAAAACGTCAAGTCTGTCCAGGTTACCCATATGAATTACGGACAGGGAGAGTATGCCAGGGTGGTTGTCCTGGATGGCACCCCGCGTGAAATGCTTAGCCAGGGCAGTGATGTCGTGATTTTCAGCCCGAAAAATGAAAAAGTGATTATGGAAAAGCGGCGGGCCCATAATCTTTTTCCTGCCGTTCTCCCCAACACTATCGAGAATATCAAGGTCAGTTATAAAGCACGGATCGGCGGAGTCGAGCGTGTAGCTGGTCGGGATGGCCGCGTGGTATTTCTTGATCCCAAGGACAGGTTGCGTTACGCCTATAAATTCTGGGCAGACCGTGAATATGGCCTGTTGCTCAAGTCGCTCATGCTTAATGAGCAGAACCAGATGCTTGAGCAGATGACTTTCAGCCAGGTGGACATGATTGAAAACCAGGACATGGACTGGTTCCACCCTAATGTCGACCATGGCAAGAACTATATCCTGGAGGAGGCGATTGCCCAGCCTGCACAGGAAGCCAGCGAGTGGACAGTTGGCGCATTGCCGGCCGGATACCGCAAGATACAGCAAGTAACCCGGCTGGTGCCTGGCAAGCAGTCCCCTGTCACGCAAGTCATATTTACGGATGGCCTGGCGTCTGTTTCCCTATTCATTGAACCTTTGGTCAAGGGTACTCGTCCTAGAATCGGCCAGACCGCGAAAGGCGCGACGAATTTCTATGCCAATGTGACCAATGGCTACCAGATATTAGTGGTGGGTGAGGTGCCCTCTACGACGGTAGCCCAAATAGGCAGTGCAGTCAGCTTCAAAAAGTAGGTGGCAATCGTCCAGAACCTGTTTCCGGATTTCTGTAATAAATCAATGCAATGAAGAGTCGCGCTTTGTCGTGCAGTCAGTTTGCATCGGCAGGCGCATCAGTGTGACGTTTGAACGAGGTGAATAAATGTTTAAGAAACTAATTGCCGTTTCAGCAATTTGTTTATCTGTTGGCCTGTCTTCTGCAGCTCCGGTGTTTGCCAAGGATCTCCCTGATTTTACCGAGCTGGCTGAGAAGCAAGGCGCGGCGGTGGTTAATATCAGTGTGACCCAGATAGCGCAAACCGGGCCCACTGGTGGTTCCCCATTTCAGGGAATGCCCGATGATGAGGCCTTGAATGAATTCTTTCGCCGTTTTGGCATTCCCGGTTTTCCTGGAGGACAGGGTGGCCAAGGCGGGCAGCCGCCTGGATACAAATCCCAGTCCCTGGGCTCTGGCTTCATTCTCAGTAGTGATGGCTACATCCTGACCAATGCACATGTGGTGCGCGAGGCGGATGAGGTGATCGTCAAGCTTAATGACAAGCGTGAATTCAAGGCTAAAATCATTGGGGCTGACCGTCGTACAGATGTCGCTTTATTGAAGATCGAGGCAACAGGTTTACCCAAGGTAGCCATAGGAAATCCCGAGCAGCTCAAGGTCGGGGAGTGGGTGGTGGCGATTGGTTCTCCATTCGGCTTGGAAAGTACGCTGACAGCTGGGGTTGTCAGTGCCAAGGGGCGTGCCTTGCCACAGGAAAATTTTGTACCTTTCATCCAGACCGATGTGGCGATTAATCCTGGTAACTCTGGTGGCCCGTTGTTCAATTTGAAAGGCGAAGTTGTTGGTATCAACTCCCAGATTTATAGCCGTACTGGCGGTTACATGGGTTTGTCATTCTCTATTCCCATTGATGTGGCGATCGAGGTTTCCAACCAGTTGAAGGCATCAGGTCGTGTTGCACGGGGCTGGCTGGGTATAGGTATCCAGGAAATAACCAAGGATTTAGCTGAGTCTTTCGGCATGAAAAACACCAGTGGCGCATTGGTTGCAGGCATTGAAAAGGGCAGTCCTGCTGAAAAAGGCGGGCTGGAAGCCGGTGATGTTGTGCTGAAGTTTGATGGCAAGCCGGTGACGACTTCTTCAGACTTGCCGCGTATCGTAGGCGCTACCAAGCCTGGCAAGCAAGTGGCTGTTGAAGTCCTGCGTAAGGGTTCTTCCAAGCTGTTGAATATTACCTTGGGGGAAATGCCAGTTGACAAGGACGAGGTTGCAGTCACGCCACAGCCCAATGCCAAGCCTGAGTCCAATCGCCTGGGCCTGACATTGCGTGAATTGACGCCACAGCAGCGTCGCAGCCTGAATGGCAGAAATGGCTTGCTGGTGGTGGACGCCCAAGGACCTGCAGCCCAAGCTGGTATCCGCCGCGGCGATCTGGTGCTGGGTTTCAACAATACCGAAGTGCAGACTCTGGAGCAGTTTGGCAAGCAGATCAATGCCGTGCCTGCGGGCAAGACTGTGGCGTTGCTGGTGCAGCGTGGTGATAATACCTTGTATGTGCCAGTCAAGATTGGCAAGTAAATATGCTAAGAGCCGGTATTTGCTGTAAAATCCGGCCTTAATCAGTATGTTGTAAAAGGGCGCCTAGGCGCCCTTCTTTACTTGGCTTAATCTCGAATAACTACATGAAAAATATCCGTAATTTTTCCATCATTGCCCACATTGACCATGGCAAGTCCACTTTGGCAGATCGTATTATCCAGCTTTGCGGTGGCTTGTCTGATCGTGAGATGGAAGCGCAGGTGCTTGATTCCATGGATATCGAGCGCGAGCGGGGCATTACCATCAAGGCACAAACTGCTGCCCTGGAATACAAGGCGCTGAATGGCGAAATTTATCACCTTAACCTGATCGATACACCTGGACACGTGGACTTCTCCTATGAGGTCAGCCGTTCCCTGGCTGCCTGTGAAGGGGCCTTGCTGGTAGTGGATGCCTCACAGGGCGTAGAAGCTCAAAGTGTGGCTAACTGCTATACCGCTATTGACCAGGGGGTTGAGGTGGTACCGGTACTCAACAAAATCGATTTGCCATCCGCTGATCCCGAGCGTGTGATGCAGGAAATCGAGGATGTAATCGGGGTGGACGCCTCTGAGGCAGTGCGCTGCTCTGCCAAGACTGGTCTAGGCGTGCAGGATGTGCTGGAATCCATGATCGCCAAGGTTCCGCCACCAGTCGGTGATCCAACCAAGCCGCTCAAGGCTTTGATTATTGATTCCTGGTTTGACAACTATGTTGGTGTCATCATGCTGGTTCGGGTGGTGGATGGCGTCCTCAAGCCCAAGGACAAGATTCGCATGATGGCGACTAAAACCACCCATTTGTGCGAACAGGTAGGGGTGTTTACGCCAAAGTCCAGGCCTCGTCCTTCCCTCTCCGCTGGTGAGGTGGGCTTTATCATTGCTGGCATCAAGGAGCTGACCAGTGCCAAGGTCGGCGATACTGTTACGCTTGCCGATAAAATGGCATCAGAAGCCTTGCCCGGCTTCAAGGAAGTGCAGCCACAGGTGTTTGCAGGCCTTTATCCTGTTGAGTCCAATCAGTTCGAGGCATTGCGTGAAGCGCTTGAGAAACTGAGGCTTAATGATGCTTCATTGCAGTTTGAGCCGGAAAATTCCAGTGCATTAGGATTTGGTTTCCGCTGCGGTTTCCTGGGCTTGCTGCACATGGAGATCGTGCAAGAGCGCCTGGAGCGTGAATACGACATGGACTTGATCACCACGGCCCCTACCGTGGTGTATGAGTTATTGTTGAAAACCGGTGAAGTGACCCAGATTGAAAACCCCTCGCGCTTGCCTGAGCCGTCGCGGGTGGCTGAAATCCGCGAGCCCATCATCACCATCAATCTCTTGATGCCGCAGGATTATGTTGGCCCCGTGATGACCTTGTGTAATGGCAAGCGCGGCGTGCAGCGCAACATGCAATATATGGGGCGCCAGGTGATGCTGACCTACGAAATGCCGCTCAATGAAGTGGTGTTGGACTTTTTTGATCGCCTCAAGTCTGTTTCGCGTGGCTATGCTTCCATGGATTATGAATTCCTGGAGTTCCGCGCGGCCGACCTGGTCAAGCTCGACATTATGGTCAACGGCGAGCGCGTTGATGCGTTGTCGCTCATTGTGCACCGTGCAAACAGTATCTATCGCGGGCGGGAGCTGGTCTCCAAGATGCGCGAGCTGATTCCGCGCCAGATGTTCGATATTGCAGTGCAGGCATCCATCGGTGCCAATATCATTGCTCGTGAAACCGTCAAGGCAATGCGCAAGAACGTGTTGGCCAAGTGTTATGGTGGCGATATCACACGTAAGAAAAAGCTGCTGGAAAAGCAGAAAGAAGGCAAGAAGCGCATGAAGCAGGTGGGTAACGTTGAAATTCCGCAGGAAGCATTCCTGGCCATTTTGAGGGTTGAAGACAAATGATGTTTGCATTATTCATGCTGGCTGTGCTGGCAATCACGGGCATTATCTGGCTGCTGGATAGCCTGTTCTGGCGCAAGAAACGCGCTGCCGATGCAGCTGATCCTGTGATTGTGGAATATTCCAAAAGTTTTTTCCCTGTCATTCTTGCCGTGTTCCTGATTCGTTCATTTATAGTCGAGCCATTCAAGATTCCTTCGGGATCCATGATGCCGACCCTGCTGGCAGGTGACTTTATCCTGGTGAACAAATTCACCTATGGCCTGCGTGTGCCCATCCTGAACAAGACTTTCTTTGAGGTTGGGCACCCACAACGTGGCGATGTGTTTGTGTTCCATTATCCGCCTGACCCCTCCATTGATTACATCAAGCGTGTCGTGGGCGTGCCGGGTGATCGTATTGCCTATAAGGACAAGCGCCTCACCATCAACGGGAAACCGGTAGAGACTACTTATGCGGATGACTATAAGTATGTGGGATCCGGTCTCAACATGATTGTGACCAAGCGTTACCAGGAACAACTTGCTGACAAGAAGCATGACATCCTGATTGAAGAGAATGGCATGGCATTTGATGGTGAGGTGGAAGTGCCGCCTGGACACTACTTTGCCATGGGCGACAACCGCGACAACAGCAAGGATAGCCGTGTCTGGGGATTTGTCCCTGAAGACAACCTGGTCGGGCGTGCGTTCTTCATCTGGTGGAATTTTGACGATTTTGGCAGAATCGGCAGCAAGATCAACTAGGGGGTATCATGAAAAAACAACGTGGTATGACATTTCTAGGTTTAGTATTCACTATTGCTATCGCAGTTTTCCTGGTGGTGATCGCCATGAAGCTTGCGCCATCCTACATTGAATATTTTTCGGTCAAGAAAGCCATCACCAAGATTGCGCATGATCCCTCATTCTCATCCATGAGCAAGGCGGACATGATCTCCTCTTTCCAGAAGAGCGCAACGATAGATGATATCCGTAGCGTGGACAGCAAGGATTTGGTATTCCTGCGTGATGAAAATGGCAAGACCGCGCTTTCTGTTGAATATCAGGTAGTGGTGCCCTTGTTTTCCAATGTCAGTGCCTTGCTGGACTTTGAGGCTTCTACCGACAATGTACGCTAGACAGGTATGAGTCAAAGCAGTCTGGTGCGCCAGCTTGCGCACGACTTCAGGGACAAGGATTTATTAACCCGCGCCCTGACGCATCGCAGTTATGCCAGTGTGAATAACGAGCGCCTTGAGTTTCTGGGCGACGGGGTACTGAATTTCCTGGTAGCGCACCAGTTGTATCAGCGCTTTCCCAAATTGCCGGAAGGCGATTTGAGCCGCTTGCGTGCACAGCTGGTCAAAGAGCAGACACTCAGTGAAATTGCCATCAGCCTTGGTTTGGGTGATTTCCTCAAGTTAGGCGAAGGGGAATTGAAAAGCGGAGGCTGGCGTCGCCCCTCCGTGTTGGCTGATGCCCTGGAAGCCATCATAGGCGCCATCTTTCTTGATGGTGGGTACCCCGCAGCTGAAGCAGTGGTGATACGCCTGTTCCAGCCGTTGCTTGAGAAAATTGATCCCAAGGCCATTGGCAAGGATGCCAAGTCTTTATTGCAGGAATATCTGCAGGGGCGCAAGATAGAGTTGCCCGAGTACGTCGTGCTGGCCACGGAGGGCGAGGCACATTGCCAGACTTTCCTCGTAAGCTGCCACATTCCAAAACTCCAGATTACTACCGAGGGCAAGGGTTCGAGTCGCAGGGCGGCTGAGCAGCAGGCTGCCCAATCGGCATATGAGCAATTGCTCGAAAAAGGTAAAAAATGAATCCATCTCCAGCATTCCGTTGCGGTACCGTCGCCATCGTCGGCAGGCCCAATGTCGGAAAATCCACATTGCTGAACCATATCCTTGGCTTGAAGCTCAGCATTACTTCACGCAAGGCACAGACTACACGCCATCGCCTGCTGGGGATTCATACCACGGAAGATACGCAATTCCTCTTTGTCGATACGCCCGGCTTCCAGCAAAAACACATCAATGCACTTAACCGCAACCTTAACCGTACAGTCACTCAAGTGCTGAGTGAGGTGGATGTGGTGCTGTTCGTCATAGAACCCATGCATCTGGGTGATGCAGACCGCAAAGTGCTAGAGCTGTTGCCAAAAAACCAGCCTGTATTCCTCGTGGTTAATAAAGCGGACCTGATGGGAGACAAGGGTAACCTGTTGCCATTGATCCAGGACTTTGACCTGGAGTTTCCTTTTACCGGCATCATTCCAGTCAGTGCCAAGAAAAACCTGTATCTCGATGAGCTATTGGCTGCTGTGCGGGAGCACCTGCCTGAGCAGGCTGCCATTTATGGCGAAGATGAACTGACAGACCGCAATGAACGCTTTCTGGCTGCCGAGATGCTACGCGAGAAAATCTTCCGCCTGCTGGGGGATGAGGTGCCGTATTCGGTGGCTGTGGAAATCGAGAAGTTCGAACAAGAAGGCAACCTGCGCCGGATTCATGCGGCGATTATCGTCGACAAGGACAGCCAGAAGCCCATGCTGATAGGCAAGGGCGGAGAGAAGCTCAAGCGTATCTCCACCGAGGCCAGGCAGGATATGGAAAAACTGTTTGGCGGCAAGGTCTGGCTGGAAACCTGGGTCAAGGTCAAGGGCGGCTGGGCGGATGATGAGCGGGCCCTAAAAAGCCTGGGTTACTAAGAGGGCTATCTAATGCCAGAGGCAAGTACGGCATTGTCGGGCCTTGCCGTATTAAGTGTACTATCTACGGCCCTCCGCCTTGTCTTCGCTCCTGGCATCAGGTGGCTGGTAAGGATAACAAAGTCTGGCGCAATGTTGCCGGATATTGCCGTGCCAGATGCGCTGCCTGTGACCGGCATTGTCTTCGCATCAATCCGTTATCGCCTGCAGATGTTTGCTGCTGTTTCAATCTTTTGAAATTTCATTATTTACCCTACGCATAACGATCAATATGGCCGTTTCCATCAATCGCCAGGACAATCAGCCGGTATATGTTCTGCATACCTATCCTTTCAAGGAAACCAGCCTGGTGGTGGAGTTGTTCAGCCGCGAGTTCGGGCGGGTAGCGGCCGTTGCCAAAGGGGCCCGGCGTCCACGTTCCGCGATGCGCGGTATGTTGCAGGCCTTCCAGCCCTTGCAGGCAACATGGTCAGGCAAGGCCGAGCTGAAAAACCTGCACAGCATGGAGTGGGGATCTGGTTTGCTGCTACTGCAGGGGGAAGCGCTCATGTGTGGTTTTTACCTGAATGAACTGCTCTTGCGCCTGTTGCCTCGTGAAGATGCACATGATGCCTTGTTCGATTATTACAACCAGACCTTGTGCATCCTGGCGCGTAACGATGTGGCGGCCGGTACCACTTTGCGTCGTTTTGAGCTGAGAATGCTGCAGGAAATGGGATATGCAGTGCCATTGACCAACGATGAGAATGCAAAGCCGGTCATTCAGAACCAGCTTTATCACTACATTGCCGAGCATGGGGCCGTGGCTGCTGATACACATGCGGGCGGGGCAAATGGCGTACAATTATCCGGCAAGACCTTGCTGGATATGGCGCGTGATGATTACACTGATGTGCAGACCCAGCAGCAGAGCAAGCAGCTGATGCGCTTGTTGCTGGCCCATTACCTGGGCGACAAGCCCTTGCACACGCGACAACTACTCATGGATTTGCAGGCATTATGATCAAACTAGGCGTTAATATTGACCACGTGGCTACCTTGCGTCAGGCCCGTGGCACGAAATATCCGAGCATTGTGCAGGCTGCCTTGCGTGCCGAGGAAGCCGGGGCAGACAGTATTACCATCCATTTGCGCGAGGACAGGCGCCATATCCAGGATGAAGATGTGTATGCCTTGCGCTCGCTGCTGCAAACCAAGATGAACCTGGAAATGGCGGTGACCGATGAAATGGTGGCGATCGCCCTGAAGGTAAAGCCACAGGACGTGTGCCTGGTCCCGGAAAAGCGGGAAGAGCGCACAACCGAAGGCGGCCTGGATGTTGTGGGCAACCTGGGCACGATCAAGGCAGCATGCCAGACCCTGGTACAAGCCGGTATTCGCGTTTCCCTGTTCATAGGACCTGATCTGCAGCAGGTTGAGGCGGCCAAGGCCGCTGGCGCGCCAGTCATTGAGATTCATACGGGCGCCTTTGCTGATGCAGAAAGTGCAGAAGATAAAGCGGCTGAACTGCAGCGTATACAAGTGGCGGTGGATCATGGATTGGCACTTGGATTGGTAGTCAACGCCGGGCATGGCCTCAATATCCACAACGTACATGAAATTGCACAGATCCCTGGTATTGAGGAGTTGAATATTGGCCATGCCATCGTGGCGCATGCATTGTTTGTCGGCTGGGAATTTGCAGTGCGCGAAATGAAGGCCCTCATGTCAGAGGCTGCTAGCTAGATTGTTGTTTTCATGATTTATGGCATAGGGACGGACATTGTTGAGGTTGTGCGCATAGAGCAGTCGCTGGCCAAATTTGGCGAGGCCTTTGCGCAACGCATCCTCAATGTCTCTGAATGGCAGGAGTACGAGCAATCGAGGGTCAAAGCCCGTTTCCTGGCCAAGCGGTTTGCAGCAAAGGAAGCCTTTGCCAAGGCCTTGGGTACTGGCATACGCGGGCCGGCCACTTTTGAGAATATCGGCATCAGCCATGATGAGTTGGGCAAACCCATCCTCGTCCTGGCTGCTGAGCTGCAGGCCTTGCTGGATGCACAAGGGATTGTTGGCCAGCATCTTTCCATCAGCGATGAAAAAGCCCTGGCAGCCGCCTTCGTGGTGCTGGAAAAGGCTTAACTGTGCGTTACGTAGTTGTTTTATCGTGGCTGCTGATGTCTTTCAGTGTGCAGGCAGAAAACTGGGATCTGCTGGGCGAAAGCCAGGTCGGCAAGCATTATATCGACCGTGGCAGCATCAAGTGGGGCGAAGGCAAGCGCACCTTCAGTGTGTTGACCAATGTGGAACAGGCTGATGGCAGCAGCTGGATCACTACCATGGGACTGGACTGTACCCAGCATACTTTTCATTACCTGAATGGCTATCGCCGCCAGAATGGTCAGCAGACATTCAAGTTCAGTCAGCCGCGTAAGCCAGAAACAATTTCCCCGCAATCATTGCCTGATCAATTGCAACAAGCCTATTGCAAAGCCGATGCGGTCACTAAACCGCCTATAGCGCCACCGGCACCGGCTGCAAATCCGCCTCAATGGGAAGTGGTGGGTAACAGCAATACCGGAGAGGTGGCATTTGACCGTGCCTCGCTCAGGCAGGATGGAGTTACACAAGTGTTTACGGTCAATACCAGGGTCAAGCCGTTCAACAAGCAGGAGCAAACCATGAGTAGTTTGTCTCTGGACTGCGCCGCCGGGCGCTTTATTCTGTTGAAAGCAGAGCGAGTGCAGGAGGGGAAGGCGGAAGTGCTGTTTGACAAACCGCAGCCTGCGGCACCCTTCAGCAAATCTGCCACGGCAAGCCAACTGGCAAAAACCATATGCACCCCGGCCAAACGCCCGGCGCGCAACCCGTTCCAGGAGGATGAGTGCGGACATATCCTGAAAGAGCTGCAGGCACTGGAAAGCCGTGTGCAGGCGGATGTGGATGGCAATGCGCTTTACTGCGATACCATGCAGAAATATCTGGAACACCTTGCCGAAATCGGGCAAGTAGTGGAGCAGAACCATTGCTCGATTACCCGCCTTGACCAATATGAGCGCGAGATTCGCGCTACCAGCTGTCGTCAGCCTGATGATGAATGAAGCCATGGATATTGATGTGATGCGTCGTTTTGGCGGTGTGCGGCGGCTGTACGGAGAGCAGGGGCTGCAACGGTTCCAGGCTGCGCATGTCTGTGTGGTAGGCGTAGGCGGCGTGGGCTCCTGGGCAGTGGAGGCACTGGCACGAAATGCGATAGGCCGCTTGACCCTGATAGACCTCGACAATATTGCCGAGTCCAATGTAAACCGTCAGTTACATGCGGTGGAAGGCGAGTTCGGCAAAGCCAAGGTGACTGCCATGGCAGAACGCATACGCCTGATCAATCCGCTGGCGCAGGTACAGGAAATAGAGGACTTTGTTTCGGAGGATAATGTGGGCACCATGCTCAACCGCGGTTATGACGTCGTGCTGGATGCAATTGATGATGCCAGGGCCAAGGTGGCGATGGCTGCCTGGTGCCGCCGGTACAAAGTACCGCTGATAATGGCTGGGGGTGCGGGCGGGCGTTTTGATCCCACACGCATCCGTGTCGCTGACCTTGCTGAGGTGCATGGTGATCGCTTGCTGGCCAAAGTGCGCAACAGCCTGCGTCGCGATCATGGCTTTCCCAAAGCGCCGCAGTCGCAGAAAAAACCTGCCAAATTCGGTATTCAATGTGTTTATTCCGATGAGCCAGTCCAGTTGCCTGACGCTAGTTGCGAAGTAGGCAATGATCATGCTGTGACCGGCCTCAATTGCGCAGGTTATGGATCGTCGGTGGCAGTCACAGCCCCCTGTGGCATGGCCGCCGCCGCCGTGGTGCTTAAGCTCCTGGGATCTATGGCTGGCTGAGTTCTTTGCTGCTATGAACGGTTGATGGTGCCTTCGTATTCGGGAAAATAACGGGAAATCACTGCCAGATCAAAGCTGCGCAAAATGCTCGTGTTGGATTCCCGTGCCAGCAGGAAGTCGAAAGAGCGATTGACCAGTTCTTCCGTACTGAATTTGCCTTGGGTGAGCTTGGCTGCATAATCAGGTGCTACGGTGACGCAGTGGGTGGTAGGTGAGTGCGCCTGGATTGCAACTTCGAAATGCTGATCATCCAGTCTGTTGATCGTGATAGTTGCCATCGCAATCTCCGCTGCAGTCATGAAGGGCATAGTGTAACTTGAATATGCCTATTGAAAAAGCGACTTGGCAATAATTCGATAAATCCTGAAAAATCAGCCACCTGCCAGTGCTGGCTTGGTGGCTGTCCCCTTGTAACCGCTCTACTGGATGGATTAGAAATCGTAACGCAGGCTGGCTCCAATCGTGCGCGGCTGGCCAGCCGAACCAACATAAAGATTGCTGCCTGCATTGGTGACACCAAGGAAATAGCGCTTATCCAGCAAGTTCCTGGCCCATAGAGAAAGGTCCCAGCGGTGTTTTCCGCTGGTCATGCGCAGGCCGGTACTGAAATTGAGGATGCCGTATCCGGCAATCTTTGAATATTCGGAATTATTGACGTCACCATAGCTTTCAGAGCGCCAGCTATATTGCACCGAACCATAATGTTCCAGGTTGTCAGCCACATTCCAGCGCAGGTCTGCATTGCTGCTCAAGGTCCAGCGGGAAGCGCCGTTGACTTGGTTGCCAGCGATACTGCGGGTGCCTTTCCCATAACCGCTGTTGACGGTGCCGCCTGGGCCGTCAAATTCCTCGGCAGGGGTGGGCGCTGTGCCACGATCAAAAGTGGCGTCGGTATAGGCCCCGTTCAAGCCTAGGCTAAGGTGCTTATTCACTAGCGCGCGCAGGTCGAATTCCACGCCCTTGCTTGTCAGGTCGCCGACATTGGTCAGGAGGCCGGTATAAGTGCCATTGATGGAGGCCCCAGTGGCTGCCTGGTAATCAGTGACCTTGGTCAGGAACAGGCTGGCATTGGCGATAACGCGCTGATCAAGCCAACTGGACTTGACACCAAGCTCCAGGTTCCTGGCTTTTTCCGGGTCTATGTTCAAGGCATCAGTACCCAGCACCGCACCAGGCGAGGCTACGCCATTGATATTGTAGCCACCGGATTTCTCGCTGGCTGAGTAGGTGGCGTAGCCAAGCACATGATCATTCAGCCAATAGCTTGCAGTCAGCAGGCTGGAAAGGCTCTCATCTTTCTGGTGCTGTACGCCGGTGTCATAGGCATCGAGGAGGGGATGTGGCGCAGGACCGGGAGTGATGCGATTTTGCACTACCCTGGCTTCTTTCTTTTCAAGGGTGGCGCGCAGGCCTGCTGTAAGATCCAGTTTTTCCGTCAGGTGCCAGGTACCTTGGCCGAAAAGTGCGTAGCTGTTTGTCTTGGCGTAGCCAGACCCGGAAAATGCCGAATTATTGGGATAGATGGTGGTCAGTGCAAACGCATCCGGGCCGGTGACGTACTGCTCATGGTTGGATACGTCCTGGTGGTAGTAATAAGCGCCTGCCACATAGTCGAACACATCGCTCAAAGGCGAAGCAAACCGGATTTCCTGTGAATATTGCTTGTGCCTCACATCGACGCCGCCGTTTACCGCATAAAGGTCCGTGCGGTCCAAGTCGTTGTCCGGCTGGAATTCCCATTGGCGCCAGGCAGTGATTGAGGTGAGGGTGTAGCCGTTCAAGTCCCAGTTGGCTTCGGCAGACAATGCATCTTGTTTGGTGCGTGTTCTTTGTTTGCCATCCACTGAGACTTTGTAGTCCTTGGGGTCGTAATTGCGGTTGCTTGCACCCAGGCTATTGGCATGGCTCAAGCCATCGGTGGCATTGGAGCCTGGCGTGCCAGCAGGCAGATTGACGCTGGGGTTGGGTACAATGAATGGCGGCCCGCCTATGAGCGTAAAGGAGTTGGGTGTCCATGGCCCATAGCTGTAAGGCACAAGGGTGCCTGTGCTGGAGTCCTCCTCGTTGTGCTCGGCAATCAGGCGCAGGTTGAATGCCTCGCTGGGCTTCAGCAGCAATTGCCCGCGTACGCCGGTGCGGTTGATTTCATTGAGGTTCTTGCCGTCGTAGGTATTTTTGACCCAGCCGTCGTCATGAGTTTTGTAAGCCGAAATGCGGACCGCTGCCATATCATTGAGCGGCTGGTTGATCATGGCCTTGAATTGCTCGTAATCGCGTGAGCCGCCAGAAATTTCTACGGAATTTTCCGAACGGAACACGGGTTTCCGTGTGTTGATGTTGAGTACCCCGGCGGTAGTGTTCTTGCCGAACAATGTGCCCTGTGGGCCACGAAGAAGGTCGACTTGTTCTATATCCAGCAAGTCGAAAATGGCGAGGCTGGGCCTGCCAAGGTAGACATTGTCGAGATATATGCCGGCACTGCCTTCAAGCCCTTCATTGGCCGGGTTGTTTCCTATGCCGCGAATCGCAATGCTGGACTGGCGTGGTTGCAGGAACTGGACGGTGAGGCTGGGCAGCAGTTGCGGCAAATCCTGCACCTGGTAGGTTCGCGTGGCTTCGAGCTGTTCACCCTTGACCACTGAGGTCGTTGCCGCAACATCCTGCTCTTTTTCCAAGCGCCGCCTGGCGGTCACAGTGGTACTTTCCAATTGCTGGAGCTCTTCTGCTTTTTGCTGTCGGGATGTTGGAATTTCTTCTGCGTTTGCGATGCTGCATGTGGTAAGAAGCGCTACTATGCCACTCTTGAAACCGATGTACTTCATTATTTCTAGGACTCCCCGATGAAGGGCTCGATTGAGCATATCCCCATCAAAATACAGACTTGAATAACTAAGCTTGATTTAGACATTTTTTTGTTTATTTTACATGGCATTAAAAAGCGATGTAAGGCGGATGCGGTTTTAAGGCTTGAAATCGATACAGCCCATCCCAATATGCGCAACATTGTTCCAACCAGTACATGGGAGTTTTAAAATGTCCACAGAGACCCTGCAGAAAGAAACGCTAGGCTTCCAGGCCGAAGTCAAGCAGTTGTTGCAGCTGATGATTCATTCGCTCTACAGCAATAAGGAAATCGTGCTGCGCGAGCTGATCTCCAATGCCAGTGATGCATCCGACAAGCTGCGCTTCGAGGCCCTGGCTGACAATAGCCTGTATGAAAACGACAGCGAGCTCAAGATACGCGTCAGCTTCGACAAGGATGCGCGTACAGTGACCATTACCGATAACGGCATCGGCATGAGCCGCGAAGAAGTGATCAGCAATATCGGCACCATTGCCAAGTCCGGCACCAAGGAGTTCTTCCAATCGCTGACCGGCGACCAGGCCAAGGATGCAAACCTGATTGGCCAGTTCGGCGTAGGGTTCTATTCCGCCTTCATCATTGCCGACAAGGTGACGCTGACCACGCGGCGCGCGGGCAGCAGCGAAGCGGTGCGGTGGGAATCGGCAGGCGAGGGTGACTATACGCTGGAAGCCGTCGAAAAAGCCGGCCGCGGCACCGAAATCGTGTTGCACCTGCGTGAGGGCGAGGATGAGTTCCTGAGCGACTGGAAGCTTAAGTCCATCATCCGCAAGTATTCCGACCATATCACCTTGCCTATCGTTATGAAAAAGTCTGATTGGCAGGATGGCGAGCAGGTGCCGACTGATGAAGACGAAACCGTGAACAAGGCTTCCGCCTTGTGGGCGCGGGCCAAGAACGAGATTTCCGAGGATGAGTACCAGGAGTTCTACAAACATGTTTCCCATGACTTTGAGAACCCGCTGGTCTGGAGCCATAACCGCGTTGAAGGCCGCCAGGAATACATTTCCCTGCTCTATATCCCGGCCAAGGCCCCGTTTGACCTCTATGACCGTGAGCGTCAGCATGGAATCAAGCTGTATGTTAAGCGTGTGTTCATCATGGATGACGCCGAGCAGCTGATGCCGCAATACCTGCGCTTTGTGCGCGGCGTGATAGACAGTGCGAATCTGCCATTGAATGTATCGCGCGAAATTTTGCAACATTCCAAGGATATAGATGCCATCAAGGCAGGCTCCGTGAAGAAGGTACTGGGCCTCTTGGAGGACCTGGCTGAAAACCAGCCTGAAGAATATGCAAAATTCTGGTCAGAGTTTGGCCGCGTATTGAAAGAGGGGCCGGGAGAGGATTTTGCCAACCGCGAGAAAATCGCTGGTTTGCTGCGCTTTGCGAGCACCCATGCCGATACTGATGCGCAGGTGGCTTCCTTCAAGGATTACATCAGCCGTATGAAGGAAGGTCAGGAGGCTATCTACTATATTACCGCCGATAGTTTTGCCGCCGCCCAGCATAGTCCTCATCTGGAAATATTCCGCAAGAAGGGTATAGAAGTCTTGCTGTTATCCGATCGCGTGGACGAATGGTTGCTGGGCAGCCTCACCGAGTTCGAAGGTAAGAAACTGCAGTCCGTGGCCAAGGGCGATCTTGATCTTGGCAAGTTGGAAGACGAGGCTGAGAAGGAACAGAAGAAGAAGACCGAGGACGAATACAAGTCACTGGTGGAAAAGATCCAGGCTACCTTGGGTGAAAGTGTCAAGGAGGTGCGTGTGACACATCGCCTGACAGATTCCCCGGCCTGCCTGGTGGCAGGGGCGCATGATCTTTCCGGCAACCTGGAGCGCCTGCTCAAGGCAGCCGGCCAGAAAACGCCGGAAAGCAAGCCTGTGCTGGAAATCAACCCGCAACATGCGATTGTGCAGCGCCTGGCTGGCGTGCAGGACGATGGCAAGTTTTCCGACTGGGCGCATTTGCTGTTCGATCAGGCCTTGTTGGCCGAGGGCGGACAGCTGCAGGACCCTGCTGCATTCGTGCGCAGGGTAAATGCCTTGCTCGCGCAGTAAGGATTTTATCAGCAGTCAAACCGGGATTGATCAGCACTTGGTTAATCCCGGTTTTTTATTGTATAATCCGCGGCTTCGCATTGTAGTCAATGTGTAATTGACTGATGCGGGGTCTGAGTAGTTTGCAGGTATGCCATGCATTGCATGCATGGTGATAGCGCCAAGCTATCCATCCTGAAGCCATGGCGAATGCCGTGGATAGAGTATGCAGGATGCAGGAAAATTTATCAGGTCAGCCTGATCAAACCAATTAAAGGAGTTTTAAAGTATGTCTAGATTTACCGGCCCACGTCTTAAAGTAATGCGCGCACTTGGTATTGATCTGCCTGGCTTGTCACGCAAGAGCATTGAAGCCCGTCCTACCCCTCCGGGTCAGCACGGTGCCAAGGCTACTCGCCGCAAGAAGTCCGATTTCGGTGTCAAGCTGCAAGAAAAGCAAAAATTGCGTTTCAACTACGGCCTGTCCGAAAAGCAACTGCGCCGCCTAGTGGTTGATGCGCGTAAGGGCAAGTCCCCTACTGGCGAAACATTGCTGCAACTGCTGGAACGCCGTCTTGATAACGTGGTATTCCGTGCAGGTTTCGCACCGACCATTGCTGCAGCCCGTCAGTTGGTTTCACACCGTCACGTTTTGCTCAACGGCAAGTCCGTAAACATTCCATCCATCCGCTTGCGCGTAGGTGATGAGATCTCCCTGAAGTCCAGCAGTACCAAGCTGCCTATTGTGATTGAAACATTGGCCAGCATGCCTTTGATTCGTCCAGAATGGTTGTCCTGGGCTGAGCAAGCCCAGCAAGCCAAGGTTGCTCACTTGCCAGCAGCGGAAGATGTACCATTCCCTGTAGATGTTCAACAGGTTGTTGAGTACTACGCTAACCGTCTGTAATGGTTGCTTTGGCTTTCTTGTAGAGTCCAGAATGAAAAAGGCCGCAATTGCGGCCTTTTCTTTTTGTTAGAATTGCCAAAGATTAGCTGCTAGAATGATTGTTATTCTTGACTGAATATATGAGAATGGTTATCATTTTTCGCTCCTTGCAATGGAAGGCTGATTGATGCCTTTCATGCGCCAACATCAGTTGCATCCAGGATGCAGATGACTTAAGAGCGGCCGAGATAACGATGAAGACAGTGAATAATTGTAGGCGTGTAGTGCTTGCTGGAAGTGATGGATGCAAAGTGTCGTACTGTGAAGAATGCAATGTGGCTGAAATTGAAGTGGGGGCCTTGAGCCTCAGGCTTGAAGCGCATGCATTCAATTCCCTGGCGGAAATGATGCAGGAGGCTGTTGCCAGGCTTGCTGTCTACAGTGCCGCAAAATCTCAGAGTCAATTCACTACAAGCGTCAAAAATGTCCATTGATGCACAATCAGCGCGCCTTTCAAGAGAACAACATGTTGAGGGGCAATTGAGTCATTACCCAATCCGTAGCTTGGTACCAAAACGCGCTTCCCGATCACAGGATGAAAGTCAATTCTCAGGCAAGACGCTGGTCCTCACTATATTGGCCCACGCGGTTGTGTTTGCTTCACTGGTGGTAATTTCTACCAGGGAACCACATCGTGAGGAGTCGGCACCGCCCATCATGGTCAGCTTGGTGCAAAGCCCTGAGCCCATCCCGGAGGTGGCAATCACGGAACCTGAGCCACAGCCTGTACCAAAGCCGCCCGAGCCCAAGCCGAAACCTAAGCCCAAGCCAAAAGTGGTGGACAAGCCTGTACCGATAGAAGCGCCAGAGCCGGTAGAGCAGGCTCAGGAAGTGACCAAGGAGGTGAGTGAGCCCGCTCCTGTAGAGAAACAGGCACCATCGCAAGCACCGGTAAAAGATACGCCAGTGGTAGCGGAGAGAGTGGAGCCCGTCAAGAAGCCCGAGCCAAAAGATGAGCCCATTCCTGAAATTTCGATTTCAGGGGTTTCTTACTCTCATCAGGAGCTGCCAGTCTATCCTGCCATGTCAAGAAGGCTGGGTGAGCAGGGTGTGGTGATGCTACGCATGCTGATTTCGGAGACAGGTGTGCCTGAGTCTATCCAGATTGAGACCAGCAGTGGTTCCGAGCGGCTGGACAAGGCAGCACTGGAGGCTGCAAAGAAATCCCGGTTTAACCCTTACAAGCGCAATAACAAACCGATGAAGGTGTCGGTGATTGCACCAGTGAGATTCACAATCTCCGATTAAGCAGTTCAACCAAGTCGTCATATTTTAAATATAGGATCAATGCAATATGGAAAGCGCATACGAATTTAATAGCTTGGACTTTATCCTGGCCGGGGGCCCGGTTTCCGTGCTGGTGGCTGTTATTCTGGTGTTTATGTCGGTAGCCAGCTGGTACTTGATGGTAGTCAAGTTTTACCAGGCTTTGACTATTCGCAGTGCAAGCCGCGAATACAACAACAACTTCTGGCAGGCGCCATCTTTGGATTCAGCCCTGCGTCACAACAGCGGGGAAACACCCGTATCAAGAGTGGCCAACCAGGCTGTTGAGGCTGCAGATCACCACCAGAACCATGTTGCGAAAAACATTGAAGACGCTTGCAATAAGGATGAATTCATTGCACGTGCAATGCGTCGTCAGATTGCCAAGGAAAGCGAACAGATGGACTATGGCCTGACCATGCTGGCTTCGGTCGGCAGTGTGGCGCCATTTGTCGGCTTGTTCGGTACCGTATGGGGCATCTACCATGCGCTTGCCAGTATCAGCCAGAGCGGCCAGGCAACGCTGGATAAGGTGGCGGGCCCAGTGGGCGAGGCATTGATCATGACGGCTTTGGGCCTTGCGGTTGCTATTCCTGCCGTACTTGCCTATAACGCACTGGTACGCCGTAACCGGGTGATCCTGGGAGAAGTGGAAGGTTTTGCCAATGATTTACATATTCTTCTGACGACTGGCGCTCCGCTGAATGCTGGTAATACGCCGCCCAGCGCCGCGCAGATCAGGTCTGCAACCAAGTTGAAAGAGGTTTCAGCATGATTGCGGGCGGCGGTATTGGCGGGGGAGAAAGCCATTCAAGGCCGATGTCCGAAATCAACACTACGCCTTTGGTTGACGTGATGTTGGTGTTGCTGGTGATCTTTATTATTACCGCACCATTGCTGACCCACGCGGTCAAGATCGATTTGCCGCAGGCTACCAGCCAGCCTTCCCCGGACAAGCCGGAGATTATCGATGTGGCGATTGATACTGCAGGCACCATGTACTGGAATGACCAGCCCGTGACGCTGGAGGAAATCAATGCCAAGCTGCATGAAGTGGCTGACAAGGAACCTCAGCCTGAGCTGCATATCCGCGCAGACAAGGAAACTCGTTACCAGGTGCTGGCTGAACTGATGGCTTATGCACAAAATGCGGGCGTGCAGAAGCTGGGTTTCGTGAGCGATCCAACACCAAAATAAATCGGTTTCGAGCTGAATCAAAAAAGGGATAAGGCAGCTTATCCCTTTTTTTATGCCCATTTTCCAGATTATTTTCAACTTTTATGTTTCGCTGTAGTCTTGTAATGAGTTAGCCCGGTTTCTCAAGGTAGTGGCCTGATTTTTGCTGGCTTATAATGCATTGAGCCTCGTATAAATTTCATCTTTGCCGTTCAACATTGGTTTGCTACTGAACTGAGAACATGGGTAGCATGTTTGTAAACGCACACGGAAAGACGCCATATGACATCTGCAAAAGACACCAAGAAGCCAAGAGCCGCGACCACACCTGTGATTACTACCGAGAAAACACCGGTTGCGCAAGCACTGCAAAACCATCTGATTTTTTCCGCCTTCAAAACCAGCGAGGCTTCAACACCAAGGGATTGGTTCGTCGCTACTGGCCATACCGTACGCGATCATATGGTGGAACGCTGGGTAAAAACTGCAGAAGCCTATGCCGAGCAGGATCCAAAGCGCGTTTATTACCTCTCCCTGGAATTCCTGATTGGACGCATGCTGCAGAATGCTGCACTCAATCTGGGCATCAATGATGAAGTCAAGGATGGTTTAACGGCACTTGGGCACAAGCTGGAGGATGTTGTTGAGCTCGAGACCGATGCAGCGCTGGGCAATGGCGGCCTGGGGCGCCTGGCGGCATGTTTCCTCGATTCAATGGCCAGCATGGATATTCCGGGCACTGGTTATGGCATACGTTATGAATATGGCATGTTCCGCCAATCCATCAGCCAGGGCCAACAGGTGGAAAACCCGGATAACTGGTTGCGTTATGGCAACCTCTGGGAGTTCCAGCGCCCTGAAAGTCAATATCCCATCAAGTTCTATGGCCGCGTGGTGGAATTTCCCACACCGAAAGGCACTGAATACCACTGGGTGGATGCCGAGAGCGTTCTTGCCATTGCCCACGATATGCCGATTCCCGGCTATGACACTGAGACCGTGAACACGCTACGTCTATGGTCGGCCAAGGCGGCGAGGGAGTTTGACCTTGCCCATTTCAATGATGGCAATTACGAAAAAGCGGTAGAAGAACGAAATGCCTATGAAAACATTTCCAAGGTACTCTATCCCAATGATACTTCAGTCCTGGGGCGTGAGCTGCGGCTGAAACAGCAGTATTTCTTTGTCTCGGCTTCCATTCAGGATATCCTGCGCCGTTTTCTCGCCAAGCATGATGACTGGAATGCATTGCCGGACAAGGTCGCCATTCAGCTTAACGATACCCACCCTGCGATTGCCGTGGCGGAGCTGATGTACCAACTGGTGGATGTGCATCATTTATCCTGGAATCAGGCTTGGAAAATCACAGGCAAGGTATTTGCCTACACCAACCACACCCTGATGCCTGAAGCCCTTGAAACCTGGCCTGTCGAGATGGTTGACAAGCTGTTGCCGCGTCATCTGGGAATTATTTACCGCATCAACTATGAATTCCTGCAGTTCGTAAACCATCACTTCCCGGGTGATACAGAGTTATTGACCCGTGTTTCCATTATTGATGAAACCCAGGGGCGCCGGGTACGCATGGCCCATCTGGCAGTGATTGGCAGCCATACGGTGAATGGCGTGGCCGCATTGCACAGCGAGCTGCTGAGAACCACACTGTTTGCGGATTTCAACCGCATCTTCCCCGGCAAGTTCATCAATATCACAAATGGCATTACCCCGCGTCGCTGGTTGAATCAGTGCAACCCCGGCCTGACCAGCCTGATCGACAAAGTGATAGGCAGCGATTTCCAGCATGATCTGAGCCAATTGCGCAAGCTGGAGCCTTTGGCCGGGGATGCCGATTTCCGCAAGACATTCCGCCAGATCAAACGTGCCAATAAAGAACGCCTGGCAAAAAAGATTGAGAAGTTGACCGGAGTCAGGCTGAACCCGGATAGCCTGTTCGATGTGCAAATCAAGCGGATTCATGAATACAAGCGCCAGTTGCTCAATGTTCTGCATATCATCACGCTTTATAACCGTATTCGTAATGGCCAGGCCAACGATGTCACGCCTCGTGCGGTGATCTTTGGAGGCAAGGCAGCCCCAGGCTACTGGTTCGCTAAGCTGATTATCCGCCTGATTAACGATGTGGCCGCCATCGTCAACGAAGACCCTGCGATTGGAGACAAGCTCAAGGTAGTGTTTTATCCCAATTATGAAGTATCTGCCGCCGAGCTCCTGTTCCCTGGCAGCGACCTTTCCGAGCAGATATCCACAGCGGGTACTGAAGCATCTGGCACCGGCAATATGAAAATGGCGCTTAACGGTGCCTTGACAATAGGAACTCTGGATGGCGCCAATGTGGAAATCCGTGAGGAGGTGGGCGAGGACAATATATTCATCTTTGGCCTGACCACAGAACAGGTGGCCGAGATGAAAGCCAACAATTACAACCCCTGGGATTACTATCACGGCAATCCGGAGTTGAAACAGGCGCTCGACATGATTGTTGGCGGCTTTTTCAGTGTGGATGAGCCGGATCGCTATCAGGCTGTTTCGGATGCCCTGTTGGCCAATGGGGATCATTACCTGCTGCTGGCCGATTACGCCAGTTATGTTGAAACCCAGGAGGCGGTAGGCAAACTGTATCGGGATCAGGAGGAGTGGAGCCGTAAGGCGATTCTGAATGTGGCCCGCGTGGGCAAGTTCTCCAGTGATCGAACCATAGGCGAATATGCTGACAAAATCTGGCATGTAAAGCGGGTGAAACATTAACTCGAGATAATGCGCATGAGGGATTGAACGCAGGTAGACTATGGTTTTTCAGAACACTGCAGGAGATATCATGCGTTATCTAATCACCGCCCTGGGTTTTGCTTTGTTTGCTACCCAGGCTACTGCGCTTGGTTTGAGTGATCTCAGCAATGCTGACACCAGCAAGGGCTTGAAAGAGGCACTTGTTCAGGCGGCCGATAAGGCAGTGAGTCAGCTGGGTTCAGTGGATGGATTTCTGAAGAATCCTCAAGTCAAGATCCCATTGCCGGAATCCCTGCAAAAAGCCGAGAAAGCAATGCGCATGTTCGGCATGGGCAAACAGGCGGATGAATTGGTGCTGAAGATGAACCGTGCTGCCGAGGCGGCGGTACCTGAGGCCAAAACCCTGCTGGTGAATTCGGTCAAGCAGATGAGCGTGCAGGATGCCAAGGATATTCTTACTGGCGGGGAAGATGCCGCCACCCAGTATTTTCGTAAAACTACTTCGGGTCCCATGGCGGATAAATTTCTCCCGATTGTGAAAAAGGCGACGGAAAACGTCGATTTGGCCCAGCAATACAACAAGTTTGCAGAAACGGGCAGCAAATACGGGTTGGTGAAAAAAGACCAAGCCAATCTTGAGCGGTATGTGACCCAGAAAACCCTGGACGGGGTTTACCTCATGATGGCCGAGGAAGAAAAGGCCATACGCAAAGACCCGATGGGTCAGGCAAGCAGTTTGCTGAAAAAGGTATTTGGCGCAGTCAAATAGCTGGCATCTAAATCGTCATATTGCCGGGCCACTTTGATATTTGCAGCATATGCAGAGAACTAAACATCTTAAAATGTTCTAACTTTGCATTGAGTTTCAAGGTGTGTCATGCAAGCAAAAACTATTTACATCATCCATGGGTACCAAGCCTCACCGCAAAGTCACTGGTTCCCTTGGTTGAAGCAGGCGCTGGAGCAGGAGGGGGCCACGGTCCATGTGCCGGAGTTGCCCGGCCCCAATTCGCCCAAGGTACAAGGCTGGCTTGAGCATTTGCAGGTCAATATTCAGCAGCATGACAAACATACTTTTTTTGTTGGGCATAGCCTGGGTTGCATCACCTTATTGCAGCACCTGATGAGCCAAACAACGCCGATAGGCGGCATGGTGCTGGTGTCAGGCTTTGCTGAGCACTTGAGTTTTTTACCCGAGGTGGACCCTTTTACTGCAAGCCCTCTGGATTTTGAGCATCTCATCAAGTTAAGCAGACACAGGGTAGTCGTCGCGGCCAAGGATGACAATATCGTGCCTTACCCTTACTCACTTCGGTTGAGTGACAGGCTTGGGGCTGAGTGGGAGTTGTTTGAGGAAGGTGGGCATTTCATGGAGCAGGATGGTTTCACCGAATTTCCTGCCATTTATGACGTGTTGATGAGAATCATGTCTGAACCAGCGTAATGGTTAGCGAAAAGGAGCAATTGTGAAACCTTCACAAAGCGTGATCCCGGCAATACGTGTGGCCTCTTACCTCTTGAGTAAGCCTTATTATGAAAAACTGGGTTTCAGCGAACTCTGGACCCATCAGTTCGAGCCGGGTTTTCCTATTTTTGCGGCAATTACACGTGGCGATATGCAAGTGTTTTTGACGGAACATACCGGTGATTGTGCCTTTGGCTCCTTGGTGCATTTTTACGTGCCGGATGTGGATGCTGTCTATCATGAGTTCCTGGAACAGGGACTGCATGTAATGGAGCCGCCGGGCAATGATCTGGGTCCCACAGTGCGTAATATGCTGATGGTGGATCCTGATGGCAACCGCCTCAGTTTTATTACGGTGTCGTCATAAGAAGCTGGCCGGACTGGTCAGAGTTGAAAGGAAATATTAGATGGCCGCCGTATGGCTGACTGTATTGAGAAATGTGCCATGGGCTGAAGTGATCCGTAAAGCCCCCGCTATTGCTGAAGGCGCGCGCCGTCTGTGGGAGGCAGTAGCTCACAAGCCGCAGGCAGGGCAGTTTCCGGTTGACAAAGAAGTGCCATATACCGAACTGGAAACGCCTGATGCCAAGGATGCACGCATAGAAGCGCTGGAAAACAAGGTGGCAGACTTGCATATGCAGATGCTGAATTCTTCTGAGTTGCTTAAAACCCTTGCCGACCAGAACGAACAATTGGTGGCACGTATTGAGGCTAATCGCTTGCGCATTTCCAGGTTGGCGCGGGTGGTAGTGGTGCTGACTCTTGCCATGCTGCTTGGCCTGCTCTGGCTGTACAAGTCCTGATGTATAGTTAATTGGTGATTTGGCTTATTGGTCAGACTAAGTGAAATGCTTTAGTGCTGAGGACTAGCATATAGATATTCAGAACATTTCCCGGCGCTTATCCAATTGCAGCTTCAATAGTATGAGGATATTGCAGGCGCCGAGAAAGTATTCCATACAGATGAGCAGGAGGCCGAGGATAAGGATGGGGCAGCCCAATGACGCCTGTTTCATTATTCTCCGGCTCAAGCGATTTGTACGCTGGTAATGCGGTTCCTACCGCCCTGCTTGGATTGATAAAGCGCGGCATCCGCCTGTTGTAACAGGGAGTGTAGTGATTGCGGTAACTGGTCGGTTTTGGTGACGGCCAGTCCTATGCTGAGAGTTGGGGCGATATCGGCAGTCTTGATTTTCCAGGTGGGTTGCGTAAAGGCTTTTTGCAGGCGCTCAGCCACCTCCCGGCCTTCTTTCTCGCCACTGCCTGGCAATAGAATCACGAATTCATCGCCGCCTTGCCTGGCAAAAAGGTCGGATCCGCGTAAATGGCTGCGCACCATATCTGAAAACATACGCAGCAGTTCATCCCCATGTGCATGTCCCAGTTTGTCGTTAACCTGCTTGAAGTGGTCAATATCCACCAGCAGCAAAGCGGTGGATGACTTGTCCGATTGGCCCTGGATTGCATTTTCCATGGCAGCGCTGAGGCCTGCACGGTTCAATGCCGATGTAAGCGGGTCGCGCAAGGCGCGGCCTATCCAGTTCCGGTTGATGCGCTCCATGATCATCAGCAGCATGGACATGTTCCATAATGGGGTCACGATTGCTGCCAGCAGGATCATCCACATATTGACCCCGCCTGGTGAAAATACTGATTCACCTCCCATGTGATCAGTGAGGGCGGCCAGCATGCGCAATCCAAATACCAGTGCTGTAAAGATGAATATGCCGGTCACCAGATAGGCCGAGCTGATATCTTCTTCCCGTGCAATCGTCCGGGTGGTATGTGCCACCAGGGCGCAGTAAAAACCGCAAATAGCCGCACTGATGGCAGCACGTTCAGAGTAGAACTGGCTGGAGTCCTGCATGACCAGGAAAAACGCTGTAGTCACTGCGAGTAGCAGCAAATGCGGCTGCCAAGCCACTTTGCGGTGATACAGGCGGTGAACAGTCACCATCAACAGAAAATAGCCGCTGATGGTCAGCATGTTGGCAACAACAATGCTGAAGATGTCAGGGATTTGGTCGCGGAACGTCAGCAACAATACCCCTGATCCAGCAAACAGGTTACTTATGCCCCAGTATTTCAGCCAGCGGTCAAAGCGACCGGTAGCGGCCAACCCCCATAGCACCATGCCAGTTGTGCTCACCAGCAGGCCTGTAATGAAGAATATGGTTTTTACATCAAGTTGCATATGAACATTGCTGTATAAAAGGGCCTGTTAGAAGTGTGGGGATTATAGCCAAAACTTTGAAGGCCGCCTTTTAGATTGACGATTTTTTTATTCATTTAAGTGTAATCTGCGAAAATGATTGTCAATTGGTTATAAATTGGCTGCAATTGGTTGTTAATTGGTTGTATATAGCCAATTCAACAATAATGGATTAAAAAAATATTTGCGAATCATCATGTTAAATAATGGCATTGATATTGCTCAGTTTTAACAACACCCGGCTTCAGGTCAAGACTCATGCCAGATGAAATCATTACCCGGTACGGCAACATCCAGTTGCTTTATCAAGAGCATCATTCATGGTTGCGTGGCTGGATATCCAGGAAACTAGGCTGTCCCACCGGGGCTGCCGACCTTACGCAGGATACTTTCCTTAATCTTCTGCTAAAAGCCGATATGCCCGCCATGCGTGAGCCCAGGGCTTATCTTGCCCATATTGCCCATGGGCTGATGGTAGACCATATCCGTCGCCGTGATATTGAAAGGGCTTACCTTGATGCCTTGGCACATTTTACCCCTGCCGAGGTGGCATCACCAGAAACCCGTGCCATGATGCTGGAAATTCTCATCAGGCTTGATGTGCTCTTGGATGGATTGCCCCCCAAAGTACGCACAGCATTTTTGCTGTTGCAACTGGAGGGCTTGAGTTATGGCGAGATCGCCGGCAGGCTGGGCGTTTCCACCCGTACAGTCGGCAACTATGTGGCAAAAGCCATGTTGCAATGCATGATGCTATTGCAAGATTAAACCAATATGACGGATCAGCAGAGACCAACCCAAGCCATGGTGCAAGCCAGCGCTTGGTATGCCAGGCTAGCCTCTGGCGAGGCCAGCCAAAGCGAGATTACCAATTGGAAGGACTGGGCAGCCGCTGATCCTCAAAACCTTCAAGCCTGGCAAACACTGGAAAAAGTGACGCAGCAGTTTAGCCAGGTACCTCGCGAGATTGGCCTGGCAACCCTGCAATTGCCGCCATCTGCGGACCGGCGCCGGATTATCAAACACCTCGCACTGTTTCTCAGTGCAAGCTCCGTTGGTTTGTATGCCTATAAAGAGCAGCCCTGGCGTGAAATGCTGGCGGATTACAGTACAGCAGTGGGTCAGCGGCGCGAGATACAACTTGCTGATGGAGGGCGTTTGTACCTCAATACTGATTCGGCGGTAAACATCCATTTTTCAGCAACTGCACGCACTGTCGAGCTGATCAGGGGAGAAGTGTTTATCGAAACTGGTCATGAGACCCTGCCGGTTTACCGCCCGTTTCAGGTGAAAAGTCGCCATGGTACGGCCACTGCGTTGGGTACCAGATTCAGCGTCAGGGATTTATCCAGCCTGTCCAAAGTCAGCGTGTTTGAGGGTGCAGTGGAAGTGCAGCCCAAAAACCATGACAAGCGCTCCATTGTCTTGCAGGCAGGGGAGTCCATGGAATTCAGCGCCGCGTCCCTTTCTGCCAAAAGCAAGGTCAAGGCAACAGAAATGTCCTGGGTCAACGGTATTTTGGTGGTCTACGCAATGCGTCTTGACGAGTTTGTGAATGAAGCCTCTCGCTACAAAACAGGCGTCCTGCGCTGCGATCCTGCAGTAGGGGGCTTGCTTATCTCGGGCTCTTTCCCTTTGCAGGATATGGAAGCGATACTGCAAACCCTTGAAGCGACCCTGCCTGTGCGCATAGACCGGTTTACCCGCTACTGGGTCAATATCAAGCCTGCCTGAGAATTTTTGGCAATCCTCTTCTGATCTCAATGCCTCCTGCATAAAAAATTTTCAAGGAAACTTTCCGGATTTTCATTTTCGTTCGGCATAGCAGCAGAACAAGATTGATTAATGAATCAGGGGGAGTTAATGAAGAGCATCAGGGAAGATCAACCGCTGAATTCCAGAAAGTATTGTGAAGCGGGCTCACAGCACTTTCTGAAAGCATGGGCACATCTATGCGCGCTGACATTGTTGGGGGCTGTCACCAGTAGCATAGCAGCAGAGCCCTTGCTGAAAACCATTCCCCCAAAATCTTACAATCTTCCTGCGGGTGACCTGAGTGAAACTTTGCCAGCCTATGCTGCTGAATCTGGTGTCCTGCTTGGCTTTGACCCCATCATGACCCAAGACAAGCGCAGCCCGGCCTTGCGCGGACAATTTGGCGTGTCTGATGGTTTTGCCATCATTCTCAAAGACAGCGGCCTTGAAGTGGTACAAGATGGAGATGGACGTTATCAGCTTAGGCGCGCCACCATGCTTGAAGGTGAAAAACTTCCTGGCGAAAAATCCTCAATAGACTTCAAGGTGGATGCCATCGAAGTGCGCTCCAAGCGCTTCTACGAAATCGGCCCTTTGCCTGGTCTTGGCCTTACTAAAGAGCAAATCCCCGGCAATGTCCAAAGCCTGACTGCCAAGGATATCAAGGAAGCCCATGCCTTGAGCTTGACCGATCTCATGAACTCTAAACTCCAGTCAGTTAACGTCAACGACTATCAGGGCAACCCCTTCCAGATGGATGTGCAATACCGCGGCTTCACCGCAGGTCCCCAGATTGGCACTCCTCAAGGTTTATCCGTATTTCTTGATGGCATCCGCGTCAATGAGCCCTTCGGTGATGTCGTGAACTGGGACATGCTGCCAATGAATGCTCTGGCCAGCTTTGATGTCTTCCCCGGTTCCAATCCTATCTTTGGTTTAGGGACCCTAGGTGGTGCCCTCTCCATGAAAACCAAGGATGGTTTCAGTAATCCAGGTGTTGATGCTGAAGTACTCACCGGCTCCTTCGGTCGACGGCAGTTGCAAGCCTCTGGCGGCTGGAACAATGGCACTGTGGGTGCCTTTGGCGCTGCTAATATCTTTCTAGAGGATGGCTGGCGCGAGAACTCCCCGAGCCGGGTCAATCAAGTATTTGGCAAGGGCAGCTACCGGGGAGACAAGCTGGACCTTAACCTGAGCACCCTGGTGGTATGGAATGACCTCGTGGGCAACGGCCTTCTCCCGAGCGAAATGTACAAGCAGGATAGGAACGGCGTCTTTACTTCACCGGATACCACTGATAACCGTCTATTGCAATTCCAGCTCTCGGGCAGTTACTTCGTCAATGACAACTTCACTATTACGGCACAAGCGTATCGCAGGAACAGCAAACGTAAGCAGCAAGGGGCAGATGTCTATACGGAATGGGACAATTCTTTGGTTAAGCGCAACCTGAATCCCGGAGAACAATATACCTGCATATTTAATAGTACGAATGCATACGGATTGCCTGATTATGCCGTAGTCGAAGTACCCAACGGTATTCAAAATGTGGGGGCATTGTTTGCACAAGATCCTAGTCACCCTTTGGTTCAGTTCTTTTTATCTCCTTCGGTTGATGCGGCTTTTGCAAGTTTGCCAGCAAGCTCAATTAATCAGGACTTACCTGATTATTTTGTTGAATATGCTCAGGAAATGATGAAATACAACCAAAACTGGAACCAAAATAATCTTTTTACTCCTAGTACCGAACAAGGAAGCAATCTTCCCCCACCCCAGCCCACAGCGGATTACTCTGTAGAAGGCCCGCAGTACAGTTACCCAACAGTCGTAACACTCTCCAACCTAAAAAGTGCAACATTGCCTGGACTTCTTGCTACGTCAAGCTTATTAAATTTCTATTACTACACACCAGACGGTGAGGGAAATGATCCTATTGCTGGTGACGACATTGGAGTGAAGCATGTTCTGTTGATTCGTCCTCCTGCCAACGCCGCATCCTGTCAAGGTGATGCTAATAGTGATGACTTAACCATTCCCGGTCCTGCAGGTACTCCAATGACAGTGGATGGTGCCGCTTATGGCGGCACAGGCACAGGTTATGTCGAAGGCACCCCAACCGCGGTGCTCACTGATACCACAATCGACCAGGAAACCGATGGCGCCTCCATCCAGTTCAACTGGAATTTTGAAAAACACAAGTTCATGGTCGGCGCCTCAGTGGATATTCCATCCGCCACCTATAAGAGTAGCCAGATGTTTGGCATGTTAGATGCTGAACGAGATGCTTATCTCGCCCCTAATGAAATCCGTGATCAATACTATGCAGCCAGTGGAGATGTCAGCAATAATAATTTCAAGGGCCACCAGATTACCAAGAGCATTTATGCCAGTGAAACCTGGAGTCCTATCGAAACTCTGCATATTACGGGGGCCCTGCGGTATAACGAAACTCGTGGCAAGAATAAGATTGCATCGCGTACTTATGGCACTTATGTGTGGGATTTAGCACAACTAGAGGCATTCCCTGACTATTACAATGTATGCTTGGGGACTTGGCCAAATTGTGCCAATAATCCGACCACCGGCTATACCATTCCAGATGCATCCAATCTCTTGAATGCGGCTGAAACAGAAAAATTCAAATACTACTCACTCAATCCTTCCCTTGGTGCTTCTTGGCAAGTCAAACCTGACCTCAATATATATGGCAATGTAAGTCAAGGCACTCGTGTACCGTCTGTCGTGGAGTTGGGTTGTGCATTCGACAAAACACCCACGCCAATTAGCATGAATCCTGATGGGTCTCTGGTATACGCGCCACGAAGCTTGGCAGAAAACCGTGCCTGCTCCCTACCCACTACACTGTCTGGCGACCCTTATCTACCTCAAATTAAGGCAACTTCCTGGGATTTTGGTATGCGAGGCAGATTTAACGATAATGTTGAGTGGAATCTCGGGGTCTACCGGACCGATCTCAGGGATGACATCTATATGATCGGCTACCCTGGCAATCGCAACTTTTTCGACACTATCGGCAATACACGCCGCCAAGGGCTAGAAGCTGGGATTACTGCTGCATTCGAGAAATGGCGTTTAAGGCTCAACTATGCCCTGACAGAAGCCACCTTCCAAGATTCTTTCCTTATGCCAGCCAATGATAACAGTAGCTCAGCGGAAGAGTTCTATGGCAATCACGACTATAGCCGCCGCATCCACGTCAAGCCGGGTAACCGCATGCCCGGCGTTCCTTTGCATAATATCAATGCCACTTTGAGTTATCAGGTCACTCCGAAATGGCAAGTCGGCCTGACTGCCGTCGCACATTCATTTGCTTTTGTACGTGGCAATGAAAATAACAAGCACCAAGCTGGTGAAGTTATTTATGACACGATTGAAGATGCCATTACAGGACAACCAATTACCGTAGCCCGACAAACCACGAACAATCCGGGCACTACCCCTGGCTATATGGTGTTCAACTTGCAAACCAGCTATCGGATCAATTCCGAATGGACGCTGGGGCTCCGTCTCAACAATATATTTGACAAGGAATATTTCACGGCAGGCCGATTGGGTAGGAACCCATTTTCTCCCTCAATCTATGGGGCTATAGGGGCAAGTGGTTATAACTTTAATTCGAATGATTGGCTAATGACTAACTTCCTAGCACCAGGCGCGCCCAGGGCTGCATGGATTAGCTTGAGTTATGAGTTTGATCCAAGAAAATAGCAACTTTTGAATTTTGATACTAAGCAGCATGGACATTGCGAGAAAAGCTATTCTGATAGCCAGGCATTGGTTCAAGATGGTGTTTGATCATCAAAGTTGGCTCATCATCCTCCCTGGATTATTTTTCCTGCTGCTGGCATTTGAATTTGGAATGATGATTGTGAGCTTGTATTGATGTATGTATTAACTTCAGCTGATTTGTTTTATTGCTGGCTTTTGTAGCGTTGCTTGATACTATTTGGTTTTTATTGGACTTGATGGCTGTATATAACCATAATTGGCTGTATTTAGCCGATGGTGGTTGTTTGGAGTAAGAGGTCGACTGATTATCTCTATATATAACAAAATGTTAATGATATTTCATTGCTAGGTATGGTAATTGCACTTGGTTATGACATAAATGTGACCGGGTGTAGTGCCATGTCTTCCAGCCAGTTATTGCAGCAAGGGTTAGTCCAGGAGTTTTACCAACGGCACCGGCCATGGTTGCATGCTTGGCTATGCAAAAAAACCGGATCAAGTTTTGATGCGGCAGATTTGACCCATGACACTTTCATCCGGGTGCTTTTGCAAGGCAATGCCCAGGAGATTGTCGAGCCCCGGGCGTACCTGACCCGGATTGCGCACGGCATTATGGTGAATTTCCTGCGCCGGCGGGATATTGAACATGCTTACTTGAATGCCATGGTGGCCTTAGGTAATGGACAGGAAATGGCTGTCCCTTCTCCTGAGGAATATTTGCTGAACCTTGAAAAGCTGGTGGCGATTGACCGGATGCTCGATGGTCTTCCCATCAAGGTGCGCAAGGCATTTTTAATGCATAAGCTGAATGGAATGACCTATCCTGAAATAGCCGCAGAATTTGGCATGAGTGTGATTTCTATCAAGAAATATATTGCCCGCGCCTTGTTGCATTGTGCGCAAGTGCAATGATGTCTCGGGATATAGGCCTGGATGTCTAATTTGTTGAAAGCCGCTACGGAGTGGTATATCCGTTTGCATGATACGGATGTCACGGCTCAGGATAGGCTGGAGTTTGAACGATGGTTGGCTGTCTCCAGCCGTCATCGTGATGCCTGGGCTTCAATACAACAAGTGAATATGCCGTTCAATGGGCTTGATCCGTCCATTGGGCATGCTGTACTGCTGCCGCGTGCCCGACAAGTAGGGCGTCGCCAAATGCTCAAAACCATTGGGTTCGTGTTTGTGCTGGGTGGCAGCGGAGCGTTGGTTTATCGTGAACGCCCATGGCAGGCCATGTTGGCCGATTATTCAACCGCAAAGGGTGAACGCCGCACTTGGACTTTGCCGGATGAAACCGTGATTGTCCTCAATACGGGCACTGCGATTGATACTGTTTATGATGCCGGCCATCGCGTGGTGGTGCTGATCAAGGGTGAGATCATGGTGGAAACCGGGCATCCCGCAGGGACTCTGGTGCCGTTCCAGGTGCAAACCCGTCATGGCATGGTGACCGCCTTGGGTACAAAGTTCAGCGTCCGCGATCATGGCACCCATATCTCGGTCAATGTATTTGAGCATGCCGTCAGGATCAATCCTGCACGAAATAGTGCGCATGAGACCCTTGTTAAAGCAGATCAAGCCGCCAATTTTGATAACGAACATGTCGGCGAGATCAAACCCTTGTTATCAGGGGCTGATCTATGGGTGAAGAGTATCCTCAGCGCCAACGACATGCCTTTGCAAACTTTCCTTGCAGAGTTGGGGCGTTATCACACAGGTGTGTTGCGATGCGATTCTTCCATTGCCTCAATGCCGGTTTCAGGCGCTTTCCCGCTTGATGATCTCGATGGCATCCTGATAAGTCTGCAAGATACCTATCACTTGCGTATTGAATTCTTAACGCGTTATTGGGTGACCTTGAAACCAGCATAACCAGTGATTTTCTAAGCTATATCAAAAAAATATTCAATATTTTTTTATACCTTTTAGCCACCTCAATTGGCGTATTCAGCAAAAGATTCGAAACTTGAGGGAAAGAGATTCATGGCTAGAAACATTTCATCCGCTGTTGTGCAAAAGACCCAACAGCAGGGCACAAGGCAACACAATTCCAGGTTATTGATGCTGGTCTTGTTTGCCAGTGTGCTCAATCCACTGCCAACGACAGCAGAACCATTGAACAAGGCCATTCCTGTGCAATCGTACAGCATTCCTGCCGGTGACCTGAGCCAGGCACTGACGCTGTATGCCGGTAATGCCGGCGTGCTGTTGTCGTTTGATTCGGCCTTGACTCAACATAAAAAGACATCGGGCCTTAAAGGCAGTTATGGCGTGATGCAGGGGTTTAGCGAGCTCCTGAGGGGAAGCGGGCTGGAAGTGTTTGAAGACCAAGGAGGGCGTTATCAACTCAGGCGGGCAACTGTGTTGAATGATGACAAACTGCCCGGTGAAAGATCTTCGATAGATTTCAAGGTAGCTGCTATTGAAGTTCGCGGCAAACGCTTCTACGAGATTGGGCCTATGCCAGGGCTCGGGCTCGCCAAAGAGCAGATTCCAGGCAATGTCCAGAGTATCAGCGCAAAGGAAATCAAGGAGTCCAATGAGTTAAGCCTGCCTGGGCTCATGAATTCCAGGCTTCAATCGGTCAATGTCAATGACTACCAAGGCAATCCGTTCCAGATGGATGTCACTTATCGTGGCTTTACTGCCGGGCCGCAGCTTGGCACGCCGCAAGGGCTATCGGTTTTCTTCGACGGCATACGTGTCAATGAACCGTTTGGCGATGTGGTGAACTGGGACATGATCCCGCTCAATGCGCTTACCAGCGTTGATGTGTTTCCAGGCTCCAATCCAGTTTTTGGGCTTAATACGCTAGGCGGCGCATTATCGGTCCGGACCAAAAGCGGTTTTGACGGTAATGTGCTGTCTGCCAATTTGACAGGCGGCTCTTTTGACCGGAAACAGCTGCAGGCGGAAGCCGGTGGAAGCAACGGCGCTCTGGCCGGCTATGCCGCTGTCAACATCTTTGATGAAAATGGGTGGCGTGATAATTCTCCTTCGCGCGTGAACCAGTTTTTCGGCAAGGTGGAGTGGCGTAATGATAGGCTGAAACTGGGGCTTTCCTCGCTGTATGTCGGCAATGATCTCGTAGGTAACGGAATGATTCCAAAAGAATTGTATGATGAGAGGCCTGAGAGTGTATTTACATCGCCCGACGAAACCAAGAACCGGTTGCTGCAATTCCAGATATCGGGCGCATTCGATGTGTCGGACACTTTCAATATTACGAGCCAGTTATATCATCGGAGGAGTAAGCGCCATTCCGTCAATGGCGATTTCTACCAGGCTTTCCCTGACATGGTAGGCACCTATGACTTCGGCAGGGAAACCTCAACCCCCAGCAATAACTTGCCTTTGTGCCAGTACCAGGATCTGGATGGAAACGGGATATGGGACACAACAAACGGTTCCCCATGGGGTACGCCTCTCCCCCCGATCAATAACCCTACCGATGCACCTGGTGTATGCAATCCTACGACTAGGCAAGCAACTTTGGAGTCATTGAAAATGCGGAATGGCGCCAATGGTGATCTTGGATATGGTGGAAATGGCACTGGTGTCGTTAACGGAACGCCTATTGGTCAGATTGATACCACATCTATCGACCAAGTGACCAACGGCGGTGCGGTCCAGTTCAACTGGAACCTGGAGAAACACAAGTTCATGACGGGGGTATCTTTCGACTCAGCGTATGCGGACTACAGCAGTGTTTCGCGTTTGGCTCTGATCGATGCCTCGCATAACGTTTATCTTGATCCGGCCAATATTTCTCCCGAGTTCTATGCAGCTTCGCATGACATTACCAATAATGCCTTTGACGGGAGTTCAAGAACAGCCAGCCTTTATTTCAGTGAAACCTGGTCTCCAGTGCAGCAATGGAATTTTTCCGCTTCAGCCAGGTATAACAAAACGCATGTCACCAATAATCTGAAGTCCCGCACTGCTGCCGGCTTCGCCGAGCTGCACAACCTCAAGGATTTTGCGGCTAATCCTGACGTTATTTTGTGCCAGGATCCGGCCAACTGTCCGACCGAGCCTAATGCCACTTCAACGCTGACCGATGATGCTCGCGCCAGTGGCTTGAACGGCTATTACCGGCCTAATGGTAATTTCGGAAGCCGCTCCACCCTGGATGGCCATAAGGAAAAATTTTCCTATTACTCGCTCAATCCTTCACTCGGCGTTACATATTCACCTACTATGAATGTGAATGTGTACGGCAATTGGAGCCAGGGAACGCGGGCGCCATCCGTTATCGAGCTGGGTTGCGCCTACAGCAGCGATCCCGAATTGCAAAGCGCTGGCGCATGCACATTGCCGTCCCAGCTTTCGGGTGATCCTTATTTGCCTCAAATCAAGTCCACTACCAATGAACTAGGTATTCGTGGCGTATTTTCCAACAACTGGAAGTGGAACCTGAGCGCCTATCAGACTGATCTGAAGGACGATATTTACTTCACCAGCCTGTCTTCATCGCGCAATTATTTCGACACGATTGGCGATACGCGTCGCAAGGGGCTTGAATTCGGTTTGTCAGGAAGCGCCGGCCGCGCCGAATTTTCTCTGAGCTACAGTTTGACCAGCGCCACGTTCGAAAGCCCGTTCCATATGTTCAACCTTTCCAACAGCAGCACCAATTTTGACCCTAACGATGGTGTCGGGCCTGGCATGTACGAATATATTGAGGATGACAACGGCGGCTATCATCTGGGTTTCCCCAAGAATCCGGCTTATTACAACAAATATGGGCAATCCAGCTTCCGGCAATATAAGGTCGAACCTGGCAGCCGCATGCCGGGCATTCCGCTGCATAACCTGAATGCGTCCGTCAATTTCCACGTGACCGACCGCTGGGATATCGGCTTGAGCATGATCATGCGCTCCAGCGCCATTGCCCGCGGCAACGAAAACAACGAACACCGCAAAGGCCCTGCTGCAGAACAATTAGGCCAGATCGCCGCAAGTTGCAATCCGGCATTCGATCCGGTCACTGGGGATTTCACGGGATATTTCCAATGTGATGCGCAGCCTTCAACTATAGTTGGTCAGCCTTACTATCAAAAGGGTACGACGCCAGGGTTTGCCATATTCAACTTGACCACCACTTACAAGCTGGACAAGGGGCTAACCCTGGGGCTGCGGATCAATAATCTTTTTAATCGCGAGTACTATTCTGGTAGCCAGCTTGGTGCAAACCCGTTTTCACCTTCAATTAATGGTGCGATTGGTCCCAGCGGGTTCAACTACAATTCAAGAGATTGGCAGAACACCAACTTCGTGGCACCTGGCGCTCCCAGGGCTGCATGGTTGACACTAACGTATGAGTTCAATCCCGGAAATAATTGATCATGTGATGGTATTGCACGCTCGTTTTATAGCTTTCAAGCGCCGACTGCGAAGCCTGTTGGCGCATGAAAGTTGGGCATTGGTCCTGTCAGCGATGTTTGTCTTGCTATTGCTATTGGATATAGTGATGTTGCTGCTGACGGCAATGCATGGCTGATTTTCCTGCAGCTTCAAGCGATAGGGTCGGGCATAATCTGGTAAAATTCCGTTTTTGCCAACACTTTGAATTTCCTCATGTCCAGCCAAATGATTAGTCTTCGTGGCAGTGCCGCTTCATCTCCTTTCCGTCTTGAAAAAATCCTGAGCGCACTTAAAGTTGCCGCGCCGCGCATTAGCCATTTGTATGCCGAGTTTTGGCATTTTGCCTGGATAGATGTGGCATTGACTGAAGCGCAGGAGCAGACGCTCAAGCAGATTCTGACTTATGGGCCGCGGCTGGATGAAGAAACGCCGGCAGGTGAGTTGTTTCTTGTGATTCCACGTCCTGGGACGATTTCCCCATGGGCCTCGCGGGCTACTGATATTGCTCGTCACTGTGGGTTGGAAGCCATGCAGCGCCTGGAGCGGGGCGTGGCTTATTATGCAGTGACTGCCGATGGCAGTCCGCTCACGAATGCGGAAAAGCTTGCTCTGCGCTCGCTGATTCATGACCGCATGACCGAATCCGTATTTGCTGATCTGGCTGACGCGCAAAAGCTTTATCACACGGCTGAACCAGCTCCCTTGTCGAGCGTGGATATCCTGGCTGGCGGCAAGGCCGCGCTGGATGCTGCCAATTCAGACATGGGCCTGGCATTGTCACCTGACGAAGTGGATTACCTGGTGGAGAATTTCCAGCGCATCGGTCGCAATCCAACCGATGTTGAGCTGATGATGTTTGCCCAAGCCAATTCAGAGCACTGCAGGCACAAGATTTTCAATGCGGACTGGGTGATTGACGGTGTGGAGCAAGCGCAGTCCCTGTTTGGCATGATACGCAATACGCACAAGCTTAACCCAGGCAAGACAGTGGTGGCCTATTCCGATAATGCCTCGATTGTGCAGGGTGAAAAAACCAAGCGGTTCTATCCCCAGTCGGATGGCAGCTATGGTTTTGTCGAGGAAGATATGCACTTCCTCATGAAGGTGGAAACGCATAACCATCCCACAGCGATTTCCCCCTTTGCTGGTGCGGCAACAGGTGCGGGTGGTGAGATCCGTGATGAAGGCGCGACTGGCTCCGGTTCCAAGCCCAAGGCTGGCCTCACAGGTTTTTCCGTGTCCAACCTCAATATCCCGGGCTTCAAGCAGCCTTGGGAGCAGGATAACGGCAAGCCTGCACGCATTGCCTCGCCATTGCAAATTATGGTGGATGGCCCTCTTGGTGGCGCTGCCTACAACAATGAGTTTGGCCGTCCTAACATTGCCGGTTATTTCCGCACGCTGGAAATTGAGGCGGCGGATGAAATTCGTGGCTATCACAAGCCCATCATGCTGGCGGGTGGCGTGGGCAATATCTCTGCCAAGCACTCCAAGAAGAACCCGATCCCGCCGGGTGCTGCCTTGATTCAACTGGGTGGCCCAGCCATGCTGATTGGCCTGGGCGGCGGTGCGGCGTCGAGTATGGATACCGGCGCCAATACCGAGAACCTGGATTTTGACTCCGTGCAGCGCGGTAACCCCGAGCTGGAGCGCCGTGCGCAAGAGGTGATCGACCGCTGCTGGCAGTTGGGCGACAAGAACCCGATACTGAGTATTCATGATGTGGGTGCAGGCGGCATCTCGAATGCCTTCCCTGAGCTGGTGAACGATGCGGGTGTTGGCGCCAGGTTCCAGCTGCGCGACGTGCACAACGAAGAACCAGGCATGGCCCCGCGTGAAATCTGGAGTAACGAGGCACAAGAGCGTTATGTGATGGCCGTGCGCAAGGAAGACCTTCCGCTGTTTGCCGAGATCTGCGAGCGCGAGCGTTGTCCGTTTGCCGTGGTAGGTGAGGCTACCGAAGAAAGACATCTGACGGTAGCGGATAGCCACTTTAACAACAATCCGGTGGATATGGACCTTTCCGTGCTATTGGGCAAGCCGCCCAAGATGACGCGGGATGTGAAGCATGCTAGCCGTGAACTGGCTGAGTTTGACCATGCCGGGATTGACCTGAAAGTAGCTGCTGAACGAGTATTGCGCCTGCCCGGGGTGGCTGACAAGACTTTCCTGATTACCATTGGGGACCGCAGTGTGACCGGCCTGGTTGCGCGCGACCAGATGGTGGGCCCGTGGCAGGTGCCTGTGGCGGATGTGGCCGTGACGCTGGCAGGCTATGAAACCTATCGCGGCGAGGCTTTTGCCATAGGCGAGAAGGCCCCGCTGGCGCTGATTGACGGCCCTGCGTCTGGCCGCATGGCAATTGGGGAGTCCATCACCAATATTGCCGCCAGCCTGATTGATGACATTTCCGATCTCAAGCTTTCTGCCAACTGGATGGCCCCGGCCGGACATCCAGGTGAGGATGCCGCTTTGTTTGATACCGTCAAGGCAGTGGGGATGGAGCTTTGTCCTGCGCTGGGTATCAGCATCCCGGTGGGCAAGGACTCCATGTCCATGAAAACCGTCTGGGAAGAAAATGGCGAGAAAAAGGCTGTGACTTCACCGATTTCATTGGTAGTGACTGCCTTTGCCCCCACGCCGGATGCGCGCAAGACACTGACACCGCAATTGCGCACAGACTTGGGCGATACCAAGTTGTTGCTGATAGACCTGGGTGCAGGCAAGAACCGCTTGGGTGGTTCCGCGCTGGCTCAAGTGTATGGGACAGTGGGCAATGTAGCGCCGGATGTGGATGATGACGCCAGCCTCAAGGCATTTTTTGATGGTGTGCAGAAACTCAACCGTGAAGGCAAATTATTGGCCTATCATGACCGTTCCGATGGCGGCCTATTCTCCACAGTAGTGGAAATGGCATTTGCCGGACGCTGCGGCCTGGATATCGATATCACCAGCCTGGGTGAAGATGCGGTGGCCGCGCTGTATAACGAAGAACTGGGTGCCGTGCTGCAAGTGCGTGCCGCCGAGGCGGATGCGATTGTGGCTGAACTCAAGCCGCAACTTGGTGGCCTGGTCCACGTGATTGGCACGCCTGCTCCTCATGGCAACATCCGCATTCATCAGGATGGACGTGTTGTGTTTGCCGAAAGCCGCGTAGCCTTGCATCGTGCATGGTCTGAAACGACTTACCAGATGCAGAAGCTGCGCGACAACCCGCAATGCGCTCAACAGGAATACGACCGTATCCTGGATGAAAAAGATGCCGGCCTGCACGCCAGGCTGAGTTTCGACCCAGCTGAGAATATCTCTGCGCCTTACATTGCCAGCGGCATCAAGCCCAAGATGGCTATCCTGCGCGAGCAGGGCGTTAACGGCCAGGTGGAAATGGCGGCGGCATTTGACCGGGCTGGCTTTCAGGCGCATGACGTGCATATGAGCGACATCATCAGCGGCCGCGTCAGCCTCAAGGATTTCGCTGGTTTTGTTGCCTGTGGTGGCTTCTCTTACGGCGATGTGTTGGGTGCGGGCGAAGGCTGGGCAAAATCCATCCTGTTCAACCAGCGTGCCCGTGAGGAATTCTCTGCTTTCTTCCAGCGCAATGATTCATTTGCCTTGGGTGTCTGTAACGGTTGCCAGATGATGAGCAATTTGCACAGCATTATCCCAGGCGCTGAAAACTGGCCGCATTTCGTGCGTAACCGTTCTGAACAGTTTGAGGCGCGTGTTGCCATGGTGGAAGTGATGGAATCGCCTTCGTTGTTCTTCAATGGCATGGCAGGAAGCCGCATGCCGATTGCCGTTGCCCATGGCGAAGGTTACGCCGAGTTTGTGGATGCAGCAGCGGTCAAGGCCGTGCTTGACAACAAACTGGTAAGCTTGCGGTTTGTGGATAACGGTGGCAATTCCACTGAAGTTTATCCATTCAATCCCAATGGATCTATTCAGGGAATTACTGGTCTGACTACCGCTGATGGACGTTTCAGTATTATGATGCCTCATCCTGAGCGGGTTTTCCGTGCAGTACAGCATTCATGGCACCCTGATGGCTGGGGTGAAGATGGGCCATGGATGCGCATGTTCCGTAACGCCAGGAAATTCATAGGCTAAAACGGTCAACAGCAGTAAATAGATGTGCGTTAAAGCACACATAATTTAGAGACTATAACTATTGGAGAAGTAGCATGAACAAGATGTTAAAGGCAGTGCTGGTAGTGCTGATGCTCGGGTTTACCTGGGTGGCGCATGCCGAGGATCAGCAAGTGGAATATACCGATGCCATTGGAAAAGGCGATATGAAGGTGGTCAAGAAGTACTTCCAGCATCCTTATGAAGTTGATGAAAGCTTCTTTGCCTGGACTGGCCTGCAAATTGCAGCCAACAAGGGCCAGTTGGTGCCAGTGAAGTTCTTCATCGAAAAGGGGGCTGATGTGAACTACAAGCATCCCATCACCAAGATGACCGCACTGCACCTGGCTGCTTATCAAGGCAACAAGGAGGTAGTGAATTACCTAATTGCGCATGGGGCCGATGTCAATGCCAAGCTGCGCGGGAATGTATCCATTATTCGCGCATTGCGCGATGAAGGCCGTACAGACATGGTTAATCTTCTTACCGCTGCAGGTGCCAAAGATGATGGTTGCCAAGAAGAAAAGTGCCACTAATCCCTTAGGTTCAGCATTGATTGGGCGGATTCATCGCCCATTTCTCATCTGCCAGATAATTCCAGGCTAGTGATGAGATTTCCCATGTACACCAGTTTCTGGCTAGGCTTATTGTTGATGTCAGTAACTGGCGTATGTGCGGAACCCCAGAATTTTCCCGCCCACACCCTTACGTTAGCGGCTTCCTGTGCAGTTTGTCATGGCACCAATGGCAATAGTGCCACCGGGCTTTTGAGCCTTGCAGGCATGGATGAATCGGTGTTTATTGCCAAGTTGCAGGCATACCGAAATGGTTCACAAGCTTCTACCGTCATGCACCACCATGCCAAAGGCCTGACTGAAGCCGAAATTACTGCATTGGCTGGGTATTTTTCTGTGCAGCAGCATCAGGCAATTGTTGAGCCGCAAGCCCAAACCCTGGAGTTGCAACATGAATAGTGCCTATGCAGCGTCGTGATTTTATCAAGCAACTGGCGGCTACCGGGCTGATCGGTGCTCCATGGTTCGAGGCACATGCTGTACCTGCCAGGAAAGTGCAAGGCAGGGTGGTCGTGATTGGTGCCGGATATGCAGGCACCACGCTGGCCAAGTATCTGCGGATCTGGAGCGGCTATGGCATAGAAGTGGTAGTGGTTGAGCAGAACACGCAGTTCGTTTCATGTCCCTTGAGCAATTTGGTGCTGGGTGGCAGCCGCAGTATCAATGACCTGACCTTCGGTTATGGGCTGTTGCAGAAACATCATGGTATCCAGTGGGTACACGATCAAGTGACTCATATTGATACTGCTGCGCGTAAGGTCACCATGAGCCGTGGTGAGATGACTTACGACCGGCTGGTGGTGGCCCCTGGGATTGATTTCAATTATTCGGCATGGCCTGAAATGCAGAATGCCGAAGCACAGCGACTGGTGCCGCATGCCTGGAAGGCCGGGCCTCAAACTTTGAACCTGCGCCAGCAACTTGAATCCATGCCCGATGGCGGTGTTGTGGTGATCAGTATTCCAAAAGCACCATTTCGTTGCCCGCCAGGGCCTTATGAGCGTACTTGCCAAGTGGCGTTTTACCTCAAGCTTCACAAACCCAAATCCAAGGTCATTGTGCTGGATGCCAATCCAGACATTGTGTCCAAGAAAGCCCTGTTCCTGAGTGCCTGGAAAGAGTTGTACCCGGGAATAGTCGACTACCGGCCCAATAGTACCGTCTTGCATGTGAACCCAGTGACACGCGAGGTTGAAACCGAGTTTGAGCGCGTCAAGGCGGATGTGCTCAACATCATTCCTCCTCAACGGGCTGGCAAGCCTGCGCAAATGGCTGGCTTGCTCAATGTCGACAACAACTGGTGCGCGGTGGATTTTCGTAGTTATGCTTCCACCATTTCACCTGAGGTGCACGTACTGGGGGACGCTGTGTTTTCACCCCAACCCAAGTCTGCGCATATCGCCACTTCTCATGCGCATGTCTGTGCCAATGCCATTGTTGCCATGATGGGCGGGCAAGAGCCTGACCCGGAGCCGGTATTTGCCAATACTTGCTATAGTTTTGTCAGTGACCGCATGGCAGTCCATGTGGCGAATGTGTACCGCTATGATGCAGAGAAGAAGCTCATGGTCACTATGGATGGTGGTGGGCTTTCAGATGTCCCTTCCGACCTTGAGGGAACCTATGCCCAATCCTGGGCTCGTAATATCTGGTCGGACGCTTTAACCTAGCCGACCTTACATTCGCCACAACCCCGGAGAAATCATGTGGAATAACTGCATGCCCGCTCGCTTGATACTATGCGTGGTCACTAGCGTTTCCCTGCTTGCCTGTACCACAGTAGCTGCTGTAACCAAGGTACCTGAAGATGTGGCAGCCAGCCTCAAGTTGCCAGCTGGTTTCCATATCAGCACTTTTGCCAAGCTGAATCCCGCCTCCGGTAATGATGCTCGAGAGCCGCGATTCATGGCTTTTGGCCCGGATGGCCACCTTTACCTCGCCAGTAGTGGAGATAATAAGGTTTATATGCTGCCAGACCGAAATCATGATGGTAAGGCAGATGAGATTGTCGTGGCAGCGGAAGGCCTCAACGCCCCGAACAGCCTGGTGTTCGTCAACGGTGAAATGCTCGTATCCAACCAGGATGGCATAGTGCGTGCGGAGCGCAAGAATGGCAGTTGGCCTGCCACCAAATTCACACCTGTCATTTCCGGTCTGCCGACCGGAGGCCATACCTTGAAAACCATCAAGTACGGACCAGATGGGCATCTCTATCTGAATGTGGGTTCCAGTTGCAATATCTGTATCGAAAGTGATCCGCTGCGCGCGACTATCCTGAGATACACCATAGATGGTAAACCGGCAGGGGCACCAGATGGCAGTGTCAGTGGCGCCAGGAGTGCAATCTGGGCGCAGGGCCTACGTAACTCGCAGGGAATGGCATGGCAACCGGGCACCAATGATTTGTATGCCACGAACAATGGCGCAGACATGCGTTCTGAAACCAAGGGTGGCGCCATGAATGACGAGCTGCCTCCTGAGCATATCAACCACATTGAGCCGGGCAAGCACTACGGCTGGCCCCATTGCTGGGGAAACCGTGTGACTGATCCCAATTTCCCGGGCAAGGCAGGTTTCTGCAGCAATATGCAGCCGCCTGCCATTACCTTGCGTGCCCACTCCACTCCGCTGGGAATCACTTTTCTCGATAAAGCGGCTTTCCCCAGCGAGTACAAGAATGACGCCATTGTTGCCATGCATGGTTCATGGAACCGCGTGCAACCTTATGGATACAAGCTGGTACGCATCAAGTTCAAGGACAACAAGCCAACGGCGGTTGAGGATTTTGTCACTGGCTGGCAAACCAGCAACAGCGCCTGGGGACGTCCGGTAGATGTGGTGGTGGGGCCTGATGGTGCACTGTATGTATCGGATGACAGGGCTGGTTTGGTGTATCGTATTAGCTACAATAAAAAGTAATTTTTGAGGATGGAAACAATGAAAAAACTCTGTGCCAGTCTGCTGACACTATTGCTGGCAAGTACATTTGCCCATGCTGAGGAAGTGGCTAGCCATGATGCACCCAGCAAGCTCGTGATCTATATCAGCCCCTATGAATACACCAACCAGATCAAGCTCTGGCATTTCATGAAGGATTACTGGTTTGCTCAGGGACCTTTGGTGGAGCCGGTGCTGACCAAGACATTGGGCGAGAAATTTGGTGAAGCAGTGATGTGTGAGGCTGGTGTGACAGGCAATGTCCTGCTTTGGGTGCAGCCAAAGATGTTTTACAACCCCCACATGCGCAACTTCTACGGCACTATCAAGGCCACGGTCTACACTGGCAGCGGACGTGCGATAGCCAGTTATGTAGGCGAGTCGCGGTACAGTGGTGACCTTGATATTTTGCCTGCGAACAGTGTGCAGGCAGCGTATGACCTGGCTATCCAGCGTGTTGCTGACAAAATGAAGGCAGATCCGGGCATACAGAAACTGATTGACCAGGGTATTTCCAGCAAGGAAAGCTATACACCCTGTGCCATGGTGTCCCTGCTGCCAGGAATAGCGCCTCCCGCCAAGTAGTTGTTTTAACCGCTACACCGGTTTTCCGGTGCAGCAGTGTCTTCTTCTACCTATGTCCTGCTACGCAAGATAACGTATGGTGGCAGGGCATACGTCTCCGTATATTGGCGCTTTGGCAAATATGCATCGGAGGAGGCGTCATGCGTGGCAAGATAGAGCAAGATGATCAATACGAGTTATTTTCAACGGCATCTGCGCCTATCATCCCGGTTATTACTGATGCCAACACGCCAGAAACATCTTTAGCCGATACCAGCACTCTGGCAGTTAAAACCTGGCTGGCGATGGCCGCTATCATTCTGGTGGCAATTGCACTGCGTCCTGGCATTGTTTCCATGGGGCCTTTGCTGCCTTTCATTATTGATGAATTCCAGCTTTCCCATACGGTAGCTTCCCTGCTGACTACTATCCCTGACTTGCTGATGGGATTGCTGGCGTTGCCTACCCCCTGGCTTGCCCGTCGATATGGGCGTAACCCTGTGCTGTTAACGGCCTTGCTGTTGTTATGTGTTGCCATGGTTGCCCGGGCATTTTCCAGCACGACCGACATGCTGATGTTAAGCACAGTTGGGGTGGGGGCTGGAATTGCGGTGGCTGGTGCCCTGATGGCAGGTTATATCAAGGGTAATTTCCCCACCAAGGCTGCCATGGTCATGGGAATTTATGCAACAGCCCTGTCATTTGGCAGCACGATTTCAGCGGCAGCGAGCGGTCCGGTTGCCATGCAGTATGCAAGTGGATGGCGTATGGGAGCCGGGGTGTGGGGCGTACTTGCCTTGATTGCGGTATTGGCCTGGGCCTTGATAGCAGTGCGTGAACGACAGCAGGGCGCAGTAAAAAACCCAGTTGCCGAGCCTGCACGATTGCCGCTCAGGAACCCAACCGCATGGATGGTGGCATTGTTCTTTGCCGCGGATAATTTCCTTTTTTATGCAGTGTTGTCATGGACGGCACCCATGTATATTGAGTACGGGCTGACACCGACAATTGCCGGTTTTGTGCTGGCTTCGTTCACTGCTGTCTTCATGATTTCCAATCCTGTTTTGGGTGCGCTTAGTAAATCTGTGGATAGGCGTGGCTGGCTTGCTGCATGTTCTTTACTTGCCATATGCGGCCTGGTATTCCTGGCAATGGCTCCCATGTTTGCACCGTTTCTCAGCATATCCCTTTGTGCTTTTGGGCTGGGCGGGGCGTTTACGCTGGGTATGACCTTGCCATTGGATAATACCAACAATGTTGACGAGACCAATGCATGGAATGCGTTTGTTCTGACAGTTGGGTATCTGATTGCAGCAGTAGGGCCGCTGTCAGTAGGCTATATCCGCGACCTGACACAGGATTTCCATGCTGCGATCTGGTTGTTGGTATGCGTGGCGGGCGTGATGCTGGTACTGACCCCTTTCCTGCAGCCACATCATCACAAGCATTCACAGCAATAAGTACTTCATGCACTGTCATCCCATGTTTTTGTTGATCCTGCTGCTGGGTTGAGTTTGTGCCCGTTCAATCGCATAATCGAATGCGCTGCGCATCTGACCAAGTAGACCAAGGCGCCGGCCAATAATGACAATAGAGGAGATTGACCATGCAGAACCGTTTCACAACAGGCATGTTGGCCTTGCTGATGCTGGCGAGTGGGATTGCACATGCCCATGATGTAAAGAAGCTGTCAGGTTTCAAGGCCCCAGAATCCGTCGTGGCGGACAAGCAGGGCAGGGTGTTTGTGTCGGAAATCGGTGAGTTCAATAAAGACGGCGATGGCCAGATCAGCGTTGTGGGCACCAATGGCAGGGTCAAGGTATTTGCCAAGGGCATGAATGACCCCAAGGGGCTGGCATTCATTGGCGAGCATCTGTATGTCGCGGATAAGGATCGTATACTCAAAGTGGCGCCTAATGGTAGCTGGACAGTATTTGTTGACAAGAGTGCCTTTCCGGCTCCGCCTTTGTTTCTCAATGACCTAGAGCCAGACCTACAGGGGAATCTCTATGTGAGTGAAAGTGGAGATATTGAGAAAAAGGGCGGGACTGCCGGTGCCATCTATAAAATCAACCCGGCAGGCAAGGTCAGCACCATCATCAACCATCAGCAGAACCCACGCATCATGGCCCCGAATGGCTTGTTGATGGACGACACTGGCGATGTCTTGATCTTTGTTGATTTTGCCACCGGCATCCTTTATCGCCTTGATATTCCCAATCAACATCTCATCCAGCTTGCAGACGGCTTTGGCGGTGGTGATGGGCTGGTGCTCTCAGCCAACAATAGCATTTACATCAGCGATTTTCTTAATGGGAAAATCTATAGCCTCAGTATTGAAGATGAGGTAAAACTGGTCAAGGAAGGTTTTCAAAGCGTGGCGGATATCGGCATTACCCCCGATGGCAAGACCTTGCTGGTGCCAGATATGAAGGCAGGGACAGTGACCTGGGTACATTTGCATTGATTTGTAATAAACCCAGTCATGCGGGCTTCGGAACGGAAAGACGGCCGTTCCGAGCATCACTCATTTCCTAGCCAAATTTTTTGAGCAGATATTTGCTCAGTGATTTGTAGTTTCTATCATGTATTTTCGGTCGCTTACTTCCAGATTCTGCAAGAGAGCCACTAATTCTTCGTGCCTGAAGCGCTGGATACCGGGCTGGTCGGGCCAACAACTCCTATATTTTTGCGCGGACAATTGATATGCAATCTTGTTGAGGATTTTTAGCGAAAGGCATGAAGCCTCGTTCTATCCGCGATACTGTTCCTATTTCCACTCCCAGTCTTTGAGCTACAAACTCCTGCGTTAACCCCAGGCTTTTCCTGCGGGTTGCGATATGGAGTGTAAGGCCGCCGCCCCTGAACAACTGGACCGCATCCAGTATATGCTTGATGAACATATTGCCTTGTTCTCACGCCGCTCTCCGATGGCCGTGCTGGAGCGACAGCCGCTGGTACGGCAGGACTGGGTTTTAGCCTGGCCTGCAGCGTCAACGCGCGATAGGGCGCAAAGAGGGTGACAGTGCTTGTCACCCAATCAGCACATTCGGACATCCCGAACCGATGAAGTTGCCTGTGCTTGTGATATCTCCGATACGCGCAGCGGGCCGTCCGCCAATCAACACAGTGGAGGAGCCGCTGGCAATGGTGTCGCCGTGGACACCGGCATCACCCACGCATGCAGCTGGCAGGCCGCCTATCATCACAGTGGCTGAGCCTGAGGATATATGAGACATTGCAGGCCCTGGTTGTCGGAAAATAATCACGTCCCCTTGCCGGGCAGCGGGAGCTGACATGGTGAGTCCTGTTCAATTGATGTGAACAAGGCTGCCTTTAATTGCGGTGATTCCTCCGCTTTCAACCTTGACTCGCGATTGGCCAGCGAGATCCAGTTCGGTTGAGTGGATACTGACGCCGGCCTGACTTTCGATGCGGATACCCTGCTCCCCCATACTGATGCGGTTAGCGTGCCTGTCGCGCAGGATAATTTCTTCGTCTGCAATGGCCAACCCGTTGCCAGACGGTGTTTCAATACTGACTGAGCGCTGGTTTTCATCAAAAATGATGTTCATCCCCGCGTGGCTGACATATCCTTTCTGATCTGCTGAGGCAAATGGGGATGGGATAGCGCTGCTATGAAATGCGCCGAAAACTACCGCAGTCTGCAGGTCATGACCAGTGAACCCAACCATGACCTCGCTGCCTGCTTCCGGCATGAACGCTGTGCCTGAATAATGACCGGCTTCGGGGACGATAAGGCGTGCCCATGTGCCGTGGCCATAAGGATCGATCAAGGGACAGGTGATTTTGATCCTGGCTTCGCCTGCCGGGTCTTCGCCAGTCTCAATCACTTTGCCTATGAGCAGGTTTGAAACGGTGTTTGATGTTGGTCGGCTTGCGGTCTGCTGGGAAAGGCCAAGCTCGAAATTGGTTTGCGGTGGCGCGCCAGCAGGCCATTCGTGCGTCACTCCGGAAATATAGTAGTTTCCCGAAAGAAGGGTGCCCATGGCATCAAGGTTCAGGGTCTGGCCAGGCGCGGCATGATGTAAGTCAAGTGCGCTGATCTTGCCCTGCACTGCGGCAAGCCGTAACTGTGTGAGCCGGGCATTGGCTGCGGTTTGTAGCCCTTGCTCTGTAAATTCGCCAGCAAGGTGTTGTGTTTGGATGTCTTGTGCGGCATCTTCAACTAGAGTTGCCGTAGCCAGACGATCATTGACGGAAAAATCAGGAGCTTCGGCATTGGCCTCGAATAATGATTGCTCGCCGGAGTTCCAGGCAGACAGTTTCAATCCGCCGGTTTGCTGGTTGCCATCCACCGCAATATCCAGGCTGATGATTTCTTGATAAGACAGCGCAACCCCCTGAGCGGGTTGCAAGACGGGAGAGGTCACGATCAGTTTTCTTCCCGAGAAATAGGCTACCAATCCGTTTGCATTGAGACGTTGCAGCAGAAAATCCCAGTCGCTGATATTGTGCTGGATCAGGCCATGGTGATGGAGCGTCGAGGATTCGATATCGGCTTTAATGCCATATGGGGCAAGCAGCTCATGGATAGTCTGGCTGTCGGAGTTTTCTGCAAAACAGCGGCTGCGCACATGGGTTTGTAAAGCAGCTGCTTGGTGCCAGCAGATGAGTGTGAGCAGATATTTGCCCGCTCCAAACTTTATTTTCTGCTGCTGTACCTTTCCCTGGAACAAGATTTGGCTGTCAGCATGAATTTCAAGTAATTGGTTGGGGAGCAGGTTGCCACTGGCTTGGTCGAATGCGTTCAATGTGTCGAATTCGAGCTGCAAATATGCGTTCGGCAACGCATTCAGGCGTTGCTCGATACGAAGCATCTTGAGGTTGCCAGCCAGGCTGGACCGTGCGCCATTGATGACCAATATGGGTGTTGTCATCAGGAGGATTCCAGCGGTCGAGGCTTGGTTGTCTTTACATACTGGGCAGGTTTGACAGTGACGTTGATGGGGCTGGTCTTGGCGCGAATTTTTGGTTTCTTGGATGGTGTAATGCTTTTGACTGGGGCATTGAGCTCAACAACCTGCGCAGAGGATATGGTTTGTTGAATTCTCAGGATGACAAATTCAGCAGGCCTCGACAGCGCAATACCCACTTCAACAATTAGCCGTCCAGCCGAGATGTCCTGGCTGGTCATGGTCTGGTTCAGGCCCGCTCTTATATAAAACGCATGCTCTGGTTTGTCGCCAGCCAGGCCACCGGCCTGCCACAGTTGATGCAGAAAAGCATGATAACTCTGGCGGATTTGTGCCCAGGTTCTTTCATCGTTGGTTTCAAAGCCTTTCTGGGCCAGATGGCGGCGCAGCGACGCCAGAATAAAACCGCGGGTGCGTACCTGGGCAATATAGCGCCATTCATTATCGTTGCCTGCCAGTGTGCGGGTGCCCCACATCAATATTCCATGACCAGTGAACTTGCGGATGGCATTGATGGATTTACCTTCATGTTTATCAATATTCAAGGGTTCCTGCATGTTGTCAGTGATGCTGGCGCTGAGGCCGAGAACCTCATTGATTGGTACCTGTGACGGTGTTTTCCATATGCCACGGTTGCGGTCATGTGCGTGGAAAAGGCCGATGATGGTGCCGTTGGGGGGAATCATCCTGCCGATGGCGATATCGGGAGACTCTTCCAGGCGCTTGTGCAGCAGACGCGACTGCAGCCTGGTGGCCTTGTGGTATTGATTCCAGGCAGCAGCGACACCTGGTGTGTACTTGATCTCCAGGTCTTCGTAATGTTCGGCGCGAGGCTGGGCTATCTCCAGCCAGGGCAGGAAGGCAGCGCCATGGCGGAGCCACTGCTTGCCTACGCTGTCGCGAAAGGTTGCTACGGTAGTTGGCAGGGTCTGGTCGTTGCAGTAGGGAACATCCAGGATAGCCAGGCAATGGTCCTGCTGCTGGCAGTATTGCAGCAGCTTGTGCTGTAGCTGAGCCAGTTCCGGCAGGCATATGGCATCCGGAATTGCCACCATGGTAAAAGCAGCGCTGGCGGGTAGCCGGCTGATGGCCGATTCCAATGCCACTGTATCCGGGGCCTTGGGATAAAGCCCAACTGACAGGATTTCACACAAACTGCCCCCGTTGGCGAAATACTGCTGGATGCACGCATGCAGATAAAACGGGCTATAACTTGCCGCACTGACAATACGGCCTGTGCCGTCCAATACAACGCGCAAGGTCTCAGGTGCTCCTTTGCCGAAGCATTGTTCGTATTCTGCCAATGACGTGATCGAATAAGGTTGGCCCGGCGGCAAAGAGGCCCCGTTCTTGTCGACGGATTTCTCGGTATAGCCGATAAAGAGCGGCAGGCAGGTGGCGGTAGCTTCGACGCTAGCCGGAGTCTGTGATATTTCTTCCACGTAAATCCCAGGATATTGGTGATTCCCCATGCCTTGCCCCTTTTGATGCTTTTAAATATATCCATATTACTGCAAATTAAGGCCGGGATTAAGTTTTATGTAAATTGTTGTCAATTCAGCCGTGTCATTGGTAAATGCTGTGCGCAAAGTTAAAATGCGCACATGAAACCAGAAGCATCATCAATACCGGAAGGCACAAAGGAATTGCGGCGGGCTGCACTGGCCTTGCTTTGCCTCAGTGATCCCGACGAAAAGGCGCATGGCGTGGCGGTGTTACGTGAGGCTTGGCTTGCAGGCGAAGCCGACGTAGCACCACGGCTTCATCTTGATTCGGGGCAGGCAATACCGGGCCGGCCGGCAAAGCCGGAACTCGTCTCGCCCCTGTTGTTGAAGAAGCGGTCCATGAGAACCGCGGAAGGCAGGGCGGCCCTGATCCATGCCTTGGCACATATAGAATTCAATGCTATCAATCTTGCCTTGGATGCTGTCTGGCGCTTTGCCGGGATGCCGGCAGAATACTATGAAGACTGGCTCAAGATCGCCGCCGAGGAGGCGTTGCATTTTGGCCTGCTGCATGAACACTTGCAAAGCCTGGGCTATCGCTACGGCGATTTCACCGGGCATGACAGCTTGTGGGAAATGGTGGCAAAAACCAGCGACGACGTGCTGGCGCGCATGGCACTGGTGCCACGCACCATGGAAGCCCGTGGACTGGATGCCTCGCCGCCCTTGCGTGCCAAGCTGGCGCAGGCGGGCGATCTCCAGGCCGCGGCGATTCTGGACATATTGCTGCGCGACGAGATCGGGCATGTAGCGATCGGTAACCGCTGGTATGGCTGGCTATGCGAACAGCGTGGCTTGGAACCTGTGGCGACTTATGCGCTGCTCACCCAGCAATATGGCGCGCCCAAGCTGCGCGGACCATTCAATTTCCCTGCCAGGAAGGCGGCGGGGTTCAGCGAGGCAGAACTTGCCCTGTTGGTGGAACGCAGTTAGAGCGGCCAACAAAACTCTCTTGGTGTTGTTGCCCTACCTTGTCGTACTGCTTATATTGCCTGCGGTAGGGAGACTCACTAGCCAGAATTCCTGCACTGAGTTTTGTTAGACCCGCAAAGCATTTTCAACAGCTAAACCAGGTTCATTTCCTTCATACGCCTGTAAAGCGTATTGCGGCTGATGCCGAGCTGTCTTGCCACTGCGGAAACATTGCCGACATGAGTTTGCATCGCGGCCTTGATCGCTTCTGCCGTGAGGCTGGTGAGCGAAGGGGAGGATTTTTCCTCAGGCGGGTTGTCGATATCGTCCAGAAAATCTTGGGTAAGGTGCATCAGCGAAACTGGTTCCGGCCCCGCTAATGCGAGAGCGGTGCGCAGCACATTATGCAGCTGGCGGATGTTGCCCGGCCATGGATGCGACTCGAACAAGGCCATGACATCGGCATCAATCGCCTTGCCTGTGGCATTCTCGGTTTGCAGGATGGTGTCCACGAGCGCCTGTAGGTCCTGGCGCTGGCGCAGGGCAGGCAGGGTAACGGTCAAGCCGTTGAGGCGGTAATAGAGGTCGCGGCGGAACTCGCCGCTTTCGACCTTTTCGCGCAGTTTCTGATTGGTGGCGCTCAACAATACAAAGTCCACCGGCTTGGACTTGCTGCTGCCTAGCGGCGTAACGCTGCGCTCCTGCAATACGCGTAGCAATCGCGCCTGCAGTGTCAGCGGCATATCGCCGATTTCGTCGAGGAAGAGGGTGCCGCCGTCGGCCTGTTCCAGCTTGCCCGGGCTGCCCTTGCGCCGCGCGCCGGTAAACGCGCCTTCTTCATAACCGAACAGCTCGGACTCGATCAGGCCCTCGGGCAGCGCGGCGCAATTCACTGCCACCCATGGTCCCTGGCTGCGCTTGCTGGCTTCATGAATGGCGCGCGCGAACAACTCCTTGCCTGCGCCGGTTTCGCCCTCGATGAGGATGGGGATGTCCTGGTCAATTACACGCTCTACCTGGCTAATGACCTGCGCGATGCGCGCGTCGCCCGTGTTCAGCATCCTGAGGCTGGCAGGGCAGTGGCGCGGTAGCGGCTGTGGCGCCGACAGGTTGCTTTCTGGTTGCAGCTGGCGCTGCTCAAGGCGGGCATAGATGCGGGCCTGGCGGCTGGTATACATGGGGAAAACCAGTTGGCTACCAGTATTCCCTGCCTGGAAATACTTGGCGGGCAATGCCTCGAACAAGTGGCTGAAATTCAGTCCCTGCAAGCGTTCGGGGGCAAGTCCTAGCTGGAACTGGCCGCTGCGGTTGATGGCGATGAGATGGTTGCCTTGGTCAAAGATGGCAATGCCTTCCCACAAGGTGCCGATGAATTCAGGGCGCGAATGGAAGTGCAGCGAGTATTCGCCCGCGTGGCTGGCTGTGAACAGCCGGTTTTCTATCATCTGAGCGGACATGCGCACCAGAGCAAGCGTGTGCTGCTGCGGCATTTTCACATCAGTGGAAACGTCCAATGTGCCCATGACCTCGTTCTGCGCATTGAAGATTGGCACGGCGGAGCAGCCGAGGATATGGTTGCGGTCGAGGAAATGTTCCGCGCCCTGTACGGTCATGGCCGAGCGTTCGACCAAGGCGGTGCCGATTGCATTGGTGCCGCGCAGGCTCTCCTGCCATGAGCATCCGGGCATCAGGGCGATGCGCTGGGCATCGTCAAGGAATTCGCTGTTGCCCAGGCTGTGCAGGATGATGCCTTCCTGGTCGGTGAGGACGATCACGCTGCGGGTGTGGCTGATCTGCTCGTTGAGGCTTTCCATTTCCGGCTGTGCCTGTGATAGCAGCAAATGGTTGGCTTCCTGTTTCAGGCGGAGTTCCTGCCGGGTCAGGATTTCCGTACGGACCTGCGACCCGGCATCCATGCCATTTTCCACGCAGCGGCGCCAGGAGCGCTCTATTTCCTCGGCTACCTGGCCGCTTTCCACCACGCCACGCGCAAGAAACTCGTTCCTTGCATCCAATAGCTGGGAGTATTCGCTGGCGGGGTTCTGCATATCAAGACCTGAATATAAAAGTGAACTCTGTGCCAGCCAATGTAGCACCTGTTCAATCCTGACACAACTTATCGTTTGGGAGCTAAGTAAATCCATGATTCAGGCCTTTTATCACCATCTCCGATGACATTGTCAATGCTGGGTTTCAAAGGAATTCAGGTGTATTTCCCATGACTTGGCACAAGGATTGCCATAGAGATAGCGCCAGGAAAAATTCCTGGAAAGGTATGCAATTTATAAAAATTAATTCGACTATGTAATCGACTATGGAGAATGGCATGAAAGCAAAACCAATCACACTGGCACTGGGTGCCGGATTGCTGAGCCTGCTGGTTTCGCAGGCGTGGGCAGACGAAGAGTTGGACAAGCTGATCAAGGATGACACTCAATGGGCGCATCCACGCAAGGATTTCAGCAACACTGGTTACAGTGCCCTTGCGCAGATCAACAAGAACAACGTTAAAAACCTCAAGTACAGTTGGACATTTGCTACTGGGGTGAATCGTGGGCATGAAGGCGCGCCCCTGGTTATCAATGGCGTGATGTATATCCACACGGCTTTCCCTAACAATGTGTATGCGCTTGACTTGAATAACAACCAGAAAATTATCTGGTCCTATTTCCCCAAGCAGGATCCAGCGGTACAGGCGCTGTTGTGCTGCGATAACGTCAATCGCGGCCTGGGTTACGGTGATGGCAAGATTTTCCTTCAGCAGAACGACGGCATTCTGGTGGCACTGGATGCCAAAACAGGTGCCAAGAAATGGGATGTCAAGGTAGTGGATAACAAGGAAGGCGCTTCCACTACCAATGCGCCCCATGTAATCAAAGACAAGGTTGTTACCGGCTGTTCGGGCGGTGAATATGGCGTGCGTTGCTACATTACCGCCTACAACATCAAGGATGGCAGCCTGGCCTGGCGCGCCTATAGCACCGGTTCTGATGCTGACGCCTTGATCGGCAAGGATTTCAACAAGGAAAACCCTCATTACAGCGCCCTGTCACTCTATGAAGATGTGAATGGCGGCAACAAGGAGGGCGGCTCCTTCAAGCCGCTTGCAAAGGAAAAGCTTAAGTTTCCGGAAACGGATCTGGGTGTAAAAACCTGGCTCAAGCCCCAGGCAGTCAAGAATGGCTGGGAGCATGGCGGCGGCCCTACATGGGGCTGGTACTCGTATGACCCTGCACTCAACCTGATGTATTACGGTACTGGTAATCCAGGCACCTGGAATCCTGACGTACGCCCGGGCGACAACAAGTGGTCCATGACCATTTTTGCGCGGGATGTGGATACTGGCATGGCCAAATGGGGCTACCAGATGACACCGCATGACGAGTGGGATTATGACGGCATGAACGAAACCATATTGTGGGATGCGCAAGGCAAGAAGCTGGCAACCCATTTTGACCGCAACGGTTTCGGTTACACCTTTGACCGGACCAATGGCAGTCTGGTGGCAGCCGAGAAAATGCATCCGTTTGTGAACTGGGCGAAATCGATAGACCTGAAGACGGGTATTCCTCAGAAGGATCCCAGGTTCTCTACACACCAGGATTACAACGCACAGGGAATTTGTCCTTCTGCGCTGGGCGTGAAGGATGAGCAGCCGGCGGCTTATTCACCCAGGACACAGTTGTTCTATGTGCCGCTTAACCATGTATGCATGACGTACGAACCGACCGAGTCCAAGTACATTGCCGGCCAGCCTTGGGTGGGCGCGACATTGACCATGTTCGCGGGTCCTGATGGGGTCATGGGCGGTTTCATGGCATGGGATGGTCTCAAGGGCAAGGCGCGTTGGTACAACAAGGAAAAGTTCTCTGCCTGGGGCGGTGCCCTGGCAACCGGTTCAGACCTGGTCTTTTACGGTACGTTGGATCGATGGTTCAAGGCACTGGACGCCAAGACTGGCAAGGAATTGTGGAAGATGCAGGTCGGCTCTGGCGTGGTAGGCAATGCGATTACTTATAGCTTCAAGGGCAAGCAGTATGTTGGCGTGTTGTCGGGGATTGGTGGCTGGGCTGGTGTGGCCATGAACCTTGGCCTGACCAATGATACCGACGGCCTGGGCGCTGCGGGCGGTTACAAGGAATTGAAGGACTGGAATGCAGCGCCTGGCGGGGGCGCCATGAACGTGTTCAGTCTGTAGTGGCAGCAAGGGTTTATCGACTAATCATCTCCTCGACTCATTCTGGCTCATCTCCGCTGAGTAATGTCTGAGTCTTTTTGCCCGGCATGCTTTCCATATGCCGGGCATTTTTTTGCCTGGATTTTTATTCCTTGATGGTGACAGACTCTATGACGATATTCTGGAAAGGGATATCACCACCATCTGTCGGCATGAGGGCAATGCGTTGTACCACGTCCATGCCATGGATCACCCGGCCAAATACGGTGTAGCCCCAGCCAGTATCGGAGCGTTCAGAAAAATTGAGCGAAGTATTATTTGCTACATTGATAAAGAATTGGTCGCTGGCTGAATGAGGGTCGCCTGTACGTGCCATGGCGATAGTGCCCGTCATGTTGGTGAGGCCATTGTCGGCTTCATTCTTGATAGGCGGATGCGTGGGTTTGAGCTCGAGGTTGGCATCCATGCCGCCGCCCTGGATCATGAAGCCGGCAATGACACGATGGAATATGGTGCCTGCATAATGGCCTTCCTTGGCGTATCGCACGAAATTGGCGACAGTGTTGGGGGCTTTTTCACTATTGAGATCCACCACGATCAGACCCTGGTTGGTCTTGATCTCGGCCAGTGGTTGCGCCATTGCGTTGAGTGAGCCCAGCATCAATAGTGCCAGGGCCGGAAGGTGAATAAAACGCTTGGATAACATATGCTATTCCTTAATGACAAGAGTGTGCGGAAGAGGCTGCCACCGGTGTGAACAGGTTGACCAATCCTTCCAGGTTGACATGGTTGAGCGCATAAGTGGCCTGTTGTTGTACGACAGGCTTGGCGTGATAGGCCACGCCTGAGCCAGCAGCTGTCATCATGCGCAAATCATTGGCACCGTCGCCAATCGCCACCACCTGGTCTTGCCTGAGACCCAGCTCTTGGCGAAAGCGTTCCAGATAATCTGCCTTGGATTGTGCATCGACAATTTCGCCGAGCAGGCGCCCGGTCAATTTACCGTCTACAATTTCCAGCGTATTGGCCTTGGCAACATCCAGCCCCAGCATTGCCTTGACCCGGTCAGCAAAGAAGTCAAACCCGCCGGAAACCAGCATGGTCTTGATGTTGTTTTCCTTGCAGGCCTTGATCCATGCCTGTGCTCCGGAGGTTAATTGCAAGCGCTCATCCAGTACCTGCTGCAGTGCGGCTGCATCCAGCCCCTGCAGCAGTGCAACCCGGCGGCGCAGGCTTTCGACAAATTCTATTTCACCCCGCATGGAGCTTTCCGTGATGGCTGCGACTTGAGGCTTGAGGCCCTGCATATCGGCAATTTCGTCTATGCACTCTATGGTAATCAGAGTGGAGTCCATGTCCATTACCGCCAGGCCAAGATTGTGCAGGGTGTGCCGGTCATCGACCAAGGCTACGTCTATCTGTTGCTGTTCACAGAATGCGCGAACCTCCAGCGGGATTTCCTGCTGGTTGGGCAGGTAATAGGCGTGCTCGGCAGTCTGCATGAACTGCTGGTGATGGTTGCTGGTGCTGAGCTGGTGTATATGGGCAAGCTGCTGGTAGCTGATGGACAAACCCTGGATAACGAGGCGCATAAATCAATTTCATCTATGAGAATTTGGCGAAAGCAAATTATACACGTGGCTTTGCCTCATTATTTATGTGATGCAATGAAGGCGGCAGGCCTATTCTCTGGCGTATTGGACGGTTTTGCGAGAAAATACGCCATTAGCCAATAACTAAAAAAGTACAGACATGAATTTGCATGAGTATCAGGCCAAGCAATTGTTGCAGCGTTACGGCGTGCCTGTGCCGCGTAGCCAGGTTGCGGAAACAGCGCAGGCGGCAGTCGAGGCAGCCAGAGCCTTGGAAGGCAGTGCATGGGTCGTCAAGGCGCAGGTGCATGCGGGTGGACGTGGCAAGGCAGGCGGCGTCAAGCTGGTGCGTAGCCTGGATGAAATCCAGGACGTTGCGGTCAGCCTGCTGGGCAAGCGCCTGGTAACCTATCAGAACGCGCCCGATGGCCAGCCTGTGGAAAAGGTGCTGGTTGAGGAAACCCTGCCTATCGCACGCGAACTGTATCTTTCCATGCTGGTGGATCGTTCCCTGGAAAGGGTGGTGCTGGTGGCATCCGAAGCCGGTGGCATGGATATCGAAGAAATTGCCCGGCACAGCCCGGAGAAGATTCTGCAGGAAGTCTGTGATCCCTTGAATGGCCTGGTGGATTACCAGGCTCGCAATATTGCGTTTGCCTTGGGCCTTGTGGGTGAGCAGGTGGCGGCTTTTACCAAGCTGGCCAAGGGCTTGTATCGCCTCTTTAAGGAAAACGACCTCGCCTTGCTCGAAATCAATCCGTTGGTGGTGACGGCCGAAGGCGGCCTGGTGGCCCTGGATTGCAAGATCAGTGTGGATGACAACGCCCTCTACCGCCGCCGTGACCTCGCAGAACTGCGCGACTGGAGCCAGGACGACGCCAAGGAAGCTGAAGCCCACAATGCAGGGCTGAACTATATCGCCCTCAATGGCAATATTGGCTGTATGGTAAATGGTGCCGGCCTGGCCATGGCGACCATGGACTTGATCAAGCTGCATGGTGGCGCGCCTGCCAATTTTCTTGATGTCGGTGGCGGTGCAACGGCCAGCACTGTTGCGCGTGCCTTCAAGATCATCCTGGCCGATCCTAACGTCAAGGCCATTCTGGTCAATATCTTCGGCGGCATCATGCGCTGCGACATCATTGCCGAGGGCATTATTACCGCGGTAAAGGAAGTCGGTATCCAGATTCCTGTGGTCGTGCGCCTGGAAGGCACCAATGTTGAGCTTGGCCGCAAGATGCTGAGCGAAAGCGGTTTATCGATTATCTCTGCCGCAGGTCTGACTGACGCTGCCCAGCAGGCAGTTGCAGCAGTAAAGGCTTAAATAACATGGCAATTCTAGTCAACAAGAATACAAAGGTGCTATGCCAGGGTTTTACCGGCAAGCAGGGGACATTCCACTCGGAACAGGCGCTGGCATACGGTACCAAGATGGTCGGTGGAGTAACTCCCGGCAAGGGCGGTCAACGCCATCTGGACTTGCCCGTTTTTAATACCATGCGCGATGCAGTTGCTGAAACCGGCGCTAATGCCTCCGTCATTTACGTGCCTCCGCCATTTGCTGCTGACTCCATCCTTGAGGCATGTGATGCAGGCATAGACTTGATTGTCTGTATCACGGAAGGCATCCCGGTGCTTGATATGCTGAATGTCAAGGCGGCGCTCAAGGCCAATGGCACACGTCTGGTGGGGCCAAATTGCCCAGGCGTCATTACACCGGATGAGTGCAAGATAGGCATCATGCCGGGCAGTATTCATTTGCGCGGCAAGGTGGGCATAGTCTCGCGTTCCGGCACCTTGACCTATGAGGCGGTGCACCAGACAACAGCGTTGGGCCTGGGGCAGTCCACTTGTGTAGGTATAGGCGGCGACCCGGTTCGGGGCATGAACTTCATAGACTGCCTGGAACTGTTTGAGGCAGATCCTGAAACCGAAGCCATCATCATGGTAGGTGAAATCGGCGGTAGCGATGAAGAGGCGGCAGCGGATTATATCCGTCATCATGTGACCAAGCCGGTGGCTGGCTACATTGCAGGCCAGACAGCTCCTGCAGGCAAGCGCATGGGGCACGCTGGCGCGATTATTTCCGGTGGCAGCGGCAAGGCCGAAGACAAGATCAGGGCCTTGGAGCAGGCAGGCGTGATTGTGGCCAGCTCCCCGGCTGGACTGGGTGAAGCGGTGCAGGCCGCCATCAAGGCCAAGCAGTAACTTGTCCTTCAGCATGGCTGTAGGCAGGGTAATTGGAAGTTGGATACTTAAAATCACGACTACGGGATTCTCTATGTTGCGTAATATCAAGGCCCTGACGCTATGTGCAAGCTTGCTGACTGTATTGTCACTGCCTGCTGTTGCCCGGGAGCAGGTGCCCTATCTACTTACAGTGGCCTCCAAAGGGGATGTGGCTACAGTTACTTCATTACTCAATAGTGGGGCGGATGCCAATGCCAAGGACAGTGAAGGCATTACCGCATTGATGTATGCAGCACGCAAGGACAAGGCGGATGTGGCGAGGGTATTGCTGGAGACGGGAGCGAACGTCAATGCTACTGATGCCGGCGGCTGGACCGCCCTGATGTTTGCCGCCAAGAAAAACTTTGTGGCCACGGCCAAGGTATTGCTGGAAAAAGGTGCAGATGCCAAGGTGCGTGACGAATCTGGTTGGAGCGCGCTGGGGATGGCCGCTACTTCTGGTTACAGTGACATGGTGGCTCTGTTGGTACAGCATGGTATAGACCCCAGCAGCAAGAGTGATGATGGCAAGAGTATCCTGATGTACGCCGCCAAGAATGGTGACCTACCTACCATTGCCACCCTGCTTGATAATGGTGCGGATATTGCGGCACGTGACCGTTTTGGCCTGACTCCGCTGATGTACGCTGCGCGTGAAGGAAATACTGATGCGCTCAAGTTGCTGATGGATAGGGGTGCCAAAACAGATGTAAAAGACAAAACCAAATGGACAGCGCTTACCTGGGCGGTCAAGAAGTCAAACACAGAGGCTGCCAAGGCATTAATCGAAAAAGGCGCCGATGTGAACCATCAGGACTCAGAGGGCACGCCTATCCTGCAATATGCCGTGAGCAATGGCAATGTGGAGATGGTCAGGCTGTTGCTTGATAGTGGTGCCAACGTCAAAGCCAAGGACCAGTATGGCCTGACAGCACTTGTCTATGCCTTGAAGGGCAAGCGTCCGGAAATTGTGCAGATGATCAAGGATGCTGGCGGTAGCTATTAAATGAAAATTGCCATTGCGCAAATCAACTGTACAGTAGGTGACCTGTCAGGCAACAGCGCAAAAATTCTTGAATATGCAGTGCGTGCCCAGTCTGAGGGAGCAGGATTGCTGCTGACGCCTGAGCTTGGCTTGAGTGGTTATTCGCCTGAAGACCTGCTGCTTCGTGATGATTTCAACCGTGCCTGTGAGCAGGCGCTGCATCAGTTGGCCGAGGGTATCCCGCAAGGGATGACGGTGCTGGTCGGCCATCCCAGCAGACACCTGGGAAACTGCTATAACGCGGCATCCGTTCTCCGTCACAAGCAGGTCGTGTCCACCTATCACAAGCAGTTGCTTCCCAATCATAGCGTGTTTGATGAGGTGCGCTATTTCAGTGAGGGAGATCAGCCGCTGGTGTTTGAGCATGAAGGGCTCAATATCGGTGTGGTGATCTGTGCAGATATATGGGGTCCCAAACCGGCAAAACTTGCGCGGGATGCCGGTGCTGACCTGCTGCTGGCACTCAATGCCTCGCCTTACCATATCAGCAAACAGGATGAGCGTTATCAGGTGGTACGCGATCGCATCAAGGAAAACGGCTTGCCGATTATTTACGCCAATATGGTAGGCGGGCAGGATGAGCTGGTGTTTGATGGCGCCTCCTTTGTGATGAGCGATGAAGGCAAGGTTACCCAGCAGCTTCCAGCATTTGAAGAGACTTTTGCATTGGTGGATGTGGAGCAGGGAGCGCCGCGCCCTGCTGATATACAGGCTTTCCCGAATCTGGAGCAAGCGGTTTATCAGGCGCTGAGCCTGGGCTTGCGTGATTATGTGCAGAAGAACGGTTTTCCCGGCGTTGTGTTGGGCTTGTCTGGCGGGATAGATTCTGCCTTGACCATGGCGATTGCTGTTGATGCGCTGGGTGCGGACAAAGTGCATGCCATCATGATGCCTTCCGAGTTTACCGCCTCGATGAGCGTGGACGACGCACGCAAAATGGCGGCAGGTTTGCAGGTGCAGTACAGTGAAATGGCGATAGCGCCATTGTTTGAACAGTTTTGTGCCACACTGGCAGATGAGTTTGCTGGCCGGCAGTTTGATACGACTGAGGAAAACCTGCAGGCACGGATTCGTGGCACCCTGTTGATGGCGCTTTCCAACAAGTTCGGCAGTATCGTGCTGACCACTGGCAATAAAAGCGAAACGGCGGTGGGATATTCCACCTTGTATGGGGATATGGCAGGTGGTTTTGCCTTACTGAAGGATATTCCTAAAACACTGGTCTACCGCCTGGCACATTATCGTAATACTATCTCTCCGGTGGTTCCGGAGCGTATTATCGTTCGGCCCCCATCCGCAGAACTGAGGCATGGGCAGACGGACCAGGATAGCCTGCCGGAATATGCGGTGCTGGATGCGATCATGGAAGCCTATGTGGAACATGACTGCAGCCGGTCCGAAATTATTGCCATGGGATATCGTGAGCAGGATGTGGTGCGGGTCACTACATTGATAGACCGTAATGAATACAAGAGACGCCAGGCACCAGTAGGGGTGAGGATTACCCAGCGCGGGTTTGGCAAAGACAGGCGCTATCCGTTGACCAGCAAGTTTGTATTTAACGGATAGCCAGCAAGCTTTATAGAATTGACAGGAGAAGGGAATAAGCCATGAAGAAAATCGAAGCAGTCATCAAACCATTCAAACTGGATGAAGTGCGCGAAGCCCTTTCAGAGATTGGCGCCAACGGCCTTACCGTCACAGAGGTCAAGGGTTTTGGTCGCCAAAAGGGTCATACCGAGCTTTATCGCGGGGCTGAATATGTTGTGGACTTCTTGCCCAAGATCAAGGTTGAGCTGGTGGTGGCAGACAACATGGTAGATGCTGCCGTTGAGTCCATCATCAAGGCAGCCCGTACCGGCAAGATTGGGGATGGCAAGATATTTGTCACGCCTATTGAGCAGATTATCCGTATCCGTACTGGTGAAACAGGTGAGGCGGCTATTTAACTCCGGCCAGGCGAACCATTGCCATGCCGGTCTTTTTGAAGACAGTCTTGTTGTTGAGCGTATCCAACGTTTTCATGACGTTTGCCTGGTATGCTCACCTGCGCAACCTCAATGACAAGCCTTGGTACATCGCGGCATTCCTTAGCTGGGGTATCGCCCTGCTGGAGTATATGTTCCAGGTGCCAGCCAACCGGATCGGCTATACCGCCATGTCATTGGCACAGCTCAAGATACTGCAGGAAGTGATTTCGCTGTCGGTATTCCTGCCATTTGCCATATTTTATATGCATCAACCGGTCAAGCTGGATTTCCTCTGGGCCGGCTTGTGCCTGGTAGGCGCTGTGTATTTTATGTTCCGCACGGTTTAGTGCGGCTATTATCCAGAGGTTTTCAGGGGCAGAATATGATCAAAATCAATCAAATGCTGCATACCGGCCTGATCGTGTCGGATATCAGGAAATCCCGTGAATTTTATGAGGGGCTACTTGGCCTGGTGCCGAGCAATGCGCGCCCGGAGCTGAGTTTCGAGGGTGTTTGGTATGATATCGGCGCCAACCAACTGCATTTGATGGTGGTTCCCAATCCCTATGCAGAAGTGGTGCATCCCAAACATGGTGGGCGTGATCACCATGTGGCATTTGCCGTAGATGACGTGATGCAGATCAAGGAAGCGCTTGATCAAGCCGGGGTTGAATACAGCATGAGCATGTCCGGCCGAGCTGCCTTGTTCTGCCGTGACCCTGATGGAAATGCACTGGAGTTTTCCGCGGTAAGGTAACAGCGGATTATAGTTCCATCGTGGTAAAAGAGCCCGGCAATGCCGGGCTCTTTTATTGTCATGAGTCAATGGGTGGAATCACGCAGATTTCAGTGTTTTTCCTGTATACGGGTAGCCAGCATGCCCGCGATTACCAATCCCAGTGCAATCCCTTGGGCAGCCAGGGTTTGTATGGTCGGGAATATGCCCAGCAACGGTACGGTGATGAAGTTGATGCGGTCAGCGGTCAATACGCCAGCTTCCTGCAGGGCGGCAATCCCGTTACCGGCAAAAATCACGGCCAGCAAGGCCAGCAAGCCAGCTGTGGCGGCGAAGAATTTGCCCAATGGCAAGCGTACACTGTATTTCAGAATGGCCCAGGTGAGGATGGCCAGAAGTACGGCCGCGGCAACAATGCCGGCAATGACGGCACTCTGCCCGTCGCTTCCTGTCTGGGCCCATAACGCTTCGTAGAACAGGATGACCTCAAACAGTTCGCGGTAAACAGCCAGGAAGGAAAGACCTGCAATCGCCCACCAGGTACGCTTGTCGAGCGCAGCGGTGACCTGGGTGTTGATGAAGTTCTGCCAAGCGTGAGCGTGCGACTTGCTATGCAGCCAGTAGCCCACATATAGCAACATAGCGGAAGCCACGAGGGCAGTCACTCCTTCTGTCATCTCACGTCCTGCGCCGGAAATCGTCAGCAGATAGCTGGCCACATACCAAGTGACACCGCCGAGTACGAGGGCAAATATCCAGCCGAGATGGAAGAAAGGCAGGGCATCGCGCCTTCCCGTTTTGCTGATGAAAGCACTGAGCGCGGCAAGCACCAGAATGGCTTCCAGGCCTTCTCGCAACAGGATCAGAAGTGAGCTGATAAAAGCGGTGGTTTCACTCAGGCTGCCGGAACCCAGCTTTTCATCAGCTTCATCCAACAATTTCTTGATGGTGCCGATCTGTCCTGACAGGGCTTCAGGGCTGACACCTTTGGCAATGGCTGCCCGCAGGTCCATCATTTCACGCTCGACCTCGGCCCGCAGTGCCTTGTCTACATTGTTGAGACTGTTTTCAACCAGCTCGAATCCTTCAAGATAGGCACTGATGGCCAATTGGCGTGCGTTGTCACGATCGCCTTTTTCGTAAGCCAGCAGTGCCTCATCCAGCTTGCCGCGTGTTACCGCTAGCGGGCTTGGGGCGGCGCTTTTGATGGCTTCCGGGTGGGCTGTCAGGTAGATCTGGGTGACGGCAAGTTCTGCGCCGCGTGCTTCAATCTCGGCAGGCGCGTGCATGACGAGGTCTTTCAGGGTGGAGAACTCATTTTTTCCTTTTCCCTGCTGCCACTGGCTTTCGCCTTGCGCATGTTGTTCAGCCGTTGCACGCAAGGTGCTAACGTAAAATGCCAGGCTCCAACGATCGGTTTCGGATAACTGGCTACCATACGCCTGCATTGGTGTGCCGCCTACGCCCAGGGTAATGGTATTGTAAAGGCCATAAATACTGCGCATGCGCATGCGTTCTTCATCATGGAAATTACTTGGTTCAGGCTCCAGGCCTTTTGCCAAAGGGCCATCACCATGGCCTGTGGCACCATGGCAGGCGGCACAGGTTTCCCCAAATAGTTGAGCGCCGCGGTTGAGATCGGGTGTGTCCTTGGGGGTGACCGTCAATTTGTAAGCCTGGATAACGGCCAGGCGCAGGTTATTGGCTGCAGCCGAAACCTCAGTCCCTGCTTTCTTGGCAATGATCAGCTCACGAAGCTGCGTAGCTTGCTTGAGCAATTCAGGTTGTTGCGGTGTGGCAGGCAGTTCGCCCAGCAGGGCGGCTGATTGTGTCGCGAACTCCAGCTGTTCCTCATATTCCTCCGGATTGAGCACTTTGCCATCCTGGACAAATTCCGGGTAATCCACGCTGACATAGTCCAGCATGTGGACTGCAGTTTGTGCCTTTTCGTCATTGGTGACGGCTGCGGCATTGCCTGCAATACCGAGCCATATCAAGCCAGCCACACCTGCATTTAGGAAACGGGAGAGAAGACTGCCTGGGTGTGATGTCTGTTTGCTCATGGGTTCGTGCTTGTGAGAGTTGCTCAAATGGGATGCATGATTATATCAAGATGCCATTAGCCAGTCCCGGCGCAATTGTCTCTGTTCCTTTGTGTTTTTCTCTTTAAGTCTGAGTCTGCAAGAGGCAAGCGCATGGTCGCGCAGTTGAATCTCGGTGCTGCCCAGTTCGTCCCGGCGGAAATAGTGCAACAGCATGCGGCTTTTTGCCTGCCTGCGACTGACTTGGACCTGCAGGCTCTTTGCTGTGGCCTTGAGCTGGTCGTGAGCAATGATTACGTCACCTGCGGCCAGTCCTGCCTCTTCTGCGGCGCTGCCACTAAAGACATGGGCAATACGGGTTTCCTCGCCAGCCAGCTGCAGCCCCAACATGTTGCGTAGCAAATCATTTTCGCTATCGGCCTGTGGTGTGAATGCGATGCCGAATTTTGCCAGCAGTTTTTCCAGGGGCGGATCATCGGTGCCACGTATGCAGTTGCTGAACAATTTGCCCAGTTTTTTGCCGCAAACTTGCTGGATCAGGGTTTCCATGCTGCCTTCATCTACAAGTTGTTGCGCTGTCTGGTAACGCTGCCACAGGGCATGCATGATGTCATCCAGCGAGCGGCCTTCCAGCCGCAGACTCAGGTCTATTGCCAGCGCAATCAGTGATCCCTTGAGGTAATAGCTGATTTGGCTGTTGGGACTGTTTTCATCAGGCCTGTAGAGCTTGATCCAGGCATCAAAGCTGGACTCTTCCAGTGCTTGTACCTGGCGCCCTGGCGTGCGCAGAAAGCGGGTAATGTCCTTGCTGAGTGCAGCCAGGTATTCCTGCTCGGTCATGAGTCCGCAACGGACCAGTGCAAGTGTGTCGTAATAGGCGGTAAATCCTTCAAATACCCATAATAACCTGGTGTAGGCTTCACGGCTGAGATCCGGTTTGCCGAAAATGACAGGACGGATGCGCTTGACGTGCCAGGCATGAAAATATTCATGGCTACATAAACCCAGGAAATCCTGGTAATTTTTCTGGTCATGCTGTTCGCCCTTGGCTGGCAGCCAGCTGCGAGGGCATATAAGACTGGTGGAGTTGCTATGTTCCAGGCCGCCGTATTGATTGTCTGCCGCTGCATAAAGCAAGAAATCATATTGCCTGAATGGAGCCTTGCCGAAGAAGCGGATGTGGTAGTCACATAGGATCTTCAGGTCGCGGACTATGGTCTTGAGATCGGCCTGGTGCCTGCCGGATACAATGATACGGTGTGGAACGCCGCCAGCCTTGAAGCTGGCAATTGCGAGAGTGCCTATTTCAACCGGGTAATCGATCAGGTCCAGATAATGGTCAGCCTGGTATTCGCCAAATCCCGATTTATCGGTTATGACAGCAGGCATGGTGGTAGCGACCTGCCAGTGCTGATAAGCCTTGCCGGGCTTGTGCAATACCACGCTGCATGGCTTTTCCTCCTGGCCGTCAACTTGCAGGAACAGGCTGCTGCCGTTGAAATAGGCGCGTTCCGTATCAAGATAGGCGGTACGGACTGAAAGATCGTAAGCGTATACCTGATATTCGATCACCAGTGTTCCATCACAGGGGGCGGCACGCCAGGTGCTTTTATCCAGTTTCTCCAATGCAACCTCCTTGCCATTGGCCTGGGCTGCAATGCTGACAATATGACGGGCAAAATCCCGCACCAGATAACTGCCCGGCAGCCATGCCGGTAAGGAAACCTGCTGGCCATGGCTGTCAGGCTGGGTAATGGTGCATTTCAGCTGGAACAGGTGGGTCTGTGGATTGTCTAGCTGAATGTCGTATTGGATATTGTGCATGGTTGAAACCCGGATTAAACATGGAACAGAGAGTGCTTGGCTGTGCAAATAAAAAGCCTGCCATAAGGGCAGGCTTTTTTGTGTGCCCTTCAGGCAGTCATTAATTACTTGGCAGCAGCAGGTGCAGGGGTGCCAGAAGATGTTTCAATCTTGGCTTTGCTGCGCAGTTCGCTCAACAGTTTTTCCAGGTTGCGTTGTTGCAGTTGCTTTTGCAGGCCGTCCTTGACATCGTCATATGCTGGGGGCTGTGTGGTACGGGTATCTTCCAGCTTGATGACGTGCCAGCCAAACTGGGTTTGCACTGGGGCGGCAGTGTATTTGCCTTTTTGCAGCTTGGCTACCGCATCGCTGAATGGCTTGACCATGCCTGCCGGTGCAAACCAGCCCAGATCACCACCTTTTTCCTGTGATCCTGGATCCTTGGACTTTTCTTTTGCCAGTTTGGCAAAGTCACCACCCTTGCCCAACTGGGCAATCACATCTTTAGCTTCTGCTTCTGTAGGGACCAGGATATGGCGTGCGTTGTATTCCTTGTCGCCCAGTTCCTGCTTGTATTTTTCGTAAGCCAGTTTGGTATCGGCTTCGCTCACAGGATGTTTCTTGATGTAGTCCTGGATGAAGGTGTTGACCAATAATTCACGGCGGGTCAGTTCTTCCTTGGCGATATAGTCAGGTTGCTTGTCCAGGCCGGTACGTTGCGCTTCCTGGTATACCAGCTCACTGCCAATCAGCTTGTTGATGATGACATTCTTGACGTTGTCATCAATAGTCTGACCACGGGCAGTTGCATCCTTGGCTATGAAGTCATACAGCGATTGCTTGATTGGCTTGCCATTGACAGTAGCGATGCTGCCATTGGTGCCGGCAGCATAAAGCGGTTGCATAAAGCCGAAAGCGACCGTAGCAATCAGGGCGCTGGTTGTGAGTTTCATGTGGGTTCCTTAGTCTGTTTTAAAGTTTAGTGTCTCAACCATGAGCAAACTTATCAAGTGATTGTGACAGAGCGTGGTTCGTCCGTCGCAAAAGCCTTGATACTTAGCGCATGTATCCTCCCCGGGATAAGGTTGCCCAGCGCCTGGTAGATATGGCGATGACGGATTATGTGAGATTTGCCGCAAAATTGCGAGCTGGTAATCGTCAAGGTGAAATGGCTACCACCGTTGTTGCCCGCGTGTCCTGCATGCAGGGCGCTGTCATCGTGTATATCAAGTTGTACCGGGTCAAGTACAGCCAGTTTGCTGCGAATTTCTTCAATCAAAGTCATTAATAAATTGGGTTCAGGCTGGCAATGTTTTGCGAAAAGGTTTGACTGTGACAGCAGAATAAACGCCAGCGTTCACAAAAGGATCATCATTTGCCCATTGCTGGGCTGCTTCCAGACTGGAAAACTCAGCAACGATGAGGCTTCCGGAGAAGCCGGCAGGGCCCGGATCGTGACTGTCGATAGCCGGGAAGGGCCCCGCCAGCAGCAAGCGGCCTTCGTTTTGCAACTGCTGCAATCTTTCCAGGTGGGCAGGGCGGGCTGCCAGGCGTTTTTCCAGGCTGTTGGGCGTGTCATCGGCAATGATTGCATACCACATTATTTTGTATCCTGTTCGCTAATGTATTTGTTCAACAGCAGGCTTTGCCCGATGACGAAGACCAGCATCAACCCCATTGTGCCGAACAGTTTGAAGTCGACCCACAAGTCGGTGGAGTAGTTGAAGGCGACATAAAGATTGATAAAGCCCAATGCCAGAAAGAAAATGGCCCAGGCAGCGTTGAGCTTGTTCCAGATTGGGTCAGGCATGGCGATCTGCTTTTCCATCATGCTGCGGATCAGGTTTTTTCTGAACAGCCAATTGCTGCCCAGTAGGCCGATCGTAAAGAACCAGTAGAGTATGGTTGGCTTCCATTTGATAAAGCTTTCGTCATGCAGCCAGAGTGTGGCACCGCCGAACACGATGATAATGACGCCGCTGACGATCAGCGCCCCGTCTACCTTGCCCGTGCGTAATTTTGCCCAGGCGATCTGGGCAATGGTGGCGACAATCGCGGCAGCTGTGGCTTCATAAATCCCGAAAAATTTGTAAACGATAAAAAACAGAATGACTGGGAACAAGTCGAAAAGGAACTTCATTGTGTTATCCGAAGGTGGGGCGCAGCAGAAGCATGACGCATGATTAAGTTTAAGTTGAGGGTGTATTTTGCTATGATTCGTCAAGACTAACAAGCAGTCCCTCTACCAGCCACTCCATATGCCTTCCCTGATTGATCTTCACAGCCACTCCACCATTTCTGACGGCTTGCTGGCGCCTGAGGATCTGGTGATGCATGCGGCTGAAAAAGGTGTCAAGGTGCTGGCCCTGACTGACCATGACGATACTGGTGGACTGGTGCTTGCTCGCAAGGTTGCGGCAGGGCAGGGCATGCAGTTCATCAACGGCGTGGAAATTTCTGTGACCTGGCGTCGTCGCACTATTCATGTGGTGGGCCTGAAAGTTGATCCAGACTACCCTCCCTTGAGCGAAGGCCTTGCAAAAATACGTGAGGGCCGCCATCTGCGTGCAGCAGGGATGGCTGCGAGTCTGGACAAGTTCGGGATCCATGGCAGCCTGGAGGGAGCATATGCCTATGCCAAACAAGGCATCATCAGCCGCGCGCACTTTGCCCGGTTCTTGATGGAAAAGGGCCATGCCTCCAGTATCAAGGGCGTTTTCAAGCGTTATCTGGTGAAAGGGAAGCCGGGCTATTTTGAGCATCAATGGGCCGAGCTTGAAGCAGTGATTGGCTGGATCAACGGTAGTGGCGGTGTCGCAGTGCTGGCCCACCCGGGGCGCTATGACATAGGTCGTACCAATATGCTCTTATTGCTGGAAGAGTTTCGCAATCTGGGTGGTGCGGCGATTGAGGTCGTGACCGGTAGCCATACCGTCGACCAGTACCAGGAGTATGCCAGACTGGCCAATATGTTCGGCCTGCAGGCTTCGATGGGATCTGATTATCATGGCCCTGGTCATGCCTATATAGAAATGGGTCGCTTGCCAGACCTGCCTCGCGGTTGTGTGCCGGTGTGGCAGGGATGGCATGAGGCTGAAATATTAAACACAGAGGTGCATTGATTTGGCGCAATATTTTGTAATTCATCCAGAAAATCCGCAGGCACGCCTGATCCACCAGGCAGTGGCCATACTGCGTAATGGCGGCGTGATTGCTTATCCCACTGATTCCAGTTATGCACTGGGCTGCATGCTTGGCAACAAGGAGGCACAAGACCGGATACGCGAAATTCGCGGTGTGGATGACAGCCATCATTTCACCCTGGTTTGTCGCAATCTTGCTGAATTGGCTACCTATGCCCAGGTGGACAACAGCCAGTTCCGACTGCTCAAGGCCAATACCCCGGGGCAGTACACTTTCATTCTCAAGGCGACGCGTGAGGTGCCGCGCCGCTTACAGCATCCAAAACGGAGCACGGTGGGTTTGCGTGTGCCCGAGCATGCCGTGACCCAGGCTTTGCTGGAGGAGCTGAACGAGCCGATGTTGAGCATGACCCTGCAACTGCCGGATGATAATGCTCCGCTCAATGAAGCCTGGGAAATTCGGGATCGTCTGGAGCATCAGGCCGACCTGGTCATTGATGCCGGCGCATGTTCCATAGAGCCGACAACAGTCATAGACCTGACAGCTGAAACACCAAGCCTGGTCAGGCTGGGTGCAGGCGACCCTAAACCTTTTGGGCTGGATGAGTAATGGAATTAACCCTGATACAACAAATTACGATTTATGCCTTGCCGGTGATTTTTGCAATTACCGTGCATGAGGCTGCGCATGGTTATGTCGCCAAGTATTTTGGCGACACCACTGCACAAAGCCTGGGCCGCATTACGCTGAATCCGATCAAGCATATAGATCCCGTTGGCACCATCCTTGTGCCGGCATTGCTGGTGTTTTCCGGTACCGGCTTCCTGTTCGGCTGGGCCAAACCGGTGCCGGTTGATTATTCACGCCTGCATAACCCCAAGCGCGATATGCGTTGGGTGGCTGCGGCTGGTCCTGCTTCGAACTTTGTCATGGCGATTTTCTGGGCGCTGGTGTTCAAGTTTTCAAGCCTGTTACCCACCGAGTTGACTGTTCCCATGGCCTATATGGGACAGGCTGGTATTCTCGTGAATGTGGTGCTGATGGTGCTTAACCTGTTGCCGCTGCCACCACTGGATGGCGGGCGCATTGCGGTCAGCCTCATGCCCAACCAGATGGCCTATAAGTTTGCCCAGGTTGAGCGCTACGGTTTTATTATCCTGCTTGTACTGATGTTTACCGGCATCTTGTCCAAGATCCTGATGCCTTTTATCAGCCTGTTCCTGGCGTTTTTCGCCGGTATTTTTGGCTAGCTGGGGTATCACGGGATATGAATCATTGGCTGGCAATTGCAGTGGCAATAGGTGCAGAAGTCGTTGCCACCACGGCATTGAAAGCCTCGAACGAGTTTACCCGCTTCTGGCCATCAGTACTGGTTGTACTGGGATATGGCACTGCTTTCTATTTCATGACGATCAGCCTGCGGGTATTTCCGATTGGCATCATGTATGCCATCTGGTCGGGTCTGGGGATCGTTCTGGTGTCCCTGCTGGCATGGCTGTTTTACCGGCAGGCACTGGATTGGGCGGCTATCGCTGGCATAGCATTGATTATTGCCGGGGTGCTGGTGATCAACCTGTTTTCGCATTCGATCAAGCATTAGGCCAGGCATGTCTGCCCAGCTTGCGATTGATGCCAGGATCTACGGTGAACAGCTTGATAGCATCCCGCATGATTTATATATCCCGCCAGATGCACTAGAGATCTACCTCGATGCCTTTGAAGGGCCGCTGGACCTGCTGCTTTACCTCATACGCAAGCATAACCTGGATATTCTCGATATCCCCATGGCCGAGCTTACGCGGCAATATATGGATTATGTGGAGAAAATGCGTGAGGAAAAGCTGGAGTTGGCCGCAGATTATTTATTGATGTCCGCCATGTTGATCGAGATCAAATCTCGCATGCTGCTGCCCAAGCCAGAAGCGATCGAGCAGGAGGAGGACCCGCGTGCCGAGCTGGTCAGGCGCCTGATGGAATACGAAGCGATCAAGCTGGCCGCACAACGGCTGGATGATATGCCGCAGCTTGGTCAAGAGATACAGGTAGCCCAGGCCTATTACGAGCAGATTTCACAAGTGCAATGGCCAGAGGTCAGCTTCGAAGAACTGATGACTGCCTGGCAGTCCGTACTCAAGCGTGCCAGTCATTTCCAGCACCACAAGGTGGGACGCGCAGAGCTCTCTGTGCGTGAACATATGAGCCTGGTATTACGACGTTTGCAGCAGGAATCATTGCTGGAGTTTACCCAACTGTTTGACGTGATGAATGAAGGATTGCCCAGACTGGTCGTCTACTTCTTGGCCATCCTTGAGCTGGCCCGCGAAGGACTGGTGCGCATTACCCAGCAGGAGGCTTTCAGCCCCATTTACCTGCAAGCCGCAGATATGATGGTAACAAGCCATGAATGAGCCGCAGACCATAGAAGAAATGAAGCTGGTGCTGGAGGCTGTCTTGCTGACAGCAGGTCAGCCGCTTTCCCTGGATGAATTATTGCGGCCATTTGCCGGGCGCATGGAACGTGCTACTTTAAGGATGTTGCTCGACGAAATAAAGGCCGACTGGCAAGGGCGCAGCATGGAGCTGTTGCAGGTGGCCAGCGGCTGGCGGTTTCAGGCGCGCGCTGAATTTGCCACATTTATTGCCCGCATCAATCCGGAACGTCAGGCCAGATATTCCCGTGCCGCCCTGGAGACTCTGGCGATCATTGCCTATCGCCAGCCGGTAACGCGGGGCGATATTGAGGAAATCCGCGGCGTGGCAGTCAACCCCAATATCATGCGGCAGTTTATCGAGCGCAACTGGATTGATATTGTCGGCCAGCGGGATGTCCCAGGCCGTCCTTCGCTCTATGCCACGACCAGGACTTTTCTCGATGACCTTGGTTTGCGGTCACTCTCTGAGCTTCCCCCTATCCAGCATTTTACCCAGCAGGAAATACCATTGGAGCCCACTCAAGCTGATTAAGCCGTTTCTAGCAGGCAGATTGCTGTCCTAAGTCTCTGGGGCTTTTGGCTACCGTGGCTTATAATGTGCAGCTAATCTGAGAGGTTGAATTTATGGCACGTCCCTTCAAGCAGCAACGCAATCCGCGCAATACCAGTTTCAAGCCTGTTGTGGTTGATCCTGATGCTGTACCGCAGCGTCTACACAAGCTATTGGCATTGGCTGGCCTGGGTTCGCGCCGCGAAATGGAAGCCTTGATAGAAAGCGGCCGCATTACCATCAATGGCAAGGTGGCAGAAATTGGTGCAGCGGTGGTGCCTGGGGATGTTGTCCGTCTCGACAGCCGTCCCTTGCATTTGCCTTTTGAGGCCGAGTTGCCGCAAGTGTTGCTCTATCACAAGCCTGAAGGCGAGATTGTGACCCAGGATGACCCGGAAAAGCGGGCAACCGTATTTGACAAGCTGCCCCCGGTGCGCGGAGCCAAGTGGATTGCCGTTGGGCGTCTTGACATGAACACTTCCGGCCTATTGATATTTACCACTTCTGGTGAATTGGCCAACCGTTTCATGCACCCGCGCTATGAGGTCGAGCGCGAGTATGCAGTACGTATTTTTGGTGAGCTGAGCGAAGGTGAAATGCTGCAACTCACCCAGGGCATTGAGCTTGATGATGGGCCGGCCAACTTCGATAGTATACGTCCACAAGGTGGGGAGGGCGCCAATCACTGGTATGAGGTGATCCTGCGCGAAGGACGCAACCGTGAGGTGCGCCGCCTGTTCGAGGCGTTCCAGAAGCCTGTCAGCCGCCTGATCCGTGTACGTTTTGGCCCGGTCAACCTGCCGCCGCGCGTCAAGCGTGGGCAGATGCTGCATCTGGAAGCCAAGGAGGTGGTGGGGTTGATGGAATGGGCGGAGCTTGAAGTCCCCAAAACCCCACTCAAGCAACTTAGCCCACGCGAGAAAGAAAAAATCGGCAAGGTGTTCACTCCCAAGGCACGTAAGTCCAAGTTTGAATCTGCGGAGGGAGCACCGCTTGAAAGTCGCGGCCCGAGACGCGTGACCAAGACGCGTGAAGAGTCCATCCGTGGCAACAGGGAGAAGCCGGCCCGGAGTGTTGGTCGAACAGAACGCAATATAGATAGCCCGGGCAGGGATAAAGGCGAGGGATATGCCAAGCCTGGTGAAAACAAGCGTGATGAAAATGCCAGGGTAGCCGGGAGGAGAAGGCCGGAGGGGCAGGGCAGAGCCATGACTAGCGCTCCCAAGCCAAGAAAACCGGCTACCCGCCGTATACGTCAAGGGTCTGATTTACCAGCCCCCAAGCCAAAACGGGGTTCGCGTTAGTGTGTTAGTGCGAATTCTGGGGCATTAAGAAGCAGCCACTTGATAGGGCTGCTTTTTTTCTACCTGCAATCCATGAGGGCAGGAAGTTCAAGTTCAGAACATCATCAGGTCTATCGCCAGTAGCAAGCCGGCCAGTGCGACCGAGATGGAAAGTACTGACGTCAGCCATGGCAGTGCCATAGGCGGGATATCCACTGTTGGCAGGGTACGGATATACAGGTGGTGGTTATACTGGGCGCAGAGAATGACAACTGCGCCACTGACCACCAGCAGCATGCCCAGCATGTCAGATAGCCATTGGTGGGTAATCAGGTCATGTGTTGCTCCTGGGGCCAGCAGGGTCAGGAACAGGCCAAACTTGGCAACCACAAAGCCCAGTGCCATCAGTGTGATGCCTGAACGTACCCAGGCAAGCATGGTACGTTCAGCAGCAAAAAATACTCTGGGATCTGACATGATGGATGGCCGTCTTTGTTAAGGGAGTTGTTCTTTGGTCAACAGGAAGACGAATTCATTCCCTGAGTCCACTTCCAGCCAGGTAAAGGGTATCTCTGGATAAATTTCCAGCAATGCATCGCGATTGTGGCCGATTTCCACCACCAGCAAGCCACCCTCATTGAGGTAGCCAGCCGCTTCCTTTAGCAGGGTATGCGTATGGTCTAGGCCCGCTAATCCGCTGCCGAGGGCAATTTGCGGTTCATTGCGGTATTCCTGTGGCAGCACTGCCATTGATGGTGCATCCACATAAGGCGGGTTGCTGATAATCAGGTCGTAGGTTTTGCCCTGCAAGTTGTTGAACATGTCCGACTCGATGGCGGTGACCTGGTCTTCCAGGCCGTAATTACGAATGTTGATATTCGCCACAGCCAGTGCATCCGGAGAAATGTCCACGACGTCCACTTGTGCATTGGGGAACGAGTGTGCCAGCAGCACGCCCAGACAGCCACTTCCAGTGCAGATGTCAGCGGCACTTTCAATCATTTCCGGGTATTCAATCCATGGGCTGAGGCCGTCTTCCAGCAGTTCTGCAATGAAGGAGCGGGGCACGATCACGCGCTCATCCACATAAAACTTAAAACCCTTGAGCCAGGCTTCGTTGACCAGGTAAGCCGTGGGAGTGCGGTCAATGATGCGGCGGCGTATCAGTTCTGCCAGGCGGGTGCGCTCAGGAGGCAGCAGGCGCGCATCGATAAAGTTGTCCAGCGTGTCATGGGGCAGGTGCAATGCGGAAAGAATTAGCCAGACTGCTTCATCGTAGGCATTGTCGGTGCCGTGACCAAAAAAAACGCTGGATTCTTCAAAACGGCTGACAGCAAAGCGTAGCCAGTCGCGGATGGTGTGCAGCTCTTCATTGACGCTGGGGAATTTAATCATGTCAGCAGCTCTTTCATTGTGAGGTTGTACGCTGCTTGTAAAGGTTCTATATCTGCAACTGCAACGCACTCATTAAGTTTGTGGATGGTGGCATTGAGTAGGCCAAATTCAACAATCTGCCCGGCAATGTCCGCAATAAAGCGGCCATCTGAAGTACCACCACTGGTAGAGAGTTCTGGCGTCACTCCAAAAGCCTGCTGGATTGCCGATGAAATTGCACTGACCAAGGTCCCTTTCTCAGTGAGGAAGGGGTTGCCGGAAAGCTCCCACAACAGGTCGTAGTCGAGTTCGTGTTTGTCGAGTATGGCATGTACACGCTGTTTTAGACTTTCAGCGGTACTTGCGGTGGAGAACCTGAAATTGAACAGGATTTCTACCTCGCCAGGCACAACGTTGGTGGCGCCGGTGCCGCCGTTCATATTGGAGATCTGCCAGGATGTAGGGGGGAAATACTCGTTGCCCTCATCCCATATGGTCTCAACCATCTCCTTGATGACAGGGGCCACCATATGGATGGGATTCTTCACCAGGTGCGGATAGGCAATATGGCCTTGCACGCCCTTTACTGTGAGCTTGCCGGAAAGGGAACCACGCCGGCCATTCTTGATCATGTCACCCGCCACCTTGCTCGAAGTGGGCTCTCCGACGATACAGTAATCAATCAGTTCATGACGGGCTTTCAATGTTTCTACCACCTTGACGGTGCCGTCCGCGGCCACGCCTTCTTCATCAGCGGTGATCAACAGGCCGATAGAGCCTTTGTGGTCAGGATGTTCTGCTACAAATGCCTCAATGGAGGTGATGAATGCTGCCAGCGATGTTTTCATGTCAGCAGCCCCTCGACCATACAGCATGCCATCCTTGATGGTGGGCTCAAATGGCGGAGTGTGCCATTGGTCTACTGGTCCTGTCGGCACTACATCGGTGTGGCCGGCAAATACCAGCAGGGGACTTGTGTTGCCACGGCGTGCGTAAAAGTTGTCAACGTTGCCAAAGCGCATACGTTCAATTTTGAAGCCCAGCGGTACAAGCCTTGAGATAAGCAGTTCCTGGCAGCCTGCATCATCTGGAGTGACTGAACGGTTTGCGATCAGGGCCTGGGCCAGTTCAAGCGTTTTGCTCATTGGCCGAACAGCTTGGTGTACGCTGCCTCTGTAAAACCAAGGCTGAGGATTTTCCCGTTATCAACCAGCACAGGGCGTTTGATCACGGAAGTTTTTTCCTGCATGAGCCTGGCTGCTGATACTGCATCAGTGACAGCAGCTTTTTCGGAGTCCTCCAGCCCACGCCAGGTCATTCCTGCGCGGTTGACAAGTTTCTCCCACTCTACCTGGCCCAGCCATTGGTTCAGCGTTGCTTCACTGATACCTTGCTTCTTGAAGTCATGGAATTCGTAGGTAATATTTTGTTGATCCAGCCATGTCCTGGCTTTTTTGACTGTACTGCAGTTTGGAATGCCATAGAGCATCATGACGTCAATCTCGTCTTATTCATAACTTACCATTTTATCACTGGAAGCCAATCATTGAGCGGTGCTGTATACGGATTGTTCTCCCGGCCATAGTATATGACTGGACTCCAGGTCTGCCTCTGGGCCCAGGGGTTGTTTAAGCAGGCTTGCCAGCTTGTTCTCAGGTACTGGATTGGCCAACAGAAACCCCTGTATCTGATTGCAATGCAGACTGATCAGTATCTGGCGTTGCTCTTCAGTTCTGACATTTTCGGCAATCACCTTCAGGCCGTGGGCCTGGGTCAGTTCAATGATGGCACCAGCAATCGCACGTGATTTCTGGTTGTTGGCCAGGTCATCTGTAAAGCTTTGATCCAGTTTTAGCTCCTTCAGATTGAGGTTTTGCAGATAAGGCAGGCTGGAGAAGCTGGTGCCGAAGTTACTTTGCGAAATCTTCATGCTGACCGACTGCAAGGATCTGAGCAAATCTCCATAGTGTTCAGGCTGTTGCATGAAGATTGTTTCAGGAACTTCCAATACCAATGCGTCTGTGGGAAGGTCAAATTTTTTGCGCAAGCCATCAAGGATGGTTTGCAGTTCCGGATTACGTAGCTGGGCTGCTGCCAGGGGGAGGCACAGATACAGATGGGTGTCTTTGCTGCGAAGTTCATGGGCAATACGGCAGCTTTCTTCAAGCATCCAGATGCTGATGACATCCACTAGCCCCAGGCTTTCCGCAATGGGAAGAAATGTAGCAGGAGGGATGATGCCTTTGTCAGGATGCTGCCATTTCACCAACACTTCAAGACTGGCAATCCTGCGGCTCAAAGTATCCATTCTTGGCTCAAAATATAGCGCGAATTCATTGCGTTCAATGGCGTGATGCAATTCTTGCTGGAGTTCCAGGATGTCATATGAATTGGACTCCAAGCGCTCATCAAAGAACCGGAAGTGATGGCGGCTTTCTGTTTTTGCACGATGCATGGCCGCCTCGGCATATACCAGGAGGCGTTCTGGGTCACCATGCTTGGGATAGAGCGCAATCCCGGCCGATGCTGAAAGGGAAAGCTCATGATGGCCTATGGTGAAGGGGCGGCTCAATACATGCATGATGCGTTGCATGAGCGGTGTAATGTCTGCCTCATTTTTGATGTCTTCAAACAACACCAGAAACTCCTCGCTTCCGTTATACGCGACCAGATCACAGCCACGGATCGCAGCCTGGAGCTGTTTGGCGCTTAAATGGATAATTTCATTGCCTATATGTTGCCCAAGCGATTCATTTATTTTCTTGATGTCGTCCAGCTTGATCAGGGCAACGGCCAAGGCGTTCCCCAAGCGGGTGGTACGGCGAATGCCGATATCCAGATGTTTCTGGAAATAACGTTTGTTAGGTAGTTGGGTAAGAGAATCAAGCATTGCCATCCTGCTGAGCTTGTTAGCGGTATCGCTCAGCAGGATGTTGGCACGATCATCATTGCGGCTATCCATCAGCGCCAGGATTGCTGCAAGCAAAATCAGGGCGGTGGCACTTAGTGCAATAATGATGGCAAGCAGCGTGGGTGGCAGCGAGGATGTTGTTGTATAGACAGCGTGAGGATGAAATTTGGCAGCCGCCATGCCGGAAAAATGCGTACCAATAATCCCTGCTGTCATGACAGCGGCCGCCAGCAGTTGTACTGCCATTCTGTTTTTTCCATAGTGCGTGCGTAGCTGGAAAATGATCAATAAAGCCAGTATGGAGGCACCAATCGAGATCGCTATCGACAAAACGAGTAAAGAAGGGTCGTAGGTAATCTCGGGGAACATGTGCATGGCATGCATGCCAGTGTAATGCATGCCGGTAATGCCTAGGCCCATGATGCCGCCAGCAGCATATAACATCTGCTGACTGATGTGGGGGCGGCTGGCAATATCCAGTGCAAGCCATGAAATACTGACGGCGATCAGCCATGAAAGCACGGTATCGTCCAGTGAATAACCCATGGGAGTCGGCAGTGACAGGGCGAGCATATTGATAAAGTGCGTTGCCCATATGCCGGAACCCATTGCAATGGCGCCAAGCACCAGCCATGCCTTTGCGATCATGGCTTGATTACGGGCAACACGGGCAGCAAACATGAATGCGGTCAGCGAGGAAATGAACGCAATAAAGATTGAGAGTAATACCAGCCGATAATCGTAACTTCCCACCATGATTTTTCCTTGACTCTGCACCGATAACTTGTGCCATGACCCTTAAGGCGCAACTTTTATGCCGAGTAGATCAATCATGAGTTTTTAACTCGATAGATAGAGATGGGGTAGTGTAAGTGTTATTTATAAAACAATAGGATATGTGAAATATTCTGGGTATTTTTGTAGGTGTACTTAATCAGGCGAGCATGATCTGGCAGAAAAAAACAGGCTCCCGGTTGTGAGAGCCTGTTGGTCTTTTGACGCCACTGTCATAATTATGACAGTGGCTGGTTTTACAATCGCAAGAGTGATTGCAAGGTGAATTAAATACCACGCAAGAGTTCGTTAATATCGACTTTTTACCTAAGATGTTTGGCTCTGGCGCCGGCTGGCGCCTTAACCCGGGCAGTTGCCCGGATTAGCCTGCACCGAAAGATCTTGAGAACGTGGGTGTGCCAGCCGTTGGTTAAATGCCGCGCAGCAGCTCGTTGATGCCAACTTTGCCCAAGGTCTTTTCATCCACCTTTTTCACGATGACGGCACAATACAAGCTGTAGCTGCCATCCTTGGAAGGCAGGTTGCCTGACACCACGACAGAGCCTGATGGCACGCGGCCATAGGTAACTTCCCCAGTTTCACGGTCATAAATCTTGGTGGATTGGCCAATGTACACGCCCATGGAAATCACGCAGTTGTCTTCGACAACCACGCCTTCCACCACTTCAGAACGTGCACCAATGAAGCAGTTGTCGCCAATGATGGTAGGGCCGGCCTGAACCGGCTCCAGCACGCCGCCAATGCCTACGCCGCCGGACAGGTGCACGTTCTTGCCAATCTGGGCGCAGGAGCCGACGGTGGCCCATGTGTCTACCATGGTGCCTTCACCAACGTAAGCGCCGATGTTGACGTAAGAAGGCATCAACACTGCATTCTTGGCAATGAAGGAGCCGCGACGCACGATGGCGTTAGGGACTACGCGAAAACCGCCAGCCTTGAAGTCGGCTTCAGTGTAATTGGCGAACTTGGGGGGCACCTTGTCGAAATAGCGGGTCACTCCGTCATCCAGCAGCACATTATCTTCCAGGCGGAAGGAAAGCAGCACGGCTTTCTTGATCCACTGATGCGTCACCCAGTTCTGGCCATCGGTACGTTCGGCAACGCGCAGCTTGCCGCTGTCCAGATCAGCGATCACGCTGAATACAGCATCCTTGATTTCAGCGCTGACAGTAGAAGGTGTGATCTCGGCACGACGCTCGAAAGCGTCTTCGATAATGGTTTGCAATTGACTCATAACAGTTTCCGAATGTGATAGCTAAAAAAACGCTATTTTACCCGAAAGTGCGGCGGATTGACTTTTTGGTGCCAAGGAGCGTTGGCATTTACAGCAGATTGAGACGAGATGAGGTAGCGATATTTTTAAAAGATAGGATTTTTTATTTTTATCCAACCTTGTTCCATCAGGGATATGGCATGAATTCAAAAGCTTGATCGGCGACATTCGCACATTGGCGTGAGTACCGAGCGCAGCGATGGCACGAGGCTATTTCCCGTCCTGACTGCGCCGAGCAGTGGAGCTTTTATCGGATCAGGGCTTGCAGCTGTTTGAGCGTTGGCGAGTTCTGCAAGACCCCGATAAATTGAGCAGTACAGGTTGCCAGGAGCATTGCTCCGGGACGCAGGTAGAGGGTCAGCTTTTCTTTCGTCCTGTTTCTTTTGGCGAAGCAAAAAAATGGACTCGCCCAGCAAGGCGAAAAACCCATTTCGCATTTATTTAGGTTAATGGAGATGAAAAGAGGGGCAGGGAGAGAGTGATGACTCATCCCTGCCAGTCATTTGTCACAGAAAGGCAGGGCCAATTTTAGATTTTTATTTGTTGCTTGCCTTCGCCTGCTGGTACAAAGGCATCACGCTCGGGATCAATGCCTTCAGGTCGGTGATGCGGTTTTCGTTGGAAGGGTGAGTGCTGAGGAATTCGGGAGGTGCCCCGTCATTCTGTGCACTCATCTTTTGCCACAGGGTAACGGCTGCATTAGGGTTATAGCCCGCACGGGCTGCCAGCTCCAGGCCTATACGGTCCGCCTCGCGCTCCTGCTCGCGGCCATTGGGCAGGGAAAAGAACAGGTTGGCCCCCATGGCTGCGGCACCCACACCCATGGCTGCAGTATTGCTGTTCTTGGATGTGGCGGCAAAAATTCCCAGCCCGGTCAGCAGGCCATTCTGTACCGCGGCAATCGACATGCGCTCACGGCCATGCTCGCGCAGTGCATGGGCAATTTCGTGGCCAATGACGGCAGCCAGTTCGTCATCGGTGGCTTTTAGTTTGTCGATCAGGCCGGTATAGACCATGATTTTGCCGCCTGGCATGCAATAGGCATTAATCTGGTCGCTTTCCTCTACATTGACTTCCCATTTCCAGCTGGTGGTATCACTGCGGAAAATGCCCGCCTGCGCGATCAGCCGGTTGGAGATAGTACGTACGCGGTTCAACTCCTTGCTATCGGTATTGAGCTTCTTTTTATCCTTGGCTTCCTTCAATGTGGCGACATAGCTTTCAGCCGACATGCTTTCCACCTGTTGTTCCGACAGCATCAGGAATTGTTTGCGCTGCACTCCTGAGACGCTGGAGTTGGTAGTCGTGGCACAACCAGCAACCTGAATCAGGGCCAGGGCCATTGCGAGTGTGAATGTTTTTTTCATCATTTTGTTTCCTTCAAGCGATGTGATGAGCACTTAAATCATCATGACATTAGAGCGCGATCTGTGCACCGAGCTCGACCACGCGATTAGGTGGAAGTTTAAACTGGTTGGTAACACTATCCGCATTACGGAACATGCCGACAAACAGCTTACTGCGCCAATAGGCCATGCCGGATTGGCGGGTGGCAAGCAATGTTTCCTTACCGATAAAAAATGAAGTTTCCATGGTATCCAGTTCCAGCCCGAGATTCTTGCAGAGCTTGAGATCGCGTGGCAAGTCAGGATCGTCCTTGAACCCGTAATTGACGGTAATGCGGTAGAAGCCGTGCTTTAGTGATTCCAGTCCCAGCCTGCTGCGTTCCGCAATATAGGGTACGTCGGCAATATTCACTGTCAGCAGCACAATGCGTTCATGGAGTATCTTGTTGTGCTTGAGGTTATGCAACATGGCATGAGGTACGCCATGGGGATTGGGTGTCATGAATATGCCTGTGCCTGCCACACGGGTTGGCGGATGGCTTCCGATGGCATCGATGAATGGTTCAAGGAGCATGGACTCATTTTTGAGGCGTTCAAGCAGCAGGCTGCGCCCCCGTTTCCAGGTGGCCATGAGCGTGAAAATAACAATGCCGATCAAGATCGGTACCCAGCCGCCATCAGGGATTTTCAGGATATTGGCACTGAAGAATGCAATATCAATAATGAGGAACAGGCTGACTAGTAACACTGTACGCGTCCAGCTCCAGCGCCAGATACCATGGAACACAATGCCGGCTAGCAATGTTGTGAAGAGCATGTTGCCTGTGACCGCAATGCCATAGGCTGCGGCCAAGTCGCCAGATGAGCCGAAGCCGATCACCAATGCCATGACTGCAAGCATCAGGCTCCAGTTGATGTAAGGCATGTAAATCTGGCCTTTTTGCTGGTCTGAGGTGTGCAGCACGCGCATACGCGGAAGATAGCCTAACTGCAATGCCTGGGCGGAAATTGAAAAGGCACCTGAGATCACGGCCTGGGAGGCAATCACAGTGGCGAGTGTTGCGAGGCCTATCAAGGGGTACAGCATCCACCCGGGCGCCATGAGATAAAAGGGATTCTTGATGGATTCTGCATCATGCAGCACCAGTGCACCCTGGCCAAAGTAGTTAAGCACCAGTGCAGGCAACACAAAAAAGAACCAAGCATAGCGTATTGGCTTGCGGCCAAAGTGTCCCATATCTGCATACAGGGCCTCCACACCGGTGACTGCAAGCACGACCGAACCCAATGCCACAAAAGCAATCCAGGGCGAGTGCAGGAAGAACTGGACGGCATAAACGGGGTTGATGGCATTCAGGACAAGTGGCTCATGCAGGATGTTGACCACACCCAGCGCGCCCAGCGTAAAGAACCAGAGCAGCATGATTGGGCCGAACAGGGTCCCGGCAACCGCAGTGCCCTTGCTTTGCATCCAGAACAGGATCACCAGCACGAACAGGGTGACAGGCACTATGAGGTCATCCAGTGCAGGGGCCGCCACTTGCAGGCCTTCTATTGCTGACAGTACTGAGATTGCCGGGGTGATCATGCCGTCGGCATAGAACATGCAGGCGCCTATGATGCCTGCATACATGACCATGCGTTGCCGGGAAGGGTTGCCAGCAAGATTGCGTCCCGCCAGTGCGAGCAGGGCCATTATGCCTCCCTCGCCGTTGTTGTCTGCACGCATGACGAAGGCCGCGTATTTAACTGATACCACCATGACCAAAGACCAGAGGATGAGCGCCAGTATGCCGAATACATTGTCATGTGTGAGCGGCACCGGATGAGGGCTCACGGCGAACACTTCTTTCATGGTGTAGAGCGGGCTGGTGCCTATATCGCCAAAAACTACACCGAGGGCGGCTAATGCCAGAATGGGAGTGCGGGTTTTGCCGATGCGGGTTGAATCCATTAAATGGGCTCAGGGGAAAGTTGACGTCATTTTACAAGTGTTAGGGTAGAAGCGATAGCGTACGGGATAGTATTAATGTGGATGTGCCTTGGCACGCAGGGCGGCTGCATATGCGCGTTTTGCCCAGATGGATGCCTGCTCACGGTCTTCCAGCATGTCTGCAGGCGCCTGATAGTAAGACATTTTAATCTTGCGTCCCTGCTTGAGATATTCAAAGCAGGGCAGATCCAAAGCTTCGAAATGGGGACGACTTTCATCGTCTGCCTTCAGGTATAGCGTATCCTCAGCCACCAGGCCGAACATGAGGCCGTCATGATAGAGCCCATAGCCGCCGAACATGCGCTTGGCCTGAATGCTGCCGAAATCCCGCAGCATTTCTCCTAGATACTCTATAAATTCATTCATGGGTGCTCTCTTCCATAAGCCTGGTACCGGACAGCTACCGTTCAGGATTTGACGGCTTTGATTTCAGCATCTGCGCTGCCAGAGCCCAGCTTGAGCCTGACACTGTCTCCTGATGACAGTTGCTTGCTGTCATAGACAAGTTCGCCGCTGGCTTTTTCCACCAAGGCATAACCACGCTGCAGTACTGCATTGGGATTGAGATGGGAGAGGTTTTGCTGCAAGCGTAGCCATTGTTGATGCTGTCTCTGCAATTGGCGTTCTATCCCGTGTTGCAGGCGCAGATGAAGTTGCTGCAGATGGTGACGGCGATGTTCCACCTGCTGCATGGGGGACAGGAGCCGCCGGCTTAAATAGTCCAGGTGCTGGGCACGCTGATTCAGTAGGTTGCGTAGCGTGCGTTCCAACCTTTGTGATAGTTGCCCTACGCCTTGCAGGAGTGATATGCGGTCTGGCGTGGTGAGTTCAGCGGCGGCAGTGGGCGTGGCCGCCCTATGGTCAGCCACAAAGTCGGCAATCGTGAAATCGGTTTCATGGCCAACGGCACTGATCACAGGCAGGCGGCAAGCATGGATGGCACGTGCAACCACTTCTTCATTGAATTGCCACAGGTCTTCTATGCTACCGCCGCCGCGGCAGACAATCAGCACATCGCATTCGGCCCTGGCATTGGCAGTGCGGATGGCATTGGCAATCAGTTCCGCCGCCCCTTTGCCTTGCACCGGGGTGGGGTAGATCACCACATTGACCACAGGCATGCGGCGCTTGAGCGTCGTGAGCACATCGCGCAAGGCGGCGGCATCTGCCGAAGTCACTATACCGATTTGGCGTGGGTGCAGCGGGATAGGCTGTTTAAACTGGGCGGCAAACAGCCCTTCCGCCTCCAACTTGGCCTTGAGTTTTTCATAGGCTTCATACAGGGAGCCTAGTCCGGCACGTTGAAGAAACTCTATCGTGAGCTGAAAATCACCGCGGGCTTCATACAAGGTGACGACGGCGCGTGCTTCTACCTTGTCTCCTTCTTTAGGTATCCAGTCCAGATAGCTATTGCGACCCCGAAACATGACGCAACGCACTTGTGCTCCCTGGTCTTTCAGGGAGAAGTACCAGTGGCCAGAGGCGGCGCGGGTCAGGTTGGATATTTCTCCACTGATCCAGAACAAGGGGAAGCTGCGTTCCAGTAATTCTCGCGCCATGCGGTTCAGTTCGCTGACGCTCAATACGCGTTGGGGGTCTGTCATGCCTGTATTTTTGCCTGCTCACTGATTATTAAGGTCTGCAAAATAGTGTGATCAGGCGCTATCCGTTACAATTGCGAGTGTTTAATTATAAGCGCTGGGACTATTACCATGTTCAATAAACTGTTTGCCGGCAGAAGCGGCTATTTGCTGGGCTTCCTCATCAGCTTCGGCCTGGTCGGCTTTGCTCTTTTTATTCAACAGAAGCACAACCTTGAGCCATGTCCCCTGTGCATTTCCCAGCGTATAGCCTTTATGGGGCTGGGCATCTTGTTCCTGATTGCCGCCTTGCATAATCCTGGCGCAACCGGGCGTAAGGTCTATGGCCTGTTACATGTGCTTGCAGCTGTCACAGGCATCGGTATTGCAGCGCGCCATGCCTGGATCCAGGCCAACCCAGACAAAGTGATGGCTGAATGCGGGGCTGGCTTTGACTACATCATGGAGACTTTCCCACTGAAAAAGGCGCTGGACCTGATTTTCAAGGGGACTGGCGAGTGTTCTGCCATAGACTGGACACTGTTTGGTTTAACCATTCCCCAGCTTTCGCTGATTGCATTTGCTGGCCTCGCTTTGTTTGCCATCCTCTTGGCCTTCCTTAAAAGCAAGGCTTGAATGATTGGCCTCGCATGGTTTCTTTGATGCGATCGCCCTATAGAACATGAATGAGAATTGAATGTATAAGACACTGGATGATTTTGTAGGCAACACCCCCCTGGTCAAACTGCAGCGCATGGGCGGCACTAGCAGCAATACCATACTGCTCAAACTGGAAGGCAATAATCCGGCTGGATCGGTCAAGGACAGGCCTGCGCTTTCCATGATCAGGCGTGCAGAAGAGCGGGGCGATATCCAGCCTGGCGACACCCTGATTGAGGCGACTTCGGGCAATACCGGTATTGCCCTGGCCATGGCCGCCGCCATGCGTGGGTACAAAATGGTGCTGGTCATGCCTGACAACCAGAGTGTTGAGCGACGCCAGGCCATGAAAGCTTTTGGCGCCGAGCTGGTGCTGACACCACGGGATGGCAGCATGGAGCTGGCGCGTGATGTTGCCCTCAAGCTGCAGGCCGAAGGGGAGGGCATAGTGCTGGACCAGTTCGGCAACCAGGATAATCCATTGGCGCACTATGAGGGTACCGGCCCCGAAATCTGGAGGGATACAGCAGGCAAGGTCACTCATTTTGTTTCAAGCATGGGTACGACCGGTACCATCATGGGCACGTCGCGCTATCTCAAGGAGCAAAATCCTGATATCCGTATCGTAGGGGTACAGCCTGAAGAAGGTGCACAAATTCCTGGCATCCGTAAATGGCCAGAGGAATATTTGCCTACCATTTATGATGCAAGCCGTGTGGATGAATTGATCTATGTCAGTCAGCAGGACGCCGAGAAAACCACACGCAAGCTGGCCCAGCAGGAAGGCATTTTTGCCGGTATTTCTTCTGGGGGCGCGTTATATGCCGCCCTGCAGTTATCCAAGAAGCTGGAGAATGCCGTGATTGTTTCCATTGTGTGCGATCGTGGCGACCGCTATCTTTCCACCGGGGTTTTCCCTGGGTAGTCCAGTCATTCATGATATATCCGGTCTGGTGTTTCACCAGGCCTTTCCAGCCTGCCGCAGCAAGAACCCCTTCTTCCACCTCTTGGTCCTGATCATTGTTTGCTGGGTATCAGCATTGCAGGCTACCTCGGCTCATGCCATCAGCTCCATCAGTATCGAAGCCGATAGCATAGAGTCGGAGGTAGGCAGTATGCGGCAGCTTAAAGCCCAGTTCGATCTTGATGGGAAAGTCAGTGTGCAAGGCCAGCTCAAGGCCAGGGATGATCTCCAGTGGAGTGATACAAGCCTGGAATGTGCCCGGCTGATCAATCCTCAACGTGGGCACTGGCGCTGCCAGGAGGGAAAGCTTGTTGGTCATAACATGCAACTGCCGTTTTCGCTTGATCTGACACAAACCAATACAGGCAGCGGTCAGCGCTATGCTGTGCAACTGGATCTGAAGGAAGCATCCTTCAGTGACGCTGCAGGACTGCGTGCCGGAGAAAAGCTTACAGCCACTCTGGCGCTGGAGGCGGTACAGAATCATCGGGGATGGCAGTGGCAGGCCAGGCTGGATTGGAAAAGCGGGGAGCTCTTTTGGCAGCCGTTGTATTTTGCCGAAGGGGGGCACCGGCTGGTGGCCAGTGGGAGTTGGGGTAATGGCACGCTGACCGTCAGCCAGGCTGATTTGCTCTTGGACAAAGTCGGCCAGGCCAGTATAGGCGGGCAATGGGTCAATGGCAGTCTGGATGGCTTGCATCTGGATGCTGCGGACCTGGATATTGCGACGCTCTATCCATTGTTGTTGCAGCCAATGCTGCAGGGTACGTCATTGGATAAGCTGGAGCTCGAAGGGCGTGCCAGACTGAAACTCAAGGTGGAGCATGGGGAAGTGCGTTCTTTTCTGCTGGATTTGAAGAATGCTGATATCGAGGACCAGGATGGCCGCTTTGCCTTGTATCAAATCAATACCCGTATTCCGTGGTCTTATGAGGACCCACAGGTGATGCAGTTTTCATATGAAAGCGGCCATTTGCTGAAAATTCCGCTGGGACAGGCCAGTATCATGGCGGATATCAACCGTTATTCAGTGACTACTTCCCAGCTCTATCTGCCCATCTTGGATGGAGCACTCAGCCTGACTGATGTGTCCGCAGCCCGTGTTGGTGGCAGTTGGCACTGGCATTTGCGTGCCAACCTGGTGCCTATCTCCATGCCTGAACTGAGCCAGGCACTTGGCTGGCCGCGCATGGAGGGGAAGGTGGCAGCTGCCATCCCTATGGTGACTTATAGTGGAGGCAACCTGGTCGCGGATGGTGATCTGCTGTTCCAGCTGTTCAACGGCGACATTTCTGTGAGCGGGCTGAACATGCAAACCCCTCTGGGGCTGGCTCCCAGGCTCAATGCCCACGTGGCCATGCGCCATCTTGACCTGGGGGACATTACCCGAACTTTCTCTTTTGGCGCGATCGAAGGCAAGCTGGATGGCGATGTAAGAAACCTGGAGCTATCCAATTGGCAACCGGTAAAGTTTGATGCCAGCTTGCGCAGCAGTCCCGGCAGTTATCGCAAGAAAATCTCGCAACGCGCGGTGGAGAATATTACGGCGCTGGGCGGAGCAGGGGCTGCCGCTGCCATACAGCGTAGCGTGTTGCGTTTTTTCAGTGAGTTTAATTACAAGGAAATCGGCTGGAATTGCCAATTACGCAACGATGTCTGCCAGATGAGCGGGGTGGAATACACGCCACAAGGTTATGTGATCGTGAAGGGAAGCGGTATTCCGGCGATTACGGTCATGGGCTATAACCACAATGTGGGCTGGAGTGACCTGCTTGCACGTCTCAAGCGCGTGACCGAGGGCAACAGTACACCTGTTATTCAATAATGATCCAGCCAGCGCCTTGCAGCATAATTGCCAGGCTGTTTTGTAGCCTGCCTGCCTGCCCCATCCTGAGTTACAATCACTTCCTCATATGGAAAAACTGTTTGCGGGCCACAATCACGCTAAATATTAAAGGGCAATTGAATGCTGAGAACATGGTTCTGGGCAGCACCGCTGGCGCTGCTGTTAACACTATCGGCCTGTGTCACCATCAATATCTATTTTCCCGCTGCCGCTGCGGAAAAAGCTGCCGACCGGATTATTGACGATGTCTGGCAGCTCAAGGAAAAAACGGATGGCAAGGCTGCACCCTCCGACAGCCAACAAGAGGTAAGGTAAATGAAAAAATTAATTGTATTCAGCATGTTGATGGCCGGCCTGATGATTGCGCCCCTGGTAAATGCGGCGGCTGATCTTGAGATAAACACCCCGGCTATTTCCACCATCAAGAACAGTATGCAGGCGCGGCATGGGCAGCTGGCCGGGTTTTATGCCAGCGGAGCGGTTGGTTTCACGCGAGATGGCCTAGTGGCAGTCCGTGATGCCAATGCAGTACCGTTGGCACAGCGCCAGAGCCTCAATTCGCTGGTCGCTGCGGAAAACAATGACCGCAATGCGCTGTACAAGGAAATTGCCAGCGGCAACGGCCATCCCGAATGGGAGTCAGAGGTGCGCAGTACTTTCGCCCAGCGCTGGATCCAGAAAGCCCAAGGCGGTTGGTATTATCAGGATGGTGGCGGTTGGGTGAAGAAGTAACAATTTAAGACTTAGTTAAACGACGCAACGACATGACGCCTACGCTTATATTCGATATTGAAACCATCCCTGATACCGATGGCTTGCGCAAGCTATACAGCCTGCCGCCAGAGACCACGGATGAGGATGTGGCGCGCGTGGCATTTCACAAGCGCCGCCAGCAGAATGGCAGCGAGTTTCTGCCCCTGCACCAGCATCGGGTGGTGGCCATTTCCTGTGCATTGCGGGAGGGCGATAGTTTTCGCGTATGGACATTGGGAGCTGCAGATGCTCCCGAACATGAGATCATCCAGCGTTTTTATGACGGCATAGAGAAGTACACACCGAACCTGGTGTCCTGGAATGGCAGTGGATTTGACCTGCCGGTATTGCATTACCGTGGCCTGGTGCATGGCATTGCGGCACCACGCTACTGGGATATGGGCGACGATGACCGTGAATTCAAATGGAATAATTACATCAGCCGCTACCATACACGCCATCTGGACCTGATGGACTTGTTGGCAATGTTCAATGGCCGTGCGAACGCGCCCCTGGATGACCTGGCGCAGCTATGCGGTTTCCCCGGCAAGTTGGGCATGGATGGCAGCAAGGTCTGGGATGCTTATGTGAATGGTGAAATTAACGCAATCCGTGACTATTGCGAAACTGATGTGGCAAACACCTATCTGGTGTTTCTGCGCTTCCAGTTAATGCGCGGCGCATTGGATCAGGCCGCTTATGCCAGTGAAATCCAGCTAGTGCGCGATACCCTGGCAGGCTACCCAGGCCGCCATTGGCAGGAATTCTTACAACACTGGAACCACTGAACCAGCAGCGTACGTGATGTACCTGCTGTATTGATATCTTAAAGTTTTCTCGAATCAACGCATGAACAATCCTATTGCTCTTATTGAATCCCTGGACCAGGAGGGTCGCGGTGTCGCCCATGTGGACGGCAAGACTATCTTCATTGACGGCGCCCTGCCGGGGGAACGTGTCACCTTCAAGTCCCATCGACGTAAATCCAGCTATGAAGTGGCAGATGCGGTCGATATCCTGCAGGCCTCCCATTTGCGGCTTACACCGGCTTGTTCGCATTTTGGCGTCTGTGGCGGATGTGCCATCCAGCATCTTGAATTGTCCGGACAGGTGGCGGCCAAGCAACGCATGCTTGAGGATAATCTCTGGCATATAGGCAAGACTAATGCGGAACGTATGTTGCCCGCCATTTATGGTCCTGCCTGGGGATATCGGCACAAGGCCAGGCTGCGCGTGCGTTATGTCGCCAAAAAGGGCGGGGTACTGGTCGGGTTCAACGAGAAAAACAGCAGCTTTGTCGCAGATATGGACAGCTGCAAGGTGCTGCCACAGAAAATTTCCGACCTGATTGTGCCCTTGCAGCACTTGGTAGGACAGCTCAGTATCCGCGAGCGTATTCCACAGATCGAGGTGGCGGTGGGCGAGCAGGCAACGGTGTTGGTGCTGCGCATACTTGAGCCGTTGCAACCTCAGGACACGCCTGTCATCAGGGCATTTGCCGACAAGTATGAAGTCCAGATATGGACCCAGAGCAAGGGACCGGATACCGTGCAGCCGTTCTATCCCCCGGATGGCCCTGGCCTGAGTTATTCATTGCCCGAGTTTGACCTGGTCTATCCGTTCAAGCCCACCGAGTTCACCCAGGTGAACCCGCATATCAACCGCGTCATGCTGCGGCGTGCCATGCAACTGCTGGCACCACAGGCTGGAGAGCGGATCGCCGATTTCTTCTGTGGCCTAGGCAACTTCACCTTGCCGATTGCGCGTAGCGGCGCTTCGGTGTTTGGCATGGAAGGCTCGGCTGCGCTGGTGGCACGCGCCCATGAGAGTGCCGCCCTGAATGGCTTGCAGGAGCAGGTGGATTTCCAGGAGGCAGACTTGTTCAAAATGACGCCGGAGGCCCTGCAATCGCTGGGGCATTTCGACAAATGGCTGATAGACCCGCCGCGCGATGGCGCCCTGGAGCTGGTGAAATCCCTGCCGGATGTGGATGATCCTGCCGCTGAAACTGCTCATGCGCCGCAACGCATTGTCTATGTATCCTGCAATCCTGCCACCCTGGCGCGGGATGCTGGCATGCTGGTGCATGCAAAGGGATACCGTATGCTGGCGGGTGGTGTCATCAATATGTTCCCGCATACGTCGCATGTAGAGTCTATTGCGATTTTTGAGAAAACCGCATAATGAAAATCGGCCTGGTGGCTCGCCTGCTGGCATTGACCGCTCTTGCAGTGGTTTTGCTGCTCATGCTTGATGCATGCAGCCGTACAGGCAGTCATGATGATATCCGCAGTGCAGTCAGCCAGTTACCGCAGACGCTCGATCCACGATATGCGACGGATGCATCCTCTGCGCGGGTCAACCGCTTGTTGTATCGATCACTGGTTGATTTTGATGGACATTACAGGCCCAAGCCCGACCTTGCCACCTGGCGGGTATTATCACCACGCCTGTTCCGGTTTACCCTGAGGCAGGAAGGCCGCAATTTCCATGACGGCCGCCACCTCACTGCCGAGGATGTGGCAGCAACCTATCAATCAGTAAAAGAACTTGCCGACTCTCCCCATGCGGCTGAGTTTGCCAATATCAACAAGATCGAGGTGCGTGATGAAAGCACCCTGGATTTCTTTCTGCAAGATGCCGATAGCAATTTCCCTTCGCGCCTGGTGATCGGCATCATGCCGGCTGAACTGATTGCCCGCGAACATGATTTTTCCCGTGAGCCTGTTGGCAGCGGCCCCTTGAAGTTTGTTTCCTGGCGGCGCGATCTCAAGCTGGAGCGCCTGAGCGACCGGCAGCGCTTTTCTTTTGAGGAAATCCGGGATCCTACTGTGCGGGTACTCAAGCTGGTACGCGGTGAAACCGACATGCTGCAGGGAGACTTGCCGCCGGAGCTTGTCGGCTACCTGAAAAAACAGCCAGCTATTAAGGTGACTGAGTCCCGCGGCTCCAATTTTTCCTACTTGGGGGTCAATTTTACCGATCCGCAATTGCAGAATCCGCTGGTGCGACAAGCGCTTGCTCATGCCATCGACCGCGAAACCATTATCCGGCACGCCCTGGTCGGCGGTAGCCGCCTGGCTGAAACTATCCTGCCGCCTGAGCACTGGGCTGGCAATCCCGACCTGGAAGCCTATGCCTACGATCCGCTTTTGGCACGTGACCTGCTGGCGCAGGCTGGTATCAAGCTTCCCTTGAAATTGGTATACAAGACCTCAACTGACGCTCAGCGTGTGCGTTTAGCCACCATGATGCAGGCACAGATGAAATTAGCCGGGATTGACCTTGAAATTCGCAGCCTGGATTGGGGCACGTTTTTTGAGGATATCAAGCGCGGTAATTTCCAGCTTTATGGTTTGATGTGGGTCGGCATCAAGACGCCCGAAATTTACCACCTGGCATTTCACTCCAGCTCAATACCTCCCAAGGGGGCAAACCGCGGTCATTTTGCGGACCGCAAGGTGGACGAAATGATTGCTGTCAGCGACTGGGCTAACGTTGCGAGCCGGGTACATGAACAACTGCCCTATATCCCGCTCTGGTATGAGGGCCAGTTTGCCGCTGTGCGAAAAAATATTGTCGGCTATGATCTCCGGCCTGATGGAGGCTGGGATGGCCTGACCCAAGTCAAGCGCAGCAGGATGAAGTCAGTCTTTCCGGGTAAGAACACGCTGTAAATCATGACTCTGCATATTGAGATATCTATCCCTCAACAGCGTTTGCGATTGCTGAACCAGCAGGACGAATTGCTGCGTGAGTTTGCGGTATCTACCGCCCTCAATGGAGCAGGGGAGCAGAAGAACAGCTATTGCACCCCGCGTGGCCTTCACCTTGTTCGTGCCAAGATCGGGGCCGGTATGCCCCTGGGTATGGTTTTCCGGGCACGCAGGCCTACAGGTGAAATCTGGACCAGGACGCTCGCTGAGCAACATCCCGGACGCGACTGGATACTGACCCGCATACTCTGGCTTTCTGGGTGCGAACCAGGTTACAACCGGCTGGGCAATGTAGACAGCATGCAGCGCTATATCTATATCCACGGCACACCGGATACCGAGCCCATGGGTGAACCCCAATCCCATGGCTGCATACGTATGCGTAACCGGGATGTGGCAGAGTTGTTTGACATGGTTGAAGTTGGCATTCAGGTGGATATTACAGGTTAATCGTGGACTGGCAGTTGACGGGATCCAATGTGTCTTGGTCATATGCAATGCGGTGGTGTAGCTTGAATCAAAGGGAGGGTGAAGTGTTATTCAAAAGAGGCGGCCGATATCAAATCAGCGATGGTCTGATCCAACGTTTGGAGCTTACCTATGAGCTTGAAATGCTCAAGGGATACCTAAAATCATTCTCAGCGAATCCAGAGCATTGACCAGTTTCCATTCCAGAATGTCATTCGCACAGAGGTGCTATTGCCGGGCGATTGGCCTGCATGGTGATTGCCTGATGAGCTTGCCGGGGGGCAATTCGAGCAGACATGCCCGCTGCCTTCGAGGCTAATTTTATGGATTGCGTGATCAGTGATTAAGCGGTTATTAGGTGTGGTGCCTGTGGTCTTTGGCGTCTTGCTGCTGACCTTCCTGCTGGTGCACCTGGTGCCGGGTGACCCGGTGGAAGTCATGCTGGGCGAGTCTGCACCCATGGCGGACCGTGCCAAGCTGCGTGCCGAGCTTGGCCTTGACCAGCCCCTGGTTGCCCAGTTTGGGCATTATCTGCAAAATCTGGCGCAAGGCGATTTTGGCCGTTCCATCCATACCCGTAAACCGATTGCCGAGTCCCTGAAGGAGCGTATTCCCGCCACGGCTGCGCTGGCGCTGCTGTCCTTGCTGATTGCTGTGATAATTGGCTTGCCACTAGGTATCGCAGCGGCATTACGAGCAGGCAAATGGCCTGACAACTTCGCTACCATACTCAGTCTTTCTTTATCCGCGATGCCACATTTCTGGCTGGGGCCGTTATTGATGCTGTTATTTGGCTTGTGGCTGGGCGTGCTTCCAGTGAGCGGTATGAGCGACAACCTTTCCATTTTGCTCCCAGCCATGACACTGGGCTTTGGCCTGGCAGCCATTCTCACCCGCATGACGCGAACCAGCCTGCTGGAAGTATTGCATGAGGACTTTGTCCGTACTGCGCGTGCCAAGGGCATGAATGAACAACAGGTTATCCTCCGTCATGCCTTGCGTGCAGCCTTGCTGCCGATAGTCACTGTGCTGGGCTTGCAATTGGGCGGCTTGCTTGCTGGCGCGGTAATCACGGAAACCGTGTTTGGATGGGAAGGGGTAGGCAGGTTACTGGTCGAGTCCATAGAAAAGCGGGATTATCCCGTCACCCAGGCTTGTGTGCTGGTGATTGCATTGACCTATGTGATGGTCAACCTGCTGACCGATTTGCTGTATGCCAGGCTGGACCCACGTATCAGGTTTGCCGGATGAAGCGCTGGCCTTATTTTATATTGATCTTCTGGCTGGCGGCTGTGATGCTGTCCTATGCCATGGACCTGCAGCCTGACCATATCAACCTGGAAAATGTGCTGGCCCTGCCGCGTGCTGACGCATGGTTGGGAAATGATGACCTGGGGCGCAACATAGTAGCGAGATTGTTGGCGGGTGCCGGGGTTTCCATGTTTGTGGCACTGCTGGTGACTTCTGTCAGCCTGACCGTTGGAACCTTAATCGGGTTGGTTGCCGGTTATTTTGGTGGCTGGATAGACCGTGTGCTGATGCAGGTGACCGACGTTTTTCTCGCCTTTCCTGGCATCCTGCTTGCGATTGCGTTTGCCGCTGTCCTGGGGCCGGGACTGGATAACCTCTTGCTGGCATTGTGCATGACTTCATGGGTAGGATATGCGCGCCTGACGCGTGCGCAGGCATTGAGTTTGCGCCATCGCCAGCATGTGCTGGCAGCAGAGTCTCTTGGCGCTCCGGTGGGACGTATCATGCGCAAGCACATTCTGCCCTTGCTGGCTGCGCCTCTGGTGGTAGAAGCGACTTATAGCATTGCCGGACTGGTGATTGCGGAGGCCAGCCTGTCGTTTCTTGGTTTGGGTATCCAGGCACCGCATGCATCCTGGGGGTCCATGCTGAAGGATGGCGTGCGTTACCTGCTGGTGGCACCGCATTATGTGCTGGCAGTGGGATTCAGCCTGATGTCCCTGGTATTGGCGATCAATGTATTGGGTGATCAGCTGCGCGATGCCTGGGATATCGCACGTGCAGAATAGTCATTGCAAAGGGAGATCGTCATGAGCATCCAGGGCCAGGCGCCGCGCAGCTATAAGTATTATGACTTTGTCATGGTGGCTTTCGTGACTGTGCTGGTGTGTTCCAACCTTATCGGTCCGGCCAAGATTTCGCAGATTGATTTGCCCCTGATCGGGACCTTGACGTTTGGGGCCGGGGTGCTGTTTTTCCCGATTTCCTATGTGTTCGGCGATGTGCTCACCGAGGTGTATGGTTACGCGCGTTCGCGCCGCGTGATCTGGACCGGGTTTGCGGCGCTGGCTTTTGCTTCCTTGATGGCTTGGGTGATTGTCGCCTTGCCACCGGCACCGTTCTGGGAGAACCAGCGGGTGTATGAGATTGCTTTCGGTTCGGCCTGGCGTATCTCCTTGGCTGGATTGATTGCATTTGCCTGCGGCGAGTTTGTCAATTCGGTGGTGCTTGCCAAGATGAAAGTCTGGACCAGCGGGCGCTGGCTATGGACGCGCACCATAGGCTCCACCATTTTCGGCGAAGGTATTGATTCGCTGATATTTTATCCGTTGGCTTTTTATGGCAGCGGGATCATTCCGGATGACAAGCTATTGCTGGTCATGGGTGCACAGTTTCTCGCCAAGGTGGGCGTTGAGGTAGTATTGACGCCGGTGACTTACAAGGTCGTGGCCCTGCTCAAGAAAGCCGAGAACGAAGACTACTACGACCGCGATACCAACTTCACCCCGTTTTCCCTGAAAACCCATTAGGGTTTACCAATAACACGAAAGGATTTTGCCTATGTCCCTGGGACCCGTCATGCTCGATGTGGTTGGCACTGAGCTTTCTGAGGATGATATCCGCCGCATCCAGCATCCGCTGGTGGGCGGGGTGATCCTGTTTGCGCGCAACTTCCAATCCCCGGCACAGCTGAAAGCGTTAACTGATAGTATTCATGCCGTGCGGCAGCCGCCCTTGCTGATTGCGGTTGATCACGAAGGGGGCAGGGTGCAGCGTTTCCGCGACGGCTTTACCAAAATCCCGCCCATGCGCGAATTCGGCAAGATATGGGACCAGCATCCCCGCAAGGCCAGGCAACTGGCAGAAGAAGCCGGTTGGATCATTGCTGCTGAATTGCGCGCGCATGGCGTGGATTTCAGCTTCACGCCGGTACTGGACATGGATTACGGCGAAAGCCAGGTAATAGGCGACCGCGCTTTCCATGGCAATGTGCAGGCAATCAATGAACTGGCATTTTCATTGCTGCAGGGCCTCAAGCGCGGCGGCATGGCGGCGGTAGGCAAGCATTTTCCCGGTCACGGCTATGTGGTGGCAGACTCCCATGTGGCCATCCCGGTGGATGATCGCGAGTTCGACCAGATTGCCCAGTCCGACATGCAGACGTTCAGACAGCTCATTGATGACGGCATACAGGCTATCATGCCGGCACACGTGATTTATCCCAAGGTGGATGACAAGCCAGCTGGTTTCTCCGAGCGCTGGCTGCAGAAAGTCCTGCGCCAGCGCCTGGAGTTCAACGGCGTGATTTTCAGCGATGACCTATCGATGGAAGGAGCAGGGGTAGCGGGCGATGTCACCCAGCGTGCGCTGGCGGCCCTCAATGCTGGCTGCGACATGGTGCTGTTGTGTAACCAGCCGGAAAAGGCGGATGAGTTGCTTGCCAACCTGAAGTGGGACATCTCAGCACAGAGCCTAGCACGCTTGGCGCGCATGCATGGCCGCCGTCATCCGGCAGACATGGTGGCCTTGCATGAGGACCCTGACTTCATGCAGGCCGTACACCAAGTTGGTGAAGTGGGTAAGGCGGATGGTGACTTGCCTTTTGTCTAAATTATTTATTTGCTTCAATTAGGTCAGCATGGTTGAAACTTTGTTGCCAATTGGCTAGTCTTAGGGTTGATTCGAGTTTTTTCATAGGGGATGTAACACATGCAAACGAACTATCAAGTCGCAAATACACAAACGTTGCCTGCCGGCGCGCACAAGGTATTGCGTAATACCTACATGATGTTGGGACTCACCATGATCCCAACGGTCATTGGCGCACTGGTCGGCATGTCCATGAATTTTGCCTGGATGGCATCCAGCCCCATCCTGTCCACTGTCATCATGCTGGCAGTGATGTTCGGGCTGTTCTTCGCAATTTCTGCCAACCGCAACAACGCCTTCGGCGTCGTGCTGTTGCTGGGCCTGACTTTCTTTATGGGCGTGATGCTGGGCCCTATCCTGCAAGTGGCGCTTAACCTGCGCAACGGCGGCCAATTGGTTGGCCTGGCTGCGGGCGGTACCGGCCTGATTTTCATGACGCTGGCCACTATTGGCGCTACCACCAAGAAGGATTTCAGCTTCATGGGCAATTTCCTGCTCGTGGGCCTGATTCTGCTGATTGTGGCATCCATTGCCAATATGTTCTTCCAGGTGCCTGCTGCATCGCTGGCAATCTCTGCAGTGGCCGTGTTGCTGTTCTCCGGTTTTATCCTGTTTGATGTGAACCGCATCGTGCGCGGCGGCGAGACCAATTACGTGATGGCTACCCTGGCGCTTTACATCAATATCTACAACCTGTTTGTCAACTTGCTGCAATTGCTGATGGCATTAATGGGTGAACGTGATTAAACACTAAATGGTGTTGCAAAACCCGTCCTTGTGACGGGTTTTTTGTTGCAGCGCATGATTTCAACTTCACTTATTGAGCTAAATCCTTCAGGTGCCCATGACTGACGTCGCTTCCAACTGGCCTTCCCTTGGCGCTGCAATCAAGCAGCGCACACCCAGCGTGCCTGTGACCAAGCTGCTGATTGCTGCCAACCTGCTGGTGTTCGTCTTGATGCTGTTCAATGGGGCTGGTTTCTGGCATTCGCCCAATGATGTACAACTTGCCTGGGGAGCGAACTTTGGACCGGCGACCCAGAATGGCGAGTGGTGGCGGCTGGCAACAGCCTTGTTCCTGCATTTTGGCGCAATACACCTGACCTTGAACATGGTGGCGTTCTGGGATGGCGGTCAACTGGTTGAACGCATGTACGGGCATGCCAGGTACCTGGCAATTTACCTCATCAGCGGCCTGACCGGGAACCTGCTGTCGCTGGTCTGGCAGGGCAATCATGCCGTGTCCGGCGGTGCCTCGGGAGCTATATTCGGTATTTACGGCGCCTTGATTGTTTTCCTCTGGCAGGAGCGTGAACAACTGGATAATCACGAATTCCGCTGGCTGTTTGGCGGTGCCTGCGTATTTGCGGTGGCCACCATTGTATTGGGCTTCATGATCCCGGCCATAGACAATGCAGCCCACATAGGCGGCTTTGTCGCCGGCATCCTGTCCGGCATGCTGCTGATGCGGGGCTTACGGGTAGGTGAGCAGGTATCACGGATTGGCAGGATGCTAGGCGGCCTCCTGTTGGTGACTGCGGTTGCGGTAATGGTTGCCCGCATTCCTGCACCTACCTATCGTTGGGGGGACGAGTTGATACTGCGCAAGGAAATTGATGACTTTATCCGCGAAGACCAGGCCATCAACCGCTCCTGGCTCAATATCATGCATGAAAGCAAGCAAGGCAATGTGACTTATTATGAGCTGGGGCAGCAGGTTGAAAACGCCATTACTGATCGTTATGAGGAGCGTTACGAACAGTTGTCACAACTGCCTTACGATCCGGCATTACCTTCTGCAGCCAAGCTGGAAAACATCCTGCAATATACCAAGCAGCGGCGTGATGCCTCCAAGGTGCTGGCTGACCAGTTAAAGCAGGGAAAGCCGCTGCCAGATAGAGCCAAGCCGTCTAGCGTGCCTTGAGTTTGTCCATGCCCGTGACCAGCAATGAAAGCAGCCACAGCAAGGCCTTGAAGGTGTTCATTACCGGAATCAGGCTCCAGAACACGCTGCCCAGGATCTGCCTGCACAGCATGGATTTGAAACAGGCCGTTTTATAGATGGTGGAAAGCAGGCATAGCCCGAGCGATACGAAGTAAATCACAATGTATTCAGCAGGAATCATGCTTATCTCCCTAGGTTAATGAGCCAGCCACATTGACCAGTGTCTGGATTATTGTTGTTTTTCCTGTTTGGCTTGTTTGAGCAATTGGCGGCGCTCTGAGAAAAATTGCGTCAGGGTGGCGCCACATTCTTCTTCCATCAAGCCGCTTTCCACCGCGGTGTGGTGATTGAGCTTATCTTCCGCCATCAAATTGATGACGCTGCCACAGGCGCCGGTTTTATAGTCGCGCGCACCAAACACCAGCCGCTCTATGCGCGCATGCTGAATGGCGCCTGCGCACATGGCACAAGGTTCCAGCGTGACATAGAGGGTACAGCCCACCAGGCGGTAGTTGCCTATTGCCTGTGCAGCATCGCGCAAGGCGCGGATTTCTGCATGGGCGCTGGGGTCATGATGGGCAATCGGCGCATTGCTGCCACGACCTATGATGATGCCATCCTTGACCACTACAGCGCCTACCGGCACTTCTCCGGCACGCGCTGCTTCTGCTGCAAGCACTAGCGCGGCTTGCATGAAGGCCTGGTCTGTCATTTGTGGCGAATCAATGGTAGAGGCAATTGAAGCTGGCATTACAGTTTGAGTTTTTGAATGGATATCCGCAATTCTGCCATGGTTTTGCCATCAGCATCAGCCCCGTAGCGTAAAGACTGATAAAGATAGGCAATCCTGGCAAAGGCAGCAGCATGTTGCGGAAACTGCTGGCTGGCACGACGTTGGACATCCTGGGCTCCTTCATGCGGCATGGCCTTGATGCCATGCCGCGCCAACTTGCGCAGGTAACGGCGATATATTGTTTGTATGGGATCCAGTGTTTGTTTACCGCGGCGGAACAGGAACAAGCATAGCAGCAAGATGAAAGCGGCGAGGCTACCCATCAGCCACAGGACTAAATCCTGCCAATTCACCCGGGTGCCGGATAGCCTGGATAGCAGTTCCAGCTGGCGCTGTTGGTTATAGCCCAGCACCCACTGGTTCCATCCGTTATTGACTGCATCCCAGTTCAGGTAGAGTTTGCGTAGCCAGGGATAATCCGGCCTGGCCATGATGGGTAACAACGTGCTATCTGGCAAGGCAGAGCTGATGCCGCTTTCTACCCGGCTTGGAGAAACCGCGGCGGTGGGGTCTACCCTGACCCAGCCGCGCTCGGGCAGCCATACCTCGGCCCAGGCGTGCGCATCGGACTGGCGCACGATGAGGTATTGCCCGACCGGGTTGACTTCGCCTCCTTGATAGCCGGTTACTATGCGTGCAGGCACGCCTGCAGCACGCATGAGGTAGGCGAAACTGCTGGCATAGTGCTCACAGAAACCGCGTTTGGTGTTGAAGATAAAGTCATCGATAGAATCATTGCCCAGGCGCGGGGGAGCGAGGGTATAGATAAAAGCCTGCTGCCTGAACAGCTGTAGCGCGGCATTGACGATCTGTTCGGGATCTTTCAGTTGGTCCTGCCATTGCCTGGCTAGCTCGCGGCTACGCGGGTTGCCAGTGGAAGGGATGGACAGGGCCAGTTGCCTGGCCCGGTCATCCAGATCCAGGCCGAGCGTGTAATTGGGATGGGAGCTGCCTGCATAGCGCATGCGGGTGCGTACAGGGTTGCGCGCCAGTATTTGCCATTCACGGCTGGGATAAGCACCGGCCGGCAAGGCTTGAGGAATATCCAGCATGAGGAGCCACTGCCGATTGTGTGGTTCCAGCGTGACGGTATAGTCAACTGCGTTGCCTGTGACGAGCAGGTTTTCAGGGGCAAAGCGCGTGCGGTTGTTGTCCATGTGCCAGCCGCGGCCATCAAAATGCCATAACACCGGGCCGCGCCAATAGAGCTGTTGGGTGGCTGGGATATCGCCTTTGAACTGTACCCGGAATGCAATGGCGGCAGACAGGCTGAGGTCGCTGATATTGCCCGGTTCCATATTGTCCGAGAGGCCGCTCATGCTGCTGTAGGCATCCTGTGGCACTCCCCACAGCGGGCCTGGAATGCGCGGGAACAGGATGAACAGGATGAGCATGATGGGAATGCCCTGCAGCAAAAGGTTTCCGGCGATACGACTGCGCAACCGCTGGGACATGCTGCCGTGCGGATAACTGATGCCTACCAGGGTGGCAGTAATGCCGGCAACGGGCAATAGCAGGAAAGCGCCTGCCAGCAATGATTGATTGAAGAGAAACGCGGTAATGGTGAGGAAATAGCCGGCAAAGCCAAGGATGACGTAATCCCGGCGGGTAGTCGATTCCATTAGTTTGAGTGCCAGCATCAGGGCGAGCAGGGCCACGCTGGCATCACGGCCAAACAGGCTGCGATAAGTGATTAGAATCCCCATGATGCCAAATAGCGTGATGGGCACCAGTATCCACAGCCTGGGCATGGCCCGGCTGTTTTTCTCCAACAGGTAACGCCAGCCCATGAAGAGGAAAATCAACGCGCTCACCCAAGCCGGGAAATGGCTGATATGCAAAGCCATGGCCAGGCCCATGGATATCAAGAGCCAGTGCAAATCTGTCATGCCCGGTTTGATAGCGAGGCTCAATTTGGCTCCATCAAGGCAAGCGCCTGTAGGCATTGGTGGTAGTGGGCTTCACTATTGTCCGGGGGAAATACCTGTCCGGGCAGGCGCAAACCATAACGCTGATGCTGGGCATGGGCGGTCATGATCCATCGCGTCAGTTGGCTCAGGCGGTGTTCAAGGTCTGTCCCAGGGGTAGTGCGTAAATCCAGCCATAACAGTTGTTGAGACTCTGCCTGGAATTGCTTGGTGAACATGCCCTGCTCGCGGGATGATGCTTTCCAGTCTATGCGCCTGGGTGAGTCACCCTGTTGATAAATGCGTAGTCCGGCAAAGTCTTCATCGCCACTGCGTTGGTCTGTTTTACCGCCATTGCCTGGATTGCTGTCGAGGGGAATGGGCAAGTCGGTATCAGTTGGTTTGGGATAAACCAGGCAACGGCTGGAAGTTGCAAGCGGGCTCCAGACCTGGAACAGGCCGAGAGGAAAGCCGGTGTGCAGTTTAATTGCACCAGGAACCAGCCAGCCGCGCTTTTTTGCAGGCAGCTTGAGTGCAAGTGTCAGTGTGCCATTGGCCGGAATGTCCCCATACAGGGTTTCTGAGTCTTGCAGTCTGGCGGCAATGGCATGTCGTTCACGCTGGTGGGTATCCGTGATGCTCAATGGGAATATGGCATCATGTCCGGCAAAGGTGGCGGGAGGATTGTATATTTCAATCTGCAGCCATGCCAGGTTGCGCCAGGTGTGCAGCATGGCAACCAGCCCCATGCCTGCAAGCAGGAAGGTCAGGACAAATCCCAGGCTTAGTGTGTAATTGATGGAACCGGTGAGCATGGCAAGCAACACGATGGCAAACCCCCAGCCAGCCCGGCTGGGCAGGATGTAAAGCTGGCGCCTGGTCAGCAGCAATGGGATATGGAAAGGGCGCCCCAGCCTTAGCTTCCCTTTCCAGCCGGCTTGGTTTGCAGCGATGGAATCAGGGAATGGCGACTGCATTCAGCAAATGGCTGGCAGCATCTTCTATGCTGCTACCTGATATGGTTTGAAGGCGGTGGCCAGCGACTCCTGGCAATACCGCCTGTATATCCTCGGGGATGGCAAAGTCGCGACCCTGCATCAGTGCCCAAGCCTGGGCGCATTGCCTGAGGGCGAGCCCGGCCCGGGGAGATAGCCCGGCTACGAAGTGGCTGGATTGGCGGCTGTAGGTAAGCAATGCCTGCAGGTAATCAAGCAGTGCATCGGAAATGTGGATGTCACCGACTGCTTGCTGCAATGCCAGCAGGCCTTGGCTGTCTATACAGGCTTCCGGGACATGAATGCCATGGCGGCCGCCGTTGTTCTGTAACAATGCGCGCTCCGCACGGGCGTCCGGATAACCCAGGTTGATACACATGAGGAAACGATCCAGTTGTGATTCCGGCAGCGGGAATGTGCCGATGTGATGGCCGGGATTCTGCGTAGCGATCACAAAAAATGGCAAGGGCAGGGCACGGGTATTGCCTTCCAGGGTTACCTGGCCTTCTTCCATTACTTCCAGCAAGGCGCTTTGTGTCTTGGGTGTGGCCCGGTTGACCTCATCTGCCAGTAGGACATTGGTGAACACCGGGCCGGCATGGAACTTGAAACAGGCTTCATTGCGGTCATATACCGACACACCGAGAATGTCACCAGGCAATAGGTCGCTGGTGAACTGTACCCGGTTGAATTCCAGGCCCAGTACCTGGGCCAGCGTATATGAGAGTGTGGTCTTGCCCATGCCTGGCAGGTCTTCTATCAGCAGGTGGCCTCGTGCCAGTATGCAGGCCAGCGCCAGCCTGATCTGAGGTTCTTTGCCCAGAATGATGCGACTGGTGTTGCTGATAATCTGGTCTATGGTGCTGTGCATATCGGCTTCTTAATCCAGACGCTGTTTCTGGCCCCAGCGTACAAGCATGAAGGTGAGGCCCAGCAGCAGGCTGGCGCCTACCCATAGCAAGACTTCCTTGGGGTCAGGGACGATTTCCTGCACCGGCATGATAATGAGTTTGCGCAAGACCATGACCATGGCAACCTCAATAAAGGTTTCCACTTCCAGCGAGGCACCCATGAGGTAGCGGATTTCAGCAGAGATCAATGCTGAAATCGACCATAGGAGCATCAGGGTGCCCAAGGCGTTGAGGAAGCCATGAACCAAGTTGTTAGCGGTGAAGGCAGTGCGGACGTCAAGAAAAAACAGCCAGGTGAACATCATGACTGACACTGCAAGTGCAAGGCCGATAGTGATGTGGGCAAAGCCATTGAGCCAGAGCATTGAGCGTATGGTGTAACGGTTGATGACATTAAATTCACGGGGAAAGTGGTTTTGTGCCATAAGTGAGACATTCCTTGTGTCTTTTGCTGCATTGTTGTTATGGGTTGGGCCTGGTTCTTTTGCTGAGGGCACAGCGTTGTCATTGCTGGTGACAGTGTACCTAAAATTTATGTCATACCAGCAGTTCCTCTAGCGACAGTTTTTCCAGTTTCTTTAGTATCCACTGTTGGGCTTTCCCACCGTTGCTGCGCCAGGCTATATAGCCTACGACATTCGTCTTGGGCTCGGCGACCTGGCGTATCAAAAGCTTACCATCGGCAGCATATTGTTCAGCAACCTTTTTTGGCAGGTATCCAACGCCCAGTCCCTTGATTTGCGCCAATGCCTTGCTCTGAATGTCGGGCACCGAGAGTACATCCTGACCATCCAGTATCCCCGATGTTCTTGGCGGCAGGCTGCGAGAGCTGTCGGCTGCGGAAATGGAGCGATACTGTTGAATGTCAGAATTTTTCAATGGCTCTGGCACCTTGGCAAGGGGATGATGCGGGGCGACTGCAAACACGAAATCCAATGTGCCTAACAGTCTGGTGGTATAGCCGCCTCCAGGAGGTCCATCGCCGGGTGCTCCTATGGAGATATCCGCACGATTGCTGATCAGGGCATCCCAGCTGCCACCGTAAACCTCGCGTAGCAGGCGCACGCGGGTGCCAAATTGCTGCGCATAAAACTCTTCAAGCATCGTGTAGATAGGATCCATGCTCAGGATATCGCTGACAGCAATGCTGATATCGGTTTCCACCCCGGTGGCAACCCTGCGCACACGGCATTCCAGCTCGCCAGCGGCCTTGAGCAGATGCCTGCCTTCACGTAAAAGCTCGTTGCCGGCTTCCGTCAGCCTGGCTTTGTGCCCGCTGCGGTCAAACAGTTTGATGTCCAGGTCATCTTCCAGGGTGCGTATGGTATATGTAATGGCAGAAGGCACGCGATGCAGGCTTTCTGCGGCTGCCGAAAAGCTGCCGTCTCGGTCAATGGCATCCAGGACTTCCAGCGCCTCGATGGAGAGTTTGATGCTCATGACTCGTTATCCCTTTCACGCACCCAGAACAAGGCGGCGCCGGCAACAGCGGCAGGCATCATGACGATATTGAGCACGGGAATCATGAGCGCCAGGTAGACCGTGCCGCCAAAGCCAAGGCTTTGCCAGCGTTTTGTCCGCAGCCATGCCAGCATGTCATTCCAGCCGAGCTTATGGTTGTCGGCAGGGTAATCCAGATACTGCACGCACATCATCCATATGCCGAACAATATCCACAATGGCGCTGCCGCCAGATTTACTACCGGGATCAGCGAAAGTATGAACAGCCCGGCCGCACGTGGCAGAAAATAGGCCAGTTTGCGCAATTCCCGGCCTAGGGTTCGGGGCACCATGGCGATCAGCTCCGCCCAGCTAAAGGGAGGGAAGGTATCCTGCCCGCGTACCATGATTTCCACTTTTTCTGCCAGCAGGCCGTTGAATGGGGCAGCGATGATATTGGCCAGCATTGTGAAGGTGAAAAGTATCATGATCAATACCAACAAGACGAATAGCGGCCACAGAATGTAACTCAGAAAGCCCAGCCAGCTCGGCAACGCGGGCATGAAGGCATGTACCCACTGGCTGAACTGCTGCACGGCAAGGCTGATCATGCCAATGAACAACAGCAGGTTGGCCGTGAGCGGCAACAATAAAAAGCGGCGCATCCCTGGCTGGAATAACAGTTTCAGGCCTTCGGCCAAGTATTGCGGGCCGGAGAGCATAGGTGGCGTCAGATTGGACATGGTTTGTCGCACTCTATAAGAGCCAACATATTCGATATGGCATTGATGGTAATCATGGTATGCGTCATGTTCATATTTTTTGAACAATATATACAAAATTATTTGCTATTAATACTGCTGCTTATTATCTACCATGGTTTTAATTATTCAAGAATATTGAAATGTTCAATCTGAAAGGAGATTGTGATGCTGACATTGAGGAAATCGCAAGAGCGTGGCCATGCCAATCATGGCTGGCTGGATAGTTATCATTCATTTTCATTCTCTGGCTACTATGACCCCGATCATATGGGTTATTCCGTGCTGCGTGTCATCAATGAGGACATTATTGCGCCGGATATGGGGTTTGGCATGCACCCGCACCGTGATATGGAAATCATCACTTATATGCTGAAAGGTCAATTGCAGCATCGGGATAGTCTTGGTAACGGTTCAGTGATCAAGGCCGGGGACGTCCAGCGCATGACAGCCGGCACCGGGATTGTACATAGCGAATTCAATGCATCCAGCACTGAGGCGGCACACCTTTTGCAGATATGGTTGCTGCCTGAGCGCGATGGAATCACGCCAGGATATGAGGAAAAGCAGTTTGCAGCAGCCGAGAAGCTGAATCGTTGGTGTCTGATTGCTTCAAGGGACGGCCGTGATGGATCGTTGCTGGTGCATCAGGATATTGCTTTATATGCAACAGTGCTGACTCAGGGCCAGCAGATCGCATACAACATAGCAGAAGGACGCGGTCTTTATATTCAGGTGGTTCGCGGCAATGTGGTGTTGAATGGCGAAGCACTGGAAGCGGGCGATGCCGTCAAGATTAACAGCCTTCAGCAAATTGATATCCAGGCAGGAGAAGAGGCAGAGCTGCTCTTGTTCGATCTGCCAATCATTCATTCATCACATTAAGGAAAGTATCATGACCAAGGTAGCAGTTGTTTATCATGGTGGCTATGGACATACTGAAGCACAGGCCAAGGCCGTTGCGCGGGGTGCCGAAAAAGTGCCGGGTACGGAAGTGGTGTTGCTGAACTCCGATGATGCCCAGAAAGACTGGGATGTGCTCAATACTGCCGATGCGATCATTTTCGGCAGCCCGACCTACATGGGTTCGGCTTCAGCGCAGTTCAAGGCATTTATGGATGCGAGTTCATCCATCTGGTACAACCGCGGCTGGAAGGATAAAGTGGCGGCAGGCTTTACTACTTCTGCCAGCCAGAGCGGGGATAAACTGAATACCATCGTTCAGTTGACCATATTTGCCGCCCAGCACGGCATGATCTGGGTAGGAAATGACCTGTTGCCGGGGAACAATAGCAGCACAGGTTCAGTCAATGACTTGAACCGTCTTGGCGGCTTTCTTGGTGCTTTGGCGCAGGCCAACAGCGATCAGGGTGCCGATGTTGCGCCAATCAATAGTGACCTGCTTACCGCAGAGCACCTGGGTGAGCGGGTTGCGACGATTACCAGGAAGGTGAAGGCTTAACGGGAATCCCAACCTGGCGATGTCGCTGTTGCCAGGTTGACCGCTGTTCATCAGAACAATTTTAGTTTCAGAGAGGATATGCAATGAATAAATCAATTGCCAAACTTACAACGATTGCCAGCCTGTTTGCAGTAAGCAGCATGGCTTTTGCAGCCGCGGAAAGCTATGACATCGACAATAAGCACAGTTTTGCCAACTTTGCGATTCGGCATGTGGTAGCCAAGACTTCCGGCACGTTCAGCGATATCACCGGCAAGCTGGTGATCGACAAGGACAACTTGGCCAATTCCAGTGTTGATGCCAAGATCAACGTGCTAAGCGTTAACACTAGCAATGAGAAGCGCGATGAGCATATCAAGAAGGAAGAGTATCTGAATGCCGGGAAATTTGGCGAGATTCACTTTGTCAGCACCAAAATCGCAGCTACCACCGCCAGCCAGGGCAATGTTACCGGCAAGCTCACCATTAATGGCGTGACCAAGGAAGTAACTTTCCCTTTTGCAGTGCTTGGTTTCGGCAAGGACCCATGGGGCGGATTGCGTACAGGGATTGAAGCCAAAACCATCATCAGGGCCTCTGATTTTGGATATGCCTGGGCAGCAAAGGCCGGTGCGCCAGTCGGCGATGATATTGAAGTCACGCTGCTGATTGAGGGCGTAAAGAAGTAACCAGCCTTCCATAGTTTTCTAAAGGACGCTTCACCGGCCCTAAGGGCAAGGTGGAGCGTTTAATATTTTCTCAAATGAGGAGCGTCAAATGTCAGTGGATTTGTTCAGTCCTGCCAAGCTGGGAAGCATAGAGCTGCAAAATCGTATCGTCATGGCACCATTAACGCGCAATCGCGCCGGGCAGGGCAATGTCCCCCAGCCCATCAATGCAGAATATTATGGCCAGCGTGCATCCGCCGGCCTGATCATTACCGAGGCAACACCTATTTCTGCCACAGCACATGGTTACCCTGCAACTCCTGGCATCCATGACAAGGCGCAGGTGGAAGGCTGGAAGCAGGTAACTGCCGCCGTGCATGCTAAAGGTGGCAAGATTGCGCTGCAGCTATGGCATGTCGGGCGTATTTCCCATCCATCCTTGCAACCAGGCAATGCTTTGCCGGTTGCCCCATCTGCCATCAAGCCGGCAGGCCAGGCATTCACTTATGAGGGCTTGCAGGATTTTGTCACGCCACGAGCGCTGGCGATAGAAGAGCTGCCTGGTATCGTGACTGATTATGTCAATGCCACCAAGAATGCCCTGGAAGCCGGTTTTGATGGCGTGGAAATCCATGCTGCAAACGGCTACCTGATTGACCAGTTCCTGCGGGACGGCACCAATAAGCGTACTGACCAGTACGGCGGCAGCAAGGAAAACCGTACACGCCTGCTGCTGGAAGTGACCAAGGCTGTTGTTGCCGTTGCCGGGGCGGACCGTGTGGGCGTACGTATTTCGCCGCTCAACCCGTTCAACGATATCAGTGATTCCGATCCCCAGGCCCTGTTCAATTACGTGGCTGACGCATTGAATCCATTCAAGCTGGCTTATTTGCATGTGGTGGAAGGCGGCATGGGGGATGGCACTGCAACACCGGACTTTGATTTCAATCAATTGCGCCAGCATTTTACCGGTGGCTATATTGCCAACCTTGCCTATGACAAGGCTAAAGGCAATGCCGCCATTGCATCCGGTCATGCCGATGCCATTGCCTATGGGGCACTTTACATTGCCAATCCTGATCTTGTGGAGCGCTTCAGGCAGGATGCACCATTAAACAACCCAGACCAGTCAACTTTTTATGGTGGCAGCGAAAAAGGCTACACCGACTATCCCACCCTACAAGGATAACAATATGAAGAAACCCGCCATTACCCGAGTGCCTGTTGAAAATACCATTGCAGCTCGCTGGAGCGGCCGTGCCTATGACACCAACAAGAGCGTGAGCGAAGAGCAGACCATCGCCTTGCTTGAAGCTGCCCGCTGGGCGCCATCCTGTTATGGCGACCAGCCATGGCGTTTCATTGTGTGGGACAAGAACAAGGATGTTGCATCGTGGCAGAAAGCGTTTGAGACATTGGTTGAATTCAACCAGGGCTGGGTCAAGGATTCGCCGCTGTTGTTCCTGATCGCTGCGGATACCCAGTTCCATCACAACGGTAAACCTAATCGCTGGGCCGCCTATGATACTGGCGCTGCTGCCGAAAACTTGTGTTTACAGGCAACGGCACTTGGCCTGATGGCGCACCAGATGGCTGGTTTTGATGCAGACAAGGTACGCCAGGCATTTGCCATCCCTGAGCAGATCGAGATCATTGCCATGATTTCTGTCGGTTATGCCGCTGATGTGTCCACCTTGAGTGGCGAAGTGCTGGAGCGTGAAACCGCACCCCGTGCCCGCCGCGAACTTGGCGAGTTGTTCTTTAGCGGTGCTTGGGGTAAACCTGTGGTCTGATATAATGAAAAATTCCATTCATTCACTGGGATTTGATCATGCCGGTCTTGCAACTCAACAAAGCTAATTTCAAGGACACCATCGTCAACAATGATTTTGTCATCGTTGATTTCTGGGCACCATGGTGTCAACCCTGTGTTGCATTTACTCCGATATTCGAAGCCGCTGCCGAAAAAAATCCTGATATTGTGTTTGGTATGGTGAACACGGAAGAGGACCCAGAAATCGGTGAATATTTTGAAGTGAGCAAGATTCCCGGTGTCCTTGTGATTCGCGAACAAGCCGGCATCCATGCACAGGTGGGCGAGATTGGCGCACCGGCGCTGGAAAAGATTATTGAGTGGGCGCGCGCCTATGATATGTCCCAGGTGCATGAATATTATGCCCAACAGGATGCCCAGGCAGCCAAGTAAACCAGAAGTAGATTTCAATAAAAAGGATGACTTGGTCATCCTTTTTTATTGCTGAGAGTCGTGGCTTCAGCGGGTCAAGCCTATGCCGGTGCGTAATTAGAAACTGCCTGTGGTCAGCAGCCGATACAGGAAAAACCCGCCTATCCCCATCATGATGTAAAGCGGGATATCGCCGCGCCTGGTCAATTCTCCACGCCTGGGGGCTGTGAACCAGCGATTGGCAAGGTACATCAGCAGGATAATCACCGGGATGGCGATCATGCCGGCAGGGGAAGACAGGAGTTTTGAGAATGCCTGTTTGAGCCAGCCATCGTCACGGAACAGTTCTACCGCTATCCCTATGATGCCAAGCATCATCAACCCAAAGCGGCTAATGGCAAGCAGGGTGGCTGACAGGGAGTCTGGCTTGTCGTAAGGCTTGGTTTTAGGCTTACTCACTGTTTAACTCCTCAGTCGGTAGCGGGGCTGGATCAGCCGGGACTGCCGGGCAAATATTTAGCAGGGTCTACCGACTTGCCCTGGCGGCGAATCTCAAAATGCAGTTTAACCTTGTCTGCATCGGTATTGCCCATTTCCGCGATTTTCTGTCCGCGGCTTACTTGCTGGCCTTCCTTGACCAGGATATTGCTGTTATGGGCATATACGGAGAGATAAGTGTTGTTGTGCTTGATGATGACCAGTTTGCCGTAACCGCGCAGGTCTGAGCCGCTGTAGATCACTTTGCCGGGAGCGGCGGCATTGATCGCTTGTCCCTGGGTGCCAGAGATATCCAGTCCTTTGGCGCTGGCGCTGTCGTTAAAATTGCCTATGACTTTGCCATTGGTAGGCCATGCCCATTGTATGCCGTCTTCTGTGTTGCTGGCAGCAGGACTGGCCGTCAGTGGCGCATCAGGCTGGCTGCCTGTGGCAACAGGCGTGACAGGAACAGTAGGAGCTGCAACCTGTGGTTTTGGTGAAGCGACTGGTGCGTTCATTGCTGCCAGGCTGTATGGCTCACGTACGGCCTTGGGTTCAACAACCAGCAGCGGCTGGCCGGGAGCTGGACTTTGCCCGGTGTCTGGCTGCCCGGGCTGTGCCACTGGCGGTGTGCTGCCATCCAGGTTGAGCGGGGTAATGATCACATCGCCATCGGCGATACTGGCGGGCTGGCCTGGGATAGGCGTTGCTGCAGCCGTAGTAGTGTCTGTAGCACGTGCCGGCAGTGTAAGCTGCTGACCGATGTGAATGGTAAATGCAGGGCCTGCGATATTATTGGCCTGGGCGATTTCCTTGTAATCGTAGCCGTATTCAAGGCCGATGCTATAGAGCGTATCGCCTTTTTTTACCGTATGGGTATTGGGGCGCCAGTCCGCGCCGGGAGATGCAGGCTTGACCTGGCTGCTCGCAGGTTTTTTTGCTGCCGGGGCACGGTCTATCACCGGAGCGTGATCGGTGGTACTACAGCCGATCAGCAACAGGCTGATCAACCATGATTTTTTAACTTGCTTGATAACGTGCATTAATTAGTTCCACCCAACAGCGGTACAAACTTGACCGCTTCCAGCTTGGTTTTTCTATATTCAGACCCCATTGCCGTTTTGACATGCTCAATGAGGTACAACGTCTGTTCATCGGTGCCTACCGGAATCACCATGCGGCCGCCAACAGCAAGCTGGGCCAACAGCTCTTCCGGGATATGGCGCGCAGCAGCTGTGACAATAATGCCGTCAAAAGGTGCAATTTCCGGTAAGCCCATGGTGCCGTCAGCATGCTTGAGCTTGATGTTGGCCAAGCGTAGTTCACGCAAATGGCTGCGTGCCTTCATCAGCAACGGGCGTATGCGCTCAACTGAATAGACTTCCTTGGCCACTTTGGAGAGGACGGCGGTTTGATAGCCGCAGCCGGTGCCGATTTCTAGCACTTTCTCCAGTGGGTGGCCATTGCGCAGGATTTCGGTCATTCGCGCCACGATATAGGGCTGGGAGATGGTCTGGCCAAAGCCTATGGGCAGCGAAACATCTTCATAAGCCCGGGATGAAAGTGCTTCATCTACAAATATATGGCGTGCGATCGAGCCCAGTGCCGCAAGTGTCACTTCATCCTTGATACCCTGTTCGCTCAAGCGCGACAGCATGCGTTCGCGCGTACGCTGTGAGGTCATGCCTATGCCGCGTAATACCGTGCTCATTTATTGCGCAAGCCAGTTCTTGACCTGTTCGCGCTGTGCATACTGCGTGAGGTCTATCTGTAATGGGGTAATCGAGATGCGATTGTTGTTGACAGCATTGAAGTCAGTGCCTTCGCCGGAGTCCTGTGCACTGCCTGCCGGTCCTATCCAGTAGACAGTCTGGCCGCGGGGAGTGGTGGACTTGATGACGGGTTCAGCCTTGTGGCGCTTTCCAAGGCGGGTGACTTCCGTACCCTGCAATGCCTCATAGGGAACATCAGGTACATTGATGTTGAGCAATACGGGCGGCGGAAAACGGTCTTTTTCATAGCGTTGCACAATACTTACCATGAACTTGGCCGCAGTTTCGAAATACTTGACACCATGACGCGACATGGAGACGGCAAACGATGGGATGCCAAGCAGGAAACCCTCCGTGGCAGCCGCTACCGTGCCGGAGTAAATAGTGTCATCGCCCATGTTGGCGCCATCATTGATGCCGGAAATGATCATGTCCGGCAGCTGATCCAGCAAACCGGTGACAGCCAAGTGCACACAGTCGGTGGGAGTGCCATTGACATAATAAAAGCCATTGCTGGCTTTGTGGACCGATAATGGCCTATCTAGCGTGAGGGAATTGCTGGCACCGCTGCGGTCGCGCTCAGGCGCAACAACAACGATATCCGCGATTTTTGCCAGATGCTCGGCCAGGATATTCAGGCCAGGGGCAAAATAGCCATCGTCATTGGAAAGTAAGATACGCATTTTTTTATTATAACCGAGTCACAACGCGCTTTTCATGCCTGTGTTGCAACAATGGTGTAAAAAATATTTATCAAGAGCCTAGAGTGTGTTCAAAGTTTTTGATCCAGCTTCAATGCGGTTTGTGCCAGACGTTTCCCCAGGGCGATACAGAGTTTTTTCTCTTCCTCGGTAATAGGCCGGTCATCCATGGCGCCTGCTACATGGCTCGCTCCATACGGTGTGCCACCTGAGCTGGTACTTGCCAGTGCAGGTTCTGAGTAGGGCAGCCCGACTAGCAGCATGCCATGGTGCAACAATGGCATCATCATGGTCAGCAAGGTACTTTCCTGCCCGCCATGCATGGAGCCTGTGGAGGTGAATACTGAGGCAGGTTTGCCTATGAGTGCTCCCTTGAGCCAAAGGCTGGTGGTGCCATCAAGGAAATACTTCATGGGCGCTGCCATATTGCCGAAGCGCGTCGGGCTGCCCAAGGCCAGCCCGGCACACTCTTCCAGGTCGGACAGTTCCACATAGGGCGCACCACTTTCAGGCACTTGCGGCTCGGTCGCTTCGTGGTTGGCGGATATCCTAGGTACCGTGCGAATACGTGCATTGGCACTTGGTACGGATTCAACACCGCGAGCAATCAGCTTTGCCATTTCGCGGACAGAGCCACCTTGCGAGTAGTAGACAACCAGAATATCCGTCATTTTTTTCTTTTATCCTTGAGCCGTTGTTTGAGTTTGTCGATTTCAAACAGGTTGATGGCGCTGATCAGGTCACTGAACTTGGCGTAGCCATAATTGCGTGAGTCGAATGCCGGAAAATTCTTCACGATATGCTTTTTCGTTTCACCAATATGCGCATAGCCATCATCGTCTGAAAGTGCCTCGATCGCTGAACGTATAAGCGTGACCAGTTTGGTATCCATCGCAAGTTCCCTGTCGTTCTTGCGGGTGCCTGGCGTGAGTGGGACAGTGGAAGGGGACGCGGTTTTGACCGCCGTGGATTTTTGCTTTGCAACCGACTTGGTCTTGCTTTGCGCTAGCTCCGGTGGTTCAAGGTCGCTACCGGGTTTTTCCTGCGCCAGGATTTCCACGTAGACAAATTTATTGCAGGCGGCAATCAGCGATTCAGGGGTTTTTTCCTCACCGAACCCATAAACCTGCTTGCCGGATTCACGCAGGCGGGTGGCAAGCCTTGTAAAGTCGCTATCGCTGGAGACAATGCAGAAACCATCCAGCGGCGCAGTATAAAGCAAATCCATCGCGTCAATAATCAAGGCGCTATCGGTCGAGTTCTTGCCCTTGGTGTTGGCGTATTGCTGAATGGGCTGGATTGCGTGCTTGGGCAGCACTTCTTTCCATTTATTCATCTTGGTTTCTGTCCAGTCCCCGTAGATGCGGCGCACACTGACATCGCCAAATTTGGAAATTTCTTCAAACAGTGCGTTGATGACCTCGATGATCCTGAAGGTATTGTCCGCGTCGATCAATACCGCCAAGCGCGGGTTGTTGAGTTCGGGGTGGGCCATGCTGGGCTCCTTCTCGGTAAATTATTTGAATCTGAATGTATATAACACATCTACCGCGCTTTCAGAGCCGGCCTGAGAAACGATAGACCAGCGCTGTGTGAGGGTATAAGTGAGTTTTGCTACATTGAGCAGGCCGGTCAGGCTTTTCTCATAGCTCAGATAAAGCTTGGAGGAAAGCCGCTTACCGAAGTTGACGCTGGAGCTTTGTACATCACTGCCGCCTATGCTGAAGCTGTCGAGGCCGGCGGCGCGCGCCATTCTGGTCTGCAAGGGGACAGATTGCCCTTGGGAGAGCAGGGCGCCCGCAGCCAGGGACAACATGGCAAACTCGTTCTTGCCCGCCTGGTCCATGCCATGGCCGAGCACCAGCCAGGAGAGTTTGTCGCTATCCGGGACAGTGGGGATTGATACCAGTTTGACAGTGGGGATCTGTACATTGCCGGTGATTTCAACCCCAGCCTGCACAGTCTGGTTCTGGCGCATGGCGATGATGTTGAGGCCAGGGTTGTCTACCGGGCCGCTGAAGTTGATGATGCCCTTGGTAATGTTGAGTAATTGCCCATAGGCCATGTAAGTGCCGCCGACCACGATGGAGCCTTCTGCACGCAAGTTGTTGGGTACGTTGCCAGAAAGCGTGAGTATGCCGGTGAGGTAGCCATCCAGGCCGCGTCCGCGAAGGAGAAATTGCTTGCTGGGGTCCACGATGCCGATGACTTCATCTCCCAGGTTGATCTTGAGGCGGGAGATGTTGAATTGCAAGGGAGAGTCTTGTTCTTCGCGTTCACGTCCAATCACCACCACATCATCCCCCAGTTGCGGTGCCCCTTCTCCGGCCAGTTCTATCAGGCCACGCACCACGCGTAAATCCCCGGAAATATCCAGTACATTGTCCTGCATAGTGGTGTTGGCTGTGCCCCTGAGCACAAGCAGGCGGTCAGTACGCTGGGCTGCGGTAAAGTTGTCCAGCACCCAGGCAATATTGACATTGGGTTTGCCCTGATTGAGTTTGATTTCTCCACTGGCACTGAGGCTGCCTTCGCCACCGGTAAAGCGTAGTTCGCTCAGTTGCAGTTTGTCTCCACTCAGGCTGGCATTAAGGCGGCCTTGGGCCAGGTTAACGCCTTCAGCGGGTAGGCTGAGGGTGAGGTTGTTGCCACGGATGTAGCCATTGAGGTCCGGATTGCCCACGCTGCCTGTGGCCTGGATTGCAATGTCCAATTGTCCGTTGGCCTGGACGTCTGGCAGGGGCAGCCATGACAGTGTAGACAGTTGAGCCTTGATATCAGCTTGCAGGGGTGCGGTGGCGGCCAGTTCAAACCCCTGGTCTGTCTTGTTCAGGTTGGTACTGGCGTTGACACTAAGCGTGCCCAGCTGGCTGCCAGCGAGGTCAGCCTGCAGGCGCAGCTGGTTTTGCTGCATGGTCAATCCCAGTTTTACTGTTTGCAAGCCCAGCGGCTTGTCTGGCTGGCCATCAGAGACCACTGCCAGGTCACCTGATTCTCGCCAGAGGGAGATTTCACCATTGATGGCATCCTCGGCACGGATATCCCAGTGACCGGAAAATACAGGATTACCCTTGAGGTTGGCGGGCAGGGAGAACATGGCAGGGGGAATGTCATCGAGGGCCAGTTGTTCAATGCGGCCACGAGTACTCAGTCCTTGTGCGTCACTGTGCAAGATGTCCAGCGTGATGCGGCCTTGCTTGAATTGCAGGCCAAGATTTTCAACCAGCAGCCCGTTGTCAGTGCTGTAAGCAATAGGCGCAGGAGCTTGAAGACTGACGGGGGCGTCTGCCTTGTAATCCAGCTGGTTCAATTGCCCAGACCAGTTGCCGTTGGCATCAAAGCCACCAGTCAGCAGACTTTGCAATTCAAGCCCTGTACCGTTGGCCTGAATGGATAATTGGTGTTGCTGCCGGTTGCCACTCAACCGCAAGACGCCATCTATGAAACTGCCTTGTTGCAAACGTAACCCCTGGGCAGTAATGACAGCCTGCATGGTGCCAGCATCCTCAGCTTGCAGAACGCCGTTACCTTCCAGCTTGCGCGCACTGATGTTGCCGGGCAAGCGCAGGTTTTCCGCCAGCAACTGGAATTGGGTGGAAAGCGCATCAAGACTGCCATTGATGGTACCGTTTGCCGTGGCATTGCCAGCAAATGCCGGGCCTAATATGCCAAGGTTTGCAAGGTTGGCTTGCCAGTTGAGTTTGCTGTCAGGCTTTCCAAGGCTTCCATCGGCGGAAATTGTGTTGCCATCCAGGTCAGCCTTGAGCTTGAGCTCGCTCAGCAAATTCCCCAGCACATGAATGCTTGCATTGGCGGTCAATGATTGTCCGCGCCAGCTGCTGTCGTGCGTATTGAACTGGAGTTGGAGGTCAGGCTCAGGCATGAGTTTTCCATCCAGGGCCAGGTCAAATCCCAGATTGGCCTTGATGGACTGGCCCAGTTGTTCCGGGTTGAGGTCTCTCAAGGCCACACGCAGCTTGAGGGGAAAGTCGCCCTCCAACCCCAGCTCGCCATGAATATCCAGACGGCCCGCAGCCTTCAGACCGCTATCGAGCGCTACCATGGCAGGCAAGCCTTGCTCCATGGCAAACAGGTTGGTCATGTCAAACCTGAGTGTCTGCAAATCGCCGGACAGTAGCGTAGTGAGGTCATAAGGCATGCTGCCCTGCGCCTGTTTGACATGGATATGGCCTGCCAAAGGGTAGGGTTTGCTATTGACCATGGATAACATGGCGTGGATATTGCCCCAAGGGGTTTCTGCACGGGACAGTTCCAGGTTGATGTTTTTCGAGTCGGCTTCCAGGTTCAGCGTGACGTGATTCAATACATGCCGTGTATTACCCGAGACAATGATGATCTCGTCAATGGAGGCCTGCTCGACCCGGATCGGAAAAGGCAGGCTGATTTTATCCGGCAGGCCTGCACCAGCAAGGTTTTTTTCTGTGTCTGTGGCAGGAAGGGGAGAGACGTCCTGGGGTGTCGTATCGGACTTCATCGTAATCACCAGTCGCTGTGCGTGCAGGCGTTCTACCAGCACACGCCCATCCAGCGTGGGCAGCATGCGTACCCTGGAGTCGAATTGCTCCAGATTCAACTGCATGCTGCCTGTGTCGTAGCTCAGGTCCTGCAGGCTGGAATCCACCTGGACATCGGCCCATGCCGGCATGACCAGCCAAAACAGCACGATAAGGATGAGCCGCCGCAACATCAGAATGTGACTCCCAGGTTGAAATGCAAACGGTATTCTCCAGTTTCCTGGCCATGTGCGATATCCACGCCTATAGGTCCTGCCGGACTCTTGAAACGGGCACCCAGCCCATAACCATAAACAGGCTTGAGGTCTCTGGTCGTGTTGGCGGCATTGCCAAAATCGACAAATGCCGCAGCGCCCCATTGCTCGGTCAGCCATTGTATGACCTCTACGCTGCCTGTCACCATATATCGCCCGCCAATGACGGCATCCCCATCGGCAACCCCCAGGCTCTGATAGGCATAACCACGTACGGATTGGTCGCCACCGGCACGGAACAGATAGGTGGCAGGCGCATTATTGGCGCCACTGACGATACCGCCTTCCAGACGGGTAATCAGTTGCGTGCTGCGAGTAATCGGGTAGTAAGCCTGAATCTTGGCATAGCTTTGCAGGAACTTGCCGTTGGCCATGACATCGAGTGGCGCACTGGTGAATTGAGTGTTAAAGAGATAACCACGGGTGGGATTGAGCTCACTATCAATTCGGCGCAAGGTCAGTCCGTAGGAAACCGTGGCGGCATAATTGTTCTGGGATTCGCTGCCATCCACCGCCACATGTTCCAACAGGTAGGCTGCGCCTATGGTCTGCTCAAAAGTGCGAGGTCCCCATGAGCGTTTGACGCCAGTGCCCAGAGTGGAAGTTGTCTGGCCTTCAACATCGATACGGTTGAGGTCTGCATTGAGGCTGTCGCGATAACCGTTTTTGTCGGTCGGCAGGCGGATCAATGAGTTCAGGGACTGGGCTTTTTGTTCCAGCTTGAATGAGTTGGTAAAGCGCCAGCCCCGGTTGAAGAGGTTGAGGTCCTGATAAGTGAGCTGTGTGCGTGCCCCGGTGTTGGTGCTGGCACCGACACCGATGCCAACCTGTACAGATTGATTCTCGGTGACGTTGACCACGATGGGCGCGGCTTCAGGATCAGCATCATCGGTGCGGGAGGTGACCTCTACATTGCTGAAGTAGCCAGTGGCTTGCAGCTCAGACTGGAAAAAAAGCAGGCTGGACTGGCTATAGGGCGTACCCGGCTTGATCGGGTTGATGTTGTCCACTACGCTGCGCGGATAGCGCTGCAGGCCATTGACCTCGACATGGCCAAAGCGAAAAGGCGGCCCGCTATTTATCTCCACTTGCAGGATGACGCTGTTGGCTTGTGCATCAATCACCGCCTTGCTGTTGGTAATCCTGGCATTGGGGTAACGCTGCAGCATCAATCCCGTGAGCAGGTTGCGCTTGGCATTGGCCCAGCGATCCTGGCTGAAACGCATGCCGAGCTTGAGCGGCCAATTATCCTTGAGTTGCGCAGGGTCGGGGTTTTCACCCACAGGCTGCTGGGTTACCGGGCCACTGAATTTGATGTCGATGCCTTGTATGGTGGCCGCTGCTCCCGGGTCTACCGTGAACTTGGCCGTATGGCGGATATCTTGGTTGCCAGCCTGTCCATCGGCAGGTTGGTTGTCCGTATTGCTATTGATGGTTTGCTGGATGTTGGGAGAGAAATAGCCTTCGGTAGCCAGCAGGTCTTCGATATTGCGCGGGGTGGATTGCAGCAAGCGATGCCATTCAGCATTATTCATGCGCGGGCTGTTGAGCCAGCGCATGATTTCAAGATGCTGCTCCAGCAGGTCATCGACCGAGGAAGGGGCTTCTATCTCAACGTTATAGCGGGTTTCTGCGGCGCTGGCATGCAGGGCAGGCATCAGCATGGCTGAGAGGCACAAGCCTCTCAGTATGCCCAAGAAAAAATGCAGTCTTGCTGTACTAGGTTCTCTAGATCGATTTCGCAAGTGCCGTTGCTTTGCCGATATAAGTGGCGGGTGTCAGCTCCAGCAGGGCTTGCTTGGCTTCTGCAGGAATTTTGAGGTCCTGAACAAAGGCGTGCAGTGATTCCTTGTTGATTCCACCCTTGCCACGTGTCAGCGCCTTCAGTTGCTCATATGGATTGGCAATTCCATAGCGACGCATCACGGTCTGGATTGGCTCTGCCAGTACCTCCCAGTTATTGTCCAGGTCTTCCAGCAGACGGGCAGGATTGACTTCCAGCTTGCCCAGGCCCTTGAGGCAGGAGTCATAACCGAGCAAGGCATAACCCAGTGCCACGCCCATATTGCGCAATACGGTGGAGTCGGTCAGGTCACGCTGCCAGCGTGAAATTGGCAGTTTTTCGGCCAAGTGACGCAGCACAGCATTGGCCAGGCCCAGGTTGCCTTCGGAATTCTCGAAGTCGATCGGGTTGACCTTGTGCGGCATGGTGGAAGAACCGACTTCGCCTTCCTTTACCTTCTGCTTGAAATAGCCCTGGGAGATATAACCCCAGATATCGCGGTCTATATCGATCAGGATGGTGTTGATACGGGCAATCGCATCGTAGATCTCGGCCATGTAGTCATGCGGTTCGATCTGGATGGTGTAGGGGTTGTAAGCCAGGCCCAGGCTGGTGACAAACTTCTGCGCAAAGTTTTCCCAGTCGAAATCAGGATAAGCCGAGAGATGGGCGTTGAAGTTGCCCACTGCACCGTTGATCTTGCCCAGGATTTCGTTCTTGGCGAGTTGTTCACGTTGGCGGCGCAAGCGATAGACTACATTGGCCAGCTCTTTGCCCACGGTGGTGGGAGAAGCTGTTTGACCATGGGTACGGGAGAGCATGGGCACATCTGCCAGCTCATGAGCCAGATCTGCCAGGCGTGCAATGATGGTGTCCACGGCAGGCAGGATTACATTGTCGCGCGCATTTTTCAGCATCAGGCCGTGTGAGAGGTTGTTGATGTCCTCCGAGGTGCAGGCAAAGTGGATAAACTCGCTGACCGCACGGATTTCATGGTTGCCGTCAAAATGCTCCTTCAGCCAGTACTCAAGCGCCTTGACGTCATGGTTGGTCCTGGCTTCGATGGCCTTTACCTGTACGGCTTCAGCTTCACCAAAGGCGGCAATCACCTTGTCCAGTTCATTGATTGTTTCTGCACTGAATGGGGCAATTTCCTGTAATGCTGCCTCGGCAGACAAGGCTTTCAGCCACTCGACTTCTACCAGGGCACGGAAACGAATGAGCGCATATTCGCTGAAATAAGGGCGCAGGGGATCAAGCTTGGATTGATAACGGCCATCAAGGGGGGAAAGTGCGTTAAGAGGGGTAAGCTCCATCAATAAACCTTTTTGCGTGGTAAGAGTGCTGGCGATCCCGGGCTTAATTTCCATGGAGTAAATCCGGGACTCAAGGCGTCAAAAAAACGTAATTTTACCTGACATCTGCAATTGGCAAAATCAAGGATTTATGATTTGCACAAAATCTTGTGCATACGCGCCAAACATGTGCGCCTCAAGCCACCATTTGGCGCATAATGGACTGCAGTTTTGTGCGGTAGTTGCCGGTAGCAGCCGGGTCTGGGTATTTATTAAGTGCAGAGATCATGACCAAGCCTCTAGGTACAAGGTTCAGTTTGAGTTGCTCAATACCCCGCTTGTGGGCGGTGATCATGATGTTTTGCGCGCCGTCGCTCGCGAATGCAGCCGATGCACCAGCTTACCCGACCGTGGAGCAGAATCTGCAAGCAATGGATACGGACCATGATGGCCAAGTGACAGTGTATGAGTTGCGGGCTTACCTTGAAGCCAGGCATGGCAAGGATTATCAGCAAGAAGTCATGGATAGCCTGGAGGCTTCAGCCAAGGGTAAAAGTTGCGGCACTCCATTTGCCAGATCATTCTATTAACTATGGTAACAAGATTCATTCTCATAAATGCCTGTAATGACAGGCATATTCATTGCATGGCTCCTGTGTCTGGCGTTTTATAAGCCTGCTGCAAAGCTGTATAATTCAATCTTAAGGTGGTGTTGAAACATGGCGGTGAATGCATATCCACTATGCTCAGCCATAAATTGACCACAGCGGCTTTTTGCCCACCTACCGTAATCAAGAACTGATGGAAAACCATGCTAACTGCTTACCGAAATCATGTAGACGAGCGCGCTGCGCAAGGTCTGCCCCCACTCCCACTTGATGCAGAACAAACTGCCTCCCTGATTGAACTCTTGAAAAATCCACCTGCTGGGGAAGAGGCCTATTTGGTGAATTTACTGGAAAACCGCATTCCTGCCGGCGTGGACCAGGCAGCCTATGTCAAGGCAGCTTTTCTTTCTGACGTTGCCAAGGGCGTGGCTGTTTCCCCATTAGTCTCTTCACAAAGGGCTGTTGAATTGCTGGGCACCATGCTGGGCGGCTATAACGTACAGGCCCTGGTAGCCTTGCTTGATACGCCGCTGGCCGAGCATGTGGTCAAGGCACTGTCTCACACCATCCTTATGTTTGACGCGTTCCATGATGTTGCCGAGAAGATGAGGGCAGGCAATGCCTACGCCCGGCAGTTGATTGAATCATGGGCAGAGGGCGAGTGGTTTACCAACCGCCCTGTGTTGCCAGAGGAAATGCGCCTGGTAGTGTTCAAGGTGGAAGGTGAAACCAATACTGATGACTTGTCTCCTGCACAGGAAGCCTGGTCACGCCCCGATATTCCGCTGCACGCCAAGGCCATGCTGGTCAACAAGATGCCTGATGGCCTTGCCATGATAGAAATCCTGAAACAAAAGGGTCTGCCATTGGCCTACGTAGGTGATGTAGTTGGTACCGGCTCTTCGCGCAAGTCTGCGATCAATTCCGTGCAATGGCACATGGGTAGCGATATTCCTTTTATCCCCAACAAGCGTACTGGCGGTGTAGTCCTGGGGGGCAAGATTGCGCCGATTTTCTTCAATACTGCGGAAGACTCTGGTGCCTTACCTATCCAGTGTGATGTGAGTGCCATGAATACTGGTGACGTAATCATTGTGCGTCCTTATGAAGGCAAGGTGCTGAACGAGCAGGGAATCGAGATTTCCAGCTTTACGCTGGCACCTTTGACCATGCCGGATGAAGTCCGTGCCGGGGGCCGTATTCCGCTGATCGTAGGGCGCGGGCTGACAACCAATGCCCGCCAGTTGCTGGGACTTGAGCCTTCCAGCCTGTTCATACATCCGATTGCTCCTGAAGATACTGGCAAGGGTTACACCTTGGCGCAAAAAATGGTGGGCCGTGCCTGTGGCTTGCCAGAAGGCAAGGGCGTGCGTCCCGGTACTTATTGCGAACCCAAGATCACCACCGTGGGTTCACAAGACACTACTGGCGCCATGACACGCGATGAATTAAAAGAATTGGCATGTCTCGGATTCTCATCAGACCTGGTCATGCAGAGTTTCTGTCATACCGCAGCCTATCCCAAGCCAGTGGATATCAAGCTTCAGCACTCGTTGCCAGAATTCATTTCCAGCCGCGGCGGCGTCAGCCTGCGTCCTGGTGATGGTGTGATCCACTCCTGGCTCAACCGCCTGATCCTGCCGGATACCGTGGGTACCGGTGGCGATTCGCATACACGTTTCCCGATCGGCATTTCCTTCCCGGCCGGTTCCGGCCTGGTGGCGTTTGCCGCCGCGATGGGCGCGATGCCGCTGGATATGCCTGAGTCCGTACTGGTGCGCTTCAAGGGCGAAATGCAGCCCGGGATTACCTTGCGTGACCTGGTTAACGCCATTCCTTACGCAGCCATTCAGAAGGGTGAGCTGACTGTAGGCAAGCAGGGCAAGAAGAATATCTTCAATGGCCGCATTCTCGAAATTGAAGGTTTGCCTGACCTCAAGGTAGAACAGGCATTTGAGTTTGCCGATGCTTCTGCCGAGCGTTCCGCCAATGGATGTACCGTGCACCTCAACAAGGAACCGGTGATTGAATTCCTCAAGTCCAATATCGTGTTGATGCAGAACATGATAGACAATGGCTATGAGGATGCACGCACCTTGCAACGCCGCATCGAATCCATGGAAGCTTGGCTGGCTGATCCCCAGTTGCTGCAGCCGGATGCTGATGCCGAATATGCCTATGTGCTGGAAATTGACCTGAATGAAGTGAAGGAACCATTGGTGGCTTGCCCCAATGATCCTGACGACATCAAGCCATTGTCAGCCGTGGTGGGTGACAAGATAGATGAAGTTTTCATTGGTAGCTGCATGACCAATATCGGTCATTATCGTGCTGCGGCCAAGGTGCTGGAAGGTGCTGGCGGTATCCCTACACGCCTGTGGATTGCCCCACCAACCCGCATGGATGAAAGCCAATTGCGTGACGAAGGTGTTTATTCCGTGTTCGGGGTTGCGGGAGCACGTACCGAAATACCGGGCTGCTCCTTGTGCATGGGCAACCAAGCGCGGGTGGCAGACAAGGCGACCGTGTTCTCTACCAGTACACGTAACTTTGACAACCGCATGGGCAAGGATGCTCGTGTCTACCTCGGTTCTGCCGAGCTGGCAGCCGTGTGTGCCCGTTTGGGGCGTATGCCTAGCCCAGCTGAGTACCTGGATACGGTAGGAGACAAACTCACCAAGAATTCAGAAAATATCTACAAATACCTGAATTTTGACCAGATGCCAGAGTATGCCAGGAAGGTCATCCCGATCGCCGAGGTGGCAAGCTGACCTGGCGTTGCCGAGGGTATGAAACAAATAAGCCGCTTCATGCGGCTTATTTGTTTTTGGACGGACAACAATTTATGAGACCGCCCCTGGGTTAATTTTCGGTGGCTACCGGATCATGGAATGGCAGATAGAAAAAAGTCCGGAATGTATCCGGACCTGTGTTGGCTGCGAACTGTGAATAAAGCGGAAAAGGCGGGTTATGCAGCGGTACGCCTGCGCATGAATCCCAGCAACCCCAGCCCAGCCAGGAACATGGCATAGGCCGTTGGTTCAGGCACGGCGGCAATCGCCGAGAACTGCGAGGGATTATCCCAGCTCATGGTCAGCGTGTGCGAGGCATCGACCGATGTGCCATTGATGGCCGTGGCTTCCACCGCCACCCATACATATACGACCTCGCCCGGGGCATAGCCGCCCAGGTTCAAGCTGCCCGACACGGTCTGGTATGTGCCATCGTCGTAATAGTCCTTGCCGATGCCGCCATGCCAATAGTCGAGTATCGTATAACGGCCGGTCTGCTCTGAAAACGCCAGTTCTCCTACGGTCCCCGCACTCAGAAAGGCAACGCGGGATAATTCATCGTCGGAACCGGAGGGGAGGCTGTCCTTGAAGACGAGAATGTCTGCCTCAACACGGCCATCCGCCTCACCGGAAAACGAGATATTCAGGATGTTGCTGCCGTGGGACAAGACATCGAACGCCTGGAATGCATGTATCCAGACCCATCTGTAAGCATCGTCATTGGCAGCTGTCTTGACCTTGAGCGTGGGCAGGCTGCTGGGTCCACTGAGCGCAGCGGATGCTGCAGTGCCGCTACTGTTAGGGGTAAAGCTACCTTCATTGACGGCGCTGGCACTGATGCCGATGCCGCCATCACTATAGTAGTCCCCTCCTAGCTGCGCTGTAAAAACTTCTATGTTGGTTCCAGACACGGCGGCATGGGCGTTTTCCGCCAGGCCGACTGCGGCGAGCATGGCCATCATGGGTAGATAATATAGCCGGCGATATGGCTTGGCAGGGGTATTACCAGCATCTTTGAACAACATGATCCTCTCCTTTTATAGTAGTCATGGCGTTGGATGAAAGTCTGGTGCAACTGCCTGGATTATTGACTAAATCCGGGACGAATGAAATAGCAAAAAATGCTGATTGTGATATTGATAACAGAATGATTTGAAAACTGATTTTTGGTCTGGCATAGATCATTATGTACGGCGTAATAACCAACGGGCATTGCACCTGCGAACATGATGAACATGTTGTTTAAAGATATGTATGTTTCCATTTTGTATGACATCTCTGAATGAAAGTGGAAAGCTGTTGTCAATTCACTTTATTCGCGTCATGTCTCTCTATAAAAAGCACGTCAAGGAGGCTGAAAATGAAATACGTGGTTTTCTTGCTTATGTCGTTAGTATTGCTGCCAGCATCAGCGACAGAGTTGCCGAAACCGCCTGTCACGGTCGAGTATATCTCGCCGGAAAAATTCACGGATGTTTCCAGCATTGATCACGGCCCGCCCAATAGCAGTTATCTCGACCAGCTCAGCAAGCATGTAATGAAAAAGGCAGCGACTTACCTATCACAAGGCGAGCAGCTGACAATCTCTATCACGGATATTGATATGGCAGGCGGCTTTGAACCGTGGAGGACCCCTGGTAATGATATTCGCATGATTCGCCATATTTACCCGCCGCGTATCGAGCTTGCTTACCAGTTGTACGATGCTGGCGGCGAGCTGCTGAAAGAGGGTAAAGAACGCCTGATCAACCTTAATTATCAGCTTAATATGCTACCTGCCAGCACTGATACCATGCGCCACGAAAAAGCCTTGATGGATGATTGGCTGGCCAAGTTGTTTGCAGATGGCCAGGCTGTAAAAAAATGATCAGGGGGTTTTGAATTTTCACCACGAGGTTGAGGGCCTGTGCGGCTTGTGACAGGTTGGCTGGCCCTGCAAGGCCGACCAAGATCGCTGAATGAGTCAGTTCTATATAAATGAAGAGGTCACATGAAGGCAAATGTAGGTGGTTTGGATCGTGTACTGCGCGCTGGATGGGCGGTCTTTTTCCAAAGGCCAGTGTGGGCATATATCAGGGCATTGCCACCGTTAACCGGCTTGTTGTGCCGGTGCTCAGCATATACCCTGCTGGGTGTGCGGACTTGCAATAGCAGGGTGAAATGATGGTCGACTGGACACATGCAACCCCGTTGAGTTCGCTGGCAGGTGGGGTGTTGATTGGCTTGGCTGCAGCGCTGCTGTTGGTTATGAACGGGCGAATTGCTGGCATCAGCGGCATTCTGGGAGGCCTGCTCAAGGCGTCATGGTCGGACAGCGCCTGGCGCATCTGCTTTCTGACCGGCCTGGTTGCTTCTCCATGGCTGTATTCGTTCTGGGCGCCCTTGCCAGGGATGGTAGCCACTAGCGATATAAACCTGTTAGTAGTAGCTGGCCTCTTGGTGGGTCTGGGAACACGCCTGGGATCGGGATGTACCAGCGGTCATGGGGTTTGCGGTATCGCCAGGCTTTCGCCACGGTCTATCGTGGCAACGTTGATCTTTATGCTTGCAGCGATGGCGACGGTCTATATCCGTCACCGGTTATGAGGAGGCACGCATGCACTTCATTACAGCATTGCTAGCAGGCCTCTTGTTTGGACTGGGACTGATCGTCTCCGGGATGACCAATCCACAGAAGGTACTCGCCTTTCTGGATATAACAGACCAATGGGATCCTTCCCTGGCATTTGTCATGCTGGGTGCCATCCCGGTCATGGCATTGGCTTACAGGCTGATGGGAACACGTCGTCACACTTGCTTGCAGCAGGAAATACATATTCCATCCAACCGGCAGCTTGATGCAAAGTTGGTAGCAGGTGCGGTCATATTTGGCATAGGCTGGGGGCTGGTCGGCTATTGTCCTGGTCCAGCGTTGGCAAGCCTATTGACTGGGCATGGCAGTCCTGTTGTATTCTCGCTGGCGATGGTGGCCGGCATGCTGCTCTATAGGCTATTGTCCCGCTTTATGGACTGATGGCCATGGATGGTAATCCTTTTGGTATTGGGCTCGCATCGCCTTTTATCGCAGCTGCGGCAGCGGAATGCTATATGGGCGGCATTTCACCAAACGCCTGTCTGCATCATCACTGAAGAAAAGCTTCGCGGTGGTGGTGCTATGGAGTGTGCAATCTCGTAACACTCATCCAGGCCTGTCACGCCTGGATGGATTGGCTTAATGCTGGTTGTTGCCGGAATGTGCCATGATGCGGTCTATCCAGGCAATGGAAACCGCAGAGGCAATGAAGGCCATATGGATGACCGTTTGCCAGATCAGTGTCTTGTCATCAAGGTTTTCCACATTGATGAATGTTTTCAACAGGTGAATTGAAGAGATGCCGATGATGGACATTGCCAGCTTGACCTTGAGCAGGTTGGCATTTACATGTGAAAGCCAGTCTGGTTCATCGGGATGGCCATTCAGGTTGAGGCGGGAAACGAAGGTTTCATAACCGCCAATAATGACCATGATCAGCAAGTTGGAAATCATCACTACGTCAATCAGGCCCAGCACCATCAGCATGATGTCTGCTTCATGCAATTGTGGCAGTCTTTCAATCAGATGAAAGAGTTCTTTCATGAAGTGAATGACATAAACGATTTGGGCAATGATCAGCCCCAGGTAAAGCGGGAGTTGTAGCCAGCGGCTACCAAACAAGATGGCGCTGAGAGGGCCCATTTTGCTGCTGGGTTGTTGTTGCATGTGTACTTCCTTTCTTGCTAAACGATCAAATTTAAATTCAGTTGATGATATTCGCTGGTGGCTAGTCAGGGAATTTGGTGTTCCATACGAAAACTTGCTCCCTGATCCTGCCCAAGTTTTGCCACGAGAACAGGCAAAGTTTCTTTCAGGGTGGCAGGAAGATTCCAGGGAGGATTGACAATAAAGAGGCCACTACCGTGCATGCCGAACCCTTCAGGAGAGGGTGTATGCACGGTAAGGCTGACGTTTAGCCAGCTTTTGAGTTGCAGTTTGGCTAATTTATCCTGCATTTGTTGCGCCTCAGGGCGTTGCAGCAGCGGATACCAGATTATGTAGGTGCCGGTTGCAAACCTTACCAGGCTGTCCTTGAGCGCATCTACAACACGCTGGTAATCACGTTTTTCTTCATAAGGCGGATCAATCAGCACCACGGCGCGGCGTGGTGGGGGCGGTAGCATGGCCTTGAGGCCAGCGAAGCCATCTTCCTGTTCTACCATGACTTTGCGCCCCGCGGATTTGAAATGTTGACGCAGTAGCTTTGCATCGTTGGGATGCAGCTCAAACAGGCGCATACGATCATCAGACCGCAGCAAATCTTGCGCCACGCTAGGGGAACCAGGGTAATACCGTAGGTCTGGACTGCGGTTGTGCTGCTTGATTTGTGCGACAAATTCAGCCAGCGCTGATGGCAGGTTTGGTTCATCCCAAAGCCGGGCTATCCCTTCTGAAAATTCGGCATTTTGCGTGGCATAGCCTTTATCCAATGCATACATGCCAGCACCAGCATGGGTATCGATATACCAGTATGGCTTATCTTTCTGGCTAGCATAGGAAAGCACCTGGGACAGCACAAAATGCTTGAGGACATCGGCATGGTTGCCGGCATGAAAGGCGTGGCGATAACTGAGCATGTGGACCAACTGACAATAAGTGCCGACATTATAAATGCCTGGACAGTTGAATTTATGAATTTTCACTTGAAATTACCAATACTTGGCTGGGTTATGAGACTTTTCGCACAAGATTGACTGATATTTAGGTATCCAGCTTTTTAATTGTATGTAGGCCTGCTAGCATTACAACCCTATGGGAACCCATCATCACGATCATAATCATTCTCACGGCAAGTCAAGTTCATTGCTGCTGCCCTTGCTGCTTGTTGCCGGATTTGCCATTGTTGAGGCAGTGGGGGGCTGGTGGACCGGCTCGCTGGCGCTATTGGGGGATGCTGGGCATATGGTGTCGGATGCCCTGGCATTGTCACTTGCCTGGATAGGCAGTTGGGTTGCACGCAAGCCAGCCACGCATAGGCATAACTTTGGCTTGGTCAGGGCAGAGGTGATTGTGGCCTTGGTCAATGCTTTGCTCATGCTGGCAGTGATTGCAGGCATCGTTTACGAGGCAGCGCAGCGCCTGCATACACCACAGCCAGTGCAGGGTGCTGAAGTGATGTTGATTGCCTTTATTGGCATGCTGGTGAATATAGCGGTGGCCTGGATGCTGCACAAGGGTCATAGCAGCCTCAATAGCAGGGCTGCATTGCTGCATGTGTTGGGCGACCTGCTGGGGTCGGTGGCGGCGATCGCAGCAGGTGCTGTGATCTACTTCACTGGCTGGATGCCAATTGACCCATTGCTCTCGATATTTATTTCGCTGCTGATCCTGGTTTCCACGGTCAGGTTACTGCGGGAAGTGCTACATGTACTGATGGAGGGGGTGCCTCATCATATTGATATGAATGCGGTGCAGCAGGCATTGACGGCGACACAGAATGTCCGTGAAATACATCACCTGCATATCTGGTCCCTGTCTTCCGAAAAAACGGCACTTTCGGCTCACGTGGTGCTTGATGACATGCAGGACTGGCATCCTCTGCTCAGCAATCTCAAGCATATGCTGCACGAGCGCTTCAATATTGAGCATGTGACCCTGCAGCCGGAAACCACCGAGGCATTGCATAGCGGTTCAGCCAATTGCTGGCTGACCCAGAGACCAGCACAGGATCATGACCATCATGATCACGATCATCACACGCATTGATGAGGCCTTGCTGCACAGGCAGCAAGCATGACTGAAACTTAAGGAGAACGATATGCCATACGTGAATATCAAAGTGGCTGGCGCCTTGACCCGCGAGCAGAAAGCCAAGATTGCCGAGGAAATTACCGATACCCTGGAGCGCATTGCCAAGAAGCCCAAGTCTTATACCTACATTACCTTTGATGAAGTGTCAGGGGAAAACTGGGCCGTGGCGGGTGAGTTGCTGGATAGTGATTGATTCCCAGCCTGTCTGTTGATGCCTGATTGTTTATTTTTTGACCGTGGATGCGGTCAATGATGTCTATGTTCGACCCCAAGCCGATACTGAAAAACCTGCCTAACCTGCCTGGTGTTTATCGCATGATCAATGCCCAGGATGAGGTGATATATGTGGGCAAGGCACGCGACCTCAAGAAGCGGGTGTCCTCCTATTTCCAGAAGAACCTGCCTTCGCCGCGCACGCGCATGATGGTCTCCAACATTGTGCGTATAGAAACCACAGTGACCCGTTCAGAGGCCGAAGCACTGTTGCTTGAGAACAACCTGATCAAGAGCTTCATGCCGAGGTATAACGTGTTGTTCCGGGATGACAAGTCCTATCCCTACATTACCCTGACGGGTGACGAGTTTCCGCGCCTGGCCTTTCATCGTGGAGCGCAGCGCAAGGGCAACAGCTATTTTGGGCCATTCCCCAATGCGGTGGCGGTGCGTGAAAGCATACAGTTATTGCAGAAGGTCTTCCGCCTGCGTACTTGCGAGAATACGGTCTTTGCCAATCGTTCCCGTCCCTGCCTGTTGCACCAGATCGAACGCTGCACGGCACCCTGTGTTGGCTTTATCACGGAAGAGGATTATCGGCGTGATGTCATGCATGCGAGCCTGTTCCTGCAAGGCAAGGAACAGCAGGTCATGGATGAGCTGGGTATGAAAATGGGTGAGGCAGCAGAAAAGCAGGAATACGAGCAGGCGGCTGTTTACCGCGATCGCATCCAGAGCTTGCGCCAGGTACAAGCCCGGCAATTCGTCAATGATTTCAATGTGTCAGATGCTGACGTGATTGCCTGTGCAGAATTGCAGGGCCATTGGTGTGTCAACCTGGTGATGATACGAGGCGGCCATCACCTGGGGGATAAGAGCTTTTTCCCAAAGAATGCCGACGGGGCCGATATGGAAACGATGGTGGAGGCTTTTCTTGAGCAGCATTACATGGCAAGTGCCATTCCACCGCTTTTGATTATTGGGGTGGCGATTGAGACCGAGGCCCTGGAGGAAGTGTTCAGCGAACAGGCAGGCAGAAAGGTCCGCATCAATACCAATCCCATAGGGGATAAGCGGGTCTGGCTGAAAATGGCCCAGACCAATGCCGACCTTGCCCTGCAGCAACGCTCTGCGCAGCAGGCCAATCAGCAGGCGCGGCTGGTTTCCCTGCGTGAAGCCTTGATGCTTGCGGATACTACTGAGCGCATAGAATGTTTTGATATCAGCCATACCATGGGCGAGGCAACCGTGGCTTCCTGTGTGGTGTTTGATAAGGGTAATATGCAGAACTCCGAGTATCGCCGTTACAATATCACCGGCATTACCCCCGGGGATGACTATGCTGCGATGCGGGATGTCCTGACCAGGCGCTACAAGAAAGTGGCGGCGGGAGAAGGCAAGCGGCCAGACCTGGTTTTTATCGATGGCGGTAAAGGCCAGCTTGGCGTGGCAGTGGAAGTGATGCATGAAGTTGGTTTGCCAGATATCCAGCTGGTAGGCATTGCCAAAGGCGAGGAACGTAAAGCGGGATTGGAGCAGATGTTCTTTCCCGAACGGGAAACCCCGATCGGTTTGCCCAAGGATCATCCCGGATTGCATTTGTTGCAGCAGATCCGCGATGAGGCACACCGCTTTGCCATTACCGGCCATCGTGCCAAGCGAGGCAAGGCGCGCATGCATTCCAGCCTGGAAGATATCAGTGGTATAGGTGCCAAGCGCCGCAAAAGCCTGCTGGTGCGTTTTGGTGGGCTTGATGGCGTCAAGAATGCCAGTATTGATGAAATTGCCCAGGTTGATGGCATCAGCCTGGCATTGGCACAGAAAATTTACGAGGAGTTGCACTGATGTTCTGGAATGTTCCCAATACGCTCACCGTGATGCGTATCTTATCTATCCCGGTGTTTGTCGGGATATTCTACTTTCCGGAAAGCACCTTGCCCCTGCATGACAAGAATGTGCTGGCGACTTTCATTTTCGCCTTTGCGGCGATTACCGACTGGTTTGACGGCTACCTGGCACGTGTGCTGAACCAGACTTCTGCATTCGGTGCCTTTCTTGATCCCGTGGCTGACAAGTTGATGGTGGCGGCGGCATTGATCCTGTTGATTGAACTGGATCGTGTCGGTGCCGTTGTCGCCCTCATCATCATCGGTCGCGAGATTGCCATTAGCGCATTGCGTGAGTGGATGGCCGGTGTCGGGGAAAAGGGCAGCGTTGCCGTCGCCTATATCGGCAAGATCAAGACGGCTGCACAGATGGCTGCCATTCTCTTTCTGCTGTATAACGATCCGCTTGGCCCCATGGATGTAAGATTTTTGGGGGATGTGTTAATTTATATCGCGGCATTTTTGACATTGCTGTCAATGGCTTATTATCTCAAGGCTGCATGGCCGCGCATGAAAGCCGGTTGAGGCGCCTGAATTAGGCTTGACACGGGTCTGAAAATCCTTAAAATGGCGCCTTCTTTCGATGCGGGAATAGCTCAGTTGGTAGAGCGCAACCTTGCCAAGGTTGAGGTCGCGAGTTCGAGACTCGTTTCCCGCTCCAGATTTAAAAAAGGAAAGCATAGCTAAGGCTTTCCTTTTTTTATCAGGCACATACGTGGTCTGATATTGGTTATGGCGCGATAGCAAAGCGGTTATGCCGCGGCCTGCAAAGCCGTTTAGGCCGGTTCGACTCCGGCTCGCGCCTCCAGGTAAAATGGTTTGCTGTAAAGCAGTGCGGGAATAGCTCAGTTGGTAGAGCGCAACCTTGCCAAGGTTGAGGTCGCGAGTTCGAGACTCGTTTCCCGCTCCAGATTTAAAAAGGGAAAGCATCATTGCTTTCCCTTTTTTGTTGCCTGTCCTCATGCGATTGCCTGCATTGGCCCACCTGTTTTTTTGATTTCCCGCTTTAGGCAAAGTCTTTCATAATGGTGTGTCTTCAAGTCATAAAGGAATTGGAATGTCCTACTCCTTCAAGCTGATTGATACGCCTGTGGGCCAGTTAAAGCTGGTCGCTGGTACATCAGGCTTGGCAGGCGTCCTGTGGGTGCCTGACAAGGCAGGCAGGGTTAGGTTGGATCCCCTCAGGGAGGATAGGGACAATCCTGTATTGATTGACGCCCAGGGGCAGTTGCAAGCCTACTTCGCAGGTAAGCGCACCGGTTTTGAGTTGAGCCTGGAGTTTAATGGCACCCCTTTCCAGAAAATGGTCTGGCATGCCTTACTCACCATTCCTTACGGTGAAACGCGGACGTATCGGGATATTGCAATCCAGATTGGTCATCCTGCCGCAATGCGTGCAGTAGGGGCTGCGAACGGGCGTAACCCTATCTCCATCATAGCGCCATGCCATCGCGTGATTGGCGCTTCTGGAGCCTTAACTGGTTTTGCCGGCGGATTGCAGGTCAAGCAGCAGTTATTGTCGCTGGAGGGATGGCGGTCTGGTTTGAAGCATTTGCCAAATCCTGAACCCGACCGGTTCCAGCCCGCTTTATTCAGTGATTGACAGGCGATGCTCAATCCATTGCCGTGTTGCGGCTTCCGGGATCGGTGTTGAGTATATATAGCCTTGCACCATAGTCCCGCCAATTTCCCTGATGACCGCCATTTCCTCCGGGGTTTCGACACCTTCAATGATGCAATCCAGCTCCATGTCCCGACTGAGCGCCAGCAGGGATTTGACAATCTTGAGGCTGGCCGGATTTCTCTCAATGTTGGTGACAAAGCTGCGGTCTATCTTGATCTTGCTCAGGGATAAGGCATGCAGTTGGCTGAGGCTTGAGTAGCCTGTGCCGAAGTCATCCAGCGTAATACCGCAGCCTAGCTGCCTGATCTGGTCTGTGGCCCATCTTACTTGCTCTATATCGTGCATTACGGCAGTCTCGGTAATTTCCAGATCCAGGCGGCGAGAATCAAAGCCGGCCTGGGCTATGATTTTTACGATGCGCTGTACGATGTCGGGCGAGCTGAGATCATGCGTCGATAGGTTAAAGGATAAGCGGATATGGTCAGGCCATTTTGCAGCAGCAGCGAGTGCTTTTGCCAGCAGTATGCGGGTTTGCTGGTTGATGATGCCGGTGCGTTCTGCCACCGGAATGAACTGTGCAGGAGATACTGATCCGAGTACTGGACTTTTCCAGCGTGCGAGGGCTTCAAAAGCCACGATCTGTTGAGTTTTGATATTGATGATAGGCTGAAAATACACCTCCAGCTCCTGATCAAAATCTGCTTTTCGCAATGCCTGTTCAATCTTGGCATCAAGATGGATCTTGTTGCTATGACTGGTGGAAAACACGCTGACCATGCTGCGGTTGGTACGTTTTCCGTGATAAAGCGCATAGTCGGCATGCTCAAACAAATCGGTGGCATTGGCAGCCATGTCGGGGTAGGTGACCAAGCCCATGGAAGCTGCAATCTGGATAGTGGTGTCTCCAATCAGGAAGGGCTGGCGCAAAGCCTCGCACAGGATGGTACCGAAGGCCAATAATTGCTTGTCATCCCTTGCATGCATGATAATCAGCGCAAACTCGTCGCCTCCAAGCCGTGCCAGGTGCGTATCTTCATCGCACAAGTTCTGCAGGCGCTGGCCTGCCGCAAACAGTAATTTATCCCCCACGCTATGGCCATAGAGGTCATTAACCGGCTTGAAGCCATCCAGATCCAGTATCCCTACGGCAAAACGACTGCCTTCATTTTGTGCCTTCTGGCAGCATGCATGGAGTTGGGTAAAGAATTTACGCCGATTGGGCAGCATGGTCAGGCTATCAATATTGGCCAGACGCAGGTTTTCGTTACTGAGCGTCTCGGCATGCACCTGAGCGTCTACAAGCCGTGTGAAGTCGCGATAATAGACATGCAGGATCATCAGCATAATGGATGAGACCAGCCCGACATTCAGCGCGGTTGCAATAAATGTTGGTTTTCCGGTGGACGCAAAGAAGATGACGAAACTGATATTCACAACGGCCGCCGTGGTGAGTGCCGCGGGCCGCAGGTGCATCAGGCAGAAAATACAGCCAATGACGGTGATTCCCATATAGAAGGCAACATGGGATTGGGCATAAGCATCGCCGTAAGGAAACAGCATGATGGCCCAGATGGTAAAACTCAGTGATATAGGGCCTGCAATCAGGTTGGTGCGATTAAGTGCCCGCCTGGTGGATTCAATACTGGGTTCAATATTGCGGGTGCGTAACCAGAACGAAAAGCGTATGGCGCAAACCACTGTCAGGGCGATTGGGTAATCCAGGGTAAGCCAGCGAGGAGCACTGGATATGTGTGTGGCACTTAATATCCAGCTGTTGATCAACAAGATGACATACATCAATGGCAGTTGTTTGGAGAAGGCTTTATATTGCGCCTTGAGTAGCTGGGGCTTGTCCGTTTCAATGGAAAAGCTCCGGCGCAGGTTATTCAAGAATTCCGCATTCCATGCCATTCTGATCCCCATCAATACTCGCATTTATGATTTTTATTTATTTGCAGCGTTATTATTTAAGGACATTATTGACTAATAACGCATGAACAGTAAATGGTTTATATGATGTAGCAACTGAATAGCTTGAATAGCTAGTTGGCGTGGAAAAGCCTGGTATTTATAGCGCTGGAAACCGGAGGCTGGAGAAAGTGATTCCTGCACTATTCATGGGAGTTCGGGGAATTGTGAGCTGGCCAAGGAGAAATGGCAAGGATAGGTGTTATGTCGCAGATAATGGCTTGATCACGATGTGCGGCAATCTCATGATCTTGTCTATTGCCAGCCTGGCAAGTGCCCATGCACGTTCTTCACGCATGAGGGCTTTTTCATGCTCGGTATAGGGCAGAAACTGGCCGCCAAAAGTCAGGGAATGCCGCACAGAGGCATTCTCGTTCATATAAGCTCTGACTACATCTTTCACACGGTCTTCGCGGCTCAGGTATAACGAGGGCATTACCATTCCTTCCTATCTATATTGCCAAGCATCCCTATTTATCTTACATGGCCTTGCTCAGCCCGCGCTAGGACTTTTGTCATACTTTACCGTGCAGAGAACTGGATATGACGGAAGCGGTGAGATTCGAACCCACGATCCCTGACAAATTGTCGGTCAATTCTGACATGACAGTCAGAGAGGCCCTGCTGTTAGCGATCTGTATTGGCGATTATTATTTTATCGATTGTATTGACGATAGATAATAGGAGGTCTTCATGCAATTGATCAATCGGATTCTGCTATTGCTAGTTCTTATCCTTCCAGTACCGGTCTGGGCGGAAGACACTGAGTCCTTGATGAATTATGCAGATGACTCGGCGACCACTGGCAAGGTGAAGGCAGCTTTGGCTAAGGATACGACGCTGAGCGCGCTGGATATCAAGGTGAAGTCGGATGATCTGGGAGCAGTGCATCTGAGCGGTACTGCCAGATCGCAGGCTGAAGTCAGCCAGGCAGGGATAGTGGCAAAAAGCGTAAGTGGGGTGGTTTCCGTACAAAATGATATCGTGGTTGATGTATCGGATTCGGTTAAAACCAGGTGATATTCCTTACCTTTAAAGCGGTGCTGGTACAGGCTCCGGGTGGGATATAATGAAGTCGTTAGTGCAGTGAATAAGGTAGTAAGCCTGCTTGCAGGCCGATGAGCCGTCATTGACCCAGTGTGACTCTGCCGATATGGATTGGGCGCACTAACACCTTATAAAAAAACAGGCCATGCAAAATGCATGGCCTGTTTTGTTTTGGCTGTTGCCTATTGCTGCAGGGCGACCGGTGTTCCTGCTCCAACGGGCTGTTGCCAGCTGCCGCCCAGGGCACGAATCAGGTTGACCGTGGCGCGCGCACGTTCTCCATCCAGTTGCAGGGTCACGCGTTTTTGAAGAAGCAAAGTGCGGTCTGCATCTATCACTTCCAGGTAACTCACCAAGCCCTCGCGGTAACGGCTTTGGGCAAGGTTGCTGGCCCGTAATGAAGATGTGACGGCGCTATCCTGCACTTCGGATTGGTTATCCAGGATGCGCAGGCTGGCAAGATTGTCCTCGACCTCGCCGAACGCATTGAGCACGGTCTGGCGGTATCTGGCCACATCTTCTTCATAGGCTGCCCGTGCGCGTTCCAGGCCGGCTTCACGGCGGCCGCCGTCAAAGATGGGCATGGAGAGCATGGTGCCGATCAAGGGGCCGAGCAGGAATGTGCGGTTGGACCACTCGAACAGGCTGCCCAGTTCGGAGGATTCATAGCCAAGCGCGCCGGTGATGTTGAGGCGCGGAAAGTAAGCTGCCTTGGCTACGCCAATGCGTGCGTTGGCCGCAGCCATGGCACGTTCGGCTGCCGCAATGTCCGGCCTGCGTTCCAGCAGGGATGACGGCAATCCAGGCGCCACGCTGATGCTGATACGCTGCAGCGGGTTGGCCGCCAGGCTGAATTCCGAGGGTGATTTGCCCAGCAGGATAGCCAGTGCATGTTCAGCCATGGCACGACGGCGGGACACGCCCAGTTCCTCAGACTGCGCGGCCGCCAGCTCGGTCTTGGCGCGGGCCAGTTCCAGTTCGCTAATGTCGCCTGCATCATAGCGGTGCTGCGTCAATTGCACAGTCTGCTCGCGCAGCTTTACCGTGTTCTGGTAGATCTCCCGCTCGGCATCCAGTTCGCGGATCGTGAAGTATTGCTGTGCCACGTCGGCCTGCAATGAGAGCTGCACCGAGCGCAGCAGCGCGGCGCTCTGCTCGGCATCAGCCTGGGCAGCGTTCACCAACGAGGAGACACGGCCGAACAGGTCAGCCTCATAGGCTACCTGGGCCTGGGCGCGCCACAGGGTTTGTTCGCTGCCGTTCTCGGTGCGCTGGGCATCCGGCGATACACGCTGGTGGCCAGGGCTTATTCCGCCGCTGATCTGCGGATAGCGTGCGGAACGCTCATCCTTGAACAACGCACGTGATTGCGCAAGCCTTGCTGCCGCAGCCTGCAGGTTCTGGTTGGCGGTTAGCGCCTGGTCCTCCAGGTTGTCCAATGTGGCATCGTTGAATACCTGCCACCATTGGCCGCGGTGGTCTGTTTCGGCCGGTTCTGCCGTTTTCCACTGGCTGGCCTGCTCGCCGGCCTGGGGGGCGCTGGCCTCCTTGAATTGCGTGGGCACTGCCACGCTGGGTTTATCATATACCGGCGCTACCGAGCACGCTGCCAGCAGTAGCGTAGCGGTGAGCAGGGACAATGTCTTGATTGGTTTCATGATGTTATTCCTATATCAAATGGCTGGCAGTCGAGCCGGATACATGAGGCTTATGCTCGGTGGCTGAATGCAATGGGTGGCCACCACTCAGTGTGCGCAGCAGTACATAGAACACAGGGGTCAGGAACAGGCCGAACAGGGTCACGCCCAACATGCCGAAGAAGACGGCGATACCCATGGCATAACGCATCTCTGACCCCGCACCGCTGGAGGTAACCAGCGGCACCACACCCATGATGAAGGCGATGGAGGTCATGAGGATAGGGCGCAAACGCAAGCGGCTGGCTTCGATGGCCGCCTTGACGATGCTGCTGCCTTGCAGCTCCAGCTCACGGGCAAACTCCACGATCAGGATGGCATTCTTCGCCGACAGGCCGACCAGCACCATGAGGCCGATCTGGGTGAAGATGTTGTTGTCGCCCTTGGTCAGCCATACGCCCGTGAGTGCCGCCAATATGCTCATGGGCACGATCAGGATCACGGCCAGCGGCAGGGTCAGGCTCTCATACAGCGCCGCCAGCACCAGGAACACCAGCAGCACGCTGATCGGGAATACCCAGATGCCTGCATTGCCTGCGATGATTTGCTGGTAGGTCAGATCTGTCCACTCAAACTTGATGCCAGGCGGCAAAGTCTTGGCGGCAATCTTTTCTACCACGGCCTGGGCTTGTCCTGACGAATAACCGGGTGCAGGCCCGCCATTGATGTCAGCTGCGGTATAGCCGTTGTAACGCACGACCATTTCCGGGCCGTAAGTTGGCGTCACCTTGACCAGGGAGGACAGCGGCACCATGTCGCCCGCATTGTTTCGGGTTTTCAGTTGCAGGATGTCCTCCGCCCTGGCACGGTAAGGCGCATCGGCTTGTGCACGCACCTGGAATACACGACCAAAACGGTTGAAGTCATTGACATACAGGGAGCCCAGATAGATCTGCATGGTGTCGAACACTTCCGTCACCGGTACCCCTAGCTGTTTTGCCTTGGCACGGTCCAGGTCCACATTCAGCTGAGGCACATTGATCTGGTAATTGGTGAACATGGGGCCAAGTTCCGGTGCCTTGGAAGCCTCGGCGATAAAGGCATTCACTGCACTGTCCAGCTCGGCATAACCCAGTGCGCCCCTATCTTCAATCTGCAACTTGAAGCCACCTATGGTGCCCAGGCCCATGACGGGAGGTGGCGGGAACACGGCGATATAGGCATCCTGTATCTGGCCGAATTTCTCATTCAGGGATTGCGCAATCGCGGCGGCGGATAGTTCCTTGCCTTTGCGTTCATTGAACGGCTTCAGCGGGGTGAATACGATGCCTGCACTGGAGCTGTTGGTAAAGCCGTTGATGGAAAGGCCGGGGAAGGCTACCGCGTTTTCCACGCCTGGCTGCTGCAGCGCGATTTCGCTCATGCGGCGGATGACTTCTTCCGTACGCTCCAGTGATGCGCCACTAGGCAGTTGGGCAAAGCCCACCAGGTACTGCTTATCTTGCGCCGGTACAAAGCCACCGGGTACGATGAGCGAAATACCCACGGTCAATCCCAGCAATACTGCATACACCCCCATGGCCGAAGCCTTGCGGTTGATGATGCCTTTGACGCCCTGGCCGTATTTGTCGGAGGCCCTGCTGAACAGCTTGTTGAACCCGGCAAAGAAGCCACCTAACCAGCGATCCATGAAACGTGTCAGCCAGTCCTTCTTGTCATGATGACCCTTGAGCAGCAAAGCGGATAGCGCTGGCGACAAGGTGAGTGAGTTGAAAGCCGAGATCACGGTGGAAATGGCGATGGTCATGGCAAACTGCTTGTAGAACTGGCCGGTGAGGCCGGTCATGAAGGCCAGAGGTACAAACACGGCAATCAGGGTCAGCGCAATGGCGATGATCGGGCCACTGACTTCACGCATGGCCTGGTAGGTGGCATCGCGCGGGCTGAGGCCAGCGGCAATGTTACGTTCTACGTTTTCCACCACCACAATGGCATCATCCACCACGATCCCAATCGCCAGCACCATGCCGAACAGAGACAGGGCATTGATCGAGTAGCCAAATGCCAGCATCAAGGAGAAAGTGCCGATGATGGACACAGGCACTGCCAGCAAGGGGATGATGGAAGCGCGCCAGGTTTGCAGGAACAGAATAACGACCAGCACGACCAGCGCAATCGCTTCCAGCAATGTGGTGACCACAGCATGGATGCTGGAACGTACAAACTGCGTGGGGTCGTAGACAATATGATATTCAATAGACTCGGGGAAATCGGTAGCCAGCTCTTCCATGGCTGCACGTACTGCATCTGAAATTGCCAGCGCATTGGCACCTGGTGCCTGAAAGATTGGGATGGCCACAGCGGGTTTGTTATCCAGCAATGAACGCAGGCCGTATTCAGAGGCTGCCAGTTCGATACGGGCGACGTCTGAGAGGTGAGTGATAGCACCATCGGACGAGGTTTTGAGAATAATGGAGGCAAATTCTTCCTCAGTTTTAAGACGGCCTTGCGCATTGACTGAAAGTTGCAGCGGCACGCTCTTGGCATTGGGCGAGGCGCCGATCACGCCAGCAGCAACTTGCACGTTCTGCTCGCGAATGGCCTGTACCACATCAGATGCGGTCATGCCGCGTTGCGCCACTTTCTGCGGATCGAGCCAGACGCGCATGGCGTAGTTGCCAGAACCGAACAGGCCGACTTCGCCCACCCCTTGTATGCGCGCCAGCCTATCCTTGACGTTGATCACGGCATAGTTGCGCAGATAAGTCATGTCATAGCGGTTGTCCGGCGATGCCAGGTGGACCACCATGGTCAGCGTCGGCGAGCTTTTCAGCGTGGTCAGCCCCAGGCGCTGCACGTCTGGCGGCAGCCGTGGCAGGGCCTGGTTGACGCGGTTCTGCACCAGTTGCTGCGCCTTGTCCGGGTCCACGCCCAGCTTGAAGTTGACAGTGATGGTGAGGTTGCCGTCACTGTTGGCTTGCGACTGCATGTAGATCATGTCTTCCACGCCGTTGATGGATTCCTCCAGCGGCGAGGCCACGGTTTCTGCAATCACCTTGGGGTTGGCGCCGGGGTATTGCGCACGGACCACCACTGAGGGCGGCACTACTTCGGGATATTCCGAGATGGGCAGCTGGAACATGGCCAAAGCGCCACCCAGCAGGATCAACATGGATAGCACACCCGCAAAGATCGGGCGGTCTATGAAAAATTTTGAGATATTCATTTTAAGTTCTCCCTGACTGGGTTCAAGCGTTCACGGCCTTGCCACCCTTGGACGGCAGAGTACGGGCAGCGGCCGTGATACCGCTGGGTTGGCCAGCGGCGGGTGTTGTAAGCCGGGCGGCAGTTTGCTCGCTGCCAGGCATGACAACAATGTGCGGACTGACCTGGCTGCCTGGACGTACGCGTTGCAGTCCGTTGACGACAATGCGCTCGCCGGCCTTGAGCCCGTTTTCCACGATGCGCAGATTGCCTTGCGGCGCACCCATTTGGACCTCGCGGTAATTGGCTTGCCCCTTGTCATCCACCACCAGGACAAAGCGCTTGTCCTGATCGGTACCGACAGCCTTCTCGTCAATCAACAAGGCTTCGCGTTGTGAGCCGCTGCCGATGCGCACCCGGGCATAGAGGCCTGGCAATAGCTGGCCATTGCCGTTTTCAAATACGGCGCGGACGCGGATAGTGCCCGATGCCGGATCCAGGCGGTTGTCCACCGAGCCTATATGGCCCTGTCGGCTGAATCCTTCTTCATTGGCCAGTCCCAGCAGCACCTTGATCGCTTTGGAGTTGCTTGATTGCTCGGGGCTGATGAACTTGAGGTAGCTCTGTTCATCGACTTCGATGGCAGCGTAGATATTGGCGGTGGAAACCAGAGTGGTGAGCGGCACCGAGTTGGCGCCCGCGGAAACGATATTGCCCAGGGTGACTTCCGCGCGGGAGATCCTGCCGGTGACTGGGGCAGTAATGTGGCTATATTCCAGGTTGAGACGCGCGGTCTGCAGCGAGGCCTGGGCGGCAAGCAGGGCGGCCTTGGCCTCCAGCGCAGCGTTGCGCTTCTCTTCATAATCGCGGCGCGCGATCGCGTTATCGCCGATCAGGCGTTCGGCGCGTTCCAGGTCGTGGCTGGTATAGTCCAGCCTGGCTTCTGAACTGCTCACCTGCGCCTGGGCTCTGGCAACTTCAGCTTCAAACGGGCGTGGGTCTATGGTGAATAGCGTATCGCCTTTTTTCACCAGGTCGCCATCCTTGAAATGGATCTTGGTCAGCGTGCCGGAAACCAGCGGGCGGATTTCTACCCGCTCCACCGCTTCCAGGCGGCCGGAGTAATCCTGCCAGTCTGTGACCTGACGGCTTTCCACCACGGCCACGTCTACACTTGCCGCCTGTACTGCGGCGGGCTGGTCGGCGTGGGCCTGGTTGCCGGATTGCGACAAAAGCACGCCGCCGCTCCCGATCAACAGGGCAGCAGCGATCATGGCAGCTATTTTTTTCTGGCGTATTGAATTAGGCATGATGATCCTCGTCTTGAATATTGAAATTGAAATCTGGGTGTTGGGTTTGCCTGCGCAGGAAGTCGACAATTTCGCGCAGCACCGGCGCATGGGTATGCAATTCGGCATGCTTCACGCCTGCAAAGCGTGAAACTTGGGTGGGTACGCCAGCGCTGATCAGGGCAGCGGCGTATTTCTCGGCTTCTATATGCAGTACATCGCATTCCGCCGTGGCGATCATGGCGGCAGGCAATCCTGCCAGGCGCAGGCATTCCAATGGGGCGGCGTAAGGATGCATGCGCTGCATGCTTTTTGGCAGGTATTGCTGATAGCGTTTTGCGCATTGTTCCGCAGTGAGGTCGGACTTGAGTTTTGCTGCATCACCAAGGCGTGTCATGCTTGGGTCCAGCATGGGGCCGATCAGCACTTGGGCTGTAATTGCTACCTCTGCGCGGTCACGTGCCATCAAGGCCAAGCTGGCAGCAATATTGCCGCCGGCATCATCCCCAGCTACCATTAATAATTCAGGAAGCGCTCTAAGGCGTTTGGCATTGCGGGCAGCCCAGGTGGCAGCCGCATAAGCTTCTTCTGGAGCAGCAGGGAAAGGATGCAAAGGAGCCAGCGAATAGCCGACGGCAAGCACCAGGGCCGGGCAATGACTGGCTATGAAACGGGCAGGATATTCGGCATCATCCAGACAGCCACCGCTGAATCCTCCACCATGGAAGTAAAGCACCAAAGGCAATTTTTGACTGTTTGTTCCTGGCCGGTAAAGGCGCACGGGTATCGCGCCCGTGGGGCCGGGAATAATGAATTCTTCGGCGGAAAATGCTGGAGCCTTGTTTAATATGGTGTCCAAAATGCTATGGCAGGGTTAAGTTAACGTTGCCTATTGTGATGCTTGCAGTGAAATAGATAATCACCTATATTTCAGCAACACTATTCCGATTTAACGAACAATCGATTTTTTTAATGGGTATAGCTTCACAAGACAGGATGAAATGATGGACAGATTCCAGGCAATGCAGGTGTTTACCCGGGTGGTGGATGCCAACAGTTTTACACGGGCAGCGGACAGCCTGGGATTGCCTCGTACCACGGTGACGACGACAATACAGGGGCTGGAAAGCCTGTTGCAGGTGAGGTTGCTGAACCGCACCACACGCAGGCTGAGTGTCACGCCCGATGGTGCTGCCTATTACGAACGCTGCATGCGCATCCTGGCCGAAGTGGATGAAACCGAGGCATTGTTCCGCCACGTGACGCGTGGCCCTAAAGGGCGCTTGAGGATAGATGTACCACCATCTATCGGCCGCCTGATCATTATCCCCAAGCTCTGTGATTTTTATTCCCGCTATCCGGATGTGGAACTGGTGATCGGCATGAGCGACCGACCGGTGGACATGGTGCAGGAAGCGGTGGACTGTGTCGTGCGTGTTGGAGAGTTGCAGGATTCCAGCATGGTGGCGCGCCGAATAGGCGCTTTCCAGATTGTGACTTGTGCGGCACCACTATACCTGCAGCAGCATGGCGAGCCCGGGACCATAGAGGACTTGCAGCATCACCAAGCCGTACATTATTTTTCCAGCCGTACTGGCCGCAATATGGATTGGGATTTTGTGGTGGACGGCGAGGTGAGGGAAGTGCAGGTGGCAGGCAAGGTGGCGGTCAACGACGCTGAAGCCTATGTGGCTTGTGCGCTGCAAGGGTTCGGCCTGATCCAGGCTGCCAGATACATGGTGTTGCCGCATTTGGAATCGGGTGAGTTGCGGGAGGTTTTGCCGCAATGGAGCCCATCTACCCATCCGATTTCAGTGGTGTATCTGCATAACCGCCACTTGTCCCCCAAGGTGCGTGCCTTTGTGGACTGGATTGCTGAGCTGTTTGGCAATTGCCCATTGCTGGGTGGTTGCAGCAAGGATATGGCGGAAAGCGAGTGCAGGTTTGCCAGCCATGAAAAGGGTAATACCATGCGCGAGATCATTGATCGCACCAATACGGCAGAAGCTATTTTTTAGCGAGATAACGATTCAGAAAGCACGAGGGGGGAAGAGTTTTTCATATTCCCTGCGTACTACTTGATAACACTCGCAGCTTTTGAGTTCCAGGCCAGCCCTGTCCAGTATCTTGATATGTCCCCGGCTGTAGCGTATCAGCCCTTGCTTTTGCAGTTTCCCCGCTGCCTCGGTGACGCCTTCTCGACGCACCCCCAGCATATTGGCAATCAGTTCCTGGGTCATGGTCAGCTCTGTACATTCCAACCTGTCCAGGCTCAACAGTAGCCAGCGGCAAAGTTGTTGCTCCAGCACGCAGTGGCGGTTGCAGACAGCTGTCTGGGTAATTTGGGTGATCAGGGCCTGGGTATAGCGCAGCAGAAGGGATGCAATGCTGGGGCGGGTCTTGAATTCCTGTTTCAGCAGGCTGGCCCGGATGCGAAAGCCATAGCCAGCGCTTTGAGTCACGGCGCGGCACGAAGATGTCTCACTACCCATGATGATAGGGGTGCCAACCATGCCTTCATTGCCGACGACCGCAATTTCTGCAGATGCGCCATTTGCCATGACATATAGCAATGACACGATCGCGTTTACAGGAAAATACGCGTATCGCAGAACTTGCCCAGGCTCATACAAAACATCGCCCAAAGGCATGGCAACAGGCTCAAGATGGGATATCAACCTGAGCCACTCCTCCATAGGTAATGCACCAATCAACGCATTTTTTCTCGGGCTATACGGAATGTCCATGTCGCCTTCATGCGGTATTTAATGTGCTTCAGTATATTCTCATTGCGATCGCTTGATATTTGTTTCCTTAATCATTAGTCCGTTTGGGCTAATTCCTCTATCAATCAGTATCTTATGTGGGATAGCGCACAGTGGGGCGGGATTGAAGCGCGCATCCTCCTTTTGCCTGGTGTTTATAGCCGGGAGAGGAGATGTTTCTAGGAGTACTTTAATAAAGGAAACGATGATGAATAAACTATCTTTAGCATTTTGTGGAGTATTGCTAGCTGCAAGCAATGGGGTGAGTGCAGCACCTAATATCGTTGTGAATGGTGGGTTTGAAGCAGACGCTATTTCTGGTGCCTATGAGCAACTGGTGGCAGTGACTGGCTGGAGTTCTGACGGCATCTTCGAGATTCAAAAAGGAAGCGATACGGGAGGTTGGCCCCAATTCAATACTACATATGAAGGTCAGCAATATCTTGAAATCAACTCCACGCAGCTGACTTCTGTCTGGCAGGACCTGAGCACCACTGCGGGTGAACTCTACAACTTGAGCTTTGCCTATTCTGGCCGCCTGGATACGCCCAATCAGCTTAATAGTGCGCTGGAAGTCTACTGGGGTACAAGTCAAGTGGTTGCCACTTCAGTGACCAATCACAGTGGTTGGGTAGTGTACAACTTCACCAACCTATTGGCAGAAAGCAACCTCACCACGCTGAAATTCACTTCAACGGATCCTCAAGGTGCGCCATCTTATGGCTCTTATCTTGATGCGGTTGTGGTCACTGCCGTGCCGGAACCAAGTACTTATGGCATGTTGGCACTGGGGATTGCCATCGTTGGATTCATCAGCAGGCGTGATCGCCAACATCTTTTGAGCTAGCAGGGATATGGGTCTAAAGGGGAGAGCCAGGCATCATGCTTGGCTTTTTTACTTCATCAAGTCAGAGAGTGTGCGATGAATTTCCATGACGGCCTCATATGAGCGCAACCTCACTGATTGGTCATGGATATGCCCGGTAATCATCAACTCATCTGGTTGCAGATCATTAATCAGGTTTTCCAACCCAGTGGCTACCCGGTCAGCCGAGCCGATATATGAACATGCCAACATACGCTCTACGCCCAGTTTTTCACTCGGTGTCCAGTAACTCTCAATGTCATCAATTGGCGGCGGCAATTGCCCAGGTGTACCCCGATGCAGGTTGGTAAATGCCTGTTGTTGTGAGCTGAACCAATAACGCGCCTCTTCATCGGTGTCTGCTACCAGCACATTGACGGTCAGCATGGCGTAAGGCTTGTCCAGTTGCGCAGAAGGCATGAAGTTGCGCCTGTAGGTGTCAAGTGCCTGTATCAGGAAGGTGGGCGCAAAGTGGGCGGCAAACGCAAATGGCAAGCCATTGGCTGCTGCAAATTGCGCCCCAAACAGGCTTGATCCCAATATCCAGAGCGGGATATTGAGTCCCGCACCTGGGACGGCACGGATATTCTGGCCAGGTTTGACCTCATCAAAATAATGCCTGAGTTCTGCCACCTGGTCAGGGAAATCATCCCCGTTCAATCCCATGCCCCGGCGCAATGCGCGCGCAGTTGAGATATCGCTGCCGGGAGCACGCCCCAGCCCCAAGTCTATACGGCCTGGATGCAATGACTCCAGTGTGCCGAATTGCTCTGCGATGGCTAATGGCGCATGGTTGGGCAGCATGATGCCGCCTGCTCCTATGCGAATGTGGCTGGTGCCGGCTGCTACGTGAGCAATCACGACAGAGGTTGCTGCACTGGCGATGCCAGGCATATTGTGATGCTCCGCCAGCCAGAAGCGATTGAATCCCAGTTTTTCACCAAGCTGCGCCAGCTGCAGTGAATTGCGAAAGGCATCGGCCGGGCTTGCTCCACGAACGATAGGACAGAGGTCGAGAATTGAGAAAGGGATCATGGCATATTCATATCAAGGAGTGATTTTGGGACAGGAAAAGTGTGTGCACGTTCATCATTCGCTATTCATGGCTGGATTGCACAATTTCTGTGGGTAACCTTGTGGGCATGATGCGTATTGTTGGGCTAAGTGGCTGTTTTGTTATGCATGGATGAAAAGTGCTCATTATCTGACCATTGGCAGGTGCGGGAAGTGCGCGGTTAAAAAACACAATGATACACAGAGAACATACAATCAATAGAACTGTCATTACTTAATATCCCTTGAAAATTGAACTTAATTCCAGGACTCACCGCTGAAGACTATGCTTACATTTGATAATCGTTTCTTACAGGAGTTGCCGGGCGATCCGGAAACCGGCAACCAATTACGCCAGGTGTTCCGTGCCTGTTGGTCGCACGTGGCGCCCACCCCTGTTTCTGCCCCGACACTGCTGGCTTACTCCCGCGAAATGATGGAGACGCTGGGTTTGAGTGATGCAGCTATCCAGTCTTCTGAATGGGTGAATGCCCTGTCGGGCAATGGCCTCATTCCTGGCATGCAACCCTATGCCATGTGCTATGGCGGACACCAGTTTGGCAATTGGGCTGGACAACTGGGAGATGGCCGGGCCATCAGCCTGGGGGAGGTCGTCAATAGCAAGGGTGAGCGCTGGGAGCTGCAATTAAAGGGGGCTGGCGTGACACCTTATTCCCGCATGGCTGATGGCCGCGCGGTGTTGCGTTCCTCGGTGCGTGAGTTCCTGTGCAGCGAGGCCATGCATCATCTGGGTATTCCCACCACACGGGCCTTGAGCTTGGTGCAGACTGGCGATGTTGTAATCCGGGATATGTTCTACAACGGTAATCCACAGGCAGAGAAAGGGGCGATTGTCTGTCGCGTGTCGCCTTCATTCATCCGGTTCGGGAATTTCGAAATTTATGCGATGCGTGAGGACAGGGAGACTTTGCAGACCCTTGTGGACTTTACCATCAACCGTGATTTCCCGGAGCTGGCAAGTTATCCGGAGGAAGAGCGGTTTGCCGAGTGGTTTGCGATTGTCTGTGTGCGTACTGCGCGCCTGATGGCGCAATGGATGCGCGTCGGGTTTGTGCACGGCGTGATGAATACCGACAATATGTCGATATTAGGCCTCACCATCGACTATGGTCCTTATGGCTGGGTGGACAATTTCGACCCAGGCTGGACACCCAATACCACGGATGCAGCCGGACGACGCTATTGTTTTGGTCGCCAGCCTGATATTGCACGCTGGAACTTGGAACGCCTCGCGCAAGCGCTCTATAGCCTGCGCCCAGAACGTGAAATTTACGATGAAGGCCTGATGCTCTATGACCAGGCCTACAACAAGGAGTGGGGGGCGGTATTGACCGCCAAGTTCGGGTTTGCTGTTTGGCGCGATGAGTATGAGCCGCTCATCAATGAAATATTCGACCTGATGTACCATGCCGAGATCGACATGACTGAGTTTTTCCGCAAGCTTGCCTTGGTGGATGCCGCTCAGCCTGATTTGGCGCTGCTTGAAAGCGCGGCCTACAGCCCTGCATTGTGGGATACCTTCAAGCCAAGATTGGCCGAATGGCTCAAACAATACGCCCATGTCTGCCAGACAGAGGGCCGTGTTCCAGCAGAGCGCCGAAAGGCCATGAATAGCGTCAATCCTCGCTATGTATTGCGCAACTATCTTGCCCAGCAGGCAATTGACCTGGCAGACCAAGGCGATGTCAGCATGATAGAAGAGCTGCTGGACGTGTTGCGCAAACCTTATGACGAGCAACTGGGCAGGGAACGCTTTGCTGCCCTGCGTCCTGACTGGGCCAGGCACAAGGCAGGGTGCTCGATGCTTTCGTGCAGCTCATGAGTGCATGAGCTGCCAATACCTGGCCGGTAGAGCATTTTTCTTCTCTTAGGTTCTTTTGTTCGACGGAGTGTCAACGCTGCGGATTACAGAGCTCCGGTTGTCGATCTGGAACATGACAAACTCTGATTGACCTGCCTTTCAGGAATATATTCTGGAATCCAGATTCATACCGACTGCCTCTTCGGAATTCCATTGATGTTGAGTTTTAGAAGACAGGCATTGACTTTTTGTACATTCGTACAGTAAATTCATGGTTATGGGACAAGACAAAGACTTTGAGTACCTGGGCAAGATCCAGGACTATTTCGCAGAACACAGGACATTGCCTACGTTCAGCCATGTGGCACAACTGCTCGGCTTCAAGTCAAAGAATGCCGTGACTTCGTTCGTGGCGCGCTTGAAGCTGCAAGGCTTCATCGATTACGCGCCGGACAAGCGGCTCAAGCCTGGCAGGCGTTTCTTTGAGCGCATCATTGCCGAGAGCACAGTGCAGGCAGGGTTTGCCACGCCTGCTTATGGCGATAGCCTGGATACCTTGGGCATCGATGACTACTTGATTGAGAAGCCTTCACAAACCGTTTTGATCACGGTGCGTGGCGACTCCATGAAGGATGCGGGTATCTTCAATGGCGATGTGGTCATCGTGGAGAAGCGTGCTTTTGCCAACCTTGGCGATATCGTCGTGGCCATACTCAATAATGAATTCACCCTGAAAACCCTGGGTAAGGAAGATGGCCGTTTCATCCTGATTCCTGCCAACAAGGAGTTCCCGGTCATCAAGCCCAAGGATGATTTTGAGATATTCGGCGTGGTGGTAGGGCAGTTCCGTAAATACGAATAATGCCTGATCGCGCACAAAAGCGTTTGTGCGCGATTCATAAGCACTTTTGCTTTCACCAAGCATAGTCAAACGCTTAGCTATCCAATCCCCAGACTGCCCACATACTTACCCACAGATTTTGTGGGCATTATGATTGGTCTTTTCTTGTTTTTATTCGCCTTGGGCCTGCAGCGCCTTCCAGCCCAGGTCCTTCATGCAAAGCAGCAGGCCGCGCGTTGCCTTGGCGGTTTTGCCTGACATATCAGGCTGATGTTCTGGGCCCAGTCTGGTCACACATTCGTTAATATCAGCTTTCAACGCATCTGCCCCTCTGCCGGTTTTCCACCAGGAACTGACAATGAATATATCCATGGGGTCGGCGGTTTTCTTGGGTACTTTCGCCACCTCAGGTTTTCCTGCGGTTAAAGCGACTGGCACAGCTTCTTCTGCCGCTGTTCCGGTATCACGGTAATCATTCTTGAAAGATGCCTTGATCACTGGGTCTGCATCCTCGCTATCGCCCGCATAATTCTGGAATACCCAGCCGCTGTCTTCCATACATTTGGCAAACGCTTGTCCCTCATTGCCACTTGCCTGACAGGCCTTTCTTGCCTGATCCAGGTCATTGACGCCCGCGCCGCGCTTATAGGCGAATTCACCACCGCATCCCGCTATTAACACGCTGCTGGCGAGCACTATATATAGGGCTTTAATTACCGTTTTTTTCATGATGTTCAGCCTCCAGGCTTCTGCCTGCCTGTTGATAAGACACGGCCAAATTAACACGACCCCTCCAAACGTCATGTACGCAATATGACGTATTTAAGCAAAGTCCCTCTCTGGCTAATCTAGCAACACGAAAGATTTGACGGGTATTTCCTCCGTTCGGGTTTGCAGTGTTTAGTGAAACTTAAATAAAGGGGTCTGGAAATGAAATTCAAGATAAAGAAGTGTGCGCTGTTGGTGGCACTGGCAACTTCTGCCGCACTGCCATCGATGAGCTCGCAAGCGGCAGGCACTATTACTTTTGGTGAAGACAAGTCCATCAGCATCGGCCTGGGTCTCCGTACTGCGTTTACCAGTACTGAGGATGCAGCACCGAACGGTAACTCGCGTTCCAAGGACTTTGATGTGGATGATGCCCGTATCTATATCAACGCATCTTTAAACAAGTACATCAAGGGTACTTTCAATACCTTCACCACCACCAATGCTACTGATGGCCAGGACAGCATTCGTACCCTGGATGCTTACGTCCAGTTCGAGTTCATGGATGAATTCAATATCTGGATGGGCCAACTGTTGCCTCCAACAGACCGTGCCAACCTGGATGGCCCGTTCTACCTCAATGCCTGGTCCTATCCCGGTGTGGCTTCGCGCTACCAGAACAAGTTTGTTGGCCGTGATATCGGTGTGACTGTCTGGGGCAAGCTGTTCGACAAGCGTTTGGTGTATTCCGTGGGTGCATTCGAGGGTAACCGGGTTTCCAGCTTCAACAGCAACAGCGCGCTCAATCCCAACCGCTCCGACAACCTGATGTTCAGCGGTCGTCTGCAATATGACTTCCTTGATGCAGGCAATGACCCTGCCTACTACACCAGCAGCGTCTACTACGGCAAGGATGTCCTCTCCGTTGCCCTCGTCGGTATGTTCCAGAAGGATGCAGTGGGTGTCGCCGGTGCCAGCGATGACTACAAGGCTTACAACATCGATGCCGTTTTCGAGAAGAAATTCTCTGCCGGTGTGCTGAACCTCGAGGGTGCCGCCTACAAGTACAACTTCAGTGATTCCGCCGTGGCAGCCGATGCTGCAGCCGTGGTGGCCGGTGGCGGCAGCTTTGCTGGTGCAGTGCCGGGCAAGGCTTACCTGGGCGTGGCTTCCTGGATGTTCGGCGATACCGTGGGCTGGGGCAAGTTCCAGCCTTACGCTCGCTACCAGAAGTTTGACGTCGACGGCAACATCGGCGCCGACCAGAAGGAATATGACATTGGCCTGAACTACATCATCGATGGCCACAATGCGCGTATCAGCACCGTTTACACCAAGACCAAGACGCAGGGCATCAGCGATATCGACAGATTCACCGTTGGCTTGCAGTTGCAATTCTAGTTGGGTGACAGCCGTCACCTGGCGGTGGCGGCTGTTGAAAGTTGTGTTTAAGGGTAAGGAGACATATAGATGAAAACCTTGATTAAGCTGGATTTTGAAAAGCCTGCCTGGGAGCAGGATGGTCAGATTCATAATCGCTGGCACCCTGATCTGCCGATGGTGGCGATGGTGAAGCCTGGCGATGAGTTCCGTGTCGAGTGTATGGACTGGACTGGTGGACAGATCGGCAATAACGATAGCGCCAACGATATCCGGGATGTGGATTTATTGCAGGTGCATTACCTGAGCGGCCCTATCGGGGTTGAAGGGGCAGAGCCGGGTGATCTGATGGTGGTGGATATCCTGGATGTAGGCACCATGCAGGATCAGCAGTGGGGCTTCAATGGCCTGTTCGACAAGAACAATGGCGGCGGTTTCCTGACCGACCATTATCCTGAGGCATCCAAGACCATCTGGGATTTCCATGGCATCTATACTACTTCCCGCCATGTACCCAATGTGAAATTCGCCGGCATCATGCACCCAGGTTTGATTGGCTGCCTGCCTTCCCGCGACTTGCTGGAAAAGTGGAACAAGCGTGAAGCAGACCTGATTGCCACGGATCCTGACCGTGTTCCTGCGTTGGCCCTGCCGCCCAATGAGAAAGCTGCAGTAATGGGCCGCCTGCAGGGTGATGCAGCAACAGCTGCTGCCAAGGAAGGCGCCCGTACCGTACCCCCACGTGACCATGGCGGTAACTGCGATATCAAGAACCTGACCAAGGGCTCCCGTATTTTCTTCCCGGTCTATGTCAAGGACGGCGGTCTTTCCATGGGCGACCTGCACTTCTCGCAAGGAGACGGTGAAATCACTTTCTGCGGCGCGATCGAGATGGCGGGCTACCTGGATATCAAGGTGGCGTTGATCAAGGATGGTGTCAAGAAGTACGGCATCAAGAACCCATTGTTCCAGCCTAGTCCATTGACCCCTAACTACCGTGATTACCTGATCTTTGAAGGCATCTCTGTAGATGAACAAGGCAAGCAGCATTACCTCGATGTACATGTGGCTTATCGCCAGGCTTGCCTGAATGCCATTGAGTACCTCAAGAAGTTTGGGTACAGCGGCGAGCAAGCCGTATCCATTCTGGGTACGGCACCGGTGGAAGGGCATATCAGCGGCATTGTCGATATCCCGAATGCCTGCGCCACCTTGTGGTTGCCGACAGAGATCTTTGATTTCGACCTGAAGCCAAATGCGAATGGACCGATCAAGGTCGTTACCGGCGAGATTGATGTAGCCAAGACTTCTTAAACCAGGTTCTTAAGCAAGGGGAGTTAGCCATGCCAATGTATGAATACAGATGTGATGAATGCGGTGTGTTTGCCGCCATGGGAAAAATGAGCGAGTCGAGCTCACCGACAATCTGTCCGGATTGTGGGGAGTTGAGCGAGCGCATTCTCTCTGTGCCGCGTCTGGCCATTCTTGGCAAGGCTCAGCGAAGCGCGCACGAACGCAACGAGAAATCTGCCAATGAGCCCAGGTCCACCCGCCGCTCCAGTTGCGGATGTGCCGGGACTCATACGTGTAGTTCGTCCAGCGCCAAATCCAGTTCCGCTCAGGGAGCCAATGCAAAAGAGAAAGGAAGCCTATTGCAGATGCAGACGAAGAAAACGGCCCGTCCCTGGATGTTGGGACATTGAGAATGCACAGCATCATGCGATAGCGGCGTTGCGCCTCCTTGCCGTACTGGGTTGTACTGTCTTCGTCGGCGCGCCTTGCTCTCACATGATGATGCATATTCCCAAGAGTTTTTGAATACCTTAATTTTTTGCAGTTTTTAATTTCAGGAGAAATCTGATGAGTAACAATACTAGACGCCATTTCATCACGAAAACCGGCGCCCTTATGGGAGCCTTGCTTGCCGCAGGCATGATTTCCGGCAGCGCTTTTGCGGCTGATTTCCCCACTGCCAAGGTCAACACCACCAAGCTGGCAGTGACTGACACGACAGTCAAGGTCGGTATCCTGCACTCATCCACCGGCACCATGGCGATCAGTGAAACCGGTTCCATCCAGGCCGAGAAACTGGCGATTGCCCAGATCAATGCCATGGGTGGCGTGCTGGGCCGCAAGATCGAGGTCATCCAGGAAGACGGCGCCAGTGACTGGCCGACTTTCGCTGAAAAATCCAAGAAATTGCTGGTGAACGACAAGGTAGCCACGGTATTCGGCTGCTGGACATCTGCTTCACGCAAGGCGGTATTGCCCGTATTCGAGAAAGAAAATGGCCTGCTGTTCTACCCGACTTTCTATGAAGGCTTGGAGCAATCCAAGAACGTGTTTTACACCGGCCAGGAAGCGACCCAGCAGATTCTTGCAGGCCTGGACTGGATAGCCAAGGAAAAGAAGGCAAAAACTTTCTACCTGATTGGTTCCGACTATATCTGGCCACGCACTTCCATGAAGATTGCCCGTAAGCACATCGAGCAGAAGCTTGGCGGCAAGGTAGTGGGTGAAGAGTACATCGCACTTGGTGATACCCAGTTTGGTTCCGTCATCAACAAGATCAAGCTGAAGAAGCCTGATGTGATTTATGCGGCAGTGGTAGGTGGCAGTAACGTGGCCTGGTTCAAGCAACTCAATGCAGCTGGTCTCAACTCCAAGAAGCAGAACATGCTGACCATTTCCGTGACCGAGGATGAAGTGCTGGGTATCGGCGGTGAAAACCTGGAAGGCTTCTACTCTGCGATGAAGTACTTCCAATCATTGAAGAACCCAAACAACGAGAAGTTCGTTGCCGAGTTCAAGAAAATGTGGGGACCCAAGTCTGTCATTGGCGACGTGACGCAAGCTGCCTACCTCGGCCCATGGCTGTGGAAAGCTGCGGTTGAGCGCGCAGGGAGCTTTGATGTAGATAAGGCAGCTGCAGCATTGCCTGGCTACGAGTTGAAAACAGCGCCTGAAGGGTATGTGAAGGTTGATCCTAACCATCACCTGGAAAGCAAGCTGCGTGTAGGTAAATGGCTGGCTAACGGCCAGGCTGAGGTGGTCTACGAGTCTGACCTGATCAAGCCTGATCCATTCCCAAAGGGTTATCAATAAGCGTTTAGCAGTTCATTAAGTGAAATCCCACAGCAGCCCCGCAAGGGGTTGTTGTGGCGAGTAACAGAAGATTCATAGAAGCATGGATTCATCTTCGTAAGTAAGAAAAAAGGCTGGAGGCCGATTATGTTTGATTATTCAATGGCAGAGATAGGCAATATCGTTGTCATGCAGGCTTTCTCGGGGTTAAGCCTGTTCAGCGTTCTTCTCCTGATGGCACTTGGCCTAGCGATCATCTTCGGGCAAATGGGCGTGATCAATATGGCCCATGGCGAATTCATGGCCATAGGCGCCTACACCACGGTGTTTCTTTCCAAGGTTGCCGAAACTTACGGAATTGTTAACTACTACTTCCTGTTTGCGATTGTGATCGCATTCATCATCGCATTCATCATTGGCTATATCATCGAGTTTGCCCTGATACGGCATCTCTACAAGCGGCCGCTTGATACCTTGCTTGCCACCTGGGGGTTGAGCTTGGTGATGCAGCAGATTTTCCGTTCCACCTTTGGCGCCAAGGAAGTCAGCGCCGTGTTGCCAGAATGGCTCATGGGCTCTTTCCAGCCGACGCCGGACATCGATATCCCGATCAACGGGGTGTTTGTGCTGGCGCTTGCATTGGTGGTGACTGTCGGTGTCTATATATTCATGTTCCGCTCCCGCTGGGGCCTGCGTGTGCGTGCCACGGTGCAGAACCGTGTGATGGCTGGTGCTGTTGGCATCAATACCAAGAAGGTTGACCGTGTCACTTTCGCGCTGGGCTGCGGTATCGCCGGCGTGGCTGGTGCTGCTTTCACCACGATTGCCTCGACTGGCCCGACCACGGGTTCGCTCTACATCGTCGACAGCTTCATGGTCGTCGTGTTCGGTGGCGCAGCCAGCATATTGGGTACCATTGCCTCCGCATTCGGCATTGCCCAGGCGCAATCCATCCTGCAATTCTTCATGACCAGCTCCATGGGCAAGGTCGCGACACTGATGGTGATCGTCGGCATCCTCATGATGCGTCCTGAAGGCCTGTTTGCATCCAAAGTACGTAAGTAAGGGGAATCGGACATGAATGAAACATTAAGCAAAATACTGGGCGGAAAGCAGGGGGCCATCGGCCTTGCCATCCTCGCCGCCTTTATCATGATCGTGCTGCCGCTGGGCCTGGATCCTTTCCGCCTGGGCCTGATCGGCAAGTACCTCACTTACGCCTTTGTCGCTGTCAGTCTGGTGCTGTTGTGGGGTAACGGCGGCATCCTGAGCCTGGGCCAAGGCATCTTCTTCGGGCTTGGCGGCTACGGCATGGCGATGTTCCTCAAGCTGGAAGCCTCTGACCCTGTCAGTACCGCCATCCAATCCACACCCGGCATCCCGGACTTCATGGACTGGAACCAGCTGACCGCGCTCCCATGGTTCTGGGAGCCGTTCAAGAGCTTGCCCCTGACGATTCTGGCGATCTTGGTGGTACCGACCATCTTCGCCTTCCTGATCGGCTATGCCATGTTCAAGCGCAGGGTGGGCGGGGTATATTTCGCCATCATCACCCAGGCGATCGCGCTGATCCTGAGCATTCTGATTGTCGGCCAGCAAGGCTATACCGGCGGCGTGAACGGCATTACCGACCTCAAGACGTTGTTGGGCTGGGATATCCGCAGCGATAGCGCCAAGTATGTGCTGTATTACGTCAATGCCGGTCTGCTGATCGCCTGCATCCTGCTCTCTCGTTATGTCTTGAGCAGCAAGTTCGGCATGCTGCTGCTGGCGATGCGCGACAAGGAAGAGCGCGTGCGCTTCTCTGGCTACGACGTGTCCAACTTCAAGATATTCATCTTCTGCCTGGCTGCCATGATCTCGGCCATTGGCGGTGCGATGTTCACCCTGCAGGTTGGCTTCATGTCGCCTACCTTCATCGGTATCGTACCTTCGATCGAGATGGTGATCTTCGCGGCAGTCGGCGGGCGTATGTCGCTGATCGGCGCGGTATATGGCACCTTGTTGGTCAATTTCGGCAAGACCATGTTCTCCGAGACCTATCCTGAGTTGTGGCTGTTCCTCATGGGTGGCTTGTTCATTGCAGTGGTGATGTTCTTCCCTAACGGTATCGCTGGAATCTACGACAAATACGCCAAGAAAGTACCTTTCCTGCGCAAGTTGTCTGAAGAAACACCAAAGGCCAAAAAAGCTGAAGCCATACCAGCAGCACCGGTTGAAACCAAGGAAGCGGGGGTAAAAGCATGAGTAACACCGATTTTGTACTGGCAGTGGAAGACCTGACTGTTTCGTTCGATGGCTTCAAGGCGGTGGACAAGCTCAATATGTACATCGACAAGAACGAGCTTCGCGTTGTGATTGGTCCTAACGGGGCTGGCAAGACGACGGTGCTGGACCTGATCTGCGGCAAGACCAAGTCTACGGCCGGCTCCATCAAGTTCAAGAACCGCGAGCTCACCAAGCTCTCGGAACACGAAATCGTGCGGGCCGGGGTGGGACGCAAGTTCCAGACGCCATCGATCTACGAGAACCTCTCGGTCTACCAGAACCTTGAAGTTTCCTACCCCAAGGGGCGCGGCGTCTTCGGCAGCCTGTTCTTCAAGCGCAGCGATGAAGTCATGGCGCAGGTATACAAGATTGCCAAGGAGATCATGATGGAGGACATCCTGCATACCGAGGCGGCATTGTTGAGCCACGGCCAGAAGCAATGGCTGGAAATCGGCATGCTGCTGATGCAGGAGCCCGAGCTGTTGATGCTGGACGAACCTGTAGCAGGCATGAGCGCGAAGGAGCGCGACCAGACGGCCGAACTGTTGAACCGTATCTGCCAGAACCGTTCCGTGATCGTGATCGAGCATGATATGGAGTTCGTCAAGAAGATTGCGCACAAGGTCACCGTGCTGCACCAGGGCAAGATTCTGGCGGAAGGCGCCATGGATAAAGTACAAGCCAACGAAAAGGTCATTGAGGTTTATCTGGGCCATTAAGACGTGCGGTGTTTAAAAGCACCGCCAGCCCAGAACCACTCATAGAAAGGATAGCAAAATGATAGAGATTGAAGACCTGACAGTGAGCTACGGCCAGAGTGAAGTTATTCACGGCATCAGTTTCAAGGCGGAAAAAAACGAAACACTTGCCATCATGGGCCGCAACGGCATGGGCAAGACCACCCTGTTCAAGTCCCTGATGGGCATCCTGCCGAGCAAGAGTAAGAAAGCGGCTGTGGATGGGGTGGATTTTGGTGGTAACGAAACTTTCCAGCGCGTGCAGAAAGGCCTGGCCTACGTGCCGCAGGGGCGTATGATCTTCCCGACCATGACCGTGCAGGAAAACATCGAGACCGGCCTGGAGAAATCCAAGTCGCGCCAGATTCCAGAAGATATCTACGCCTTGTTCCCGGTGCTTTACGACATGCGCAACCGCAAGGGCGGCAACCTCTCGGGCGGTCAGCAGCAGCAATTGGCGATTGCCCGTGCACTGGTGACCGATCCCAAGGTGCTGTTACTGGATGAGCCGACTGAAGGTATCCAGCCGTCCATCATCAAGGATATCGCCAAGGTGCTGAATGAAATCCGCAAAATGCGTGAAATCACCATCATCGTGTCTGAACAGGTGTTGAGCTTCACCATGGAAATTGCCGATCGTATTATCGTGATCGACAAGGGTAATTTCATCCATGAAAACAAGCGTAGCGAGGTGGATGCGGCCAAGATCAAAGGCTATTTGTCCGTATAAAAAACAAACAAAAGAGCCTGCTGGCGGCGTTGCGCTCACTTAATATACTGTCTGCGTGTCGCGCGCCTTGCCAGCACCAATTTCACTGGCCGTTAGATTGTTTTTAAGGTGGGGAAAACCAGATAATCCATGATTGAGTGCTAGATGCAGGTGTTTTTATGGCAGGATGCTGCCCATGGATGATGTTGAATCAAGCACGATGACAAGGTTGGACAAACGCTGGTTTGCCTCGCTGGCGCTGGATTTTTCGCTGCGGCAGGATAGAACGACCTTGGTGGGCAAGCGACATAAAGGTCCATTGGTCGTGCAAAAAATGCTCTACCCGGAAGGGGATGAAGTCTGCCATGGCATCATTATCCACCCGCCGGGCGGTGTAGCTGGCGGTGATCAGTTGTTGCTGCAAACCAGCCTGGAACAGGGCGCACATGCTTTGCTGACAACACCTGGCGCAGGCAAGTGGTACAAGGCCAACGGCCAGGCGGCCAGCCAGCAGCTCAAGTTCGACTTGGAGCCGAGTGCCAGTCTGGAATGGTTGCCACAGGAGAACATCCTGTTTGATGGTTCCAGTGTTGGGTTTTCTGCGGAGATCGCATTGCAGGGTAATGCGGTGTTCTGTGGTTGGGATATCCTGTGTTTTGGCCGTCAGGCGCGTGGTGAAACATGGACTGAAGGTGAGTTGCAGCAAGGGTTGAGCATCAGGCGTGATCAGCGCCTGATCTGGAATGAACGCATGTTTCTGCATCCTGAAAGTCGCGTTTTAAAATCGGTAGCCGGTTTGCGAGGTTTTCCTGTGAGTGCTAGCCTAGTGGTGGCTGCAGGGGCAATGCCAGCCGATGTGCTGGAGGCTTGTCGCATGGTCGAGGCAGACCAAGGGGCACAATATGGCGTTACTGCCTTGCCTGAGATATTTTCAGCGCGGTATATAGGCAACTCTTCAGAGGCTGCCAAGCAGTATTTCGAGCGTCTATGGCAATTGCTGAGGCCTTGGTATGCCGGGCGTGCCGCAGTCAGGCCGCGTATCTGGAACACCTGAGTTTTCGTCCAAGATTGAGATAACCCATTTAAGAATGTAGCCATGGAATTAACCCCAAGAGAAAAAGACAAGCTGCTGATTTTTACTGCGGCACTAGTGGCGGAGCGGCGCAAGGCGCGTGGCCTCAAGCTCAATTATCCTGAATCGATTGCCTATATCTCCGCCGCCATTATGGAAGGCGCGCGCGACGGCCAGACCGTGGCTGAGCTGATGGGATATGGCGCTACCTTGCTGACGCGCGATGATGTGATGGAAGGCGTGCCGGAGATGATTCCCGAGATACAGGTGGAGGCGACTTTTCCGGATGGGACTAAGTTGGTCACCGTCCACCAACCGATTCCTTAAACGTGGCCCACAATCCATCGCTAGCTGCGTTGCGCCTCCTTGCCGTACTCATCTGTACTGTCTGCGTCGGCGCGCCTTGCTATCAATGGCTTGTGAACCACTCGAGTAATGCTAATGGGAATGACATTACAAACTGAATACGTATTGGAATAACCAACATGATCCCAGGTGAAATGAAGATAGACGCAGGCGACATCCTGCTCAACGACGGGCGCGAGACGGTGACGCTGGAAGTGGCCAATACAGGTGACCGGCCGATTCAAGTGGGCTCGCATTATCATTTTTATGAAACCAATGAGGCTTTGTCCTTTGATCGGCAAATGGCCTATGGTTTCCGGCTGGATATTGCGGCTGGCACGGCTGTGCGTTTTGAGCCAGGCCAGACCCGCACGGTGCAACTGGTGGCGCTGGCGGGGCTACGCAGGGTGTATGGGTTTGCTGGCAAGGTGATGGGAGCATTGGAATGAGCGTCAAGATAGACAAGCAGGCCTATGCCGAAATGTTCGGCCCCACCGTGGGAGATCGCATCCGTCTGGCAGACACTGAGCTTTGGGCTGAGGTGGAAAAAGACTACACCCTCTATGGTGAGGAAGTGAAATTCGGCGGCGGCAAGGTGATCCGTGATGGCATGGGGCAAGGACAAGGGCTGGCGAGCGAGGTAGCTGATACCGTGATCACCAATGCCCTGATCATTGACCACTGGGGCATCGTCAAGGCCGACATCGGCATCAAGGGTGGCTATATTTCAGCCATTGGCAAGGCGGGTAACCCTGATATACAACCCGGGGTGGATATCCCCGTGGGTGCCGGGACTGAAGTGATTGCCGGTGAAGGCATGATTGTGACGGCTGGCGGTATCGATACGCACATCCACTTTATTTGCCCTCAGCAGATAGAAGAAGCGCTCATGTCAGGCGTCACCACCATGATAGGGGGCGGCACTGGTCCCGCGACTGGCACTTTTGCCACTACCTGTACGCCCGGTCCATGGCATATCCACCGTATGCTGCAATCGGCGGATGCCTTCCCAATGAACCTGGGCTTCCTCGGCAAGGGCAACGCCAGCCTGCCGCAGCCGTTGCGCGAGCAGGTGAATGCAGGCGTGGTCGGCCTCAAGTTGCATGAAGACTGGGGCACAACGCCAGCAGCGATTGATAATTGCCTAAGCATTGCCGAGGAAATGGACGTACAGGTGGCCATCCACTCCGACACGCTCAATGAGTCCGGCTTTGTCGAAACCACGATAGATGCCTTCAAGGGCAGGACCATCCACACCTTCCATACCGAAGGTGCAGGCGGCGGGCATGCGCCCGACATCATCAAGGCCGCAGGCTATGCCAATGTTCTGCCGTCTTCCACCAATCCGACCCGCCCATTTACCATCAATACCATTGATGAACACCTGGATATGCTCATGGTCTGCCATCACCTGGATCCTGCCATTGCAGAGGATGTGGCTTTTGCCGAAAGCCGTATACGCCGCGAGACTATCGCCGCGGAAGACATCCTGCACGACCTGGGCGCATTTGCGATGATGTCCTCGGACTCGCAGGCCATGGGGCGCGTGGGCGAGGTGGTGATCCGTACTTGGCAGACCGCGCACAAGATGAAGGTGCAGCGCGGCCCGCTGGAACAGGATAGCGAGCGCAACGACAATTTCCGCATCAAGCGTTATATCGCCAAATACACGATCAACCCTGCATTGACGCATGGCATTGCCCACGTCGTCGGTTCGATTGAAATCGGCAAGCTGGCCGACCTCGTGCTCTGGCGTCCGGCATTTTTCGGGGTCAAGCCTTCCACCATCCTCAAGGGCGGCATGATCGCGGCTGCCGTGATGGGCGATGCCAATGCCTCGATTCCGACGCCGCAGCCCGTGCATTATCGCCCGATGTTCGGTTCATATGGCGGGGCATTGCAGACTTCGGTGACTTTCGTTTCGCAAGCAGCATTGAATAACCCTGAAGTCGCGGCGCTCAACCTCAAGAAGCCACTGGTGGCGGTCAAGGGGACACGTGGCGTCAGGAAGCCGGATATGGTGCATAACGGCTGGATGCCGGAGATCGACGTGGATCCGGAAACTTATGAAGTGCGTGCCGATGGCATGGTGCTGAGCTGTGAGCCGGCGGAAATACTCCCCCTAGCCCAACGCTACTTCCTTTTTTGATGCGCACAGACTAGCGTCCCTGGCGGCGTTGCTTTAGCTTGCCGTACTAAGCGTACTGTCTGCGCTAAAGCGCCTTGCCAGGAACGCCAGTCTGCACGCTCAAGTAAGAGTTGAGGGTATTGAAGTGTACGTCTGCGGCAAAGCGCCTAGTCAGAATCGCTTTCTTGAGCGCTTGTGGTGTGACCATTTTGGAGAGTTTGAAGACTGAGCATGTTAGGAATCAGCAAGAAAATAGAAAGCGCCAGCCAGGTGGACGATCAACTGGTGCTGCCGTTCGACCGCAGGCAGAAGAGCCGTTTGCGCGTGGAGCTGGCTTCGGGCACCGAGGCAGCCTTGCTGCTGGAGCGCGGCACGGTGTTACGCGGCGGCGATTTGCTGCAGGCCGAGGACGGGCGCGTGGTGCAGGTGATAGCGGCGGATGAGCCGGTATTGCGGGTGACGGCAGCGACGCCGCGCGAGCTGGCACGGGCGGCATACCACCTGGGCAACCGCCATGTGCCGCTTGAAGTCGGCGATGGCTGGCTGCGCCTGGAGCAGGACCATGTATTGCAGGAAATGCTGCTCGGGCTGGGCGTACAGGTAGAAGGGCAGATGGCCCCGTTCGAGCCAGAGGCCGGCGCATATGGCGGCGGACACCGACACCACGACGATGACGGGCATGCGCCTTCGATCCGCCAGCCGGCGCGCTTGAGGACGCATGAATAAGTCCAAGTCGCTGGTACGCCTGCTGCAATTGGCGAGCCCGATGCTGCCGGTGGGGGCCTATAGCTATTCGCAGGGGCTGGAGTGGGGTATCGAGTCCGGCGAAGTGCATGACCTGGCAAGCGCACAGGCCTGGATAGGCGATGTATTGCAGGTTTACCAGGGCAGTTTCGAGCTGCCTGTGCTGAGCCGGTTTTACCGTGCGTGGCAGCGTGGCGACGGCGAGGCATTGAACGAATGGAATGCATTTTACCTGGCCGGACGCGACAACGCCGAGGCCTTGGCCGAGAGCAGGCAGATGGGGTATTCGCTCAAGCGCTTGTTGCTGGAATTTGATGATTTGCCTGATGCCTGGACGGTCATGATGGAGGCTTTGCCAACGGCCTCATTCCCTGCATTGTATGCCGGCATCAGCCAGGCATGGGATATAGAGGAACAGGATGCCTTGCAGGCGTATGCCTGGTCGTGGCTGGAGAACCAGGCCAGCGCGGCGATGAAGGCGGTGCCGCTGGGACAGGTGGCGGGACAGAAGATATTGCTGGGTGTGGCGGACAGGATTCCTGCATTGGTGGAGGAGGCGATGCGTATGCCGGATTTTATGATCAGTAATTTTTGTCCGGCGTTGACCATTGCGGGGTGTAGGCATGAGACGCAATACAGCCGGTTGTTCAGGTCTTAGGTGACTCAGCAATATTGTTGGTAATGAGATGTCGCCTTTCGCTTGCCAGCGAGTTCCTTTATTTTGCTTCGCCAAAATAAAGGAACCAAACAAAAGGCGACCCCGATTGTCTGCGTCCCGGAGCTTGGCTCCGGGCAACCTGCGTTGCTCGTGCCGGATGGGTGCTTGCTGAACTCGCTGCGCTCAGACAGACGCAAGCCCTGATCCATCCGTCACTTGCGCTACTCGGCGCAGCCAGAGGGGGAGGATTGGGTGCGTGGCCAGCCTTTTGCTTGTAGTGAGTGACAGTGTTGAACTGTTGTGGTGAAGTAATTTTTGATATTGGACCAAAGTAATGCAGATTAAAGAACCTTTACGTGTCGGTATCGGCGGCCCTGTCGGGTCGGGCAAGACGGCGCTCACATTGGCCTTGTGCCAGCGCTTGCGCGATGTGTACAACATCGCGGTGGTGACGAACGACATCTATACGCGGGAGGACGCCGAGTTCCTCACGCGCAATGAGGCATTGGCGCCCGAGCGCATCATCGGGGTGGAGACGGGCGGCTGCCCGCACACGGCGATCCGCGAGGATGCCTCGATGAACCTCGAGGCGGTGGCGCAATTGAGCGAGCGCTTCAACCCGCTGGACATCGTGTTTGTCGAAAGCGGTGGCGATAACCTGGCGGCAACATTTAGCCCGGAGTTGTCCGACCTGACGATCTATGTGATCGACGTCGCGGCGGGCGAGAAGATTCCGCGCAAGGGCGGGCCGGGCATTACCAAATCCGACCTGCTGGTGATCAACAAGATCGACCTGGCGCCCATGGTTGGCGCCTCTTTGGAGGTGATGGACAGGGATGCGCGCAAGATGCGGGGAGAGCGGCCTTTCATTTTTACCAACCTGAAAACCGGACAGGGCCTGGAAGAGATTGTCAGTTTTATAGAAAAACAGGGGCTTATGCTGTAATGCATTCAGCAGGGTAGTTGCTTGAATGCCGATCATATTGAATATCTGGAACAACCCAAAAGGAATCACCACCATGAAAACCTCCTATTTCTCAGCCTTGGGCCTGCTGGCATTTTCTTCTCTTGCCATGGCGCATCCCGGACACGAGGTACAAAGTACCTATGCCGGATTCATGCATCCCCTCACCGGTCTTGACCACTTGCTGGTGATGCTGGCAGTAGGGTTGTGGGCTGGCAAGATCGGTGGTAACGCTCGCTGGCAGTTGCCCCTGACTTTTGTCCTGGTGATGGCAGCGGGGGCAGTGTCGGGTATGGGTGGCTATGTCATCAGCGGCGTGGAAACTGCCATTGCTGCCAGCGTGATGGCATTGGGCGTGCTGCTGGTGATCAGCCTGCCTTTGTCTCGCGGGCTCCAGATCGGGCTGGTTGCCTTGTTTGCCATGTTCCATGGGATGGCGCATGGGACTGAGCTGGCAGTACAGAATGGTATGGCGGTCATGCTGGGCATGCTGGTTGCAACCGCATTGCTGCATGCTGCGGGGTTGATGCTTTCGTCCTTACGTTTGCCGAAAGCAGTGCATACGCTTTTCGGATGCACCATGGTGGTGCTGGGTGCCTATATCATGGTGACGTGACGCTAGCTTGCATTGATGCTTCATTTTCTCTAGTGGCTTGGTTTACATGGGGGTTGGATCCCAATAGTAGGCCTGCATTGTTTTAGTGCGTATCTGGCTCGAAACTTGCTGAAAGCAAGGTGATAAAGCAAAACCGGAATACGTATGATGAGGCTGCATGAGCGTCCTGGCCAACAACTATAAAGAGCTGAGTGAACCCGCCGAGGTGATGGAGCCGACGCAGCGTATTGTCAAGGTGCGCCGTGACTACAATACCTGGGTCGTCAACGAAACACTGGAAGATTATGCCTTGCGGTTTACCCCGCGCTCTTTCCGCAAGTGGTCCATCTTTCGCGTTTCCAATACTGCATTTGGCGCCATCTCCTTCCTGGTGCTGGAGGCCATAGGCGGCACTTTGGCCGTCAATTACGGCTTTACCAATGCGCTGTGGGCAATCATGGCGATTGCTCTGGTGATTTTCCTGACCGGTTTGCCCATTAGCTACTACGCCGCCAAGTTCGGTCTGGACATGGATCTGCTCACGCGCGGCGCTGGTTTTGGTTACATAGGCTCCACCATTTCTTCTTTTGTCTATGCTTCGTTTACCTTCATCCTGTTTGCGCTGGAGGCTGCCATCATGGCCTATGCGCTGGAGCTTTACTTCAACCTGCCGCTATATGCAGGCTATCTGGTGAGCGCGCTGGTGATTGTGCCCCTGGTCACGCATGGCGTGACATTGGTCAGCCGCATCCAGATGATCACCCAGCCGATCTGGCTTGTGTTGCTGGCATTGCCCTATATCTTCATTATCTACAAGGATCCGGGCGTGATAGACCGCCTGACTGCTTTCGCCGGCAAGTCGGGATATGACAATGAATTCAATTGGTTGATGTTCGGTACCGCCATGGCGGTGGGCATGGCGTTGATTCCGCAGATAGGCGAGCAGGTGGATTTCCTGCGGTTCATGCCGGAGAAAACCCGGGAAAACCGCTTTCGCTGGCATTTCGGCGTGATTGTTGCCGGACCGGGTTGGATATCCCTGGGTATGCTGAAGATGCTGGGAGGTGCCTTGCTGGCATACCTGGCGTTTGAAGGCATGCAGTCATTTGAGCAGGTGGTCAATCCAAACCAGATGTACCTTGCCGGTTTCGGGCAGGTGTTCTCCAACCCGCAAGTTGTCTTGGCTGTGACCGTGCTGTTCGTGGTGATTTCCCAGATGAAGGTCAACATGACCAATGCCTATGCCGGCTCGCTGGCTTGGTCCAACTTCTTTGCCCGCCTAACACATAGCCACCCTGGCCGTGTCGTCTGGGTGGTGTTCAATGCCATGATTGCGATCATCCTCATGGAAATGGATGTGTTCCAGGCGCTGGAACAAGTGCTGGGTTTGTATTCCAACATAGCGATCTCCTGGATCACTGCCGTGGTGGCAGACCTTGTCATCAACAAGCCGCTTGGCCTGAGTCCCAAGGGCATAGAGTTCCGCCGTGCCTATCTTTATGACATCAACCCGGTAGGGGTGGGGGCCATGGTGATTGCCTCCATGCTCTCGGTCGCAGCATTTTTTGGATTGTTCGGCATAGAGGCGGAGGCTTTTTCCGCTTTTATTGCACTGGGCACAGCCCTGGTGGTGTCGCCATTGATTGCATGGCTGACCAAGGGCAAGTACTACATTGCCCGTAAGCCAGTGAGCTACAAGCCCGTCAGCGGCGTGCAGCGTTGCAGTATCTGCGAGCGGGATTATGAAGTGGATGATATGGCGCATTGCCCGGCTTACCAAGGGGCGATTTGCTCCCTGTGCTGTTCGCTGGATGCCCGCTGCAACGATGTCTGCAAGCCTCATGGGCGCATAGAGAACCAGTGGCAGGGCATCATGCGGCGGGTTCTGCCCGATGCCTGGACCGAGGTATTGCAGAACGGCCTGGGACATTACCTGTTGCTGATGGCAGTCACCCTCGCGTTCCTGAGTGCATTGTTTGGCCTGATCTATTTCCATGAGTCGCTCACCATGACGGGTGAAAAGGAGGCCTTGTTACCAGAACTGCGCCTTGGGTATCTCAAGATATTTGCTGCGCTGGCATTCGCCAGTGGCATCATTGCATGGTGGATTGTGCTGACCTCGGAAAGCCGTCGCGTTGCGCAGGAAGAGTCCAACCGCCAGACCAACCTGCTGCAGCGCGAAATCGTGCTGCACCGGCAGACCGATGCCGAACTGCAACGCGCGCGACAGGTGGCGGAACAGGCCAACCAGGCCAAGAGCCGCTATATCACAGGGATCAGCCATGAGCTGAGAACGCCGCTCAACAGCATATTGGGCTATGCCCAATTGCTGGACAACGACCCGACCATCCCGGAAAACCGGCACCAGTCCATACGCGTGATCCGCCGCAGCGGCGAGCACCTGTTGTCGCTGATCGAAGGCACGCTGGATATTGCCCGTATAGAAAGCGGCAAGCTGACTTTCGACCTGCGCCTCGTGCGTTTCCCGGAATTCATCCAGCAGCTGGTGAGCATGTTCGAGCTGCAGGCGCGCAACAAGGGCATCAGTTTTCATTATGAACTGCATGGCGAGTTGCCCAAGGTGGTGCGTATCGACCAGAAGCGCTTGAGCCAGATACTTATCAATATCCTCGGCAATGCCGTGAAATTTACACGCCACGGGGGAGTCTCGTTCAAGCTGCACTATGCGCGCGAGATGCTTAACATCAGCATAGAGGACACCGGCCCCGGCATTGCGCCGGATGAGATCGACAAGGTTTTCGAGCCGTTTGCGCGCGGTACTGCCGCAGCCAACAGCAATATCGGCGGCACCGGCCTTGGGCTCACCATCAGCAAAATGCTGACCGAGCTCATGGGCGGTCAACTCACGTTAAGCAGCACGCCAGGGCTGGGCAGCAAGTTCAATATCCGTTTGTTCCTTTCCCAGGTCAGGGTGGCGGAGGATATCGAGACCGCTTCCATGCCCATGCCCGTGGCATACAAGGGGCCGCGCCGCAGGGTACTGGTGGTGGACAACGAGCAGGTGGACCGTGAGCTGCTCAAGAGCATCCTGCAACCACTGGGCTTCGAGGTGGCCGAGGCTGCCAATGGTCGCGAGTGCCTGCAGGTCTATACCGAGTTCAAGCCCAATGTGATTCTCATGGACCTCGCCATGCCGGACATGGATGGCTGGGAGGCCAGCTACATGATACGCAAGGTGCACCAGTCCGACGTGCCGATTGCGATTGTCTCGGCCAATGCCTTTGACAAGGGGTTGGAGAATACCGCGGGTATCCCGGCCAGCGATTTTATCGTCAAGCCGGTCAACGTGATGGAATTGCTCGCCTGGATAGGCGAACAGCTCAAGCTGGAGTGGGTCACCGAGATCATTGCGCCTGCCGTGGGTTTCTCGTCCGTGGATATGTTGGAGAATACAAAGCTGGTATTGCCTGAGCAGGCACAGCTGGATGAGTTGATGGCCTTGGTGAAAGTTGGATATGTGCGTGGTATTTCACGAAAACTGGATGAAATTGGCCATGATCAGCGCTACGAGTTGTTTGTGGCTGCCATGAAGAAATTGTCACGGCAGTTTGAGCTGGATGCCATGAAAAAAATGCTGGAAGAAGTGAATGATGGAGACTAGAAAAGAAACAGCGGTTGTCCTGATTGTGGATGATGTGCCTGATAATCTGGCCGTACTGCATGATGCGCTGGACGAGTCAGGTTACATGGTACTGGTAGCCAATAATGGCGAAGCTGCCTTGTCACGCGCAGAGGAGGCGCGGCCCGATATTATCCTGCTGGATGCCATCATGCCCGGGATAGATGGCTTTGAGGTGTGCGCACGCCTTAAAGCCAATCTCAATACGCGCCATATCCCGGTGATTTTTATGACGGGGCTGACCGAGTCTGAACATGTGGTAGCGGGATTTGCTGCAGGCGGCACCGATTACGTCACCAAGCCTATCCGGACAGTGGAGGTGCTGGCGCGGATCACTACTCACCTCCAGGCCTCAAAACAGATGCACCAGACCCGTGGCGCACTGGATGCATTTGGTCAGGCGGCGATCGCCATCCTGCCGGTTTCGGGCCGTATCGTCTGGCAGACACCCTTGGCAAGGAGCTGGATGCAGCGATATTTCACTGACGCAGAAATAGATCCGCAGACCCATACGCCAAGTCCCTTGTTGAAATGGCTGGCCGGATTACCGCTGGACAGCCATGCGGATGCCAATCCGCTGGTGATTGTGCAAGGCAGCGGGCGGCTGATTTTCTCAGCGGGCGACCTGAATGCCGAAGAGCAATGGATTATCCTGTTGCGCGAGGAATCTGATGCCGCACAGATCGAGGCATTGATGAGCACTTTCGGCCTGACCCAGCGTGAATCTGAAGTGCTGTACTGGGCAATCAAGGGCAAGACCAACCGCGATATCGGCGACATTCTCGGCACCAGTCCGCGCACAGTGAACAAACATATGGAGCATGTGTTTGCCAAGCTGGGTGTGGAAACCCGTACGGCCGCCGCAGCGCTGGCGACGAGCAAGATGAGGAACTTGAAGGCTGGATAGCTGGCGAAGCAAAATAAAGATACTCGCTGGCAAGCGAAAAGCGTCCTCACGCAGTTACAACCATTACTTTTACCGGATTGCTTAACCAAATTATTTTGGGTGTATCCCTGACTGCACTTTAAATTTACTCAGGCTATATCTCTACTGCGAGAAGATGGATTTCGCCTTGCCGGGCGAGTCCGTTTCTTTTGTCTCGCCAAAAGAAACGGAACCAAATAAAACGAAGTTTCGGTGAAGCCAAAAGGCGACCCAGCTGTCCGCGACATCCCCTGTGCTGCTCACTTTCAGCGGGCCTTGCAGAACTCGTTATCGCTGAGACATGCTGCAAGGCTTTCTCCGCTAAAAGCTCCGCTGCTCGGCGCAGTCAGATGGGAGCCATGGCTAGGCTCGCTCGGTTAGTTGGTCATTGTGTTCTATCCCTACAAGTTCACAACGGGCCGATTCAGGCTGCCTCTTCCAGTAGATCATCCTCTCTATTTTCAATCACATGCCCGGTTGCGCTTCGCGCATTGATTTGCTGGACAGCATCGCTGATACGGGTGATCAGGTTGACGGCTGAAAGCAGGATCAGCAGGTTTTCGCCATTATCCGTCATGACTTTGGCAATACCTTCTGCCGGAATGTTGACGGTGGCGAACAGGGATGAAAGCGATTCTATATCGGCAGGGGCAATCGCCGGAATTTCTCCCAGTGCGCTCACCATCAGGCCGAACTTGGGCAGCTTGGGGCCGGCCTGGACAATGACGATCTGCTTGTCCTGCTCGGGCGGCTGGAAGTCTATGCCGGTAAGCCGGGCAAGGTTGAGCACTGGCACGACGTTGTCCTCGTGCTTGAGCATGCCTTCCAGCACCGATGACGTATCGGGCAACGGCTTGATGTTGTTGGCCTGGACCGCCTCGACAATGTGCGAGGCGGGCAGGCCGAGCCAGTGCTTGCCGATGTAGAACGTGGCGTATTCTTCGGCATCTGCCGCGGCGGCCTGGTTGCTTGCCGGCTTGAACTGGTTTTGCTGCAGCAGGTTTTCCGAATCTATCATGGCATTGATGTCGGCGGCCTTGCCCAGCGGGATGAAGATCAGCGCGGTCACGTGGTTCTCGTAGCTGTCGCCGGCACCCTTGTATTCGCGGTACCCGGCCGATGCGCGCGCCCCCACGGCATAGTAGTTGCCGTTGTAGAGCGCGATATCGAAGCCGGTGCTTCCCGGCGCCAGCTTGCACAGCTCCGGATGCACGGTGAAGTGGCTGCCGACGGCAAAATCGCGCGAGGTGGATGAGATCACGCGCAATTTCTCATCCACGTAGAGCGTGAAGCTGCCTTTGACGACATCGTTGTCCGCACTACGGGGCAGGGCGTCCGCGAGCATGGCGGAAAACTGCGGCGTGCTGTCGAACACGATGCCGATGCCGCCCACGGTCTGTTCCTGGTGGCGGATGGCGGCGGCATAAATATAGGTGGGCTGGTTGCCATAGAGCGGGCTGGGCTCGAAATCCGACACGACATAGTCTTGCGAATGGCGCAATTGCAATGCCGCCTTGACCCAGTCGGCAGTGATGGTTTCGCCTACCAGCCGCTGATAGGCCGGGTTGGAGGCCGCCACGATACAGCCGTGGCGGTCGAAGACGACCAGGTTGGAATATACCGTGTAGGCCTTGTTGATGTAGACCAGCACCTTGGTGATCGCATTTCTCTCCTGCATGCTGAGTTCCGGCTGGGATAGCAGGCGCTGGAACGTCGCGGTCAATGCCCACCAGCGGCAGTCGTTGGCGCGTTCGTACAGGTTGCGGTCCATGATGTCCACTGCCAGCGATGCAAAGAAGCGGGAGTTTTCCAGCATCACGGCCACCACGGTCTGGTAGAGGTCGGCTACTGTCTTTTCCACCACGTTCTGCGTCTTGAAGCCGGTATTGCTGATTTCCCACAACAACATCTTGGAGAAATTGTTCTGCTGCGCATTGTGGCTGGCGTCGCGCTTTTGCCAGATATTGCCGTTCCATACCGATTGGTTGAGCTTGCTCTGGATGGTGGCGGCCTGCTTGGGAATGCCCAGCAATGTCGCCGAGAACAACAGCGGGCTGCGCATGACCTTCTTCAGCAGCTTGCTGTCGATGCCGGCAATGATGTTGGCGACATTGTCCTCGAAGGCATGCTCAAGCGGGATCATCACATGGCCGCGCCAGCCTGGGCCCATGTAGCCCTGGTAGCCCTTGGTTTCACGCGTGACGGCAAGATAAAGCCTGCCGGCGAAACGCGTGAGTATCCAGTCCTGGCCCTGGGCATGCTCCAGCGGGGCGCCCAGGGGAATCTGGTAGTGGTCGCTGCTGGCGACGACCCGGTCGCTCTCGTCCAGCAGCAAGCCCACGCACCATTCGTTCTTGCGGATCAGGTCCTTGAAAATGCCGTCCATTTCATTTTCGAACCTGAAACACAGGCAGAGCACGCCCAGCGCGGTATCGCTGTCATCGTGGCATACCCTGCGGGCATAGATCAGGCTGGAATCCTGCCTGGGCGATAAATCGCTGTGACGGAACACTTCGATATAGGGTTCGTCGGAATGCAGGGCCTCCTTGATCAGGGGATCGTGCGATTGCCTGGCCGGGTTGTCTTCATCCAGCTGCACCAAAATGTTGCCGCTTGCATCAAGCAGGATCACATTGAAGTACACCGAGTACTTCTGGACATACTCGCTGAAGCGCTCGCGCAGCAGCATGTAGTCATCCTCGTCGGCACTGCCCGTCAGGTGCTTGTCGAGGAAGTTGCTGAGGTTGTCGTCAGTGGAAAGAAAGCCGATATCCGCCGTGCGCTCGAACAGGTTGCGCACCACAATGTCCACTGCCACCTGGGCTTTTGCCGTGATCGCGGTGATGGTCTTGTTGAGGGTTTCCTGGGCCAGGCTGTCCAGTACGTCGGTCGTGACCTTGCCGAAGGCCTGGCGCGTTTCGCTCATGTCGGTACCTGTGCCGGAAAGCTGGCTGAGCAGGGACAGGTTGTCCCAGGTGCTTTGCAGTTGCTGCAACGATTCGCGATAGCGGTTGAGGCTGCTCATGCTTTGCTTCATGGCAGGGATGTTGTGGTTTGCGGTTGTCATGCTTTGCTTTCTTATAGTGATGCCTGCATTGATGGCAGCAATTATCATGCCCGCTATGGCGGTTGGCATTGATCTTTAATTTTCCTTCTCCAAAGTGGGCAGCTAGCCAGGTGGTAGGCAAACTTACTGTACGAACGTACAATATGCCGATGCAGGTCAAACGGAAACTCGAAATACTGGCCGATGCCGCCAAATACGACGCCTCGTGCGCCTCCAGCGGCACCGAGCGGCGCAACTCGCGGGACGGCAAAGGCATAGGTTCGACCACGGGCACGGGGATTTGCCACAGCTACGCGCCGGACGGCCGCTGTATTTCCCTGTTGAAAATATTGCTGACCAATTTTTGCGTGTATGACTGTGTCTACTGCGTCAACCGTGTCAGCAGCAATGTGCCGCGGGCGCGCTTCAGCATAGACGAAGTGGTGCAGCTGACGCTGGCGTTTTACCGACGCAACTATATCGAGGGCTTGTTTCTGAGCTCGGGCATTATCCAGAGCCCGGACTACACCATGGAGCAGGTGGTCGAAGTGGCGCGCATCCTGCGCGAAGAACATGGCTTCCGCGGATACATCCATTTAAAAACCATCCCGGATGCCGACCCGGACTTGCTGGCGCGCGCAGGGCGCTATGCGGATCGGCTGAGCATCAATATCGAACTACCGACGGCAGCCAGCCTGTCTGCGCTGGCGCCGGAAAAGGACGGCGCGGCCATCCGCATTTCGATGGCGCGGCTGCGCGAGAGGATCGATGCGGGGAAGGACAAGACTGTCAGCGGCAAACGCCCGCCTAAGTTTTCCCCGGGCGGGCAAAGCACGCAAATGATCGTCGGGGCGGATGCCTCGGACGACAGGACGATACTCAGCACCAGCGCCGACCTGTATGGGCGCTACCGCTTGCGGCGCGTCTATTATTCCGCGTTCAGCCCCATCCCCGATGCGAGCCCGGCCTTGCCATTGCAGTCGCCGCCATTGGTGCGGGAGCACAGGCTGTACCAGGCGGATTGGCTGATGCGCTTCTATGGGTTCGAATCGCATGAAATCATCACCGGCGAACAAGGCATGCTGGCGCTGGATATGGACCCCAAGACGGCATGGGCGTTGCAGAACCGTGCCATGTTTCCCGTCGACCTTAACCGCGCGCCCAAGTCCACATTGCTGCGCGTGCCGGGTCTGGGTGTGCGCAACGTGCAGCGCATCCTGGCAGCCCGCCGCGTGCGCGCAGTGCGGCTGGATGACCTGGTGCACATGCGCGCCCCGATCAACCGCATGCTGCCGTTTATCCAGCTGCCGGACCATCATCCCGGCGCGACGCTGGATGCGGCCAGCCTGCCTGTACGGCTCAAGGACACGCATGCAGCCCCGCAGCAGTTGGGATTGTTCATCTAGAGCCCTCATGCACAACATTTATCTCAAGGATGAAACCGACATCGAAGGCTGGCGCGCTGCGGCGCGCCGGCTGATTGCCCACGGTATCACTCCGCAGGAGGTGGACTGGTACGTGGGGCCGGCACGGGATGCGGCGGTTCAGGCAGATTTTTTTGCAATGGCGGACGACGCAACGAACCTGCCTGCTGCGCCATCCTCCATTGTGGATCAAGAAAACAATGCCGGTATTGCGCCGCCAAACATATTCGCCGGTCAACCGGGGATTCCTGCCGAGGGCAGGTCCCTGATGGTGCCGCGCCAATTCGTCGAGCTCGTGCGGTCCGTGATTCTGCATTGTGCGCCGGAGCGTTTTGGCCTGCTGTACCGGGTGCTATGGCGCTTGCAGCAGGAGCGCGGCCTGATGAGGCTGGCAGGGGATGCCGATGTTGCCCGCCTGAATGCCATGACCAAGGCCGTGCGGCGCGATATGCACAAAATGACGGCGTTCGTCCGTTTCCGGGAAGCGATGGTGGAAGGCCGGCCGCGCTATCTTGCCTGGTTCGAGCCGGAGCACCACATCATGGCGGCGATCGCGCCTTTCTTCATCGGGCGTTTTGCCGCGATGGACTGGACCATCATGAGCCCGCGCATGGGCATGCGCTGGGACGGCAACATGCTGCATTTCCTGCCGGGAGGCAAGCCAGGGGCGCTGCCCGCAGAGGATGCCGGCGAGGCGCTGTGGATGAGCTATTACCGGCATATTTTCAATCCCGCGCGCCTCAAGCTCAAGGCCATGCAAAAGGAGATGCCGAAAAAATATTGGCATAACCTGCCTGAGGCGGAGCTGATTACCTCATTGATTGCAGGCGCTGGAATGCGCACGCAGGCGATGCTGGAAAGGGCGCCCGAGCCGCCCAGGCGCAAGGTCATCGGCTATCAGCGAAAGCCGCGGCGTCCGGATATCGCCGGCGGAAACGAATAACGGCATTCAGCATGCGGTAGAGAGCCGATAGAGCAGCAAAGGCTGTGGCTGGCATTTTTCGTGCTTTTGCTCGGGTAATCCGCAAACCGCGAACAACCATAAGAAGCCGCCATGCAAATATTCCTGTTCCCACTATCCGCTTTTTTCTGTCTTTACTTTCTTGGTATCACAGCAGTCTCCGCAGGCGATGGTGCATCCCAGGCGCAGGCCATGGATAGCGTTTGGGTGGCGATTTCCGGCGCGCTGGTATTCATGATGCAGGCCGGGTTCGCCATGCTGGAGAGCGGCATGGCGCGCGCCAAGAATGCCGTGAATGTCATGATGAAGAACTACATGGATCTGGCTGTGGGGGCGCTGTTGTTCTGGCTAGTCGGGTATGGCCTGATGTTCGGCGGCAATCCCAGCGGCTGGATCGGCACGGACCATTTCGCCTTGGCCTACGGCGACGACTGGAGCGCCAGCATGCTGTTTTTCCAGGTGATGTTCGCGGCGACGGCAGCGACGATCGTGAGCGGCGCCATGGCCGAGCGCACGAGTTTCGTCGCCTACTTGCTGGGGGCTTGCGGCATTATGGCATTGATCTACCCGGTATTCGGCAGCTGGGCCTGGAATGAGCATGGCTGGCTTAAGCAGATGGGCTTCATCGATTTTGCCGGCTCCACAGTGGTGCATTCGGTCGGGGCATGGTGCGCGTTGGCGGGGATCATGGTGCTTGGTCCGAGGCTGGGGCGTTTCGGCAGTAAGGGCGAGGTGCACATGATCCCGGGACATAACCTCGGCTTGGTGGCGATGGGCGGCTTCCTGCTCTGGTTCGGCTGGTTCGGCTTCAACGGCGGCAGCACGCTGGCGGCAGGCGCCGAGATCGGCCCGATTCTCCTGAATACGCATATGGCCGGTTCCGCAGGCGCGGTGGGTGCATTGCTGACTACGCTGGCCATGCGCCAGCCGGTGCTGATGGCCTATGTGGTCAATGGCAGCCTGGGCGGCCTGGTGGCGATTACGGCGGGTTGCGCCAGCATGGATGTACCGTATGCGGTCCTGACCGGTTTCATGGGCGGGATCGTCACGATGTTCGGGGTGTGGGCGCTGGAAAAATTAAGGCTGGATGACGTGGTGGGCGCGGTGGCCGTGCACGGCTTCAGCGGCGTATGGGGCACGATTGCGGCCGGCTTGTTCCTCAAGGGCAATATGTTTGACCTCAACCAGGTCATCGTGCAATTGATCGGGGTGGCCGTGGCTTTTGTCTGGGTCTTCCTCAGCGCGTTGCTGATGTATGGGCTGCTGGCACGCACGATCGGCTTGCGCGTCAGCACCATGCACGAACAGCGCGGGCTGGACATCACGGAACATGACGAGGTGGGCTATCCCGAGTTCAACCGCGATGCTGCCTACCAGCGCGAACATGTCCAGCAGCTCAACCGGCTCTGAGTTGATCTATGGATATCGTGTTACGCCGCCGCGCAATCCTTACCGGGCTCAGGCCGTTCCTCAGCGATGAGGAGTTGCTGCCTGCAGTGGCGTTATGGGAGCGGGAGTATGCCGGGCAGCCAGTATTTGCCCTGAGCGGGTTCATTGCGAAATGCTGCACACGGCCGGCGCTCAAGGCACAACGCGGCCAGATGCTGCGTGCCGTGATCGGCGCCATGGAGTTGCCGGAGAGGCAATTGCTGCCGGATCCGGGCACCCAGCCGGGCGATGTGGCAACAGCGCAACGCACGACAAGCCTAAGCGCAGATGATAAAACCAGCATGTTCGCCATCCTGCTGCAAGCCATGCTATTGCTTGTTGAGCCGGCATTGCAGGGTGCGGTTCGCAACCGTCTGTTGCAGCAGCTCGACAAGCAAAAGTTTGAAGGCGTGCGCCAGCAAGTATTGCATGAATGGCTGGCAGGCCATAGCGCCGCATTGACTCACAGCTACAGCCTCGACCTGCTGCGATTGTTCATCAACCAGGCTTATGTCGTGATGTGCGAAGCCCTGGGGCCGGTCAAGGCTGACCAGCTATTGGCGCAGGCAATCCGCCAGGCCGAGATACAAGGGCAGCCCCTGAGTTTCCGGTTGCATGATTTGTTGTAAGAGCCTGTTGACGATCTTTTCATCAGGTCCGTTGTTTCGGCAGTGTAAGTGATGCAAACCGCAAACGGGTTCATTGCCCGGCGAGGATTTGCAACACAGCAGCAGCTGCCGGGACAACCCAGAGGGCATGGCCCCAAAACGCGCCCGCTCTGCGTTGCAGCCCTTGGTAAGGCAATGAGCATTCCCTGCGGACTGCGCCTTGACCGGACACGTTTTGCAGCCATGCGTACCTCATGGAAAGATCGTCAACAGGCTCTAGCAGGGCTCAATAAAAAAGGGAGTGGATGCTCCCTTTTCAATACGGTCGACCGGTCTTACTTCACGCGGTTCTTGTATTCCAGCGTGCGGGTATCGATTTCGATCTTGTCGCCGATGTCACAGAACAGCGGTACGGGCAGTTCAAAACCGGTGTTGATCTTGGCTGGCTTCATCACCTTGCCGGAGGTGTCGCCCTTGACGGCCGGCTCGGTGTAAGTGATCTCGCGCACGACGGAGTTCGGCAGTTCAACGGAGATGGGCTTGCCGTTGTAGAACACCACTTCGCATTCCATACCGTCTTCCAGGAACTTCAGTGCGTCTTCCATGGTTTCAGCTTCAACTTCGTACTGGTTGTATTCGCTGTCCATGAATACATACATTGGATCGCCGAAGTAGGAGTAAGTCACTTCCTTCTTTTCCAGCACCACTACATCAAACTTGTCATCGGCCTTGTAGACCGCTTCGCTGGGGGATTCGGTGAGCAGATTCTTGAATTTCATCTTGACCACGGAGGAGTTGCGGCCCGATTTGCTGTATTCGGCCTTCAGCACGACCATAGGGTCGTTGCCTACCATAAATACGTTGCCTACGCGAAGTTCCTGAGCTGTTTTCATGTGATGTCCTGGGACTTAAAAAGGGTAAAGTGTAAAAAGTCGCGCATTATACCTGAGATTGTTGAAAATTTCTCACAAAAATAATCAGTTGAGATGCCATATCTACTTGTTCAGCAAGGGTTTGCGCCTTTTTGGCAGTATGCTGCCGGATGGCAGGCAGGGCGTGCGTCAGTTGACGCCAGCTGTCGGGCGCAAGCTGCATGCGCGTCCAGCCGTGGTGGAAGGCGTGCCAGATACCTGCCGCTTCGGTTTCCAATTCTGGCAGGAAAAATTCAAGGAAGGCTTGCAGTTTGATGATATGGGTATCTTCAGCCTGCACATAGGGCTGCCAGACAAAAGGCCGGCCCGCCCAGACCGCACGGATCCAACTATCCTCACCACGTACAAAGTTGAGATCGCACGACCACAACAGCTGGTCATAACCGGATTGGCTGAGGAAAGGCAGGATGCTGGCGGTAAGTGCGCCCTGCGTTCGCGTTTCACCTGCTTGCAAGGAGGCATCGCCAAAAAACTGGCGTACCGGTTCCAACAGGCTGCTTTCGGGGATCAGGCATAACACTGGACGCTCGCTTCCGGCCATGGCACTCAGCAGGGAGGCAATTTCCGCTTGCGGGTAAGCAAACAGCGAAACGCGTAATTCTTGTTCTGACGAGACTACGGACTGCTGGTAGGTATCGCGGCGGGTTAACAGGTCGTGTTCGCGTAGCAGGCCGCCAGTGTGTTCCGTGAAGCCGGGGAAGAAAAAGGTTTTTTTCAGTGGCAGCCTGGGATGAGGCGAGGGTTGCAGATGAAAAGTTTCCACCCAGGCTTCCGCGCTGAGATAGTCCAGATTGATCCAGACGGGCGGCTTTGCCACCATCGCCTGCACATAGCTTTCGGGCAACTCGCAGGCGAAGGCTTCTACGACTACCTCGGCAACGCCATCGAATGCAAAATCGGCCGTCCAGTGTGCAATGGTGACGCCGTCCAGCACCTGTTGCGGCAACTGTACATCCAGGTTGGGTAGCAGGCGATTTGCAACAGCCAGGTCGTCTATCCACAACCTTACCTGCATGCCATGTTCACGATAAAGTTGCTGCGCCAGTCGCCAGCAAACGCCGATATCGCCGAAATTATCGACGATCCGGCAGAAAATATCCCACTGCTTGGGCATTGCTCCCGTCAATCCTCTGTCGGGGAGTGATAACTGACGTCCACCACTTCGTAGCTTTCTTCTCCGGCAGGGGTCTGCACCCGTACGACATCACCGGGTTGCTTGCCCAATAAGGCGCGCGCCAGGGGGGATATCCAGCTGATATAACCCTTGGTAGGATCAAGCTCATCCTGGCCTACGATGCGGTAATGATGTTCACTGTCACGCTCCAGCGAGTAAAGCTCAATCCAAGCGCCAAAATAGACTTTTTCCAGATCCTGCTGGGTGTTTGGATCAACCATCACAGCAATGTCCATGCGCTTCATGAGGAAGCGCAGGCGCGAATCAATCTGGCGCAAACGCTTCTTGCCGTAAATATAATCACCGTTCTCGCTACGGTCACCATTGCTCGCGGCCCAGGAAACATCGCTGACCACCTTGGGGCGTTCAACTTTGTAGAGTTGCTCGAACTCGGCCTTGAGCCTGGCATAACCTTCGGGAGTAATGTAGTTTTTCTGATCTGCCATAGAGCGGCACGGTAGGGGGCCGCAGGCGGTCTGTCAAGCGGCGATGCTGCCTGGGAGAAAATCCTTTGGCAGGGCAATTATCTTTGCGCTAAGCTCAGCTTGCCCATCAAGGCAGTTTTCTCAAATATGGGCAAATCAAATAACAGCCAAACTCCATAATATTGAGTCAAGGGAGCAATGATGAGCGGGGAAAATCAAACCCCGGTGGTTTTCGCCGGCAAGGCCAGCGAATATTTCGGCATCTGGATCGTCAATCTGTTGTTGAGCAGTGACTTTGGATATTGTTCCTGTGTGCCCATCCAGGCGTTTGCGAGCGCGTATTCAGCCATTTATTGCGGCGGATAAGCAAGAAGTGCGGCAGATAATGGCCTCCCTTACAGTCCGCATGGTTTGATCTTGATTCAGGATCATCAGGCTTGGTATCTGCCCCGAATGCAGTAAAATTGGCAGGATGATCTCCCTTACACGCATTCCCCAACGCTGTTCCTCTTGCAATCCAATCCGGTGTTGCTCATGAGCACTGACAGCTTGATTGTTTGTGCAACCGCACGCCTGGTCCGTGCCTTGAAGCTTGACCATGACAATGCGAAAAGCGCTATAGGCCTGAAGCAATGGCCTTCATTGCCTGCTGTGACCGTCAACCAATGGCTGGACGCACTATTTGATCAAGCCCTGTTGATGGGAGAGCTAGACCTTGAGCAAACGCCAGCGGGCATGTTGAGTAACCTGCAGGAGCGCATGCTGTGGGAGAAGGTGATTGCAGATAGCTTGTCCCATGAAGTGTTGCAGGAGCTTTTTGATATCAAGGGGCTGGCATTGGCAGCCCAGGAGGCCAACCGCTTGCTGATTGAGTGGGAGCTGCCTGCTCCCGATGTTGCGCAGAGTGACGAAACTGCACAATTTTTGACCTGGCGGCAGGAATTCCGGGTACGTTGCATGCAAAGCGGCTGGCTGGAAGCGCCGCGCTATTTTGATTGGCAGGTCAACATGCTGGAGCGAGGCTTGGGCGTTCTGCCAGCGGAAATGTATTTTGCCGGTTTTGACCGGGTCACGCCACAGATGAGGCATTTGCAGGAAGTGCTTGCTGGGCGTGGTGTCCGATGGCATCGATACCATACGGGCCTGCCGGATGCTGGCAATAGTGGGCGAGTCATCCTGGCAGACCAGTTTGCGGAATGTCGTGCTGCTGTGGGCTGGGCAGCCGCACAGTTGAAGCAGAATCCCAGGGCAAGGCTAGGAATGGTGGTGCCAGAGCTGGCGACCTTGCGCAATAGCATTGCCAGCCTGCTGGATGATGTGTTGCACCCGGCGTGGGTGCGTCCAGCCTTGGTTGAAGCACCTCGCGATTATGATTTTTCGCTGGGTTTGCCGCTTGATAGCCAACCAGTGGTGCAGACCGCATTGGCCCTGCTGAGATTTTTTACCCAATACAAGATAGAGCAGCAGGCGTTTTCCAGTTTGCTGCACCAGCCGTACTGGTCGGCGGCATTGAGCGAAGGTGATGCGCGCGCGCAACTCGACGCCCGCATGCGGGAGTGGCTGCCGCTTTCCATTACCATACCCCGTCTGCTCAAGTTTGTGAGGCAGGCAGCGGAAGGCGGCAAGCCCCTCAAGCTGAAACAGTTGCAATTGCACATGCAGTCTGCCATCAGTATGTTGCAGGCCCAGCCTAGGCAGCAACTTCCTTCTGCCTGGGCCAGCGCTATAAGCGAGGTGCTGGATGCACTGGCATGGCCTGGGCAGCGCAGCCGTTCCAGCTTCGAGTACCAGGCAATCAAGGCTTTTGACAAGGCATTGCAGGCCTTGGCGACGCTGGATGTACTGCTGAAACCGATGAAAGTGGGAGAGGCCGTTGCCCGGCTGAATGAGTTATGCCGGGAGCAGATATTTCAGCCGGAAGCCGAGGGCAGCGTGCAACTGCAGGTGATGGGGATGCTGGAAAGCGCCAGCCAGCCGCTGGATGGCTTATGGGTGATGGGTATGAATGATCATGTCTGGCCACCGCCGCCCAGGCCCAATCCTCTATTGCCCGCTTCCATGCAGCGCAGCGCAGGTCTGCCCAATGCCGACAGCACTGTACAGGCTGAATTTGCCGCCATCATTCACCAGCGCTTGCTGCATAGCGCGCGGGAGGTGATTTTTTCCAGTGCGGAGAAAGAGGGCGAGCGAGAGCTTCGCCCCAGCCCCATGGTCATGGATATTCCCCTGCTTAATATCGAGCTGCCGCAAGTGGCGACTCTGGCAGAGCGTCTTGCCATGGTGGAATCCAGTGAGTTGGAGTTTATTGATGACCATCGCGCCCCGGCAGTCGGTGAGGGCGAGCATGTATCCGGGGGTACCGGCTTGCTCAAGGCACAAGCGATTTGCCCTGCCTGGGCTTATTTTCAATATCGCTTGCATGCGCGTGCATTGAAGGCCCCGGTCAATGGCCTGGATGCTGCCGAACGTGGCACTCTGGTGCATTGTGTATTGGAGCATTTCTGGCGGGGACGCGGACTGGCCGAGTTGCACGCGATGGATGAGCAGGCATTGACAATGGCGCTGAAGGCGGCAGTAGAAGCGGGGCTTGAGACCTTTGCCAAGACTTGCGATGAACCTTTGACCAGTGTGTTTATTGCTTTGGAGAGCGAGCGCCTGATCAAGCTAGTGGGAGCCTGGTTGCAGTTCGAGAAAACCCGCGATGTAGATTTCAAGGTGCTGGCAAACGAGCAAAAGCAGCAAGTGCAGATCGAGGGCGTGGATATCACGCTGGTGATAGATCGCATAGATTTGTTGGCGGATGGGCGCCGTATCATCATGGACTACAAAACCGGGCGCAAACCTGATACCAGGAACTGGGCTGAAAAACGGATTACCGAGCCGCAACTGCCGGTTTATGCCGCTTTTGCCCTGTCAGATGCGGAAGGGGATGGCGAGATCGCCGCCATCTGTTTTGCCATGATCAAGACGGCAGAACATGCTTTTGCCGGACTGGCTGCTGACGTGGTCTTGCCCGCCGTGCCTGGCTTGGAGGAAAAGAAGGCCCGCGAATTGTTCCCTGAATCAGATTTCCCTGACTGGCATGCAGTGCTCGAGCACTGGCGCAACAGCCTGACTGCTATTGTGGAGGAGCTGAAAAGCGGGGAAGCCAGCGTGCGCTTCAGCGATGAAAAACAACTGGCTTATTGTGAGGTTCTGCCCCTGTTGCGGATACCGGAACGGCGCTTGCAGTTTGAGCGGCAGCAATCCAGGGCGGAGGCATGCAATGATTGAACAGGAATTACTGTTGGGGGAGGACAGCCGTAGCCGTCAGCGCGCATTGGACCTGGAGTCGTTTATCGTCGAGGCACCTGCAGGAGCGGGCAAGACAGAGCTGTTGACACAGCGTTTCCTGCGTCTCTTGACCACTGTGCAGTCACCGGAAGAAATCATAGCGATCACCTTCACCAACAAGGCGGCTGCAGAAATGCGCGCGCGCGTACTGGACAGCCTGCTGATGGCGGCAAGTGGCATCCTGCCTGAGCAACCACATAAGCAGTTGACCTTCAAGCTGGGCCAATCGGCATTGCAGCATGCTGCATCATTGGACTGGCAGTTGCTGGAAACCCCATCGCGCCTGCGCATTTTTACCATAGACTCGCTCAGCAGCCACCTTGCCCGCCAGATGCCCCTACTCAGCCGCTTTGGCAGCCAGCCCGCGGTGAGCGATGATGCCAGCAGCCATTACCAGGCAGCTGCTGAGCGTACATTGGCGTTGGTGGATGAAGAAGGAGTGGGAGATGCTGTACGCCAGGCTTTGCGCTACGTGGACAACGATGTACAGAAACTGACGCAATTGCTGATCAACATGCTGGGCAAGCGTGACCAGTGGCTGGATTATGCCGGCCGGCAGGATGCGCCTCAGGCGGCAGAGCTGGCCTTGCAGCATTTGATTACGCAGGATATCGAAGCCGCGGCACAGGTGCTGGACCAGCGGTTGCAACATGTATTAATGCCTGTTGCCAGGTTTGCTGCGGGCAATTTGCCTTGCGAGGCGCCTGTCGCATTGTTGCGAGACTGGGAAACCCCGGTACCCGCTACCGCTCAGGCGTTGCCAGTCTGGAATGCATTGGGAGACCTGCTGCTGACAGGAAGTGGCAATCTGCGCAAAACGGTCAATGTCAAGAATGGCTTCCCACCAACCCCTGAAGCCAAGCCATTCAAGGAACAGCTGGCTTCAGTGATGGATACCCTGTATGCGACAGCCGGTGCTGAAAAAGCCCTAGCCCGTCTGCGCTGCCTGCCTTATCGCCATGATGAGGAAAGCTGGCAGATGGTGGCAGCGTTGGCGCAGTTGCTCAAGCTGGCGGTGGCCCAGTTGTGGCTGGTGTTCCAGCAGACGGGGGAGGTGGATTTTGTCGAGATTTCCCAACGTGCCCTGCAAGCACTTGAAGATAGTGAAGGTGCACCCACGGAGCTGGCACTCAGGCTGGATTACAGCATACGGCATCTATTGGTGGATGAGTTCCAGGATACCAGCCCTGGCCAGGTCAAATTGCTGCAGCGGCTGACGCAAGGCTGGATGCCTGGCGATGGGCGTACCCTGTTTGCCGTAGGGGACCCCATGCAGTCTATCTACCGGTTCCGCAAGGCCAACGTGGGTTTGTTCCTGGAAGTGGCGCAGGAAGGCATAGGTGACCTGTACCTGCAACGACTGCAATTGTGCCGCAACAACCGGTCATGTCCGCCGGTCATTGATTGGATCAACAAGACGTTTGACCGGGTATTCCCTGCTCGTGACAGCGTGGTACAAGGTGCCATCCGTTACAGGGAATTTGTCGCCACGCGTGAGCATGAGGCTGATACCGGGATACATGTGCACCCCATCATTGCCGGTCAGGACGAAGATACCGAGTCTGTCCGTATACGCGAGGCTGAAAAAATCGTGGAGATCATCCGCAATGAATGGGCGCAATATCCGGCGCGCCGCATTGCGGTGCTGGTTCGCGCCCGTACCCACCTGGAAAACCTGGTGGCGGAGATACGGCGACATCATGCAGACCTGCGTTTCCAGGCGGTGGAGATTGAGTCCCTGGCCGGTCGCCAGGGTGTACAGGATCTGCTGGCACTGACACATGCCCTGTTCCAGCGAGCCGATCGCGTCAACTGGCTGGCCATATTGCGTGCGCCCTGGTGCGGCCTGAGCCTGGCGGATATGCATATACTGGCAGCGGGTGACAGGGATCGCACTATCTGGTCATTGCTCATGGATGAGCAAAAGTTGCAGGCGATGAGCGCTGATGGGCAGCAGCGTGCCTTGCACCTGCGCCAAGTGCTGGCAGAGTCGCTGGCACATCAAGGCAGGTTGCCGGCCAGCCGCTGGCTGGAAAGTACATGGTTGATGCTGGGAGGTGCCCGATGCCTGTGGGAAGCCGCCGATATTGTTGATGTGCAGGCATATTTCAAGTTGGTGGACAGGTTGGATAGTCAGGGGCAGTTAACGCTGGATAGACTGAGCCAGGAAGTGGAAAAACTATACGCTGCACCAGACATTGAAGCGAACGGCCAGTTGCAGTTCATGACCATACACAAATCCAAGGGCCTGGAATTTGATACAGTCATCCTGCCTGGCCTGGAACGCAAGACCGGCGGCAATGAAACCTCATTGCTTTTATGGGAAGAGGTTGCAGTTGAAACTGATCATGGCGTCAGCATCGAGCTGGTGGCAGCGCCATTCATCCCTAAGGGCGCAATGGCGAAAGATGAAGTCACTCCTTACAGCTACCTGAAACTGCTGGAAAAAGAACGTGCAGATAATGAGGATGCACGTGTGCTTTACGTGGCAGCTACACGTACGGAACGGACACTGCATCTGCTGGGCACGGTTTCGCTCAACAGCAAAGGCGAAGTCAAGCCTGCGAGCGGTACCTTCCTGGATTTATTGTGGCCAAATGTCGCAGCCGATTTCCTCAATGCGGCAGAAAACTGGCCTCAACACGCACCATCAGACAAGCCAGCTAGCCTTGCGATTGAAGATTTCACGCCACAAATGATGCGTATGGTGCGGCCCCGAGTCCCATCGATATTTAATGATGCCAGGCATCAAGCATTGCAGCCGCACCAGATGAATGAAGACCAGGCCGCAGTGACCAGTTTTGTGAGCCTGGAAGCCAATATTGGTACATTGGTACATCGGTATGTCGAGATGATAGCCGCGACTGGTAATGCCAGGTCCTTGGATGATTGGTCTTCATCTCTAGGCAGGTTGCAGTCAGCGATGTCACGCTGGTTGGCGCAACAAGGCCATGATATGGCGGCTGCGCAGGATGGCGCGGCTCAAGCCTTGCAATTGCTGCAGTTGACCTTGCAGAGCGAGGATGGCCGTTGGGTATTGAAGCCGCGTGGCACAGCCGCAGCCGAGCTTGCCATGGGTACCATGGATGAGACTGGCATCAGGCATCTGGTGGTGGACCGTACTTTTATAGATAATGGCGAACGCTGGATTATTGATTACAAATCCACCAGATTCCTAGCAGGTGCAGAGATGGCGGCAATCAGCCAGGCAGCAGAGGTATATAGGACACAGCTTGAAGCTTATGCCACATTATTTGCAGGTGAGGGCTTGCCGATCAGGATCGCGGTTTATTTTATGTCCCTGGGGCGTTTATGCGAATTGCCGCGTTGATCGCTTGATGGGGATAACAGGCTCGATGATTGATCGTGCCTTTATTTTGCGCTGTCGACATTGACGAAAAAATGACATGAACTGTCAAAATTTTGTTAATCATGTGGAAGTTTTGTCAGTGACCAAGCTTGTTACGTATGTGTTCATGCCATTTTTTACTGATGGTGGATTATTTTTAAGCAATTGAATATTAATAAAAATTAATTATTTTATGAACTTTTTGAAGAGGGTTTGTAATGCGTTGGCACAATTGGTATATGAGTTGCTTATTAGTAATCAAACGAAACCTGTTGTGATTAAACTTAAATAGAAAGTGGGAACGATGAAAACGAAATTAGGCTTGTTGGCAGTATTGGCAGTGATCTCTGCTCCAGCAGCAGCAGGTACGATAGATCTGGGGGTAGCCAGCAACTACAACGCTTTTGTGTTTGGTGATTACACGACATCCGGTAATTCGGTGTCTGGTGCGCTGGCCATTGGCGGTAACGCGAATCTGAACGGTAATAGCATTGCCAACAACAAGGCTAATGCCTATAGCCTTGTGATTGGTGGAAATTTAGCTCAAACCCCTTGGGGCGGAAGTGTCAATGGCAACGCCTGGATAGGTGGAACCAATAGTGCTTCTCAGGGCTACACTATTTCAGGGCATGTAGATACTGCAGCCACTACTGCTGCACCCGTGGATTTTGCTGCAGCCAAGACTTACTTGACCAGCCTTTCTAGTGAGCTCTCCCATGTAGGTGCCACTGGCAGTTATGCGGCTCTGGATCAATATAACCAGAACAGCAAGGTGTTTACTGGTTCCGGTGCCAATGTTGAATATTTTTCATTGGATGCCAGTGAGTTCTCCAGCTTCAATAACCTGACTTTCAGCAGCATTGCTGCTGGCACGACCCTGATATTCAACGTGGCAGGTGATTCTGCAACGCTGGGCTGGCAATGGCAAAACCTGGGCAGCTACAATGTGCTGTTCAATTTCTATGAAGCCACGAGTGTGACGATCAATTCTGTCACATTGAATGCCAGTATTCTGGCAGTCAATGCCACTATCAACCCAGGTTCCGGCAACCTGAACGGTACTGTGGTCGCCAATAACTGGAACAATTCCGTGACGCTTGGCAATGGTGGCTTTGCTGCAGTTGATTCGCCATTGTTTGCCGGTGTGACAGCTGCCGTGCCTGAGCCACATGACTACGCTTTATTGTTGTCCGGTTTGCTTGTGATTGGCATGGTAAGTGTACGTCGCAGGAAAGCATTGAATGACCGATAAGGTCTGTACCGTCTGAATCCCGGGGGGGATAGAGGAGGCATAGGGCGTGGGGTTGTATTACCCACGCCCTTTGTCTTTTTTGTTTTCTATAATCCTTAATGCAGGCGGCGAATTGCCTTGAAGTGGCGGCGGATATACCACACTGCAAAAATCATCCCAGCAACCACGAGTACGATATGGAATTGATGGAAGTAGATTTCCAGCCTTTCCCAGTGCTGGCCAAACTTCATGCCGGCATAGGCGAGCAGATAGCACCAGAGTAATGAGCCCGCAAAGGTATAGGCAATAAACTTGCCTAGATGCATGCGCGCAACCCCGGCGGGAAAAGCAATGAAGGTCCGTACAGCTGGCAACAGACGCCCGATGAAAATAATGATGTCGCCATATTTTGCAAACCAGCGGTCGGCCAGATGCAGGTCATGATGTGAAATCAGTACCCATTTTCCGTATTTCTCCACCAGCGGGCGGCCTCCAAACATGCCGAGATAATAAGCAGGTATGGAACCAAGCACACATCCTGCCGCACCTGCCAGAGCCACTCCCCACAGGGTCATTTCCCCCTTGAATACAAGGAATCCGGCAAATGGCATGATGATTTCCGAGGGCAGTGGGATGCAGGCGGATTCAATTGCCATCAGGAGGACAATACCGCCGTAGCCCATGGTTGAAATAATCCCCATGATCCAGGCAGCAACAGCAGCAATTAGTTTTTCCAGCATGTTAAGAGAGCTCCCTGAGCAGGTTCTTGATGAAGTCTGTGCGTTGTGCAATATCCACGTATTGTACGGTGATGCGAAGCTTGTCCGGGCCATTCATGCGGCAGCGGCGGTCACGCTGCAGCAGGGCAATCAGCTTGGCCGGATCCAGCTCGGTGCTTTGGGCAAAATGAAGTTGTATGGCCGAGTCGCTGGCATCAATCTTGTTGATGCCCAGTGGCTTGGCGGCGATACGCAGCCTATGGCAGGCCATCAGGGCATTGCCCTGTTCGGGCAACAGGCCGAAGCGGTCTATCAGTTCTTCCTGCATGGTGTCGAGATCATCGTCGTCGTTGCAGTTGGCCAGGCGCTTGTAAAGCACCAGCCGTTCATGCACGTCCGGGCAATAATCGCTGGGTAACAGGGCAGGCGTGTGCAGGTTGATTTCAGTCGTCACGCCCAGTGGCGCCGAAAGGTCTGGCTCCTTGCCTTCCTTCAAGCGTTTGACCGCATGGCTCAGCATTTCGGAATAAAGCGTAAAGCCGATTTCCTGCATTTCACCGCTCTGGTTATCGCCCAGCAGTTCGCCTGCGCCGCGGATTTCGAGGTCATGCATGGCCAGGTGGAAGCCTGCGCCCAGGTCTTCCAGCAACTGGATGGCATCCAGGCGTTTTTGCGCCTGTGGCGTGATGTTGCGGTCAGGATCGGTCAGCAGGTAGGCGTAAGCCTGGTGGTGAGAGCGTCCGACGCGGCCGCGCAGCTGGTGCAGCTGGGCAAGGCCGAACATGTCGGCGCGGTTCATGATAATGGTATTGGCTGTGGGGACATCGATCCCGGTTTCAATAATGGTGGTGCACAGCAGCAGGTTGAAGCGTTGCTGGTAGAAATCACGCATCACGTGTTCCAGCTCGCGCTCACGTAATTGGCCGTGGGCAATGCCTATGCGTGCTTCTGGCAGAATGCGCTCCAGTTTTTCCTTCATGACAAAGATGGTATCTACTTCGTTATGCAGGAAGTAAACCTGGCCGCCGCGCTTGAATTCGCGCATGGCTGCTTCACGGATGATGCCTTCGGAGTAGTTGGTGGCAAAGGTCTTGATTGCCAGGCGTTTCTGCGGCGGCGTGGCGATTACGGAAAATTCGCGCAGTCCCTCCATGGCCATGGACAATGTACGGGGAATGGGCGTTGCGGTCAGGGTCAGTACATCCACCTCGGCGCGCATGGCCTTGAGCTGTTCTTTCTGACGCACGCCAAAACGGTGTTCCTCATCCAGGATCACCAGGCCCAGGTTATTGAAGTGGATATCCTTCTGGATCAGGCGATGGGTACCAATGACAATATCAATGCTGCCATCCTGCAAACCCTTGAGTGCTTCTGCCTGTTCCTTGCCGCTGCGGAAACGGGAAATTTCTGCAATCTTGATCGGCCACTCGGCAAAGCGGTCGGTGAAATTGTTGTAATGCTGCTCCGCAAGCAACGTGGTCGGCACCAATACCGCTACCTGCCTGCCGCCCATGACGGCGACAAATGCAGCGCGCAATGCTACCTCCGTCTTGCCGAAACCGACATCGCCACACACCAACCTATCCATGGGGCGCCCGGATTGCATGTCGTTGATCACCGCTTCAATGGCTGCCAGCTGGTCTGTGGTTTCTTCGAACGGGAAGCCTTCCACAAACGCTTCGTAATCATGCAGTCCCAACTTGAAGGCATGGCCTTTACGTGCTGCTCGCTGGGCATAGAGATTGAGCAGCTCGGCGGCGGTATCACGGATTTGCTTCAATGCCTTTTTCTTGGCCTTTTCCCAATGACCGCTGCCCAACCGGTGCAATGGCGCAGATTCCGGCGGGCCTCCAGAGTAGCGAGAAATCAGGAAGAGCTGGGACACCGGCACATAGAGCTTGTCATCGCCGGCATATTCCAGCAGCAGGAACTCGGTCTCTCCCTCGCCAAAGTCAATATTGGTCAGCCCGCGATAGCGTCCCACGCCATGCTGCTCGTGTACCACGGGATCGTGCTCACGCAACTCGGACAGGTCTTTGAGCATGCCCTCGGTATTGCGCTGCTTTTCCTTGTCGCGACGCCGTTGCTGGCGCACGGTATTGGCGTAGAGTTCAGCCTCGGTAATAACGGTAATCCGTTTGGATTCAAAACCTCCGTGCAATGGACTGATGCCCAGCATGACATCATCTTCACCCTGTTCAAACGCTGCCCAGCTATCACAGGTCTGGTAAGTGATGTTGTGATCGGTAAACAACTGGGCCATTGTTTCCCGGCGCCCCAGGCTTTCTGCCGTGATCAGGATGCGTCCCTTGAAACGGCGGATATAATCCTGCAGCTTGTGCAATGGCTTTTCAGCCCGGCGATCCACCTCCAATGCAGGCAGCTTCTTGTCTGGATCCAGCGTGAACTGGATGCGTGCCCAGGCATGGCTCTGGGCGAAAAACTCATCGGCCTTGATCAGCAATGCTTCCGGCTTGAGGATGGGGCGCTCGGGATCATGGGCCAGCTGGCGGTAACGCGACTGTGCATCCAGCCAGAATGCCTGAGCCGCAGTGTCAAGGTTGCCATGCAGGCAAAGCACTGCATCCTTGGGTACGTAATCAAGCAATGTTGAGGATTGCTCGAAAAATAATGGCAAGTACCACTCTATGCCGCCACTGGCGAGGCCCTTGGAAATATCCTTATAGATTCGGCTGCGTGAAGGATCGCCTTCAAAAGTTTCACGGAAATTCTGCCTGAAGCGGGAAATGCCGTTTTCGTCCAGTGGAAATTCGCGTGCCGGGAGCAGGCGAATTTCACCAACAGGGTACAGGCTGCGCTGGGTATCGACATCAAAGGTACGTATGGTTTCGATCTCTTCATCAAATAAGTCCAGCCGGTAAGGCAGGGCGCTGCCCATGGGGAACAAGTCGACGAGCCCACCCCGCACACTGAACTCTCCAGGGCTCATGACCTGGCTGACATGGTGATAGCCTGCATTAGCACATTGGGTACGCAGTGCTTCCAGGTCCAGCCTCTGGCCTTTTTTCAGCATGAAGGTGTGTGCCGCCAGATAAGCGTGGGGAGGCAAGCGCACGAGTGCGGTGGAGGCCGGTACCAGAATCACATCGCAGGCGTTCTGGCTCATCTGGTACAGCGTTGCCAGGCGCTCGGAAATCAGGTCCGGATGAGGGGAAAAATGATCGTAGGGCAGAGTCTCCCAATCCGGCAGCATGAATACGCGCAACTCATGTGCAAACCACGGAATTTCCTCCAGTAGCCGCTGTGCATCAAATGCACTGGCTGTAATCACCACCAATGGTGTCTTGGCCGACTCTGCTAAACGTTGTTGCGCCAATTGTGCAAGCGCCAGGCTATCGGTGCCGGGGACAAGCGGGTTGATGCGGGTTGTATGGCCAGGTGCCGGAACAGGCAGGGAAAACTGCATGAGATTGCCGTTACATATTGAATAAGCGGCATATTATAGCCGCTAGCGGTGATACGCGGCTATGTTGCATTGATGACAGTGGTTTTATTATCTATATGCATAATCCATGGCTGACAGCATGTTCAGCGATGGATTATGCACGCTAATACAGTGGGTTGGCTGCAGTATTGCGGGGTTACTTAGCCAGAAGTCTGCTAATTTGGGCTTCTGCTGCGCTCCAGTATTCAACAGGGTTTCCCGCAAAATGATTGCGTTCAGCGAGGAAATAAGCGGCTACCTCTACCATGCGATAGCGCTCTTCAGGACTGATCTTGTTCGTTGACTTGATGCTTTTTGTGGAGGCCTTTGCAGACTTGGCGGCAGTGGCCTTATCTTTGGCAGCTGCGGTTTTTTTTGCTGCGGCAGGTTTTGCGGCCAGGTTTGTGTCGATAGACGTGGTTTTCTTGACTGTAGTGCTTTTGGGTGTAGCCATTTCGGTTCCTTTCGTTAAGAGGGACTTCAATGCTGCTGTTAGGTGGTAACCTTCCATGCCATCATATTAAACCGTTCCGCCCACCGTCAAGCCATCTATACGCAATGTGGGCTGGCCAACACCCACAGGAACGCTTTGCCCTTCCTTGCCGCAGGTACCTACGCCGCTATCCAGCGCCATATCATTGCCTATCATGGAAACACGAGTCAGCACATCCGGACCATTGCCAATCAGGGTAGCGCCCTTGACAGGGTAGGCGAGCTTACCATCTTCTATCATCCAGGCTTCTGCGGCAGAAAATACAAATTTCCCACTGGTGATATCTACCTGTCCACCGCCAAAATTGGCGGCATACAAGCCCTTCTTGACGGATTTGATGATTTCCTCCGGTGCCATGTTGCCATTCAACATGTAGGTATTGGTCATGCGAGGCATCGGGATGTGGGCATACGACTCACGCCTGGCATTGCCTGTCAACGCCATGCCCATGAGGCGGGCATTGAGGCTGTCTTGCAGATAGCCGCGCAGGATGCCGTCTTCAATCAGCACTGTACGCTGGGTAGGGTTGCCCTCGTCATCCACATTGAGTGAGCCGCGACGATCGGCAATCGTGCCGTCATCCACCACGGTCAAGCCCTTGGCTGCGACTTGTTGTCCAATGGCATTGCTGAATGCAGAACTGCCCTTGCGGTTGAAGTCGCCTTCCAGTCCATGGCCAATGGCTTCATGCAACAGGATGCCAGGCCAGCCTGCACCAAGTACCACTGTCATGCTGCCTGCAGGAGCAGGGCGCGCTTCCAGGTTGACCAACGCCTGGTGCACGGCTTTCTGTGCATAGTCCTGTAATACTTCATCGGTGAAATAGCTGTAGTCAAAACGTCCACCGCCACCAGCCGAGCCTTGCTCGCGGCGGCCGTTATGTTCGGCAATCACCTGGATCGACAGGCGAACCAGCGGCCTGACATCTGCTGCCATGACGCCGTCGTGACGGGCGACCATCACTACCTCATATTCCCCGGCAATCGAGGCCATAACCTGGGTGATGCGTGAATCTGCCTTGCGTGCAAACAGCTCCAGTCTTTCAAGCAGTTTTACCTTGGCTTCTGCGCTTAGCGAGGCAATCGGGTCTTGCGGCAGGTACAGCTGCGGAGCCTGTACCTGCTGGATAATCTGTCCTTGTTGCTCTGAGCCAAGGGCTGCAATGGCACGTGTGGCATTGGCTGCCTGCTGCAGGGCGGGAAGGTTGATGTCATCCGAGTAGGCAAAAGCGGTTTTCTCCCCGCTCACTGCGCGCACACCCACGCCTTGGTCAATGCTGAAATTGCCGGACTTTACCTGGCCTTCTTCCAAGCCCCAGCTTTCCGCCCGGCTGTACTGAAAGTAAAGGTCGGCATAATCCACCTTGTGCGACATGATGCTGCCGATTACGCTCTGTATGTGGCCCACGTCCAGCCCGGTAGGTGCAAGCAGGGTGTTGCTCGCAGTGCTGAAGTGAGAGTGTTCGGCAGGGCTTGAAGCGGTCGGCAAGGTATCGGGTTTCATGGCTGGCTTTTCTTAAAAGTAATTCAGGAACAACTATTGATTATCATAGCAGCCGTTTTGCGGCCCAAGGCTAAGCATTTTCTGTAATTTGATGCGGTATGACCTGTTATCTTGGGCCTTAATATGGTTTTTCAACCCGGATCAATGACATATTTGCCTTGTGCGCTTTATCACAACGTACGGTGCTTCAACGCAGGCAGGCTTTTACGCAGGCTCTGCATGTAAGCGGTATTGATTGATGAAATCACGATGCCTGAGCCACGTGGCAATCTATCCTGAACCACGCCCCAGGGATCGACGATCATGCTGTTGCCATGTGTTTCACGACCAGAAGCGTGATAGCCGCCCTGTGCCGGCGCCAGCACATAGCACAGGTTTTCTATCGCCCGTGCCCTGACCAGGCTTTCCCAGTGGGCTTTCCCGGTGGTTTCGGTGAATGCGGATGGAATGGCAATGATATCTACCTCACCCATGGCGCGATACAACTCGGGAAAGCGCAGGTCATAGCAAATGGAAAGGCCCAGCTTGCCAAAAGGGGTGTCCACTGTCACAACTTCTTCACCTGCTTCTATGGTGTTTTTTTCCTTGTAATGCTCATTGCCCAGATCAAAACCGAACAGGTGGATCTTGTCATAACGGGCGACCTGTTTGCCCTTGTCATCGTAAACCAGGCAGGCGTTACGCACTTTATCCGGGTTTTCCGTTGCCAGTGGTACCGAGCCACCAATCAGCCATATCTGATGTTTCTTGGCGGTCTTGGAAAGAAATCGCTGGATGGGGCCTGATCCTTCTTTTTCCCGCGCTGCTACCTTATCGGTGTCCTTGAGCCCCATGATGGCGAAATACTCAGGTAGCGCAATCAGTTTTGCCCCCTGGCTGACGGCAATCTCAATCAGGCGCTCTGCCTCGCTAAGGTTCGCAGACACATAAGGGCCTGATGCCATCTGGATGGCGGCAATTCTATGAATGCCGGGAATAGTGTTTTTGGAATTTTTTGTTTTTGTGACTTTGTCACCTGATTTTATGGCCATTGACTTGGTTTCCGGACGGTTGGTCTGACTAATTGTGCCTATTGTTTATTGCATTTATCTTCCTAGCGGAGTGCTCGCTGGGTCATTATTTTTTTGTTTTCCCTCTGCCTTCACCTCCACCGGGTTATCCCAGGTGCCGATAAATTCATATTCAGAGGCGGCAAACTGGTTTAAGGGGTCTTTTAACAGCTTCTGGGCAAGATAAGTGGCCGCACCGACCACTGGCCCGCCTGCAAGTGCGGCAATGGACAGGCTGTCGCTGATGTAAGGGGTGACCTTGACGCGCAGGTGCTGGGTTTCTTTCTGCAAATTGGTCTCCCCTTTCATTTCCACCAATGCGGTAGGGCCTTCTAGGCGGAAGTCATCGCTGCGCATGATGCCGTTATCGATTTTGACATTGGCCCCGATCTTGTCGAAGGCAAAGCCGCTACTGAAGACATCGCGGAAGTCAAAAGTGAGGCGGCGCGGCAAGTTCTGCAATGTCAGTACACTGAAGAGGCGGCCGACGCCGGGTTGTATCTTCAGGATCTGGCCCTTGCGTACATCCAGCTGCAGGTTGCCGCTTAGCAGGGTGGTTTCAAACTCATGAGGGCTGCCAGGCCACTTAAGCTGGCCATTCAGGTTGGCGCTGCCGCCTTTTATTGTGTTTGGATAACCAAAACGGTCGAGCGTCTGACCTACGTCATTGATTTTCCAGTTGATGTTAAGCCGCGTATTCGGGGCGCGCTTCCAGTTATGCCATTCTCCCTCTGCCACTAATTCACTTTCCGCATTGCTGATGCGCAATTTCTCTATGCTCCAGTCATCATCCTGCTCGCTAGCCAGCAGTTCCAGCTTGCCCAGTTTCTTTTTACCGAATTCAAAGCTGTCAGCCACGATATCCAGTGATGGATATTCTGTGGCAGTCGCTTGTTGGCTGAACTTGCCCTGGGTGCGCAACATGGCCGTATCTGGAGTGGAAGAGGGAGATGCCAGGCGTTTCAGGCGGGCGATGATTTTGCCATTTCCCTGGCTTTGCCACTGGATATCGCCACTCATTTCCTGGCTCTGCACATTCATTTGCCAGCCGCCCTTGATGGCATTGGCTATTAGTTTGAGATCATTGATCCGGCGGTCAAAAACATCAAGCTTGGTGACGGCAAGGTCGATTTTCCTGATATTCATATTATTAGGGCTAGAACTATTGCCAGGGTTCGAGTTCCCGCTAATGGAACGTTCTGACAGCGCGCGCCATTCATCTAAATCCAGGTGGTCTATCGTGCCATGCACCGTCAAGCCGGGCTGTTGCGGGAACTCCGCAAGGGTGTTGAACGCGATATCGCCGCGTTCCAGCACCAATGCCCCGTTTTGCTTGGTCCGTAGAAATTTGGCACCTACCATATTGCCGTAGTTGATACTGATCGTATCCTGCTGTGGATTTGGTTGTTTTTTCTCTATTTTCAGCGGGACTTTTTCATCACTGCTCTTGTTCATTGGAAACGGCAGGCTCGATGTCATGCCTGCCAGTGATGAACGGATGGAAATGTCAGCCTGGTTTTGCCCAATGTTGATATCGCCATACCAATCAGCGGTACCAAAAATGCGATCCGAGAATCCAGGCCCGAAACCTGCACGCAGCCCGGCATCGGTCACGCGTCCCCGGGCATTGATACGGATAGTGCGGTTCTTATCGGAGTTGAGATTGACAATAGCCGGACCACCATAAATCCATGTGTTGAGGTTCTGTCCCCGTAGCATTGATTCGGTGAACTCCAGCCTGCCGTTGATCCGGCTGAGTTCGGGAACATCAGCGCTGCTGAGTGTGCCGTTGGCAATGGTGTAGGTGCCCTTGACCTTGGTGGCATCGGTATCATGCAATGGAATTGTCAGGCTCAGGTTAAGCTTGCCATTGCCGCTGGTTTGCAGGTCTTGGGTAAAGCCGCCCGTAATGTCTTTCAATGGGCTGTTGTTGAGGTATTGGATACCATTGTTGATAGGGCCTTGTCCTTCACTGATGACGGTGAGAATGGGCTGATGCGAATCCAGTGCGGGAATCAGCACTTTGCTCTTGATAATCTGTGTGCCAAGTGTGTTGCCGCTGGTGGCATTGAGTTCCATGCGATTGCCTTGGAACAACATATCCAAAGCAATTTTTTCAATTTTTGGCCAGCCCGGGGCGAACTCAAGCTCGCCATCATGAATCTTGGCCTTGACTTGAAACAGGCCATTCTTGTTGCCGTCAAATGGAAAGTCATGCAGATGGCCTTTGATGATGACGCTAACATCTTCGCTCTTGCCTGCGTGGATAGAGCTATCCAGCCAGTGTATGGTTTGCTCACCTAGTACCAGCGGGTAATAGAAGCGTGCATATTGCCCGTCCACGCGGTTGAACTTTGCAACAAGCTCCAGCATGCCGCCTTTTACATGATTGTTCAGAAAGCTGGCATTGATGGCACCCGCGAGGTGTTTGTTGGAAATGGCCAGGTTGTTGACGCGTACTTCAGTCTTGCCCTGAGCGTTCTGCCATTTGATCTGGCCACCGAGTTTGTCAGCGGGCAATGGCCAGCGCATGATGCCTTTGAGGTCGATTTCAGCATTTTTGGCGTTAAGGATCAGTGTGCCGCCTGTTTCGCTGGCGTCTATCGTGCCTGAGAGTTTGCTGAATCCAGGTATATGTTCGTAAGGCTGCATGCCCAGCTCGCTGAACTGGCTTTGCAGTTTGTAGGTTTCCGGGAAGCCCCCGTTGCTGTGCCATTCCAGATTGAATTTACGCAAGGTGCCTACCGGCTGGATGATTGCCATGGTCTGCATGGTTTTGGCCGGGATAGGGAAATAAGCTGCAAGGGCGTGCGCTGATTCCAGCTGAACCTCATCCAGTGTCATCTTGCCTTCCAGTGTTTCCTTGTTGCCTTGCTTGCGTTCGCGGATGACCACGTTGCCGCTTTGCATATCCAGGCCACTGGGGGTTGCTATCTTGAGCTTCTCAGCGCCCAGCTCCTGGCCATCGCTATGCTTTGTCCAGGTCAGCCTGCCTGAAAGCTTGTCAAGATAGACCTCAGGCTGGTTCTTCAGAACACGGCTCACCACTTTGTCCAAGATGACGTCTGCTGTCAGCTGCTTGGCCTCTCCATCGGAGAATTCCAGCCACAATTGTGCTGCGCCGTACCCTTGCCTGATATCTATCAGATGGGGCAGCCATTGGCGCCATGCTGCAATATTGGTGCCTTCGGCATGGGCATAGAGGGTGCCGCGCCAATGTTCGAATTTGCTGACATCCTTGCCGTAAAAATTGCCTCGTAAATCAATGGCCTGGGATGATCCGGCAGAGGGTTGCGCTTGCAGGCCAAAGCGATGATGGCCAACCAGGCTTTCCCAGGCTGGACTTTCAATATGCAGGTTAAGCTGGTTTAGTGTGAGGGGCGGGGCCTTGCGCAGATCATCCTGCCAGGTGATGGTGGCATTGCTGATGTCGATGCGCGACTGGCGTAGCAGCCAGTTATTGAACTGGGGCTTGGATGGGCCACCAGTGGGAATGCCCCCGATGTAGACCGTGCCATCGGTTTCACGTCGTATAGTCAATGCCGGGTCATAAATAACAATCGAGGAGAAGCGGGGCTCCAGCAAAGGGATACTAAGCCAGGAAAGGCTGGTTTCAATATGGTCCAATGAAAGTGCCACGCGGTTTTCATGGTCGTAAATGTCGATATTGTGCAAGCTCAGCCTTGGGTTGAGGCCATTCCAGCTTGCGTGGATTTTCCCGATGGTGACCGGTTGGCCAACCGCATCGCTGACCATTTGCGTAATGCGCAACTGATATTCGCCCACATTGGGTAATATCAGATAACGCAGGCTGAGCACGATGAGGGAAAACGCAATGATGATGAACCAGAGCGCGGCAAGTGTGGCACGGTAACACCAAAGCAGGGACTTTTTAACCATATTGTTTCATTGCAGCGTCACCGGCCTGAAACCGCATGACTTGTGCCTTTGGGAACATTCTTTATAAGTAAGCAAGAGTATTTCATTGGCTTGGCTATTGGTCAACGCTTAAACGCCCGGAACAGGCTTTTAGGCACGAAAGCAGCCATGGATGGCTTACAATGACGTTTTTCGTAATGGCATCGTGTGGCAGATGTTAAAGCGGGTTATTCAGTTTTGAGTGAAAAGCATTGATCCAACTAAAAAATATTAATCTTGCGCGCGGCATCAAGCTGTTGGTTGAAGGCGCATCCTTCCAGTTGCATCCTGGCCATAAGGTTGGCTTGACCGGCGCTAATGGTGCAGGAAAGTCCAGCGTATTTGCGATGTTGCGGGGGGAATTGCATCCCGAGTCTGGCGACCTGGATATCCCCCAGCACTGGACTATTGCGCATGTTGCGCAGGAAACTCCGGCCTTGAGCGATGCAGCCATTGAGTTTGTCCTGGATGGCGATGTTGAGTTACGCCAGGTAGAAGCTGCCCTGCGCCAGGCAGAAGCCGAGGGCAGTGGTGAGGCTGTTGGTGAATTGCATGCCCGGCTCGGGGAGATTGAGGGATATTCCGCTCGTGCCCGTGCTGCTGAATTGCTGCATGGCCTTGGGTTCAGTACCGCCGACCTGCAACGGCCGGTATCGGACTTTTCTGGTGGCTGGCGTGTGCGCCTCAATCTGGCCCGGGCGCTCATGTGCCGTTCAGACTTGCTATTGCTGGATGAGCCGACCAACCACCTGGATCTCGATGCCGTGATCTGGCTGGAGAACTGGCTCAAGGATTACCGCGGTACTTTGTTGTTGATCTCCCATGACCGTGATTTTCTTGATGCCATCGTGAATCATATTGCCCATATAGAGCAACAGAAACTGACTCTTTATCGGGGTGGCTATTCAGATTTTGAGCGCCAACGCGCGGAACGGTTGGCGCAGCAGCAATCGAATTATGAGCGCCAGCAACGCGAAGTGGCCCATTTGCAGGGTTACATTGACCGTTTCCGTGCCAAGGCCACCAAGGCCAGGCAGGCGCAGAGCCGGATCAAGGCCCTGGAGCGCATGGAGCTGATTAGTGCTGCCCATGTGGATAGCCCGTTCAGTTTCGGTTTCCGGGAGCCGGTTGCGGCACCTGATCCTTTGCTGGTACTAGATGAGGCCGATGCCGGCTATCAGGACAATGCAATTCTCAAGCGCATAATGTTGACATTACGCCCGGGTGAGCGCGTAGGGCTGCTGGGCCGCAACGGGGCTGGCAAATCCACGCTGATCAAGCTGCTGGCTGGCAATATGTCACCGTTGCAGGGCAAGCGCGTGGAAGGCAAGGAACTCAATGTCGGCTATTTTGCCCAGCACCAGTTGGAACAGCTGCGCCCCGAGGAGTCCCCTTTGCAGCATATGCTGCGCCTTGACCCCCAGACCCGTGAACAGGAGCATCGCAATTATCTTGGCGGCTTTGATTTTCGTGGCGAGATGGCAACCAGTCCATGTGGTGCTTTCTCTGGCGGCGAAAAATCACGGCTGGCCCTTGCACTGTTGATCTGGACCAGGCCTAACCTGCTATTGCTGGATGAGCCTACCAACCACCTGGATCTTGAAATGCGACATGCGTTGACGCTGGCCTTGCAGGATTACCAGGGTGGCGTAGTGCTGGTTTCTCATGACAGGTCGCTATTGCGCTCCAGCTGCGACCGCTTCTTGCTCGTAGCTGATGGCAAGGCCGAGAACTTTGACGGCGATCTGGATGATTACAAGAGCTGGCTGGCTGAGCAGCGCCAGCAGGAAAAGGCAGCAGAAGAAAAAAGCCAGCCGGCCGCTGGCAAGAACGCCTGGGCCCAGGGCAAGGCGGATCGCCAGGCACGCTTGGTACAGCGCCGCCCGATTGTGAAGGAAGCCGAGCAACTGGAAAAGAAGATAGCTGCCTGGCAGCCGGAAAAGGGTCAACTGGATCAGGCGCTGGCGGCTCCTGAGCTTTATCAGGACCCGGACAAGAGCAAACTGCAAAGTCTGCTAAGGCGCCAGGCCGAGCTTGCGCAATCCATCAGCCAGGCTGAGGAGCGTTGGCTGGAACTGCAGGAGCAGTTGGAAGCCTTTCCGGAAATCAATTAGTCCTGACGTCTACGCACGGTACTCAGGACATCAAAAAGCAAAAAGGATCAATATGGACTTCACTTATTCCAAGCGTCTCGTCGTGTTTTACGTACTTTGCCTGAATGAGGCACGTACTGCGGATAGTGATCCTCCCAGTGCCAACCTGGAAGATTACGGCGTGCTTGAGGCCGCTACCTACCTTGCCTGTTATATCGCCTTCCGCGCCATCAAGCAGGCTGGCCGTTCACCGGCTGATGAGCGGGTCGAGAATTTCGACATGCTGGCGGTGTACCAGGCTTACGCCATGCTGGTCTACACCTACCTGACCTTGCCATTGGGTGAGGAGGGAATTGAGCCTGATTATAAGACTGCTGCCCTGACAATTGCCCGCTCCCTGTTTTCCGAGCTGGGAAATGAAGAGCTGGCGGAGATCATTGAGTCTGGCAGCCATAAGTACCAGTTGATAGGCGATGCGGAGTCAGAGCACTGGATGAATTACCGCCAGGATCTGGAGAAAGTGTTGGTGGCTTTTGTGATTGCGGCTACGGATGAAGAAGCCCCATTTGACAAGGAGGAGCTGATTCCTATGCTTGGAGCCTTGCTTAGTATGCTGTGTGAAGCATTTGCCAGCGAATAGGCAGCGCCTCCGTGCTGCCTAGGCTATAAACTGGATTCAGGCAGCAAGCGAAAGCGAGCTGCTGTTCTGCTCTGAATTGCTGTAGGCAGTGATCAACTGGCTGATCTGAAAATCTATATTGTTTTCCCTTTGCCCTTGTGTTGCCTGGCTTTGATTGCTGTTGCCCTGCTGTTGCTGCGCTTGTTCATAAGCCATGGCTTCCTTTGCGCTTACCTTTCCATCCTCGTTGGTATCTGCAGCCTCGAAATTGGCAGCGACGTTGCTCATGAGGCTGGAAAGCTTGCTGTCTGAAGTGCTGGAAGCAATGCTTTCCAGCTCATCCTGGGTATACCCTTCATCCTCTTCATCACCCTGCGGTGGGGAAGGGGGCGGCATGCCGCCTTGTACACGCGAGCTATCAAACTGACTGTTGAGCTGGCTCAGCAAGTTACTGACGCCATCGCTCAATTCACTTTCGGTCAATTTGCCATCGCTGTCACTGTCTAGACTGCTGAACAATTCGTTAATGTTGGCGCCGTTGTCTGAGCTATCAATATTGTTAAACGCTGTTTGCAGGTCAGACTGTTCAATATAGCCTTTGTTGCTGGTGTCAATCTTGCTGAAAATCGAGCTGGCGATTTGTGATGCACTGCCGCTGATGCTGCTGATCATGATGTTCTCCTTGTTCTCTCGTGGTTAGCCGGGAGGTGCTTTCCCGCCTGACATTGCTAACGAATAGAATGCCCGGATTTTTCGGGCGCAAGGTGTAAAGTGGGGTAAAGCTGTGTAAATCCGCAGAAAGGGTTTGCGTAAGTACAATATGCACAAGCCCCGGCAGGGGCTTAGGGTGGTTGATCTATCCCGCTTATGCGCTGGTTGAAAGCGCGGCTGTACTGCGGGTCACGGTAGTGCTGGTATACACAGCATCCAGCAGGCTTTGTTGCAGTGCGGGGTTTTCAGCGAAATTGACTTGAAGGGCAGCCCTGTCCCGGTTGGCTGCATCAATCAGTGCAGCTGTCTGCTGGTTTTGCTGGAAAGCTAGCTGCTCCCCAAGACTGACTCGGCCGTCAAGGTTGATGTCCGCTTCTTCAAACTCAAGCGAGGAAAGACCGCTTTCCACTCTCAGGGTATCAAGCTGGCTGTTCAATTGGCTTACCAAGTTATTGGTATTGACAGTCAGGGTGCTCACTGCATTCGCCTGTGTTGTCAGCGTTGCCTGCTCCTGTGCGGGTACATTGGCACTCTGCAGATTGTTCAATACTGATTGCAGGTTGGCAGGGCTGCCGTTGCTGATGTTGGCTGGCCTGGTATTCAACGGGCTGTTGATGGCTGAGGCATTTGCCTCTATGGCGCTGATCGGGCTAATCATGATGATCTCCTTTATTCGGGTGTGTTCAGTATCAGCATCGCCTCTCTGATACTATGCATGACCGGAATTCCTGAGTTTCATGCTGGGGCAAACGATGCCTGCCCCTTGTTGCCAATATTCAAATCATATAAACGTGACCTAGTGCGGGGGCAGAAGTTCCCCGAGGTTTCTTCCAATCATGGGCGGGCGGGGGTCGTGATGGAAATGGATATGTGCCTTGGCCTGTTCCAGCTTGGCCAGTTGATCCGGGGTGAGCAGGGCTTTTATGCTGGCCTCGGTGCCAGCACGGTTTAGAATCGAGTCGGCAATCAGCTTGCCCAGCTGGTCTGCCAATATCCTGGCTTTTTTCTGATCAAAATCAGCCGCATCACCCAGCTTGACCAAGGCCTCGCGCAACTTGTGCTGCTGCTTGAAGTTATTACGAACTGCAGGAGCCTGTGCATGCAGGATATCGAATATCTTGTCCTGTTGCGCTTCGGTCAGGTCAACTGAAGAGAAATGCGGCGGTAGCCCGGGAAAACCAGGGTTGTTTTGATGGCCGTCAATATAGGGAGGAGCATCATGGCCATGGGCAGGGAGCGTGCCCGGTTCAGCCTGTGCCAGATTGAATGTCATTAAAAGTAGCCCGGTAATGACGAGTAGTTGCTTTAGGTGGACGTTAAGTGGTTTCATGGTTTGCCTTTCATATCGTTTGTTGTTGTGGTGAAATTTTGCTTTTCTGGCCTGTAAACTGCTGTTAACTATGGGTAAAGAAAGGTAAATGTTGATGCCTGTATGTTCTGCCATCAGGCGGGAGCCGATATCATGGCAACCATAGATTTGGATACCATTAGATTGCCCTATGACTAAAGTATTGTTGATAGATGATGATGTGGAGCTGGTAAACCTGATCAAGGAGTACCTGGTTCAGGAAGGCTTTGAGGTCGAGTGTGCTCATGATGGCGAAACCGGGATTGTTTATGCGGAATCCTTGTCTCCCACACTGGTAGTCCTGGATGTGATGATGCCCAAGCTCAACGGGATAGAAGTATTGCGACGCATACGTGCGGGCAGCAATGTCCCTGTCCTGATGTTGACCGCCAAAGGGGATGATGAGCATCGTATTGTCGGACTGGAGCTGGGGGCTGATGATTATGTGCCCAAACCCTGTACCCCGCGTGAGCTGGTGGCGCGCATCCGGGCAATTCTTCGCCGGATTGCGCCTTCTGCCATCAGCCAGCCGGCGCAGGTTGCTGTGGGTGAGCTGGTGATCTGGCCTGAGCGCCGCTTGGTGGAGTGGGCTGGAAAACCTGTCAGCCTGACCAGTACTGAGTTCAACTTGCTGGAAGTACTGGTCAGGCAGGCCGGAAGGGTAGTGAGCAAGAGTGACCTATCCACCATAGGCCTGGGGCGGCCGCTGTCCCGCTTTGACCGGACGATAGATGTACACCTTAGCAGCATACGCCAGAAACTCGGTACCATGGCCGATGGGCGTCAATGTATACAGACTGTTTACCGCATGGGTTACCAGTTGATTAAAGAGTAGACATGGGCAGGCTGTTCTGGAAGTTCTTTTTCTTCTTTTTTCTTGCCCAGATGACTTCCATTATTGGGGTCAGCCTGTTTTTCTGGTTTTCCGCCCATCAGGACAGTCAGCGGCTTGAGCGTGAAATCCGTACCAATCCCACCTCCATGGCCTTGATTGATGCTGCTGCCGAAACCCTGCACCACGGGGGCGAGGAGGCATTGCTGAATCTGTTGTTGCAGTGGTCACAAAAGCCTATACCCCAGGTCTATGCAGTGGATCCTGAAGGCCTGGAATTATTGCAGCGTCCAATTTCCATACGTATGCAAAATGAATTGGCTAATATTAAAGACCGTCGCGCCGTTCGGGAAAGTACAACGCCCGGTGGCAAGGTTTATCATTTATTCGTTCCTGCTCATGGCATGCATCCCGGCCCTATGCCTCCAGCAGAAGAAAGCATGCGGTCTGATAGGCCTCCAGGCATGATGGGAGGGCCTCCGGGTCCCAGGCGCGGGCCTGGGGGGCCTATGTTCCCGTGGACGCCAGTATGGGTCGGTTTTATTGCCAGCCTCTTATTTGCAGGACTGTTAGCCTGGTATGTGTCAAAGCCTATCAAGGGCTTGCGTAACGCTTTTGACCGGGTCGCATCCGGCAACCTCAAGGCCAGGATTGGCCCTGCGATGGGGCGGCGCCGTGATGAACTGGCAGACCTCGGCCGCAGTTTTGATCGCATGACTGAGCAATTGGATACCTTGATGCAAGGGCAGAAACGCCTCCTGCATTATGTTTCGCACGAAATGCGCTCACCGCTGGCACGCTTGCAGGTCGGTATCGGGTTGGCCAAGCAAAGCCCAGAAAAGCTGGATTCCACACTGGACCGCATAGAGATGGAATCCATGCGCATGGACAAACTGCTTGGAGAGGTCCTGGAACTTTCAAGGCTTGAGTCTGGAGTCATTGCAATCAAGAAAGAAAAGGTCATGCTGGGTGAATTGTTGGATAGCGTGATTGACGATGCGAGATTCGAGGCAACAGCCAAGAATATTGATATTCACAGCAATATTTCTGCGGATGCAGAGATAGAGGCGCAACCTGACCTGCTTTATCGTGCCATTGAAAATGTGTTGCGCAATGCCATCAAATACAGCCCTGATTACAGTGCAGTGGTGCTGGAAACGGCATTGAGCGGCAAACAGCTGTCATTGGTGATTATGGATAATGGCGGGGGTATTCCCGAATCGGAACTGGATAACATTTTCCAGCCGTTCTATCGGGCTGACAGTTCAGGGAATGTGACTGGCCATGGGTTGGGGCTGGCAATCACCAAGCAAGTGCTGGATTTGCATAACGGGCTGATCAATATACAGAACCGCACTGCAGGCGGCTTGCGCGTGGAGATATTGCTGCCGCTGGCTTAAGGTTGTCCGGAAGTCGGGGCCATGGCTTCTTCAAACAGCTCGCGGTAGGCCTTGATACCTGTGGATAGCGGGTAACGCTCAATAATCGTTCCACGGGCAGCATCCCGCATTGCCTGCAGTCTGTCCGGGGCCGTGAATACCCGGTCAATCGCATTGGCGATTTCATGGATGGAGAAGAAATCCACCAGCAGCCCGTTTTCCTCATGGGTAATGACCTCCTCCACTGGCGCGGTGCGTGAGCCGATTACCAGGCATCCGGCTGACATGGCCTCCAGCATGGACCATGACAGTACGAAAGGTACGGTGAGGTAGATGTGCGCTGAAGAAACCTGTAGCACACGCAGGTATTGCTGGTATGGCAGTTTGCCCAGGAAGTGCACCCGGCTTTGGTCTATGCCTTGAACTTCTTGCAGCAGTTGGGCGCGATAGGTCTGCCCGTCTGGCAGCTTGCGGCCATAGCTCACATCGTTCCCTCCTACAATCAGCACTTGGCAGTTGGGGCGACGCTTGAGGATTTCAGGCAAGGCCCGCATGAATATATGAAAGCCGCGGTACGGCTCCAGGTTGCGTGATACATAAGTGATGACCTCGTCGTCCCGCGTCAACGTCAAGCCTGACCCAAGACGCACCCAGGCACTACGGTCAGGTGCTGCTGCCTCGGTATTGATACCCTCATGGACCAAACGAATCTTGTCGCGGTATTCCGGAGGGTAAAGATTGCGCTGCCAGGCAGTCGGGCTGATGCCGATGTCGGCCGCATGGAGAGATAGCAGGTTGGTGATGTTCTTGGTGCGGATGCGCAAATAGTCATCCAGTACCAGCGGATATTCCGGGTCAAAACCGGCATCCGCCCCATCGGTCTGGTAGAAAAATTCAAAAAAGGTCAGTAACGGTGTATCTGGATAGATATCCTTGGGATAAATGGCTTCCCCCCAGCCCATGTGGGCTACGATGATATCCGGCTGGTAGCCTCGCTCCTTGAGCTGAAGCAATGCCCTGGCCACGCTCTGGCCGCGGATGACATGTCCCTCAACCGGTGCCAGGTAAGCATGGACCCCCTCGGTTGCCGCGCGTGCGGGCTTGTATTCCAAGCGCTGTACTCCAGCCATGCCTGGCGCATGCGTTTCGCACAGGCTGAGTACTTGATGTTTGCCTTCATCGATCAGGGATTGCGCAATATGGCGGAATTGCCCGGGAAAATTCTGATGGATGAAGAGTATGTTCATGAGTCAGTGGTCAACAAAAAATCAGGGTTCAACAAAATCGCCATCAACATATAGCCAATGCCCCGCCTTGCAGATAAACCGGCTTATTTCATGCAGTTTTTCTGCCTTGCCATTGATTTTATATCTAGCAATAAACTCTACCAGTGCGTGATCCGGTTCAGTTTCTTCATGCCTGATAATCTGAAGGCTGAGCCACTTGATGGATTTCTCATCCTCCAGTTTTAAAACAGCAGGGCGGGTAGCAGGATGCCAGGTTTTCAGCAGGTAGTCTTCCAGGCCCATGGCATAGGCAGCATAGCGGGAGCGCATCAGCTTTTCAGCGTTGGGCGCATTTTCCCCCTGATGCCATGGCCCGCAGCAACGGCAATACGGCTGGCCGCTGTGGCAGGCGCATAGGTTGTCCGGGGCCAAGGCTTTCAAGCAGGTATTCCCTAGAAAATCTCGCGGGTTTCGAGGAATTGCAGCTCTGGGTAACGTTCCTGCGCCATTTGCAGGTTGACCCGGTTGGGCGCAAGGTAAACGTACTCCTCGTTGCCATCCAGCGCCACGTTAAAGCCGTACTTGTCGGCAATCGCCTTGAGATCGGCCTCAGGGCCACGCAGCCAGCGGGCGGTTGAGCAATCGTAGCTTTCAAATACCACATCTACTCCGTACTCATGTTCCAGCCGGTGAGCTACCACGTCGAACTGCAAGGTGCCGATAGCACCCAGGATCAGGTCGTTGCTCAACAAGGGGCGGAATAGTTGTGAAGCGCCTTCTTCAGCAAGTTGCTGCAGCCCTTTTTGCAACTGTTTCATCTTGAGCGGGTTTTTCAGCCGTGCCCGGCGGAAAAATTCCGGGGCAAATGACGGAATCCCGATGAATTTGAGTTCCTCGCCTTCGCTGAAGGTGTCACCCAGCTTGACGGTGCCGTGGTTGGGTATGCCAATGATGTCACCGGCATAGGCTTCATCCGTAGTGTTCCTGTCCTGGGCCATGAAGGTAATGGCATTGTTGACTGCAAGTATCTTGCCGCTGGCAACCTGCTTGATTTTCATCCCCCGCTCGAAACGGCCGGAGCAGACACGCAGGAACGCAATGCGGTCACGGTGCTTGGGATCCATGTTCGCTTGTATCTTGAATATAAAGCCGGAGAATTTTTCTTCCGACGGGGCTACGCTGCGGCTGGCAGTATCGCGTGGAAGCGGGGCAGGGGAAAGCTCAACCACGGCATCCAGCAAGGATTGCACGCCAAAGTTATTGATACCGGAGCCAAAGAAGACCGGAGTTTGCTTGCCGGTAAGGTAAGCATCTTTATCAAATACGTTGGAGGCGCCGCGTACCAGTTCCACGTCTACGCGTAAATCATCGGCCTGTGAGCCTATCAGCTCGTCCAGGCGAGGATTGTCCAGGCCCTTGATGGTTTCCGACGTGCCTTTCTCTGCGTGCGGGTCAAAAAACGAGATCGTATCGTTATACAAGTGATACACGCCGCGGAAGCTTTTGCCCATACCGATAGGCCAGGTCATGGGGGCGCATTGCATGCCCAGCGTTGACTCGATTTCATCCAGCAGTTCTATGGGTGCCCTGGATTCACGATCCAGTTTGTTGATGAAGGTGAGAATGGGCGTGTCACGCATGCGGCAAACGTTCAGCAGCTTGATGGTTTGTGCTTCCACGCCGTTGACAGAGTCGATCACCATGACGGCAGAGTCAACTGCGGTCAATGTCCGGTAGGTGTCTTCCGAAAAGTCATCATGGCCTGGTGTATCCAGCAGGTTGATCATGTGGTCCCGGTATGGGAACTGCATTACCGATGAAGTGACGGAAATGCCGCGTTGTTTTTCCAGCTCCATCCAGTCAGAAGTAGCATGGCGGGCAGCTTTGCGGCCACGGACTTCACCTGCGACCTGGATGGCGCCACCGAACCACAGTAGTTTTTCTGTCAGTGTGGTTTTGCCGGCATCCGGGTGGGAAATGATGGCGAATGTACGGCGGCGATGGATTTCTTGGTTGAAGCTGGACATATATTTTAAAGTTGAATGGCTAAGCAAAAGCGCTATTTTACCTTTTTGTGCCTGATATTCCGCGGTTATTTATCGCCTATTTAACAGGCAGGCATTTATCCATGCACTATCATGATGTGGGCTGCAGGTTGAAACGGAAGATTTCCACCAAATATTTGACGCATTAACCAAGCTCAGCATTATGTGAAAACTCATATCAGGCGGTAAATGATTTCCCTATAATCCTTGGGAAGCGATAAAGGCCGGATGCTGGAGCGTGCAGTCGGGGGCTAAACATGTTTTGTTTCAGCATCTTGTTTGGAGAGTCTGGCTGTGGTTTGGAACGGAGAATGAGCGAGAGTAATGACCAATTCAATATCAGTGTTCATAATGCCGGTTTATCATCCATGATGCGCTGGCTCGTATCTTGTTTTGGACATTCAGGTGCCAGTTCATGTTTAATGAACATAATCTTAAGAAGGCGCTAAGTTTTGAGATTGTATATTGCGCATAAAATTGGCAAGGGACATGGCGGCGAAATCGCATATCAATATCATGGAAATGCAATTGTTTTTAATGTCAGCATACCGTGGCAGCGGACCTAAATCATGCAATTAACCAGCCAACAAAGTCGGCATGTACTCATCGTAGAAGATTATCAGGCTGCTGCAGAAACCTTTAAGGAACTGCTGGAGATGCTGGGGCATCAGGCTGATTACGTTATGAATGGCCATGAAGTGGAAATGGCGCTAAAGGCAAAACCCTATGACATCCTATTTATGGACCTTAACTTGCCTGATATTTCTGGGCTTGAACTCATCGGGAAGTTGCGGGCGAGCTTGGGCGAGTCTGCGCGTCAGCTTAAGTTTGTCGCCGTAACGGGTTATGCAGCCTCTGACTTAACAGGAGCACAGGACAGTCAGCAATTTGATTTCTATCTGGAAAAACCTGTGGACCTTGCCAGTCTGGAGCGCGTTCTGGAGTCCTTCTAAATGCAAGGGAAGGTTGAATCAGTGAAGGCTTCTTTAGCGGGGCAGGACCAAATGCAGGATTGGGCGGTAATGGGTATCCAGCATGAGATATTCATGCGGGTATTTCCCAGTTTGCGGCACAGCCTGGTTGGGCCGATTTCGATCGCGCGTATGAGTGCAGCCATCATCAAGCGTACCCTGGCTAAAGGCGATATTGGCAAGGCAGTCCTGAATGAACAGGTAGCCCGTATAGATCAGCAATTGGAAGAGGCTGTGTTGGGTATTCGTGCCCTGCAGATCTGGGAAAGCACAGCAAAGGCAATGGCGACTCCTGCCGAGATCATACAATTGGGCATTAAGCTGATGACCGCGCCGCTCGCCTTGCGCAATATCAAGATAGATTATGTGCCCGGCGATGTTCTTGATATTGAGGAGATGAGGCAGCAGCCTTTTCTCTATGCCTGGCTAGGCTTGCTTTGCTATTTCGAGGACCATATCAGCGAGCCGGTTACATTACGGCTGGAGCAGAAAGAGCCACGTTCGGTTTGTGTGGAAATTACTCATCCACTTTATGCAGTCAAGCAACGTCAGGGTTTTCAGCTCAATCATGCAATCATTGATCAGCATGCACTTCAAACATTGGCGCATGCTGGGGGTTTGACATTCAAGTTTGGCAAGGAATGGACCAGTTTCGGCTGGGATGATTTGGGCGATTCAGCACAGTAGCGGCCTCTGCTTGACTGGCATATAGAAATAATCGGCTACGCTTGCCAGCACTTTTTCGTCAAAGATGGTCAGGGCGTTATTGCTGATGCTATGCAGGCCCAGTTTTTCCAGTTTCCGCAGGGTCTTGTTGGTATGTGCGAGCGATAGCCCCAGGGAATCCGCGATTTCCTGCTGGGTCAACGGGAAAGGAATGGTTTTGCCTGGGATGGGGTAAATAGCCTTGTAACGCTTATAGAGATGAAGCAGCAACATGGCGACTTTTTCCAATCCAATGCGCGCTCCAACATTCATCAGGTTGTCATCTACGATATGTTCTTCCTGCGCACACAGCCAGGTGATGTCATAGGCAAGGGCAGGATGGCGTTCATACAGTTGCCATAACTTGTTCTTGTCCAGTTCGCATAATGTCACCGGAGTTAATGCTTGAACGCTGCTTGAGGTATTGTCCAGCAGGTTTTGCTGAAGCCCTACGATATCTCCCGGTAACAGGAAGTTCAGAATCTGCCGGTTGCCATTCTTGAGTGTCTTGTGACGATACGCCCAGCCATCAAGCAAGGTGAAGAGTTGAGGCGAGGAGGTGTTCTCCTTTACGATGAGCCTCCCCTCAGGCAAGGTCACCTGTTTTAATTTAATGGTATCGATAAACTCAAGCTCTTCCTTGGTATGGGTTTTGAAGGTTTTTTGTTCCCGTAGATATTTAATCAAATCATCCATGCTTTATTCCTTGTTTTAATCTGGATTGAGCGATACAGGGTGGCATTGCATCAGCCATGGGGCAATGCTTCGATACCCAGTTTACGATTGGTTGGGACGGCGATATCAATCAATTCCGGTTTTGGCAGGTCGAGATTGTCCATGATGGCAATGAATTCATCGCGGGTTTTCCCTGCCAGGCGTGGGTTGATGGCTTTTTCCTGGCCTATACAGCTGACGCGGCAACCTTTGTAGTCATGTCCTGGATAAACCAGAATTTCCTCATCCAGCCTGAATAGTTGTTGTGTGATGCTGTCATATAGTGTTCCAGCGTCCCCATCCTGGAAGTCTGTTCTGCCACAGCCATTGATCAGGAGCGAGTCTCCGGTAAATACGCGGTCATCAACCAGGTAGCTCACACTTCCCACGGTATGTCCCGGTGTGCCAAGTACCTTGATGATATGGTTGCCGAAGCGCAGTTGGTCAGCATGCTGTAACTGCAAGTCGGCTGGCAATGCATTGCAGCGGCTGCCTATGCCGGTCAGCGTATTGGTTTTTTCGCGCAACATGCCACTCGCAGTGATATGGTCAGCGTGTACATGGGTTTCAAGCGAGTACTTGAGCACCACGTTATATTCATCAAGCAATTGCAGGTATTGCTCCAGGCCTGCATCCACAGGATCAATCAACAAGGCCTCGTGGCTTTCATCATCTGCCAGCAGGTAGGTATAGGTTGAGGACTCCTCATCAAAAAGCTGCCTGAAGATCATGGGGTTCCTTTCTTGGTTTTATCCTGCGGGGGGCTGCTTCTGCTGTCACGGCAATCTAGTCCTAATCTTATTCAAAGACAACTTTTGATTAGGCTATGTTCCGCATGAGTTGATCATAATAGGGCACAGCAGGTTACAAACCAGTTCCAGCAGAATCTTGCTGAGATCAAGCAGCCGTGCTGATAAAGTTAATCAGCGCTTGCTGTGTGTATTTAGCGTACTGCCCTTTGGCGCTGAATTTCACTCAGTGATATTTTTTATTACGCTGTCAATCTTCCCAAAATTTTCCCTCGCTTATTTCCCTCTTGATCGGCGCCAATGTCGCATCAGTCCTACAAATAAGCATATTTATTGGTTGTTAGGTTCCTGCCGAATTTTGTGTGATTCTCAGCGCATGGGGTTGAATCAAAAGGCCAAACTGGCCAAAAAGATGAAAAAAATATGTTATGGTAAAAAAGTCATCATTCATTTCACACTCGAGGTGAACCTCACAAATCAGTCAGTTAGTGTTAAGGATTTTTAATGATTTTCAAGGAAAGACTCATCCACGCCGCCATCTTTGATATGGATGGCACGATGTTCGATACCGAGCGTCTTCGATTTACCACTATCAAGCAAGCCTCGGCTGAGTTGTTTGGCCAGGCAATCAGTGAAGACATCCTCTTGGGCTCGCTCGGCCTGAGCGCCAGAAAAGCAGAGGAGCTAGCCAAACAGCAATACGGTCAAGAATATCCTTATGCATCTATACGCAAGCGTGCCGATGAGCTGGAGCTTGCTCATGTGCGTAAGCATGGGGTGCCAGTGAAGCCCGGTTTGTATGAAATCCTGGAGCGGCTCAAACGCAATGGCTTGTTGATGGCAGTAGCGACTTCTAGTCGCCGTGCGATTGCTGAGGAGTACCTGATCAATGCCAATGTCATGAAATATTTTGATATCACGGTGTGTGGCGATGAGGTCAAGCAGGGTAAACCACATCCGGAGATTTTTCTGGCGGCTGCCAATGAATTGAATTGCCTGCCAGAGCATTGCCTGATGTTCGAGGATTCTGAAAATGGCTTGCGTTCTGCCTCAGGTGCGGGCGGCTTGCCTATTTTGGTGAAGGATATCAAGGAGCCACGGGCTGAAATCAAGCAGCTGGCTTACCAGGCTTACGACCGCATGCCGGATTTCCTTGCCGACCTGATCAGGTTTACGCCCAATCTCCCCAAGCCCAAATTGACGGATGCGTTCCCGCAAACCATCAACAACATGCGGGCGGGCATCCATGGCTTCGGCGCCATGGGCGGTGGTTACCTGGCGCAGATATTCTCGCATTGGGACGGCTATACCCGGCCTTATGAAATCATCGGCGCAAGCAACAATACGACCCTGCGCAGCCTGGTCAATGCGTTTGGCAAGTACGACGTGCACTACAGTAACCTGGCTTTCCACCAGACCATAGACCGCATCCGCCTGATCGACATGGCGGATGAGTCGGCGGTGTGCGACATGTATGCAATTTCCGAGATTGTTGGCCTGTGTCTACCTGAATCTGCCATCAAGCAGCAGGCCGGCCTGATTGCCAAGGGCCTGGCGGCGCGTTATCAGCACAATGCCAAGCCGCTGACGATACTGGTGATTCTCAACAAGGTCGGCGGTGCAGCATTTGTGCGGCGACATGTGAAAGAAGCGATGCAAGCCTTGGTGGCCGGACACGATATTCAAGCGATCATGGATATGGCATGTTTTACTGAAACGGTGGTCAACCGTATGGTTTCAAAAATACCGAAAGAAATTCTCTTGAAGCAGGCGAGGATTAATTTCGCTAGTTTTGAAAAGCACACCCAGCAAAAGGCATTGGCGCCTGGCGATAGTGTGGCGCCTATGCACCAGGAATCCGTCCTCCTGGCCGAGCCGGGGCTGGGCAAGATCGTGAGCCAGTTGCGGCATGCCTCGCATCTCAACCGGGCATTGGACCAACTGGGGGTCACCTTGTTTGAAAGCGGTCCCGACATGCTGCTCTACGCCAAGAAGGGGGGCAAGATACTGGAACGCTTGCGCCAGGTGCAGACGGTGGACAACATTGCCGAGATCCAGGCGATCAAGAACCGGCTCCTGAACGGCACGCATGCCATCATTGCCTGGTATGCCAGCCTGCTGGGCTACCAGACCATCGGGCAGGGCATGGGGGACGAGCGCGTCGTCATGCTGGTGAAACGCCTGGTGAACAACGAGATCAAGCCCGCCATGCTGCAGGAAAACCCGGCACTGGCGGAATACATCAACACCTCGTTCGTCAACAGCTTCATCGCGCGTTGCAAGGCTTCGTTCAAGGACCCGTGCCGCCGCATCGGGCGCGACCCGCTGCGCAAGCTGCAACGCAAGGAGCGCATCATGGGCAGCATCGAGCTGGCTTCCCGCCATGGTATTCAAACCCCCATGCTGGAGTTTGGCGCAGCGCTGGGCATTTTGTATTCATTGCGCCTCATCACGCCCGAGGACAAGGAGTGCCAGCGCATCAAGGCCTTGTTCGAGGCAAACGCCTCCGTTGCGGATGTGCTGGCTTTCAGCGGCGACTATCATGGCAAACCCTACCACGGTCTTGATCCGCAACAGGATGCGGCATTGATCGAGCGTATTGCCGAGCATCTGCGCCAGCTGACCAACCCTGCCTCAGCCCACTGGCAATGGCCGCTGAGCTATAACTACGCGGAGGAGCTGGCGTCCTGATCTCAGGCCGATACCAAGGAGGCTGCGCCTCCTGTGGTATATTGGGCATTACCTTACATGAGGAAATACAGGAAAGATGACGCTTACCACCAAGACCATCAGCGAGCAGTTCAGCAGTTGTCCGCAATTGACAGTTGACCAAGTAGCCGAGGCCGCTGCCGCCGGCTTCAAAACCATCATCAACAATCGCCCGGATGGCGAGGGCGGTGCCGAGCAGCCCAGCAGCGAGGAAATCCGCCAGGCTGCCGAAGCCAATGGCCTCCAGTACGTGCATGTTCCTGTGGTGCCCGGCCAGTTGACTTATGCCCAGGTGGACGAGTTGGCCGGGCTGCTACCCAGCCTGCCGATCCCGATCCTGGGGTTCTGCAAGCTTGGGACGCGCGCGGTCAATATCTACCAGCAGGCGTTGGCCAAGCAGCAGTCATAGTTGTTGCAGCTTTGCCAGCATTTTCTGCTTGGCTTCATCACGGCGGAAACGGTAAGCCAGTATCCGGCGCAATTGCCTTTTTGCATTGTGACTCAGGATGGATTGCCCCAAATACTGCAGGAAAAAGCGTAAACGCTGACTGCGCCTCAGGCCATATTGCTTGGCATTGCGGTCTATGTTGGCCAGCTCTTTGACGATGTGGTATTGCAGCAAGCCGTGCGGCAAGGTTCTGCCACATGGGCTGTCGATCAGAAAAACTTTTGCGTCGTCGCCCACCAATATATTCCGCCATTTCAAGTCGCCATGGATAAAGCGCTGTGAGTGCAGCGTCCGGGCGATAGCGGCCAGTTGGTGGCTGACGCTGTTGACCCATTTTTTATCCTGCAGGTGTGGATCACAGTTTCGGGCCAGGGTGACCAGATCTGTACTATGCGGAATTGCAGCTGTGACCAAGGCGCCGCGATGGAAGATTCCATGGCGGTATTCCATGCCGTAGGCAACCAGCTGCGAAGTGGGAATGCCCCAGGTATCGAAGCGCTGGAGGTTCTGCCATTCGCGCTCGATGCGTGGTGTGCCGATAAAGTAGCGGATACCCTTGCCCGCGGCATAGTAACGCTTGACATAATATTGCCGGCCTTCCGCCTCCACCAAGACGACCTCAGAAAACCCAAGGTTATGGCTGATCTGCTGTCCGGTAAGATTGAATATCTGGTCAATCGAGCCGAAAACCGAGCGCAGGTGCTGCCATTGGTCGCAAAGGCGCCAGCTATCCATGTCTATTGCTGATCGCCTATATGGTGGAGTGTTTCAATTGTTCCAGGATAGCCGGGTTGTCTAGCGTGGAAATATCCGAGGTGATTTCCTCGCCTTTGGCCAGGGAGCGCAACAGGCGGCGCATGATCTTGCCGGAGCGGGTCTTGGGCAGGTTTTCGCCGAAGCGGATTTCATCCGGCTTGGCAATCGGGCCGATTTCCTTGCCTACCCAGTCGCGTAATTGCGCCGCGATGGTTTTGGCGGCATCGCCTTCAGGGCGCTCGCCCTTGAGCACCACATAGGCCACGATGGATTCCCCCTTGATGTCGTGGGGCTTGCCCACGATCGCGGCTTCGGCCACCAGCGGATTGGCAACCAGTGCCGACTCGATTTCCATGGTGCCCAGACGGTGGCCGGAGACGTTGAGCACGTCGTCGATGCGGCCCATGATCCAGAAATAACCGTCCTCGTCGCGGTGCGCAGAGTCGCCGGCCAGGTACAAGCCCTTGAGTTCCTCGGGGAAATAGGCCTTCCTGAAGCGCTCTGGATTGCCCCAGATGTTACGGATCATGGAGGGCCACGGCTTCTTCACGACCAGCAGGCCGCCGCCTGTCCCGTCGATATGGGTTCCATCTTCCTCAACGATATCAACGATGATGCCTGGAAGCGGGCGGGTACAGGAACCTGGTTTGGCAGGGATGGCACCGGGCAGCGGCGCAATCATGTGTGAACCTGTTTCGGTTTGCCACCAGGTATCGGCAATCGGGCAACGCTCCTTGCCCACAACCTTGTGATACCACATCCAGGCCTCGGGATTGATCGGCTCCCCTACAGTGCCCAGCAAGCGAAGGCTTGAAAGGTCATAATGATTGGGCAAGTCCCCACCCAGTTTGATCAGGGATCGAATGGCAGTGGGCGCAGTATAGAAAATACTGACCTTATGCTGTTCTATCATTTTCCAGAAGCGGCCTGCATCGGGATAGGTGGGTATGCCTTCAAACACCACCTGGGTGCTGCCCAAGGCGAGCGGGCCATAGGCCACATAGCTGTGGCCGGTGATCCAGCCTACATCGGCGGTACACCAGAAAATATCGGTTGCCTTGTGGTCGAAGACCCACTTCATGCTCATGATGGTGCCCAACAGATAGCCGCCAGTAGAATGCTGGACGCCCTTGGGGGTACCGGTTGAGCCGGATGTGTACAGGATGAACAGGGGATGTTCGGCACTGACCCAGGTGGGTTCGCAGTAATCATTTTCAGCGGCTTCAACCTCGTGCCACCAGAGGTCGCGCTGCGGATTCATGATGATTTCAACGCCAGTGCGCTGATAGGCGATGACTTTTTCCACACCGTCACAACCGCCTAGCGCGAGGGCCTCGTCAACCGCTCCCTTTAGTGCCACAGCTTTGCCGCCACGCAGACCGCCATCTGCAGTAATAATAAGCTTGGCGCCTACATCCACAATGCGCTCATGCAGGCTCTTGGCGGAGAAGCCGCCAAACACGACGGAATGGATGGCGCCAATGCGCGCGCAGGCCTGCATGGCGACGATGGCTTCAATGCTCATGGGCAAGTAAATAATGACGCGATCGCCCAGTCCAATGCCTTGCTTTTTCAAGGCATTGGCGAACCGGCATACACGCTGATGTAGCTCTTTATAGGTGATATTGGTGACGGTGCCGTCATCTGCTTCAAAGATCAGTGCAGTCTTGTTACCACGGGTGGCAAGGTGGCGGTCTATGCAGTTGTGCGATGCATTCAGGGTGCCATCAGCAAACCAGCGGTAGAAAGGAGCTTGCGACTCATCCAGGATTTCGCTGAAGGGGGTATGCCAGTCAATCTCATTGCGGGCCAGTTCGGCCCAGAAGCCGGTGTAATCCTGCTCCGCGGCTTGGCACAATGCCAGGTAGCCCTCCATGCCTGACACCGTGGCGGCTTGCCGGAATGCATCGTGCGGCGCAAAAACACGTCTTTCCGTCAGCACGGATTCAATCGACGACATACATACTCCTCCAAAACACTATAATGAGTTAGGCTGTGACCTTCTTGCCAGCCATTTAATGGACTTCTAAGAAACCAATAATAACATTTCATTAACAATTTCAGATGCGCAAACTATCACAGATTTTGCAAGAAAACACTGCCCAGAGTACGGAAGAGCAATATTTATTGCATGCCATACGCTGCAGTCCGTTCGTCCAGCGATTATTGACTGGGGATGAAGCCCTTTTACCTGAGTTGATGGAGCAGGTTCATGAGGCATGGACAGCAGATGCCATGCGGGCCTGGCTGGATAAACAGGAAGTCAGCGATGATATTTCGCTCAAGCGAGTATTGCGCAAGCTGCGCCAGTGCGTGATCCTGCGCGTGATTGTGCGTGATCTCAATGGCCTGGCAGACCTGGGTGAGGTCATACATGTGGTGAGCGCACTGGCCGAGGTGACGTTGCAGCATGCCTTGTTGCACTTGACCCCATGGCTGGAAGCCATGTTTGGCAGCCCTATCGGTGAGGAAAGTGGCCAGCGTCAGGAGTTTATTGTAGTGGGCATGGGCAAGCTTGGCGGCTATGAGCTTAATGTGTCATCCGATATCGACCTGATCTTTGCATTTGAGGAGGATGGTGAAACCAACGGCGCCAAGTCCATCAGCAATATGGATTTCTTTACCCGGCTTGCCAAGCGCTTGATAGCTGCCATTGACGAGATTACAGAGGACGGGTTTGTATTCCGTGTGGACATGCGGTTGCGGCCATATGGGTCTGAAGGGCCGCTGGCCTGCAGTTTTGCCATGCTGGAAGAGTATTACCAGAACCAGGGCCGCGAGTGGGAGCGCTATGCCTGGATCAAGGGGCGGGTGGTGGCTGGCCCGGGCCAGAACCTGGGTGATCTGCTGCGCCCGTTTGTTTTCCGCAAGTACCTGGATTTTGGCGCCTTTGCTTCCATGCGTGACCTCAAGGTGCAGATCCAGCGTGATGTCAATCGCCGGGATATGCATGACAACATCAAGCTGGGCCGAGGCGGGATTCGCGAAGTTGAGTTTATTGCCCAGGTATTCCAGCTCATACGCGGCGGGCGCGATCCCAGCCTGCAGGTCAGGCCTACGTTGTCAGTGCTGAACCTGCTGCAGGAAAAAACACTGTTGCCAAAGAACACTGTCAGCGAGCTGAGCGCTGCCTATATCTTTTTGCGTAACCTGGAACATAGGCTGCAATATATGGAAGATACCCAGACGCAGGATATCCCCCACGCAGATGAAGGGCGCGCCCGCATCGCACTGGGTATGGGATTTTCCGGCTGGGGAGAGTTTGTTTCTGCATTGGAGCAACATAGGGCCAAAGTACAGCATCATTTTGATGAGGTCTTTACCGATCCACAGGAAGTGAATTCCGGGGAAGCGCCACAGGAAATGAATGTGACAGGACTCTGGCTGGGATTGATGACAGGACAGGATGCGGTGGCTCTGATGACCAGGCTGGGTTACGCGGAGCCAGAAGATACCCTGCGTAAGGTCATGAGTTTTCATGACAGTCCAAGATACAAGCAGCTGCCCGAGTTGAGCCGGCAGCGGTTCGATGCATTGATGCCCATGGCAATGAATCAGGCAGGGCAGGAGCCTCATCCCGATGTAGTGTTAATGCGGGTTGCAGACTTGCTGGACAGTATCTGCCGTCGTGCCAGCTATCTCGCTTTGCTGGCAGAATACCCGGCCGCACTGACCCTGGTGATCCGGATTGTGGGCGCAAGCCCCTGGCTGGCCCAATACCTGTCGCAACATCCCATCCTACTGGATGAATTGCTGGATACACGCAATCTTTATGCGGCCCCTGATTTTGCTGCCATGCATGTGGATCTCGAGCGCCGCATTCTTGAGCTGCATGGTGATGTGGAGCGGCAAATGGATGAAATGCGGCACTTCAAACATGCCGCTGTATTTCGTTTTGCCGCCAAGGATGTAGCTGGCGAGCTGTCATTGGAAACCCTGTCAGACTACCTGAGTGCCTTGGCAGACATCATCCTGGATGTAGCTATCAAGGCTATTTGGCCAGCATTACGCAACCGTCATCGGGATATGCCGCTGTTTGCCGTGATTGGCTATGGCAAGCTGGGGGGCAAAGAGCTGGGTTATGCTTCTGACCTGGATATCATTTTTCTCTATGATGATGAAGCGCCAGAGGCCGGCGAAGTGTATGCCAAGCTGGGGCAACGGATTAATACTTGGCTGAGCAGTATGACCTCTGCGGGAACGCTTTATGAAACCGATATGCAGTTGCGCCCGGACGGTGCCAGCGGTTTGCTGGTGAGTTCGGTGCAGGCGTTTCGTACTTACCAGGAGGAAAAAGCCTGGGTCTGGGAACACCAGGCACTGACGCGTGCGCGTTTCAGTGCCGGTAATCAGCAGATTGGCGAAATATTTGAGCAAATACGCCAGGATGTGCTCGCCCAGCCTCGGGACCTTTTGAAATTACGCGAGGAGGTGGTTTCCATGCGCGCAAAAATGCATGGAGCCCACCCCAATCATGGTGAGCTGTTCGACCTCAAGCATGATAGTGGCGGGATCGTGGATGTCGAGTTTATTGTGCAATACCTGGTGTTGGCGCATGCAGCGGTTTACCCTGAACTGACCAGAAACCTGGGGAATATTGCCTTGCTGGAGATGCTTGGCCAGCTTGGTTTGATCCGGCTGGGGCATGCGCAGTTGGCAGCCAAGGCCTACCGTGATTACAGGCGCCGCCAGCATGCCATCAGGCTGCAAGGAGAAAGCAAGGCCCGTGTGCCTTTGGACGAAGTGAAGGATGAGGTGGAAGCGGTGCGCAACTTATGGCAGGAAGTCTTTGTAGCCTAGCGGCCTCAATCTGTTCTTGCCGGACTTCGTTCTATGACACACATGAACCGTTTTATCAGGTCAGGGTCGGTTTTTATGCCTTCCTCATCCGCCATGATATTCATGATTTCCTGGTGGCTCCGGCCATGATGGTAAGGGCGGGCGGTGCTCATGGCATCGTAACCATCTGCAATCAGCAAGATTCGGGAGGCCAGCGGAATCCGGTTGCCTGATAGGCCGTCAGGGTAGCCGCTGCCATTGAAACACTCATGATGGTGACGAATGATATCCGCAACCATGTCAGCTTGTGGGTGCAATGTGTTGCGGAACAGCCGTTCGCCCTTGACCGGATGCATTTTCATCATAGCCCACTCCTCAGCGTTGAGGGCGCCCGGTTTGAGCAGCACATGGTCAGGAATACCAATCTTCCCGATGTCATGAAAGCGGGCGCCAATGCGAAGGACATCCAGTTCGGCCTGAGTCAGTCCGCACTCAATTCCAAGCTCCAGGGCCAGCATGGATACCCGGTCACAATGCTGGTAGGTATAGGGATCGCGTTCGTCAAGCGCTACAAATAGTGCCTCGGCAGAGGAGGCGAGATAGGATGCAAAAGAGCTTGGAGGCGTTGCGGGGCTAGTTTGCTGCAAGTGCTAGCCCCTTGAAATGCTTAATCAATGGTGGAACCGTTTACCTGATCTCTAAAAGATACCCAGCTGATTCAAGTGCCAGCTGGCGAGTACAGGCATTATTCTAGCATGCAGGATTCTTGTCGATAATGGATTGCAGGCTTTTTCCGGTTTTCTTTTCAGCAAAAGGTGCGTGGTATTCAATGTCGTAGATCATCCATTGACCATTCTCCTTGCGCAGGATGACTTCGTCCGTCCATGTTTTGGTGCTGCCATTCTGTTCCAATTTGAAATGTACAGAAGACTGGCGGCCAAACTGGTTGGGGAAGCTTGGGTCAATAGTGAAGCTGGTGAAGCCTTCGTCGCTGGAGGTGAAGATATCACCGGTAGTCCATGGTGTTGTTTTATCGCGGTTCCTGCAGCGGTGCTGTTCACGCAGGGCAATATAGAAAATACGGTGGAGCTTGGGAATCAGGTGTTGTGCAATAGCATCTAGTTGCGCCATGTTGGGCAGGCCGACGACCTTGTCAGTTTTCTGCAACGCAGCATAGTCCTGATAAAAACTGGTGGCTGCCTCACGCGCTTCATCTTTAGCCTCTTTGGCAGCATGCGCTGGGTGCATGCTTAGCAATGTACAGATGGAAAGCAGTATTGCAAACAATTTTGCCATTTTCATGATCCCGGTGGGTAATGCAGTATAGAGGACAGGTGGCATGTGGCCAGCTGGCGATGGCAGATTAGAGCATGCGATGAAAATGTCAGGCAAGCCCTGTGCAGGGGTGCCTGACATGTCGGGAAAAATTCTTGGTGTTAATTCAGGATTGTGATTAGTTTTTTGATGTGTTGGCAGCACTGACACGCCAGATCGTGTTGCCTACATCATCAGCTACCAGCAGGCTGCCTTTCTGGTCTACCAACACGCCTACAGGCCGGCCCTGGGCTTCGCCCTTGTGGTTGAGGAAACCTGTCAGCACATCAATGGCATTGCCTGAGGGCTTTCCTGCTTCAAAAGGTACAAAGATGACCTTATAGCCGCTATGGGGCTTACGGTTCCATGATCCATGCTGGCCAACAAACATGCCATTGGCAAATTGTGGTGGGAGGGCGTTGCCCTTGGCTGCTGTCAGCCCTAGTGAGGCGGTATGCGGCCCGAGCGCATAATCGGGTGCAATGGCTTTCGCGACCAGTTCGGGTTTTTGGGGCTGGACACGAACATCGACATAATTGCCGTAATAACTGTATGGCCAGCCATAGAAGCCGCCATCCTGTACAGAGGTCATATAGTCTGGCACCAGGTCGCTGCCAATTTCGTCACGTTCGTTTACCGCAACCCACAGGCTGCCGCTATCGGGTTCCCAGGCAAGTCCATTGGGATTGCGCAGGCCGGAAGCGTATATGCGATGTTCACCGCTCTTTGCATCGACTTCCCAGATGGCGGCGCGACCCTCCTCGATCTCCATGCCATTCTCCCCGATATTGCTGTTGGAGCCGACAGTGACATAAAGCTTGCTGCCGTCGTTATTGGCAATCAGGTTTTTTGTCCAGTGGTGGTTGAGCGGCAGGCCAGGCAGGTCAACTAGGGTGGTGGGCGGCGTGTTGATGTTGGTGGCGCCTTCCACATAAGGGAATGTCACCACGGCATCGGCATTGGCCACGTAAAAAGTATTGCCGATCAATGTCATGCCGAAGGGGGAATGAAGATTCTCGATGAAGATTGAACGCTGGTCTGCCACGCCATCGCCATCGGTGTCTCGCAGCAGGGTGATGCGGTTGGCACTTTCAGTGCCGGCGCCGGCCTTTTTCATGAATTTTCCAGCAAACCAGCCACGCAGGCTGAATCCATTATCGCCCTTTGGAGGACTGTTACTTTCAGCCACCAATACATCCCCATTGGGAAGCTGATATAGCCAGCGCGGGTGATCCAGGTCCTTGGCAAACGCATTCACGGCAGTGCCTTCGGGAGAGTACGGTAATGTATTGCCAGACCAGCCAATGGCTTCAGCGACGTTTACTGTCGGGATCAGTGTGCTTCTTGGCTCCGGCAATTCTGGTTTAGGGCCCATGCCTGATGAAACTGGGAGTTTTGCAATATCGCCGCAAGCGCTCAACGAAATGGCCAGCATGGCCGGTAGAATAATACGTTGCATGAGCAGGGTTCCTTTATCTGGTAATACGGAAAGGGGCATCCGATCATGTAGGGTAAGCTATTCCATGTTCTAATGCTGACCGGATATTCATATTATTTTTAATACTTGCAGTTTAATGACGGTATAGCCATCAGGAAAGTTCTATTTTGACTGACGATTTGAAGATCATCCCTTTGATGCAATGGCAGGAAAATGGGCAAACGTGTTCTGCCATCTGGCGCTCGGAAAACCACTCAAAGCCGCCGGCCAAAGTGATGATTGCTGATGATGCCATGAAGGCTGACGTGGCTTATCGGCTGGCATGTGAAGGCACGGCCCTGTTATGGCGTGGCGATTTTCAGAACGCACGCCAGTTGTTGCAGGCGATTGCAAGGCGCATAGACCGCAAGCCGGCAAAAACATCTTCCGTCCCTGCCGAGGCTTTCCACCTTAACCGCCAGGCACAGGCTCAACGTTCGCGCGTGCTGGGCATGTTGTTGATTGCCCTGGAAAAGGATTACAGCATCAAGCTACGCCGTGCTCCTGACGCGCATCAGGCCTGCATTCAAGCTTATGGCAATGCCGATGAGGTTTCGGTAGTGTCGCTGCGTGAGTTGCTTGGCGTGATCGGCGCCTATGAGTGGCGAAAGAAAGGGGTGGAGGTGCCAGCCTTGGGCGCACGCATACATCCGCACTATGGTGTTTTTTCACCGGTGCGAGGTGAGTACGTGGATTTGATTGCGGATGCACCATTGCCTGCATTGACCCTTGCATTTGATATTGGTACCGGTAGCGGAGTACTGGCCGCCTTGCTGGCCAAGCGCGGGATCAAGCATGTGATTGCCACTGATCAGGACGACAGGTCTCTCGCCTGCGCACGTGAGAATATGCAGATGCTGGGGTTGGCTGGACAGGTTGAAGTCATCAAGGCCGATTTGTTTCCTGCAGGTCGTGCACCATTGGTTGTATGTAATCCTCCCTGGTTGCCAGCCCGCCCGAATGCGGCCATTGAATATGCAATTTACGACCCCGATAGCATTATGCTCAAGGGCTTCCTGAATGGAGTGGCAGAACATCTCGAGCCAGAAGGGGAAGGCTGGCTCATCATGTCAGATATTGCCGAGCACCTGGGGTTACGGACGCGTGAAGCGTTGGTGGAGATGGTTGCTGGTGCCGGGTTACAGGTAGTGGATAAAACTGACATCAAGCCACGCCATTCTCGCGCCTCAGACAAGTCGGATCCCCTGCATATGGCGCGCGCCGCAGAGGTGACATCCCTGTGGCGGCTGAGGGTGGCCTAGGCCGCTGCTAAGTCACTGGGTTCCAGTTCCCAGGTTTTCTTCCAGCAGCTCTTCTTCTGATAATTCATGTTCTTGCTGTTGGCCGTGGTCATAATTGGACTGCAGCGAACTGAATGCCAGAATGGCCTTGGTAAGCTGTTGATTGAATCTCCGTGCTTCTGCCAACCTCAGCAAGTTGTCACCACCGGAGTCGTTGGCAAGACTGGCATGCAGCACCTGCTCAAGAATATGCTGTTTTTTCAGTTGTCGTTGTTGCACCAGTTCTTTATATGCATGATGCATGTTAGCCGTTTCCTCAGGAAGCTTGGTATTGATCACAGTCTGCCAATAAGGAATTTCCAGCACGAATGCCTGGTCATCCCGCCCAAGATGCTTTGACAGGGCAGGGAGCAATTGCAATGCCATGGACAGCCGCAACTGGTTTTGCACCAGCACATTCAATCGTTCTGCTTCTTCAGCCGAAAGGCTCTGCTGGGCTAGTTTCGCCGTATATTGATGCAGGTTCTGCAATAACTGCTGTGTATCTTCCTGTAATTGCTGATCGAGCCCGCTCTTTTCCGCCATGCTCAGGGCTTGTCTTGCGATCAGCTGTCCGGTGCGTAAGCCCTCCATGCTCATTGCCCTGATTGCCAGGCTTGGAATGGCGAGGCTGGAGCTATCCAGGCTGAATGATGCCAAATGACTTGCGGTCCTGAACTTGCTATCCAGCCACCTGATGAGGGCTGGCGTCAATGGGTACATCAGGAATACGCCAAGCAGGTTAAACAAGGTATGAAACAGGGCCAGGATAAATTGCGGTTGTGTGTCATTGAATAACAGCAGGCCTATCTCTTGGATGCCCCAGAGCAAAGGTTTCAACAGCAGCAACGCGACAATACCTGTCAGCAGGTTGAACAGCACATGCAGGCTTGCCAGCCGCTTTGCCTTGGCCGTTGCCGCCATGGTAGCCAATAAGGCGGTAGAGGTTGTGCCTATATTGGAGCCAATGACAACGGCGGCCCCAATTTCCAGGGGCACTGCGCCAGTGGATACCGCAGTAATCACCAGGGCAACCACTGCCAGCGATGCCTGCATGACAACAGTCAGCAGAATCCCCGCCAGGGTTGAAAGCAATATGCCCCATACGCCAAGACTGGTGAGCGTGCTGAAATCTATATTGATGAACGTGGCATCGAAACTGGTCTTGAGATACCCCAGGCCCAGAAAAAGCAGGGCAAAGCCCGTGAGAGCTTCACCCATCCCTTTTCTGCGGCTTTGTTTGCTGAAGAGTTTCAGCATCACGGCAATGCCCAGTATCGGCAGTGCCATATTGTCCAGCTTGAAGTTGCCGCCCAGCCATGCCACTACCCATGCGCTTAATGAACTGCCGAGGTTGCTGCCGTAAATAACAAATGCAGCCGCTGACAAAGACAGGATGTTCGCATTGACAAAACCGATCGTGGTGACTGTAATGGCGGTGGATGACTGCACGGCCAGCGTGCTTAGCCCACCGATGAAAACGCCTTGCCATGGCCTGCCTGTCCAGCGTTGTAGCAATTGCATGAAGCTGGGACCAGCAGCGGTTTTCAGGCCGTTTGTCATCCAGTCTATGCCAAGCAGCATCAAGCCAACGGCGCCTAGCCCCATGAATAGATCGGACCACATTGATGTTATGTACCTGAAAGTGTCAGCAAGGCCGTATTTTAACCTGATTGTTCAGGTGCAATACTGATGGGGAATAAAGAGTCTGGAAGGTAAAAATGAAAGAAGCACTGCAAGCAGTGCTTCGGTAACTACAAGTATGCTAAAAATTTAGATCCTGGGGTTGCTACGGCGACGAGCTGCAAAGCCCATGATGCCCAGACCCAGCATCAGCATGGCATAGGTTTCAGGTTCTGGTACGGCAGCGACCTGGTCAATCTGGAATGCCAATAGTTGGGAATACCCGATACCAAAGTTGATGGTGTAGGAGCTGATAGTCTCACCCAGGTTCGAGAAGTCCCAAGTATACTGATAGTAATCACTAATACCATCGGTGTTGACAAACTCAACCAGATTGCCAGCAATGTTTTGTGAGCCACCGTTATAGCTCAGAGTGAAGCTGATATCACCACCGCCCATGATTGCGCTGAAGTCATTGATAATGCCTTGAAATACCAGTGATGTTGCTGCGTTATCTACAGTATTGTCAGTGAAAGTAAACGTGGATGGACCACCGTACAAGCCAGCGCCAGCTGGATAGTGGCTGCCCGAGATCAGTGTAAGCAGCGCGTCACCAGAGCCGGTGACATTGCCAGCAGTCCCAGCAGCAAGTTGAGCCGAGGTCAGAGGGTTTGCATTGCCATCAGTGTCAACGCGGTTGCGGTTGAGCTGATTCCATCCGTCAAAAGATACGGAGTTGGCAACGTCAATAAACGCATCGTTAGTGGTGTTGGCGTGGGCGATAGTGGCGATGGCAAACAAGCTGGCACCAGCGATGAAACGGGCGATTCCTACATTCATTTTTAATTCCCCTATTGATAAAAAACACAGGGCTTTTCCAATAAAAGCCTTGTTGTGGAAGATCATTGGCAGAACCGCAACAACAGCAGATCTACCAATGCATTTCCTACTTTTATTTAATATAATAAAAATAAGAATGATTTGTATTATCTTTATTTATATTGATGTGTCAACCCATTTCATATCATGGGTATTTCATTCAGGATTGATTGTTTATAAGGGACTAGGACAGGCTCAGGAGCAAAGGGCTGGTACAACAAGGAAAGTCTGCTGCCTGGAATGGGGAGCTTGCAACTTGGAGGGGCGGCATGTTGGATTGCTGGTTCAAGGCACTGGATGTGCACCCGTTGAACAGCTATGCATTTCCAGCTTGGCAAAGGCTGACTGGGGATTTTGCTGCTGCAGATATGGCAGGGGGTAAGTTTTACAGGTACAACACAGTTCGGGATGTACCTGAATGTGTTTGCAATGGAGAGCCCGGCAATGGCTCACATTGCTGGCAGCTAGCTGGCTTGATGAATGATCTGCACCAAATCCTTGATAAAGCGGCCTATCCCGGAAAGCCGGCTGCCATACTCGATGATGCCGGGCAGGCTGGACTTCTTGAGTGATTTCAGCTCCTGCAGATGGTTGCTTTTGATGTTCTGGCCTATTTTTCCTATGATTTTCTTGATTTTTTCGCGTTCCTGCATCAGTTTTTCACCTTGCCAGGATAAGCCGTAAGCATGCTCCTCCCAACTGGCGTCCAGGATGCGGTAAAGCGTCCGCAAATTGCCAGTCACATATTCGGAGGCGGTGTTGAAGGCAAAGCTATCATCCATGGCTCGTGCCTGGTTTTGCAGATGGCGGAATAGCAGAGGGGTTTTGAGGTGAAAACGCATCTGGCCGCGTTCCATGCTTTCCACGAGGAACTCTACATCCTGCAGGCCGTTGAGCAACTGCGACCAGGCTGCATCTTCCTCTATCTGGTCGAACTTGATGGAGGCACTATCCAGCAGGCTTTTGGCTCTTGATTCTCGAATCTTGAAAACAGAGCTCAAGGCAAAAGCATCGATAGTTTGTGTAGCCTTGGCGTATTCCCAGAGTAATAATGCATCGAAGTCACCTTTTGCCATGCCGCCCAGTCCATGGGTTTTTACATATTCATCCCAGATACGATCAAAAATGGCGATTTTTTGTGCATTTGATAAGGACATGGGCTTATTTCCTTGTGGATACTGCATCTAAGTGCTACAGGCATAGAGTGCATGATGAATATGATGTTTACTTCAATTCCTTTAGCCGTGAATTTTCAAGCACAAACTTGAGAATTACCTTTTTGCTGGGAAAATTAGGCGCGTCATCAGAAATATTTTCAAGTGCTTTAATCGTGAAAATTGAACCGCCATTTTTTGTTTCGCCTATGAGCCTGGCATGCAGGCTATTGATGCTACGCCAGCCGCCAGCGCCAATCGGCATCACATCTATCAAGGAATAATGCGGCTGCCCCGTAGTCGTTTTTTCCAGGCTAAATGCGGCAAGGTATTGCCTGAAGTTATTTCCTCCGCCAAATCCCTCAACAGTGAATACGGCCAAGGTAACCTCTTGGGAAGGGTGGGTGTTCAGCGCCTGAAATTGAATGGCTTCTGGATAGCCAACTGCATCGCCGTCACTGAGCAAGCTGACCAGATGGTCAATTTGCGCGGCGAGTGGTTTGGGCACGCCTGGCGCGGCGATACTTTCCGTATGGATCACCATGACCAAAGCAAGGCAGGCGAGCGTGGCTTTAAACTTCATCTTATTCTTTCAAATGCTGGATGCAGGGCCTGGATTTATGACCTATTGATGCAGTTTTGCCAGTTCATGATCATGCAACCGAGAGAGCAATGCGAGCGAGCTGACAGCACCAATCAATGCAAAAAACATATCGGATTGCGTATCCCAAGGATCTCCTTGCGTGCCCAGAAATTCTTCTGCCCCTTGATTCATGATGAGCGCAGCGGCCCATTCAATCAACTCGTAACTGGCGCTGATTGCCAGCACTACGCAAACCACCAGAAATACCAGCATTTTGCGTCCTTTGACATAGCCGCCGCGCAACAGGATTTCACGAGCGGCAATGGCGGGGACAAATCCTTGTATAAAATGCCCGATCTTGTCATAAGGGTTGCGTTCCAGCTCTAGAAACTGGGCTATTTCAAAACCCAGCGGCACGCGGGCATAGGTGTAGGCGCCTCCCAGCATCAGCACCAGCGCATGAGCAAAAATCAGCACATAGAGCAAAGTTGTCAATGGATAGCGCGGGTAGGTAATCCATAATAATGGCAGGACGAGAATGACAGGTATAACCTCCATCAACCATGTGAGCCGGTCATAAGGCCGGAGGCCGGAAAGGATGAGCAGGCCGGCTAGCAGTAAAGAGGCGAACAGCAGGGGAGTGGTACGTGTCATGATTGGAGAATCAAAGGTTTAAGGACAATGGGAAGGATGGATGCCAAAGGCTCAATCTTTGTCAGGCTTGTTGAGGAATGACAAAGCAATGCCCAGCGCAATGCCAACAGCAATCCCCAACCCCAGGTTTTCAAGCGCAATGCCAAGCACTGTACCAACGACCGTGGCTATGCCCAGATTGAGTAATTCTTTATGTTTGTTCATGAGGAGGATTATATGGGCTGGAAGGGAATATTGAAAATGGCTGGGTCTTGTTTCTGCTGTTGTGTGGATGGGCGTTTTATCTTATCGCAGCTGGCGTGGTAGCCAACATTTGCTGAGTTTGAGCCGATGAGACAGCCAGGGCAGGATCATGCAAATGGCAGAAGCAAGACACATGCATGGTCGAGTGATAAATAAATTGATCTGCGAACGCAACGCGTGCCATTCGGCGGAGGTATTGAAGCACACGCACCAGGATTTGGACCACACCTTAATAACAGAGTAGCCTCGGCCTCATGACTGGTAGCCTGATCAAGGACGAACGAAGCCAGCTGGCTTGAATGTATTGTTAGGCCTCTTGAGGCGGATTTTGGGAATGCTTTCTCGTTTTCTCAACATATGACTTGAGCACGATCGCATGGTTGTATTCCGTATCTCTGGCGCCATAGATCAGCGTAATAACCTTCTTGTTGGCCAATTCAATGATTTTTGCGACAGGATCTGGGTTTAGGGCCAGTTCAGCATAATAGTGCGTTTGGAATTCAGCCCATTTGGATGGATCGTGACCGAACCATTTTCGTAAGCTTGTGGTCGGGGCAACCTCCTTGAGCCAGAGATCAATGCGCGCCGAGCTTTTGGCCACCCCTCTGGGCCACAACCTGTCCACCAGAATCCGGAATCCGTCGATTGGCGCAGGCGGCTCATATGCTCGCTTTAGAAGTATGGTTATCCGACTTGCCGGCGGGGAGTCCCTCCTGGCCGAATGTTTAGGCAGCATCTTGCTAACCCGGAATTTCAGGTTCAACAAGATTTGCAAGTTGTGCGAGAGACTCCTGCCAACCGAGGTAGCACATCTCGACGGGGATAACTTCAGGCACCCCTTCCTGTACGATATTAATCTCCGTTCCGCAGGAAACTTTCGTTAAAACTACTGTTACCTGCATTTTCCCAGGCAAGTTCGGGTCATCGAATTTATCCGTGTAACGAATGCGTTCGTTGGGAACAAGCTCAAGGTACTCACCACCGAAAGCGTGTCCGTTCCCGGTATTGAAATTCGCGAACGACATCCTGAAAGTTCCGCCAACTTTTGCATCCAGGTGATGAACCTTGCACGTGAAGCCATATGGCGGCAACCACTTTGCCATTGCATCGGCATCCAGAAACGCCCGATAGACGCGCTCCGGAGGGCTACGGAGTACGCGGTGAAATCGCACAGTGCCAGTAGACATGAGTCATTCTCCTTTCAACGTGATGTTCAGCATAGGGTCGGGATACGAATATTGTATAGTCCGTTGGATTAGGATGTTAGGCTTTGTTGATATGCATTCGTAGAGGTGGCGGCATGCAGTCAGTGTATTGTGATGCGAGGCTCAGTATCTCGCGCTGAAGCGGTTGCATGCCAACAAGCACTGTTGCCTGCATACTTTCCAGCATAAACGATATCTATATCAGGGTGTTTCGCTGTTATGGCTGTTATCAGTCAGTGCAATGCCGCCAGAAGCACCGCCGCCGCTATTTCCACCGCCACCTTTACCACCAGGCTCGCCGCTTCGTTTACTATTGTTACCGCCTGCAACAATGCGTATTGGCCCTTGACTAGGGACGGTGATGCCTGCCGGAATGGGTGTTAAATCCAAAGACTGGCGAATAAAATTACGCAATGAAACCACCAGTGCGGCAGTTTCGATACTTTTCCCTGCCACCATATCGTTAGCAGCCTGTGCTGCCAGCAGAACCTGTTCTTCTGTGCCGAGTAAAACCACATCTGACAGTGCCGTTTCAACCGCATCGCGGATACGCCTGCGGCGCTCGGAAGCACTGGCAAGGGTGTTCAAATCCTCCTCCGTATCAGCAGACTGCCGCAAATCACGTAAATGGGCAGGATCAACCACCAGCTCACCAGTAAAGGAGCCGCCCAGCACTTTGTAAGCTGCGATAAGTACCTTTAATCGTTCGTTGATCTGACGGTTTTCACGCTCACGCCGGCGCTGAAAAGTCTGCATAAAAATAAGCCGGATACCGACCGCTATCACAGACGTCAATGCCAGGATCAGCAATGTCATCAGAATTGCCGAGCCAGAACTAAAATCAAGCAAGTTTCGCATACATCACCTATCGCATAATATGGCATGGACCCCCGTACTCTCACTGACGGACATGAACAACGGCATCAACGCGCAAATTTAAAACATAACCGGCCAGCAAGCAGTCCGGAACTTGTAAAAACAACCTTAGCGGAGCGACGAAGAACAACGACTATTGTCTTTACCGTTTGCAACACGCCCGCAACTGGCGAACCTCAATGGGTAACTTAGCTTGAATTTCACATGTAGCTAAGTGGTTGATTCAGTTTGCCGCTAACGTTCGTCGAGTCACTCTGCAGGCGTTTATTAACTGTGGTCAACGGAGCGAGTCGCCACGATCGGATCGCTCTTGGTGACAATAATTGTATGTTCATACTGGGCGGATAGGTTTTGCGAATCGCCTACAAGCGTCCACCCATCCGCAGCTTCGTGAACAGCGGTGCTTCGAGTTGAAAGGAAAGGTTCAATAGCAATGACCTGACCTACCTGTAATCGTCGATGATCACCACGATCATAGTAACTGACGATGCCTTCCGGCTCCTCGTGCAAAGATCGACCAATGCCGTGACCGGCAAGATTAGTGATCACCTTGAGTCGATGTGATATGGCTACAGATTGAATAGCCTTGCCAATTCTATTGATGGGTGCTCCAGCTCGTGCTTCAGACATGGCCCGTTCAAGCGCTACTCGGGTCGCGTGACACAATCGCGCCTTCGTGTTCGATATTGGTGGCACTACTTGAGTAGCGCCAGTGTCTGCGAAATAGCCGTTCAGCTCTGCTGAAACGTCTATGTTCACGATGTCTCCAGCATAGATCACCCTAGAGCCGGGGACTCCGTGAGCGGCCTCCTCGTTGATGCTGATACAAGTCGCGCCAGGAAAGTCATAAACCATTCTCGGGGCGGATCTCGCTCCGAATTGATCCAGCAAATCCGCTCCTAACCTATCCAGTTCCGCTGTCGTCATTCCCGGCTCAAGGGCCTTTAGCATCGCGTCTCTTACGATGGCGACCACTCGACCTGCGCTTAATATTCCGTCGACATCTTTTTGGCTACCAATAGTCATTTTTGTTAATTACACCTCGAAAGTGGCTAATGCCTGAGTCAAGCCGCTATGCGGAGCGGCATCGGGTTGAATGGATTGTTAGGCATCGCTGGCGATTCCTCTCTTCCCGTCTTGTACTGCAAAGTGTTCACGTACCAACGCCTCGCAGGCAGTCCATAGGGTCGGTGAGCCACGTGCAATGGTGGGACCATACCGCTGAAGGACTTGTTCGAGTGTAACGCTGTTTTCCTTCCAGGTGCCGCCGCCTGTGCTTACATTCACGAGGAGGGGTTGCACTCTATCAAGGGCCTTGGCGAATTTCGCGTCGTTCGACTCTGCAAGTTCGAACTCGCGCCAGAGTACCAACAAGGCGGCCCCTTGCTCACCCGGGATCATGCCAAAGAGGCGCACTGCGGCGCTTGCTTCCAGCTCGGCTTGTGATGCGCCTGAGGATACGTGATGGATTGGTGTATCTCCCACGTCCACTTCAACAATGTCGTGTATCAGGAGCATCTGGATTACCCGTTCCAGGTTGACTTGTGCAGCGGCATATTCCCGCAGGATCAATGCATAAACGGCGAGGTGCCAAGAATGCTCCGCGCTGTTCTCTCTCCGGCTACGGTCAAGTAGTGGCGATTGTCGAATCACATTCTTCAGTCGGTCAATCTCGCGCAAGAATGCGAACTGTTGATTCAAGGTATTAAGAGACATAAGTAGGTTTACCATGGATTGAGATGCCTAACGACTAAGATTAGCGGCTGCCAAAGGCAATCCGTTTGAGTGCCGCGTTAGGAGCGGTGCGCGAAAAATGGCCACTTTAGTGCACCGATGGGAAAGAATTTTGGCACCTTGCCAGTAACGCCAACCCAGCTTATGGTTAAAGCGATGTAGCTAAATAAAAATGCTGACATGAAACCTGGAAAGGAAAAAGGCAGGCTTCCGGAAAGCAGCCACGCACGAATGACTCCGCAAGTGGCTACACTGAGAGCGAAGAGAAACAACAGCGCCAGCAGGCGTGCCCACCATTTTACATTCCACGAACTTGGCATGTTCCCAAGAATTTTCATTAAAACACTCCTAACGGTTGAATTAAGCCGGCCCGTAAATCGGGTTCGGCTTGAATGAATTGTTATGTCCCTTGCCTCACTCCGACCACTGCGGGTTCCAGACAACCTCCCAGAGATGTCCGTCCGGGTCTTGGAAATAGCCCGAGTAGCCGCCCCAAAACGTGTCATGCGCAGGCTTGACGATGGTAGCATCTGCCGAGGTGGCTTTTGCCATAACAGCATCAACCTCCGCTTTTGAGGATACATTGTGGCCCAAAGTCATTTCGATAGGGCTGGCGGGGCCTGCTACAAGCCCTGTGTCATGGGCAATGCTCTTGCGAGGCCAGAGGGCTAAACGAAGGCCGGCTTGCAGGTCAATGAATACAACAGCCCCGTACTCGAATTCTTTACCTACGATGCCCTCGGTAGCAAAGCCAAGCCCATCACGGTAAAAGCGCAACGACGCTTCAAGATCGTCAACGCCGATTGTAAGGACGGTGATTCGTGGTTTCATGTGGCAGGTTTCCTTTGGGGGCATAGCGCCTAAATTAAGCCGCGCCGCGAAGCGGCGTCGGCTTGAATGAATTATTAGTCATGTGCCGGGTAATCACCTGTCCGGCAGGTATTGGGTGAACAAGTCAACCACGCTCTGAGGCGCATTGTCGCCGAAAAACATCTTGGAGTTTTGCTCAGACTCTACAGCGGCAGAAGCGCTCCGGGGAAAGAGGTTCTTTTCATAGATGGCGAGCGCTGCTTCAATATCATCTGGATTCGCGGCAATGGCTTTCCCGAGTTCTGCGCCGTCGTACATCGCAAGGTTGGCGCCAATGCCTGCGAACGGCGACATCAAATGCGCCGCATCGCCGAGTAATGTTACTCCGGGCACGCGATCCCATCGGTGATTGACCGGAAGCGCATAAATGGGGCGAAGGATAGGATCAGTCTCACCATCGGTGATGAGCGCGGTCAGCTGTGGAGCCCAGCCATCGAATTCTTTTGCGACCTGTGCCAAGCCCGTCACGGAATTGGAGAAATCAATGCGGCCAAGCCAGTCCTCTGGCTTGTTCAAGGCTATGTAGGTATGCAGGGTTCCATTGGCATAGCGATGCGCCAGAATGCCCTTGCCCGGCGCAACCGCCATCAGCGTGCCACTGCCAATGGCATCCGCGCTGGCCTTGTGGCGCGTGTCGCCATCGAAGAGGTAAGTCTCAATGAATGACGTACCGATATAGGCAGGCTTCGCCCCGGAAAGAAGCGGACGAACTCTTGACCAAGTGCCGTCGGCACCTACGAGGAGATCGGTTGTCAACGTGGAGCCAGATGCGAAGTTTACTGAATGCCGCCCTCCACCGAGCGAAGACACCGCGGTGACTTTATGCCCCCAGCGAATCGTGTCGGCAGGGAGTGAATCAATCAGCATCCGGCGTAGCTCTCCTCGATCCACTTCCGGTCGGCCACTGTTGCCGTTGCCGGGTTTATCAAGCAAGACGTTACCATCCTTGTCGACAACCCGCTTTGCATCCTCGCTGGGAAGAATGAGGCCAAGGAACTTCTCGAAAAGGCCTGCCGCCTTAAGCGCGAGTTGCCCATTGTCTTCGTGGATATCAAGCAAGCCTCCCTGTGCTCGCGCGTTTGCCGAGGCTTCCGCTTCGTAGATCGTTGCCGCAATACCGTGGATATGGAGGACGCGCGCAAGTGTCAGGCCACCGAGCCCTGCACCAATGATTGCGATTGGATTGTTCATGCTGGTTCCTATTATTGCTTTCCGATAAAGCCCGAGGTGTGTCCAATGTTTGACATAAGGGGCAGCTTTAGCTCGTCCTGCTTAATGGATGGGTTGGGCATCATTCCACCCAGCCGATGTTCATTTAGTCCAGCGAATGCTGACTTTCCAACCGATTGCTGAGAAAGCCGGCAAGAGAGTCGTCTCTGCATTCTTCCTTGCCGTGGCAAGTACATCGGGGCCACTACAAACTCGAGATATGTCCTTTTGGGCTGCTTCCAATGCCAAGTCAATTGCTTTTATACGATTGGCTGATCCAGGGATGATTGGTTCAATACCGGTACCCGTAACTGCATAGAAATATGAGCCGCCTTTCTCCTGCGGATCGTGACTGACACGCGCAGAGATTGCCTTCGGTTCAGGCAACACTAGAAGAGCAGATCTCAAGTCTTTGTTGACCTCAAGGTACTTGGCCAATCGAAAATCTGTGCCAACCAGACAGTCACCACGTGCCACCAGAAGGACCTTAGTTGCACCAAAGCGCAACTCCCATTGTGTCCAAGGAATGTCTTGGGTGATCTTTTGCGTAAACTCAAGTACGTTCGCGTAATTGACCTTCACTGTTACTAAATGGCCCATCTGTTCAAGCGACATTAGCGGTGGTTGAGGTGGTGGCGGAGGCGGCGAGCTTTTACCAAAAAGCCACATGCCAATTGCGCCAATGGCGATTGCACCAATCAGAGATAGAAACTTCGTCATTGCGCTCTTTCTAGTAACTTGGTGTAAAGAAACTCAGATGATGCCTAACGTTTGACATAAGGGGCGCGCTTTAGCGCGTCCCACTTGATGGATGGGTTGGGCATAGCTTTAAAACTCGTTATTAATGGTGGCACGGGATGCGTAATTAAAAACATTCGAGGCAGTGTCTTTGAGAACTACAGTGGCCTTTGAAATAACAGGTTTTGCATTTTCTTTTGCTTCGGCAATTTTGTCTGATGCAGTATCTAAGTGAGTTTTTGACCTACGGACAAACTCCTTTGAGGCATCCATGACCTTAGCTGTGAATTCAGGATGATTTTTTGGGGTGCAAAGTAGTTCAACGGTTCCTGCTACCGTACCAACAGCAATGCTAACACCGATAATTACAGGAGCAGCGGCAGCGCCACCAAGCGTGCCTGCAACATAACCGCTTGAGCCTGTAAATATGTATGCACCACTGCTATGAGCGACAGCAGTTAGCCCTGTAGCCTGTGTAATGGCGAGTGCTGTTGCTCCTGCTCCACCAGCTGACGCAGATATATTTTTTACCACCTCGCTTTGGCTTGGCGCATATGAACACACAATATCGGCTTTTGATTCGGCTTGAGTAAAAGTGGAAGCCAAAGATAACAAAGCAGAAACAATTATTTTTTTCATACACATATCCTTTCAATTACTCGTGGTTTTGATGCTCAACGGTTGAATTAAGGGGCGCCGTTAGGCGTCCCGCTTGAATGATGGGTTAGCCATAACTAGATTTCTAAATCTATATCGGTTGCATGTAAAGATAAATGGTTGTGAAAAGTGATTTCATTTTTAACTGCTTTGATTTCTCCGCGTGCTTTTACAGCAAGCTCGTGAGTGGGAAGATTTAGATTTTCTAAAACTGAAAGTTCGGCCCTATGCTTTACCATTTTCAATAAATTCGATAGCTCTTCGATTTTGATTTTAGTGCTCATTGGCTCTACGTTTACAACAAAATCTCTAGCAATAGCACTGTAGTTCCATACGGAGTCGGCGGGAGCATTTGATTCTCTAGTAGAGTTCATTCACAACTTTCTAATTATGGCTAATGTTTGAGATAACCGGCTTGCCGAAGGCAAGTCCGGTTGATTGATTGGTTAGCCGTTTATTGATAGGCGTATAGAATTTGGAGAAAGAACTTGGACGCCAATACGGTCCATGGCTTTTGCATTCTTCTGAAACCAATTTCGCACTGCTGTGCCTCCCATAATTCTGGGTGTGCCATTGGTATTAGCTCTGCGGTTTATTGTGCCAAGAATCGGTGAGATAGCTTGACCCAAGAATATCTCTATCGTCTCGCCGTCAGCGCCAATATACTTCTGCGAGGATACTCCTACATTGAAGAACCCTGAGCGGTAGTATGTGGGCTGTAGAATGAAGCTAAAAGTTTCTGCAGGAGTGGAGGTCAATTCCTGCAGAATATGCGGAGATTCGGTTTCTGAATCCGTAATCTTTTCGGGCTTGCCACCATTCCATAGTGGATCGAGCTTGCGAATGATGTCATCCTCAAGTGCGGCGGCGAGATTGATATGAAATTTCCCGTAGTGCAGAAGGCCGTTATCAGGTAATGCAAGTATTTCAATGACCGCTCCATGCTCAAGTAATTCAAGGATTCTTTGGTTGTTATTTATGTTCGTCGTCTGAGTTTTTCCTGGTGTTTTGTAGCCTGCCATTCTGGCTGCAAGCGTTCGGATAGTTTTGCCCACATACATCACTTCTGCATCGCATACAAAAGCGTAGAGGATATTCGTCTGCGTCGCATTTCGAGTGAGGTCGAACTTTAGTTTTCCTTCGGCTAGGAACCAGTGACCAGCGGGCTGAAATCCAATCTCAAGTAGACGGTTCATGATTTCGAGTAATGGCTAACGCTTGAGTTAAGCCGTGCCGCGAAGCGGCATCGGCTTGAACGAATTGTTAGGCGGCATCCTCGGGGTCTTTCCGCTCAGCGTCAATGACTGTGTAAGTAGTCTTAGCCGGAGGCTTTTTGCCGGTAACTTCTTCATACAGAACACCCAAGAACGCCGCGCCCGCACCAAAAACAACCCATAACGGAACACCAATTGCTGTGCCAAGTGCGGCGATGCCTGCACCCTGGCCACCAAATAGCGCAACACCGACCGCGGCACCGCCAAGGCCCAGCCTGCCTTTGAGCCCGCGATCATCCCAAGCCAACCGCTTTGTCTCCCGAGCGATGATTTTGACTGTTGGAAGTACAACCTTGCTGCTGGCAGTTAGTGAAACAGCTTGTTTGGCTTTCTGGGCGACGGGCAAGTCGGTGGCTTTAAGCTGCAATAACTGCTCAATCCAAATGCGGATCGCTTCCTTCTCGGTAGCGTTTGCCGACGAAGCGATCTTAACCGCGAGTTGTCTTTGCTTATCTGGACTTTGGTCAGCCATCACACCCCCTATGCCGCCTAACGTAAAGTAGACATCCTATTTGACGCTTTATTTTGCGTCAAAAGGATATTTGTCTTATATTGTTTCAATGAGTGATTGATTAGAATCATAGTCTTGATTATTTTTAGTACGTCCTAAATTTAAAATATGAATACGTCAAAATCTGGGCCTCCAAAACTGCTTGAACAGGTGCGTGGGAAAATTCGCCTCAAGCATTACAGCATCCGTACCGAGCAGGCTTATGTGGATTGGATTAAACGGTATATTTTGCATTTTGACAAGCGGCATCCCAGGGATTTGGGCGCTGCTGAGGTTGAGCGGTTTCTGACCTATCTTGCAGTTGAGGGCAAGGTGTCTGCTTCAACGCAGAACCAGGCGAAAAGTGCATTGTTGTTTTTGTATAAAGAGGTGTTGGGAGTAGAGTTGCCCTGGCTTGATAATGTTGAGCGTGCCAAGGTGCCGAAGCGGTTGCCTGTTGTGCTTACCCAGGATGAGGTTCAGAGGATATTGGGGCGGTTGCAAGGCACTAATCATCTGGTGACAAGTTTGCTTTATGGGACAGGGATGCGCGTGCTTGAGGCGTTGCGATTGCGGGTGAAGGATGTGGATTTTTCCCGCAAGGAAATCCTGATTCGTGATGGCAAGGGGTTTAAGGATAGGGTAACGGTTTTGCCGGTGTCTTTGATCAAGCCGTTGCAGGCGCATTTGAAGCGGGTCAAGGAGTTGCATGAGAAAGATTTGAGTGAGGGGTACGGGGTTGTATATATGCCTGATGCGCTCAGCAAAAAATATCCCTATGCTGCACGAGACTGGGCTTGGCAATATGTTTTTCCCGCTGCCAGGTTATCCGTTGATCCTCGCACGAACGATGATGAATCACCCAAAACCAGAAGGCATCATATGCAGGAGCAAGCGATACAGCGTGCTATGAGGCAGGCGGTTGTGGATGCCGGTTTGACCAAACAGGCGACACCGCACACCATGCGACATTCCTTTGCTACCCACTTGCTGGAAAGCGGCTACGATATCCGCACGGTGCAGGAGCTTTTGGGGCATTCTGATGTGAGTACCACGATGATTTATACTCATGTATTGAATAAAGGTGGCCGAGGCGTTGCCAGTCCATTGGATAACTTATGAGTTTACGAGTTCGGTTTAACCTGTTGATCACCACCTTGCTGCTCTTGTTGATGCTGGCGGTGGGGTATGTGGTGATCAAGGGGATGCGCATCTCAACTGAAGAGAGTGTGGAAGCGGCAACCCGGGTGACGGTGCAGTTGCTGGATACGGTCATTATCAATTCGCGGCAAAACCCTGAGTGGGGGTATACGCATGATGTGATGCATACTTTTTTGCAGTCGCTGGGGCATGTGCGCAGCAGCGAGATTTTTCTCTACAATGCCCAGGGGGAGTTGATGTACCAGTCACCGCCTTCCACTTACCGGGCTGATGAAATACCGCCAAAGTGGTTTGCCCGCATGGTGGAGCCCGAGCCTGAAGTGGTGTCCCGCCGCATAAGGTTCGGTATGCTGGTAGTGGCTTCTGATGCTGCGGGGGCGATCCGTGAATCCTGGAGCTCTTTCAAGAACCTGTTGTGGATAGAGTTTGGTTTTTTTATTGTGCTGAACGGCATGATCTACTGGATGCTGGGATATTGGCTGAAGCCTGCTGATGATATCTTGGAGGCAATTTCCAAGGTGGAGCAGGGCAACCTGTCCGTGCGGCTGCCTCGTTTCAAAGTGCCGGAATTCTCAAGAATTGCGCAGAATTTCAATCTCATGGGTGAATCCCTGCGGGCCAGTACTGAAGAAAATCGGAGGCTGGCACTGATCGTCAAGCAAACGGCAGATGCCATCATGATCCATGATCTGGATGGAAATATCTCGTTCTGGAACCCTGCAGCCCAGCAAATGTTCGGTTATGCTCCGGAAGACATCATAGGCAAGTCGGCGAGGCTGTTAATACCCCCAGATCACGAAAGTGAGCTGGCACGCAACCTTGAGGCTATTGCGGCCAGTGACAGGGTAGAGCATTACGATACCCAGCGTATAGCACGCGATGGCAAGCTGTTGGATGTCTCGCTTTCGGCGGCACCATTGATGGACCCTAATACCGGTGAGGTAATTGGTGAAATCTGCAGCATGCGCGATATTACAGAGCGCAAGCTGGCGGAGGAAACCGCGCGCAAGCTGGAAGAAAACCGGCAATTGACGCACCTGATCCAGCGCCATATCGAAGATGAGCGCCGCAGTCTTGCGCGTGAGCTGCACGATGAGCTTGGGCAATATGTGACGGCCATCAAGACTTTTGCCGTAGCCATTGCCAATAAAACCCGGACTGAAATGCCGAGCATAGAAGCCAGTGCACAGACAATAGTGTCTGCAGCCAATCATATCTATGACGGCATGCACAATATCATTCGCCATCTGCGCCCAGGCTCGCTGGATAATCTCGGGTTGTCAGAAGCCTTGCAGGATGCGGTGGCTGACTGGCAGGCGCAGAATCCCAATATCAAGTTCAATCTTGAGCTGTCCGGCAGTCTGGACTTGCTGGGTGAGAGTCTGAATATCAATCTTTACCGGATTGTGCAGGAGTCGGTGACTAATGCATTGCGCCATGCGCAGGCAACTGTCATTGATATCAGCCTTACACGGCTTGAAAATGGTAACCTCATGCTTTCAATCAAGGATAACGGGCTGGGGATGAGCATGTGCAATGTTGATCAAAGCCGTCATTTCGGCCTGTTGGGTATGCGCGAGCGCACTCAAGCACTGTATGGGGCATTCAATATTGATTCCATTCCCGGCCAGGGTTCCACTATTTCCGTGATGATTCCCGAGATAAAGAATTTATGAGCGCAACAATCAAAGTAATGCTGGTAGACGACCATGCGGTAGTCCGCATGGGCTTCAAGCTTTTGCTGGAGTCTGATGAGGCCATTAGCGTGGTGGCAGAAGCCGAGAGTGGTGAGCAAAGCATCAAGCTTTACCAGGAACACAAGCCGGATGTGGTTGTGATGGATATCACCATGCCTGGCATCGGCGGCCTGGAGGCAATCGACCGGATACGGGCAAAGGATGAGGGGGCGCGTATCCTGGTGCTGTCGGCACATGAGGATTCTGTCCATCCCAAGCGGGTGCTCAACGCCGGAGCCATGGGGTATCTGACAAAGCGCAGTGCGGCAGAGGAGTTGATCAAGGCCATACACACGGTGGCAGGCGGCAAGATGTATCTTGAGGCCAACGTGGCGCAACAAATGGCCATCCAGCAGATTTCAGGCCAGCAGAACCCGGTGGATGTGCTGTCTGATCGAGAGTTTGAGGTATTCATGGCATTGGCCAAAGGCAAGACTACCAATGATATTGCGGACGTGCTATGCCTTTCACCACGCACGGTAGGAACCCACCTTTATAACATCAAGCAAAAACTTGGGGCGAGCAACTCTGCCGAGATTGCGTTGATTGCGATGCGATCAGGGCTGATCGATCCTTAATGCGGCTGGTTGATGGCCTGCTGAATCCTGGAAGCAGGCTGCAAGCTGTAGCGCGCCATGCCAAGCTCGCCGTCGGCGGCTAGCTCCACAATCAATTCCTGTCCGCTGGTCATGCGGCCAAATTCAGGTGGAACCAGGAATATCAACGGGTTTTCAGGGGCGCTCTTTGCGGCGCCCAGCGCCAATTGCCAGCTTGGCCATTCGTTTTTAGCCGGTAGCTTGCTGCCTTTCAGGCGCGCCTGTTCAAGTAGCGTCAGTTTCTCATCGCCAATCACTGTGCTCCAGATTTCTACGTTCAATAGCTGGTTCGCAGCAATGTTCTCTATGCTTTGTTTTTCTGGCGCCTGGGGGTGATCTGTTGCAGGCAGGGATTCAGGTAGGGATTCTTCTAGCGGCGTGATTGGTGTGAAGCCGGTATTGAGAAATGCGGTCCAGTATTTGCTGAATTGTGGTTGAAGTTCTGCAGATGTATTACTGGCGCTGGTGTGACCGGGAATGGAGGCTTGTGTTTCTTGAGAGTCCCTTGGGAGTTGTTGCTGGTAGGGGCTTTGTAGCAGGTGGGCTTCATAAGCATCTGAAGTGGCTTTATCCGCAGCCCGCATGAGCAATGAGGAGGCCACCTGCTGGGCGATTGGCCCTCCCATGCAGCCGCCCAGGCAGGCTGAGATTATCAGGATAGCCAAGGTTGCCGGTGCTTGAGGGGTTGCGACTTTTCTGCTCATATTCTTTCAACGGACGCTGAAATGGAAAGTTTAACCTTTATTTTGTCTTGGTGTGGCGCGTACGCTGATAATACCACTCAGAATGATCAATCCGACTGCCAGCCAACGATCAGGCGATAGGGTTTCATTCCACAGCACAATGCCAAACAGGCTGGCAAGTAATACGGTAGTGTAAGCCAGGCTGCCCACCACCAACGGATTGCCCGTGCGGTAGGCACGCGTCAATGCCAATTGGGCAATGGTGGCCACTATGCCTATGCCCAGCAGTAATGGCAGGTCTGACCATGCCAGTGGCGTGAAATGGAAGAACAGCATCCATAACGCGCCGCCTATTGTGCAAACCAGTGTGAAGTAAAACACAGTACGCCAGTCTGGCTCGCCTGCCCGGCCGAGCTGGGTGACATGGACATAAACAACGCCTGCCATGGCGCCAGAGAGCAACCCTATGGCACCGGCGATCAGCTCATCAATATGCAGGCTGGGCTGGAGCAATAAGGCTACCCCGATAAAACCGATGATCACCGCCAGGATCAATATCTTGCGTGGTTTCTCATGGAGCATGAACGGCATTGCCATGGCCAGGAAGAGCGGCGATGTGTAATTGAGCGTAATCGCCGTGGCTAGGGGTAGCTCGCTGATGGCAAAAAAGAAACAGATCAGTGAGGCAAAACCGAGTATGGCACGCTTCATATGGGTGTTGATGAGCGAGGTTTTCAATGAGAGCCCGTGGTAATGGGTGACTGCCAGAATAAACACCAGGCCGAACAATGAGCGGTAAAACACCAATTCTGCGCTACTGAATTTTTCAGCGCCTATTTTGACCAGCACCCCCATGATGGCGAAGAAAAAGGCGGCTACCAACATCCATAAGCTGCCTAGTTTGGGTATGTTCAAAATATGTCCATTTCTTGAAGCCCGGCAACAAGGGCATCACTCTGCTTGTTGCGGAGACATGCCTGTAGTTGCCATGTTGGGGTTGGCTTGTAATCAGCCGGGGTGTTTTATGTATGGATCAAGCTGCCTATGCAGCCATGCATGGAAATGCTGCATGCCGGTTTCCATCGGGTGTTGGTATGGCCCGCGTTCATCAACATCCTGTGATGCCAAGGCACGGCGGCCATCATGCATGCGCTGGCAAATTTCCATGTCCTCAATGGCGGTTTCGGTATAGGCGGCCTGTTGAGCTGCGACAAATTCTTCCTCAAACAGGGCGATGTCTTCTGGATAGTAGAATTCCACCACATTGGTACAGGCATCAGGGCCACGTGGAATGATGTGCGAAACCACCAGTACATTGGGGTACCACTCTATCATCAGAAACGGGTAATAGACCATCCAGATCGCGCCGTACTTGGGCTGTTGCTGCTTGCCATATTTCAGGACTTGTTCTTGCCACTCTTGGTAGATGAGCGAACCGGATTTTCCCAGCGCCTTGTGTACACCAACGGTTTGCACGCTGTACCAGTCGCCGAACTCCCAGTTGAGTTCTTCACAGTCTACAAAATTGCCCAGGCCGGGGTGGAAGGGGCCAACGTGATAATCTTCAAGATATACCTCGATAAAGGTTTTCCAGTTGAAGTTGTACTCGTCCACCATGACCCGGTTCAGCATATAGCCGGTAAAGTCAAAGTCCTGTTTGCAGCCCAGGCTTTTAAGATCCTGGGCAATGTCGCGTTTGCTCTCAAACAGCAGCCCACCCCAGTTCTGCAAAGTGGATTTATTCAGGTGTAAGCAGGGATTCTGGTCAAAGTGTGGCGCGCCAAGCAATTCGCCTTGAGTGCTGTAGGTCCAGCGGTGCAGCGGACAGATGATATTCTTGGTTTTTCCTCTGCCTTTGAGCATGATTGCCTGGCGGTGGCGGCACACATTACTGATGAGCCCTATGCCAGTTGTATTGCGTATGAGCGCCTTGGCGTTATCCATCCATTCCAGGGCATGGTAACTGCCGGTTTCTGGCACCATGAGCTCATGGCCGATATACTTGGGGGCAGCAGGAAACAGGTGTTGCGCTTCCAATGCGTAAACAGCTGGATCTGTGTACCAGGATACAGGCAATTGGGTACCGAATTGCTGACTGTGCCCCTTGCTGGGTAGAGTGGTAACGGATGCTAGTGATACCATAGGGATGAAGGTGGTTAGTGCATTAAATTTAAGCCAACATTGCATTCTGCCCGAAACTTGATGTTTTTAAAACCCATGGCTTTAATTTAAGATGGTGTTTCGCCAAGTTCGGCTCGTAGCAAAAAGCTGCTGGATTCTTGCCTAAAATCAGGAATTGCGCTACTCTCGACCCCTTGATGTACAAGGTTTTTCAGCTGACTTGGATAAGCAGTCAAGGCTTTTCCTGGCAGTGTATGTGGGGTTTCCTTTGAAAGAAGCCCTTTGGATTCTAAACTGGTGAGTGCATATGAAGGCAATACGCAAAGAGGATATTGGTCTGGCCACGCTGACAGCGATTCGATTGCTGCGCAAGCGCGCCTTTATTGCGTACTAAACCGCCGGAAAATGCTGTAAACGGCGGCTGGTGCCGCCGTTTTTGTTTTTGAGCTTTAACTTGACCTAACCTTTGAGACTGAATACTGCAAATGTCCGAACACTTGATGAATACTTATGCCCGTCAACCTGTCACCTTTGCCAAGGGCGAGGGCGTCTGGCTCTGGGACAAAGAAGGCAATCGTTATCTTGATGCACTGGCTGGCATCGCTGTGAATGGCTTGGGCCATGCCCATCCGCGCCTGGTCGGCGCTATCAGCGAACAAGCCGGTCGATTGATCCATGTTTCCAATGTGTACGGTATTGCTGAGCAAGCCGATCTCGCTGACAAGCTGTGTGCCATTTCCGGTATGGATAAGGTGTTTCTGTGTAACTCCGGTTGTGAGGCCAATGAGGCTGCCATCAAGCTGGCTCGTTTGTATGGCCATCAGAAGGGGATTGAGAATCCTGAAATCATCGTGATGGAAAGAGCATTCCATGGCCGGACGCTGGCGACATTGTCCGCAACTGGCAACCGCAAGACACAAGCGGGTTTTGAGCCTTTGGTGAGCGGATTTATCCGGGTGCCGTTTGATGACCTGGAGGCAGTGCGCCAGGTTGCGGCACACAACCCCAATGTGGTGGCAGTATTGCTGGAGCCTATCCAGGGTGAGGGCGGCATTAATGTGCCCAAGGATATTGCAGGATATTTGCAGGGTCTACGCAATGTTTGTGATGAGCATGGCTGGCTGTTGATGTTGGATGAAGTGCAGAGCGGTGTAGCACGGACCGGCACCTGGTTTGCCTTCCAGCATACCCAGGTCATCCCGGATGTCATGACCCTGGCCAAGGGGCTGGGTTCGGGCGTGCCGATTGGTGCATGTCTCGCACATGGCGCTGCCGCTGAAGTGTTCACTTATGGCAAGCACGGATCAACGTTTGGCGGTAATCCGCTGGCTTCGGCTGCTGGTATTGCCACGATTAACATCATCGAGCAGGATGGGCTGCTGGCTCATGCTGAGAAGCTGGGTGACTGGATGCGCGAGGCTTTTGTTGAGGCGCTTGCCGGTGTTGCTGGTGTTACCATTGTTCGTAATGCAGGATTGATGATCGGGATAGAACTTGATCGTCCCTGCGTCGAGCTGGTCAAGCAGGCACTGGAAGCCAGGCTATTAATCAACGTGACGGCTGACAAGGTCATTCGCTTGCTCCCACCACTGGTAATGACCCAGCAGGAAGCGCAACAGGTGGTGGATATCCTGACTCCTTTAATAAAGAAGTTCCTCGCCCAGTAAGGCCGGAACCATAAAACCTATGGCAATCAAACATTTTCTACAACTAAACGACCTGACCGGTGACGAGCTGAATCATATCTTTGATCGCACTCGCTGGATCAAGGAACAGTTCAAGAGCTATAAGCAATACTGGCCCTTGAGCGACCGCACGTTGGTGATGATCTTCGAGAAGGCCAGCACCCGTACCCGCCTTTCATTTGAGGCCGGCATGCAGCAGTTGGGCGGCTCCGCGATTTACCTGAATACCCGCGATTCCCAACTTGGCCGCGGTGAGCCGGTGGAGGATGCGGCGCAGGTGATTTCGCGCATGAGCGACATCGTCATGATCCGTACCTTTGAGCAGGAGATCATCGAGCGCTTTGCCGCAAACTCGCGCGTGCCCGTGATCAACGGCCTGACCAATGAATACCATCCGTGCCAGATCCTGGCCGATATCTACACCTTTATCGAGCATCGAGGCCCGATAAAGGGCAAGACGGTGGCCTGGATCGGCGACTCCAACAATGTATGCAACACCTGGCTGCAGGCGGCGGAAGTATTTGATTTTAACGTGCACGTTTCCACCCCGCCGGGTTACGAGGTGGAGCCGGAGCGGGCCAACCTGTACGGCACCGATCATTACGAGGAATTTGAAGACCCGATGGAAGCCGCGCGAGGCGCCGACCTGGTGACCACTGACGTGTGGACTTCAATGGGGTTTGAGGCGGAAAACGAGGAGCGCCGCCGGGACTTCCAGGATTGGCAGGTTGACGCCGATATGATGCGCATTGCCGGCAAGGATTCCTTGTTCATGCATTGCCTGCCCGCGCACCGCGGCGAGGAAGTCGCGGCAGAAGTGATAGACGGTGCGCAGTCCGTGGTATGGGATGAAGCCGAGAACCGCTTGCATGTGCAGAAGGCCTTGATGGAATACCTGCTGCTGGGCAGGGTTTAACTGGCAGTATTGAACTGGATTTATAGAGAAAGAAACAGCTAAATGAGTGATGTGAAAAAAGTCGTACTGGCTTATTCCGGTGGCCTGGATACCTCGGTGATCCTGAAGTGGTTGCAGGATGTTTACCAGTGTGAAGTCGTGACCTTTACTGCAGATATCGGCCAGGGCGAAGAGCTTGAGCCTGCACGCGAAAAAGCCAAGAAGTTTGGCGTCAAGGAAATCTATATTGATGACCTGCGCGAAGAGTTTGTGCGCGATTTCGTCTTCCCCATGTTCCGCGCCAATACCGTCTATGAAGGCGAATACCTGCTGGGGACTTCGATCGCACGTCCATTGATTGCCAAGCGCCTGATCGAGATTGCCCATGAAACCAATGCCGATGCTATCTCTCATGGCGCGACCGGCAAGGGTAACGACCAGGTACGGTTTGAGTTGGGCGCCTATGCGCTGGATTCAAACATCAAGATCATCGCGCCTTGGCGAGAATGGGACCTGCTGAGCCGCGAAAAGCTGTTGGCCTATGCCGAGCAGAACGGCATCCCAGTCGAGATGAAGCACAAGCAAGGCGGCAGCCCGTACAGTATGGACGCCAACCTGCTGCATATTTCCTATGAAGGCCGCCACCTGGAAAATCCGGCTGCCGAGGCTGAGGAGGATATGTGGCGCTGGACCGTATCGCCGGAAAATGCACCGGACGAGGCGGAGTACCTGGAGATTGAATATCGCCATGGCGACCCCATCTCTTTAAATGGCAAGGCATTGAAACCGCATGAACTGTTGGCCGAGCTCAACCGTTTGGGCGGCAAGCATGGCATAGGCAGGCTGGACCTGGTGGAAAACCGCTATGTGGGCATGAAGTCACGCGGCTGCTATGAAACCCCGGGCGGCACCATCCTGCTCAAGGCACACCGTGCGATTGAGTCCCTCACGCTGGACCGCGAAGTGGCCCATCTCAAGGACGATCTCATGCCGCGCTATGCCAGCATGATTTACAACGGTTACTGGTGGAGTCCTGAGCGCGTGACGCTGCAGACGCTGATCGATCATACACAGCAGACTGTCAACGGCTGGGTCAGGGTCAAGCTGTATAAGGGCAATGTGATTGTGACTGGCCGTGATTCCAAGACGGATTCATTGTTTGATTCAACGATTGCAACATTTGAGGATGATGCGGGTGCTTATGACCATCGCGATGCAGGCGGTTTCATCAAACTCAATGCCTTGCGCATGCGCATTGCAGGCAATCTGCGGAACAAGAAGTAATATGGCAGTGCATTAAGCACTCCAGTGTTGAGTATATAACGAGAATTCAGGAGATTTATTGTGGCCCAGTTTGATCATGTCAGCGTCAAGAAAAAGGCGAATATTTATTTCGACGGCAAGTGTGTGAGCCACACCGTGCTGTTCCAGAATGGTACCCGTGCTACGGTAGGGGTGATTTTCCCAAGCAGCTTGACATTCAATACCGGATCGCCTGAGCTGATGGAAATCAATGGTGGCGTCTGCAGAGTGCGCCTGCAGGGTGAAACAGAATGGAAGACCTATCAGGCTGGTGAAAAGTTTACCGTGCCGGGTAATTCCAGTTTCGATATTGAAACCACTGAAACACTGGATTACGTTTGCCATTTTGAGTAAAACATGGGTGTACAGGCCAGTTTCAAGCCTGTGGATAGTTGGAAGAGCGATCAATACGCAACGCAAGCAGGACCGCGGTGCGTTTTTAAATTCAGGTTTACATTATCAGGCCAGCCATTGGTGCTTATTGCTTTTGGCTAAGCATGAAATGAGTTGAAAGGAAGAACTGACAATGCCTTCATTTGATATTTCTTCAGAAGTGGATATGGTTGCGTTGAAAAATGCAGTGGACGTATCCAGCCGTACCATAGCAAACCGTTACGACTTCAAGGGCAGCAGTGCAGCTGTTGAGCTCAATGAAAAAGACAGCTTGCTGACTTTGCATGGCGATTCTGATTTCCAACTGGACCAGATCAAGGCCATCTTGCTACCTGCCATGGAGAAAAAGGAGGCTGACAGCGCCAAGCGTCTTGACCATCAGGATGTGCAGAAGGTTTCCGGCAACAAGGTCAAGCAGGTGCTGAAGATCAAGGCGGGCATCGATACCGAGCTGGCAAAGAAAATCGTCAAGCTGTTAAAGGATAGCGGCCTCAAGGTGCAGGCCAGCATACAGGGCGATGAGGTGCGCGTGTCCGGTGCCAAGCGTGATGTGCTGCAAGACGCGATTGCCTTTGTTAAAAAGTCTGTGACGGATTTCCCCTTGCAGTTTGGCAATTTCCGTGACTAAACCTTTTGCGCGGTGAAACGTTAAAAGAATTTTGGAAGCAGCATTCGTTAGAAAGACCCTATGTCAGCAAGAACGCTTTACGACAAATTATTTGATTCCCATGTGGTGCGTGAGGAAAACGGCACTGCGCTGATTTATATCGACCGCCACCTGGTACACGAAGTGACCAGTCCTCAGGCTTTTGAAGGCCTGAAGCTGGCTGGCCGCAGGCTTTGGCGTATCAACTCTGTGCTGGCAGTGCCTGACCATAACGTGCCTACGACAGATCGTAGCCATGGGATTGCCGACCCGATTTCCCGCCTGCAGGTAGAAACCCTCGATCAGAACTGTACCGATTTTGGCGTGACTGAGTTCAAGATGGGGGATGTACGCCAGGGTATCGTCCATGTCATGGGTCCGGAGCAAGGGGCGACCTTGCCAGGCATGACGGTGGTGTGCGGCGATTCGCACACCAGTACGCACGGCGCTTTTGGTGCATTGGCCCATGGTATCGGTACGTCCGAAGTCGAACATGTCATGGCGACGCAGTGCCTGGTGCAGAAAAAATCCAAGGCAATGCAAGTGCGGGTGGAAGGCAAACTGGGCCATGGCGTGACGGCCAAGGATATTGCGTTGGCGATCATCGGCAAAATCGGTACTGCTGGCGGTACCGGCTACGCGATTGAGTTTGCCGGCTCTGCTATCCGTTCCTTGAGCATGGAAGGGCGCATGACGCTCTGTAATATGGCGATCGAAGCTGGCGCACGCGCCGGTATGGTCGCGGTGGATGAGACAACCATCAACTACGTCAAGGGCCGTCCTTATGCCCCCAGGCCGGAGCAGTGGGATGCGGCTGTGGCTTACTGGAGCACCTTGCATAGTGATGAAGGTGCCAGGTTTGATGCGGTTGTGGAACTGAAGGCTGAAGAGATAGAGCCTCAGGTGACTTGGGGCACTTCGCCTGAAATGGTGATTGCGATCAACGGCTCCGTGCCTGATCCCGCCAAGGAGTCAGATCCGACCAAGCGTGGCGGTATTGAGCGTGCTCTGCAATACATGGGACTGGAGGCGAATACGCCGATTGACCAGATCAATATCGACAAGGTGTTTATCGGTTCATGCACCAATTCACGTATCGAGGATTTGCGCGCGGCTGCTGCTGTGGCAAAAGGCAAACATGTGGCTGCCAACGTGAAATTGGCGATGGTGGTGCCCGGTTCTGGGCTGGTCAAGGCACAAGCCGAGCAGGAAGGGCTGGACAAGATATTCAAGGAGGCCGGTTTTGAATGGCGCGAGCCAGGTTGTTCCATGTGCCTCGCCATGAATGCAGACAGGCTGGAGCCTGGCGAGCGTTGTGCATCAACTTCCAACCGTAACTTTGAAGGCCGCCAGGGCCCGGGTGGGCGCACCCACCTGGTAAGCCCGGAAATGGCTGCAGCAGCGGCAGTGGCTGGCCATTTCGTTGATGTGCGCCTGTTGTTGAATTAAGGGCCAGTATGAAGCGAAGGATTGCCATCATTGTGTTCTGCCTGGCGGCATTGCCGCTGACGGCCTGCAATACCGTTCACGGGGTCGGCAAGGATATTGAAAAAGCCGGCGAAGCCATTCAAAGATCAACCAAATAGTCAGAACATTATGCAAGCATTTACTCAGTTAAACGGATTAGTGGTGCCGCTGGATCGCGCCAATGTCGATACCGACGCCATCATTCCCAAGCAGTTCCTCAAGTCCATCAAGCGTGCCGGCTTCGGCCCCAATGCGTTTGACGAGTGGCGCTACCTTGACCATGGCGAACCCGGCATGGATAACAGCAAGCGCCCGCTCAACCCGGATTTCCCGCTGAACCAGGCGCGCTACCAGGGTGCCAGCGTGCTGCTGGCACGTGAGAACTTCGGCTGCGGCTCCAGCCGCGAGCACGCACCCTGGGCTTTGCTGGATTTTGGTTTTCGAGCGATCATCGCGCCCAGCTATGCCGACATCTTTTTCAATAACTGCTTCAAGAACGGCATACTGCCGATTACTCTTTCAGCGGAAATCGTTGATTCCCTGTTCAAGGCGGTTGAGTCCACCGAAGGTTACAAGCTGGTCATCGACCTTGAGACGCAGACCGTAGTCACGCCGGATAGCCAGTCTTATGCCTTTGAAGTCGATGCTTTCCGCAAGCATTGCCTGTTGAACGGCCTCGACGATATCGGCCTGACCTTGCAGCATGTCGACGAAATCAAGGCGTTTGAAGCGAAGCGCAAGCAGGCCCAGCCCTGGCTTTTCAATTAATTATTCAATTAAGAATCTGGAAATTCCTTTATGAAGATTGCAGTATTGCCGGGTGACGGCATCGGTCCTGAAATTGTTGCGCAAGCAGTGAAGGTGCTAAATGCACTGAATATCAACCTGGAATTGCAGGAAGCGCCTATCGGCGGTGCAGGCTATGAAGCCGCGGGCGATCCGCTGCCTGCGGCAACGCTGGCACTAGCCAAGGAGTCTGATGCCGTATTGCTGGGGGCCGTGGGCGATTGGAAGTACGATACGCTGCCTCGCGACCAACGTCCTGAGCGCGGTCTGCTGCGTATCCGCAAGGAACTCAATCTGTTCGCCAACCTGCGTCCGGCGCTGCTTTATCCAGAACTGGCCTCGGCTTCCACCCTCAAGCCTGAAGTAGTGGCCGGACTGGATATCATGATCGTGCGCGAGCTGACCGGCGACATTTACTTCGGCCAGCCACGCGGCATTTCCACGTTGGAAAATGGCGAGCGAGAAGGCATCAATACCATGCGCTACAACGAGTCCGAAATCCGCCGTATTGCCCATGTAGCGTTCGGCATTGCGCAGAAACGCAACAAGAAGGTCTGTTCCGTGGACAAGGCCAACGTGCTGGAAACGACAGAGCTTTGGCGCCAGGTCATGATAGAGGTGGCCAAGGAATATCCGGATGTCGAACTCAGCCATATGTATGTGGATAACGCGGCGATGCAGCTGATCCGTGCGCCAAAGCAGTTTGACGTGATGGTTACCGGTAATATTTTCGGTGATATTCTTTCTGATGAGGCTTCCATGCTGACTGGCTCCATTGGCATGCTGCCATCCGCTTCGCTGGATCAGAACAACAAGGGCATGTACGAGCCTAGCCACGGCTCCGCGCCTGACATTGCAGGCAAGGATATCGCCAACCCATTGGCGACCATCCTGTCTGCCGCCATGATGTTGCGTTATACCTTCAATGATGAAGTCAATGCAGCGCGTGTCGAGACTGCCGTCAAAAAGGCGCTGGCAGACGGCTATCGTACAGCGGACATCTGGACAGAAGGCACGCGTAAGGTAAAGTGCAGTGAAATGGGCGATGCAGTAGTGGCAGCGTTGTGATGGCTGAGTAGAGTGATAAATCATATTTAAAAAGATCAGGACGAGATAATGTTTAGAGTGGGTTTTGTCGGCTGGCGCGGCATGGTGGGTTCTGTGCTCATGCAACGTATGCGTGATGAGCGAGATTTCGATGACATCGAACCAGTATTTTTTACCACCTCGCAAGTTGGTGGAGCGGGGCCTGCTATAGGCCGGGATACACCACCCCTGAAAGACGCAAAAAATATTGCCGAACTGAAGGCCATGGACATTATTGTTTCCTGTCAGGGCGGCGGCTATACCACTGACATCTTCCCTCTCCTGCGTGCAGTGGGTTGGGCTGGGCACTGGATTGATGCCGCTTCCACATTGCGCATGGAAAAAGATGCCGTGATCATTCTCGATCCGGTCAACCTGAATGTGATCAAAAACTCGTTGGCGAACGGCGGACGCAACTGGATAGGAGGCAACTGTACGGTTTCCCTGATGCTGATGGCACTGAGTGGGTTATTCAAGGCTGACCTGGTGGAATGGGCAACTTCCATGACCTATCAAGCAGCTTCCGGCGCCGGTGCGCAAAACATGCGCGAGCTGATCAGGCAAATGGGCGTGATCCACGCCGGGATTGAAGGCCTGTTGGCCGATCCTGCGTCTGCCATCCTGGAGATAGATCGCAAGGTGGCAGAGAGTCTGCGTGATACCAGTTTCCCAATCGAGAACTTTGGTGCGCCACTGGCTGGTAGCTTGATTCCCTGGATAGACAAGGACCTGGGTAATGGGCAGAGCAAGGAAGAGTGGAAGGGACAGGCCGAGACCAACAAGATACTGGGCCGTGAGTCTTCCCCAGTGCCAATTGACGGTCTTTGTGTCCGAATAGGAGCAATGAGGTGCCATTCCCAGGCACTGACTATCAAGCTTAGAAAGAACGTGCCACTGGACGAGATCAACAGCATGCTTGCCGAAGCAAATGACTGGGCCGAGGTGATCCCCAATCAGCGTGCGGTGACTATGGCCCGGTTGAGTCCTGCGGCAGTGACAGGTACCTTGAGTACGCCCGTGGGACGCCTGCGTAAAATGAGCATGGGCGAAGAGTATCTGTCTGCATTCACAGTGGGGGATCAGTTGTTGTGGGGCGCTGCGGAACCGTTGCGTCGCATGCTGCGGATTCTTGTCGAAGCTTGATCATCACTGCAACTAGCATTAGAAATGTAAAGTTTTATATCAGCTTGAAACTGTAACTGATTGATGTTAATTTAATAATGCTATTTAAAGTTGATAAGGGTGGAATGGTGCACAAGTCCAAATTAAAGGGGGTTACACTCGCGGTATTATTGGCATTGATGCCAGTTGCTGCAGGGGCTGCTGGACTAGGTAGATTGACTGTTACATCAGGGCTAGGTGAACCGCTATCCGCCGAAATTGAATTGCTTTCAACCACCCCTGATGAGCTTGCCTCTTTAAACGCGAGTATTGCACCGCAAGAAGCCTACAGCGTTCAAGGGGTGGAACGTACGGCATTGCATGGCTCCATCAAGGTAGAGGTCGCCAGGCGTACCGACGGGACGCCTGTGCTGAAACTGAGCACTCGTCAGGCAGTCAGCGACCCGTTTCTTGATATGTTGATTCAGGTTGACTGGTCAACCGGGCGTTTGCTTCGCGAGTACACAGTGTTGCTGGATCCTCCTGGATACAATAACAATCAGGCCCAGGTATACAATGGCGTGCAATTGCCGCCAACCCCAGCTGCTGCACCAGGCCCTCAGGCAGCAGTTCCGGCCCCAGCCAATAATGCAAACGGCAACAATTCCGCACGTAACAATGCAGCAAGAAAGCCGACCCCTGCACCCCAAGTCCAGCCGCAACCACAGCCAGCTTCGGCAAGTCATACCACAGTGCGCGGTGATACCCTGAGCGCTATTGCACAACAGAACCAGGTTGAAGGCGTGAGCCTGGACCAGATGTTGGTGGGCTTGTATCGTGCCAATGAAGATGCCTTTGCTGGCAAGAACATGAATCGCCTCAAGGTCGGGCAAATTCTTCGCGTTCCTGATGCCACGGAGCTACAGGCAATCAGTCAGGAACAGGCAAACAGGGAAGTGCGGATACAGTCCTCTGATTGGAACGCGTATCGCAACCGTCTAGCTGGATTGGCTGCTGAATCTACAGCTTCTACAGATACTAGTTCTCAATCTGCATCCGGCAGAATTTCCGCGGCTGCGACTGACCAGGCAGCACCAGCCGATAACGGCCCTCGTGACGTCGTCAAGCTTTCCCGTAGCGATGCCAAGGGGATCAAGGCAGAGCAGGACAGACTGAATGCCTTGCAGGAAGAGTTGACAGCTAAAGACAAGAGTTTGGCTGAAGCCTCTGAACGAGCTGCAATGCTGGAAAAGCAGATTTCCGACATGCAGAAACTGTTGGCAATCAAGAACCAATCTCTCGCTAACCTACAAAACAATAATGCAGCACCAGCACCGCCAGTCGAGGCCAAGCCAGCAGAAGCGCCTCCTGCAGCAGAAGAAAAGCCCGAAGCTGAAGTGAATCCGCCTGCCACAGAAGAGCCTGGTGAGGCGCCACAGATAGAGCCAGCCGCTGCCCCTGAAGCCAAAAAGCCTGCAGTGGTGGCCCCGCCTCCTTCGGTAGCGGAGGACACAAGTCTTGTGGATGAGGTTTTTGGCGATGATCCTTTGCTTCCTGCGCTGGCGGGTGGCGCGCTTGTCCTGCTGCTTGGAGCATGGCTATTTATGCGTAATAAGCGCAAGCGAGAGCTGGATAGCTTTGAAAAAGGCATTCAAACCTCGGGTGGCCTGAAGGCAAATACCGTATTTGGCAATACTGCTGGTGCGACCATCAATACAGGCGATACCTCTTTCCTGACCGATTTTTCGCAGAACACTGGGGGTATGATCGATACCCATGATGTCGATCCTATCGCTGAAGCCGAAGTGTATATGGCGTATGGACGGGACGCCCAGGCGGAAGAGATTCTCAAAGACGCTATTGTCAAGGAGCCTCAGCGTCACGAATTGCATGTCAAGCTGCTGGAAATTTATGCTGCGCGCAATGATGCTTCAGCATTTGAGACTGTAGCTGGTGAAATCTATACCACGCTGGGCGCTTCGGACCCGATCTGGGCTAAAGTGGCCGAGATGGGGCACAAGCTGGAGCCTAATAATCCACTCTATACAGCAGACCGAGATTCCAAGCCAGCAACTATTGCAGCTGGAACAACTGGTGCTGGCAAGCTGAGTGCCAGTGATTTCAGCAAGGTGGACGAACTTGATTCGGCTGCCTTGTCCCTGGCCGGTGCTGCAGTAGCTGGTGCCGCAATCGCGAATATTGCAAGTGATCAGGATGCTGCTGAGCAGGAAGATAATGAAGGTGCGCTAGATGCTGGCCTGACATTTGAACCGGCGTTATCTACATCGTCTGTTGTGGATGACGCATCCGCATCCTTGCCTGATCTGGATTTTGATATTCCTGCCACTCGGGAGACTGATGCTGGAATAGCATCCGGCAGTGTAGCAAAGGCAGGCACGGACTTTGGCCTGGAAGACAACTCCATGGATTTCTCCCTGGATTTGCCTGAACCCGCAGCTAAAAATAGCATGCAATTGGATATTGCAGAGCTGGATGCTTCGATTCCTGATTTCGATTTGCCTGAACTTTCTGCAGCTGAATCAGAGACTGAGCCTCTCTCTACTATTGACCTGGATGCAGAAGAAAAGCAAGTTGCGCAACTAGAGTCCGGGAACGCGGAAGTTGATTTTGACCTGCCCGAGCTTCAACTGCCCGAATTCGAGTTACCTGCTCCTGAAGCGCAAGCTGAGTCTGTTGCAACAGCCGGCGATGAGTTGCCGACTATAGATTTTGATCTGCCGGAAATCAGTTTTGATGGTGCCGATACCGATACTCCAGATGCCGAGAGTATCGAAAATGCAAGCCCGGAACTGCCTTCCCTTGAGGAAGGGAATGAAATAGAGCAGGCTGCAGGCGAGATTGAGGAGATCACCCTGGAGTCTCCAGTGGAGCAGAACGACAGCGTGCCACATTTCAATTTTGATGATATTGATCTTGAGGGCGGGGATAGTGTGCAAGCAGACAATACTGCTACTGCAGATGAATTAGTGCTTCCTGAATTTGATATTGATGCACCGGATGATGAACCGGGGTCTGTTGCGGACATTGATCTTTCCGGCATCAGTCTTGATGTGGCGGATAATCCAGACGCTGAAAGCCTTGATACTGGCAGTAATGCTGAAGAGTCGGCAGATGTAGACACCAAGCTGGATCTTGTTACGGCCTATATGGATATGGGTGACAATGAAGGTGCACGTGAGTTGCTGGAAGAAATTCTGCAAGAAGGCGGGCCCAACCAGAAACGAAGGGCTCAGGCTATTCTGGATGACTTGGCATAAATCAAAGCCTGCTCATGAAAGCCGGGATTGTTCCCGGCTTTTTTATTGTGGTGCTTTGGATATGCGGTTTTATTATAGGCAGATGCTAAGGATAGAATATAGGTATGAACAAGCATTGTTTTGAACAGGATAATCTGGCGAGGCTTGCGCTTGGGCTGGAGTATGACGGCTCTGGCTTTTGCGGTTGGCAAAGTCAGCCGAATGGACTTGCCGTACAGGATGCGCTGGAGTTGGCATTAGCTGAAGTGGCAGGCCATGCCGTGCGAGTGGCTGCTGCAGGACGTACTGATGCCGGGGTGCATGCGCTGTCGCAAATCGTGCATTTTGACACCATAGCTGTGCGCCCGCTAAGTGCTTGGGTGCGCGGAGTAAACGCCCATCTTCCAGCAAGCTTGCGGGTTCTTTGGGCGCAAGAGGTGGATGAGCGTTTTCACGCACGATTTGACGCTTTTCAGCGCAGTTACCAATACTGGCTTATCAACCAGCCGGTGGCTCCGGCTATCATGTCTGGCAAGGCTGGCTGGTTCCATCAGCCATTACGTCTTGAACCTATGCAACAAGCTGCAGCCTATCTGCTTGGGCAACATGATTTCAGTGCATTCCGTGCAGCAGAATGCCAGGCTAAGTCACCGATCAAGCAGATGCATATAGCCGGTGTTCGAGCTGTGGGTAGCAGTCTGCTCTTTGATTTTTGTGCTAATGCTTTCCTGCATCATCAGGTCCGCAATATGGTGGGTGCGCTTGTATATATCGGCAAGGGTAAGTACGCGCCAGAGTTCATGCTGGAGTTGCTTGCGAGCCGTGACCGTACCAAATCACCTCCCACTTTCGCTCCTGATGGGTTATATCTGGCAGGAGTCGGCTACGATGAGCGCTGGGGTCTGCCTATGACAAGCCGCAAGCTTGAGATCGGGATTGATTGATGCTACCGGCATCTCGTATTTTTGTGACATGTTTCAATCTTTAATGTAGGCTACCGCCTTTAAATGACAGGGATATGAATTGCGCACCCGCGTTAAGATATGTGGCATTACCCGCGTAGAGGATGCACTGGCTGCTGTAGTCAGTGGTACTGATGCGATCGGCCTGGTATTTTATGCTTCCAGTCCACGCAACGTAGATCTGGAACAGGCTGGTGAGATTATTGCTGCCTTGCCGCCTTTTGTCAGTGTGGTCGGCTTGTTTGTTGATGCTGAGCCGGCTGAGATCGAACATGTACTATCCCGCATCAGGCTGAATATGTTGCAGTTCCATGGAGATGAAGCACCGGCAGACTGCCGTCGTTATGGCTTGCCTTATATGAAGGCAATTCGCGTCAGGAGCGGGACAAATTTGCTACAATACGCAACTCAATATAATGATGCACGTGCGCTATTATTGGATGCGTATGCAGAAGGTATTGCAGGGGGGACTGGGCAGGTTTTTGACTGGCATCTCATCCCTGCCGATATGCCATTGCCGATAGTGCTGGCAGGTGGCCTTACCCCTGAAAATATCGCTGCCGCCATACGTCAGGTCCGGCCATATGCAGTGGATGTCAGCGGTGGCGTCGAGAAAACCAAAGGAATCAAGGATGCGGTCAAGATGACCGCATTCATGCGAGGAGTACACAATGCAGCTTTATGATATGCCGGATGCACGTGGTCATTTTGGCCCTTACGGCGGTATTTTTGTCGCCGAAACCCTGATTGAGGCGTTGGAAGAGTTGCGAGTCATGTACGAGCGTTATCGTCATGATCCTGAGTTTTTAGCCGAATTTGCCTATGACCTGAAGCATTTTGTCGGCAGGCCCAGCCCTATCTACTATGCACAGAGATTGTCCGAAAAAATCGGCGGTGCAAAAATCTATCTAAAACGCGAAGACCTTAACCATACTGGCGCACACAAGGTCAATAACACCATAGGCCAGGCATTGTTGGCCAAGCGCATGGGCAAGCCGCGCGTGATTGCGGAAACCGGGGCAGGGCAGCATGGAGTGGCCACAGCAACGATTGCAGCGCGGCTGGGCCTGGAGTGCGTAGTGTATATGGGTTCCGAGGATGTCAAGCGCCAGGCCCCCAATGTGTATCGCATGAAATTGCTGGGAGCAACAGTGATCCCGGTTGAAAGCGGCTCAAAAACACTCAAGGACGCCTTGAATGAAGCCATGCGGGATTGGGTCACCAATATTTCCAATACATTCTATATCATTGGCACGGTTGCAGGCCCTCACCCTTATCCCATGATGGTAAGGGATTTTCAGGCGGTTATTGGAATAGAAGCCAAGGAGCAGATGCTCGAAATGACCGGCCGTCAGCCCGATGCAATTATCGCCTGTGTAGGTGGCGGTTCCAATGCAATGGGGATTTTCTATCCTTATATCGACGTGGAGGATGTTCGTCTGATCGGTGTAGAGGCAGCAGGGCATGGGATAGAAACAGGCAGGCATGCCGCACCGCTGACAGCCAACAGCCCGGCTGGTGTCCTGCATGGCAACCGTACTTATCTGATGCAGGATGCCAATGGCCAGATTATCGAAACCCATTCTGTGTCTGCCGGGCTGGATTATCCTGGGGTTGGGCCTGAACATGCGTGGCTCAAGGATATCAAGCGTGCTGAATATGTCGCGATCACTGATGATGAGGCCATGGATGCTTTCCATACTTTGTGCCGCACCGAGGGAATTATCCCTGCACTTGAGTCCAGTCATGCCTTGGCATATGCCATGAAATTGGCTGCTACCATGTCTCCGGACAAGACGTTGCTGGTTAATTTGTCTGGTCGTGGCGACAAGGATATCAACACTGTTGCCGGCCTTTCCGGCATTACCCTATAAATTCTGGTTCTAGCATACATGTCACGTATTCAAGCAACATTTGCGGCATTGAAGTCGCAAGGAAAAAAAGCCCTGATTCCCTATATTACTGCTGGTGATCCTCATCCAAAACACACTGTTGCCCTGATGCATGCCCTGGTTGAAGCCGGTTCTGACGTGATCGAGCTGGGCATACCATTTTCCGATCCGATGGCAGATGGCCCTGTTATCCAGCGTGCAACAGAGCGTGCCTTGGCCCACCATGTCAGCTTGGGTGACGTGCTGGAAATGGTGGGGGAATTCAGGCAGCAGGACAATAGAACTCCCATTGTGCTGATGGGCTATGCCAATCCGGTTGAAGCTATGGGCCAGCAACAGTTTGCCGAACGTGCAAACCAGGTTGGCGTGGATGGCGTATTGATTGTGGATTATCCACCTGAGGAGTCCGAGGATTTTGTCGGATTGCTCAAATCCCGCCAGCTTGATCCAATTTTTCTTCTATCGCCCACCTCGGATGCCAAGCGTGTCTCCATGATTACGGGGCAGGCCAGTGGTTTTGTTTATTATGTTTCGCTCAAGGGCGTAACAGGCTCGCAAAACTTGAATATCACAGAGGTCGGCGAGCGAGTTGCTGCCATTCGTACCCAGACTGACCTTCCTATAGGGGTTGGATTCGGTGTGCGTGATGCTGCAACTGCCAAGGCTGTTGCAGAAGTGGCGGATGCCATTGTGGTGGGCAGCCGCATGATCCAGGAAATTGAGAGCTCTAATGAAGCTAACTTGTTGAACAATGTCAGGCAGCTCACTAGTGAGCTGCGCCAGGCGATAGACTAATCGCAAGCCCATAGATGAAGCGTGGTTGTTGATGGCCCCGCATCCACCTAACGTAAAAGGATAGACCATGAGCTGGTTGCAAAAACTTCTGCCTCCAAAGATTAACCGCCCTGTGGGAAATAGCCGGAAAACAGTGCCTGAGGGTCTGTGGAGCAAATGTCCTTCATGTGAAGCAGTGCTCTACCGTACAGATCTCGAGGGTAATGCAGAGGTTTGTCCCAAGTGTTCTTATCATAATCGTATTTCAGCACGATCACGTCTGGATCTATTGCTTGATGCGGAAGGTCGTCTTGAGATTGGTGCGGAAGTGCAGCCAATTGATCCACTCAAGTTCAAGGACAGTAAACGATATGTTGATCGCCTCAAGGCGACACAGTCTGAAATGGAAGAGACTGACTCCCTCATCGTCATGCAGGGCAGCATCAAATCGGTAGGAGTGGTAGCAGCTGCTTTTGAATTCAAATTCATGGGTGGCTCCATGGGGTCCGTAGTAGGTGAGCGTTTTGCCCGGGGTGTACAGGCCGCCATTGATAACAGGGCGCCATTTATTTGTGTTTCTGCCAGTGGTGGCGCACGTATGCAGGAAGGTCTCTTCTCCTTGATGCAGATGGCGAAAACCAGTGCTGCCCTGACCCAGTTAAGCAAGGCGGGCCTGCCTTATGTGTCGGTACTGACTGACCCTACCATGGGAGGGGTTTCAGCCAGCTTTGCCATGCTTGGTGATGTCATTATTGCCGAACCCCAGGCGCTGATCGGTTTTGCCGGTCCTCGTGTAATTGAGCAAACCGTGCGAGAGACCCTGCCTGATGGCTTCCAGCGCTCAGAGTTCCTGCTGGAACATGGTGCCATTGATATGATTGTTGATCGCAGGGAGATGCGCGATAAGCTGGCAACCATCCTGACCGCTTTCATGCGTACTCCTTTGAGCCCTGTCTAATCGACATATTATTTATCTGTGACTCCATCTTTACCTATTCCCGCTGATCTGGCGGGATGGCTTGCCTATATTGAAGCCTTACATCCAGCATCTATTGAAATGGGGCTGGAGCGTGTGGATCTGGTGCGTAAACACCTGAACCTGGATCCTGCATTTCCTGTGATCATCGTTGCCGGTACGAATGGCAAGGGTTCTACTTGTGCCATGCTGGAGCGTGTTTATCACGCTGCTGGATATCGCGTGGGCTGTTATACATCTCCTCACTTTGTACGCTATAGCGAACGTGTGCGTGTTGGGTGCCAGGAAATTGCTGATGCCGATCTGATCAAGGCATTTGATGCCGTGGAAGCTGCAAGGCGGGATACCTCGCTGACTTATTTTGAGTTCGGTACCTTGGCAGCTGTGTGGCATTTCACTCAAGCGGCAGTTGATGTGGCCATTCTTGAAGTGGGGTTGGGCGGAAGACTGGATGCCGTCAATGTTTTTACACCTGCTTGCACCATTGTGACTAGTATCGATCTGGATCATATGGATTTCCTGGGCAATGACCGGGAATGCATAGGCCGGGAAAAGGCCGGAGTTTTCCGCACTGGCATCGCTGCCATTTGTGGCGACGAACATCCACCACAATCCCTCAAAACCTATGCCAAGCAAATAGGAGCTGATCTGCGTTGTATCGGCCAGGATTTTGCCCCCAGTCATCTGGAAGATGGTTGGGAGTATCGCGTCGGTGCTGCCAGCCTGTCTCTCCCTTTGCCAGCATTGGCAGGGGATTTCCAGCTCAATAATGCCGCCTGCGTGATCAATGCCTTGCATGCCATGCAGTCAACTCTGCCAGTTAATATTGCTCATATCCGGCAAGGCCTGCAAGAGGTTACCCTGAATGGGCGTTTCCAGTCCTGCCGCACAAACCCCCAGGTCATTCTTGATGTAGCGCATAACCCTCACGCGGCAGTTGCCCTGGCTGAGAATTTGCAGCAGCGTCCCATTGCGGGGCGCACCATAGCTGTATTCTCAATGCTCGCAGACAAGGATATAGCCGGCGTGGTGAGTGTAATGGCACCCCACATCGATGCCTGGTACGTTGCAAGTGTAGGACATTTGCGTGGAGCTACTCAGGCGCAGCTACTTGCTTTCATTGCAGCGGCAACGAAAGAGAATGCTCAGGCCTGTGGTTATGAGAATGTCATTAGTGCTTATAGACAGGCCTGTATCGATGCGGGCGAAAATGATAGAATCATTGTCTTTGGTTCATTTTTCACCGTCGCCGATGTAATGGGCGAACTTGCGGTAATTCACTCAGATTAAGTAGGATTTTTGATGGCTTCTGACCAGACGAATGAGCAGGAACTTCAGTTCAAGAAACGTGCACGCCGGCGCCTGGTTGGTGCGATTGCCCTGGTCCTGTTGATGGTAACGATATTGCCCATGGTGCTGGATGATCGCAGCACCAAGATTCCTCCTCAGGAAATTGCCATCAATATCCCAAGTCAGGATGGGCCGGAATTCACCTCCAAAGTGGCACCTGCGTCAGAAACTACAGAAGAGGTTGTGTCCGAACCCATATTGTCATCTCCTCAGGATATAGGTGAAGATCAAGACCCTGAAGCAGGCCCGATGGCGCCTGTTGCAATCGAGCCTGTCAAGCCGGTACCAGCTCCAGCGAAAGAGATCAAAAAGCCAGAAGCCAAGCCAGTATCACCTAAACCGGAGGGCCATAAGCCAGAGCCGTCCAAACCTGTAATGGGAAAACAGGCAGTACCAAAGCCAGTGTCTGGCGGTAGCTTTTTGGTGCAGATCGGCGTATTCTCCGACCCTATTAACGTTAAGAATTTACAGGACAAATTGTCGGGCCAGGGCTTGAAGTCGCACACGGAAAGTATTCCCACGGCGAGCGGAGAGAAAACCCGGCTAAGGGTTGGGCCTTTTGCCAGTCGTGAAGCTGCGGAGCAGGCCTTGGCTAAGGTAAAGGCTGTTGGTTTGTCTGGAATGGTCATTACCAATAAATAAGCAATGACTGGTTTTGATTATGCAGTGCTGGGTATTATCGGTTTTTCTGTATTATTAAGCGTAATGCGCGGTTTTGTCCGCGAAGTCCTGGCGCTGGTCAGCTGGGTTGTTGCCTTTATTGTAGCCAGGTTTTATACGGTTGAGTTTTCAGCTTTCTTGCCTGAGTCTATCCCAAGTGAGGAGTTACGATTCCTGGCGGCCTTTTTAATTTTATTTTTGTCCTCATTATTGGTTTGTAGCCTGCTGGCAATTGCAATTTCACACATATTCAAAAAAATTGGTTTGAGCTGGCTCGATCGCTCTTTGGGAGTGATTTTTGGGTTGGCGCGAGGCATCATGATTGTCGGAATCTTGGTGTTGTTGGCTGGGCTGACAGCATTGCCACAAGACCAACGCTGGCGAAATGCAATGTTCAGTGCTCCATTGGAGGCAATGGTCATTGCCGTGTTGCCTTGGTTCCCGCAGGATATTGCGAAGCATGTTAAATATGACTAAATTGAGAGCAACCGCTCATTTAGCTTTTTCCGGATTCTAGTTCTTAAGGCGCTCACTTCATGTGTGGAATTATCGGTGTAGTCGGTAAAAACCCAGTCAACCAGTTGCTTTACGATGGATTGCTGGTGTTGCAGCATCGTGGACAAGATGCTGCGGGTATTGTCACCTGTGATGGAAATACCTTCTTCATGCATAAAAACAACGGGCTGGTGCAAGACGTGTTCCAGACACGTCATATGCGCAGCCTGATCGGTAATGCCGGTATTGCACATGTGCGTTACCCGACAGCCGGGTCTTCATCTGCAGCCGAAGCCCAGCCTTTCTATGTCAACTCTCCTTTTGGCATCGTGCTGGGGCATAACGGCAACCTGACCAATTCCGCCCAACTCAAACAGGAAATGTTCCGGCAGGATCTACGCCATATCAACACCAATTCTGATTCCGAAGTGCTGTTGAATGTACTCGCACATGAAATCGAGACTTCTGCCCACAATGTCGTGTTAAATACAGACATGATCTTTGAGGCGGTGGAAGGCGTGCACAAGCGTTGCCGCGGTGCCTATGCGGTGGTGGCAATGATTGCCAATTTCGGCTTGTTGGCATTCCGTGATCCCCATGGTATTCGCCCTCTGGTGATCGGCAAGCATGAAACCGAGTCTGGCACTGAATACATTGTTGCTTCGGAAAGCGTTGCGCTGGATGTGCTTGGCTTTACCCTGGTGCGAGATGTTGAGCCTGGCGAAGCTATTTTCATCGACATGAATGGTAACTTCTTTTCACGTCAATGCGCGGTAGCGCCCAAGCTGGCCCCATGTATATTTGAATATGTCTACCTGGCACGACCTGATTCCGTGATCGATAATGTCTCTGTCTACCAGACTCGGTTGCATATGGGTGAAAGCCTTGCAGAGAAGATTGCCCGCGAATGGAAAGATCTCAAGATTGATGTAGTGATTCCTATCCCGGACACCAGTCGCCCCAGTGCATTGCAGTTGGCAAATGCGCTTGACCTGACCTACAGGGAAGGTTTTATCAAGAACCGTTATATCGGCCGTACCTTCATCATGCCAGGCCAGGCACTTCGCAAGAAGTCCGTGCGCCAGAAGCTTAATCCCATTGGGATGGAGTTCCAGGGCAAGAACGTGCTATTGGTGGACGATTCCATTGTGCGTGGCACCACTTCCAAGCAGATCGTGCAAATGGCCCGCGACGCTGGTGCTAACAAGGTATTTTTTGCGTCAGCTGCGCCTCCCGTACGTTATCCCAATGTCTATGGCATCGACATGCCATCCCGCGATGAATTGCTGGCTACTGGCCGGACTGATCAGGAAATTTGTGAGGAAATCGGTGCGGATGCATTGATCTATCAGGATCTTGACGCCTTGATTGCGGCAGTGCAAAAGAGCAACCCAGACATCGAGGTATTTGATTGCTCCTGTTTTGACGGTAATTATATTACGGGGGATATTGATGAGGCCTACCTCAATCGTACTGAAGCCGCCCGTGGTGATGGGGAAAAGCAGAAAAGACCTGCCGATTCCATTACCCAGTTGGATCTCAATCTGGTTGCATCGCGTGAAGAGGAGTTTGTCTAACCTGTTCTTGACGTTCAGGCTGGATCAGGACTAATATTCCTACATGCGCCGATTTGAGTTTACATATTACTCAGCTTGCGGGCGCCATATAAATACAGCTAAAGCGAGTTGATTCAAGAAACCCGTTTTAGCTTGATGGCTACAGCGGGTTTTTTTATGCCCGCGTAATTTGGAATTTGGCCCGATATCGGGCGGGAAGGTAATCAAGACATCATGAGCGATCATCAATGGCATCCAGAGACCCTTAGTGTACGTGCTGGGAGTGAACATACCGCCTATGGCGAAAATTCAGAGGCCATGTTCCTGACCTCCAGCTTTGTCTTCAATAGCGCCGCCCAGGCTGCTGCGCGATTTGGTGGCCAGGAACCAGGGAATATTTATTCCCGCTTCACCAATCCTACAGTGACCATGTTCCAGAACAAGCTGGCCGCTCTGGAAGGTGCCGAATTTTGCGTAGCTACGTCATCAGGCATGTCTGCCATCCTGGCTTGCGTCATGGGAGTATGTTCTGCTGGAGACCACGTGGTGGCTTCCCGCAGTATTTTTGGAACTTCCGTGCAATTGTTCAGCAATATTCTCAAGCGCTGGGGTTTGGAAACTACCTTTGTGTCATTAACGAACCCGGACGAATGGAAGGCTGCTGTCAAGTCTAATACCAAGCTGTTTTTTGTAGAAACACCTTCCAATCCTTTGACCGAAATCTGCGATATTGCCTTGCTGGCAGATATTGCCCATGAGGCAGGGGTCTTGCTTGCGGTGGATAATTGCTTCTGCAGCCCAGCTTTGCAAAAGCCCTTGGAGTTGGGTGCAGATATTGTTGTGCATTCTGCTACCAAATATATCGATGGCCAGGGGCGCTGCCTTGGTGGTGCTGTGCTGGGCCGCAAGGAAATTCTGGAGCCGGTATATGGTTTCTTGCGCACCGCAGGCCCCACCATGAGTGCATTCAATGCCTGGGTGTTCCTAAAAGGGTTGGAAACCTTGCACGTCCGCATGGAAGCGCATGCACGCAATGCACTGGAATTGGCAAGCTGGCTGGAACAACAACCTGGCGTTGCCCGTGTTTACTATCCTGGCCTGGCTTCACATCCGCAGCATGAGCTAGCCAGAAAACAGCAGAAGAGCGGTGGTGCGATTGTGTCGTTCGAAGTCAAAGGAGGGCAGGAGGCTGCCTGGAAATTGATTGACGCCACGAAAATGATATCCATCACTGCCAACCTCGGTGATGCCAAGAGCACCATTACCCATCCAGCCACCACCACCCATAGCCGCGTGTCGCCAGAAGCCCGTGCGGCAGCGGGGATCGGCGATGGCTTGGTGCGTATTGCTGTCGGGCTTGAGCATATTGAAGACCTCAAGGCGGACTTGGCATTGCTGGCAAAATCTCTGTAAGCCGCACTATTGTTGAGTTAAGCTGTCATAATGGGATAAAGAGCCGGTTACTAACTTTAAAGATAAGGAGCGAACAATGAGTCTTAAAGATGCTTATGTTGAAAAGCTGAAAGCCCAGTTGGATGAGTGGAGCGCGGATATTGACGTGCTGGAAACCAAAGTCCGCAAGGCAGATGCCGAATTGCGCATCAAGTATGATGAGCAGGTGATAGCGCTTAAGGAAAAGCGGGACCTGGCCAAGGTCAAGCTTGCCGAGGTGCAGTCTTCTGCTGGTGAGGCATGGCAGGAGCTGAAAAAAGGCAGCGACGAAGCATGGGAGGCAATCAAGCACGCACTGGCAGAAGCAAGAAAGAAGTTTGGCGAATAATTAACTAAATCTAGCCTTGGGAGGAGAGTATCAATGAAAGCTTCTGTAATTGTGGGTGTGTTGTTGATCGTACTTGGCGCTGCTGCCCTTGTATATAAAGGCTTCAGTTTCACTACCGAGGAAACGGTTGCTCAGATCGGGCCTTTGAAGGCTACGGCCGAGGTAGAGAATGACGTGGCCATTCCCAATGTGTTGGGAATTGTTGCGATTATTGCCGGAGTGCTGGTAATTGCGGTCGGGGCACGCAAGTAGGTTTTAGTTTCTGCTTGTATCCAATATCCAGCTAAATAAAAAACGGGATTTTAATCCCGTTTTTTATTTATTGCTGTCAGGCCCTACAACGATGCTGCGTTGTCAGCCAGATATTTCGCTACACCTTCTGGTGAGGCATTCATGCCAGCCTTGCCTTTTTTCCAGCCGGCGGGGCAAACTTCGCCGTGCTCTTCAACGAATTGCTGGGCATCAACAACGCGCAGCATTTCATCAATATCGCGGCCCAGTGGCAGGTCATTAACAACTTGGTGTACCACTACGCCATCCTTGTTGATTAGGAAGGAGCCACGGTAAGCTACGCCGCCCTCTGCTTCCACATCGTAGGCCTTGACGATTTCGTGCTTGATGTCGGCCACCAGAGGATAGCCAACCTTGCCGATACCGCCCTTGTCTACAGAGGTGTTCTTCCATGCCAGGTGGGTGAAGTGGGAATCAATGGAGATGCCGATGACTTCAACACCACGTTTCGTGAACTCTTCCAGTCTGTGATCAAAAGCGATCAGTTCGGATGGACAGACAAATGTGAAATCCAGTGGGTAAAAGAAGATAACGGCATGTTTGCCCTTGATGTGTGCAGACAGGTTGAAGTCTTCCTTGATGGAATTGTCGCCCAGTACTGCAGCAGCAGTAAAATCGGGAGCAGGTTTGCCAACTAGAACGGCCATATTGATTCTCCTTTTGAGTGGTTAAGGCTTTGAGACGCGATAGCCTAAATCAACTTAGATCAAATTTCTAATTAATTTTTGCTATCGAAAAGGGTAATCCTGCCTTACATGCAGGAGGTGTATCAGGTGCCAGATACAAGATTTTCCCGTGGAATCAAGGGCTAAATCCACACATGCTTTGGCATGCGTATCGTGCTAGAATCCCAGACTTTAAGCCACTTTAAAGCCGATAGCAAACAATGGATCAGTTCGCCAAAGAAACCCTCCCTATCAGCCTCGAAGACGAGATGCGTCGTTCATACCTCGATTACGCGATGAGCGTGATCGTGGGTCGTGCCTTGCCAGATGTGCGCGATGGTTTGAAACCAGTTCACCGCCGCGTACTTTACGCCATGCACGAGTTGAACAACGACTGGAATCGAGCTTACAAGAAATCTGCCCGTATCGTTGGCGATGTCATCGGTAAGTATCACCCGCACGGTGATACAGCGGTTTATGACACCATCGTTCGTATGGCACAGCCTTTCTCCTTGCGATACATGCTGGTTGATGGCCAGGGTAACTTCGGTTCTGTAGATGGCGATAATGCGGCTGCGATGCGTTATACCGAAATCCGCATGGCGCGGATTGCGCATGAGCTGCTGGCGGATATCGACAAGGAAACGGTGGATTTTGGCCCCAATTATGACGGCTCCGAACACGAGCCCCTCATCATGCCGGCGCGTATTCCCAACCTGCTGATTAACGGCAGTTCCGGTATCGCAGTGGGTATGGCAACCAATATCCCGCCGCATAACCTGAACGAGGTGATTGCTGCCTGTCTGGCATTGCTCAAGAACCCGGAAACGACGGTAGATGAACTCATAGAGATTATCCCCGCGCCTGATTTCCCCACTGCAGGCATTATCTACGGCACAGTAGGAGTCAGGGAAGGTTATCGCACAGGCCGCGGCCGAGTGGTGATGCGTGGCCGTACCCACATTGAGGATCTTGAACGTGGCAACCGCCAGGCATTGATCGTTGATGAGCTGCCCTACCAGGTGAACAAGAAGACTTTCGTCGAGAAAATCGCCGAATTGGTCAATGAGAAGAAGATAGAGGGTATTTCCGATCTGCGCGACGAATCCGACAAGTCGGGTATGCGCGTAGTGATAGAGCTCAAGCGCGGTGAAGTGCCGGAAGTGGTACTTAACAACCTTTACAAGCAAACCCAGCTGCAAGATACCTTCGGCATGAATATGGTGGCCCTGCTGGATGGTCAGCCACGCTTGCTTAACCTCAAGCAGATGCTGGAAGCCTTCCTGCGCCACCGCCGTGAAGTGATCACCCGCCGTACCGTATTCGAACTACGCAAGGCACGTGAGCGCGGGCACGTGCTGGAAGGCCTGGCGGTTGCCTTGGCCAACGTGGATGACATGATTGCGCTGATCAAGGCTGCGCCTACGCCGCCAGAAGCCAAGCGTGAGTTGATGGCTCGCCTCTGGACATCGCCTGTTGTAGAGGAAATGCTGAAGCGTGCAGCCATGGAAGCATCGCGTCCTGAAGGCCTGGCGGTTGACTTCGGCTTAACGCCAGAAGGCTACAGGTTGTCCGATGTGCAGGCGCAGGAAATCCTGCAAATGCGCTTGCAACGCCTGACTGGCCTGGAACAGGACAAGATCGTCAATGAATACAAGGAGGTCATGGATGTTATCGCTGACTTGCTGGATATCCTTGCCAAGTCTGAACGTGTGACAGAAATCATCGTTGAAGAGCTGGCTGCCATCCTCAACCAGTTTGGCGACAAGCGTCGCAGCGAGATTGTGCATAATGCCCAGGATCTTTCCTTGGAAGACCTGATTACCCCACAGGATGTGGTGGTCACGCTTTCGCATACCGGCTATGTCAAGTCCCAGCCTCTGGAGGAATACCGTGCACAGCGCCGCGGTGGCCGTGGCAAACAGGCAACGGCAACCAAGGAAGATGATTTCATCGACAAGATGTTCGTTGCCAATACGCACGATTACATCCTATGTTTCTCCAGTCGCGGCCGTGTTTATTGGCTCAAGGTCTATGAAGTGCCGCAAGGCAGCCGGATCAGCCGAGGCAAGCCTATCGTCAACCTGTTCCCATTGGAGGATGGCGAGAAGATCAATGCCATCCTGCCAGTCAAGGAGTTCGACGAGAATCACTTTGTCTTCATGGCAACCGCCAAGGGTACTGTCAAGAAAACTGCACTGACGGAATTCTCCAACCCACGCCGTTCCGGCATTATTGCGCTTAACCTCGACGATGGTGATTACCTGATCGGTGCCGAAGTTACCAATGGCGTCAATGATATTGTCCTGGTGTCCAATGGTGGCAAGGCGGTCTGGTTCGATGAGGAAGATGTACGCGCCATGGGGCGTGCTGCCCGTGGTGTGCGTGGCATGAAACTGCAAGCCAAGCAGCAGGTGATTTCCCTGCTGATTGCGGATGATGACAAGCAGACCGTTCTGGTAGCGACGGAGAATGGCTATGGCAAGCGTACTGTGCTGGCGGATTTCCGCCATTCAGGCCGTGGTACCCAGGGCGTAAAGGCCATTGCTACCAGCGAGCGTAATGGAGTCGTGGTGGGTGCGCGCCTGGTGAATGATGATGACGAAATCATGCTGATTACAACAGGCGGTGTGCTGATCCGAACCCGTGTGAAGGAAATCCGTGAACTGGGCCGTGCCACGCAGGGCGTCACGCTGATCAACCTGGGCGCAGGCGAAAAACTTTCCGGCCTGGAAAAAGTGGTTGAAACCGACGAAGACACTGATCAAGAAACTGTTGCCGAATAAGGTTTAATAAAGCATTCATGACGCAAATCTATAACTTTTCTGCCGGACCGGCAGTATTGCCTAAAGAAGTATTGCAGCAAGCAAGCAACGAAATGCTGGACTGGCATGGCTCTGGCATGTCGGTGATGGAAATGAGCCACCGCGGCAAGGAGTTCATGAGCATTGCCGCGGAAGCCGAGGCGGATTTGCGGGAGTTGCTCAGTATTCCTGCAAACTACAAGGTGCTTTTCCTGCAGGGTGGGGCTCACGCGCAGTTTTCCATGATCCCCATGAACCTGTTGCGCGGCAAGAAGCAGGCCGATTACCTGGATACCGGCATTTGGGCGCAGAAAGCGATAGAAGAAGCGCGCAAGTACTGTGAGGTGAGTGTGGTGGCGTCCTCTGCGGACAAGAATTACACCTATGCGCCTGCGCAATCAGAATGGAAGCTCAATTCCGATGCTGCCTATGTGCATTACACTTCCAATGAAACCATTGGCGGCGTGGAAATGTTCTGGACGCCTGAAACAGGCCCGGTGCCGCTGGTGGCTGATATGTCTTCGCATATCCTGTCGCGGCCTGTCGATATCAGCAAGTTCGGCCTGATCTATGCTGGCGCGCAAAAAAACATTGGCCCGGCAGGGTTGACTATCGTGATCGTGCGTGAAGACCTGATCGGTGAGACGATTGCGGGTACGCCTACCATGCTGGATTACAAGATACATGCCGATAACGATTCCATGTACAACACACCGCCGACCTACGGCATTTATATTGCCGGCCTGGTATTCAAATGGTTGAAGGCGAAGGGTGGTTTGGCCGAGATGGAAAAACTCAATATCGAGAAATCTGGCCTGTTATATGATTACCTGGACAGTACCGGGTTTTACAGTTCGCCGATAGCGGTGGAAAACCGCTCACGCATGAATATCCCGTTTACATTGAAGGATAGTGCCCTGGATGCAGAGTTTCTCAAGCAAGCCCAGGCAGCCGGATTGCTCCAGTTAAAAGGGCATCGCCTGTTGGGAGGCATGCGTGCGTCGATTTACAATGCGATGCCAATCGAAGGTGTGAAGACGCTGATTGAATTCATGAAAAGCTTTGAGCGCGCTCACGCTTGAACTAGCCACGAGAGCGCTGCAGGGAGCAGTGCCCAATTCGCAACAATATATGCATAGAGTGTAAATCATGAGCGACATACTAAAAAATTGCCGTGACCAGATTGATGCCATTGATGAGCAGATACTGGATCTGGTGAATGCACGTGCTGCGCTAGCTCGTGAAATTGGCGCACTCAAAGGAGAAGGGCCGATATATCGCCCAGAGCGTGAGGCTCAGGTGTTGCGTCGGCTGCTTGATAAAAATACAGGCCCGTTATCTGCCGAGGCAGTCACTGCCATTTTCCGCAGTGTCATGTCCAACTGTCGCGCTTTGGAGCGCGAGCTTGCTGTAGCATTCCTCGGCCCTTTGGGCACCTTCAGCGAAGAGGCTGCGAATAAGCAGTTTGGTGGACTGAGCTCTCCCAAGCCCTGTATTTCCATTGACGAAGTGTTTCGCATGGTAGAGTCCGGTGCCGCTGATTATGCAGTGGTGCCCGTAGAAAACTCTACCGAAGGCGCTGTCGGGCGTACCCTTGACCTGCTGACAACAACCAGCTTGCATATCTGTGGTGAAATCACCCTGTCTGTACATCATTGCCTGCTTAGGGGCAAGGAGTCCAGCAATGAGGTGCAACGCGTTTACTCACATGCCCAGTCTCTTGGGCAATGTCATGAATGGCTGAATCTCAACCTTGGCCATGTCGAGCGCATCAGCACTGGCAGCAATGCCCAGGCAGCCGAGCTCGCCGCACGGGACCCTTTTGGGGCTGCCATTGCCAGCAAGCGTGCTGCGGAGTTGTTTGATATGGCCCTGGTGGCAGAGAACATTGAGGATGATCCCAAGAATACGACACGCTTCCTGGTGTTGGCCAATCACGAGGTTGCGCCTTCCGGCAAGGACAAGACTTCATTATTGCTTGCAGCCAAGAATGTGCCAGGTGCGGTAGTCAGCCTGCTTGCGCCGCTGGCCAAGCATGGTATCGATATGAGCAAGTTCGAGTCCCGGCCGTCCAAGCTCGGCATCTGGGAGTATGTGTTCTTTGTGGATATTGAAGGTCACTATCAGGATCCGCAGCTTGCCAAGGCCCTATATGAGCTTGAGCAATGTGCTTCCTTGCTCAAGGTGCTTGGCTCTTATCCAATTGCCGTAATATGATACTTTGAGTCTGGAGCGGGCTCCCTGCTCTGGATGATTCCCATTAGCTGAGTTTGTTCTTCAGAGGGTCGCATGCCTATCAGTCAGAACTTGTTGTGGTCAGCCTCGTTGCGTAAATGGACACTCCACTTCCAGAATGAGCGCCTGGAGGCCCTGTATCAGCTTTATGCCATCCCCAGCCTTCGCAGATATTCGCGCCTTGCATTATTGGTGGGGGCTATCATGTACATGCTGTATGGCTTGCTTGACCCACTGTTTGTTGTGCCTGAAGCCGTGGTCAGTGTCTGGTATATACGCACTATGGTGGTAATGCTGTTTTTTGCAGTGTTTGGCCTGACCTTTTACCGACAATTCATCAAATATAACCAGTTGCTATTGGGGTTGGTGTCGCTATTCAGCGGCCTTGGCCTCCTGGCCCAGTTGACCTTCATGCCACTGGCGGCCATCAGCTATTACTACACTGGCCTGATTGTGATCCTGTTCTGGAGTTATACATTCTCCGGCTTGAGGTTCTTCAATGCCAGCGTGGTCGGCCTGATATTGTTTGTTGTGTTCAATATCATGTTTCTTGAGCTGCGTCCTTTGCCATTGCTCCAGCTATTGATCTACGATGTGTTCATTCTTGCTGCCAATATGGTTGGGGCCTTTGCCAGCTATGTGGCTGAAAAGCAGAGCCGGGAGCTGTTCCTGCGGGAAAAAGACCTGGATAACGAACGGCATCGGCAACATGAACGTGCCTTGCATGACCGTCTCACCGGTTTGCCCAACCGCGAGTTGCTGCTGGACCGGATAGAGCAGGCCATTAATTATTCAGTACGCAATGATCAGTTGTGCGCGGGCCTGTTTATTGATCTGGACCGGTTCAAACCCATCAATGATACCTATGGCCATTTAATTGGCGATGTGGTTTTGAAGGAAGTGGCAACCCGCCTTAAATACACCATGCGTGATGCTGATACGCTGGCACGGCTGGGCGGGGATGAGTTCTTTGTGCTGGCACGCGATATCGGCTCACCGGAAGCAGCGGAGTTATTGGCGGACAAGTTGCGCATGCAATTGATCGCCCCCATCATCCTGGATGGCTTGCCGCCAATCAAGGACTTGTCAGCCAGTATAGGGGTTTGTGTCTTCCCGTATCGTGATGTTACCGCGGTAGATGTCATCAGGCGTTCCGACCATGCCATGTATGATGCGAAGCGCGAGAGCAAGCAAGCAGTCAATACTATTTAATAAAGGATATCATCGTGACCAGACTGTGCGACCTTGCGCCGTCCAATATTCGTTCCATTGCTCCTTACCAGCCGGGCAAGCCCATCACAGAGCTTGCACGCGAGATGGGTTTGCAGCCAGAGCAGATCATCAAGCTGGCCTCCAATGAAAATCCGCTCGGAGTCAGCCCCAAAGCCTACGAAGCCATGCAGGATGCGCTGCAAGAAATTGCCCGTTATCCGGATGGCAACAGCTTTGCCTTGCGGGACAGCGTCTGCCGCAAGTTTGACTTGAACCCGGGCCAACTGGTATTTGGCAACGGCTCCAATGACATTCTGGAACTCGCAGCCAGAGCCTTCCTCACGCCTGGTTCTGAAGCAGTTTATTCCCAACATGCATTTGCGGTTTATGCCTTGGTAACACAGGCGACTGGCGCCACGGGAGTGACCGTGCCAGCCAGGGGGTTTGGCCATGACCTGGATGCCATGCTGGCCGCGATTACGGAAAAAACCCGGATAGTCTTCATTGCCAATCCAAATAACCCGACAGGCACTTTACTTGGTAAACAAGCCTTGCGGGATTTTCTAGGCCAGGTTCCGAAGAGCGTTCTGGTGATATTGGATGAGGCTTATGATGAATACCTTGAGGCCGATCTCAAGTCTGAGGCGATTAGCTGGCTGGATGAGTTTGAAAACCTGCTGATTTCCCGTACCTTGTCCAAGGCTTATGGCTTGGCAGGCCTGCGTGTGGGGTTTGGTATGGCAGCCAGGGAAATTGCCGACCTCATGAACCGCGTGCGCCAGCCTTTTAACGTTAACAGTGTGGCACAGGCTGCAGCAGTGGCAGCATTGGCGGATGAAGAGTTTGTCGAGCGCACCCGTGCGTTGAATCAGGCGGGCATGCTGCAGATCACCAAGGCACTGCAGGAGCTTGGCCTGAGCTTTATTCCTTCATTTGGCAATTTTGTCAGCTTCAAGGTGAACAACGCTGCCGTGGTGTACCAGCAGTTGTTGCAAAATGGCGTGATTGTGAGGCCAATAGCCGCTTACGAAATGCCTGATTACTTGCGCGTGAGTATCGGCTTGTTTTCGGAGAACTCTCGTTTCCTTGATGTATTGGCGCAAATACTGAAAGAAACCAAGGTTGAGCTGTGAGTTTAGTAACCTCTTGATATGCGTTGGCATATTTCCAGACAGTGCGGGGAAATCTGGTCACCTTTGCAATGAAAGCGAAAGCGTCGTTATTTAACGGCGCTTTTTTTATGTCCTGTAAGCCCTGAGTGCCTGCATCAAAGGCCATTCCAGGCTGATGGACTCATGATAATCATGAGGCGAGTTTCGGTATTTTTGCACTGTTGCCAATTTCTGCGCACGAGCACAATGCATTCACGTTACAGATACTTGTATTCTGATGTTTGTGGCGTTCTAATCTTAATCAACTTTGAGGAGATTTATCATGTGGACCAAGCCAGAAGTAACTGAAATGCGTTTCGGTTTTGAAGTAACTATGTACGTTTGCAATCGCTAAATTGCAATGGCCGGGGTGCTTTGGCAGCCCGGCTGGTTTTTGAAACACAAGAGTAATCGAAAAGGCTTTCATGCATATTCATGTTTTAGGATCGGCAGCAGGTGGCGGTTTTCCTCAATGGAACTGTAACTGCCCGAATTGTGATGGTTTGCGTAAAGGCACTATCAAGGCAAGCAAGCGTACACAGTCTTCAATCTGTGTCAGCGGTGACGGAGTCAACTGGGTTCTCTTCAATACTTCTCCCGATATTCTGCAACAAATCCAGGACTTTGGTCCTCTACAGCCTGGCCGCGCTATCCGCGATAGCGGCATTGTCGGCATAGTGCTGATAGATGCGCAAATTGACCACACTACCGGCCTCCTGATGCTGAGAGAAGGCCAAGTCAAACGTGAAATTTACTGTACCGACATGGTTTATCAGGATTTGACCACTGGTAACCCATTACTGAATATTCTTGGCCATTATTGCGGTATCAACCGCCATGATGTGCCAATAGACGGCAAGGGCACTTTTGAAATAGCAGGCGCGCCCAACCTCAGGTTTACCGCGGTGGCCCTCAAGAGTGCGGCACCGCCATACTCTCCGCACCGCAATGATCCACACCCTGGCGACACGATAGGCGTGCTGATTGAAGACATCAAGAATGGCAAGAAAGCTTTCTATGCACCGGGCCTTGGCGAGATTGAGCCGCACCTGCCCGCATTGATGGAGCAGGCCGATTGCATCATGGTGGATGGCACATTCTGGACCAATACTGAAATGATCGACATGGGGCTGATGACCAAGAAGGCGCGAGATATCGGGCATAACCCGCAATCCGGCCCGGGCGGCATGATAGAAGTACTGGATGGATACCCCAATGCGCGTCGCGTGCTGATTCATATCAACAACACCAACCCGATACTGCGTGAAGATTCTGCCGAGCGTGCAGAACTGACAAAACATGGTATCGAGGTCGCCTACGATGGCATGGATATTATTCTCTAGGAGCCAAGCATGAATGCACCTGTTATCGGCAACACCCCCTGGACACGTGAAGAGTTTGAACAGCAACTGCGGGAAAAAGGCAGGGGCTACCATATATATCATCCATTCCATGTGATGATGTATGAAGGCAAGCTTACACGTGAGCAATTGCAGTGCTGGGTGGCAAACCGTTTTTATTACCAAATCAGCATCCCCCAAAAAGATGCGGCCATTATGTCCAACTGCCCGGACAAGGAAATTCGCAAGGGCTGGATACAGCGCATTATCGACCATGATGGCGATGCCAATAATGTTGGTGGCATTGAGGCCTGGATACAGCTTGGCCAGGCAGTTGGCCTGAGCCGTGAAGATGTCACTTCACTCAAGTTCGTTGCACCGGGTGTACGCTTTGCTGTTGATGCCTATGTCAACTTTGCCAAGCAGCGTCCATGGCAGGAATCAGTCTGTTCATCGTTGACCGAATTGTTTGCACCACATATCCATCAACAGCGCATCAGCTCCTGGCCCAGCATGTACCCATGGGTGAAGGAAGAAGGCCTGATTTACTTCAAGAAGCGCCTGACTGAAGCCAGGCGTGATGTTGAGCAAGGGTTGGCCGTAACCTTGGATTATTTTAGCCAGAGCCGCGAGCTGCAGGAAAAAGCGCTGGATATCCTCCAGTTCAAGCTGGACGTGCTTTGGGTGATTGCCGATGCCATCATGTTGGCATCCACAGATATAAAGGTTGAGAATAATGTCGACTATCTCAGACAACCAAGATAATGCCACCGTCGCCGCTGGCGATATTTATGCCTTGGCGCGTCATTACCGCTTTCAGTGGGAAGACGCACAGCAATGCTATGTGTTGTTGTTTCCTGAAGGCATGATCAAGTTGAACGGCGGGGCAGGTGAAGTGATCAAGCGTGTAGATGGCCAGCGCACTGTCGGTGATATCGTGAGCGATCTGCAACAAGCATTCCCCGATGTAGCTGACTTGCAGTCCGATATCATAGCAATGCTGGATCTTGCGGTAGAAAAAGCCTGGCTGGAAAAACGTAACTAGGCAACCTGGGGCAGGTGCATTACGTTAAGGAGCAGAAACCATGAGTACCCAAGTTCAGAACAACGGCGTAGCCGCTTCCAAGACCAATACCCAGCCCTTGTGGCTGCTGGCCGAGGTCACCTATCGCTGCCCGCTGCATTGTGCCTTCTGCTACAACCCTACCGATTATGACAAGCACACCAAGAACGAGCTGAGCACCGAGCAGTGGATACAGGCGCTGCGCGATGCGCGCAAACTCGGCGCATTGCAACTGGGCATTTCCGGTGGGGAACCCCTGATACGCGATGACATTGAGGAGATTGTGGCTGAAGCCGGCCGCCTGGGTTATTACACCAACCTCATTACCTCAGGTGTGGGACTGACTGAAAAACGCATCAGCGCCTTCAAGGAGGGCGGGCTGGACCATATCCAGCTTTCCATGCACGACATCACTGAAGAGATCAATAACTTCATCACCAACACCCGTACCTTTGAGCTGAAGAAAAAAGTGGCGGCCATGATCAAGGACCATGGCTACCCCATGGTGCTCAACGTGGTGATACACCGCTACAACATCCAGCACGTCAAGGAAATTCTGGAAATGGCAGAGGCGCTGGGGGCAGATTTCGTTGAACTGGCGAATACCCAGTATTACGGCTGGTCCCTCGTCAACCGTAGCCAGTTGATGCCTACCAAGGAACAGATCGACGAAGCGGAAGCCGTCACCAATGAATTCCGCAAAAAAGTCGGCAACAAAATGAAGATTTATTTTGTTGTGCCTGATTATTTCTCCGACCGCCCGAAAAAATGCATGAACGGCTGGGGCGAGGTGTTCATGATTGTCACTGCCAACGGTGACGTGCTGCCATGTCACTCGGCCCGTGTGCTGCCCAATATGACCTTTCCCAACGTCAAGGCGAACGGCCTCAAATGGGTGTGGGAAGAGTCTCCAGCCTTCAATAAATATCGTGGCGATGACTGGATGAAGGAGCCATGCCGCAGCTGCGATGAAAAAGAAAAAGATCTGGGCGGCTGCCGATGCCAGGCTTTCCTGCTTTCTGGTGATGCTGAAGCCGCCGACCCCGTATGTACCAAGTCACCCCATCGTCACCTGATAGACGAGGCGATCGCCAACGCGCAAAAGCCCCATTTAAAGGCACAACCCATCTTCTTCCGCAACGATAAGAACTCTCGCAAGCTGATAGAAGGGGAGAGCCGGGAGCTGGTGGAAGAGTTCCACGCCCTGCCTTGAATCAAAAATGCAAGCGTTGGCTCTCATACATGCCAATAAATCGGCTTCCGTAGCTGTCAAATATTGCATATGGGTATGAGAGCTAATTCTTCTGTCACATAAAGTTCATTTTGTAATCAAATAGAGGGTTCACAATTTCGTTCTAATAAGTAAAAAAATGTAAAGGGCGGAAAGTGGTCAAACCACTGGATCAAGGGGAGTTCGTCTGGGCGGTGGGCATGCTCTGCTTGATGCAGCGTATTCCTTTCGATGCGGCTCTTTTGCTACAGAAATTTCCCCTTGACTACGATCTTTCAGTACTGCAAAGCGCCTTGCAAGCCTATGAGTTCAAGGCTGCATTGCAAACTGTCACTATTAGTGACGTTCATCCTGCAGCTTTTCCAGTCCTGGCTATCCTGCATCCGGCCCCAATTGTTGAACAGCAGCAAATCCAACTCCCTGCATCTGAAGAGACCGGCCAGTCAGTTGTTCATCCATACAGGCTGTGCCTAGTCCTCAAGACAGACCGCGAACGTGTCTTGCTGCTAATGCCGGGAGACAGCCAGCCGCGCACCATCACCCTGGAAGAATTCAACCAGCAAGCCTCCGGCGACATCCTGCTCATCACCAGGAAAGCCGAACCGGCACCCGAGATCGATAGCACGGACAACCCGCAGGCTACTCCTAAGCCGCAACCCAAATTCGGTTTCAAGTGGTTCATCCCCGAACTGCTCAAACACAAAAAACTCTGGCGCGAAATCCTGCTTGCTTCTTTTGCTATTCAGCTCGTCTCATTGGCAACTCCGCTATGCACCCAAGTCATCATCGACAAGGTTGTCGTCCACCACACCACCAGCACCCTCATCGTCATTGCCATCGCCATGGGCATCTTCCTCATCTTTAACGCCGCCATGGGCTGGGTCAGGCAATACCTGGTGCTACATACCGGCAACCGCATCGATGCCGTCGTCGGCTACAAAGTCTTCAGCCACCTGCTGCACCTGCCCATGCGCTACTTCGACCACCGCCCGACCGGCACTCTTGTGGCGCGCCTGCATGGCGTCGAAACCATCCGCGAATTCCTCGCAGGCAGCCTTATCACCCTGATCCTCGACTTTCCCTTCCTCTTTGTCTTTCTCGCCATCATGTTCTGGTACAGCTGGCAGCTCACCTTGATCGCCCTGGCATCACTCCTGCTCATCACCACCTTGAGCCTGGCCATCACCCCATTGCTGCGCAAACGCCTGAACGAACAATTCCTGCAAGGCGCACGCAACCAGGCCTTCCTGACTGAATACGTCGCTGGCATGGAAACCGTCAAATCCATGCAACTCGAACCCCAGTTGGAAAAGAAATACGGCGGCTACCTTGCTACCTACCTCGGCAGCACCTTCAATGCCAGGCAACTCTCCAATACCTACTCCACCTTCGCCAATGCCCTGGACCAACTGCAAACCCTGAGCATCCTCTGCGTCGGCGCCTGGATCGTCATGCACAACCCGGAATTCACCATCGGCATGCTAGTGGCCTTCCAGATGTTCTCCGGCAGGCTCTCCGGCCCGGTATTGCGGCTGGTCGGCATGTGGCAGGAATTTCAGCAGGCCGACATCGCCGTCAAGCGTCTCGGCGACCTCATGGACGCCCCGGCCGAACCATACTCCCTCATCCCCAAGCGCACCGCTGCCAGGCAAGGTCACATCACCCTCCAGCACCTCAGCTTCCGCTACAGTGACCAGCACCCCTGGCTCTACCGCAACCTCAGCCTGGAAATCAAGCCTGGCAAATGCACCGTCGTCATGGGCCCCTCCGGTTGCGGCAAAAGCACCCTGGCCAAACTCCTGCTCGGCTTCCTGCAACCGCAAGAAGGACAAATCCACCTCGACGGGCGCGATATCCGCCATCTGGCCGCCAACGAACTCCGCAGCCACTTCGGCGTCGTGCCGCAGGAAACCACCCTGTTCTCCGGCACCATCTACGACAATTTCACCCTGGCCAACTCCTTTGCCAGCTTCGAACAGATCATCCAGGCCTGCAAACTCGCCGGCATCCACGACACCATAGAAAAACTGCCACAAGCCTATCAAACCGAAATCGGCGAAAACGGCACCGGCCTTAGCGGCGGGCAAAAGCAACGCATCGCCATTGCCAGGGCGCTGCTCCGGCAACCCAATATCCTCATCTTCGACGAAGCCATCTCCAACCTTGACCAACACACGGCAGAACAACTGGCCCAGACCATCAACCACCTCAAAGGCAAGCTCACCATCATATTCATTACCCATCAATTGCCCAAGGGGCTGCAGGTCGATGAGGCGATTTTGTTGGGCAAGGAAACAACCGAGAGCAACAATAAAAATTATGAAAAAGTGGAAATATAAACAACTGAGCAGAATGACTTATCAATACTTGATTTCAACATTCAGTGCGATGGTCTGTCTCTCTTTTTTAAGTGGATGTGCTGAAAAAGTTGAAAGCCAAACTACATATCAAGTTGTGGATACTGGCTATTGGCCAGCAGATAACATTCTTGCCGAGCCTCTATGGCTGGATAACAGCCGAATCATCTTTACCTCCTCCCAGTCACTCAAGCCGGAAAAGCGACCTTACCGCATCAAAATATACAACACCCAGACAGGAGAATTGATAACGACAGAGCTGGAAAGTGTCCGTTGCGTACGCGATGGCCAGATTGTCAATCTCAAACAAGATGAATCAACTAGTGAGTGGATTTACTACCGTGGACTAATAGAAAATCTGGTTGTGCATCCCATGCCGAGGCCCAATATGCATATGGATAGACAGTTCGATTGTGACTGGGTTGACAATCAATCTTCACAGGATGTTGTGCCATATCAGCGCCAGCTGTTGGGCGAGAACTTTATTGAAATAGCCGAGAAAAGCAACAAGACCTATGAATATCAAAAACGTCCTCAAGAGATTAAACAAAAAAAACAGAATGAAGATAAGGAAAGCAGCACAGAAGGTAAAGTAATCTACTACAGCCATAAAGGTAGCCTTGGTCGTGAACTCCCTACTGGACGGATTACTTACAGTGAATTTCTGGATGCTTATTTGATTGGGCACTCTTACTACAGCCCCAAGTGGCCTGAAACCAGATCGTTCTGGATTTTGCAAAGAGATGGCAATTTAGAAGAAGTTCAGTACCCCAAAGAAATGTTGGAAGGAAATCATAAAATTTATCCAATTATTAGTGGATATTTGGTTGTGTATGGTGGTGGGAAATATACCCAAAAATATCCAGGAAGTAATGGAATATATGCAATGTATGAAAACCATATATTTCCCATAATTATGGGATCAGTTCATGGTGTTAGTGTTGCGAAAGATGGCTGCAAGGCTGCATTTTTCCATGCAAATATGATCAAAGAATACCTTTCTCCCACCAAACCATATCGCACTGTTAAGTACATTAATTTTTGCTAGAAATCCCAGCCATGGTCACCAATACTCAAGCTCCGGATACTACAAAAATCTAATAGGAAAACGATCATGGCGTTTGTTAATGAATTGATTAATGAAGAAGATAAAAAAAGGATTGACTGGTCGAAGTTTAAGGCATGGGCATTTAGCCAGCCTCATAAACCAATGAGATGGACAATTGATAGAGACCGTAACTTTTTCTTTGTCTTCTTAGATGGGCCAGGAAGGGAACACGAGAGACCTGAAATTTATGTACTTTATTTTGAAGGAAATATAATTCGAGTTGAGGCAGAGGTTTCTTCAAAAGGAAATCCACTTACTGGCTCAGATGTATTATGGAATATTTTTAATGTCAACATACCAGTGCACATTGAAAAAAAGCGAGATGAAATTCTTACTGTGCTTCAAGAAGCTATTTATGCTCATGGAGCACTCTATCGAATTAATCCGGTTAATTCTGTCCACATTGAATTTTCTCATTGTGGGGGAAAATCATGAGCATGACATTAAGTCAGGCAATTTCCGCACTTGGCGATCCAAATTCTCAAACAATAGAAGGCTTAAAGCAGCTTGTTGCTCAAGTCTCAGTTCAAGTATCAAACCAAACCAATAATGCAGTTACTCTGTTATATAGTGGGGCTGTTGGTGATGTGCCAGCATGGAAAATTGCAAATCAGATAGGTAGTTCTGGTGGCGATAATATCGTTATCATAGATAAAACACCTGTGGCAGAATTTCTAAATTCACCCGATTTCAAAGCTGCGCTTCAACGAGCAGCGGGTACGACTGATGATGCTATCATCAACCAGCTTTTTGACGGTATTATCAACTCAGACGGTTCTCGAACCCCCGGCATGTGGGACATTGCCTCGGCCAATCTGGCACACGCGGCAAGTGGTGAAGTACGTACCCTCACCCCCTTGGCCGAAATGGGCAAGACCTTTATCCAAACCGAACTCCCCGCCTTATGCTTTATTTGGACAGTAGAACCTCAACTATGCGGTAAATATGGATTAATTCCACCTCGAGAATCTGGAGAGATATCCAGAGAGGATGCACTGGAAAGAGCGGCTATGTTAGGACACCCACAATGTATGGGAGACTTGGGTAGTTTTAATTACGTAAATGACCCGGTAAAAAGAGCTGAATGGAATTTGAAAGGCGCCAAAAAAGGATGTAAACAATGCCAGACTCGGCTGGCAACTTTTTACAGGCATGGTATGGGAACTTCAATAAACCAAGCTCTTTCTTGGTGTTGGGTTACTGAGGCGGCTAAAGGCGCAGATATTGCTGATTTAATTGCTGACCTTATTCTATCGGAAAATTCGATATGGCCGTTACTGACAGACCGTCCTCTGCTAACTTTATATCGTCCCAACACAAATTGTGAAGTGATTGAGCAGGTCAACGTTCCGTTTGAACCAGATAATATGATAAAGGATCTCAAAAATAGCTACATCCATTAATCGTGCTGCTCTTAGTCAAGGAAATAGAAGCTGGCTTGATAGCTGGGAAGGCATTGGAAAGTCTCTTATTAAAAAACAATGATAATGATTGAAAGGAATTGGAATGTATAAGAGATTTTTTTTAATATTGATAGCCATGTTTTTGAGTTTGAGTAATTTGTATTTTTCTCAAACAGTTGACTTTTCTTTTGAGAAGAAAAATGTGATTAATATGGATAAAGAGGAAATTACCCCTAAGCAGAAGCTACAGTTTTTTAATAACCTAGTATTGAAAAATCAAAGTAGTAAAGATAGGCCTGATACCTGGGCTAGAGGAGAGCAGGTACATCGACTTGCCCAAGAAGGATATGAGTTAGCATATATTGCAGAACAAATGTTTGATTTTCACCACCTTGGGTTAAAGCGAAAAGGTGCCAATTACGAGCACCTGTGGAGCCGTATTGTAGAAATGGCAAAACAAAATGATCCTGACGCATTATGTTTTATTTGGGTAATTGAACCGGAAATCCGTGGTAATTATAACTTACTACCACCAAGACATTCTGAAGAGCTGTCCCGCGAGGATTCATTAAAAAAAGCTGCTATGTTGGGGCACCCTCAATGTATGGGGGATTGGGGAAACTTTAATTATCAAGATAATCTTGAGGAACGGGCGAAATGGAATTTGAAGGGTGCTATGAAAGGATGCATTGATTGTCAGGCTAGAGTTGCGTTGGATTATTTGCATGGAAACGGTGTGCCAATTGATAAATCATTGGCCTGGTGTTGGATATCTGAGGCTTGGATAGAAACAGACTCATCACATATCTTGAGTATTGTACGGTCAATTACCGGATCAATTAAGTCTGTATATAACAATATACCTAATATTACACTTTATCATCCACATACAAATTGTAAAGTTTTTGAGCAGTTAAATACGCCATTTCGACCTGATCTTCTCGAAAGAAATCTCCCATGACTACAAATATTAATCGCAATAGCATGACTCAAGGCAATCTTATATGGATTGATAGCTGGAATTCAGTTAAAGATCGTCAGGCTGAATTACTTTCAAAAATCCAGGAAAGTCCTGATAAAGCATTGATATCAACACAAGCAAATTGGATTGAGTTAATCAAAACTGAAAATGCAATGTTCTTACATCGTGATCTAGCTTATAGATTAGCTCAGAGCAGTGTCTCAGGTTATCAGGACCTTTGGAACTTGACTGTAGATGAAGTACCACCTAATCGTTTAGCAGAACCAATTGGTGATTATATTTATAGCAATCTTTTAAATGTAGGGCCTCCTATTCCTAATGCTGAAACCTCAACAGGAAGAGCTAGAATAATTCAAGAGGAAATGCAACAAGGTTTTTTAAACTTTGTTAGCCGAGCCAATCAAGAGTGGTCAGATAGCGGAAAGTTTGCGCAGAAGTTAGTTGCTAATACAGGTAGAAAAGGCTCTGAGTTTTCCCTTGATTTCGTATTTGGTCGACTGGGCGTTCCTTCGCCATCTTCACTGATCCGCAGCATGCCGGGTACGCCAAGATTTGGAAAAAATAATGACTTTTTAGTGAATGGCCTGATTGATGAAATCATGTCTTCACCTCTAGGTGGTTCTCCTGGTTCATTATTAATGAAGGAATGGGATGAGCTTTGGTTTGGAGCTCCGGAAAAGGAAAGCTTGCCTTCTTTCCTTGGTCCGAATAGCAGAACTACAAACCCGACGCCCAGAACGCCCTGGGCAGCACCAGCGGCGGGCATGGCACCCTGGGCAACGGCCCTGGCTACACCTACACCATGACCGCGCAATATGTGAACCCGGGCGGCATCACCAACGTCGCGCCCAGCAGCATGGCGACCGCCTCCATCCGTCCTGGTAATGCAAGCATCAGCAACATGACGGAACAGATCAATGCCATCCGCCAGACCTGGGCACAGAACATCCAGCTCCAGCCAACTGCCAGCACTGCTTCTCAGCCCTCTAGTGGTCAACATTATGTGTATCCCACCAACCAACCTGAAAGCCGGCTTTACGGTACTTATCGCTACAACCAGAATGGAGACCCCATAGGCATCAGCCTGAATCCAGGGCAACAATATACAGACGATGCTGGCGTGCTCAGAACCTCTGAGAGCGGCACCTACTTGCAGTTCCACCGCATTGAGCTCAAGGCGGATGGTTCTTTCACCATCGAAAGCGCTAGTTATCGCAACACTGCTCAAGACGCCAAATCCCTCACCCAGCAACAAACCGCCAACGACCCGAGCAAGACAGAATACAGTGACCCGCTAGTCCTGGATGCAGGCAACGACGGCATCCTGCTCAATGCTGGCGGCGTGGATTTCGACTACGATGCAGACGGCATTGCCGAGCCCATTGCCTGGACAGCGCCTACCGACCCCTTGCTTGTGATCGACCTCAACCGCGATGGACGCATCAACAACGGCAGCGAACTCGTGGCATTGACCGATGATGGAAGTCCGCTCAATCTCCTCAGCCTGGACACCGCCGCCCAAGGCGGCAATGGCGACGGGCGTCTGGACAGCGAGGATGCTGCCTATTGGCAACTCAAACTCTGGACAGACCGCAATCAGGACGGCTATGCCAGCCCGGGCGAACTGCAAAGCCTGAACGACCTCGGCATTACTTCCATTGACCTTGACCCTGCGCATATCCAGACCGCCACCATCGCTGGCAAACCCGGCGTCCAGGGCGTGACAGCGACATATACGGATGGTAGTCAGCGCGTGTTGTGGGACGTGCCATTGGCTGCCAACACCTCCCCCAATGCCAAGGTCATCAGCACCCAGTATGCGGCGGATATCGACAAAGTCAGCAGCAATGGGCAAGCGGTGCTCAAGGCCATGAGCAGCCTGGGCGTCAACCTCAACCTCAGCGGCAGCGGCGCGACTCAGGCCATCGGCAGCCTGGGCAACGACACCCTGGTGGGCAGCGATGCCGACGACTGGCTGATTGGCGGGGCCGGGGCCGATGTCTTTGCCGCAGGCAAGGGCAGCGACGTGCTGATTATTGATGCGGATGACCGCATGGCGGACATCAACGGCGGCGAAGGCATTGATATCGTGATTGTCGCGGATGACAGGAGCACCTTCCTCAACCTGGCGCAGACCAGCACCGAAGTTGTCTATGGCGGCTATGGCGATGACATCTTCATCGGCGGTGGCGTGGACAACTACTTCATTGACGGCGCGGCGGGCAACGACCTCATCATCGGCGGCAGCGCGGATGATGTGCTGAGCGGCGCGGACGGCAACGACGTGCTCTATGGCGGCAAGGGCGATGACCTCATGCGCGGCGGGCGCGATGATGACGTGTTGTTTGGGGAGGAGGGCAACGATGTGCTGGATGGCGGGCTGGGCAACGACACGCTTTCAGGCGGACAAGGCAGCGATGTGTTCATTGCGAGCGGCGGGATCGACCATATTGACGGCGGCGCCGGTATTGACCTGATCGAGCTCAAGGGCGGACTGGAGGATTACACCTTCAGCCGAAACTTTGATGCTGCGTTGGGGTATGAGTGGAAAATAGTGGATCACAAGAACCTGGACGGCAGCACGGTGGCGGAGGGCCAGGTTTCGGATAGGAATGGCATTCAATACATCAAAGGTGTTGAGACGTTCAGTTATATGAATGGCCAGTATTCCACGGTGATGGACTTTTCCATGCAGGCGACCTTGCCAGTGAATGACCGAATTGAGGATACGTCTAATGGTGGCAACGTGATTGTGATCCCATTTTCCACCTTGCTTGAGAATGACCTTAGCTTCTTGAGAAATACTCCATTTTATAGGGTGACATTGTGGGAATTAGGCCCGGTAATCGATTTTCCTACTCATCTTTTTAACTCGTCTATTAAATGGGTGGGCGATGCTCAGGGAGGTACGGTTAGTATCAGCGGCCAAAATGTAATTTTTACAAAGGCATCTGATTATTCAGGACCGATCAGCTTTAGATACCGGATGCATGATGTATATCCTAATGAATATGTAATTATCAATGCTCCGATGGTCGTGAATAACAATAATCCGCATATCCTATCTGAAGCATCGGCAACAGTTATTATTGTTCCCAACGGGGATGAGTTTACTCCGTCTGACCCGGAGTTTTCCAAACAATGGTATTTGGGCGCAACCAATGTTACCGAGGCATGGAAAGCCGGTTATAGCGGAGAAGGGGTAAAAGTTCTGGTGCTTGACCCTAGCGGAGAGTTCGCAGTCGGGCAGCAAAAAGCCAATCTCAACCACCCGGACTTGATCCAGAATAAGAGTCCGGATTTTGTCGATACTACTTATCACTCTGCGCATGCCACGACAGTCGCAGGTGTCATTGGCGCGGCGCGCAATGGCATTGGTTCTGTCGGGGTGGCTTATCAGGCGACTCTGGATTCGATTGGGCTTTCTAGCGACAGCCTCAAGTCGTTCACTGATGGCCTCAATGCCATGAGAAATTATGATGTCGTCAACAACAGCTGGAGAATTCCTGATCCCTGGAATTACTCCGGGAGTTCGATTGGAGCGCAGTTACAGTATGCAGGCATTAGAAATGCCATTTATAGCGCGGCCCAGCTTGGGCGGGATGGTTTGGGAACCATCATGGTGTTCGGTGCCGGGAATGATCACAAAAAGGGATATGACGCCGGTTTGAGCGACTTAACCAATAATCCCTATGGAATTACGGTTGGTGCCTTGAACCGCATAGGCGATATCGGTAGCGGGCTCGGGATCAATGAGATCTTCAGCAATCGCGGCGCCAATATCCTGGTTGCCGCACCTGGCTCCAATATTGCCAGCACTTCCAACCAATACACCACGGCCGATGGATACACGATAGGTTCCAGTGTGACGGAAACCCAGGGGACTTCTTTTGCAACGCCTATCGTATCCGGCATTGCTGCGCTCATGCTGGAGGCCAATCTCCTGCTTAGTTACCGTGATGTGCAAACCATCCTGGCGATGACTGCCAAAAAATCTCTTGGCGAAGGGGTGCAGGCCAATACGGTTTGGAGCAACAACCATGCTTTGGAGTGGAATGGCCAAGGCATGCATTTCAGCCACGATTACGGGTTTGGACTGGTGGATGCCGCAGCCGCCGTGAGAATGGCGGAAAGCTGGGTGCCGGAGGGTGATGACCTTGTCCGGGTCAATAGCATTATGGCCACGGCCAGCCAATTGCTTGATCTCGGCCAGAAAATCCTGACCTTTACCGTTTCTGAAGATATTGATATCGAGCATGTCATGCTCAAGCTTGAATTGGATCATGAGCGGTGGAGTGACCTGATTGTTACTCTGGTCTCGCCTTCTGGTACGCAAAGCAAATTGCTTGAGCGCCCGGGTGTTTATGAGGGGGCCACCCAACTGAGCAACCCGGCAGGCGAGGTGCATTTTAACAATACGTTGATGAGCACGCATTTCCGCGGGGAAAGCAGCCTCGGAACCTGGCAGCTGATTGTGCAGGATGCGGCAGCCGGGGCGGCAGGCGGAAATATTCTGGCATACCTGGATATTGCTGGTTCGGATTTGGAAGCGATCAAGCGCTATTACCTCACGGATGAGTATGCCGGGGGATGGAGTTTGAATCCGGCGGTGGACATACCCACTGAACTGAATGCCAGTGCCATGAGTTCTGCCATCAGAATCGACATGTCTGGCGGAGCCAGCCAGGTCAATGGCAAGCAGTTCAACATGTTGTCTCCTGTTAACCGGCTCATTGGCGGGGCTGGCAATGACACCCTGATCGGTAGCGCTGGGAACGATATGATGGCCGGTGGGCGTGGCAACGATTCCGTTGTCGGCGGCGCCGGTTCTGACAAATTGATCGGAGGCTACGGCAATGATGTGCTGGTTGGCGGCGAAGGGGATGACTATTTGATCGCCGATCTTGGTCAGGATACCTTGATTGGTGGTAGTGGCCGGGATGTGTTCGAAGTCAGGTTTGGCGGAGGGCCGAGTACTTATATCAATGATTTTTCCTTGCAGGATAATGATCAGTTGGTCATTAAAAGCACGGTTCCCCTGGGGAATTTACAAATCCAGCAGAACATTCATTCAAACCAGCTTGTTTTGATGCTCACAAGTGGCGACGCGCAGCAATTGGTGTATTTGCAAGGAATCAACCAATTGCTTGACGCAAAGAAATTGCGATTAATTTATGACGATTCTGCATCGATTGAGTCTGATTTTTCCCATAATAATATATACACACCAGATGGAACGATTTGGGTAAAAGAAGAATATACGCTCAAGAAGATTCCCCCCCAGGCAGTGCGAAGTTTCGTCGAGAATGAATTGATCCATAATGGCTTATTACCAACCGGTGATGCTTATAAAATTGTTTCTATCAGTGATAGATACGTCAAGGCAGACCCGGGGCAGCGGATTCTGATTATTGCCGGAGAGAATCAATACGTATTGCTTGATGAAGGTATTCTTGAGGCTAGTTGGCAAGGGACTATTACAGATAGTCAGGGTACATGGCTGGCGTATTTGGTGCAGGTTGAATATTCAAATCAAGGGAAGTTCAGGTACTCCATGGGGAATTTTTATTGGACGAGAGGAACTGAATATGCAGATGTAATGCGGCCGGGGAATGCAGTAAAGCCACAAGAAATTCCCCAAACAGATTGGGTTAATTACATTAATAGTTTTGCCCCACGTACTTATAATGGCTGGGGTGGGGATGACGATATTCAAGGTGATAGCAGTAATGAAATCTTGAATGGCGGAGATGGTAATGACACGCTGGAAGGCAGTGGTGGAAATGATACCTTATCTGGCGGATATGGTACTGATGTATTCATTTTTTCAGCTGGGCATGGCGATGATGTCATCAAGGATTTAACGCATGATGATGTAGTTTACCTCAATGGCATTAATCTTGAATCGATGAATTTAAAATTCAGGAATGCTAATTCTGAAAAATTTCAACTTGAAACAACACTTTCTACTTCTAACCAATCATCAATCTCTTTTTCTAATCATTATGTGTTGGATCAAGCCACAAACAATGGTTTCCATTTGTATGGCCTGCAGTTGAATAATGCTAGCCAGAGCCCGGTATATCTATCTGGAAATAGTGTGACGAATGGCAACGACCTGATTATTCAGGAGTTGCTTGGCCTAACTAATATCAATACCTTAGCTGGCGATGACCTAGTTTATGCCAAAGTCAACAATGCTTTGCAGATTGATCTTGGTGAGGGCCATGACACAGTATTTGCTGCGGCTGGAGGAAATTATATCGATGGTGGATCTGGAAATGATTCTATCAATGTAATTTCTTATAGTGTGGAAAATCTTGTTCATGACACATTGATTGGCGGAGCTGGTGATGATGTTATCTATGGTGGAAATCAAGGTGCTGTCATTTATGGTGATGATGTCAATATGCAAACTACTGGAAATGACCGCATCTCAGGAGGCAGGTCTAATGACGTTATTTATGGCGGCCTTGGTCAAGACTCATTATATGGTAGCGAAGGTGATGATATTTTATATGGAGGAGATGGTAAAGATCTTCTTGTTGGAGGTATAGGTTCAGATACCCTCTATGGAGATGAGGGGAATGATATTCTCACTGGAGGAAATGGCGATGATGAATTATGGGGAGGTATTGGAAACGATACACTGAGTGGCGATGAAGGTAATGATTTGATTATTGGCGGAGATGGCGATGATTTACTCACCGGGGGCGAGGGTGACGACACCTTAATAGGTGGTGCAGGGAATGATCTGATAATAGCTGGATCCGGAGCTGATTTAATTCAGATTAGTGCAGGACATGGCAATGATACTATCATCGGAGTTTCAGGAGTTGATGTAATTGAATTTGACACTCATCCAATAGGATTTAACGTTAAGAATAATGGGAGTGAGTTGGAGTTTATTACAAGTACTGGAGCTGTTATTTTAAAAAACTATTCCTTAGATACAACAATTAAAATTGGAAATAATTCTAATAATAAAATTCGGGATTTCTTTAATATTAATGGATTATATCCGAGTGATATTGTCGAATTTTTTTCTGAATATGATTTGGATATAGTTGGGAACTTTAATGCTGCTGATGTTGTGGCTGGGACTGATTATAGTGATCAAATATATGGAGGACCAGAAAATGATAATGACGCAGAATTTTGGTATGTGTTAGGGCGTGGAGGAGAAGACACAATTTCAGGATCTTTATCAGGAAGTATTATTGATATAGGTGCCGAGAGAAATTTTGTTCTGGTAAGAAACGGAACAATAATTACAAGGGATACATTAAATAATTTTTCAAAAAATAATACTTTAATAATACCAGAAGGTTATGTTCCGGACCATCTTGTATTGTCTCGAGTAAGGAATCCATTGAAATGGAGTAATTTTCAAAACTTGATTGGTGAGGTATTGTCGTCAGAAGCTTTTTCCACGGCGACAACTTATTTTGAAAAAATTCTCATAAATAAAAATTTTCATATTTTTGATAATGTTATAAGAGGTAGTATAGATTATAGTGATCAAAATGTTTTTGATACTTTAAGAATTCAATCAATAGATGGAAAATTTTATACGGATATTGTGGGATATTTTTCAACTAACCATATGAATCAGGTTAATTTCGATGAGATTTTATTTTTAACTGCATTTGATTCAGATGGAAGGTCGTTAAAATTAAATATTGATGAATTGTTAGATGCTAATTCAGTAAAGTCTAAAGCTGGATTTGGTCCATTCTCTTATTATTCTTTGGGAAATCAATACCATGATTTGCCAAAGTATTATCCAATTTCAGAAGAAGAGCGTATTGTTATTGATACTGAAAATGATGGTTATCTGGTAGGTGAAATTACTTATCAAGTGGGAACTTTATCACAAATACATAGTGCTAATTATCTGGACGGTATTTATAAATACTCCTCTTTAGGCTATATAAGTTATAAAGGTGATAATAATAGAGACTCATCGTTTAATTTTCAATATATAGAGAGCTATTCATATCCATATATTAAAGTTAATAATGTAGATTATGGCTATTATCTAAGTAGATGGGTGTCTCCTACTATCGATAATTTATCTAGTAATGGTCAATATTACATTATGGGGAATTATATTCCCAAGATAAATGGCGAAAAGCAATATATTAGAGTTTCAGCTCAGGCTGATGTTTTGTTTGGATTTGGCGGGGATGATATTATTTATGCTGGTGGTGCTTACGAAGAAATTCATGAATTAGGAAGTTCTTATATATTCAGACAACCAGATGGGAGCGGTTATGCTGATATAGTGAATGGAGGTGATGGTGATGATACGTATATCTACAAACGAAACGATGGAAATCTTTGGATATATTCGCTGCCAAGCCTGCATAATAATGGGGCATTCGGATTTGATACATTAGATTTAAGTGATTATCTGATAAATGAGGTTAGCTTTTTCTTTAACGAATATGGTGGAGGGCAGATAAGTAATAATTCAGCATATCCACTCTATATTCTAATCGATGATGCATCATTGACAGATTTTCATGTGGATAGAATCATATTTCGTGATGCTATTATCAATGTCCATGAATATATCAGTGAAACTCCATTAAATGATTATTATATTGCGGCTGATGGTAGAGAATATTATAGCGATTCATATGGAGGTACGTCATTAGTTAATTCTCCACAAAGAAACTTATCTCAACAGGATGAGATTTCTCAGCAAAATGGCTCGCCATTTTCTGATTTAATTTTTGTTCAGGATCGGTCGTATGTTAATGGGAATGAAGGTGGAGACCGCTATTTAATATCGAGTGAAATTAACTTTTCTGTTATCCAAATGGATAGAAGGGATTTTATTAATTTTAACTTGATCGATAATAATGGAAATATTTTAACCATTGATGCCATATCTCAATCGAGCTATTCATTCTTTTACAATAACCATCAGGATGTTTTATTGGGAATGAATAAAGAGCAATGGATTGAGAACGGTATTGTGGTAGGAAATGAGAAGTTGTTTGATGCGAACGAGTATTTTCAATATTCTTATTCCTCATTTGATAGTTTGTATAAACAAAATTTACCAACAAATATTAATTTTAACTATGGCTATTATGATGTTGGAGTTTCCAGGCTAGATTTGGATGGCTGGGTCGATATAACATCTGATAGTGATTTATTGAAAGATATATTAATTTCATGGTCAACATTTGAAGGGGGTATTAAGAAAGACCATTATATTGTCTTGCTCGATTCGTTTGATGAATATGGAAATATTAATGGGGAGTCCTCCCCGGGATTTTCATTAGGTCAATATGGTAATGATTATCTGACTAATGCTAGCTACCTGAGTTCAGGAATAAATACTCAAGATATTCATCAGACTGTTTTATATGGACTGAGTGGTGATGATACCTTGATTGGATATGCTACTGACTATATCTCTGATATGGAAAATGGGGTGTCTTTTTATAAAGGAACAGCAGATTATTTCTACGGCGGAAGTGGCCATGATTATATTGATGGTGGTGCAGGGGATGACCTGCTTTATGGCGGCAATGATAACGATACTATCTATGGTGGTTATGGCAATGATCTATTAGATGGTGGCAATGGAGTTGACTCATTAATTGGTGGACAAGGAGATGACATCTATGTTGTAGATCATGTTCTGGATGTCGTCATTGAAAACAGTAATGAAGGTATTGATGAAATACAGTCCTATATCGATCTTGACCTGAGAAACTATCAACATTTAGAGAATGTAACTCTCTTGGGAAATGAAAAAATCAATGCGACGGGAAATGACGAAAGCAATCGCATTAAAGGAAATGGTGCAGGTGGAGTATTACGAGGACTTGATGGCGATGATGTTTATGTTGTTGAGAAAGCGGGAGATATTATCGTCGAAGAATTCGGCGATGGAATAGATACTGTAGAGACCAGTATTGATATCGAACAGTTGGCAAATAATGTCGAAAACCTGCTTTCAAAAGGCATGGGACTTGTTTTATTTGGCAACAGGTTAAGCAATATGATTGTCGGGGATGACGGCAACAATCTTTTGAATGGTCGTGGAGGCGGAGATACGTTGGCAGGCGGTGCTGGAGATGATCAATATGTTGTATATGACTCCAGGGATGTCATTCACGAGTTTGATGGACAAGGGCGTGACATTGTCTGGGTGAAGACGGAGTATATTCTGGCTACTGATGTATCGGTCGAGGAGTTGCGTGCAGATACTGGCATTGGCGCCTCAATTACGGGTAATAATCTTGATAATCTCATTATTGGCGGCACGGGGGAGGATACGCTTGCAGGCGGTGCTGGAGTGGATACATTATATGGTGGCTTGAATGATGATCTTTACATTTTGAATGATGAATTGGATGTGATCATTGAGCATGAAAATGAAGGTGCCGACACTGTAGAAATCCAGTTCAACAACATCACTTCGACTGCCACTGAAATTATCCTAGACCAGGGTAATTACCAGAACATTGAAAACATCACCATCGCAGGAACTGGCCTGTTCAACATCACAGGCGATGCTGCCGACAACATCCTCCAAGGTAATGCCAGCGCCAATACCTTGATTGCCGGATTAGGGGCCGACACTTTGATCGGTGGTCAAGGCAATGACCGCTATGTTACAGGCGGCGCTTCATTAAACCCAAGTGAGGATGTCATCATCGAGGATGATGGCGGCAATAATGATATCGACACATTAGTATTGAGTGTCAAAGCCCAATCAAGTCCTGAATATCAAAGCTATTTTGCTTTGGTTCGAGAATTGATCCGTACCGAAGATGACCTGGTGATCCACACTGGCAGCATTGATCCTTCGGTTGAGGGACCAAATCCAGGAGAGTCGTATGATACTGTCCGGATCAAGAACTATTTCAAGGATGACCGTTACAAGGTTGAGCAGATCGTCTTTGCTGATGGTGTCACTGTACTGACCGAAGACCTTATTGCCGAAAAAGGCTATCTCTATCTAGGCTCTATGGAAGATGACTTTATGGAAGCCGAAGACGGAATCATTAAAATATCCGGCCAGGCCGGTGATGACATTATCTTCGGCAATGACGAAGACAACACCATCGAAGGTGGGGAAGGAGATGATTTGTTGTTCGGCTTGCTGGGTAATGACATGATCTATGGCGATGCCGGGGACGATTATCTTAGCGGTGATGAAGGTAATGACACGCTGTACGGCGGCTCAGGGAACGACACCTACGAATTCGGCAAAGGCTATGGAGTTGACCGTGCCATAGATGACAACACCAGCGAAACCTCCACGATATTCCTTGCCAATATCAGTTCCACTAATACCAGTATCAGGTTTGAACAAACAACTTATAACACTGACTCATTAGCTGACAACGGCCCGCGTAGCCTTAAAATCAGTTTTACCGATAGTACTGATCAAATGATCTTTGATCAGTGGTGGGGAGACGCTAGCACTGACGCCAATCGCTTTATTCAATTTTCTGACAATGTCGTTATGACGTTGAGCGAGCTCGAGCAAAAACTATTTGTTGCTGCTAGTACGAACAGCAACGATACGATTTTCGGCTCAGGCCGTGACGACGTGATCAGCGGTGGCAATGGCAATGACCGGATATTTGGCAGTAGCGGCAATGACACATTGAATGGAGATGCCGGTAACGATTATCTGTATGGTGGCCTGGGGAATGATGTGCTGTATGGTGGGATCGGCAATGACCTACTACATGGCAATGAAGGCAATGATTCCTTGTATGGTGGTGACGGAAACGACACTCTAAATGGTGGTACCGGGGCTGACCTGATGGATGGCGGTGCTGGTTTCAATACCTTCTATGTCGATCATCATGGCGACCAGGTGATTGGTGACGGATTGATTTACTCCCAACTTGATCACTATCAGCTAGGGGCTGCAAACCTGAATGAAGTGACAGTGATTGCAGGTATTGGTGGCAATGTCATTGGCAACAGCCATGACAACCGCATCAATGGCAATACCGATGCCAACCTGCTACAGGGCAATGCCGGCAACGATACCTTGACTGGCTATGGGGGGCATGACGCATTGCAAGGTGGAGCAGGACAGGATTATTTGGTCCAGGGAAATTCCTGGCTCAATGCCAATATCGTGCTGGATGGCGGAGCTGGCGATGATGTACTGCGGAGTGGTGCTACCCATGACTTTTTTGCCGGAGGCCAAGGGAATGACCAATTGCAGCTAAGCTGGATTGAAAGTGATATTGACGGATCAGAGTTTGCAACTTCGTCTGGCTGGGACGTGATTGCCTTCAATAGCGGAGATGGTCACGACACCATTCTGGATATTGATGGTGTGCAAGCTACTCTTTCCTTGGGAGGAGTAGACTACAACAGTTTGCGCTTCAGCAAATCCAGCAATGATCTCAAGCTGCAGGTGGATAGCAATAGCAGTATTACATTCAAGGACTGGTATGCCTCAAGCAATAATCGCTCTGTCGCTACCTTGCAGGTGATTGCCGAGTCCATGGCAGCGTTCAATGCCAATGGGAGCAATACGCTTTTGGATGATAAAGTCGAAACCTTCGACTTCCTACAGTTGGTCAATAGCTTTGATGCAGCACGCGATGCCAACAGCAATCTGGTTGACTGGGCGTTGATCAACAAATTGCTGGATTCCCACTTAGGTGGAAGTGATACCGAAGTCATTGGTGGGGATCTGGCATACCACTATGGCATGAACGGCAATCTGACCGACGTTGGTTTCGAGGCAGCCAAGAGTGTGTTGAGCCAAGTTGGGTTTGGACAAATAACCCAGCAATTCAACCAACAAAATTGGCAGTCTGAGCCGATTAAGCTTGCTTGAGTGAATATTGATGTTTAAACAAGCTAGCCGTATGAAACAGGGGCTGGACTTTGCACCAGACTTGCTGCATCTCCAGGAGGACTTGCCTTCCCCTTTACCCAGGATAGTATTGAGAGGGCTGTTGCTCTTGTTACTTGCCTTGATTGTATGGACCATGTTTGGACGTCTTGATGTGGTAGCGGTTGCAGACGGCAAATTGATTCCCTCAACATATCTCAAGATCGTCCAGCCAGCTGAGGCCGGAATCGTACGGGAAATCACCGTGCGTGACGGCCAGCATGTGCAGGCTGGGGAAGTCTTGGTACGTATGGATGCCAATATTTCAGAAGCCGACAGCAAATCCATTCGGCAAGCGCGCGAGTATAAATCCCTGGAGCTTAGAAGGGTTGAGGCGGAAATTCAAAACCTCCCTTTCGAACGCCAGCCGGAGGATTCACCGGAATTGTTTTCTCGTATCCTTGCTGAGTACCACTCAAATCGCCTCGCGCTGGAAGACAATGTCCAAACAGAAAAAGCTGCGTTGCAGAAATCCAGGCATGACCTTGCGGCCAATCTTGAATTGCAACGTAAGCTGGAAGAAACCCTGCCAAGTTACAAAGCGCAGGAAGCTGCTTATGAAAAGCTGGGAAAGGTAGGGTTTGCGGGCAGTCTGATGGTGCTCGATAAGCAACGCGAACGCATTGAGAGGGAACAGGACTTTCATGCCCAGCAATACAATGCTGAAAGCCTGAAGGCTAACATACTGCAGTCAGAAAGGCGTATCGCCCAGATATTCTCCGACTACAGAAGAAAACTTGAGGCAGAGCGAGTCAGTACCTATGCTGAAGTCCAGCGGCTTGACCAGGAATGGGCAAAACAGGCTCACCGTAACAGCCTGCTTGAGTTGCGGGCTCCACAGGCGGGAATTATCAAGGACCTTGCCACACATACGCCTGGTACCGTTGTTTCCCCTGGTACCGTGCTGATGACGCTTGTGCCGAATGATGAACAGTTATTGGCCGAGGTCTGGGTGAAGAATACCGATGCCGGTTTTGTCAGGGAAGGGCAGGAGGTGCAGGTGAAGCTGTTTGCTTACCCATTCCAGAAATATGGCATGGTGACTGGGGAGGTATTGCAGGTGAGCGCGGATTCCACTGACAGATCGCCTGGAAGCAACAACCAGCAAACAGGCGCGGATGCTTCCCAGCCTGCCAGTGCCCAATTCTCCTATCGGGCGCTAATCAAGCTCCAGTCTCAGCATCTTGCATTTGACAGTCAACAGCTGAACCTAACTCCTGGGATGCAAGTTGCTGCCGAGATCAAACTCATTGATCAGACGATCATGGAGTATCTGCTATCGCCTGTGAGGAAGGCGTTTCATGAAGCGGCACGGGAGCGTTGAATTGTTCCTTTTGTTTGCTGTGCTCCATATCGTGGCGGGTCTTGACCTCTCTGCATAATCCACATATATTTCCACATATATGTGGATTGCTTGAGGAGTGTATATCATGTCCCAAATTACCCTGTATCTGGACGATGCCACGCAAGCACTGGTGGAGCAGGCTGCACAAGCCAACGGCGTATCAAAAAGCCGCTGGGTGGCAGATATCATTCGCAAACATGCCGGTCATGAATGGCCACAAAATGTTTTGGCTCTGGCCGGGCAGTTTGCCGATTTTCCGCTGCGTGAGGAAGGGCAGAAAGCCCATGCCCAGCCAGCGGATGTGCCCAGGGTAGGATTTTGAATGATTCTGCTCGATACCAACACCATCAGCTATTACTTTCGGGGCGATGCGCAGGTAGTGCCGCGCTTGCAGGCTTTATCCCCTGCTGATGTAGGCGTGCCCGCCATCGCTGCTTATGAGCTGCGTTACGGCTTGCTGCGTCTGCCGACAGAAGTCGCTGCACCGCGCCTGGTCGCATTAGCGCAATTGCTTGGGCACCTGCAAATAATGCCGTTTGATGCCGAATGTGCCGAACATGCTGCCGGGTTGCGGGCCGACCTGGAACAGCTTGGCACCCCTATTGGCCCGCACGATACCTTGATTGCTGCTACTGCCTTACGCCACGATGCTGCTTTGGTGACCCGCAATGTGCGTGAATTTTCCCGTGTGCCGGGTTTGCAGATAATTAACTGGCATGACGATGATGCGCCGGCCTAGTGAGTTGCCGGTTACCTTCTAGTGCGCCAGATGCAAGCCGCACTCGCGGTTTTCTTCCCCTTTGGTCGGGTCGAAATAATCAAAGTTGTTCGGCAGGTTGTTGGCCGTCAGGTATTGATACAAGTCTTTGGAAGACCAGTGCAACAGGGGAGCAACCTTGATCAAACCATCCGGGTTGATGCTGACAGGGTCCATTTGCGCCCGCACTGCGGTGTCGGTGGCACGCAATGCAGTGAACCAGATTTCAGGTGCGGTTTCACGCAGGGCTCTCGCAAAGGGTTCCAGTTTTACCTCTTCAGTAAATGCTGCATGGCGCGGATCGTCCAGGCCTGGAACCAGGCCGTCAATGGCTTCACGATGTGCACGGGAACGTTTGGGCAGGTATATAGTGAGGTTGAGGTTCAGTTGCTTGCTGACTTCGTCAGCAAAGCGGTAGGTGGCTTCGGTGTTGTAGCCACTGTCCATCCAGATCACGGGCGTGTCCGGCTTGACCTTGGCGACCATATGCAGGATAACGGCTTCGAATGGACGGAAGTTGGTGGTGCAGATAGCTTTTTTGTTCAGGCTTAAAGCCCATTCCACCAGTTTTTCAGCCCGATGGCCGAGGTCTGCATTGATTTTTTCCAGGTCCAATTCCATTTGAAGCTCCAGTTCAGGGGTATGCCAGTCTAACAAGGCTTTATATTGTAACAAAGCTAGCAGGGCTATATATATGGGGCAGGGTTGATTAACATTAATCGCTTGATGTGGTTGCGCTCGGGTACATGATGCAATAGCCTATATATTCAGCCAGTTGAAGGAGTCGCGATGTTCACTGCAATATTGCATAACCAGATACAAAAAAGTCTGACAGGTTTACCTGTTGCCGTGAGGTGGGGTGAGCAGGAGGTAGCCTCTTATCCAGATCCCAAGGTATCCATCATTGTCAAGAATCCCAAGGTGTTTACCATTCTTGCCAATCCCACACTTGGTGGCTTGGCCCGTGCTTATGTTGAGGGCTGGGTGGATTTGCAGGGGAGCGCAAAGGATATTCTTTCTCTGGGGCAGGCTTATTGCGGCACTGATGCCAGCGCTGATGCGGGAACACGCAAGGACTGGCGATGGTGGCGGCATACGCGCAGCCGTGACAGGCGAAACATCAACTATCATTACGATGTTTCCAATGATTTCTATGGATTGTGGCTTGATAAGCAGCGAGTGTATTCGTGTGCCTATTTTGAGAATCAGGACGATAGTCTTGATGTGGCGCAGCAAAAGAAGTTGGACCATATCTGCAAAAAACTCATGTTGAAGCCTGGCGAGCATCTACTGGATATTGGATGTGGCTGGGGTGGACTGGTACTGAATGCGGTCGAACATTATGGGGTGAGTGCTCTGGGCATTACCTTGTCTGAAAACCAGCATGCCTATGTGACGGAACAGATCAAGCAACGTCAGTTGCAAGGCAGACTGGAGGTCAGGCTGATGGATTATCGCGATCTTCCTGAAGACGAGTCTTTCGACAAGATCGCCAGTGTTGGCATGTTTGAACATGTGGGGCGGCGTAACCTGCGACTTTATTTCAATAAGATTTTCAGTTTGCTTAAGCCGGGCGGCCTGGTCATGAACCACGGCATTACATCGGTAGGGCTCAAGAGCGGTGGCCTGGGCAGCGGAATTGCGGAGTTTATTGATGAGTATGTCTTCCCTGGCGGTGAGCTGGTCCATGTCTCCCAAGTCATGTCTGAGCTTTCGGCAGCCAGCCTTGAGCCTCTTGATGCAGAGAATCTTCGCCCTCACTATGGAAGAACCTTGTGGGATTGGGTGGAGCGGCTTGAAGCTCATCATGATCAGGCGTTGCAGATGATAGACGAGCGTAACTACCGTATATGGCGGATTTATATGGCGGGCTCGGCATTTTCATTTGATCGTAACTGGCTGGCACTTTTCCAGATACTGGCAGGCAAACCTCAGCCGGATGGCACTATGAATTACCCATACAATCGCCAGCATGTATACACTTGATGCGTAATTCCAGAGCGTATAATCGCTAACCCAAGTTTATTTCATTTCGCGGTCATGCCGCGTGTTTCCGGCTGATCATTTCCTATGCGTACATCATCGTTATTGACTGTCTATGTGCTGGCTGCGCTCACTGCACTCGCGCCTTTTGCCATTGATACCTATCTGCCAGCTTTCCCCATGATGCAGCATGATTTGCAGGCATCTACTGTCGATATCCAGCATAGCTTGACGTTTTATTTGCTGCCTTATGCCATCATGACTTTATTCCACGGCGCGATTAGCGATGCAATTGGACGTATTGCCACCATACGCTGGGGATTAAGCATTTTCATATTGGCCTCAATAGGCTGCATATTTGCCCCCAATGTGGAAACGTTGTGGACTTTCCGTATCGTGCAAGGGTTGTCTGGAGGAGCCGGTAATGTGGTGGCGCGCGCCATGGTGCGTGACCTGTTTGAGGGTGTGCAGGCGCAGCGCGTGATGGCGACAGTGCAAATGCTGTTTGTGATTGCACCCGCCGTGGCCCCCATCATAGGTGGGGTGATGCTGGGCATACATTGGCAGGCAATCTTTGCTTTCCTCGCCCTTTATGCAGCGTTTGCACTATGGGCTGCAATAAGATACCTGCCGGAAACCATGCCTGTTGAGAAACGGCAGCCCCTGTCCGCACGGCGGGTGATACAGAATTATCAGCAGATATTCAGTCATCGTGAGTTCAGTTTGTTGGTGTTTGCCATCGGTGCAAATTTCTCGGCATTTTTTCTCTATGTGCTTGCCAGTCCGGTATTTCTCATCCAGCACTTAGGCCTGACATCGCAGCAATTTGCCTGGATGTTCATTCCTACGGTGTGCGGTAGCGTGTTTGGCTCGTTCTTGGCAAAACGCGCAGCAGGTAAGTATTCGCCCCAGCAAATCCTGAAGTTTTCTTATGGCTGGATGGCGGTAGTGGCTATGGCCAACATCGCAGTCAGTGCATTGCCCTTTGTGCATGCAGGCCTGAATATACTGCCTATTGCCTTGTTTACCATCGGGCTGGCGTTAGCCATGCCGGTATTGTCTGTGAGCGCACTGGACTGTCATCCAAGAATACGTGGCACTGCTGCTTCAGGCCAGGCTTTCATGCAGATGTTGTTATCGACTGTGTCGGCAGGTCTGGTGGCCCCGTTTGTGTGGGATCATCCATTAGGGCTTGCGTTGGCAATGGCCGCTTACTTGTTACTGGGTTGGTTGGCCACACGTATCACCCATTTGTTTGATAATCAGGCACCAGCGTGAGCCTGTGATAGCTGATTCCCAATAAGCTGGAGATCCGTCTGCTGACACAATCCTTTTTAGCCACAAACGGCGCAGGCCTTTATAATACTGCCTTTTGTTGGTGCAAGCGGCTGCAAGCCGAGTGTCCTAGGATTTCCTATCAGTGAGGTATTCATGATTATCAAACCCCGTGTACGTGGATTTATCTGTGTCACCGCTCATCCCACAGGCTGTGAAGCCAACGTCAAGCAACAGGTCGAGTATGTGCAGCAGCAGGGTGCAGTTGCCAATGGGCCCAAGCGGGTACTGGTGATTGGTGCCTCTACTGGTTATGGCTTGGCAGCACGTATTACTGCTGCATTCGGTTGTGATGCTGCCACGGTGGGTGTTTTCCTGGAACGAGCCGGCGATGCAGGCAAACCGGGGACTGCCGGTTGGTATAACTCCGCAGCCTTCCACAAGTTTGCAGAAGCCAGGGGGTTATATGCGCACAGCATTAATGGGGATGCCTTCTCTGATGCGGTCAAGCAACAGACTATAGAGATCATTAAGCGCGACCTGGGACAGGTTGATCTTGTGGTGTACAGCCTGGCTTCGCCACGCCGCACCCATCCAAAAACTGGCGAGGTGTTCAATTCCGTGCTGAAGCCTATCGGCAAAACCATTACCCAGCGCGGCCTCGATACCGATAAGGAAGTGGTGAAGGATAACGTGATTGAAGCTGCCACCCAGCAGGAGATTGATAACACCGTTGCTGTAATGGGTGGCGAGGACTGGCAGATATGGATAGATGCGCTGGGCGAAGCTGGCGTCTTGGCTGAGGGAGCGAAAACCACGGCCTTTACCTATCTTGGCGAAAAGATTACGCACGATATTTATTGGAACGGCACCATAGGTGCAGCCAAGAAAGATCTGGATCAGCGAGTGCTGGATATACGCGCCAGCCTTGCGGGCCAAGGCGGGGACGCGAGGGTTGCGGTGCTCAAGGCTCTGGTGACCCAGGCAAGCTCGGCTATTCCCATGATGCCACTTTATCTGTCCCTGCTGTTCAAGGTGATGAAGCAGGCAGGAACACATGAAGGATGTATAGAGCAGGTATACGGCCTGTATAAGGATAGTCTCTATGGCGCACAACCCATTCTGGATGAGGAAGGTCGATTACGCGCTGATTACAAGGAGCTTGAGCCTGCCATCCAGGACGAGGTGGTGGCACTTTGGGACCAGGTGACGAATGACAATGTATATGAGCTGACTGATTTTGCAGGCTACAAGTCTGACTTCCTACGCCTGTTTGGTTTTGGGGTAGAGGGAGTGGATTACGAGGCTGACGTGAATCCAGAGTCACCAATTGCAAAATTGACACAAGCCTAAGTAGCTATATCGCTCAATAGAAAAGCCCACAAATGTGGGCTTTTTTTTATAATTGAGGATTCAGGAAAAAGCGGCTATCACTCAACCAACAGTTCGCGCTTGCCTGGTGTGCCGTTGTTGGCATCTGCATCAGGCAGGGGAGACTTGCGGGCAGTAATCGCTGGCCAGATTTCAGCCAGGCGTGCGTTCAAGGCAATGAATTCTTGCTGGTCTTCTGGTACGTCATCTTCAGAGTAGATGGCCTCTGCCGGGCACTCAGCCACGCAAAGGGTGCAATCGATACACTCATCAGGGTTGATGGCCAGGAAATTTGGTCCCTCAACAAAACAATCTACTGGGCAAACATCCACGCAGTCGGTGTATTTACACTGGATGCAATTTTCGGTTACAACATAAGCCATTTATATTCCTCGTATGGTACTTTGCTATATTCCAGACAGCTCTGAATTATAAACGATATAAAATACAATATTTATTGATTCTATTGATAAGCGATTTCCATTCGGCAGATACACGTTATGCCTGAATCATGCCTGCGCCTACTGTATTGTTGGTTGATTCATCAATTACGATAAACGCACCGGTGGCCCGGTTAGTGCTGTATGCATCCACCATGAGCGGTTGTGCCAGTTTGAAGCTGATGCTGGCAATGTCGTTCATGCTGAGGCTGCCCTCTGCGGAAAGCTTCTCTGTAGTGTTTACGTCGATTTTATAAGCTATCTCACCAACCTTGGCCTTGGATTCACGCGTGGTGTGTCGAATAATGTAGGTGCGGGCAGGGGAGAGCGCTGTTTCTGACAGCCAGCAGACCATTGCATTGATCTGCTTGACCGGCTCAGGTGCTTCAGATTTTTTCACGATCATGTCGCCGCGGGAAATATCAATTTCATCTGTCAGCAGGATAGTCACGGATTGTTCTGTGATGGCGCGTTCTATTTTTTCTTCACCAATCTGGATCGCTTTTACCCTTGAGCTCAGGCCAGACGGCAAGACGGTCACTTCATCACCCACGGCGATTTCACCGGATTCGATACGGCCCATAAAGCCACGGAAATCATGTAGTTTATGGTCGTCTGAAGCATGTGGACGGCAGACGAACTGAACCGGGAAGCGGAAAGATTCGTTACGCTCAGAGTGTGCGGCAGGAGCTGATTCCAGTAGCTCCAGCATGGTCGGGCCCTTGTACCAAGGCATGGCAGCACCACGATCCACGAGCATGTCACCATTCAATGCGGACATTGGGACAAAGGTGATGTCATGGCCGGTACGCTGCAGGCCGATCTGTTCGGCAAATTCCAGGTAGCTTGCACGAATGCGCTCATATTCTGCCTGGGAGTAATCCACCAGGTCCATCTTGTTGATGGCGACCACGATGTGGGGAATACCAACCAGTTGTGCCAGGTAGGAGTGGCGACGCGTCTGGGTCAATACTCCTTTGCGGGCGTCAATCAGGATGATGGCAAGGTTCGCAGTCGAGGCAGCAGTGACCATGTTTCGCGTGTATTGCTCATGACCAGGCGCATCGGCAATGATGTATTTACGGGTGCCGGTACTGAAGTAGCGATAAGCGACATCGATGGTAATGCCTTGCTCGCGTTCGGCTTGGAGGCCGTCAGTCAGCAGTGACAAGTCAACTGCTTCGAGGCCGCGCTTATGCGAGGTGCGCTCCATCTGGGTCAGGGTGTCTGCCAGGATGGTTTTGGTGTCGAACAGCAGGCGACCGATCAAAGTGCTTTTCCCATCATCCACGCTGCCGCAGGTCATGAAGCGCAACAGGCTGTCGTTATGCACTGGAAGATTTTCTATTTTGGACATTTCGATACTCTTTAAACTCTCACGGGGCGGATCAAGCAATGCTGCTGTATCCTCGTTGTTCTGTGTCAGGCCGTCAAACTAGAAATAGCCTTCCTTCTTGCGCTGCTCCATGGAAGCATCGGAAGTCTGGTCATCCAGTCGGGTGGCACCGCGTTCGGTGATTGTCGTGGTGGCAGTTTCCAGCACGATTTTGCTGAGTGTGTCCGCATCACTGATCACCGGCGCTGTGCAGGTGATGTCACCTACGGTACGGAAGCGCACCTGTATGTTCTGCACTTCTTCACCAGGCTTGGGCTCGTTAATGATTTCGCCGCTGGCAAGTCGCACATTGACCGGGAAAATCCCGTTATTGCGCATGACAACATCGCGGTTATGCGCGAAATAGATGCTGGGCAGCTCGAGTTGTTCACGCTCTATATATTGCCAAACGTCCATTTCCGTCCAGTTGGAAATCGGGAAGGCGCGAATGTTCTCACCCTTGTGGCTACGGGCGTTATACAGGTTCCAAAGTTCCGGGCGCTGGTTCTTGGGATCCCACTGACCGAACTCGTCGCGGAAACTCATGATGCGTTCCTTCGCCCGGGCTTTTTCTTCATCACGGCGGGCACCGCCTATGCAGCAATCGAAACCAAACTCTTCAATCGCTTCGAGTAGAGTGACGGATTGATGCTTGTTACGTGACTCATCAGCTGACTTCAGCACAACGCTGCCACGCTTGATAGAATCTTCAACCGAACGCACGATGAGGCGTTCTCCCAGCTCAGCGGCACGCTGGTCACGAAAGTTGACGACTTCCTGGTAGTTATGGCCGGTATCTATGTGCATCAGCGGAAAGGGGAAGCGGCCGGGACGGAAGGCTTTTTCTGCAAGGCGCAGGATGCACAAGGAGTCCTTGCCACCGGAGAAAAGCAATACCGGATTGGAGCATTGTCCAGCTACTTCACGAAGGATATGGATAGCTTCGGCTTCCAGCCAGTCAAGGTGGGAGAGGGTTTGTTTGATTAAAGTCGTCATATGTTTTTTGTGCTGAAAGTTGCTGCTGTCTGTCAGCTCACATCTCCAGTAAGTATTCCTAAACTAAACTTCATTTTTCCAGTGGGCATAAGGCCTTGTGGTGACCAATGCCCAATACATGTCAAGGCTTATTGTGGCGCTGGCTGCCGGTTAACACGCCGCCAAACGGGCTGGTTGATATCGACCGCGCCCTGGTAGGGCTGGCTGAAGTCCTGCAGGCTGGCCAGTGCATCCTCGGCAGAGCGGTCAGCACGAATCAGGTAGCTGTTGAAGCCGCAGCGCTTGAGGAAAAACAGCTGGTCGCGCAATACGTCGCCAAATGCACGCAGGTCATTTTTATAATGATAGCGGGTACGCAGCAGGTTGCCGATGGAGAAGATACGGCCATCGGCAAAGCGCTCAACGTGGACTGCAATCAGTGGCAAGCTGTTGATGTCACCAATAGCGGATGCTAGGTCTTCCAGCAGCTCATGCGTATCCAGCCAGATACCCAGTTCACCAGCAGTGTGGCGTGACGCCAGTTCTTCCCTGCGTGCCATCCACACGGACAGCGGTACCAGAATCTTGCCGCTGCATGGGATGACGGTATTGGCAATCTGCTCGGCAGTATGCGTGGCTTCGCCGGTCAGCTTGAACAGCACGACCTTGCCTGCCTGTTTCTTTACCGCCTCCTCCACTACCGGCATGGTCACCAGCGTCCATTCATCATCAACGATGGCGTTGTTGAGAATCAGGTTGGACTTGTTAGGCATGGACGGCCTCCTTCTTTTTCTCGCCGTAGACATGCGTTTTGAATGGCGCTACGCCGATACGGCGTACAGTATCGATAAAGCGTTCTTCCGGTGTGCGCTCGCGTACGTATACATCGATCAGTTTTTGTATCACGCCCGGCATCTCTTCAGCTGCAAATGATGGGCCAAGCACGGTACCCAGGCTGGCGTCATTGCCCTGCTTGCCGCCAATCGTCACCTGGTACCACTCGGAGCCATCCTTGTCCACGCCCAGGATGCCGATATGACCAATATGATGATGACCGCAAGCGTTCATGCAACCGGAAATGTTCAGTTCCAGATCACCGATGTCATAGAGGTAGTCCAAGTCGTCAAACTGCATCTGGATGGCTTCTGCGATCGGGATGCTCTTGGCATTGGCTAGTGAGCAAAAGTCGCCACCAGGGCAGCAGATAATGTCTGTCAGCAGGCCGATGTTTGAGGTAGCCAGGCCGGCAGCGCGCGCTTTTTCCCATAAAGGGTAGAGGTCGCTCAGCTTGACGTCCGCCAGGATCAGGTTCTGCTCGTGGGCAACGCGCAGTTCCCCAAAACTGTATTCGTCGGCAAAGTCAGCCACAATACGCATCTGCTCTGAAGTAGCATCGCCAGGCGCCTGGCCATGAGTCTTGAGCGACAATGTCACTGCCCGGTAACCAGGTTGCTGATGTGGGTGGGTGTTGCGCTTTACCCAGGCTGCAAAAGCAGGATTGCTGGCCACTGCACTGTCAAAAGAGGAGTCATGGGCCGGCAGTGGTTCATAAGGCATCTTGGTGAAATGCTTGGCGACACGTTCAAGTTCAGCCTCAGTGATTGTGTTGGGGCTATCCTTGAGATATTGCCATTCCTCTTCCACCTGGCGGCTGAATTCTTCTATGCCCAGGGCCTTGACCAGGATCTTGATACGCGCTTTGTAGGCATTGTCCCGGCGCCCATGCAGGTTGTAGACACGGATGATGGCTTCGCAATAGGTCAGTACATGCTGCCATTCCAAGTGTTCGCGTACCACGGAACCTAGTATAGGAGTACGGCCCAGCCCACCGCCTGCCCAGACACGGATCGCCATTTTATTTTGGTTATCCAGATAGAATTCCAGGCCGATATCATGCGCCTGGATAATGGCCCTATCCTGCTTTGTGCCGGAAACCGCGATCTTGAACTTGCGCGGAAGCAGGGCAAACTCAGGGTGGAAGGTACTCCATTGACGGATAATCTCGGCAATGGCACGCGGATCAATGACTTCATCAGGCGCAACCCCGGCGAACTGGTCGGCGGTAATGTTGCGGATGCAGTTACCTGAAGTCTGGATGGCGTGCATCTGCACAGTGGCCAGTTCGGCCAGTATTTCTGGCACATCTTCCAGTTTTGGCCAGTTGAGTTGCAGGTTCTGGCGGGTGCTGAAATGGCCGTAACTGCGATCATAACGTTTGGCAATGTCGCCAAGCTTGCGCAGCTGCCTGGAGGAAAGCATGCCGTAAGGCACGGCAATACGCAGCATGGGAGCGTGGCGCTGAATGTATAGGCCATTTTGCAGGCGTAGCGGGCGGAATTCCTCGTCGGTCAGTTCACCGTCGAGAAAGCGGCGTGTCTGGTCGCTGTACTGCTTGACGCGCTCGTCTACGATAGCCTGGTCAATTTCGTCGTATTTATACATGAGCTCACTTTTATGCTAAAACAAATTTTGAACCTATCAACAGTAATATCAATGCAAGAACCGGACGTAATACCTTTTCCGGAATTTTCGCACTTAAATGACTGCCAATCCAAATGCCGGGCAGGGAGCCTATCAGCAGGCTGCCCAGCAGAGTAAAGTCTACATGGCCCAGGCTCCAGTGGCCTATGCCTGCAATTGCGGTTAGCGGAATTGCATGTGCAAGGTCGGTACCAACCACTTTCAATGTACTCATCCTGGGATATAACAGCAGGATGGCGATGGTACCTAGTGCGCCTGCGCCAACGGATGATAAAGTTACCAGTATCCCCAGCACGGCGCCTGTCAGGACAGTGGCGGCCACTTGTGTGTTGCCTGTAAAACGGCCAGTGCTGATCAGGCCGCTTTCAACTTCCCGTTCCTTGTTGCGCATCAGGAAACTGCGAACCAACAGGGCGCATGCCGTCATGATCAATGCAATGCCCAGGGCATAGGTGATCAATCCGGTAATTTCCTTGCCTACGGACATCAGGTGTTTGATGACATAGATGGTAGTGATCGACATCGGCAGGCTGCCTGCCGCCATCAAGCCAACCACTTTCCAATCTACCGACTTGTGTTTGCCATGATGAACCCAAACACCGCCAGTTTTTGTCAATGCGGCAAACAGCAGATCCGTGCCTACTGCAACCACTGGTTTAAATCCAAACAGGAATACCAGCAGTGGGGTCATTAGCGAACCACCACCGACTCCGGTTATGCCTACGAGAAAACCTACGGCAAAGCCGGAGAGTATGTATCCTATGTCCATGAAATGATTATTGTTTTTCCATGGGTTTGCCGGGTACGGAAATTACCCCAAAAACAATACCCGAAAAGCCTTTTATTATAACAGGTTAAATAAATAATTTAATAGTATGTTATTCTATAAATATGTGATTTTGTTATAAAACAAAGGTCAAATAGCATAATGAAAATACATCAGTTACGGTATGTGCGTGAGGTTGCCAGGCAGGGTCTTAGTGTGTCTCTTGCTGCGGATGCTTTGCACACTTCCCAGCCAGGGGTGAGTAAACAGATCCAGTTACTCGAAGAAGAGTTGAACCTGCAGATATTCAAACGTAACGGTAAAAGATTGATCGGTATTACAGAACCGGGCCAAATTATACTGGAGTTGGCTGAGCGCGTCATGCTTGAAATGGATAATATCAAGCGTGTGGGTGAAGAGTTCACTCATGAGGATGCAGGCACCCTGACAATTGCCACTACCCATACCCAGGCACGCTATCGCTTGCCTGCAGCGGTCAAGGAGTTCATGTCACGTTATCCCAAGGTCAAGCTCACCATACACCAAGGTAATCCTACGCAAGTGGCCGAGCAGGTACAGAAGGGGGAGGCCGATATAGGCATTGCGACCGAGTCGATCAGCAGTTTTGAAGATCTGCTTTGCTTGCCTTGCTACCAGTGGAACCGCTGTGTAGTGATTCCCAAGGGACATCCCCTTCTGAATGACTTGCCATTGACGCTTGAGAAGATTACGCGATATCCGCTCATTACCTATGATTTTGCATTTACTGGCGGCTCGCTGGTAAGCAAGGTGTTTGAGAAGGAAGGGCTGGAGCCCAATGTCGTGCTGACTGCTATTGATGCTGATGTCATCAAGACCTATGTCAACCTGGGGCTTGGGGTGGGCCTGCTGGCCAGCATGGCATATGACCCGATACGCGATAGCCATCTGGAGATGCTGGATGTCAGCGATCTGTTTCCGCCGAGTACCACTTATATAGGCCTGCGTAAAGATGCTTACCTGCGTGGATACGCGTATGCCTTTATTGAGCTGCTTGCACCCCATTATGGGCGCAAAGCAGTGGAGGCCGAGTTGCAATCACCTTCCGTCGATTAGGAATGAGCAGGTCATGAGCTTGCCGGCGTTCCAGGCATTGTTATTGACTTCGCTGGCGATGGCCATTGCAATGCCAGTCGCAGCACAAAAAGCACCCCCGATGCCTCCGGTCAATCCTGATAGTGCACTGTACGAAGTAGCGGTCGAGCCTGGGGTCAGTTACGAAGATGTCGTGGACAGTCTCAAAGTGGTCTCCGAGGGAGAGAATTTCGTTAATCCTGCCAACCTGCCTATTGGAGAGCATCTGCGTGCCAGGGGGCAAGCTCCCGAAGGCCCGTTGGAAGTCCGGGCTTTTTGTAATCTGGGACTGGGAGCAGAAATTATGCTCGACCACCCGGAGTTCGTGACATTCGCACCTTGTCGTATTGCGATCTATCAGCGCAAAGGTCAACTATATCTTGGCCTGGCCCGTCCAACATTCGACTTGAAGAGTATCCATGATCCTACTCCCAAGGCGCAGAAGGCTGCGCAGGAGCTGGAGCGCATACTGCTGCATATTATCGACAAGGCGCGCCAAGGGGATATCTGATATCTTTCCGAATATCTTGATGATGAGTCATTTAAAAGCATGCCTACACCATTAGCTAAAAGCGAAGAGTTTCTTTATCTGTTGCCACGCATGGCCAACCGACATGGTTTGATTGCTGGAGCAACAGGTACTGGCAAGACGGTTACCCTGCAGAGCATTGCAGAAAGTTTCTCCAGGCTAGGCGTTCCGGTGTTCATGGCGGACGTCAAGGGCGATCTTTCTGGCATCAGTCAGCCTGGTGGCGGTAACACCAGGGTGGATTCAAGGATCGCGCAATTAGGGCTCGAGAATTTCAGTTTTGCTGCCTGTCCTGTCACCTTGTGGGATGTATTCGGTCAAAAGGGCCATCCGGTACGCACCACAATTGCAGAAATGGGGCCACTGCTTTTATCACGCATGCTGAATCTGAATGAGGTTCAGTCGGGTGTGCTGACAGCTGTTTTCAAGATTGCCGATGACAAAGGCTGGTTGTTGCTGGACATGAAGGATTTGCGTGCGATGATCCAACACGCTGCTGAAAATGCTCCCGACTATAGCAGTAAATACGGCAATATCTCCACGGCCAGCGTGGGGGCCATTCAGCGTGCATTATTGCAGCTGGAGCATGAAGGGGCCGACCAGTTGTTTGGTGAGCCTGCGTTGAACCTGGATGACATCATGCAAACAGACAACAAGGGCTGGGGCATGGTCAATATTCTGGCTGCTGATACCCTTTACAACTCGCCACGTGTCTACGCTACCTTGTTGTTGTGGCTGTTATCAGAGTTGTTTGAGAAGTTACCGGAAGTGGGTGACCTTGATAAGCCCAAACTGGCCTTTTTCTTTGATGAAGCGCACCTGTTGTTCAATGATGCCCCTAAATCGTTAATGGATAAAATTGAACAGGTGGTGCGGCTAATCCGCTCCAAAGGCGTGGGGGTCTACTTTGTCAGCCAAAACCCACTGGATATACCGGATGTGGTGCTTGGCCAGCTGGGCAATCGGGTGCAGCATGCATTGCGTGCATTTACGCCCAGGGATCAGAAAGCGGTCAAGGCGGCTGCAGAAACTTTTCGTGCCAACCCTGATGTGAAAGTCAGTGAAGTGATTACCGAGCTTGGCGTGGGGGAGGCCCTGGTTTCATTTCTTGACGAGCAAGGGCGGCCTATGCCAGTAGAGCGCGCGTTTATATGCCCGCCAGGCAGCAGGATAGGCCCGGTAAGTGATCTTGAGCGCCAGCAGCTCATCAAGAGTTCGGTGGTGTATGGCCATTACGAAAACAGCATCGACCGTGAATCTGCCTATGAGATTCTCAAGGGCCGGGCTGCTGCCACGTCAGAGGCCCCCGAGCAAGATAGCGGTTTCGACTGGGGTGGGCTGTTTGGTGGCAGCGGCCCTGACAAAACGACAGGAAAACCCAAAGGTCGTCAGCCGCAAGGCGTGCTTGAGACTGCGGCAAAAAGCGCCGCCCGTGCTATTGGGTCTGAACTGGGGCGCCAGATATTACGGGGTGTGTTGGGCTCCATTCTTGGTGGCAAAGGCAAGAAATAGAATTGGGTGAAAAGTTGAGTAGTCGAGTTTTATAGTTTGCAAATCATCATACAGCCTGGTCAGGCAGAACAGACCATCAATAAATCCCGTTTTGTCGCGCTAGCTGAGTATTGCGCGGATGAACGTGCCGTTGGCATGTCATTGCGTCGCCTTGCGGCAGCACACCAGAACGCACATCATCTGGCCTATGCATTCCGGCTCAAGACACCCCAGGGTATCGTGCAGCGTTTCAGCGATGCAGGGGAGCCGTCGGGAACCGCGGGGAAACCCGTGCTGCAGTTTCTCGAGGGGCGTGATCTCATCAATGTCTGTGTTGGCGTCATCCGCTACTATGGCGGCATCAACCTAGGCACCGGAGGTCTTGCGCGTGCCTATGGCGGTACAGCGAAGATGGCACTGGATGCCGCGCAGATCGGTCCCTTTGTTGAAATGCAGGAAATCCTCCTTGATCTCGATTACAAACAACTGGATATCTTCACGCGGGAAATATCCAGAATGAATGGCGAAATTCTGGACAAGGCGTTTGGAGAATTTGTCACCGTGATTGCCATGGTGCCTGCGAGCGAGATTTTGAATTTGCAGCAGAAGTATGGGTAGTCGTAGTTGTTCGAGGCATTAACTTAATTCGGCGCAATGCCTGATTATTGCACTCGGACGGGCTTGAATTTATATCATAGCTATGACGATGGGAATGGCGAGCAATCAAATTCAGCTTTATTAATTTCGAGATTTTCGAGCATTAATATCAAATAGCGCTATATTGCTGATTACTATTAGCCCGGTATAGTTTCGAAATAATAAAGAATTGCCTCGTAAAAATAACCCCACGCATTCAATTGAATACGTGGGGCTTTTCAATTTTCCTACGAGAGAAGCAGGCGGGGGCAGGTTTATTGCGCTGGTGCAGGTTCTGCGACGAAAATCTCTACGCGGCGGTTCTTGGCACGGTTGGTCGGCGTGTCGTTGGCAACCAGGGGTTCGTGGGAGCCGCGGCCATCAATGGTGAAGCGGTTGGTAGCAATGCCACGCGCGGTGAGGTAGTCACGGGTATTGGCTGCGCGATTAACGGACAATGGGTTGTTGATGGAATCAGAGCCGGTATTGTCGGTGTGGCCAATGATGGTGACCAGGGTGTTGGGGTTGTTTTTCAGGGTGGCAGCGAAATTGTCCAGCACAATACGGAAGTTGGGCTGGATATCGGCCTTGCCGGAGGCGAAGGAGATATCGCTGGGGATATTCAGCTTGAGCTGGTTGTCTTCAGTTTGGGATACTTGCACGCCAGTGCCTTGCGTGGCTTCTTCCATCTGGCGTTTCTGTTCTTCCATGCGCTTGGACCAGATATTGCCAGCAATAGCTCCAGCGCCGGCACCTACGGCCGCACCAATCGCTGCACCTTTACCTTTACCAGCCAGGGCGCCTACTACGGCACCAGTTCCTGCACCTATTGCTGCGCCTTTGGTTGTACCCTTCTGTGTTTCCGACATATTGGCACAGCCGCTGAGGGCCAATGCCATAATGACTGTACTTGCAGTTAATTGTGTCCGCATGATTTTCCTTTTTGTGTTTTGTAGGGAGGTCAGATATTGGGCAGAATAAAACGGCATAAGTTCTGGTGAAACAAAATTGACAATTGTTTGCACATATCAATGAAAAAGCCCGGTAGAAAATCCTTGCCGGGCTTAATGGAGCAATACGCTGTTTGGAATTGCTTATTTAAAGACGAGTATTTCGCCCTTTCCATCATTGGCAATGTCACCAGCAAAGCGTTGCACGCGGTTCTTGTTAATATTGGCAAATTTGCTGGGCAAGTGTTGGAATGACTTAAACATCAGGCTCAGGAATGGCAGGGTATGAGTGCCACAGTCCTGAATAGTTGAGTGCAGCTTGGGTTGTTGAGTCAGCAGCAGGGTGCCGCGGCGCATGCCGTAACCCACGTAATCTCCCACGCTCCCGAGTACGCCAATGGTACCTGCCAGCATGCGTGAGGCGCAGTAGCTACCTACATTGCCCTCGATCAGGATGATGCCGCGACGCATCTGGTCGCCTGCACGCTCACCTGCATCGCCGGTGATGATCACCATGCCACCCTTCATGCCCTTGCGGTCTCCCGGAATGGCGGCTGCGAGGAAATCACCAACGTTGCCGTGCACATGCAGCAAGCCTCCAGCCATTCCGCTGGCAGTAAAGGCATCAGCGTTACCGTGGAGCACGATTTCGCCCTTGCGCATCTGGAAGCCCAGGTAGGAACCAGCACCGCCATTGACGGTGATCCGACCACTCTTCATCTGGCTGCCGATGTAATCCAGTTTGCCATTGGCGTTGTTGAACACAATATCTTCGGCATTGTCGCCACTGATGTCGAACAGACTGTCGACCCGCAGTTTGAGTCTGCCGGAGTCGAGCTGGATGGCCGCAATATCGTTGATATTTTTGCCAACCAGCTTGTCTGGGGTCAGGGACGATAAATCGACACGCTGCTGAATGGATTGCTTGAGAGTGAAGGTCAATGCGCTCATGCCATGATCTCCCTGAGTTTGAAATGATACGGTCCTAGTTTTCCGCCATAGTTGCCGGCGGAGATGCGCTTGATGCCATGCTTTGCACCCAGTTCACATGCCGCGGCAATACCTGCACGCATGGCAACGCGAATATCCGGGTCGGTCAAGCCGTCAATCACGATTTCCATCACGGATTCAATTTCCGGGGAAAGCTCGGTCTTGGTGATGCCCTTGAGGGTAGGGCAGAAGGCATCATTGGTAGATGCGATCAGCGATTTGTATTTGGAACCTACCTTGGAGCCCGAGCGTACGACGCCGCCAGGGAATGGCATGATTACATTGGGAACCTTGCTCATGGCATCTATCGCTGCTTCACAGGCGGCCAAGGCCTGTGGCTGGGATTCAGCCAGGATCAGGAAGTTGCCGCCACCCACTGAGCGTATCATGCCAGTGCTTTCTTCCGTCATGAATTCGCCGTCCATCACGGGTACACGCCAATAGCGCTTGCCATTGAATACTTTTGAAGTCTGGAAGCCATCGCCAAAAAAACGCAGGTTCTTGCCTAGGTTGATCTTGGTGATTTCGGGATAGCCTTCATCAATGCCGGAAAATGCGGCGGCAGTGGGGCAGGTCAGCACACACTGGCCCATGCGGGTTTCCAGTTGCTTCATGAGGACTGCGCTGCTCATCGCGAACATGAGGATGGATACGCCAGGGCGTCCATCAGGAGTTTCCTCAGGGCTCAGTTCGCGTTCTATGCCGGCCTCGACGCCACAGGCAATCACTGAGGTGGCAAAGCCGGTCATGGCCCTGGCTGCATTATAGGCCCAGCGCAGGTTCTGCGCGGTGATAATGACACGGGTGCCGCGCATGCCAAAGGCTTCGGCAAAGGTGTCGTCTATAGATACGCCGTTGATAATCATTATGCTGTTTTCTCCCTGCGACCTTTGCACTCCTGAACAATCACATGGCCGCGGCCATCATCTTCCAGCTCGGCAGCGCTGACCTTGAAGTTTTCCATGTTCATGGTGTGGTAGGTATCAAAGTATTTCTTCAGGTCTTTTTCTATCCCACGGTCAAATTCGGGTTTAACGGTGTGTGTGCTGCCCCAGGTGACTTTGACCACTTCACCGTTACGGACCACCAGTTGACCATCCTTGAATACATAGTCCGGCTTGGCGAACATGGCTTCCCGGTCGGCATTGTCGGTATAGACTGTAATGTCAGCGCCAGCGCCAATGCCCAAGTGACCGCGGTCATGCAGGCCGACCAGTTTGGCAGCGCCAGCGCGCGTCATGATCGCGATTTCATACAGGCTGTATTCACGATCAATCGATGTCAACGTGCTCATGGACTGGGCATCCAAGTTGAGCTTGGCGAACATGTCGTTGCGGAAGCCCTTATCCATCAACAGGCGGATTAAGTGCGGATAGCTGGTGAATGGCGCGCCGTTGGGATGGTCTGTGGTGAGGAAGATGCGCCATGGATCTTCGGTCAACAGGAAAATCTCCAGGCCAATCGCCCATTGCAGCGCATTGACGAAGTTCTGGTCCTTGTACTTGAAAGGCACTACGCCGCAGCCGGAGTCACATTCAATGTCCATTAGTACTGATTTGCGCGGGGAGCCGTGGCCAGAATTGGCGTATTGGCGCATATTGTCGCCTGAAGCCGTTACGGTCTGGCCGAACAGGATCTGGCCTACGTCTGCCGAAACATTCTTGTGCTTGTTCAAGGCTTCCGCCACTGCAGCTGCACCTGAAGAGAACTTGCGGTCGCCTTCGGTCCCATAGCTATGGAACTGGATATGGGTCAGGTGGACAGGGTAGCCTTCTACCGCTCCCATGGTCTTGAGCGTGGTTTCAACATTACCAGGCACACCAAGGTTATTGCCGTGCACATGCAACGGGTGGGCAATGCCAAGCTCATAGACCGCGCGGGTCAATGATTGCAGCACTTCGCGCGGGGTGACCTTGTAGTGGATGTTTTCTTCATCAAGATTGAGGGCGCGCTGGTTGAACTTGAAGGCATTGATGCCGCCTGGATTGACGACCTTGATCCCTATGGCCTGGCTTGCATGCAATATCCAGGCGACATAGTCGTTGATCGCGTTCTGATCCTGCTTGGCTGCCAGCATGCGCAGGAAGTAATCATCACTGCCTATCATGGCGTAACCGCCCTTATCAATGATAGGCGTATCGCACATCTCCAGGTGTGACTGGCGTGCGTTCACGGGAGAAAGCGCAGGTTCGAAACCTGCGGTATAACCCATTTCTGCGTAGCGATAACCTGTGGTCAGCGTAGATGGCGCCGCATGTCCGCAACCGGCACGGCAGGCATCGGTGTGTACCGCAGGAGACGCACGATGATCTTCTGGCAACATGAGGCGTGCAATGTTGACCTTGCCTCCACCGATGTGGGTATGCATGTCGATGGCGCCTGCCATGACTACCTTGCCACGCAGGTCGTATTCCTGGTCTATGGTTTCAGCATCGCCTGGACGCTCGACGATACGGCCGTCTCGCACATAGATATCCATGACCCTGCCATCGATATTGTGTGCTGGATCATAAATCCGGCCGCCGGTAAGTTTGATTAGCATGTTTCCGATTCCTTCAATCTTGCTTAAGCTGCTTTGAGCGCGGCTTCAATGGCAGAAAGTACATCACCCAGCGTAGGGAGTTCGGTTGCCCGCAGTTTTTTCAGCGGCAATGTTACTGAACTGTCACTGCGGAATTGTGCGCCGCTAGCTTCCAGGCCAGGAACCGCAATGGGGATGAACACTTCCGGCGGCTGCTCAAATTGCATGGCCGGGTGGCCGATGACCACGGTGGGTGTCTTGCTGGCAGGTGGCAGGCGTTCGGGATTGAAGCTGTTGATCCAGATCAGTACATCGACTTCTCCTTCTTTCAGCAAGGATGAAGTTTCATAGTGGTAAGGATCATAGTCTGGATAACCGCGACGATACGAGCTGCGGAAAGGGTAGCCACTGATCCAGGTGCTGACGTTGTAGGCGGTGACATCTCCATCATTACCGCTCAGCGGTAAACCGGCGCTACGAGTGGTCTTGTTGAGGTGTTCGACAATGCCGGTAATGGTCTGGATGGAAAGTTCGGCATGCGGAAAGTCCAGTGCACTGCCAGTCCAGGCAATCACACTGTATTTTGCCGCCTTCAGGCGCTCTGCCAGTTTTTCAAGGTCAGCAGTGGCAACTCCAGCCACTTCAGTGGCCGTGAATGGCTTGCCGCTGATAATGGCACGCAAGGCTGCCAGTACTTCGGGAATGCGATCAGGATCGCATGGCAGTACATCAGGTTTTCTGCCTGAAGGCGAGGTGCCTGGTTCAGTATTGATGTCACGACCACCCAGATACACAACTTCCCTGGCATCCGTATTTTCAGTAAACATGGCCTCTTTGTTCCAGATCACGCGTTCGAAAAAACGCGGGAAGTAACTCACCACATCAGTACCGATCACTACTAGCAGGTCAACCCGGTTTTTCACTTCGCTTAACGTGGTGACATACCAACCAGAGTTTTGCATTACCAACAGGTTCTTCATTGAACTCTTGGAGTTCATATGGTCAATAGTGGCTCCTGCGGTCTCGGCCAGGTTCATGACAGCGCGCATGCCATAGACATCGGTGGCCAGACCGCTGATCAACGGGTGTCTGGATTTACCGAATAGCTCAGTTATTTTAGCGATTGCAGACGATAGGTCTGCTGGCTGACCTGCTATTTTCGGGCTGCTTGCTACGCGCGGGCGCTCGAAGAATGCGGCAGCTTTGGAACAGGATGAGTTCTGGAGGCTGAGGTTGCCGTCAGCGTCCCGGGAAATCAGCAGATCGTCACTGAGCAGTCCTTCACAGGGAAAAGCAACGGCCTCTATGGATCCTGCCGGGAAATTGGTTGATTGGGTCATGTTCTCCATCCGAAAACGGTTAGTTCCTCAAGTTCTATGCCTTGGTCAGGCATATTCTGAAGCCAGTTTGGACTGGCCTCAGGTCGCATGCTTTATGAAATGCTCGGCAGAATTATACCTCCCGATGGGCGCCACATGTTGGCTCTTTCTCAAGCTGGCAGCCAATTGTGACCGGAAAATTATGCAAGGGATGGAAATGCCAGGTCAAGCCATATCCTTGCATGATGAGGCATATGGTTTCATGCTTTTTAAAATCAATCCTGCTGGGCTACAATAGCGCACTCAAAGATGCCGAGCGCATTCAATCTATTTTCGCAGCCAAGGAAAAAACTATCAGTAAGCAAGGCGTTAGTGTTGTCACCACAGCACGGTTGCATATGGGCTTCTTCGATCTCAATGGAGGGTTGGGCCGCAAGTTTGGTAGTCTTGGAGTATCTCTGGATAAGCCGTCTACCTCGCTTTATGCATATCTTGCGGACCGCATTACCGCAAATGGCCCCGGCGCTGAGCGCGCATTGAAAACTGCAATGGGAATATCGCGCACTCTCGAACTGCCCCATGGTTTCCATATTGAAATGCGGGAAGCCATTCCCGAGCATGCTGGCCTGGGCTCCGGCACCCAGATGTCCCTTGCGGTGGGTGCCGCGATCAGCACACTGTTTGGCCTGGATCTGGGAGTACGCGAGATTGCAGTATTGACCTCTCGAGGGGCCCGTTCCGGTATTGGGCTGGGAACTTTTGCTACAGGTGGGGTAATCGTTGATGGAGGTCGTGCTGCAGATACTGACGTGCCTCCTGTCATTGCTCGGGCGGAATTCCCTCCAGCCTGGCGTATTTTGCTCATGTTTGATCGCAGCAGCAGCGGTGTGCATGGCGCCCATGAAATTGCGGCATTCCGCCAGCTGCCGGAATTTCCTGCCGATAGTGCAGCAGAGCTTTGTAGGTATGTGTTGATGCAGGCGTTGCCCGCGCTCGCAGAGCATGATCTCCCGGCCTTTGGAAAAGCCATTCGTCAGTTGCAATGGAGAACAGGCGATCATTTTGCTCCGGCACAAGGGGGGCGTTATGCCAGCCCGCTTGTCTCAAGCATATTGCAGCAACTGGAGTCTCAGGGTGTGGATTGTCTTGGGCAGAGTTCATGGGGACCTACAGGTTTTGCAATATTTGCCGATGAAACAGATGCGCGACAGGTGTTAGAAGCGCTAGAATCTCAGTTCTGTAGTAATCAAGATGTACAATTCTTGCTGTGTAAGGGATATAACTCCGGCGCAGAGGTTTCATCTTGCTCAATAGATTAGTTCCATTTGTATGGAAAACCTGGCATTAGCCATTATTTAGTAACGCACCGCACAAGTGAGGGCAAGCGAAATGGAAGGGATTAAATTGGAAAAGCCTTATGTACTGCACTTTATAACACCAGCAAAGAACGCCAGTCCGTTTGACGTTAACATGGCCTATGACGCGGGTTATGACGCAATTGCCCAATATACCAATGTACAGTTGAACGAAGTAACCGGCCTGGTGCAGGATGCTATTTTCTCACGCGGTCCGCGTGGCGTATGGCGTACAGGTATGCTGATTGGTGGTCGCGATGTTGATCTTGCGATGGATATGCTGGAAACAGCCAAGAAATCCATGGTGCCACCTTTCGAGATTTCTGTATTTGCTGATCCATCTGGTGCTTTCACTACTTCAGCAGCCATGATGGCACGTGTTGAACAATTGCTGACCAAGCACTTTGGCGGCACGCTGGAAGGCCGCAAGGTCAGCGTATTCGGTGCTACGGGCCCTGTGGGCGGCTGTACGGCCGTGATTGCTTCCAAATATGGCGCGACTGTCGAGATGGTGGCGCATAAGACCATGGCAGATGTGGAAGAAAAGGCTGCTGCCTACAACAAACGTTACGGCACCAATATCACTTGTGTAGATGGCAGCACTGATGAACTGAAGGTCAAGGTTCTGGAAAGCAGCGACGTTGCCCTTTGTTGTGCGGCTGCTGGTGTGCGAGTGCTGACGATAGACCAGATGAAGAACTCCAAGACATTGAAGGTGGTGGCCGATGTAAATGCCGTCCCTCCAACTGGTGCTGAGGGCGTAGGTGTAATGGCCGATGGCGTTATCATTGAAGGTACCCAGATTTATGGTATCGGTGCCCTGGCGGTTGGCAATATCAAGTATCAAACCCAGCAGCGCTTGTTCAAGAGAATGCTGGAAGGCCAGAGCCATGTTTATATCGATTTCATTACCGCCTTTGAATTGGCGCGTAAAGATCTCGTATAGTCTGATCTGAGCAAAAAAGTAGCCATAGTGGCGGCGAATGTCCGCCCTTATGTCACAGCAGCAGCGGCAGCAGGATATGAAGTCCTTGCTGCCGATGTTTTTGGTGACGAAGATACGCTGGCGGCAAGTTGCGTTAGCCTTGTGCTGGAATACGGGAATAAAGGCTTTAGTCCTGAGGCAATACGTCAGGACTTAATCCCGGCCATTAAGGAATTTGGCGCGGAATGCCTCCTTTACGGTAGCGGTTTTGAAGCTCAACCCGAAATGCTGGATGAACTGGCAAAAAATATCCCGCTTGCAGGTAATCATGCTGAAGCTGTGGCCTCGTGCAAGGATCCTCAGCGCTTTCTGGCGGCTTGCCTGGCTAACGAAATCCCAGTGCCGCCTACGTGCCTTAACGCTCAGGCGCTGCCAGGCGATGATATTGAGCAATGGCTGTGCAAACGGCAGGGCGGGTGTGGTGGCATGCATATTACCTCGGCTAAAATCTCGGATGGTGCGGATGTGTATTTCCAGCGCAGGGTCGCAGGGGTGCCCGTGTCACTCCTGTTTTTTGCAGGGGCCACACGAATAACAGCATTGGGATTGCAACGTCAGTTGCTTGATCCATTGGGCACTGAGTTGCCTTATCGCTATGGTGGATTGGTAGGGCCGCTTGAGGTTGCCGCTTTGCCTGCGCAAGGCCTGCTGGATGCAGCGCACAAACTTGCCGCGGAATTTGGCTTGCGCGGACTCAATAGCCTGGATGCCATGGTCGATGGTGATCAGTACTGGGTGCTGGAGATCAACCCGAGGCTTAGTGCCAGTTTGTCGTTATATGAGATGCAGCCTGAGTGGCTGAAGGCACACATTCATGCAAGCATGGGGCAGCCTGTTGAATTGCCTGTTATAGCAGCAGGACAGGTCAAGGCTAATCTGGTATTTTATGCACCCTTTGAAGTCAAGATTTCAGCGGATTTTAAATGGCCGGAGTGGGTGGTTGATGTGCCATTGGCAAATACCGAGGTGGCCGAAGGCTCGCCATTATGTACGGTGCTGGCAGTCGCGGATGATGACCGGCAGGCAGAAGAATTAGCACGGGTACGTGCAGCTTTATTGAACACAATGCTCAAACATATTCAAAAAATCAGGAGAACAATATGAGTCAAGCCACTATTGATACCAGCCGCTGGCCTAGCGTGAACACGCTGACCGCGCCTCTGGTGCAATATATTCTCGATAATGCCGATGTACTGCGTGTTGATGTGGAAAAGCATGCTAGTGGTGCCACCATTATCGATGCCGGGATCAAGGCGGAAGGTGGCCTGGAGGCAGGGCGCCTGATTGCGGAAATCTGCATGGGGGGGCTAGGACATGTCAATTTGCAAACCAGCGCTACATTTCCCCATTGGCCATGGATGTTATCCGTACATTCTAATAATCCCATTTTGTCCTGCCTGGGCAGTCAGTATGCCGGGTGGAGTCTCGCGCATGAGAAATTTTTCTCACTAGGTTCAGGACCTGGGCGTGCCCTTGCTGGCCGCGAAGAGTTATATAAAGAGCTTGGCTACCAGGATAAGAGCGACTCTGCCTGCCTGGTGCTTGAAAGTGACAAGGCGCCTCCTGCCGAAGTGATCGAAAAGGTGGCACGTGATACCGGGCTCAAGGCTGAAAACCTGACTTTTATCCTGACACCTACCCGTAGCCTTGCAGGTACTGTGCAAATCGTTGCGCGGGTACTTGAAGTGGCAATGCACAAGATCCATACGCTGCATTTTCCACTGGAAAATGTAGTAGATGGCATGGCGAGTGCGCCGTTGCCTCCACCTGCGCCTGATTTTCTGATTGGTATGGGACGTACCAATGACGCCATCCTGTTTGGCGGTCATGCCCATATTTTTGTCAAAGGTAGTGATGCTGATGCTGCCAAGTTGGCACAAGAGCTGCCAAGCAGCTCCTCACGCGATTATGGCCGGCCATTTGCCGAGGTATTCAAGGCAGTGAATATGGATTTCTACAAAATTGATCCGCTGCTTTTCAGCCCAGCTGCAGTGACAGTGACCGCACTTGAATCTGGCAAGAGCTTTACTGGTGGCAAGCTGGATGCTGCACTGCTGGATCAATCATTTGGCTACAGCGCGTAACTTGAATTTTCGTATTCCCGTTTTTACTGATGATCCAGGCTGGCATGGCAAGCGCCTGAAAGAGGCTTTTGCCGTACGCGGCTATGAGGCAGAATTCATCTCGCTCAAGGACTGTGCCTTGAACCTTGCCAGTAATGGCAAGCCTGCTGTTCTGATTCCAGGGTTTGAGGAGGGATTGCCTGATGGTGTATTTGTGCGGGGTGTGCCCGGCGGCACACTACAGCAGGTGATTGCCAGGCTGGATATCCTGCATGCGCTCAAGTTGCTGGGGGTAACGGTTTATAACGATGGACGCACAGTGGAGCGTACCGTGGATAAAGCCATGACCAGCTTCTTGCTGCACCTGAATAATGTACCTACCCCCAATACCTGGGTGTGTGAATCCAGGGGGCAGGCACATGAGCTGATACTGCGTGAAACCATGGCTGGACGTACCTTGGTCATTAAGCCGCTCTTTGGTTCTCAGGGCAAAGGAGTGCGCAAGCTTGAGCAGGGCATGCCTTTTCCCGTTCCTATGGAGGAGCATGTGGATGGCCTCTATTATCTCCAGTCTTATATAGATAGCGGTGAAGGGGCCTGGCATGATCATCGCGTATTCGTGATCAATGGCAAGGCCGTGGCGGCGATGAAGCGCTACGGCAGCCATTGGGTCAATAACGTGGCCCAAGGTGGTCGCTGTGAATCCATCACTGCTCGGGGTGAGCTGGCTACGCTGGCTGAAGCTGCAGCCAGCGCGGTAAATGCAGACTACTGTGGTGTGGATATCATTCGGGATAGTGATGGCAAGCTGTATGTGCTTGAAGTAAATAGCATTCCTGCATGGAAAGGCCTGCAAGGCGTTGCTGGGCTTGATGTCGCCCAAGCCCTGGTGGATGATTTTCTGGCGCATATTAGCGCACGTCCCACACTTGCCGCCGTTTCATGAGTCCGCAACAAGTTGCTGAGGCCTTCAAGGCGGCATGCATGGCAGAGCTTGCTGCCCTCAAGCCGGGCAATGTCCACATTTTTGCCGATGGCCACGGTATGGTGGTGCAGCAGTTCATTCAGAGTGCTGAAGCCGTTGCAACAGTGATTGCCCAGCCGGGGTTGACGGTAGGGGCGCGGATCCTGGCCTCTATCAATGCCACTTGGCAAGTTGTAGATTGCAATACAAACCTTGGCATAGTCTTGCTTTGTGCCCCTCTGGCGCAAGCGGCACTTGGTGATGAGGGTTCCAGCCTGCGAGACAGGCTGGAACAGGTGCTAAAAGCGTTGACGATCAGAGATGCCGAGCTTGCCTTCCAGGCCATAGTGCGAGCCTCACCAGGCGGCTTGGGGGACAGCGCTCAGCACGATGTGCGGGATGCTCCTCAAATTACCCTGCGGGAGGCCATGCGGGAATCTGCGCAACGTGACCGTATTGCCTGGCAATATGCACATGAATTTGCTGATATCTTTGATTTCGGCATTAGCCATTATGAAGCTGCCATCAAGCGTTGGAACAATCCTGCATGGGCGACCACGGTGCTTTACCTTGCCTTCGTCGCTGAGTTTCCTGATAGCCATATTGTGCGCAAATATGATCTGGACCAGGCCCAGGAAGTTCAGCAGGTAGCAAAACGGCATTTGCAGGCGATGCTGCAACATGAAAATCCCAAGCTCTACCAGCGCGATCTTATGCAGTTTGATACCGAACTTAAAAGCAGGCGCTTAAATCCGGGTACCAGTGCAGATCTCACGGTTGCTACTTTGATGGCATATAGCCTGAAAAAAGCAGACTGACATATATAAACCGTCGGTGTGAGTGTATGGTTACCGCATATTTTCGGTTATACTAATTCGATTAAAAAATTCGGCGCGCTGACCTATTCTTCAGGCCAGCCAGCCTTGTGTTAGGCAGCCACGTTTTTCAGATTTAATTTCTGTATTTATTTCAAGGAGGAGCAATATGGCTAATTTATTCGATCAACTGAAGGAAATCACGACTATTGTTGCTGACACTGGCGACGTAGAAGCGATCAAAAGCGTTAAGCCTTATGATGCAACAACCAATCCGTCCCTGTTGCTGAAGGCAAGTACACTTCCACAATACGCTCCGCTGATCGACGAAGCGATTGCTTATGCCAAGTCCCAAAGCGGCGATAAGGCGCAACAAATTGAAGATGCAGCTGACAAGCTGGCTGTATTGATCGGCCAGGAAATCCTCAAGCACATCCCAGGCAAGATCTCCACTGAAGTGGACGCACGCCTTTCTTTTGACACTGACGCGATGGTGCAAAAGGGTCGCAAGCTGATCAAGCTGTACGCTGATGCCGGCGTTTCCAAGGATCGCGTACTGATCAAGCTGGCTTCCACTTGGGAAGGCATCAAGGCTGGTGAGATCCTTGAAAAAGAAGGCATCAACTGCAATCTGACACTACTGTTCAGCTTCGCCCAAGCACGTGCCTGTGCTGAAGCCGGCGTGTTCCTGATTTCCCCATTCGTTGGCCGTATCCTTGACTGGTACAAGGCCAAGACCGGTGAAGCTTACACTTCTGAAACCGATCCAGGTGTACTGTCTGTTCGCAAGATCTACGCGTACTACAAGGAGCATGGCTACAAGACTGTAGTGATGGGCGCTTCTTTCCGTAATACCGGTGAAATCACTGCATTGGCTGGTTGTGACCGCCTGACTGTTTCACCTAACCTGCTTGAGGAATTGAAGGCGACTGAAGGCAACCTGCCACGTGTGCTGGTTGACAACGGCGTTACCAAAGAACGTCCTGCTCTGTTGACAGAGAAGGAGTTCCGTTTTGACCAGAACGAAGATGCCATGGCAACAGAGAAGTTGGCTGAAGGCATCCGCGGTTTCGTCGTGGATCAAAACAAATTGGAAAAGGCACTTGCAGAAAAGCTGTAATTCTGCACTCCGGATGTTGCGACTCATATGCGTTGACATCCGGTCGTTTTGACGATTAAGATTGCTGTTCCGCTTTTTTATAAAAGTAGTATTAAATTTGTAACCATTTTGGAGGAAGTATCGTGGCATTGACACAAATGGCATTAGATTCATTGGATTTCGACGCAACTGTAGCGCTGGCTGAAAAGGTAGCTCCACACGTTGACATTCTCGAAATCGGTACACCATGTATCAAGCACAACGGTATCAAGTTGCTGGAAACTCTGCGTGCTAAGTTCCCAAACAACAAGATCCTGGTTGACCTGAAGACTATGGATGCTGGCTTCTACGAAGCTGAGCCATTCTACAAGGCTGGTGCTGACATTGCTACCGTTCTGGGTGTAGCTGATCTGGGTACAATCAAAGGCGTAATCGACGCAGCTAACAAGTACGGCAAGAAGGCTCAAGTTGACCTGATCAACGTTGCTGACAAGGCTGCACGTACTAAGGAAGTTGCTAAGCTGGGTGCACACATCATCGGTGTTCATACTGGTCTGGATCAACAAGCTGCTGGTCAAACTCCTTTCGCTGACCTGGCAACTGTAACTGGCCTGAACCTGGGCCTGGAAGTTTCTGTTGCTGGTGGCGTTAAGCCAGCTACTGTTGCACAAGTTAAAGATGCTGGTGCTACCATCATCGTTGCTGGCGCTGCTATCTACGGTGCTGCTGATCCAGCTGCTGCTGCTGCTGAAATCACTGGCCTGGCTAAGTAATCTTTCGCTTAAGCCTAGCTGAAATAAAGATCCACCATACATAGCTCCCAGAGCTAAGTTGGTGGATTTTTTTATTATGCTTTTTACAATCCATCATCGTTCAGGAAGGTGATCGCTATGAATAAATATCAAGAGCTTGTTGTTAACAAGCTGACCAGTGTGCTTAACAACACTGCAGAAGGTTTTGAGGACAAGATTCTGGCATTGGTTGAAGGTGCTGGTCGTACTTTCATCGGTGGTGCAGGCCGTTCCTTGCTGGTTTCCCGTTTCTTTGCAATGCGTCTCGTGCATGCCGGCTATCAAGTCAGCATGGTGGGTGAAGTGGTAACTCCCAGCATTCAGGCTGGCGACCTTTTCATTGTTATTTCTGGTTCCGGTGGAACAGAAACCTTGCTGCCCCTGGTGAAGAAAGCCAAGAGTCAAGGCGCCAAGGTTGCCGTGATTTCCATGAAAGCACAATCCCCAATGGCGGAGTTGGCTGACTTGGTAGTGCCAGTTGGTGGCAATGATGCACATGCGTTTGATAAAACCCATGGCATGCCTATGGGCACCATCTTCGAACTTTCTACATTGCTGTTCCTGGAATCTGCCATTGCCAAGCTAGTTGATGAAAAAGGCCTGACAGAAGAGGGTATGCGTGCAATCCACGCCAACCTGGAATAATCAGAGTATTCAGCTGATTCGAAAACCCGGAAAATCAATTATGATTTCCCGGGTTTTTTTGTGATGAGCTGGATATTTTGGATGGTGATAAGCTCAGCAGCAGAAGGCGTGAATTAGTTGTCCAAAAATTACAATTGATGCTTCAACGAACGCACGTAATAAAACACCTGAATGCGTTCTATATTAATTGTATGGAAGCAAATTAGTATTGTGACATTTCACATGGATTTCATAAATCTATGTATAATATCAACCAAATTTTCAGCTTGGCGTTAAACAGACGTAAAGCATTTTATGGCATAGCTAACCCAGCAATGCCAGGCTTGTTTCCACGGAAACTTTATATTGGAGAATAAAATGGCAGTTATTGATCGTGTTTTAGTAGGTGAAGCTCTTGTTATTGACAATCGTCCTGACGGCAGCGGCCTTGACCTGCTGAACGTAGCTCACATCGATCTAATTATTGGACCACGTGGTAGCGCTGCAGAAGATGCTTTCTGCCGTACACTGACAGACCAAAAGGAAGGCGTAAACGGCCTTCTGGCTATTGTTGCGCCTAACCTGATGGTTAAGCCAGCTACTGTTATGTTCAATAAGGTAACTATCAAGAACGGTAAGCAAGCTGTTCAAATGTTTGGCCCAGCACAACGTGGTATTGCGTTGGCTGTGATGGATTGCGTAGCGGATGGCACTATTCCTCAAGAAGAAGCTGATGACGTGTTCATTTCCGTAGGCGTATTTATTGACAGCCGTGCTGATATCGATGAGCGTATTCAAGAGTGGAACTACCAAGCCACCAAGCAAGCAATCAAGAGCGCTGTAGCACGTGAGCCTAAGGTTGCTGATGTACTGAAGGCTTACAAGGAATCTGCACACCCATTCCAAGCTAAGTAATTGCCTGGTTTGTTGCTGACCTGATTAAAAGGTTGGCATAAATAGAAACGCCCTTGCATAATTAATATGCAAGGGCGTTTTGTTTTGCTGGTTGGTTGAATTTTTTATATCAAGGTTGAAGCTTGCCCAGTTCCATTGCCCCTATTTGTCCTGTGTGCAGCGCACTAGCGACTAGTGCGCCGGAGATATGCATCTGGTGAAGTTGCTCGATATCTCCTATATGCCTTGTGCCGCCTGCTGCATAAATATTGGTGCGCGGGGATTGGGTCTTGTGGGCCTGGAGTTTGTCAAAGGCGGGGCCCGCGTTACTGCCCACTTGCTGCAGCGCCATGACAATGACATTGTCAGGCCATAGGTTGGTATCCGTTAGCAATGCTCCAGGACCTTGATATCCTTCCATATTGAAATCAATTGACAGGATAAAACGCGAATTCAGGTTCTGCGCCAGGGTATGATAGGTGCCGAGATCAGGCAGGCTTTCGCTGCCCACGATCATCTGCACATCAAGAGTTTCCCAGGTTGCAAGATCAGTCGTGGAAGACAAGCCTGCATCAAGCCATATTTCCAGTCCAGGATAAACGCGTTGTATATCAAGAATAATTTCCCTGTGATGCCCACGTTTTTGTATGGCATCAATGTCGGCAATATACAAACGCTTGAATGGGTATAATCCCAGAAGCGCCTCAATAATATCCATTGGAGCACTGGATTGGCAGATGGGCGATTCTATCGGACGATAATGCTGACGTTCGCCTTTTTTGGCATGTACAACCTGTCCATGCATTAAATCAATCACTGGTATGACTTGCACACGGTTTCCTTAATTTCTGATGCCTGAACAAAAAAAATTGAAAGTTTTTGTCTGTGAATACATCACTAGTGGCGGATTATACCGTGAGCCGTTGCCTGCATCCCTGGCGCAAGAGGCTTTGCTCATGCGGGATGCAATACTGCGGGACCTCTCGGGAATTGAAAACCTGGAAATTATGGTGGTAAGCGACCCCAGATTGCCTCTGCCTGCAATGACAGTCGCTTTACATACGCTTGAGTCCAAGCAGGATCCTTGGCCAGTCTGGCAACAAGTAATGAGCGAAGCTGATATTGTATGGCCGGTTGCTCCTGAAAGCCGGGGAGAGTTGTACCGGCTTTCCTTGATGATTGAGTCCGCCGGGTTACCGTCTTTAGCCAGCCCTGCAGCGTCTGTCAGGATTGCAGCCAGCAAATATGCGACTTTCCTGACACTTGATGCTGCGCATGTGCCTGTAGTAGATAGTCACCGCTTCCCAAGCCTGCCTGAGAATGCGCAGGCATGGGTTGCCAAGCCTGATGATGGCGTGGGTTGTGAGGATAGCCATTATTTTGAGCATCAAGAGCAATTACTGGAATGGTTAAGGCAGGGACATATGTCCAGCCATATCATACAGCCTTATATTGCAGGTATTCCGGCTAGCATTTCCATGTTGTGCAAAGAAGGCAAGGCATGGTTGTTGAGCTGTAATCAACAGCAGGTGGCATTGAAGGATGGCAGTTTCTATTATGCAGGCAGCATATTGAATGGACTGTCAGAGTATTGGCAACTTTTTGCTGAGCTTGCAACGCAAGTCGCGCAGGCCATGCCGCAGTTATTTGGTTACGTGGGAGTGGATGTGATGATCCGACATGACCAAACGATCCAGGTGCTGGAGGTCAATCCGCGGCTCACCACTTCCTATGCAGGATTGCAGGCAGCGATAGGGTATAACCCGGCACGGCTGATACTGGACTTGCTCTATAATGATGACTTCAAGCTGCCGCAGGATTTGCAGCGCAACAGAGTCGAAATCAAACTGAATGTCTGAAACGATAGAGTCTACACAGGAATTTACCTTAGGCTGGGATATAGGGGGAGCCAATCTCAAGGCTGCCCTGGTCAGATCGGATGGCATGGCGGTCAAGGTAATACAGGTGTCTTGTCCGCTATGGCAAGGTCTGGCGGAGCTGGATAATGCCTTGGCCCACGTGCTTCAAGAATTGGGTAATCTGGCTACATCTCATGTTGTCACCATGACAGGGGAGTTGGCGGATATTTTCCCCGATCGTCCTACCGGCGTCCTCGAGATTGCTCACCAAGCCAAGCTGCAGTTAGGTAATGATGTCCGGTTCTTTGCCGGGAATAACGGATTTGTTTCTTTTGAGAATATCAAAGCCCATGCGAATGCCATTGCTTCTGCAAACTGGCTGGCAAGTGCTGCTTTTGTGGCAAGCAAGCTACAGCAGGGCTTGTTTATCGATATTGGGAGTACAACTGCAGACTTTGTGTTGCTGCATGATGGAATGGTCGCCAATATCGGTAATAACGATGCGGAGCGCATGCAGCGCGAAGAATTAGTCTATACAGGAGCGATCCGTACATCGCTCATGGCATTGGCATCCAGCATTCCGTTTGGCGGCGAATGGCAGAGTGTCGCAGCTGAGCATTTTGCCACGACTGCAGATGTCTATCGCTTGACTGGCGATCTGGATTCTGTCGAGGATATGGCAGCAACAGCTGATGGTGCAGGCAAGTCCATAGAGGAAACCAATCGCCGTCTGGCACGTATGGTAGGGCGCGATGCGGCAGAGGCAGATGAGGGGGCCTGGGTACATCTGGCCCAGGCGTTCAAGCAGCAGCAATTAATCCTGTTGCGCCGTGCCGCCTTGCGTAATCTTTCCCGCAACCTCATCAGGCCGGGCATGCCTTTCATAGGTGCTGGCGCAGGCACATTCCTGGTGCGTGAGCTGGCGCAAGAGCTCGGTCATGAATTCATTGATGTCAGCTCATTGCTCAAGGCTGAATCCGATAATGTACGTAACTGGGCGGGAGTATGCCTGCCAGCGTATGCCGTTGCCAATCTGGGCATAAGGTGAACATGTTAAGACAAGAGTTACCCTATCAAGCAGATAGCTCAGGGCTGTTCGCCAGAATCTCACATCATCCCTGGGCGGTTTACCTGGACAGTGGCCGGCCAAATAATCATTATGGCCGATACGATATTCTAGTCGCAGATCCGGTCATGACGTTTTCCACCCGCGGTGATGAAACGGAAATTCATGATCATCATGGTCGCCAGGTTTCTGTGGAAGATCCTTTCAAGTTGTTGAAGCAGGTGCTGGAGCGATATCCCAGGTTCCCTGGTGATTTGCCTTTTACCGGCGGGGCAGTCGGATATTTTGGCTATGATCTTGCCCGGCGCCTGGAGCACTTGCCTGAGCACGCGGTTGATGGCGAGAATATACCGCAAATGATGGTAGGTATTTATGATTGGGCTGTGGTTGTAGACCACCGCGAGCAGAAGACCTGGCTGGTTTCATGCGCATTGCATGAAGATGCGCATCCCAACTGGCCTGATCTGTGCCGCCTGTTTGATGAAAATATCCAGCATCCCCAGCCATCAAGCTTATTCCGGGTAGTGTCAGAGACTTCGTCCAACCTTGATTTAGCGGCATATGGACTTGCATTCGAGAGAATTCAGCACTATATCCATGAAGGAGACTGCTACCAGGTTAACCTCGCACAACGCTTCAGCGCACAAGCACAAGGAGATGGCTGGTTGGCCTATCAGCGCTTGCGCAGTGTTGGTGCCGCTCCATTTCTGGCTTTTATGAACTTGCCTGGTGTGCAGGTATTGTCCGGTTCTCCGGAACGTTTCCTGCAGGTGAGTGGCCGTCATGTAGAAACCCGCCCTATCAAGGGGACGCGGCCACGCTTCAATGATCCAGCCGAGGATCAATTGCAGGCTGCGGAATTGCAGCAAAGCCTGAAGGACCGCGCTGAAAACCTGATGATCGTGGATTTGCTTCGTAACGATATTGGCAAAAGTTGTGCGACTGGTTCGGTCAAGGCTGATCGATTATTTGCCTTGGAAAGCTATACCAATGTGCATCATCTGGTGAGTACAATCACTGGGAAACTGGACGATGAGCACACGGCAATAGATTTGCTGAGGGGGTGTTTCCCCGGTGGCTCTATTACTGGTGCCCCCAAGCTGAGGTCAATGCAAATCATCGAGGAGTTGGAGCCTCACCGGCGTGGTGTATATTGTGGGGCTATCGGTTATATCGGGTTTGATGGCAATATGGACACTAATATTGCCATACGCACAGCGGTTTACTCTGCTGGCGAAATACGTTTTTGGGCCGGTGGCGGGATTGTGGCTGATTCCGAACTGGAAAAAGAATATCGCGAAACTTGGGATAAGGCGTCGACCATGCTGCAACTTGTAGAGTATTTCCGGGGTAATCCATATGTGGGTAATTAAGCTTGGCGGCAGTCTCTTGGGATCACCAGAGCTTAATATCTGGCTGGATACGATTGCCCGGCACGGGGATGGAAAGATATTGATTGTGCCTGGCGGCGGGATTTTTGCAGATGCTGTGCGAGACGCGCAGATCAGTAGTGGCATAGATGATGCGACGGCTCATAGAATGGCTGTCATGGCGATGGATCAGTATGGCGTACTGATGACCGGCTTGAGCCCTCGCCTGGTGACGGCGCGCAGTGAGCTTGAAATTGCCGAGCGTGGCTGGCAGCATCGCGGTATTGTGTGGTTGCCCAGCGACATGGTGTGCGCTGACGATACTATTCCCATGAATTGGGAAATTACTTCTGACAGCCTGGCGGCGCACTTGGCAGCGAAGCTGAATGCAGAACACTTGGTCCTAGTGAAATCCTCGCGCCCCGATGCCGATCAGCAGGTTTCACTGGAAAAACTGACAAAGGAAGGCTTCGTTGATGCCGGTTTTGGGGACCATATTGCAGGGAAGGCATTCAATACCTGGGTAGTGGGCAGGCAGGACTGTGTGGCTTTCAATGATGGTTTTATCTACGAGGAACTGGCACGGGTTGGTTTGCCTGTGAGATGTTCCTGGAATTGAGAAAGGAAACCCAATGAGCGAAACCAATGAGCGGGTATATAGCGGTGCGGAGATTGAGGCCATTATCAAGGCCGAACTGCCGCACTGGTATTACGAAGATGGCTGGATCAGGCGCAAATACCGTACCAGTGGCTGGAAGGCGACCTTGATGGTAGTCAATACTGTTGGGCATCTTGCCGAGGCTGCCTGGCATCATCCTGATCTTACTGTTTCCTATGCCTTTGTTATCGTTAAACTGTGTACTCACAGTGCCAAAGGCATTACCGACAAGGATTGGGAGCTTGCCCGCAAGATTGAATCAGTGATTCAGTGGCAGCCGGGCAAGGAAGAGGGTTCATTGGAAGGCACTCCCAATGATGATGCACGCTTCAAATACCTTAAATATGACGACTGATTCATTGAAGTTGTCATCATCAAAAAATGGCTGAGATTGTTCTCAGCCATTTTTTTGTCTTTTCATTTCTTTTTCAGCGATTTTTTCCTAAAGAATATTCCCTGCTTGACGATAACTAAATTGAAGGAATATCATATTTTTCATATTTAGTATTTTATTCATATTTTGGGATGTGGAATTTGTATTTCCATCGTATGAAAATCCAGTTCTGTCGATGGTTCTATTAAGGAGAATGAGATGATCGCAACGATAAAACAATGCCTGCTAAACCTGTACCTCGATGAAGAAGGGGCTAGCGGAATCGAGTACGCCTTAATTGCAGCCATGGTTGCTGTGGTGATTGCAGGATTCTCCGGTGGTGTCAGAACAGCGGTGACTACAATTTTTACTAATATCAGTACCGCACTAACAACAGCTGCAACTCCTTGATCGTTTGATCAATGCTAATGCAGGCGCCGACGATTATCTGTGTGTGGGCTGGAGTCCTCAGCTTTTATGATTTAACTCAACGCAGAATTCCCAATGTGCTTAGCCTAGGTGCATTATTGCTTGGTCTGGGTTACATGGTGATTGCAGGGCAGACTTACTACGGCCAGCCTGTATCTTCTGCCTTTTGGGGGATGGCCGTGGCTTTTTTATTGACGATTCCCGGATATGCCAGTCATACCCTGGGCGGCGGGGATGTGAAATTGCTGGCGGCAATTGCTGTTTTGTTTGGTGTGAAAGTCGTGGTGACAAGCTTTGTGATTGCATCGCTTGGGGTATTCAGCTTGCTGGTGGTGTGGTGGTATTTCACCCCACAACTGTTGTCGCTTGGCTGGGTAGCATGTGCACCTCGCAAGCGCCGCTATATCCCGTTTGGCGCTGCAATAGCCCTGGCTATGTGTGTCACGGTGCTTTTTCCTGAATGGGTGGGGATGGAGTTATGGCAAATCTGAATCTGGCATTGAAGCGCAAGCAGTCTGGGGCAGCGGCCATAGAGTTTGCCATGCTTTTCATGCTGTTCTTTACCTTGTTCTACGCTTTGGTGACCTACGCCATTGTCTTTCTGTTGCAGTCATCCTTTGTATTTGCTGCCTCCGAGGGGGCACGTTCGGCGATTGCAGTTGATCCCATGGCCTACGGCAGCAGTGCCCAATATGCCAGCGAAGGCGTTTCTTCCAGAGTAAGAAATACTGTCAGTGGCGTATTGAACTGGTTGCCCGAGAATATTCGCGAGCATGTGCTTGGCACCAATAACAGCAAAGTGGTGGTGGATGTTGCTGGAAATAGTGTGAGTGTCAGGGTGATATACCACAACTACGGCGCCAATCCGGTAATTCCCATACTGAATATTCCAGGTTATGGGCCAATGTTGCCTATGCCGCTCAATTTACAGGGGAATGCCAGAGTGAACCTTGTATAGAGCTGATTTAAGCCGGTTTTAATCGTGGGGCATAATAAAAATGAGCGGAAATGCATTAAGGATTACAGCGATTCTATTATTCATGGGGGCGTTATTGATTGGCTGGTACGGTCTCAGGACGAGCCAGCAATCTGAGACGGTTGCACCGTCTACCATATCAATCGTGCGCTATTCACAGGTAGTGGCACGCCAGGATATCCCTGCCGGACATGTGTTAAAGCTGGAAGACTTGGCACTCGAAGAAAGCGAAACCCAAAATCACCTGGCCTATCACTCAACAGCAGAGTTGATCGGGCGCATGGTAGAAGCTGGGGTCAGCAAGGGCAGCTTGCTGCTGCATGGTCATTTTCCTCAAAGGGGGGCAGCTGCCCAGTTGCTCAAGTCTGGCGAGCGCGGCGTAGCTGTCAAGGTGGATGAGGTCATCGGCGTTGGTGGATTTATCCAGCCAGGCGATCATGTCGATGTACTTGTCTATCTCAATACGAGCAATGGCTTATCCACGGAAAGCTCGGCCCAATCCATTCTCCGGGATGTCCGGGTCATCAGTTACGGTGAGACCTTGCAGCAGAGTGATCCAGCCTCCTCAAATGCTCCCCCGGCAGCTAATGCCCTGGCTTCTGGTTCCAGCAGCCAGGGCAAGGCACAGGCGATGAGCGGTCACTCTGCTGTACTCGCCGTAAAGGAAGAGGATGTTGCACGTCTCATGCTGGCTGCCAGTGGCGGGACATTGCGCCTATCCTTGCGCGGCGCTGTGCTGGAGCAATCTTCCAGCGCTAGTGATTTTGTGCGTTTATCCGATATTGCAGGTACCAAACAAAAGGCGGTCACGCCAGCCTTGGCCAAACCTGTTCGTCAATTGGCTGGGGCGGCCAGAATACCAATCACCAGCGTGGTTATGCACGTCGGTGACAAGACTGAAACTGTCAATTTCAAAGGACAATAAATGGCAGCGTTTAACTTGCGGGAGCGTACCAGGAAGATTTTTTCCTGGCTGGTAGTGGTAGGTGCTGTGATGCTAGGGCAGGGAGCATGGGCCGAAGATATCAATGTGAGCATTGGGCAGCAAAATCTCTATGAGCATCCTGTGGCCTTACAGCGGGTGGCAATCGCCAATCCGGAGGTGTTGGCTGTAACGATGACTAGCCCTAGGACCATGATGATCATTCCCAAGGCAGCAGGTTCTACCGAGATCAGCTTATGGGATGGAAAAACTACGCAGCCCGGGCGTGTTCTGCGTGTGAATGTGATGCCGTCATCCATACTTGAAACCCAGGGGCTGAATGCAGTACGGACAGGTGACCTGCATGTGGAACCGGCGGGCAATGGGCTTGCTCTGATAGGCGAGGCGCAATCTCTGGAAGAACATGCGCGGGCTGTAGAGTCCTTGCAGAAAGACCGCAAGGGCGCACTCGATGTATCCAGCAGCGAGTTTGAAAGCCACGTCCAGATTGACATCAAGGTGGTGGAAGTCAGCCGGCAGAATGCCATGCGTTTCGGTTTCCTAATGGGTCGTAACGGTAGCACCCATGAAGGTTTTGGCGTGGTGTCTCCACCGGGTACCTTGTCAGGAGTGGAAAGTGATGGAGGCAGGTTTAATTTTGCAAGCGGCTCAGGATTCCTGCCTGTATTGAATGCATTCAATCTGGTACTGGGAAACCATGGTTCAGGCTTGTTGGGCACGCTCAGCATCCTGGAAACCAATGGGTTTGCCTATACTCTGGCGGAGCCGTCTCTTTCAGCGATTTCAGGCCAGACGGCCACTTTCCTGGCAGGTGGAGAGTTTCCTGTCCCTATCCGTACGGGCGGCGGCTCAGACAGCGCAATCACCATACGCTATAAAGAATACGGCGTCAGGCTGATGCTCACTCCTACCATACTGAGTGGTGAACGCATTTTCCTGAAAGTGGCGCCTGAAGTCAGTGAGCTGGATTTTGCCAATGCAGTGCAAACCGGTGGCGTTTCAGTGCCTGGCCTCAAGGTGCGTCGTACGGAAACCAGCGTATCCCTCGGCAATGGCGAGAGTTTTGTGATCAGCGGCATGGTGAGCCGTAATACGGTAAACAATATTGATAGGGTGCCATGGCTCGGCAGCATTCCTATTCTGGGCGCATTTTTCAGCTCCAAGCGTTTTGACCGCGAAGACAAGGAGTTGCTAATGGTGGTTACACCTCGCCTGGTGCGGCCAATCGCCAGCAGTGCTGCCTTGCCCGAATTGCCCGGCAAGGAAGTAAAGGACTACAAGCCATCGTTCGGCGAGTTCTTCCGTTCGCGCGCAGCCTATCCGAAACCGAGCACGACGGGGATGTCACGATAATGCCAGATAGCCGAAATTACATCGTAATCAGTAATGGCGATGACTGCATACGCTGGCTCAAGGCGGTCTCCGACTACTCAACCAAGTTCATTTTTGTTGAGGAGCGTGATACTTCCAAGCTGTTCCAGCTGCTGGATGCTGTGAATATTAATGCTGTCTTACTGCACATGCGCTCGCAGGATTTTCGCCAGGAGGTTGCGTTATCGCCTGCATTTCAGCAGGAGGTGGCATTTATCGAGGAAATCAGTGCCACCAGGCCGGATTTGCCAGTGCTGGCAGTGGCGTCTACGGTGGATGAGCAGCTATTGCTAACCATCATGCGTGCCGGGGCGCGCGATTTTATACCCATTGGCAGCAAGGATGGCGAGTTGTTGGCGATATTGGGGCGCTACAGCCTGCTCAGGCGTGAACAGGCTGTGCCGCAGCCAATAACAGGCAAGATAACTGCCATCATCAATGCCCGCCCCGGGCAGGACTCTGTCATGTTGGCGATCCACCTGGCACAGGCCATGCAGGAAAAAGAACCCACATTATTGGTGGATCTAGGGATGCCACATGCCGATAGCCTAATATTCATGGGCATGACGGCGAAGTACAGTTTCGTGGATGTGATGCGTAACCTGGGCCGGATTGATGACACCCTGATTGATACCGGCTTTGCCAAGCACAAGTCAGGTTTGACGGTATTGTCCATGCCTGAAGACCCTGAAGATGATTTCCAGATATCGCCTGCCGATATCTATACCGTGCTACGCACCTTGCGCAAGAGTTTCTCACAGGTTGTGATTAATCTGGGCGGCGTGACGCGGGTGGATTTCCTGCAACTTATATTGTCGTCTGTAGACCGGCTGATCGTGGTTGCTGAGCAGAGCGTGCCAAGTTGCAAACGTAATTATGAGTTGTTGAAGGCCCTGCGTGCGCAAAAGCTGGAAATGCAGAATGCTGGGCTGGTACTGGATCATTACCTGGGCCGGATGATGCCGGATGCTGACAATATCGCAGCCTCTTTTGGCTTGCCGGTGCTTTGCTTGTTGCCACCTGCCGGCATGGTACGGCTTGCATCAGTGAATACCGGAGACAGCATCTTTGAGCAAAATCCAAAGAGCCTGTACGCCACCAAAGTACGTGAACTGGCGATGAGGCTGATGGAAAGCCGGGAACAATCCCCCAAGCCAAGCCTGGTTGCCAGGGTCCAGCGCCTGATTGCTGAGTTGAGCTTTGTCAGGTCTTAGCAGGCAACCATGAGAATTTCCGAATATCGCTACGATCTCAAGGCTGCAGACCAGTCGCAGGACACCAAGCTATTGCTCCATGGATATCTGATTGCCGAGATTGAGCAGGACCGGACCGACTTGCTGGGCATGTCCAAACAGCAGATGTTTACCTATATCAACAGCAAGGTTTATCGCTATGTGGCCGAAAAACAGCTGGTGGTCAGTGCCCATGACCTCAAGCTGCTTACTGAAGAGATGGTTGACGAGCTGGCGGGTTTTGGCCCGCTGGAGGGCTTGATCAAGGACGATAGTATCAATGACATTCTGGTGAATGGCGCCAGGGATATTTTTATCGAGCGCAAGGGCAAGTTGGAGAAGACCCAGCTGCGTTTTATTGATAACGAGCATGTCCTGCGTGTGATACGCCGTATTTTATCTCCGCTGGGGCGCCGGGTGGATGAGTCCAGCCCCACGGTGGATGCCCGGCTGCCGGATGGAAGCCGGCTTAATGTCATCATTCCGCCGCTGGCGCTCAATGGTCCTTGCATGTCGATACGGAAATTCCGCAAGACACCGATTTTGGGGAGCGACCTGCTGGCATACGGTACGCTGAACTCGCAGATGCTGAGTTTTCTGACAAATGCTACCGAGCGGCGCGTCAATACCATTATTAGCGGTGGCACGGGCGCAGGCAAGACTACCATGCTGAATTTCATGAGCCGTTCCATACCTGCTGGCGAGCGTATTGTCACCATTGAGGACGCAGCCGAATTGAGGCTGGCGCATAACCACGTGGTGCGCCTGGAGACACGGCCGCAAAATCTGGATGGCATGGGGGAAGTCTCTGCCCACGACCTGGTGCGTAATGCCCTGCGTATGCGCCCTGACCGCATTATCCTTGGCGAGGTTCGCAGCAGGGAGGTGATGGACATGCTGCAGGCGATGAATACCGGTCATGAAGGCTGTATGAGCACTGTTCATGCCAATAACCCGACCGATGCCTTGCTTCGTCTTGAAACTCTGGCGGGCCTTGCTGGTTTCCAAGGCGCGGAAGCAACCATGCGCAAGATGATCGCCGCAGCCATAGAATTGATCATCCAGGTCACGCGTATGCCTGACGGCAAGCGCCGGGTCACTTCCGTTGTGGAGGTGGTCGGTATACGGGATGATCGGTTTGTGACCAATGAGCTCTTCAATTACAACCCCGAGATGGACAAGTTCTCCAGCTTGCCTGTCACCCCAAGCAATCCCAAGCTACGTGATGCACTGGCATGCAGCTAGGAGGCAAAAATGAATAGATGGCTCATTCTTTCATTCTGCATCATGCTCTTGGTGCCAGCATTGCTCTTGTGGTCTGCCAGCAGGCAGAAACTGGTTCGTGACAAGGTGCAACTGAACTTTGAACGGGCACTGCCATATCTGGGCGGGATGGATAAGTTACTGTCCGCTCAACGTGAGACCTGGATGACGAGGCTGCAACTGAATTTTTCCGTCATGCTCGGTTTTGAGCTTGTGCCGTGGCATATGGCCGCTTTTGCCGGTGTGATGCTGCTGACCTTTATGCTGGCCAGCCTGTATCTTGAGATTTGGCAAGCAGTTCCACTGACCTTGCTTATCGGCCTGATCCTGCTGGTGGTGGTGCCTTACATCCGTTTGCGTCGGCGCCGGCGTGCCATCGTATCGCAGCTTCCCTTATTTATTGACCAGGTTTCCCGTGCATTGTCTGCCGGCAAAAGTATAGAAGGCGCAGTGCGTAGTGTTGCCGAAGACATGGAGATGCCGCTGCGTGGTTTGCTGGACCGGGTGATTCGTGCGACAGATCTTGGCGTGAGCTTTGCCGAGGCGATACAGAAATCAGCTGAATTGCATGGCATCAAGGAGCTTGGACTGATTGCACTGGCAGTCCGTATCAGCAGTAATTATGGAAGTTCGCCACAGGCCTTGTTGAAAAACGTGGTGCATATGATACGCCAGCGCGAGCAGGCAGAGCGCGAGTTGGCTGCCATGACCGGCGAGACCAAGATCACGGCCTGGGTATTGTCGTTGGTTCCGTTGCTGATAGTGGTTTATATGTATGTCAGCAATCCTGGCTATATCGACATGATGCTGAGTGATGCAACCGGCGCGCTGGTGTTCAAGGTGGCACTGCTAATGCAGGCGCTGGGCGTCATTATTTTCTGGCGCATGATGAAAAGCATATAACCATGAATCTCTGGATACTCGTCAGCGTAATTGGTTTGCTTGCAGGAGGATTGCTGCTGATGTTTGCCGAGCTTGCACAACTGGGCAAGCATGACGCACAGGCGCGATTCGAGGAAATATTCGGGCGCAAAAAGCGGCTTCACCTGCCTTCTCCCAAACGTGGGATTGAACGCCTGATTGAGCGCTTGTCCGTCATGCCTTCAAATAAGGATCAGGAAATCCTCAAACTCCTGGTGCAGGCTGGATTCAAAGGCAAATCCAGAGTGATATTCAATTCCATGGTCAGAATGGGGCCCATCACAACAGCGGGTTTGGTAGTGCTGGTGGCCCTCATACAAGGCCAGGATATGTTCCGGTGCCTGTCAATGGGCTTGTTCGGCTTTGCCTTGTTTTATGTCGGTATCCGCCATGTGTTGCGCTGGCTGGCTGCACGCAGGCGCAAACTGATTCGTAAGGAAATAACGACCTTTCTGCACCTGTTGGTCATGCTATTTGATTCCGGCCTGTCAATGGAGCATTCCCTGCGCATCATGGTAGAGCAGGCTGAAGACATCATGCCTGAGCTGGCACAGGAGCTGCACCGTGTGCTGGCGAGAATCAGCACCGGCCAGGACCGTGGAGAGGCCTTGTTGAGCATGACGCAGATGCTGGATATTGCTGAGTTGACCGAAGCAGTTGCCATGTTGCGGCAGGTGGCGCAACAGGGCGGAAACGTGCGTGAGTCCATCATGCGATATGCCGCGCTGCTGGAAGAGCGGCAATTCTCAGAGTTGCGTGAATATGTCAGCAAGCTATCGGCAAAAATGACGATAGTGATGATGCTGTTCATGTTTCCGGCATTGATGATTTTTATCGCCGGCCCCGGGTTCATAGGCCTGGGCAAGGCATTGAGTGCACAGGGATAGACGATGGATAAAGCCGGATGGTTATTGTGTATCAGCCTGCTATTGCCAGCATGTAACGCGCTGGCAGAGCCTAAACAGGCAAAGGGTGACCAGCAAATCTGCACTCCCGCCAGCCAGGAAGACAAGACACAACTTGAAATGATAGGCCGCGTATTAGGTGAGGGGAAGGCATATGCGGCGCTGGCTTTTCTTGATGCTTCTAAACTTAAGTCGCCGCCAGCCAGGCTTTATCGGGCTCATGCCTTGAGGCAGACAGGTCAATTCCAGCCTGCCAGTGAGCTTTATCATCAGTTAACTGCCAGTTGCATGAGCGGATTGGCATATCAGGGATTGGGCTTGCTGTCCGAGATGCTTGATCAGCATGAGTCGGCTACCAATTACCTGCAGGCTGCCAGCCAGTTGTTGCCAGTGGATAGTCGTGTTCGCGGAGATTATGGCTATGCGCTCATGAGGCATGGCGACACCCAGTCTGCCCTGAGTGAGCTGCTGACAGCCATTGAGCTGGATGGCAATAACCGCCTGGCTATTCATAACCTGATCATGCTTATGTACAAAATGGGGCAAATCGAGAAGGCTGCCCAACTGGCGCAGGACTTCAATGTCAGCGATGCCAGCGTGCAGAAAATTCGTGATGAAAGTGGCATGCCAGAATTCAAGGATAGCCAGCGACAGCAATTCTCACTGGGTGGATGCTATGGCAACACCCAGATTTGTACCGGTATTTTGAGTCCCAGGCTGGAGATCGTCCAATGAGTAAAAAACCTTTCTATATCGTCAGCGTTTATTGCCTGGCAATGATGGCTGCTTCACCATCAATGGCTGCGGAGCAGTCAGCTCCCCAACAGCAAGGGGCAGAGTTGACGCAAACCGAGGCCTGGCTTGCATTGCAGCGCGAAGGTGGGCAGGCCTCCCTTGACAAGCAAGCTCTGTCGGGCCCGGTCATGGACAATATACACAAACGCTACCTGGACAGTTTTACACGCCCGATTCCTGAGCGTTTTGATCCAGGACAGTTCAATAACAGGCAATAAATACAATGCATCTGGCAGCAAAAAAGTACCAGCAAGGTGCGATTGGTTTGTTCGGGGTGATCACGCTCATGCTGGCGGTTCTATTTTCCGCGCTAGTAGTGGATGGTGGCCGCTTATGGATGCTCAAGCGGCAATTGCAGAATATTGCCGACATGGCAGCAATTGCAGCGGGTAACCAGATTGGCGGCTGCACGTCCGGCAATGAAACCTATATGCGGCAACTGATGGTAGCTGCGGCACAGTATGCTGCAGCGGCCAATGGTTACCAGGGTAATCTTGCCCAAGCGCCCAATGCCGTGGAGCTTGGACGCGCCAATACCGGTACCGATGGCGTCAGGACATTTACTGCCAGTAACGAGAGGCGTGCCGTGCGCGTGGTAGCAACCCAGCAAGTGCCATCCAGTCTTTTTGCAGGCGGTATTTTCAACCAGCAAACAGTATTACGGGCAGAAGCTGTGGGCGCAATACGTAATCCCTGGGCATCTCTTCATGTGGGGACCACACTGGTGAACCTTAATACCGCTGACTCGGCTTTGCTCAATTCGTTGCTGGGGCGTGTATTGGGCTCCAATATTAATCTTAGCCTTGTGTCTTACCAAGGGCTTGCCAGTAGCAATATTGGATTATTGGATCTTGTTAAAGCGGATCCAACAATTGGTTCTGTCTCAGAGCTATTGAATACATCGCTCGGGATTAATCAGTTCATTAACCTGGTCAAGCTGGCTGTTACCCAGCAAGGGAGTGCTGCCAATCCACAGGTACTGGCTACTTTGACAACTCTGGCCACGGCAGCCGTCAACCAGACCAAGATCAATATCGGGGATATCATCGACGTGAGCAATCCAGACCCGAACTCTGTTGCTGCAAGCAGCGTTAATCTACTTTCGCTGATTAATACCGCGGTAATGCTGGCCAATGGCAATAACTTTATCCAGTTGCCGCTGGGCATCTCTTTACTTGGCATAGCTAATATTTCGACTAATATTCAAGTGACTGAGTTACCAAAAATGGTGATTGGCCCCCCCTCCGTGGCAGCTGGAACGGCATGTACTATGGCCAGGACAGCACAGGTGCGGACAGAGTCCAGTGTTCAAGCCAATGTGCTTGGCCTGGCCAAAGTAGATTTAGTGCTGAGGTTTGAAGTGGCGCCAGGGCGAGCGGAGTTAAGGGAAATCAGGACATTGACGAATGGCAAAACCCAGGTTGGTGTCGATGCTTATCCAGGATTGGCTGCATTGAGGCTAACCAACAGTGCAGGAAACGGCCCAGCCAGGATAACGTTGCTTCTTGGCCTGATTCCTCTGGCAGACATTGGCCTCAACGCGCCTATTACACAGCCTGCGCCTAGTAATATGATGTTCAATGTTGACCACCCCGTGTCATCTCACCTGCCCAGCTTGATGAACAGTTATAGCGGAGTGGGGCCAAGTCTCTCCGGATTTGCCACTGAAGGTAATGTGAGCACCAAGCTATTAGGTCTGGATTTAGGGGGTATCCTCGGCACAGTGGTCAAGGGGATAGTCTTGCCTTTGTTGACCACTGTCACTACCACTGTACTTGATCCTTTGCTCAAGCTGCTCGGGATTAATACTGCAGGCATTACCGTGATACTTGATGAAGTGCATGCTGGCAATTCGCAGTCATTGCTGCGTTGACATTTTTCCTTAATGCTAGGCAAGTTTGAGGCCAATGATGCCAGTGATGATAAGAATCAGGCTGAGCAATCTGAGGGTGCCCATGGGTTCGTTGAATAAAAATATGCCCAGGATGACGGTGCCGACCGCACCTATGCCAACCCAGACTGCGTAGGCGGTTCCTATAGGCAGGGAGCGCATGGCAATGCTCAGCAATACCACACTCAGCACCATGGCGGTAATCGTGCCCACGCTAGGCCATATCTTGGTGAAACCTTCGGTGTACTTCAAACCTATAGCCCACACAACCTCAAGCAGGCCAGCAATCAATAATGTAAACCAGGACATGTGTTTCCTTAATATATCCAGCAAGTCTTGCTAGGAACCATTGGCAGGGGGCACCTGGCGTGTGCAGTCGCTGTTGTTGAATGGGCCGTTGATCTTGGTCCAGCCCGGACCTGGTGATGCCTGCAAGCACACCAGCCTGCCATCAAGCTTGCTCTGCCAGAGATACCATTTTGCTGGCGCGGAGAATGCACTCATGGCGGTCAGCAAGCTGGTGATCAAGCACAGGAATAGGGTACGTTTCATGCCGGAATTGTAAGGGTAATCCAGTCCTCAATGCCAGCGTGTTCTGTGTATCAGGCGAGCAATTGGATATCAATGCCTGCTTTTTTCAAAGTGACCCATATGCAACATGACGGCAGGCATGATCAATAGGTTGAGAATAGTGGAGGTGATTAATCCACCGACAATAATCATTGCCATTGGCCCTTCGATTTCCCGGCCGGGTTCGCCACTTCCCAGTGCCAGTGGCAACAGGCCGAGGCCTGTGACGAGTGCTGTCATGAGGATGGATGGCAGGCGTTCGCTGGCGCCGCGAATGGCAGTTTCCAGATTCCAGCTCATGCCTTCATGATCTATCAGGTGCTGGTAGTGGGAAACCAGCATGATCGAATTACGTAATGTAATGCCGAAGAGGGTGACAAAGCCGACCATGGAACCTATGGATATCCAGCCACCGCTCAATACGACGGCAATCACGCCGCCTACTAATGCAAACGGGAGGTTGAAAAAGGTCAATAAGAGGTTACGCAGTCTTCCCAATGCGATATAAAGCATGATGAAGATGCCGGCAAGGGCAATCAGTGAATGCACAATCAGGTCTTGGCGAGTGCTTTTTTCAGCTTCGGCTTCACCACTGAATGCCAGGTAATTGCCCGAGGACAAGGTGACTTCCGATTCAATACGTTGCCTTGCTTCTGCATAAAACCCCTGGATATCACGGTCCCTGGCATTGGCAGTCACGGTTTGTATCCGTTTTGTGCCCAGATGCAGTATCTTGGACTGGCCATTTTCCTGGCGAATATCGGCAACATCCTTGAGTTGCAACATCTTGCCTTCAGCATTCTTGATTGGTAGCTTGCCAGTCTGGGTAATGTTGTTGCGGGCTTCAGGGGTGAGTACAACGCTGACGCCTATTACCCGGTTGCCATGATATACCTGAGTGACAGGGGTGCTTTCATAGGCGATGCGTATGGTATCCAGTATATCGGTGGGGTGCAGGCCAAATTGCAGCATTTTTTCCGGCAGTAGCCTGATCACTAATTGTGGCGAGCCAGGGGGGGATTGTACGGTAACATCCGTGGCCCCAGGAGTACCTGCCAGGACGGCGGCTATGGCCTGTGCGTCCTTGTTCAATGCGTCAATGTCACGTCCATAAATGTTGACGACCATGGATGCAGCATAACCAGAAATTGTTTCTTCTATTCGTTCTGTGAGAAAGGTGTTGATGGCAAAATTGACCCCTACGAATCCAGGATATCCTGGGCCGTCATCATCCATGCCAGACAGCTTTTCCCTGATGTCTTCCAGGATGCGTCGCTGCTCGGCACCTGAGAGCGTGCCGGTCTCAATTTCAAACTCGCTGTAATGGGTGCCAAATGTGTCAGCTCCATTGGGTGCCCGGCCTACCCACTGCGCAACAGAACGCACACCATCTATGCTGCGTATGACTTCAGACACTTTCTTGCCGATACGCAATGACTCCTGCTCCGATGTTCCTGGCACTGCGGTCATGTGCATGATGTAATGACCTTCGTACAGGCTGGGGATGAATTGTGTCTTGAATAGCGGAATGGTAGTCAACCCCAGAGCGATCATTAGCATGGTGATGCCCAGGATGATCCTGAAATGAGATTCAATCGAGCGAAGACAGCGTATGTAGTGATGCCTGACAAAACGAATCAGGGGAGAGTCAGCAGTTTTGAGACTGTTGGATGAGCCCAGCAACAGATGGCAGAGTGCAGGAGTCACAGTGAGCGCTACTACAAGTGAGGCCATGATCGCGCTGATATAGGCAATGCCGAGCGGGGCAAACAGTTTGCCAGCGACACCGCTGATGCTGAGCAGTGGCAGGAACACCAGTGCAACAATGAATGTTGCATACACTACGGAGCTGCGTACTTCCAGTGAGGCATCGATCACTACTTGATGCAACGGTTTTGGCAAGGCCGATGCACGATTTTCCCTGATACGTCTGAAGATGTTTTCCGAGTCAATAATGGCGTCATCCACTACTTCCCCTAGTGCAATCGCAAGCCCACCCAGCACCATGATATTGAGGCCGATGCCAAAATATTGCATGACCAGGATGGCGGAAAGCAGCGACAGCGGGATAGCCGTGACAGAAATTAATGCGGCTCTTGCATTGAACAGGAACAGGAATAACACGGCAATCACCAGTACCGAACCAATCAGAATATCGGTCTGCACGCCATTGATGGCGGTTTCGATAAAGTTGGACGGGCGGAAAAGCTTGGAGTGCAGCGTGATTTCCTTGGCATCCAGTATTGGCCCCAGCTCTTTGAGTGCTGCCTCGACTGCCTGGGTGACACCGTCAGTATTGGCACCTAGCTGGGATTGTACTGACAGATAAATGCCCGTCTTGCCATCAATGGCAGCAGCGCTGATGGAGGGGGCGGCACCTTCTACCACTCGGCCTATATCTGACAGGCGCAGGGTCTGGCCCTGTGAATGCAGTAGGGTGGTGCGCTCGAGCTGGGCTGGGGTCAGTGACTGTCCCTCTGTATTGATAATGATGCGCTGGTTGTTGTTCTCGATAAAACCACTGCCACGAATGCCGGTATCGCGGCTGACAGCATCCACTACCTGTTGCAGGGAAAGATTAAATCTCACCAGCATGACTGGGTCTACCTGAACCTGGAACTGGCGGACCTCGCCACCAAAGACATTGACATCAGCTACGCCTTGCACTGCCATGAGATGTGGCTTGACTGACCAGTCAACCAGGGTACGCAGCTCTTGCAAGGTTCTAACATCAGAGGTCAGTCCAATGCCCAGTACCGTGCTCGCAGAAGATGTCAGTGGAGTGATATTGGGCACAATGCCGGTGGGGAGTTGGCTACCCAGCGTGGTGAGGCGTTCGGCTACCACCTGCCGATTACGGTATACATCACTTGCCTCATCAAACACCACAGTAATCACGGACAGGCCGGGGATGGATTGGGAGCGGATGGTGTCTATGCCTATCGTTCCGGCAATGCTGTTTTCTATGGGCTGGGTAACCAGCGATTCCACCAGTTCTGCCGACATACCCGGGGACTCGGTTTGGATTACTAGCTGTGTCGGGGCAAATTCCGGGAATACGTCCAGGTGGCTGTGCTTGACCTTATAAAGCCCATAAATCACGACAATACACGCCAGCGCAACAATTACGCCGCTAAAGCGTACTGAAAAACGAATCAGGGCTGACATCATGATCTCGTGCTCCGGACCCTAATCATCGTTTTCATTCTTGATCTGGTACTTGAACTCCTCGGACAGCAGAAGTTGTGCGCCATTTGTGACGATGGCGCTGCCCGCTGCAGGGCCCTTCTGGTTGAACCAGCCATTTCCACTCTCAATTTCGGTGCTGACAGGCTCACGTATAAAGTGTTCAGCATCTGCTTTACGGTATACCCATCCCTTGCCGCCATACCAGACAATCGCGTTTTGCGGCACGACTACACCACTTGCCGTACTGGATGTTTCCAGGCTTTGCGTGCTTAAACGCATACCAGCTCTCAGGTTAGTGGAGTTGGCGCTGTAAAAATAGGTTTTTCCTTGTAGCGTGGGGTCTGCCTGAGGGGAAATCGCCACGAAGTAAGCCGTGATAGGTGTCAATCCACTGCCGATCGGGGAAACATGCAATTGTTCGCCGGGTCTAGGTTCCGGGCGCTCAAAGGGCATGGTGACGCGCAACAGTACATGCTTGTAGTCAAGCAGTTGCTTCATCTGTTCGGAGGGCGTGCGTTCAGTCGCTTGTTGACTCAGTACCTCACCCCATTGTTGGCGCATGGTGTATTTGAGATTGCTGACATTGGTTTCTGCAGCTGCCAGCTTGGCTTGATCGGCTTTATAGACAGCTTCAGCCGCAATCACCATGCGGTCAGAAATATTGCGGTCATCCTTATTCAATTGCGCCAAGCGTTGATAATCGCTTTGGCTGTTGACGAATGCTGCCTGCGCTATAGCCACATCACCCAGTGCTGCCATGTAACGTGTGCGCAACTCAATGAGGCTGTCTATGCTAATGACGGTGCCAAGGGCTTTGAATGTTTGCGTGTGCTTGGTCTGGCTAAGTACCGTGGTTTGTATATCACTTTGTTGCTGTGTTTCCGCAGTCAAGGTAACGGTGGTGACACCATTTCCCGTATGCACGCGCATTGGGCTTTCGATTTCCTCTTCGCGGTTCAACTCCTCAAATTCGTCCTTGCTGAACAGTACCAATAACCAGAGCAACACGACGATGATGCAAGCCTGAATAATAATGACAGCCGTGGTTTTCTTGTTCATTGCAGTTTTTCTTCCCCTGATGCATATTTTCTGGCTGCCCGCTCTAAATCGGCAGGCATGCTGTCCAGATTTTCCAGTGGTAACTGCATACTGTCCTCCAGCGCGGCAGCTGCTCTTTGTACCTGGTATTCTGATGAAAGCAGATTTTGCAGGGCCAGCACCCTCTCCAGTTGGCTGACCGAAAACTCTAGCCGATCGGCAAAGCCATTATCAAAGCGCCTGCTGGCCTGTTCTGATTGATTAATTTGTGCCTGGTAAAGCCGCTGCGCTTGCTCCAATACATGAACGGAGGTTTCATAGCGCGTCCTGGCAGTATCCATATTGGCGATTATTCTGGCCTGTAACGCTTCGAACTGGGCAGCTTCGGTTTCTCGTAGTGCTTTTGCTTGAGCAATCTGTCCCTGGTTTTTGTGCATGAGGTTCAGAATGGAAGAAATGCCCAGTGACCAGATATGAAATCCCTCTTCATAACTATAAGAGGGGATCAGATTGATATCGGGGTATTGCTTGGCTATTTCCAGCCGTAAACGTGCCTCACTTGCAGCATAACGTGCCAATGAGGCAAGGATGTCGAGCCGATTGAGCAGGGCTGCATCTTGGGTGGCGGTGCTACGTATGTTGGCAATATTGATCGGATGAGAGGCTTCCAGTACCTCTTGGCGATGTGAAACATTCAGGGGTAGTTGCTCAAATTTGACCAGCGGCAAGCCAGCATTGCTGGCAAGAGCGGATTTCAGTTCCTGAATACGCCCTTGTTCAGTGGCCAGGGTCTGCCGGGATTTTTGCCATTGCAATCTTGCATTGCTGAGTTCTACGTTGGAGATCATGCCAGCATCTAGACGCTGCTTGAGCATGGATACAATGGCATCACGCAGCAATACTTCCTCCTCAAGCGTAGAGAGGTTCTGTAATGCTGCGTTATAGTCAATCCAGCTTAATAATAAACGGGAACGTATAGTCCAGATTGATTGGCCTATGCTGGCTCGGGCGGCCTCTGACAGGTTGACTGCTTGATCCAGCCTTGCTTGCCGCTTTCCTGCAGTTTCAATCGGGATGCTCACGCTGAAGCTATAAACATTGCGGCCTTCTGGATCTTCACTGCGGCCCAGGCTACCTGCAGCACTGGGGTTGGGGCGTTGTCCTGCCGTTGTGATGTCGGCCATGGCCTGGCCCAGTTGAGCCCTGGCAATATCCAGGTCGGGATGAAAGTAAAGGGCGCTCAAAGTTAACTCACGCAACCCCCAGCTTTCTACAGAATGCTCATAACCCTGAGCATGCATATATTCAAGAAAGCCCTCGCTTTCCGGGTCATGCGTCCTGAAATTGACAAGCCCTTCTTGAGCCGCCAATGGCTGTGGATGGTAATTTTGATAGCCGCACCCTGTAGCCAAGGCGCTTAATAAAGCGAGACTTGTCCACAGTCTGGGCGTTGATTTTTTTGTTTTCATTCCGCCGCCATAATTCACTCCATGCGCGATAGTACCGCCAAGCCATGCTTGTCAGCAATCATCCTTCAATGATCAGATGGTTGGTTCAAGGATTATTGCAATATGGCAGGTTGCTATCAGGTGGGGGAGTGCTGGCGAAAAAGCATTTAATGTGTCTATGCCGTATCCAGGGGTAGGTTGCTTAATCTTTACCAGACTTACAGATTGCTGGAAATCTGTATGTGTTGAATGATGCTTAGTTGGCGATCACGGCTTGCACCGAGATCAAGGCATCTTGCAAAGTTTCTTCTGTTAATGCATTAATGCTGCCGGCCAGCAACTCTGCTGCCTGCTCAGTGCCTGCTGGCAAGTCATGACTGTCAAGTTCTGCAATCAGGCCTGCGGCCGCGCCAGTGACTTTCAACAGCGCATAACGTTCCCGCATCAGAATTTCCACTTCGGAGCGCAACATATTGATTTCGTCCTGATTGATGGTGCTTTGCATAATGACTTTCTTAATTAGGCTTGGGATACGTAATGCATATTGGCTATGTTCCATGACCATGTCAAATGCCCATAGCGATTTATGATTGCTGATAAAGGCACCAAGTACTTAATCTAGTAGTTGGTGCGAAAGGAGAGACTCGAACTCTCACGCCTTGCGGCGCTGGAACCTAAATCCAGTGCGTCTACCAATTCCGCCACTTTCGCTTTGACCGCTCTCTGGCGAGAGCTGCCCAAACAGTTGCTGTTCAGGAAAGGTGCGCATTATAGCTCACTCCTTGTACCGGCGAAAAGCCTATTTGCGAAACTTTTGGTAAATGGCCAATGAGCAGGTATAGGGCATGTATCCAAAAGGATGGGGGTTCCCTTAAAATGTCCAGCCATCAAGTCGCTCCCCTGGATCATATTTCCTCTTGAGTGGATAAAATCTTGTTAGTCCAGAGGCGGTTGAGGAGAGGGTTGTTCAGGAGAAATTTGTGAGGCAAGCAATTTTTTCCCTAGGTCTGTCAGCCTGAGCATGGAAACTTTTTCAATTTGTGATGGATAGTTGCTTGATGTGCTTGTCATGAACCATGGCTGGCTGATGAGACCCTGTTTGTGTGCTTGTTGCAAGCAGATAACCTCTACCTGGAATTTCACCATGTCTACTTTAATATTCTTTGGCTGAAAAGTTGTTTCACCATTATCAATCCTTTGCAGGATTTCTATAATTTTTTGCATGTTTTCTCCGTGCTATGCCTATTACAGCACTTTGTCTTTTGTTTTGATGAGGCTTCCCTCATAAACATAGATGGATCTAGGCTCAAGCTTGATGCGGTCCTGTTCTACATTAGGTAGGGGAATTAATGGAGTATTGACTAATAGCTTCCAGGCATGTGTGTCGCAGTAAGGCATTTTTGCATCCACTGTTACGTGCGAAGCGTTGAGAAATACCAATACCGCGGACTCATTCTTGTTTGGAGGAACAAATTTCACTGCCATGGCTTTGTTGTGGGGATCGTTCCATTGCTCATTGGTCATTTTTTCACCATTCACATTGAACCAGGCAACATCCGAGTTTCCGTGCTCGTTCAGTTTTCCTGTGAGAAATTCTGCACGTGATATGGCGCTATGCTTTTTGCGCAGATCTGCCAGCATGCCGACAAAATCAATCAATGAATCATCAGTATTATCCCAATTGACCCAGCCAAGAGGATTATCCTGGCAATAGGTGTTGTTATTGCCTTGTTGGGTATTGTTCAGCTCATCACCTGCTAGGAGCATAGGAATACCTTGGGATAAAAATAATGTGGCAAGGAAATTCCGTTTTTGCTGGCTTCTTAAAGCAATAATTTCCTCATTATCGGTTTCGCCCTCATGTCCGCAATTCCAGCTTCGGTTGTCATTGGCACCGTCCTGCCCATTTTCACCGTTAGCTTCGTTATGTTTTTCATTAAATGAAACGAGATCATGCAAAGTGAAACCGTCATGCGCGGTGATGAAGTTGACGCTTGACCACGGGCGGCGATGTTGTTCGTTGAATAGGTCACTTGATGCGGCAAATCGGCTGGCAAACCTTGATAACATGCCATCTTTGCCAGCCCAAAACTCACGCGTGACATCACGATAGTCTCCATTCCATTCCGAAAAGCCAGGCGGAAATGATCCGAGCTGGAATCCTCCCGGGCCCACATCCCACGGTTCAGCGATCAATTTACACCGGGTGAGTATGGGATCTTGTAGCATTGCATGGAAGAGTGCATGGTCTCGGTTGAAACCATGCTCGTTTCTGCCTAGCGTTAAGGCAAGGTCAAAGCGGAAGCCATCAATACCATATATGGAGGCCCATAAGCGCAGGCTATCCATAATCATCTGCAACACTTTGGGATGAGATGTATTGAGTGCATTTCCACAGCCTGTCAGGTTGTCGTAATAGCGCGGATTTCCCGGGAGTTCCTTGTAATAACTGAGATTATCTATCCCTCTCCAGCAAATGGTAGGGCCAAGATGGTTGCCTTCGCATGTGTGGTTATAGACCACATCGAGAATTACCTCAATTCCCGCTGCATGCAGCGTGTCTACAGTTTTTGCAATTTCCTCCAACTCCCCAGAGCATAGATAAGATGGCTCAGGAGCGAAATAGGAAAGGGTGTTGTAACCCCAGTAGTTGGATAGGTTGTTTTCTAATAAATGCCTGTCCTGGGAAAAAGCATGAATTGGCATAAGTTCTATTGCAGTAACGCCTATTTTCTGCAGATGGCTAACCAGAGCCGAGTCACTTAGCGCGGCAAACGTTCCCCGTATATCGTTGGGAATCAGGGGATGCTGCATGGTCAGGCCTTTTACATGGGCTTCGTAAATAATGGTTTTGGGCCAGCGGATATCCGGCTTTGCAACTCTTGTCAGAGGTTCTGGGCTCGTCACAATGGCTTTGGGCATGAAGCTTGCGCTGTCGCGATCATCCATATGAAGATCGGCATCCGGCGAATCGCTGATGGTGTAGCCATAAAGTGCGTCGTTCCAGTTGATGGGCCCTGACAGATTTCTGGCGTATGGGTCTAGCAGCAATTTATTGGCATTAAACCGCTGTCCCTCTTCAGGAGACCACGGCCCATCAATGCGGTAGCCATAAAGTTGTCCCGGCTTTACATCATCCAGATACCCATGCCAGACGCCATTAGTGCATTCTTGCAACTGGATTCGATCTGTTTCCGATGTTCCATTCCGATTAAATAGGCACAGGGTGACGCTGGAGGCATGGTCGGAAAACAGGGCAAAGTTGGTTCCCTTGCCGTCAAAATATGCTCCCCTGGGGTATGGCCTGCCTTCTTTCAATATGTGATTCATATCGTGAGTGCTTTGCTGTTGGCTGTGAGTAGCAATGTAGTTCGGTAATGGTAGAGCTTCTATCAGTGGCAGTAGATAGTTGATGTCAGAAGGCGCTGACAGGGAGGCATTGATATGCAGGTCAATCAGGTGGCGAAGTAATTTCCTACATTGTTTTCAAGCTAATGCTTACATTGCTTTAAAACAATTGCCTACATCAACCCATGAAAAAATCACATAGTCTGCAGGTTCGCATTTCAATATTTGAAAAGGAGAAGGTCATGGGCAAGTTAGCCTTGGTATTCACTGGTGCATTGCTTGCAAGTATTTCAACCTGCGTTCTTGCAGCGCCAGTTGCTGATCCACCACCTGCGCATAAGCAGAAGATGCAAGTTCCCGATTCTACTTCCCATGGTGATTATCTGGATCCACAGGAAAAGGGTGCTGATTCCAAACATGATAAAAACCAGGGAAAGGATGTGGGAACCACACCTTCCAACACCCAAAAAAGTGAACGCTTTAAACAAGATCCCTCTGAAGGGGGAACAGACGTTAAACAGAAGTGAGTCCATTCACATGCTTGCGGCGCAGCCTCAGGTTTGGGTTGGTCGCAGGCAGTGATGCATGACAGAAAATTCTGACAAGGAAATCAGCACCCCGCTTATATTCTAGCTTTGATTGGCTGATATAGCATGTAATCGCATTTGTCACGATGCAGCTACGCTAAATTATTTTGATCAGGAGAGTGGAAATGGCTTTAGGCACAGTAAAATGGTTTAATGACTCAAAGGGGTTTGGGTTCATATCGCCAGATGACGGGGGAGATGATTTGTTTGCGCATTTTTCAGAGATCAAGGCAGATGGATATAAAAGTTTGAAAGAAAACGACCGCGTAAACTTTGAAATCACTACTACCGCAAAAGGTAAGCAGGCTTCAAATATACAAAAGGCTTAAGCCGACTTTCAGATTTACCGGGGAATGTCTGTGTTCGCCGGTTCAATCTATCTTTAAAAACCCACTGTTGAATCTTTCAATTTGGGATGTTTTCGTTCCCTTCTCTTCAAACCGAAGGCTGCCGCCTTCATATTTTCATTTTCAAGCCATACGTAGTTCATCATGGGGCTTGTTTTGCCGATTATTTTTTACATCAGCTATGATAAAATCATCCTCTAATATTCAAGTGACAATCTGAACCTTTAAGTGAAGGATTGGATCGAATGATGGCGGGAAGGCTGGTTTTATTCCCATAACCTATTAATTTTAAACAACTTGATGTTGGGATGTTCCATGCTTTCTATAGCTGGAATCGCTGGATCCCCATCAATATTCTCGATTTAAGGAATACAGCAGATGCAAGCAACCGTTGAAACCATCAGCAATCTTGAGCGCCGTATGACGGTTTCAGTACCAGTGCAACCACTGGAAGAAGAAGTGGCTCAGCGCATTAATCGCATGGCACGCACAGTCAAGCTGCCTGGTTTCCGTCCAGGTAAAGTGCCTTTGGGGCTCGTGCGCCAGCAATATGGTGCGCAAGTGCGCAATGAAGTGTTGTCTGATGCGGTTGAGCGTAGCTTCAATGATGCTGTAGAGCAAAATAAACTGCGCGTGGCAGGTTATCCCAATATTGAGCATAAGCCATATGCTGAATCGGATGGCAAGATTGAATACATTGCAACATTTGAAGTATTCCCTGAAGTCAGTGTTGCTGATCTCAGCAAGGTGAAGATTGAGCGCCCGGTACTTGAAATCGGTGAGGCTGACGTCAAAAAAACCATTGATGTATTGTTGCGCCAACGCGCGACATTCGAGCCAGTCAAGCGTGCTTCCAAAAAGGGTGACAAAATCAATATCAGTCTGATTGCATCGATTGATAGCGCGGAAGTTGAGCGCACTGATGCCAATGGCCTGGATTTGGTGATTGGTGAGGGTGGCCGTTTCCCTGCATTCGAAAGCGAATTGGCGGGTAGCAAGGTTGGCAGCAACAAGGTGTTCGAAGTAGCTTATCCTGAAGATCACAAGCCAGAACAGCTTGCTGGAAAAACAGTAAGCTATGATGTGACTTTCAATAGCGTTGAACAGGCGAAGCTGCCAGAGTTTGATGCTGATTTTGCGCGTAGCCTCGGTGTTGAAGATGGTGATGTTGAGAAAATGCGAGAGGAAATCACCGCTAGCCTCAAACAGGAGGTTGATAAGCGTGTTCGCACCAAGTTGAAGGAGCAGTCATTCCAGGCATTGTTGGACAATAGCACCCTTGAGGTGCCTAAGGCGTTTGTCAACGCTGAAATCGGCCGCCTGATCCAAGCTACAGAAAACAACCTCAAGCAGCGTGGTGTGGATCTCTCCAATGTTAATCTGGAACCTGCAATGTTTGAAGAACAGGCTCAGCGTAATGCTAGGTTGCGCCTGATCTTGTCTGAACTGGTGAATGCCAATGGCCTGCAGGCCAACGCAGACCAGGTTCGTGCCATGGTTGACGTGTTTGCTCAAAGCTTCGAGCGCCCGGCCGATGTGGTGGCATGGTATTACGCTGACGTGAAGCGGCTTGATGAGCCAGCAGCCCTGGCGACCGAAGAAAATATCGTTGAATGGGTACTGAAGTCCGCCAAAGTGGCAGACAAAAAAGTCAAATTCGACGACCTCATGGGAAATGTCTAATGATCATTAATAACCATGCTACTGTACAAAGCCAGTTCGAACCCCAGGGACTTGGATATATTCCCATGGTCGTCGAGCAGAGTGGTCGTGGTGAGCGCTCCTATGACATTTACTCACGGCTCCTCAAGGAGCGCATCATTTTTCTGGTAGGCCCAGTGAATGACACGACTGCCAACTTGGTGGTGGCGCAGTTATTGTTTCTCGAGGCGGAAAATCCAGATAAGGATATTTCTTTTTACATCAACTCTCCTGGTGGGTCGGTCACTGCCGGTATGGCAATTTATGACACCATGCAGTTTATCAAGCCGGATGTCAGTACTTTGTGCATAGGTCAGGCTGCCAGCATGGGCGCCTTGCTGCTGACCGCCGGTGCGAAGGGCAAGCGTTTCTGCCTGCCCAACTCCAGGGTTATGATTCACCAGCCGCTTGGTGGTTTCCAGGGTCAGGCTTCTGATATTGAAATCCATGCCAAGGAAATTCTCTATTTGCGTGAGAAGCTCAACAATATTCTGGCTACCCATACTGGTCAGCCGGTAGATAAAATTGCGCTGGATACAGACCGTGACAACTTTATGAGTGCCGAGCAGTCAGTAGCTTATGGCTTGGTGGATAAGCTTATTGCCAGCCGTGCGGATGCCGCATAAGATAGTGCGCAGACACTTAGTTAATTTAGGATAGCTTGATGACTACAAAAGCCGAGGGCGAAAAATTACTTTATTGCTCGTTTTGCGGCAAAAGTCAGCATGAAGTCAGGAAACTGATTGCTGGCCCATCCGTTTTTATTTGTGATGAGTGCGTCGACTTGTGCAATGACATCATTCGTGAAGAAATTCAGGATGAAAACGGCCTCAAACCCAAGAGTGGTAAGTTGCCGACTCCCAAGGAAATTTGCGCTATTCTTGATCAATATGTCATTGGTCAGACCCAAGCCAAGAAAAACCTTGCGGTAGCGGTTTATAACCACTATAAACGCCTGGATCAAAGCACACAAAAAGACGATGTTGAGATCGCCAAGAGTAACATTCTGGTGATTGGTCCGACTGGCTCTGGCAAAACCCTCTTGGCCCAGACCCTGGCCAGGTTGTTGGACGTGCCTTTTGTGATGGCTGATGCGACCACTCTGACCGAGGCTGGTTATGTCGGCGAGGATGTTGAAAACATCATGCAAAAGTTGCTGCAAAAGTGCGACTATGATGTAGAAAAAGCACAGCGTGGTATTGTCTATATCGACGAGATCGACAAGATATCCCGCAAGTCTGATAACCCTTCCATTACGCGGGATGTGTCTGGTGAAGGTGTGCAACAGGCCTTGCTCAAGCTAATTGAGGGTACTGTCGCTTCCGTGCCGCCTCAAGGTGGCCGCAAGCACCCCAACCAAGAGTTTGTCCAGTTGGATACGACAAATATCCTCTTTATTTGTGGCGGTGCATTTGATGGTTTGGACAGAGTCATCCGACGTCGCTCCGAAAAAGGCGGGATTGGTTTTGGTGCTGAGGTCAAGAGCAAGGATGATGCTAGGGCAATTGGCGAGGTTCTGCGGGATGTTGAGCCGGAAGACTTGATCAAGTTCGGCCTGATTCCGGAATTTGTTGGTCGATTGCCTGCGATTGCTACACTGGAGTCATTGGATGAGGCGGCCTTGGTGACAATTCTGGTTGAGCCCAAGAATGCACTGACCAAGCAATATACCAAATTGTTCAAGATGGAGGGTGTCGACCTTGAATTCCGGGAAGCTGCATTAAATCTGATTGCGAAAAAAGCACTGGAGCGCAAGACCGGTGCTCGTGGCCTGCGTTCCATCATGGAGCATTCCTTGCTGGAAATCATGTATGACCTGCCCTCGCTACCCAACCTGAGCAAGGTGGTGGTTGATGAGGGAGTTATCCGCGGCGATGCTCCTCCATTATTGATTTATGCAGATGAGCCAAGGCTCGAAACTGCAAGCTGAATCAAGTTAAAAAGGGCTGCTTTGCAGCCTTTTTTATGTGAGAATTTACCCATTGGTACTTGAAGCACCAATGGGTAGTCCCCATAGATGTACAAAGCGCCTGGCATGTTGCCAGCTGCTGCCAACCTTAAGGTTTCTCCATGACAGAACAATCCCTACCGGTTTTCTCCCAGGAATCTGGCTTGTTACCATTATTGCCCTTGCGAGATGTGGTGGTTTATCCCCATCTCGTCATTCCTTTGTTTGTCGGTCGTGAAAAATCAGTTAAAGCTCTGGAGCTTGCATCCGAGCAGGATAAGCAAATCTTGCTGGTGGCACAGAAATCTCCCAACAAGGATGAACCAGATGCCGAAGACTTGTACGATGTAGGTACTGTGGCGACAGTCCTGCAGATGCTTAAATTGCCTGATGGTACGGTCAAAGTGCTGGTTGAAGGCTTGCATCGCGCCAAAGTGCTCGAGTTTGTTGAAACCGAGGAGTGCTTTGCTGCCAAGGCAGAAAAAATCGAGAGTCCTGCGGGAGATGACAGCCAAACTCAGGCCTTGATGCGCACTGTATTTACCCAGTTTGATCAGTACGTCAAACTGAACAAGAAGATTCCACCAGAAATTTTGACCTCTTTGGCTACTATAGATGATGCTGGTCGCTTGGCCGACACTATTACGGCGCACTTGACATTGAAGCTGGAAGAGAAGCAGAAGATTCTTGAGATGTTCAGTGTTTCCGAACGCCTGGAACATCTCTTGAGCTTGCTGGAAGCAGAAATTGACATTCTGCAGGTGGAAAAACGTATCCGTGGCAGGGTCAAGCGCCAGATGGAGAAAAGCCAGCGTGAGTATTACCTCAACGAGCAGGTCAAGGCGATCCAGAAGGAGTTGGGAGAGCAGGACGAAAACGCAGACATCGAAGAGCTCGAGAAGCGTATCAGTGAAGCCCGTATGCCCAAGGATGCGCTGGCCAAGGCTAATTCAGAATTGAAAAAACTCAAGATGATGTCACCGATGTCGGCCGAAGCGACAGTGGTGCGTAATTATATTGAAACGTTGGTTGGCCTGCCTTGGAGAAAAAAGACCAAGATCAGTCGTGACTTGGGTATTGCTGAGGATATTCTGGATGCGGACCACTTCGGACTGGAAAAGGTCAAGGAGCGTATCGTTGAATATCTTGCCGTGCAACAACGTGTAGACAAGCTAAAAGCACCGATCCTTTGTCTGGTTGGTCCTCCCGGTGTTGGTAAGACTTCCCTGGGGCAGAGTATTGCCAAGGCGGTGAATCGCAAGTTTGTGCGCGTGGCCTTGGGAGGGGTGCGTGATGAATCTGAAATCAGAGGTCATCGCCGTACCTACATTGGCTCCATGCCAGGCAAGATACTGCAGAGTATGAACAAGGTAGGCGTCAGAAATCCATTATTCCTGCTTGATGAAGTCGACAAGATGGGACAGGATTTCCGTGGCGATCCTTCTTCAGCATTGCTTGAGGTGCTGGATCCCGAGCAAAATCATACCTTTGTCGATCATTATGTAGAGGTCGAGTATGACTTGTCTGACGTGATGTTTGTGGCTACTGCCAATTCCTTGAATATTCCCGGACCATTGCTGGACCGTATGGAAGTGATTCGCCTGGCTGGCTATACGGAAGATGAGAAGGTAAACATAGCCATGCGTTATCTGCTGCCCAAGCAGTTGAAGACACATGGGCTGAAAGAGACTGAAATAAGCGTTTCTGAAGCAACCATTCGCGATGTGGTGCGCTATTACACGCGTGAAGCAGGGGTGCGCAGTCTTGACCGGGAGATATCCAAGATTTGCCGTAAAGTGGTCAAGGAAATACTGACAACCAAGGCGAAATCTGCAAGTGCTTCAGCCCGTAAGATCACTGTAACTCCCAAGAATCTGGAAAAATACCTGGGTGTACAACGCTTTGACTATGGCGTTGCTGCCAAGGATAACCAAGTAGGCCAGGTCACAGGTCTGGCTTGGACCGAGGTGGGTGGTGAGCTGTTGACGATCGAATCTGTATTATTGCCGGGTAAAGGCAAGGTGATTACCACTGGCAAGCTCGGCGAAGTGATGCAGGAGTCGATACAGGCTGCCATGAGCGTAGTGCGCAATCGCGCCAAGCGTTTAGGAATCGCGGAAGATTTCTATGAAAAGAACGATATCCACATTCACTTGCCAGAAGGGGCTACGCCCAAGGATGGCCCAAGTGCGGGTATTGCCATCTCAACAGCCTTGGTATCTGTGCTGAGCAATATCCCGGTTCGCGCTGATGTGGCGATGACAGGTGAAATTACCTTGCGCGGTGAAGTATTGCCTATCGGTGGACTCAAGGAGAAGCTGTTGGCGGCACACCGCGGCGGAATCAAGACCGTGCTAATACCTGAGCAAAATGTAAAAGACCTCACGGATATTCCTGCCAACATCAAGAATCACCTTGATATTCATCCTGTTAAGTGGATAGACGAGGTTCTTGAATTGGCTCTGGAGCGTATACCGAAGGCGGATGATGGAGAGGCAGTTGTTGGGGAAGTTGAACCCAAGGGCAAAGCGCCCAAGTCTTCCTCGGTCACAAAACATTGAGCTAGGTGGCTGAAGCTAGAAGGGAAAAGCTTGACATGAGCTTTTCCCACTTGATATAAAGCAGGGCACAGGGTCTTTTCGCCCCTGTTTCTAAAACAATGTCGAAAGGGGATTACAGGTGAACAAGTCTGAACTGATTGATCAAATTGCTAAAGCTGCGGGTATTTCCAAAGCTGCTGCAGGTCGTTCTTTAGATGCAACAACTGCTTCAATCACCAAGGCTTTGAAAAAGGGTGATCTCGTCACCCTGATCGGCTTTGGTACCTTTTATGTCGGTAAGCGTGCTGCACGTAATGGTCGTAATCCTCGTACTGGAGCCACTATCAAGATCAAGGCTGCCAATTCTCCTAAATTTAGAGCTGGTAAAGCGCTCAAGGATGCTGTAAACTAGCGGTCTTCGTTGGTTAGGCAGGGTGCTTAGCTCAGTTGGTAGAGCGTCGCCCTTACAAGGCGAATGTCGGCGGTTCGACCCCGTCAGCACCCACCATTTCCGGCGAAAAGTCGTTGAGTTTTGGAGAAAGCAACGCAAAGTTTAGGAGTGGTAGTTCAGTTGGTTAGAATACCGGCCTGTCACGCCGGGGGTCGCGGGTTCGAGCCCCGTCCACTCCGCCAAGAAAAAAGCGAGCCTTAGGGCTCGCTTTTTTGTTTCTCCCTCAGAAATCTTCCCGTTTCCACTTAATACATGTTTTCAATAGCCTTCCTTGGTATCTCGTCGATTACTTAATATGGTATATTCAAAGGTTAGGTTTACTCGTATTTGAGTAACTGATGGCTTTTCCCGATATTGAAAATAAATAAGGCGTACCGTTATGTTGGAAGCAATTCGTGATCGTTCAAAAGGGTGGCTGGCAAAGGTAATACTGGCTGCCATCACCATCCCATTTGCACTGGTAGGGGTTGACAGTTATTTGCGTGATGCAGGATCTAACGTTGCTGTTGCAAAAGTGAATGGCGACTCAATTACTGTGCAGGAGTACAGTAATGCCCTGCAAAATTTGCGTAACCGTTTGCAAAGCCAAGGTAAAGTAGATGCGTCTGTGATTGATGGTCCTGAAATCAAGCAGGCAGTCGTAGATCAACTAGTTGCAAGCAGATTATTGGCAGCTGAGATCAAGCGCGCCAATTTTGTGGTGAGCGATGAGCAACTTGTCCATACCATTACCAGCGAAGCTGAGTTTCAGCAGGATGGTAAATTCTCCCAGCAACTTTACGATCAGTTTCTAGCGGAGCGTCGCCGTACGCCATCCCAGTTCGAGAGTGATATCAAGGGAGATCTGTTGACCCTGCAGGCTCGTGAGGGATTGTCTGCGCTGGCATTCTTGCCTTCGGCAGTGGCAAATCATGCAATTCAAGTTGAGCATCAATCGCGCGAAGTCAGTGTGTCCGAGATCAAAACCGCAGACTTTATTGCCCAGGCCAGGGTGACGCCAGAAGATGTTAAGGCCTATTACACTGAACATCAGGAAAAATTCAAGGTACCTGCACAGGTCAAATTGGATTTTGTATTGCTTTCTGCAAATGCATTGATATCCGGCCAACAGGTTTCTGATGATGAAGCCAGAGATTATTATGCACAAAATGCTGCCCAATTCCAGGGTGATGAACAGCGGCGAGCCAGTCATATACTGATTGGATTTGGCGTTAGCCCCACGCCAGAAGCCAAGCAGCAGGCAAAAACCAAGGCTGCTGAAGTGCTGGCATTGGTAAAGAAAAATCCAGAACAGTTTGAGGCATTGGCCAAGCAATATTCACAAGATCCTGGCTCTAAAGATAAGGGGGGTGATCTTGGCCTGTTCAGCCCAGGCGCTATGGTCAAACCGTTTGAAGATGCCGTTTTTTCTATGAAGCCTGGAACAGTCAGTGATCTGGTGGAATCTGACTTTGGCTACCATATTATCAAGTTGACAGAGATAAAAGGGAGCGGGCAGTCTTTTGATGAGGTTAAAGGCCAGATTCGTGCAGAACTGCTTTATCAAAAAGCGCTGGCAAAGTTTTCCGAGCAAGCTGAAAACTTCAGCAATATGGTGTATGAACAGGCTGATAGTCTGGAGCCTGCAGCCAAGGCATTTGGCATGCAGGTTCAAACCAGCGATTGGTTGAGCCGTGCTGATGGCGCCAAATTCTTTAAAAACGATAAATTGATGGACATGGTGTTCAGCGATGAGGTTTTGAAAGACAAGCGCAATACTGAAGCTATTGAGGTTTCGCCTAATAACTTGTTGTCAGCACGTGTTGTAGATTACAAACCTGCGGCTGCACGTACCTTTGATGAAGTAAAGGCAGCGATTGAAGACTTTCTGAAACAGGAAAAAGCTGCCAAGCTGGCACGTGAAAAGGGTGAGGCTGCACTTGCTGGTTTGCGCGAAGGAAAAATGGTTAATCTGGACTGGACTGCGCCTGTGACTGTGGATCGCCAGAACCCGCAAAGCCTGACAGATATTTCAGTCTCTACTGCATTCAAGGCTAATGTCGGCAAGTTACCTGCCTACGCTGGTGTAGCGGACAAGAGTGGATATCTGGTGGTCAAAGTCACTGCCGTTAATGATGTGGCAGAAAGTGATGAGGCCAAGGCTGGAGCCAAGGCTGATATCCAGCAAGCATTGGCAGCTGAGTACAGAAGTGCGTATATCAAATCGCTCAAGCAGAAGAGCAAAATCAAGATCAATAATCAGTTGTTGACTGCGGACCAAGCTAATCCTTGATTTTGGAATAGTTACCTTACCATCCATTATCAAGATTGAGTACTGTAAAAAAGGCAGCTGGAAATTCCAGCTGCCTTTTTATTTTATTGCGGTTACTTCGATGAAAACTTTATCGGTCTGTTGCTAATCTATCGTCCCTACTGCAGTGATATTCATGCCTGCGTCCACATAAGTGATCTCGCCAGTAATTCCTGATGCCAAGTCACTGCAAAGAAAGGCAGCTGCATTTCCTACTTCTTCGATGGTGACACTTCTGCGCAATGCCGCATGTTTTTCATTGAATCTGACCAGATCATCGAAACCGGTAATTCCCGAAGCTGCCAATGTGCGTATCGGGCCTGCAGAGACTGCATTGACACGGATACCCTTGGGGCCAAGGCTTTGCGACATATAGCGCACGTTGGCTTCCAGGCTTGCCTTGGCAACCCCCATTACATTGTAATTGGGCAGTGTGCGTTCTGCGCCTAGATAGCTGACGGTGAGCAGGCTGGCATTTTGGCCGGCTATCATTGGCATTGCAGCCTTGGCCAACGCGGTAAAGCTATAGGAGCTGATATCGTGCGCAATCTGGAAGTTTTCGCGGGTGACGCTATCCAGATAATCTCCATCCAAGGCGGCTTTTGGTACAAATGCAACAGAGTGCACCAGAATGTCGAGCTTGTCCCAATGCTGGCGCAGGGCAGTGAATAGCGCTTCAATCTGTTCGTCACTGCCTACATCGCAAGGCAACACTATATTGGAGCCTAGTTCGGCAGCCAGGCTACGGACCCTGTCCTGGAATTTCTCTTTCTGGTAAGTGAAGGCAATCTCAGCTCCCTCACGCTTCATGGCAGCGGCAATGCCGTAGGCAATGGAGCGATCGCTTAATAGTCCGACAATCAGTGCACGTTTTCCTGCTAGAAATCCCATATGGTTTCTTTCACATCGAAGAAATGGACATTTTGAGGATTGAATAGAGCTAAAAACCTGGAGATTTATCTATTTCTGGATGAGCGGGGATCAAATACATCCCTCAAACCCTCACCGAACAGATTGTAACCCAGCACGGTAATCAGTATGGCCAGGCCGGGGAAGAGTGATAACCACCAGGCAAATTGAATATATTCCTTGCCGTCTGTCAGAATATTGCCCCAGGATGCCTGTGGTGCCTGTACTCCCAATCCCAGAAAGCTGAGCCCTGACTCGATCAATACTGCACTGGCCACCCCCAGTACTGAACTGACAATCACCGGGGTCAGGCTGTTTGGCAGCAAGTGCTTGAAAATCAGTCTTTTGTCAGTTGCTCCCAGCGTTTCCGACGCCATGACGAATTCGCGGCTACGCAAGCTCAGGAATTCTGCGCGTACCAGTCGCGTTACGCCCATCCATGAGGTGAGGCCAATCACGATCATGATGTTCCAGATAGAAGGTGTGAGGAATGCGATCACTGCCAGGATCAGGAAAAATGTGGGGATAGATAGCATGACATCTACGGTACGCATAATAACGACATCTACCCAGCCACGGTAATAACCCGAGATAGCGCCGAGTATGATGCCGATGAAGGTTGCAATGCCCACCGCGACAAGCCCTACCAGCAAGGAAATGCGTGCGCCATAGAGCATGCGAGAAAAGACATCGCGACCGAGGCCGTCCGTGCCCATGAGGTGGGAGGATGAAGGCTCGAGCAAAATGGCTTTCACATCAATGGCATCAGGATCAAAAGGCGCAATCAGAGGCGCAAACAAGGCCAGCAGAAAAATCATACTGATGATGATGAATCCTGACAGTGCCAGAGGATTGGACAAGGCACGTTTCATTGCATGACTCCACGACGCACACGAGGATCAGCCCAGGCATAGGCGATATCTGCCAGCAGATTACCAAGCAGGGTTAATGCGGATCCTATGGTAAGGATGCCCATGATCACGGGGAAGTCACGCATCAGCACAGCATCGTAAAACAGCTTGCCCATGCCAGGGATGGCAAAAATAGATTCGGCAATGACAGAGCCGCCAATGAGTCCTGGGATGGAAAGGCCGAGAATGGTGATCAATGGCAGGAGTGCATTGCGCAGCGCATGGCCATAGACGATGGTATTTTCTGGAAGACCCTTGGCCCGGGCCGTGGTGATATAGTCCTGATGCAGCACATCCAGCATACCGTTACGTACAAAGAGCGAAATCCCCGCCAGGCCGCTGAGCGCCGAAATGAAGACAGGCAAGGCTAGGTGCTTCAGGGTATCCAGGGCGCGTGCAAACCAATTCATTGATTCAGCTCCCTGGCTATGCAAGCCGGAAATCGGGAGCCAGTCATGCACTACGCCAGTCCAGTACATCATGAGCAGGGCTAGCCAGAATCCGGGTATGGCAAATCCAACAAAGACAAACAGGGTAATTGCCCGGTCTGGCGCTCGATTCTGTGTCAATGCGGATACCACACCGAGCGGCAGCGCAATCACGAGAATGAGGGCCAGGCTGAGTACGTTGATTAACAAGGTAATGGGCAGGGCCTCTTGAATCATGCCTGGTGTGACATTGCCCTCTTTGTCCTTGGTTTGCCAGAAGACAGGGCGTTGGTGTGATGCAAAAGAAGTACCAAAATCCATCTTGACCATGCGTTGCAGCCATAACCCATACTGGACAATCACGGGCTTGTCCAGATTGTAGATTTCACGCAATTTTTGCCGGGACTCTTCACTTGCCTTGGGGTCAAAACCAGATTCAGTGGTAGTGATGTCTCCAGGTGCCAGATGGATGATGAGAAATGACACCAGGCTGATGCCTATCAGCAGCGGGACCATCCAGAACAGGCGCTGTAGCAGGTATTTAAGCATATCGTTTACTGACTGATCTCTGTGCGGCGTAATGGTTTTGGGATATACCATTCCTGCGAGTTATGTCCAATACCAGCAGGTGGAGCAGGATTATCTATACCCTTGATGCGTTTATGTATGGCCGGCAGGCCGTAGCCTGCAAACAGGTAAACAATCGGGCTTTCTTCCTGGAGAATCTGTGCGAACTCGTGATAGATTTTCATGCGCTTGTCAGGGTCCAGTTCCATGCGGCCTTTTTCCAGCAAACGGTCAACACGCGAGTTGTTGTAGCCGATAAAGTTGAATTGTCCCGGCGCCTGTTGGGATGAATGCCAAATATTGTATTGATCAGGATCTATCGCCAGACTCCAGCCCAATACCACCATATCGAAATCACCAGTCTTGATGAAGCGGCCAATGAAGCTGGCCCATTCCAACACCCTGATCCTGACATCGATGCCGACTTCCTTCAGGCGCCGCTGGATCAAGACCGCGCTCATTTCACGTTGCTTGTTCTGATTGGTCAGTATCTCAAAAGACAAGGGTTTACCATTACGCTCAAGTATGCCGTCTCCATTACTGTCTTTAAAACCAGCCTGGCGTAACAGCTCCCTGGCTTTTTCGGGGTCGTACGAATATGGGGCAAGGTTGGGATTAGTCCAGCGTGTTCCGGGCTTGTAAGGGGATGACACTGGCTCTCCCAGGCCGAGTAGCACCCCGTCTATCAACTCTTGTTTGTTAATTGCATAATTGATGGCTTTGCGCACGCGCACATCATCAAAAGGTTTGTGCTTGAGATTGAATCCCAAGTAGGTATAACTGTTGCCCAGTTCCTTATAGAGGCCGAATTTTTGTTCCAGCTCTGGGCGGGCAGGGAAGATCCGGGCATATTGCACCGGATTGAGGATCATGGTGTCTATGTTATTGGCCATGAGCTCCAGGAATTGCGAAGCTTCGTCCGGGATAAATCGGCTCACCAAACGTTCTATTCTGGCTGGTCCTTGGGTTGAAAGTGGATTGCGCACCAGCGATATCTGTTCACCGCTACGCCATTTTTCCAACTTGTAGTAATGACTGCCGACCGGGTTTCTTGCGAACGGTGTGTTATTGATGTCTTGGCCCTGCAGCAAATGCTTGGGCAGTATCTGTAGACCTGCCCAGGAATTGACGGCCGGGGCATAAGGCTCCGCATAAGTGACCCTGAATGTACGTGCGTCGGGAGTTTCTGCGCGTACTACCAATTTGTAGTCTGAACCGTAAGGGGTGCGTGTCTTGTCATCAGTGACCAGCTTCCAAGTGAACAAGATGTCTGCGCTGGTCAGCGGCTTGCCATCAGCCCATTTGAGGTCGGGCTTGAGCTTGAAAGTAATGGTTTTCTGGTCAGGCGACACTTGCCATGACTCTGCCAGCTCACCCTCGAATTCCAGGTTTTTGTCGTAGCGCAGCAAACTGCTGAATATGTTCTGGGCCACTGCCGAAGCTGCGGCTTCTCCTGCAATCATGGTAATCAGTCCGCCCGGCTCTCCGCGAGTGGCATCTATCATGGTACCGCCATCTTCGGGCGGATATTCAACACTGAAATCTACCGTATTGCCAATGGGTGTCTTGCCGCATGAGGTCAGCATGACGCAGGCAAGCAACAGTGTAGGTAAAAGAGTGTGTTTGATAGAGTGCATAGGTGAGAGGTATTAAGCCTCGTCGGGAGGTGACACTGTCAGTTTGTTGCCGGGGGTGATATGCGATCCAGTCAGTTTATTCCAGCGTTTGAGATCCTTGCTTTGCACATCAAATTTACGGGCAATGCTGTCCAGGGTATCACCACGTTTGACTACATAATGGCTTTTTACTACTTTTTTGCCACTGGCAGCACTCAGTGCAACTTTGGAAGCGGAAGTGGTATTGATGTCCAGGGTTTGGCCAGCTTTCAAGGTGCTGGATTTCAATCCGTTGGCAGATATGAGCTGCTGGGAGGTCAGGCCGTATCGCTTGGCAATGAGATAAATGTTTTCGCCGCTCTTGACCGTATGCTTGAAACTCTTGGTTGCAGAGGTTGATGTGCCGGGTAAATCAATCTGTCTATGGTCAGCCACGGCAATTACGGCATCGGTGTCAGTATCCATCTTGACCGGCACCAGAATGGGCATGTTGCTCTTGATGATTTGTTTGCTGGACACAAGCCCATTTACGTCAATGAGCTTGGTTTGATCTATGCCGAATTTGCGGGCGATTTGGTCCATGCGCTCGCCTCGTTTGGCATGATAGGTTTGCCAGCTGACCAAAGGTTTGTCATAGGCTGACAAGTTACTATTAAAGGTTTCAGCGGCAGAAATCGGTAACAGTATTTCATGCACATTGCCTGAAGCCGTCAGAACAGGCCTGTTGTATTCTGGGTTGAGCGAGGTGAATTCTTCATATGAAATTTCTGCAAGTTCCGCTGCTACTCGTGCATCTATTTGTTGGGGCGCAGTGACTTTTGTGAAATAGGGCCGGTTGGGGATGGTTTGAATATTCAGGCCATAGTGCTGTGGATTGGTCATAATGTTTTTCACTGCCTGCAGCTTGGGAACATAATTCCGTGTTTCATCGGAGAGTTCCAGGCTTTGGTAGTCAGTTGGCAAGCCCCGGCTACGGTTGCGTTCAATGGCCCGGCTGACTGTGCCTTCACCGGCGTTATAGGCAGCCAGCGCCAAATCCCAGGTACCAAACATGACATATAGTTTTTGCAGGTAGTTCAAGGCAGCGTTGGTAGCAGCTCTTACATCACGGCGATTATCTGCCCACCAATCCTGTTTCAAGCCGAAGTTCTTGCCAGTAGAGGGAATGAACTGCCAGATACCGGAAGCACTGCTTCGTGATAAGGCCTGCGGGTTGAATGCACTCTCTATCATGGGCAGCAGCGCAATCTCGGTTGGCATGCCGCGTTTCTGCACTTCCTCTACGATATGGTAGAGGTAGCGTTGACTGCGATCGACCATCCGCTTGACATAGTCCGGGCGTGAAGAATACCAAGCCTCGTGGCTGCTGGTATATGGAGACTGCAATTCCTGCATGCCATATCCATCCTTGATGCGATGCCACAGGTCGAAGGCAACCAGTTCAGGATCGTCGACTGACCTATTGCCGATCACGCCGCTATCAGGCAGGTAATGGGAAAGGGCATCGCCAGGATAATCTCCGAGGATGACGATTTCATCGCCTGCCACATTGGTGTCGGCAAGCACTGCGGGAGTGGCAAAAACAGGGGAGGCCAGCAATACCAGCTTCAGCAGGGACTTTACAGTCATTCGTACTTCTCGGATGGCTTTAGAGTGCTAGGATAGTATCGAATCAATGAATAGAGCGTCAAGTCCATGACCTAAATAAAGATGCTACTTGAAATATAGTAAGTATATAAATGATTAAAAATGGTTTCTCATTTGACGAATTGCACTGAATACTTGAGCTGGATCCTGGTTTTTGCTGCCTGACGCCTGTTGGATTTGCGGCTGATTACAACGCAGAAATGGATTGGTGGCAAGCTCTAATGCCAGGGTTGATGGCAATGTCGGCATCTGTCGTGCTCTGCTTAGGGATACTTCATGCTGTCGTTTTACCAAATCCGGATTACCCGGCTCGAGGGTCATGGCAAATTTTAGGTTGTGTTCTGTATATTCATGGGCGCAATAGACTTTGGTGCCAGCTGGCAATCCAGCCAGTTTCTGTAAAGATTCATACATCTGTTCCGGGGTGCCTTCGAACAATCGGCCACAGCCTGCACCAAACAGGGTATCACCGCAAAACAGCATTTGTTGCCCGTAATAAGCTACATGTCCTAGGGTGTGTCCTGGGACTTCTATCACTTCAAGCTGTAATTCAAGTGTGGGCAGGACTACTATATCGCCGGCTTGCACCGGATAATGGTTAAATTTGTATTGTTCCTTGGCGGGTGCGTAGACTGCAACCTGGGGCGCATATTGCATCAATGTCTCAACGCCGCCAATATGATCAGCATGGTGATGGGTGATAATGATGGTATCTAGCGTGAGGGATGCAGCTGACAGAGCCGCGATCACAGGGGCAGCATCCCCAGGATCAACGACGACAGCATGGTTTTTTCTATGCAGCAGCCAGAGATAGTTGTCCTGAAATGCAGGAATCGGGATAATTTCTAGCATGGCAGCATCCGTGGCGCGTTTTGTTTGTTCATCCGAATAATCATTTGTTTTTGAGGCCTGAATGTCAATAGACAACCTAGAGCAATGGCTGGCAACTCCGCTGGGGAAATATCTGCAGGAACAAGAACAGCTGTTGTTCGATGAGGCCGTGCATGATATTTTCGGTTTCAACGCCATGCAATTTGGCATGTTGGAACTGAATCTGTTGCAAAATTCCCGTATCCCCTACAAGTTCCATGCCAGTGTTTCCTCGGGAGCTGTACAGTGCGAGTCCCACAAGCTTCCATTGCCGGAAAATACCTTGGACCTGGTCGTCATGCCCCATACCCTGGATTTTAGCGAGCACCCTCACCAAACCTTGCGCGAGGCTGCCCGTGTCATGGTACCTGAGGGGCATATTGTGATCAGTGGGTTCAACCCACTAAGCACTTGGGGGATCAGGCGCTTGGCGAGTGAAAATGGTACTTACCCATGGGATGCCAATTTCTTAAGCCTGATGCGGATCAAGGACTGGCTGGCATTGCTGGATTTCGAGATAGTGGACTCCAGGATGACCTGCCATATGCCACCATTCAAAAGCGCTTCCTGGCTGGGTCGCTATAGCATGGTGGAGCGGCTGGGCGCAAGATTGTGGCCTATGATGGGAGGAGTATACTTCGTCGTTGCCAAAAAACGCGTGCTGGGCATGCGCCTGATCAAGCCGGCCTGGAAAAAACCCAGGCTTAATGCCAATTTGCTGCCAGCACCTACACAAAGAACGGATACACAAAAAAAGCATGAGCAATAGTTATATCGAGATTTATGCCGATGGGGCATGCAAGGGGAATCCTGGCCCCGGGGGCTGGGGTGCCTGGCTGGCATTTGAGGGGCATGAAAAGGAATTGTGGGGTGGTGAGTTATTGACCACCAATAACCGCATGGAGCTGACGGCAGTGATTCGTGCGCTGGAAGCTCTCAAACGTGAATGCGATGTGAAAATCTTTACTGACTCCGTCTATGTTCAGAAAGGAATCACCGAGTGGGTGCATGGGTGGAAAGCACGGGGTTGGCGAACCAGCGATAAAAAACCGGTAAAGAATGTTGATTTGTGGCAACAATTGGATGCGCTGGTGCAGCAGCACAAGATCGAGTGGAAATGGGTCAAGGGCCATGCCGGAAATGTAGGCAATGAACGTGCGGATGAACTTGCCAATAAAGGCGTAGATCAAGTGCTTGGCAAAGTCGTTGCCTAAGGAAGCAGATGAGACAAATTTTCCTCGATACTGAAACCACCGGGCTGTACCACGCCCAGGGTCATCGAATCATTGAAATTGCCGGGGTAGAGCTGGTTAATCGCCGCCTGACGAATAATCACTTTCATGTCTACCTCAATCCTGACCGGGAGATAGATGCTGCGGCACAGGAAGTTCATGGCATTACATTGGAGTTCCTGCAGGATAAGCCACGCTTCCAGGATATTGCAGGGGAATTCCTGAGTTTTGTCGCGGGAGCTGACCTCATCATCCATAATGCGCCATTTGATATCGGCTTTCTGAATGCCGAACTAGGCAGGATTGAGCAGCGGAACATAGAGCATAGCGTTAATGAAATCATTGATACACTGAAGATGGCCAAGGAGATGCGTCCCGGACAGAGAAATAACCTGGATGCCCTGTGCCGTCACTTTGGTGTAGACAATTCCACCCGCACCTTGCATGGCGCCTTGCTGGATGCGGAGCTGCTGGCTGATGTCTATATGGCCATGACGCGAGGCCAGGAAAGTCTGATGATCGATATGCTGGAGGGGACGGGTTCAGATGCGCATGGTGAGGTTGTTTTGAAGCGTAACAAGCCACTGGTAGTCCTGGCTGCTAATGAAGCGGAGCAGGGTGAGCATGAGCAATACCTGCAAGCCCTTGCCAAAGGAGGTGCTTGTGTCTGGACCCAATAAATAATCCTTGGTTGAGCAGGGTAATTGCCTATTAGCCTAATGCATCTGCCCAGCTATTGGGAGTTTCGTAGAGCCGTACACGTTCCAGCTTGAGATGGGTGCCATAGGTATCATGGTATTCTGCCTTGAGTATGCGGAATGCCTCTGCGGCCATGTTTTCTGCAGTAGGTACAGTGTTGAACACTACAGTTTTGTGGTCAGGCAGGCTTTGCAGGAATTGCAACACCTGTGCATCGCCTTGGTAAACCAGGAATGCATGATCCCATACCTCCACTACTGCCCGCTTGGCAATGGCTTTCACATCGGAGAAGTCCATGACCATGCCATTATCTGAAGAACCTTCCTGTTGGATAATGTCGCCGGACAAGGTAATTTCCATGGCATATCGGTGGCCGTGCAGATTCCGGCACTGGCTCTTGTGACTGGGAATGCGATGGCCTGCATCGAATTCAAGACGGGTGGTGATTTGCATGGCGCGATTATAGCAGTAAAGCCTGGATGCTTATGAGGCTTGCTGGTTTCCGATTAAATGCCTGCTAGGGTGCTTACATGCATGCTGGCGCTTTCTGCGAGTGCGGGTAGGTGATAGCCGCCTTCCAGCAATGACACTATTCGATGTTTTGAATAGCGCGCTGCAGTGTCCATAATGAATCCCGTCATCCAGGTATAGTCTTCTGCCGTCAGGCCAAGCCTTGCCAGAGGGTCGTCCTGATGTGCATCAAAACCCGCGGAAACAAAGATCATTTCGGGCCTGAAATGCTTCAGTGCCGGCGCAAAATTATCCATCACCGCCTGGCGGAACTCTTCCCCATCGCTATTGGCGGCCAATGGAACATTGATCATGCGGTCAGTGCGCGTATCTGCTCCCCGATGGGGGTAAAAAGGGTGCTGAAAAGTAGAACACAGCATGACTCTCTCATCATCCTTGAATATATCTTCAGTGCCATCACCGTGATGCACATCAAAATCAATAATGGCGACCCGTTTCAACTGGTGTGCTGACAGTGCATGGGCTACTCCTGCGGCCACATGATTGAAAATACAAAAGCCTGCCGCCCTTGCCTTGCCAGCATGATGGCCTGGAGGGCGCACACAGCAGAAAGCGTTGCCCGCTTTTTCCCCCAGGACCAAGTCAGTGGCAAGAATCGCGGCACCCGTCGCATGCAAGCAGGCTTGGAGCGACATGGGGCCCATGGCGGTGTCAGGATCAAGTCGTACAGTACCTGCCAGAGGGGAAAGTTCGCGAATATATTTTACATAGGATGCGCTATGCACTCGCAACAGATGTTCGTCTGTAGCCAGTGGTGCTTCATGGCGCTGTAGCCTGGTTAGGATTTGCTTATGCGCCAGCGCATCCATGATGGCGGTAATTCTGGCTGGCGACTCCGGGTGTTTCCCATCCATCACGTGAAGCAGAGTATCAGGATGGGATATCAGGGCAGTTTTCACTGCATTTCTTGCCTTAATTGCTGATAGTAACCCAAACGCCGTGCCGGAATGTGACTGTCGATGACGGCTTGCTGCAAGGCACAATCAGGTTCTTTGAGATGTCGGCAATTATTGAAGCGGCATTTCCCCAGGAAAGGCCGGAATTCGATAAATGCATGTTCCAGTTGATCTGCGCTCAGGTGATGCAAGCCAAATTCTTGTAGCCCTGGCGAATCTATCAGTTGACTATGGGCATCGAGGTGATAAAGATGGGCGGCCGTGGTGGTATGCTTGCCGCTATCAAGCACTGTAGACACCTCTTGTGTGCGCACTTGTTGTCCAGGAAGCAGGGCATTCACAATAGTGGATTTGCCCATGCCGGATTGTCCAACCAATACACTTGTTTGCTCTTGCAGCCAGGGGCGAAGCGGTGAAATATCCTGTTTGGCTGATAAAGGCTGGATAATGTAGCCAAGTTTGGCATAGTCCTGAAGACGCTCTAGCGCGTCACTGTTGTCGCCTATATCGCATTTGTTCAGCACGATCACGGCACGGATGCCCGCTGCTTCTGCAGCAATCAGGCAGCGATTGAGCAGTTCTTCATAAAAGCTAGGCGTGGTGGCGAGCACAATGACCACTTGCGTGACGTTCGAGGCCAGCATTTTGCTGCGGAAGCTATTGCTGCGATAAAGCAGGCTGTGTCTGGGCTCAAGTTTTTCCACCACCCCTTCATTGCTATCAGTGAGCTTGATTCCGACACGATCCCCGCAGGCAAGATCGGTTTTCTTGCCGCGTGTTACACAGCTAATCTGCCTACCATCATCCAGCTCCACCCCGTAGCGCTTGCCATATGAGGCGACTACGAGGCCACTTGATAATTGGGCAGACAAAATCAGCGGGCGGTGAATGCAGCCAGCCTGGCAATGCGTATGCTGGCTGGTGGGTGTGAATCATAAAATGCCGAATGCAGAGGGTCTGGCGTCAAAGTTGACGCATTGTCGCGGTATAGCTTGACCAATGCTTCAACCAGGTAACGTGCATCCGCGTTCTGGGCCGCATACTCATCAGCCTCGAACTCATTTTTTCGAGAATAGCCAGCCAGCAATGGGCGTAGCAGGAACAGGAATACCGGGCTGACCAGAAGAAACAGCAGCAAGGCCATGTAGTCACTGGCTTGGGCAACGCCCAGTCCAGCATAGAACCATTCCTGCTGCGTCAACCAGCCCAACACTGCCAGTCCGATAAAGCTGACGAAGAACATGAGGGCGATGCGCTTGATGACGTGCTTGTGTTTGAAATGGCCAAGCTCGTGTGCAAGCACAGCCTCAATTTCATCTGTATCCAGGCGTTCCAGGAGCGTATCGAAGAATACGACACGCTTGCTGGCACCAAAACCAGTGAAGTAAGCATTGCCATGGCTGCTGCGGGTAGAGCCGTCCATGACGAAAAGTCCCTGGGACTTGAAGCCGCACTTGGTGAGCAATGCTTCTATGCGCACTTTCAATGACTCATCAGTCAGGGGGGAAAACTTATTGAATAAAGGCGCGATGAAAGTCGGATAGATTGCCAGCATCAACAGGTTGAAGGCACTCCACACTATCCAGAGGTAAAGCCACCAGTAATCGCCGGCACCTTGCATGAGCCAGAGTGCTGCGAACAACAGGGGGGCACCAAGCAGTAAGCCCACAATGCTGTGTTTGATCATGTCGATGAAATACATGGCTGGTGTCATCTTGTTGAAGCCAAAGTGCTGGTCTACAACAAAAGTACGATAGTAATCAAATGGCAGGTCTATCAGGCTGCTGACCAGAAGCGCGCTGAGTATGACTAGTGCTCCTCGTATGATGTCGTGCTGTGGCAATACACCCCTCCAGACATCGTCAATCAGCTGCAGCCCCCCCCCTATGGTCAGTGCAGCCAACAGCAAGGCTTGCACCGCAGTTTCCAGCAAGGCAGTGCGGGTCTTGGCCGCAGAGTAGTCAGCTGCTTTCTGGTGGGCATCCAGGCTGATTGTCGAGCTGAATGCTGCAGGCACCTGGTTGCGGTGAGATTGAATATAACTGACATGGCGGCGGCCCAGCCAGATACGAATGGCTGTAGTCAGCACAAGCAGTGATGCAAAGAGGATAGTCAGGTCGGTAGCCATCATTTTGGTTGTTTTAAGTTAGAATGTTGTGTTTATTTTGAAGCACTAAAGCGGTGGAAGGTTCACCTAACTTTGCATGCAATCACATTTTAATGGAAATCATTATGTCACAACACAACGACAATCTCATATGGCTGGATATGGAAATGAGCGGTTTGCTACCAGATAGCGACCGCATTTTGGAGCTGGCCGCGGTTGTCACTGATGCACAACTCAATGTTCTGGCAGAGTCACCCGTGCTGGTGGTGCATCAATCGGATGCGGTGCTGGATGGCATGGACGCTTGGAATAAGGGAACTCATGGTCGTTCCGGCCTTATTGAAAAGGTGAAGGCTTCTACATTGGATGAGGCTGCTGCTGCCGCACAAATGATAGGGTTCCTCAAGGAATTTGTACCTACAGGCAAGTCCCCCATGTGTGGTAATTCCATTTGTCAGGACAGGCGCTTTATGGCGCGATACATGCCTGAGCTTGAATCCTACTTTCATTACCGCAACCTGGATGTCAGCGTATTCAAGGAGCTGGCTCGTCGCTGGCGGCCTGCTTTGATTGCAGGTTTCAAAAAGAGCAGCAAGCACGAGGCGCTGGCAGATATTTACGAATCAATCGATGAACTCAAGTATTATCGCGAGCATTTCCTCCGCATGGAATAAGCATGGGTTGGCATTTTATCGCTCGGCTACTGTTTCGTAGTAAGATCGACAGGCAAAAAAACGGGTGCGTTAAACGCACCCATAAGGGAGGAGAAGTATAGCTTTGGAGAAAGCTCGCATTATGAAAGAAGCACTATTCATGCCATTCACATTACGTTAGGTATCATAATAGGCATCAAGTGTTACTGAATTATTGCTGTGGCTTGGAAAATGGTTAGCAAACTGTTAAAAAGATGTAACAGTTTGCATTAATAAAAGAAATTGCCGAGGCTTAAGGTAGCCGCATCCAGATTTGGCTGCCGGGAGTATTAGGCGATGAGTTGTTGATATAGGTCAAGATAGGCTTGGGCGCTCGTATTCCAGCTCAGGTCGCGCTGCATGCCATTACGCTGGATTTTTCTCCATGCCCTGGGATCATGGTAATACATCAAGGCCCGTTCCACAGCCTGCAATAGTTGTTGCGGATTCGCTGACTTGAGCACAAAACCTGTAGCCGTGTTGTTTTTCATACTCCTGGCATTACTATCATTGACCGAGTCCGCGAGTCCGCCAGTGCTTGTCACAATTGGCGGGGTGCCGTAGCGCAAGCCATACATCTGGTTGAGTCCGCATGGTTCAAACCGGGAGGGCATGATGAACATGTCCGACCCCGCCATGATCTGGTGCGAGAGGGGTTCTTTGTAGCCTATGGTAACGCTCACCTGTCGTGGATGACGTGATGCTAACATGCGAAAACCCTGCTCCATCTGCGCTTCTCCATTGCCCAATACAACAATCTGGCAGTTCTGTGCCAGCAGTTTCCCGGCAATTTCCAGGAAGATGTCCAGACCTTTCTGGTGTGTCAGCCTGCTGACAATCCCTAATAGCGGCTTATGCGCAGCGGCTTCTAATCCTAATTGTACCTGCAACGCCTTTTTGACTATCTTCTTGTCTGCCAAGTGCTCAATGTTGTAGGTTTTTGCCAGGTAAGGGTCTGTAGCCGGATTCCATTCCTGCATTTCTATTCCATTTAATATCCCGTGTATCTCATGGCTGCGGCTTGCCAACAGGCCTTGCATGCCGAAGCCGAATTCCTCGGTCTGGATTTCCTGCGCATAGGTAGGGCTAACGGTAGTAATGCTGTCAGCGTAATAAATGCCGCCTTTAAGAAAGGACATTTGCCCGTAGTATTCGATTCCATTGATCTGGTAGCTTTCTTCTGGCAAACCAAGACGCTTGACCCATCCCGTAGGATAGCTACCTTGGAAAGCAAGATTATGGATACTGATCATGGATTTGGCATAAGCTGCGTCAGAATGGTGCAGAAACGCTGGCGTGAGCCCGCTTTGCCAATCATTACAGTGCACCACATCTGGTATCCAGTCCTGAAGGGGACTGTAGGTACAGCCGAGTATGGCGCCTATCTTCGAGAGTATGCCGAAGCGAAGGGGATTGTCTTCCCATTCCTGGCCACTGCTATTGCTGTATGGACCACCTTGACGGTCATACAGTTGTGGGCACTCTATGGCGATTACTTCTACACCCGTATCAGGCATGATGCCTAGAATGAGGTTTGCCGTGCCCACTTCTGGCAGATATTGCAAGGTGGTGAGAAAGCGTTTTTCCTGCAGTTTCTGCAATACAGACGGATAACCGGGTAGCAGGATGCGAATGTCCACGCCCAGGTCGCGCAGTGCAGCGGGCAAGGAGCCGCTGACATCGGCCAGGCCGCCGGTCTTGATCAAAGGGTAAGCTTCAGAGCTGACAAAAAGGATACGCAAGGTTGGCGGTCTTTATTCGTTAGTATTAGTCAATCGAGTATTGATCTCAGTTCAAGGCTCTGCAAATCGCATGCCATCCAAACAGCCGCCAAAATTTGCCTCTGCTTCGCTACTAAATCATACTCACAGCATTCAAGCATATCAAATAACGGTGATACGGAGTATGACATGGCGCTGGGCGGATTTCTTGCAGTAGGACTGGGGGCGGCAATAGGTGCTTGGGTGCGCTGGGGGTTGGGCATCCTCATGAATGCGGCGTTTCCATTGCTACCATTGGGCACCTTGCTGGCCAACCTGGTGGGCGGTTACCTGATCGGCTTGGTGATGGGCGTAGTGTTGACCGGCACAGTGCTATCGCCAGAAGCCCGGCTTTTCATGGTGACAGGATTTCTTGGTGGCTTGACCACTTTCTCGACATTCTCGGCCGAAGCCACAGATTTATTGTTCCGTGGTGAGTACGGGTGGGCAGCTACTCATATCCTGACGCACCTGCTTGGCTCATTGCTATTGACCTGGATGGGCGTCCTGACCGTACAGTATTTTCGTGGCTAGATGGAAATGGTATTGGGATTGCTATTGAGCGGCAAAAATTGAAGCGCTATGCCCTGGCTTGGCAACATCCATTCAATTAGGAAGCCAATGACAGCAATCAATATGCTGGCAAAAAATGCCGTCCAGAAACCGGAAAGTTCAAACCCCCTGATCAGCTTGGCGACGAGCATAATCATCAAGGCATTGATGACTAACGCAAAAAATCCGAATGTCACCAATGTTAACGGGAAGGTAAGTATCAGCAGCAATGGCCTGATGATGGCATTCACAAAACCTAGTACCAGGGCGGAAATCAATAGCGAGAGGCGCGATGAAAATTTAATGCCGCTGAATAACAGGCTGGTGAGCCAGAGTGAAAGACTCATGATGGCCCAGTGTAAAAAGAAATCATAAATATCGCCTGAAATCATGGATATATCCATTATATCTAAAGTGAGTTGATAATATTTTCCGCAGCTGAGAATCCACTGCGTACAGCACCTTCTATGGTGGCAGGGTAGTCCTGCAACGTACTCCCGCTGCTGACATAATCACCTGCTAATAACAGCCCCCGGATGGCAGTTAATTGCTCTGGTCGTTGCAGCTTTGCAGTACAGGCAAACGTTGCGCGCTTCTCGGCGATCACCTTGTGCCACAAAGGATTTTGCAGTTGTGGATAGAGCTGTTCTATTTCCTGGGCGACTCCGGTTGCCAACTGTTCCTGTGTTAATCCCTGATGGCGTCCTTCTGCGCTGATGACGACGGCCATTAATCCATGCTGTCCGTAAAGCAGGCCACGGTCAAATATCCACTGCCCAAGCCGGTTGCTGAGTCCTTTCATGGGTCTATCCAGTCTGGTGCTGGTAGGGTATTGCAGATAGACGGTGTAGATAGGCTGGTATTGTAGTGAATGGCATCTTTCAATACTGTCAGCAGCATCGGGAACTTCAGCCAGCAACGGCGCCACCCGGAAGGGAGATGTAGCCACTATGATGTGGCTGTATTGCTGGCTGGTCGCCTGGGTATGGATATACAGCTTGTCACCGGCCTGGCTGATCCGTTCTACGGCGGTGTTCAGGCTGACATTGCCGCCACGTGCCTGAATATAGTTTGCAGCCGGATCTGCCAGCAGGACGCTCAGGTCTTGCCTGGGCAGCAGCATGTCGCTATCTGATTTTGCACGCGCAAAGCTATCTCGTAACACGTTCAGGAAAACCTGCGCGCTGGCAGTCGCTAGCGGAGTATTAAGGGCAGCCAGGCAAAGCGGTTCCCATAGCATGGATATTAGCCGTTGTGGCTGGCCTGCCAGCAAAACCTGGAGCGGCATATCCTGTTCAAGGGCGAAGTTACGCAGGCGTAGCCTCACCATCAGTTTTACCGCTGCTAGCCTCTCTGGAAAGCTCAGGCCTTGTGCTTGCAATAATCCCGCGAGGATATGCAGTGGGGCAGGCAGGTGTGGGCTGGCGTATAAAGAAAACTCATCCTGCATGACCAGTTCCAGCGGCAATCGCAGCAGGGCATGATCAAGGTTTACACCACTGGTCTCAAGTAGCTGAAGCGTGGCGCTGTATGCGCCAAGCAGGATGTGCTGCCCATTATCCAGTGTTTGGCTTTGCCATTGTATAGCACGAGCCCGTCCGCCGAGTTGATGACTGGATTCGAACAGGTTGACCCTGATGCCGGCTTTGCTGAGTGCAACTCCCGCTGCCAGCCCGGCACATCCTCCGCCTATAATGGCGACATCAGCAGCTAATTGCGTACCCATGTTATCCAGGCGAGCCAAAGCTTGCGCAAAGGGGTCAATGATACGCGCGCATTCAGTACGACTTGTATGTTATCCGCCCTGATTTCCTTGAGCAGGGTACGGTAAATTGCGGACATGATGAGCCCGGTGCGTTGTGGCCTGCGATCTTCATTGGGCAGCTCGGCCAATGCCTTGTCATAGTAGCGTTCAGCACGGCTGGCCTGAAACTCAAGCAATTGTCGCATGTTGTCGGATTCACGGCCCTGCAGGATGTCATCTTCCGTGACGCCAAATTTTTCCAGCTCCTCTATGGGTAAGTAAATACGTCCACGCCTGGCATCCTCTCCCACATCACGGGTAATGTTGGTCAATTGGAAAGCCATGCCCAGGTCAAGCGCATACTGTAGTGTCTGGGGGTTGCTGTAACCAAATATTGAGGCAGACAGCAGGCCTACCACACTGGCCACACGGTAGCAGTAGAGTTCAAGTTCAGCAAAATCCCGGTAGCGATTTTGCTCCAGATCCATCTGCATGCCGTCAATAATTTCGAGCAAATGTTGCTGTTGCAGCGCATATTGCTTGATGGGTTCTTGCAAGGCCTTGCTGACAGGATGTTGTGGTTGCCCAGCATAGAGTTTTGCAATTTCGGTGCGCCACCACTCCAGTTTTGTACGAGCTACATTGAAGTCTTGTACTTCATCTGCAATATCATCCACCTCACGGCAAAAAGCATACAGTGCAGTAATCGCCTCACGTTTGGGCTTGGGAAGAAACAGGAAACTATAATAAAAGCTTGAGCCGCTCGCAGCGGCTTTTTTCTGGCAATATTCTTGTGGAGTCATTTTTTGCTCACTGCCCGATAAAGCATATAGGCCCAGTCTCTTGGAGTGAGCACAGGGCGCTGATTGAATACATCACCATGCTGACGGTGAAGTTTATGCAGGATGCGTTCGCCTCCGGCAATAATGGAGCGCATTTCCAGCCCGATGCGGCCAGGCAGGGCCAAGCCGAGAGGGGCGCCTGATTGTAGTAGTCGCCGGGTGCGATTGATTTGGAATTCCATGAATAGGCTCCAGGTGCCATTACTCTTCTTCTCTGCAACCTGCCGCGCTATTTGTTCTTCAGTGATTTTGTATTTCAGCATTTCATCTTGCGGGAAATAAATCCTGTCTTTGCGATAGTCTATTTCCACATCCTGCAAAAAGTTAATGAGTTGCAATGATGTGCAAATCGCATCAGACAGGCCTAGGTTTCTGGGAGTGGCTGCCTTGTATAGATGTAAAAGGAGCCTACCCACCGGGTTTGCAGAACGCCGGCAGTAGTCGATCACCTCGCCAAAGTCGGCGTAACGCGCTTTGACTACATCCTGACTGAAGGCGGAAAGCAGGTCATAAAATGGCTCCAAGGGTAGCTGGCGCTTTTTTATCATGGCCTGCAAGGCCTTGAAAAGCTCAGTATCAGGGGATTGCCCACTCTTAATCTTGTCCAGTTGCAGACGAAACTCTTGCAACATTTCAAGCCGCTGTTCTGGGCTAAAGTCACCTTCATCAGCAAAGTCATCTGCCTGGCGGGCAAATGCGTAAATCAGCCCGATAGGCTCACGCAGGTGCTTGGGTAGCAAAATGGAGGCCACCGGAAAGTTTTCATAATGCGATTTGGCCAGGGCCATACTTGCATCAATGGCGGCTTGGGAATTTGAAGTAGTCATAGGCGGCCTAAAGTATGCCATAAAATGCTTGTAGCCGTGCTTTGTGGCAAGTGAAGATTGTTGCGCTACAATGTGGCGGTTAGAAATAATGGAGTTTTCATGCTAGGCATTATCGGTGGTACAGGACTGACCAAGCTGGCCAATCTCAAGATCAAGCGCAGGCAGATTATCCGCACTCCTTATGGCGAGCCTTCGGGCCCGCTCATATTTGGTGATATTTGCGGGCATGAAATCATTTTTCTGCCAAGGCATGGTAACGGACATACCATTCCTCCGCATGTGGTGAACTATCGTGCCAATATCTGGGCCTTACACTCTGAAGGCGTACGAGACATTGTGTCAGTGGCCACTGTGGGGGGTATCCATGCTGATCTTGGTCCAGGAACCATCGTAGTCCCGGATCAAATCATTGATTACACACAGGCTAGAAAAAATACTTTTTACGATGGTGGCGACTTGCCGGTCAAACATGTAGATTTCACTGAACCGTATAGCGCCAAATTACGTTCTTTATGTCTTGATGCGGGAAAGCAGACCGGCGATCAATTGTTTGATGGCGGCGTATATGCCTGTGTACAGGGTCCCAGGCTGGAAACAGCCGCTGAGATCAACCGCTTGGAGCGTGACGGTGCCACGATAGTGGGAATGACCGGCATGCCGGAAGCCGCACTGGCAAGGGAGCTGGACCTGAGCTATGCAGCCCTTTGCCCGGTTGCCAACCATGCTGCCGGGCGTGGCTCCAGCCTGCATGGCATACGCTATGAAGAGATGGGGGAAGTGCTCAATGAAACCATGCAACGCGTACGCAACCTGATAGAAAGGGTGGTGGTGGGACATGCCTGTTAAACCGGTTCTAAAAATGGGTGATCCTGTATTGCTGCAAAAGGCAGAGCCCGTAACGCAATTTGATAGCCCTGAGTTGCATGCACTGATCAAGGACATGGAAGACACCATGGCTCATATGAACGGTGCAGGCATTGCTGCACCGCAAATTGGTGTCAGCCAGAGAGTAGTCATCTTTGGCGTAGGCAAAAATCCGCGTTATCCAGACGCAGAGCAGGTGCCTTATACCGTATTGATCAATCCTACTCTTACCCCTGTAGGCGAAAACCTGGAGGATGGCTGGGAGGGTTGCCTATCCGTGCCAGGCATGCGGGGAGTAGTGCCACGATATGAGCGGCTGCACTATACGGGGTTTGACCAATACGGCCAGCCGATCGATAGATTAGTCAGCGGCTTCCATGCAAGAGTTGTACAGCACGAATGTGATCACCTGGATGGCATACTTTATCCCATGCGCATACGCGACTTGGCCCAATTTGGTTTCACGGATGTATTATTTCCTGGCATGGTAGTGGAAGATGACTAATTTCTTATGCTAGAATACCGTCCTTTCGGTGATCTGAAGCCGAAAGTCTGAACGGAAGTGTGGCCGAGTGGTTGAAGGCACCAGTCTTGAAAACTGGCGACCCGAAAGGGTTCGTGAGTTCGAATCTCACCGCTTCCGCCAGTATCTAAGAAGTCCCAAGTTATGCTAGACCTCTAGGTTTCACTTGCGAATTTGTGGCTGCAACATACAAATTCAGTAGTTCTGATTACCAAAAACTCTCACCAGATCTAATTGCTTAGATTCTCCTGAAACGAAATTTGTACAGTCTCTATCCGAAATACAGAAATGCTGCTAGCGGCATTGCTGTCACTGAAATAACCATTAATTAATACATAGCAGTTCACATGAAATAAGCCTAGACTGAATCTCTTAGCTTAATTGCTTGGATCATGTGATTATCCACTCTGCATTTCTCAAGCATTAGGCTTTAATTTTGGCTGCTTCAGCCTTAAAGGCATTATGAACTTGCTACTCCGCTATGTGACTAGGAGTTATTGCAAAGTTTCTCCCTGGAGTGACCTCGCTCCAATTCGTGAGGAACTTTTCGGGATCGAACGGTTGGAACAGCATGCTGAAAGTTTGGCTGCAGCACAACTGATCACCACAACACCAATCTCTGTTGTATCGTTACAAAAACGCCTGAATAGCAACGCTGCAGTCCTGCTTGATGCCTATCACACCATTGCGGCTGAACTGGAAAGCGGCCATAGCGTAGCGCATGCAGCGGAATGGCTGCTGGATAATTACCATATCGTCGAAGCCCAGGTTCGCGAAATCCGCGAGGATTTGCCACCGGGGTATTATCGCCAGTTACCCAAGCTATCAGACGGCCCTTTTGCAGGTTATCCCAGGGTATTGGGGCTTGCATGGGCGTTCGTTGCTCACAATGACAGTCATTTTGATCCTGAGACATTACGTCGGTTTATCCAGGCCTATCAACGCATACAGCCGCTCACGATAGGTGAGCTATGGGCAATTGCGATCACCCTGCGTATTGTCCTGATTGAAAATTTACGGCGCCTTGCAGAACAGATCAATGCAGGGCGTGTGGCGCGCGCTGATGCTGAAGAGTTGGCAGAAACATTGCTGCAGCCCGGCCGGACGCGGATAGAACTGGACAAGGATATTGCCTCACGTTCTGCAGAATCTTTGCCTGACACGTTCATTGTCCATTTGTCCAAGCGCTTGCGCGACCAGGATCCCCGTACCATGCCTGCCATGGCCTGGCTGGAAGAATTGTCCATGAGGCAGGGGCTTTCCGTCGATGAGCTGGTGCAAAAAACCCAGCAGCGCGAGGGCGCCTCCAATGTCAGCGTGCGCAATGTGATCACCAGCATGCGGCTGATTTCCGATATCGACTGGGCAGCATTATTTGAAAGCGTGAGCCTGGTGGATGCCCGTTTGAACCATGCAAGCGGTTTTTCCGCCATGGACTTCCCCACTCGCAATCTGTACAGAAGTGCGATTGAGCAATTGGCACGTGGTTCATCCTGTTCAGAACTTGAGATTGCAGAAGCGACGCTCCGGTTATGCAATCAGGCGCGATTAGACGGGGATGCAGCCGATGCGGCACGGACTGGCGAGCCTGGCTATTATCTGATTGCGGAAGGCAGGGGTACGCTCGAAAAAGCCATCCGTTTCCGCCCTGCCGCCAGGTTGTTGATTAGCCGGTTTAATCTGCGCATGGGCATTGGCGGTTATATCAGCGCGATTGTATTGGCCACCATTGCATTATTGCTGCTGGCATTGGATTGGATGGACATGCCCGGCCTGGAGCCTGGGATATTCCTGGCTATTGCACTGGTCGGCTTTATCCCGGCAAGTGAAGCCGCGACCAGCCTGGTCAACCGCTTTGTTGTGTGGAGCGTCTCCGCCATGCCTTTGCCGGGACTGGAATTGAAGTCGGGGATTCCATCTTCGCTGCGCACCGTGGTGGCCGTTCCCATCCTGCTTACCGATGAAGCCGAGCTGCTCAAGCATATAGAGCGGCTGGAAGTGCATTATCTGTCAGGGCTTGGCGGCGATATTTATTTTGCCTTGCTGTCTGACGGTGTCGATGCGGATCAGGAGGATTTGATCTCGGATAGCGCCTTACTGGCACAGGCCAGGATATCCATCGAAAAGCTGAACCAGAAGTATGAAGGGGATGGCGGGATCATCCAGGATACGCCGCGTTTTTTATTCCTGCATCGCCGCAGGGTATTCAATGGCGCCGAAGGCAAATGGATGGGCTGGGAGCGTAAGCGGGGCAAGCTGCATGAGTTGAACCGCTTGTTGCGCGGCGCTACTGATACAACATTCGTCACGACGGATGGCGATTGGCCCCAGGTGCCTCAAGGCGCGCGCTATGTCATCACGCTGGATGCTGACACCCGGTTGCCGCGCGACACGGTAGGCAAGCTGGTGGGCAAGATGGCGCATCCGCTTAACCAGGCCATCTTCAGCGAGATGGAGCAACGCGTTGTCAGGGGCTACGCCATCCTCCAGCCGCGCGTCACGCCATCATTGCCGTTGGATCATGAAGGCTCGTTTTACCAGCGCGTATTTTCAGCGCCTGGCGGCATGGACCCTTATGCGGCCGCCAGTTCCGATATCTATCAGGATATGTTCGGCGAAGGCTCCTATACCGGCAAGGGCATTTACGATATCGATGCGTTCGAGGCGGCTTTGGCCGGTCGCGTGCCGGAGAACGCCATGCTGAGCCATGACCTGTTCGAGGGAATATTTGCCCGTGCCGGCCTGGCCTCGGATATCGAGGTTGTCGAGGAGTCGCCCAGCCGCTATGACGTGGCCTCAAAGCGCCACCACCGCTGGACCAGGGGGGACTGGCAATTATTGCCGTGGATATCAGGTTTGGCGCATGCGGGCGCGGTGCCGATCATCGGCCGCTGGAAAATGCTGGACAACCTGCGGCGCTCATTGGTGGCCCCGAGTTTCCTGGCTGTCTTGGTTTTATGCTGGTGGCTGCCTTTCGCCTTGGGTATAAAGGCGATTGCCATCGTCCTGGTCCTGTATGCGCTGCCGAGTTACCTGCCTATCCTGTTATCCGTGTTGCCGCGCCGCCGGGACATTCACCTGCGCAAGCATGTCAGCAACCTGGGTAATGACCTGGGGCAAGCGGCGTCCTATCATTTTCTGTCCATTGCATTGCTGGTGGACCAAGCCTGGAGGATGGGCGACGCTATTATCCGAACGCTGGGGAGGTTGTTCATTACCCGCAAGTATTTGCTGGAGTGGACCACCGCAGCCCAGTCCAAAAGCAACCCCCGCTTAACCCTGGGCGGCTTTTACCGTGAAATGGCGGGCAGTACGGCATTTGCGATGATGCTTTGCGCCGGCACACTGGCATTCTCACCCGCTTCATGGCCGTTGGTATTGCCGTTTGCCATGCTATGGGCCATGGCGCCATTGCTGGGTTTTTGCGCGAGTTATCCACCCGTTGCTGAAAATACCGAGGATATCCCCGATACAACCGCGGAGGCGTTAAGGCTGACTGCGCGGCGTACCTGGCGTTTTTTCGAGCGGTTTGTCACGCCATTGGACAATATGCTGCCTCCTGACAATTTTCAGGAAGAGCCTGCCCCGGCGATTGCACACAGGACTTCGCCCACCAATATCGGCCTTTATCTTCTCTCTACTGTCGCGGCAAGGGATTTTGGCTGGTCCGGCACCATGGAAGCGATAGAGCGCCTGGAAGCGACGCTGGCCGTGATGCGCCAATTGCCGAAGCACAGGGGCCATTTGTTCAATTGGTACGGCACGCTCGACCTCAGGGTGCTCGAGCCGCCTTATGTCTCGTCTGTCGATAGCGGCAACCTCGCTGGCCACCTGATTGCACTGGCCAATGCCTGCGAGGAGTGGACAGATACATCCAAAGTCGCCCATGCCAGGTCCGGCATGCTGGACCATTTGACGCTGGCACGGGAAGCACTCATTGTCTCTCCGATTGCCAATGATGAAACGGGAAAGCTGCTTTTGTCCCGGCTTGAGGAAATCGCTGTCCATTTGGACGATGCTCAACTGATGAGCATGCTGCCGGCATTGAAGCGTTTGACTGACAAGGTGGCGGTGGTCATTCGCGGGGTGATTCCTGTCGGTGATTATGATAATCCGCCCGATGTGATCTTCTGGGTCGATGCCCTGGCGCAGTCAGTGGCAGCGCACTACCATGATCAAATACTGATTCAACAATCCCCTGGTGCTATCAATGACAGGCTGCGGGCCATTGCCGCCGCTGCGCGTGAAATGGCAGTGGCAATGGATTTTGCCTTCCTGATCGAACCGGAGCGCAAGCTATTATCCATAGGGTATAGCCTGGTCGATAACAGCCTGGACCAGAGTTGCTATGACTTGCTGGCGTCCGAGGCCCGCCTGGCAAGCCTGTTCGCCATTGCCAAGGGAGATGTCTCCACCAAGCACTGGTTCCGTCTTGGCCGCACCGCGACGCCTCTCGGCAATGGATCGGCGCTGATCTCGTGGTCGGGCTCCATGTTCGAGTACCTGATGCCATCATTGGTCATGCGGGCACCGGTAGGCAGTTTGCTGGAACAGACCAACAAGCTGATTGTCGCCAGGCAACAGGATTATGGCCGGTCGCTGGGGATCCCTTGGGGAGTCTCCGAATCCGCGTATAACGCCCGTGACATCGAGTTCACTTACCAATATTCCAACTTTGGCGTGCCCGGCCTGGGCCTGAAGCGCGGGCTGTCTGAAAACCTGGTGATTGCCCCTTATGCTACCGGTCTGGCCGCCATGGTGGATCCCAAGGGTGCGCAGGCAAACTTTGCTTACCTTGCCAGCATAGGCGCGGCGGGGCGCTATGGTTTTTACGAGGCACTGGATTTCACTCGGTCCAGGCTGCGCGAGGATCAAAAGGTTGCCATCGTGCACAACTATATGGCGCACCATCAGGGCATGACCATCGTTGCGATTGCCAATAGCCTGCATGATGGCGAGATGCGGAACCGGTTTCATCGTGAACCGATGATTCAGGGTTGCGAGCTTTTGCTGCAGGAGCGCATGCCCAGGGATATTGCGATTTCCCGTCCGCGCGCCGAAGAGGTGAATGCTGCGGCTGCGGAGGCCAGGGACAGCATCCCCATTGTGCGCCGGTTGACTGCCAAGCCCTCGGAACATCCGATTACCCACCTGCTTTCCAATGGCGCCTACTCCGTCATGCTCACCGCCACAGGCGCGGGCTATAGCCGTTGGCACGATATCGCTGTAACGCGATGGAATGAAGATGCGACGCGTGAAAATGACGGCTACTTCATCTTCATCAAGGATATAGGCAGCGGGGATATATGGACAGCGGCTGGGCAGGATATCCATACAACCGCGCATCAGCGACCGAAAACCAGCGACATCGTTTTCAGCGAGGATCACGCAGAGTTCATCCAGCATGGCAACAATCTGATCACGCATATGGATGTGGTGGTGTCCGGGGAGGATGATGCGGAGGTGCGCCGGGTTTCACTCACCAATAACAGCCGTCGTCCGTATGAGCTGGAACTGACTTCGTATGCGGAGTTGGTGTTGACCACGCCGGCGAGCGACAAGGCCCACCCCGCGTTTGCCAAGATGTTTGTCGTCACCGAGTACCTTGCCGAATTTGGGGCGCTGCTGGCCACGCGCCGTCTGCGTTCAGCCAACGAACCGCAGGTATGGGCTGCGCACTTTGCCGTGGTTGAGGGCGAAACGACAGCGCAACCGCAATATGAGTCAGACAGGTCGCGCTTCATCGGGCGTGAAAACACGCTGAAATCAGCGGCGGTAATCGTCGATGGAGAAAACCTCTCCAATACCGTGGGTACGGTGCTGGACCCCATATTCTCGTTGCGAAGCCGCCTGATGCTTGCCCCGGGGAAAGTGGCGCGGGTGGCCTACTGGACCGTGGTCGCCTCCTCGCGGGAAGCGCTGCTCGACATCATAGACAAGCACCATGACCGCAGCGCATTTGATCGTGCGCGGACGCTGGCCTGGACCCAGGCGCAGGTGCAACTGAGGTATCTTGACGTGGCACCGGAAGAGGCCGCGGATTTCCAGCGGCTGGCAGCCCCTGTTCTGTATGCAGACCAGCGTTTCAGGTCGCATGCCGACGCGATCGTTCGCGGCGCAGGCCCCCAGTCTGCGCTGTGGTCGCAATCCATTTCCGGCGACCTGCCTATCGTCGTGTTGCGTATCGATGAAGTCGAAGATATGCCCCAGGTGCACGAGTTGCTGCGTGCCCACCAGTATTGGCGCATGAAACAGTTGTTTGTCGACCTGGTAATCATCAATGAGCGCGCATCCTCCTATGTCCAGGATCTGCAAATCGCCATAGAAACCGCCGTGCGTACTTGCCAGGCAAGGCGGCGGGCGGGCGAGGACCTGGCAAAAGGCATTGTGTATACATTGCGGGCCGATTTGATGAGCACCGAGTCCCGGGCTTTGCTGCATGCGGTTGCACGGGTTTCCTTCCTGGCCAGGCATGGCTTGATTGCCGAGCAATTGGCGCGCCTGGCGCAGTTAGCAGTCACAACACCGATGACCAGAACAGCCAATACTGGAAAAGTATCGCCGCCACACTTGGCCGCCATTCCCGATCTTGAGTTTTTCAATGGCCTGGGCGGCTTCGCCAAGGACGGCAGGGAATATGTCACCGTTTTGCAAGCCGGTGTAACAACCCCGGCTCCCTGGATCAACGTCGTTGCAAACCCCTATTTCGGTTTCCAGGTGTCGGCTTCAGGCAGCGGCTATACCTGGGCCGACAACAGCCGGGAGAACCAGCTCACCTCATGGTCGAATGATGCCGTCATGGATCCTGCCGGGGAGGTGTTCTATGTGCGCGATGACGCCACCGGCGAGCTATGCAGCCCAACCGCGCAGCCCCTGCGCGACGAGGGCACCTATATTGCGCGGCACGGCTATGGCTACAGCCAGTTTGAACATAGCGCGAATGAGCTTGAACTGGCATTGCTGCAATATGTGCCGCTGGATGACCCGGTCAAGATTTCGCGCCTGGTGATCCGCAATCTTTCCGGGCGCGCTCGCAGCTTGTCGGTGACCGCGTACACGGAATGGGTGCTAGGCACCTCCCGCGGCGCCTCCGCTCCCTTTGTCATGACCGAGCTTGATGCCGTCACGGGGGCCATGCTGGCGAAAAATCCCTGGAGCCTTTCTTACGCCAACCGTATTGCGTTTGCCGACCTTGCCGGCAAGCAAACGCATTGGACGGCTGACCGCACGGAGTTTATCGGGCGCTGTGGCGACCTTTCCGTGCCTGAAGCCCTGACTGCCGACCTGCCGTTGTCCGGCAAGGCCGGCGCGGGCATGGACCCTTGCGCCGCGCTGCAACGCACGGTGCAGCTGGAGGCGGGCGAATCCATCGAGATCGTCTCCCTGATCGGCCAATGCACTTCTGTAGAAGGCAGCAGGGCACTCATAACACGATATCGTGAACTGGACCTGGATGCCGTATTCAACCAGGTCAGCGATTACTGGCAGGGCTTGCTGGGCAGCATCCAGGTGAAAACACCAGATCGTGCGATGGACATCATGCTCAATGGCTGGCTGCTCTATCAAACCATGGCTTGCCGTATCCGGGCGAGATCGGCGTTTTATCAAGCCAGCGGCGCTTATGGCTTCCGCGATCAACTGCAGGACTGCATGGCGTTGGTGTTTGCCTCGCCGGAAACCAGCCGTACGCATTTGTTACGCGCTGCTGGACGGCAATTTGCCAAGGGCGATATGCAGCACTGGTGGCAGCCTCAATCCGGGCAAGGGGTGCGCACCCGCATTTCCGATGACTGCGTCTGGCTGGCTTATGCCACCGCGCACTATGTGGCTTGTGCGGGGGATACAGCGGTGCTGGACGAAAATGTGCCTTTCCTCGAAGGCCCTGCCTTGCATGAAGGCGAGCACGACAGCTTTTTCCAGCCGATGCTCGCGGACGAGAGCGCCTCTCTCTATGAGCACTGCGTGAGAGGCCTGGAGCACAGCATGCGGCTGACAGGGGAGCATGGCTTGCCACTGATGGGCACCGGCGACTGGAACGACGGCATGAACCGGGTGGGCGAAGCCGGTCGTGGGGAGAGCGTGTGGCTTGGCTGGTTGCTGATACGCACCATCGCGTTATTTGCGCCCATTGCATTGGCACGTCAAACACCGCTTGATAATGAGCGCGCCAAGCGCTGGCAGGCGCATGCCGAATCCGTCAGGCAGGCGATCGAGCGGAAAGCCTGGGACGGCAAGTGGTATCGCCGCGCCACGTTTGATGATGGGGCATGGCTGGGGTCGAGCGAGAGCAGGGAGTGCCAGATTGACTCGATTGCGCAATCATGGGCGGTGCTGTCAGGTGCGGCTGAGCCCGGACGTGCCGCAGTGGCCATGGCGTCGCTGGAGCAACACCTGATCCGGAAGAGCGACGGGCTGGCCTTGTTGTTTGCACCGCCTTTTGACCAGACGCATCATGATCCCGGCTACATCAAGGGCTATCCCCCCGGCTTGCGGGAAAACGGCGGGCAATACAGCCATGCCGCGATGTGGACGATTCTTGCCTTCGCCAAACTGGGCGAGGGCGCTAAAGCGGCCGAGCTCTTCGCGCTGCTCAACCCGATCAACCATGCGCGCAGCCTGGCAGAAGTCGAGCGCTACAAGGTAGAGCCCTACGTGATCGCGGCTGACGTATATTCAGTGTCGCCCCATGTCGGACGTGGTGGCTGGACCTGGTACACAGGCTCTGCGGGATGGATGTACAGGGCAGGGATAGAAGGGATTTTAGGCATCAAACGGGCAGGCAACATGCTGCTGTTGACGCCTTGCATCCCTGCGGAGTGGGAAATGTTTGAAGCCGAGGTGAACGTGCAGGGCACGCAATATAGCATCCGCGTCGAAAACCGGTCCGGTGCCGGCACGGGGTTTTCTGGCGCAACATTGGATGGCGCCAGCCTTGCGTTGACTGATGGGGTGATACAAGTCCCATTGAGTGGTGGAGTACATACCCTCATGATCACTTGTTGAACTGAAGATGGTTTTCCATGGGCATATTGATATATGCCCTTGACGCATTTTCTCAAGCCCTGCCCAATCAATTTTTATGTGCGCTATCACATAGACACTCTCATTCAATGGGAGTACAACACAATGTGTACGAGAATGAAGGGTTAACAATGAGCAGTCCTGAGAACCATCAGCCCATGACTGGAAACTTCTTGATCATCGCCCTATTGAACCCTAGGCTTGAACCATATTTTGTGAGTCAACTCACTACAAAAATAAAATATGAGGCCAATGATGGCATATCGATGATTGTTGATTTAGCCAAAAAAGAATTCTGTATGTTGTGTCATTGGAAGAAAATTTCCCTGGTAAATCCAGATGAGAAAGCTATCAGAGTTAGCAATGTCGGATAAATCAATACGGGTTATTTTTATTTTATCTTTCGCGATGATTCTTGTCGGGACATTAGCAACGCTTTTATGTTGGTCTACTTGAGTGAAGGAATTCAGGGAAATAATAGAAAAAGACATATCAATATTTTAGACATGTCTGCCTAAAATACATAAAGGAACAGCCATGTTTGAGATATTTGATGGAATAGCAATCACAACATTTATTGTCATTTTCTGCATCCTGCTCATATTGTTTGTAGTGACATGGCCGCATATTCCGGGCCTTTATTTATGAATCTTTGGGTATTGATAATCGTGGGTCAGTTAATTATTTAATTATCTTGTAGTGCAGAAGCAATAGGGCTAGAGTGATCTGTTGGCTATTTATGCGAGGCTAACCAAAATATTTCTCTTCCTATATGAAGGGTGGGGCGCCTTTCCCCCCGAGTGAGCGCTTTTTTTTGCACTAATCCTTAATGTTTCTTAGATTGGTTCGGCGTTCCAAAAGTGTGCTGGATTTGAATGACAACGACTAGCGATCTTAACTGCTGAAGTATTTAGAATTGCGGGCGGACTGGGAGCAAACGGTCAAATTCCAGCTTGACCACCTTGTAGCATTCACATACGCGCTTTTCCAAACCGGGTCGATCCAGTACTTTGATGTGCCCGCGGCTATACTCGATGAGTCCCGCTCTCTGAAGCTTTCCAGCTGCCTCAGTGACGCCTTCTCGGCGTACTCCAAGCATATTGGCAATCAGTTCTTGGGTCATCTTTAGGTCATTATCGGGTAACCTATCCAGGCTTAATAGCAACCAGCGACACAATTGCTGCTCTACCGAATGGTGACGGTTACACACCGCAGTCTGGGTCATCTGCGTGATCAGCGCCTGAGTATAGCGCAGTAGCAAATGCATCATTGGACCAGTGCGATTGAATTCTTTTTTCAACAACTGAGCTTTGAGGCGATAGCTATAACCAGCGCTTTGTACAACAGCACGACTAGGAGTTGTTTCACCGCCCATGAACAAAGAAATGCCAACGATCCCTTCATTGCCGACTACCGCTATTTCTGCAGAAGATCCATCTTCCAATTGATACAGAAGTGAAACGATACTGGTGGTGGGGAAGAACACATAACTCAGTAGCTCCCCTGATTCACACAAAACTAAACCTAACTCCATGGAAAACAATTCCAAATGAGGGGCCAAACGCTCAAAGTCGGCATCTGGCAGGGCTGAGAGCAGTTGATTGTGCAAGGGTGACGGAGTAGCAAAGTTATCCATAGATATCCCAAGCGAATTAATTTGTATTGTTATTAGAGATACATCAAATTGATCGGTTAAGTATAAGCCTTAAAAATAAACTTATATGTACGCTGGCGCATAGACCAAGGCTCTATTTCTGTGATTTGTTAAATGTTGCATGGGCGCTTGGCCGAGAAGCAAGATTAAGATTCAATAAGGTTTTAGCTTGCTCTTTATAGGCCTTTAAATCTTTGGCCGATAGGTCACACACATCATATGATTGAAATGAGTAATTGTGTATTGTGTTGATTCAATACTTCAGGCATTAAGTAATTGATTAGACTTCAAGAAAAACGTTCTTAAGTATATGAGTGTATAGATGAGCTGAAGTAAAAGATTCCAGGCGGCATCAAAAGCGTCATTGACTATACATCTTACCCATCCTGTTAAAGACAGATTCATACCTAAAGATAAGGACTGATATGAACTCAGCAAACATTCAGAGAAAAGTGGTCAAGCTCTCAAGAAGGAGTGACTTCGAATCTGAAGAATCAGTGCTTGGACATGCATTGGCAAAAATGTGCCATTTGGCATTGGAAGCTGCAAAAGGCAATGAGTGGGCAACATTGCAAATTCTGGAATATGCGAAAAACTACTAACAAAATATCATCATATTTGCTATGTGCGGCAACTCACGATGAGAACGCCAATTTAGTACTACGATGGTAAGGCAAGAGAAGTGGTGTCCATAGGAAACCTTGATCTCTAATAATGAATTTTTACTTCAATTTCGCACATAGTGACAATCATCATTATGAATTTAGAAAAAAGGGTACTCGGATGCAATGGTATGAGGCTGGGAACAGTTTGAAAGAGTATCTAGATAAGAAAAGTAAAAATCTGGGAAAGATTACCTCTGTTGCCTTGAATGTAATGGATGAGGATAAAACCTACTTAACCAAGAAGATGCAGAGCTTCATTGGCCCCCACCAAGGACAAGCTGCGAAGAGAATTTTTAATAAAAATCAATACGATACAATCCTCTTTAACGAAGAGAATAATAAACCTTAAAAGATATTATCTCTCGTGCTGCATAGACCCGCTTCGGCGGTTTTTATTGACCAACACAGCGGTAGCATCATGGGCATCATATATTTATGAAACTCATTGGACGGAGTTGGAATGAAGACATATGCCTGGTTCCCAATCAAGATGCAGGTACCTGCCATTTCCAGTCTTGGATTTCAGGCATATCTTCACCGTGCTGTTCAATATAGCGTTTATGCTGGATAAGTTTTTCGTCCACTATGGCAAGGACATGCTCGGCATTTTCCAGGTTTTCGACGCGTTTCAGGACATTCTTGATCAAGTGAAAACGGTCCAGTTTGTTCAGCACTACCATATCAAAAGGCGTGGTTGTGGTGCCTTCTTCCTGATAGCCATGTACATGAAGGTTGCCATGGTTATGGCGGCGGTAGGCCATACGGTGTATCAACCCAGGATAACCATGGAATGCGAATATGATTGGTTTATCCCGGGTGAACATCCGATCAAACGCTTCGTCGCTCAGGCCATGAGCGTGTATGTCGTCTGGTTGCAAGGCCATTAGGTCCACAACATTGATATAGCGGATTTTTAACTGAGGGGCTAGCTCACGTAGTAACGAAACTGCCGCAAGGGATTCGAGTACTGGAATATCTCCCGCACTAGCGATTACTACATCCGGGCTTCCCTCATCATTGCTTGCCCATTCCCACACACTGATGCCTTGCTTGGCATGTTGCTCAGCCTCGTCCATATCAAGCCATTGCTCCTGCTTTTGCTTGCCGGCTACGATTACATTGATTAAGTCATTACTGCGTAGGCAATGGTCGGTGACCACAATGAGGGTATTTGCATCGGCAGGCAAATAAATCCGAATGATCTCCGCTTTCTTGTTGGCAACATGATCCATGAAGCCGGGATCCTGGTGCGAGAACCCGTTATGATCCTGACGCCACACATGCGAAGTGAGTACGATATTCAAGGAGGCAATCGGCTTGCGCCAAGCAATATCCCGGCATTCTTTCAACCACTTGGCATATTGATTCACCATGGAGTCGACAATGTGAATGAAAGCCTCGTAGCAGGTAAAAAGGCCATGTCTCCCAGTGAGCAAATACCCCTCCAGCCAGCCTTCGCAGCAATGCTCGGATAGTATCTCCATCACACCTCCGTATGGAGCAAGATCTTCGTCGCTCTCTAGCCGGTCTGCGACCCATTGCCGCTGGGTGACCTCGAACAAGGCGTTCAGGCGATTGGAATTATTTTCATCCGGACTGAATACGCGAAAACGATGCGCATTGAGGCGCATGACCTCGGCCAGATATTTGCCCATCTCGCCCATGGCACTGGCTTTATGCTCACCGGGCTGGGCGACCTCGAAAGCAAAATGATGGAAATCCGGCAACTGCAGCGGTTGGAGCAGCAAACCGCCATTGGCGTGAGGATTGCTCCCCATGCGGTGTTTTCCTTTAGGGCTGAGCGCGCGCAATTCAGGTTTTAATTGGCCTGACTCATCAAATAGTTCATTCGGGGCATAGGACAGCAACCACTCCTGCAGGAGTCGAAGATGTTCGGGTTTCTCCATATCACTGAAAGGGACCTGGTGAGCATGAAAGGTACCGGTGTTGGGTTTGCCATCCACCTCGACTGGACCGGTCCAGCCCTTGGGCGAGCGCAGGATGACCATGGGCCAGCGCGGTCTTTCTGGCGATTGCTGTTTGCTGGCCCTGCTTTTGATGTCATGGATATCCTCAATGACCTTATCCAATGTGTCGGCCATAAGTTGATGCATGGCCTCGGGGTCATCGCCTTCTACAAAATAAGGGGTATAGCCATATCCCTCAAATAAGCTTTGTAATTCTTCTCTACTGATCCGTGATAGCAGGGTAGGGTTGGCGATCTTGTAGCCGTTGAGATGGAGAACGGGAAGTACTACTCCATCGGTTTGTGGGTTGAGGAATTTGTTTGAATGCCAGGAAGCAGCCAACGGGCCTGTTTCCGCCTCACCATCACCCACCACGCAACAGGCAATCAAGCCTGGGTTATCGAATACAGCGCCGTAGGCATGTAGCAATGCATACCCCAGCTCACCCCCTTCATTGATGGAGCCGGGTGTCTGAGCTGAGGCATGGCTAGGAATACCGCCGGGAAAGGAAAATTGCTTAAAAAGCTTCGCCATGCCTTGTTCATCTTGTGTGATGTCTGGATAAAACTCGCTGTAGCTTCCTTCCAGATAGGTATTTGCCACTACTGCCGGGCCGCCATGGCCTGGTCCAGTTACAAATATCATGTTCAAATCATGATTATTAATCAGTCTATTCAGATGGGCGTATATAAAATTGAGTCCCGGGGTGGTTCCCCAGTGTCCGAGAAGACGGGGCTTGATGTCGTCCGTGGTAAGAGGGGTTTTTAATAGAGGATTATCGTAGAGGTATATCTGACCGACAGAAAGATAGTTCGCCGCACGCCAGTAGGCATTAAGTAAGGAAAATTTTGAACCTGATGAAATGCTGTTTAGCTCTGCCATAGCTCCCCCTGGAAAATAAGAGATTTATTTACTGAGAGAGTTGCAATAATGAAATGAAGTTCCTCAATTTGAGGGAATGTGCTGCCTTCAAATGATTGCTTTCACTTTTCTATCTAACTAACTCAAGTACATGAGCGCATCATGATATTGCCAAAGAGCTATAGTATCTTGTTTATGAAACAGACTGTTGGTGGTATTTGAAATAAGATACGTCGGTTTTTGTAAATTTTGAAACACATATTCAATCATAAATTTGCTGCAGCTGAATATAAAGATCAGCAAATGTCCTAAACCATTTGCTGATCTTTAACCTAGACTACTCTAGCGGTTTTTATGACTTTGGCTGCCAGCCTTTACGTGTTGCTCATGCGTACCACCGCGACTTTGGCTGCTGCTTCCCGCGGATTGAGGCTGGTTTTTGTGGCTTTGGCTGCCAGCTTTAGCATGTTGCTCACTAGTGCCACCTTGCTTCTGTGTCGTATTTGCCATGATTATCTCCTTTGGTTCCTCACTTCCAGAAGTTACGTTGCTTGATGATGACATTTCTGGGCATGAGGTCATTGGGTAAAAGCAACGTGACTCCACAATAAACCTTGCCCTCATGCCGATTCATCGGATGCCTTCTGATATGCATGTAAGAGTTTAATGACAGGTGCTAGCCTAGGGGGAGGGAGTATGAAACGCCTTGGTAATAGCCGCTTACGGAAAAATCCGACAACTGCCAGTTTTTTTCTATGAGAGACGTTACACTATTCGACTTGATGGTTCCCTTGGTTAATCCTTATTAGATCCACAATAAGGAGTGTTGGTCTAGATTGAACGCATTGGGAATCCGCTTTGCTGTATCCAGCAATTCTATGGTGCTAACTAAAAAAATCTCATGATATGCATAGATTTTATGTTTGTTTGGTCTAATGTAAATTGCTCGGTCTTATTTCTTCAGTCTTTTACCTAAAAAAATCCAATCAGGTTTGTTTAAAGTTGCTTTTCGCTCAGCAATTGAATCTAACAAAAAGTGGTTCAGTTATTCTCATGGGAGCGTTTTATGCGTAGCCAGATAATCATGTCATTTGTTCTTGCATCAGTATCAATCACTGCTTGGGCTACAAAGCCTGCCCTGGAGTTGGCCAAAGAGACTTTTGCCTTTGTGGAGGAGCATGAGTCCATGTTGACTCAACTTGTCAGTTATGGGAGTCAAGAAGAGTTCATACAGGCTGTTTATAAGCCCACTATTCAAAAAATTACGGAGTGGCCGCGCTTTGGAAAAAACGGTTATGAGAAATACACAGACTGCAGGATGGTATTGGACTCGTTCAAGCAGTATTCATCTGCTCAATTCAAGGCAAAGGGCAAGCTACCTGATAGCGATGCTATCAGTAAACTTTATTTTAGCGACAAACGTGCTTGCAGAGGGCTTCTTATCGAACTGGGGAAATAGGGATGACTTGAGTTCTCCCTATTGGATAAGCGGTTCGTAATATCTGAAAGCTGCTGTCAGTGCATCGAGGCGGGCATCGCTCATATCTGAAGCTAATGCATTAGCAAGGGTATATTCTTGTAATTGATAAAAAATTTCTTGGCTGAGCTCTCCCTGAGCGAGGGCAGCCAAGATCAACTCACATACAGTTTGCTTGGCGAGTAGCCTGTCCAGATTACGTACCAGTATTTGCGATTTGTTTTGATCGATCATTACTTGGTCCAAGATGCTTGATCGTTAGTCAATCCAATCAATAGATGATAGCTATTGATCAATGACACAATTAAAAGCCCACCAATTGGTAAGGTCTAGAAGTGGTAACTCAATCTAAGCTGGTTGAAATTGATACCAGGGTTGTCTGACGTAATTCCTCCATTGGAGTAATGCTGGAATCGATAGCTGATATCGTATTGTTGCCTATCCCCAAATTTGAAACCCAAACCTATATGATCACCGAACTCGAATCTCGAGCCCATGCGTGTATCGCCATTTACCTGCCTGCGTGAAAACTGGTTCACTCCTATGCCAGCTTCAATATATGGAGCGATTCCATTGATGGGTTGGCGCTCAAAGCGGAAAACCGGGGTAAATCCTACACCATATATTTCTTTATGCGGAGATGGCCCATTGCCCTTCAAGAACGACGCGCCTAGCTCCCAATAGCCGCCCAAAAACCAGTTTCCCTCGGTAAACCACCGCTTGTCCCAATCCCAGTGTAATGATATGGCGGCCATGTCTGCATCTGAGCCGCTACCACCTATCAAGGATATGCCATCTACTGCATAAGATTGGCTGGCATGAAGGCTGCCAATCAGGACAAACACGCTTATAGTTTTTTTCATCGACTATCCTTTTCTGCTCAGAGTTATGTTTGGAATATTGTTGATAGCAATATTTTTGGCAAGCATAAGGATAAGGCTAGCTGATCATTATCAGAAAGCGACAGATTCTATTGTAGGAATAGGACGACAGTCGGTTGGGGCAGAGAGGCTGGCGGCCCAAATGTTTACATTTATTTGCAATATAGCTGGTATTCCTCCGGGTCTTCGCTGAACACCGAATTTTTGTCTACCACTTTGGCGCTAAAGTCTTTATATCCGACATAATTTCCCGTTTGATCTTTCACATCAAACTGTCCGCAGACTATTGTCAGCCCTTCATGTCTGACCTTACGTAAGTCATTGAATTTCACGCTTTCAGCATTCATGACCGCGCGCAGCACTGCAGCTTTACCATTTAGGATGTCGCGATCGAGATAGTTGGGTGCCTGGGTAAACGCTATCCAGATGGCGATGATCACCAAAGTGGCAGTGATCAGCAGTTTGCCTGTCTTGTTCATGGTTACTCCTGTCAGTATTTGAATAGTATGACTAGGAGATGCGACCATAGGTTCTTGATGCGGATGCTGGTAAATGTGTGAAGAGGAGATATTTAAAGTGTTTGTGTGGAAACACATAGGCTAAATACTGTTGATTAATCAGCACATAATCAGCAGAAGAGTTGCTCAATCAGCAATAATCCTTAATGAGTAGAGGGGTCTTTATTGCTTGTATTTGATTTATAATAAAAATTAACTTTTGGCACCTTTATTGCTGAATACATTCAGGCCGTCTTATGGCATTAAATGAATTGATCAATAGTTTTAGGAGTATGTATGGCAAGGATAGTTGGTATCTCGGGCAGTTTGACGCAACCATCAAGAACAAAGACGCTGGTTGAGGAGATTGCAGCAAACGCATCGCATAAGCTACACGCGCCCGCCGATATTATAGATATTGCACAGATTGCATCAGTGCTTGGAAGCACGATTTCCTATGGTGATTTCCCTGATGTGCTGGCCGCTGCGTATAAGAAACTGCATGAAGCGGATCTTATTATTATCGCTAGTCCAGTTTACAAGGCTTCTTACACCGGTTTGCTCAAGCACTTCTTTGATTTGCTTGATCCCAAGGCTTTGGCGGGCAAAGTGGCCATTCTGGCTGCAACAGGTGGGAGCGACCAGCATGCCATGGTGGTCGATTACCAGCTCCGAACCCTGGCCAGCTTTTTCAATATATATACGACGCCCACTGCAATTTATGCCAAAGACACAGAGTTCGCTGACTACCAATTGACTAGCGAGTCCATCCGCAACCGCGTCAATGCTGCTGTGGACCAGGCCTTGTTCTTATTGAAACAGGAAGTGCCACAATCCCTGGTAGCCTGAAGTTTCTTCTATACCATCCAATAAAAAAGCGGCTTGAAGCCGCTTTTTTATTGGATATTGTTCAATGCCTATGCAATCAAGTTCAATTCTTTTAACCGGGCGCGTAGGATATTGCGGCTTATTCCCAGCAGTTTGGCTGTATGCACCTGGTTTTTATTACTATATTCATAAGCTTTTTTCACCAGCACTGAGTTTACCAATTCATATAGGCTGGGCGGCGGTGTTTCAAATAACTGGCTTAATACGCGTTCCAATTGGTAGGTTTCTATCGTGGATGAGGGTGAAAATTCCACATTATTTTTAGTGCCGTTGAAAGCCGCCAGGCTAGGGCGTTGCTCCTGATTGTTGGCGTTGGCGATAATCCGCGGCAGGCCCAAATCTTTGGGTGATAATGTCCCTGATGTGGAAATCAACAGCGCGCGATGAATGACATTTTCCAGTTCCCTGATATTTCCTGGCCAGGGGTATTCCAACAATTGTTGTATGGTTTCAGGGGCAAGTTTGGGTATTTCTGTATGAAGGCGGCTTTTGTATACGCTCAGAAAGTGCTCAACTAACGGCAGAATATCGCCAGGGCGCTCTCTAAGAGGGGGCAAGTCTACTGGTACGACCTTGATTCTGTAGTATAGATCTTCACGAAAACGTCCTGCTCTAACAGCTTCTTCTAAATCTACATTGGTAGCGGCAATAAGGCGTACATCAATAGGGGTCGGTTTGCGTGACCCTAATCTGACTACTTCGCGTTCTTGCAATACCCGCAATAATTTTACCTGGGTGGATTGGGGTAGATCACCGATTTCATCTAAAAATAAAGTCCCGCCATTTGCAGACTCAAACCAGCCGGTTTTGGAGCTGACTGCGCCAGTAAAGGCACCGCGCTCGTAGCCAAACAATTCGCTCTCTACCAGGGTTTCTGAAAAAGCGCCGCAATTGATTGCTTGAAAAGGACCATCTCTTCGAGTGCTTAACGCATGGATATGACGTGCAATGAGTTCCTTGCCAGTTCCGGTTTCACCAATGATAAGCGCGGTTGCGTTGCTGGCTGAAATTTTCTCGATCAGGTTGAGTAGAGCTTGCGACCGCGGATCACTGAATACCAGCGCACTAGCACGAACGGATAAGCTCACAGCTGTTGGGTTCGGATGAGTAATGACATGATCCGCGCTTTCAAACGCGCGTTCATAATTCCATAGTTCTGCGTGCATTAGGCAGACTTCCCTTATATATAGTCCGATTAATATACTTAAATTTCTTTAGTAGGTCTAAAACTATATATTTATATCAATATTCATTTTTGGAATATTGATTTGATGGGCACGACCAATTTTTCATCGCTTCATTTGTAAGGGGTCATAAGTAGGTTTTAAATGTCTTTCTGCCAACATTAAAAGAATATCAACTGTTTTATTTCAAGCAAGTGTTGTTATTCATACACCTTGGAGTTTTCATCTTTTAGCAAAATATTTTTATTTAACTAACTGATAAATTTTAATAAAAATTAAATTCAGACTGTTTTTTTGATGTGGCACGGGATTTGCCACTGTCATCGTTATCAAAGCTTGGCTGTTGCTAGGCACTAAATAGGATGGAGAGATCAATACCTCTCATAACGATACAAAAGGTTAATTATGACAGTCACAACTATTGAAACAGAAAATTACATTGAATCTTTTGCAAATCAAGTGTTGGCGGATGCAAAGATTGCATTCGAGGCATTCCGCAAGACTGGTACTGTCACTGCCAACGGTACAGTGGGTTTTGTCGAACGGGTACCTGGGGAAGAAAAGTTGGTGATTGTTAACGATCCGGGGCCTTTCAACTGGAAGAATGAAGAGATTGAGGCTGTAGTAGTGGATTTTGATGGTAATGTCGTGCTGGGTAAAAGCACCAGCATCGCAGGCTCTGGACGGTATACAAAACTGTTCAAGGAGCATCCGGATGTTACAACTATATCCCATGTGCACTCTCCGTACCTGGGGGCATGGGCTCAAACCCACCGCACCCTGCCAATACGCTATGTGCCGGTGCAACGCTTTAAGCTGATCCGTGAGATACCCATATATATAGACCGCCGCCAGCAAGAAGTAGACTTCATCCTGGATCAGATCAAGCTCAACCCTCACAATACTGCCATCCTGGAGGCCAACGGCGGCTCCACCGTATGGGGCAAGCAGGGCTTGCGCAAGACCGCAGAGTTCATCCAGATACTGGAAGAGGGTGCCTTGATTCAGACCCTGGCAGATGCGCTGGGAGGCTCGCGTGACTTTGGGCCGGGCGTGCTGGCCCAGCAATGGAAAATGGCCAAGATCTATGATCAGGCCAAAGCGCTCAACTTGTTGCCTGCCACTGATCTGGTCTAAGCGAGGCAGGTATGACAGATATCTATCAAGCGGTGGACCAGATATGGTTCACGCGTTGTCCGGTACCCACTGCAACTGGTTTGGCTTACAAGCTGGGCTGGTTAAGCGAGGAGTTTTCCAAGGATAACATCAAGGTTGCCACCTTGCAGGAAGCGCCGCGTGAATATAACCGCCATCATTACGACCATCAACTGCCCACCTTGATTCGCGAAGGGGGAAGCCTGCTCTCAATCGCTGCCCGCGCCCAATTCGCACCTACGCGACTGATTGGGTTGACTTGGATAGATGAGTGGCAGGCCATATTGGTGCGGCCTGACTCTGGCATCAGCAAGCCGGAACACCTCAAGGGCAAACGCTTGGCTTTGCCTGCGTTTGTGGATCACCCAATCAAGGATCATGTACGCGGCAGCAGCATCGCACGTGGCATGAGCCTGCATGGCTACAAGGGCGCACTCAGTATCGCCGGGCTGACACTGGATGATGTGGAGTTGATTGAAGTGGCCGCAGGCCGCGGCAAGGGCGATGCGCGCCGCAGCCGTGAAGTGCTGGGCGGTTTGTGGGCCGGGCTTGATGATCTGATTACAGGCAATGTGGATGCCGTTTACGTCAAAGGCGCCTCTGCGGTTGAGGCAGCCAAGCGTGTAGGCGTGATAGTGGGCATAGACCTGGATGGTTACCCGGACCTTGGTTCGCGCGTGAACAATGGTACGCCCCGGCCTATCACTGTGCATGAAGACCTCCTTGAAAACCATTTTGACCTGGTTGTGCGCTTCATGTACCAGACCCTTCGTGCAGCTGACTGGGCCAAGAGCAACCTCGAAGGAGTCAGGTCCATATTACAAGGTGAAACTTACGCCGGCCCTGATAGCGTGGCGACTGCCTACCGCAATGATTTTCACCTGCACCTAGAACCAACGCTCTCGCCGGAGCGCATAGAGCTGTTCCGCAAACAGAAGAATTTCATGTGGATATATGGTTTGCTGGACCGCGATTTTGACTTGGATGGGTGGGTGGACCAGCGTCCGCTGTTGGAAGCCCAGAAGTGGCTGAATGAAAGAAGCAAGGTAGCCTGATCCATAGGCATATGCAGGTGTTAATACAGGGATTACAAGAAAACTGTCTCGTTTTCAGTGTGTTTTACCCGTCAACGGGCGAATGCGCTGATTTTTATTTTCAGTAGTTATCAAGAGTATTCAGATACCCCGCATCGGATTTTGAATTGAGATTGACCAGTTTTTGGAGTAATCAATGTTAAAGAAGAGATTATATGCCTTGGCGCTGTCGGGCATTGTATTGCCGGTCCTGCTGGCAGGCCAAGCCTTTGCTGAGGAATTGCCCAAGGTAGTGCGCATTGCCGCCGTGGTTTACAACATTGCAGGCAAGACTACATATCTGAATGGACAGGCCGTGCTGACTGAAGGCGGGCTGGAGCAAACCCTCAAGGACAAGGGGGTACGAATAGAATGGGTGCCTGCCTCGCATTCTGCGGTTGGTCCCATCATTAATGAAGGCTTTGCCAGCGGCAAGGTGGATTTTGCCTCTTATGGCGATTTGCCTCCCATCATCCTGAATGCCTCCAAGCCTACGGTGCAGCTGGTGGCACCATGGGGGCGCACAGGCAATTCCTATTTGGTGGTGCCAGCCAAGTCAACTGCCCGGAACCTGGAAGATCTCAAAGGCAAACGCATAGCGCTGCATCGCGGCCGCCCTTGGGAGATCGCCTTTGCCAACTTGGTGGAGTCCAAGGGTTTGAGCTTCAAGGATTTCAAGATCGTCAACGTCAATCCGCAAGTGGGGGCGGCAGCGCTTGCCAGCGGTACCGTGGACGGCTTCTTTGGCCTGAATGACGCACATATCCTGGAAGACCGTAAGGTAGGACGAATTATATGGTCCACCAAGAATTCGCCACCAGACTGGAAGCTGATGGGCGGACTCTGGGCGAGCAATGACTTTATCAAGAAGTATCCTGAACTGACACAAACCATAGTCACTGCCTACGTCAAAACCAATTACTGGATTGCACAGGAACAGAACAAGGATAAGTACATCAAGGAATACGGCACCAATGCCTTGCCTGAAAGCGTGGTGCGCCGAGATTACGATAATGACATCGTGGCCTGGAAAGATCGGTGGTCACCATTGTATGACCAGGCATTGCATGAGCATTACCGCCGTGCGACCAGTTACGCAAAAGATTCCGGCTTGGTAAGAACCCAGGTAAGCCTGGATCAGTTATTAACCCCCCGCTTTGTGGACCATGCGCTCAAGCAACTCAATATTGAGCACTACTGGCAAGGCGCTGAAATACAAGCCAGACGTTAGGAGCAAAAAGTGCGATTCAATCAGATATTAGGCGTGGCTTTGGTATTGATGTCGGGTTTCAGCATTCAATTACAAGCTGCAGAAGAGCTCAAGGTTGTGCGTATTGCATCGGTAGCCGCAAACATAGCTGGAAAAGCCGTGTATACCGGTAGTGCATCGCTGGTGGTCAATGGGACTTTTTCGGAGGACCTGAGAAAACAGGGCATCAAGGTGGAGTGGGTGCCTGCAGCAATAGCTACTGTGGGTCCTGTAATCAATGAAGGTTTTGCCAGCGGTAAGATCGACTTCGGCATCTACGGCGACCTGCCGCCCATCATCCTTAACTCCAACAAGCCCACGGTGCGGCTGGTAGCGCCTTGGGGCACGACTTCAAACTCTTACCTTGTGGTACCCAAGAACTCGACTGCCAAGAGTATCAAGGATCTTAAAGGCAAGCGTATCGCTTTGCATCGCGGCCGTCCCTGGGAGATTGCCTTTGCCAACCTGCTGGAAGCTAATGGATTGAGCTTCAATGACTTCAAGATTGTCAACGTCAACCCGCAAGTGGGGGCCGCGGCACTAGCCAGCGGTACCGTGGATGGTTTTTTCAGCTTGTTTGATTCCTACATCCTGGAAGATCGTGGCGTGGGCAAGATCATTTGGTCCACCAAGAATGCGCCCGTGGACTGGAAACTGATGGGAGGAGTCTGGGGGCGGAATGACTTTGTTAATAAAAATCCCGATGTGACCCAGGCTGTCGTTACTGCCTACCTCAAGAGCGTGCACTGGGTCGCGCAAGAGCAAAACAAGGAAACTTATATTCGCGAATATTCAAACAAGGTTTATCCAGAAAGCGTCAACCGCCGCGAATATGAAAATGACAATGTGAGTTGGAAGCAGCGCTGGTCGCCATTGTATGACGCTGCACTCCAAGAGCATTACCGAAGGGCGGTTACATACGCCAAGGCCTCAGGGCTGACAAGGAATGAGGCGGATGTGAACCAGCTTCTTGATCCCAGCTTTGTGAAGCGTGCGCTCAAGGATCTAAAGCTGGAAGGGTTCTGGGCGCCAAACTAGCGTCGTGTCCATATGATGAATTGCAGAAGCAGAGTCGCATCTCGGTGCTGTTTTATTTCAGTCAGTTGCAGATGTTCTTATATCAACAGTTTTTTGCCGAAAGTGATTCATTTCCAACAGTTGATGATTGCCCTTGATAGCTAGTTTGGATTTAACCTGATGAATTTTAATGCTAAAGGCTTTTGATAAAAGTTTTGGCATGACGATTGCATATATATAACTAAATTATAAAATATTTAATCTTTATATATTTATATTGATAAATACATATAGCCGTTAGTTATTTGCTGTCGGCATGGACAGTCAAGCCAGTAAGGAACTGGAGAAAGAGAAGAATGAGTTCATTGAATACGGTGCTGAGTTTCAAGCGAGATGCAGCACTGAAGGAAGAGTCGACAGACTCTTCCCTGGCAGGTTCCCAACAAAGGGTCCGGCCTGGTTCAGGAGAGTTCCAGCAACCGGTTAAGCCATTGGCGCCAGTAACTCTGGAAATCAAGAATGTTGAAAAGTCCTACCAGTTAAGTGGAGAACGCCTGCAGGTGCTTGCCGGCATTAATCTGGATATCCGGGCAGGAGAGTTTATCTCGATTGTAGGAGCCAGCGGGTGCGGAAAATCTACTTTGCTGCGATTGGTGGCTGGTCTGGATGGCCAATACGGCGGCGATATTGTTTACCAGGGTTCGCGCATTACTGGTACCGACCTCGATCGTGGCATCGTTTTTCAGGAACACAGGCTGTTTCCCTGGCTGACGGTGGAAGCCAATATCCTGCTGGCATTTTCGGCAACTGATGTGCCCAAGGCAGAGCGCAGAGCGCGCGTGCAGGCCCAGATAAAACTAGTAGGGCTCAGCGGCTTTGAAAAAGCTTATCCGCACCAGATTTCAGGCGGCATGTCGCAGCGCGTGGCGATTGCCCGGGCTCTGGTTTTGCGTCCTCAGTTATTGCTACTGGATGAGCCCTTTGCCGCTCTGGATGCGTTAACCAGATTGAAGTTGCAGCAGGAGTTGCAGCGCCTATGGGAACATGAAGGATTGACTACAATCCTTGTCACCCATGATGTGGAAGAGGCGGTGTTTCTAGGGGATCGGGTGGTGGTGATGGAGTCACACCCTGGTCGTATCAAACGCATAGTTCCTGTTGATCTACCGCGACCTCGTGTGCGTTCAACTTTAGAGTTCCAGCGTATCAAGGATGACGTGCTGACAGATTTTGTCTAGCACGCATTCAATGGATTAAAGTTAAAAGGAGAATACAGGTGTCTACTTCTGCCTTGAAGCCTTCCGGCCTGCTTAACCCAGGCGGTTTCCTGTCCAGCAATGAGTCAATTGCTCCGCGGGTTTCGGAAGCAACCAGGCGCATCGATCGTTCATTCGCCCTCAGGCAAAAGCAGCTTGAGAGCGAGGCAGCGAGTGGTGGTTCCGGCAGGAATTATCTTGTCTTGGGGCTAGTAGTGGTTGCGGCTCACGTCATTGGTGCTTATCTCTACGTTAACACTAGTCATGAGCCGATTGTGCAGCCGAAGCGGGTAGAAATTGAAATCATTAAACCGGTGATTGAACCGCCACCGGAGGTAAAACCGCCACCTCCGCCACCACCACCTCCGCCAAAGAAGGTTGAGCCGCCAAAACCCAAGCCTCAGCCTGCGTTGAAAACGCCTGAGGCGGAGCCGGATATCAAGCCTGACGATATTGTAGTACAGGAGAATACGACTGCTGAGAAGACTACTGGGCCAGTAGAAGCTGCGCCACCAGAACCGCCAGCACCGCCTGCGCCACCCAAGGAAGAGCCGGTTACTGAAGCGACAGGTTATGCCGGTTATTTGAACAATCCGGCGCCCAAGTATCCATCCTTTGCCCAGCGCCAAGGTTGGCAGGGCACAGTGACTTTGCGGGTGAGGGTATTGGCTAATGGGCGTGTCCAAAGTGTTGAGGTAAAAAAGTCCAGTGGGCGTAAGACTTTGGATGATGCCGCAATTGAGGCGGTCAAGGGATGGGAGTTTGCGCCATCCAAGCGCGGCAATACACCAATCGACGGTTGGGCAACTGTGCCGATTGAATTCAAGCTGGCCTCATAAGGTTAAGGCTCTCTAGTTAAATAAATAGTAACCAGTTACTTAAGGAATAATTATGTTTGATATTGAAAACTCCAAGTCTTTGATTGTTGATGGTGTGCTGTACTCGCTGATTGCTTTTTCTGTAGTCACTTGGACCCTGTTGTTGGTCAAGGGTTTCCAGCATTGGCGTGCAAGCAGCCAGACAAAGCGTTATAAGAAAGAGTTCTGGAGCGCCCCCAACATTCTCGCAGCGGCTGAAATCCAGGACGTAGACGGTCCGGCCGCCCGTGTAGCTAACGCTGGCTTCCATACATTGCGTGATGTTGATAGCAATGCTTCGCATGACCTGGAACATACCGGGGACCGCCAGGATTTGCTTGAGCGTTCCTTGCGCCAGCAAATACTTAAAGAACGACGCAGCCTGGACAGCGGTCTTGCCATTTTGGCAAGTATCGGCAGCACATCTCCGTTTGTCGGCCTATTCGGTACGGTATGGGGCATCATGAATGCCCTAACCAATATCGGTGCGCTTGGTTCTGCAAGCTTGGAAGTAGTGGCTGGCCCGATTGGTGAAGCTTTGGTGGCGACTGGTCTTGGTATTGCGGTTGCCGTGCCGGCAGTGTTGGCCTATAACTTTTTCACTCGTCGCCTGAAGTTGATCAGTGGTGATCTTGATGACTTTGCTGCCGACCTGATCCGTTTATCACGCAAGGTTAATTTCGGTGGCAAGGCTGCTGAAGCAGCTGCTGCCAAACAGCATGCGGAGAATGGTTCATCTGTGGTTAATCTTAAAAATGAGGCGTTCGCATAATGGCATTTTCATCCAGTAATGAAGGCGATGAAGTTTTAAGCGAGATCAACATTACCCCATTGGTGGATGTAATGTTGGTATTGCTGGTGGCTTTTATCGTGACTATCCCGGTCCTTAACAACGCGATTACCGTTAATCTGCCGAAAACTGCAGCTACTCAGCCGCCGGAACCAAAGAAACCCGTGACTGTAAGCGTGGACGCGCAAGGCAAGGTGTTTGTAGATAAACAGGAATTTCCGTTAGGCCAGCTTGAAGCTGAACTCAAGACACGTCATTCCGCCAATCCAGAGCTGGCCTTGCATCTCAGCTCTGATGAGGCTGTCAACTATGGGGTTGTGGCCAAGGTAATGGCGTCTATCGAACGTGCAGGCATTACCAAGCTTGCAGTATTGACTCAAGCCGAGTAATTGCGCAGTGAATAGGGCAACAAAAGCAGGTTTTGAGTAGGAAAGAATCCAGAATATGAGTATAGGAATCAGGGTTGCACTTGGCATCAACCAGGCCGACCCTAAGTTTCGCCGTCGTAGCCGTTTGCGCCTTGCCGCTTTTATTTCTCCTATTGCCTTTCTTTTGCTGTGGGCTTGGGTTGCTAAAATAGAGTTGTTTTCCCCTCAGCTTCTGGTGTCGCCGCTGGAGGTCTTGCAAACGTTCCACGAGCTGTTGGACTCCGGAGAGCTCTGGGAGCATTTGTCTGTGAGCTTCTCGCGGTTGGGGATAGGTTTCTCGATAGGGGCTAGCTCCGGGCTGCTTTTTGGTATAGTCATGGCTTTGTCCAAGCGCGTGGAGGGGTTTTTCTCACCTGTTTTCCAAGCCTTGCGCCAAGTACCCAGCATTGCCTTGATTCCTATCTTCATCCTGCTGTTCGGTATTGACGAGATATTCAAGATCGCCATTGTGACCAAGGCTGCATTCTTCACGGTGGCGCTGGCTTCGTACGAGGCAACCAAGGGTATTTCAAGAAATTATTTTGAGGTGTCGCAGGCTTACAAGCTGCCAACCTATACGCTATATACCAAGATTGTGATTCCGGCGATCTTGCCGCCTGTATTGACCGGATTGCGGATTGCGTTCTCACGTTCCTGGACGATCCTGGTTGCGGCTGAGCTCTTGGCTGCCGATAGCGGCCTCGGTCATATGATGCAAATGGGACGTGAGGTTTTCCGTATCGATATTGTCATGGTCGGTGTAGTCTTAACAGGGCTGATCGGCTTTGGTATCGACCGCCTCTTCAAATGGGGCGAAGCCAACCTTATTCCATGGCGTACAGCGTGAGCATCATGTCAACACATACTTTATCCAAATACAGTTTTCTTAACTCTGCACGTGGCTGGCTGATTCCCGTAGGTTTATTGCTGGTATGGGAAGTCATGTCGCGCCAGAGTGCTGAAAATGCCTACGCTTTTGCATCGATTGAACAGATTTACCATGGCTTGGTAGAAATACTGTCAACTGGTGAGTTGCAGCAAGGGATAGCGGCCAGCCTGCAACGCGCTTTTCTTGGCTTGCTGATCGGTGGTTTCCTCGGGTTCTCTATCGGTGCCGTCATGGCCCAATGGCGCGTAGCCGATGTTTTAATTGGCCCGCTCTACCATATGTTGCGACAAGTACCGCTCATGGGACTGGTGCCTCTGTTTAGCTTATGGCTAGGTAATGGAGATCCCTCCAAGCTGGTCGTAGTATGCCTCTCTGCATTCTATCCACTTGTGTTGGCAACTTATGAGAGCCTGCATCAGGTAGAGAGCAAGTACAAGGAGGTTGGCGATGTGCTTAAACTGAGCCGTACCAAGACATTTATCAAGATACTGTTGCCTGCTGCCTTACCAAATATTTTTACTGGTATATCCTTTGCACTTGCATTTGCCTGGCTAGCAACCATCGGTAGTGAAATTTTGTTTAGTGCTGGCGCTGGTCTCGGTAATATCATGATGAATGCACAGGCGGCTTCGCGCATGGACATCTTGATCATCCTCACTGCGTTGATTGGCCTGCTCGGTTTTCTCATGAACTATCTGATCAACAAAGTCGGCCAATACTTGTTCCGCTGGCGCAATCTGCGCTAGCCTTTTACCCCATATGTCCAATACGGCAGCAATCAAGCTGCCGTATTGATGTATAAAGGCTGTTTCCTTAATGAATAGCCGTCATCATTTGCTTGAAAGTCATGGTTTGTGAATATCCGCTCCTATCCCTTGCTGCGCTGCCTGTTGCTCTATCGTCGCACTCCCATCCGCTTCTGGATATCCGCTGCCCTGTTTGCCCTGGCTAATTTCATGCTCGCCTGGCAACAGGGCATGATTGCAAGGGCGGTTCATGACGTAGAGCTTGGACTGGCGGTGGTGGTGGATGCGGCAGGGAATGTAGATGCAAGTGTTGCCGTGCACTGGTTGCTGGTGATTGTCGGGATTGCCACAGGCCGGGCATTGCTAATGTATTTTGTTGGCTGGTTGTCGTTGGTAATCCAGCAGGATTTGCTCGGCCACTTGCGTGAAATGATATTGGTGCAAGTGCAGCGCCTGGACTTGGCATATCACTGGCTGCATGGGGCAGGGGAGATCGTCACGCGCACCACTCGCGATTCAGACAAGGTGCGCGACGCCCTGATCAGCTTCTGGCGCCAGGTGGTGGATACCTCTTTTATTGTCATTGCCGCAGTTGGATTCCTTTTCTGGTATCACCCATTGCTGGGTATAGGTCCTCTGGTGTTGACGCTGGTCGGCTTTTTTATCCTGATTCGCCAGACCGACCACTTGGTACAGCTTGACCGTGCTGTCGGCCAGGCATTTGATGCAGTGAACCAGGATTTGACCGAGGGGGTCAACGGCGTCCGTGTCATCAAGGCGTTCGGTTTGGAGGCTTCACGCGTAAACCGCTTTGAAGGGCATGTCCGGTTTTTTGTCGGCCAGGCACTGGAAGCGCTGGCTTACTCCAGCTCGCGTATTCCATTGCCACAGTTTGTGGTGGGCATTGGCCAGGTATGGGTGTTGGGGACAGGGGCTTATCTGGTATCCCATCATCAATTGAATTTTGGTGAACTGGTAGCGGCCTTGTTGATGGCAACTACATTGGTTTTCCGGGTGGAAGGAGTGGGGAGGGTCATGCAGGTATTTGCTGATGCCCGTTCATCTGCCGCACGTATCTGGGAGCTGCTGGATGCCTTGCCGGAAATCGAGAGCGGCAGCCAGCAGATCAAGGCCAAGGATGTTGGAATCCGCTTGAGCGATGTCACCGTATTGCCCCCAGGCGGCGGCAATCCAGTATTGAAAGATTGCAGTCTCACACTCAAGCCTGGCGAGGTGGTTGCCCTGGTGGGAGCCACTGGCTCTGGCAAGAGCACGCTTGCAAACCTGCTTCCGCGCCTAGTCGATCCTGCAAGTGGGCGTGTGGAAATAGGCAGTGGGGATCAATGGCAGGATGTACGTGACCTCCTGTTGGATGACGTCAGGCGCAACGTTCATGTAGTACCGCAGGAAGGATTTTTGTTTTCCGATACGTTGGCGGCCAACCTGCGCCTGGCAGCCCCAGATGCCATGGATGATGGTCTGCACTGGGCATTGCACATGGCTTCTGCAGATGAAGTGCTGGCAGGCCTGGGCGACGGACTGCAAACCAAGATTGGCGACAGGGGCATTACCTTGTCAGGCGGCCAGCGCCAGCGTATCTGCCTGGCCCGCGCGCTGATCGGCAGGCCCGCCATACTGGTGCTGGATGATGCCACGAGTGCGCTGGATGCAGTCACGGAGCGCAACGTATTGCAAAACATACGCCGCCTTCCCGGTAAAAAGGGCCATGCCATTTCAGTGTTCATTATTGCCAGCAAGCTTTCTACTATCCTCTTGGCGGATCGTGTCTTGTTGCTGTCGGGTGGACGTATCGTGGCTGAGGGCACACATACCACTCTCACTGCGCAGAGCGCGGAATACCGTGAATTGATGGGGATAGATGATGGCCGTTGATAATGTTCCTGTTCTCAAGGTGATGTCGGATATCGAACTTGAAGAAATGTTCGCTCAGCAGAAATTGCAGCGCGGCATGTTCTGGCGTTTATTGCCTTTATTGCGGCCTGTACGCCATTTTGTGCTGGGCTCCATCCTGGCTGAGGTTTTGCTGGTGTCCTTTGTTTTCCTGCGGCCTTATTTTATTGAACAGGTGATAGACCATGGATTGATCCGGAGCGTTGCGGGCGCTTACAGCCTAGATACCCATCTCATTGCCTGGGCATTGCTGGGGATGACCATTTCCTGGGCCGGGCGCTTTGGCCTCGCGGGAGTGTCTCAATATCTTTCCGGCTCTGCTGCCATCCGGGTGCTTAATAGTCTGCGTGTCAGCGTGTTCAACCATGTGCAGCATTTGAGTGTGGGTTATTTTGACCGTACCAAGTCCGGCCGCATTGTTTCGCGCATAGACAGGGATGTGGACAGCCTGGAGCCGCTGATGATACAAGGTCCGCCAGAGCTGCTTTCCGCCTTGTTGCGCAGTTTTGTAGCCGGCGTATTGCTGTGGCTGATATCGCCAGTGTTGTTTCTGAGCCTGGCTTCCATTATTCCATTGCTTCTGGGCGCTACTTGGCTATTCAAGAAGCTGGCACAAAGTAATTACGCGCGAGTGGCGGAAAACCGCGCACGTTTTACTGCCCACCTGGTGGAAACCGTGGCCGGGGTACGCATGATCAAGCAGACTGTGCAGGAAGAAAGCAATCGTGCGCGTTATCGTGCGTTGATCCAGGATTTCATCCAGTCGCTGATCCGTAATACCCTGATGGCAGGCTGGTTCACCCATTTCACAAGCATCCTGACTACATTGGGCATGATGTTGCTGCTGGTGTTTGGCGGGCGGGAAGTGGCATTGGGGCACATCAGTTTTGGTCAACTGGCAGCCAGCATGTTTTATGTGTTCATGTTCCTTGGGCCTTTACAGGAACTGGGCGACCTGTTTGAACGCTATATCAATGGCGTGGCTTCGGCACAGCGCATATTCCTGCTGCTGGATACCAAGCCGGAAATCCGCGACAAGGAGCAGGTGCTGCCTTTTGAGCACGTGCGTGGCGATGTAGAGTTCAGGGATGTGGTATTTGCCTATAACCCGTTGGCAGCAACTCCGGTGATACGCCACCTTGACCTTAAGATACCTGCTGGGGAAGTGCTGGCAATTGTTGGTCCTACGGGGCATGGAAAAAGTACATTGGTGCAACTGCTGACCCGGTTTTATGAGGTACAAGCCGGCGCTGTCTTGATAGATGGCAAGGATGTGAAGGATATTGCCCAGCGGGACTTGCGCAGTCACGTGGGCGTGGTTTTGCAGGATAATGTATTGTTCAGCGGGACTATTTTTGAAAACTTGCAGTTGGCTAACCCAGAGGCCAGCGAGCAGGATTTCATCAATGCCGCACAGGCATTGGGCGTGCATGACATCATCAGCCGCCTGCCTCATGGCTATCATACGGAAGTAGGGGCGCTTGGCAGCCATCTGAGTCACGGTCAGCGCCAGCTGGTGTGTCTGGTACGTGCCTACCTGGCTGATCCTGCTATCCTGATTCTGGATGAAGCTACCTCGGCTGTGGATATCCAGACTGAACGTAAAATCCAGCATGCATTGAGACGATTATGTGAAGGACGCACTGCCATCATCATTGCGCACCGCCTGGCGACCATACGTGATGCGGACCGCATTGCGGTCATTCGTCAAGGGCAGGTGGTGGAGCAAGGCACACACGACGTGCTCATGCAGCAGAGCGGTCATTATGCAGCGCTTTACCATGCTTATGAGCAAGGGCAGGAGTTTTAGATTGCCTTATTTGAACGGCACTCTTCCTGCCTTGGCATGCTATAGCTGGATAATGTTTAGCTTCGCTTTGCCAAGCTCTTTTAGCAAAAGTTTGTAACTATCGAGGTCGAAGTAAAAATCGGTCTTGCTCATCAGAAGTTCCGCGCATGCAGGCTCGTCCTCCACGGATCCCAGGTAATTCCAGTGCTCGAAAACATGGATCGCTGATTTCCCATTATCGGCATTCGACTCCTTGATGCCGATCTTGCCTGGGTAGGGCCAGTATTTTAATTGTTGTGCAATCAGTGCCTGCTTCAGGCGCAAGTAATGAATATCCGGAGATTCCCTGTCGCAGCACACTCCCTTGCAGCGTTTGAGCTGAAAGGCAAAGCAGGGACCTTGCCCAGGCTCCAGGCCCACCCACTGCGGGCAGAGATGGTGAGCTTCTACAATCTGGCGTAATGCAGCAATAGCCTGGCGCTTGCTGCGATAAGCGCCATATGACTGCCCCAATGATTCCGGCGTGATTTCATCGTGATTGACCAGCGTCAGCAATGGCGTCTGGGTTGGTGAACCAGATAGCTTCCATGAGCATAATTGCCGCTCGCGTCTGAGCTGGCGGTTATAAATGGGCTGGCGTTCCTTGATCAGGCGGGATTCGAGCAGCAAGGCTCCAAATTCTCCCGCAGTTTCTATCCATTCAATGTGCTTGATTTCCTGTGATATGCGCATGCTTTTTGTCCGTGCATGATCGCTGCTGAAATGGGATAGCACACGTGAACGTATATTCACGCTTTTACCCACATATAAGGGCAGGGTGTTATCACCATAAAAAATATAAATGCCTGGTGTTTCCGGCATCTCCTCCAGAAGTTGAGGATTTATGCCAGCAGGCAGGCTTTGGCCCTTCAGCAGTTGGCTGGCCATTTGCTCGAGTCTATAGACGCCATGTTCCCGCTCTGCAATCTCAAGAAACGCAGACATCACTTCTACGTCCCCCATGGCCCGGTGGCGGGACGAGCACGCAATATTGTGCCGCTGGATAATCGCATCAAGCCCGTGGCTCTTGTATTCAGGATATAAGAGCCGGGATAGTTTAACCGTGCAGAGCACTTGTTGTCGCAATGTAATACCCAGGCGCTTGAACTCGCTCTTGAGGAAGCCATGGTCGAAGCGCACATTGTGCGCGCACAGCACAGCGCCTTCCAGATAAGTGATCAAGTCAGCCGCGACATCCTTGAACAAGGGGGCATCCTTCACCATCTCGTTGGTGATGCCCGTAATGCCCTGGATGAAATAGGAGATATTCATTTCCGGGTTCACCAGTGTCTGCCAGCGGCTTACCTCAACGCCACCTTCATAACGGATCAGGCCGATTTCCGTGATTCTGTCTGTGAGAGGGGTTGCGCCGGTGGTTTCAAGGTCGAGCAATACATAGGCTGGAAGCATTGAGAAAGGTCTACATTTATCTTGAGTCTTGTGAATTTTATACCTAATCAGCTTTGCGAGTGACTGGATGCATAGTGTCAGGCCAAGATATCCGTAAGTTTCCTATGCTTTTCCTCAGTCAGGGGCAATCACTGTCTTCTCACAATTCGGCACGTGTACGACATACGCATCAATGCACATGCATGATTGATAGTGCACATATGATGTGCTGCAATTTTTAAGGCTCCAACGGTAAAAATTAATGAAATTCAAAGGAATGTAAGGAGACCATTTGAATTTCTTATCAATATTCCCTATTTGATATACCAGATAGAAAAGGGCCGTTACCCATGTTGCCTTTCGGCTAATAATGGGTAACGGCCTTGTTGTTCACTTGTAGGCCGAACGCTTTGGATATCTAGAATGCGGTTGGTCAATTGAGCCAACTTTATCGTTTGATATTAAAGGGATAATTAGCCCGAATGGACTATATTTTGGTGGCTTGATTGGGAGTAGATTTAATCCGCGTTAAAAGTAAGGCGCCCGGACTATTACTAGATATTGCGACATGCCTGTCAGGTGCGTCGGCTCTGATCAACCTATCAGGGTTTTCTCGTTATGATTCATGATTAAGGGGAAACAAATGAAATTACGTCACATTGCGCTGGCTGTAAGTTTTGCGCTAGTTAGTTCACAGGCCATGGCCAATGGCTCGATCTTCGTCACTGAACCTGGTGCCGATGGCTTCAATATCGAGACCTTGGGCTTTAATGGTTCCAGCTATCTCATTACACAGATCACCTTCGACTTCTCAAGCACTACCACATCCGACGGCAGCTACTTGGTCATCGATGGGTCACCAATTTCTATTACACCTCCTGCTGGCGGCACTGCTACTTTCTTCGGTAGCGGTGCAGTATTTGGCTTTAACTTTACCAGCTTCGATACTTTCGATGTTTTCAAATTCAGCTGGGATCCTGATTCGGCTATCGATGGAAGTTATGGCGCAACCAGTTTCGATTTTATTGGGGGCGTGGTGACAGCTTGGACTGACAATGGCCTGGTTTACACAGGTACTTTTGCCCAAGTAGGCTTTACTCCTGATGTTGCTGCTGTACTGACGCCTGTTCCTGAGCCATCAAGCTATGCTCTTATGTTGGCTGGAATTGGTCTTTTGGGTATTGCAATGCGTCGTAAGAGCCAAACTTGAAATTTTCATATGCAATGCCAAGCCTGCCCTCAGGGGTAGGCTTTTTATTTGTGGTGAGCTTGGTTAATTTTTAATGTGATGACGTGACTGAGGTCGGAATTTAAATCCAATGATCTGGATTTGCATGACCTTGTTTGGCTATGGGCAAATTTAGGTTGTTGTTCGATTGACGATCACTGAAAAGGAAAAAGGGTTAGCCATTAAGCTAACCCTTTTTTTATCTGGCTCCCCGATGTGGTCGATCTAAGAACCAAGAAAATTCATATTTTGCTGCCTGATCAATTGCGCAGATTAGCTGCCTAGAGAACTACTGGCAAATCTTGCCAATCTGTAGTGTAGTTTGGACTTTTGAAAGCCCGGCGCATTTGCCAGCCATTGTCCAGGCCCTCAGATGCCAATTTCATGGTGCCGCGGCTGTACTTGTCATTGATTTGATCTAGAGTGTTCATCAGCTTTATAGATTTGGCATCTGTCACAGAAAATCCAAAGAGGTCGCGCTGCTGCCCACCTTCAGGAACAAGTTCACTCAGCATTACCCCCGCCTTCTGATAATAGATGCCTTCCTTGAATATCTTTTTCAATATCCACTGCGCTGTCTTATCTAACAACATCGTGTTATTAGTCGGAGAGGGAAGGGCAACGAACTGGCCAGCGCTGAAGTATTGCGCCTGGTCGAAAGGACTGTTCTGGATGAACAGATGTATTGCCCCGGCATAGAGGCCTTTCTTCCGCATGCGCTCTGCAGCATTGGTGACGTGAAATGAGATAGCCTCGCTCATGTCCTGCAAGCTGTTCACACGCTGCCCAAAGGATCGGGATGACATCACTTGCTTTGCCTCTGGCAATACTTCTTCCAGCTCCAGCCATGATTCTCCGTTCAACTCTTTGACTGTGCGTTCCAGTACCACGCCAAACTCATCCCTGATGCGCTTGGGGCTGGCATTACGTAGGCGCCATACATTATCCACTCCCAGCTCATTGAGGCGCTTTTCCAGCCTGCTACCCACGCCCCAGACTTTGGAAACAGGTAAAGCCTCCATGATTTTCTGCAGCTCACCGGTGCTGATGCTGGTTAGATCACAAACGCCGTCATAGCCTGGCTGTTTCTTCGCACAGTGATTGGCCAGTTTTGCGAGGGTCTTTGTATGACCAAAGCCAACGCAGATCGGCAGGCCAGTCCATTTCATTACTGTGTCCTTAATCTCACGGCCGTATTTGCTGTAGTCCCGGTTCACGCCAGTGAGGTCTAGAAATGACTCGTCGATTGAATACACTTCAACCCTTGGGGCAAACTGGCGGAGGGTGTCTGAGAACCGGTTGCTCATATTGGCGTATAGCTCGTAGTTGCTGGAGAAGTGAATCACGCCCAGCCTGGTGGCTTCCTTTTCGATCTCAAACCATGGTCGGCACATCCAAAGCTCCAACAGCTCTTTGGCTTCCTTGGATTGGGCAATGACGCAGCCATCGTTGTTGCTCAGGACGACTACCGGCTTATGTCGCAGATCCGGGCGAAAGACTTTCTCGCATGATGCATAGAACGAGTTTGCATCACAGAGGGCGTAGACCAGGTTATTGTGGCTCATGAATGACAGTGGTCACGACACCGAATACAATCAATGACTGGTCGGGCTGCAGCTCAATGGGAGGATAGGCCGGGTTCTCTGACAGCAAGGTGAATGCTCGACCAGTTTTCTTCAGGCGTTTGACCATCCATTCGCCTTCCACATCCACAATTACTATCGAGCCTGATTTAGCTTTCTTGGATCTGTCGACAATGATAGTGCTACCAGGATAAATACCGGCACCAATCATTGAATCGCCAGCCACCACAAACAGGAATGTTGCTGGCGGGTTGGTGATGAAGCGGTGATTGAGGTCAAGGAATTCCTGCTCATAGTCCTGAGCAGGGGAAGGGAAGTGAGATTGTCCAGCGCGCACCTTCGATGAATACTGCGGCAGCGCCAATGGCAGGGTGCTCTCAGGCACCGGCCCAAGAAGCTTACAATTTGATCTGTGTAGAGGTAGAAACATAGTGAGCATAGTTTACTGTACGAATGTACACTATTCTATGACTTTTCACATATTCAACTGTACGCTCGTTCCGAACAGTACCTTGAGCGACATTTAGCCCCCCTGCACATGTCATGCGCCTTGCTGGATTATCCGAGCATGGCGAAAGACCGTTCCAATCCTCTCGATAAGATATCGTTTTACTGCAAGCCTTGCTTTCACTCATTCAAGGCGGCGCCATCACGTATTGAGGATGCGCCTGATCAACCGCACCACCCATATCAATATTTCGGCACATGTCCCAATTGCGAGCGCGAAGTTGAACAGGTGCATTGGGAAAAGAACCTGATAGCGGCCTGGGGTAAATCCACAGGACCCAAGACGGAAGAAGGGAAGGCCGCCACAGCAGCCAACCTGGAAGGGCATCCCACCAAAGAGGAATCGCTGCGCACTCGATTCAATGCCATGAAGCATGGCATGAATGCGAGAACCGCCAATTATTTTCCGGCTAAGCCAGATGGTTACTCATTCTGCCAAGGTTGTGATGTTGACCGGGTGTTTTGCAGGCAGCAAGCGGCTTGCACCAAGAAAACCGAATTATTCATGCTGCACCATGCGGCATTTGAGCAGCGCAATCCCAAGCACCTGATGGGGATCTATTCAGATATGCATGCCGGTGTGTTTGCCCTGGTGCAACAGATCGTCCAGGTCATTGTCGCTGATGGGGTCAAGATCGAGTCGGTAGTCTGGGATTACGACAAAGACAACAATGTGCGCGTGGCTGAGTATGTTGATGAAGAAGGTAATCGCAAGCTCTTACGCAAGGAACTGACAGCCCACCCCTTGCTAAAATCTCTGGGAGAGCTGTTGACCAGGTCTGGCCTGACCTTATCCGACATGGGGATGACCAACAAGGTCATTGAGGCTGAGGATGACAGCTTCGGTAACACGCAGGACGCGCCCGTCAAGGTCGACGCCAACGAATACAGGCAGCGCCAGGTACTGGCCTTGCAAGACATGGCGGACAAGATTCAGCGCGCCAACAAGCAGACCGATCAGGATCCAATTCTGCTTGAATACAACCAGGAGAATTCCTGATCATGGTGGCTCGTGTATCGGCAGCGGAGCGTGCCCAGCTCAGCAACCGTGCTGAAGTGGAGATCATGCGCTACAAGGATGATCACGCCATGTGGCACAAGCATGTGCACAACGTGGATCTGGATCCAGTGCAGGTGTTGAAATGCATTGAGATGGACCAGCATCCTGACACGATTGATGTGTCGTGCCGCCGGACAGGTAAGACTGCGGTCAAGGAAATGCATGCACTCAAATATCTTGCCACCACTCCCGCGCAGGAGCTGGGAATTGTGGCTCCACGATTGCAGCAGTCACAGACCAACCTCAATTATCACATTGAGGCCATCCGTCGCTCACCTATGCTGGATGCCTACGTGGATTACAAGGCAGGCCGTAAGCAGCTGAGTGACACCAAGTATTCATTCGTGAATAAGTCCAAGGCCAGTTCTTACGGGATCATGAGCCAGATTGACGGGGATGCGCTGAGTTATGCCTCGATCGAGGAAGTTGATGATATGCCCGCAGATCGTTTGCTTTCCAGATTCATGCCCATGCTGGGCTCAGCGCGCCGGTTAGGGGCTTCAAGCGAGATTTCATTCAAGCCACAGGTGCGCGTGACTGGCGTTTTCAAAGGTGCTGACGTAATCCAGCAGCTACTGGACTCCGGCAACTATCACATGTTGCCAGTCCTGAATGTGTATCTGGGCATTGAGATGGGCATCCTCAATGCCAGTTTCATGCACAAGATGCGTCAAGAGCTGCCTGAAGGAGAGTTCATCAGGCAGTTTCTCTGCAAGAACGTGTCAGCCCAGAACCACATCTGGGAGAAATTCATTCGCAAGGCCATGTCCGTGGGTTTGCAGGCTGGTTTGCAGATCGCGGAACCCATGCCGGGGATGCGCTATAAGCGCCGCGGATTGATCAGCTTTGGCTATGACCATACCGGCCATGGTGAAAGTACCACTGCTTCAAAATCTGCCCTGGTAGTGACAGAGCAGATAGGCAATTTCATCACATTCCCGTTTGTTAAAAGCTGGCCAGCTGGCATAGACGACAAGGTAATTGAGGGTGATCTGTTCAGTTTCTGGGATTACTTCAGGCCTGACTATGCGATAGGGGATGCCTATGGCGTGGGCATGCTGACCAACTTGAATGATCGCCTTTATGCGCGTGGCCTGACCCACATTGACCGCCGCACTATTGGGGATGGGCAGAGCACTGGCAGTACCTGGTCTTCATGGGCGTTTGCGCCGATCCGCTTTGAGGGCATGGTCAAGCACAGTATGGCCGGGGCCCTGCGGGCAGCATTTCATAACGGACAGGCGGCCATTCCATATTTTGATGATAGTCGTGAAATCGCTGAGGTCCGCGATTCAAATGTGATCTGGGTACCAGGTGAAATATCAGGGGTTGAAGGTCCCCCAGATTGGGTGGCATTCGTCCGTCAGCTCGGCAACATCAAATCGCTACCCACCAAATCCAGCTATGCCAGCTACAAGCAAGCCAACATCAAAATTGGTGATGACTTGTTTGATGCTGCCATGGCATCGGTATGGGGCTTGAATGTCGGTGGCATTGCCGATGAGCCCGCAGTGATCACCCATCGCAAACAGACGCGTGAGCAGCTGATGGGCATAGCCCCTCGATTAGGCATGAGGGCCTGATGACTAAATTAATTGAAACCGATAACACCGTCATTGCCCAGAACCGGCAGTTTGTGCACACCGAGTTGCCCGGGGCCATTCCCTTCATGACGCAATTGTATGAATTTGGCATGTTTGAAGGATGGAAACATGTGGTAGCTGTTGGTCCACGTGTGCCTGACACCAATCCCAAACTTGTTTCACCCAGCTGGACTGACCTTAGCGGCAATGGTTTTGTAAAAAAGGAATCCCCATGAGTTTTATAAGCCGATTACGCGCCGCCAGTGGACTGCTGTTTGGCAAGGACATCCCGAACATCAATGCCCGTGAAGGGGCGCCAACGAATGAAATGGGCTACCGCCCAACTCCTGAAGATGCCATCAAGTATATGCATCGGCTTATGTGGGTGGACCCGGACCACCGTCAGGCCATCCTGGACATAAGAGATATGGACAGGGCAGACGGACGGGTGAAGCGCATTCATAGCCGCATCGCCAGGGATACCATCAAGGGCGGGTTGATCATGCAGCAATCTTCACCCAGTGAAGTATTGAGCCGTGAATGGGACGATTTTCAGCGGCGGCTGCAGCTCAACCGAGTCACCAAGCTGAAATCTGATGCATTGGGATTGGTGAAGGAAGGAAACCTGCCTATGCAATGGGTACTGGATTCTGAGCTCAATGTGGTGGCTGGCATCCGCATGCCTAGTGAAACCATTATTCCCAATGTTTCGCAGAATGGCCGGTTTCTGGACGTGACCAAGGCTTATAGCCAGATTGACATCATGACCGGCACAGTCCAGGCCAATTTTGCCCTCTGGCAGCTCACACACGAGCGTTACGATCCTGACAATTTTGACGACCTGGGATGCTATGGCCGACCCTTCCTGGATGCATCCCGCGGGGTGTGGCGCAAATTGCAGATGACCGAGGAAGATCTTGTCATCAGGCGCCGCACACGGGCGCCTCAGCGCATGTCCCACGTGTTGGAGGGTGCAAGCACGGACGAAATTGATAAATACCGGGCTGAAGTTGAAGCGGATCAATATGAGATCACCACGGATTTTTATGCCAACAAAAAAGGCGGCGTCACAGCTGTTGGCGGGGACAGCAACCTGGATCAGATCGCGGATGTGGTTTATCTGCTGGACAGTTTTTTTGCCGGTACGCCTTTACCCAAAGGCATGATGGGTTACACCGATGGCATGGCGAGGGACATCCTGGAAGACCTCAAACGGGACTACTACGATGAAATTGACGTGCTGCAGGATGCGCAGTGCTTTGTATATGACTGCGGATTCCGCCTCCACCTGATGCTGAAGGGCATCAATCCGGATGCGGAAGAATACAAGATCACCACGTTCGAGCGCCGTACTGAAACCATGACCCAGACCACAGACCGCGCGCTGAAACTAAAGGCACTGGGCTTGCCACAAGGCATGGTACTGGAAGAGCTGGGTTACAACGCCACCATCGTGCAGGAGCGAAAGGAGTGGGAGGCGAAAAACTATGACCCATACCCTGGAGACGAATCAAGCAATCCCACCGTAAAAATCACACCTGGCAATGGGCGCAAGGATGAAAGCGCCCTTGATATTACTAATCGATAGAAGGGGTAGGACATCATGAACATATTTATTCCTCAACGGGCGAATTACCAGGGGATTTTTTATGAGGCAGGTTTGTATCAGGGCAATAATGTATTGCCATCGCAGATTGCAGCTGGATTGGTTGCAACTGGATTGGCGAATGAGATAGATAATAAAAAAGAACCTGAAGTAGCCAAATATATTACAGACCCCACTACCGGCAACACTGTGCTGGTTGGGCCGGATGGCGAAGAGATTAGCCTCTCGGAGTTTATCGTCACCCCGGCATCACTGGTCCTACCTGCCGCGATTTTTTCAGGCAATGATGGCTGGGGTCCCGTGTCAGAAGCAACATTAACCCTAGAGCCGAATATGAAATACAACGGGCGTGACGTTGTACGTCTATCGGCTGCTACCCCTGTTGGCAGCCCGGCGTATCCTGTGTTGCGGCGCCGCATCCCGTTAAAAGATCGCGGAGTAGCTAAAAACCGTATCGATATACCAGTGTTTTTCCCGTCTGGTTTTGGGTCAAGCGCTACGCTTGAGGTGTTTGTCAGCAGTGGTGAACCTGCTGCCGTACCACCTACATCGACGCCATCTAACCGTCGTACCTATAAGTTCGAGCCGGATCAGATGAAGTTTGGTCGGTGGGCCATATTGTCGGTTGACCTAAACGCTACTGCCGATAATTCCCCAAATATAGGTACATCTTGGACTAGCTCGGGTACTGGTGCTGACGTCGCCGCCGTTGCTGAAATTGATTTATTTTTCAACTTCCCGGCTGGCGGTCAAGACGGAAGTCGATATGTACTATTCTCGGACATCACCTTTGGGGCGGCGGCTACTCCGACCATTATGTTTGGATTTGATGGGGGTGGTTCGGATGGCGGACATATTACTACGGTCTTGCCACTGTTGCGCAAGTATGGTTTTAAGGCATCCTTCAGTGTCAATTCCCAGCAACTCTTATCAACGGTTAACAACGGAGCAGGCATTGCTATAGCTCAAGCATTGTTTAATGCTGGGCACGATATTACCAATGAAGGCGTCGGTCATAAAAACTACAGCCTTGCCGAGAATGCCCCCCTTACAGGACAGGACGCAGATACTGCAATTGAGCGCATGGCGGCAATTGGGGTTGATAAGCATGCTCGCTATATTTGGACAGCGCCTGTGAATGCAATGTCTGGAGTAGGGATTCAACAACTTATTGATCGTGGTTTTAAGTTTATTCGGTACGGCTCGAAACGAGCGGTGGTGATATCGTCTGTTGGTAAGGAGCCTTTGATTGGGGTCGCGGCAGTCAAAGGCGATCAGGCAACATCTGCGGGCCTTATCAAATGGCTCAACTCAGCCGAACTGCAGCAAATGGCCGTTCTCTATCTGTTTCACTCTGTTACAACTTCAGAAAATCCAGGGGCTACAGAAATTAATTTAACGGAGTTTGAAAACTTTTTAATCGAGGTGGCAAACCGCAGGAATCAAGGACGGCTTCTGCAGATGAGCATGAGCCAATATTTTAAGCAATGGGAGCGTATACCAGCGGCTACACAATAACCCTACTTGTTGGGACACAACCCAAAGCTCACTTCGGTGGGCTTACTCATCGCTGCCACAACACCCCCCTGATCTTGTCGTCATTATTTTTAGATACTGGACTAATGACCCCAATTCAAGCCACCATTAAACGCGCCACGCTCCAGGCGCAGCGTCAGATGAATGATCTGGACGGTGAAGCCTTGGAGGCTTTACAGTCCCTTTATGAAATGGCTGCGGAGCAGATCAGGGATCATCTTGATGCGGCTGGTGATAGTGATGGCACTGTGCAGTTGCAGCGTTTGCAGGATGTGCTGGTGCAGATTGATGGGCGGTTGCGTGCTTTGAGTGTGGAGCGGTCGCGCTTGTTGAATGGCAACCTCAAGGCTGCAGCTAATCTTGGTACCGTGCCTTTCAGTGCTGTCAGGCTTGGCATCATGCAGCAGACGGAAGGCATACTCAGCCAGGCGGCGGCGGTGCAGATCAGTGACAGGGCAGTGAATTTTGTGCGAACCTTCATTGATGGCAATGGTTTGCAGCTCTCCGACAGGATCTGGCGGCTGGACAGGCATGCGCGGGATGTAATGACCAATGCAGTTGAGATGGCCGTGATCCAGGGTCAGGGTGCAGCTGAAGCAGCCCGGGAGTTTTTGGCACGGGGTGAGATTGTGCCCATCGAGATACAGACCAAAATTGGCATGGCAAACTCCCGCAAGATCGGGAAGGATACTGCCCAGGCCTTGCTGACCGGCGAAGGCAGCCCCATGAGCAACGCCATGCGGGTTTTCCGTACCGAGATCAACCGGGCGCATGGTGAGGCATACATTGATAGTGCCCTCAGTCACCCGATGGCGGCAGGTGTTCGCTTCAAGCTATCGCCAGCTCACCCACGGCCTGATATCTGCGACTTTCACGCGGCGGCCAACCTCTATGGACTTGGCAAGGGGGTTTACCCCACCCGTGACAAATGCCCATGGCCTGCGCATCCCAACACACTCAGCTATGTTGAGGTAGTTTTCAAGGATGAAATCACGGATGAGGATAGAGAGGGCAAGGAAACTCCGCTTGAAACGCTAGACCGCATGACTCCAGCGCAAAGAATCGGTGTGCTGGGCAAGAAAAAAAACGAGGTTTACCAGGATGGCCAGCTCAAGCAGGGGATGATCAAGGCGCGATGGAAGGACGTGCAGAAGCGCATTGGATCCACACCATCCATCCGTCCACCACGTCCAATCTCACCCGCCCGCATCAAGGGGCGCTTGACCCTGGATGCGATTCTGAAAGAAGGTAACACCATTGCCGATGATGTGCTGAAGTCTGTATTGGGGGAGGGTGGCAGGCCGGATATTGCCAGGTTGCGTGAGGTGATTCATGACGCCCTGGCAGCCGCCAGACCGATCAACACCCCGGCAAAAGTCAGGAGCAAGGGCGTAGGGGCTCAGTTTGTGCAGGCAGCATCTCAATTATTCCCGGATAGCTGGACCAAGAAGGTGGATCAATATGGCCCGCTTTTCGTCAAGTTTTCATCGCGCAGGGGATATCAATACACCATCCCTAGTGATGTGACTGGCAAGGCTTACAAGATAATGGGATTGTCGGGAGTTTCCAAGGGTGGTGAAGGGTTCATCCAGCTGGGCACGTTCAGCACTGCGGTGCATGAATATGTGCACCGCATCCAGCACGTGATCCCGCAGCTTGATGACTACTTCCAGGAACTGCACCACCGCAGGACCAACGGCGACCAGCTGAAAAAACTTAGCCAACTGATGCCAGGTTATGGGTATGGTAGCAATGAGGTGACGCGTGAGGATCACTACATCCATCCTTACCAGGGCCGAATCTATAACAACACCAGTTATCGTGGCAAGTATGGAGCGCTGGAAGTGATGACAATGTCGATCGAGGATGTGTTGGGTGGGAACCATCAACGCTTGCAAGACATCTTAGAGAGAGACCGGGAAATGTTCGACCTGGTAATAGGAGTATTATTCAAATATGAGCCGTAAACTGATATTGCCAGGGATATCCGCCACCATTCCGCCTTTGAATGTGGTGTGGGACATTGAGACAGGCGAATTGAGCGGCCCTGATGCAGGTTTGCTGCATGCCCACATCAAGGCGCAGGTTGAGCAAGGCTATGTGATCGGCAACCCATACCCTAGCACTTACGAAATCAATGATCCGCTTCACAGCATGGCAGATATGGCCCTGGTGCTTTCTCTGAAGTGGGTAGTTCCTGAGGATCTCTCCAAGCATCTGCCACAGGTGCAGGAAGATGACTTGAACACCATTGCGGGCTCTGATGGTTTTGAAGCCCCAATCGAAATTATCCATTAAGCCCAGCTTACCCACATTTTCTGTGGGTAAGGTTGTGCATCAATTCCATCCCCATCAGTAATTTCAACACTTAGCAGCGCTGCCTGCTTTTTGATCCACGACATGCCCGCCCCCTGTTGATGTCGTGACGTTTTCCCCAAACTCTGCCACATCGATTTAAAGGGTTGACCCCATCGTGACGCTGTTCTGGCTCGCTCGCCAGTTGCGATGGGGTCACAGATTGAGGCAGGCATGGGAAAACAATCTAGGCGTATCAAACTTTCAGAGGCCGAATCCAGGAGGGTGCGCTTCCTCTCCAGTTTCGTTGTGAATCTGGAAGCCGGGAAGCGTACCAGCTGGGTGACACTTACCCGCACTGGCAGCTTTACCGATCCCCGCTATGGCCGGTTTGAAATATCCCGCGACATGCTGATGTCCATGGTGAGCAATTTTGAAGCCAATACTGTTGGCACAAAGATTTTTGCCGACATTTCCCACAAACCTGAAGATGGCGCCGCTGGCGAATTCAAGAAATTGGCCATTGAGGGTGACCGGTTGCGTGCGCTGGTTGAGTGGACTGATTACGGCATCAAAATGCTCAAGACAAAGGGCTATAAATATTTCTCGGCTGAATACGATGAAAACTGGCGCGATAACGAAGTGGGCAACACACACGGCACTGTGCTGCTGGGCGCTGGCCTGACCATACGTCCTGTGATCAAGGGGCTTGATCCCATTGAGCCTGACACCATCCGCTTGAGCGAGAGCGATCACAACATCCCCACCATTCTGCATCCAGAACTGAATACCAAACTTTTACAGGAGATCCGCACCATGTGGAAAGAACTGATTGAGAAACTAACCGCCAACCTGGGCAAATATAAGCTGGCTGAAGCCGTGGTCAAGCAACTGGCTGAAACCTGCGAAACCGCCTTGAAGAACGTCACTGATGAAGCGGTTGCCAAGGCATTAGTACAGAGCTTTGAAGACAGCGGCAAGAAGTTGGCTGAAGAGATTGGCGACAAGGTCATCAAGCTTGCGATCGAAGTTCCCAATATCCCTGCTGCCGGTACAAAGGGCCTGACTGAAGAGCAAGTCATCAAGCTGATGGAAGACCGTAGCGCCAAGGCAACGCAAGAAACCAAGAAGTTAACTGAAGCCCGTGATGCCAATATCAAGATTCTTTCTGACGCCGTTGGCGCCGTGAAGGATTTTGATGATGAAACCAAGAAAGAACTGACCGAAGCTGTAGCCGACCTGATCACCGCTGACATGTCAGCAGACCAGGTGATGCGTCTGGCAGAAAACCAGATCAAGCAGGGTAATCAACTGGCAGCCGCCCGCAAGCTAGCCAGCCTGGGCTACCAACCCGCAGGCAATGTGCATATCACCGTGGATTCCAGCAACGAGGTGAAGGCATTGCAAGAACATGCTGACAAGGTGCTGAAGCTTTCAGGCCAACCAGATGTTGACCGTTACGCCAACACAGGTGGCGTGTTGCAGTCCAAGAACAAGGCACTGGCTGAAGCGGTCATGGCGCAATTTGATGCCACCAATGGTATGCGCCTGCATCAGGAACATAAGCGCCTGGCGGGAGGATCTGGTGTAGTGTCCGATGTGGCAGTACCTGCCATTTTTGAACGGACCGTGATCCGTGAGGCGCTGTATAGCCTGATCGGCTTGCAGTTTGTGGATTCAGGCGTGGCTGCATTTGCCAACAGCATTGGTATCCCATTCAGCTACCGTGACCAGACCGCGGCCGGCCGCAATGGCACCCGTACCTATGAAGGACAGGGCATCAAGCGGGCTGGCGTGATCCAGGCCATGGAAAGCGCTTACCCAATCCCCCAAAAGCTGTCATTCAGCATTTCGGATGAATTGCAATACCTGACCACCAATGGGCAGCTTAATTGGAGCGCTTTGGCAGAAAACGTGGTCAATGCCACCCGAATCATCGGTGAAGATACCGAGCAGCTGCTGTTCAATGAACCACTGAATGCGTCTGATCAATATGGCGCATTGCAGGTGACCAATGAGGCGGTAGCCACTGGTGATGGCAATAAATCCACATTCCCATTGGCCAATTTCCCTGTGGTGCGCCCCAAGCGTATTTTTGACCTTCAGGGCGCGCAAGTGGGCAACACCCAATATCCGCACACTGTCAGTACCAATGGCACAGCACGTTTACAGTATGACGGCACCGGCACCCAGGCTTCTGGCATTTACTTCACACTGAACTACAACCTGGGTGAAATCCAGTTTGTCAGCGAAGTGGGCGTGCCGGTCAACATCACCAGTGGTCATGCCATTGTGGCGAGTTACTACCGTGTCACCAATGTATATCAGTTCAACGTGGACCAGGGCGCCGTGGCAACCGATGTTTTCTGGGATGGTTTCCTGTACCGCTATGGCCTGCGCAAAAACATCATTGAAGATGACCGCTTGCATCGTGCCAATTTTGGCCTCATGTCTGGCTCAGTGATGACCACCATAGAGCAGGCCCGCACCTTTGTGGCAACAGGGGAACGCAAGGGTACCTCGCTGGATTCCGAGGGCAACCTGGGAATTGTGAAGGGCGTGCCTAACTTCAAGACCAGCGCCCCAGGCCTGCAAATGGGTGACCAGCGAGTGCTGATTGGTGAACGAAACCTCACACGTTTCCGCATGCTGAAGCCATGGAGCATGGGCCAGCTGGAAAACCAGCGGGACGACAATGGTAATTTCACCGGCAAGAAAGAAGCGTACGGCGATCAATTCATCGTGGTGCATACACCAACACCGCTGAAAGCAGGCCTGACATCCATTGCGCTATATAGCGCTGCCGCCCGCGTAGCCCGGTAAGCCAACCATCAATTCCTATCAGCCGCATTCCCGGCTGATAGGCAAGAAAGGATTAGACATGGACAAGATACCTGTAAGTAACACTACCGATTGCCCTATCTGGGTGGGTGCTTCCATGGTGGCACCTGGTGAAACCCGCCATTTTTACCCGCATGAAGTGCCGCCAGAGTTCAGGCCAGCTGAGGCCCCGGTTGAAGAACCTGCCGCTGACACAGACCCGCTAGCGGACTTGTTGGAGTTGTCCATCAAGGCCATCAAGGCTCAATTTGGCACCCTCACTTTTGAGCAGCTGGAAAAGCTGGGTGAACTTGAGCAACTGAAGGAAACACCCCGCAGCAGTCTGCTGAGCGAGATTGGCAACGAGCTGCTCACCCGTTCCTCACGTGCTGAGATCACCGCCAAAATCAAGTCATTGCCTGCACTCAGCGATGATGAGCTTTCCACCCTGGTTGAAGATGAAAAAGCCAAGGGCAACAATGCGGATAATGAGCTGGCAGCCGCGCTGGTGGCTGAAGTTGAAACACGAAAGACTGCTGCACAATAACCATGGCTGACAGCATGTCACAAGCTGATCTGGTTGCAGACTTCAAGGCCAGTCTTCACGACTGCGTTGGGGTATTCAAGGCACCGGATGATGCGGATTTCAAGCGGATCCTGAATGTGGCTGCACTTGAGCTTTCCAGATACAGGACCCGCACCCTTGTTGGCGAGATTACCCTGATTCCTGGGCAAAATGCTTATGACGCGCCAGCAGATTTTCAAGCCTTCAAATCCCCTATTTGGGGAATTTCCCGCCCCCAGCCGTGGGAGAAAAACTGGACAGGGCCATTGCCACGCTGCAGCTGTGTGAGCAATGGCTCCATTTCCTTGATGCAACTGGTACCAGCACCTACTGACAAGCAGATTGCAGTGCTGGGAAGCCAGTATAAATTTTTCTATTTTGCCCGCCATGTCATAGGCGAAACTGCCAATGACACCACCATTCAGGCTGCCGACCGGGGCTTGCTCATTTTGCGTTCCCAGGCCGAGGCCTGCAAGGAAATGGCTATGCGCAACTTGACCAAGCCAGTGGCGCTGCGTGACGGTATCAGCAACGGCCCCCGCAATGGCACCCCGTCATTCTTGTTTCAGGCTTTGATGGAGCAGTTTGAAAGGCTGGCGGGATAAACCGATTTATCAACCCAACAGGGCGTAACACTGAAACAACAATCCTGTTTTTAGCCTATACAGGCAATTAACCAGGAGTATTAAAGTGGCAAATACTGTTCGAGCCAAAATGAAATGTAATGGTAAATCCCCTCAACACGGAAATGTGATTGTTCGTTTTGGGGTTGTTTATTCGGATGATCCTAATTCTGAAAACAAGGTCTTTTCTGATTACACCCCGATAGGTGATCTAACTTTGGGTATTCAACTTGATAAGCCAGCGGCGTCAGCATTTGAAATAGGAAAAGAGTATTACGTTGATATCACCCCCGCTGACTAATCCGGGTGAACAAACCAATCAACCCGCTTCGGCGGGTTTTTTATTGCTGGCGACATGCCCGCCCCCTGTTGATGTCGTGACGTTTTCCCCAAACTCTGCCACATCTGAATAAATCGCATCAAACCCAATGATGGCACGGCTTTCCTTCACAGCTACCGGCTTCCAAACTGCAATGGGCTTTCGCAAATTGCCTGAAGTGCTGGAAAACAGCCTGGAAATGTATTTGCATCGAGGCGCGCAGGAAGCGGCTCGATTGATGCGGGAAAAGTCCCCCAAGGCATTTACCACCAATGCCAACAGCATTTTGGCGGAAAAATCAGGCCGCTTGCAGTACATCGTGGCGCCGCATATGAACTATAGCGGATTCCTGGAAGATGGCACCAAGCCCCATTTGCCGCCAGCCAAGGCATTGCAGCCATGGGTTGAACGTGTGCTGGGCTTGCGTGAAAACGCGGCTTACCGAGCAGCGCGCGCCATTGCCTGGAAAATTTCCAAAACTGGGACCAAAGCCAAGCCCTATATCCAGCCTACCGCGGATGAGATTGAGCCACGTTTCATGACCCTGATGGAGCAGGGCTTGGATGCCGGGATCAAGGATGCCTTTTTATGAGTGACCTTGAGCTGCAGATGGAACTGCTGAAGTCCGCCCTTGCTGACAGGTTTCCTCACCGGGTGGTAACCAGGGACCTGAAGGATTTTTCCCAGAGGGATTGTGCTGATCTCAAACGCGGGGTCTACACGCTGCTGCACAGCGCAGAGGGCAATTACACCAACCTGCTGGGACGTTCTGCAGCCCATGGCGTCCGCTCCATCAAGATCATTGGGCAGCTACAGATTGATGACGGTGAGCCACCTTCAGCCATGGAAAACCTTGAGGGTGCAATGCTGGATGAGATTAAGGAAATCACCAATAACTACCCAGCCGGCATTTCCCACTTGCTGCTGATCGATTGCAGAAGTAGTGAGCAGATGGATGTGCCTTGGGGCTGGATTGCATGCCGGCTTGAAATGATGGCAGTGGATTGAGGGGCAACCATGAGCGAGGTTAACGACATGGACCGCAGAGAAAACAAGTGGAGCCTGGATAAGAAAATACCGATCAGTTTAATTTTTGCGCTCTTGATGCAAACAGTGGCTTTTGTGATTTACAGCACCAGGCAGGATGGGCGCATTGGCAATCTAGAGGAACGCAGGTTGGAAGACCGAGCAGCGATCACTGCCCTGGCATTGATGCCGGAACGCATGATCAAGCTGGAAATGGAAACCATGAATTTAAAGACCCAGCTGACTGAGATGCGATCGGACATCAAGCAGCTATCAATTGACATATCACGCAGGGAGGCGAGAAAGCCATGATCTTGAATAAATACAGAACCGATATTACCCGGGTGCTTTCGCTTCTGGCGGTGGCAACAGTGTTCAGCCTTGGTGCTGAGCCTTTTGCATTGCTGACGCGGCAACCGGCATTTGCCGTGTGGGGCTTGTTTTCCGGACTGGCCTTGTATGCGGTGGCCTTGTCGCATGTCGTGCGGCGGATCCTGTTTCCCAAGGTTGAGATGGGCAGAACCGCATGTATTGCCAGCCAGACTTCCACGGGGGCTGGCCTTGTTTTCATCGGCGTATGCCTGGTGTTGTCATCCACCTTGTTATTGCTGGGCAATGTGGCCCAGGCATCTGATCAGCCCATCCCTAAGAATGCGCATGCGTACCTGCCGTTGCTTAAAACCGAGCAGCAGACATGGTGGCCCAAAGCTCCCATGCCTGCGCTGCTGGCGGGGCAGGTAGAGCAGGAAACATGCATCAGCCTCACTCACCGGCGCTGCTGGAGCCGCCTTGCTGAGTTGAAAACAGACCGTGAGCAGGGCATTGGCTTGGGGCAGATCACCCGCACCAAGCGCTTTGATGCACTGGCGGAATTGCGGGCGGCCTATCCAGCTGCATTGGATGGCTGGTCATGGGATAGCGAGAGTTTGTATGACCCGGCATTCCAGCTGCGGGCCTTGGTGCTGAAGGACAGGCAGAACTTCGAGATGATCAAGGCTGCGGCCAATGAAAGGGAGGCCATGGCGTTTACGCTGGCGGCCTATAACGGCGGGGCAGGTGGACTGGCTTCTGACCGCCAGCTGTGTCGAGGCACGGAAGGTTGCGATGCGGCCTACTGGTTTGGACATGTTGAGCATACCAGCCTGAAGGCCAAGAGCCTGGCCAGCGGCTACAAAAAAACTTTTTTCGAGATCAACCGGGAATACGTACGCACCATTTTCACAGTGCGCCAGGCCAAATATATCAAGGCGATGGCCATATGAGCGCGGTGGCGATACGCAACGTTGTGTTGGCGGCTCTGTTTGGGGTATTGGCTTTTCTGGCCTATGGCTGGGCATATGACAACGGCAGCACGGCCAAGGATATTGAGTGGCAGGGCAAGTACAACATTGACTTGCACGCCGCCAATATCTCATTGCAGGACGCCCTGCTGCAACTCAATGCCGAGCAGGAGACCAGCAGGGCTTACAGCCAAGCGGTGCAGGAGTCGTTTGCCTTCATATCTGCTGATTACCAGGAGAAATTACGCCATGTTGAAACCCGTAAAGACAGTGTTATTGCTGGCCTGCGCGCTAATGCTCAGCAGCTGCGCATCGGCATCAAAACCGCCAGCAGCGCCGGTGCATGTGCTCCCGGTCAAGACCAGCCAGGAGAAACCAACACCGCCACCTTCGGACGTGATGGTGAAGCGAGAGCCGAACTTTCTGACACGGCTGCTGAATTTCTTGTCAGCCTCGCCTCAGAAGCCGACCAGGTCGTCGAGCAACTGACATCCTGCCAGCAACTCTTGATAGCACAGCGGAGGGCATCATGAATCAAGACATCAACCTGGGCAGGGGTGGCAGCTTTGTGATTGATGGCAGCGGCAAGCGTGAGCTGCAGCAGGAAACCAGGCCCGCTAACGCTGCACCCGCCGCCCCTCAGCAGCCAGTAAAACCCCAGGCGCCAGTAAAGCAGCGCAAGGGGAAATCAACCATTTCAAGTTAAGGATTATTGATCATGATTCCATTACGCATTACATCGTTGCTGATGAAAAACGAGGCCACTTATGGGGTGGATGCAGCCCCCACCGCAGCCTTAAACGCCGTGCTGTTATCAGGCCAGCCCACATTTACACCAATGGAGATCCGTGGGGCAGACCGTGACTTGATACGGCCATATTTTGGCAATTTTGAGCAATTGATTGGCTCCATCACCGGGCAGATCAATTTTTCAGTTGAGGGAGCAGGATCTGGTACCGCTGGAGTGGCGCCAGCCTACGGCCCTGCGTTGCGTGCCTGCGGCCTGAGCGAAAGCTTGCTGGCTGCAGCAATCATCGGGACTGCACAAGGGGGTACTGCTGACACTGTGCAATTGGCTGCTGCGGCATCTGCGGTCAATAACTTCTACAACGGGCGCCCGATCACCATCACCGATGGAACTGGTGAGGGGCAGGCTGGTGTGATCGTGGATTATGACGGTGCCACCAAGACTGCCAAGGTCATCGGTAAAGACTGGATAGAAACTGACAACACTAGCCAATACAGCATTGAGCCCAGCGTGGTTTACACGCCGATCAGTGCCAACCATGAGTCGATCACTATTTATCTATACATCAAGGATGTCTTGCACCGGTTTGTGGGCACCCGTGGCAATGCAGTGTTTGAGCTGGGGGCCAATGCCATACCCAAGTGGAATTTTGCTTTTCAGGGCGTGGCTGCACCGGTTGAAGACAATGTCATCCCCAATCCTGTATTCAGCGCCTGGAAAAAGCCCTTGCTGGCCAACAAGAACAATACCCCGCTAGTGGCCTTCCTCGGGGCTTATGACATTGGCCTTGAATCCATCAGCCTGGACCTGGGCAATGAGATCCAGTTCCTGGACTTCATCAACATCACTGAGTCATTCGAGCAAACAGACCGCCGCTCACAAACCAACATCAGCCTGGAAGCCGTCAATGTGGCCGTGTCTGATTTGTGGGGCGCGGTACGCGATGGCACCACAGGTAATTTTGCAGTGGGGCATGGCCTGCAGGCGGGCAACCGGGTGACTGTGTGCAGCAACTCGGTGGTGCTCAATAACCCGAACTATGGGGAAAAAACCAGTGTGCGTACTTTCACTGCTGAAATGCGTCATTTGCCTATTGATGGCAATGACGAGCTTTACATCACCATTCACTAACCACAAAGGGCGAGCCATGGCTTTCAAAATTGCACTATCCGCATCATTCCTAGCACTTGTTAAGTTGCCATCCATTGATGGCAAAGGGCGTCGTGTTGAAAACGTCATCCGGTTGAAATTCAAGCGTCACAACCGTGAAGAAATTGACGCACTGTTGAAACAGGCCAAGGAAGATAACGAGGCTCTAGGCGGTGCAGAGCAAAGCATCACTGAAAAAATCGATTCTGATTTGGATTTCCTGCTGTTGTTTTTGGAAGGTTGGGAAGATGTGCAGATCGGTGAAAGCACTGAATTCAACCGTGAAAATTTGCGCCACATATTAGTAGCTTATCCAATGGCTGCAGCAGATATTTACAACGCCTTTTTGAAGGCCAATGCAGGAATAGAGTTGGGAAACTAAAAGAGGCCGCCCGCTACTGGGCTCAAGAAGGGCGCCCCAGTGTTGACAGCTATATCGAAGGGCTCAAGCAATATGGAATGTCCGATGAGCAGCTGCAACAGGCCCGCATCGAGCTGGAGGCGGGGGCTTCATATGATTGTGAGATATGGCCGGAAAACCTACCAACTGTTGAGGTGTTTCTGGCAATGGAAAAGCAGTGGCGAATGCTGGTGTTGCCAACCAGCATTCGATACATGGGTTTGCGTTATGAGGCTTTGCCAATCGTGCTGCAGGGCTTGGAGCTGGAAATGAGCAAGGTATTGTTTTCCGGTTTGCAAATCATGGAGCGTGAAGCGCTGGATGTGTTGAACGAGAAAAACTGAGATGACGCAGAAGATACTGGGATTAAAGCTTGAAGTGGAGGGGGTGGCTGCTGGTGCTGCCGAACTCAACTCATTCTCAGCATCCATCGACAAGCTTGGCATCAACAGCGATAAAACCGGCAAGCAACTGAACACCACAGTGCAGGCCACGGTGAAAACCGAGCAGGCACTGGAGGCGGTGGGCAGTGCTGCAACCAAGGCCGGCGACAAGATGGATGCAGCCGGCAAGCAAGCCAAGCAAGGCGAGCAGGGCATCAAGAGCATAGGCGAGGCTGCCAAGGATGCGGCTGCCAAGCTTGACGGGGCCCGCATCTATGCGCAGAACCTGGCAACCCGCATTGACAGCTTGCGCCAGACCATCGAGCCAGGTTATGCCAGCATGAGCAAGCTGGCCTCTGGCACGGTGACATTACGCCAGGCATTTGAGGCTGGGATCCTCAGCCAGGAGGTTTACGACAAGAACCTGGTCAATCTCAAGCAGCACGTTGACGATATGGACAAGTCAACCAAGAACCTTGGGAATACATCCAATATTGCCAGTGGAATGGTCAGCAAGCTGGGTTTCGCACTGGGGGCTATTTTCAGCATTACCGGATTGGCACGCGTCACGGATGAATATACCCGTTTCACTGGTCAGCTGAAACTCGCAACCCGCAGCACGGAAGAATATGCCCAGGCTAATGCCAACACTCTGGCCATTGCGAGACGTGCCCAAACTGAGGTTAATAGTACCGGCATATTGTATGCACGCCTGAATAACTCATTGCGTGGGCTGAATGCTACCCAGGTTGAAGTTAGCAATATCAGTGAAACGGTTGCCCTTTCATTGCGAGTATCAGGGGCTACAGCAACAGAGTCAGCCTCTGCAATGTTGCAACTCTCTCAAGCGTTTGGATCTGGCGTATTGCGTGGCGAAGAATTTAACGCTGTGAACGAAGCTGCACCAGGCTTGATGCGCACTTTGGCAGAAGCCATCAATGTGCCTGTAGGTTCATTGAGGGAAATGGCCTCTCAGGGTTTGCTTACGAGTGACATCCTGGCAAATGCCTTTAACAACCCAAAAGCTTTGGCTGCATTGCGTCAGCAAGCCAAAGAGATGCAGACTCTTGGCAGCGGGTGGCAGGTTCTAACAGATTCAATCACACAGCGCATAGGCAGATTTGATCAAGTCACTGGATCATCCAAGGCTGTGGCTGCTGCCATGCTTATGGTTGCAGACAACCTAGGGATTGTCGCCATTGCGGGATCAGCTGCTGGTGCTGGATTGGCCGCCATGTATGCGCCTACCATTTTGACGGGCATTGCCACTCTTGGCGCTGGATTGAAAGCATTAAGTCTTTCATTATTGGGTCCTGTGGGTTTGGTGATTGGACTTACAGCTGCGGCTGGCGCCTTCATCTTAATGCGTGACAAGGCGGTACCTGCACTTGATCAGGTAATTGCCAAACAGAAGGAACTGAATAAGGCCAAGCAGGTGGATCCTAATGCCAAACAGGACGACCCTTACCTTGCGCAAAAATCCTCACTTCAGGATCTCATCAAAACTCAGAATGAGTTGATCAATCGCCGTAATTCTTTTGCAGGCGGTGATTACCAGGGCACCATGTTTGAAGGCTTGGCAAAGAGTCTATCCAAGATCGATCAAAGCAAGATTGATGACCTGAATCAGAAAATCCGCATTACCTCTGAAATGATCAAGGGGGCCGGTATTGAACTGGCCAAGCTTGAGCTGCAGGATCCCAACCGGAAAATTGACCCCACTGCTAAGCGCTTTGCCGACCTGACCAGTGAGTTGAAAACCGTCATCGATGTCACAAAGGAATACCAGGAACAGGTCAAGTCCATCACTGAAGCCGCCAACCGTGAAGGCATTGCCCAGGATGTGCTGCAAGCCAAGCTGGCGGTGCTGGCTGACAAGTACAACAAGGCCACGGGACAGAAGAAGCTTGCCACAGAGGCTGCCAACAAGATTGCCAACAGCTATGAGTCCATCGTCAACAAGTCCAAAGACCTGGTGACTTCTCTACAGTACGAGATTGATGCAGGAAACAAACTGACCCAGGGGCAGAAGGCGGTGCTGGATATCCGCGAGCTGCTGGCGACTGGTACCGGGCATTTGAGTAAGTCCCAGCGCGAGCTGCTGGAAACCTATGCACAGCAGATCACCACGCTTGAGGCTTTATCCCTGGCTGAGTCCAACAAGGCCGAGAAAATGGCGGTATTTGCCGAGGCCCAGCGGATCCGACTTGAAGAGGAACGGGCATACAACGCCAGCCTGGAAGCGGCTGGCAAGTCGGTAGATTCTCTGGTTGCCAGCGCTGTGAAAGAGGCGCAAGCCATCCAGCAGCAGATTGATGTACTGAAGCTTGGGGCACTGGCTGTGAGCAATATGGAGCAGGCGCGGTTGCTGGATGCCGCGGCAGCCTATGAGCAAGCGGCAGCCATGATGGCCCTGGATGAATATTCACCCACCGCTATCAAGTTTGCACAGGAACAAGCACGATCATTGCGTGAGCTGGCTGAAGCCCGAAAACAGGCTTACAGCAAGCAAGCTTCCCTGGACGGCATCAAACAGGTGCGCAAAGCACAGGAAGACCTGGTCACCCAGGCCAAGCGTGACCATGACATCATCAATAGATCGCTGACAGATGCGCTTTTGCGCGGGTTTGAAAGTGGGAAAACCTTTGCTGAAAACCTGCGTGACACTATCAAAAACATGTTCAGCACCTTGATTCTGCGTCCCGTGATCCAGGCCGTGATGTCGCCAGTGAGCAATATGCTGAGCGGTATTTTCAGTGGCGCCGGTACTACCAATGGTGTAGCCACCGCGGGTGGTAATAGTGCTACCAATTCAATCATGGGTGCTGCACAGAGTATTTACAGTTTGAAATCGGGCAATAGCATGAGCCAGAACCTGATGGGTACCGTGGGAGGGTGGGTAGGCAACATCGGCAGTATGCTTGGCTCACAGACTCTTAGCCAGTTTGCATCAGGCATGTCTGGCCAGATGGTGGGGGCAGCGTCTGGCATGGGCGCCACTGTAGCCGGTTCAGCCACTGGCATTGGCGCCATGAGCAGCGGCTGGGGCGCAGCCGGCGCCATGGCTGCAAAGGCCATGCCCTGGGTTGGTGCTGCCATCCAGGCCCTTTCCGGGGATGTGCGCGGAGCGGCATTCACCGCTGCCGGTGCTGCCATTGGCTCCATCATTCCCGGCATCGGTACGGCCATTGGTGCGGTGATAGGCTCCCTGATCGGTTCACTCACTGGCGGAAAAAAGCTCAAGAAATACGGCACCTCGACATCAGGTGTTTACGAGGGAGGGGCTTATTCCAATGGCAGCATCGGAAAACTTGGAGATAGGGATCTCGGGGTAGGCAGTGCCCTGGGGGGGCTTAATGAAGCATTTTCATCATCCCTTGGATCCATGCTGTCGGCGTTTGGATTGAATGACCGCATAGCTTCCAGCTCTAACATGATCTCCCGCACCAATGTGCGCGGGGGATTTGATGCCTCTTTTGAAGGAGGTTCCGTAAGCTTTGGGCAGAATTTCGGAAAATCCAAGCGCACAACGGCTGAGCAGGCCTTTCAGCAGATGTTTGAGATCGTCATGGGCAAGACACTGGTTGAGGCCATCCAGCGCTCCAAGCTGCCAGAGGGAATTCGCGCATTGTTCAACGGTCTGACAGATCGCACCAAGGTGAGCGAGATGATCCAGGCCAGCCTGAACCTGAACTACGCACAGGAGAAACTGGCTGACCGCTTTGGCCTGACGGTGGATGCTGCTGCCAAGGTCGCAGTGCAAAGCGGTTACACCGGGGATGAGCTGAGCAAGTTTGTAAACGATCTGGCCACCACGGCCAACAGCTTCAAGACCAGCAGCCAGGTGCTGCTGGAAACCAAGAGCACGTTGCTTGATTACATCGAGGCATTCAGCGGCGCCACGACCATGCCCACCACGCTGGATGCATTTGACTCATTGCTCAAAAGCATAGACACCACCACCCAGGAAGGCATTGAGAAATTCACAGCCCTGTTTGGCATTCGCACTGGCTTTACCGAGTTCACCAAGGCCATAGATACGCTCAAGGCCAATGTGGATGCCAGCGTGGTCAGTATGCTGACCCCGGCTGAACAATTGAAGCGCCTGGAATCAGACCTCAAAGGTTCATTTGATGAGCTCAACCTCACCATGCCAACCAGCATTGATGAATTGATCAAGCTTGGCACTGGTATTGATTACACCACAGAGGCCGGGCTGGATCTCGCGGCAGCATTCCCCAGCCTGGTGCAGGCTTTCATGTCGCTCAAGGATGGCACAGACCAGCTCTATGCCAGCATGAATGCGTTTGATACTGATAAGTTTGCCAGCCTGTTTGATTTGCAGGCTTACAAAGGGATTGCCACCAACAGTGGCATCAATAAAGCCAATGAGCTGCTGGGCATCCCTGGTTTTGCCAGCGGCGGCCATCATGCAGGTGGCTGGCGCATCGTGGGCGAGCAGGGCCCTGAGCTGGAATATACCGGGCCCTCGCAGATTTTCAATAACCAGCAAACAGCCCAGATGCTCAACGGTGGGCACGATGCCGATATCCGCCGCCTGGAGCGTCAGCAGGAAGAGATCAAGCTGGTGTTGATACAAATACTCAAGGCCACCGGTAAAACCGCTGACCAGCTTGAAGAGTGGGATGATATTGGCATGCCACAGGTGCAGGAAGAAGAATTATGAGCGGCATGAGCATGATAGTGCCGTTGGTGGTGACCGACTCTATTCTGGATGCCACCAATATCCCCGAAACAGAGCATGATGAGTTTGACCCTTTGCACACTTATGATCTGCATGACTGGGTGCAGGTCACCACGGCAGGCGTGCATTATCGATACCGTTCCGTGAAGGCTGACAACCTGGGTAACAATCCATTGGAAGAAAGCGATGACCCGGAAGCCATCCCTGTGAATTGGGCAAGGGCCGGAAAGACAGCCCCATGGCGCATGTTTGACCCTTTCAGCCAGGCCAGCACTAATGAGGACAGTATTGCTGTAACACTGAACACCATAGGCCGGGTGGATGCCGTGGCTGTGCTGGGGGTTGAGGCTGAGTCTGTGCAGGTCATTGTGACAGACAGCATTGCAGGTGAAGTCTATAACAAGACCTATGACCTGATCGACCACAGCCTGATTACAGGTTTCTGGGCTTACTTCTTCCAGCCTCGGGCTATCAAAAGAGAATTGTTGATCACGGATCTACCCAACATTGCCAATGCCAATATCCAGGTAATCATCAGCCGGCCAGGCGGTGCCGTGAGTTGCAATAACCTGGTGATAGGGCGCAAGCGGGACATCGGCGGAACCCGCTATGGTGCTGAGGTGGGGATCAATGACTATTCGGTCAACAAGCGTGATGCCTTTGGCAACCCATATCTTAAAAAACGCGGCTGGACCAAGCGCAGCGCCCTTGAAGTGTGGGTGACGGCTGGCAGTGTGGATGCCGTCAACAGTCTGCTGGCTGAATACCGCGCGACCCCGATAGTCTGGATAGGGGCGCCCGGTTATGAGTCGCTGGTGATCTATGGCGTTTACAACAAATTCAGGATGCTGATCAGTTTCCCCACCTATTCCATTTTAACGATCGACAACGAGGGTTTTATTTAATGTCTATACCACTCGCCCCGCCTGTGCCTCAAAGCAATTTACCTCCTGCAGAATTTGATAGCAGGACAGATGCATTTTTGAAATGGCAAGCTGAGCAGCTTGTCCCAGGCCTCAATGAATTCATCACGCAGCTCAATAACTTTGCCACTTCAGGTACCAGCATCGCTGAGCAGGAAATTGGCATCGGTCCCAAGGCAATGCTGGTTGAGCCTGACAAAGGATTCTTGCTAGGCATGACCATCAAGGCAGCCGCGAAAAGCGCCCCGGTAAACTGGATGTTGGGGGATATCACCAGTTACAACGTGACCACTGGCGCCATGACTTTTGCGGTAAAGCAGATCCAGGGCGGTGGCACTTATAGCAACTGGGTGATATCCCCAGCTGTGGCTGGCGAAACCCAAGGCATGGGAGCAGCCGTAGCAAGCGCTGCCAGTCCCATGATCTGGCTCAATGATGGCAACAAGCGGCACATCACCGGCATCAGTACCATCACAGGCTTCAGCAGTGCACCGTTTGCAGGGGCCATCCAGTGGCTGATGTTTGATGATGTGCTCACCATCACTGGCAGTGATGACTTGATCATTGGCCGTCCAACCTATACAACCCAGGCTGGCGATTGGGCCATGGTGCTGGCGGAGACCACTACCCGGTTCCGTGTGATCATTGTTCGCAAGGATGGCAAGGCGCTGAATACCGGGGTGCTGGCATCAGACCTGACCAACGACATCATCTCCAAACGTATGCTGTCCAATAGCGTATCCCGCAAGGTGAAGGGGTTTGCGGGTTCCGGCCACGACTGGACCTATTTTCAGATGCTCGCGGGGTTTGATGACGGGAGCGCGGCCGTCTGGGGTAGGACGGTGAACTTGGCCATTGGTGTGAACCAGACGGGAGATTTCATCGCGCCACCGCAAAGGCCATTGTTCAATATTCCCATCCCAGCCGGGCATCACGTGGTGAAGTGGGAAAAAACTGGCAACGCCCTTTATGCCGTGATCAGCAACGGGTGGGTTTATTCGGGCGGATCAAATGGCTATGGCATGCTGGGCCACGGAGATACCGTCCACCGTGCGCTGCTTTGCAGGATTGAATATTTCGTGACCAACAGCATCAATATTGTCGACGTGGTTGCTGAAACCAGCCGTGCAACCAGCGAGGCTGGCTGGGCATTTTTCAGGAATGCGAGCGGGCAAATATGGTCATGCGGGTACGGCGTCAATGGCGTGCTCGGCTTGGGCGACACATCCAACAGAAACCTGCCGTCGCCTGTAGCTGTCATTAGTGGCGTAAAAAAAATAGTATTGACGGGCAACGCTGGACAAAGCTACCTGCTGCTGGAAAGTGGCAACTTGCTGGGGGCAGGATACAACAGCAGAGGGCAGCTTGGGGTGGGTGATAACGTCAACAAATCATCGTTTACCTCACCTTCAGCACTTGCTGGGATCAATATCGTCGATATTGCCGCGACTCAGGGGTGGGTAGATTCAACCTGGGCATCAGCTGGCGGTCATATTCTGGCCCTGGCGGATGACGGCAGGGTTTATGCGGCGGGCCATAATGGTTCGGGCCAGCTTGGTCTGGGGGATACCGTCGGGCGCAATGCTTTCACGCTTGTGCCTGGTTTGACTGACATTGTGGAAATTGGCGTTGGCGGCGGTATGTATGGTTACTCTTGGGCCGTGCGTCAAAACGGTGAATTGCTGACTTGGGGCAGAAATTCTGCTGGTCAGGTGGGCAATGGCGCTATTGTGGAGGTAACAAGCCCATTCACCGTTAGCGAATATCAGAAGTGGTCCGGGACTGCATTGATCATCGTGGCGAGTCCTCCTGAATTCAGTGGCAAAATTGCGCAAATTGTCGGGCATAGTGGTGTGGGATTAGGGTATGGCGGCATCGCCGTATTGGATACGGACGGCAATGTATACCTAACAGGTTATGACACCTATGTAATTTCTGGCACCAATGCTGCGAACAAGACCAGATTCACGGTGGCAACCAGGCCCATCATGGATGAGCCGGGCGAGAAATTCGTCGAATTGTTCAGGTCCGGTTACGACCAGTACGAAACCCTGTTTGCCCGCACCAACCTTGGCAACCTCTACGCAGCTGGCTACAACAGCTCGAACCAGGCCAGCGCCATTCAGACGACAGCCAGTTTAATTCCCGGATTCCAAAAGGTGATGCTATGAGTACATGGATGATTGAAGCGGACCTGGTCGGCACCCTGACCTGGCCGGAAAAGTGGGATGGCGAGGCCAGCCTGGCAATGCTGGGGGAATATGAAGGAGCGATGTATTTCAAGCGCCTGGGTGCTTTCCCGCTGCCGACATCACCCCAAGGCGCATTGGAACAAATTGATTTGAGCAGGCAGATCAGTGAGGGGCTGCGCGGGCAGCATCCTATGTACGATCAATACCTGCTGCCGCCGATACCGGCATCTGTGACGCGGCGGCAAGGGTTAAGGGCGCTGCAGCATTTTGGCCTGATGCCGGCCATCAATGCACTGCTGGATGATCCTGATACCCCTGTTGAGCTGGTCATTGATTTTCGTGAGGCGCCAACGTTCGAGCGCAATAGCCCTTCATTGCTGGCCATGGCGGCATTGCTGGAACTGACTGATGAACAGCTGGATGATCTGTTTATTTATGCGGGTGGAGTTTAAAGGCTTGTGCTGCAATAGAGATGGTAATTTTGAACATCATGCTCTGCATCATAAATAATCGGGTTATCTGTAAGCACAAGCGCATAAAAAGGGGTAAAACCAACATATGCCCCAAAAGAGTTCTTGCCATTGTATTCACCACAAATGGTTTTAATATCTGCTTCGGCAATTCTGGCTTTGACTTTTCTCAGTGACCTGAATTGAATGCTGTCAGGGTCCTTGGCATTGTGTCTGATTTTGTTCATGGTGGCGCGGATATCCCCATCAAGATGGTAGCCATACTGAACATAAGCCAGACATCCCAAGAGCAGCAGGGCGAAAACAGCCAGGATTTTGGTGATGGCGTAGTTCATGAACAGATCCTAATTTAGTTTTGACTTAGCAATCATATGCGCCAAACCCAAATAATGGGCTTGAGCGTCTGGCTCCATCGCCTTATAGGCTTTAACTAGGGTTTCTTCATCTTTGCTATAGGGGGAGGGGGCCGTGGGAAGGCTCACACTCTCTGCAAGTGCAAATATCTGGTAAACCTTCATATCGAGTGCTGCTGCAATTTTTTCTAACAGCTCGGGCCGCGGCCATTGTGAATTATTCTCAATGCGGGAAAGGTTGGACTTGGTAGTGCCGGCCTTGTCTGCCAACTCATCCTGTGACCACTCGCGCTCGATCCGAAGTTTTTCAATAACGGATCCAATTTTCATTCCTGCATTTTCTGTTGTTGTTGCGTAGCTCGCAACACGTAACACGCAACTTCCTATTGACATGATGTTTCGTAAGGCGCAACATGCGCTTTAACAAGTTGCGTGAAACGGAACATAGCCATGACCTCAGTTGCTACACCATTAAAAAAAATCAGAACTAAAACCAATGTGACCATATATGGCTTGGCTAGTGGTGTTGAGTGCTCAGCTTCCACGATTTCTCGCATCGAGCGGATGAAGGAAAAACCATCTCCAGATCTAGCTGAAAAAATTTCCAAATTTTTCAACGGAAAAATATCTGAGATCGAAATTCTTTATCCAGAACGATTCACGCTGGAAGAAGCAAAAGCCTAAAAGCCCATTTGCTGGCGCCAACCAGCAAATGGGATGCGGTGGTACTCGCTCGCAAGCCAAGTATCCCCGCCAAAGCTCAGCAGTAGTAGGTTAATTTTGACGGGGGATTCATAGATGGCAGCCGCCTTACCCAAGAACATTCACGTGGCTTATCACGATGTAGTCCATGACTACGGCATTGATCTGATGGCCTCGCTGATTGGAAGCACACCTGGGGTTTTGTACAACAAAACCAATCCGGACCATGAAGGGCACAACAAGCCTACCCTGGCAGATGCCGTGATTGCCACCACCGTTACAGGTGACAAGCGGATTGTGCAGGCTTTCTGCCAGATTGCTGGGGGCATATATGTTGAAAGCCCCGACCTATCAAACCTGACCACCGATTCCCTGTTGCTGCACATCCTGAAGATTGAATCCGAGGGTGGCGACTTTTACCACGAGTTACAGAAGATCCTCACCAATGGTGGACGGCCAACCCCTGAATGTTTTTTCAAGGTTAAGAAAGAGGCGGATGAATGGATTGCCGCCATCCATGAGGCCCTTTTCCGGATTGAGGAAATGAGCAAGTGAAGCCAGTACCACCAGCTGTTGCCAGGCGCGGCCTTAATGAGGTCCGCGACAACCTGCAGCCAGGTGATGCATTGGATGTGACCAGCTTTTTTTTACGCATTTTCCGCAGCGATATTGAAGCCAAGCTCAAGCAGGAGCCCATCCCATGCGCAGATCACGCAGCCGGCATCAAAAGCGATTGCCGCTTGAAATAGTGGAAATCCCGGAAGGGGTCATGCGGGCGGCCTATCAGCGCTGCCGGCTGGCAGTGAGTTTTGAGGCGGCAATGCAGGACAGGGGATTGAAGGTGTGTTTGCGCAACGTAGCAGTTTCTGTGATGCGAAAGGGGAGAGGGTTTTGAACAGGATTCTTGAAGGCGTTTTGTATACCAGCGTGGCAGTGGCGCTGGCAGTTGTAGTCATGTCACCCGATTTTCCGTGGGGGGTGCCCATGTTGGAAGAGACCACGGATCAATCTATGGAAAGAGCGAGCCATGAAAATGATGAAGAGGTACTTGACGGAAGGCGAGCAACGCCTACTCCTATCAGCCCCGAAGAAATTCTCGGATGTACTAGCCCAGAGGGACTATGCCTGGATGTCCCTGTTAAACCTCACAGGGTTCCGCGTGACCGAGTTCAGCCTGCTGACAGTGGGATGCGCCCACAACGCGCTAAAGCTTGGTTATGTGTTTATCCCACGCGAACACCGCAAGGGCAAACGCAAGGATCATTCAAAACTGGTCACCCAGCCCGTGCGCGATACCTTGCATGAGCTATTGAACATCCGTGAGCGCATGGGATATATCAACCACCCTGACCAGCCCTTGGTCATGAGCCGCAACAGCAAAGCCATGTCTGTCCGGAGCTATCAGGCCCGTGTGGCGCATTGGGCAGCCCTGGCTGGATTGCCAGATGGGGTTTCGCCGCATTGGTTCCGCCATACCCGCGCCATGAACATCATGGCCCGCACCACCAGCCGAGACCCACGCGGCATCGTCCAGGCTGAGCTGGGGCATGCATCCATTGCCAGCACCGGCATCTACACCGCTGTGACACGTGAAGCCATGGCTGCAGCCCTCAATGAGGTGGATGGCGTAGTGGTCCGCAAGCGTGCAGTGCGTCAACACACCGAGTGGAGGGCGTCATGAAGGTAGATCAAGTCAAGGAAATGTTAGCCCAGATGTTGGCTGACATGGAGAAATTGGACGGCGGCCTATTGACCATGACGATTTCTGACAGCACATCCCAGAAACCCATATTTGCACTCATCGCCATTCGTGGAGCTGATACAGCCGCCTACCTGGCAGCCATCAATGATGTGGAAAAGCGGCTTGAGCAGGAAGTAGGGCAGCCGTCATGAATGAACATTTAAGAGCCTCCATCCTTGTGGAAAAAGCAGAAATTGAGCTTTCAACGTGGATCACGGATTATGAACCCAAAGAAGTCGCATCAGTTTTAATAATCAGCACTGGTAGGGCTTCCTTCCATGTGAGCATCGAACCATGGCAATGCCATGAGCTGAAAGCCGCCATTGATCAGCATCTTGATAATCTCTGCGTCAAAACCAAAGAGCTGGAGCAACTTCAGTTTGCTGAGAAACAAGAGGTGCTGCCGCTATGAGCGACATCAAATTTTACAAGTCAAACCACCCCACACTCACCGCAATCTGCGTTGATATCCTGGAGAAAAAGAAGGCACTGCACAAAGTTGCTGTCGCCTTCGCAGACCAGTTTGGTGGAATCCCTGTGGTGCTGTATTCACTTCATGATTACAGCGTTGATGGCATTAAGTTTGAACCAGCCAATGACAGCCCTTTGTGGACTTTGCCCGATCGCAAATACTTCAACAGTCAGCGCCCCAGGGCTACCTTAAAGAAAGCTACACCAGCCCAGCGTGAAGAGCTTAAGGCACTCAACGAGAGGTGGAATTCGAGCTTCCCCACTGAAAAAGTGAGCTTTGAACCACTGTACAAGGCCATGAACACGGACTGGGGCCATGTTTTCTTGCTTGGGATGGGCTTCTTTTATTTCGAGGGAACGCTGTACGTCAATACTGGTTGCACACTGAATGAGCTGATGACGGAAATCACAGTCACGGAATTTCGCGCTGCCCAGGCGCTTCAGACTGCGGAGAAATCAGCATGAGCGATATCCATGAAATCCGTCATTTCCACTTTGCCTGCGGGTCTGGTGGTGGCAAGAAAGGCCTGAACAAATCCAGCGCACGTGTGGGCAACATGATGGCCACATCGCGCTGCATTGGTGGCATTGACGTCAACCCGGGCGCCATCCGCAATTTCGACAATGCAGGACCAGGGCGCAAGGGTACCGTGATGGATCTGTTTACCCGTCAACAGTACATTGCATTCCATGGCCGTGAGCCAGGTGATCAGTGGCGTGAAGTCACACCCGCTGATATCCAGGCAGCGGCAGGCCATGAGCACCCGCACATCGTCCTGATCTCATCGCCATGCAAGGGCTTGTCCGGCCTGCTGTCTGAAACCTTGAGCAAGACCGGCAAGTACCAGGCACTGAACGAGCTGACACTGCGCTGCGTATGGTTGATGTGCGAAGCCTGGAAGGACGACCCGGTCGAGCTGATCGTATTTGAGAATGTCCCGCGCATTGCCACCCGGGGCCGTCACTTGCTGGACCAGATCGAACAGATCCTGCACCACTATGGCTATGCCGTGGCAGAAACCACCCACGATTGTGGTGAGCTGGGCGGTTTGGCCCAAAGCCGCAAGCGTTTCCTGCTGGTTGCACGCCATATGGAGAAGGTACCCAACTATCTATATGAGCCACCCAAGCGCCCATTGCGTGCCGTGGGTGATGTGCTGGGCCGTATGTTGCTGCCGGGTGATCTGCGTGCTGGACCTATGCACCGCATCCCATCATTGCAGTGGAAAACATGGGTCAGGCTGGCATTTGTTGAGGCTGGTAGCGATTGGCGTAGCCTGAATAAATTAGCGGTCGAGGATGGCCTGCTGCGTGATTACCTGATTGTCCCTGACTACCACGCTGGCTATATGGGCGTGAATAAATGGGCAGACTCCACTGGCACCATCACTGGCCATGCATCGCCGTCCACCGGAAAATTCTCTGTGGCTGACCCGCGCTACAACGGCAAAGAGTACATGCAATATGGCGTGATCCCGTTTGATCAGTCCATGGGCGCCATCAGCAGCCAGTCCAAACCCGGCGGCGGTAAATACACGGTCGCAGATCCACGCATGCCAGAGAAAGCCAACCGGCAAAACGGCATGTACCGGGTTGTGAGTTTTGACCGTCAGGCAGGTGCAGTCACCGGCGCTGCCCATGTTGCCGGTGCTGCCATGTCAGTGGCAGATCCACGTGGTGGTGACGACCCTAGCAAGCTGCATGGAAAATACCCCGTGACCTCATGGAAGGAGCCTACCAGGACAGTCATTGCTGGGGCCGTGAATGGGGCTTGTGCGGTGGCTGATCCTCGTTCCAATACTGGTTTTGGTGGCAAGGGAAAATACCGTATTAACGGTTGGGATGAGCCAGCAGGAACCGTGATTGCTGGTAGTACCACAGGACAAGGTGCATTTGCAGTGGCAGATCCACGCACCAACCTCGACCGGGAAAAGGGCGACCATTACCTGACGGGTGGACACTATGGCGTAATCCCATGGGACCAGCACACAGGTGCCGTCAGCGCTTCAGGCAAGTTCGACAATGGCCGTTGGTCTGTTGCTGACCCTCGCATCCCTGCTGCAGACGAAAAACTCATCGCCATCATCCAGTCACTGGATGGCACATGGCACCGTCCGTTCACCACACTAGAGCTGGCAGCACTGCAAAGCTACATCGACCCGGAAGAAAAGCTGGTACTTGATGGCTTGAGTGACCAGGAGTGGCGCGAGCAGATCGGCAACATGATACCGCCTGACTCCATGGAAGCCATCGGCAATGAATATTTTCTGACGCTGCTGCTGGCTTGGTCGGGTGAAACCTTCCAGCTCAGTGCCAGCAAGGTTTGGGTTCAGCCAGTGGCGGTGGCTTTGAGCGTGGCACAGGGGAGTTTGTAATGGGATACATCAATCCACTTTTACAACTTCCTGCTGGGAAGAAATTATTGGAGCTTCCAGCCTCGGAAAGGCAGCTCATTGAAAACGTCATGCGTGAACTGAGACTTCAAGCCAATGATGAGGCGGATAAAGCCTGGAAGCGTCGGAAAGGCCCAATGGCTGCATATTGGAGAGCTGTTGCAACTTATGCCAGGCACATTGCTCATGCGTGTTCACAAAGAAATGTTCGAGGTCACAAATGATCACCACATCTAATACCGGTGCGACTCTTTCACCTTGTGGCCTATACCGTTATGCCCTGTGGCGTGTATGGGACAACACCAAAGCTCCCATGCTGTTCATTATGTTGAATCCATCAACTGCCGATGCTTTCAAGAATGATCCCACAGTGGAGCGCTGCGAACGCCGGGCGCGATTCATGGGCTTTGGCAGCTTATGGGTGGTTAATCTATTTGCTTTGCGATCAACCAATCCTGCTTTGCTTTACGGGCACAGTGATCCAATAGGTCCCGACAACGACTCCACCATCCTGGATTTAATCAAGAGCGCAGGTATGGTGGTGTGCGGTTGGGGTAAGCATGGCGATCTATTAGGTCGAGATCTGGCCGTAATTTCACTCCTACGCTCTGCTGGCGTTGTTCCTTACTACCTTGGTCAAAACCGCAATGGTTCTCCCAAGCATCCGCTTTATGTGGGCTATGCCGTTGCCCCCATGGAATGGAGTATGGGATGAAAGTCAAAATTACATTACCCCCATGCGATTGCATCAACCGGTGCGGCGATGATCCATGGATTTCCACCGGAAAAGCCAAGCCTTGCAAATCCTATATTGAGTGGCAAGCACGACTGCTGGCTGCACAAAGTAGGGATGACCGTATCAAGTCGGCGTTGATACAGGCTGAAAGCTTCATTTCAGGTTTTGAGGATGATGAGTTGCAGGATGGTGTTGAGCACCAGCTGGTTACGCTTCGTGGCCTGATCCAAGAATTGGAGGTGAAGGCATGAACACCCAACCCAATCGCGCCATGCGGCGCCATTCTAGCAAGTCACCAGGTTCCGATCGCAACAAAGCCAACCCACCCATGCTGGTTACCCGCACCTTGGCCAACACCGAAATGGAGATCCGCGAGCGTCAGTGCATCAACGCGTTTACCCATGGTGTTGCCAAGGAACAGCACTTCGATTTGCTCCTGCTGATGATGAACCTGCTGCTGATCGCTGGCCAGACCAGCCCAGAGCGCAAATATGCCCTGGATTACGCAGAACAGAAGATCAAGCCAGTGATTGTTTCCATCCGGGGCCGATTTGGTAATACAGGAAAACTGGGTGTGAACGCCCTGGAGCTGAAAGCCCTGCGTGACATGGTCGACTTCTCCAGGGAGTTCTGGCTGCGCCAGCCAGGTGAATTGTGGGTTTATGCAGATAAAGAGGTCTGCGCTTATTACGACGAATTGGCAGCCAAAAGGAGGGCAGCAGCATGAGCAACGGTGAATTGAATCAAGGCCATCTTTATTACTTGCAGGACAGCCGGGATTTTGTTGGCAACAATGTTCTGTGGTGGACCAAGGACGGGATTGGTTATACCACTGATTTATCCCAAGCTGAGGTCTTCAGCAAGGTTGACGCATTCAAGCAGCATGCATCACGTGTATCTGATTTTCCTTGGCCCAAAGCATATATTGATTCCAAGGCCCGTGCGGCGGTTGATTTTCAGGATATCAGCCAGGAAGGTGCAAGTAATTTCGATGCCGCTCACCAGCCAGAGCAGGAACAGATCATTCTTAATCAAGACGAAGATTTTATGAGTCGTATTCGATTAATTATGAATAAGTATGGGTTTCAGAACCGAGAAATGGCTGATGACATTGTCGCTCTTGTACAAGCCAATCAAAAGAGTGTGGTAAAGGTTGAAGATCTAGGCGATCTGGACCGTCTCATTAACCATGCAGCAATAATGGGCCATGCACTGGTTGAGGATGATAGAAACCGTGCAACTGAAAGCTGGCGATCTTTACCACAGCACCTTCAAGATGCCATTGATAAGGCAGAGGCAATTATTGGTCAGGATGAGGTGCAATCATGACCTGCCGCCCCGACATCCTCACCGCCAGCGGTGCTTACTTCGATTTTCTGACCCCCAACCTGAACACCATCGAGATCACCGACATTGCGCATGCATTGTCACATCTGTGCCGCTTCAACGGCCATACCAGCAAGTTTTACTCGGTGGCTCAGCATTCTGTGATGGTGAGCGAGATTGTGCCTTATGAGCATGCGTTGTCAGCGTTGCTGCATGACGCCTCTGAGGCCTATCTGGGCGATGTTACCCGGCCACTCAAACAGCTACTGCCTGAATATAAGGTGATTGAAGCGCGGGTGGAGTTGGCTATCGCCATCAAGTTTGGCCTGCCATTGAAGCTGCATTCCACCATCAAGCATGCAGACATTGTGCTGCTGGCCACTGAGCAGCGGGACTTGATGCCAGCCCATGATGACCAGTGGGCATTGATTGATGGCATCACCCCGTTGCGCATGAAGATCCATCCTTTGGCGCCGCTGGATGCATACAAGGCATTTATGTATCGCTTCCGGGAGCTATCAAAATCATGAAGCACATCTTTCTAGATCCTCGAATTTTCAATTATGTGATTCTGGCGTTGTACAGCCTGAACATCTTGCGCTGGGCATTTGAGCGCAATGCGTTTGGGGTGTGCTATTGGCTTTCTGCCGCCGCGATCACTGCTACTGTGACCTTTCTGGAGCCAGGGAAATGAAAACACTTTGCGGACTGGTGGTTATCTGCGTGATTTTTTGGGCTGTGGGTAAGACCATGAGCAAGGATCTGCGCGAGTTTGAAGGGGTGCTGTTGATACTCATGGCGCTGATCCTTCAGGCATTGGTGGGGTTTTGATATGGCCCATCCCACCATTCAAATTGATCTGCTGCTGCACTTTGCTGAAGACAAGCGACTGTACCGTGCATTTGACCACATCATTGCAGTCAGCAGCTGCAGTCTGTTGGTGGTGCCTGTCCAGCACATTCGCGGAAGCTTTGCCGGGGTGCTGGATGGTTGCCCGGTGCCTTGGGAAGAGGTGCTGGACCTGATTGAAGCCGAGGGAAGCGACAGCAACCGGCTATCGGACATTGCCTATATCTGGCCTCATCTGGATCCACTTTATGCCCTGTATGAGCAGATGCATTTTGAGCGCATCAGCCTTGCCGGCAATACCTCCAACAACATTATTCGCGTGAGCCACCCGTGTGGCCTGCGCTTTGCCATGACCGAACCTTTAGGGGATTTCCATGAAAAAAACTAAGCTGTTAGACCCAAGACAAGACCCCCTATATTCCGCCGCCCGTGCATTGGTGTTGAGTGCCGGCAGGCCCTGTGAATCACTCATCCAGCGCAAGCTGCGCATCAGTTACAGCCATGCCATGCGCTTGATGCGTGGGCTTGAGGGCGATGTGATTACAGCCCCTGATACCTATGGACACAGACAATTAATCAAGCAGGGGTAAGGCCGTGGCATCGATTGACGAACTCAAGCAGCGGGTAGACCTGCATGACCTGGCTGACCATTTAAAGCTGGTACGTCCAGGTGGCAGCAAGGGTAATTACCGCAGTCCGCACCACAAGGATGAAGCACCTTCGCTGCAGATTGGTACCAAGGCTGGACCTGATAAATGGCGTGATTACTCTGGTGATTCCAATGCATCTGGTACGTGTGTTGACCTGGTCATGTATGTGCTGCGCATGGACGTGGCTGACGCCATTAAATACCTGCACAACTACCTTGGTATCCCACTGGATAAGCCAGAGAAGACCGAAAGGCGCGAGAAAACCCGTGTTGAATACATTGCTGACCAGTGCTATTCAGACACCAGTCACGTGGTGGAGTATCTCAAGGGGCGGGGTATTAGCGAGGAAGTGATCCTCAAGGGCCTGAACAAACGCACAGTGGGGTTTAACGACTACCGATCCACAAAGATAGAAGAAGGGCAGCCCATGCATGGTGGACCAGCTGCTGCATTCATTGTAAAACCCCTTACTGGTGGCCCCGTGGTGGCCGTGGATATGCGGTATTTTGACGCTACCATGAATGGTGGCGTGAAAACCCAGTGCCAGGGTGAGAAGTTTGGCTATGGCTGGGCGCTGGATCCCAAGGCTTTACTCAAGGCGCATACGGTGTACCTGGTGGAATCGCCCATTAATGCCATGTCGATCGAGAGTTGTGGCATGCCTGGTCGCGCTGCCTTTGCCATCCGTGGTACCGGCAATGCCAGCAATATCCCGCTTGATTGGCTGAAGGGTAAGCGTGTCCATATCTGCATGGACAATGACCAACCGGATAACAATGGGCGTCGCCCTGGTCTTGCCACCGCATGGGAGCTGCATGAGCGCCTGACGGCCATGGACATCAGCGCCATGATGCTTGATCAATCCAAGTGGGTAGATGGCAATGAGAAGCCGATTAATGATGTCAATGATCTACTGCAGGAAATGGGGCTTGAAGCCCTCACCAGGCTGATGCGCCAACTCGAACCCTGGTTGATTCAAGGTCAGGCAGGAAAGAGGGAATTTAGTGAAGGCAATCAACGCGTGTATTTGCCTTATTTGGATGACAATAAATATTGGCGCTATCGCGTCACTGAGGATTTCACAAGTTATATCACCGAAATCAAGCAGGGCGATGACGGTGAAAGCTATACGTTTGGCGAGCTGTGCAGCTTCCGAGTGGCTGGCCTATCCCGCGTGACGATCGCTAGTGCCACTGCGACCATGACAGGTGATGAGGATACACAGCCAAAGGTGCAGTTTGCCGTGAGCGTGCAGACGCCACGCAATGGCGCGGATCTCCAACGCCGCGTGGTGGAAGATGAAAAACTGTTTAATGTGGACACGTGGAAGCGATTCGGCGCCGTATGGAAACAAAGCGAATTCTTGCGCATGATCAACATCCTGGAGCGTGGCGCCCACATCGGTTCACGCAAGGCTGCCAATTTTGTCGGCCTCTGCTATATGGATGGAAAGCTCAAGGTCAATGAAGGGCCTGATTGCTACTTCACCAATCCAGATCAACAGTGCCCATACCATAACCTCACTTTTCCCAATGGGCACCAGCGAGACGCTCGCACCGTGATTGATGCATACCAGCAGACATTCAAGGGCAACGCAGCGCTGATGGCGCTGGTGTGGGGTCTGGGTGGCCACCTGAAGGTGTTGTTAGGCTTCTGGCCACACATGATGATGCAAGCTGACAAGGGGCAGGGTAAATCCACGCTGATCAAGCGCCTTGAGCGTAGCATCGGATTTACAATGTTTTCAGGCCAGTCACTCCAGACCGAGTTCCGCTTGCTGACATCAATCAGCCACACGTCCCAGCCTGTGGGCTGGGAAGAGCTATCCGCACGCCGCCAGGACATTATCGAAAAAGCCGTTGCCCTGCTGCAGGAAAATTACCAGTACACGGTCAACAGACGCGGGGCGGATATGACGGAATTCTTGATATCAGCCCCTGTGCTGCTAGCAGGAGAGGATGTGCCGGTGCGCTCATTGACTGGCAAGATTGTCCGCACCGACCTGACAGGCAAGAAAGGGCCGATCATGCCCGATGATTTGCCCAGCTTCCCAGTGAGGCAATGGCTGGAATTCCTGACAGGACTTAACCGCAAGAATGTGCTGGCAGCCTATGAAACGCTGCGGGAGCATTGCCTCAAGCAATCAATGGCCAGTGGATCAGACGATGGGGCGGTGCGCATGGCAAGCAATTATGCAGCTGTGCTGACGGCCTGGCGCTACTTATGCGAGTTTGCCGAGATCCCAGTCACCCAGGGTAATTTCGGGGCGGATTTGCTCAAAGACATGAACCTGCACATCAAGGAAACCAGTTCAGACCGTGAGCCCTGGATCTGGATCATGGAGACTGCGCTCTCTGAGATTGCCCGGGGTGAATTCCGCTATCCGCACAAGTTCGATTATGTGGACGGAGAGCATTGCCTCTTGATCCGCACCAGCCATGTCATGGATCACCTGGCACAGACCCCCGCGCTGCGTGAGAAGTGGAACGGCCTGCCGGTGAAGTCTGACCGCGTATTCAAGAAGCAGCTACAAAACGCAGGCGCTATTTTCAGCGACAGCCTAGAGCGTACTATCAACAGCAACCGAGTATCGCACCTGGTGGCCCTGCAGCTCTCCAAGCTTGCACAGTTTGGGCTGCACGCAGTGACCAAGGTAGAAACGGACTTCAATCATGTTCCTTAGATCCCCCCGCACCCCCCATCAAGGAAAGCAGCCGCTTTTTTTTGTCCGCTGCGCGTTTTCTGGAAAGGTTGTGGGGCAGAGTGGCGCTAACCCGTGGATTCAGCATGTTTCTGGACGTAAGTTATTGATTGTGGAGCGGTATGCATCCACGGGTAATGCTGTTAAATCCACGGGTTCATGTGTTTTATCCACGGATTACCCTGTTTTATCCACGGGTCGTTTTTCTACACTTCACATTAATATATCTATCTATCTTATTCTTTTAAAAGAAATAAATAATAATGGAATAGGCCTTAAAATAGATAACACTGATCCACGGGTTAGCAGAGCTGCCTATTTTTTAATCCACGGGTTAGCAATTAAAAAAACGCTAACCCGTGGAAATCCGTGGATGCATTTATCATTAATAATCAAAATGATAAGTCAGTATTTCATTCAATCCACGCATCCACGGGTTGTTTTGCGTGTGGGTATTTTTGGAGCCGCTCATGTCCAATGATGTTATCGATCGATTTTTAGAATATAAATTGGTCAACCAGAAACGATCCGCAAGAACTGGAGAGGTCTACAAGCTTGTACTAAGCCGCTTTCAAGTGTTCATGGGTAACAAGTCACTTCATACTGCGACCAGCGACGACCTGGTCGCATTCGCTGGACCTTGGTTGCACAAGCAGGGGGTCAAGCCAGGCAACCGGCGCATTCATGTGGTCAATATCAGAGAGTTCTTCAGCTGGATGAAGAAGACTGGCCTGATCAAACGCGACCCAGCCCTCATGCTGCAGGCCCCATCCCAAGCCAAGCGCATACCACGCATCATTACGCTGGAGAATGCGGAGCGCTTGATGTGGGCACCTGATGTATCCACATTCAAAGGCCTGCGAGACAGCGCCATGATCGCCATGTTAATTGGCTGCGGGCTGCGTGCATCGGGCCTTGTCAGCCTCAATGAAAGCCAGCTCATTCAGGACAGGATTGATGACAGGATCAGGTTGTTGATCCGGGTCACGGAAAAGGGCGATAAGGAACGCAAAGTTCCATTGCCCCAAGAGGCAGATCTATTGCTGCGCATGTATCTTGAACATCCAGACCTGAAGGATATCGACCGGGCATTGCCAGATGGTGACAGAGTCCTTTTCGTCAGCATCACCAACCGTACTGTTCCAGCCCATGAGTTCATCGGGGAAAAGCGGCGCCTCAACCGCAAGGCTGTGTGGTCTGTCATCAAACGATATGGCCAGCTGCTGGATATCCCAGAGGATCAGATCCATCCCCATGCCTTGCGTCACCTGTTTGGCACCGAATTGGCAGAGGATGATGTGGATATCCTCGTACGTCAGAACCTCATGGGCCACGCTGATCCCAAGAACACTAAGATCTACACCAACCTTGCCATGCGTAAACTGACCAGGGAATCAGATCGTGCCAATCCATTAACCAAGATGAAGACACCAGTAAGTGACATCCTCAAGCGACTGGAGAAAAAGCCATGATCCAGATCCCGCCATTTTTTAAGGCTCAAGATCTATGCGCGCGCTTGACTTCCATCAACCAGACGCAACGCCTATTAAGGGTGGTTGCCAAGACCTCTGTATATATGGTGAACCTGCGCTGTAGCTGGGTGGATTCGTATGCCTACGCAGCCTTCGCAACGAGGTCCAATATCGGGCTAAAACAGTTAACCGGACGCAACTACTCCAATCCCCTGTACTGCGTGATATGTAGAAAAGCGCAGTTGATAAACGACACAATGAGGGCTGAGCCATGTGCCAAGTGAATGAAAAGCGCAGTTCATCACTGCAAACTGCCACCCCCCTGGATAGCCAAGGGGTGGGGGGTAACAGGGTGGGGGGTCGGCATGCACCCCCCGCCCCCCCCACCATGGGAGGTGGGTACCTAGATAACTGCACTACCTCAAACTTCACAAAAAAAATCGCGCCAGAAAAAAAACGCGACCCTCGGTTATTGGAACTTCAGCAAGTGGGATTGCAGCCTGTGTGGCTTGAGATAGCTGAACAGGTCGGAGTTGATGTATTCCTGAATATTTGGCGCATCCTGGACGCCAGGCCTGCACACTTCACAGATGAGGGGCGCGTGTTAGTGCCGATCAGGCGGTATCAGATTTTTCTTAGGTATCAGCGAAACCGTTATATAGATACGCTTCAGAGCTCTGGGCTTACACCAAGGGAGATCAGAGAACTTGTTTATAAACAGGTGGGGGAAAAAATGAGTCTTAGGCAGATAGAGCGATTGTGTAGCAAGGGAAAGGCCTAAGCGGCCATGCGGAGCATTTGATGTTTAACATTGTGAAAAATTTAGTTTTTTCCACATATTGCCCAAACAACATAAAGGCTATGATTGGGACATGAAAAATAAAATCACGGCGATAGTATATGGTCGCGTTTCCACTACTCGGCAAGCTGAAGATGGATTGCCCGTAGAAAGCCAGGTGGAGCAAGGTATCAAAAAAGCCCAGTCAATGGATGCTGAGTTGCTAAAGGTTTTCACAGATGAGGGGATATCGGGGCGCACTTCCAAACGTCCAGCATTCCAGCAAGCCATTGCCTTCTGTGCATTGCATAAAGTTACCTATTTCATAGTTTGGAGCACATCTCGCTTTGCACGTAACAAATTGGATGCAGCTGCCTATAAGCTTGAATTGAAGCGGCATGGCACTAAAGTGATATATGCCAGCAACGATATCGACAGTGAAACGGATGAAGGATGGTTCTCGGAGTCCATTTTTGAAATTGTTGATGAGCATTACAGTCGCGTAATCAGTAAAGATACACGCCGCTCTATGATGAAAAATGCAGCTGATGGCTTTTTCAATGGTGGTCGCGTGCCATATGGCTATATCGCAGTGCCAGAAGGCAAGCGAAAACGCCTGGATATTTACGAACCCGAGGCCACAATCGTGCGGCAAATATTCCGTAGTTATCTGGAAGGCGCGGGTACGAGGGAAATTGCTATACAGCTGAACAGGGCAGGTTTGCTCAAACGAGGTGTGCCTTGGGAAAAAAACACCATTACGCTGGTCTTGAAAAATAAAGCCAACATAGGCGTGACCGTTTTCAACCGAAAAAACCACGCTGATGGCATATTCAAGCCAGAAAAAGACTGGGTGATCACCAAAAGCCACAATCCCATCATTAAAGATGAGGATTTTGAGGCCGTCCAGCGTGGATTTAGAAACCGCACTAGCTCAATCAACAACGGTTCACCTGTTAGTAGATATGTTTTCACGGGAATCTTGCGCTGTGGTCTTTGTAACGCTCCCATGCAGATCGAAACTGCCAGAGGACGGGCCGCGCAATACAGTTACTACAATTGTCGCAATTTCCTGAAGGGTAAGGGCTGCATCAACCGCCGCGTGAGCGCTGATCAACTGGATGATTGGCTGATGGATGCAATTCTGCAACGGGTTTTTACGCCAAAACGCATGGAAGTATTGATGCAGGAGGTACTGCAACTACGCAGCGAATGGCATCAGAATCACCAGGCCACAATTGACTCCATCGCTTCACAAATAAGCGATGTTGAGCGGCGGCAGACCAAACTATATGAAATCCTAGAGTTGCACGGAGTTGACGCCCCCAACCTTGGTGACCTCTCCGAACGCCTAAGACTGTTGAAAAGTCAAAAGGATAATTTGCAAAATGAATATTTACGCGTAAGCCTTCAATCTGAGCCTTCTATGCAAGTTTCAGCATCAGATATGCAAAAAGCCACCGATTTTATGCATAAAATTGTAAAGGAATGCAGCGATCCCAAGAGGGTGCGCGAATTCATGAAGTTGATGATAAAAGAAGCCGTCATGACACCAGACTCTGTTGATTTGGTGTATTGGCCAGAGAGAGTGATTTCTGTCGCTGAAAATGAAAAACTCACTATAAACACGGTTGAAAAACAACCGGTTCATAGTGAGCCTCATATCTGGCTCCCCGACCTGGGCTCGAACCAGGGACACACGGATTAACAGTCCGTTGCTCTACCGACTGAGCTATCGGGGAATCGATGAAGGCGCTACTATACTGGCTTGGCGGGGTGTGGTCAACAATATTCTGCAATTATTTTGTAGAATTTCCGGGTTGGATTTTTGGTTCTTTTGGTGAACAAGAATTTTCCTTTTTGAATCAATATTTCTCGGGAGCTACATTGAAATTCAATGAATGAATGCGCCTGGATTCTTAAGCACCAGTCCCAAGAGCTTAGGGATAAAAAAGCCCGCATTAATGCAGGCTTTTTTATTCCTCAGATTGCTATCCGTTTTAGCCATCCATTATTTATTCGGCTGTGGGGTCAACCGGAGATATGGCTTGACGGCTTTAAAGCCTTTCGGGAACTTCTGTTTGAGAACTTCCGGGTCGGTGATGGACGGCACGATGACAACATCGTCGCCATCTTCCCAATTGGCCGGGGTGGCTACGCTGTGGTACTCAGTCAGTTGCAGCGAGTCGATCACGCGCAGGAGTTCATTGAAGTTACGGCCGGTACTGGCTGGGTAAGTCAAAGTCAGGCGGATTTTCTTGTTAGGATCTATGATGAATACTGAGCGCACGGTGGCTGTGGTACTGGCATTGGGGTGTATCAGGTCATAAAGCTCGGAAACCTTGCGGTCTGCATCGGCAATGATGGGGAAGTTGACTTCTGTTGACTGGGTTTCGTTGATGTCTGTAATCCAGCCTTTGTGGGACTCAACCGGGTCTACAGAAAGGGCAATCGGTTTGACGTTACGCTTCTTGAATTCGCCCGCGAGCTTGGCAGTGGCTCCTAGTTCTGTGGTGCAAACCGGAGTGTAGTCGGCTGGATGGGAAAACAGGATAGCCCAGCTATCCCCCAGCCATTCATGGAAGGAAATCTGGCCGATGCTGGAGTCCTGGGTGAAGTCGGGAGCGGTATCGCCTAATCTTAGTGTTGCCATGGTAAGGCCTCCTGGTTAATTCTGAATATGGTCACTCAAAGCCTGTTTCAATTTGTTGTTTCAAGGCCTTGTAAATAATCAAGGTACCTTCATTTTGTGAAGATACCTTGATTTAATCATAACAAACAACTGCTTGTTATGATTGTTTGTTATAAGCTTATTATGCTGCTTTTTTGGATTGCGAGCGCAATACCTCGGCTAATGGCGCAGGATCAATCCATGCCTTGACATCAAAGTCGGCCTTGATGAAGCCCCACTCCAGCAGGAAGTTTTTATAACCTTCCAGTGCGGCAATAGATTCAGGGCTCAAGTCAGTGCCTTGGTGCAGATGGATGTCATTGCCATAGGCCTTGCGTATATATTCATCTGTGGAGCCTGACTCCTTGGCGATATAAGCCACGGTTTCAGCTTCGTGCGCGGATGCCCAGTCGCCAGCTTGCACAATGCGGCTCAGGAAGCGGGCAACGAGATCTGGGCGAGTGCGGAGCAATTCACCATCCACGGTAATAGGGCGCGGAGCACCGTTATTGGCCCGTACTTTTGGATCAGGATGATTGCGTACGTCATACACAATGGTGAGGCCATTGGCTTCAGCGGTTTCATAACCACGGGCGCCTTTGGTGAAGATTGCATCAACCTGGCCGCTCTTGAGAGCTTCGAGTTCAGTGGCATAGGCTACACGAACGCCAGCCCCCCAGCCTTGACCTGTAGGTGCTTGTGGCACTTCAAAATCAACCAGTTCTACATCCTTGTGGGTCAAGCCAGCTGTTTCAAGTGTGACCACAATGCCGCGCAATGCGCTCGCACGCTGATGATCAATGCTGATGCGGTTCAAGGGCAGGGCAATTTTCTTGCCTTTGAGGTCTTGCGGAGCCTTGATGCCAGATTCTGGGAGCGTCAGGATCAACTGTGCTTCATCTACCCAGTTTAGCCCGATTACCTTGGTGTCAGTACCGTTGGCACGAGCCCAGATTGCCGGGACATTGCCGCCCTGGCGAAAAGAGTGCGGCAGCTTGTGGTCGTAGTGTGACTCACGAAGCACAGGGTCCGTGGTTTCTTGCAGCGTGTTGATACTGATGCCATCAGCCTGGAATTCCTGCTTGAACCAGTCTTCCCTGGCCGCCAGGCCCAGTGGGGTGGGAACAGGGCAGCGGGTATACCAAAGTGCGTCGATGCTTGGATCTTGTGACATGGGTAAAATCTCCTTGTGTATTGGTCTTGCCACATGCGAGGGGGCAGGGCTTGAGTTATCTATCTGGCATATTCCATGCCAGTTATCCATGATTGGTATTGTGATTTTTAACGGTTAATATTCAATGAATTAAAGTTATATCGTTCAGCGTTTTGGATTTGGCGATCGAGAGGTCTGTTGCCATAACAACAGATAACTTTTTATCTGTTGTTATGGCAACATTTGTTTGTCTGGCACCATTCCATGACGAAGGTGCATTTTTAGGCCGAGGTTGCGCCAGATGAGATGGAGGCTTCTTCGTAAGCCTGATACAACCTGGAGTAGGAGCCTCCTTGATGAATCAGTTGCTGATGGCTGCCTATTTCTGCCAGTTGGCCATTCCAGATTACGGCAATACGATCAGCATCACGAATAGTGGCCAGACGGTGGGCGATAATGATGGCTGTCCTGCCTTCACACAGGCGCCGGAAGGCCGCCTGGATGCGACGTTCTGTATGGATATCGACAGCAGAGGTGGCTTCATCCAATACCAGTACTGAGGGGTTGGCAAGATAAGCGCGCACCAGGCACACCAATTGGCGCTGACCATGGCTGAGAAAGGCTCCCAGCGGGCCTACCTCGGTTTGGTAACCTTTAGGTAAACGTTCCAGAACTTCATCGGCGCCAAGCTCACGCGCAGCGGCAATCAATAGCTCATCACTGGCTCCGGGCGCAGCCAATCGCAAATTGTGCAATACGCTGCCGGAGAACAGCACATTATCTTGCAGGACCACCCCGACTTTTTTCCGCAAATCTTGTTGCTTGTAGGCTCGCACGTCCTGTCCATCAATCAGCACCTCACCTTGCTGCACTTCATAAAAGCGAGTCAGCAGTTGCACCAGGGTGCTCTTGCCATGCCCGGAGGGGCCGACGATGGCAAGGACTTCGCCTGGCGCTATCTTCAAGTTGAAGTCACTGATTACCGGGACAGCAGGAGGGGCGTTATAGCCGAACACTACTTGCCTGAATTCGACCTCGCCCAGGTGCTGCGCTGGCGTTTTAGGCTCTGCAGGGTCGTTGATCTCAGGTTCAGTATCCAGCATGAGGAAAATGCGTTGTGCCGATGATGCACCTGACGTGTAACGCTCAAACAGATCATTGAGTTCCTGCAGAGGGCCGAGGAAAAGTTGCACGTAGAACAGACTCTGTGCCAGCTGGCCTACCGTCATCTGTTTATCTGCAATACTGATGCCGCCAGCCATCAGGAGAAAAGCCATACCCACGGTGCTGAGCACCTGGGTCAACGGCAGGAACCAGCTGGAGCGCATGCTGCCGCGTACCAGGATAGTGTTGAAGTCTTCCAGTAAGGCTTTGTAGCGTTGCTGGTTGGCTTCTTCGTTGACGGTCTGCTTGAGGATGCGCACCCCGGATACGGTTTCTACCAGGTGAGCGGTGAATCGTGCACGGGCCTCTGCCACACGCCCCCAGATTTTTTCCGAGATCCGCTTGAATAGCCAGGTTCCCAGTACCAATACCGGCACTATGCTGGCAAGTGCCAGGAATAATCTTGGTGATATCCACCACAGCGCGAATGAAGCGACTAACAGGCGCAATATGGCTGAAAACAGCTCAGGCGGCCCCTGGATCAGCAGCGGCTCCAGGGTGTCGATGTCGCGATCAGCGCGCGAAATGATGCGCCCGGCCTTGGTCTGGTCGAAATAGCGTACGCTCAATGACTGCACATGGCTGAATACCTGAATACGCAGGTTATTGAGAATGGTGATGGCTGCCGTGCCAGCCAGATACTGTGACAGGCCGGCAATGCCAAAACGTACCGCCCAGCTGAGACCTGTTGCCAGAGCCATCCAGCTGATCAGTGGAGTATTAAGTACCAATCCCTGCGCGGTTTGTATGAATCCATAGTCAATCACTTCACGCAGGAACCAGGGGCGGATGAAGATGACGCCTACCAGCGCCAGCTCAAGCAAGATGACAGCAGCAATGCGGCCACGGACCTGATTAAGCAGCGGCAACAACCGCCAGAACATATTGCGGTCCAACTGCTTGCGTGCCAGTGATTGTTCCAGCTCTATATCATTGAGCGGCTTGTCGCCACGAAAGTCATTGGCCATGATCAACTCCTACCAGATCCCTATATATTGCACTGCTCTCTACCAGCTGCTGATGGGTGCCTGAAGCAGCAATTCCCCCCTGGGCAAGCATCACGACGCGATCCGCCAGCAATATGGTGGAGAGCTTGCTGGCAATCAGGATGACAGTAATCTGGTAGCCGTTGCGGCCACGTAATTGCCGTATGTTTTCCAGAACGCGTCTTTCAGTGATGGCATCCAGTGCGCTGGTGGCATCATCTAGCACAAGGATAGATGGTTCTGCCAGGAAGGCGCGGGCCAGGCTGATACGCTGCCTTTGCCCACCTGAGAGCGTAATGCCGCGATCTCCGATGCGGGTATGGAGTCCATCCTTGAGCTTTTCCAACACTTCACCGGCAGAAGCCTGTGCCAAGGCATTGAGGATTTCTTGTTGACTGGCATCAGCTTTGGCGAGCTTCAAGTTGGCTTCCAGAGTATCTGAAAACAAAAAACTTTCTTGTGGAACTACATGAATTCTACTTCTCAACTCATTTAATTTAAATGATTTTATGTTTCTCCATCCGGCCCAAGGCGAACCTATCTGGACTTCACCCTTGTCCGTTTCAAGCAAACGCGGAAGCAGGCCCGCAAGCGTACTCTTGCCAGACCCCGTCATACCAACCACGGCGACTACTTCGCCTGGAGCAACTTCAAAGTCGCAATCCATCAAAATGGCATTACCATTGCCTGGCGCGCTGATGCTGACCTGGTTGAGGCGTATCCCCAAGGGGCCATCAGGAATAGGTTCATTGCCGGGCGTGATGGTGGGAGATTCATCAAGCAATTCCCAGATACGGGCCGCAGAGGAGCGTGCATCAGCAAAGATCTGGATAATGCGCCCTATACCCTCTATACGAAACACTAATGCATTGGCCACCAGCACCGAGGCCACCAGCTGGCCGATGTTGATGGCACCTTGCTGTACCAGGTAGGCGCCGATTGCCAGTATCCACACATGGCTCAGGGCAACTACCGTCTGCGGTAAAGGAATGCGAGATGTGGCATAGGCCAAGGCGGTTCTCGCATGCTGAATAAATGTTTGGACTAAGTGGCTGAAAATGGCGATACGCTGCTGCTCAAGGCTGAAAGACTTGATAACGCGTACGCCGTTTACGCCTTCGCTCAATTCTTGATTGACATGGTCATATGCGTCTCCCACTACACGGTCAAGGACCACCAGTTTTTCTGTCTGTGCAATAAAAATACCGATACCAAGCAGGGTAAAAAATAAAGTGCCCAACCCCAGCCAGGGGTGATACCACGATAGCAAGGCTACAGAGACAAGTACCCATAGGCTGGCCTCGAAAACCTGGCGCCAGAAGTTGATGAGGGCATCGCGTACCTTGTCTGCATCACGCGTAGTACGGGTGACCATTTCACCCATACCGTGACGCCAGTGATAGGCCAAGTCAAGGCGTTGTACCTGATGCATGATGCGTTCGCGCAGAATGGTCAGTAAATCCTGGCCGATGATCAGTGACATGATGCCGCCGATGTATTGCAACACGCCGCGGGCAAGGGCAACAAGTATTAGTAACACAATCCAATGTTTTGCCAGTGAGTAATCCAAATTGCCATCCGCCAAGCGAATGATCGCACTCCCGGTCTGTAAATCCTGTACTGCCTGGCCGACGATCCATAACTGCCAAGCCATTCCGATATTAACCAAGGTAAACAGCACAGCCGTAAATGAAAATTTCCATGGCATATATCGATAGAGCGCCAAGCAGCGTAGTAATGGATGCTGTTTATTCATAGATCGCCTATTAACCGGAAAGAAATAAAAGACCTAGCAACGTCATACTGCCAGGTCTTTTTTGTCATCATTTCAGGAGAGTCCCCCTGAAGATGAATTAGAAACGCACAGTTAAAGATGCACCTATCGTACGAGGGTTGCCCCAATACACGATATTGCCAGTGGAGTTTTGGGGAGGCAGGGCATGATAACGGTACTCTTTGTCGAACAGGTTATTTACATAGCCAGTCAGTTCAACCTTGTCATCTTTAGTGCTATAAGTGACACGGGCATTGACAAGAGTGTAGGGGTCCTGGTTGAGGAGATCGTTATCCTGTGGGACAACAAAGAAATACTGCTTGCCCAAGTAGCGTGCATCACCACCTAGTGTAACTTTACTGCCATTTTGCAATGGAATGCGGTAACTGGCAGCTAGCAAAGCACTCCAGCGTGGTGCGCGCACAAATTCATTACCATCATGGTTACCACCGCCATTGAGCACGTCAAATTTCTCGAACTCTGTTTTTAATAGCCCTACGTTTGCATTGATATGCAAATTATTGGTGGGCAACGCCTCAATTTCCAACTCTGCACCCTTGACGCTAGATTTTTCTACATTCTGAAGATAGGAAACTGTTTGGCCTTGTGGCGTTGTACCCACCACATTGACCTGAACGTTGCTGTAATCATAGTAAAAGGCGTTGGCATTGAAATTAAGACGACCATTTAGCCATTCGGATTTATAGCCTACCTCGAATGCATTCAATTCCTCCGGCTTGAGAGTGTTAAGTGCCAATTCTGATGTCGCTGCAGTGTTATAGCCGCCGGATTTGATGCCTCTGGAAAACTTGAAATATACACGGTCAGTATCAGTGATTTTATATTGAGGAGTGATGTCGTAAGTAAACGCATTCCAGCGCTTATCGCGTGAATCATTAAAGGTGCCGGCGCCACCTATAATGCCATTATAGCTATTCCACCACGAACCTAAATTACTCCAACCTGCTGCTCCTGCATTAGGGCTACTGATACGGTCAAGATCATATTTCTTTTCCTCGGTAGTCCAGCGTGCTCCTAAAGTGGTATCGAATTTCTCAGTGAAGTTGTAAGTTGTGCTACCGAAAATAGCATAGCTCTCAGTTTTGTGGCTGAGGTCAGCTTTGTTATAAGTGACAGCTTGAGTGCTACCTGCAAGTTGTGGTACGGATCCATTCGGCAAACGGGCACCCGCTGAGATGGAATCTATATCTTCATTAAAATAGAAGAAACCAGTCAACCAGTTCCATTTATCTTCGCGTGGGGATGCCAGGCGAAATTCTTGCGTCCACTGATGACTCTTGGCGTCGGTGTAAGTCCGATTGATTTCGAGTGGGGAGCTGTCGCCATCCTGCAAGGTCTCTTGCTTGAAGTCAGCATAAGCAGTGATGGAGGTCAGGGTTAAATTACCTAACTGCCAATTAACGCTTATGGAGGCACCATTCTGGGTTATATCGCTGCTGTTTTCTGCATTACTGCTGACATGGTTGATGTCACGACTGGGAATATAATTGTCTCGGAATACACCATTAGCCCCTGTACCTTTTACAGTGCCTACGTTACCTTCAGTTTTATATTTGCGGTGGTAGACATTTAGCAATGCATCCAGATCTGGTGTAAGTAAAAATAACAACTGGCCTCGGATCACGGAATCCTCAACCCCGCCATTAGTTTTTCCATCAAACTGGTTCTTGAACCGTCCATCCAGATCCTGATTGTAGAAAGAAATACGCCCGGCCACACGTTCATCAACGATGGTGCCACCTACAGCGCCTTGAACAACCTTATCGCCAAAACTGCCGTAATCTGCTTTGACATAACCTTCAGGCTTGTCAGTAAAGGTGGGCTTTTTGGAAACGATATTGACTGCACCGCCAGTCGTGTTTTTACCCCACAACGTACCCTGTGGACCACGCAACACCTCCACGCGGTCAAGGTCAAAAATCGGAATGCCCGTTGCTGTGGCATTACTGATGAACACGTCATCAATATAAAACCCGATTGGGTTCGGGAAGTCGAGCTGTTGCTGGCCTGCACCTACACCACGAATCCACCAACGTGGCCGGCCATTCTGGATGGTGCCAGCAGAAGAGTTGGGCACATTATTGAGGACTTCACCGGCAGAGCGGCCTATGCCTCTGTCCTGAAGCTCTTTGCCACTGAGTACGGAAATCGCGGTAGGGACTTCCTGTGCATTTTCTTCACGGCGTTGTGCAGTCACTACTACGCTACCCAATGATGACTCTATATCCTTTTCTGGTTGAGCAACGCTCGATGTTGCTGGAGAGCTCTCTGTAACCTTTTCCTCACTTGCTGCGGTGTCGGGCTGCGCGTCTTCGGCAGCAAAAGCTGCGTTAATGAACAAGCTACCTGCCAATGCCCCCAGTACAGCAATAGTCAAAGGTTTCTTGATAAAGATTGTTTGTTGCGAATTCTTAGCCATAAAGGTTCCCTGCGTCAATTGAATGCTATCTCGTCAACACTAACGAGCTGTCAGCTTGATATGGCAGGAACCATGCCAGTGGTAGAGTTCTGGTTTAATCTGTTGATAAATAAATATATTTATCCAAATTTAGAGGTTTTTAATCAGCTTTCTGTTGGCTGGGAAACAGTTTTAACTGTTGTTTCGCCAACAAATGTTGTTTTTAGGTCATCAAATGACGAGGTTGAGCTTGTTTGTTGAATTTTTACTTAATTTTTATGCAAAGTGTTTATATTTGAACAGTTGTTTGTATGGGTGCATAGGTATTGTTGATATACAAACAATGAATGGTGGATTGGAAAAGAGAGGGGTTAGGAAAATCTTAAATATAATTGATGGTGGTTTTTTGAAAAATTATTAATATCAATAGGTTATTTTTAATATCCAAACCATTTCCTGAAAACTTGGTGCGAAGTTCTGTATACGGTTCACACATGGCATACAGATTGCAGTTTGATTAATGATCACGCTATGGCCGCTTAAATCCAATGTAAGCCGTTCAGCAATAATTGATGGGCTGATTCTCTTGGTCATTTAATAGACCAGGGCTTTTCCATCTGCCAGATCAAAACTGTATTCCAACCCCAAAAGGATGACTGAAATGAGTGATAACCTCTCCGAGATTGATTTGATATCTTATGTTGATGAAGCCAAGGCCGATGCAATCCATGCATTTAATGTGCTGCGTGAAAACCGGACATTATCCGCCAGCCTGACTTTTCATATCTCGCACCGTATCCCAGGGCATGACAAATTGCTGCATATACGATTCCCGGGTGGCCTGGCACGTGACCAGACGCCTACGATCAACCTGACCAATTTCTCCGATGAGAAAAACCATATTCTCAATGAGTCTCGCCTGGATGCGGATACTGCCATTCATATTCATACCAACTATTTATCTGCATGGTCTCTGGCACATAAACCTTTCCCAATTCTCTATGTGGCAGCCGCACGCCATCTCCTGGCACGAGAGATTCCCAACCATCTGGACCGCACCCGCAGTGTCCTGGACGTGATCAGTGAGCGCCTGGATAAATATCCGGAGCTGGCACCGCCGCCTGCCTTGCTGGAATCCAATGGCGGTGTGAATTTCTGGGGCAAGGGGATTATCCGCACTTCAGAACTTATCCTGTTTGTCGAGGAGGCTGCGCGATATCAGGCGATTGCAGAGCAGATCGGTGGTGCCCAGGTTTACACGCCAGGGGCGCTGGAACTCCAATGGAAGCGCACAGGGTTGCTGGACAAGGCCAAGACTTATAGCGGCAGGTATCTGGAAGATATTGTTTGATTGACTGAAATATCAAGAGTCGGGCGCAAGCCCGACTTTTTTATGCGTGAAAGACATACCCATGACAGATAAAAAACGCGAGCTGATCCTGAATGTTTTCCTGCTCCGATACGGACACCATCCTGCAGGCTGGCTGCACCCAACCTGGAAGGAAAATGGCAGGCCTGACCTCAATTGGTGGGTAAGGGCGGCACAGATTGCCGAAGATGCCAAGTTTCATACCTTTTTTGTGGCTGATTTCATTGGACGTTCAGGCGAGCTGACACCAGAGGCTACCAAAAACCCGTCCAATTTCCACTTCGAACCATTTACGCTCTTGTCCGCAATTGCCACCCAGACCAAGCGCATAGGCCTTGTTGCAACGGTCAATACCAATTTCTCGGAACCTTATAACGTGGCGCGGCAATTTACCTCGCTGGATCACCTGAGCGGTGGACGGGCTGGCTGGAATATAGTCTCATCACTCAACCCGGCAACAGTAGGAAATTTTGGAAATCATGACGGACGCACACATGAGCAACGTTATGAGCGTGCTGAGGAGTTTTTACAGCTGGCCAAGGCATTGTGGGATAGTTGGGATGATGATGCATTTGATCATCCTGACCGCGAGGCTGGAATTTTCTTCAAGGCTTCCGCTGCGCACCCGCTCAATTTTCACGGCAAATATTACAGTTCTGAAGGCTTGCTGGACTACCCAAGGCCCATCCAGGGCTACCCTGTATTCGTGCAGGCGGGCAACTCTGAAACAGGACGTGAATTTGCTGCACGGGTAGCTGAAATGACCTATAGTTCGGCCACATCCCTTAAAGTGGCTCAGGACTACTATGCTGATGTGAAGTCACGCATGGCCAAGTATGGACGCGCTGAAGACCAGTTGAAGATTACGCCGGGGCTCAATGTGGTGGTGGCTGAAACTGATCAGGAGGCACAGGATAAATATGCCGAACTGCAGAACCTTGTAGATTTTAGCGAGATTGAATTTGGCGGATTTGATCTTTCACAATATCCACTGGATGGCCCTTTGCCTGATTTGCCTTACGATCCAGGTGAGAATGGCCGAGGCCGGTTCCAGCAGCAACTTGAACTGGCTAGGCGTGAGAATCTCACCATACGGCAATTGGTTCTGAAGTTCCGGGTGGCGCGAGGGCATATCCAGGCTATTGGTTCGGTCAAAACGGTGGCTGACCTGATTGAGCAATGGTTTGTAGAGAAGGGTGCTGACGGATTCAATGTAGTGCCGCCTTATTCCATCAAAGGGCTGGAGGATTTTGCCCGTTTGGTTGTCCCTGAGTTACAGCGCCGTGGTCTTTTCCACAAGGAGTACAGTGGTTCAAGCTATCGAGAAAGCCTGGGACTGGATAGGCCGGATAATTCTAATAGTGAGTGAAGGAAACAGTATTGTCGACGTATAAGTTGGTGATTTTCGATTGTGACGGGGTACTTGTTGATAGTGAACGTATTACCAACCGTGTATTTGTCGATATGCTGAATGATGCCGGGATCCCGGCATCATTGCAGGATATGCAGGCTTATTTTGTCGGCAATTCTTTGCAGCAATGCAAGCAGATTGTATTGGATGTGTATGGCAAGGCTCTGGCACCAGACTTTATCGAGCAATACAAGCCAAGGCGCGATCAGGCGCTTAAATTAGGCTTGCAAGCAGTTGCTGGCGTAAAAGAGTTGCTTGAAAACTTGGTGTTGCCAGCATGTGTGGCTTCAAACAGCGAGGGGCAGAAGGTCAATGAAATGTTGGGCCTGTGTGACCTGCTCCAGTATTTTGATGGGCGCATATTCAGTGCTGCTGATCTTGGGCGGCCAAAACCAGCGCCGGATGTATACCTAAGTGCAGCTAAGGCGATGCAGGTGCTACCGCAGGACTGCATTGTGATTGAGGATACCCATATCGGTGTGAGTGCCGCGGTGGCTGCAGGCATGACCGTGATTGGGTATGACGGAACCATGGACGCCACCCGGCTAGTCGACGCCGGGGCAAGCTATATTATCAGCCATATGTCTGAAGCCTCCATATTGCTGGGCTGACTATCTGAAGGTTCCTTTCGTTTATATAGATACAAGCTGTTTGTTTGGCAACACTTGAATTGCTGCTAAATGTTGTTTTGATAACAATCATGAGCTGGGCAGTAAGAGCTTGACCGGAAAATTTCTGGTTAAATTATTGTTATTCAATAATTAATTTATTATTCATGCAGCCATGGAAGTTGGTATGGATAGTGCTCTTCAAGCCAAACTGGTTCTTCCCGCGCTATTTCCGGGAGTGAATGAGTTGTGAGGGCAGTAGCGGTTTGATTGCTATAGCCACTTTCCATGTTTATTTAAACCCGGAACCGACAATATGAGCAATGTATACAAGCTATCTCCCCGTCAAGCTGACTACGATATCCATCCTTTGTTTACCAGCCGTTGGTCACCACGCTCTTTCAGTGATAAGCAAGTGGATGATGACGCCTTGTTCAGTCTTTTCGAGGCGGCGCGCTGGGCGCCATCCGCCAATAATTCTCAACCATGGCGATTTATCTATGCAAGAAATGGTTCCACCGGCTGGAGCAACCTGCTAGGGCTGGCCAACCTGAATAACCAACGTTGGGCAGCGAGTGCAAGCGTACTTATTGCCCTGGTTTCAAAGACAACTCACTTACGTAATGGCGACAGTGAGCCCAGCGCCCTGCGCAATCATTCGCTGGATGCTGGGGCGGCGTGGGCTAATCTTGCCTTGCAGGCAACACATGCCGGACTGATTACCCATGCGATTGGCGGTTTTGACAGAGAGCAGGCAAAGGTGGTGCTTGATATACCCGAAGGATTCCATATCGAGATACTGATTGCAGTCGGATATCAGGGAGACAGGGCAGAGCTGCCCGAGGATTTCCAATTGCGAGAGCAGCCAACCCCGCGAAAACCGTTGGCAGGGTTTTATGCTGAAGGCCGATTTAACTTCAGTGAGTAGCGTTGTTGTCGACGGAGATGATATAGGCATAGAGAGCTGGTGACAGATTGAGCATCTTCATGCAACAGCATAATCAGTTACCAAATTAATGGCCGTGCATCAAAACGGGTTGTTGCATCTACAGCAGCAGCCTTTTGTGGTATGGCTTACTCTTTATTTGAATTACAGGCATACCATTTACTCAATGCTCCTGTTGCGATTGCTGATTTACCTAGTTATGTGTGTGGTTGATTCTGTTTTTGCAACACGGCATTTCTATTGTTGAATTTTGAGCAGAAGTTGCAAATACAACACTTATTGCGGGGTAACTGTTTTAAATGAGACAGTTTGTCCGGGTGATGATGAAAATATTATGCATGAGGCAAATCTTGCAAGCCCGAATTAATCATAATTAACACTATTAAATCAAATTCATAGATCATTCCCGTAAAAAGTTTAAGGGAATGATCCAGGTATGGCATGTTTTCTGCGATATCTCTAATCAATCAAGAGAACCAAGTTGCAGGAGAGCATGCATGAGTATCAAGTTTTTCTGGCAAATACCGACCGCGGGCGATGGCCGGTATGCCGATGCGCAGAAGCGCATACGTGGTGAGCGCAGCGACAGCAAGCCATACTTCCTCCCGGGAGTGACTGATCCACGTGGCAGGCGCTTCAATTATTTTGATCATCTGCACCAGATTGCAAAAGCGGCAGAGTTGGCCAAGTTTGATGGCCTGCAAGTCCGCAATGATCCGGAAGGTGATGAGTCATGGATTGTGGCAGGATATCTCAGCCGCGCTACGCGGGACCTGACCGTGCTGGCTGAATTTGATGCTGCACGCGGCTCAGCCGTATATGCAGCCAAGAATGCCGTCAGCTACCAGCGTTTCAGCGGGGGCCGGTTTGCCTGGCAGATCAGCGTAGAGGCGAATGAATCCCAGCGCAGGAGAAATGGGGATTATGTCGCGGCAGAAGATCTGAATACGCGCATAGAAGAGTTTGTCACTGTTGCACGTCATGTCATCACACAGACCGATTACGATTTCAAGGGAAAGTTCTTCGAGGTATTAAAGGGTGGTTTCCAAGGGCCGCTTTCTGGTCAAAAGGTACCGCCAGTCTATCTGTCTGGCAATGATGAGGCCTCGTATGCATTATCGGCACGTGTGGCTGATGTGCATGTGCTTGATGCCCAGCCACTGGCAGGCATCCGCCAGGAAATAACGCGCTTGCGCCAATTGGCAAGTACTGTTGGGAGAGAGATTGAAATAGGCATCCGCCTGGATGTATTGGCCCGTGAAACCGAGGATGAAGCCATATTTGACGCCAAGCGCTATGCCGAGCAAAGCGGACAGGGCAAGGGGTTTGCCCACAACGCCTTGTGGAGCGGATTGACAACTGCCAATACAGGCGCCTTGGCAACGCTGGTTGGCAGCTATCAGCAGGTCAGCGAAGGCATAGCTGAGCTTGCTGCCGCCGGTGTTCATCACTTTATCCTGGGTGCAGTGCCCAGCCTTGAGGAGGCGTATCGCATTGGCGAGAATGTCCTGCCACAAGTGCGTTCCCTGATCGCTGGCACCAGCCAGCGCGCAGCCTGATTGAGGAGTTAAGTATTATGGCAATAGATGTTTTCTGGAGAATCCCCACCCACGGAGAGCCAAGCTCACTTCGCGACAAACTGCATCATCGCGGCGACTGGTCCCAGCAGCACGGTGACCATATTGTGCATAAAGGCTTGAGTGGTGGCCATGAAGATGGCTTTACCAACCTGGACTATATCGCCGAGGTAGCGCGTGCGGCGGAGATATCTGGTTTTCAGGGAGGATTGATTCCATCATTTCCCATGACGGATGAACCCTGGGCGATTTCCTCTTTTCTTGCGCGTGAAACCAGTACTTTCCGTTTCATGATCGCATTCCAGCCAGGCTTCCTCAATCCCGTGGTAGCGGCACGCATGACAGCAAGCCTGCAGCGTGCAACGGGCGGTCGTGCTCTTTATAACGTCATCACCGGCGGCGGCGGTCCTGCACAGTTGTGGTGGGGCGATGTGGCGCCTCATGATGATCGCTATGCCCGTACTACGGAGTTTCTCGATGTATTGCGCGGTGTATGGCAGGGAGAAAAGTTCTCGTATAAGGGAAAGTTCTATCAAGTCGAAGATGCAGCCTTGCCCGCCCAGCTGCTGGGACAAGAGTTTCCGGAAATCTATTTTTCTGGATCTTCCGATGCTGCGCTGGCCTCTGCCTCCAAGCATGCGGAATACTATCTCTCGTGGCTGGAGCCTTTCGACCAATTACGCGAAAAGTTTGATCGCGTAAAAGAGCGCACTGATGCCTTGGGCCGGAAGATCAAATGCGCTGTGCGGGTGGATATCATTGCTCGGCGCACTGAAGAGGAGGCATGGCGTGAGGTGAGGCGAGGCTTTGAAAATCTGGACGACGCTGCCCGCGAACGCTACAAGCTTTTTGCGCAGCAGACTGGTGATTCAGTAGGAGCTGGACGTCAGCGTAGCAATGCGCCCAAAGAGTTGAATGACTACCGTGATTTCATTATCCATCCTAATGTCTGGTCAGGGCTCAGCTTGTTGCGGGGCGGGCAGACCCAGGGGATTGTCGGTAGTTACGAGCAGGTGGCGGAGCGCCTCGATGATTTGGTCAAGCTGGGGGCTGATGCGTTCATCCTGGCCAGCACCCCGCACCTGGAAGAGGCCTATCGGGTTGGTGAGGAAGTGCTGCCACTTGTAAGAGGGCATGACAGTGCCCCGGCATTGCGGGTAGTCGGTTAGTTATTCTCGCCACGCCTCAAGCTCCCTGTTCCGGCGTGATGCCGGGGCAGGGAGTATTTAATTATATTTCCCATACATTCCCATCATCATAACGTGGCTGATATTAGAGTTCTGGCCCAGTAGAATGGCGATTTTGTTATCAAGATAGTTGATCCATGCATCCTTTGCACCGCCTGTTCAATCATGCCCGCCAATACAGAAAAGATGCCTACATTGCCTCTTTTTACTCCCTGCTGAACAAGATATTTGATATCTTGCCGGAGATTTTAATCGGCATAGCTGTGGATGTCGTGGTCAACCGCAAGGAATCCTTTCTGGCAGGCCTGGGTGTGGCTGAGCCAAGGGATCAGCTGATATTGCTTGCCTTGCTGACAGTCTTTATCTGGGTAGGCGAGTCGTTGTTTCAGTATTTGTATGACGTACGCTGGCGTAACCTTGCGCAGAACCTGCAACACGACCTGCGCATGGAAGCCTACCAACATGTGCAGAAGCTGGAATTGGCCTATTTTGAACGCAACCGCACAGGCAACCTGCTGGCTATCCTGAATGAAGATATCAATCAGATGGAGCGGTTCTTCAATGGTGGTTTCAATAGCCTGATCCAGGTTTTCTTTGGCTCGCTGATGGTGGGCGGCGTGTTTTTTGTGTTGACCAAGGAACTGGCTTTCCTGGCACTGATTCCTGTCCCTTTTATTCTTTATGGCGCATTCTGGTTCCAGTCACGGCTGGCTTCCCGTTATACCTCAGTGCGTGAGGCCGCCGGCGCGCTGGCAACACGGCTGAATAATAATTTGCAAGGCATTGCTACCGTCAAGGCTTATGCCGCCGAGGAAATTGAAGCGCAACATATCAGCGATGCCTCCAATGTTTATCGCAATAATAACGCCGAGGCCATTCGCCTTTCAGCTGCCATTACCCCGGTAATTCGCATGGCAATTCTGGCAGGCTTTACCGTGACCTTGCTCTATGGCGGTTTCATGACGCTCAAAGGTGAGCTGGGAGTGGGCAGCTATTCAGCATTGGTGTACCTGACGCAACGCTTACTATGGCCTTTGACTGGACTGGCCGAGCTGACTGATCTTTACCAACGCTCCATGGCCTCAATCCAGCGCGTAATGAATCTGCTCGATACGCCTGTGAACATTGAATATGCAGGGCAGGCCTTGCCCATTAACGGGGTAAAAGGGGATATACGTTTTAAACATGTGGATTTCTTCTATGAAAACAGCGGCGCTAATCCAGCCCTGCAAGACTTCAATTTGCATATTGCTGCTGGCCAGAACATCGCCTTTGTCGGCACCACTGGCGGTGGAAAAAGCACCATTACCAAGTTGCTGCTCCGATTTTATGAGCCGCAGGGCGGCGAAGTCCAGTTGGATGGTGTGAATATCAATCACCTGAATCTACAGGAGTTGCGGCGCGCTATCGGCTATGTGGCCCAGGACACGTTCCTGGCCGATGCCAGCATTGCCGAGAATATTTCCTATGGACAGGCCGACGCCGGGATGGAAGACATCATTGCGGCGGCCAAGGCAGTAGAGGCCCATGAGTTTATCGAGAGCCTGCCCAAGGGTTACCTGACACAGGTGGGAGAGCGCGGCATGAAGCTGTCTGGAGGTCAACGGCAGCGCCTGGCCTTGGCGAGGGCTATTCTCAAGAATCCTCCCATCCTGATCCTGGATGAGGCTACTTCAGCTGTCGATAATGAAACCGAAGCTGCTATCCAGCGTTCGCTGGAAAAACTGGTGGTAGGCCGGACCAGCATTATCATTGCGCACCGCTTGTCCACTGTGCGTCATGCTGATTGCATCAACGTGCTGGAACGTGGTCGCATCATAGAGTCTGGAACGCATGACGAGCTGTTGTCCAAGGATGGTGTTTATGCTGATCTCTGGCATTTGCAGACAGGCGAGTTAAGTGCGGTCGTGACGCCAGCCGATGCATTAGCCATTGGCTAGCGTGACATGAGTCATGAAGGCCATAGGGCTTGATGGGGAAATAGCGAAAGGCGCGACCTGCCCATTGCTAATGAGACAAGTCTGTGGTGGTCAGTGATAGGCCATTGATATGGCAGGAGTGATCTGTTGGTTTCTAGCCAGTTTTCACCAAGTGCTCAAAACCCTACAGTTTGCAAGGGGCGGATATGCTCAACTGGGACTGCATGTTAGAATTGCGCCATGCCGGAATCCCGGCTGTTTGTTTTTCAAGCTTTATTATCTATATCAAGGACGTTTAAATGAGCCAAATTACTGTTGAACACAATCCCAGTGAAGAAAAATTGAAGCAACTTGGCGTTGCTAACTGGTCTATCTGGGAAAAGGAAGTTTCCAAGTTTCCACTGGATTTCGGTATCAAGGAAACTGCTTACGTACTTGAAGGCGAAATCATTGTGACCCCTAAGGGTGGCGAGCCTGTGCGTATCGTTCCTGGTGACCTGGTCGTGTTTCCTGCCGGCCTGGACACCAGCTGGGAAGTGGTCAAGCCACTGCGCAAGCATTACAAGCACGGTTAATCCTGCCTGATGCGCTTTCTGGCGCATTGCAATAAAAAGCCTCATCATTTGATGAGGCTTTTTATTTGCGATGGAACCCTGATTAACAGGCTAAAGCTGCTCACGCAGGCTATGCTCTATAAGCTGCAGGGTTTCCGCACTCAAGCGTTGGCCTGACTGTGCCGAGATGAGGAAGGTATCTTCTGCCCGATTGCCCAGTGTGTTGATCTTGGCAGTATGAAGTCTGACATGCTGTTGCAGCAGGATGTGTGCAATCCTTGATAGCAATCCGGGGCGGTCATTGGTAGCGATGTCGAGCAATGTATTGTTGCTGTTGGCCTCAGTGGTGAGCGCAAGTTCTGTCTTCATCGGCATATGCTTGACCTGGCGGCTGAGACGTCCTTGTAGCGGCGGGTCAGCCGGTGTCTTGCTGATGAGTTTTTGCATTAGCTCATACTCGATATAATTTAATAAATCACGATAACTTATCCTGTTATCGGTTTGATCCAGAACAAGAAAGTTATCAAGCGCATAGCCATTTTGCGTGGTATATACCTTGGCTTCTACGATGTTATAGCCCAGATGTTCAAAAAAGCTGCATATGCGCGCAAAAATATCAGCCTGGTCCGGCATATAGATCATGGTCTGTATTCCATCACCGGCGGGACTCAGCCGGGCACGGACTATAGGCTTGTCGGTATTGACATGGGCCAGGAGCAGGCGCGTGTTCCAGGCAATTTGTTGACTGTCATGCCGCAGAAAATAGGTACTGCCCAGTTTTTGCCAGAATGGCAGGTAGGCTTTTTCAACAACGCCATAATGGCTGAGTATTTCCTTGGCTTGCTGCTGGCGAGCATGTAGCTCCTGGTCCAGGTTGGTGCCGCTGCCGCGCAGTATCCGCTGCGTTGCACGGAACAGATTTTCCAGCAGGGCAGCTTTCCATGCGTTCCACACCTTGGGACTGGTGCCGCGAATGTCGGCTACGGTCAGTAGGTAGAGTGCGATCAGGCGGTATTCACTGCCTACAACCTGGGAAAACTTTTCTATCACGGCCGGGTCGGAGAGGTCTGATTTTTGTGCTGTGCTGGACATAATCAGGTGTGCCTCCACCAACCAGGCAACTAGCTCGGCATCTTCTTCTGAAAGACCATGCTGCTTGCAGAATCTGCGCGCGTCCACTGCCCCCAGCGTCGAGTGGTCGCCACCACGTCCCTTGGCGATATCGTGGAATAGGGCTCCCAGGTAAAGCAGCCAGGGTTTGGGAAACTCGCTGAACAGGCGGCTACAAAGCGGGAACTCGTGGGCAAACTGAGGCTGGGCAAAACGACGCAGGTTGCCCAGCACGTTGAGTATATGCTCGTCTACGGTATAGACATGGAACAGGTCATGTTGCATTTGTCCCGAAACCCTACCGAATGCGGGAATGTAACGTCCGAGTATGCCATACCGGTTCATGCGCTTGAGTGTGTGGGTAATGCCGTCAGGCTGGCTCAGTATCTCAAGAAAAAGGCGTTTGTTTTCGGGCGCATGCCGGAATTGTGGAGTGATGTGGCTTTTGGTGCGGTGCAGGGCACGCAGAAGCTCAGCCCCCATTCCTTTTAATTCAGGGTGTTGCTGTAATACCAGAAAGCTTTCCAGAATGGCCGTTGGTTCATCATAGAGCAATGTGGGGTTCTTGGTTTCCAGCAAACCATTCACCGCTTCAAAGCGGTCATTGATGCTGATGACAGTATGTTGTGTAGGGTAGATGCGCTCACGTAATACCTGGAGCATGATTTCATTGATCAGGCTGACAAACTTGGCACTTTGGTAAAAGCTGTGCATGAGCTGTTCGCTGGCACGCTTGCGCTTGGTGGTGGTATACCCCATCCGGCTTGCCAGTTCGTTCTGGAAGTCAAACAGTAGTCGGTCTTCACGGCGCTTCGCCAGATAGTGCAGGCGCGTGCGCAACATCTGCAGGTTGCGTTCATGGCGACGTGTTTGCTGAGCAGCCTGCTTGGAAATAACCCGGTTCTTGACCAGTTCCCCCCATGTGCTGCCAAGGCCAAGGGCACGTGCAATCCATATGACGTTGTGCAAATCGCGCAAGCCGCCAGGGCTTTCCTTGATATTGGGCTCAAGGTTATAGGCAGTGTCATTAAAGCGGGCATGCCGCTGTTGCTGCTCCCGAGTCTTGGCCTCAAAAAACGCTTCTATCCGCATGGCTGCGGATATCAGGCGCTCAAATTCCGCATATAGCACAGGCGTGCCGCATAGGTGCCTGGCTTCCAGCAGGTTGGTTTGCACCGTGACATCACGGCTGGCTTCATCCAAGCACTCCTCCAGCGTGCGTACGCTATGGCCTATAGCCAGGCCTATATCCCAAAAAATGCCAATCAGCTCTTCTATGCGGTGATTGGCACGTTCATCGATATTACCGGACAGCAGGATCAGGATATCAATGTCAGAGTATGGGAACAGTTCCCCGCGGCCATATCCGCCTACCGCAACTAGGCAGGCTTGGTCCGGTAGCTCAAACTCATTCCATAGGCTCTGCAGCGTGTGGTCCACCAATTGGGCCTGTTGTTTCAGCAATAGGCCCACATTCGGCTTGTTTTCAAATGCCTTCTGCAAGGTTTGCTGTTGCTCCAGCAAATATTTGCGCCAATATTTGGCAAGAGCGTCATGTTCACGCAAAACTGGATGGGCCTGCATTGATGTTAAGCGCTTGCCTGTTTGATGAAGGATGGGGGGGCAGGCGTGCCTGCGGAAATGGTCAGGACTTCATAACCCTGCTCGGTCACCAGCACGGTGTGTTCCCACTGGGCAGACAGGCTATGGTCCTTGGTTACAATGGTCCAGCCGTCACCAAGCTGTTTGATGTCGCGCTTGCCGGCATTGATCATGGGCTCTATCGTGAAAATCATGCCAGGTTTCAGTGTGGCGCCTTTGCCTGCCTGGCCATAATGCAGCACCTGCGGGTCTTCATGGAAATTCTTGCCGATGCCATGCCCGCAGAACTCACGTACTACGCTGAAACCGTTCTTCTCGGCATAAGTCTGGATAGCATGGCCAATATCGCCAAGCGTTGCGCCTGGCTTGACCTGGGCAATACCCAGCCACATGCAGTCGTAAGTAATGTCCGAGAGGCGCTTGGCCTGTATTGAGATATCCCCTACATGGAACATGCGGCTGGTATCGCCGTAATAGCCATCCTTGATGACCGTAATGTCAATATTGAGAACGTCACCACTCTTCAAGACTTTTTCACCTGGAATTCCATGGCAGATCTGGTGGTTCACAGAAGTGCATATCGACTTTGGGTAGGGAGTGTGTCCATGTGGGGCATAGTTGAGTGGGGCCGGGATGGTCTTTTGCACATTGACCATGTAGTCATGGCAGAGCTCGTCCAGCTTGCCTGTAGTCACACCCGGCTTGATATGCGGCGTGATAAAATCCAGAACTTCTGCAGCGAGCTTGCAAGCTACGCGCATTTTCTCAATATCTCTTTCGGTTTTGATGTTAATTGCCATGTGCATTGATGGGCTTTAGCCCATGTTTTCCTTGAGTTCGTACAGGTGCTTATGTTAGCATACCGCACCCGTTTGACAGGAGTGTCCTGTTGGTCGGCTTAGTAGTCTGTTGAATAGTCGGCAGACTGCAAATCTGCACACATGCCCCGTACAGGGTGTCCGCCACGGCGGATGTTGTTGGGCGTGTGGAAGCATAACCCTTACTGGAGAATTAAAATGTCCGTGACCATGCGTCAAATGCTGGAAGCCGGTGTCCACTTCGGCCACCAAACCCGTTACTGGAATCCCAAGATGGCGGAGTACATCTTTGGTGATCGCAACAAGATTCATATTGTCAACCTGGAAAAAACCCTGCCGCTGTTTGAAGATGCACTGAAGTATGTGCGCCAGTTAGCTGCAAACAAGGGCCGTATCCTGTTCGTTGGCACCAAGCGTCAAGCCCGTGAAATCGTCAAGGAAGAAGCACAGCGCGCCAATTGCGCTTATGTTAACCATCGCTGGCTGGGTGGCATGCTGACTAACTTCAAGACGGTCAAACAGTCTATCAAGCGCCTGAATGAATACGAAGCGCTGTTGCAGGAAGGCGGTCTTGGCAAGTTTGGCAAGAAAGAAGCCCTTGGCTATAAGCGTGAAGTTGACAAGCTCGAGCGTTCTATTGGTGGCATCAAGGAAATGGGTGGCCTGCCAGACGCGATTTTCATTATCGACGTTGGCCATGAAAGCGGTGCTGTGACTGAAGCAGCAAAGCTTGGCATTCCTGTGATCGGTGTTGTTGATACCAACAACTCCCCAGATGGCGTAGCTTACGTTATCCCTGGTAATGATGATTCCAGCCGTGCAATCCGCCTGTATGCCCGTGGTATTGCTGATGCGGTTCTGGAAGGTCGTAGCCACAGCATCAACGAAATTGTAAAGGCAGCGTCTGAAGAAGAATTTGTCGAGGTTGAAGAAGCCGCGGCAGAGTAAGACCCTGTTAAAAGGGGGCTCTGGCCCCCTTTTTTTGTACCTGATTCTGGCCGATCGCCAGAACAATCAATGATTAAGGAGTAAAAAATGGCTGAAATTACCGCAAGCATGGTAAAAGAGTTGCGTGAGCGTACTGATGCGCCAATGATGGACTGCAAAAAGGCGCTGACTGAGGCCGAGGGTGATATGGCACGTGCAGAGGAAATCCTGCGCGTACGTTTTGGCAACAAGGCTAGCAAGGCTGCTGGCCGTGTTGCTGCTGAAGGTATCATTGCTGTTAGCATTAATTCCGATGGCAAGTCTGGCGCGATTGTTGAAGTGAACTCTGAAACTGACTTCTGTGCAAAGAATGCGGACTTCCTTACATTTACAAACAACGTGGCTGACGCGATTGCCAAGCACAATCCAGCGGATGTTGCTGCGCTGGCAGGCCTTGCAATTGACGGCGGTACTGTCGAAGATGTCCGCACGCAGCTCGTGGGCAAGATTGGTGAAAACATCAGCGTACGTCGCTTTGTGAGCGGTGCAGCCAAGGGCAAGCTGGTAAGCTATGTGCACGGCGGCAAGATCGGTGTGTTGGTTGATGTGGTTGGTGGCGATGATAATCTGGGCAAGGACATTGCCATGCATATTGCAGCAGCCAAGCCTAAGTCTCTAGATGCCAGCGGTATTGGTGCAGAGCTGATCGAGGCTGAGCGCCGTGTTGCTATAGAAAAGGCAAAGGAAGCCGGCAAGCCAGAAGCCATGCTGGACAAGATTGCCGACGGTACCGTACAGAAATTCCTGAAGGAAGTGACTCTGTTGAGCCAGCCTTTCGTCAAGGACGACAAGCAAACTATCGAGCAGTTGTTGAAGTCGCAAAATGCCAGTGTCGCTTCTTTCACCATGTATGTGGTGGGTGAGGGCATTGAAAAGGTTGTGACCGATTTTGCTGCTGAAGTAGCTGCTGCTGCAAAGGTCTAAAGTATTGATTCGCACTCGTTGCGACAATGCTTGAAATAACAGGAACGTGAATTATCACTGCAATGGTAATTCACGTTTTGCACAACTAGAATAAGGAGCCCCATGAGCACCCCCGCCTATAAACGTATCTTGTTGAAGCTTTCTGGTGAAGCCCTGATGGGTGATGATAGCTATGGCATAAACCGTGCGACTATTTCCCGTATAGTGGAAGAAATCAAGGAAGTGGTAGACCTTGGCGTGCAGGTTGGCGTGGTGATTGGTGGTGGTAATATTTTTCGTGGCGTAGCGCCTGCTGCCGAAGGCATGGATAGGGCAACTGCCGATTACATGGGCATGCTGGCAACAGTCATGAACGCACTTGCCCTGCAGGATGCGATGCGGCATGTGGGGCTGGTTAGCCGTGTACAATCTGCACTCAATATTGAGCAGGTGGCAGAGCCGTATATTCGGGGCAAGGCCATCCGGTATCTCGAGGAAGGCCGTGTCGTGATTTTTGGCGCAGGTACCGGCAATCCGTTCTTCACCACTGATACTGCAGCTGCGTTACGTGGCATGGAGATCAATGCCGAGATCGTGCTCAAGGCCACCAAGGTTGATGGTGTCTATACTGATGATCCAAAAACCAACCCGGAAGCCATGCGCTACAAGACTCTGAGTTTTGATGAGGCGATTGTTAAAAACCTGAAGGTCATGGATGCAACAGCACTGACTTTGTGCCGTGATCAGAAGTTACCAATATCCGTGTTCAGCATCTTCCGGCAGGGAGCGTTGAAGCGGGTCGTGATGGGCGAAGACGAGGGAACCAAGGTTTTACCTTAACCCGATATATTCGCAACATGCAGGAGATAAAAATGATACAAGACGTAAAAAGCACTGCAGACCAGAAAATGCAGAAATCTATTGAAGCGCTCAAGACCGACTTGAGTAAAGTACGTACTGGCCGTGCACATACCGGCTTGCTTGACCACGTGATGGTTGAATATTATGGCTCTATGGTTGCCATTAACCAGGTAGCCAATGTCAGTTTGGGTGATGCCCGCACGCTGAATGTACAGGCGTATGAAAAGAACATGACAGCCAAGGTGGAGAAAGCCATCCGCGATTCCGATCTTGGTCTGAATCCTGCCACCAATGGCGACATGATCCGCGTGCCTATGCCAATGCTGACTGAAGAGCGCAGGCGTGATCTGATCAAGGTCGTGCGTAGTGAAAGCGAAAACGCCAAGGTGGCAGTACGCAATATACGTCGCGATGCCAATGATGCCTTGAAGAAACTGGTGAAGGATAAGGAAGCCAGTGAGGATGATGAGCGCCGTGCGCAAGATGAAGTGCAGAAGCTGACAGACAAGTATGTAGCGGAGATTGATAAGTTGCTGCAAACCAAAGAAGCTGAATTAATGGCGGTTTAATGGCTGCTTTTGCGGCCATCTGCTTTCGTTATCGTAATTATCTCACGGAGCATTGAGTGGCACTTTTTTCCAGCTCCACCCAGACTGTACCTGTGACGGGTGAGATTCCCCAGCACATTGCCGTCATCATGGACGGTAATGGCCGCTGGGCAAAGAAACGTTTTCTCCCCCGGGTTGCCGGTCATAAGCGAGGCGTTGAAGTCGTCCGTGAAGTCGTCAGGCAATGTGCCAACAGTGGCGTAAAATACCTGACTTTATTTGCGTTCAGCAGCGAAAACTGGCGACGCCCCAGCGATGAGGTAAGTTTCCTGATGGGACTCTTTATGGAGGCACTGCAACAGGAAGTCGGCAAGCTGGCTGAAAATAATATCCGCCTGGTCATGATAGGCGACCGTTCGCGTTTTGACCCTGCGTTGACGGCCAAGATTGGTGAAGCTGAAGCCCAAACACAAGCGAATGATGGTTTGACGCTGACCATTGCCGCCAATTATGGTGGCCGTTGGGATGTAATGCAGGCCGTCAAGCGCCTGTTGCAGGATAAGCCTCAGTTGGCTGACAGCTTCACTGAAGAAGACCTGTCCGCTTATCTCAGCATGCATTACGCCCCTGAGCCTGACCTGTTCATTCGTACTGGTGGCGAACAACGCATCAGCAACTTTCTGCTATGGCAATTGGCCTACAGCGAACTCTATTTCACTGAAACCTTGTGGCCGGATTTTGACGCGGCTGCATTCAAGCTGGCGATTGACTCATATCAGCAACGCGAGCGTCGTTTTGGTCGTACAAGCGAACAGTTGGTGAATAACTAAATTATGCTTAAAACCCGCCTGCTGACGGCAGCTATCCTGATCCCGCTTTTCCTTGCAGTATTGTTCCTGCTTCCTGACCCTTATTGGTCGCTACTGATGCTTGTTGCAGCAGGGGCAGGATTATGGGAATGGTCCGGCATGGCTAGGTTCAAGTTGTCCGTCCGTTATCTTTACGTTGCAGCGGCTATGGTAGGCGGAGTGTTCCTTACTTTCTGGCGCGGGCCAGAAAATGCTTTTCTGCAAGAATATAGTATCTACTGGGGGCTCTTGTCTGCGGTAATTTTCTGGGTGCTTCTAGTGCCTGTTTGGCTAGCTACCCGCGCCCATATTAAAAATATTTACCTGATGATGTTGGCCGGCTGGCTGATAGTCATCCCTCTGTGGCTTGCCCTGGTAAGCTTGCGTGGCATCAGTCCCTGGCTGCTTCTGGGCTTGATGCTCGCAGTATGGATTGCTGACAGTGCAGCCTATTTTGCCGGCAAGCGTTTTGGCAAACGCAAATTAGCCATCAACATCAGTCCGGGGAAAACCTGGGAAGGTGTATTGGGGGCCTGGGTGGTAGTTAGTCTCTATGGGCTTGCCCTTTGTCTGTCTTTGGATATCAGTTTCTGGCTGATTGTTGGTTTTTGGGGAATGACAATACTCAGCATTATGGGAGATCTGCTGGAGTCGCTGATCAAGCGCCAGGCCGGTCTCAAGGATAGCGGCAGCCTGCTGCCTGGCCATGGCGGTATCCTGGACCGCGTTGATGGATTGACTTCCAGCCTGCCACTGGCGGCATTCTTTATTTACTTCCCACTTTATTATCAAGCATGGATGCATTCCGCGTGATCAAGCCCAAGACTCAAAATGTCACTATTCTGGGTGCGACTGGCACCATAGGGCTTAACACGCTCGATGTGATTTCCCGTCACGCAGAGCAGTTTCACGTGTTTGCGTTGACTGCGCACTCGCGTGTAGACGAGCTCGCAGAACTTTGCCTCAAATTCAAGCCACGGTTCGCGGTAATGCTTGAGGACAATGCCGCTGAAAGGCTGGCTGTGAAGTTGCTGGGTACCGATACCATAGTCTTGTCGGGTCTGGCTGCACTTGAAGAAGTTTCTGCGCATGCTGATGTGGATATCGTCATGGCTGCGATTGTTGGTGCTGCCGGTCTCAAGCCTGCAATGGCTGCCGCTCATGCCGGTAAACGCATTCTTCTGGCCAACAAGGAAACCCTGGTCATGGCCGGTAGTCTTTTCATGCGCGCCGTGGAGCAGGGAGGCGCTACCTTGTTGCCCATAGATAGCGAGCATAATGCCATTTTCCAGGTCATGCCTCCCCAGAGGCTGGCACATCTGGGTGATGGGGGCGTGAGGCGCATTCTCCTCACGGCTTCTGGGGGCCCATTCCGCAATGCCAGTACCGCCGAGTTGCTTGCGGTAACGCCGGCCCAGGCCCTTAATCATCCCAACTGGGTGATGGGCCCCAAGATTACCGTTGACTCTGCCACCCTTATGAATAAAGGGCTGGAAGTCATAGAAGCACACTGGTTGTTCAATGCTCCTGCCGAGAAGATTGAAGTAGTCGTGCATCCACAAAGTGTGATTCATTCCATGGTCGAGTACGTGGACGGCTCAGTACTGGCTCAAATGGGTAATCCTGACATGCGCACGCCGATTGCGTATGGCCTGGGCTATCCAGATCGCCTAGACGGCGGCGTAACGGCCCTGGACCTGTTCAAGGTTGCCAGGCTGGATTTTGAAGCTCCCGACACCGGGCGCTTTCCTTGTTTGGGATTGGCTTTTGACGCGCTAAGGCAAGGGGGCACAGCTCCTGCCATACTCAATGCTGCCAATGAAGTGGCAGTAGAGGCTTTCCTCAACGGAAATATCGGTTTCCTGGATATTCCACGCCTGATTGAGTTCGTCATGGGCACACTCACGATAGAGCCTGTCAGTTCGTTGGAGCAGTTGGTGGCTGTGGATGAGCTAGCCCGGGTAACTGCCAAGGAATGGAGACAACTCGAAGTATGCTGACCTTGCTTGCATTTATTGTCACTCTCGGCATATTGATCGCGGTGCATGAGTATGGCCACTTCCAGGTTGCACGCTGGTGCAATGTCAAAGTCCTGAGATTCTCCCTGGGTTTTGGCAAGCCTTTCTATAAGAGGCGGTTTGGCAAGGACAATACCGAGTTTGTAATCTCGGTTCTGCCTTTTGGTGGTTACGTCAAGATGCTGGATGAGCGTGAGCTGCCTGAAGGTGAGAAAGTGGCGCTTGATGCAGTCGACTTGCCTCGAGCCTTCAATCGCCAGTCTGTCTGGAAACGTATAGCCATAGTATCTGCCGGCCCTGCAGCCAATTTATTGTTGGCGATTTTTCTCTACTGGGTATTGTTCATGCATGGAGTGGCCGGAATCAAGCCGTTGCTTGGCGATATTCCTGCTGACAGTCCCGCTGCAAAAGCCGGGTTGCAGTCTGGCGAATTGATCCAGTCAGTGGCAGGTGAACCTGTAGCCAGCTGGCAGGATGTACGTTGGATATTGTTGCAAGAGGTAATCAAGGCGCCAATGGTGGAAATGCGCGTCAAGAATGATTTACAACGCGAAAGCGTACATCAACTGGCATTGGATAGTATAGGCAAGGATGATTTTGAGGAGGACTTTCTCGCGAAGCTGGGCCTGGCTCCTTATCGTCCTGTCATGCCGGCCAAGCTCGGGGATATTCTGCAGGATGGTGCTGCGGAAAAAGCAGGACTCAAGACAGGTGATCTCGTGATCAGCGTGAATGGCAAGGCAATCAGTGATTGGGAGCAGTTCGTCACTCAGGTGCGCGAACAACCAGGCCAAGCGATGCTGTTGGAATTGCAGCGTGATGGCCGGAATATGCAGCTGGCTGTGACCCCGGACATTGTTGATGAAGGAGGCAAGAAAATTGGCCGTATCGGGGCTGGCTATGCGATGGATCAGGCTGAAATTGACAAGATGACCGTCCTGGTGAGTTACGGCCCTTTACAATCATTTACCAGTGCCGTGAACAAGACATGGGAAACCTCCGTATTCAGCATCAAGATGCTGGCGCGCATGGTGACTGGTGAGGCTTCCTGGAAGGGTGTAAGCGGGCCGGTGACCATTGCAAGTTATGCGGGGCAAAGTGCGCATGTCGGCTGGAAGTCATTCATTGGTTTCCTGGCGTTGATCAGCATCAGCCTTGGAGTGTTAAATCTGTTGCCTGTGCCAGTGTTGGACGGGGGGCATTTGTTGTATTATACGATAGAGATTTTCAAGGGCAGTCCGGTTTCCGAAGCCGTAATGGAGGCGGGGCAACGCATAGGATTGACTATTCTGGCATTGCTGATGGCAGTGGCTTTTTACAATGACTTTACCAGGTTTATAACAGGTTGATCTTAATGAAGTTTGGCATGAAGCTTAAACATATCCCGCTACTGATTCTCGGACTTTACTCCACATCAGCCCTGGCCCAGGATCCATTCGTCGTCAAGGATATACGCGTTGAAGGCCTGCAGCGTACTGAAGCTGGGACGGTCTTTAATTACCTGCCGGTGCGTGTGGGCGATACCATGACGGATGAAAAAGCCACCCAGGCGATCAAATCCCTTTATGGCACAGGTTTTTTCAAGGATGTGCGTATCGAATCAGATAGCGGCATTCTGGTGGTCATGGTACAAGAGCGTTCAGCAATTGCTCAGATTACCTTCAATGGCAACAAGTCCTTTCCTAGTGACAAGATGAAGGATGGCCTCAAGCAGATCGGTTTGGCCGAGGGCCTGATTTTTGACCAGTCCATGCTGGATCGCGCAGAACAGGAAATCAAGCGTCAGTATTTGTCTCAGGGCAAGTACGGCGCCTCGGTCAAGACTTCGGTCAGCCCGCTTGAGCGTAACCGTGTGGCGGTGCGCTTTGATATTGAGGAAGGTGCGGTTTCCAAGATCCGCAATATCAATATTGTTGGCAACACTGAGTTTACCCAGGAGCAGTTGCTGGAAAAGCTGACGCTGACAACGCCGAACTGGTTGACCTGGTGGAACAAGAATGACCAGTATTCCAAGCAGAAGCTGACCGCCGACCTCGAGACGTTGCGTTCTTTCTACATGAACCAGGGTTACCTTGAGTTTAATATTGACTCCACTCAGGTATCCATTACACCAGATAAACGCGATATCTACATCACGGTTAATGTTACCGAAGGTGAAAAATACACGGTGACAGATGTCAAGCTGGCCGGTGAGATGTTGATTCCCGAAACCGAGGCACGCAACCTGATTTCAGTGGCGCCAGGTGAGATATTCAACCGTCAGCGTGTGACCGAGTCCAGCAAGGCGATTAATGACCGCCTGGGAAATGACGGTTATGCCTTTTCCAATGTCAATGCCGTGCCAGAAGTGGATAAGGACAATCATACGGTTGCATTTACTTTCTTTATCGATCCTGGTCGAAGAGTGTATGTACGCCGTATCAACTTGACGGGCAACACCCGTACCCGTGATGAAGTATTGCGCCGTGAAATGCGCCAGCTGGAGTCTGCATGGTATGGAGCTGACAAGATAGAGCGTTCCAAGCAGCGTCTTGAGCGCTTGCAATTCTTCTCTGACGTGAATGTTGAAACCCCGGCAGTTCCTGGTACCACTGATCAGGTTGACCTCAATATCAATGTGACCGAACGCTCAACCGGCAGTGTCATGTTTGGTGCTGGCCTTTCCAGTTATGAAGGGGTGGTACTGGGGGTAACGGTCAACCAGAACAACTTCCTGGGCACTGGTAACCGTGTTGCTGCTCAAGTGAATACTGGTCGTATCAATACCGTGTACTCACTGACCTACACCGATCCATACTTCACGCCTGATGGCGTGAGCCGTGGATTCAATGTCTATCGCCGTGATGTCGATACGACATATCTCAGAACTGGTGATTACAAGACGTCATCCTTTGGAGCAGGGGTCAACTTTGGCATGCCGCTGAATGAGCGCGATTCTGTCAATGCTGGCCTGACATTTGACTATACCGATGTTGAACTGACTAGCAATAGTCCACCACAGTTTCAACGTTATTGCAGTAACTCTGAAGAAAGTAATGGATGTAGCAATTCTTCTTGGTTCGCAAGCCTGGGATGGGCGCATGATACGCGTGACAATATCATGTTCCCCAACAAGGGCGTGCTCCAGCGCATCAGTACTGAAATCGGGCTGCCCGGCCTTGATTTGCAATATTATAAAGTTGAATACAAGCACTCATGGTATAAGGATATCAGCAAGAGTGTGACCTTCATGCTGAATGGTGAAATCGGCTATGGCAATACCTATGGCGACAAGGATTATCCGTTCTTCAAGAATTTCTACGCAGGTGGTGTGAACTCTGTGCGCGGCTACGAACAAAGTTCGATTGGCCCGCGTATTTATGATGTGAATGGCAATTACCGTGATTTTGCTGCAGGTGGTACCAAGCGCTTGCTGGGTAACGCGGAACTTTATTTCCCGATTCCGGGCATGAAGGATAACAATGCACTTCGTTTGAGCGCATTTGTTGATGCCGGATCTATTGCTGGCGATGGTATTGATGAATCAGCAGCTTGTTTTGATCGAAGAGGTAATGTATCAGGTTGCCCTTACTCGACAAGTTTGAGTGACATTCGTTATTCAACAGGTATTGGTGTGAGCTGGCTCTCGCCATTTGGACCTATCAAGCTGGTATTGGCCAAGCCTTTGAACAAGCAAGACGGTGATAGAACCCAGATGTTGCAGTTCCAGATGGGATCTCAGTTCTAACGGTTTGTTCTAACAGGTAATTTATATTAAGCAGCATTGAGTGAATTTCAGGAGAAGTCAATTGAATAAGTTGTTGAAGAGTCTGTTGGTGGCTAGTTTGTTGTCATTTGCTGCAAGTACCCAGGCAGCTGAGCTGAAGATCGGGTACGTGCAGGTTGACAAGATCCTGCAGGAAGCCCCGCAAACGGCTGAAAGTGGCAAGAAACTGGAAAAGGAGTTCGGTCCACGAACTGCAGAACTTGATCGTTTGCAAAAACAGATCAAGGATCTGGAAACAGCACTGGACAAGGATAGCTTGACTATCTCTGAAACTGATCGCCGTAACAAGGAGCGTGATGCATCGAATCTCAAAATCGAGTTTCAGCGTAAACAGCGGGAATTGCGTGAAGATGTGAACCTGCGCAAGAACGAAGAGCTTGGTGTGTTGCAGGACAGAATCAACAAGGCAGTCACTACGGTATCTGAAGCTGAAGGTTATGACTTGGTGGTTTATGGTGGTGTTGCCTACGCCAACAAGAAAATCGATATTACCGACAAGGTATTGAAGTCACTGGGCAAGAAGTAAGCTGCGCAGTTAGATTTTTGCATGAGCATAACCTATTCCCTTCGGGAAATCGTATCCAGGCTGGGAGGGGAGGTAGCTGGTGCTGATGATGTATTGATCAGTCGTGTTGCTTCCCTTGCCAATGCTCAATCCGGGCATATCAGTTTTCTTACCGATTCCAAATACCGTGTTGTATTGGCAGAAACTAAGGCTAGTGCAGTAATTCTCAAGCCAGAACATCGCGATAATACTGATTTGCCATGTATCGTGACGGATAATCCCTATGCCTATTTTGCCAGGGTGTCAGAATTATTGAATCCTGTACCAAGTTATCAGCCTGGCATAGCTGGGTCAGCTGTCATTGATGTGAGTGCAAAAATTCCAGCGAGCTGTACCATCCTTGCCAATGTTGTCATTGCGGCAGATGTAGTACTCGGGGAGCATGTGGTAATACATCCTGGTACTGTCATCGGTCTAGGTGTGCAAATTGGCGATGGATGCGTGCTGCAGGCAAATGTCACGGTTTACCATCATTGCCAGATTGGCAATCATTGCAACATATTCTCTGGCAGCGTGATAGGTGGTGATGGTTTTGGCTATGCACCAGATGACGGGCGATGGGTGAAAATTCCGCAAGTAGGGCGTGTCATCATCGAGGATAATGTTGATATAGGCGCCAATACCACTATAGATCGTGGTGCATTGGATGACACCATTATCGGGCAGGGCACCAAGATTGATAACCTAGTGCAGATAGGCCACAACTGCCGGATAGGGGCGCATAGTGTCATTGCCGGATGTGTCGGTATTGCAGGAAGTGCAATACTGGGTAAGCATTGCCGCATTGGCGGTGCGGCAATGATATTGGGTCATCTGGAAATCGCTGATGGCGTGACGGTATCTCCAGGGAGTATGATTACACGCTCCCTGAATAAGGCGGATACCTATACTGCCCTGATGCCATTCCAGACTCACGACGACTGGCTGAAAACCGCAGCCGGAATTCGTCGCCTGGGAGATTTGGCAGATCGTGTCAAACAACTGGAGAAACAGTTGTCCACACTGCAACCTGCTTCACTGGATAGCAAGCAGCCAGATCAAGCAAACAAAACAATAATTGATGTTGAGAAACGAGAAAAGCCATGACTGAACAAGCCTCTACGAGCATGGATATTCATGAAATATTGAATTACCTGCCACACCGCTATCCTTTTGTATTGGTGGATCGTGTGCTTTCACTGGAGTTGAATAAAGAGATTGTGGCAGTCAAGAACGTCACCATCAATGAGCCATTTTTCCCTGGCCACTTCCCTTATCATCCAGTAATGCCGGGTGTATTGATTGTAGAAGCAATGGCTCAGGCTGCGGCTATCCTGTCTTTCAAGACCATGGATACCAAGCCCAATGACAAATCCGTTTATTATTTTGCCGGTATGGACAATGTGCGCTTCAAGAAGCCAGTTTCACCCGGTGACCAGCTTATTCTTAAAGTCAGCATTGATCGCGTTTTGCGTGGGATATGGAAATACAAGGGTCAAGCACTGGTTGATGATGTCGTCGTTGCCGAGGCAGAGATGATGTGTATCTTGAAGGCGATTGATTAAGCATGACAGAACCAAAGATTCATCCAAGCGCGATTGTTGATCCCAAGGCTGAGCTGGACTCCAGCGTTGAAGTTGGCCCGTTTTCCATCATAGGTCCAGGTGTCCGTATTGATGCTGGTACTCGTGTGGCCAGTCATGTGGTTATCAAGGGGCCGACTACCATAGGAAAGAATAATCAGATATTTCAGTATTCATCGCTGGGTGAAGTGCCCCAGGACAAGAAATTCAAGGATGAGCCTACGCTGCTGGAGATTGGCGATGGCAATACCATCCGCGAGTTCTGTACCTTTAATCGTGGTACCGTGCAGGATAAAGGCACCACCAAGATAGGCAGTCATAACTGGATCATGGCCTATGTGCATATTGCGCATGACTGCCAGGTAGGCAACCACACGATTTTTGCCAATAATTCTTCACTGGCTGGGCACGTGGATGTACACGATCATGCAATTCTGGGTGGTTTCACCTTGATACATCAATTTTGCAAGATAGGTTCACATGTGATCACAGCAGTGGGCTCAGTCGTCTTCAAGGATATTCCGCCCTATGTCACGGCTGCCGGATACGATGCCAAGCCGCATGGGATCAACTCCGAAGGGCTCAAGCGCCGCGGCTTCACTGCAGACAACATCCTGCAGATCAAGCGTGCATACAAGACGCTGTACCGGAATGGCCATACCTTGGAAGAAGCCAAGCTCAAGCTGGTTGAGCAGCAGAAAAATGCGCCTGAGCTTGATATCTTGGTTGAGTTCCTCGACCATTCAACTCGCGGCATTGTCCGCTAACGCGCGGGTGAAGTATGCCGACCATAGGCATTGTAGCGGGCGAGGCCTCGGGCGATTTACTTGGTAGCCACCTGATCAGGGCCCTCAAGAAGCAACGCCCTGACCTTAAGTTTGTCGGGATTGCTGGCCCTAAAATGATCTCTGAAGGTGCTGAATCGCTGTTCCCTATGGAGCGGCTTTCCGTGCGCGGTTATGTTGAGGTGCTACGTCATTTGCCAGGCCTGCTGAGTATACGAAAACAGGTACTGCAACATTTTCTGCAAACCCCGCCCGATGTGTTCATCGGCATAGATGCGCCTGACTTCAACTTTGCATTGGAGCGCAAGCTCAAGAAGAACGGCATACGCACCATCCATTATGTCAGCCCATCGATCTGGGCATGGCGTAAAGGACGTATGAAAAAAATCCAGCAGGCTGTCTCCCACATGCTGGCACTATTTCCTTTTGAGCCTGAATTGTACCGAGATGCTGGCGTTTCAGTGTCCTATGTTGGCCATCCATTGGCTGATATATTGCCCATGGAGCCTGATACTCAGGGGGCTCGGGAAAATCTCAAGATCAAGCCCGAAACCCTGGTGATTGCCATGCTGCCAGGAAGCCGCCAGAGTGAAGTGCAGCAGCTGGCTGACCTCTATGTGAAGTCTGCCCAGCTGATTGCCCAGGAAAGGCCTGATGTACAGTTTCTTGTGCCCCTGATCACGCGGGAAACCCGCGAGATATTCGAAAAAGCTATATATGCCAACCAGGCGTATGAGCTGCCATTGAAAATACTGTTTGGTCATGCGCACCTGGCCATGGAAGCTGCAGACGCGGTGGTGGTGGCCTCTGGTACAGCCACCCTGGAAGCAGCCTTGCTCAAACGTCCCATGGTGATTACTTATCGCATGCCAAACCTTAGTTGGCAGATACTGAAGCGCATGAATTACCTGCCATATGTGGGTTTGCCCAATGTGCTAGCTGGCCGCTTTGTCGTGCCGGAATTGTTGCAGCATGATGCCATTCCTGAAAAATTGGCGGCCACTACACTCAAAATGGTCCAAGACAAGGAAATGATGGCGGATATCCGTGCGGAATTTACCCGTATTCATGAAAGTTTACGGCAGAATACCGAAGAAAAGGCGGCGCAAGCTGTCTTGTCCTTTATCAAATGAATACTCAATTGGTTATCTGCGGTGTGGATGAGGCTGGGCGTGGTCCTCTAGCAGGTGCAGTCTATGCAGCCGCTGTGATACTTGACCCGTTGCGGCCTATAGTCGGCTTGGCTGACTCGAAGACATTATCAGAAAAAAAACGTGACTATTTGGCCATACAGATCAAGGAGAATGCCTTAGCCTGGGCTATTGCTTCCTGTAGCGCTGTTGAAATTGATGAGATCAATATTCTGCAGGCAAGTCTCTTGGCCATGAAGCGTGCAATTGAGCAATTGAACGTATTACCTGGCCGGGTGCTGGTAGACGGTCCTCATTGCCCCAAGATCGACATTGCGGCCCAGGGCATAATTAAAGGGGACAGCAAGGTGCAGGAAATTGCTGCTGCCTCCATACTCGCCAAAACCGCACGAGATCATGAAATGTATCAAATGCATACGCTTTATCCGCAATATGATTTTGCCAAGCACAAGGGTTACCCTACAGCCCATCATCTCAAGCTTCTTGCTGAACATGGTGCATCAGAAATACATAGGCGCAGTTATGCACCTGTGAGGCGAGTGCTTGGCGTATAGCCGCAGCTTGCTATCCATTTTGCAGCCCTCTTTCTTTGCTGATTATTGTGGCTGAATTAGCCCTGCAATAGAAAAACAGTAGGTTGCTTATGCAGCTCCGGCAACTCCGTTTTTCTCCAGTCCTGGATACTTTTACTCATAATCAGCTCTGTTGGCAGGGTGATATTGCGTGCGATGCATAGCCGTGTTTCGGGCTGGCACTGGGCCAGGATATCCTCGAGCAAGTGCTGGTTGCGATAGGGTGTTTCTATGAAAACCTGTGTTTCGCCCTGTTTCTGCGAATGGCGTTCTATTTCCTTCAGCCGGAGTATCCTGGCCTGCTTGTCACTGGGGATGTAACCCAGAAAGGCAAATCTCTGGCCATTGAAACCTGAGCCCATCAGTGCAAGCAGAATGGAAGAGGGGCCTACCAATGGCGCGACACGCACATGGTGCCGATGTGCCAAGGCCGCCAATCTGGCACCAGGGTCTGCAATGCCGGGGCAACCGGCTTCAGACATCAAACCGACATCCTTGCCTGCCAGCAGTGGGTGCAGCAAAGCAGGCAGCTCCTTGTCTGTGGTGTGTTCGTTAAGCAGCATCAGTTCCAGTTCGCGCACTGGTTTAAGCGGCTTGATGGTGCTGAGGAAGCGTCTTGCAGTTTTCTCGTTCTCAACTACAAAAGTATCCAGCTTCTGTGCCAGTGACACAACATCAGGAGGCAATACCTGGTTAATGTTGTCAGCACCCAGCGTAACCGGGATCAGGTATAAGGTACCGTAACTCAATATTTCACCTGTGTCCTGTAAGTCAATGTCGTAGAACTTTCAGCGGGAATGCTGATGTTCCAACTGGCGGTACTACTGCTGGATTTATTGCTGGGATGACTCTGCTGGAGGATTTTCCAATCGCCAGGAATTGGTTCTACCACATTGACTGTTATCGCCTCTTTCTTGGCATTTTTCAGCACAATTTCATAAGCGCTCTCAAATTGGCTGTTGTCCTTGGCGGGATTGGGCAATTTCTTGAAGTCAGTTTGCTTCTTGTCGGCAGTGACGTCAAAGGATTCCCCCAGTTTAAGCCTGACGGTTTCATTTTTTGCTGTGTGGTCGATATTGTCCTCACCAATAAATTGGGCATTGCCCTGGCTATCTTGCTTGTAGACGCGCATGATGCCTTTGGGCAGGGGCATACCCAGTCTGGCGCTTTCCTTGTTGTCAAACTCGATATATACGCCTACCTTCAACTTTTGTCCCAGATTACCCTGGCTGGACTGGTAATAATAGTTGGCGCCACGTAATACCAGTTCTTTTCGTACAGGAACAGCGGTTGCCGAGAGCAATGCCACCTGTTTGGTCTGGTTTTCCGCTATGGTGGTTGACCTGTCCAAGCTATACAAGTGATATTCCAGCAGTGATTCTTCAGCCATGGAAGCTGCGTCAGCCATCATCATCTCGTTTTTGCGCATCACTGCCATGGGCATTGGACGTGGTGGTTGTATGCGATTGACGTCACCAGCTACCAATTGCAGCCTGGCATTGTGATAGGCGGTGCCACTAGTGTTGGAGAGTGTCACCCAGCCCGATAAATCCAGCTTGTCTTCAGCAGGGTTGAGTTGCGCTACATAGTCTGCCTTCCAGCCCAAGCCGCCAGTCAGGTAGCTCAACTCTATATCTTGAGTACCTGTGCCCTGGTTTTGCAGTTGGACCACCAAAGTAGGACGGTCACGCAGGTTGCTTGGTACATCGGGATAGGCGATTCGGCCTGGAATGCCGGTTTCGATGCGATTGCCGATTTTGAGCACAGTACCATTATTGGTTGCCAGTACCTGTGCCTGCTCACTGCTTTCAGCGCCTGTCGCAGGACTGGTCTTGATGACCTCGACTGTTTTCCCCACGTATTTTTCCAGCAGTTTTTCCGGGCTTAACAGGTCGTAATCAAAATTCTGCTCCAATATTCGCAGGTTGCCGTTCAGGCTGCGCAACAAGGCTGTCTCAGCCAGTATTTGTGCACTGACATCACGCAAGGCCAGGCTGTTGAAGCCAGTCTTGAGCTGCACTTTGCGTTGATCCTTGACCAAGGCAAGGTCGCCATTGTAGATGGTCACTGCAACACTTTGCTGGTCTTGCAATGTGCTGCGTATCTCATCGGCTTCGGACGCATGCAATGGCTGGTTGAACATGGCGATGAAGCTGCAGGCAATTGCGGTATGCTTGAACATGATTGATCTCCTTTATTATTGGCGTGATGCTAGATCACGCTAATTCCTTCATTTTCCAGCATGCTGACTAGCCGGATGAGTGGCAGGCCTATCAGTGCGTTGGGATCGTCACCATGCATGGATGCGATTACTGCTATGCCCAGTCCTTCCGACTTGGCACTACCAGCGCAGTTGTAGGGCTGCTCCTTGCGCAGGTAGTTCTCTATCTGTTGATTGCTGAGTTGGCGGAAATTGACAGTATAAGGGACAACTTCCGCTTGCATATTGCCGGTGCAAGCATTGTAAAGACAGAGGGCACTATGAAAAATCACACTACGCCCGCGCATCAGTTGTAACTGGCGTACTGCATTTTCATGGGTAAGAGGCTTGCCAAGTTGCTGTCCATCTATGGTGGCAACCTGGTCGCAGCCTATGATCAAGGTATCATTGCATGTCTCGCCAATTTTCCTGGCCTTGGATTGCGCCAGCCGCAGCGCAGTTTGCTCAGGGGGTTCATCTGCCAAAGGCGTTTCATCTATCTCTGGCGCTACGCTGCTGAACGGCAGTTGCAGTCTTTCCAGCAGTTCACGCCTGTAGGGCGAGGAAGAGGCAAGTATGAGAGGAGGCTTGTTCATTGATAAAGTGAAAATATCCATATTGAAGATTAATAATGGGCCAAAAGTAAAAAGCCGGGCTAGGCCGGCTTTTATTTAGATCAAAGCACTGGGTATCCGGCTTTAATCGGGCTGAATTTCTAATAATGCTTCGTCAGGGGTGACAGAATCGCCTTTCTTGACGTGTATGGCAACGACCACACCAGTCTTGGAAGCCTGGATTTCATTTTCCATCTTCATGGCCTCAATGACCAGTACTCCATCGCCTGCGCTGACCTTGTCACCAATATTGACCTTAACATCCACAATGGTACCTGGCATGGCGGTCGTGACGCAGCCTGGATGGGAAGGGCGGGGGCGGCCGCTACCATTGCTGGAGTTGCTGGATTTTTTCTTGGCTTCACCGTTACCGTTCTGTGCGCCTGATACTTCAATTTCGCTCAAGGTTTCCACAACCACTTCTTCCGCCACCCCATCTACTGAAACATAGAATGGACGCTGTTCTTCGCCATGATGCCCGCTGCCGGTCAGCTTGATATGGAAGGTTTCACCATGCAGGGTGACGTTGAACTCACTCGGGGCATAGCGTGAAGCACTGGTGGTTACCGTATCCTTGCTCAGCAACGGCTCGGGCTTGAGACTGCCTGCATTGCGCTCTTGCAGGAAGGTCTTGGCAAGGTCAGGGAACATGGCGTAGGTCAGCACATCCTCCTCACTCTTGGCCAGGCCTTCTACCTCATTGCGCAGTTTTTCCATTTCGGCGCTGAGCAGGTCCGCAGGGCGGCACTCAATCACTTCGGCATTGCCTACGGCCAGGCTTCGTACATCTGCATTTACTGTGGAAGGTGCCTTGCCGTAATGGCCAAGCAGGTAGTTCTTGACCTCATTGGTGACAGACTTATAGCGTGCGCCTGTCATCACATTGAGTACTGCCTGGGTGCCAACGATCTGTGATGTGGGCGTTACCAAAGGAGGGAAGCCCAAATCTTCACGAACGCGCGGGATTTCATCCAGCACTTCATCCATGCGGTTAAGCGCGCCTTGCTCCTTGAGCTGGTTGGAAAGATTGGAGATCATGCCGCCCGGCACTTGATTGACCAGCACCCGGGTATCCACTCCGGTGAATTCGCTCTCAAATTGCCAGTATTTCTTGCGTACTTCACGGAAGTAAGCAGAAATTTCCTGCAGCAGGCCAATATCCAGGCCGGTGTCATATTCGGTTCCCTTGAGCGCAGCCACAATACTTTCGGTGGTCGGCAGGCTGGCGCCTTCGGCAAATGATGAGATGCAACCGTCAACAATGGAAACACCGTTATCAACGGCGCGTTGAATGGACATGCTTGCCAGGCCTGACGTTGCATGAGCATGCAGGTGGATAGGCAGGCTGGTGGCGGCACGCAATGCCTTGACCAGGTCGCCGGTCACTTGTGGTGTCAGCAGGCTGGCCATATCCTTGATGGCAATCGTGTCACAGCCAAAGCTTTCCAGCTCCTTCGCCAGGTTGACGAAGTATGGGATATCATGGACTGGGCTGGTTGTGTAACTGATGGTGCCTTCTGCGTGCTTGCCAACGGCTTTGACTGCTTCAATGGAGGTTTTAAGGTTACGGATGTCGTTCATCGCATCAAAAATGCGGAATACGTCTATGCCATTGTCTGCAGATTTCTGCACAAAAGCACGTACAACATCATCCGAGTAGTGGCGATAGCCGAGCAGGTTCTGGCCGCGCAGCAGCATTTGGATGCGGCTATTGGGCAGGGCACGGCGCAGCTTCTTCAGGCGCTCCCATGGATCCTCGCGCAGGTAACGCACACAGGCGTCAAAAGTGGCGCCTCCCCACGCTTCAAGCGACCAGAAGCCAACTGAGTCGAGTTTTGAACAGATGGGCAGCATGTCATCGGTGCGCATGCGGGTCGCAATCAGCGACTGGTGACCATCACGTAGAACTACGTCTGTTACATGTACTTTTGCCATAATCTTTTTACCACTTCAAGGTGTTAATGTAAGCCTCAGATACCCTCGTGGGCAGCTATTGCAGCAGAAATCGCCGCAGCAATCAGTTCCCGAGGGAGTTCTGTTGCATAGTTGGCAAGCTCGGGGTGTGCCTCTACAAAGCTTGTATCAAACTTTGCGGCACGGAAATCCGGGTGCTTAAGAATTTCCTGATAATAAGGGATGGTGGTTTTTACGCCATAGACCACGGTATCACTCAGCGCGCGTCGGCCGCGTTCGACCACACTTTCCCAGTTCAGTGCCCAGACAGTCAGTTTGGCGCACATGGAGTCATAGTAAGGCGGAATCACATAGCCGCTATACATGGCCGCGTCCATACGGATGCCCGGGCCGCCAGGAGAGTAGTAGCGTGTGATTTTGCCGAAGCTGGGCAGGAAGTCGTTCTTGGGATCTTCTGCATTGATACGAAACTCCATGGCAAAGCCACGATACTGTACCTCAGCCTGCTTGTATTGCAGACGCTGACCGTCGGCGACACGAATCTGCTCCTGTACGATATCAATCCCGGTGATGGATTCCGTAACAGTATGTTCCACCTGCAAGCGGGTATTCATTTCCATGAAATAGAAGTTGTTATCGGAGTCGAGCAGGAATTCCACGGTGCCGGCATTTTTATATCCAACCGCCTTGGCGGCCTTGACCGCAAGCGTGCCTATATAGTCGCGCTGAGCCTTGCTTAGCTGTGGGGACGGGGCAATTTCAATCAGCTTCTGGTTACGCCGCTGGATGGAGCAGTCACGCTCAAACAAGTGAATTACGTTACCGTGGCTGTCGGCCAGAATTTGTACTTCTATATGGCGTGGGTTCACCACGCATTTCTCAAGAAACACTTCCGGCTTGCCAAATGCCTTGCTGGCTTCAGAAATGACGCGGTCATAGTTGCCGAGCAGCTCTTTTTCATCATTGCAACGGCGTATGCCTCGGCCGCCACCACCATTGGTTGCTTTCAGCATGACTGGATAGCCGATCTTGGCGGCGAGTTTGCGGGCCTCTTCCAGGTCGGCCAGGTTGCCTTCACTGCCAGGTACGCAAGGGATGCCAGCCTTGATCATGGCAGTACGTGCCTGGATCTTATCCCCCATCTGGCGGATGACTTTGGCGTCAGGGCCTATGAACTTGATACCGCGGCGCGCACAGATTTCTGCCAGCTCTGGATTCTCAGAAAGAAATCCATAGCCCGGATGTAGTGCGTCACAGCCGGAAGCAACTGCAAGATTGACTATATTATGTGCATTCAGATAGCCCAATACAGGATCTGAACCAATGTTGTAAGCTTCATCAGCTTTTTTGACGTGCAATGCGTGGCGGTCTGCATCCGCATATATCGCCACCGACTTGATGCCCATCTCTGAGCATGCGCGAACAATACGCACGGCGATTTCGCCACGATTGGCAATTAGAATTTTTTTGATCACTGAGTAAACCTAAACCTGAAAAATGGTGCTGATTTTTGACACAGAAACCCACAAATTATATCATGCGCGCCTTATGACTGCACAAGCAATCAACGTACCTGTTATTAATAGCCTCGAGTTTGCAAGAAAAGCGCTTGAGTTTCATGATATACTCCCGCTCTTGCGATTTTCTCGCTTGAGCGAGTATCTGGCGTCCTCTGACGGAACGGTGGATATTAGCTTGATCGGCAAGGTCGATGCGCAAGGTAGGCCGATATTGCAGCTCAGGGTGCAAGCGGCACTAATATTGACGTGTCAGCGTTGCCTGGATTCATTTGAATATTCGCTGGATCTTGATGCTGATTTTATTATAGTCGCCAACGAGAACGCGATTCCGTCGCCAGATTCAGATGAATATGACGACGAGGTGGATTATCTGGTTGCTGAAACGCAATTGCAGGTGATAGACCTGGTAGAAGACGAGATATTGCTGGCCTTGCCCCTGGCACCCAAGCATGAAGAAAGTACTTGCGGAGGAACGGGCAGGACTGAGTTGGAGAAACCGAGCCCTTTTGCTGTTTTAAAAGGTCTTAAAACTGGCAAAAGCCAAAACGATTAGTTAATTAGGAGTAAATTATGGCTGTTCAACAAAATAAAAAGTCACCATCCAAGCGTGGCATGCACCGCTCGCATGACTTTTTGACCAACCCACCACTGGCAGTTGAGCCAACAACTGGCGAAATTCACCTGCGTCACCACGTGAGCCCCAATGGCTACTATCGTGGTCGCAAGGTATTGCCAGCCAAGGGTGAGTAATCTCCCTGATATTGCAGGCTTATGCGCCAGCCTTTATGGCTGGCGCTTTTGTATTTAACGTCCGATTGTGATCATGGATATAACTGTTGCTATTGACGCGATGGGTGGAGATCATGGTCCCCATGTTACCGTTCCCGCAGCGCTCAGCGCTATCAAGCAAGATAGCCAATTAAACATTGTTCTGGTTGGATTAAAGGAAGTCATAGAGGCAGAGTTGGCCGCCAATCACGCTTCCGTCGGTCCCCGCCTGCGCATTCATCATGCAAGTGAAGTTGTTTCCATGGATGAATCGCCGCAAAGCGCGCTTAAGAACAAAAAAGATTCCTCCATGCGTGTGGCCATCAACCTCGTCAAGAGCGGCGAGGCCAACGCCTGTGTCAGCGCCGGAAATACGGGCGCCCTGATGGCAACAGCACGATTCGTGCTGAAAACCCTGCCAGGTATTGACCGCCCTGCCATTGCCGGCGTGCTTCCTACCCAAAAAGGCACCACCTATATGCTGGACCTTGGTGCCAATGCGGATTGCACGCCAGAGCAATTGCTGCAGTTTGCTATTATGGGTGCCATGCTGGTTTCCTGCGTTGAACATAAAGAGCGTCCCACCGTGGGTTTGCTTAATATCGGATCTGAAGATATCAAGGGCAATGAAGTGGTCAAGCAGGCGGGTGAGCTGCTACGTGCCAGCCATTTGAATTTCTACGGTAACGTCGAAGGTAACGATATCTATAAAGGCACGACTGATGTAGTGGTCTGCGATGGCTTTGTTGGCAATGTGGCGCTCAAGACCTCAGAAGGCCTGGCTCAAATGGTGAATCGCTTTCTGACCCAGGAATTCAAGCGTAGCTGGCTGACCAAGATGATGGCTTTGATTGCTATGCCGGTGCTAAAGGCATTCAAGCGCAGATTGGATCCGCGCCGTTACAACGGTGCCACTTTTCTTGGCTTGCGCGGTGTCGTTGTCAAAAGCCATGGCGGTGCAGACAGTCTTGCTTTTCAATATGCAATTACTGCTGCCTCAGAGGAATCACGCAGTGGCGTTCTTGGCCGCATTACCAACCAGCTGGAAATCGAGCATCTGAAGCCACAGGCTGATAAGGCAACTGAAGACGCAACAGCTGACGTGAGCGCCACTGTGAAAGAGGGTTTATGACATATTCACGTATTGCCGGCACTGGCAGTTACCTGCCAGAAAAAATCCTGACCAATGCCGATCTGGAGCGCATGGTAGATACTACGGACGAATGGATATTCACGCGCACGGGTATACGCGAGCGCCATATCGCTGCAGACAACGAGTTTACTAGCGACCTTGCCTTGCACGCTTCCGTGCCTGCTTTGCAGGCTGCAGGCATTACTGCTGATGATCTTGATCTGATCATCGTTGCAACCACAACGCCAGACCGAGTGTTTCCAAGTACAGCCTGCTTGCTGCAGAAAAAACTCGGCAATGCTGGGGCGCCAGCCTTTGATGTGCAGGCGGTATGCAGTGGCTTTATCTATGCCCTTGCCACAGCGGATAATTTTATTCGCAGTGGTGCGGCTCGCAATGTACTGGTGGTTGGTGCGGAGACTATGTCCCGTATTACTGATTGGACTGATCGCGGTAACTGTATCCTTTGGGGAGATGGTGCCGGCGCCGTGGTTTTGCAGGCTAGCGAAGAGCAGGGCATCATTTCTACTCATCTGCATGCGGATGGCAGTTACTCCAAACTGCTTAATGTTCCCAGCGGGGTCTCTGAACGCGAGGGCGACAAAACCATATATATGGAAGGCAATGCCGTATTCAAGATTGCCGTAAACACATTGGATGCCATCGTTGATGAAACCCTTGCGGCCAATGGCATGGAAAAATCCGATATAGATTGGTTGGTACCGCACCAGGCCAATATCCGCATCCTGCAGTCCACCGCCAAGAAGCTGGGGATGGATATGGAGAGAGTTGTTGTGACCGTGGACAAGCATGGCAATACTTCAGCGGCCTCTGTCCCTCTTGCGCTTGATGTTGCTGTGCGTGACGGCCGTATCAAGCGTGGCGAAACTGTTTTGATGGAAGCATTTGGCGGCGGATTTACCTGGGGTTCCGTGCTTCTCAAATATTAATTTTCTCTCATCAAGAAGACCCAATAATGAAATTTGCATTTTTCTTTCCCGGTCAGGGATCACAGTCAGTTGGCATGATGCAGGGGTTTGGTGACCTTGCTGTCATCAGGGACACCTTTGTCGAAGCTTCCGATATTCTCGGCGTGGACTTCTGGCACATGGCAACCGAACCCAATGAGGCATTGAATAAAACCGCAAATACCCAGCCGCTTATGCTGGCCGCAGGCGTTGCCACATGGCGTGCATGGCAGGCGCAGGGCGGGGCGTTGCCCTCGGTCTTGGCCGGCCATAGCCTTGGTGAATATAGCGCACTAGTTGCGGCTGGCATCATTTCCTATGATATCGCCCTGCCATTGGTGCGTTACCGTGCTGAAGTCATGCAGGGAGCAGTGGGCGAGGGAGTTGGTGCAATGGCTGCCGTATTAGGCTTGGACGATGATGCTGTGCGGGCTGTTTGTGTGGAAGCTGCGCAGGGCGACGTTCTGGAAGCCGTCAACCTCAATTCACCTGGGCAGGTTGTGATTGCCGGAAACAAGGCAGCAGTTGAGCGTGGTATTGAAATCGCCAAGTCCAAGGGCGCCAAGCGCGCCTTGATGCTGCCGGTAAGTGTTCCTTCCCATTGTGCGCTCATGAAACCCGCGGCCATAGAGCTACAGGGATATCTCAGGGATATTTCTTTTGCAGCAGGGCAAATCCCAGTCCTGCATAATGCCGATGTGGCAGCCTATGATGATGCAGGCAAAATCAAGGATGCCTTGGTGCGCCAGCTATATAGTCCTGTTCGTTGGGTGGAAACCGTCCAGGCCGTCTATGCCTCGGGCATGGAGGCAAGTGCGGAGTGCGGCCCCGGGAAGGTGCTCGCCGGCCTGGTCAAGCGCTCAGTTGCAGAATTGCCGTGTGTGGCATTGATCAACCAGGAAGCGTTGGCTGAAGCTTACGCGCAATTCAATAGTTAGGAGAAATTTATGCTTGAAGGCCAAATCGCGCTGGTAACAGGTGCAAGCCGTGGCATTGGTGCTGCGATTGCATCGGAGCTGGCTAAACAGGGCGCCAAAGTGATAGGAACTGCGACCACCGATTCGGGCGCCGAACAGATATCGCAGGCACTGGCGGGGGTTGGTGGCTTGGGCCTGGCATTGGATGTAAATGATCCTGCACAGGTAGAGTCTGTGTTGAAGGCCATTGCCGACCAGTTTGGCGAAGTGAGTGTGTTGGTCAATAACGCTGGCATTACCCGTGATACCTTGTTGATGCGCATGAAGGATGCTGATTGGGATGCCGTCATTTCCACCAACCTGACTTCGGTCTACCGTATGTCCCAGGCGGTGCTTCGCCCCATGATGAAGGCACGCAGCGGCCGCATTATCAATATATCCTCTGTTGTTGGCCATATGGGTAACGCTGGCCAGACCAATTACGCCGCCGCCAAAGCCGGGATGGCAGGATTTACCCGCTCATTGGCTGCTGAAGTTGGTAGTCGCGGTATTACGGTCAATTGTATCGCTCCGGGCTTTATTGATACCGACATGACACGTGAATTGCCTGAAAATGTACGTGAGGAACTGCTCAAGCGGGTTCCCATGAACCGATTTGGCGATGTGGGTGATATTGCAGCTGCTGTAGTATTTTTAGCTTCTTCATCAGCTAGTTACATTACTGGCGAGACATTGCATGTCAACGGTGGTATGTATATGGCCTGAGGCCATATACAACTAAGTAATTCTGTTTTTTGAATTCTTCGGGACTTTTGATAGAATAGCCCGAGCTTTTTTAAGCGACCTAAAACTTGAAAGGAATATTTTAGATGTCTGACATCGAACAACGCGTTAAAAAGATCGTATCCGAGCAACTGGGTGCAAATGAGGCTGATGTAAAGAACGAGTCCTCTTTTGTTGACGATCTGGGTGCTGATTCTCTAGACACCGTGGAATTGGTGATGGCGCTGGAAGAAGAATTTGACTGTGAAATTCCTGACGAAGAAGCCGAGAAAATCACTACTGTTCAGCAAGCGATTGATTACGTCAACGCCAACCTGAAGTAAGTTTTTCTTTCTTTATTTCTGATTTTTTCTTGGAGTCGCCTTGTCCAAGCGTAGGGTAGTAGTGACTGGCCTCGGCGTAGTGTCACCTGTCGGTATCGGTGTGCAGTCGTCCTGGGCCAACCTAGTCGCCGGTAAGTCCGGTATCACCAATATCACCAAATTCGATGCCAGCGCATTCAGCTCGCAAATCGCGGGTGAAGTCAAAGGCTTTGATGTCTCGCAATATCTTCCTGCCAAGGAGGCCCGCCGTATGGATATTTTTATCCAATATGGCATGGCCGCTGCAATTGAGGCGGTAAAGGATTCTGGTATTGTCGTTACCGAAGAAAATGCCGAACGTATCGGTGTTTCCATCGGTTCCGGTATCGGTGGATTGCAATTGATCGAAGATACTGATGCCACTTACAAAGAGTCTGGCCCACGCAAGATTTCGCCATTTTTCATTCCCGGCACCATTATCAACATGATTTCCGGCAACCTCTCCATCATGTATGGGTTCAAGGGGCCGAATGTCGCTATTGTGACTGCCTGTACTACAGGCACACACTCGATTGGTGATGCGGCACGGATGATTGAGTATGGCGATGCGGACATGATGGTAGCCGGTGGCGCAGAAGCCCCCATTACCCAATTGGCTGTAGGCGGTTTTGCTGCAGCAAGGGCGCTTTCCACACGCAATGATGATCCAGCCACAGCCAGCCGTCCTTGGGATGCTGACCGTGATGGGTTTGTGATTGGCGAGGGCGCCGGGGTAATGGTGCTTGAGGAGTATGAATCTGCCAAGAAGCGCGGTGCCAAGATCTATGCAGAGCTGGTAGGTTATGGCATGAGTGCTGATGCCTATCATATGACGGCACCCAATATGGATGGTCCGCGTCGCTCAATGCGTAATGCATTGAATAACGCGGGACTGAATGTTGATCAAGTGCAGTTTGTGAATGCTCATGGTACCTCGACCCCCCTGGGCGATGCCAATGAAACAAGTGCAATCAAGGCTGCGTTTGGTGACCATGCCAAAAAACTGGTTGTAAACTCCACCAAGTCAATGACTGGTCACCTGTTAGGTGGTGCTGGAGGTTTGGAGTCGGTATTTACTGTGCTTTCAATTCACAACCAGCTTTCACCTCCTACCATCAATATATTTAACCAGGATCCAGAGTGCGATCTCGACTTCTGTGCTAATGAAGCTCGGGATATGAAAATAGATGTAGGTGTCAAAAACAATTTTGGTTTTGGCGGTACCAACGGTACTTTGATTTTCCGCAGAATTTAATCTCTGCCTCTGCCTTCCTGTGACGCAGAAAGCAAGGCATGTGCCTAACATGTTAATGCACATACCTTTATGCACAGTTTTCTCGCACATGACAGCAAGATGTAAGCTTTAATCGTTGTTTATATAGAGATTTCACTATCCCATTGATTTTTAATGGGATAATTTTTTGCCTAAAATCTGGGCAAGTGAAAAAAACTCCAATGCCAGCGGCGTTTTAGCTTACTTTTCCGTAAGACATCCACAAAATTATCCACAGCTTTTGTGGAAGATATTGTTGAGCTTCTTCTTTCTTCACTCAGGCATATGCTTTACGATGTGCGGCTGTGTATTAGCAGTGATGTTTTTATGAGCTTGCATTCATCATTTCTTATCAATGGACAACCTGATCAGTCAATTTCTCCACTAGATCGAGGCCTTGCCTATGGAGATGGGGTTTTTCGCACCATGCGTGTCACTTCTGGTGAGCCGGTCTGCTGGACATTGCATTACGCAAAACTGCGATCGGATTGTGAGCGTTTGAATATTGCTTGCCCTGTGGAGCCTCTTTTGCTGGCTGACGTCAGGCATTTGTTTGCTGATGCTGGAGGCGGTGTGGCCAAGATTACAATTACTCGTGGCCAAGGGGAACGTGGTTATGCGGCCAATCCCCAACAAGTCCCAACCCGTATTGTGATGCGGGCGGAGTTGCCAGATTATCCGCAACATCATCATGATTTTGGCATTGCAGTGCATTTGTGCAAGATACGCTTGGCGCATCAGCCATTGCTTGCCGGCGTAAAACACCTTAATCGCCTGGAAAATGTATTGGCACGTCAGGAATGGAGTAATCCAGGTATAAGCGAGGGAATATTGCTTGATGAAGCAGGATGGATCATAGAGGGCATTATGAGCAATATTTTCATCCGTTCCGGTAAAATGCTGGTGACGCCGGACCTCAGTCATTGTGGCGTTGCAGGTATTACGCGGCAGCGTATTATGGAGTCAGCCCCTTTGCTGGGCTATGGGGTTAGGGTGGGGCACCTGTCATTGCCTGAATTGATGGCTGCCGATGATGTGATCATGTGTAACAGCCTCTATGGCGCCTGGCAGGTCGTGAGTTTCAATGGCAAAACCTGGCCTGTATCAGCGCTGGCGACCAATTTGCGTCAAATTTTGCAGGATTAGCATGCGTTTATTGAAGTTTCTGTTTTTTATTATGACGGCCCTCGTCATTGGCTTCTGTGCATGGATGGCCTATTTCGTTACTACACCCTTGCAATTTCCCTCTAAGACACAGGAGTTCGAGATCAGGGCTGGGAGTAGCTTGCGTGCTATTTCGCAGCAAATGGTTGACCAAGGAATGCTGCAAGAACCATGGAGCTTCATCATTCTGGTGCGTGCCATGCGCATGGCAGGCGGCATCAAGGCCGGTAATTACCTGCTGGAATCCGGCCAGACGCCTTATCAGTTATTCATTAACCTCAGTAATGGAAATGTCACCCAGGACAGCATTACCTTTATAGAAGGCTGGACTTTTGCCCAGATGCGTCAGGCGCTCAATACCCATGATTCGGTGCGACACTTGACCATGGCGTATACGGATGAGGAAATCATGCATAATATTGGCGCGGGTACTGCCTATCCTGAGGGGCTGTTCTTTCCTGATACATACTACTTCAGCCGCGGCATGAGTGATCAGGATATCCTCAAGCGTGCATACGCCGCCATGCAAAAACGCCTGGACGCTGCCTGGCAGGAGCGTGCACCAGGCTTGCCATATGCCTCGCAGTATGAAGCGCTGATCATGGCATCGATTGTGGAAAAGGAAACGGGAAAAGCCAGCGAAAGGCCGGTGATTGCCGGGGTATTCCTCAATCGATTACGCATCGGTATGCGTTTGCAGACAGATCCTACGGTCATTTATGGCATGGGGGAGTTGTTTGACGGAAATCTGCGCAAGCGAGACTTGATAAAAGATACTCCTTTCAACACTTATACCCGCGGCGGATTGCCACCAACACCCATTGCCATGCCGGGTATCGCTGCCATACACGCCGCCTTGCACCCAGCCAAGACCGATGCCATTTACTTCGTGGGCAAGGGGGATGGCAGCCATGAATTTTCACGTACTTTAACTGAACATAATCGTGCAGTAGTGCGCTATCAGTTGAGAGGCAGGAATGCGCGGTAAGTTTATTAGCCTGGAAGGCATGGATGGCGCGGGTAAAAGCTCCCATATAGACACCATCATCACTACGCTGGAAAGACGGGGGATTGAGGTGGTTTCTACGCGGGAACCGGGTGGTACAGGCCTTGGTGAAAAATTGCGTGAACTATTGCTGCACGAGTCCATGCACGCTGAAACAGAAGCTCTGTTGATGTTTGCCGCCAGGCGTGAGCATATTGCCCAGCTTATATTGCCAGCGTTGGAGCGTGGGGCCTGGGTGGTGTCTGATCGGTTCACTGACGCTTCTTTTGCCTACCAGTGCGGTGGACGTGGCGTTGATCACAATAAAATGGCAATACTGGAACAATGGGTGCAACAGGATTTGCAACCAGACCTGACCTTGTTGTTTGACGTGCCAGTGGAAACCAGTGTGCAGCGATTGGCTGCAGCCCGTACTCCCGATAAGTTCGAGAGGGAGAGCCACGAATTTTTCAGGAAAATACGTAATGCGTATCTTGACCGCGCCAAGGAGTTTCCACACAGGTTCCGACTGATAGACGGGAATCGTGCATTGGAAATAGTCAGTGCGGACGTGGTTGAAATCATGAGTACATTTGCCAGATGAGTATCGGCGTTTATCCATGGCAGTCTGCTATCTGGTCACGTGTGGCGCAATCAAGGCAGCGCATGCATCATGCCTTGCTCATCAAGGGGCGACACGGTACCGGCAAGCTGGATTTTGCTGTAGCACTGGCACAGTCACTATTATGTCAGGCGACGGGCGCGGATGGACATGCCTGTGGGCAATGTGTCAGTTGCAACTGGTTCTTGCAGGATAGTCATCCAGATTACCGCCTCTTGACCCCTGAGCAGGAGGTGCCGGGTGAGGGCGGGGAGCCCCCGTCCACCAATAAAAAAACGGTACGCAAGAGTAGCCAGATATCCGTAGCGCAGGTGCGTGAGCTGGCAGGCTTCCTGGAGCTATCCAGCCACCAGAACAATGGCTTGCGTGTCATTGTCATCCATCCGGCAGACGCCCTCAACCAGATCTCCGCCAATGCCTTGCTCAAACTTCTGGAGGAGCCGCCTGCTGATGTCCTGTTTATTCTTGTCACCAGTCACTCTCAGCGCCTGTTGCCAACAATTATCAGCCGTTGCCAGCAGGTGGAAATGCCCGCGCCAGAGTTTGATGATGCCTTGGCCTGGCTTGAGCAGCAGGGAGTAGCAAATGCCTCGCAATGGCTCGCCTATCATGGCGGGTCACCATTGGTTGCCCGGCAGGATGCAGCCAATAGCGGCCTGCAGCTGGACCTGGTTTCCAGCAGCCTGGCACAAGCGAAAAAACTGGATCCTTTCGCTTCAGCCGCCCAGTTTGCCTCTTTTGGGATGGAGCAGGTGATGACCGCATTGCAAAAGTGGCTGTATGACATGCTGTCGGTTCGTCTCACCGGTGTGGCGAGATATCACCATCAGCATGTGGCGGCTTTGCAAGGGTTGAGCAAAAGCGTAGACTTGAGCGCATTGCTGGCCTTTCAGCGCCAAGTGGATGAGGCCAGGCGTGCAGCGAGCCATCCACTAAATAACGAGTTGCAGTTAGAACATTTGCTGCTGCAATACACCCGATTATTTTCCTGAGCCCGGAATCGTGACCCAACAGGATACTGCAGATAAACAAGCATCACCTAAACCCAGCGTCATGTCGCTTGCCATCAAGGAAAAGGCGGCGCTCTATGCTGCCTATATGCCTTTCGTCAAGGGGGGCGGCTTATTCATTCCGACCAACAAACCCTTCACGATCGGTGACGAAGTGTTCATGTTGCTCAGCTTGTTGGATGATCCGGATAAGCTTAAGGTAGCCGGACGCGTGATCTGGATTACCCCTGTAGCCCATGGCAACAGGCCGCAGGGCATAGGGGTTCAATTAAGCGAGAAAGAGGGCGGATTGGAAGCGCGCAGCAAGATTGAAGGTTTGCTGGCAAATGCCCTGAAGTCCCAACGCCCCACTCATACCATGTAAGTTTTGTAGTCATTATTTAACTCTAAAGTAACACTATGCTGGTCGACTCCCATTGTCATTTGAATTTTCCTGAACTGGTCAACAATATGCAGGCGCTGCGGCAATCCATGCAGGAAGAACGTGTTGGCCATGCCCTTTGTATTTCCGTTACCCTGCCTGACTTTCCGCAAGTACTGGCAATTGCGGAGGCATATGATAATTTCTATGCCTCGGTAGGCGTGCATCCTGACTATGAGGATGAGCGCGCTTTTACCGAAGATCAACTGGTTGAGCTGGCGGCCCATCCCAAAGTGATAGCGATCGGTGAAACCGGCCTGGATTATTTCCGCCTGACAGGTGACCTGGAATGGCAGCGAGACCGTTTCCGCACGCATATCCGTGCAGCGATCCGAGCACAAAAGCCATTGGTGATCCACACGCGGTCAGCAGCAGAAGATACCTTGCGTATCATGAGGGAGGAGCATGCCGGCAGGATAGGCGGGGTCATGCATTGTTTTACCGAAAGCCTGGAGGTTGCCTTACAGGCAATAGACCTCGGCTTTTATATTTCATTTTCCGGCATTCTTACCTTCAAGAATGCTGTTGAGCTGAAAGAAGTCGCCAAGGCATTGCCACTTGATCGCATCCTGGTTGAAACCGATTCTCCCTATCTCGCACCAGTTCCATTTCGGGGTAAGACCAATCAACCTTCCTATGTGAGGTACGTGGCGGAAGAGCTGGCCAAATTGCGCGAGATCAGTTACCAGGAAGTAGAGCGGGCCACCACCGAGAATTTCTTCCGTTTATTCAGCCGGGCGCGCCCGTGCAGTTGACCATGCTTGGTGTCGGCTCCAGCGCTGGTACCCCGGTCATTGGCTGCCGCTGCGCCACCTGCATGTCAGACAATCCCAGGAATAAGCGTACACGCTGCTCCTCCTTGCTTACCTTGAAGAATGGCCGGAATATCCTGATCGACACAGGGCCAGATATCAGGCTGCAAGCTTTGCGGGAGCGCATTGATCATGTTGATGCCGTGCTTTACACCCATACTCATGCAGACCATTTGCATGGCATAGATGATATGCGTGCTTTTTGCCAGAAACAGCGGCAGCAGATTCCTCTTTATGGCAAGCCTGATGCCATGGAGCATATTGTCAGCAAATTTGGATATGCCATACGCGAACCAGGTGATTTCTGGGATTTGCCTATATTGAGTGTTAATCCCGTAACGGATACTTTCAGCCTGTTTGATGCGCATGTCACGCCTGTGCCCGTGATGCACGGCAGGATGGACATGTACGGCTATCGCATAGGCAACCTGGCTTATCTGACAGATGCCTCGGCAATTCCTGATTCATCATTGGCCCTGTTGCAAGGCTTGGATGTCTTGCTACTGGATTGCCTCAGGTATACCCCACACTATACGCATTTCAGCCTTGCGCAAAGTCTTGAGCAGGCCGCTATCATTGGCGCAAAACAGACTTATCTGATTCATATGACACATGAAATGGAGTACGATACCGTGAGCAAAATGCTCCCGCCGTCCGTGCATGTAGGGTATGATGGCCTAAGATTGGAAATAGCGGGCGCCTAGTCCTGCAAAGATAATGAGTCTATTTGATCGAGGAATAAGGAGTAGTAATGGTGTTAAGCAAAAAGTTTTCGTTGGCTGCTGCTGTATTGCTGGCCTGTGTCATGGTGACTGCGCCTGTTATGGCGGAGCCGAAGAAATCCACCTATACAGAGCAAGAGTTTCTGAACAGCTTTGGTAACAAGACGAGGGAAGTCGTTGAGAAACAATTGGGGCAACCACTCAAGAAAGAACAGTCAGTCAAGCCAACCAACGCTTCCAATATCATTGGGCGACCCACTGAAAAAGGCGGTAAGCAGGACCAGGTTGAAATGTGGTATTACAAGGATTTGGTGAGGTATGATGCCAAAAAAACCTACAAGACCATAGAACTCACCTTTGTTAATGACCGATGTGTCAATATCGCGTTTTTCAATAACCGATAAACCTTCAAAGCCGGGACTCCCCGGCTTTTTCTTGCTTTCTAGTTCCTGCCTCATAGATAAATCCACAGATTAGGCTTGTGATAATTCCTTTAATGCAAGCAAGTAGCTTTGCGAACCCTTGTTTTGATTTGGGCGTATTTCATACTCACAACTTGCCAGGGTCGCAATAGTCAGATTGGGCTAAGACCGTTCAGTATAAAAGCCTTGACCATATATTCATGCACAAATAATATTGCTGAATCAATATAAGGGTTTGAAAGATATTGATTTATTCCCAATCAACTTCTTCGGCCTTCTTTAAGTTATACGTTAATGATGGTTGCCAATATATTGTATCTATGTGTTTTTTGACCTTAAAACCATTATATAAAAATGGTTTTAAGGTCACATTGAGTACAGTTTCCAGTATGGTTCGATTGAAAGAATAAAAATGCCCTTATTGCTCAATTTTCCCAGAGTTACATTAGTCGCAGGCAAGACCTGCACCGCTGCTGCAATCGTGGATACTATTGGTAATAAATTAACAAGGGTAAAACATTGGGCTGAAGTGCTTATGTCTTCCGAGGCATTATTAGAAGAGCGCGAGAAATGGCAGCTTGAGGTATTGGAGCTGAAGCAGCAATTGAAGATGGCAGAACAGGAGTTGAGGATAACTCGCCATGCTTTTGAAACACAAGATGGCATGATTGTCACCGATGCCAACAACGTTATTCTGCGAGTGAATAGGGCTTTTACCCGACTGACTGGATACAGCCAGGAAGAGGTGATTGGCACGAATCCTTCGATATTGAAATCCGGCAGGCAGAATGCGGCTTTTTATCGCCGGATGTGGGATACATTGCGTAAGCACAGATTCTGGCAAGGAGAAGTCTGGGATAAGCGCAAGGATGGAAGCATCTATCCAAAACTGCTTACCATCACGGCGGTAGCCGATGAGAATAATGAGGTGGTGAATTACATCGGCACGTTTTCTGATGTCAGCCAGCAGAAGGAAGCAAAGGAAAATATTTACAGGCTCGCATTCTATGATCCCTTGACCCAATTGCCGAACCGGCGCCTGCTCATGGATAGGCTGTCACAAGCCCTGGCCGGCAGTCTTCGAAACCATAGCTATGGCGCAGTCTTATTCATTGACCTGGACAACTTCAAAACGCTGAATGATACCAAGGGACATGATTTTGGGGATTTGCTGTTGATCGAGGTTGCTGCAAGATTGCGCAACTGTATTAGGCAGGGCGATACGGTTGCCCGTTTTGGTGGGGATGAATTCCTTGTGATATTGGAAGGGGTCAGCTATGACGAGGATATTGCCACTGGCGGCGCTTTAAACGTTGCTGAAAAGGTATGTAAGGCAATCAGTCATACCTATACGCTCAAAGGCTACAACTATCACTGCACCGCCAGTATCGGGATCAGCATGTTCCATGGGGATGATTTTACCGTGCATGAGCTACTGAGGCGTGCCGATACCGCGATGTACCAGGCCAAGCATACCGGCCGCAACACCTTTTGCCTGTTTAATCCACACATGCAGCACATACTGGAGCAGCGCGCCTTGCTGGAAGCAGATTTGCGGCAAGCCCTTGCACGAGACCAATTCAGGCTTTACTACCAGATGCAGGTCGATGCTCAGCAACGTGCCTATGGTGCCGAAGTGCTGTTGCGATGGCAACACCCTGAACGGGGCATAGTATCTCCAGCCCACTTCATTGAATTGGCAGAGGAAACCGGGCTGATTTTGCCTATCGGGCATTATGTGTTGATCAGTGCCTGCAGGCAGCTCAAGCAGTGGGAGCAGGAAGAGAGTACGCGCGACCTGATGCTCTCTGTGAACGTCAGCATCATGCAACTTTCCCAGGCAGATTTTGTTGAGCAGGTAAAAGCCATTCTTGAAACCACCAAGGCAAACCCAAATCGCCTGAAGATTGAGCTGACTGAAAGCCTGGTGCTGGATAGCTCCAGCAGCAATGCCGATAAAATGGCCGCATTGCAGCAACTGGGCATACACTTTGCCATGGATGATTTTGGCACTGGCTATTCTTCACTGATACACCTTAAGCGCCTGCCCCTGAATCAGCTGAAAATAGATCGAAGCTTTGTGGGAAATATCGATCACAATCTAAACGATGCTGTCATTGTAAAAACCATTATTGCCATGGCGAATGCACTGGATCTTGAGGTGATCGCGGAAGGAGTAGAAACCGAGGCGCAGCTGGAGCTTTTACGCCAGTATGGATGTTTTGCCTTTCAGGGATATCTGTTTTCACAACCAGTCTGCCTTGAGGAATTCCATCAACTTTTGCTGCTTGGTTGAGCTGGAAGCGTTGCCAGTAGTTGCATGATAGTCATGGCGTCTTCTCGCAATCGATTGCACAAATACCTGTTAAGCGGTAATAATCGGGTATGACCGATGCAGAACGATATCAATTTCAATCCATCAGTTTCAGCGGCCTGCAGCCTGGAAAACGCCTGATTGTGCTGGGTGGCGTACATGGTAATGAGCCATGTGGCACTCAGGCAATCCGTCGGGTGGTGGAGGAGATAGAGCGCAGCGAAATTGTTATTGCCCGTGGTGCCGTTACTTTCGTTCCTGTATGCAATCCCAAAGCCGCCCGGCATTATCGACGCAGCGGCGATCGCAACCTCAATCGCTATTTAAGTCCTACAGAGCATCCTGTCGAGTTCGAGGATCATGTTGCCAATTGGTTGTGTCCGTTGCTAAGTGCGCATGAAGTCTTGCTGGATCTGCACTCTTTCCATACTGATGGACAGCCTTTTGCCATGCTTGGGCCAAAAAACAATCAGGGCTCGCTTGAGCCTTTTACGCAGGATGCTGAAGAGGAGTTACTCGCCAGGCATCTCGGCGTCAATCGATTTGTTGACGGCTGGCTGGATACTTATGCCGCTGGCGTACAGAGGCGTATCGGGCAGGCCGCGGATAGTGGCATAACAGTCGATCCTGCGCAGATAAACCCGTGCTACGGAATAGGAACGACGGAATATATGCGGAGCCAGGGGGGCTACGGCCTTACCCTTGAGTGCGGGCAGCATGAAGATCCTGCTGCCCCGGAAATTGCCTATCAGGCCATTTTGAATACCTTAGCCTTGCTGGAATGCACCAACGCCCCTTTACCAGAGGAAGTGCCTGTACGGGAAACATTGCGGCTATTTGAGGTGATTGACCGGGCAGATTACAGAGACCAGTTTACAAAGAATTGGGCCAGTTTTGACCGATTGAGCCCAGGCGAACTAATTGGCACGCGGGCCAACGGCAAACAGGTGGTGGCGAATGAAGCTGCATATATTGTTTTCCCCAACCCACATGCTGAGCCTGGAAATGAATGGTTTTATCTCGCAAAATCGGTCGTCAGAGTTTGATTTACAAACAAAAACAAAATGTTGAAAGGGATTGTTGAATGAGAGGGTCAAGTTTTTTTAGTGGTGCTTTATTGGCATCTGGTCTGTTAATTTCTGGTGGGGCATATGCGGACTGGGCACTAAACAATGAAGTATCTACGCTTAGCTTTGTTTCCATCAAGAAAAATACCATCGGAGAAGTACATAGCTTCAAGCAGTTGGCAGGGACTATCAACACCAAGGGTGAATTCACGGCCAACATCAATCTTGCTAGCGTGGACACCAAGGTAGCTATACGTGATGAGCGTATGAAAAGCATGCTGTTTGATACCGTGGCTTTCCCAAAGGCGGAAATCAGCGGAAGCACACTCAATGCATTCAAGGTGCCAGCAGTCGGCGAGGCGAGGATAGAGGCAGTGAAGTTGCAACTGGCCGTGAATGGCAAGAAGCTAGACCTGGAAACCAGGCTGCGCGTAGTGGGCCTTGGTAAACAGGGATTGCTGGTGACGACGACTGAGCCATTGCTTATTGATGCCGCCGCTTTGGGATATAGCGAAGGGCTTGACAAGTTGCGCGATATTGCACAGCTGCCTTCTATCAGCACCGTGGTGCCAGTCACCCTGAACCTCGTGTTTGATCAAAAATAAACAGAGTAGCCAAATGGCGGAAACTTGTTGTTCCATGATCCATGGAAAGGGCTCGTTAAAGTGCAGGAGTACGCATGGGCAATAAAGGAGGGCAAATGCTGAGCCAAGCCAGAAAAATAATAAGCAGCCTGCCATTTATGATGGCAGTGGGATTTTTTGTTTCGTACCTGCTCTTCGGATATTTTGCAGTTAATCCGCTTGCCCAGAAAGTCTTGCCATGGGTGGCTGAGAATAAGCTGGCTAGCCGCCTCAGTGTAGATCATGTCAGCTTCGATCCTTTCAGGCTGGCGGTTACAGTAGACAATCTACGCCTTACCACGCCTGAAAATTCCAGTCTTGCAGGTTTTGAGCGCCTTCATGCTGATCTGGAGTTGAGCGGATTGTTCCGTTTTGCGTGGCGCCTCAAGGACATCAAGCTCAGCGCCCCGCATGTGACTTTTGATGTTGCCCCTGGAGGCACTTCAAACTGGTCTCAGTTGATTGCCCGGCTGGATGAAAACAAGGACGAGGAAAAATCCGGGGGCATGGTGCGCCTGCTGATAGACCATATCCTGATCGAGCATGGGGATTTAGAGTATATAGACCGTAACCGAGCTGAGACCTTCCGGGCAGTGCTGGAGCCTCTGGGGTTGGAGTTGGATGGCTTCTCTACCTTGCCTGAGGACCTGGGTGATTACACCATACTGGCCAAGCTGCCGGAACAGGGGGGCACTCTCAAATGGAAGGGTGAGCTAGGGCTTAATCCATTGCTGTCCAGCGGCAAGATTGAACTGGATGGCCTGAAGCTGCCCAGCCTCCTTAAAGCGTTGCCTCAAGATGCATTGCCTGTGTTGCTCGATAGCGGCTTGCTCAAAACCAGCCTGGCTTACAAGTTTGCGATGGTGGAAGATAAGCCTCAGGCCAGTTTGAGCGGGGTGAAGCTGGTTCTGAGTGATCTGGCCGGCACAGTGCTGGATTCCAGGGATAAACAAGGCATGGTAGGCCTGCAGCAATTACTGCTGGATTTACCGTCGCTGGACTTTACTTCACAGCCTCAGAACCAAGTGGTTTTTCACGGGGCTAGCGTACAACTTAAAGAGTTTTCATTGGCGCAGGATGGCAGGCCATTATTTGAGCTGCCGCAATTGATGGCTGAAAATATAAGCCTTGACCTGTTGCAGCGCAATTTGAAGGTAGCTGACTTGAAACTGGCGCAAGGCAGGCTGCATGCCTTGCGATTGAGAGATGGCAAGTTTGACTGGCAATATTTACAACAGACAAATGAAGACAACCCCCAAACGCAGAATGAGTCATCGGCAGCCCCCGACAGTGTTGCCCAGCCCTTCAATATTGAAGTTGCCAATATTAATATTCAGGACTGGCAGGCGGATTATCTGGATCAATCATTCAAGCAGGCCCTGGCAGTCAAGGTGCAGGATATCAATCTTGACCTGAATGTGACCAGCAATGAGGGCGCAATCAGCCTGGGCGGACTGAATAGCCATATCGGACCTGTGACCGTCAGTTCTGCTTTATACAAAGAGCCTGCTGCCATGTTGAAAAACTTCGCTCTGCAAGGAGGTGAGGTTGATCTGGCAAAGCGCAAGGTAGCACTGGACTCTTTAGTCTTCAGCGGCCTGCAAGCCAACGTGCTGAAAACGGGCGAGGCAGTTAATTGGCAAGCCATGCTGGAACCTGCTGAAAAACCAGCCGGCAATCAGCCCGCTCCCGCTTCAAAGGCAAATCTGGATGCAGAAGCGCCTTCCTGGGCCTTGGATCTCAAACGCCTGGCCTTACAGGACGCTGCGGTACACATTGAGGACAAAAGTACGCCCAGCCCGGTTGCCATGGATATTCAGAATGCCGCACTCGATATTCAGGATGTTTCTCTGGATACCAAGCGCTGGTTGCCGATGAAGTTAAGCTTCCAGGTAAAACAGGGCGGCCGGTTCGAGGCCAGCGGCAAGTTGATGCCTGAGCCCATGCAGGCAGATTTCAAGCTAAGGCTGGCAGGCCTTTCCCTGCAACCATTTGCACCTTATATCAATCAGTTGGCATTGCTCAGGCTCAACAGTGGTGATGCCAGTACTTCCGGCACCCTCAAGCTTCACAATGGCAAAACCCTGGCTGTTGGCTATAAAGGCGGTTTTAGTATCAACAAGCTGGCTATTGTGGAAGAGGAGGGAGGGCAACCATTCCTGGGATGGAAAAGCCTTGCGACAGACAACCTCAACCTGACTCTTGCACCGAACAGGTTGCATATCAGAGAGCTCAGGCTGGTTGAACCTGGAGGCAAGTTCATTATCCATGAGGATCGCAGCCTGAACGTTACGCGCATCTTGCGTGACAAAGGCGGACAGGCGTCGGCAGAATCTGGTGCTAAAACTGCCAGCAATGGCTCCGCCAAGCCAGCCATTAGAACTACCCCGACCGCAGCTGTGCATGAGCAAGCTGCAGGCGAGGAAGCCTTCCCTGTGGCCGTCGATGCAATCCGGATAGAAAAAGCCAACCTTGAGTTCGCCGATCTCTCGCTGACCCCCCAGTTCGGCACATATATCAATACACTGTCCGGCGTCATCAATGGCTTGTCAACCAATCCCAGCACTACAGCTCAAGTGGAGCTGGACGGCAAGGTCGATGATTATGGCTCTGCCCGAATCCGTGGCTCGGTACAGCCATTCCAGGCGACCGAGTTCACCGATCTCAAGCTGGTATTCCGCAATCTGGAAATGAACCGCCTCACGCCTTATTCAGGCAAGTTTGCCGGGCGCCGCATCGACTCAGGCAAACTTTCCGTGGACCTTGAATATAAAATCAAGAATCGCCAGCTCGCAGGGGAAAATAAGTTTGTCCTCAATAAACTGCGACTGGGAGAAAGGGTAGATAGCGAGGATGCAGTCAACCTTCCCCTCGATCTGGCAATTGCGTTGCTGGAGGACAGCGATGGGGTCATTGATATGGATTTGCCTGTATCGGGCAGCCTTGATGATCCTGAATTCAGCTATGGCAAGATTGTCTGGAAAGCGATAGTTAATGTCCTGGGCAAGATCGTGACTTCACCGTTTCGGGCATTGGGCAACCTGCTAGGCATCAGTTCCGAGAAGCTGGAAGCCATTGCTTTTGATGGAGGCAGTGCAGACCTTGCGCCACCAGAACAGGAGAAGCTCAAGAATATCAGCCAGGCGCTGGCAAAGCGGCCGTCCCTCACGCTCTCCATTGCGCCTGTAGTGGATGAAAAGCTGGATGGACAAGCATTGCAGCAGCAGTTTGTGCGCAACCAAGTGGCTGCCAAAATGGGCCTCAAGCTCAATCCAGGCGAAAAACCAGGTCCCATAGACCTGAGCAACAAGAGGGTGCGCTCAGCCGTGGAAAAGCTGGCTAAGGAGCAACTCAAGAGCGAACAGGTGTCAGCGCTCCGTGACAGTTCGTCTTCAGAAAAGGATGAAACAGTACTTTACTCGCGGCTGCTGGAGCAGTTGGTGAAAAATACAGTAGTGCAGGAGCAATGGCTGATAACGCTAGGCAATGCACGCGTGGAGTCTGTAAAATCATATCTGCTTGCAAATGAAGGCCTTGCCAATGATCATTTGAATGTCACCGGGCCTGTAAAGCAGTCTGGCGATGCGCAAATGGTGAACATGAAGCTGGAGCTGGGTGTGCATAAGAAAAGTGAGTGAGCATGGCTGGCACTTTCAGCTTTGAAACTGGTCACAAAAAAAGCTCCTGTAAATGAAGCACAGGATTGAACCCTTATTCAACCAAGGATGGAGACAATCATGAAAGTGGATATTTATAAAAGTGCTACCAGCAGCAATAAATACATCTCGGTCCAGGCTGGATCGGATATTTCCAAGCTTGATGTGCCTGACCCTGATTATGCCAAGTTGATCCGGCAGACGTCAGATGTGGATGTGACTGGTGAAGTTCATCAACCGGGTTACGATTCCAGCCTGATTATCAAGGATATCAAGCAACACGGATATCACCTGCACCATGTGAAGCGAGTGTTCAGTTAGTAAAAGAGCGGCTGTGGCCGCTCTTGTTTGATAGTTTGAAGTTATAGCTCCCCGAAATCCGGACCTGGTTCGGTATGGGCGAAAAAATGCCCAAGCTTGTCACGCTTGGTCAATATGTATTGCAGGTTGTCCTGGTTGGGCTGGATCACCAGGGGTATGCGTTCATTGACCTGCAATCCGGCCTGTTGCAAGCTGGTGACCTTTTCCGGGTTGTTGGTCAGCAAGCGTAAAGAATTAACGCCCAGATCGCGCAATATATTGGCGGCAGCATCATAGCTGCGTTGATCTATAGGCAGGCCAAGATGCAGATTGGCATCTACCGTGTCCAGTCCCTGGTCCTGCAATGCATAGGCATGTATCTTGTTTGCCAGGCCGATACCGCGCCCTTCATGCCCCTTGAGATATAGCAGCACACCCTGCCCAACCTCGGCAATCATGCTTTGGGCCAATGCCAGCTGCTCTCCGCAATCGCAGCGGTTGGATGAAAAGATGTCGCCTGTCAGGCATTCCGAGTGTACGCGAACCATGACGTTTTCATTGGCAAGTACATGCCCTGCCACCAAGGCAACATGCTCTTGGCCGCTTTGCTGATCCTGATATACATGGATGATGAATTGACCGTATTTCGTGGGCAGTGTAGAGGAGGATATTCTGCTGATCGTGCTCATATTAGGGTGCTACAGATATTCTGAAATGCTGGCGCCTAGCGCAAAGAGGCAGATTAAATTAAATCTGCCTGCTACGCCAGCTTATTTCAATGCTGTGATGGCGCCCATCTTGATCAGGCGCGCACGTACGATATTGCGGCTGACGCCAAGCAGGCGGGCGGTTTGCACCTGGTTATTGTGGCAATAGTGATAAGCAGTGCGCACCACCGTGTCTTCTATATGATCATAAAGCCCTTCCTGGCCAGCCTCAAACAACAAATGCAGCGCCTGTTGCAGCGGGTCGCCAAAACTATTGCCTGCATGGTCATCCGGACGTTGCCTGTGTAGCTGAATCGAGGAAAGCTGCAGGTCTTCGCTGCGCAATATATTGCCTTTGCATATCAATAGGGCGTGATGAATGGCATTTTCCAGTTCACGGATATTGCCTGGCCATGGATGGGACAGCAATTTGCGCCTGGCATCTTCATCGATTTGAACCCCGGAGTAGCCCAGCCGCCTGCGATACTCACCCACGAAATATTCTGCCAGCGGCAGGATGTCCCCTGGGCGGTCGCGCAAGGTGGGCAGCTCCAGATGCGCTACCCTCAAGCGATAAAACAGGTCCTCACGGAAATGTCCTGCCAGCACAGCCTCCTCGAGACGCACGTTGGTGGCTGCCACCAGCCTGACATCAATCGCGGTGGGCTTGCGTGCCCCAAGCCTGACAACCTCACGTTCCTGAAGCACGCGCAGTAACTTGACCTGAATGCTTAACGGCAAGTCCCCGATTTCATCCAGGAAGATGGTGCCGCCATTGGCCGCTTCAAACCATCCTGTCTTGGCGGAAAAAGCGCCGGTGAATGCGCCTTTCTCATGGCCGAACAGCTCGCTTTCCACCAGTGTTTCAGAAAAAGCGCCGCAATTGACCGCAACAAATGGCCGGTCTTTGCGTTGGCTGAGGTCATGCACATGACGTGCAATGAGTTCCTTGCCAGTGCCGGTTTCACCAATGATGAGTACGTTGGCATCGCTAGGCGCAATTTTCTGGATGCGCGCAAGCAATGCCAGGGATTTAGGGTCCTCAAACACTTGGGCTGTCGCCCTGATTGAGGTAGTGAGGGCTTGAGAGTTAGGTAGTGTCAACAGATTCATTTCTTCCTCTTTCGAGTAAATGCTCTCATATTCGTGGCGAACTATTCCCATGTAATCGTTATCCAATATGTTCATGAGTAAAATGTTGGCGTGGGGTACTGTTGTTTCAGTGCCCACTCGCCAAGCTCCTTTATCTTGTAATCCACTGGATCATGCAGCGTATGCGTACGCAAATTGCGCCAGTGCCTGTCCAGGCGCAATCCTGCATGGGTAGCCCGTGAACCTGTGACTTCAAACATGCGGCTGGTGATATCCAGGCCTATCCTGGTTGCCAGGATTTTGGCTGAAGTGATGCTGATAGCCACTTGGCCGCGCTCTTCTTCAGTCAGCTGGTTTTGCTTGTTCCATGCTGCATCAAATTTTGCTGCCGCCATGTCAGTCAGCGCCCGCGCGCTTTCCAGGCTGACCCAGAATTCGCCATAGTGGGCGAGTATGTAGGGGTCTTCATCTGTTTGCCTGCTTCCCGATCTGTGCCAGGGCCGGGCTTCATTCAATGTATAGTGCCGGGCATCTTCAAAGGCACCTTCCGCAATGCCCAGGTAGATATTGGTCAGTATCAGCTGTGCCAGCAGGGGCCTTAAACAGGAAAATGGCGTACTCAATGGCCCCGGCTCGGAGAGTATGTCATTGTCCTCCACCCGCACTTTTTCAAAATTGACGCTTCCGCTATCGGTCTGACGCTGGCCGATATTATCCCAATCCTGTAATACCGTAATTCCTGTCCGCCCTGTTGGAACAGCTGCAACAACCAGCTCATGGTTGCCTTCTTGCCGGTAGGCAGAGACAATCAGCATCTCGGAATCGGTAGCGCCTGAGCAGAAGCTCTTCTTGCCGGAAAACTCTTGCCAATGCCCAACCTGGCGGCTGATAGTCCTTTCATCCAGGGGATTTAGCGCATTGCCCCAAAACCAGTTGAGGCGTGCCGTGTGTTCAAACCATGGGCGCCATTGATCTGGCCTGGCAAACAAGCGCACGGTTGCCAGCATCAGATGGTGAAAGGCAAATACATGGGCAATCGAGCTATCGACCTTCGACAGCTCCCTCACTACCAGTAACGTTTCCTGCCAATTGGCACCCAGTCCGCCTTGTTCCCTGGGAATGGATAGTGCCAATAGACCGCTGGCACGCAGTGCATCCCGCTCCAGCTTTGGCGTTCCTCCTGTCAAGTCACGCTCTGCTGCTGTAGCAGCAAATTCAGTTGCCAGCCTCCGGGCCGTTTCTTGTGGCGTTGTGTCATCGGCCGCAATGTAGCTCTCCTGCAGCACTGGTATCGTAATAGCCAAAAGTTATATTCCTTGCTTGTTTATATAAGATACATAGCAGGGATCGTGCCAATCGGATTGAGGGATACAGTCAATAAAGCTAATTTGCGAATCTTGCCGTAGTGAGTTTTTCTATGAAGCCCGCCGAGGCAGGATTTTGGGGAGGTTAGGGACGAAATATATCCAAGGGAGATTCAGTAAAGCCTGCCATAAAAATCAGCTCATTTGATTTCATGACAGATATTTACTGCTTCCATGGAAGCAAAGCAGCACGTCAATGCTTGTATACCAGCAGAATATAAATACAGGTTTTCTAAAAACAATAGAAATCATGCGGTTATATAATGGCATGCTCTTTGCTGAAAGGATCGGTGGATAAGAAAACTTAAGCATAAGGAAAGTATGATGGAGATATTCTGGTTTTTACCTACCCATGGAGATAGTCGCTACCTGGGTACCAGTCATGGCGGCAGGGCAGTGACGCATCATTACCTGAAACAGATTGCGCAGGCAGCAGATCAACTGGGATTCAAGGGAGTGCTGATCCCGACTGGCCGCTCATGCGAAGACTCCTGGGTAGTCGCTTCATCCCTGATCAACTTCACTGAGAGATTGAAATTTCTTGTTGCCATCAGGCCCGGTATTATTTCCCCTACAGTTTCAGCACGCATGGCCGCCACACTGGATCGTATTTCCGATGGCCGCCTGCTGATCAATGTGGTCAGTGGCGGAGACCCTGATGAGCAGCATGGGGATGGCAATTTCCTCAGCCATGGTGAGCGCTATGCAGAGGCTGATGAGTTCCTGAAAGTCTGGCGCGGTGTTGCTGCTGGAGAAGCAGTCGATTTTGAAGGGCAATATATAAAAGTCAGGAATGCCAAGACCATGTATCCGCCCGTGCAGAAGCCTTATCCCCCCCTGTTTTTTGGAGGATCATCCGAAGCAGCTGTGGAGCTGGCTGCCCAGCAGATCGACGTTTACCTGACCTGGGGCGAGCCGATGGATGCTGTGGCTGAAAAGATTGCCGTAGTGCGCGAGCGTGCAAAGGCTTATGGGCGTGAAGTGAAGTTCGGTATACGGATGCACGTGATTGTGCGTGAAACCAGTGAGCAGGCATGGCAGGCGGCAGATGAGCTGATCTCCCATGTGACAGATGAAACCATCGCCTCTGCTCAGAAGGCATTCTCCCGGTTTGATTCTGAAGGGCAGCGCCGCATGTCAGCACTGCACGGCGGCAGGCGCGACCAGCTGGAAGTGGCCCCCAATCTGTGGGCGGGAGTCGGCTTGGTACGCGGCGGTGCAGGCACTGCGCTGGTAGGTAATCCTGAGGAAGTAGCAGAACGCATCAAGGAGTATGCAGCGCTGGGAATTGAGTATTTTATTTTCTCAGGATATCCCCATCTGGAAGAGTCGTATCGCGTGGCAGAGTTGTTGTTTCCCTTGCTGCCGATTGAACTTCAACCTGGAACCTCTGCAGTAAAGCCCAATCTCACCGGGCCTTTCGGGGAAATGGTGGCCAATGATATCGTGCCACCGCCTTCAGTGAGCAAACTAGCTGTCGTCAAGTAACTGATTCAGCGTTCATCATTTAAAACACGAGGTAATTCAATTGAGCGAAGCAGGGCTATTAAGACAGGTACCCAACCATGAGCAGGCAAAGGCATTGGATGTCCTGACGCCCAAGGAACGGGCAAGCAGATTGGCTACAGAGTTTGCCAAAACTGCCGTCGAACGTGACCAGGCGGGCGGAACTCCCAAGGCAGAACGGAATGCTATCCGGGAAAGCGGATTGCTTTCCCTGATGATTCCCCAGTCATTAGGTGGTCTGGGGCAGGGCTGGCAGCCAACACTCGAGATAGTGCGTGAATTTGCACGTGTGGATAGCTCAATAGCGCAGGTATTCGGCTTTCAACACCTGATGCTGGCCACTGTGCGCCTGTTCGGCACCGAGGCCCAGTGGAAGCCTTGGTTTCGCCAGACAGCGGTCAACAACTGGTTCTGGGGTAATGCGCTTAACCCGCTGGATTTGCGTACTAGCAGCAGTATTGAGGATGGCGCACGTGAGTTTCATGGCAAGAAGAGCTTCTGCTCTGGCGCCACCGATTCCGATATGCTGATTGCCTCGGCCCTGGATGCCGAAACAGGCAAGCTCCTGATAGCGGCCATTCCGACTGCTCGTAAAGGCATTACATTGCATCATGATTGGGACAACATCGGTCAACGCCAGACCGATAGCGGCAGCGCTGATTTTGAGCATGTTCGCGTGGAGGCGGATGAGCTGTTGCTTGACCCAGGTCCTTTGAGTACGCCTTTTGCATGCCTGAGACCGTTGATTGCACAGTTGATTTTCTCGAACATTTACCTCGGCATTGCCCAAGGTGCGTTGGCTGAGGCCAGGCAATACACGCTCAGGCAATCACGTGTCTGGTCTGGATCCCTCGCCAGCGATATCCAGGCAGAGCCATATACCTTGCTGCATTATGGCGAGTTCTGGGTGGGGCTTGAAGGTGCCAGGTTGTTGACTAACCATGCCGCAGAGCTGCTGGATGCAGCATGGAATAAAGCCGAGTCCCTTACGCTGGAGGAACGGGGGGAGCTGGCGATTGCAGTGACTGCCGCCAAAGTGGCAACTACGAAGGCAGGACTTGATATTACCCACCGCATGTTTGAGGTAACAGGTGCGCGTGCGACGACTGCGGCCCTTCGCCTTGACCGCTTCTGGCGGAATTTGCGGGTTTATACCCTGCACGACCCTGTGGATTTCAAGCTGAAGGAGCTGGGAGATTGGGCACTTAACCAGCAATATCCGACACCTTCGTTTTATTCGTAATTACAGCAATAAAAAGCCCGGGAACCCGGGCTTTTTATTGCTCACAAGAAGGCTGGTTGGGCAGTTATGATGATCGCACTGCCTAATGTCTGTTCAGGGCAGTCAGGGTTCAATGACGGTCGAGGTTGTATTATTCCAAGGTCGAGCTGGTGCCGGAAAGCTCAAGCATTTTGTTGCTGGCGAGCAGGGCGATTTCGGTGGTTAACGTCTCTGCCACTGCAATAGAAGCTACAGCAAAACTGGCCTCACCAGGATTGCTGGCTACAGTGCTGCTCTTGTCTTCAGCTTGGTATCTTGCCCATAAAAAACGGCATCTGCAAAGATGCCGTTCAGGATCAATCTGCATATCTAAATGAAGATTGATTAGATCCAAGGGTGGCGCGGAGGCTTGACGTTATTCAATGCATAATTGCCTACGGCATAGTATTTCCAGCGCACCGGGTCATGCAGCGTGTGGGTGCGGGCATTGCGCCAATGCCGGTCCAGGTTGAACTGGGCCAGCGTGGAGCGGGTACCAGCCAGCTCGAACAGCTTGCTTCCTGCATGCAAGGCGGTTTCCGTACTTAATGCCTTGGCTTCTGCGACTGCAATGGAAGCTGCTGCCACCGTTTCTTCATCAGGATTCTGCTGGGCGGCATCAATAAACTCTCCCGCCCGCTTGAGCAGGGCATCCGTGGCATGCACGCGGATTTGGGTATCACCAATGTCCCTGATCGTCAGCGGATCCTCATAACCATGCTCGAGGTCAGTATCTATCCATGGGCGGGTGTGATTGCGCACAAAATGGATGGTGTCACGCAATGCTGCACGTGCAATGCCAGTATCCACGGCCGCCTGGATGATCTGAGCAATTGGGCCCATGGTGGTCGGTCGGTCAAATGCGAGGTGGTGCGGGAGCACATAGTCGGCAGGCACAAAAATCTCTTCCAGGATAGTCGTCCCACTGGCGGTGGTACGTTGGCCGAAACTGGACCAGTCATCAATGATGGTCAGCCCCTTGGCGCCTTTTTTCACAAACGCAACAACGGTCTCATCATGCTCGTTCTTGGCAACCACTGGCACCCAGTCTGCGAGCAATGCGCCGGATGAGTAGAATTTTTTCCCTGATAGCAGATAACCTCCATCCGTAGGTTTGAGGCGCGTCTGTACGTCATTGACGCTTTTGGTGCCAATTTCCGAGAAGGCATTGCCGAAGCGCACACCTTGCAGCACTAGGTCAAAGAAAAACTTCTTCTGGAATTCACTGCCATCAAGGCGGATTCCTTCCACCATGTAAAGATGGTTTTGCGGGATCTGGCCTATGCTTGGGTCGGCCTCTGCGATGATCGCAATCACTTCCGCCAGGGTGGCGTTGGAAACAAAAGCCCCTCCGTATTCCCTAGGCACAGTAATGCCCCAGAGGCCGCTTTGTGAAAACAGATCCAGCTCGGCTCGCGGCAGGCGACGTTCCGCGTCGCGAACGGCTGCTTCCTTTGCTATTTCTGCAGCGATGCGCTTGGCCACTTCTATGGCTTCGGCATCATTCTTGATGATATGGGCTTTCGCTCTAGTAGTTTCTTTAATTTCTGCTTCTTCCAGCAGTACCGATGTATCAGTCATGGATAACCCTCAAAAATGGTTAAGGCGATATACACGGAATGTGATTATCTGGAATTTGCTTGTGCATTTAACGTGCCATCAATACATCAGTTTGATTATTAAAAAGATTATTTTTATTGGATATGGGAATGCATGGATGTAAACAGCAAGTTGCTGCATGGATGCTGATTAATCAGCAGGTCTGGACGGCGGGATGAACCACACTATTCAAACACTACAAATGCTGCTTCTTCATCAGCAGCTGTTCAGCATTCAGTATGAATATCAACATGCAGAAAAATGCATAGGATTAATTAACTTGTTGAATTTTATTGGATTTTAACATTGGCATAGATGCTGCTATCTACTAATTGTTATTTGCAATGAATAGAAAATTGCAAAAGTGAATAAGCAGACTGGAGTCTCCATGAGTAATAAATTGAAGCTAGTGGCAGTGTCGGGCAGCTTGAACAATCCATCCCGCACCACAACGCTATTAAAGGTCATTGTCAAAGAGCTGCAACAGAGGTTGCCGCTCGATGTGCATTTTATCGAGTTGCAAGATATCGGCCCATTGCTTGGATCTAGTTTGAGCCGCCTTGCACTGCCCAAGCAGGCAGTGGATGAAATACTCAAGATAGAAGAGGCGGATATCCTGGCCGTTGCCACTCCAGTCTACCGGGCTTCGGTGACAGGGCTATTCAAGCACCTGTTCGATTTCGTCGGTCACGAAACCCTGGTCAACACTCCTGTATTCCTGGCTGCCACTGGCGGTAGTGAACGCCACGCACTGGTCATTGATCACCAATTACGGCCCTTGTTCAGCTTTTTTCAGGCGCTCACGTTACCGCTGGGCGTATATGGCAGTGAGGCCGATTTTGGCGATGCTGCACCAGGATACTCTATTGAAAGTGAAGCCCTCAATGCACGCATCATTCTGGCCGTGGAACGGGCTTTACCTTACTTGCAAGCCCTGCTGCCAGTGGATGCACCCAGGCTCTCACTGGTGAATGCCAGGTGAGGGGGTAAATAAGGTGAGTCAAGCAGAACCTATTCGTTTCGCCTACTGGGTCTCCAATTTGAGTGGAGGCCAAGTGGTCAGTGATATTGAGCAATCCACAGGCTGGAGCACTGAGTACAACATTTCCCTGGCACAACAGGCAGAAAAACTGGGGTTCGAATATGCCCTGACGGCTACCCGGTTTTTGGGTGGATATAAAGCCGAGGGTCAGCATGAGTCCATCATCCTGACTACCGCCATGCTGCAAGCCACCAAAAAGCTCAGGGTCATTGCCGCAGTATTGCCTGGTATCTGGTCGCCAGCCCTGCTCGCCAAGCTGGCAATTACGGCAGACCATCTTTCCAATGGTCGCTGGGCAGTCAATGTGGTGAGTGGCTGGTTCAAGGATGAATTTACTGCCATGGGTGAGCCCTGGCTGGAACACGATGAACGCTATCGCCGCTCTGAAGAGTTCATTCAGGTGCTCAAGGGACTATGGCAACCAGACCCATTCACCTTCAAGGGTGACTTTTACCGCGTCAATGAGCTTGCCTACAAGCCTTTGCCCATCCAGAAACCACATCCCGAAATTTTCCAGGGCGGTAACTCCAGCGCTGCCAGGCAGATGGCTGCCAGGGTTTCTGATTGGTATTTCATGAATGGGGCTTCCATTGATGTGCTTGCAGCGCAAGTCAGGGAGGTTTCACAAGAGGCTGCGCGCCATGGGCGCAAGGTCAAGTTTGCCGTCAATGCATTTGTCATTGCCCGCGATACCGAAGCTGAAGCACTGGCAGTGAGGGATGACATCATCCGCCTGGCAGATCCTGAGGCTCTGGATGGGTTTGCCAAAGCAGTGCAACAGGCTGGCCTGGCCACTGGCGACAAATTGGGCATGTGGGCGCAATCCCGCAAGCAGGATTTGGTGCAACCCAATGACGGTTTTAAGACTGGCTTGATTGGGACACGTGAGCAAATCACCGAACGCATCCTCCAGCTCAAGCAGATCGGGATAGACCTCGTATTGGTAGGCGTACTCAACTATGACTGGGAACTCACCCAGTTTGGCGAACAAATCATTCCATTGGTAAGACAGGCTGAGCAAGGCGATTCGAGCCAGCAGGCCGCATGATGCTTAAAGGTAGAACCATAATGAAAAGAAAAACAGTTTTGATATTGGCATTGACGGCTGCGCTGGTGTCCATCACCACGCAAGCAGCCCAGGAACAGCATTTCAGTATTGCCGGCTATCGCATTGGCCCTTATGCGGCTGGCGGTTCTGGACAGGCCAGTGGCCTGGAGGATTATCTGCAACTGATCAACCTGCGCGATGGTGGCGTCAATGGCGTCAAGCTGAGCTGGACCGAGTGCGAAACCGAATACATCGTCGAACGAGGTGTGGAGTGCTATGAGCGCACCAAGAAAAATGCCACCACGTTCAACCCATTCAGCGTGGGCATTGCCTATGGCGTGATAGATCGTGCCACCGCAGACAAGATACCGGTAATCACGCCCAACCATGGACGTACAGACTCTACCGATGGCCGCGTGTTTCCTTATATCTTCCCGGTCATCCTCAATCCATGGAGCGAAGCCTCGGCCATTATCAACTACCTGGCGCAGCGTGCTGGCGGCCCTGACAAGCTCAAGGGCAAGAAGATTGTCACGCTGTATCACGGCTCTCCTTATGGTAAGGAAACCATCCCGATTTTCGCCTTGCTGGCCAAGCAGTACGGTTTTGAGAACATCCAGATCGAAGTGCCACACCCCGGCAATGAGCAGCAATCCCAATGGCTGAACATTCGCCGCATCAAGCCGGATTGGGTGATCTTGCGTGGCTGGGGCGTCATGAACCCGGTTGCGCTCAAGACCGCACAAAAGACGGGATTCCCGACTGATCGCATCATCGGCAATGTCTGGAGCAACTCCGAGGAGGATGCAGAACCTGCCGGTCAGGCTGCCAAGGGATACATATCGGCCACCACCCATCCTTCAGGCAGTCATTTCCCGGTGCTGCAGGACATCAAACGCCATGTCTACGGTGCCAACAAGGGCAAGATCGAGCCGCAGCGCGTAGGCAGCATTTATTACAACATGGGCGTGCTTGACGGCATTTTGCATGTAGAGGCCGTCCGGGTGGCGCAAAAGAAGTTTGGCCAACGTGCATTGACCGGTGATGAGTTGCGCTGGGGCTGGGAGCATATCGCGATTGATGATAAACGCCTCGATGAACTCGGTGCAAGCGGCCTGCTGCAACCAATCAAGCTGACTTGCGACGACCATGAAGGAGGCGGCGCAGTGAAGTTCCAGCAGTGGGACGGCAAGCAATGGAAAGTGATTTCAGACTGGATACAGGCTGACCGCAAGCTGTTGCGCCCGCTGATCGAGGCATCGGCAGAGAAATATGCCAAGGAAAAGAACATCAAGCCACGCGATTGCAGCAAGGAATAAAACGTTAAACCCAGGCCCATTATGAGCAGGGTTCAATAGTCATCACTATGTGAAAGGATCAAAAGAATGAGCAACAAGAAGGAAGATATCAAGTTTGCCTACTGGGTGCCCAATGTGAGCGGTGGCCTGGTAGTAAGCAAGATCGAGCAACGCACCAGCTGGGATATTGACTACAACATCAAGCTGGCCCAGTTGGCAGAGCAGAACGGCTTTGAATACGCATTGAGCCAGATCCGCTTTACGGCTGGTTATGGCGCTGAGTTCCAGCATGAGCCCGTGGCATTTTCCCATGCTCTGCTGGCAGCCACTACCAAACTCAAGGTGATTGCAGCCATCCTGCCTGGCCCATGGAATCCTGCGGTTGCAGCCAAGCAGCTTGCCACCATAGACCAGCTGACCAAGGGACGGGTTGCGATCAATGTGGTATCCGGCTGGTTCAAGGGAGAGTTTCAGGCTATTGGCGAGCCATGGCTGGAACATGATGAGCGCTATCGCCGCTCCGAGGAGTTCATCCGCGCGCTCAAGGGGATCTGGACCACTGACAACTTCACCTTCAAGGGCGATTTCTACCGTTTTCATGATTACACCCTGAAACCAAAGCCATACAACACCAACCCCCATCCCGAGATATTCCAGGGCGGCAGCTCCCGCGCTGCACGCGATATGGCATCCAGGGTGTCAGACTGGTATTTCACCAATGGCAATACGGTAGAAGGCATCAAGGCCCAGGTGGATGACATTCGTGCCAAGGCCGCTGCAAATGGTCACCAAGTCAAGGTTGGAGTGAACGCCTTCATTATTGCACGCGATACCGAGGAAGAAGCGCGGGCAGTGCTAAAGGAAATCATAGACAAGGCCGACCCGGAAGCGGTCAATGCCTTTGGCGATGCGGCCAGGCAGGCCGGCAAGGCCAGCCCCGAAGGGGAGGGCAATTGGGCCAAGTCCACCTTTGAAGACCTGGTGCAATACAACGATGGCTTCAAGACCAATCTGATTGGCACGCCACAGCAAATTGCAGAGCGCATTGTGGCGCTCAAGGCAGTTGGCGTGGACCTTGTGTTGTCAGCTTTCCTGCATTTCCACGAGGAGGTGGTGTATTTCGGCGAAAAAGTGCTGCCATTGGTGCGTGAGCTGGAACAGAAACAGGTAGCACTCGCTGCCTGAAGCAAGGGCGAGGGAAATCATATGGCAAACGATACCTTACCCAACTGGCTGATCCACCACGCCACAACCCAACCCAAACGGGTGGCCCTTCGCTATAAAAAGCTAGGCATCTGGCATGAGCAGAGCTGGCAGAACTTGCGCGGCGAGGTCGGGCAATTGGTGGATATCCTTGACGGGATCGGCTTTAGGCGTGATGACACCCTGGTGTTGCTGACCCATCCCAGGCGCGAGGCTTTATTGCTTTCACTCGCCGCTCAATGGCTGGGAGGTGTTGCTGCCCCATTGGATCCCTCTCTGGAAGCCAATGATGTAGCGTTGCTGTTAAGGCACCTCAATCCGGCTTTTGTGTTTGCCGAAGGCCAGGAACAGGTAGATCAAACCCTGGCTTCCAGCCGTCCGGATGTGCGCATCATCTACGCGGAAGCCAGGGGTTTATCTGCCTACCCTCAAGCCACGCTGCAGCATTACCAGCGTTTGTTGCAGGATACCCCGAATGCATCCAGGGCTCCGCTTTCCGAGGCTGCACAAATTGCGTTCTCGCTTTATCGAGTGAACGGGGAACGCAATGTGCAAGTAGAAAGTTTCCGCCATGATGAGTTATTGAAGGAGGGAAGCCACCTGGTGTTTGCCGAACGTCTCGGCAGGCATGAGGAAGCGCTGGCCGCACGAGTCTTTGCAACCAGCGGGCATTTGCGTTATTTATTGTCCCCCTGGCTGGTAGCTGGGTTTACCCTCAACTTCCCTGAGAATATTGCCACCAGGGATGCAGACAGACGTGAATTGGGCCCGACACTGGTTGCTGGCACTCGTGAAACCTACCAGCGGCTGGAGTCGCTGGTCAAAGCACGGCTTCCCGTGCCGGATAGTCTGGCAGGCCGATTGGTGACCTATGCATTGAGGCCGGATGGCTCTTTTCTGCAGCGTTTTCTTGGCCATTGGCTAGTCAAGCGTCCACTGCGGGACGTGATTGGTTTCTCCCGTATCCGGGTGCCATTGCTGATTGGTCCTGCGTTGCCTGTGGAATCGCTGAATTTTTTCAAGAGCCTGGGAATTCATGTCCGCACCTGGGACAAGGTGGCCAACTGGCACACTTTGTCCACCACGACCTCAAGGCAAGTGGCGCCCGTACGGGATGCTCATTCCGGCAAGATCTCGAAGGCTTCATGATGGCGGCCATCCCATTGCTAGAACTGCAGGACATCTCCCTCTCATTCAAGGGCGTCAAGGCCATCAATGATATTAGTTTCACTGTAGGCCAGGGAGAGATCTGCGCGCTTATCGGCCCCAACGGTGCCGGAAAGAGTTCATTGCTCAATGTGATCAACGGGGTTTATCAGCCTGACCAGGGAGTAATAGGCTTCAATGGTAAAAGTTATCGGAAGATGCAGTCTCACCAGGCTGCGGTGCATGGCATAGCACGTACTTTTCAGAATATTGCCCTATTCAAGGGAATGAGCGTGCTGGACAACGTCCTGACTGGCCGTAACCTGAAAGTGAAAAGCAGCTGGATAGAGCAGGCATTCAATATAGGACGCGCACCTTCGGATGAATCCACCCAAAGACAAAAGGCTGAAGAAATTATTGATTTCCTGCGCATCAACCAATGGCGCAACAGCATAGTGGGCACCTTGCCCTATGGTTTGCAGAAACGGGTGGAACTGGCGCGTGCATTGGCAGCGGAGCCCAGGCTTTTATTGCTGGATGAACCCATGGCTGGCATGAACAGCGAGGAAAAAGCCGAGATGAGCAGCTTCATCCTGGATACCCAGCGGGAGTTCGGCACTACTGTGGTGTTGATTGAGCATGATATCGGCGTTGTCATGGATCTCTCAGACCATGTTGTAGTGCTGGACTATGGCAAGAAAGTGGGGGATGGCACGCCGGATGAGGTACGTAAGAATCCTGATGTGATCGCTGCATATCTTGGTACGAAACATTAAAAATAATTCATAAGGTAATGAAGTAATGGATTTTTTCCTTGAAGTATTGACTGGTGGACTGCTGGCCGGATTGATGTATTCATTGGTCGCCATTGGTTTTGTACTGATATACAAAGCCTCTGGCGTGTTCAACTTTGCCCAGGGATCCATGGTGCTGTTTGCTGCATTGACTTTTGTCAGCTTGCTGGAGCGTGGTGTGCCGTTCTGGGTGAGCTTTGCCATCACGTTGCTTGCCATGATAGTCCTGGCATGGGCGATAGAGCGCATTGTGCTGAGGCCATTGGTCAACAGACCGCCCATTACGTTATTCATGGCGACATTGGGCCTGAGCTACATCATAGAGGGCTTGGCACAAGCCTTGTGGGGAGCTCAGGTGCATGGCCTGGATCTAGGCATCAGTGACGAGCCGCTTGAAGTGGGCGGTATGCTGCTATCCCAGTTTGACTTATTTGCCGCCGCAACAGCAGGTGCATTGGTGCTGGTGTTATCACTCTTGTTCAACAAGACCAGGATAGGCATCTCCCTGCGTGCGGTGGCTGATGACCAGTTGGCGGCACTTGCCGTGGGGATCAAATTGCAGAGGATATGGATGGTCGTATGGGCAGTGGCTGGCTTTGTGGGCTTGGTGGCTGGCTTGCTCTGGGGGGCGCGCCTCGGGGTGCAGTTCTCTTTGTCACTAGTGGTGCTCAAGGCCTTGCCAGTGCTGATCATAGGCGGGTTTACCTCCATAGGGGGCGCCATTGCTGGCGGCCTGATTATCGGGGCCTCTGAAAAACTGGCAGAAGTCTACCTGGGGCCCATGATCGGCGGCGGGATAGAAAACTGGTTTCCATATGTACTGGCACTGTTGTTCCTCTTGGTCAGGCCAGCAGGCATTTTCGGCGAACGCGCCATAGAACGGGTATAGGCACATCATGATATACAGGGAATCCGGTCAGTTCGTCACTACCTACGGGGCTGACCGCCGCATATTCAAGCTATGGCAACAACGCTGGGCTTTATATACCTTGCTGGGTTTTGCCTTTGCAGTAGTGCCGTTTATTGGCAACGATTACTGGTTCAGCGCCATCCTCATCCCATTTCTGGTGTTGTCACTGGCTGGCCTGGGACTCAACCTGCTTACAGGCTATGCCGGACAGATATCACTGGGCTCAGCAGCTTTCATGGCGGTGGGTGCCTTTGCTGCCTATAACTTCCAGTTGCGCATAGAAGGCATGCCGCTATTGCTGAGCTTTGTCCTTGGCGGCTTCACAGCCGCCATGGTGGGCGTGGTATTTGGCCTGCCCAGTCTGCGGATCAAAGGTTTTTACCTGCTGGTTTCCACACTGGCTGCGCAGTTTTTCGTCACTTGGGTTTTGACGCAATTTGGCTGGTTTTCCAATTACAACTCTTCAGGGGTAATCACTGCGCCACCATTGGTGATCGCAGGATATGACTTCAGCTCACCGGCAGGGCGCTACCTGCTGACACTGGGCGTGGTGACAGTCCTGGCTTTCCTGACCAGGAACATTGTGCGCAGTGAACTAGGGCGGCACTGGATGGCAGTGCGCGATATGGACACAGCGGCTGCGGTCATTGGCATCCCCATCCTGAAAACCAAGTTGCTGGCATTTGCCATCAGCTCCTTTCTGCTGGGGATTGCTGGCGCGCTCTGGGCCTTTACTTACCTGGGCACGGTAGAGCCTCATGGCTTTGACCTTAGCCGCTCATTCCAGATTCTGTTCATCATCATTATTGGTGGCATGGGCAGCATTCTAGGCAACTTCCTGGGCGCAGCCTTTATCGTGCTGCTACCCATACTGCTTTCCAACCTATCAGCAAATTTCCTTGCAGGCGTGGTTGACCCGGGGCAACTGGAAAACCTACAGAAGATCATTTTTGGCGCACTCATTATCTTCTTCCTGATCAAGGAACCGTCTGGCTTGGCGCGTTTGTGGCAATTACTCCGCGAGCGTGCCCGTATCTGGCCACAACGATTCTGAATGACTTAAAAGCTATAAGGAACATCAATAGATGGTTTCAATATATTGAATATCAATAAATTAATGGGTTTTAAATTTCGTATATTAATTGAGGAAGAAAACATGTTGTCTATCATAAAAAAGCCAAGCGCTCTGATCGGGGCGATTGCGTTAGGCCTGGGTTTCCTGGGTGGAGTTGCGCAGGCAGCCAATGAGCAATATTTCCCGCTGCAAAGTTATCGTGTGGGGCCTTATGCCGCAGGTGGCACCGGCTTTTTTGGCGGGTTTATTGATTACCTGCAATATGTGAACCTCAAGGAAGGCGGCGTCAATGGCGTCAAGTTCACCTGGAGCGAGTGCGAAACTGAATACGTAGTGGAGAAGGGCGTGGAATGCTATGAGCGCCTGAAGAAGGGCTTGAATGGTGCGCCTGCCGCAGCCACCAATCCATTGTCTGTTGGCATCGCCTATGCCACGCTGGATCGATCTGCTGCAGACAAGCTGCCGTTGATCACGATTAACCATGGGCGTACCGACTCCACCGATGGCAGCGTGTTCCCGTATGTGTTTCCTTTGCAGCTCAACCCTTATAGCGAAGTGTCCGCGATCATCAACTACATCGGTGACAAGTCAGGCGGCCTTGACAAGCTAAAAGGCAAGAAAATCGTGACGCTGTTCCACGGTTCGCCCTATGGCAAGGAAACCAACCCTATCCTGGAACTCTTGGCCAAGAAGTATGGCTTCCAGCTTACGCTGATCGAGGTGCCACACCCTGGCAATGAGCAGCAATCGCAATGGCTGAATATCCGCCGCATCAAGCCGGATTGGGTGATTTTACGCGGCTGGGGAGTGATGAACCCGGTAGCGTTGAAGACCGCCCAGAAGACAGGTTTCCCGGCTGACCACATTATCGGCAACATCTGGAGCAATTCCGAGGAAGATGCAGCACCGGCAGGCGCGGCTGCCAAGGGTTTCATTTCCATTACCACCCACCCATCCGGCACCAACTTTCCTGTGTTGCAGGATATAGACAAGACCGTGATCAAGGCAGGCAAGGGCAATCTGCAAGACCTCAAGCGTCTCGGTACGGTGTATTACAACCTTGGCGTGGTCAACGGCATCCTCAACGTGGAAGCAGTGCGCGTAGCGCAGGCCAGGTTTGGCAAGCGCCCATTGACCGGCGAAGAGGTGCGCTGGGGCTTTGAAAATATCAAGCTGGATGACGCCAAGCTTAGGCAACTGGGTGCCTATGGCCTGGTGCAACCCCTCAAGCTTTCTTGCTCCGACCATGAAGGTGGCGGCGCTGTTCGCTTCCAGCAATGGGATGGCAAGCAATGGAAAGTGATTTCCGACTGGGTGCAGGCGGATCGCAAACTGCTGCGCCCCATCATTGAAGAGTCATCCCATAAGTATGCCAAGGAAAAAGGCATTACGCCTCGTGATTGCTCCAAAGAGTCTTAATTAATCAGGCATTAAGCCATGGTACTGGTGAGTGTTTATGAAGTTGACATTTATTAATATCATGGCCCAAGCTGGTTTTCGGTGATGCCCCTGATCAGGCATCACCGAAAACTTGTTTAAACCAGGAATTTTTTTATGTCATCTGCCAATATCTTGCAAATCAACCAGATAGAAGTGATTTATGAGAAAGTCATCCTGGCTGTCAAGAATGTCTCCCTCACGGTAAAGGAAGGCGCTATTGTGGCCTTGCTGGGTGCCAATGGCGCAGGCAAAAGCACCACGCTCAAGGCCGCATCCGGACTGGCCAACGCCGAACGCGGCGAGGTGGCACATGGGAGTATCCATTACCAGGGACAGGACATCACTACTATTCCCACTTCAGATCTCGTTCAGCAAGGGCTGGTGCAAGTGCTTGAAGGCCGCCATTGTTTTGCCCACCTGACCATAGAGGAAAACCTCTATACCGGGGCTTTTGTCCGCAAGCCATCGGCAAGACAGATTGAACAGTCGCTGGAAAAAATCTATCACTACTTCCCGCGCCTGCGTAAATTGCGTAAGAACCAAGCTGGATACGCCTCCGGTGGGGAGCAGCAAATGGTGGCCATAGGTCGTGCCTTGATGGCAAACCCGAAACTAGTACTGCTGGACGAGCCATCTATGGGGCTGGCGCCACTGGTGGTGGAGGAAATTTTTGAGATCGTCAAAACCTTGAATCAGGAAGAAGGGGTCAGCTTCCTGTTATCCGAGCAAAACGCTGCCATTGCCCTGCAATATGCTGACCATGGCTATATTATTGAAAGTGGCAGAATAGCAGCGGAAGGGAACTCTGAAGAGTTAAAACACAGCGGAAATCTGGATACCTTGTATTTCGGAAAATAGCTCAGTTTATGTCATGATCTAGCTTGTTTTAAGACATAAATTAGAGAAAAGTATGACAATTTTTACTGTAAATTCGCAAAATCAATTGATAGAGGCGCCAAGAGTTTTACTTGAGCGAGAAATACAACTCGAAGAGTGGTTACATAATAGTCCATGGGCTGTTGCTAATGAAGATTTATTGATCATTGGCCGTCAAACTAAAGCAAGTATCGCAGAAAACAACCGTTACCCTGATTTATTAGCGCTAGATAAAGACGGAAATATTGTTGTAATTGAGCTTAAAAAAGGTAAGGCACCGCGTGAGGTGATTGCTCAAATATTGGAATATGCCGCATGGGCATCACAATTATCCGCAGATCAGATCAAAGAAATTGCAAACATCAATTTAAATTCTGATGTTTATGCCATATTCAAAGAGTATTTTGAGGTAGATGAAGTACCTATGTTGGGTAGTAGCTTAAGATTATTTATTGCTGCAGAGGAGATTCCTCCCACTTTATCGGAGGTCTGTCGGTTTCTCAGGCAAAATTTAGGCTTAGATATCTCTTGCGTCATTTATGAGGCTCACAGAGGAGAGTCTGGGAGTTTATTGGTCGATTCAAGCTTGGTCGTTGGAGGTGAGAGATTGGCTGGCAAAAGTTCTAATATAAATCCAACGTCAAATGCAAATAATTGGAATGGCGATACTCCTGTTAAGGAGATTATCTGGAATGCCGTACGCCATCTTTCTCACAACAATCATGATTTTGTCTTTTCTCCTAAAGACATCATTTCTTATCTCAGCACCGCATATCCGGATGTGAACAAAAGTACGATTCGCTGCCAAATAGCCTCGGATTGTGTCAATCACCCCTCTCGCCATCATTGGCCTGGAGGCATTGATCGATATTGGCAAATACAAAAAGGAAAGTATCGATTATATAATCAGCTGGACGATCAGTGGTCCATTCCAATCAAAGTCACCAATTAATCTAATTAGTAACGCCGACCGGTCATTCAAACCGGCCGGTGTATTTCTAAGCGTCTAATCTTGGCTTAAAAGAAGTGCGCCACATGGAAGCGCACAGCTATGCCATCAATATCCGGCAGGCCCTGATTCAGTTTTTCCTTGTAATAGTAAGCATCGATACGGATATTGCTGCCATTGATCAGGTAGCTGACACCGAGATCGTAGCGTTTTCTATCCAAGCCGGCTAATGCGACTGCATTGGTATCATCGTTCTCAAACCGTTCATAGACAAACTTGGGCTGGATCTTGCCTATGCCGACTTCCTGCGGGAAGGTATAGCTGCCGGTAACGAAAAAGCCCTTGCCCTTGGCAATGCTTGGGTCCAATGTGTTGTCATTGTCGTATTTGTAATAAGAGCCTTCGGCACCCACTACGCCGCCGCCACTGATGGCTTTCTCCAGCCGGCCATCCACGTTCCAGTAGCTGTAATTGCCAGGGTTGGCAATCGTGCCGGCGCCATCCTTCTGGTAACGATACGAGGCACCGACTGCCAGGATATCCTTGGCGCCATCATAGCTGGCCAGGTTGTAGAAGCCGGGTTCCGGATCCCAGAAGTTATAGGATAAACGGCCAGCGAAGGAGAGGTTGTCTGACTGGTTAGAGGTGTTTGAGCCGCTGCGTCCTTCAAAAGCGCCGATATGGTATTTCAGTTTTTGATTGAGCAGTACGCCCCAGATGGAAGCGCCATTATCCCGGCCACCCAGCCTGTTAGGAGCCTGTTCAGAGAACGGGAAGTCAAAGGTAGGTGGATAGTATGGGGCAGATGCGGAGGCACGGCTGGCTGGCGGCAGGAAGCGGCCAATGAAGATATTGAAGTGTTCGTTCAGCTCGAGGCCAATGCGTGCATCAAGAATGCCGATGCGGTCATCAGCGTCTTTTTCCGTATTCAACTCAAAAGAAACATATTTATGCAGCTTGCCATTGGTATAAAGACGTGCACTTTCAAGGTCAAAGTCGTTCGACCTGTCACTGCCGCTGGGAGCTGCGTCCTTGACGGACTTATAGCTGGCACGGGCAGCAACGCCGATATTGATGAATTGGTCATCATTGCGGGAAAAAGTGGGGTCTGCACTGGCTGGAAGTGATGCCAATGCCATGCTGGCCAAGATAAATGCCTGGCTCCAGCGACTTGGGAAATGTAAGTGGTCCATTTATAAACACCCTGAATAATTGATATTGATTGGATGCGTTTACAGGTTATGACCTGATAGGAATCAGTGACTTAATCCATGGTGGGAAAACGCTACAGGGTGTATAGGCATTTAATATGCCAGTTATTTTTTAATTACAAATCAATATGTTATGTATTTTTTGGAGATTTTAGATTGCTTTTGAAAAAGCAAGATGATGAATGCATGCTGGTTGAAAAGCAGGCAAGGGGAGGCATCTAAAGCCGGGTAACCCTTAGGCGCTTGTTAAAACTTCAGAGGGCAGGATGGTTTGCATTCTCCGCCCAGCACTTTTAACAAGTTGATGCTGTTGGCCAACGCTAATTGTTTTAGCTGTACTAGTTGCTGTTCGGACTAGAACAGACTGCGCTCGGCATCCAGCAACTCCAGGCACATCCGTATCTATAGGACGCTGTTCTTGGCCAATCGGATTAAACAAATGGAAAATAGCCTAAAAACTTTACAGGGCAGGATTTATGGCGTTCAAGATAGCCTCCGAGCTAAGGCTGGTAAAAGGCTAGGCAATTTCATCTCAGCCTGCGCCAGCCAAATGCTTATACAAAATCAGGCCTCCGATCGCAATCAGAATGGCGCCTCCCAGAATCTCCACCGTTCTGCGTGAGGCTGAACCAAGCATACGGCCCAACATCACGCCGATTGTCACCATCAGGAAGGTGACAGCACCAATCACTATTGCTACCGGAACAATATCCACATCAAGAAAAGCCAGGCTAACGCCTATGCTCATGGCGTCAAGACTGGTTGCAAATGCCGTCATCGCCAATAGCATGAATGAATGGCTATTCGGTTTCCCTGCATTTTCCGGCACAGACTTGCAGCCTGACAAAACCATGCGAATGCCGAGCACAGACAATATGCCAAATGCAATCCAATGGTCCCACGCTGTCACATAGTCTGACGCTACACGCCCAAGGCTCCAGCCAACTAACGGCGTGATGGCCTCGATTCCTCCAAAAATAAGGCCTGTACGCAGCGCTTCCAGCAAGCGTGGCTTATGCAGCATGGCTCCTTTGCCAATGGCAGCAGCAAAAGCGTCAGCGGACATTGCCAATGCGAGGAAAAATATGGAAACGATATTCATGGATTCAAATTCAGGCTTGGGTTGGGCGTGCTCAAATGGCTGACAGACCGCCCAACCGAGCGTACTGACAACCATTAGTCTCGCCAACCAAGATGGCTACCCGTACCACGACAGTCGTCGATTATGTTGATACGGGCGCTTCGAATGGAAGCAGGCTACTCCCTAAAGGTGGAGTGGATTTTACTATATATGGAATGAGAGAGCTACCCGGCAATTAAAACTCAATAGGAAGCTTCAGAAGAATCATATTGATTGACTGGAAAGGGTGTTATCCGCTTTTTGCTTGAGCTCCTCCTTCATCTGGTCAACAATTTTTTGTCGCTCTTCACCGCTCATGCTGTTGAATTCTTCCTTGGTAATGCCGTGGCTATTCAGCCAATGCCATTGAAATTTTTCACTATCGGACATATTCATGTATTCCTCAAGCTCCTTGGCCGCCTCGGATTGAAGATATCCTGATTGGCTGCTGGAGGAAAGCGACACTTTAGTCGACTCTGGTACCGGGCTTTCTGCAGGTTTGAGGTTGCTGCTTTTGGGCGAAGTATATGGGGTTGCAGCAAGTGCGGATAATGCTGTCGAGTTATAGTTGGATATATTCATTAAGGCAGCCATTCCCTTCTATTGTTATAAAGAGCCAGTATCGCAGTCTAACAATTAGGAAACGGACGCAATTGCATGAATAGCATGGTAAATATTCGCTATTTCAAGCAGTATAACAACATGGAGATGAACGCCTCTGAAAGAGGGTAGAGTAGTGCGCGGATGTTAAAGGCAATAAAAAACCTCGCATCGCATACGAGGTTTTTTGACTTACAGCCTAAAACTATTCAGCCTTGATATTGCCAGCTTGCTTACCTTTAGGTCCGTCAATCACGTCAAAGCTAACACGCTGGTTTTCTTTGAGGCTCTTGTAACCAGTGTCACTAACAATAGCTGAGAAGTGAGCAAACAACTCTGCACCACCTGCATCTGGAGTGATGAAACCAAAGCCCTTGCTGTCATTAAACCACTTCACTACACCTGTTGCCATAATAAATTCCATTCATATCTCTAAAGGGGGGCGCCCCAAAAGTTTGTATTTCAAAATCTTAAAAAATATCAAAAAATCAAAGTTCAAACACCTAGGTGACTTTGTACGTATTAATTTCAACAATGTCAAGAAATAATTAAAATTTTTAAAGAAATCCATCTTAATTTGCTTTTGGCATATTGAAACTCTATACTGTAAGGAGAACTTACTTACTATTCCCTCGCAAAATCACACGCCCCTCCCAGGATTATTGCTGCACAGTAGTCTTACCTACATCTTGGAGAAACATTTGGCAAAAGAAGAACTGATCGAAATGCATGGCGTAGTGATGGAAATTCTTCCAGACTCGAGATACCGCGTTACCCTGGATAACGGCCATACTCTTGTGGCGTATACCGGCGGAAAGATGAAAAAAAATCATATCCGCATTCTTGCTGGCGACAAGGTCACCTTGGAGCTGTCTCCCTATGATATCAATAACGGCAGAATTACCTTCCGTCATCTCGCAAGCAATAGCCCAGCTCCGATGCGGAGAAGGCGATAGGGCTTGTTGAACCCTGAGTGATGAGTATTACCTTAATCTGCATGATGGCCGGTTAAGGTAATAAAAACACATAACTCCGGTCAGCATGCCATCAAATCAAGTTTGGTGGCTTCCTAATAAACACGGCAACCTTCGCTCCTCCTGTCACACTAAATATCGTAATAGGCTGAAAATACCACCCAGCCAGCTTCAATCAAACTTCTAAAATAACCAGGCTACCAAAAACGGTCAGGAAGCTGATCATGCGTATCCCTCTCGTTTCAATATACATATTGGGTTCACCGCTTAGGATAGTTTGGTTTTTATTATGCCTGTCATGGCGCTAATTCCTCAGCCTTTTTGGTGTGAAAGCTTAATTGCCTAATCCTTGCCTTGCGGCTTGGATTCAAAGCATGAAATGGAATTTTGCATATCGTCTATTGGGCGTATACGCCTGTCCAGTCAACAAATAACTCTGAACTTCATCCGCCATTAAGACTCCCTCAATAGGCAAGCAAGACATTATCCATTTAATTATGGATGGCATCCATGTAGGGATCATCAATTTTATCTTTCGAACTCAAAAACCGTGAATAAGGAGTTTTGAATGAGCAACTGGCTACAAATCAATACCTTTCTCGGGCTGCCCGCATATCAATGGCTAGTAACCAGCCTGATCATCATCGTTGCATATATTGCATTGCACTCGCTCTGGCAAATCGTTCTGAATAAATTGTCCAACATAGCAATTAAAAGCAACAGGACATTGGATGATGCTTTCGTTGAGGTGCTGCGCAGTACACAAAGACTGACCTTTGCATTTTTCGCGCTATTGATCGGCCTTCATTTCTTGGACCTGCCCCAAAAATGGGAAAACCGCCTGGATCATTTATCATTCCTGGTGATAGGTATTCAGATCGCGGTTTGGGTGAGCAAAAGCATCACGATCTGGTCCCGAATGCAGCTTTTGGAAAAAGAAGGCTCGGTTCCTAATCCTGTCATTACTTCCATGTTGAGCTGGATATTCAAGGCAGTAGTCTGGTCAATAGTCGTATTAACCATTCTTTCAAATATAGGCGTCAATATCACAGCATTTGTAGCTAGTCTTGGTGTTGGCGGCGTGGCAGTTGCATTGGCCGTGCAAAACATTTTGAGCGACCTTTTTGCTTCTCTGGCAATCGGGCTTGATAAACCTTTCGTCATCGGGGATTTTGTTGTTTTTGGCGAGGTTGCTGGCAGTATAGAGAGGATAGGGCTCAAGACAACCCATATTAGAAGTATCAGCGGCGAACAGATTGTGTGCAGTAACACAGAGCTTCTTAAAAATACCATACACAATTACAAACGAATGTCCGAACGCCGGGTAGTATTCAAGTTCGGGGTAACTTATGATACTCCGCCCACTAGCCTAGCCAAAATTCCGGAAATCGTTAAGAACGCTATAGAAAAATCGAAAAATACCCGATTTGACCGAGCACATTTTCAACAGTTTGGATCAAGCTCTTTGGATTTCGAGGTTGTTTATTTTATCAATTCCAGTGACTTCAATCTGTATATGGATACACAGCAGGCAATAAATCTGGACATGATGAATGAATTTCAAGGTTTGGGCGTTAAGTTCGCGTTGCCTACCACTACTTTACATATTCCTGAAGGCCTATCCGGTAGCGCATTTAATAGCCCTGTCGTTGCAAAATGACAATTAAGGTTGTGGGGTTAAGCAACTTTATATTTTATACTTGGGCCACTCAAATAAGCTGGCTGACCGGAATGAATGACAGCCGTAAGATAGTCCTATTGAATAAAATAAATATTTGTAGATAGAATCAGCCCGTATTAACTTTTATCAAAGATTAATACGTACGTCTACTTCTCCGCGCCTCTTCCCCCCGCTAGGCGCTTTTTTTCGCAACACCTATTGGTTTCATTATTAGATGCAAGAGAATATCGACTACTAAAATCGATGATAACTCTTGTTTTACTAAAAGATTTTTTCGTAAAAAATGATGGCTGCTGTAACTCCTCACCATAAAGTGAATGTTAATTATTCTGACGTATTTTTCAGAATTTACTGATACGTTGATATTTCATTTTCAACTATATTAGTTATTTAATTGCTCTACATGAGTAGCTCTACTGATTCTTTTAGTGAGGCCCTATACATGGACAGGAAGGTCAGAATTATTGGCCGAAGCGATGTACCGACAGGCATTACTTTATCCGTAATTATTGACCGAATAGAACATTACCCATGGAACAAGGCTCACAGTAGCTGGGAAGAGGTCAGGTTGAATGGAGCTTCCTATGCTAAAAGGCTGATTGATCAAACCTCTGGCTGGTAGGAAGAAGTCAAGGGAATTAAATTTTACATGGAGCTATATAGATGCAAGAGAAGTTTCACTTTCGTCTTACGCCAATGCAGAAAAATATCCTTTATCTAATAGGTGCTGTGATAGCTGGACTGGTTATTTACAAAATAATAGGCCCCAATCCTCCTTTGACTGATAAAGCTCATTATGAAATTGAGGAAAAGGCAAAGGAGCTGGATAAAAGGCGTACCGAAGACATCGAGGGTGGAAATGTGCCGCGACAGCAATGGCAGTCGGAAGACCCTCATTAATAAACAGCATTTATCTGAGGAAATTCAACCAATTCTGATATGAACTTGCCTATGCGTATTCAATATGTAATAGAGATCAATACAGGAAGTGATATATATTCTTTTTATTTCGCTACGAGTTTAGTTGATTCCACAGATGTTGAAATTCCAGCCCGATTGAAAGAGGCGTTTCCTTCGCCAAAATTCTTGATACGTACCAACTCAGGCTCTTCCTCAATCCAATCTATTTTGTGACAGTCAAGGGCTAAGCCTAGCCCGTAGTAATAATAGATGCAACGACCTATTTATTTATATCCTGGCTCTGTAACAATTTCAAAACTTGCTGCTCAACAGGATTTAATGCCCACGGTTTGGAGGATTTGTTTAAGGAGGATGCATCATCTCTTACATGGTCGAATATTCCCCCTGCCAGATAAGTCTTGATAATGAAAGGATGCACATAGCATTTTCGACATATGGCCGGAGTATTTCCAAGTTTTTCTGCTACCACAGCAATTGCCTCGGTAACATTTTTTTTGGCTTGTGTTTGGTTTTCAAAAGCTTCTGCGGATATTAGGGCTTCAAAAGCGTGAATGGCGCCCGACCAAGTTCTGAAGTCCTTGGCGGTATATTCAGAACCAGTAATGTTTTTGAGATATTGATTTACATCTGAAGAGCTGATTGAGTGTCGATGTCCAGTCTCGTCAACATATTGGAACAGCTCTTGTCCAGGAAGGTCCTTCATTTTGCGTACAATCCTGGCAAGATTTGCATTTTGCAGGGTAATGGTATGCTCTACTCGACTTTTCCCCTGGAAATGAAAGACGATTTGCCCGGCATGCACATCAACGTGACGATTGCGTAATGTCGTAATGCCAAACGAGCGGTTAATGCGTGCATATTCGTCATTGCCTATTCTAATCATTGTCTTTTCAAGAAGCGTTACCACTAAAGCTAATATTTTCTCCATGCATAGTCCAGGCCTTGCCAGGTCAGTATTTACCTGCTTGCGGATCAAAGGTAGATGCAAGGCAAAATCGACAATATGTCCATACTTGGCCTCATCGCGAATTACTCTCCAGCTCTTATGATAGCGGTACTGTTTACGGCCTTTAGCGTCGTAACCAGTGGCTTGAAGGTGACCGTTGGCATAAGGGCAAATCCATACGTTTGTCCATGCTGGGGGAATTGCCAAGGCCTTGATGCGATTCAGATGCTGGTTATCACGTAAGGGGCGTCCATGCGTGTCCATATATCGAAAACCCTTGACGGACCGCTTGCGGGTAATCCCAGCAATGCGGTCATTTATATACCTCAAACGCGCTGCTTGAGCCGACAACTCCATATCAATATGCAGGTCTTTGCATAATGAAGCGTTACCTTGTGCAATTGCCCCATCAATTGCGGCATTAGCCATTAAGTGTTCTCCATAATCACGAATGGCATGGGTAATGGCTAGTGCCAGTTGATAAAACTGCTGCTGATAGAGCGTTCAACTTAGGTCACCTTTTGACTGGGTATTGGGCGATTGACCCACTGGCATTTATAAACATCATGTTGGACTCACGATTAAGCGCGGGGAAACAGCGGTGACAAATAATGGCTTGATCACAAAGGATGCTTTTCTATCCAATAAACCCCAGCATTCCAAAGCAACCAAAACAAATTGGCAACCATGATGCTGATCACTATGAGATGGAAATGATTTTTCATTTTTTGTCCTTGCTTCCAATTAGCTGGAGACCTTTATTTGAGCCATTTTATGGAATAGGAATAACAGTATTTATCCGCTATTTACTGAATCAGATGTAAGAAAGCAACTACAGGTTGGCCGTAATGGACACTGACAGAAATCTGGGTAGATATCCCATGTTTAAATTTCACATTGCATCACACAATTGGCGGGTTTCGTCTTATTAGACTTTCACTTGGTGTAATTTAGGATTGAAAGGAGTTTGAATGAACATTGCTGCATTAACCCATTTGCAACTGGAAGCATTAAATGAAGTGCGGAAGGCGGAGCAGGAGGGAAGAGAAGCGGTCATTGCTGATGGATTGCGAGACTTTCTTGTAGATCACGAGCTGATCTTGCCCGACATGAATCGACACCATCGTGTTACTGAAAAAGCTAAATCATTGTTGAGCCGTTAATTACCGTTGCATGGGTCGTGGGTAATTGGTTGGCTTGTTGAAGAGCACGCCTGTCTCCGTCCTGGAAAGGCGGCTATGAAAGCACAGGGGAAATCCTGTGCTTTCTCGCTTCTTGTTTGGCGCTAGCTCTAATTGGCTCGCAATACTCCGGCCGATAAACCCCAGATACCAGTGCGCAGCACTTCGCAAGACATACGACCACAGTTACCCGCATCTATATGAACAACGCAATCAGAGGCTGGATGCTTATATCATGTGCGCCATGGATGCTTGGGCAGGTCACAGCTGCCTACAGCGTCCACACCCGCCTTGGCCACTATATGGTCATTCTCTACGGTATCTCCACTTACTCCTATGGCTCCTATCAACATTCCTTCTTCATCCACGATCGGCATCCCGCCAGGAAAGGTGATCAATCCCTGGTTTGAGTGTTCTATTCCGTACAAGGGCTGATCAGGTTGCGACAATTTTCCGATTTCTCCAGAAGGCATTGCAAAAAAGCAGGCAGTCTTGGCTTTCTTGATCGCAACATCGATACTGCCTACCCAGGCATCATCCATGCGCGAAAATGTCTTGAGGTTGGCACCCGAATCCAGCACGGCAATACAGCTTTTAACACCGATGCTCTCGGCTTTACGGATAGCTTGGTCAATAATGCTCTTGGCTTGTTCAATAGTGACATGCATGATGTTTCTCCTGTGTGATGAATAAAAAATGAGAGGATTACCAGTCTCCCTGACTAAAAATTTGATGGATGCCCGTGATTGGCTGGTTTTATTGCAGGTTGATTCCTGCTTTCCATGCTTAACAGTCGATAACAGATAAAAAGCGCCACTGCCAAGTAGGCAAGGCCACCTGGAATCCACATGATCAGCCCACCTAATTGCTGATCCTGCAATGCAAGTTCAAGGCTTCCGCCGACTGTGGCTGCATAGGTCGGGTACCAGACTTTGTTTGAGAAAGTTAATAACGCACCTAGCAGCGCTGTATGCAGTGCTGTGGTGAATAAGGAAACCAGGCTGGAGACCGTGGTATTGCGTCCACGCCTGAAGTTGACCAGCGACCACCAGAAGAGCAATGCGGAAAAAAAGAAACTGAGGTGCTGGATATCATGTACCAGCGTGTCATGTAATGCCGCCTCGAACAGGGCTGGTACATGCCATCCCCATAACACACTAGCATGGATGATCCAGGCGAAAAGGGGAGTGGTGAGGAACCTCCAAGCCGATGAAAAACGTTTGCTGGAAGTGATTCTTCCTATCCTGCCGGCCCACTGATGAGTGACCGCCCATGCCCATATGGGCAATGGACGCGCAAGGACGAATAATGGGGCTGAGATAATCATCAGCAGTTCATGCTGGACCATATGCACCGAAAAATAGGCATTGCCAAGAGTGTCGACTGGAGAAAGCAGGGCAATGACAAGTATTATCCAGGCAACCAGGAATGCTTTTGTTCGCAATTGAGAGTCATAGGTTGGCCTGCCTGCTTTAGCAGTAAGACGGTATATCCCTATCAGATACAAGATTAGCGAAAGAAGAATGGGGATTGCCACCCAATAATCCTTCAAAAGTTGCAGCATTGAAGTATGGTGGTCATTACCGGCCACTGGGTGCGCCAAGCTCTGCAGGGTATAGAGGCAGAGCAGGAAAGGTAGCAGTCGCTTCATATGCAAGGGTCCAGCAGCAGAACTGGAAGCCACTGGATTACGATAACCAGAAGAAAGAACAGGCTGAGCATGAAACCCGCCAAGGCCATAAATTGTCGAGGTGGCATTTCACTTTCGCTCTCACTTCCACGCTTATGCGATTCAGGGGTTTCGTTGATGCGGGCCAGGGTCTTGTGCAATTGCAAGTTATGCCAGCTTAAGTAAGCGCTGCTTGCTGCCATCAAGAAGGCTATTGCACTAACAATATGTACAGGTATTAACTGCTCTTCCCTGCAAGACCAGTCCAATATCGGGTATGCAACACTGAGCTGCATGCCCCAGCTTACAGGTCCCGCAATAATGCATATCCAGAGCAATGCCAGGGCAAAGCTGGGGTTCTCTTCTGCGATTTTTATCGGGTCGCGCATAATGTTCCTTTCATTAGCCCCATATGCGGGAACCCCAATATATCGTGAGGTAAAGTGGAATCCATGCTGCCGCGACAAAATACCAATAGAGCCCATTCACCGTGACAGCAATCCTCTTTTCCGGAGTGAAATAATGTTTGCGAGCAAGATAGACGATCACCAGCGTCTTGAGGATCACTGCAATCACATGGGCACTATGGAATCCAATCATGAGCCAGACCACAGATCCGTACGCATGGGTATCCCATCGAAAATCAATATGCCCTCCATACTCGTAAGCCTTGATTGCGAGGAATATCAACGCTAGCAATATGCTGAATAGCGGGAGGCGCCCCAGAGGTTCGGGATTGCCGCTTTTGAAAGCTTTATCGGTGAGATAGACGGGAACCATGCTGGCGAGTAGCACCAATGTCGACAAAGTGGGCAGCAGCAGTTCAGGTGGGTTGGTCCCGGCAGGTGGCCAAGCGGCATGGTTGCCTTGCAGGTAGAAAAAGCTCGCGATCAAAGTGGCGACTACCGTGCCTTCTACTGTCACCAGGCCTATGATTCCCCACCACAGTGGAGATTTGAACTCATAACTGTAGTCCGGCAGCTTGCTGGCATCCAGATTTTTGCTCATTTTGCTGCCTCTACCTGCTTGGGCCAGACCCATCCGGCAATGGCAACAAAGCAAAGGAGAAATCCAAGCAGTGGAATCGCAAGATGGATCATCATGCCAGCGAAGGTGATCGCAACCGCTACTGCCAGCCAGAAAGGCCAGGGAGAAGGGCCGGGAAGGGGTTGCCGGGATTCTGGCTGAGACTCCAGAATCGATGTCAGCAATATTTCCCGCCTATCACTTCTTATTCCAGTGACAACCGGGTTCTGTTCTAGCCCTCCAGTGCCTGACCATAATGGATAGCGACTGTCCACGGTTCTGATGTGGCGAAAATTATAGGATGGCGGCGGCGAGCTCGTAGCCCATTCCAAAGTATCGGCATTCCATGGATTGTCTTTGGCAATTATGCCTCGCCTGAGGCTGATCAGGACATTGAGCAATGTCAGCATAAAGCCAATGGCGAGCACAACAGAACTAATACTGATGAACAAGTTGGCCTCGTTCCAGCCAAGGCCATCGATATATGTATAGACCCGCCGTGGCATGCCATCCAGCCCCAGCTTGTGCATGGGGAAGAAGGTAAGGTTGAAGCCAGCGAAGGTGATCCAAAATGCGGCTTTTCCCAAGCGCTCGCTCATCATGCGGCCAGTAAACTTGGGATACCAGTAATAAAGTCCACCGAGCAAAGGAAAGACAGCGCCGCCAACCAGGACGTAATGAAAATGCGCAACGACAAAATAAGTATCGTGGGCCTGCAAGTCGAAGGGCACCGATGCAACCATCACTCCGCTCAGTCCGCCAATGATAAAGATCAGGAAAAACCCTAGTACATGTAGTAAGGGGGTATCTAACTTTGGCTTGCTGCCCCAGAGGGTAGCGATCCAGCAAAATATTTGTACTCCACTTGGGATGGCGATCATTGCACTTGAGGCGGTGAAGAAGTTGGAGCCAAGCTGTGGCAAGCCCGCAGTGAACATATGGTGCACCCATAGTCCAAAACCGATGAAGCCGATTGCCACGATCGATAGCACGATCGGGATATAGCCAAATATAGGGCGTTGCGTGAAAGTAATGATGATGCTGGAGATCATGCCCAGGGCGGGGATGAATATAATATAAACCTCCGGGTGGCCGAAAAACCAAAATAAGTGCTGCCATAATACCGGGTCTCCCGAAGCCGCCGTGAAAAAATGCATGCCTGCCATGCGATCCAGCGCCAGCATCAGGCTTGCAATCACCAAGGGCGGCAGGGCAAATACGATCATGAAGGACATCACCAGGATGGACCAGACGAAGATCGGCATGCGGTTAAGCGACATGCCAGGCACTTTGCACTTGAATATGGTGGCAATGAGCTCAATCGCAGCAACCAGTGCTGAAATTTCCATGAAGGTGATGACGGTCGTATAGAAATCCAGTCCCAGACCAGGGGAGAATGCTGCCCCCGCGAGCGGTGGATAACTAAACCAGCCTGCATCGGGAGCGATTTTGAGGAAGAGGGCGGCATACATCATGACACCTGCAATCAGGTAAATGTAATAGCCAAAAGCATTGAGCCGCGGGAAAGTCATATCCCGGGTGCCCAGCATCAAGGGGATGATATAGACAGCAATCCCTTCCATGACGGGGACTGCGAATAGAAACATCATGGTAATGCCATGCATGGAGAAAACCTGGTTGTAGGTTTCGGGATCCATGAAGTTATTTTCGGGAACCGCCAGCTGTATGCGCATCAGTAGCGCTAGCACAACGCCCAAAATAAAAAACACAAACCCGGTGACGATGAAGCGCATACCTATATTTTTCTGGTTCACCCATGTGAACCAAGCAAAAAAGCCAGGAGGAGAGCCCCATGTTTGCTCTAGCTGCTGAGTTTCCTTATCTTGAGGGATAGATGCTGAATCGATCATTCTGCTACTCCAGGCTGAGCAAGTATTCGACAAGATTCCCGAGGTCTTCCCCTGTCAGGGCTGTTGCCGGCATATGGCTGCCGGGCTTGAAGCTCTGTGGAGAAAGAATCCAGGAGGCCAGGGTTCCGGGCATGTTTTCCATAGAGCCAGCCGCCAATGTCTTGCGAGAGCCTATATGCGTAAGATCCGGTGCAACGCTTGCTAGGGCGCTGGTGCCACGAATGGCATGGCACATGACGCAACTTGACCCAAGAAAGACCTGTTTTCCCTGTGCCTCCTTTTCTGTCATTGGCTCTCTTGCTGGCTGCCCCTGCTGCCTCAGCCATGTTTCAAATTCCTCTTCCGGTACAGCGTCGACAACAAATGCCATCTTTGCATGTTGTTTTCCGCAAAACTCTGTGCACTGCCCCCTGTAGCTGCCAGGTTTATCAGCCTGAACCCAAGTAAGGTTGGTTTTTCCCGGAATCATGTCTGTTTTTCCATTCAACTTCGGGATCCAAAAGCTATGAATGACATCGCTTGACTCCAGAGATATGCGTACAGGTTTGCCGACCGGAATACGGATTTCATTGGCCGTCCTGGCGATGTATTTTCCTTCTGTATCCAGGTAGTTAACTTCCCACCACCATTGGTGTCCGGTGACTTTTACAGTCAAGGCATTCTTAGGCATGGGAGCGACGATATCGCGATTGACTGCTGCGCTGGATACGACAAACACAGTCAATATTATGGAAGGGATGACTACTCCGGAAATAATGACCAGATTGCGGCTTTGGATGAACGTCAGGTGGCGTGGCTTGGCAGTGCGCCTGGCTTTCAGCAGGCCAATGGTTAGCATGGCCAACACGGCGGTGAGTATCAACCCGCCTCCAATCATCATGCCCCAGAAAAGATTGGCAATGGCTGCAGCCAGGGGACCTGCTGGCTGCAAGGCTGATTGGTTGGCATGGGCCGGCAAGGCTAAAAAAACCGTGATTGGCAATTGGCAATGAAACGCCATGGAAAAGTTGAGTTTTTTCCTCCATGGCAGGCTCATGGAATTTCACCTTCACGCAGATCCGATTCAGCCTTATCTTGCAGTGGTCTGGAAGTGGCACCTGCAGGAAGATCCTCGTCCAGCCCACCTAAAGAACGTACATAGGCCACTATTTTCCAGACTTCCTGCTCCGATACCTTGCCCTGGAATGCGGGCATGCCATTAGGCCGGCCTTCCATGATGGAGGCGAAGATATTTTCAGGTTTGCTGCCATATATCCAATGAGAGTCGATGAGGGGAGGTCCCATGCCCCCACCGCCATTTGCATGGCAACCGGCGCAGTTAAACCAACTGAATAGCCTTTTCCCTTCATTGATTGCATGGCGGTTATTGATATAAGGATGCGGCGTCTTGCTAGGCTCCTCCGTACCTGGGCCGAATTCAACCATTCTGGTCAAGGATTGTGAAGGAGGGTCATCAACCGTTCTTAAAGCAGCCTGGTCTTCACATCCAGTCAATGTAAGCCATATTGGCACTATGGCCAGCCAGGCCATGTTATGGAAGGGAGAAAACATATAGTTGTCCTCCCTTGTCAGTATGCTGTGACAAATCCTTCATCGCATTGGCAAAGCCTAAGGCAGCCGTCCCATCACGGGCATCTAGGCCACCAGAAACAATGGCTCCTGACCAGCCGCCCACTCCAGAAAATATGGCGACGTATTGTTTTCCATTTTTGTCCTGAAAGGTTACTGGCTGGCCAACAATCCCTGAGCCGACACGATATTTCCATAGTAGTTTTCCGGTCTTTGCGTCTATTGCCTTGAACCATCGGTCCATAGTCCCATAGAACACTACATCGCCAGCTGTTGCCATCGTGCCGCTCCAGACTGGGAAACTTTCCTCGATATTCCAGACCTTGCGCCCGGCAACCGGGTCCCAGGCAGTGTAAACGCCCCTGTGTCCACCAGGGCCTGCAAACATTTTGACATCTGATCCCACATAGGGCGTTCCCGCAATATAGTTCGCCTGGGTGCCGTGCATATCCATGCAGAGATTATTGTGGGGCAGGTAGATTAGGCCCGTTCGGGGGGAATATGCAGAGGGCTGCCAATCCTTGCCTCCAGGCGCTGCCGGGCAAATGTTATGAACTGTTTTATTGGTTCCTGGCTGCTTATCCTTTACCTTGCGTAGCTGACCGGTTTTTAGGTCAACCCCTTCTGTGACATTGACGGGAACATAGGTTGAAGCTGACAACACCTCGCCACTGGTCCTGTCCATGACATATACATGTCCGTTGCGCTCTGGCCGCACCAGAACTTTACGTTTTTCGCCATTTACGGGGAGGTCCAGAAGCAGGCTCTCATTGACACCATCGTAGTCATAGAGATCGTGGGGTTCAATTTGATAAGCCCAGATGGCACTGCCATCATCGGGACGGCGGGCAAATACAGTCAAGGTCCATTTATTGTCCCCAGGCCTGATATCAGGGTTCCATGGGCCTGGGTTACCCGTTCCGTAGTAGATTAGATCCAGTTCTGGATCATATGAAAGCCACCCCCAGACAGTGCCCCCTCCAATTTTCCATAGATCAGGTGGCCAGCTGGCGACTCCTAAATTTTCCCCTTGATCCTGGGAGTAGAATGGCTTGAAATCTTTTCCAATCAACACCTCTTTGTCTGGCCCCGTACTGTAAGCAGTCCAAAGTAGCTCCCCTGTTTTAGTATCCAGTGCCTTGAGCCATCCTCGTACACCCATTTCACCGCCACTGTTGCCCACTAACATTTTGCCTTTGACTACTAGAGGGGCCATGGTCATGGTCTCGCCACGCTTAAGATCACCAACTTTTGTTTTCCATAACTCCTTACCATTCTTGGCATCAAGCGCAATGGCATGGTTATCCAAAGTATTGAAAAAGAGCTTTCCCTCTGCATATACCATTCCGCGATTGACTACATCACAACAAGCCAGTCCTTGGGACTCCTGATGTGTATCAGGCTTGTATTCCCACTTCTTGCTGCCATCCAAAGTCAATGCATACACAGCGTTGGGATAGGGTGTCACTACATACAATGTATCTTCTACAAATACTGGTGCCGCTTCATGTCCTGGTGTAAGACCGGTCGAGAATGTCCAGGCCACTTTCAAGTCTTTCACGTTCTCACTATTAATCTGATCCAAACCACTGTAGCGGGTACTTGCATAATTTTTAGCTGGCATGGTCCATTGCCCATCTTCTCGATCTGGTAACCAAGAGGGCGGTTGCGATTGGTTATGGGGATAGTGAACAGGCTCGTTTGCTGTATTTGAGGCCTGGGGGACTGCTTGATCGTCATTCTGAATACAGGATGCCAAGCAAAAACTGATTATCATAAGACCTGAATAAAGGAATAAACATTTGTAGTTACTCACGCATAATTCCTTTTTAGAATTTATTCGAAAATTAGTAAATTTTTTTATAATCAATCAGTTAATTTTTATATCAATGTAAATAAAGAAAATTTATTTACTTAATTGATACAAGGGTTAATGATTAAGTTTCAAAAAAATTTAATCAAAAATCATCCAATGTAATTAAATGTAAATAATTAAAAAGCACGAGAAGAGCCAAGATCGCTTTGCAGGAAGGGTTTCAAGAAATATTGCGGAGAAACAGTAATTATCTCTGACGGAAAAAATAGAATTGTCTGATTGAACGTTTCTTCAGATAGTGCAAGTTACACCATTCCTCTGGGCATATTCAGGGATGAAGAAAACAAGACAAGGGCCATCCGTCGCGCCAAGCAATCAGTCAGATGGTTGGTTCACCGCCTCAAGGCAGACCACCTGCTTACCCTCACATATCGTGAAAACATGACCGACATAGGCCAGCTCAAGCGCGACTTTGACGCATTCCGGCGCTTAGTCACTGCGCGGTATCCAGACTGGAAATACGTAGCCGCCAGAGAAAAACAAGATCGCGGCGCCTGGCATTTGCATCTAGCCGTTCAGGGCCGTCAAGACCTCAATTACCTGCGCACCTGCTGGTATAAAGTCCTTGGCTGCGTAGGTGCCACTGGCGCTGCCGTCCTTGGACAAGTAGACATCAAAGCCTCCAAGAGCAAGGATCCTAGCCAATGGGTTGTCACCTCTGGCTTTGGTGCACCTTTGGAGGCCCAATAGCGCTTTGTGGCATGTTCCAGCATGTCGAAACTCTTATCTAGGTATTTGGTAAGGTAGTTTGCAAGCCTGCCAGCACGCCACAGGCCTTTGGTCTTGTTAGGCTCCCAGAACATCACAGAGATGATTAAAGACACCTTCGATATCGCCATCATGCAATCGAGGGACCGCACCTTATTATGGCTCTCTGGGGCGCGTAATTTAAAGCTGTCCATAGGTCAACATCAGGAAGACTGAAATAAGTGCTCCTAATCGCGCATTTAAAATGCCTCATTGGGGTAAGGTATTCAAAACAACAAATTGAGCGACATTCAAAAGTAAAACGTCGTCGATACTATAGATATGTAGCCAAGGAAAAGCTAAGGCTGGTAGAGATGGGATTGGATCAGGAACTAGTGAATGCGGTATGTAGATATTACTGTGAATTGAGCATCGTTAGCGGCAGGCGCCTGGAAGAGGTCATTGCTAATCCAAGTCCCCAGGGACGGTTTGATTTCAATTCCGATGACGATAATTTTTAATTCGTCATTTAACATAATATACATTATGCGAAGTAGACGAAGAACTAAAAATCGTCGTGGTTGTGCAAATCAAGGCTCAGCTGCGAAACGGGTTTATCCATCAGTTCAATCATTCTCCTGCCTGTAACGACGCTATAGCTGCTTAAGTACCGACACGTCACGTCAATCAACTCCTGATCTATATTAAGCTCCGCTAATCGGAGCTTTTCTTTTGCGATCCATCTATAGAGCTTTCGGCGCTTGGCAGATTTTGGCCTTTCCACGCGCAGCATGAAATACCATAAGTGCAATTTGCCATTGGCCCATTCAGGCCGCCGATCAACTCCCTGATCTTTAAATCCGTAAATCATGACCGTTATTGTTATTAAGTGACCTGGATGAAAATATAATGCAGACAGCTATAGCGATCTATTTGATTTTTGTATCAGTCGTTTGTACAAGCTGGCTGATCCGGATAGTCCAATTTGTCTTTGAAGGTAAAAAGATTGAATTAACGATATCCCTTTCATGGCTTCAAATTATAGGGTTCGCTATATTTTGCTGCCTAGGATCCGGATTGTCGGTTTTTAAGTGCGTTGAGGTGATAACCAACTAAAACCCTGTCTATAGGGCGCGAAATAAAGGTCTGGTGAAGGCCGGGATATGGGTTCACGCGAAAAAACGGCTCTGAGTGCTTGAAATGACGCGAAAGTCTATATGGGGGCTTAAAGCAGCCCCCATGCCCCTGCTTAACTACTTAACAGGACACTGATCTAAAGAAAGCAGATTATTTGTATACCTACCATCTGCCACAGTGCGCAAATAAGGTACTTTATTGGTTTCACGGACAACCTGAACCCAAGCAATCACATTATTAACTTTAGTATAAAAACGATGCTGGCCAGATTCTATAAAGCCAATTACATTTGGGCGTGTATCGTACCAACTCTGACCATTGGAGCCATATCCACCTAATGCAGTGATAGACTCATGAGTACTATTAACGTTAGGTTTGGTAATACAAGTAACTTGATAATCAGACATTTGAAATATTCCTATGTTTATTCAAAAAAAGGGGGCAAGTGCCCCCCCCTATTGCATTACTTCTTACGAACGGGAGAAGTTTTCACTTGCTCTTTTTCCCATGTTTTCGGATCACGGCGTTCAGCTATCTTTTTAGGGATATACTGACCGTTACCTGAATCACGGTAGTTCACTCTTCCTTTTGTGGCCATTTACGGCTCCTTATAAAAGTGAGGTTTAAATAATCCACACCACTTCATAAAAGGTAAAAGAGATTGAGAAATGCTGAATAAACATTTAGTATTCCGTTTCCGAGGCGAAATACTCTCTCTTAAAGCAATTTAAGATGGGTGTGTCCCTAGTCCCCCTAGGATATTTTCTAGGGGGATTTTTATTCTGTACATTACAAGTAAAAACCCAACATATAGTAGTACTGTAAGTTGAAAAATCGCTAAATGTAGAATTAACTGTAATAAATATTATTCTAGCTCTACAGTCAATAAGTTTCTAGCACTCTTTTAGGGTGAGTGCCAATTATTTCAATAAATAATTGTTTTTAAAAGAAATAAAAAAACAAAAAAAGCCCCGAAAGGGGCTTTATCGTTTCTGAGATAGGTAGTAATGCCTGACCTGCTTATGGTTGCCTGTAAAGGCAGAGTTGCCTCCCAGCTCATACCCTACTCTCCCGGCATCCACCAACCGGGTCAATGAGCATTGCACCTGATGCAATGTTAAGCCTGGGAGAAGTCTCGCAATCTGGCCAACGCTCAAATGACCTTGGTGTTGCAGTACCTTGAGGATCCGGTGGGAAGTCTTCATCAGTTCAAATGGATCCTGAGATCCTTGGGTAGATGGTAATGCCTAGTCTGTCTTGAGTAGATCGCCCTAGGGACGTACCCTCTCCTGATTAGATCCATCATCACCCGCCTACTCACTCGCTTAAGCTCACAGAAAGAGCGCAGCCGGACATAGTTGACGGGGATCTGGGGAGAGGTCTGGATCTGGTTCATGCTTTTTCCTTTCGTATCGAGCGTGCTTTCATGCCGAAGTTGATATTGGTTGCCATGTAGTAAAGGAGCTTTTCATCCTTGGTCAATGGCTGGTTGGGTGGTGTATTGTCATCGGGGTTTAGCTCCCCTCTTGCGATCAGCACCGCCTTGATGGCATTCCATTCGTCCAGGGTGAAGATCTTCGCTTTCGGATGCGGGAGATCTCCCATCTTTTGCCGCCGGATGGACTTCAATACAGCGATCTGATTGGTACGGCCTAGGGGAGCAGCCTTGCTCTTGTTGTCTATCGCCCTGACCTTTTTATTGTTCTCAGGATCCTTGCGGTAGTTTCTGGTGATCTCGGTTCTCGCCATGGTCTGGCTACTGCCGCAAATACCTTCTTTAAAGTAATACCCGTCTATCTCGACCGCACGATCGTAGATAAAGCCAATTTCATCATGCCGCCAGCCATGGACGACACGGGGACGAACAACCACATCATGAGAGATCTGCATCAGAGGCTCCAATCAGAAGTAAAAAAAAGGACCGGATCCGCTCCGGTGGGCGCGCAGTGAGGATCTGCGATTAGGCGAGCGTCGAAATGGCCATGGGCGCGAAGTCCCGGGGAAGGTGGTGGAGAGATTGGCCGACGTTTCTAAAGGAGGGAGGCAGTATTCCTTTTGGGATCTTGCCTTCCCGCATGATTAAGTCGAGGACGCGCTCTGCATTGCCCTCAACATTAAGCATCAGGTGTAAAGCAGCACCACACTGGCGTTTCAGCCACTTCTTGGTACGCTCATAGGAAATCTGGGTGGTCTTGCGGATGGTGTCGATGCGCTGGGGTTCACGACTGAAGCGTGACAGCAAGGGATAGGCCGCAGCGAAGTAGTCCTGCGGTTGTTTCAGGATGTCCAAGGGGATGATCCGGTCTACGCTCTTGAGTTCCACCTCAAGCCGGATCCACGGGGAGTTGGGATCCCCTAGTTGCTTGCCCTTCTCATAGCCACGGAAGTAGCGACCATTGGATCTGTGTCCAACGTATAGTGTCCTGCCCTTTCCATTAGGGTTCTTCCAGTTGCCACGGTGTTCAATATCAGGAGTGCGACCGCCATTGTTAGAAGCACCTTCAGTATTCTGCAATTGTGAGGGATCGAAGTTCTACATAGGTTGTCGGACATCGCTGACAGTTATTTCAGTTGACATCGGATAACAACTGCGCTGACCAGCCGTTATATTCAAATTGCTGACCTCTGGGCTGGCAGAAACAGCGGCCATAGGTCGTCCTCAATAACGTATTAAACAAAATTAGGGGCAATTATGTCAATTTCTACCATTTTGTTGATTATCTTGATTCTGTTACTCATTGGCGCCTTGCCTAGTTGGGGCTATAGCCAGAGCTGGGGTTATGGCCCGAGTGGCGGCCTGGGTCTGGTGGTCATCATCTTGCTGGTCTTGCTGCTTACAGGCCGTATATAGCGTTCTTCTGCGCGCTATAAAGAGTGCTTTGCACAAAAAAAGCCGGTATATGCCGGCTTTTTTGTGCCCATCGATCCACGGCGAGTCGCACACTGCAGAGCAGCAATAAAAAAGCCCCTTCCGGGGCTCTACTTAAAAGTTATTACAAGTTGCTACTTTGAGCGTTTGGATTGCATATCCTCAATAAGCTTTGCTGCCCTTTCCTTTCCACCTAGACCAAATGCAATGGCAAGAGCAAGAAAAATAGCGCCAAACACGATGACAAAAAGTGCAGTAAGTAATTGAGTGCCGATATCCAGTTGTTCAAGAGCTACAAATAATGCAAATATCTGAATACCGTATTCTGCAGTAGTGCTGACTCTAAGAGCTGCGTCATATTTCATGCCATGCAGCCAGGCAAATACAAGGCGGTTGACGAAACGTGCGAGCAATGTGCCAAAGATGAGTACGAGAATAGCAACGATAATTTTAGGCAAATAATTGGCCAAGTTATTCAGCATGTGAGCCACTTCATTCAAGCCCAGAGTATTAGCGCCGGTAATGACAAATAACAAAATAACCAGCCAGTACACTACTTGGCTGATCACGCCACTTAATGTGAGATCAAAATCGCCATGCTTGAGAAAGGCTTCCAAGCCGGAACGGTCTGCAAACTTATCAAAATGTGTCATTTCGAGGATGCGTTTTACGCCTAGGCAAGCAATTTTTGCACATACCCAGCCAAAGGCCAGAATTACCAGAACAGCGAGCAACTTTGGGAAAAACGTGACAACCTGGGTCCAGAATTGATTCAGCGAACTCAGGAAAATATCTATCTGGTATTGCATATGCACACTCCTTTTTATTTGATATAGAGACCTTTATGAACGGGTCTTAATGTTATGGCCAATGAGTGTTGGCGTCAGGGATAGAGAATTTTTGGAGGCTTATTTTGGCGTAATTAACGGCTTATCGCAATAAAAAAGCCAATTTTATTTAATAAATAACATTAAATTAATATATTATCCAATTGAATCATATTGATTTATTAAAATATGATTTTATTCCTGACAGGAACCAAACCCTATATATCATGAGCATAAGCAAAACGCTTGCGTACATCAGCGGCTGGAAAATGTCCTTTTTTACCAGCCATACATAATGCAGCACTGCAAATATCGCAATCGGATACACAAGCCTGTGTATCACTTTCCAGCGTTTTTTGAGTTTACGGACCATATAGTCATTTGAAGTAATGGCCAGAGGAATGCTTAGGGTAAATGCGGCGAAACCGACCAGGACATAAGGATGCTTGATGATGTCGTGACCGATTTCGTTCCAGTCAAACCAATGGTCCAACCAGAGATAAGCCAGAAAATGCAGGCAGGCATAAAAAAACATATAAAGGCCCAGCATGCGCCTTAACGGGAGAACCCAAGCCAATCCAAAAAGCTTGTGCATGGGCGTGACAGCCAGGCTTAGCAACAATGCAACCAGGGCCCAGGTGCCGGTTGAATGCTCGATGAATTCCACCGGGTTAGCACCCATATTTTCGTTGATCCCAAGCCAGATCAGCCGTACTAGCGGCAGCAGGGCGACAACAAACAAGCTACGTTTGATCAAACGTTGGGTATTTTTGGTTAATGCCATTAGAAGTGCTTGCGCAGATCCATACCGCTGTATAGCTGCCCAACTTGCTCTGAATAACCATTAAACATCTGGGTCGGCAAACGTCTGGAGAACAGGCCGCTGCCTATACGGCGTTCAGTAGCTTGTGACCATCGTGGATGCTCAACTTCAGGATTCACATTAGCATAGAACCCATATTCAGTGGGCCCTGCACGCATCCAAGTGGTTTGAGGCATTTTCTCGACAAAACGTATGCGCACCAGGGATTTCCCTCCCTTGAAACCATATTTCCATGGCACTACCAGCCGCACAGGAGCACCGTTCTGGTTCTGCAGTTGTTCACCATACAGCCCCACTGCCAGTATTGTCAGCGGGTTCATTGCCTCATCCATGCGCAGGCCTTCAAGATAAGGCCAGTCCAGCAATGGCGCCCTTACACCGGGCATGGTATTAGGATCTGCTGCTGAGATGAACTCAATAAACTTGGCGTTGCCTGTAGGCTTAGCCCATTTGATCAAGGCGGATAGTGGCAACCCTACCCATGGGATGACCATGGACCAGCCTTCCACACAACGCATCCGATAGATCCGTTCTTCCAGCGGGGCCAGCTTGAGAAGTTCTTCAAGAGCAATCTTGCCTGGTTTGCCAACCTCTCCTTCTACAGTGATACTCCAGGGAGAGGGTTTGAATAATGCGGAATTGGCGGCTGGATTTTCCTTGGAGGTGCCAAATTCGTAGAAATTATTGTACGTGGTAATATCTTCATATGAAGTCAGCTTTTCTCCACCGCCATGGCTGGTCTTGCGGAAACCGGGGATTTTAGGCTTATGGACAATTTCAGCGGCGAATGCAGCAGGGCTGAAACCACCATTGGCCAGCATGATGGCTCCCAGTCCTGCTGCCTTGATAATCTCTCTTCGGCGGTGAAAGATATTCTGTGGGGTAATATCTGAAGGCTTGATGTCCGATGGCTTACATATAAGCATGTCCGTACCCTTTTTCAAAAGACCGCAGACATGGGGCATGGACAATTGCCCTGCTTTCCAGCTGTGCCTTTTACTGAGATAGGCTTTTAAGCTGCTGGTTCACTTCTGCCGCCAATTTTTCAGCCCCTATTTCCCGGGCAATCTCCTCAGACTGATGCAATGCGCTTTTCGCTTTCTCTGGCTGTTGGGAAGCAATATAGCTCAGACCCAGAATGTAATATCCCTTGGCAACCCAGTAGCCATCGCCAACACTGCGCGATTTTTCAATCACACGGTTCAGGTTCTTCTCGGCACTCACATAATCCTTTGCCAGCGTGTACATGCGCCCAAGCTCAAGGGCGGCATCGGCATACTCGTCAAAAGTCCCGTCACTCATCTGCATTACCATGGCTTTAAGTTGATGTGCAATGGCTTCATCATAGCGGCCCTGAGTGTTATAAATCCGAGCAAGGTGGGCATTGGCCTCTGCCCGCTCGTTGTTATTGCCTGCCAGGGAAAGTGCATCTTCATAGTACCTCAAGGCTTGCGGTAATTTCCCGGCAAGCTCCAGCGCCTCCCCTGCAAGCGTATGGGTAATAACCTGAAACTTCTGGTTTTTTTCGGAAACAGCCAGTTTCAGGGCTTGCTCATAACTTGCCTGTGCCTCCAGGTATCGGCCAGCCAGCTTGTAAGCATTTCCCTTGAAAATAGCGCTGACCATGTTTTCCTGAGGGCTGCTGGCCAGCGGCTCTGCCTCGGCAAAAGTGGCTAGTGCGGCATCCGCCTGCCCCAGGTTGAGCTGGGCCCTGCCCTTGCATATCAGTACATTGCGCTGTTTCTTCTGCTGAGCCAGCAACTGGTCTGCCAGCATGATGGCTTGTTCAGGCTTGTCGTCATTCAATGTCTTGAAACAGGCATCAGCCTGGTCTGCAGCCAACGCAGGGAGGGCACTTAATATTAAAAGGAACACGGTCGCTGCTAGATTCTTCATGGTTAATCCAGGTATTGGTTCCAGTCATGCAGCGTGGTGCCGCAAGCAAAAAACTCAGGGTTGAGAATGGTATCCTTGAGATTGTATTGCAGGCGCAACCCATGCCTGTCTACCAGGTGCCCGCCTGCCTGTTCCAGCACGCATTGGCCAGCCGCGGTGTCCCATTCGGAAGTCAATCCCAGCCGCAGGTACAAATCGGCCCTGCCTTCTGCTATTAAGCAGATCTTGAGCGAGCTGCCGAGGGAGATGACCTCTGGTAAACAATGGCGCTGACTCACGTTATTGATCAGGCTTTGTGTTTTGTGGCCTATATGAGAGCGGCTTACAGCAATGGTGATGTGCTCCAAATTCATCGGGCGGGCCTGGATGCGGCATGCTGGAGCATCGCCCTCCTGTTTCCAGGCACCGCTGCTATCCGCAAAGTAACAGACATCCAGTGCAGGAGCATATACAACTCCCATGGTCGCTACGCCTTGCTCTATCAGGGCAATATTGACAGTGAATTCATCGTTGCGCTTCACGAACTCGCGCGTGCCATCCAGAGGATCAACGAGCCAATAGCGTTTCCATGATTGTCTGGCTGCAAATGGCGCCAGTTCGGCCTCTTCCGAAATCAAAGGGATATCAGGAGCAAGGGCCGCCAAACCCTTGGCTATGATGCGATGTGCAGAAAGGTCAGCCTCTGTCAGTGGTGAGCGGTCATCTTTGTGCTGTACGGCAAAGTCGTTGCGGTATATATCCATGATGACATCACCCGCCTTGCGGGAAAGGTCAATCAAGGCGGTTATGCTGGTATTGTTGCTCATTCCGCCAGCAGGGCGAGCAACCCTGCTTCATCCAGCACCGTGACACCCAGCTCCTGCGCTTTATCCAGCTTGCTTCCCGCCTCTGTGCCGGCCACCACGTAATGAGTTTTCTTGGAGACGCTGCCACTGACCTTACCCCCGGCCTGCTCTATCAACTCTCTGGCCTGTTCGCGTGACATGGTAGGGAGGGTACCTGTCAACACAACAGTTTTTCCAGCCAACGATCCTGTAGCCGTTTGCTTGCCAGCGGTCTCCTCCCAACTTACCCCCGCTGCGACCAGAGTGGCAATCACCTCACGGTTATGGCTTTCAGCAAAGAACTCGACAATGGATTCAGCAACCACGGGGCCAACGTCAGATACCTGCTGCAAGTCCTCGACATGGCTTGCCTGAAGGGCCTCCAGCTTGCCAAAATGGCGCGCGAGATCCTTGGCCGTTGCTTCTCCGACATTGCGAATGCCCAGGGCGTAAACAAAACGTGCAAGCGTGGTTTTCTTACTGGCTTGCAGGGCATCCAGCAAATTTTGCGCCGATTTTTCTGCCATGCGCTCAAGACCGGAGAGCGTTTCAAGGTTCAATTTGGTATAAATATCTGCCAGATTTTGCACTAGACTGCTGTCTACCAACTGGTCTACCAGTTTTTCTCCCAGCCCTTCGATATCCATGGCCCGACGAGAGGCAAAATGGAGAATGGCCTGTTTGCGCTGGGCCTGGCAAAACAGGCCTCCAGTACACCGAACAGCAGCCTCACCATCAAGCCGTATGGCATGCGATCCGCAAACCGGGCATGCATGATGTATGCATTCCAGCAGCTTGTAAGGTTGCGTTCCTTCGGGACGGCGCTCCAATACCACACCGACCACCTCAGGTATTACATCCCCTGCACGGCGTACACTTACAGTATCGCCTACACGCACATCCTTGCGGTCTATCTCATCCTGATTATGCAGGGTGGCATTGGTGACAGTCACTCCACCCACAAAGACAGGCTTGAGGCGGGCCACTGGGGTAATTGCGCCAGTACGGCCGACCTGCACTTCTATTGACACTACTTCTGTCAATGCTTCCTGCGCAGGAAACTTATGGGCGATTGCCCAGCGTGGCGCGCGCGACACAAATCCCAACTCCAGTTGCTGGCCTATGCTGTTGACCTTATAGACTACGCCATCAATATCAAACGGCAAAGTATCACGCCTGCTGCCCATACTCACATAGTAGTTGCGCAGGCCCTCGATACCTCTTACCACAGCCCTTTCCTTACATACCGGCAGCTTCAGGCTGGCAAGATAGTCCATTGCACTGCTATGGCTCGCGAGTGCGGGTACGCCCTCGGTTGCACCGAGACCATAGGCAAAAAATGTGAGTGGCCGTGTAGCGGTAATTGAAGGGTCAAGCTGGCGAAGGCTACCAGCTGCTGCATTGCGCGGATTGGCGAACAGCTTCTCGCCTTTGGCCTGCTGGTCACGGTTAAGTTTCTCGAAATCACGCTTGAACATGAAGACCTCGCCGCGCACTTCCAGCAAGGCAGGGGGATCTTCAATGCCAAGCCTGGTAGGAATGGAACGTATGGTACGCAGATTGCTCGTGACGTTTTCTCCGGTATAACCATCGCCGCGGGTGGCTCCCTGGGTCAACACGCCATGCTCATAGGTAAGCGTGATGGCAAGGCCATCAAACTTCGGCTCTACCGCATACTCGATTTCCCCTCCCAATGCATCCCGGGCGCGTTTATCAAAGGCCAGCAGCTCATCGTCTTCAAAGGCATTATTAAGAGAAAGCATGGCAACACGGTGGGTAACGCTATCAAATGCCTTGACTGGGGCTCCGCCTACCCGCTGGGTGGGCGAGTCTGGAGTGATCAGATCGGGATGGTCGCTCTCCAGCAATTGCAATTGGCGAAACAGCTTGTCATATTCACTGTCGGGCAGGCTGGGTGCGTCCAGCACATAATACTGGTAATCATTGCGGCGAATTTCCTCGCGCAATGCTTCTACCTGCTGCTGCACCTGCGCTTCGCTGGCAGCTCCATCAGTGAACAAGCCTGCTTGTGGATCATGACTCATGGTCAGGAAAACAGGCGCAAGGCATAGGCTTCACCCGGGGCAATGCCGCGGGCATTCATTTTGTCGTGTATCAGCTTGATTTGCTGGCGTATCTTATCAATCTGGGCATCGCCCAGCTCACGCTGCTTGTCATCCACCAGGCGCGCGCCCAGGCTATGCTCCATTTGCCGTGCCAGTAACACCATGTGGTTATAGGCTTCGGCATAGCTCTTGACCCGGGGAATGTCCAATTGGAACGTCAAGCCACGAATAACAGACGTACGCAGCATTTCGGGGCTAAAAGGGTTGTTGTCGTGATTGACTACCGAAAACAGTACCTGGCTCTCGCCAGCTCCCCCTTCCGCTTCGTAGTGGTAGCCACCATCCGCGCCCAAGGTCAAGCCACCTGCCTCTGCCAGGCCACGAAACTTAGTGCCGGTAAAGGGGCCATTAGCACCTTGCATCAGATGGAAACCCACCATTTGATCCACTTCCATACAGAATTGATCCAGCTCGTTGGCATGCTGCAAGGGATTATCCGCATGCAGCCATTCAATTTCAGCGCCAAGCGACTGCGCCAGTTCCTCAACTGCCATATGGAACCGGGATAGTGAGCCAGTAGAAACGGCACCGGATCGGTCAGCCAGCTGCAAGCTGCATACGGCACTGTCAAAGGAGGCCGACTCCTGCTCCCGTGTCAGTAAATACCAGTGGCCATCCCCTGCCAGTCCATATGCATACACCGGTTTGTCAATGTCGGTAATGGACAGTAGAAACTCACGTAAAGCGCGGCCCGTGGCAGGCTTGGTGAGATAAAGGACAGCACTGAAATCGATCTGTTGATTGATTTCGCTTGGCAGCATCAGGCTGGCGTGATGCTGAGCCGGAGAAACCTCAACAGGCGCTTCATAAACAGGTTCATCATCCTGATATTGCTGGTATTCAATTTCGGGTTCAGGCTGCAATTCTGGAGACTGAGCCTGCCAAGTTTCTGCATGTTCATCTTCATCAGGCTGCTCGCCGATTGATGATTCCTTTGTTACCCCAGGTTGATCATCCATCTCCAATTCAGGCTCTTGAAGCTCAACAGCGACCTTATCAAGCGGTGCTACTGATTCGGTAGCATATTCAGCCTGTTTTGCTGCCTGCACGCCCTCATCATCAGGAAATTCCTCATCCTTGAAAATAGCATCAGCATCAATATGAAACTCCTCAGAACGCAAAGCCTGAGACTCCTGCATGAGGGCATCGTACCTTGGCTCTTCGAAGCGGCTTGACGTTTCATTTTTCAACTTTCGTTCTTGCCACCAGTTAAACACCAGGACGGCGCCAATAATTACTGCACCCAGTGCAATTAAGGCCCAATGTAGATCAGTCATTTTTTGTTACTCCAAGCTTTTTGATCTGAGTATCGCCCTTAGGCTTATCAAGTCCAAGGGTATGCGGATATACCTTGCAGGTACTGTATGAAGGGTTTCTCATGCAGTCGCCTCATGGTGCATTTGCAAGGCGGCATCTATATCCACCTCGACAATACGGGAGACGCCGGATTCCTGCATGGTGACACCTATCAGTTGCTGAGCCATTTCCATGGTTATTTTATTATGGCTCACAAATAAAAACTGCGTACGATCAGACATTTTTTTAACCAGGGCACAGAAACGCTCAGTATTACTGTCATCAAGAGGCGCGTCTACTTCGTCCATGAGGCAGAAAGGAGCCGGATTGAGGCGAAACAAGGCAAACACCAGTGCCAGTGCTGTCAGCGCCTTTTCACCGCCAGACAATAAGTGGATGGTACTGTTTTTCTTGCCCGGCGGTTGGGCAAAGACCTGCATGCCTGTATCCAGAATCTCGTCTCCCAGCATTTCCAGTCTGGCTTGCCCACCGCCGAACAGGTCAGCAAACAGCTCGGCAAAATTACGGTTGGCCTCATCATAGGTATGCTGAAGCCGGCTGCGGGTTTCCTTGTCTATGCGGCGTATGGCATCTTCCAGCGTGCTAATCGCCAGATCCAGGTCCGCAGCCTGACTATCCAGGTAATGCTTGCGCTCCTTTTCGCTCTCCAGTTCCTGCAGGGCTGCCAGGTTGACTGGGCCCAGCATTTCTATCTGACTGGAGAGTAAAGCCATCTTGCGCTCAAGGTCCCCGGTTTTGGTATTTACCGTCAGCCCTTGTACCAATACCCCTTCATCCACCCCTGATTGCGCCAAGCTCGCGTGGCATTGCTCGAAATAAAGCCTGGCCTGCTGCTCTGCCAGCCGGGACTGCTCCACCCTATCGCGTAGCGGATGCAGGGACTGCTCACACTGCATGCGCGCCCTTTCATGCTGCTGCAATTCTTCCTCAGTGCCTGCGATGGCATCCCGAGCCAACGTTAATGCAGCCTCACGCTGCTGCTTGAGATTCAGCGCATGTTCCAGGTTGGCCTTGAGCGTTTCCATCTGCGCTGCCTGCAACAGCTCCTCGGCTTCCTGGCGGCGCAGCTTGAGGCCCTTGTCCTCATCCTCCATTGCGGAAAGGCGGCTGTTGATCTCGTTGATATTGTTGGCAATCAACTTGTGGTTGAAGTTTTTTTCCTGCGCCTCGCGCTCGCCTTTTTGCAGGGCAACACGGGCCAGGCTGAGTTCGCCCTCTGCCTCAGTACGTTTAACCTGGCTAGCCTGACGTTCCTGTTGCAATTGGCTGATCGAGGCTTGCAGGGTCTGCAGTTGCGCCTGCTGCATTTGCCTCGCCTCATCAAGCTCTACCTGCTTGCCAACCATAGCGTCAAGCTCTGCCTGCAGGTTTTTTCTACGCTCCAGGATATGTTGACGCTGCTGGACCAGGCGCTGGGTTTCCAGGTGACGCTGATGCTGTGACTGGGTGCTGTTACGCAATGCCTGTTGGATGTGCTGCTGCTGTTGGCGCAATTGCTGCAAACTCAGGTCAGCCTCATGCAACTCATCCCTGGCACGACCGACAGCTGCTTGCTGTTGCGGCAATGCCGCCTTGAGCGCATCAAGCTCGCGCTGGCGCTCAAGCACGCCATGCAACGCAGAGTTCTCGGCATGTATACTCAGGGTATGGCGGGTATGGATATCCCCTTCGGCTGTCACCAACCATTGCCCGCCTTGCAGTTGTGGGCGCATTGCCTCTGCTTCTGCCTGATTGACAGCGATCAGCACATGCCCCAGACAGTCCTGCAGCAAGCCATGCAGCGCCGGATCATCCACATCAACGACCGAGAGCAAGCCATTGCTGGCTGCCCTTTTCACGCCAGCTTCGGCTTCGGTGTAAGCAAAAACCAACGCAGCAGGAGGGCGGGATTGCAGGCTTTGCATGATGTTTCCAGGCGTCTGCACGATGGCATTCAAGCGTGCGCCAAGCACAGCCTCCACAGCGGTTTCCCAACCTGGTTCTATTCTGAGTTTCTGCCATAGGCGCTGGCTGTTGTCCAACCCTGCATGACGCAGCCAGCTTTCGAGCTGCTGCTCCCGTCCCAGCGATTGCTGTATTTTTGTCAGCGAGGCAACCTGGGCCTCAGCCTGTGCCAGGCTGCGCTCATCTGCCAGCAGGTTTTCACGCAGTTTGCGTATATGCTCGTGCTGGGCCTGCTCATCCTGCCGCAGGCGCTGCAAGTCATGCTCGGCTTTCTGTTGTATTTCTGCCGCTGCCACCGATTCAGCTTCAAGCGCCTTCAAACGGGTTTCATCAGGGGCCTCCAGGTTGCGCTGCTCCTGCTCCAGTTTTTGCAGGCGCTGCCGGTGCTCTGCCAGATTGCGTTGAACGTGCTCGAGCTTGGCTTGGTCAAGGCGTATAGCTTGTTCTGCCTCGCTCAGGGCGCGCTGAGCGGCAGAGTGAATATGCAAGGCAGATTGAAATGCACGCTCCAACCCCGGTAATTGTTGACGCAACCCCTGCAACGCCTCAGCGGCAACTGTTTCCTCATTGCTGGCAACTGCCTGCTGCGACTGCAGCATTTGCAGCTTTTGCCTGAACTCCTGCTGCTGCGATGAAAGCTTGTGCGATTGAGCGTCTATTTGCAGCAATTGTCCCTGCAGGCGGTCACGGGCCTCCTGTGTGTGACGTAATTGCTGCTCCAGGTTGGACATCTCGGCATTGGCCTCATAATAAAGCGCTTGGCTGGACTGCAATGCGCTGGAAGCCTCACCATGACGCTGACGCAAGATTTCGATATGGCTCTCGCTCTGGCGCAAGGCTGCCATTTGTGCCTCAAGCTCGGTGCCGAGCTTTCCGACAACGGTTTGGGACTTTTCCCATTGGCTGGCTGCATCCCGCTTCTTGAGCAGCCAGAGCTGGCCTTGTGCAAGCTTGAGGCCATTTTGCAGGTCATGATATTGAAGAGTGACCGCCGCCTGGGACTCAAGCCTGGTGATCTGCTTACCCATCTCTTGGCGGATATCCTCCACCCGCAGCAGATTTTCCCGCGTATCCCGCAGGCGTGACTCTGTTTCGCGCCGTCGTTCCTTATACTTGGATATGCCTGCCGCCTCTTCCAGGAATACCCGCATTTCCTCTGGCCTGGCCTCCACGATGCGGGAGATCGTATTCTGGCCAATAATGGCATAGGCCCGGCCACCAAGACCTGTACCAAGGAATAAGTCAGCCACATCGCGGCGACGCACCGAGGTATTGTTGATGAAGTAGCTGGAACCTTTTTCCCGCTCTATGACGCGTTTGACCGATATTTCCGCATACTGTGACCATTCGCCATTGGCACCGCCCAGGCTATTGTCAAATATCAGCTCGACACTGGCCCGTGATGCCAGCTTACGGTTGCCGGAGCCATTGAAAATCACGTCAGCCATGGATTCACTGCGCATTTCCTTGGCACTGGACTCCCCTAGCACCCACCGTATGGACTCCATGACATTGGACTTGCCGCAGCCGTTAGGGCCCACCACGCCTACCCGCTGGCCATGTATATGCAAAGTGGTCGGATCGACAAAGGACTTAAAACCGGCAAGCTTGAGATGAGTAAGGCGCAATTGGTGAAGGTCTTGGCTATAATGACACTTTTTTGATTAACCCGATTTATACGGTAGCCCTTATGTCTAGTCAACCCAGCAAAGCTTTGGAAACATTCCCCAACCCCAACTCAGGCCGTGACTTCCATATCCATATGGAAATCCCGGAGTTCACCTGCCTGTGTCCCAAGACCGGCCAGCCTGACTTTGCCGTGCTTTATCTGGACTACATTCCTGACCAGAAATGTGTAGAGCTCAAGAGCCTCAAGCTTTATATGTGGTCTTTCCGCGACGAAGGGTGTTTTCATGAGGCTGTGACCAACCAGATCCTTGATGACCTGGTTGCTGCTACAGAACCCAGGTTCATGCGGCTGACTGCAAAATTCTATGTACGCGGCGGTATTTTCACCAATGTTGTTGCCGAGCACCGCCAACCTGGCTGGCAGCCACTGGCACGCGTTGAACTGGTACAGTTTGACACTCAATCCAATATCCGCGGCTAATGCCCTTCAGAATGAAAGTCTCCTAGATGGCATATGCCAAGCAAGCAAGCCCTGCAGTCAAGTTACGTACATACACCTGGAACTTCGCACATCATTTTGGCCCTTATGCTCCACTAGTGGTCATGACGTTGGCTGCATTGGTGATATTCACCCTCTCCCGTGCCGGGTTGGTGCTGTGGCAGCTTGAGCGAGTCACTGCAGTTGCCAGCTGGCATGAGGTGCTGCTGGGGGGATTGCGTGTAGATACCATACAGATTGGCCTGATGTGGTTACCAGCTGTATTGCTGGCACCCTTGTTTGCTTTTGGGCGGGGCTGGAAAGCCTGGAGGAAATTGACTTTCGCCTGGGTGGTTCTGTGCATTAGTGCAGCTATCCTGCTTGAGTTGTCCACACCAGGCTTTATTGCAGAGTATGATTCCAGGCCCAACCGGTTGTTCGTCGAGTATCTCAAGTATCCGCATGAAGTAGTCTCCATGCTATGGGGTGGCTTCAAGATTCACCTGTTTGCCGGTATCGTGGGTACCACGCTGGCGACTCTTGCCATGGCTTGGTTCATGCAGCCATGGTTAAATCCGGGACTGGGGGAGGAAGTGCGCTGGTCCAGACTCAAACTGTGGCTGAGCTGGCCACTGATTTTCCTGCTGACTGGCCTCGTTATCCGCGGCACCATCAGCCATCGTCCAGCCAATCCTGCCATGTTTGCCCGCACCACAGACTCCATGGTCAACAGCCTGGCGCTGAATTCACCTTGGTCATTGATTCATGCCATATACAGCCTCAAGCATGAAAACACCTCAAGCGAAATTTACGGCACCATGCCTGATGATGAGATTTTCCGGCTGGTAAAAGAGACACGCCAGCGTTTTGATGCTGGCTTCAATCCAGTCGCGTCTGAAAAGCAACCTACCCTGTCCCGCCTGATACCCAGCCGCAAGCGTGAGCGCCCGCTCAACCTTGTGATCATCCTGGAGGAAAGCCTGGGAGCCACTTTTGTCGAGTCTCTTGGGGGGGTGCCCGTCACGCCTGAGCTTGAAAAGTTGAAAGAACAAGGCTGGTGGTTTGAACAGATGTATGCCACAGGTACCCGTTCGGTACGGGGCATAGAAGCAGTAGTGACAGGATTCCAGCCGACCCCTGCACAAAGTGTGGTCAAGCTTTCCCTTTCCCAGCGCAATTTTTTCACCATTGCATCGCTGCTTGAGGCAAAAGGTTATAGCACGGAATTCATCTACGGCGGGGAGTCACATTTTGATAACATGGTGGGATTTTTCATGGGTAACGGCTTCCAGCGCGAGCAGGACGAGGACAGCTATGTGAATCCTGTGTTCGTTGGCAGCTGGGGCGTATCTGATGAAGACTTGTTCAACAAGGCGCACGAGGAAATCAGCGCCAGTCACGCTAGCGGCAGGCCATTCTTCACCCTGGTGTTTACTTCATCCAATCACGCACCTTTCGAATTTCCTGATGGCCGCATTGCGTTATACGATCCCGTCAAGGCTACGGATAACAATGCAGTCAAATATGCCGACTACGCCCTGGGCCAGTTCTTCAAAAAAGCCCAGCAAAGTGAGTACTGGAAGGATACCCTGTTCATTGTGGTCGCGGATCATGATATCCGTGTGCATGGGCACGACATGGTGCCACTTGAGCATTTCCACATTCCGGCGTTAATCCTGGGAGCCGATTTAGAGCCAAGGAAAATACAGACTGTAGCCAGCCAGATCGACCTGCCGGTAACAGCGCTTTCCCTCATGGGGATAGAGGCCGACCATCCAATGACAGGCAGAGATCTCAGCCGTGATGGCAGTGATGCTGCTGGGCGCGCAATGATGCAGTTCGAGCAGAATTTTGCCTGGATGGAAAGCGATAAAGTAGTAGTATTGCGTCCAGAAAAAGCACCGGCCCATGGTATATGGGATATAAAAAACAAGAAATTTATTGGCACACCCACAGGGGAGCAGGATTTGGAAACTCGTGCCCTTGCCAACTCCCTGCTTCCGGCACTACTTTACAGGGAACAACGCTACCACCTGCCAAAAGCAGAATAAGCAAGCTTGATTATGGATACAGTAAATAAACTTGAGACCCCTGTCACCAGTGGCGGGCCAAAAATGAGAGTTCCTCAGCCTTCCATGCTCACATGGGAAATCATACGCAAAGGCTTGGGTTATATCCTGCAAGGAAAAATGATCCTGGCCGATAGCCATGTGCCCGCAAGTGGACATGATGTGCCTGTGGATTTTGCTGGCGTTGGCGTTGCTACATCAGGAAATCCACAAGTGGATGATTATGTCATTGCCAGACTGAAGGAGTTGGGTATACAGCAGGTCAGGCTGGACTTTAGCTACTCCGATATCAACAGCGATGCTTCACGCCTGCTGGAAAAACTGCTCAGCGACGGGTTTTCCGTCATGCTTCACCTGGTACAGCCCTTTGAGGCCGCCATGGAGATGGAGAATCCTTCCGCACAACAAGTCTGGAGCATGTTCCTTCAGCAAGTACTGGAGCAGTTCGGCAGCCGCGTCAGCCTGATTGAAATCGGCTCTACTATTAACCGTAAGCGCTGGGCCGGCTATACCACGCCAGGCTTTCTCAAAACCTGGGAATTGGCCCATAAGGAAATCAAGCGTCGCAACATCAAGCTGGCAGGCCCCAACATCAGCGACTTTGAACCACTCTACAACATCGGGCTGCTGGATATACTCCGCACGCGCGGGCAACTGCCAGACGTGCATACCAACAACCTGTTTTGTGAACGTTCTACCGAGCCCGAGCGTTATGACCACCGCATTCTCAAATACAGGCAGGCGACAGCGCTCAAGTTCAACCTGGTGAAAAAGGCACGCCTGCTAAAAAAAATCACTTCAGACCACCAGGTGGCGGAAATAATGTCTCCGTCCGCATTCTGGACCTTGCCCCGCATACTGCGCCTCCTGCCCGATGGCGAACAGAAGCAGGCAGATTACCTGGCTCGCTACATGATCCTCTGTGCGGCCTCAGGAGCGCTAAGCAAGGCGTTCTGGGGACCCTTGATCTGCCACAGGGAAGGATTGATTGATGACGGCAGCGGCACATACCCTGCACTTGAACGCATTACCCATTACGCCAATGTGACCGGCAATATCGAACAGTTCCGCCCACGTCCCAGCTTCCATGCCATGAAAACCTTTGCTGACATGATTCCCGGACGCCATTATCTGGGGCCGTTGCGTACCAGCCATGGGCTTGAAATTCATGCCTTCAGTTCTAAAGATACCCTGCTGCATGCGATCTGGATGACTAATGGCAAAGGCGCCGTATTGGCTGACCACTATTCATTAGACGACCTAAAAGATGCCAGATACGTTGACAGGGACGGCAATCAGTCTGCAGCTATCATTGCACTGGCCAGCGAGTCACCAATCTACTTGCAATGGCCTATCTCCAGGAGCGTGACCTTGAAGCAAGAAAAAAGCCTCTTCGGCAACCTCTCCATCCAGCGGCATACTGATGAAAAATCGCATCATGCCTTTAATGAAAATGGGTGGAGCGGCATTTATATTGCGAGCGATGAAACAGAAGCATCTTTACTGCGCCAGGGACTTAATCCATCCCTGATTGGCAAACCGCCCAAAGAGGCACTGCTCCGTAATGCGCGTAACGCCATCTGGACTATTCCTGACCCGCGAAATCCAGAGCGCAAGCTCGTGATCAAACAGCCGGTCAAGATGCATATCCATAAAAAACTGTTTGATCAGTTCAAGCTGTCCAAGGCCAAGCGTAGCTGGAATGGTACCAATCAGCTGTTACGGAGAGGCGTTGAGGCAGCAGCTCCCATCGCCTTTTTTGAAAAGCGGGGGGACCGCTCTTTGCTGCAGAATTTCTATATTTGTGAATTCGTCAAAACAGACTTTTCCATCCGCGACATTTTTGCAGCTTTTAATGAGGGCAAGCAGGAGTACCAGGGAGTCACTCCTTCCCAGATATTCCCCCAGCTCACCCGTTACTTGCTGAACATGCATGACAAAGGCGTATTTTTCAGGGATCTGTCAGGCGGCAATATTCTGGTGACCAGGCTTGAGAATGACCAGCTGGCATTCTCATTGATAGACACCAATCGCGCGCATTTCTTCAACCACGCTACAAGCCTCTCCAAACGCTTGTCAGACCTTACGCGGGTCTGCATCAAGCTGCCATGGGAAAAGCGGGAGCAATTGGTGGGAATGTATCTAGAAGGGCTCAACCAGAAGTTCACCTTCAAACACAGGCTGCCTTTCCACCTATATGACCTTAAAGTGGGATTGAAAAAAAAGTTTGGAAGAAAAGCAATCCGCCGCCTCTTCAAGAACAAATAGCGATTTATTCAAATAAATTCGCCCTCAGTCATTGACAGGCCATGCCGCCATCATTAATATAGCGGCTCTTTTTCGGGGGTATAGCTCAGCTGGGAGAGCGCTTGCATGGCATGCAAGAGGTCAGCGGTTCGATCCCGCTTATCTCCACCAAAAAAGGGTGTCCGGTTGATATAACCGGACACCCGACGATCAGTCCCCATCGTCTAGAGGCCTAGGACATCGCCCTTTCACGGCGGTAACCGGGGTTCGAATCCCCGTGGGGACGCCACATTATCCCCGATGCTTTTCCATCAAATTCGCATCGGGGAATTCCTATTGCGGAATTCAGTCCATACCCCATATCAATAATCACCAAGCACACTTGTCTTTATCTATGTGGCTACCAAACTCAACTGTCTACGGGTAGCTTCTGAGCAATCTCAAGCTGGATGATGGTGTATCAATGGGATTGAGAGAGAAATTGAAGCAGGCGTTCTCCTCATTGGGAAAAGCCCGCAAATGACGATTGTCTCCATGTGCCTTCTGCACGGCCAAGCATTCATGTTGGGCAAAATAACGTAATTACGTCCGCAGTCCAGAAAAGTTGGAGCAATGGCTAATCCCCCATAAAAGCGCACGCTCCTGCAGCGCTCGCAATCTACCGAGAAACAGAGATGCCCAAACGGATCTGCATATCCCGTTCCCGATTGTAATCAAGCAGGGTTTCACCATACCCTGAAAATATCTGCAGGTGTGCAAAAGTCCCCATGCGAGAAAGAATCCGGTCGCTCAATGGATAAGAAATATCCAGCTGCCCGGTTGCGTAGCCGCCTGTGCCTTGTCTATACAATCCATTAACCATCAACCCATCCTCGCGGCCGTACCGTACCTGCCAGTCGACGTAGCCACGATACCTCTGAATATCTCGGTTATCCTCTTTGTCCAGGTAGCCATATATCTTGGGGAAAAGTGTCAGGCGCTTGCCATTTGCCAAATCGAGGTACCAGCTAGGCCTTATATAAGCGACATTCATTGACCTAGAATCCAGCCCGCCCTGCCCGTTTGACTCATGCTCCAATCCCACGCGCCATTCATCAGGAAATACGCCACGCGCGCTTCCCGCCCATCGATAAAACACACTGGGCCTGTAGCTTGTATCACGGAATGGGCTAGAATCTCCCCCGATATCCCATAAGGTCGTTTGCGTGTAGGCAAAATACAGGTTACTCAGAAAAGGGGCAAACTGGGCCACTGAGCCTTGTGGCTCAAATGGGCGATATTTGAAGCTGATCTGGAAGCGTGCATCGGCCCCATGCTCATCACTTGACCCAACCAGGAAGTAAGTGGGCTCATTAGGAGATACTGCGGGCTCATCTTCCGGTTTTGCGATCAGCACTTGGGGAGCCGCAACATTAGTGCTGGCCCCAGCCTCGGCAGGTTCCTGCGTCACAGCTGCTATTGGTCCTGTATCATCATCATTGCTGGATAGGAGCAACACGCGGTTTGAAGCCTGTCCCACAAGCTCAGCACGTATCACCCCGATGAAATCCTGCTGAGGCACGCCACTATAGATACGCCGTTGGCTATTTTCAGCAGCATCTTCCAAAGTCACCGCTATCACTTCAGAAGTTGCAGCTCCCGATAACTTGAGTTGTAACGTGGACGGCCAGCTGGCCATATCCTGCGGCTTAATAACCTGCAGCGAAAGTGTTTGCCCAACATTGACAGATTCTCGCTGCGGCACGATCAACCATGATTCATCCGCCATCGCACTCAAGGACACTGCCAGGCCAAGGAGGCCCAATAGGCCATGGCTAATACACTGAGCTAAGCGCATTCAAAATTCCTATCCTCAACAAGTTTTCCTACTATAGTAAGCAACGCAGGAAATGAAATAGCCAGGGAGCAATAGACTGGTATTACATTCAATGCCTGATCATCTCAGCTCTAGGCTTTAATCGCAACGATACGTTGCAACACGGCAGGATCTGGAGCTGATTGCAACATACCCTCCTCATAAGCCATTACTCGGAATACAGGCTGAAAAACATGCAGCAACTCATTGGGCGCTAATAAAAAATCCGGATTGCTTGGCCTGCCGAAGGCTTCATGCCCCTGCATAAAAGTCTCATAAATCAACACGCCGCCAGAAGCCAGGCTATGGTTTAACAAAGGCAGCAAGGGGCGATACAGGTAGCGACACACCACGATGGCGTCAAATCTTGAATCGGCATATGACCATTCACCATTTTCCAGATCCACATGCCGGATAGCGATATTGGCAACTTCCCGCATACCATACAGGGCAGATTCATCCTTGTCCGCAGCCTCGACCTGAAAGCCTTGGCTGGCAAGCCAGCGTGCATTTCTGCCTGTTCCTGACGCAAGGTCCAGCACACTGCCTTCAGGCCTAATATGGGCGCTATGCCTCATTACCCAGCTTGAAGGTTGGGGGCTATGTATTTTCATGGTGGATTAAGCTGGAGCTGGTAAGAAGGGATGCCATTGTCGATCAGTTGATAAGCCCCGTGCAAGCTTAAATGGCTGTCATCAAAATACAAAGCCTTGCCCTCCAACACTGCTGGACAATCTCCGGCCTTGCAGAGAATATCCACCGGCTTGATCGCATGCATATTTTCACCATAGGGCAGGCTATCAAGCTGCTTAATGATATAGGAATTTCGTTCGAGATAATATTGTGCACTGCTCATCCTTTCCATGTTGAGGCGGGGTTTGCTATGAAAAATAGTCAGCGGCGTCAGGGCCTTGGTGATATCCAATGGCAATTCGGGGATAGGGTAAAGGATATAGACCGTTTTTCCGGCCTTAAGTAAGCGATGGATTATCTCACGATAGCTTTTCCAGTAAATCTGTCTCAACTCTTCCGCTGACCTGTCAGCATACAATCCACCGAATTTGTTGACAGGACTTTCATCAGTAGTTGCGGGGTAATGATTGCCAAGCTCGCCAAACAAGAAACGCGTATAGCTAAACCCTATCAACACGTGACTGATCTCATGTTCATTTTCCAGATACTGCAGAGATTCATTAATCCACTCTGTACAACCGGGTTGCCGGGCCTCAAATTGCAACGCAGGAGGACAACCGCTGAAACTCAAATGCAGCACGCCCTGCCCGCTTGGCTTGAGTCTGTCGGCTAGCGCATAAGCCAGTTCTACCGTATGGCTGTCCCCAAAGCTTGCCCATCGCACCTGCCTGCCAAAATAACGGCAGCTCTGCTGCGGCTTGAGAAAATCTTTACCTCCAGTATGGCATTCCTCACGTTTGGGGCTGGATTCCACGCTCTGAGCCAGTTCATGATGATCGAAACGCTGCGGAAGTCCCTTGAATATTATTCCTGATATTCCCATTAGTAGAATCAGGGCAATTGAAAAAGATGAAAGCCGGAAAATGCGTTTCCTATCAAACCTGGACTTGCTCCTGAATGGCTGCTCCACCAAGTAATAGCTTGAGATGGCCAGGAGTGAGCTCATGGCAATAGCCACCCAGAACATGCCAGTACCAGGCTCGCCCAGGCTTTTCATGCGTAAAAAGGCAAACAGTGGCTGATGCCAGAGATAGAGCGAATAGGATATCAAGCCAATACCCACCATCAGCTTAGAAGAGAGCAACCTTCCAACCACCGTCTGTTCGTTGCTGCATGCAATCACCAGGCATGTGCCCATCACTGGCAGCAGGGCATAAACACCGGGAAATGGCGTATGTTCATCCAGGGAAAAAATGGCCAGCATGATCAGCAGCAATCCTGACGCGCTACCCACTTCCCTGCTCCATCGCGGCAATGGGGTATCGGATACCCTGGAGAATGCAAGCAATGAGCCGGCAAACAGCTCCCATGCCCGGCTGAAAATCAGGTAAAAATTGGCATCCCGAGCCTGTTGGCTGAGCAGGTATTCAGAACATGCCAATGATAATAGGGACAAGAAAATTATCAGTAATGCCAGTCTCGATCGACCGACAAACCAGAGCATGGAAACCAGTAAGGGGAAAAACACGTAGTACTGCTCTTCCACTGCCAGGCTCCAGGTATGCAGCAGAGGCTTCTCATCGGAGGCGGTAGAGAAATAGCCGCTGGTCAGGTAGAAGAATATATTGGAGCAGAAACTTGCTACGGAAACCAGGCTTTGTGCATAAGTTTGCAGCAGGGAGGACGGCATCACGATATAAGCCGCAATGCTGGTGGCAATCAGCACCACGGTCAGTGCAGGAAGTATCCGCCTTGCGCGCCGCTCATAGAAATTGACGATGGAGAAGCGTCCTGCTTCCAGTTCTTCAAGGATGATACTGGTGATCAGGTAGCCGCTGATCACAAAAAAGATATCCACCCCGACGTAGCCGCCGCTGAACCCCAGCAGGCCGGCATGGAACAGCAACACCGCCACCACGGCCACGGCTCTCAGCCCATCTACCTCGCGCCTGTATCTCAACCCAGCCCCTTCAGTTAATCCTGATTGATAGGCAAACCATTGCTGAGATAGTTCTCAGGCAGGCATTCCGGCTATCACATCAGATTAAAAAACAGGCGGGAAAAGATGCTGACGCTATACCATCGGTAGAATATGAACCTTGCTGACATCGAGCTTGAAGGCAAGGGGTTGATCCAACTCGAAGTGATGATGGCTTGCGGCCTGGAGCTGGAATACTTCAGTACCGCCATCCACCCTGACAAACAGGCGCACAAGATTTCCCAGTCGCAAAATATTACTGACAAATCCATGCAGGGCGGCAATTTCATCCTGGGTGGTAATTTCCAGGGCATCCGTTGGCAACACCCACTCCAAGTAGCCTCCAGGCAAAACTGCTTGCTTGGTAGGCACCTTCAGCAAATGGCGCCCCAGCTTCAACGTTACCATCGCATTATCTTGAACCACGACTTCACTCCGAAATATATTGTGCAGGCCCACCAGCTCAGCCACCCGGCGGCTAACGGGTTGGCGAGTCACATTAGCAGGTGAGCCCACTTGCAAAATACGGCCATTGTCTATCAGCGCAACCCGGTCTGCCAGCATACTGGCTTCGTTCAGGTCATGAGTCACCATGATGATAGGAATCTTCAGGCCAGCCTTAAGCTCGGCAAGCTGGACATAAAGGCTTTCACGAGTGATGCTGTCCAGGGCGGAAAATGGCTCGTCCAGTAGCAGGATGGACGGTTCTGCTGCCAACGCCCGTGCTAACGCCACTCGCTGTTGTTGTCCGCCCGACAGCTCAGCTGGTTTTCGCTTGGAATAATCAGACAGGTGGACTCTTTCCAGCCATTTCCGTGCCTGGCGGGTTTGTTCATGACGTGGGAGGTGGTGTAATCCTGCACACACATTGTCCAGCGCACTCATGTGCGGAAACAAGCCATAGTTTTGCGGCACATAACCCACGCGACGCTGTTGCGGGGCAAGGCGAACACGCTGGTCAAACCAAACATTGCTGCCCAGTTCAATAGAGCCGGACTGTGGGTATTGCAAACCGGCGATCAGCCGCAGTACGGTGGATTTTCCGCTACCGGAAGGGCCAAGCAGTGCAAGCAATTCACCCTCACCACACTGTAACTCTGCTTGTAGGGCAAAAGGTTGCTGCAGCGTGGCCTTGAGCCTCAGCTCATAGTTCATGATACCCTCCACGGCGCCCGAACTTTCTGGAAAGACTATTGGCCAGTGCCAGCACTACCACAGAGAATACCAGCAACATCAGCGACATATTGCCAGCTGCAGCAAAATCCAGAGCCTGTACACGGTCGTAAATACTGATGGCAATGGTCTTGGTCTCACCAGGCAGGCTACCTCCCACCATCAGGACTACGCCAAACTCCCCCAACGTATGCGCAAAAGTCAGCACAATTGCAGTGACAATTCCTGGCCAGGCAAGGGGAAGCTCAACGGTAAACAGCATGCGCAAGGACGACATGCCGCAACAGGCAGCAGCATCCCGAACATCCTGGGGGATCGCCTCGAAGCCCCTTTGTATGGGTTGTACGGCAAAAGGAATATTGACAATGATGGAGGCGAGCAACAGGCCGGAAAAATGGAAGACCAGAAAGTGGCCGGTGGTCTGCATCAGCCATTGTCCCAGCCATGACTGGTTTCCCAGGCCTACCAGCAAGTAATACCCCACCACGGTAGGTGGCAATACCAAGGGCACAGCCAGCAGTGCTTCAGCTACAGGCTTGCCAACAAATCTACGGTAGGCAAGAAAACGCGCCGTGAATAATGCGACCGGTATCAGTACAAGGATCGTCATGGCTCCCAGCTTGAGCGAGAGCCATAAAGCCGTCCAATCCATTAATTGGCTTCACCAGGCAAGACAAAGCCATAGCGACGGAAGATTTCCCTGGCGGCAGGTTGCTGTAGATAGTCATAAAAAGCCTTGGCTGTACTGTCTGCATTCTTGAGCAATACCATGCGCTGCTTTTGCGGGCTATGCCAGCTTTCTGGGATCTCGGCATAATTCACGGTGTTGATGACCTGCGGTGACTTGACTAAGGAAAGCGCCACAATACCACCATCGGTGGAGCCGCTGGTGGCAAACTGGGCAGCCTGCGAGACATTCTCACCCAGTACCAATTTGGACTGAATATCTTCCCAAAGGCCCGCATGCTTCAATACTTCCACTGCACGGCGGCCATAAGGCGCATGCTCAGGATTGGCAATAGCAAAGCGTTGAAGCTTGCCGCTCTTGAGTGCGGCAGCCAGCCCTTTCAGTTCACTATCCACTTGCAGGGAAGCATTTTTAGGCGTCACGATGACCAGGTGGCCGGTAGCGTACAATACGCCTTCATCCTTGGTCAGGCCGGCAGTAGAAAGCTTGAGCACATAGTCTTCGTCTGCCGAGAGAAACAACTGGAAGGGGGCACCATTCACAATCTGTGTTGTAATGGCGCCGGATGCGCCATAAGTCACAGCCAGCTTTTCACCAGATTGCTGCTCGAATGATTTGGATAGCTCCTCCAGTACAAACTTGAGATCTGCAGCGGCTGCAATATTCGTAGGTGCTGCCTGAGCCACTGCTGTGAACAACACGAGTAACAAGGGGGCCAGAATGCGTGAAAAAGCGAATTTCATATACGTTCTTTCGGAGGTTAAGTAGATTTTAAGTTAAGTGGGATTGAATAGAAGTAAGTAAAAGCATTATCTCCATACAAATATAACGAAATTATATAGACCGCGCCACCAAAATAGAATCATGTCTCAACAAACAACTCCACCCCCCAATACAGCAGGTTTGCAGTGGCAAGATGGCCAGCCCTACTCTACCCTGTATGGTGACGTCTACTTTTCGCGTGCCAGCGGGCTGGAAGAAACCCGCCATGTTTTCCTGCAGCACAATCAACTGGCAGAACGCTGGCAGTCCATGCAGGCAAACAGTTTTACGATTGCTGAAACCGGTTTTGGCACTGGACTCAATTTTCTCTGTGCATGGCAGCTATGGCGTCATCAAGCACCGGATAATGCCCGGCTCCATTTCGTCAGTACTGAAAAATATCCATTATCACGCGCTGATCTTGCCCAGGCATTGGCACTGTGGCCTGAACTGGATCAGCTCGCCCAGGCATTACTGGCGCAGTATCAGCAATTGGCGCCAGGCTGGCACCGCCTGGTGTTTGATCAGGGCCGTGTCAGCCTGACTTTACTGATTGGTGACTTGCTAGACACGCTGCCAGCATTACGCGCCAGGGTAGACGCATGGTTTCTGGATGGATTCTCCCCGGCCAAGAACCCGGACATGTGGCAGCCAGTCTTGTTTGAGCTGATGGCAAGCCTTTCGCACCAACACACTACTTTTTCCACATTCACCAGCGCAGGATCGGTCAAGCGTGGATTGCAGGCTGCCGGGTTTGAAGTTGGCAAGGTAGCCGGGCATGGCAAGAAGCGTGAGATGCTGTGCGGCAGGTTTACACAGGGAACCAAACCAAGCTCCTTGCCTGCCGGCAAGGCGATTGTGGTTGGAGGCGGCATTGCAGGTACCTCAAGCAGCCGCGCCCTGGCTGATCGTGGCTGGCAGGTGACCCTGATAGAGCAGCATGCCGGCTTGGCCCAGGAGGCATCGGGCAATCCACTCGGAGTGCTCTACCCCAAGCTTGCACGCAAGGATGTTCCCTTGGGCCGTTTGTCCCTGGCCGGTTATTTATATAGCCTGCGACTGCTGCAACAATTAGAGATAAGCCCTGACGATCATGCTCGCTGTGGCATGTTGCAACTGGGCTATGATGCCGATGAACTGGAGCGCTGCCATGCGATTGCTGCACGCAAATTCCCGGCGGATTTACTCTGCATGGTTGATAAAGGGCAGGCCAGCAAGCTGGCGGGCGTTCCCCTGGAATATGAGGCAATGTTCTTCCCGGAGGCTGGCTGGGTAAGGCCAGCCGCGTTTTGCCGTGCGCTGGCTCAACATCCTGGCATCGAACTGGTAACGGGAACCCGGGCCACGCAGTTAAAACGTGCTGGTGAACTTTGGCAGTTCTGGGATCAGGATAATTTGCTGGCAGAAGCGCCCCTGGTAATTATTGCCAATGCCAACCAGGCAGCCAGTTTTTTCCAGGCAGCCCACTTGCCGCTAGAGCCGGTGCGCGGGCAAATCACCCAGCTCAAACAGGCAGGCATCAGCCGACATCTGCATACTCTGCTCTGCACAGATGGCTATATCAGCCCATCAGTACATGGCGAGCATTGCCTGGGCGCTACGTTTTCCCCGGCTGATACCGGGCTGGATATACGTCAGGCCGATCATGCGCAAAACCTGGCCATGCTCCAGCGCATATCCCCTGCCCTGTACGAGGCCTTGTCAGTTCAAACACCTGCTGAAGGGCGTGCAGCCCTGCGCTGTACCACTATGGACTATTTACCCATGGCTGGCCCGTTGCTGGATCACCAGGCATTGGCAATAAAACCGCCGCGCCATACTGCCAATCCCGCCACCCTGCCCTGGCTGCAGGGGCTCTATGTCAATATCGGCCATGGATCAAAAGGCCTCACCACTGCGCCTTTGGCAGCAGAGATGCTTGCCAGCGCCATCTCTGGCGAACCTGCGCCAGTAGATGCTGGCCTCCTGGCTGCATTGGATCCTAACCGTTTCTTGCTGCGAACCCTGGGGCTGAAACGGCTGGTTCATGGTCTTGCCAGCCATCCATCAATGTGACTGGGTATGGTTTAATTCAGGTTATGAATCCCGATCAACTCCTACACTCCGCCGTCAATGCGCATCGCAATGGACGGCTGCCAGAGGCAGAAACCCAATATCGCCAGTTACTTTCCATGCAGCCCAGGCATGCCGATGCCTTGCATCTGCTTGGTATACTCTGCCACCAGTCACGCCGGCACCAGGAAGCTGTCAGCCTGATTGAACGCGCACTGGCCATCACCCCGCGCAACCCAGACTTTCACAACAACCTGGGACTGGCACTACAGGCTTGTGGGCGAATTGATGACGCCATCAGCCATTTCAATCGCGGGCTCGACATCTCGCCTGAAGATACAGACCTGCTTGGCAATCTTGCCTCAGCCTGCCATGCGGCAGGCCAACTGCAGGAAGCCATTTCAAGCTATAAAAAATTACTGCATATCAATCCGCAAGATCAGGACACTATCGCTGCCTTGAGCCACGCGCTGCAAGCACTAGGCAATCAGCAGCAACAGCATGGGCACTATGCCGCAGCGGAAAAAGCCTATCAGGAAGCTATAGCCATAGAGCCACAAAATGCTGCCCTACATTACAACCTGGGCAATGCCCAGCGAGAACTAGGCAAACCTGCCGAAGCCGCTGCCAGCTATCAGCGTTCGATCGAACTATCCCCGCACGATGCCGACAGTCACAACAACCTGGGCAACGTACTGCGAGAACTGAGACAGTTGGAACAAGCCATGGCCTGCTACCAGCGTGCGCTGGAACTCAATCCTGCGCTGTACCATGCAAAAGTGCATCTGGTACACCAGAAGCAACATGCCTGCGATTGGCAGGATATTGAAAAGGACATCCTGCAAATTCGGGAATGGGTCTCCACAACACCGCAAGCCCAGATTTCACCTTTTGCCTTCCTCGCAATGCCGGAAACCACGGCAGCAGAACAAAAGCAGTGTGCCATGAACTGGACCAGCAACCGTTATGCCAAGCTCATGCATGAGCCTTCACTTGTTCAAAAAGGGGTAACGCGCCGGATTGGCCCGGGCAATAAACTGCGCATTGCCTATCTTTCGGGAGATTTCCGCCTGCATCCGCTCGCCTCTCTTGTCACGGAAATGCTGGAGCTGCATGATAGAGCAAGGCTTGAGGTCTATGCCTACTCATATGCCATCAATGATCAAACACCGGAACGTCAGCGCCTTGAACAAGCCGTTGATCACTTTGTCGATATACTGCCACTCTCCATGCATGAAGCGGCCCAGAACATACATGCGGACCAGATAGATCTTCTGGTAGACCTGACAGGCTATACTCAGGGCAGTCGCACCGGCATTCTGGCGTTACGCCCTGCTCCCATTCAGGCGGCATGGCTAGGATTTCCCGGGACGATGGGGGCGCCGTTTATCGACTATATCATCAGCGATGCCTTTATTACCCCGCCGGAACAAGCCGCACATTACAGTGAACAACTGGCCTTGCTGCCTCACGCTTACCAGCCCAATGATCGTCACCGGCCTGTTGCAGCTGCACCATCCCGCAATGAATATGGATTGCCAAATAACAGTTTTGTCTTTTGCTGCTTCAACCAGAGCTTCAAGATCGTGCCGCAAGTATTTGCCAGCTGGATGCGCATCTTGCAGGCAATCCCGGAAAGCATATTGTGGCTGCTGGAGTGTAACTCCATCGCCAAGGCAAACCTGCAGCAGGAAGCTCAAAGGCAGGGAATCGATCCAGCGCGACTGGTCTTCGCCCAGCGTATTCCCATGGATCAGCACCTCGCACGGCACAAGCTGGCAGACCTGTTTCTGGATACCGCGCCCTACAATGCCCACACCACAGCCAGTGATGCCTTGTGGATGGGCCTCCCCCTGGTCACATGTTCTGGCAATACCTTCGCCAGCCGTGTGGCAGGAAGCCTGCTTCAGGCCGTTGGTCTGAACGAACTTATTACGCGCAACCTTACAGATTACGAGGCGCTTGCCATCAAGCTGGCAAATGACCCTGTCCTGCTCGGCACCTACAAGCAGCATTTACAAGCGCCCTCTCAAACTGCCTTGTTTGATACCGCTGGCTTTACCCGGGAAATCGAAGCGCTCTACTTCAAACTGCAGGCATTGCCTCTGCTTCAAGCAAGTTAGCTGTGGCCTGCTGGGTCTCGTTCGGCAAACTGCTCAGCATGGCCATGGCGGCAATATTGATATCGGCCACCAGGATGCTGCTCATGGCTCCTTCCAGGTCAAACACAGGGACAGACACCGTCAGGCAGAAGTCCTCAGTAGCGATTGAAAGATAGATGCTTGAAATATAAGGGTTCTTCGAGTTGTTGACCGCACTATAGTATGCCTGCAGGCTGCGGTCAGCCCCAGCTCCCCCTGCCTTGATCTTGCCGTACATATTGGGGTTGATCCAGTTGGCATATCGCTGGCTGCCGTCAATATTCAGTTCGAACACCACTTCAAAAAACGGATAATCGGCAAAACAGCCATCCAGGCAATGCGCATCCTGAGACCTTGGGAGGGTTTGCAGCATCTTGAGGGCATTGAGCGCGCGCGACTGCCAGTCCGAATATTCCTCGCTACGCGGCAACACCAGCCTGGGCGGATTGGACTCCACCACCACGATGCTGCCTATATTTGACTTGCCGATCTTCTTCAATGACGCGGCACGCTCTGCGGCTGCCACACTGTTGGAGATACGCCCTTGTGTGCCATTGACAACGGCAATCGATACACTCGCAACAGGGTGGTCCTTGCCATCCTCCGTTGTGAAAAAGCCGCGTTCCAGATCGCTGCTATCGTAAAGATGGACTGCAAGCGCCTGGAAGTGGCTGATAACCTTGAGCAGTACATCAACCAGGTGATGGTCTTCGTGGTCGAGAATCAGGACAAAATCGTCACCGCCAATATGCCCGACCAGCGTCCCGGTCTGATTATGGAACTCCTGCCGCACGATTTCAGATAGCAGCCGGATCATGGCGTCGCCACGTATGAATCCGTAACGATCGTTATATGCCTTGAAGTGGTCAAGATCAATGTAGACCAACTGGGTAGAGGGATTGTTGCGTAAACTCACATCCAGCGACTGGCGTAAAGTAGGGCCAGTGGTCAACTGGCTTAACGGGTGCAGATTGCCGGAACTGGTCTTGCGGTTAATGATCTGCGACATGATCTCCAAGGGATGGATGATACCAACATATACACCATCATCGCTCACCATGATCCACGGCTCAATCTCACCACGCTCGAGATAAAGCCCTCGCGCCAGTTGTGAGGAAGGCATGCGTGAGGTAATCATGCGAGGCAGGGCATCGCAGTAGTTGCCCAACGCATCATTGCGATGAGTAAACACCTTTCCGCGCTTGAGCAAGCCAATCGGGCGCAAATTATCCAGCACCACCGCGCAGGCAATATCAGGGTTATCAATGAAAATCTGCCTCGCCTGGTCTATTGGCGTATTCACCTCTATCGTAATACCTCGACTAACAAACTCGTTGAGGCGAAATTCATCCGGTATCGGTGAGCGATGGGATTCATCACGCATGGGCAGCGCAGTCACCGTTTTGGCAGGACTCACTGTCGGTTTTGCAAAATAATAGCCTTGTGCGTACACCAGCCCAAGATCCTGACAGTAAGTGATATCCTCAACCCGCTCCAGTCCTTCGGCCACGATTGTGCATCCAAGCCTCTGCGCCATGGAGATAATGGCTTCGAGCAATACAGTACGGACACGGCTACCCTGGGCTTCATGCACGATGGTACGGTCTATCTTGATAAAATCCGCCCTGACCACTGCGAGAGTGCTCAAGCCATTGAATCCTGAACCCATGTCATCAAGCGCTATCCTCAAGCCCTCCATGCGGATCGCATCACAATGCTTGGCCAGCAGCTCGGGAGAAACATCCTCGCTTTCCACAATCTCCACCACCACATCGCGCTGCTCTATCCCATGCCGATCAAGCGCCGCCAGCATCAGGTCCAGCCAATCGTTGCGCATAATGGTCTGTGGCAACACATTGATGAAAAGAGGTGTTCCATGCGGAATGGCATCAGCCTTGCCCGCCAGCGCCAGATTCTGGCACACCATATCCAGTTCAACTTCGCGGCTGACTTGGCGCGCCAGCCGGAATGCCTCCTCCCCATTCAGAAGGTTGCCGCTGGGATCCTGCAGGCGGCATAGCGCCTCATAGCCAAAGATCTTGCCATTCTGCGTAAAATCGACAATCGGTTGAAAATGCATCTGGACATGCTTGCTCAAGTCATCCAGCAACCAGGGATGGCGCATGCGGGCATAAAATGTATTGAACGGCATGATGTTCGCCATCCAGACAGAGATATCCATCTCCCCTTCCGGCAAGTACCAGACATAAGACTCATCAAGCACTGGCTCGGGGATTTCCTCCGCCAGCTGGTTCAAAGTCATCAGTAGCTCATGGTCATCCTTGCAGGGATAAGTCATGACGGAGTCCTGGGACGCGAAGCCAGGCTCCCGCAGATTATTGTGCTGCAGGGATCGGTTTGGCGTTTTAATATAAAGCAGCATGTCGGCACAATAAACAGTAGTGAATATTGTGCAGGTTGATGCAAGCCTTATGCCATGTTCAATTTACGGGCACAAGGGCTTTCATGACTAACCATGCCTTAAGTTGGTGCGCAGGATGGAAACAACCGCAACAGGCGCACCAGCATGAAGCTGGCAGCTTATGCCTGGCGTTATGGTAAAGTAGGCTCAAATAAAAATCAGGGATGCTTCATGGCAGCAATTGATATCACACCTATCCTCAAGTTCATGGTGGAAAAAAACGGGTCAGACCTGTTTTTCAGTACTGGTACGGCAATCCATATTGATGTTGAAGGCAGAACCATGCCTATCAACTCCCAGGTGATGGCACCTGGGATGGTCAAGGAGATTGCTTATGCCTTGATGTCACCAGCCCAGCAAAAGGAATTTGAAGACACGCTGGAAATGAATTTCGCCCTGAGCCAGCATGGCATAGGACGTTTCCGGATCAACGTATTCAAGCAACGTGGCGAGGTTGCCATGGTGGTACGCTACATCAAGCATCAGATCCCCTCGCTTGAGTCATTGGGCCTCCCCCATATATTGACTGAACTCATCATGCGGCAGCGTGGCCTGGTGCTTGTTGTGGGTTCAACCGGGTCCGGCAAGTCCACGACCCTGGCATCCATGATCAACTATCGCAACGAAAATGCCGACGGCCATATCCTCACGCTGGAAGATCCGATTGAGTTCATGCATGAGCACAAGAAATCTGTCGTGGACCAACGCGAGGTAGGCATAGATACCCTCACGTTTGAAAGCGGCCTGAAGAATGCCATGCGACAGGCCCCTGACGTCATCCTGATCGGCGAAATCCGCGATATGGAAACCATGAAACACGCCATCGCCTATTCGGAAACCGGGCATCTTTGCTTGGCAACCCTGCATGCCAACAATGCCAACCAGGCCCTTGAACGCATATTTTCCTTTTTCCCGCCTGATGGCAGGCAGAATATCCAGCTCAGCCTGTCACTGAACCTGGGCGCCGTCATTTCACAACGCCTGGTAGCAGGCATTGAAACCAAGCGCGTAGTGGCTACCGAAGTCATGATCAATACGCCCTATATCTCTGACCTCATTCTCAAGTCCAAGCTGGATGAAATCAAGGAAGTCATGGCAACCAATACGGATATAGGCATGGGCACGTTTGACCAGTCGCTGTTCAAGCTATACAGCGAAGGAAAGATCAGTGAAGACAATGCCCTCGCGAGTGCCGACTCCCGGAACGACCTTTCCCTCAAGATGCGATTTTCGGCAGAATCAGCCAAGGGAGGATTTGGCGACTAGGCACCCTGGGTAAAGGCCCAATTTCCACACTGGCAAGGTACCGACAGCTCACTGAGTTGGGTTTATAATACGGCCCATGAACCCAGACTTGAATAAACTCCAGCCCTACCCGTTCCAGCGCCTGCGGGACCTGTTTGCAGGCGTGACCCCGAACCCTGAATACAAGGCCATTAATCTTTCGATTGGTGAACCCAAGCACGCCACTCCCGCTTTAATCAAACAAGCACTGGCTGACAATCTGGATGGGCTTGCTACTTACCCCACGACGCTGGGCATTGGGCCGCTACGTATGGCCATTGCCAGCTGGCTAGCGAAGCGGTACGGCATCCCGGCCCTGAATCCTGAAACCGAGATCATTCCTGTGAACGGCAGCCGGGAAGCCCTGTTTGCTTTTGCGCAGTCTGTACTTAGCGATACAACGCCTGCTCCCGTGGTAATCAGCCCCAATCCGTTCTACCAGATATATGAAGGCGCTGCCTTGCTGGCCGGCGCCGAGCCTTATTTTCTGAACACTTTGCCAGAGAATGATTTCAGCATGGACCTGGAAAGCGTGCCAGAAAGCATATGGCAACGTACTCAACTGCTGTTCCTCTGCTCTCCAGGCAATCCTTCAGGCAAGGTTATGACGCTGGCACAATGGAAGCTGGCTTTCGAGCTTTCTGACCGCTATGGGTTTGTCATTGCAGCAGACGAATGTTACTCGGAAATCTATTTCGATGAGGCAAGCCCGCCTATTGGCGCATTACAGGCAGCCAATCTGCTGGGGCGGGATTATAGCCGCCTGGTCATTTTCAGCTCGTTGTCCAAGCGCTCCAATGTTCCAGGCATGCGTTCAGGCTTTGTCGCGGGGGATGCAAAGATATTGGAAAAATTTCTCTTGTATCGCACTTACCACGGCTGTGCCATGAATCCGGCAGTCCAGGCTGCCAGTACTGCAGCATGGAAAGATGAATTACATGTGGTGGAAAACCGCCGGCTTTACGCGGAAAAATTTGCTACTGTCACGCCAGTGCTGCAGGAAGTTCTCGATGTTGCCATGCCCGATGCAGCCTTTTACCTCTGGGCACATACCGGGCAACCAGACACCGAGTTTGCGCTTAACCTCTACCGAGACTTCAACGTCACCGTACTGCCAGGCAGCTTCCTGGCACGTGAAGCCCATGGCACCAATCCAGGACATGGATTCGTTCGCATTGCCCTGGTTGCCTCGCTTGAGGAATGTGCGGAAGCAGCAGACCGCATATCTCAGCTCATGTCAAGCTAAGTACCGAGCGTATGATCAGGGATTTTTTTGCAGAAAATTCCTGATGGTTTCTTGCGTCAGCATAGACAGCTCAGGACTCAGGCAGTCTATCTCCATCGTATCATCCATACCGCGCAACCAAGTCAGCTGCCGCTTTGCCAGCTGCCTGGTAGCAGCAACCCCTTGCTCGCGCCACTCGGCATAGCTGATGCTGTTTGCCATATAGTCCAGCGTCTGCCTGTATCCCACACAACGCATGGACGTCATGTCCGCATGCAGGGAGGGGTATTTTTCCAGCAATCCCTTGACCTCCTCCAGCAAACCCTGCTGCATCATCTCATCAAAGCGTACAGCAATCCGCTGGTGCAGCACCGCCCGGTCCGAAGGTTGCAAAGCCAGCTTCAACAAGCGGTAAGGCAGATTTTCCATCGATTGCTGGCTAAAAAGTTCAGACATTGTCTTGCCGCTGACTTGATAGACTTCAAGCGCCCGTTGTATGCGCTGAGAATCCCCGGGCTTTAGTCTGCTGGCAGTGTCAGGATCAATCATGGCAAGTCTTGCATGCATTCCAGGCCAGCCGATCGACTCAGCATCCGCATCAAGCTGAGCACGCACTTCAGCATTGGCCTCAGGTAATCCGCTTAGCCCTTGCTGCAATGCCTTGAAGTACAACATGGTGCCGCCAACCAGTAGAGGAATCCGGCCTCTGGCGGCGATATCGGCCATCAGGCGCAAGGCATCTGCACGAAAATGAGCTGCTGAGTAGGCTTCGGTCGGATCTATGATATCGATCAGGTGATGGGGTGCCAGCGCAAGAATATCCGCGGGAGGCTTGGCTGTCCCTATATTCATATCCCTGTATACCAGCGCGGAGTCTACACTGATAATTTCCATCGGCATGGTTTGCACCAACTCAACAGCCAAGCCTGTCTTGCCGCTGGCAGTCGGCCCCATCAGGAAAATAGCAGGCGGAAGTGAAACGGACATGAATACGGATCTTGCGAAGGAAAAGGCGCAAGTTTAGTACAGATGACAAAGACTGCCTATAGAAGCAACAAGGCCAGGCATATAGCCTGGCCTTGTTGATAACGCTGCACTGAGCTATAAATTAAGCTAGGTTTTGCTTGCGCTTGCGAGTTGAAACAAAGCCGACTACGCCAAGGCCTAGTGCCAGCATGCCATAAGCGCTTGGCTCGGGAACGGCAGCAATCACACTGACGCCATCCAGGTATGAACCGTACGAAGGTGCTGCTGCCGGTCCCAGTGATACAAACCTGAGTTGGGTAGTGGTGCCAGTAGCAACCAAGTCCTCGAATGTATACTCGACCCAGTCACTCTTGGCTTTAGCAGAAGAATTGATAAGCTTGGTATCTCCCCAGTAAACTTCAAATGTGCTCTTCAAACCGTCTGGTGTATCAGGGCGACCAGAAAACGCGAAGCTCAATGTATAGGTGGTGCCTGCAGTAGTCGCCAGGTCCTGCCAAACGCTGGTCAGCGCGGTTGAGTTCAATTCCAGGTACTGGATGCCATCATAGGCTTCAGCATTGAATCCATCCTGGCCACCTTGGGTTGCGCCCTTCTGGATTTCAAAAATACTGCTGGATTGCCAGCCAGTTACGCTGTTGAGATAAGCCCAAGATGCATTACCAATATTATCTGCTTCAAAGCTCCCGTTTTGCACGATATTGGCAGCTTGTGCACCGGCGCTTGCAAATGCCAGTACGGACAGTAAAGCGATGCTCATTTTTGTTTTCATTTTGCTTCCTGAATAATTTAAGTTAGTTAATGAATAGATCAGTAATAATTTTGTGTGGCATCACCTTATAGGCAACATCCATACCATTTATTCCCGATCCCAATCAGTCAAAAAATAATTTAATAATCAGCAAGATATAGAAAAATAAAAAAACAAGAACAAGATTAGGTGCTGAAAATCCAGCAATCTGTGAACGCAGGATGTCAAAATTTCATCACTTTTATTTGCCGCGCATAAACATTTTGTCCAATTCAATCATGGTTACCTGGAACCAGGTGGGACGACCGTGATTACATTGCCCGGATCTCTCGGTGGCCTCCATATCCCGCAACAATGCATTCATCTCTGGAATGGTGAGGATACGGTTTGCCCTGACCGCAGCATGGCAGGCCATGGTCCCCAGCAACTCATTACGGCGCTCAGTAAATGCGCGACTCGCTCCGTATTGACGTAAATCAGCCAGCACATCCCGCGCCAGGGCAACCGCATCGGCGTCCTTGAGCATGACTGGGATAGAACGCACAGCCAGGGTGGTAGGGGAAAGGACAGCAATATCAAAACCCAGTTGTTGCAAGCCATTATCCGGTAAGGATTGCTGCTCTTGCACTGTGGCAACTTCCAGGTGATCTGCATGGAAACTCACAGGCAGTAGCAAGGGCTGCATAGGCACCCTGCTTGCATCAAGCGCATTCTTGAGTTTTTCATACATAATGCGCTCGTGGGCAGCATGCATATCCACCACGACCAGGCCTTGTGTATTTTGTGCCAATACATACACGCCATGTATCTGGGCAACGGCAAATCCCAGTGGGTACTCTTGCCCAGATGGGTGCAAGCCAATTGAAGCATTCGCAATTGGGTCAGGCATCGTAGCGGTATCGGAAGTTACTGTTTCTGGATTACTACTGCGCGACAAATCGCCGAACAGTGTTTGATAAAACCCTGCAGGCTCATTCGCCCGTAAATCGATATTGCTCTGGAACCGTGGATAAGTCGGCACAAAAGGTTGAGCCGGAATGGCATTGCCCTCCGAAACAGCCATATCCGGCGTCAATGAACTCGGCATCCCGATTGGCGTGGCCAACGCCTTATGTAAGGCATGGAAAATGAACCTGTGTACGGATTGTCCATCCCGAAAACGCACCTCGGTCTTGCTGGGATGCACATTGACATCAACCAGACCTGGATCAAGCTCAAGAAACAGTACAAATGCAGGATGACGGTCATGATGCAATACATCCTGATAGGCTTGGCGTATGGCATGACTGATCAGTTTATCGCGCACGAAACGGCCGTTGACATAGACATATTGCGTATCCCGGGCGTGACGCGAGAATGTCGGCTTGGCAGCCATCCCCCATAATCTCAAGCCTGCTGCTGACTCATCCAGATAAAACGCCTCAGCGGAAAAATCCGCGCCCAGCACTTCTTCAAAACGTTTCTGTGCTTCACTTGCCGCCAGGCGCATGACCGCCCTGCCGTTATGCTGCAGCAAAAAGGTTACATCAGGCCTGGACAGGGCAATGCGGCGAAAAGCTTCTTCGCAATGTCCAAACTCCGTGTTTTCAGTCTTGAGGAATTTACGCCGGGCCGGTGTATTGAAATAAAGATCCTGGATTTCAACAATGGTGCCAACGGCAAGCGCTGCTGGTTCAACTTCTGTCAGGTAGGCGCCCTCTGAGGCGATACGCCAGCCGTGCTTTTCCTGGCTATGGTAGCTGGTCACTTCAGTACGGGAAATGGCAGCAATGCTGGCCAGGGCCTCTCCACGAAACCCAAGGCTGGCAACCCGCTCAAGGTCATCCAGGCTGGAAATCTTACTGGTTGCATGCCGGGTCAATGCCAATGCCAATTCATTTCTGGCAATGCCGCCGCCATTATCGCTGACCCGCATCTGCTTGATGCCGCCATTGAGCAGGGCAACGGAAACTTCGGTACTGCCTGCATCCAGGCTGTTCTCAAGAATTTCCTTGAGGGCGGAAGCTGGCCGTTCGACCACTTCGCCGGCGGCGATCTGGCTGACTAACTGATCTGGTAGAAGCTTGATGGATGGCATGCAATAGCCCGATAACCCGTTAGGGCGTGATAACGATAATGGGTTATTTTAACTGCTACATGCACAAACTCGCCAATTTAAAGGCCATCAATAAAACGCAGTCCGTATTTCTTTACCTCTGCATCATCCATCACTTCACTTTCCAACCCTACTTTCTGGGCAAGCAGGTCTACTGGCACAAACTCCGGCTTGCGCACCAGCAAGTCATCTGCCACTTGCTGCATAGCCTGGACTGCCTTGCCCTGCAAATGGGCATCCCGTCCAGCTTCACTGCTAAAGGTATCGAAAATGACATAGGCATTTTCCGCCTGCTTGAAAGCGTACCAAGTTTTGGTGTCATCTTCTTCCTTGACCGCAGGAAGCGTTTTTTTCAGGAAGCTTTCAAGCTCTTGCCGTTTGTCAGGGCGGGCTTCCAGCTTGATGTACAACGCGTATTTACTCATTACCTATTCCTTTTTCACCACATTAACGTACTGTTAGCACGCATCATCTATGCCAGCACTGCATCTGCTAGCTAGGGATTTTCATCGAGCACTACGGTTTGCAGGTACTCCGGTACCATGACATTCCATTGCTTCTGCTCTTCTATCCTGTGTCTGAGTGCATCGGCCGCCACTGGTTCACCATGAACGATAAAGGTTTGCCTGGGAGCTGACGGGCATTGAGCCAACCACTGCATGATCTCTTGGTAATCCGCGTGCGCCGAGAGGTTGCCCAATGCCGCAATTTCCGCGCGCATGGGTACATATTCACCATGAATCTTGACGCTGTCCGCACCATCGAGCAGGGCCGCACCCCGTGTACCTGCCGCCTGGTAACCGGCAAACAACACTGTATTGCGTGGATCAGGCCCCAGGGACTTGAGGTGATGAACCACCCGCCCACCCGATACCATTCCGCTTGCTGCGAGGATGATTGCAGGTTCACGCAAGGCATTCAAGGCAATGGATTGCTCGACCGTGCTTATTATCCTGGCGACCCTGGCAAGTTCACGGCATTGTGCAGCGCTCAGTTTGTGCTCAGCCGTATGGCGCAGGAAGATTTCGGTAGCATCGGCAGCCATGGGGCTGTTGAGGTAGACCGGCAAATCAGGAATACGCCGCTCCTGCTTGATTTTATGGATGTAGTACAACAGCTCCTGGGCTCGACCGACAGCAAATACCGGCACCAGCACAATGCCGCCTCGCGCTGATGTGTGGTTGATAACTTCAGCCAGTTGGGCCTCCGGCTCGGCCCTGTCATGCAAGCGGTTGCCATAAGTGGATTCCAGCACCAGGTAGTCTGCCGCCTCAGGTGCTGAAGGTTCTGGCATCAACGGATCCTGCATGCGTCCAAGGTCCCCCGAGAACAGGATGGAAGTATGCGCATCCTTGAGCAATACCGTGCATGCACCCAGGATATGGCCAGCCAGCATCAACTTGATGCTGATGCCGTCGACGATTTCAACAGTTTTCGCCAGCGGCACTGACACCAAGAGCTCAAGCGCCGCCTCGGCATCTTCCTTGGCATAGAGCGGCAAGGCTGGCTTGTGCTTGGAAAATCCGCGTTTGTTGGCATAGCGTGCCTCTTCCTCCTGCAGGTGGGCTGAGTCGCGCAACAGCAACTGGCAAAGCTCCAGGGTAGCCTCGCTGCAGTAGACCTTGCCGCGGAAGCCCTGCTTGACAAGCAGGGGCAGATACCCCGTGTGGTCTATATGGGCATGGGTCAGTACCACGGCATCGATACTGGCTGGCTCTACCGGCAGCCTGGCCCAGTTCTTGAGGCGCAACATTTTCAGGCCCTGGAATAAGCCGCAATCCACTAACACACGCCTCTCGCCACTGCTTACAAGGTATTTGGAGCCGGTGACAGTGCCAGTGGCGCCAAGGAAACTGATTTTCATGCTTATTTTTCTACGATCCTGGTTTTGGCCAAGGGAGGATTGGCAGCAAAGTATTTCTTTATGCCTGACAGTATTGAACTTACCAGTTTGTCCTGATGTACGTTGTCATTCAGCCTACGCTCCTCATCCGGGTTGGTAATAAATGCCGTTTCAACCAGGATGGAAGGAATATCCGGAGACTTGAGCACAGCGAAACCAGCTTGCTCCACATGGCGCTTGTGCAAGGTATTGATGGTACCTACGTGATCCAGTACAAACTTGCCAAGCTTGAGGCTGTCATTGATCGTGGCTGTCTGCGACAGGTCAAGCAATGTACGGGCAAGATAAGGATCTTTTACCCCCAGGCTGACGCCCCCGATCATATCCGACTCGTTTTCCCGTTGAGCCAGCAAGCGCGCCATGGCGCTGGTGGCGCCATTTTCTGACAATGCAAACACGGATGAACCCTTAGCCTGTGCGCTCAAGGCAGCGTCGGCATGGATGGAGACAAAGAGGTCTGCCTGCATTTTTCGCGCCTTGACCACGCGGCCATTCAACGGAATGAAATAATCCCCGTCACGTGTCAATACGCCACGCATATTAGGTTCAGCATCCACAGCGGCCTTTAGTTTTTTTGCAATCGCCAGCGTAACGTTTTTTTCATAAGACCCGGTGGCGCCCTTGGCACCAGGGTCTTCCCCGCCATGGCCTGCATCAATCGCTATCGTGATCATGCGCCCATCAGGTTTCTTGTTAATGGATGGGGCCGCCAGTACTGGCGTTTTTTCAACTGGCAGGCCAGGGGCAACATCTGCAATTGCCGGAGATTCCGGTGTTACCTGCAATTCTGACAATGGAGCTGCAGCCACTTCCGGTTTACCACGCTGCTCCAGCAGGCTCATCAAAGGGTCCAGGGCGGGATAAATGTCAAGCACCAGCCGGTCTTTGTAGTCGCCGGCAGGAGGAAGGGAAAACACCTGAGGCTTGATTTCCGCCTTCAGGTCAACCACGATGCGCACGACGCCTGGCTTGAAGTTGGCCACCCGCACCTGGCGAATATAGGGATCATTGGCGTTGATCTTGTCTGATAACGCTTTCAGTACCGGCCCCAGTTCCACATCATCCAGGTCCAGCACCAGGCGCTCAGGATCCTTGAGCATGACCATATGATGCGTGATGGGCTTGCTGGATTCGAGTGTGATACGGGTATAGTCGGCAGCGGGCCACACGCGTGCAGCGGCAACCTGTATGCTTTCCGCTGCATGGCCGGACATGATGATACTGCCCAGCAGCCCTGTCAGGAGCAGCATGATGCTTACTATACGGAATTCAGATTTTCCAGGCATTGCTTTCCAGAATCAGTGTTGGCAATCAATCGAATATGTCGCCCCTGCCCCATGGGCTGGATGCGGACATCAATATCAGGGGCAGGCAATAACTCCTGCGCCTTTTCCGGCCATTCGACCAGGCATAGGGACTGCGGATTGAAATAATCTCTGAATCCGGCAGCATCCCATTCTTCCGGATCAATAAATCTGTACAAATCAAAGTGATATAAGTTTAATCTAGAAACGGTATAAGGTTCAACCAGTGTGTAGGTCGGGCTTTTCACTTTTCCCGCATGCCCCAATGCCCGCAGGATACCCCGCACCAACGTGGTTTTCCCTGCGCCAAGGTCGCCATGCAGATATAAGTTAAGCCCCGGCTCCAGTACCCGTGCCAGTTTCTCACCGAATGCAAGTGTCGCTGCCTCATCCGGCAGGGTCAGTGTAAAATCTTGTGCCATATGTCTCGAACTTTAAACAACCTGGAAGAGCTGGCTGCCGATATCAAGCGCTGGGGTATGGAGCTTGGATTCGGCCAGGTCGGCATCGCCGATACCGACCTCTCGGCTGCCGAGGATCGACACCGGCAATGGATAGAAAAAGGTTTCCATGGTGCCATGGATTATATGGCAAAACATGGCAACAAACGCACCCGGCCCCATGAATTGGTGCCAGGAACAGTCAGAATCATCTCTGCTCGCATGGATTACATGCCGCCACACGCACGCAACAGTGATGAAGTAATGAGCGACAGTGAGCTGGCGTACATCTCGCGTTATGCGCTCGGCCGCGATTACCACAAGGTCTTACGCAACCGACTGCAAAAGCTCAGCGAAAAAATTGCCGAGCATATCGGCCAGTTTGGATATCGTGTATTTACAGACAGTGCGCCAGTACTGGAAGTAGAGTTGGCACAAAAGGCGGGGCTGGGCTGGCGCGGCAAGCATACTTTATTATTATCCCGCACCGCCGGATCCTGGTTTTTTCTGGGGGAAATCTACACTGACTTGCCCCTGCCTGTGGACGCTCCCCTGGATGGGCATTGCGGAAAATGCACCGCATGCATGGATATTTGTCCCACTCAGGCGATTGTAGCGCCTTATGAAGTGGATGCAAGGCGATGTATTTCCTACCTGACAATAGAACTTAAGGACAGTATACCGGAGCCGCTGCGTCCATTGATCGGCAACCGTGTATATGGCTGCGATGATTGTCAACTGGCCTGCCCCTGGAATCGTTTTGCAAAAATGACCCAGCAAGCTGATTTTCATGTACGCAACGGCCTCGACAATGTCAGCCTAGTCGAACTGTTCGGCTGGGACGAGGCCACTTTTCAGGAAAAGATGGCAGGAAGCGCCATTTACCGTATCGGCCATACCCAATGGCTGCGCAATATTGCAGTCGGCCTGGGCAATGCAAGCAGCAACCCGGCCGTTATCCAGGCACTGGAAAGGCGTCGAAATGACCCCTCTGTACTGGTGCGCGAACATGTGGCATGGGCATTGAAACAGCATGAGAAATGCTGTTCGGAAAAGACGTAAAAATTCTTTTTACAGTCATATCAAAAAAATATCGGCTGACTGTATAATCGCCGCAATTTCAAACCTTTATAAAGACCGGCACTTGTTTACACCTCTCGTGTTTCGCCGTATGAGCCTAGTGCTGTTTGCAGCTCTGGGCCTTTTTATTGCCTTTACTTTTTACCAGTATGGCATTAGCAATGACGAAGAGGTGCAGCATGTATATGGTCGCTTGTTACTTGATTTCTATACTTCCGGCTTTGCCGACAAATCAGCTTTTGAATACCGCAATCTTTTTCTCTATGGCGGTTTCTTTGACCTGATTGCCGCCTTACTGGAACGCATACTGCCTATCTGGGTCTGGGACATGCGCCACCTGCTGTCTGCCTTGTTTGGGCTGGCTGGAATTGTAGCTGCTTACAAGATTGTACGATTGCTGGGTGGCGAGCGTGCAGGCTTCTTTGCTGTACTGTTGCTTGCAATCACAGGTTCATGGTCCGGTGCCATGTTCACGCATACCAAGGATGTGCCCTTTGCCACCTGCATGGCCTGGGCCCTCTATTACACCATCCTGATTATCCAGAATCTACCCAAACCCTCATTGACATTGTCAGTCAAGCTGGGCATTGCCATTGGTTGCGCATTGGGCCTGCGCATCGGTGGCGCTTTCGCTGTTATCTACCTAATGCTGATGCTGGGCATTGCCGGCATGGTGAACCGCCGCGGCATCAAGGCTCGCCTGCACTACTGGCTGGAGAGTGCCATATCACTGATTCCGGCAGGTGTGGTCGCTTTCATACTGATGGCAATATTCTGGCCCTGGGGGGTGATGTCACCAGACCATCCGCTCGAAGCAGCAAAATCCTTCTCCCACTTTGCCTTCAACATGCTGACCATCATGGATGGCGAAGTCATGAAGATCGGCGATGTACCTCGTTATTACCTCCCGGCCTATCTGCTGGTCAGGTTGCCGGAGATTTTCCTGCTGGGTCTGCTCGGCCTCTTGGTCAACTTCACGCTGAAATTCAAACAATTCAGGCAGCACCGCCATGAAAACCTGTTGCCATGGCTTGCCGTGATCCTGGCCGCCATATTCCCTATTGCATTCAATGTGCTGGACAAGCCTGCACTCTACAATGGCATACGGCATTTCACTTTTGTGGTTCCCCCCATTGCAGTACTTGCAGCCCTGGGCCTGACCATGAGCTGGGATACGCTGAAATCATTGCCTCGCATACGCCAAGGGGCTGGCGTCACTTTTATAGCGCTTGCCGCACTGACTTTAATCACCCTCTTCAGGCTACATCCTTACGAATATATTTATTACAACAACCTTGCCGGCAGCATGGCGGAGGCCGAAGCGGAGTGGGAAGGCGATTATTGGTCAAGTAGCCTGCGCGAAGCCTCCGACCTGCTGGAGGAAGAAATTTCCAGCAAGCCAAGACGTGATGCGCATGGGAAAATCATTCCCTACCTGGTGGCGGTTTGCGCCGAAAATATCCAGGGCACGGCCTACCTTGACAACCGCTTTCGGGTCACCAAGAACTGGGAGGCCGCAGACTTCTACCTGTCTACGACCAATATGGGATGCAACAATGTCATGAACGGAAAAATCATTGCGGAGGTCGAACGCATGGGTGTACTGCTCGCAGTGGTGAAAGACCGTCGTGATTTGCTTGCGCAGTTACGCAAGCCACGGATGGCCACTCACCCGCACTAAGCCTAACAATATAGCGCATTATCACAGACCGGATTTATGACGACAGACCGCACACAAGCCACACCGCATATCACAGTGATTGTGCCCGCCTACAATGAGGCATCTGCTATTACTGCGACAGTGGAGAATATCGCCAACCAGCTCTCCAAGTTGGCCCCACAGTGGGATATTGTCGTGATTGATGATGGCAGCCGCGACAATACAGCTTCTATTGTCCGTACATTGCCGGCTTATCTGCGCACGACTCTGGTCAGGTTCTCCCGCAACTTCGGCAAGGAGTATGCAATCACCGCCGGGCTTGAATACGCTAGCGGCGAGATCGTCATCTGTATGGATGCGGATGGACAACACTCCTCAGACCTGCTTGCTGTCATGCTGGAGAAATGGCACGAGGGTTACGATATGGTATATGCCGTACGCCAGGACAGGGAAGTCGAGTCGCAGTTCAAGCGCTGGGGCTCCCGTATCTTTTATGAAATCATGACACTGGGTGAACGCATCACCATTCCGCGTGATGCCGGCGATTTCAGGCTGATGAACCGCAACGTGGTTGACGCCCTGCGGGCCTTGCCAGAACGCAATCGTTTCATGAAAGGCATGTATGCATGGGTAGGCTACAAGTCCATTGGCATCCCTTACACGCCCCTACCCCGTCTGCATGGTGTCAGCACATTCTCCCGCATCAGGCTCATGCAGCTGGCATGGACAGGCATCACCAGCTTCTCGGTAATTCCCCTGCGCCTGGCAAGCGCAGTGGGCGGGCTGCTGGCATTGCTGGCCTTTATTTATGGGATATGGGTTATCCTGGAAAAAATGTTTTTCCATGAAAGCATACCTGGCTGGCCTACCGTCGTTGCCAGCCTGATGTTCTTCTCGGGCGTGCAGCTATTGTTTATCGGGATACTGGGCGAATACATCGCCCGGATCTACGATGAGGTGAAAGGACGCCCCCCCTATATCGTGGCTGAAGTTTCTGCGGCCTATCAAGATATCCCGACGGAAACATGAGCTCAAGACAAGCTGCCCGGATACGCTCGGTCTCATGGTTCACCATCATAGGGGTGTTGGCGGCGGTGGTACATTACGTGGTTGCCGTCACGCTGGAATCCCAAACCACCATCAGTCCAGGATGGGCTAACCTAGGCGGTTTTATACTGGCCTTTCCTGTCAGCTATCTGGGACACCACTATCTTTCCTTTGCCGGAAACAGGACATCCCACCTGCATGCATTGCCACGCTTTCTCTTGGTGGCCTGCAGCGGTTTTCTTGCCAACCAGTTTTTACTGCTGGCCCTACTTTACCTGCTACCCCTCCCATTCTGGTTCATACTGGGCGGCGTGATGGCAATTGTTGCAGCAGGCACTTATTTACTCAGTCATTACTGGGCATTTGCCCGTGAACAATCACCATGAGTACTCCACTGGTTCTAAGCGCAGACGACTATGCACAAAGCGATGCTATTGACGCAGGCATACTCTCGTTAATCCAGCAGGGGCGGTTAACCGCCACATCTTGTCTCACGCTGAGCCCTCGCTGGCCTCTTGCTGCCAAGAAAATCCTTGCAGAAATCAGGCAGCAAGCCGATATAGGCCTGCATCTGGATTTCACCCAATATTCACCCAGCATGCGTTATTCACATCCTCAACTGATAGCGCGTGCCCTGCTCCGCAGCCTGGACAAGAAAAAATTACGCAGCGCTATCCGGCAGCAACTGGATCTGTTCGAAGAAGCCTTGGGAACCGCACCAGATTATGTTGATGGTCATCAGCATGTCCATCAGCTACCGCAGATTAGAGAGATGCTGCTGGAGGAATTGGTCAATAGATATTCGGCCAGGCGGCTTCCATGGATCAGGATTGCCAACCCTCCCCCCTGCGATGGATTGAAAGGCAGAGTGATCGGCTTATTAGGCAGCGCTGCCCTGAAAAAATCCGCCTTGCGTCACGGCTTGAACAGCAGTGATGTATTGCTAGGGGTCTATGGCTTTAATGACAAGCCAGAGGAATATGCTGCAAAACTGCGCCAATGGCTGAACATTGCCGTGCAGGAAGCACAAAAGGAAAAATTCTGCGTCTTCATGTGCCATCCCGGCATCGGGATATCCTCTGGGGAGGATGATCCCATCTGGCAAGCAAGGCCTCTGGAATACCAGATATTATCCAGCGGCATGTTCACTGAACTCCTTCAGGAAATAAATATTACTCCAGTCAAGGGCAGTCATATCCTAAACTCCAGCAGATAAAGCAAAGGCCCTTTCGGGCCTTGTGCATTATTGCTGCTTGGTTCTGACAGGAACGCTTGCCGGCTTGGGCGGCGACTTCTCCATGTTTTTCTCTTCCAGCGCCTTTTTCTCTTCCGGGGTCAGCACCTTCATGACGCACTCTTCAGTGCCATAGTTGCCACCGCTGTCATCCGGTTCGAAGTATTCCTTGCGAAAACTCCACCTGTCCTTGCCTAACTTCTTAATTGTTGCGAGGCCGGTACTGTGGTCAACATTGTTTTTCTTGTCGCGAATATTGAAACTAATCGCCAGCCTGTTGCCAACTGCTACGGCCTGGCCGTGGTAAACCGTAGAATTCACGGTTTCAGTTTCATAATAATAGGCACCAAACTTTCCATGGCTACTGACACGATTCAGCCTGAGGGCAACGACCACTTCATAAGTGCCAATAGAGGAATTTTCGCCTTTACACTCATAAAGGCCTGTGTAGTTGGGTCCAGTGAATGCAGGTTTTGCTTGAGCCATGCCTGAAAACGCCAGCATAGCGGAGATAATTACTATTTTTTTCATCCGGGGCTCTAAGTTTTAATTGAACAACAATTGGCTATTGTAACGCGTACAGACTGGATAGCATCAATGACGGCTGAATATTTCTTGACATTTCCTGTGTCATTTTCCCAATTCTTAAAGAAGATACAATGGCATCGGCTTTTGTTTTTGCCTGCAAGGTGCATTATGATAGTGCGCTTGAGTGGTGCTTCCAACGCTGCTTCTGAAAACCATTCTTTATAAAACCCTAATAACATTGGCTGCCTCTTCACTATGCTCAAATCTGCTGCTCTTTGGCGTTACAGTATTTTCAATTTTCTGCTTATTGCCTTATTAGCCCACTGGTTCTGGCAGCAAAATCAGCCAGTAGACATGATAGAACCCCAACTGCCAGCCAACGGCAAGCTCAACTGCGTTTCCTATGCCCCATATTATGGCAAGGATGAGTCACCATTTATCGCCAGCTCGGTGGTTGGCAAGATGCGGATTGAAAAAGACCTGGCATTGCTTTCAGAGCGCTTTGACTGTGTACGCACCTACTCTGTCAATCAAGGCTTGGACTATGTTCCCGAAGCTGCTGCCAAGCTTGGCTTGAAAGTATTGCTGGGCGCCTGGATCGGGTATACCAAACTTCAGAATGATGCTGAGTTCAACTTGGCAGTGGACCTGGCCAATCGCTATCCAGACACGGTGAAAGGCCTGATCATTGGCAATGAAGTGCTGTTGCGCAAGGAGCAGACCGAAGATGTCATACTGGCTTATCTGGAAGAGGCGCAACGCCGTACAGAGGTGCCTGTCACCTATGCCGATGTCTGGGAATTCTGGCTCAAGCATCCACGTCTGGAACAGGCCGTGGACTACATCACCGTACATGTATTGCCTTATTGGGAAGACGACCCTCAAAGCGTAGACAATGCGCTTCAACATGCTGAAGCGGTCATGAATAAATTGTCATCCACCTTCACGAAGCCGCTATTCATTGGCGAAACCGGGTGGCCATCCGTCGGCAAGCACCGGAATGCTTCCGTCCCCAGCCAGGTCAACCAGGCGCGCTACCTGCGTGAATTTATTCAGGTTGCCCACGACAAAGGCTGGAATTACAACATGATTGAAGCAATGGACCAGCCATGGAAACGCGTCCTGGAAGGCACCGTAGGCGGTTACTGGGGCCTTTACAATACTGACCTGGAAAGCAAGTTTGATTTCAAGGGACCGGTGACAGAACGTCATGATGGCCTTCAGCCGCTCTACTGGGCTTTGGCAGGCCTGTTGGTTTTCCTCGGGCTCACTTCGATGAGCAAGGAGCGCCGGATTCCTGCCATGGTGGCCATGGGCAGCCTGGGAATTCTGGTTGGTGCTGCCGCTTATGTACAAGTAGGCTATCTGGAAGCAGCCTGCCGTGATACTGTCGAGTGGATTGCACTGGTCGGCATAACACTGGCGGGCATCCTGGCCATGCTGAACCTGCCCTCGTTACTGTTATCAAAAGAACAGAACAAACTATCAGCGACCTTGCTATTTGTGCTGGTGTTTGCAGCCATGATTACCAGTTTCCTGCTGATCCCGAAACTGAGCTTCATCCCACGCGACTTCAACCTGAACCCGACCATAGGCCATATCATCTACATGATGGATGGCCGCTATCGCAACTTCCCATTAGCGCTTTACGCCTTGCCGGTGCTGCAATATGCAATCGGCTTCACATTGCTGGGAATACTGCATCGCTCATCGTTCGGCCGTTACCGCAAAATCAATATCATTGCCTTGATCACTGCATTGTTCTGCCTGATTTTGGAACCCTTGAACCTTCATGCACTCCTATGGGTAGGAATCGTTGTCTTGCTGGCTTATGCCAGCTGGCCGCGAAAGGGAGCCAGGGCCTGAGAGAACAAGCACGCCGTTGCGCATAGACATCGGGAACAAACAAAAAATCATTATGAAATTTATCAATAAATACACAAAGCCATTACTTATTGCCTTCACGGTGACCCTGCTGCATTTCGGGATCTGGGAACTCATCAACAGGGCCTTGCCATTGATCGAAGCCCCGCCAATCGTCAATGGCTTTGCTTACAGTGGCTATCAAATCGGTCAAAGTCCGCAGGAAAAGAAATATCCGAGTACTTCCGAACTCATGAAGGATCTGGAATTACTCAAGCCCTACACCAACCGCATCCGTATTTACGGCGCACTGGAAAACCCGGAGACAACAGCCCTGGCAGCAAAGCTTGGCCTTAAAGTCACGGCAGGAGCATGGCTGGGGCCAGACAAGAGTGACAACACGCGGGAGCTTGATGCCCTGCTTGCCCGGGTTGCGCTCTATCCCAACATAGAGCGGATTATTGTCGGGAACGAAGCATTGTTGCGGGCAGACCTGACCGTAGATGAGATGATTGCCTACTTGGAAGAAGCTCGCCGTGTCTCTCGCGTACCTATATCAACCGCTGAACCCTGGCATGTATGGCTTAAAAATCCCCAACTGGTCAAGCATGTGGATTTTATTGCCGTACACCTTCTGCCATACCACGAAGGAGTGCCAGCAGAAAAAGCGGTCGACTATGCGCTGGAGCGCTATAAGGAGCTAATGGACACCTATCCGCGCAAGAAAATCGTGATTGGTGAAATTGGCTGGCCGAGCAAGGGCCCTACGCTTGATGCCTCAGTTGCTTCCAACGTCAACCAGGCACGTTTTGTGCGCGAATTCCTCGCCAAGACTGCCCACGAAAACTACGATTACTACCTGATGGAGGCGATCGACCAGCCCTGGAAAGTCAAGATCGAGGGCTGGGCAGGTGCCTATTGGGGCATGTTCGATGCTGAGCGCCATGAAAAATACTCTCTGCATGGTGCAGTGCCAAGGGACTTGCGCTGGATATCCAAAGCATTATGGGGCTCCTGCCTTGCATTCCTACCTATCCTGTTTGTTGCAATCCGCTTCAGGCATTGGGGCACAGGTGCGCAGATTTCCCTTGCGATCCTTCTGCAAGCCTGTATCACAGTGCTGGTGGTAACCTGGAACCTGCCGGGAGATTATTACTATTCATTGCGCGACATGATTATCCTGGTGGCACTGATCATGGCTTTGCTCATGACTTCAGCCGTGCTTATGATCTATGCCGTAGAGTTCAGCGAAGTGATGTTCAAGGGTTATTGGCAACGCGCCTACAAACCTGCTGAGCCTCTCCCTGCAGATAAGGAAGCCTTCGTATCAGTTCACCTTGCCTGCTATAACGAACCACCGGAAATGGTCATTGCCACCATAGCCAGCCTGGTAAAGCTGGATTACACCAATTTTGAAGTGCTGGTGATCGACAACAACACCAAGGATGAGTCCAAGTGGAAGCCGGTAGAAGAATACATGAGCGGGTTGCCGGACAACTTCAAGTTCTATCACCTGCCGCAGTGGCCTGGCTTCAAAGCTGGTGCGCTAAATTTTGCATTGCAGGAAACCGACCCGCAGGCTGAGGTTGTAGGCGTAGTGGATGCGGATTATGAAGTGACTCCCGACTGGCTGGCCGTACTGGTGCCTCACTTCTCTGATGCTGAAGTCGCCGTAGTGCAGGCGCCGCAGGCACATCGTGATTTCGAGAATAATTTCTTCCGCCGCATGAGCAACTGGGAGTTCGAGGGCTTCTTCCGTATTGGCATGCATCACCGTCATGAACGTAACGCGCTGATCCAGCACGGCACCATGACCCTAGTGCGGCGCAACGCGCTTGTTGACCTGGGTGGCTGGTCAGAATGGTGCATCTGCGAAGATACCGAACTGGGCCTGCGCCTGCTCGAGGGCGGCTATGAACTGCGCTATATAGACAAGACCTTTGGCCGCGGGCTCACGCCTGCCAACTTCGAGGCCCTGAAATCCCAGCGCTTCCGCTGGGCATTCGGCGCCATGCAGATCCTCAAGCACCATATGCCCAAGCTGCTTGGTAAATCCACCCTCAGTTTTGGCCAGCGCTATCATTTCCTGACCGGCTGGTTTGGCTGGCTGGGTGACGGCCTGCAACTGATATTCACCTTGAGTTCAATAGGCTGGACCCTGGCCATGCTGGCTTTCCCCAAATCGTTCAGCCTGCCGGTTTCAATCATGCTCACACCGGTGCTGTGCTTCCTTGTGGTCAAGGGGGCACTAGGGCCTATCCTTTACCGCAAGACCATGGATTGCAAGTGGTCAGATATCCTCGGCGCATCTCTTGCCGGCCTGGGCCTGTCGCATACCATTGCCCGCGGCATCATGATGGGCCTAATCCAGAAACGTGGCGTCTTCAAGACCACAAACAAGGGCAAGGCCGTAAAGGGCAGCATTTTAAGCCTGCTCACGCCTATCCGCGAGGAAGTCCTGTTTTTGCTGGCATTGATCACGGCTGCTAGCGCCATGCTGTTCTCGCGCGGTTTCAGCAACCTCGATGCCCAGCTGTGGGTGACCATGCTGACATTGCAGTCCCTGCCCTATTGGAGCACGCTGGCCTGCCAGATTATTGCGCAGCTGCCAGATAGAAAGCCCAAAGCATAAGAAAAGCAAACAGCGACCAATAAAAACGGCTATGAAATCCCATAGCCGTTTTTATTTGCATACTACTGGTGCTAAATCTTTTTGGCTTTCAATGATGCCCGGCTGAAAGATAAGCGGCACCAATGATTCCTCCCTTGTCCCCGCTCTGGGAAATGATGATCCTGTTCTTGCGCTTTAATACAGGGATGAGATCATGATCCAGCTGCTGTTGGAAAGCATCTTTCATATACATCCATGCCTGGCTCAAGCCGCCCCCTATCAGGATATTTTCCACATCAAGAATCTTGATCAGGTGTGCCACTCCCATGGCCAGAGAGATTCCTGCCTGGCGAAAAGCCTGCAATGCCAGTGCATCCTCCTGCTTCGCCAGCTCGGCAATCAAGGCCGTTGGTAAATACTTTCCGCTCAGCTTTTCATAACTGATGGCCACCCCAGAGGCAGAGGCATATTGTTCCAGGCAGCCTTGATTGCCACATCCACAAGGCCTACCACCAGGGTCAACAATCAAGTGCCCTATCTCCATCGCGATCCCATGATCTCCCGGAAAAGGCTTTCCTGCATGAATCAGACCTCCTCCTACGCCAGTCCCCAGTCCAATATAAGCCAGGCTTTTCTGCGGCTCTCCATGTAGCAGGTATTCTCCATAAGCCGCTACCAAGGCATCATTCTCAACCACTACCGGCAAACGCAACAACTCAGTCAAATCTCCAGCCAAATCCACACTCCTGAGTCCCGGCAGGTTGGGTGACTGTGCAATCCGGCCGCTGGCTGGATCAATAAACCCTGGAAAACCTATCCCTATGGACTTTACCTCAGGATGATGGCTGACAGCATCCTGGACAGCCCCCATGGTGAGGCGCAATATCTCCTGCCAGGCAAATTGGGGAGAATGCTGTTTACAGATTGAGGAAAAATCAGCAGTGAAGCGGTTTTCATACAAAATTGTCGTGCCCTGCGCTACACCAATCCTCAGGTTAGTGCCGCCGATATCTATGCCAATGGCCGGTCTCATTTATCACTCTTTACATTAAAAAGTAATCTCAATTGATTGATTTATAAAATCTCAATCTCGACATCCAGTCTATCTTTCAATGCCACGGCAGGCCACTCCAACACAATAGTCACAGCCTGCATTATTTTTTCAAATCCGGCCTCGGATTGCGAGACTGAAAAATGTGGATGACTGATATAAGTGCACGGCATATTACTCTTGAGGCGCACTGTGCCCCCCAGCACTTCATCTTCCAGGATCAGATACTGCAAATCCGCCAGTACCAACGGCTGGCCAAAGCCGCCCAACACCACCTCGCCTGCCCGGAAACGCCCAGCAGGGCCGTCACAACTGGGCATGGCAAGATTGACTTCAACTCGCAATTTTTCCGCAAATGTTTGCGCGCCAGAAAACCGATACCCTACCATCAGCCTGTTTTTCTCCAGCCTGATTGTCTTGAATAAGTGGACTGCAGCATCATTGGGCAGAGAAGCTGAAAACTCCAGTGCCGCAGCCCGGGATGGCCCCTGCAACTCATATCGTGGCGCATAAACGTTATCATCAGGCTCAATGAAGAAGTCGCAAAAAAGCGTTTTGCGGTAATCGTCCAGCGCAAGGTCCGCCTGCGTGATTTCATGCTTGGAGCCCATCTGCTCATGTGGGTTTGCAATGCCTTCCCCGTTATGTGCATGGTCATCCTCAGCATTCACTTTCCGGTGATAATGCTCGGCCTGCCTGGTTAAAGTATCGGCAAAATTGTGGTTGAGCTTGTAGCTGTCCAACTCCACAATGGTGGCCCTGCCGTCCAGCTTGGTAACTGCCTGCAATACCCCATTTTGCAGGAACAGCTCCTCAGCCCCATCAAGATCGATATCCATCCTGCTTATTTCTGCGCGCGGTTCTGCCTGATCAAGCCATGCCTCCAGCCTGATGATAGCGTTATATACCGCCCTCCTCAGGTGCGGCAGGTAGAGGCCGCCAAATAATCCATGCCAGTATGCATCGTTGGCTTGCGCTTCATACAGCGCTTCCAACATAGCGGCTGTCTTTTTTTTCTCTGGCAGCGCGTGATAACGCCTGGATAGGCCCAGCATGCGCTTATGCATCCAATTCGACTCAGGGTAACGCATAAAGAAATTGCGCCAGATGCCCCCTCGTAAATATGGCTTGGTGATTTCATAGCGGTTATTGTGCCGTTCCTGGGCTACAAGATCTGCATAATGGTGGGCCGCAGGCACCGGCAGGGTCCACTCGTTCATTTCTATGTATGAGGCAGTTGGCAGGTAAACGACTCCGCGCGTCTTGGCCTTGGCATGATAGTCCGAGTAACGCATGGGCTGGATGACTGATGAGCTGAGCACTCCCTCAATAAAGCCGCGTAACCAGCCGCGTTCATAGACCCAGTTGTAGGTTTCAGGCCAAATGCCGAATTTCTCGATATCATCAAAATAGATGGCAGCTGCCCGCCCGCCTTCATCCGCCAAGCTTTCAATATAGGCTACTACTTCATCAGCTGGCGAGAACGGCAACCGGTAGCGCAAGGCTTCAGAGATAGGATACAAATCCAGCTGCCTGCCATCTTCCTCTGTAGTGAAAAAACCATCCAACTGGCTACTATCCTTACCAGTGCAAATAAAATGGTAATCATCGACCGTCACATAGCGTATGCCAGCATCCACCAGCGCCGGTACGACAGTGGAATCCCAAACACGCTCCGTCAACCATGCTCCCTGGGGCCTCTGTCCCAGCTGTTTCTGCAGAAAATCGGATAAGCCATCAAGTTGTCCGATCCGATCGCACACCGGGATTGATGCCAGGACAGGCTCGGTAAATCCGGCCCCGAACAACTCGGCCTGATCACGCTCCACCATTTCTTTCAACAACGCCATATCATTCGGGTAATGCTTGATCATGTACTCCAGCAGCCAACCACTGATGTGCATGGCAAAACGGAAAGCAGGATATTCATACAGCACCCTGAGGAAAGGGCCATAACAACGCGCATGTGCGTCGTCGAGCACGCTCTCGAAATTCCCTACAGGCTGGTGGGCATGCACACCCAGTAGCAAAGCAACAGTTCTAGCCAAATCATGCTCCTGTCTTGTTCAATATTTGAGGTAAATGCAAAACAACATCCTGCCTTAGGCTGATTCCTGGCCTCGGCGCATGGTGCCAGCATTGGCAGCATCCGAATCGCTGGAGCCAGTACTGATAGCAGCGCTCAGTGCAGGTGGAACAGGCAGCTTGAGCAGACGGTACAAATTGCCAAGGTTGCGTCTATAGAGGCGGTCAAAACTACTGACGCTGAGGGATGAGTTGTAATCACCAAACCACCAGAACCAGTCGGATCCTTCACAAATTGCCAGCTGATGCGCGCATGCAGCCTGCTCTTTCTTACTGAGTTTGCCGGCTTGCAAGACCGAGTCATACGCTTTCTTGGCTTCACATAACAGGTCCCAGCCCTTATTTTTGTCACTGCTGCCTATCCAGGTGCTGAAGCTTCCATACACCCAGCTCCCAGCCGCAATCGCAGGCAAGCAACCCATTGAAATGGCCGGTACTGGTTGCTTGCACTTTTCCACCACTTGGCTGCATGTAGTCATTTCAATATCGGGATGCTCTGTCAGTGCTTGGTATAACTGGCTCAGGAAGTAATAACCGTTATAAGGATAGTATTCCCAGGCATTTTCGCCATCCAGAATCACACTAACAACAGCATTGCGCTCGGTATTGTTGTCCTGCTGTATAACCTCCAGCGTGTGTATAAAATCTGCAACCGCACTGTCAGCATGCAGATTGGAGTATTCAAAGCCGATCTTGTCCGACAAGTGGTCATCCCGGAAAAAACAAATGATATTCTCCTGCCCGCCGCTAACAAGATAAGGCTGGTAGAGATATTGATTGCGGGGTGGCAAGTCGCTGGCATCAAAAGATTTATACAAGCTGTTTGCCAGCACCCCCTCGCCTGTGGCCGCCCATTGAATGCCATGCTCGGCCATCAAGGACAAGGCCTCATGGGAAACCGCCCCTTCTGCTGGCCACATTCCCTGCGGTGCCCTGCCAAAACGTCTGGCATGGGACGCCTGCGCCTCCTCTATATGGGCACGTGCACGCAGCCTCCCGCCTGGGTAGTGCGAGAAATGCGGTAACGGGGCGTACGGCATGGCGTCGCGCGTAGAGCGAAAATCCAGGAGCAGGGGCAATATGGGATGATAATGAGGCGTGCTGGAAATCTCGATGCGCCCCTCGGTTTCGAGCTGTTTGTAACGTGGTATCAAGCCCCTGATCAGCTCAACAATCAACCCAGACAGTGCCAACCGATCTTCCAGGGTGAATTGGCTGCCCTTGGCCATCAGGTCCTGCACCAACTGGCTGCTGCGCCGTACACTCTCCCCTGTCCAGGCCAGGTGGTACCAGACAAGCAGATCTGCCATATACTGCCCGGAAAGATAATTGAACATGCTTTTGCCATACGGCTCCAGCTTGCAATACATGTTGTAGAGGCATTGATAATGCTCGAAAGGCGCCAGCATTTTTTCGTGATGCCCCTTGAAGCAGCTTTCAAGAATGAGGCAGCGCTCCTCCAGGGTCAGCACTTTCATGTCTTCCTTGGTCAGCAGTGCCAACAAAGGATCGCGGATATGGCCGTTATCGAACTGCTCGACATAATCCTCAAGCTGGTCCAGCAACACCGGAACAAAGTTGAAAGTAGCCCGGGCCTGAGGATTGCTTTCCAGGTGGAACGCCATGTCAGTGTAATCCTTGATGGCGTGCAGATAGGTCCAGGGCAGCACATACTCACCAGTGATCGTGTCGCGATAATCAGGCTGGTGCATGTGCCAGTACAGGTTTAAATAAAGTTTTGGTCGGGATGAGCTCATGTCTACCTTTACATCAAAATAACTTGAAGTATCCAGCCCGACCTGTTGTCGGGACTTCCTAACAGTTAGCGCGCATGGTGCAGTGCTTGTCCCAACATATCCGGAGTGACCAGCGTAATACCCTTCTCTGATACGTAAAACCGCTTGCGATCCAATTCTGGATTAACGCCGATCTCCATGCCATCAGGAATCCTCGAGCCTTTGTCCACCACCACACGATTCAAGACCACGTGACGGCCAATATCGACCTTGGGCAAAATAACTGAATGATCAATGCTGCTATAGCTATTCACCCTGACATCAGAAAACAACACAGAGTTTCTGATACTTGCGCCACTGACAATGCATCCCCCAGACACCAGGGAGTCTGTCGCCAGCCCCCGGCGGGCCTCATTGTCGAAAACAAATTTTGCAGGCGGCAACTGCTCCTGATAAGTCCAGATCGGCCATTGCCGGTCATAGAGATTAAGTTCCGGCACCACCTTGGTCAGCTCCATGTTTGCTTCCCAATAAGCATCTACCGTACCAACATCACGCCAGTAGTAGTTGCCATCCGCTGCCCCGACACAACTGTCAGTGAACCGATGCGCGAATACCCTATATTTCTTGATCAGATAAGGAATAATGTCATGACCAAAATCATGCGTGGAATACCGGTCATCGGCATCACGTATCAATTGCTCATAAAGGAAAGAAGCATTGAAGACATAGATCCCCATACTGGCCAGCGCATGGGTAGGATCATCTGGCAAGGCTTTGGGGTCATCAGGTTTTTCGGCAAAATCCACTACGCGGTCAGTAGCATCAACCCCCATCACGCCAAACGACCTGGCCTCCTGTAATGGGACATTGACGCAGGCAACAGTCATGTCTGCCTTGTTACGCACATGTGCGGCCAGCATCTGGCCATAATCCATCTTGTAGATATGATCACCTGCCAGTATCAGCACAAACTCAGCGCTGGTCTGTCGTAAAATATCCAGGTTCTGGAAAACGGCATCTGCAGTGCCCTTGTACCATTCCTCCTGGATACGTTGCTGCGCCGGCAATAGCTCAACAAACTCATTGAATTCCCCACGCAGGAAACCCCATCCGCGCTGTATATGCTGGATCAGGCTATGGGCTTTATATTGCGTGACAACGCCGATGCGGCGTACGCCAGAATTCATGCAGTTGGAAAGGGGAAAATCGATGATGCGGAACTTGCCGCCAAACGGTACGGCAGGCTTGGCACGCCAGTTGGTGAGGTCCTTCAACCGGCTTCCTCTTCCGCCGGCAAGGATCAGGGCTACAGTGTTTTTGGTCAGCGTGCTGACAAAACGCGAAGAACTTAACTCATGCTGCTGCATTTTTGCCCCTCCTGATTTATAGTTTGGCTATTATTTTGATTGCCAACAGAGCGCGAACCGGGCTCTTTCGCCTTTAATGACCTGCTCTTGAAACCATTATAGGCAGGAAGGTTCATACTAGGCTAGAGGATTTATCCTACAGTGAACACCCAACCAACAGGGACCTTAAAAATTGGCCAAGACAAAACAAGACCCGCAATCTTCCTTGATTCTTGATGCAAAACATCACGATCCATTTTCGTATCTTGGCCTACACCAGAATGGAAAAGACTATGTCCTGAGGATATTTCACCCCCATGCCGACAAAGTCTGGCTCAATACGGTGCATGGATGGGAAGCCCTGCACCGTTGCCATGCAGGCGGTGTCTTTGAATGGCTGGGCAAGGAGGCCCCTCCCGTTCCTTGTCGCGTCAGGTTTGAGGAAGATGGACATAGCTGGGAAACCTATGACGTCTATTCATTCTGGACGGCTTTGTCCACTGACGAACTGTATCTGTTTGGAGAAGGCAGGTTAAAAGAGGCTTACCGATCCTTCGGTGCCCACTTATGCGACCAACAAGGCGTGCAAGGTGTCCGCTTCGTCGTATGGGCACCTAATGCGGAGCGCGTCAGTGTTGTAGGTAGTTTCAACCGATGGGATGGCCGCATGCACCCGATGCGTGTGCATGGCAGTAGCGGTGTTTGGGAAATATTCATTCCTGACCTGCAGGCTGATGATCTGTATAAATTCGAGATTCGCAACCGTGATAGTGGCCAGGTCATGGTCAAGACAGACCCCTACGGCTTTAGTTTTGAACGGCTCCCCGGTACCGCGGCCAAGATTACCCAGCAGCAGCAATACACATGGCAAGATGCTCACTGGCTGCAAACCCGCGCCGGTACAGACTGGCTGCATACTCCTTTCAATTGCTATGAGGTGCATCTGGGATCGTGGCGCCGCCAGGCAGATGGTCATTTCCTCAATTACCGTGAACTTGCGGAGCAGCTGGTGCCCTATGTTAAGGAAATGGGCTATACCCATATCGAACTGCTACCCATATCAGAGCATCCGCTGAATGAATCCTGGGGATACCAGACCACAGGCTATTTCGGCGTCACCAACCGTTTTGGCAGCCCGGACGATCTTCGCTACCTGATAGACCGCTGCCACCAGGAAAATATCGGCGTCATCCTCGATTGGGTACCGGGACACTTCCCCAAGGATGACTGGGCGTTAGCCCGCTTTGATGGCTCTGCCCTGTTCGAACATGCAGATCCGCGACTGGGTGAGCATCAGGAATGGGGTACCTATGTGTTCAACTATGGTCGCAATGAGGTGCGTAATTTTCTGCTGGCCAGCGCCCATTATTGGCTGTCTGAATTTCATATAGACGGCTTACGCGTTGATGCGGTGGCCTCCATGATTTACCTGGATTATTCACGCAAGGCAGGCGAATGGCTGCCCAATCGCCATGGCGGACGGGAAAACCTGGAAGCCATCGATTTCCTCAAGCAACTGAATATCATGGCCCATGAGGATTTTCCAGGCGCATTGACCATTGCTGAGGAATCAACAGCATGGCCAATGATTTCACGCCCGGTGTATCTGGGAGGCCTGGGATTTTCCATGAAATGGAATATGGGCTGGATGAATGACACCCTCTCCTACTTTGCCAACGACCCCATTCATAGGCGATATCATCACGACAAGCTGACCTTTGGCCAGATTTATGCCTATACTGAAAATTTTGTATTGCCCTTCTCGCATGATGAAGTCGTACACGAGAAACGTTCCTTGCTGGATAAAATGCCGGGCGATGCATGGCAGAAATTCGCCAATCTCAGACTGCTGTTCACCTATCAGATGACCATTACGGGCAAAAAACTCAATTTCATGGGCAACGAGTTTGGCCAGGGCCGGGAATGGAATGTCAATGCCAGCCTTGACTGGCATTTACTGGATAGTCATTGGCACAAGGGAGTACAAATGCTGAGTCGTGACCTTGCACATTTGTACAAGCACCTGCCTGAGTTATATGAACTGGATTTCGATTCGCACGGTTTTGAATGGATAGACTGTAATGACAGCGACCAATCGATTATCAACTACCTGCGGAAAGCCAGAGATGGCAGCTTTGTCCTGGTCATGCTGAACTTTACCCCGGTGTTGCGTGAAGGTTACCGGGTTGGCATACCTGTTGCAGGCAATTACCGTGAGCTATTCAACAGCGATGCGGAATGTTATGGCGGAACCAACCATGGCAACGGTATTGGGTTGAAATCAGAGAATATGGCCTGGATGAGCCAGCCACACTCATTGGTTGTAACCTTGCCGCCACTTGGCGGCCTGATCATCAAGCTGGATAACTAGCCTTCTATAAGCTAGCTGTCGCGCATCAACTGCAAAGCTTGCTCCAGCCGCTCCACTCCCTTGACTTCCAGGCCACTGATGGCCTGCTTGGGCATATTTGCCTTGGGCACAATCGCATGGGTGAATCCCAGCTTGGCCGCTTCGCGCAATCTTTCTTGTCCCCGCTGAACTGGTCGCACTTCACCAGCAAGGCCAACCTCACCAAATACAATCAGTTTGTTATGCAGCGGCTTGTTTTTCAATGAAGAAACAATCGCCAGCAATACCGCAAGATCGACCGCCGGCTCGGAAATCCTGACACCACCCACCGCATTGATAAACACATCCTGGTCAAAACAGGCTACGCCGGCATGTCGATGCAACACCGCCAACAGCATCGCCAGTCGATTCTGCTCCAGCCCTACACACAAACGCTTTGGATTTGGGGCATGTGCTTCATCCACCAAAGCCTGCACCTCGACCAGCAAGGGACGCGTACCCTCCTGCGTCACGGTAATGCATGAACCTGAAACCTGTTCTGAATGGTGGGAGAGAAACAGGGCTGAAGGGTTGCTGACTTCACGCAACCCCTTTTCCGTCATCGCAAATACGCCCAATTCATTTACTGCGCCAAAACGGTTCTTGAAGGCGCGCACCAAGCGAAAACTTGAATTCTGGTCGCCCTCGAAATAAAGCACGGTATCGACGATATGCTCCAGTACACGCGGTCCTGCCAGTGATCCCTCCTTGGTTACATGACCAACCAGAATCACGGTAATGCCCAGCTGTTTTGCCAATCTGGTCAGTTGAGCCGAACATTCCCTGACTTGGGCAACCGATCCCGGCGCGGACTGTAACGCCTCTGAATAAACGGTCTGAATGGAGTCTATCACCGCTACCTCGGGCATATGTTTTTGCAGGGTGGGAATAATCCTCTCAAGACTGATTTCAGCCAGCAGTTCAACCGGCCCGGCGTTCAAGCCCAGACGTTTTGCACGCATCGCGATCTGTTGTGCCGATTCCTCGCCAGAAACATAAATCGATTTACGCTGAGCGCCAAGATGACACAGGGTTTGCAGTAAGAGCGTGGACTTTCCTATGCCAGGGTCACCGCCGATCAAGACCACACCGCCAGGCACAAGGCCGCCCCCCAGGACACGATCAAATTCATTGATGCCAGTAGGATGACGAGGCACATCTGCCGCCTCGACATCTGCCAGTTTCTGCAATCCGCTTGATTGTGCCAAAGAGGCATAGCGATTATTGCCAGTAGTTTCAGCGACCGTTTCAACCAGCGTATTCCATGCCAGGCAGGCAGGACACTGGCCCTGCCATTTGGATGCTTGCCCACCGCATTCGGTACAGGTATATACAGTTTTAGCCTTGGCCATCAGCCCACCACCTTGAAAGGAACCCTGGGTGCCACTGCACAGAGCAGCTCATATCCCACAGTGCCTGAAGCCTCAGCCACCGCATCTACCGGCACTGTTTGCCCCCACAATTCAACCTTGCTGCCAACCCCGGCTTGAGGCAGGTGGCGAAGATCGGCAAACAGCATGTCCATGGATACACGGCCCAATGTCTGGCTGATCCTGCCGTCTATGGCAATCGGTGTGCCATTTGGCGCATGCCGCGGATAACCATCGGCATAGCCGCACGCAACCACGGCAACTCTCATCTCGTCCTCTGCCGTAAACCGGGCGCCATAGCCCAAAGTCTCTCCTGCCTTCAGCTCCTGCACCGCAATCACTTCACTGGTCAATTGCATCACGGGCTGCAGGCCATAACTGGCGGCGGCCACGCCTGTCACCGGTGAAGCCCCGTAAAGCATGATGCCAGGACGCACCCAGTCATGATGCGCCGTTGAGTGCCGTAAGACCGCTGCTGAATTGGCGAGGGAAATCGGGTATGACAAACCTGCAGTACCCCGCAGGAATATATCCAATGCTGGTGCGACCCCACGTTCGTCATCTGCAGTGGCAAAGTGCGTCATGAGGACAATATCCGACTTAACGGCAGAACAAGCCCCAAGCCTCTCTAATGCAGCGAGAAATGCATCTGGCCTGAAACCCAGGCGATTCATGCCGCTATTCATTTTGAGGAAAACCTGCAACGGGTGTTGCAACTGAGGCGCCGCCTGCTCAAGCATCTGCAATTGCTGCTCGTTATGCACGACAATACTGATGGCATGCTCGGCGGCTGCCATCAACTCATCGGCAGAAAACACGCCTTCAAGCAGCAGCAAGGTTTGGCTGTATCCGGCTTCACGCAAGGCCAATGCCTCGCTCAAGCGCAACACGCCAAACCCATCGGCATCCTCCAAACCTGGGGTCGCCCTTAACAGCCCGTGTCCATAGGCATCAGCCTTCACCACTGCCAGCACTTTGCTGTGGGGAGCATATTGACGCACTACCGAGAGGTTATGGCGCAAGGCTGCCAAATTCACTGTGGCCTGGGTTGCACGCATATTTACTCGCCGTAACTGTCGTCGTATTGACCGACGAAGTTTTCAAAGCGCGTATTTTCGCCAAGGAATGTCAGTCTGACGCGGCCAATCGGGCCGTTACGCTGCTTGGCAATGATAATTTCAGCCGTACCCTTGTCAGGGCTATCCGGGTTATAGACCTGGTCACGGTAAATGAACAAGATCAAGTCAGCATCCTGCTCAATCGCACCAGATTCTCGCAAATCAGACATCACCGGGCGTTTGTCCGGACGCTGCTCTACACTTCGATTCAACTGTGACAGCGCAATCACGGGCACATCCAGCTCTTTTGCCAGCGCCTTGAGCGAGCGGGAGATTTCCGAGATTTCAGTTGCCCGATTTTCACTCTGGCGTCCTGCTGCCCCGGTCATCAACTGCAAATAATCGATGACGATCAGCCCCAGCTTGCCGGTTTGCCTGTGCAAACGGCGCGCCCGTGCGCGCACATCAAAGGAACTGAGGCCTGCACCTTCATCAATATATACAGGGGCTTCATTCAGCTTGCCCAATGCCGTCGTCAAGCGCACCCAGTCCTCGTCCTCAAGGTTACCATTACGCATACGATGCTGATCAAGCTTGCCTATCGAGCCTATCATACGCGTCACCAGTTGCGTGGCCGCCATTTCCATGGAGAACACAGCCACAGGCAAGCCGGTATCCAGAGCCACGTTTTCTGCAATGTTGAGGGAGAACGCCGTTTTACCCATGGAGGGTCGGCCGGCCACAATGATGAGGTCACCCGCCTGCATGCCTGAAGTCATGGAATCCAGATCGGAGAAGCCGGTTGGAATACCAGTTACATCAGTGTGATTGTCTCGCTGATAAAGGTAATCGATACGGTCAGCCACCTGCGGCAGGATGGTTTTCATATCCAGGAACCCCTGGGTAGAGCGCTTGCCCCCTTCGGCAATCTGGAAAATTTTGGCCTCGGCCTCATCCAGCAACTGCTGCGCATCGCGCCCCAATGGATTGTAGGCACTTTCTGCAATGCCAGACCCCACCTCAACCAGTTTGCGCATGATCGCGCGTTCGCGCACGATTTCCGCATATCGGCGAATATTGGCTGCGGTAGGCGTATTCTGTGCGAGCGCACCCAAATAGGCCAAGCCGCCGACACTGGAAAGCTCGGCGGAGTTCTCCAGTGACTCAGCCACGGTCACGATATCAGCCGGCTTGCTGCGCTCAACCAAGCGGCTGATGTGATCAAAAATCAACCTGTGGTCATGTCGGTAAAAATCGCCAGGGCCCAGCAGATCTGCAATGCGGTCCAGGGCCTCGTTTTCAAGCAGCAGCCCACCCAATACGGATTGTTCTGCTTCTACGGAATGCGGGGGAAGTTTAAGGGATTCTAAGGTATCGTCAGCCATGCAGCATTATATCAATTACGCCCGACAAAAATAAAAAAGGCTGCATCAGCAGCCTTTTTTATTCAATCACGGTTAAAGCTGCGTGAGATTATTGCTCACCAAGTACAGAAACAGTAATTTCCACAACAACATCATGATGCAGCGCAATGCTGATCTGATGATCACCAATAGTCTTTAAAGGACCATCTGGCAAACGCACTTCAGACTTGGCAGTTTCAAAACCTTGAGCGTTCAGCGCTTCAGCAATGTCACCAGTAGTCACGGAACCAAACAGGCGGCCATCAACACCAGCCTTCTGGGTCACTTGCAACAGGAAGCCAGCCAGCTTCTCGCCACGTTGTTGAGCAGCAGACAATTGAGCGGCTTGCTGCTTTTCCAGTTCCACGCGACGCACTTCAAACTCAGCCTTGTTGGCTTCAGTGGCACGCTTTGCCTTGCCTTGAGGAATCAGGAAATTACGGCCGTAACCGTCCTTCACCTTAACGATGTCACCAAGATTACCCAGGTTTACTACTTTTTCTAACAGAATAACTTGCATGATCTAACCCCTTAGTGCTTGTCAGTGTATGGCAGAAGCGCAAGGAAGCGAGCACGCTTCACTGCAGTTGTCAGCTGGCGCTGATATCTAGCCTTGGTTCCAGTAATACGTGCAGGGATGATCTTGCCGTTTTCATTGATGAAATCCTTCAACAGATCTGCATCCTTGTAATCTACTTCCTTGATGCCCTCTGCCGAGAAACGGCAGTAGCGGCGGCGCTTAAACATGTCACGTGCCATGATAAAACCTTTCAGATAATTTTCTCTAATGTTTGGATATGCAACACCAGTTGCGCACTCTTGAGACTACGCTTTGCAAGGAAACCGGTCACTTTGACCTGCGTACCCTCAGCAATTGTTTGCGTTTCCAGTGCCAGTTGGCCCATGGCCACACTCGGCACATCACACTCAACCCTGCGCTTCAATTTTGCTTCAACCTGCTCAGAAACATGGAGCAGATGAAAGCTCAATACTGGTATTCCTGCCGGGGTGTAGCGTAGCTCTGCAATCTTTGCGAGCTCGGCGCTCAACTCCAGCCGATTGAAACTCACTTAAGCAGATGCTTGCTCTGCAACTGGTGCAGCGGCTTCATCCTTAGCGCCCAGCAATGACTTGGACTTCTCTTCCTTCATCATTGGAGATGGCGCGGTCACAGCTTCTTTGGTGCTCAGTGTCAGATGACGCAACACGGCATCATTAAACTTGAAAGCATGCTCAAGCTCATCCAGCACAGCCTGGTTACATTCGATATTCATCAGCACGTAGTGTGCCTTGTGAATTTTCTGGATTGGGTAAGCCAGTTGACGTCGGCCCCAGTCTTCCAGGCGGTGAATGGCACCACCGTTGGCGGTTACCAGAGTGCGATAGCGCTCGATCATTGCAGGCACTTGCTCGCTCTGGTCCGGATGGACGATAAATACTACTTCATAATGTCGCATATACTCTCCTTTTGGATTAGCAGCCTCCCGCATGCGAAAACGGTAAGGCAAGGTGGAAAACCCGAGATCATAGCCAGAAAACGCCAATTAATCAATCAATTTCCTAAAGATGCCGGATCCTATTGCATAGAACCCCTTTCAAAACCCGCTCATCCAAAGTTCACCCATACCATTAAGACTAAAATTGTTTATTTATCCAGAATTGAATAGAATCATTAGGATTGAACTGGTCATTAATGGAGAGACAGGCAAAATCACTTGGATTTAGACCTATTATATTATTATGCAGTCACCCGTCACTGGCATCGATAACCTCATGCCAGTAAATTTTGACCAGAAACCCCATCCTAAATAAACACATAAAACTCGCAATGACGAACCCAACAAACTGCCCGGTATGGCATGATCTAAGCGCTCATTATCAAGAAGTCCTCCCCCTCCAGATGCGTGATTTATTTACCAGGGACGGACGACGATTTGAGAAATTCTCCCTGAAGACTGAAGGCCTGCTACTGGATTATTCCAAGCATCGCATCACAGATGAAACCTTGCCCCTATTATTCAAACTGGCGCGCGACTCCAAGGTGGAAGAGTGGCGGGAGCGCATGTTTTCTGGTGAAAAAATCAACTTCACCGAAAAGCGTGCCGTACTGCACACGGCCTTACGTAACCGTAGCAATACGCCAATCTATGTAGATGGCAAGGATGTGATGCCTGAAGTCAACCGCGTACTCGAACAGATGCGCAACTTCAGTGAACTCATCCGCTCTGGCGAATGGAAAGGCTATAGCGGCAAACGTATTACCGATATCGTCAATATCGGCATCGGCGGCTCCGATCTGGGCCCCGTCATGGTCTGCGGCGCACTGAAACCATATGCACAGGCCAGCCTCAACGCTCATTTTGTTTCCAACATCGACGGCACCCACCTCGCCCAAACACTGCAGAATTGCGATCCAGAGACCACCCTCTTCATTGTGGCATCCAAGACTTTCACCACCCAAGAAACCATGACCAATGCCTTATCGGCGCGCAATTGGTTCTTGGATGCAGCAAAAGACCAAACCCAAGTCGCCAAGCACTTTGTTGCCATTTCCACCAATGCAGAAGAGGTTAGAAAGTTCGGCATTGACGGATCCAATATGTTCGAGTTCTGGGACTGGGTGGGAGGCCGGTATTCCTTATGGTCAGCCATTGGCCTATCAATTGCGATCTATATCGGCATGGACAACTTTGAAGACCTGCTGTCTGGAGGACATGAGATAGACCAACATTTCCGCAACGCACCACTTGAAGAAAACATTCCGGTCATCATGGCAATGCTGGGCGTGTGGTACAACAATTTCTTCGGTGCAGACAGCCTGGCGATCCTGCCCTACGATCAAGGCCTGGCTCGCTTCCCCGCCTATCTGCAACAGGCGGACATGGAAAGCAACGGCAAGTTCGTGGCCCGCGATGGCCGGAATGTCCAATGCACCACCGGCCCTATCATCTGGGGTGAAGCAGGCACAAATGGCCAACACGCGTTTTATCAACTGATCCATCAAGGCAACCGACTGATCCCTTGCGACTTCATGATGCCCCTGGAAAGTCAATACCAGCTTGGCAACAATGGCAATGAGCATCATCTGATACTTCTTGCCAACTGCTTCGCCCAGACCAGTGCGCTAATGCAAGGCAAAACGCTGGATGAAGCCAAGGCAGAGTTGGTTGAACAGGGATTAAGTGGTGAGGAGCTCGAAGTCCTGCTGCCGCACAAGGTGTTTGAAGGCAACCGCCCTACCACCACCATTCTGTTCGACAAGCTTACTCCCAAGATGCTGGGCAAGCTGATTGCCATTTACGAACACAAGATATTCGTACAAGGCATCATCTGGAACATCAACTCATTCGATCAGTGGGGGGTGGAATACGGCAAGCAGATAGCCAGGAAAATCCTTCCCCAACTCAATGACGGCAAACACTCAACCGAGTATGACAGCTCAACCAATGGCCTGATGAATTACCTTAAATTCAGATAGCAATTGATTGATTAAAATAAAAAAAGCCACGATGATTTATCGTGGCTTCTTATTGCTTGATATCCTAGCTGTTTAATTTATTCCAGACTAAACTTCTTGCCGAGAAAACTGGCACCGACGCTTGCCCCCAAGCGCTTGGCAAATCGATCAGCCAAGCCTTCCTTGGCCGTAAAGTCCACCACGTTTTCCTGCTTGATCACCTCACGCGCCACATAATCCGAACTGCCAAGCGCATCTGCCAGGCCCATTTCAATACTAGACTGACCACTCCAGAACAGGCCACTGAAAGTTTCTGGCGTTTCTTTCAGGCGTTTGCCACGACCTTCACGTACAACCGCAATAAACTGGGCATGAATCTGGTCCAGCATCTGCTGGGCAAATTCCTGATGTTTAGGATTCACTGGGGAAAATGGATCCAGCATGGCCTTATTGCTTCCAGCCGTCATCAGCCTGCGTTCAACTCCTACCTTATCCATGATGCCTGTAAAACCAAATCCGTCCATGAGCACACCGATAGAGCCGACAATACTAGCCTTGTCCACATAGATCCTGTCTGCTGCAACGGCTATGTAATAGCCGCCGGATGCGCAGATATCCTCCACTACCGCATACACTGGGATATTGGGGTGCAGCTTACGCTGGCGCTTGATCTCGTCATTAATGATGCCAGCCTGAACCGGACTACCGCCAGGACTATTGATACGCAGGATAATGCCCTTGGTGCCCTTGCTATCAAAAGCTGATTGCAGGCTGGATACCACCGAGTCGGCATTCACCGCATCGTCGCTACCGATCACACCGCTTATATCAATCAATGCCGTATGCTCAACCGAAGCACTGGAACTTGCATTCCACCCCAAGGCGTAGAACAAGATAATAAACAAATAGGTAAATCCTATCGACTTGAAAAAAATGCCCCATTGCCGCGCACGCCGCTGTTCCTTGACAGAGGCAAGTGCCAATTGATGCAGAGTGTCACGCTCCCAGTTGGAGCCATTAGGGTGGTTATCAGACATTCGTTAAACTTTCAAAATTAATCAATATATTATCGTCCTGCTCTTTTATCCGTATAGGTATCAGAGTCCGGCCCCGGCAGGGCCCTGCCACACAATATCCGGTATCAGGCTGATAGTGTGCGCCATGGGTTGCACATATCAGGTATTGCTGACTGAAATCAAAAAACTCCCCATGATTCCAGTCCAACTCTATAGGCACATGTGCACACTGGTTGATATAGGCGTATACCTTACCGTTGAAGCGTACAGCAAATCCGGCGATACGCTCTCCAAGCTCTGGGAGGTCAAAGCGCACCCCCATCCCTCCATCCACCAGATCGCGGCTATGGCAAATTAAGCGTTCAGTTCCAGCCATTGGTCGAGTGTAGCAAACTCATCGAAATGCGCCAGCGGCAAATGCGGCAACAATCGCTCAAGCGGGTGCGCGCCATAAGTCACGCCTATACGTGAAACCTTGGCATTTTCCGCCATCTGAAGGTCAAAACTGGTGTCGCCTATCATTAATGTGCGTTCAGGCTCAGCACCGAACTCGTCCATCAGCTCCAGCAACATTTGCGGATGTGGCTTGGATAAACACTCGTCCACACAGCGCGTACCATGTATATATGTGCCCAATCCGCTATGCTCCAACGCGTGATTCAAGCCCCTGCGGCCTTTGCCGGTCGCTACCCCTAGCATATATCCTTGCTCATTGAGCCTCGTCACGGCATTTTTTGCCCCTGGAAACAGCAATACATCATTCTCCCGCGCGTGATAATGCACATTGTAGCGTTCTGCCATATGCTGGAGCTGTTCACTGGTAATGACACCAAACAATTGCTGGATAGCTTCGCGCAACCCCAGGCCAATAATGCTGCTGGCTGACTCCTGCCCAGGATCAGCAAGGCCAGCTTCAACAGCAGCTGTTCGTATACTGTCGACAATAATCTGCGTGGAATTGGCCAGGGTGCCATCCCAGTCAAACACAATCAGGTCAAAACGCTTACTCACTGGGCAACTCCCTAGTGGAATCAATAAGTTGGACAAACTTTTCAAGTTCTTTAGGCAAAGGGGCAATCAACTTCAGTTTTTCTCCATTCAAGGGGTGACGCAACATGGTTTCCGCGGAATGCAGGAACATCCGCTTTAACCCTCGTTTCTGCAAAGCCTTGTTCAGGCCAAAGTCACCATATTTATCATCTCCAGCTATCGGGAAACCAAGATGAGACAATTGCACCCGCAACTGGTGTGTCCGCCCAGTGACCAGTTGCGCCTCCAACAAGGTAAACTCTCCCAGCGGCTTACGCAGGTAGAAAATAGTTTCCGATTCCTGCCCATCCTCTTGCACCGACACTCGGCGCTCGCCACTGGGGAGCACATATTTGTGCAGGGGTAATTTGACCTTGCGCTTTTGGTCGTTCCAGCGTCCATGCACCAACACCAGATAGCGCTTGTCAGTCTGGTTGTTGCGAATGGCGTCATGCAACGCCACCAAGGCGCTGCGTTTCTTGGCAAGCATGAGTACACCCGAGGTTTCACGGTCCAGCCTGTGTACCAATTCGAGGAATTTGGCATGGGGGCGCTCCAGGCGCAGCTGCTCAATCACCCCCCGGCTGATGCCGCTGCCGCCATGCACGGCAAAGCCGGCAGGCTTGTCCAGAACCAGCATGGCATCGTCCTCAAAGATAATCGCATTCTCAAATTTTGACACCGCTGGCGTTTTGGGGGCGGCCTCAGCCGCCTGCTGTGCCATCCTGACAGGCGGCACACGCACCTGATCTCCCAGGTTTAGCTTGCAACTGGAATCTACACGCTTGCTGTTAACGCGCACCTCCCCACTGCGAAGGATGCGGTAAATATGGCTTTTAGGAACGCCCTTGAGGGTTTTTGCCAAGAAATTATCGACTCTCTGCCCTTCGCTAGCCTCATCTATTGTCAGCAGGTTAACTGCGGCGGGATTAAATTGATTTCTTGTTTTGCTTAAATTAGTCATCTCACCTATACTACGACGATCTTGAAGTAAATGCGCTAAGCGCTTCTTCAGGAATGATTTACCCGCAATGGAAAATACCTTGGTTAACTCGCTCGCCAATTGAAACAAGTAGCGATTTTGTAACAGGAACAATGCGCTCTAGCTGCCGCAGACCAAGATTCTTAAGGTGGCGCACGGCCCAGGATATACTGAAAAAAAATAGCATATTAGCCGATAACGTCGGCTAATCCGAGACAGAATAGCCGTATCGGGGTTTAGAACCCAATAGTTTACGAAAGCTTTCGTTAACAAATTCAAGCTGATACCGAATCATACCGGTATTAGAAAATCTTTTTCCAAGTAGCTCAAGATGCTACTGCATGCGCTAGATAGCGCCCAGGGAAAAGCGGCCTGAAGGCAAAGAACTGCCTAGCCGAAAAATTGAGAAACTATTGTTTCGCGTTACCTCCTGCGGATTTCAATCTGCTCGTATCGTGTCAATGTGACCTGCATGACAGGCCAATACGGCACTTCAGTCATAGCACTGCTCCGCCGCCAGAAATGGCACGGTCTGCTGCCCGCTTCAGAGCGCGGGAGTAATAAATGAAACGCATGCTATTTAATGCGACGCAATCGGAAGAACTCCGCGTCGCTATTGTCGACGGACAAAAACTCATTGACCTTGATATTGAGTCTGCCGGCAAGGAACAACGTAAAAGCAATATCTACAAGGGTGTCATCACCCGCATCGAACCATCCCTGGAAGCTGCCTTTGTCAATTATGGTACTGACCGCCATGGTTTCCTGCCGTTCAAGGAAGTGGCACGCAGCTATTTCCAGAACGACAGCGAAGCCAGCCGTGCCCGTATCCAGGACGTATTAAAAGAAGGCCAGGAGCTGATTGTCCAGGTCGACAAGGATGAGCGTGGCAACAAGGGTGCCGCCCTGACCACATTCATCTCGCTCGCTGGCCGCTACTTGGTATTGATGCCGAACAATCCTCGTGGCGGTGGTGTATCACGCCGTATCGAAGGCGAAGACCGCAACGAATTGCGCGACACCATGGCCCAGCTCGAAGTCCCAAGTGGCATGAGCATTATTGCCCGTACTGCTGGTATCGGCCGTACCGTGGAAGAGCTGCAGTGGGACCTTAACTACCTGCTGCAACTGTGGACCGCTGTTGAAAGTGCCTCTACCATCCAGAGCGGCCCTTTCCTGATCTACCAGGAAGGCAGCCTGGTGATCCGTGCGATTCGCGACTACTTCCAGCCTGATATCGGTGAAATCCTGATTGATACCCCTGACATTCATGAGCAGGCAGTTCAGTTCATGAACCATGTCATGCCAGGCAATGTTTCCCGCGTTAAACTGTATCGCGATGAAATCCCATTGTTCTCACGCTTCCAGATCGAGCATCAGATTGAGTCGGCATTTTCTCGGGAGGTACGCTTGCCATCCGGTGGCGCCATCGTCATTGACCACACTGAGGCCCTCGTTTCGGTAGACGTTAACTCCGGTCGCTCCACCAAAGGCAGCGATATTGAACAAACTGCATTCAACACCAACCTTGAAGCGGCTGATGAAGTCGCACGCCAATTGCGCTTGCGTGACCTTGGCGGCCTGGTGGTCATTGACTTCATCGACATGGAAAGCCAGCGTAACCAGCGGGAAGTGGAAAACCGCCTTCGTGACGCGCTGCATCATGACCGTGCGCGTGTGCAAACGGGCAAGATCTCCCGCTTCGGCCTGCTTGAGCTGTCTCGTCAGCGCCTACGCCCAAGCTTGGGTGAATCCAACCACATTCCCTGCCCACGCTGCCATGGCACCGGCCATATCCGCGGCATAGAGTCCACTGCCCTGCATATCCTGCGCATCACGCAGGAAGAAGCCATGAAGGAAAACAGCGCAGTGATCCAGGTTCAGTTACCTGTTGAAGCTGCCACATTCCTGCTGAATGAAAAGCGTGCTGAAATACACAAGATTGAACAGCGCATGGGTGTACAGGTTGTCCTGATCCCCAATATTCATATGGAAACGCCCAACTACAACATTTTACGCATCCGCCATGATGATGTTGAGGATACTGGTCGTGCCAGCTATGAAATGGTGGAGCTGCCATCGGAATCCATCGAAGCTGTTGTCGCCCAGGAAGTCAAGGCAATCAAGGTGGAAGCGGCTGTCAAGGGAATTACCCCGGCCTCCCCTGCACCAACCGCCAAGGAAAAGCCTGTCGCTAACGTTTCACTGTTGGGCCGCTTCAAGTCCTGGCTGTCCAGTGTCACAGCATCCAAGCCTGAGGCCAAGCCTGCTGAGGAAACCCAGCGTCGTGACAATGGCAATCGCAACCAGAGCCAGCGTCGCAATGGCCGTAACAACCGCAACGAACGCAATGCGCAAGGTAGTGAGCGTCCTGAGCAGCGCAAGGAGCAAACCCGCGGCAATAATGAAAAACGCCAGCCGCAGGAAACGCGTTCCAATACGCAACAGCCGCCGCGCCAGGAAAGACCCGAGCGTCAAGACCGCACCGAACGTCAACAGAAGCCGCAACAGCAAGTAAATAGCCAGCCAGCTGCCCTGCAATCTGAAACTGGTGTAGCAGAAGGTGAACAACGCACTGGCCGTCGTGGTCGCAACGGGCGCCGTGAACGTCAGCCGCGCAATGAAAACAGTCCACGTGAAAATCGTCAGAATGCTCAGGCTGAACAACAGCCGGCCGTGACTGAAGATACAACCAAGACAGCAGTTATAGCCCCTGTCGTTCCTGAAACCAAGGCTGAAACAGCTAGCTCGGCCAAGACAGAAGTCATGAAAAAAGAAACTGCCAAGACTGAGATAGCGCTTGAGCCTGTTAAAACCGAAGCTGAAGCGATTGCACAGCAGCCTGCCGCTGCCACTCAAGCCAAGGAAAGCAAGGCCAAACCTGCAAGCGACAGCAGCATTGAAGTGGTGGAAAGTAAAAAATCCACGGCAAAGACTGAAGCTGCAAAAGAGGCAATCTCTGTTGAGGCAGAAGCCAAGCCGGAGAAAAAGCCTCGTGCACCGCGTCGCCGCAAAGCTGAACCAGCTGCAGAGCAACCTGTTGATCTGGCAGCCAGCGGCCTGCAGCTAGTTGAAACAAAAGCTGATGCAGCCAAGGCGATAGTTGCACCCACTGTCGAGGAGCCTGCCAAACGTAGTTCACGCAAGCCAGCAGCCTGGCAACAAAAGACAGCTGCGGAATCTGCACCAGCAGAACCGCTGGTAATGGTAGAAACACAGAAGTAATTGACTGGATTGGTACCATAAAAAAGCCCTGACATGTCAGGGCTTTTTCTTTTACTGCTGGACAGAACATTGACTCAGACTGCCCTTTACTCCCTGGGTAATTCGTCTGGCATGGTAGCGCCATAAAACAGGGTTTTCAACTTCTTGAGCTGATCTCTGAACTCCCCTGCTTTTTCAAATTCCAGATTCTTTGCACTGTCATGCATGGCTTTTTCCAGGCGCTTCATTTCCTTCAAGACCTGCTTTTCGCTCATGACATCATAGCTTGCCTGCTCTTGGGCAGCCTTGCGTTCACGCTGGGCATCTTCCTTGTCGTAAACACCCTCGATAATATCCTTGATCCGTTTAGTCACTCCTTTGGGAGTAATGCCATGTTCAGTATTGAAAGCCATTTGTTTCTGCCGGCGGCGCTGGGTTTCATCCATCGCCAGCTTCATTGAACGCGTAATCCTGTTGGCATAGAAAATTACGGTACCATTGAGATTACGTGCTGCACGTCCGGCCGTCTGGATCAGGGAGCGCTCGGAGCGCAAAAAGCCTTCTTTATCTGCATCCAATACCGCTACCAGCGACACCTCGGGAATATCCAGACCCTCCCGAAGAAGATTGATGCCCACCAGTACATCAAACTCACCCAGACGCAAATCCCGGATAATTTCCACCCGCTCCACCGTATCAATATCTGAATGCAGATAACGGACCTTGACACCATGCTCGGCCAGGTAATCCGTCAAATCTTCCGCCATTCGCTTGGTCAGTGTGGTAGCCAGGACACGTTCATTCACCGCCACTCTGAGCTTGATTTCGGACAATAAGTCATCCACCTGCGTATCTGCCGGTTTAACTGTGATTTCCGGATCAATCAACCCGGTTGGCCTGACCACCTGCTCTACGACCTGCTGCTGGTGGGTGGCTTCATATTCCGATGGCGTTGCACTGACAAAAATACACTGGCGCATGATGTGCTCGAACTCTTCAAACCGCAAGGGACGGTTATCCAGCGCCGAAGGGAGACGGAATCCATAATCCACCAGATTTTCCTTGCGTGCTCGGTCACCCTTGTACATGCCACCTATCTGGGGCACTGTCACATGACTCTCGTCTATGATCATCAGCGCATTGTCAGGCAGGTAATCAATCAGTGTTGGCGGTGCATCCCCGACCGAACGGCCGGTAAGATGCCGGCTATAGTTTTCGATCCCCTTGCAGAAACCGATTTCATTGAGCATTTCCAGGTCAAACCGTGTGCGCTGCTCTATACGCTGGGCCTCGACCAGCTTGTTGTTCTTGATGAAGAAATCAACACGGTCGCGTAGCTCATGCTTGATGGTCTCCATCGCGCGTATGGTCGCCTCGCGCGCCGTGACGTAATGGCTTGAGGGAAAAATACGGAAATTGTGGATTTTATTGAATATCTGCCCAGTCAGTGGATCAAACAGGGTTATGCTTTCAATCTCATCATCGAACAGGCTGATGCGCACAGCGGTTTCACTATTTTCAGAAGGAAATACATCCAGCACATCTCCGCGCACGCGGAAAGCTCCGCGGGAAAAGTCGAAGTCATTGCGATCATATTGCATGGCAATCAGCTTATTGACGATATCGCGTTGGGTGACTTTCATCCCCAGATGGATATGTAACACCATGCCATGGTACTCGCCAGGGTCGCCGATACCATAGATCGCGGACACGGTAGCCACAATGATGCTGTCTTCGCGCTCAAGCAGGGATTTGGTCGCAGACAGTCGCATTTGCTCAATATGGTCATTGATGCTGGAGTCTTTTTCGATGAAAAGGTCGCGCGAAGGCACATAAGCCTCGGGCTGATAATAATCGTAATAGGACACAAAATATTCCACGGCATTTTCAGGGAAGAATTCCCTGAACTCTGAATACAACTGTGCCGCCAACGTCTTATTTGGCGCCATGACAATAGCGGGACGGCCTGTCCGTGCAATCACATTGGCCATGGTATATGTCTTGCCGGAACCAGTAACACCCAGCAGGGTCTGAAACTTCAGACCCTGGTTGATGCCATCCGTGAGCTTATCGATTGCAGCCGGCTGGTCTCCGGCAGGCGGAAATGGTTGAAAAAGCTTGTATTTGCTATTTGGGAAAGTGACAATCACAGCGATTACCAATAGGGTGGAACAAGGATTTTAACAGGCATGGATCATCTATGCGCACCTCTCGTCCAGTTGGAGTCAATTCCCATCTTAACCTAGTCATTATGCTCGGAGGTGGTATGCGCTATCTGATTGTAATTGCAGGCTTGCTCGCATCTCAGCCCATTGCCGAGGCCTATGACAGGCAAAAGATGATAGAACCCTTTTTCTCTACCGTCATGGTCCGTGGATACCGTGCTGACGGCGGCCTCGGCTATGGGTCGGGCATTGTAGTGGCCAGCAACAAGGTGCTCACCAATTGCCATATTTTCCGCGAAACTGGCCGCCCGTGGGTTTCTCGTGGCGAGGATGTCTACGAAGTAGAGTCCGTACAAGCTGACCGCTGGCATGACCTGTGCCTATTAAAAACGGCTGAGCTACCTTTCAAGCCGGTTCAAATTGGCGAAAGCAATCACCTGAAAAAAGGTCAGGAAGTCACATCCATCGGCCACTCTAATGGTGTAGCCTCCCCTATGGTCTCGGTTGGCAGCATCAAATCTATTTACAGCATGGATCAGGGAAACATCATTCGCAGCTCTGCCAAATTCTCGCTTGGCGCCAGCGGCAGTGGCCTTTACGACATGGATGGCAAGCTGATTGGCATCAATACCTTTAAAACTATCGGTCGGCAGGCTTATTACTATGCCATGCCTGTCGAGTGGTTAACCCTCCTGCAACAACGCGAACCGGAAACCCAATTCCCTTTAGCCGGACAGGCACTTTGGGAGGCAAGCGAACAGTCCAGGCTGTATTTCCTGCTGATTGCCATTCCGGAACTGAAGAAAGACTGGCAGGCCATGGCAGACATTGCCTCGCGCTGGACCCAAGTAGAATCCGATAGCAGCGAGGCCTGGTATGAATTGGGCTACGCCCAGGAACAGCTCAGCCATCTTAATATGGCTGAAGAGTCTTATAAGCGTGCAATAGCACTGGATGAATACAATACGGATGCTCTCTTTCGCTTGGGGATAATTGCCTCTCGGCATGGGGATAAATTAGCAGCCGATCAGATTGAAGAAAGTCTGGGTAAAATCAGTGAAAATCTGGCAGCCGAATTCCGTAAAGCCATTGCCTGCACTGGAGCATGTTGAAAAAACGGCAGGCAATACTAAAAAAATGCCTGCTTACAGTGAATATCGCGTGCCGCCATATTTCGCAAGCAGAATAATATGAGTAAAATTAGGGTTTTGCCGTAGTCTCTATAACCACTCATAGGATTTTGATCTTGGAACTCTCGCAGCGCGTTCAATCCATCAAGGAATCACCCACTCTTGCAGTCACTGCTCGTGCCGCAAAACTGAAAGCCGAAGGCCGCGACATTATCGGCTTGGGTGCAGGTGAGCCGGATTTTGACACCCCCCAGCATATCAAGGACGCTGCAAAAAAAGCCATAGACCAAGGCTTCACCAAATACACGCCTGTGGCGGGCATTCCAGGGTTGAAAAAAGCCATTGTCGCCAAATTCAAGAATGAAAATGGTTTTGACTATACCGACAAGGAAGTCATTGTTGGGGTCGGTGGCAAACAATGCATCTTCAATCTGGCATTGGCGGTACTCAATCCCGGAGATGAGGTGATCGTTCCCGCGCCTTACTGGGTGTCTTATGCAGATATTGCCCTAGTAGCTGGTGCAAAACCCGTGATTATTGAATGTGGGATCGAACAGGGCTTCAAACTCACTTCTGCACAACTGGAAGCGGCCATCACGCCAAAAACCAAGTTGTTCATGATCAATTCTCCATCCAATCCAACGGGCGCGGTTTATACATTGGAAGAGCTGAAATCCCTGGGTGAAGTGCTCAAGAAGTACCCACATATCCTGGTAGCCACCGATGACATGTATGAACACGTCAACCTCACCGGTGACAAGTTCTACAATATCCTCAATGCCACTCCTGAGCTCAAGGATCGATGTATTGTGCTGAACGGCGTTTCCAAGGCCTATTCCATGACCGGCTGGCGTATTGGTTATGCTGCAGGCCCTTCCAAGATCATCAAGGCTATGGAGATACTGCAATCGCAATCAACGTCCAACCCAACCTCCATCTCGCAAGTAGCAGCCCAGGCAGCTCTTGAAGGTCCACAGGAATGCATTACTCCCATGCTGGAAGCCTTCCGTGAACGTCATGAATTTGTCGTGAATCGCTTCAATGAGATCAAGGGTTTGAAATGTATCAAGGCGGGTGGCGCATTTTATGCTTTCCCCGATGCACGCGAAGCCATCAACAACCTATTTGCAGCAGGCAAGATCAAGGAAACCACCGACCTGGCCCTTTCTGAATACCTGCTTGAACAAGAAGGTGTTGCCGTGGTACCAGGTTCTGCTTTCGGCGCTGAAGGTTACTTCCGCATTTCATTTGCTACCTCGATGGACAACCTTAAGAACGCGCTGGATCGTATTGCACGGGCTCTTGCTTAAGCAATACGGCCATAAAAAGCCTGCTGATGCAGGCTTTTTATACTTCGCAGTAATTAATTGATACGGCTAGAACTGCCAACTTAGGCTAGCGCGCAAGCCATGGTCATCGGAATGTCTGGCCAACTGCCCCAAGTAAGAAAAAGTCAGGCTCAGGCTTCCGCTCATTGAAATATCGAGCCCGGCATCCAGCATCAATGCATCCCGGCGGATCGGTACTCCAGCGATACCAAATGATTCGCCCCCATTGAAAGCAAGCTGAGTACGCCCATCAATATCACCGCTTGCTCGACGCCAGCCTAAAGATCCTCTCAAGATCGCGGTACTGGTGTCGCTTTTGCCAAGATAATGCGCTCCACGTAAACCAAGGGTTGTGAATGTCGTATCACTACGCTGACTAATCCCGTGCAGGCCAGCCCCCTCTTTTTCATGGAAGCCATCGGTATGGAGGTTGACATAGGCTAAAGAAGCAAATGGCTCTAAAGACAGGCGACCAGCATCCACTCGATAGCCCATTTCGGCAAAAACCTGAGCACTACGGCCCTCGTAACCGGCCTTGCTATTGACTGCCAGGCCAGGAAACACCACGTTCCGTCTAGTATCGATATCATGCCAGCTATGAGCGACACCTAGTCGGAGGCCGACATTATTCCACTCGGTGCCGCCATAAGCACCTATATGGTAGCTGCGCACGCTTGCGGATGAATGCCTGCCATCTGCATCATAGCTACCATTGGCATAGCCAGCCAATGCGCCAGCTCGCCAATATTCTCCTATTTTGGCATCCGCTCCAAACAACAGTCCGCCAACACGGCGACTTATGCTTGCCGCATCACGGTTACCATCATCGTGTCCCCATTGGCCTATGGCCTGGGTCCAAGTTGTGTAGCGCTCATTTTCCACTGTGCTTCCATTGTCGGCTGCCGCCACAGAACCGAATGCCTGGCGCACGCGATCAATCGCCGCATTGCGTACAAAACGACTATCCTCCGTCATGAGATTGCGCACTGAGGCGTGAATTTCCCCCGAAAGCTGATCCAGCGCAGCAGCGCTATCCTGATGCTGCAATGCAGCATCAATAATACGATTGCTGCCAGCAGCCAACAAAGCTCCTCCCAGTACAGCACGCTGGTTGCGCGTCAAGCTGGATTGCACACTACTGACTGCATCCTGATCAATGAACAAGCTGACCTCAACACTGTCAGCGTTATAAATCGTATCAAGACCAACCAAGCCTCCACCAGTCCAGGCACTGGAACCGAATGGCGTTCCCAAGCTGCCATCGGTGGTCAATATGGTATAACGATGGTTAAGCAGATAACCTCCATTGCCGTTTTCCTGAGTAACCTCCAGATTGATACCACCAAGATTGGAAACGCCCGTATCTGTGATATGTACAAGGTCAGACTGGCCTGACAGGTTGACCTCCGCAACGTACGTGCCGCTGAACCCAGCAACCGATCCGTAGGCCTGTGTACCAACCGAGTTACCAGGCCCGATGGTGCCATTGCCGCTCAATACCCCGCTAAAGATAAAATTGCCACCCAGTAGCGCACTATCACTCACCACGGCATTGCCATCGACCAAAATGGGGGTTGCGATTGTGCCACCATGGGTGATCGCCCCTTGACCAAGGCTAACATCGCCAAGGATATTTGTGGCCTCACTACGGCTGAATAGAATGAGAGAGTTCGTGGCGGTTAATCCGTTATCCAACCTCGTAGCTCCAGTAAAAGAAAGTGAGCTGCCATTAGCATTGACAGCGCCGCCGATAGTGGCATCACCTGTAATATTCAAGATGGACTGGCTACTCAGATTAACGTCACCGATGATATTGGTACTACTACTGTTAAACAGCAAAGTAGTACCTTGACTTGCAGAAACACCGCCGCCCACGGTAGTAGTCACCCCATTGAACTCCAATTGCGCATGAGATTCGGCACTCACATTGCTGCCTATGCTGGTTTCGCCACCAAAGACAAAACTGGCACCCTGACTCGCCACTGTCTCGGCAATGCTGGTAAACCCATCAAAGCGCACCATAGATCCGGTACCGGCGATGACACCTCCACCAATATCCGCGCCATTTATAAAAGCAATCGTGGCCGCCTCGCCGCCACTGATATTGCCGTCTATATGGCCGCCATCGGTATCAATCAAGATAGCTCCATCACTAGCAATCAAATCATTAAGACCTCGTACAACGCCTATCCATTGTGCCCCTGTACCAATAGTCAGATTGGTTTGGCCACTACGGCCCGACTCCAGCCCATCGAGATCAACCACATCCCCACGAGATACCGAACCGCTAGCCAAAGTGAGGTTGATGGTACCATCCATACCATCCTCATTACGATTAACCTGAAGCAGAACACCGTTATTCCGAGTCAGGCTTGTTCCCGTTCCAATCAAGATATTCTGGATCTGACCTGCCTCAGTCAAATCAGATAGTATGGAAGCTCCATGAGCATTCACGTCCGTATCGCTCAAGATCACACCGGCATTATTCAATAGGTAAATTCCCGCACCCTGCTGCGATGTGATGGATGAAGAGGTTATTTCAAGCTGACCCCCAGCTGTGGAAAAAGCAGCTGCCGCATTCTCCCCATGAACAATTAACATGGAATTGTGTAGTTGCACCTCTCCATCCAACATGGCTGAAGCTCCATGTGCGTCCTGACCAAATGTCGAAATACTTCCCTGCTCGAATACCACCTTGCCGCCAATACCATCGAACCACCCAGCAGAAATACCAAATGCCCTTTCACCAGTGGTTTCGACTGTCAAGTCACTGGTATTGATTAGGGATTGCGCTCCGCTGGCTTGAACAGCAACCGCATCGTTACCTGAAGTACGGATCAACCCATCAGCAATATCAAGCATGCCTCCATTGTAAGCATAGAGGCCTCGACCAATTCCGCCACTGGTAATGACCTGTACCTCGCTCGCATGAACAAGGGCTCCCTGGTTTTGAGCGAACAAGCCATAAGAATTTTGTCCTGCAGTGGTTACCGTACCGCCGTGAATATTGATCGTAGTCTCCAGGCTGGCAAAACTGCCACTGGTGGCAGCCCAAGCCAATAACCCATGGGAATTGACACCTTCGGTGGAAATGTTGGTGCCGTTGGTGGTTACATTGCCCCCTTGGTCTGAGCGTATTCCGTAAGTGCGATCTTCCCCTGTCATCAAAATATCGCCGCCATCCAAAGTAATTCTGGCACCCTGCGACGCTGCGACCCCCACCGCTGCATCACTGCCGTTAGTGCCAGTCCCGTTGACATTAATGACTGTATTGCCCACCGTGATACCGGAACCTGTGCCCGTTGCATTCAGCCCTCTTCCATATGCATCAGTATTGGTTTGGTTCACCAATACACTCTCCAGCACAACCTGCCCCCCATTGCTTGCATGGACTCCATATGCTTTGCTGCCTGCTACCGTGATACTGGAGCCTGTGGCCTTGGCCAGGCTACCGACCCCATCGGAGACAATTCCATGCCCAGCCTGTCCCTGAGTGAATATCTCACTGTCATTGAGATTGGCCTGCCCGCCAGTATTGGCGACGATGCCGGCTCCACCATTGCCCAAGGCATGCAACTCAACTCCCTCGCCATCATATGTACCTTCGGAAATGGCAGTTACGGCATTACCTGTACCCGCATTAGTCACTGAGCCACCATGCATCACAATGCTGCTGGCATCAGACTTTACCACTGCACCTGCAATCCCATTGACCGTCCCGCTGAACTGGCTGTCAATAAGCAATGCAGCAGCATTGTCGACCGCTTCCAGAAAACCGTTAGTCACTTGCCAGCTGCCTCCAAGCGATGCCTCGGCCAAACGGATATTGCCACCAACAAGAATGGGCCGGGCCTTGGTACCACCAACAGCAGTCGAACCATTCTCCAGTTCGACATTGCCATGAATAACAGCCAACTGATCAGGATCGGTGAAGGTGTAAGTTGCATTGCTGCCAATAAGGCTGCCAGTGATGGTCACGCTACCAGCAAAATCTGCTGCAGCGCGCCCGTCCACTCCTTCGGCAAGCAAGCTGCCAGAGATTGTGGCTCCTGCTTGCACCTTGGCAGTGGCCCCAGCCTCAATCATGAGATCCCCGGTTATGTCCCCAATAACCTCTCCATTGGTATGTATTTTCCCAGCAAGTAGGCGAGACCAGTAACTATCAAATACCGTCTCGCCGTTATTTCTGGCCTTAAGATACATTGCCCAGAATTGTGATGGCTCGCCACTTGCTGTTGCAGGCGGATTCCATGAATAGACAAGCGCCCCGTTGAAGTAGTACTCAACCTTATTTTGTTCGGGCAGCAACCTCATATCCATACTATTCCAGCCATCATATTTGACAAGGCCGGCTGTCTCGGCAAGATCAATCCAACTTCCATCATCCCACACCTGCAAATGGCCGCTTCCATCCTGGTTGTTAAAATGAATAATAGGAAATGCTGCTTCACTATTAATATAGTTATCCTCAACCACAACCGACTCGGGCATGGCGCTCCCCCACAAACCTGTATTGATATAGTCCGTGGCAGTCCCACTTTGCCAATCAGCCTCTATCCACAGATCACCACGCAAAAATGAGGCCCCTGCTGGCACGAGTGTTCTTTGAGAATAGCCTTGCCAGTTATTGAAGGAATCAGGCATGGCCGGAGGATTTATCTCCAGTTTCAGTGCATCGCGCCCCTGCCATTCAACAAGCTGCAGCCCTGGGCTACCTCCCCTATCTTTAACCCAACTTGCAGGGTTCATATCGACTGCATACGGCGTATACACAATGGATTCGGCCAATACATCCTCGCTCATCATCGCCACTCCAGCCAATGCTACGAGAACTTTGATGTTCAATGCCGACCTGCTGCTACCTCGGGCAGACTCAGGCACCACTTGATACATCTGTCTCACGGCACTCCATATGGTTTTGTAAGCACGGTTCATCCAAATCTCCCCTATTTTTATTGATGAAAAACTCTTGTAGTGAAACTATTGAAATGGCCTATCTATTTGAGACGGCAGCTTTTGTGAGGGGTGATAAAGTTGGGAAACAGGGGGATTGTGAAGCGTCTGGGTAAAAACATCTTCAGGCATAGGCTTGTGGAAATAAAAGCCCTGCACCAAATAGCAACCGCTCTTTAGCAACACATTTAATTGGGCTTCGGTTTCCACCCCCTCAGCGATTACTCTCAGCCCCAGTCGATGAGCTATGGACAAAATGCCATCCGCTATTGCCGCACTGTTTTGGTCCGAGGTAATGTCTCGGATGAAGGACTTATCAATTTTGATGGAGTCAATTGGCAGACGGTTGATGTAGCAAAGATTGGAGTATCCGGTACCGAAGTCGTCAAGCGAAATATGCACACCAAGCTGTCTCAGCTCCATCATGATGCAAATGACCTCATCAATATCTTCCAAGAGCAGGCTTTCCGTAATTTCCAACTCCAGGCAGTCAGCCGGAACCCCTGTTTCACGCAGGATTCCGTTGACGATGGAAGGGAAATGCTTTTCACGGAATTGCCTGGCTGAAATATTGACGGAGAGGCGCTCAAGCTTCAGGCCTTGTGCAGTCCATACACAAAAACGCTTGCAAGCCTGGCGCAGCGTCCATACTCCAATGGGTAAAATCAGGCCGCTTTCTTCGGCAATGGGAATGAAGCGGTCTGGCGGAACAAAGCCTTTTTCCGGGTGATACCACCTTAATAAAGTTTCCGCTCCGACAATCTTTCCCTGCCTGACGTCAATTTGGGGCTGGAAATACACACTGAGCTCATTGCGCTCCAGAGCTCTATGCAAGGCAGCCTCAAGAAATATCCGCTCTCTCTCGCTGCCAATGGCCTGCTCTGAATATACGTAGATACCATTGCTGTTATGGCCACGTCGCAAAGACAAAGCGAAAGCAGCATTGCAAAGCAACTCTCGGCTCTCCTCCCCATGCCACGGATAGACAGAAACACCAATACTGCAAGACAAAATCACCTCGCCACTATCAACCTGGAAAGGCTTGGAAAAAACATCTCTGATCTCGTCCGCAGCCTTGCAAACACCAGCATCGACATCATCATAGCTAGTCCGCAATACAGCAAATTCATCTCGCTCAAGATGAGCCACAGGCATACGATCATTAAGGCGAACAGCAATCTCATTTAGCAGAGTATTCGCATGCACGCCGCCCAGCATTTCTGCGGTATGCTCAAAACGGTCAAGTCGGAGAACCAGCACGGCAACCTTTCTCAAAGGATGCCTTTTGGCATAGGAAACAAATTGAGTAAGATGCTCTACAAAAAGAACTTTTCTTGGCAAGCCAGTGACAAGGTCGTAAAGTTGATTGGATTCATGGTCAAATGAAGTGTCATTCCCCGGCCCTGGTCCCGAGAATAATTGAGATGGTGCCATTTGATATTGATTGCGCGATTTACTGGCAATGCTAACATTGACCTTATGTCTCGAAGGCCGGCCAAAATTGCGCTCACCTCTTCCACTCTTGGGTGTGCCATCTAGGTGGTAACGGCTCGGCCATATGATTTGTGGAGCAAGACCAAGGTGCTCGGCTATCAGACGTTCATAGCGAGGGCAAGGACTATAGAGGGCATTGCTTAAAGTTGTACGTGAAAGACCATAACGCCTGGACAACTCTTGGAGGTTTGTCTGCGTTTTGCGTACAGCCGCAATGATATCTGCACGATGCCAATCTTTAGTTGTTAAATTTTTTTCATCTTTCATGGCGACTTGTTGTTAAACATCCAAACCTAATGAAGATGAATCATTAAAAAACATCCGAATTAGGATGTCAATAGGTCAAATTATTGCATTTCGATAATAACAATGGAGTATAAATTGGCTTTTCAATTTAAAATCAAGCACTTTTATATAAAATCCAACGCCTCAAATAGATCCGAGTTTTTAATATAAATCGGATGAACGGGATTTCAAAGAAGTTGCTCAGGGTAATTGGCGGTCAATCAGCAAAATCCTGGGCCGAAAAAAATGGCTTACCGGTTCAAACCGTGCATGAATGGATCAAGCACGACAGAATGCCCCGGGGGGCCAATCTTCAATTGCTGATTAATGTCACTGGTATCCCGAAAGAGTGGTGGGTATCCGACAATGATTCATTGCCGATAGAAACTCTGGCGAATGATCATTCAAAAGAAAGCGAAAAAACTCCGCCAGCAATTAACAAGGAGCTATTCAACACTTGCCTGGACGCATGCCAGTCGATCTATGGCACCATGTTCACCTCATCCCTGGTTTCTAGACAAGTCGATTATGTTGCTGATTGCTATAACATATTAGTTGAAATGACCAGCAACAATCCAAACGATCCGAATGCTACAGAACCACTATCAAAGGAAGACTTTATCCATCTTCTGACGATTTCAGTCAAATTGGGAAGGCTGCATGCTTTTGCTCAAATTAAATAATTTTTCACGCTTTTCACAAAAAAGTAGAATATCTCGTAGGAAATAAGACAATCAATTAAGATGAAACTCAACCTCTGGCTTCTCATGATTATGATCCTTGGCAAGCGGGATCATAAATTCAACATTGTTGTTACCACCTCACAATATGGTGCACAAAAGATCCTGTCAGTTGATCACAGCAATGTCTACGGGCAGTTTGTCAGTCCTGAAGGGGCATTGTCCAGAAATGTGATCGCCAGCCCCATAGAGCGCTTTGCCTATAACAATATTGTAGTTGAGTACAAATATTCAGTGGCGGGAATCAGTAAATTCCGCAGGTATGCGTCATTATCCAAACTATTATTGGAGCTACCTTTCATTATTACCCCACTTTTTCGTTGGGTGGCCAATCTCAAGTATTACTTCATCACCGCAATTTTCAACCGTCGCCCAGCAGAAGCCAGAGAGCGTTACGAACTCCTCAAGTTTATCGTGGCACACAAAGCTATTTCGAATGCGCCATTCACATTGCATGAACTCATGGCAGAGATGTATGGATTTTTATACTTCTCACAGAATGATCGAAACTGGCATGCACAAAAAATCAAATACCAGCTGGCCTCGCTGGTTGAGACAAAAGACCTTGAAGAGTCAGGTCATAATGCTTATAAAGTTGCCGGGCTGGCCTGGAAAAGCCTGAGCGACTTCCAGGAGGAAAACCGAAGGCATCGTGACAGCGCACGCATGCAATTCATTATTCTGTTGCTGACATTGGTTATTGCATTTTTTGCAATAGCCCACTCCGGAATCATTCGCTTGCCTGTGCTACTGGATCTACGTACCAGCAACCCGGCTCCCCTCAAGAGCATTTCGTTACCACTCTCCTCCCTCATGTTGCCCGATGCATCATCCCATCAAGCCATTGATTCAATTCTGATGCAAAAACCAGAAGCACTCGGAATGGAACATGCCACCAACATTGAGCAGCACCAATTACAGAATGCGGATGACGATCGGTCAAAAAGCCAGTCAAAAATTAAGCAATAGCTAACAACCTTACCCTTGAGTTGCCTGTCTCAAGCGCAATATTACTTGGCCTGCTTAATGAGCTCTGCTGCCTCTAAAGCGATTTTCTGATATTGAGGAATGACCCTCTGGTTTACCTCACCAGTCAGCTTCATTGAATCATTTGCCAATAGCGGCATCTTCTGATTGATTGACTTGCCCTCAGGCGAGCTATAGAACCTGATGGCAGCTTCCAACTCTTCCTGGGTGAATGTGCGGCGATAAAGGGGCAAGATCAACTTAACGATTGCTTCATATGATAAATTTTCTTGCTGGATTTTAACCGCCTTATCTCCAGCCTCCTCTGCAATTTTCTTCTGTTTTTCGTTAAGCTGCGGATAACCGAGCGATTGCAGCATATTGTTCTTCAGGGCGTTATCAGCATTTGCTCTCATTCCATCCAAGGTTGCCCTGACATTGGAAACTCCCATGAATTTCAAAATCAACTCATCTGAAGGAGTTGCTGCGTTAGCGTTACCAACAAAAGCAAATATACAGATCGCAAAAAATACCTTGAGCATTTAATTCTCCTTAATTATTAAATGAGTAAACTGATTTTGTATAAAACAGTATATCAAGCACAAATTATCATTTTTTTCATTTTAATGGGAATTTCTTTATAAAATAAAAAGGACGCCAAGAATTTATGTTTCGAATACCTTCAAATATTCAAGAATTACATTGGCCACCACTTTAATAATAAACATCAATATTGGCAAATAACATATTGAATTTAAATTTTTATTTTTATAAAAAAATGTTGCTTAGCTAATTTCAGAAAATTGCCTGGATATCGCCGACTACTCTCAATGAAATAGCTAAGCTAACGTTTGATTATTCCCAATCAGGCCGACAAGGAATGGGGGAAGGAATCAATGAAGAGAAAACTTGGCACTTAATTTCTAGCGACAAAGAAGGCGTATATTGCTACATTACCCTGAATAGCCGCAGGGGTTCGCCGGGAGGGCTAATCAATTTATACTCCTGAGAAATACCATTTGATATCGTGATTTCCTCAGATCCCGGCCTTCCCTGGCAAGAGCCTCGCCCCGTATCAACCCTGATGACATGTTTTCCTTCAGTCAGGAAGAAGGTCACATATTCAGAAGGCAGAATAGTGTATGAACGGATATTGTCGATATATATCTCGTTTTCACAGCCCAATCCTATTCCGGAAGGTGCAGGATCCCGCCGCACGGTGACATACGCCCCAGTAAAGAACTTGGGGTAACTCGCATATACCCTGTCCCGTGGCACAGGATTACTGGAGGCAAAATTAATGGGAGCGCTGGAACAGCCTACCAACACAATCACCAGAACAACAAAAATTGATTTCACTTATCTATTCTATATCGAACATTGAATAGAGTCAGAAGATTAATGAAGTGAAGCCGCCGTCTCGACTTACCGATTCATTTCCAATAGCACAAAAAAACACTGTCGAATCAGAGAGAAGTAATTTAACCGAACTGGAAGTCCGATTAAATGGTGCCCGGGGCCGGAATCGAACCGGCACGGCCATAAGCCGAGAGATTTTAAGTTTCCTTAAATGAGTGTCTATATCATTCAATACCTATCAGCATCAGCGGGTTACTCTCCTTCATCTAATGTTACTGACTAATGGCGTTGACATTTCTATGACAGTTTTCTGCAAACTCGGGGCAGGCAAATATGATCTGCTACCAAAGTGAGTAATAGTCGGCTTAAACTCCCCACCATTTTTTCTTTTTAGCTATCTTCTGTTCAGGTAATGCGAGGTCTGAGGGCCATAAAAAATAAAACCCTCCACCTTTAAATCCTTTCCTCCATTCACCGCCAGATTTTTTGCCGGACTCTGTCAAATAAGTAAGCTTGTTTTTTAGTTCCAAATATCCAGCATCTATTAATAGCTGTGTAAGAGAGTTCGTTTTCATCCCTTTTAATTCTGCTAGTTTGGCGGTAGTCAACTTATTGATTGGTGCCGCCGCTGCTTCCTCAACATGAATTTCAACCTTTTCTTCTTTTTGAGGTGCTGCTGAAGTATTCAAAGGCTTATGGGATGCAATTAAATATTTAGCTAAAATATTGAGATTATTTTTCGATAAAACAGGCTTTTCTTGCTGTTCTTTATATTGTTTCACCAGTTCATTAACTTTGTCGGCTACCTGGTCTGCTTTACATACTTCGTTAGGGCGTGGGGAGTTTTTGGGTGGGATAAAGTGGCCTTGGTCTGACAGGGCCACTAATGTATCGAATGGGATATTATTAAAGAATCCCTCTTGTTTGACAGCTTTGCTGAGTTGTTTTTTAAAAAATGCTGCTTGCATCTTCACTTGAGTGACTGGCGATTTCATACCTTGGGATTTATCGTTGTACCAACGCACCCACTGGCCATCATCAAGTAACTGAATTTTTCCAGATACACTTTTGCATTCAATAAGGATGACCCCATATTCATGAATAATTAAATGGTCTATTTGGGCTGCATCATCATTTACCTCCCATCGAATGCCATTTAAAACAAGTATGTTTTCTTCATCTTCAAAAAAACGTTTGAGATAAAACGAAATGCTCTCCTCAGCATTTCTTCCAGCTTTTTGATATTTATCCTCAGAGGAAAATGGGTCTAATTCTTTTAATATCATTTTTTAAACCACCTTCTTTTCACTTCTCGAGCGATTAACTCGCCTTTTTCTGATCTTCCAATTCCCGGGCCAAAGCTTCTAGCTCCGGGTTTCTCTGCTTAATGCCTGTTTCATCCGTTAATAGATAAGCGGCAAATTCCGGCCAGTGGCTGGCAATGATCTCTAGTACACCAGCCTTTGGCTCGTGCCTGTCCTGCTCTATCCCAATCAATGTGCCTTTAGGAATACCCGTCAAATCGGCGAATTCCTGCCTACCCATATCGAGACTTTCGCGTATTGCTCTTATTTTTTTCCCAGCAGCACTTGACATGTATGCGTGAATATCCTTACAGTGTGACTTAACGTATATGTGAATTCACATATAGACATCCAATGACATGCAAAGGGGCCTAACGCGATTATGGACAGTCCAGTAGATACAAGTCAAATGCCATCAGTACCTGTGATGTCGCGCAGAAAGTTTGCTGACCTAGTGGGTGTGACAGAAGACACCGTCACAGGCTGGATTAATCGCGGTTATCTCCCTGTGATAGAGATCGGTAAATACCGCCTCGTCAACCTCGCGCTACTCAACAAACACGCCCTGGATCAGGAGTTTTCACTCTAATGGCTTCGATTAAGCGCAAATTCGTTCCGATGGCAGACGCGCACGTGATTGCACGTGCCACGTTAGTGCAATCCGACTTTGACGCCATCAATGCAGAAGTGCAAAAAGGCCTGCGCGAAGCAGCTGAGCGAGTAGCTGCGGCGGCGCAGGCGACAGCGTTAGCGGCGCCAGCGCAGACGCTGCCCCCCCTCTGTAACACGGGGGGAAAGAAATTTCAGTTAGTGACTGAAGGGGGAAAACTCCTACTGCTTACTGAAAGAACACATTCAGAAAATGAGGTGTGTTTTATCGACTGGTTGCACATTACCTGCCATGAAGCCTCTTTTGACCATACCAATGGGGTATCAGATGAACACTTCATCATGGATGTATCCCGCACTTGTGAATCCATCTTTGGATTTGGCATCACGGCCAAGCGTGACAGGGGTATGCATTTCTACAACACCAGTTATGTCCTGGGCGATAAATACGGGCATGTGTGCTATGGGGGCCAAAGAAACACCGTATTGATTCAGTTGACTGGTACTGGCTGTGCGGCTGCCAAACATGGTTGGGAACGACGGTTATATGAGTTCTTACAGGCATCAGTGACCGGAAAAATCACCCGGATTGACCTTGCTCATGATGATTATGAAGGAAAGTTCCACACCCCGGAATCCTTAGAAAAGGCGTATGACGATGGCCACTTTAACGCCGGTGGGCGCAATCCTGATGTTGAAATGCGGGGAAACTGGAAAAATCCTAATGGTAAGGGGCGCACCCTCTACGTTGGCACTCGCGGGAATGGCAAGTCATTCCGAGGCTATGAAAAAGGCAAGCAATTGGGTTGCCCAACATCCCCATGGATGCGCTACGAAGTTGAGTTTCTCGCCAAAAGTCGAGTTGTACCGCTTGAGTGTCTTATTAGGCCCCAGGACTACTTTGCTGCGGCTTACCCGTTGCTATCCACCTTCAGCGATCGTGCTGAACGTATCCTAACTACTCAAAAAACAGTGCAGGCCTACTATGAGCGCACAAAGAAGTGGCTCAAGCATCAGTGCGGGGCTGCACTCAACCTAATGTTCCAGATTGAGGGCGATGCAAAGAAAGTCCTAGATCTGGTCATGCGTGAAGGCAAGTTACCCGAGGGCATCAAAGTGCCAAGCTACCTAACGGCGGGTGAATTCCTTCACAACCTCGAAAAAACCGTCTACCCAATGGCGGCTTACTACGAATCTTTTGACCTCGAAAGGGAATAACCATGCGTCAGCAATTCAAAGTTCTAGGCGTTCGCCGTTTCAATGACACGGTAGAAGGCACCAAACACGATTTCACCAAAGTTGTGGTGGAAACACCGTTTAACGATAGTGAAGACAAAGCCGGATTTGATGCCGTGCATATCAATTTTGGCAAGTCAGATAACTACGACAAGCTTAGAAACCTGCCTTTCCCTGTTCAAGCTGAACTGGATATTGAAATGACCACATCAGGCTTTGTCTGCCGCGGCTTCAATCTGGTGAAAGAAGCACCTCAATCCAAGGCTGCCTAACCATGCTGCGCCGTGTCTATGTCATCCAGTACCGCAGAACAGGAGAGTTCCTTACCCAGGGACTGTTCTATACGCGGTCACTTAAAAAGGCAGGCCGTCTATATGACCCGCAAGAAGCCATAGACACGGCCATCAACAACATTGACGAGGGAGATTATGAAATTCACTCGTTCTTTGAGGGGGAAGAGGATGCGCCTCTTAACTAACCTGTTATGGCTGGCAATAGGCCTCTGCCTGGGCGGCATGTTGGTGTTGGGCTTCGCATGAAATGCCTCATTGACCTCGGTTCCGGCCAATACCAAGTGCTGGAACCACAACCAAGCGACTACACCACCTGCATGCAGCTCGTGGTGAGTCCTTCCGAATTGCAGAACGGTGTGATGCATCTCACCGCTGCTGAAGGTGTTCAGATCAGCCTCGCTATTGGGCTGCTCTGGGCTATAGCGGCTGCCTTTAGGGTAGTCATTCATATGTTGAAAGAAAGAAACGGAGATTCAAATGAAGCCATTTAATCAATTAAAGAAGTACGGTCGCAACATCGTCCAGGGTGCAGTTGTCGCTACTCCACTGGCGATTGCAAGCTCTGCTGCTCGCGCTGAAATTGACGTAGCGCCAATCGTTACCCTCTTGGGTGAAGCGGCTACCGCCGTTGGTCTGGTAGGCGTTGCCCTGCTACTGATCTGGGGCACCAAGAAGGCCTACGCAGCAGTGCGTGGCGGTTAATCAGTAAATCAACCAATCGGCCATGAGCATCAATCCCTCATGGCCTTTTTCATTTATAGGGGGCAGCGATGGAAGGCTGGATCGTGATGTTGGGAATATTGGGGGCGCTATGGCTATTGTTCAACGCTTGATCGTCGTTTTGCTGCTGCTTTGTAGTTCTATCTATGCTTTTGCTGATGATATACCAGCCAGAAAGCGATATTCCATGGTTACTGTGGATGGCAATTTCTTTGATGGACAGGAAATGTGCTCACTTTTTCAGGTTGGAACGGGTCGTGTCTGGATATTCAATGAGGCTATACCTGCTTGCCAATGGAATGGAGATAATCAACCGGTGAATCAGACATGGTATTGCCCGTCGGGCTCTAGCCGCCTCACTGTAGGCGGTGTGGAAATATGCCGTTTCCCGACAAGCTGCCCTGCACCTCAAGTTAGAAACCAAACAACCGGGGCGTGTGAAGACCCTCCTGCTGTTTGTCAGGCTGGTCGCATTCTGCTTACTGGCCCTTTCTCTGATACCGATGGTGATGGCTCAATACCTTCGTCCAGTTGCATATCTGGCTGCCGTGCAACGCTTACTGGTGGGGGTGCGCCTCAAATCAATTGCTCTATTGGCGGTGCCGGCTCTGTGGGTATTTGCGGCTATGTTTACCCTGGCAATTATGTTGATACTGGTTCGAATTGCTCAGACGGTGAAACCGCCCCGCCTAAAGAACCGCCAGCAAACAAGCCGCCATGTCCGGCATGCGACTGCATGGAATCGGGCGGCTCCTTTGGTCAAGTTCAGGGCGTTGATGTTTGCCTACCTAAAGGCACTCCCGGCACCCTGCCTGTCCAGACCACTCCACCGCCAAAAGTCACTGAGACCAAGCCGCCGGCTACGCCAGAAAACCCTGATCCTGATCCGGTAAAGACAATCGAGCCTCAGCCTACAGTCACGGTTATCCCTAATCCCGGCGGTGGGGAACCTACAGTCAAGGAGGAAACGACCAACCCCGATGGTTCAACGACTACTGTTACTAGCGGCATGGGCGAATACTGCAAAAACAATGCGACTGGTGCCACATGTAAATCCACTGGCACAGGTAATGGCGGCTCTGGTGGCGGCGATTTTAAAGGTAGTTGTGCTACTGGTTTTACATGCTCTGGTGACGGTGTGAATTGTGCAATCGCACGTGCTGCTTATCAGCATCGTTGTGATGACGTGAATGAACTAAAGGAATTTGAGCCGGCAGCTGAGGAAGGCAGGCGTATTTTGATGGGTGAGGAAGATCCTGAGATTAAGAGCTGGTTGAACAAAGAGGGAGATCACAAAAGAACCATTAATCTTGCCGATGAAGTTAAAGAAAGTGGTGAATATCAATTCGCTGCGCAGTGTATTTCAGATGTTCAGTTCAGTATTGGCGGTCATTCCGTCACGGTGCCCTTTAGCAAACTGTGCCCATATTTTGAAATGATTGGCTACATATTGCTTGCAGCGGCTTATTTATATGCTCTTCGGATAGTGGGGATTTGGTAAATGGGTATTTTCGCATCGCCAGCGGCATGGCTAGTTGCCGCAATTGTAGGTGGTTTCAGTAAAGGCTTAATGGAAGGAATTGTTAAGTTTTTGACAGCAATGGGTATCGGCTGGGCCATGTATCAAGGTCTGGACGTACTCATTCAGCAGATATTGACGGGTATTAAGGTCAATCTCAGTGCGCTGCCGCCTGAAATGGTTGGCATGCTAGGCGTGTTAAAGGTGGATAAATGTTTGAATGTTATTGCAAGCGCCTTCATGGTGCGCCTGGTATTGAAGGGGGTTACTAATGGCGTATTTACCAAGCTGGAAATTAAACAATGATCACATTGATCACTGGTTTGCCCGGCTCTGGCAAAAGCCTGTTCACGCTTAAAACCGTCAAGGATCTGGCTGATAAAGAAAACCGTCCGGTTTTTTATCATGGCATTCCTGAATTGACCTTGGATTGGCAATTGATGGAAAAGGGGGAAGACTGGGTCAATTGCCCAAAAGGCGCCATCATTGTCATTGATGAATGCCAGGGCACTTTCAGACCAAGGCAGAATGGTTCGCAGGTGCCTAAGCATGTCTCGCAGCTTGAGGTGCATAGGCATGACGGCCATGACCTGTTCTTGATCACTCAGCATCCCATGCTGATCGACGGCAACCTGCGCCGCTTGGTCGGGCGTCATTACCATGTCGAGCGGTTCTATGGGTTTGCCAAGTCGACTATCCATGAATTCCAGTCAGTCCGGGAAAACGTCAAAAGCCTAAAGGGTTCGATAGAAAAACACTTTGTTTATCCAAAGGAAGTGTTCACCTGGTACAAGTCCGCTGATCTTCACACCATGAAGAAGCGCATACCCGCAAGGCTTGTGCTGGTCGTGGTGCTGCCAATCCTGCTTATCGCTGCTATCTGGTACGCCCTGGTCACTATTGGCAGCTTTTCCGACAAGCATCAAATCCAACCTGAAAAGACCCAGGACGGGTTAATGAACGTCCAGCCAGTGAATCAGATCCCGGTTCAACCAACCAATCCAAAGCCTGATTGGTATGCGCAGCAAGTCGAGCGTGTCCCTGGGCTTCCGCACACCAGGCCTGTCTATGATGAGATTACAAAGCCTGTCACAGCTCCTATCAATGCTGCCTGTGTTGATTTCAGGGGACAATGCAAGTGCTATACACAACAAGCCACTGAATTAAATACTGATGAGCTCATGTGTCGTCAGATCATTGCCAAAGGCTTCTTTGTTGACTTCAATCCCGGTCAAAGCATTGCAGAAGTCCAGCGCAGGCAAGAAGTCGCAGATAGGCAGGCAGCAGAACGCCAGCGTATCGCTGATGACCATCAGCGAGCCAGCGAACGTCAAGAGGCTGAGCGAGAGAAACAACAGCAAGCGCCTGTTCAAACAGCGCAGCAGCCTGAAATCTCACAGCAACCCATACAGCCAAGTGCTATTCAGCGTGAACGGATGAAGGAAAGCCAATGGGCATTCCCGAATACGTAGGCAATAAAAAAGCCCCTTTCGGGGCTTCACTATCAAGCGGCGTGTTTAAGTTTGCCGCTCTGCTTACTGACCGACAACATCTCAAAACCCACAATGTTGCCCAGCGCGTCATAGTCCAAGATCACGCCTGGCCTGATTTCCTCTGTGCGTTCTACGTCGTTTTCGCTAAGCGCGATATACAAAGCATCTGCTATTGGATCGAACTCAATTTTCATATTCATCACCTATTCAAAAAATACCGTGACAACCGTCACAGGTTCAGTGGTTTCGTTATAGATGACACGCAACTGCTTAAATCCTCGGTCAGCAATAGCTTTGACCGCATGTACCAACGTAATGTCATCTTCATCGTTACGTGTTGTATCTGGATTGGTCAGCACCTCCCTGACCCACTCTTCCTTAACACCACGCTTAACCATCCGCTTTAACGCATGGTCACTTAATCTGTAATCCATGGACCTATCTTACCTTGTTTAAATTCCCTGTCAAAAAATCACCCTGGATACCATCCCGCTGCAGCAAAACTAACTCAAACTGCAGGAAATTATCCGTCTTTACCTTCGGCCTGAACCTAAACACCTTCACCCAACCCTTAAACCACCGCCTAGCTTCATCCATACTATCGGCAATCACCTGCAAGGCAATGCCTGCTGCGCACTCAAATGCCAGCCAGCCCTGCCGCTCTCTGAATTCCCTTGACCTCATAAAACTCCTGCTGATTCTCATCGCTTCATCCTCGCGTTTAGGTCTGCCGATTGGTGAAGGCGTACCCCAAAGGGGTGCAGCCCTCGCCATACGGCATGGCCGCCCAGCAACACATGGGGAAATAAGGGTCAAGGGTGAAACCGGCAAAGCCGGGCGTATAAAAAGTGGAGTGAAACGGAACGGCTTTATGCCGCCCCTTGATGCTTATTTCTCCATGTGGTTCTCGCGAACTTCGGGAATGTCACAATCATGAGCATCAAGAAAACCCCTTCCGGCTGGCTAGTCGACATCCAACCCGGTGGTCGTGGCGCTAAACGCTTCCGCAAGACTTTCACTACCAAAGCTGAAGCTTTGGCCTGGGAAGCCTGGGTGAAAACCCAGATCATTCAAACGCCCGAATGGATGCCACCCAAGAGAGACAAGCGCAAACTCTCTGACCTGGTTGATTTATGGCATCAGCACCATGGCCAACATCTGAAATCTAAAAACACACTCCCAAAGCTCAAGAACCTCTGCAAAGCCATGGGCAATCCTTTTGCTGATGACTTCAATTCGGAGCAATTCTCAGCTTATCGTGCACGACGTCTTGATGCTGGTATATCAGCTAACTTCATCAACCGTGACCATGCCTATCTGCGCGCGGTATTCAATGAACTCAAGAGACTGGGCTATTGGAACAAAGAAAACCCACTATCCAAAATCAGGCAATTCAAGATAGAAGAAAAAGAACTTGCCTACCTCACACAAAGCCAGATCAGGCAGCTATTGGGCTGCCTGAGTGATGATGCCTTGCACATCACCAAAATCTGCCTGTCTACTGGTGCCAGATGGAGCGAAGCGGAAAGCTTGAAAGCTACCCAGGTCAGAGACGGCATGATTCATCTGAGCCGTACAAAATCCGGCAAAAACCGCTCTATTCCAATTGATGAGGCTTTATATACAGAATTGGCCAACCTAAAACCAAAAACGCTAGGTGGGAACATCTTCAAACCAGCCTATAACCAATTCAGAAAAGCAGTTGAAAAGAGCCACCTGCAACTACCCAAAGGCCAGCTATCCCACGTGCTGCGCCATACCTTTGCCAGCCATTTCATGATGAATGGCGGCAATATCCTTGTGCTGCAACGCCTTCTTGGACACTCAACCCTAGCCATGACCATGCGATATGCCCACATGGCACCAGATCATCTGCAAGAAGCCAAGACGCTCAACCCGCTTGCGAAGTTGACACAATGTTGACCAAAGCGGAGTTTCGAAAAAAAGTGGAAAATCTAACTTATTGATTTTGCATGGTGCCCGGAGCCGGAATCGAACCGGCACGGCCATAAGCCGAGAGATTTTAAGTCTCTTGTGTCTACCAATTTCACCACCCGGGCATGATGGAGAATGTTGAAACGCCTCAAATGAAGCGAGGCAGCATTCTATCACCGACTGCCTTGGATTGAGTAGTAGGATTGAGAAAATTCAACATGGAAGCCTTTTCCGCGCCAATCTGGTGGCCGCTATTCCTGAGGCTGTATTTGGTCAATCGCCAGTGGCAAATGAATTTTTACTAGTGTGCCTGCAGATTCTATGGGTTGATTGATGACAACACTTCCACCATGATGCCGCACTATTTCGCGCACAATAGCCAGCCCAAGGCCACATCCTTCAGGATCTTCATCCAGACGATAAAACCGGTCAAACACTTGCTCGCGTTGCTCCTCTAGAATTCCTGGCCCATTGTCTTCAACATCTATCACGGCTTGGGTTGCATCCGCATAGCAGCGTATGGTGATATTGCCCCCACTCGGGGTATAGCGCAGGGCGTTATCTACCAGGTTGGCGAGCATTTCCTGAATTTGCCATCGACTGGCTTCAACCTGCACATTTTCCAGATTGAGGCCTAAGTCTATGTTTTTTGCATAGGCACGAGCCAGCCAATCCGAGGCAAGATCCTGAATAGCGTCACTGATGTTGATGATGGTGAATTTATTGGCGTCTGCCTCCCCCTCCGCCCTGGCTAAGGCTAATAACTGATTGGCCAAGCGAACAATACGCTTGGTGCTGGCCAACATGCGTTGATACGATTGCTCCCGTTCTTGTGGGCTTTGGTCGCCGGATAATTCCAGCTGCATCTGTAATCCGGCCAGAGGGGTACGCAATTGGTGGGCGGCGTTGGCAAGAAATTGATTCTGCAGTTTGATCGAATGATCCAACCGTCCCAACAGAGAGTTGATGGCAGCAATAATCTCTCGTATTTCCTCTGGGGCTTTCCCCTCGTCCATTGGACTCAAGTCAGTTTCTGAACGCGCATTGATCTGGGCCCTTATCTGCGCCAAGGGTTGCAGGCCGCGCCCTACCCCGACCCACAATACAACAATGGAAAAAATGGCAAAGACCAGCTCCGGCACAATCATGTGCAACAGGGTTTTCTGCACTAGGCGGTTGCGTTTATAGGTGGTTTCCGCAAGATACAGCACGGCACCCAAGGATTGGCTCCGCAACGCTACCACCCGTATCGGGTCATCATTGAACTTGGCGTCGTAAAACAAAGGCTTGGCATCAATGGATGGAGCTTGAATCGGCAGGCCGGATTCACCTGCAATGAAATGTCCAGACTCGTCAAAGATGGCGGCTATGGCAGCATCGTAACTATCCAGCTCACTCTTGAGCAATGAGCGCTCTATCGCTGGATAAGCACCCGGCCATGCACTTCTATCAGCAGGCAGGTTACGCTCCATGTTGTACGCCATCTTGAGCAGATGCTGGTCATAGACTTCTCGTGCGGGTTCCAGCGCCATGAAGTAATCGGTGACAATGCCCACGGCCACCAGCAGGCTTAGTGCAACCAGCAGCCATCGCAGCAACTTCTGCCTGAGACTATTGGCAGCATTCATTCTGCAGGCTCTTCCAGCAGATATCCAAAACCCCGCACTGTCCGGATATGCACTCCATGACTATCCAGCTTGCTACGCAGACGTGATATGTAGACCTCCACCGCATTGAGTGTAATATCCGTTTTCCAGTCGCAAAGTGTTTCAACGATTGCCTCTTTGCGCACTACTTTACCCTGGTTGCGTAGCAAGTACACCAGGACATCCCATTCCCGGATTGAAAGCTCAAGGGGCTCTCCGTCTACATGAGCTCGTTGTGCTCCGAGGTCGATCAGCAACTCGCCGCAGGAAAGTGTGTTGCGCTCACTCAATGCATGGCGCCGCAGCAAGGCACGGGTGCGGGCATGCAGCTCTGCCAGCACAAAAGGCTTGAGCATGAAGTCGTCAGCTCCCAGGTCCAGACCATAGACACGAAAATCGATATCATCCCTCGCTGAGATAATCAGCACAGGGATATTACGGTTGTGCTTGCGCAGGCGGCGCAACACCTCAAAACCATCCATGCCCGGCAAACCTATATCCAGCAGTACAAGATCATAGCTGCCAGCTTCTATCATGGCATTTGCCCTTGTGCCGGTTTCAGCCAGGTCTACCGCGTAGCCTGCCTTGGATAGCGACTCGCAGGTGCCTTCCGCAAGGATGGCATCATCTTCCACCACCAGTATGCGCATAAACCTCTCTTAATAAGCACTCTCGGTGCGGGAACTGTTGGGGTAGTGACGGTAAATCCAGCCAAATACTACCGGCAATACCAGCAGGGTGAGTATGGTAGTAGTGACCATTCCCCCTACAATCACCAATGCCAGGGGCCGCTGTGCCTGGGAGCCAATGGCCTGTGACAACGCGGCTGGCAGCAGCCCCAGCCCTGCCAGCATGGCCGTCATCAGCACCGGGCGCAAGCGCATGGAAGCCCCTTCAAGAATGGCCTGCTGCAGCCCATGCTCTCCCTGATTATACAAACTCTTGATATAAGAGATAAGAATGACGCCATCCTGTATAGCAATGCCAAACAGGGAAAGAAAACCAATACCGGCTGAAATCGATAGTTCCTCTCCTGCCAGGTAAAGCGCGGCAATGCCTCCTATGGTGGCAAAAGGTACATTAAGGAGTACCAGCGCCGCATCCTTGGCACTGCCAAATGCAGAATACAGCATGATGAAGATGGCCAGCAGGGTTAAGGGCACAATCACTGCCAGCTTCTTGTGCGCCTCCTGCATCTGGTTAAACTGTCCGTCCCATTGGGTTTTGTAGCCACGCGGCAAGTCTACCTGCTCGCTCACCAGCTTCTGCGCTTCTGCCGCAGCGCTGCCAAGATCACGATCCCTCACCCCAAATCTGATAGCAATGTAGCGGCGCCCAGATTCACGATAAATAAAGAACGGTCCGTCACTCAGTTCCACTGTCGCTACCATGGACAGCGGGATACGCTGGCCATCAGGAGTATCAACCAGCAATCGCTGAATCAAGTCCAGCCTGTTGCGTTGTGCTTCGGGGAAACGCAATGCCAGATCAAATGAACGCTCGCCTTCCAGCACCTTGCCCAGCGGGTTGCCGCCAATGGCATTGATCACCAGGTTTTGTATATCTGCCACATTCAACCCGAAGCGCGCGCTGGCTTCACGGTTGACGCGTATATTCATCGTTGGCTGCCCCAGCTCGCGAAATATGCCAACATCAGTCATGCCATGAATGCCACGGAGTATAGATTGCACCTGCAATGCCTTTTCATGCAGCACTTCAAGATCGTCACCAAAAATCTTCACCGAATTTTCACCCTTGACACCAGATAATGCTTCGGCAACGTTGTCCTGTATGTATTGCGAGAAATTGTACTCAATACCGGGAATTGCCTGCAAATAGCGTTCTACTCGCTTGACCAGGTCATCTCGTGTCACGCCTGCAGCCCACTCTCCAGGTTTTTTCAGGTAAACACCGAACTCCACATTGAAGACACCGGTGGCATCAGTGCCATCATCCGGCCTGCCGATCTGCCCCACCACGGTTTTTACTTCAGGTTGCTTCAGCAGATAACCACGTACGCGGGAAGCAAAGTCAGAGGAGTAATGCAAATCCACCGTGTTAGGCAGCGTGATGCGCACCCAAAGGTTGTTTTCCTCCAGTGTGGGTAAAAAGCTTGTTCCCAAACGGCTGGCACCCAATATGGCAATGCCGAAGGCAACTAATGCAGCTACCGCCACCATGCCAGGCCTGCGCAGCAAAACCGCCAGCAGCGGACGATACACTTTGATCAAAGCGCCGATCATGCCAGGCCTGTGTTCTATCCTGTCCGGCTTGAACAGGAAAGAGGCTGCGGATGGGATGAAGGTCAGGCTAAGGATCATGGAGGCCAGGAGCGCCAAGCCCATGGTGTATGCCATCGGGTGAAAAATTTTCCCTTCCACCCCGCCCATGATGAAGAGTGGCGCATACGCCATGATGATGATCATGGTGGAAAAGATCATGGGTCGCTGCACCTCGGCCGCGGCTGCCACAATGGTCTGGCGCAAATTGCTGCTGCCGTTTTCCATACGCCGCATGATATTCTCAATCACAATCACCGCTGCATCCACAATCAGGCCAAAATCTATCGCACCCAGGGAGATCAAATTGGCAGGAATCGCCAGCACCATGCCTGCAAACGAAACACTCAGCGCTAATGGGATGACGATTGCCACCGCAATCGCGGCACGCAGACTGCCCAGAAAAATGAACAGTACCACCAACACCAGCGCCATGCCGAACAATAGCGTGTGATGTACAGTGCCCATGGTCAGGTCCAGCAACTCCTGCCTGTCGTAAAAAGGCTCCAGGTGTATGCCCTGTGGCAATAAGCCACTGCTGTTGATTTGGTCAACTTTGCGGTGCGCCCGCTCCAGCATTTCCGAGGCATTGCCGCCACGGCGCATGAGCACAATGCCTTCTACCGCATCCGGATTGTCGTTGTATTGCACCACGCCCAAGCGCGGCGCATAGCCAAATTCCACCGTGGCTACATCCCCCACCCGCACCGGAATACCGCGCTTGGATACGATCACGATGTTACGCACGTCATCCAGGGTTTTCACCAGGCCGATGCCACGCACTACATATTGCTGTTCCCCCGACCTAAGATTGCCGCCCCCCGCATTGGCGTTGGCATTGCCAAGCGCCTCCAAAAGTTGGTTGAGCGAAATATTGTAAGCCTGCAGTTTTCTAATATCCGGCAACACTTGGTACTGCTTGGTGGGCCCGCCAAACCCATTGATGTCGGCGATGCCAGGTACGGTCTTGAGCTGCCGATAAATTTCCCAGTCCTGATAAGACTTAAGCAGCATGACATCATCGCCACTCTCTGAGGCCACACGATAACGCAGCACTTCCCCCAGTGCGTCGGCATCCGGGCTCAGATCACTCTGAACGCCCTCTGGCAATTCGGCGGTGTCCAGTTGCAGCTGCACATTCTGGCGGGCAGTGAAAGAGTCTGTACCATCCTCGAACTGCAGGGTGACCACCGAGAGGCCAAACAAGGAGACAGAACGGAAGGTCTTGAGATGTGGCAAGTTGGCCAGCGACGTTTCCACCGGCACCGTAATCTGGCGTTCTATTTCATTGGTGCCTCGCCCCGGCCACTGCGTGATCACCTGGACATTGAGCGGCGATATATTGGGATAAGGTTCGATCGGCAGTTTGTTAAAGCTGATATAACCCAACACCAACAAACCCAGACACAAGCCCATGATCAACAATCGCCTGCGCAACACGCCCGCGATAAAAGCGCCGCTCGCCTGCATCAAGCCGCCCCTGACAATTTCTGGTTGAGCAAGGTTGCCCCTCTTACCACCACCTTCTCCCGGGCAGCCAATCCCTGCACGATCGCCACAAGCCCATCCTGATAAGGCATGGTAGTCACCTGCCGTTTGCGGAAATTGCCATCAGTCATTTCCACGATGATGTAATCCAGCTGCAAAGACCGGATAATGGCATCCGCCGGCACAAGCAAAGCCTGGTGTTTGCCCACATTCAGGCTAGCTGTGGCAAACATGTCCGGGCGCAACTGCCCATCATTGACAACAAGGCAACGCACTCGCAACGTATTGGTTTCGCTATCAAGGCTAGGAGAGATAAGTTCTACACGGGCCCGATAGACTTTACCCGGCAATGCCTGCAAACTGAGTTGCATCGCCTGTCCCAACTTGATCCGCGCGTAGTCCTGCTCATAAACATTGCCGTAAAACCACAGTGTTGAAACATCGGCAATCGACATGAAGCTGTCACCCAGGTTGATGAATGCCCCAGGGTCCATATTGCGAACTGTGACCACGCCACCAATTGGCGCGCGTAACAACAGATGCTCATTGATTTTTCCAGTCTGCTCCAGCTGACGTATATCCTGTTCGGAAGCACCCATGACCCTCATTCGTTCACGAGACGACTGGAGAGTGGATTCCGCATCTTCCGCCAATCCCTGGGTAACCTGGCTGCCCTGCAAGGTGCGCCAGGTATTACGTGCCAACAGTAGCTCATTCTGCGCAGAGATATATTCCGGACTGTAGAGAGCAGCTACCGGCTGCCCGGGTTTCACAGTCACTCCTTCAAATACCAGGATGCGGTCCAGCCGGCCAGCAATCCGCGCAGACACCAGATGGATATTCTCCGCATTGAATGCCAGTCTACCCATGATGGGAATCTGGTCACTGATCTCACGAGACTCAGGCAATGCGCTTTCAAAAAAATCAGGATCTACCCTGTCTGTCCTTGGCTGTGACTCTTGTGACACAGGATCCGGCTGATTGCTGATCTCGGGTGGATGTGCCTGATCCTGACGCCAGCTGATAGGCGCAAGCATAGCCCCTGCCGCTGCCCCCAATACAAATATAATGAACAACATCAAAGCCTTGTGCATAGTTATTACTCCATTCCGCTTCCTACGGATGCATCCAGCGCGGCTATTGCCTGTGCCAGCCCTCCTTCTATGTGAGCAGCAGCAAGCTCGGTGTCCCGTAAATTCTGCTGAGCCAGCAACAAGCCATTGAAATCACCAGCGTTATTGGCATAACTATTCAGCGCCAATCGGTAAGCGGCCCTGGCCTCTGGCAGGCGTCGTTGCTCCAGCAAGTTCTTTTCACTAATGACCTGCTGCACTTGGCTGTAAGCATTGGCCACCTCCAGTTGTACTTGGCGCCATGTCACCTCGGCACCAGCCTGGGCAGAAATCAAGCCGGCATTGGCTACATTGACCCCAGCCTTTTCACTCTGGAAAAACCAGGTAGGCAGAACCAGATCCACCTCTAGGCCATATTCACTGCCTGCCATACCATAAGGAGGATGGTCGCTAATCTTGGTAAGGATGAGCTGCATATCGGGGTAATAGGCTTTTTTGGCCAGTGCCACATTTTTCTGGGCGGCTTCCAGCTGGAAAGCGCTGTCGCGCAATGCAGGATGCCTGACTTGAGCTTCGGTCATCAATTCAGCCAAGGGCTTCAGCATGAATTCGCTTATTTCTTGTTGCTGCACCGTTAGTGGCTGGATAGGATCTCGACCTATGAGGTTATTAATGCTTTGCTGCGCCACTGCAATCTGGCGGCGAGTCTGGAAGATGTCATTTTCGGCGCTCCCCTGCGCTACCTGGGCATTCATGTAGTCAACAAAGGCCGCCGCATTATTGGCATAACGCACCTTGGCTACCTGTTTGACCTGGCCAAGGCGCTCTATAGTGTCCTGGTTGATCTGTTCTTGTTTTTGCAGGGCCAGCAATTGATAGTACTGATTTTTCAGTTGTGCCAGCAATTGAACATGGAGCCCATCTATCTGTGCTCCGGCGCTATCGGCCTGAGATTGCAGGATATCGGCCGCTAGCTGCTTTTTGCCGGGGAAAGACATGGTTTGGGTAAGCCGGTAGCTCATTCCCTGGGAACGATTAAGATTGCCATGAGGAATCGGCGTTTGCTCCATGCCCACCATCGGCCTATCCCACGCAAGCACCTGCGGAATTTGCGCCTCAATTTGCAACCGTCCCTGTTCGGCCTGCATGAACTGCGGATTCCGAGCCCGCAGTTCCTGAGCCAGTTGCTGCAAGCTCATAACCGAAGCATCCTCAGCCGATGCCTTGCAAGGTACCAAGGCCAGCAATGACAATAAAAATAATTGCCTTGTTAAAGCCAGGAAAAATCTTTTCTCACTCATGGCTGCATAATATTGACCGGACCATACGCCAACCTTAACTCTAGCTGACAGAAAGCTGACTATTGAGTATGGAAGTCGAGTGATGAGATTAGTTGATAGGTTGAGTGGGTATAGTAAATGAGCATTAATCCATTAAACTTCGCCCTTGATGCATATGCATCAATTCATCTCATTACTCAGGGTTATATAACAATGAAAAAGAACATTATTCCTCTATTGATATTGGCTGCACTCACTGGCTGCGCATCACCAGCAACAAAGGAAGCCATGCTGATTAATTCAGAGACTATTCAAACCGTGAACCCTGTACAAAAAGGTAAATTTACCGTTGCTGCAGTGACTGGAGGAAAGGCTACCAATCCGATGTGGACTTCCCAAGTCAGTCAGGAAAATTTTGAAGGGGCATTGAAGGAATCACTCATATTGGCAGGCCTGACCGCAACGGATGCCAATGGTACCCAATATAAAATCGATGCAAACCTGGTCTCTTTGGAGCAGCCCCTAATCGGCCTGACATTTGATGTCGTTTCTAATGTCAACTATCGCGTATATAAGGATGGTTTTGAAAAGGTCTTGCCCATCAAGGCAACCGGGACAGCTACCTTCTCAGATGCGGCAGTGGCTATTGCCCGCCTAAGGATTGCAAACGAAAAATCTATCCAAAATAATATTGCAGAGTTCATCAAACAACTTGGCAAAGTGGCAGAAATTCAATAACAAAACCGTGGCCCGTCAAACCGGGCCACTTCAAGAAAACTGCACAACGTCCTGCATCATTCTTTTTACAATGTCATGTGCTTTCATTTGAAGTTGTAACATTCCCATAACAAATGTTGAATATCCTATACATACATTTAAAATAATCTTTGCGCGATTTAGGCCAATCCCTCACTCATGATTCTCTTTCTTAGTTTTGACGGTGTACTGCATCCCACAGACCAACCCAATAAAAGTTTCAGCAAATTGCCGTTGCTGGAAAATTGGTTACGGATGCATCAGGAAATACGAATTGTTGTCAGTAGTAAATGGCGCAAAAATATGCCTTTTGAAGATATTTGCCATATATTTTCCGACGATATCAAATCGCGTATCATCGGCACGACTCCAGATTTGCAAGAGGACATGCAAGAAGAATACTGGCGGTTATCGGAAATTTTCGACTGGCTTAAATGTTGCGGAGACCATCAATCATGGATAGTACTGGACGATGCGGGTTTCCCGGAATCATTTAACCGCATGGTACGTTGTAATCCGGATACTGGGCTGACTGAGGACAATATCCACGCCCTGACCAAGCTGAAATCGAGCCTCAGCCCACAACAGGCGTCAATGAATTGATGTTCGAACCATATTAATCAGCTTTATCGCTTCGCTTCAATAAACTCGGACAAGCGCACACGCTGTTGCCCAGTCCCGTCAAAATTTCCAGGTGCAAGCCAGCGTTGGTAGGCATCCCGCAATCCTGGCCATTCTCGATCAAGAATGGAAAACCAGGCAGTATCACGGCTGCGTCCCTTATAGACCACGGCCTGGCGGAACACCCCTTCAAAACTGAACCCCAGCCTACGGGCCGCAGCGCGGGATGGTACATTCAAGTTGTCGCACTTCCATTCATAACGCCTGTAGCCAAGATCGTCAAACACGTGCTGCATCAGCAGAAATTGTGCCTCAGTTGCCATTCTTGATTTTTGCAGGAGCGGCGAGTAAACCACGAATCCAACCTCCACCACCCCATTGCGCGGATCTATTCGCATCAGGGACAAGGTTCCTACCGCACGCCCAGTTTGGATATCTATCACAGCATAGTGCAATGGGTCATGCGAGGATTCCAATTCCAGAACATATTGTTCAAAACTGTTGAAGTCGTCAAACGGGCCAACTGCGATATAAGTCCAATCCCGGTGGTCAGGTGCCAATTGATAAGCAGCAAACAAGCTTTCTGCATGTTTTTTTTCCACAGGCTCAAGCCGGCAATACTGCCCAACAAGTTGATGATGAGGGGGCAATGGCCGTATCTGCCAATCAGGCAAGCCTGGGCCAATTGGTTGGCCATATTGATTAAGCGTCATGTTTCACCTGAAGGGGTTTTAAAGTTGGGAAAGCCATTGCGTGATCACTGCCTGCAGCTTTGGCTGCAACGCGGGCGCCAGTTGCTGACCTTGGCGCCGGAGATCCCGCACGGAAAAATTAGCCAGCTCTCCCACATGGCCAACATACCAGCGCTCCAGCCCTACCGCTGTGACTTCAATATGGAACTGTAACGCCAGGCCATGCCTGCCATATGCAAATGCCTGGTTAATGTACAGTGCGGAGGAGGCCAGATGCACAGCACCTGCGGGCAGGTCGAACGTATCACCATGCCAGTGCAGCACCGGACAGGCATCCGCCAGCGCGGCCAGTGGTGACTCCCTGCCCTTCTCACTCAATGACAAAGGGCTCCAGCCAATTTCCTTGCCTTGTTCACCAGCATAAACATCGGCCCCCAGTGCACAGGCCATGATCTGGGCACCCAGACATATGCCAAGGACTGGTTTGTCACTCTCAAGGCGCGTCCTGGTAACATTTATCACCTGTTGCAGAAATGGATAATCATCCGTTTGGTAAACGCCAATTGGGCCGCCCAGCACGAATAGCACATCAGCATTCAGTGCCCGCCTGAAGTCGCTGTCAGTTGCTGAAGGTGCATCGATATACTGTATCTGGTATCCCGCCTCCTCCAGAACCGGCGCTATGCCATCGAGGTCTTCAAACGCAAGATGGCGCAGGGCTATTGCAGTTTTCATCAACTAAACTCTCAAATATTTAAAGTCTGTCCAGATGTTATCAGGGCCTGGTGCCAGATAATCACGGAATATAGGGAATTTAGCAAAAAACCAGGCAATGATGATCATCCAGATTTCACAAAATATCAGGGTCAGTGATTAATTAACTTCCCGCATGACGAAATGTGAGATTGATCCTGCACTCTCCTGTCAATGGATGTCGCCCAGGCTTGAGTGGTAATATCCCATGGTAGTTCAACCTTGAAACACCACCCCATACGACGACATCTCCATGTTGGAGTACAGTGCGCAAGGTTTTGTCAGTGCGGGCAAGTCCGCCAAACAAGAATGTTGCAGGCAAACCCAGCGATACAGAAACTATTGGCTGGGCGTAGTCTCGCTCGTCCTTGTCCTGATGGAGGCTTAGCCTGGCTCCTGCCTCATAATGGTTGATCAGGCAGGCATCAGGCTCAAACCCTTCAAATCCCACATGACTGGCTGCACTCTTCGCCAGTGACTTAAAAGCTGATGGCATGGTTGGCCAGGGCCTGCCTGACAAGGGATCAATTTCATCATAGCGATAACCTGTCTTGTCAGATATCCAGCCCAGCCTGCCAGTGTTGGTCATGGCGACCGACATCCTGAAACCGCCTGGAGTTGTCATATGCCGCAGTGGAGACAACCAGACGACTTGTTGCAACTCTCCCCAGATATCCTGCTCAAATGGCAGAGCAAAACGCCTGAGAACAAAAGCATCCCTTCCCATTGACTCGCAATGTGCCTGTGGTTCCATAAAATCGAATAAATCAGCGCTCATATTTAATCTATTACGCGGATGATGAAATCAAGATTATTGGCCTCCGTCATCGCAATTCGACTCTCGCTCCAGCAAGGTGCGCTTACGCTCTATCCCCCAGCGATACCCTGCCAGCTCGCCATCGCTACGTACGACACGGTGACACGGAATTGCCACCGCCAGCCTATTTGCGGCACAAGCGGATGCGACGGCCCTGACTGCACGAGGAGCGCCCAGCCTGGCTGCAATTTCAGTGTAACTGGCGGTCTCACCAGGCGGTATATCCCGCAGCGCCTGCCATACCCGGTGCTGGAATACTGTTCCCTGAATATCCAACGGCAGCTCCAAGCCTATTGCAGGCGCCTCTACCAAACCGATCACTCGCGACACTGTTTCCTCATACCCTTCGTCTCCTCCCAATAACTCAGCATTGGGAAAGGCATCCTGCAACTCATGCAACAACTGCCCTGGATCATCACCCAGCAAAATGGCACATATACCTTTGGCAGTGCTGGCGACAAGCATTGAGCCCAAGGAACACTCTGCAACCGCAAAGCGGATTTGCGTATTAATGCCCCCTCTGCGAAACCGGGACGGTGTCATGCCCAGCCCTGCCATGGATTTTTCATAAAAGCGGCTGTTTGCGTTATATCCTGCCTCGAATATTGCCTCCGTCACGCTACCGCTATGACGCAAGCCATTACGCATTTTTTTAAGCTGGTGGGCTGAGCTATAAGCCTTGGGAGTAAGCCCGGTCACCGACTTGAATAAACGATGAAAATGAAAACTGCTCATGCCAGATTTTTGTGCAAGTTGCTTCAAGGTAAAGGCATGTTCAGCTTGCTCTATCATCTCGCAGGCATTGGCAATCAACGCAACATGCTGCTCGGCAAGCGTCGCATCATTGGGTTTGCACCGTTGGCAGGGCCTGAATCCAGCGTGCTCGGCTGCCTCAATACTGTCATGAAAACTGACATGTTCAGGCCGGGGCCGGCGTGCAGCGCAGGAAGGCCGGCAATAGATGCCTGTACTGCTCACAGAATAATAAAATTGACCATCATAAGCGCTATCCCGTCCAAGCACCGCTTGCCATCGCACGTCATTTTCAGTTGCTGCGGCCTTGGCCGTTTTCAAAGACAATTTCATGATAGTCAACTTCGATGAATAAAGTAATAATCGTCAATCTACCAGCCTTGTACCTGCCCTGCATTCCGGATATTGCTTTTGAATTCAGCTTTGCCACTCACGAGTATCAAGGAAAATTAAAAGCAATATCCGGATGGAAAATAAAGCTGAAAAGATTATCCTCGACAACTCTATATCCAACATATCATCATGAGTTCACCGTTCCAAGCCAATACTCACCTTATAAAAGCCTCGAGTTTTCTGGCCGCCATAGATCCAGACTGGGCACAACTTATAAAAACACTTGGCCCCTGCCAGCATCAGGCTCAAGCAGAAAGAGAGCCTTACGAAGCCCTGGTCAGGGCCGTGGCATATCAGCAGCTCCATGGCAAGGCCGCAGATGCCATATTGGCCCGCCTGCTTTGCTTGTTTGATGGCCAGTTTCCCCAACCATCCCAGTTATTGGCAACCAATGTAGATACTCTCAGGGGCTGTGGTTTTTCCGGCAGAAAAATTGCCACTATCTATGGCATTGCGCAAGGCGTCTCAAATGGGATCGTACCTTCCCAGATACAGGCTGCAAAGATGACGGATGCGGACCTGATCAGGCAATTAGTCACATTAAAAGGCATAGGCCAGTGGACGGTAGAAATGCTACTGATGTTCACACTGGACAGGCAAGATATCCTGCCAGCGGATGACCTGGGTATCCGCGAAGGCTATCGCAGGCTTAAATCACTGGATGCAGCACCAGCCAGCAAGGCAATGAAATTGTTCAGTGAAGCATGGAGCCCTTACCGCACCGCAGCCGCTTGGTATCTATGGCGTGTGCCGCGTCATCAAAAGCAGCCTTAAAGATGGCGCACGGCCTCGTTGACACTGGGTACTTGGCGCAATAACGCCAACAGGCGGTCAAGCTGGCCCAGACCTGAAATTTCAATCGAAAAGCGCATTCTGGCCTGGTTGTTACGGCTTTTCGTTTTGACCTGGGTGACATTGACGCGCTCGCGAGCAAACAGATCACTGATATCACGCAATAGCCCCTGACGGTCGTAAGCCTCTATATCAATATCCACTGCAGCCAGCATCTCCTGACGGCTGCCCCATTGCGTTGCCAGCAAGCGATCATGTTTATCCACTGCAAGCCGCTTGATAAATGGACAAGCCTGACGGTGAATAGTCACGCCCCGGCCACGCGTTACATAGCCCACAATTGGGTCAGGTGGCGCAGGCTTGCAGCATTTCGCCATATAAGTCATTAAGTTACCAACGCCTTCTACCAGAATGCCTGAAGGCAAATCTTCTGTGGTACCCGCCTTGATCTGGAAAGGCGCCTCGGATTCTTCCGCCTTGGCTGGCAGCTCGGCTTGCAATGCCTGGGCAATCTGATGCTCGCCTATCTCCCCCCTGCCTATCGCAGCCAGCAATTCGTCAAGCTTGGTAAAATGCAGTTTTTGCGCAATTTTTTCCTGATTCAGGTCTACCAGGCCCAGGCGATGCAACTCCCTATCCAGGCGGATACGGCCTTGAGAAACATCTTCCTCAAAATTCTGGTAACGGAACCAGTGCCGCACCTTGGCTCTTGCACGTGAACTTTGCAGATAGCCGAGATTGGGGTTGAGCCAGTCACGGCTGGGCGCGCCCTGTTTGGCCGCCATGATCTCAACACGCTGGCCATTTTGCAGTTTGTAATTAAGCGGCACGATGCTGCCATCCACCTTGGCTCCGCGCGTACGATGGCCAAGGTCAGTGTGCAGGATATAAGCAAAGTCCACAGGCGTCGCGCCACGTGGCAAGTCCACCACCCTGCCTTGCGGTGTCAGCACATAGACTTTGTCATGGAACAACTCATTCTTGAATTGCTCGATGGCACCGCCATTGTCAGACACATCCTGCTTCCACTCAAGGATCTGGCGCAACCACACGATCTTGTCATCAAACTTGGTGTCGGCCTTGCCGCCTTCTTTATAACGCCAATGGGCGGCCACCCCCAACTCTGAATGTTGGTGCATTTCATGTGTGCGTATCTGGATTTCCAGCGGTAGATTGCGCGGCCCGATCACGACTGTATGCAAAGAGCGATAGTTATTGCTCTTGGGACGGGCAATATAGTCGTCAAACTCTTTTGGAATCGGTTGCCAGAGATTGTGGATCAGGCCGAGAGCGGCATAGCAATCCTTGACATCATCAACCAGGATACGCACTGCACGCACGTCATACAGCTCATTGAATGAAAGATGCTTACGCCGCATCTTGTTGACTATGCTGTAGATATGTTTGGGACGGCCCGTCATTTCCGCCTTGATGCCTGCAACATCAAGCTGGGCTTTCAGGATATCCAGCACCTCGTTGATGTATTGCTCTCGCCTGACCCGCTTTTCAGCCAGTAGGGTTGCCACTTCCTTGTAGAGCTTGGGCTCCAGAAAGCGCAAGGACAGGTCTTCCAGCTCCCATTTGATATGCCATATGCCAAGGCGGTTGGCCAGCGGGGCAAAAATACTCTTGGCCTCATAGGCAATACGCTGCTGATCAGGCTCACTGGTCCCATTCAGGCTGCGTAGTGTTTCCACTCTGTCCGCAAGCTTGATCAGTACCACGCGGATATCCTCAACCATGGCGAGCAGCATCTTGCGCAGGCTTTCCACCTGCCCTTGCTGTGCCTCCCCTTCTTTCCTGCGATCTTTTGCCAGCATGGCATCCGGGCGGCTGAAACCTTGAATCTGCTCCATCCGGGCAATGCCTTCAACCAAGGCGCAGATATTGCCACCAAACTGCTCATGCAATACAGCCTGCCAATCGGGCACATATTCAGGGCATGCATGCAGGATGGTGGCCGCGATGGTATCGGCATCCATGCCCATGCCAACCAGTATGGAAGCAACGCCCACCACATGATGGAAGACGCTTAATCCGGTCACCTCTTTCCGCTCAAAATAGAAAGGCTGAACAAACTCGCAGCTGTGGCGAACAAGCAGCGCCTCCTCAGGCGTATACTTTTCACCTAGGGAGACCAGCCAGGACTCGACATCCAGGGCTCCCTGGGCGCTGGCCTGGGACAAAAGATCAGGAACAAAAACCATGTGACATTATCTCATTAATCTGCGTCATATGTCCTGCAGCAAAGTTGTGTTCGCGTACATCATACCTGCCCTGCAAGCCGCGCCAATACTTGCTCTTTTTATAACCAGGCTGCACCGCATTTTCTGCAACAAGCACTTAGCAGTCCTATCCTGACGCCGCCCACAACCTTATCCACAGAATATGTGCATTAATTGCCATAGTTCAGTCCGTGGAGATAATCAAAGATAAAAAATTCAACTTTTTTCATTAATGGTGGTCTACAGGTTTCACAACTTCTAAGAAAGCTAACATGATGAAACATACATTAGCCATATTAACTATGGGCCTGATCACGGTTTTCTCTGCTCAATCCTATGCTGCAGAAGATGTGTCAAAACTGAACCCTCAACCAGGCCAATGGACTACTGTTGTAGCTATTTTTGACCACCTGAACAACCATTACCTGCTGAAAACCTCGGTGCATGATGATGTGGAATCCTGTGCCGCCAGATTGGAAAATATCGCAGGGCAGATCAAAAAGGCCAATGGTGTCGTATTTACTGCGCCCCGCAATACCAAGCTGAGCTTTGAAAAAGAAGAAGGCATAGAAAATGAGGCCAAGGTACTTGAAGTGCGTTGTGTCTTGGAACCATTCAAGCCTGAGCGCATTTAATCCAGTACAGCCTCCTTGAAAAATGGCGCCAGTTGGCGCCATTTTCATATTGATTCGAAGCAAAAATCTCCAAATTGCCTAATCCGACCAGGATCTGCGTTGGATTATCCTACACAAATGTCAGAGCCAGGCTGAAAGAAAGGATCCTCGTACCTGATTTATAGTAAATATGACATTTATCACGGTGACGACACATCCTATGGCCAAGACTCTAATATTTCTTATATTTGCCATCATGATTTTCATCCTTGGGTATTGGGTGGTGGATATCATCGCCTTGAGCGGCAACGGCAGCTCATATTGAAGATCGTGAATTAATCCCCTGAAAAACTCCATGGCTTGAGGTAAAGTAAAAAGATAGACCTTGTCCATGGAGAAACCTGATGAATCCCTTCCTGTCATTGTTAGCTTTCTTGCCTGTATTCTTACTTGGCATACCCCAAAGCGCTTACGCGCAGGAAGGTGAAATTGATAACAAGGCCCCCTACCCTCAGGCTGAGCAAGGATATTCCAGATACGTGATCCACTTACAAACCCTGAAGAATGAAGAGGATCAAAAAATTGAACTATTGGTTGGCAAAACCATGTCGATTGACTGCAACCGACATTCCTTCAATGCTGACTTGGTTGAACATACAGTCCAAGGCTGGGGATACCCTTATTACAGGATAGAAAAAATCGCGGGCCCCATCTCGACGCGTATGGCCTGCCCGGAAAAAGCAGAGCGTGAAGGATTTGTTGGCACTAATGGCTCTGGTTTCTTTTTGAGATACAACAGCAAACTCCCCGTCGTAGTCTATGTTCCAGTTGGTTTTGATGTGCAATATCGCATATGGAAAGCAGACAAGGACTATCGGCAAGCCACAGAGCAATAAATAATGCTTTTAGTAACAGGCTGACAATCAAGCAGTATCCAGCGCATCGTCCAGATGTATCAAATTGTTACCAAATAGCGACAGATGTAACAATTCATTTCACATCAGCAAAAACTACCACCAAATCTCTCAAAAGGCGCTTTTTCTATGGGCCTTAGAACTATATTCGTATAAAATGTAGGGTTAATGCGTAGGGGGTTAACTGGGTAATTCGTTAGTTTCAAGATTGCCTTGTATCGCCTCAGCATAAGGTTGTTAGCGTGCCGTATTTAATATTGACGCTGACAGTTTATGGTAAACCTGCGTATGTCGCTCTGTAGCAACAGCTCAACCTTGACAGCCTCTGGGTCTTTGTGGGCAAGTGCGACTAGGTTCCTTTTAGGAAGTACGGTGGTTTTATGAGTCCTTTACATTCTTGAGATGCTGAAATGATAAAAAAGCGATATCCAAGACTTTTCAGTCTGTTGTCTTCCCTAGTTGTCACGTTGCTGTTGAGTGGGTGTGACTTTGTATTGTTCGATCCGAAAGGCCAGATAGGAGTAGAAGAAAAATCTCTTATCATCACGGCAGTTCTATTAATGCTGATCGTGGTAGTTCCAGTGATTATCATGACAGTCGTATTTGCCTGGCGTTACCGGGCATCCAACAAGAATGCCACCTATGCTCCTGACTGGTCGCACTCAAACAAGATTGAAGCGGTTGTCTGGACTATCCCTGTTCTTATCATCCTGGTTCTCGGTTACATCACCTGGAAAACAACACATTCTCTGGACCCGCGCCAACCTATCGTCGCCGAGCAGCCCCAGATAACCATCCAGGTGGTCTCACTTGACTGGAAATGGCTATTTATCTACCCGGAACAAGGCATTGCCACTGTCAATGAGCTGGCTTTCCCGGTGAATACCCCGGTGCGCTTTGAAGTGACTTCCGGCACCGTCATGAACTCCTTCTTCATTCCACAGCTGGGCAGCCAGATTTACGCCATGGCCGGCATGAAGAATACTTTGCACCTGATTGCAAACGAGTCCGGCGTTTATCGCGGCCTGTCTGCCAATTACAGCGGACATGGTTTCTCGGGCATGAAATTCAATGCCAATGTCACCTCGCAAGAAAAATTCAATGAATGGGTACAAGAAGTCAAGCAGTCATCGACAACTCTAGATTCCGGCAAATACGCCACTCTGGAAAAAGCTTCATTCAACAACCCAATAGAGCGTTTCTCTTCAGTGTCGTCTAACTTCTATGACGCTATTGTTGAAAAGTACACACATTCTTCGGGTACGCATGCGCACTCACATTCGGGGAGCAAGGAGTAAAAATGTTTGGTAAATTAACTCTGGACGCGGTTCCTTATCATGAACCGATAATTATGATCACGCTGGCGATTGTCGGCGTGCTGGGCCTTGGGATGGTCGGGGCCCTGACCTATTACAAAAAATGGCAATGGCTATGGTCAGACTGGCTGACCTCTGTTGATCACAAGAAAATCGGCATCATGTACATCCTGGTGGCCATGATCATGCTGCTGCGTGGCTTTGCCGATGCGATCATGATGCGCGCCCAGCTAGCCGTTGCATCTGCCGGCTCTGAAGGCTTCCTCCCGCCACACCACTACGACCAGATCTTTACCGCGCATGGCGTCATCATGATTTTCTTCATGGCGATGCCGTTCATGGTTGGGTTGATGAACATCGTAGTGCCTTTGCAAATTGGCGCGCGCGATGTTGCCTTCCCTTTCCTGAACTCGCTCAGCTTCTGGCTGTTTGTGGTAGGTGTTGCGCTCATCAACATCTCCCTGGGAGTTGGTGAATTCGCGCAAACTGGCTGGCTGGCCTATCCTCCATTATCTGGCATTGAATACAGCCCTGGCGTCGGTGTGGACTACTGGATATGGAGTTTGCAGATTTCCGGGTTAGGAACGTTGTTAACTGGGGTCAATTTCTTTGCCACCATCCTTAAGATGCGCGCACCCGGCATGACCCTGATGAAGATGCCTGTGTTCACATGGACAGCCCTGTGCACCAACATCCTGATCCTGGCAGCCTTCCCTGTTCTGACCGTCACTCTTGCCCTTTTGACTTTTGACCGTTACCTCGGCACACATTTCTTTACCAACGATCTCGGCGGTAACCAGATGATGTATGTCAACCTGATCTGGATTTGGGGCCACCCCGAGGTGTACATCCTGATTCTTCCGGCATTTGGTATCTTCTCTGAAGTGGTAGCCACCTTCACCAAGAAAAAACTATTCGGTTACACCTCGCTGGTATGGGCGACAGCGGTCATTACCATCCTGTCGTTCATTGTCTGGTTGCACCACTTCTTCACTATGGGATCTGGTGCCAGCGTTAACGCCTTCTTTGGTATTGCTACCATGATTATCTCGATCCCGACCGGGGTGAAGATATTCAACTGGCTGTTCACCATGTACCGTGGTCGTATCGAGTTTTCCACACCCATCATCTGGACTGTGGGTTTCCTCATTACCTTTACCATTGGCGGCATGACTGGTGTTCTTCTGGCTGTCCCAGGTGCCGACTTCGTATTGCATAACAGCTTGTTCCTGATCGCCCACTTCCATAACGTGATTATTGGTGGCGTGGTATTTGGCTATCTGGCCGGTTTTGTATACTGGTTCCCCAAGGCATTCGGCTTCAAGCTGAATGAAAAACTTGGCCGTATCGCTGCCTATCTCTGGATCAGTGGTTTCTTCGTGGCCTTTGTCCCGCTCTACCTGCTGGGCTTCATGGGCATGACACGTCGCTTGAACAACTATGACAACCCAGCCTGGACTCCATTGCTGGCAATTGCATTGGTGGGCGCATTCATCATTGGTGCAGCCATCCTGTTCCAGTTGCTGCAGCTTTACGTCAGCATCCGCGACCGTGATCAGAACCGCGATCTTACAGGCGACCCATGGGGTGGCCGCACTCTGGAATGGTCAACTTCTTCCCCGCCACCGTTCTATAACTTCGCCAAAGTACCCGAAGTGAAGGAACTGGATGCATTCTGGGAAATGAAGAAGGATGGCACAGCCAACCAGGTTCCTGCCAAATATGAAAAGATCCACATGCCGAAAAATGCCTCTGAAGGCCTGATCATCAGCGCATTCAGTCTGGTATTCGGTTTTGCGATGATCTGGCATATCTGGTGGCTGGCCATCGTCAGCACCATTGCCATGCTGGTCACCTTCATTGCACGTAGCTACAACAGTGATATTGATTACTACGTGCCTGCTGAAGAAGTGGCAGCGATTGAAACCAAACATATTCAAGCTAAACAAGCGAGTCAGGCGTAAACATGTCTAGTCAAACCTTAAATACACAGCACGCTCATGCCGAGGAGCATGAGCACCATCACGACGCAGAATCTACCAAGATATTTGGATTCTGGATTTACCTGATGACGGACTGCATTCTGTTCGCGACCATTTTCGCGACCTATGCAGTACTGAGCACCAGCTTTGCCGGTGGCCCCACCGGCAAGGATATTTTCGAACTGGACTATGTCCTGGGCGAAACCTTCCTGCTGCTGTTCAGTAGCATCACCTACGGCATGGCCATGATTGCCCAGCACAAAGGCAATAAACAGGGCGTCCTTAAATGGCTGGCAGTGACATTCCTGTTTGGCCTTGGCTTCATCGTCATGGAGGTCAATGAGTTCTATCACTTGATCCATGAAGGCTTTGGCCCTGACCGCAGCGGCTTCCTGTCCGCATTCTTCACGCTGGTTGGCACACACGGCCTGCACGTCACTTGCGGCCTGATCTGGATGGCCGTCATGATGGCACAAGTCGCATCCAAGGGCCTGACCACGACCAACAATACCCGCCTGATGTGCCTGAGCCTGTTCTGGCACTTCCTGGATATTGTCTGGATCTGCGTATTTACTGTTGTTTATCTGATGGGGGTGCTGTAAATGTCACACGGGCACGTTGATCACTCTGGCGCCAGCCACGGCAGCGTCAAGACGTATGTAATCGGTTTTATTCTTTCTGTCATTCTGACGGTAATTCCATTTGCGCTGGTGATGTACCCCACTCTCGCTCCTGGCGTCATACTGATCAGTATTCTGGCACTTGCTGTCGTGCAGATCATCGTACACCTAGTGTACTTCCTGCACATGAACAGTTCCTCGGAACAACGCTGGAATGTCATGGCCTTCATCTTCACAATCCTGATCATTGCGATTGTGGTGATTGGTTCTCTGTGGATCATGTTCCACTTGAACCACAATATGATGAGGCATTAAAAAGCCAATTTGATGAAGCAATATCTTCTCATCACCAAGCCTGGCATCATCTTCGGCAACCTGATTTCAGTTGCCGGAGGCTTCTTCCTGGCATCCAGGGGCGAGATTGATTTCGCCCTGTTTCTGGCAACAGCCATCGGCATTTCCTTAGTCATTGCCTCTGGCTGTGTGCTGAACAACTATATAGACCGCGATATAGACAGCATGATGGAGCGGACTCGCAACCGTGTGATGGTGCGAGGGCTGATTCCGGCAAATAATGCAATTATCTATGGATGCATACTGGGCTTAGCTGGCATTGCACTCCTGTATGCCGCCACCAATATGCTCACCGTCTGGCTATCCTTGTTTGGCTTTGCTATCTACGTAGGCGCCTACAGCCTCTATCTCAAGCGCAATTCAGTATATGGCACGCTGATTGGCAGCCTATCTGGCGCTGCGCCTCCCGTGATCGGTTACTGTGCTGTAAGCAATGAGTTTGATATGGGGGCTGTCATCCTGCTGGTGATCTTCAGTTTGTGGCAGATGCCTCATTCTTATGCCATTGCCATTTTTCGTCTCAAGGACTACACCGCTGCCTCGATTCCTGTGCTTCCAGTTAAAAAAGGCATACTGGCAACGAAAAAGCACATCGTGCTCTACATCATTGCCTTTGTGATTGCTGCCGTCATGCTCACCCTGAGTGGTTATACCGGCAACAGCTATTTGGTGGTAGCAGGCGTAATCAGCATCTACTGGCTAGGTATGGCCCTTGCCGGTTACAAAACCAGCAATGATCAGGTCTGGGCGAAGAAGTTGTTTATGTTTTCCATTGTCACCATTACCGCCTTGAGCATCATGATGTCCATAGATTTCAAGCAGCCCGAGGAACGAAGTTTATGGCTAACGGCACACTCGGCCTCCTCTGCCACGCAAGAAGTCAAAGTTGATTGAGCTCATAATATCGGATTGACAAATAAAAAGCCGTTGCATGCAACGGCTTTTTCCTTCATGGCTGCTAACAATTGCCTTCATTTAACATGTGCTTGCATGGACTGGCCAATGACCGCCCTGGCAACTTCCGTTTCCTGCGCTGTCCGGGTGTTACTGATCAGTACAGAATGTCCTTGGCTAACAGCGTCCTTAACCAAATCTGAAAAATGCCTATCCTGGTTGGAGATGCCATTAGCAGCCCCTATAAAGCCGCCTACCATGGCACCCCATCCAATCATGGCCAAAGGGGCCATTAATGGGCTGGCTACAAACAAGCTGATGTTGGCAGCCACTATAGCAATCTGCCCCAGAGCACCCACACCCGCTCCTAGCGTAGTGCCAATCGCACTATCTACCACTACGTTTTTCAACACTTCATTGCTGTCTTCATCGCTTTTCATATCATCCGTGCGAGCCCCAGCAATCTGAATCTGGTCCTTGCTGATACCTTTAGCAATCAGTTGCCTGGCCACTTCGTGCGCGTCTTCCAAAGTGGGATAAATCCCAGTGACACTATCCAAATAGTCCTCTGTCTCTTTTGTATTCTGAATCATTTATAAAACTCCTGTCATCGCTATGCATAGATACACCTTCTGTTTATTGCCTAATTAGGGCTCACAGAACCTCGATTGATCTGTTCAGCATCTGGATCCAAGGCAGGAGGATTGCCCTCCAATCTTTCCCTTGAAGGCTCCATGTTGGCATCTGGCCGTTTTGAACGTTCTTTTTCATTCTTGGATGGATCAACTTTGCCAGGTGACGGTAACTTGATGTCGGGTTTAACCCTTGGCTTTTGCTCAGCAGGGGCAATCGGATTATCCAAATCAATTTCTGCAGAGAAAACAGGATAAGAAATAGAGTAAGAAATACCTATTAACAACATTGCAACGAGCTTACGCATGGCGTCCTCCATTGATTTGGACAATCACTGATATAAAACTCACACTTCCAAGATCCAAGTGCCCTATCTATACGATAATCTCAATAGTATGAAAGTAATATCGGTACATTCCTAAACCCACGTCAGACAAAGACTGACCTTGTGCATGAAAACAAAATCCGATCCACAATCCGCTGCCAAGCTTTTTGGTAAAGAACAAGAGGCTAGCGCCGCGGAAAGGTTAAACCGCAACCAGCGCCTGCTATTGATTCTGGCGATTATCATGGTGGCGCTGAATTTGCGCCCTGCCTTGTCCAGCATTTCTCCCATACTCGCAGAAATCAGATTACATAACGGGTTGAACAGCAGCATGGCGGGTATATTGACTACATTACCCGTTGCCTGCCTGGGCCTTTTTGCTCCGTTTGCGCCGATTTTATCCAGAAGGCTGACTGCTGAACGCATGCTGGTACCGCTACTTTTGCTGCTGGCAACAGGAATTGCGTTACGAGGCACTCTAGGTAATGTCGGCCTATTTGGCGGCTCTTTTCTGGCAGGCCTATGTATAGGCATGATAGGTGTATTGCTTCCAGGCATTATAAAGCGCGAATTTCCCCACCAGGCAACACTCATGATGGGCGTCTACACCATGGCCTTATGCCTGGGAGCGGCACTGGCCGCAGGATTTGCAGTGCCAGTGCTGATCATGTTCAATAGCCTCGATATCGCCCTTGGTTTCTGGGCATTGCCAGCAATCCTTGCAGCTTTGCTATGGTGGCCTTTCCGTCAACAAGGCAGCTTGCAAGATAGTCAACCCCACCACAATACCCGTGTGCTGTGGCGCGACCCATTGGCCTGGCAAGTCACCCTGTTCATGGGCTTGCAAAGCTCATTGGCATATGGCGTGTTTGGCTGGTTACCGTCAATTTTGCAAGAGCGTGGCGCCTCTCCAGCGGAGTCTGGCATTTATCTTTCAGCTTCGGTGATGGTGCAGGTTTTTTCAGCCCTGGCTGTGCCTTGGCTATCTTCATTTTTCCGTGACCAGAAACTCATCATCACATTGATGTGGTTATTGATCTACGCTGGCCTGATGGGATCGGTCTATGCGCCAATTGAAGGTTTTTGGGTATGGATGATCATTCTGGGATTAGGACAGGGGGGCGGATTTGCCATGGCTTTGGCATTGATTGTGCTGCGTAGTCCCAACTCAGCTGTAGCAGCCCAATTATCGGGCATGTCACAAGGAGTAGGCTATACCATGGCATCGCTTGGCCCTTATTTCATGGGGGTAATGCATGAAATGAGTGGAAGCTGGCATACGATAGGCTGGCTACTTTCCGCGATTGCCCTCGCAGGAATTTACTTTGGCATTCAAGCTGGGGCAAACCGCTTGGTATTAGAGAAAAAGCCGGATGCCGGATAAAAACATGCAAAAGGGAAAGCATGCTTTCCCTTTTGTCGATACATATCCATCCAGCTTGATTGTTTTATTTCTGACGGGCCTTGAATCGAGGATTGCTCTTGCAGATCACAAAAACTTTGCCATGACGGCGCACAATTTTGCAATCATGGTGGCGAGCTTTGGCAGACTTGAGCGAAGATAGTATTTTCATGGACAAACCTCATATTGAGAATGTTTGCCATTATCAATGTTTTTATTCAAAAACGCAACAATGTTGCAATTAATACTGCGTCGCTGTTAATTCCAGCTATTGCCATTTGTTACATTCAATGGCGGCTCCGCCATCAAGGCAATTTGTTCCCTCAATTCCAAAATCCTGTCCTGCCAGTATTTCTGTGTATTGAACCAGGTAAATGTCATGGGGAATGCAGGGTCATTCCAGCGCCGGGCAATCCAGGCTGAATAATGAATCAACCGCAAAGTACGTAGCGCCTCAACAAGATGCAGTTCAGCAGGATTGAATTCATAAAAACATTCGTACCCCCCCAGCAATTCTGCCAGTTGCATGTTCATATCAGCACGCTCACCTGAAAGCAGCATCCACAAGTCCTGTATCGCGGGGCCAGTACGGCTGTCATCAAAATCGACAAAATGTGGACCTTCATCAGTCCACAACAAATTGCTCAGATGACAATCTCCATGCAAACGCAGATGACTTACCTTGCCAGCCCTGGCATAGCAGTGCCTCACTCCCTCAAGTGCCTGTTCCACCACACTTCGATAAGCGGCCTCAAGGTCTGCTGGAATAAAATTATTGGCCAACAGCCAAGCAGCCGGTTCCTCACCAAAACTGGCAATATCAAGTGGCGGCCTATGCTGGAACGCTTCAAGGGCGCCTATAGAATGAATGCGGCCAAGAAAACGCCCTATCCATTCCAACCGGCCTTCTTGATCCAACTCTGGGATACGGCCTCCTCGTCTTGGAAAAACGGCAAACTTGAAATCCCCATATTCTTGCAGGGTTTTTCCTGCAATTATCAAGGGCGCAACAACGGGAATCTCCTGCTCTGCCAAACGTAAAGAGAACTGATGTTCCTCCATAATTTGCGCATCGGTCCAGCGCTGTGGTCTGTAGAACTTTACAATCACTGCCGGGGCGTCTTCTATCCCCACTTGGTAAACCCGGTTTTCATAACTATTAAGAGCAAGAAGACGACCGTCACCCATCATATGGACACTGCTCATTGCATCAAGAATGAGGTCGGGAGTGAGGCTGGAAAATGGAGCGGATATATTAGACATATCATTATTCTACAATGTCATGTCAAGCCCCATTGATTTATATAATCAAATTTAAAATCAGAATGTTAATTAAATTATTAATCAAATCACCTTAGATATGGCTTAAGCACATGCATGATTTTTGGCGAATCGGGACTGACATCACTGCTGTAAGAGTAAACATCTGACTCATTCGGCAATATCAGGTATTTATGGAAATTCCATAGGGGTGGCTCATGGGTCAGCGCATTAAGCTTTTTATACAACGGATTAGCATTAGCCCCTACCACTGAGCTTTTAATTGCCATCGGGAACGTCACGTCATAGGTTTGTTTGCAAAAATCCCCTATCTCCTTATTGGTGCCAAGCTCTTGCTGGAAATCATTGGAAGGAAACCCTAGCACCAAGAGTTTGCCCTTATATTGTGCAGATAAAGCCTCCAGCTTCTCAAACTGCGGCGCAAAACCGCACTTGCTGGCCGTATTTACAATGAGGATAGGCACATCCTGATATTGGCACAGATCTAGCTTCTTGCCCTGCAATGTATTGATCTTATGGCTATAAACTCCTTCACAGGCAGCGGTTGCCTGCTGGCTTGCCATGAATCCAAATAACGCAAGCAAAAAAAACCTCATATCAACACAACCTTTATCATTAACAATACTCGCCAGTTATGACCAGGCAATGTCATAAATGTTCTCTTGCTTGCGCGAGATAAGCCTTAACCAGCAAATGGCAGGCTTTGCAGACTCCCCCATACCATGAGCGTGCATACCATCAAGAAACTCCAGGCGATAATCCCGGCCATGGCAATAGCACCGAACAGTAACAGCGCATCTTTCTTGTCGCTAATATTAAAAATCACCGGTACTCCACAATAAACCAGCATGGCCGAGCTAATCATCGCCAATACAGTGATGAAAATATTCAAGGCAAGATTAGGAAGGAGGCAGAACAATGTCGCAATCCATAATGGTGTAGGCGCAATAGCTGTCAATGTAAATGCCTGACGGTACGAAGGATATATCTCCGCCACCTCTGCAAGCTGCCGTACTATGGAAGCCATTGCTGGTATTACCACCAACTGCACCAGAAAAACCGCAAGTGCCATCATCACTACCTCATGATGCAACAAAGTCGTTTGCATCTGATATCTGCTGACTGTGTATAAAACCAGCGCGGGAATCAATGCCAATGGGACTACGTGCAATAAGTAGAGACGATGCAGACTTGGTTGACTTTCAACCAACTCACTCCAACCTGCATTAGGTGAAACCAACAACTTGAGCAACTTGAGTGGATTCATGACGATCTCCTCCAGCATTCCATGGATAAGGCTTTGTATTTAGTGCAAGTATATGCCTATAAAACCATGCTACGCTGTCGACCTCCCCAGGAAATTCTGCAAAATACTTGGTTTTGTGGAAATACTTGATATATAATCCGCGCTCCATTCGCGGAGAGGTGGATGAGTGGTTTAAGTCACCACCCTGGAAAGGTGGCACAGGGGCAACTCTGTCGAGGGTTCGAATCCCTCCCTCTCCGCCACATCATGGCTCTAAGTCATGATACTGCTGGCAGGCCCCAGAGGCTTTATACAACTGATTGCCTCCATAGGTGTATACATCACCCCTATGGAGCCTTCATGAATACCGGCAAATATCCCACCTTCGTGGCGGCACCTACTACTTTCACCATCGTATCCCCGATGATGTCCCACACTATGCCAAAGGTAAGTAACCCTCAAGACTTTCAGCTTAAAGACCAATATATAGCGCATGGCTGTTCATTTGGCGCATTACTGTAAACTGCCTTCAAGGCTCAGCCCCAGCAGGGCAAAGTCCACCTTCGCCTGCATATTTCTAGGGCCACCAATGGACGTTGTCAGCAAGTTAGATTTTGCGGTGGAGTTGCCGGGTCTATAACTCACCCAACTACTGTCCAAGACGGACATGTTTTGCGATCAAGTGGTGACAAATCCGCATTTTGCGTCATGTGCACGCTACACCATACCATCGCGTCAAGGATGCCAAGCCGATACCACGCATGGTGATTAGATGGCCACTTTCAGCATTACCCTAGCTTTGTTGGGGCATGGTGAGCCGTATCCAGAACAGCCAGCAGAAACCACTGGCTGGAAATCCTCAATCGGCAGCGCGGACTGGACAATTGTCAGGGCAACCCATTCAATCTCCAACACAGGCTTTACCCGCCACTTGGCCTGGTAATAAAGCAGAGCAATAAACTCCTGCTTTAAGGCCCTGTACCACCGCCTGTACCACCGCCTGTACCACCGCCTGTACCACCGCCTGTGCCAGTGGTGCCTGTGCCAGTTGGGTTGGTGCCAGCGGGATTACCAGTTGGATCGGTACCTGTAGGATCAGCACCTGTCGTTCCAGTACCTGTCGCACCTGCGACTACAAAGTTGTTGTCAGACATTTCTGCTGTTGCGGGGAATGCTGCTGTTAGCGCCAGTACCACAAGTAGATTTGCTCTCATGTTCACCTTCTCCTTTAATGATTAAATAAAGTGCAAGGGAAATTCTTTTAAGGCGGGGTCTATGGTCGGGTTAGACGCTTTTTAGGAAGCATCTTAATGTACGAACAAGTTTTTGGAGAAAAGTTTAATAAAAACTTAAAGGGGTAAACGAACAGAGAATGGTTGTTGATGAGCTGCTACCCGTGCAATGCAGCAGAGTTCAGAACGTACAAGCAAAACATAGTCCAACAAAAAATCAAGCATATGTGCAGCAATGGCAAGAAGATTCCGTTCATAGCGAACCTCGTCATGAAGTACACCAGACATTGACGAAGACTTTGCAAGAGCCCGCGCGCTTATCGGCCCAATCCCTGTTGCACTATTACGGCATAATGATCAATGTTGAAATAGCCATGCTTACTGCCTAATGCGTTTGGCCTTGAGCAAATAAGCCTCTACATATCCCTTGCCTTTGACGTCAATGAGCCCTCTTGACTCAAACAGATAGTCATCTTTCAATAAATGATACGTCGCCGCTGAAACCTGGATTTCATTCGGTAAGCCTGTATGCTCCATCCGACTTGCCACATTGACGGCATCACCCCATAAATCGTAACTAAAACGTGTGTTACCAATAATACCGGCAACCACAGGGCCACTATTGATACCAATGCGCATGGCAAAAGACTGGCCCAGCGTTTTGGAAAGATCGGCTATCACTTCAGGCACTTCAAGTGCCATGTCAGCAATAACATGGGCATGATCAGGCCTGGCGTCAGGAGCACCCGCAATCACCATGTAGGCATCCCCTATCGTCTTGATTTTCTCTACTCCATACTTCTCAGCCAGTTGATCAAATCTTAGAAATACCATATTCAGCAAGTCAACCACTTCAGCAGGAGGCAAATCAGCCGACATCCGTGTGAAATCAACCAGATCCGCAAACATGATAGTTACAGCATCATGGCTGTCGGCTATTCGCTGATTGCCGCCTCGCAACCTGTCGGCAACAGCCCCTGGCAAAATGCTGCGCAACAATTGGTCGGAACGCGCCTGCTCCAGTGCAAGTGCTTCCATGGCCTTAGATTTTTGCGACTGAAAATATCGCATGGCGATATAAAGTATGGTGGCAACGCCCGCCATATTAATCACAAAAAATCCATTTTTTAGATGCTCGGGGATAGGTAATGCATGATCCGCAAACAAAGCGTTCAAATACCAAGATATGGCGGCAAGCGCTGTAAACAGCAAGAACCACGGAGTAGATTGCTTTGTCCCCAGGATCATCAGTGCGCCGACCGGTGAAAGGATTGCCCAGAAAGCCACGCCACTTGAAGCCTGGAACCCGCCAATGACCCATTGCATGAAAAACGGGATGACCAGCAACATCACCAGTTGGGTGAAGGTAAATGAATCAAAACGCTTCAGGCGGTAGAAAATCAACAGGCTGCTGTAGGAAATGATGATGTAGACATAAGGGATTGCGGCCATGAACGCATAGCCTTCTCCCAGGCTGGACAAGGCAAATATCCAGAACACGCACACCAGGCTTTCGGCAAGTACCAGGAACGACAATATAACTGTCCCCAGCACCACGGTAGAGTCGGTGCCAAAAGCATTCCCCAATAAAGGCCGCAGGAACCGCATCAAATAACGGTCAATTTGAAGCATTGAATGTTCTCTTTTTTTATTTTAATCATGCCACTAATCATCACAATATATATGAAGCCTTGGCCATAAGCCATATCTTTACTCCACATATAGCTGCTCAAAGCACTGGCTGTTGATTAGCGAATTGAGGTAGAATCTTGTCTGGCGGGCCTCCCCGCATTGCAAAGTAGCCAACCTGGTCAGGTCCGGAAGGAAGCAGCCACAACTATTGAAGCAAGTGCCGGGGGTTTGGCTCGCCTCTTAAGATACTGACTTACTGATGGATTTCTAATTCATCAGTACTGCTTTAGGCCTAAACGTTTTGTTTCCGGCTTTACTCTGCAGGGAGTAACTTTGGGCCCGAAACTATGCAGATCCACATAACGCATGACACCCATTGAGTTTACAAGCCCATGAGCTATCAGGTTCTTGCCCGAAAATGGCGCCCCAAATCGTTTGATGCGCTCGTAGGTCAAGAGCATGTCGTACGTGCACTCAGTAATGCCCTTGAGCAACAACGCCTGCATCATGCCTATCTGTTTACTGGTACACGTGGCGTAGGCAAGACTACCCTCTCCCGCATCCTGGCTAAATCACTGAATTGCGAAACCGGCATCACAGCAAGCCCTTGCGGCATATGTGCAGCATGCATTGCAATCGACAAAGGCAGTTTTATTGACTACGTGGAAATGGATGCCGCTTCCAATCGTGGTGTGGAGGACATGACTTCGCTGTTGGAGAAAGCGGTCTATGCCCCTACGCAAGGCCGCTACAAAGTCTATATGCTGGATGAGGTGCATCAACTGACAGGACATGCCTTCAATGCCATGCTGAAAACACTGGAGGAGCCACCTGAGCATGTCAAATTCATCTTGGCAACAACCGATCCTCAGAAAGTCCCGGTCACAATCCTTTCACGTTGCCTGCAGTTTAATCTGCGCCAAATGTCCAGTAGCAGCATCACTGAGCATTTGCAGCACGTACTCGCGCAAGAAAGCATTCCCTCAGAATCTGTTGCCCTGCAATTGATTGCCCGCTCTGCCAATGGCAGCATGCGAGACGCGCTTTCACTCCTGGATCAGGCCATTGCCTATGGTGGGAACAGCGTGAATGAAAAAGAGGTACGCGCCATGCTAGGCGCTATAGACCAGAGTTACCTATTTGACTTGCTTAACGCGCTGATTGACCATGATGGTACTTCGCTCTTGAGCCAGGCACATGCCATGGAGCAACGCGCCATCTCGTTTGATGCCGCACTTAACGACCTCGCCAACCTGCTGCACCAGGTCGCCATTGCCCAGGCCGTGCCTGAAAGCATTGCCAACGATTATCCAGAACGCACTGCCCTGCTTGATCTTGCTGCAAAACTTGGGGCAGAGGAATTGCAGCTCTATTACCAGATCACCCTGTTGGCTCGTCGGGATCTTGGGCTGGCGCCAGATGAGTTTGCCGGATTTACCATGGCACTGCTGCGCATGCTGGCTTTCAACCCTGGTGAACAGAAAACATCTGCTCGAACTCACACTCCAATCAATCGCACCACTACAGAATCTTCAGAAACAAAGCGTGATGCCAGTGCGGCTCTGTCTATAGGAAAAAGCACGCATGGGGTAAAACACGCCCCTTCTCCTGTTGAGCCTTCAGTAGTCGCTGAGCCGCTACAGACAGCGGAAGCATCTCTAACACCTGTTTTCACTACGGCAATTGAAGACGGGCCTGCTTCCCAACAGCATGCTAGCGTTTATAAAGAAGAGGCTCAGGAGCGCGAGCATATTAATGCTGGGTTGCCTAGCCAGCCGGCTGCAGAGGCTCAACCTCCATCAATCGCCAGAAGCTTTGATGGCAACTGGCGTACCCTGGTTGACCGCCTGAAGCTGGGATTGGCGCGTGCATTGGCACAAAACTGTGAATTGTCACACTTCGATGAACAGCAGATTGCACTTTCTGTTCCCCCATCCCAGAAACACCTGTTAGGCATGGGATATGAAGAGAAACTGCAAGCAGCAGTAGAGCAGCATTTTGGCAGAAAAGTGAAACTGCAATTTGCGGTTGGGGGCAGCGGAAATACGCCAGCTCAACAGATAAGCCAGGAAAAAGCAGCATTGCAATCTGATGCAGAAGACGCGATCAACAACGACGGGTTTGTACAGGCTCTGGTAAAAGACTTCGGCGCTCATATTATCCCGTCCAGCATTAAACCCCTTCAATAAACTCAATCTAGTTAAAGGAATAAAGACATGATGAAAGGCGGCTTGGGCAACCTGATGAAACAGGCCCAGCAAATGCAGGACAATATGAAGCGCGCCCAGGAGGAACTGGCCAATGTAGAGGTTGAAGGGCAATCTGGATCAGGCTTGGTCAAGATAGTGATGACCTGCCGTAATGAAGTGCGCCGTGTCAGTATTGATGACAGCCTGATAAGCGATGACAAAGACATGCTGGAGGACCTGATTGCAACTGCATTCAATGATGCTGTACGCAAGGCGGAAGCCACATCGCAGGAGCGTATGAGCGGCTTGATGGCCGGCATGCCTATCCCTCCAGGCATGAAACTCCCTTTTTAGTAAGGTTAATTACGTTCATGCGCAACCCGCCTGCCCTGGAGCAATTGGTCGAAGCCCTGCGTTGCTTGCCAGGTGTCGGACCAAAATCAGCATTGCGTATGGCCTATCACTTGCTGCAACGTGATCGCAAAGGAGCTGGGTTATTAGCGCAATCGCTGGACCAGGCACTTCAGGTGGTCAGCCATTGCAACCTGTGCAATAACTTTAGTGAACACCCCATCTGCCCCCTGTGCGCATCTGAGAACCGCGATAAATCATTGCTCTGTGTTGTGGAGATGCCCAGCGACCTGATGATGCTGGAGCAAACCCACTCATATCAGGGTATGTACTTTGTGCTGATGGGGCGCCTGTCTCCGCTGGATGGCATAGGCCCGCGGGATATTCATCTGGATAAATTGATCAAGCGCGCGCAAGACGGATATACAGAGGAAGTCATACTCGCCACCAACTACACGGTTGAAGGTGAAGCAACAGCACATTACGTCAGTGAGTTGCTGCGCTCACGAGGATTAAAAGTCAGCAGGATAGCCAGAGGGCTACCCATGGGTGGGGAAATTGAGCATGTAGACAGCGGCACACTTGCCCAAGCCATGCTTGAACGTCGCAGCGTACGCTAAATATATCCTGTCCTGAATGCACTGCGACAGATAGCGCCAGGCTAATAGAAAACTTATATCAGCGAGCGCTCTGCAATAAGTGAACGCCAGCAGGAAAGTGCAGGAATAATCTCCAGCGGAGAATCAACAGCATAATCTGCCCCCCATTCGAGTGGCCTGTCAGCTTCATCAAGATAACCATACAAGGCAACAACCGTAGGCATGCCTGCAGCATGCCCAGCCTGTATATCGCGCTCGGCATCCCCTATATAAATACATGCATCTGGCTTCACGCCTCCCCGCTCGCATGCCATGAGCATGGAGTCAGGATAAGGCTTAGGGAGCGAGACATCATCAGCGCAGACCAGGCATGCAAGACGTTGTTCAAGGTTTAACGCAGCGATCAAAGGCTCGGAAAAACGCCTGGGCTTGTTCGTTACAACACCCCACCGCAACCCTGACTGCTCTATCTCGGCCAACACTTCACCCATACCATTAAACAGGCTGGGCGCAGTAACAAAGACTTCGTCATAAAGCGCGAGATACTCTTCCCGCATGGCATTGAAATCCTCATCAGCTGGTGTGAGTCCAAAACCGATACCAAGCAACCCTTTTGATCCATGGGAAGCATAAGGCCGTATAACCGCCTGATCCAACTCAGGCAGGCCATGACACTGACGTTGTATATTGAGGGCCAGTCCCAAGTCAGGCGCTGTATCAGCAAGCGTGCCATCAAGGTCAAACAGAACCAATTGACTCATCGCTTATTTCACGGTCTGCAGGATGTAATTGACGGAAACATCGTCATTCAGTTTGTACACCTTGGTCAGCGGGTTGTAGCCCAGGCCCTTGAAACCAATAACATCGAGTCCTGCGGCGCGCACCCACGATGAGAGCTCTGACGGCTTGATGAACTTGGCATACTCATGGGTGCCGCGCGGCAGCATATTCAAGACATACTCAGCGCCAACAACGGCGAACAGATAGGCCTTGGGGTTACGGTTGATGGTAGAAAAAAACACCTTTCCGCCCGGTTTGACCAAATTGGCACATGCCCTTACGACTGCTGCAGGATCGGGTACATGCTCCAGCATTTCCATGCAGGTTACTACATCAAAACTCTCAGGGGCTTCATTGGCCAAGTCTTCCACCGAAATCAACCGGTAATCAACCTTCACGCCACTTTCATAACGATGCAGCTGCGCGACCTTTAGCGCTTTCTCCCCCAGGTCTATCCCCGTCACATCAGCACCACGCTCGCTCATGGACTCGGAAAGAATACCGCCACCACACCCTACATCCAGCACTTTTTTACCAGAAAGTGACGCATGGCTATCGATATAATCAAGTCTGAGAGGATTAATCTCATGCAAAGGCTTGAATTCACTATTCTTATCCCACCACTTATGTGCCAGGTCAGCAAACTTCTGCAACTCAGACTGATCTACATTCAGGCCCTGTGCTGACTCAATTGGGTTTGCCATACGGTACTGATCTCCTTTAATTCTGCAGGCTCAATATTGGCATAAATGCCATCCTGTCCTTCAAGCTTTTGATATCTTAACTCACCTGCCACCCACACATGGCTGACATGCTCACGCCCCAAGCTATACACCAGATGTGAAACAGGATTAAAGCAGGGTTGCACTTCATTGGCCGACACTTTGACTGCAACAATATCCGCAAATTTACCAATTTCCAGAGAACCTACATTGTTCTCCTGCCCTAAAGCCCTGGCAGCATTGATTGTTGCCATTTCCAAAGCCTGTGCGGCCGGCACTGCTGATGCATCACCACTGATGCCTTTTGCCAGCAATGCTGCCAAACGCATCTCGGCAAACATATCCTGGCGGTTATTGCTTGCTGCTCCATCCGTTCCTATCCCGACATTCACCCCCGCATTCAATAAACCTGCCACTGGGGCTATACCGTTTGCCAGCTTGAGATTGGATGCCGGGCAATGAGCAATATGACAGCCATAACTCGCCAAGACAGACATTTCTTCCAGCTCAAGATGCACTCCATGCGCGGCAATCAGGTTAGGCCCCAATAATCCAAGCTGCTCCAGACGCTGCAATGGGCGCATGCCATACTTGGCCAGGCTTTGCGCTATCTCCTCGCGGCTTTCATGCAGATGTGTATGGATATTCAGACCTAGTTGTTCTGCATAGGTAATGATATTGACGAACGTCTTGTCTTCAACCGTATAAGGTGCATGAGGCGCAAGGCTGGCACTGATCAATGGATTGTCTCGCCAACTATCCCTGGCTTCCAGCCCCTTCTGCAAATAATCTTCGGCATCATTTGCATAAGTGGTAGCAAACTCCATCACCACCAGGCCTACATTGGCGCGTATTCCAGCTTGCATGGCGGCTTCCGAGATAGCTCGCGGGAAAAAATACATGTCGTTGAAAAAAGTGGTTCCACCGGCCAGCATTTCAGCACACCCCAACAGCGTGCCATCGTGCACAAACGATGGCGAGACAAACTGTTTTTCTGTTGGCCAGATATGGTGCTGTAACCAGCTCATTAACGGCAAATCATCTGCCAGACCTCGCATCAATGTCATTGCACCGTGCGTATGCAAATTAATCAATCCTGGAATCAGGACATGCTCATCCAGCCTAATAACTTGCAAGGCAGCATAACCTTGCCTAGCCTGCTCAGTCGGCAGGATGTCGATGATAACGCCCTGATCAATAATGACCGTAGCAAATTCAAAGTATGCGCCACTTGGTACGGCAGGTACTACCCAGCGTGCTTCTATCGCTGCCTGTACCTTGATCGGGGAATTCTGCCTTGAATTATTCTGGTGATTTGTATTCATCTGATTAACAACATAAAAAAGCCCCGCAAAGCGGGGCTTTTTCAACGGCAGCGATTAATTATTCGCCAGCACGTTGTACTTCAATTTCAACTATTACACGGCGGTTAGGCTGCAGGCATTCAATAGCCTGCTTGCCACGTACACCAGTGCACTCAGCAACAGGCTCGGACTCGCCCTTGCCAACTGCATGCAGGCGGCTTTCTTCAATACCTTGTGAAATCAAGTATTTCTTGACTGTATTGGCACGACGCTCAGAAAGCTTCTGGTTGTAAGATGCATCACCAATGCGGTCAGTATGACCGGTGATCAGTACCAGCTCAACTTCTGGATGAGCCTTCATCTTTTCAACAACATCATTATTCAGAGCAGTCTTGCCTTCTTCTTTCAGGTTATCTTTATCGAAACCGAACAGAACTTCAGAAGACAGGGTCACCTTCTCAAACGCTGGCTCAGCTGGACCAACTGGGGCTGGTGCTGGTTCAGCAACTGGTTCTGGAGCTGGCTCTACAGCGGCAACTGGCTCTGGAGTTGGCTCTACAACTGGCGCTGGCTTAGGAGCACCGAAGCGGAAGATAGCACCCAAGTTCAGATAAGTGTTACCAACGGTGTGTGAACTGATATCGCCACTTGAACCTGCAAACTCAGCACGGCTCCAAACATGGCGCAAGTCAGCTTGCAAACCGAAAGATTCATTGAACAGGTACTGTGCACCAAAGCCCACGTTTGCCATCCATGAAGTTTTCTTGTCACCAAGGTCGGCGCCGGCAGCGTTAGTGTAATCAACATTATTGCGTGCTGCACCTACACCAGCCAGCAAGAATGGACGGAACTTGTCACGACTGAACAGATACAAGGCATCTACACCAAACAGCGTCTGGCGGTATTTACCACTCACACCGTCAAGGTCGTTATCAGCACGGTTGTGGCTCAAGCCAATTTGAACATCCCAGTGCTCGCTGATTTCCTTACCAAACTTCAGGAAGCCACCTACACTACGAGGCTTGGCGTCAAGGTCACTGTCTGCATGCATGACGTTGACACCTGGCAATGCATACCAAGCACCATCGTAAGCGACTTCATCAGCTGTAGCTACAGATGCGCCAAATGCAAATGCACCTGCAATTGCTAGGCTAATCAGATTTTTTTTCATTCGATTTCACTCCTGGATGACTAACGGACGACTAGACTATACCCAATGCATATAAACCACGCAACGTAGAAAACGCTGAAATCAAACCAGATCAGCATTTTCAGCGGGTGTGTTGTTATTATGCAACACAAATTTAAGCGCTGACACCTGTGCTTTACTCAACTTTGCAACACGGTTGAAACTCTCACAAACTGCCCCCCTGACCCCGATATAAGAGGGTTTCAGTTTCTTCAATTGTTCTATATTTTCCATTTTTAAGGAGCCTGCCAAGCCTGTTTGCAAACCATGTGCAGATTCCAGAAAATCCTGCAGCTGACATAGCGACATATGATTCAACAAATGCCTCCCGTCCTTGCGAGCAGTATCAAGCATCACTCCAAAGAAGCCAGCTTGCCTGAGCGTTTGCACAATTTCAAAATCAGGACTCATATCCGCCATTAGTACGGCCACGATCGAGACATTATGCTGCCTGACCACTGGCTTTAAGGCAGCAATACATTCCTGGTGTTGTGAGGCCGTACCAAAAAATCCAACCTTGACGATATCAACACCACAAGCAGCAACCGCTTTTACCGCTTCCAAGACAAGGTCAGGATCCATTGGCAGGTCTCCAATGGTTGCACTGGTAATACGCCTTCCATCAACCGCCAGCACCGCCCCCTCAATTACACTCAAGGGCAAGGCTCCCAGAGCACCCTCCAGCGGGTTTTTCAAGTCTATGATGTCAGCTCCCGCCTCTACCGCCTGCAAGGCTTCCTCAGCATTAGTCACACTTACCAGGAGTTTGGTCATGCCTGATTTTCCCCATTGATCTCAGCTTTATGGTTTTCCACTTTATCAATCAACCACTGCCAAGCCTGCTGCTCACGTTCGCCAGCAGTCTTTTCAATAGCGATTTGGAGATATCGAATCTCATCATCAATTTTTTCAATAGGCAACATATGTAAACGGCTGACCAGTACGGCCAACTCAATCACGGCTGCTTGAGCACGATTGAAGCCACGGAATGGCGCATGTGTCTCAATATGCCGCACCTGGAAATACAATTCGGGACGCTGCGGATTATCCCTGACATCAACCAGTTCCAACTCCTGGTGCGCCAGCGCTGACTCAAGTACATAGCCATTCACCTTGCTTGCCTTGCGTAAAGGCCATGTTCCGTGCCCGGTCAGGCTGCCGGCAAATACTCGTACATCGTCGGTAAAATTAAGCACGGCATGACCAGTAGCCAGCAGGTTCTCCAGAGTCAAAGATGGCTTGAATGGTGCAATCAACACCAAGCCATCGCGCTCCCTGACGCCAAAAGGCGCAATATGCGGTTTTCCTTCATGGCTTAGCGATGTCAATATGCTTTCATAAATCATGCGTCAGGCGCTTTCATTAACTTCCGAGGGCCGCAAGCAGGCTCGGTATCAGTTTCAGCCTTGCGTGGGCCGCAGATAGTCTCTGCCTCTTTTTCAACTCGCTTCTCACGCTTCTCCTTGAGTGAAGCATCACGGTGCGCCACCCTGCCATCCTGGTCTTTACTTGGTGTGGCACATCCCCACTCCAGCTCTTCATCCTGGCTGTAACGCTTCTTCAATTGCCATGCAATTTGCGCACGCGCCAATTCCACCCCGAGGTAGAAGGCATGAGATCCATCATTATCCACATTAAGGTGCGGATAAAGCCTGAACGGATCGATATCGCAATGTATTCCATCCCGATTGAATACATGCATACCGTCCTTGCTGATGATGATGCGGAAACTGGGATCTTTGATCTGCGCAGCAAGCTCTTCAACCTCTTCCGGAGTATAGGTGAATGGACGTTTGTCATGGAGTCCCAACAAGCCATTGCTGTAATCCCGCGGCAGGCGATTCTCCTCGCGCGCTGCATACATGATGCGGCGCGCAATATCGGCTTCCGCTACAGCATAAGTAGCATGTGTACTCACCGAGGTTGCAAGCACGGCATTGATCTTGAGTTCAGTAATAATGCCAAACAACATGGCATTCACGCCTGTCGTATCCGCATCGGTGAGTTCTGTCAGATTACCCACGCCCATCATGATGTCTATGTCTGGGTAACGCTTGCGCAGGCGCTGATAACGCACAATGGACTCGGCAAATCCGAACGGAATAGGATCCAGAATCGCATCGGCAATAAATGGCTTGCCACGTTTCAACATTCCCTCTATAGCGCGGTAAAGCGACCGAAAATTGGTTGGTGCAGTAGGAATCAGGATAGGCGTGGATTCAACCTCATCGGCAATCCATAAGGTTTTTTCCGTCAAACTCAGCAGATAATCGGCACCTGACCGGCCTGCCAATAGCAGATCATCCGTATTCAAAGAGTCCACACTGACCTTGAACCCTTCCTGCTTAAGTGCCTGAATGGAATCCTTAAGGTGAGGAAATGGCGTATTGGGAAGGCACCCAAGGTCGACAACGTCAGCCCCCTGTCGACGAAACTCTTCCGCCCGGGCAAGCACACCTTCCACAGTCAATTGTGGCGCTTCAACAATCTCGGCAAATATCTTGACATCGTACATGGACAAATCCACTTCACGGCCTCCCCTGCCAAAAAACTGGGGTAAATCCTTCAGATCATCCGGGCCTCTTTCCACAGGGATACCGTACTTTTCCACCAACATATCCAGATCTCCCTTGCATAGACCAGGGACAATAATACGATGCGCATCACCTGCATCAGGCAAGCGCCGCATAATCAGTTGGGGAGTAAGTAATGCAGCAACAGAAACACCGAGCTGGGCCACCCGGTAATTAAACTCAGTGGGCTGCATATCTTCCAAGACTTTATGCAGGCTTTTTTCTGCGAGCTTTCCCGTCAGGAATAAGATGTTTTCAGACATGCGAGCCTAGCCTGAATTGCTGCCTGCAATTGCTGCATATCACTTGCCACAGTAGTTTCCTCAAAGGTCTTGAGCTTTTCCATATTCTCGAGATCTATGCGCCGTGGATAGACCTTGACCATATTTTCACGGGGCGCTTCAGACTCTACCTCGGGCTCGGTATCACAGGCAAATACTATACTTGGCACACGACACTTTCCAGCCTGGGCATAGACATTAGTTACCAAAGTATCCGAAATACCGCTAACCATTTTGGCAACTGTATTCGAAGTTGCAGGGGCGATCACTACAGTATGGTAATTGCCGTAATAAAACATTTCCACCGGCACTGAACTGGCCGTCTTGTCCTGAAATACTTTTGCAACACGATGTTTGTAACCGTATTGCTGAAGAATTTCTGAGGCAGCACGGCTTAGGAAAAGATCGACATCATCAAGTTGATCGATGATATCCAGGCATTCGCGCAGATAATGCCCTGAACCAGTAATCGCCCACGCCAACCTTGGTTTTTCTACACTTTTCACGGCAGTCGCTTAAGCTTCAAACGGATGACGCAGAACAATGGTTTCGTCACGTTCAGGACCTGTAGAAACAATATCCACCGGCACCTCACATAATGTCTCTAAACGTTTGAGGTAAGCCCGCGCATTGGCAGGCAAATCTTCCCAGCGGTGGATGCCGAATGTACTCTCATCCCATCCTGGCAGGGTTTCATATACAGGCTTGCAACGTGCAACATCATCCGCACCTATCGGCAGCAAATCAACAGACTTGCCATCCAGTTCATAGCCGGTACAGATATTCAGCTCCTTGATGCCATCCAGTACATCCAGTTTGGTGATGCAAAGACCTGTCAGGCCATTGATACGCGCAGAGCGACGCAAGGCAGCCGCATCAAACCAGCCACAACGGCGTTTACGCTTGGTGACTGTCCCGATTTCCCGGCCTTTGTCAGACATTTGGAAACCTGGGGATTCTGTGCATTCAATATCCAGCTCGCTGGGAAATGGCCCGCCGCCAACCCGTGTGGTGTAGGCCTTGGTAATACCCAGCACATAATGTAGCATGCTGGGCCCTACTCCAGTACCAGCAGCAGCCTGTCCGGCGATACAGTTGGAAGATGTCACATATGGATAGGTGCCATGATCAACATCCAGCAATGTTCCCTGTGCTCCCTCAAACAGAAGGTTTTCACCTGCCTTGTTGGCTTCATAGAGGGCGGCGGAAATATCCGTGACCATTGGCTTCAAAAGCTCAGCCTTTGATAATGCAGAATCCAGTTGCTCCTGCAAATCAACCGCTTCCACATTCAGATATTTAGTGAGCACAAAATTGTGATAGTCCAGCACCTCTGCCAGCTTGTCAGCGAACTGCTTGGGATAGAACAAGTCGTACACGCGCAAGGCGCGCCTGGCGACCTTATCTTCATAGGTCGGGCCTATGCCTTTGCCAGTCGTACCAATTTTGCGGCCTGGCTCCCGCGCTGCTTCGCGCGCCTTGTCCAAACGTACATGATAATCAAGGATCAATGGGCAACCAGGACTGACCTTAAGCCGATTACGCACCTCAAGGCCAACTTTTTCCAGCCCGTCAATTTCATAGAGTAAGTGAGCGGCATCCAGTACCACACCGTTGCCGATATAGCATTTCACGCCTTCACGGACAATGCCTGAAGGAACAAGGTTAAGTTTATATTCGCGCTGCGCAGCACCTTGTCCGATTACCAGAGTGTGGCCGGCATTATGCCCCCCCTGAAAGCGTACAACGCCCTGGGCGTGGTCCGTCAGCCAGTCAACAATCTTACCTTTACCCTCGTCACCCCATTGGGTACCGATAACGACGACATTCTTACTCATGAATAGACCTAAATAAATTTATTGATTTGATAACTCTGGAGCGACAACAACTATCCACGCACCATCCTGCTTGACCAGTCGGCGGTCGCAACCAAGTTCCTGGCGGTGAACTTCATGTCCCGGCAATTCCTGAATAACGATTTCACCTTCAGCACGCAATCCTTCTATGGCTTGTGCCAAGCCATCATCATGATCAGCAGGTGCAAATACTGCCTTAGAGGTTTCTATGGCAGGCAATGAACTGACGACACCGCGCAAATCCAGGCTGAACCCGGTTGCAGGGCGAGCACGGCCAAATATTGCTCCCACTTCATCATAACGCCCGCCACGCGCCAACGGCCCTGCATAGCCTTGTGCATAAGCAGCAAACACTATGCCGCTGTGATAATGATAACCACGCAACTCAGCCAGATCGAAACAGACTTTAACATCAAGATCAGACAGTCCTGCATGAACAGCCTTAAGATCATTCAAGGCTTGCTGGATATTCTCTGTTGCAGGCAAACGTTTTGCTGCTTCATCCAACACGGAAACATCCCCGTTCAATTCAGTCAGGCTACACAATGCATCCAACGTTACTTTGTCCAGATCCTTGCCCAGGCTGCGCACAGCGGATTGATCCTTGCTCTGTAGTGCAGCATAAAGCTCCTGCTCCAAAGCCTCGGTGATGCCAGCATCGCTCAACAAACTCGCAAAAATACCGACATGGCTGATATCAATATAAAGTGTACTGAGGCCGACTTGCTGGAGAGCCTTGACCATCAAACGATGAATTTCGATATCACTCTCAACGCCGGGATGACCGTAAATCTCGGCGCCAACATGCAATGGCTCGCGACTGCGCGCCAACCCATCAGGGGTGGTACGCAGCACACTGCCAGCGTAACAAAGGCGGCTCACGCCCTGATTATTCAACATATGAGCATCTATACGGGCAGCTTGCGGGGTGATGTCGGCGCGTATGCCCATCAACTTGCCGGTCAACTGGTCCACTACTTTGAAAGTAACAATATCCAGATCATGCCCGATACCAGTGGTCAATGACTCCATATATTCCAGCATGGGAGGAATGACATATTGGTAGCCATGCACTTTGAACAGGTCAAGCAAACGTCGACGCAACAGCTCAACACGAGCGGCCTCCGCCGGCAGTACATCTTCGATGTATTCAGGAAGTAACCAGTTAAGCATAAAATTTTCTAAATTTAAGATGGCGTGCTGTTAATGCACAAACAGCACAATCAACAGCCCAACCAACATGGAAGCAAGCCCGACAAAGCGCAACTGTCCGTCCTTCATTTCAACCATGCGTTGAAATGTCTGCTTCCAGGCCTTGGGCGCCACCAGTGGCAGCACCCCTTCAATCACCAGCACAAGACCGAAAGCAAGCAACAATGTCGAGTTCAAGATAGCGTTATCTCTAATTACTTACTGGGTGTAGCACGGCCAGAATTCCGCATGTACTTGAAGAAATCAGAGCCCGGTTCTAAGACCAAAACATCACTCTTGCTCTTGAAGCTATTACGGTAGGCATCCAAGCTACGATAAAAGGCATAGAACTCGGGATTCTTGCCATAAGCCTTGGAGTATATCTCTGCCGCTTTTGCATCGCCCTCGCCCTTTAACTGCTGAGCTTCACTATAGGCTTTTGCAATGATGACCTCACGTTGCCTGTCAGCATCAGCACGAATCTTTTCTGCTTCACTGGCGCCTTTTGAACGCAACTCATTGGCGACGCGCTTGCGTTCAGCCTCCATACGCTGGTAGACAGATTCACTGACTTCCTGAGGCAAATCCACACGGCGCAAACGCACATCCAGCACCTGAATGCCCATTTGACGCGAATCCCGGTCAGCACGCTGGCGCAATATCTCCATAATATTGCTTCGTTCACCAGAGACCACCTCATGAATGGTGCGCTTACCAAACTCGGCGCGCAAGCCGTCGTTCACTGTCTGGGAAAGGCGGCGTTCAGCCTGCAGCTCATCACCTTTGACGGAAACATAATACTTGGCTGGATCAATAATGCGCCACTTGACGAAAGAGTCCACCAACACATTCTTTTTCTCACTGGTCAGGAAACGATCAGGCTCCACCCAGTTTAAAGTAAGGGTGCGACGATCAAAGTAACGCACATTGTCAACCAAGGGCACTTTGAAATAAAGACCAGGGTCCTTCTTGACCGCCACGATCTCGCCTAAGCGGAACACAAGGGCAAACTCACGCTGATCCACGCTGAATGCAGACAGGCTCAGCAATAACAGGGCTGCGATCAAGCCTAATAGTACTGTTCCAACATTTTTCATTATCTACTCTCCCGATCACGGCTACGGAAAGCATCACGTGAGCGCTGGCTATTAGGATCAATATCAGGCAACGTGCTTGGAACCACTGATTGCACTGCACCCGGTGCGGCAGATGTATTATTGCCGGACGCTGAAAGCAACTTATCCAAAGGCAAATACAGCAGGCTGTTACCGCCCTTTTGATCAACGATCACCTTGCTTACGCTGGAGAGAATTTGCTCATGGGCATCCAGATACAGGCGCTGACGAGTCACTTCAGGTGCACGCTGATATTGTGTCAATATCTGGTCAAAACGGCTTGCATTACCCTGAGCCTCATTTTCAACACGCACCTGATAACCAGCAGCCTCTTCCCTTAACCGAGATGCGGTACCCTCTGCTCTCGGAATAACATCATTGGCATAAGCCTGGCCTTCATTTTTCTGACGCTCACGATCCTGCCCCGCCTTGACCGCATCATCAAATGCCGCCTGCACCTGCTCTGGTGGCTGCGCATTCTGCATCGTAACATTCACGATGTTAATACCGGTGGAATATCGATCCAGCACCTCTTGCATTAATTGCTTGGCGCCAACTGCGACTTCCTCCCGCCCCTCATAAAGCACAAAGTCCATCTTGCTTTTACCCACAATCTCACGAATGGCAGTTTCAGCAATGCCACGCACCGACTCTTCCGCAAACCGGTTATTGAACAGGGTATCTTCAACGCTCTTGAGGTTGTATTGCACGGCAAACTGAAGATCAATAATGTTTTCATCATCCGTCAGCATAAGGGATTCACGCAGCTCACGACCTCGACCAGAACCACCTTCGGCAGAGCGGTAGCCGACTTCCAGCGTCCGTACCTGTTCCATATTCACCACGGTCACACTCTCAACCGGATAGGGAAGGTGCCAACGCGGGCCAGGCATCGTAGTTTCAACATGCTTGCCAAAGCGCAACACAACGCCACGAGAACCTTGATCTACGATATAAAACCCCGTTGCGAACCAGATAACTGCCACTAGGCCAACTACAGGAAGAATAGGAATAGTCCGTGACTCTGGCTCAGGCGAACCATTGCTGGAACCCTTGCCAAACAGGCCATTCAGCTTGCGGCTGAACTGGCGAAACACTTCGTCCAAATCGGGCGGACCATCGTTATTACGATTGCCCCAACCGGGATCGTTAGCCATGCATTACTCCGAAAAATCAAAAAATTATGCGTTTATAGTGGATTGAGCCAGTTTCTCATTCAGGCCTTGCTGATGTTCCAACAACACTTGACGTAACAGGTCCAGTCCCTCGCCTGTTTTGGCAGAAATACGCACTTTGGAGATTCTACCATATTCGTCACGCTCAAGCCCGGCCGGGATTCCCATCCGATCAATCTGATTAAGAACCAGCACCTGAGGTACCTTGTCTGCGCCAATTTCCCTCAACACCAGATTCACTTGCTCAACCTGGTCATCCCGGTTCTCACTGGCAACATCAACAACATGCAAAAGCAAATCTGCCTGAGCAGCCTCTTCGAGAGTGGCTCCGAAAGCTTCGACCAACGCATGTGGAAGATGCTTGATAAATCCCACTGTATCCGAGACAACCACCGGACCACCTTCAGGAATATAAACCTTGCGAGAAGTAGTATCCAATGTCGCAAATAACTGATCAGCAGCATAGACTCCAGATTGGGTCAGCCTGTTGAACAAGGTTGACTTGCCAGCGTTGGTATACCCTACTAAAGACACCGACAAGACCTGGGAACGACGTCGTGACCGGCGTTGCATGCCACGCTGCTGCCTGAGCTTATCCAGCTTTTCACGCAATTGCTTAACCCGGATACGCAACATACGCCTATCCAGTTCCAATTGCGTTTCGCCAGGACCGCCTCGCACGCCGATACCACCCTTTTGGCGCTCCAAGTGAGTCCATCCGCGCACCAAGCGCGTAGACAAATGTTCCAGCTGGGCAAGCTCAACCTGCAACTTGCCCTCATGGCTTTGAGCACGCTGGGCAAATATATCCAGGATCAGGCCTGTGCGATCCACCACCCTGGCCTCAAGCAAACCCTCAAGATTACGTTGCTGGGATGGGCTCAGGTCATGATTGAAAATGGCTACCTGGGACTCGCTGGATTTCATCGTAGCCGACAGCTCCTCCGCTTTACCACTCCCAATAAAATACTTGGGATCAGGTTTGGGACGACGACTTTCAATTGTTGACTTGATCTCCATCCCGGCACTGATGACCAACTGACGAAGCTCCTGCAAGCTATCCTCGTACCCAGGATCGCCAAAATCCACACTCACCAGTACGGAAGCATATCCACCGCCTGGCCGATCAAACATATAGATAGAAACTTATCAAAGATTAATCTTCAGCAGAGGAGGACGGCCCATGGGGAATGGAAACTGCACGACCTGGAACGATGGTAGATATTGCGTGCTTATACACCATCTGGGTCACGGTATTTTTCAATAAGATGACATATTGATCGAAAGAATCAACCTGACCTTGCAACTTGATACCATTCACTAGGTAAATTGATACGGGCACGTGCTCTTTACGCAACGTGTTCAGAAACGGGTCTTGTAACATCTGCCCTTTAACGCTCATTTTCGTGCTCCTTTAACTTGTAATTCTAAATATATAGGGAGTTTTATTCTTAACCAACTTCACATGAAAAACTATTCCCAAGCCAAAACCTGGAGCTTCCTTAGCACCCAGAATCCGATGCTACATCAATGGGGATTGCTCGCAAGAAAAACAAGTGACGACAGCACAATAATCCTGCCATCAATTGGCATCCAAGTCCATAATTAGGACTATCCGCAGCTCAATTCGTTCTATCTGAATGCATTTTTGCAGAAATTAACTATGCAACAAAACGCCTCATCCGCTCTAGCACGACACTTTTACCAAGCAATGCCATTACAGCATCTATACTGGGTGACTGCGCTCCGCCTGTCAGCATGACGCGCAAAGGCATTGCCACCTTTGGGAATTTCAATTCATTACTGGTCACAGCACGTTCAATTGCAGCATGCAGGTTTTCCACAGTCCATTCAATAGTCTCTAACTGGCTGAACAACCCCCGCAAGGCAGGGACAATCTCTGGAGTGACGTGCTTTTCTAATGCAGACTGGTCAATTTCGGGGTGCTGGTAAAAATAGGCGATACTGTCAGCAAGCTGATTTAGCGTATTGGCACGATCACGATAAAGTGCAACCACTGCCTTTGCATCAACCTGATCCGCCACGACGACTCCTTTGGCAGAGAGACGTTTGGCCATATCCGTGGCCAAGAAAGCCAGATCGGCCTGTTTGATATAATGGGCATTGAGCCAGTTCAACTTTTCTGTATTGAACTGGGCCGCTGACGGCGTAATGTGGTCAAGGTCGAACCACTCACAGAATTGGGTTGTGCTGAATATTTCGTCATCGCCATGCGCCCATCCGAGCCGCGCCAAATAATTCAGCACCGCTTCTGGCAGATAACCGTCTTCATCATATTGCATGACACTCACCGCACCATGCCGCTTTGAAAGCTTCTGGCCATCATCGCCCAGGATCATTGAAAGATGGGCATACTGGGGAATGGTGGCACCCAATGCCTGCAGAAGATTAATCTGGCGTGGTGTATTGTTCACATGGTCATCGCCGCGAATCACGTGGGTAATTTCCATTTCCCAGTCATCTACCACCACGCAGAAATTATAAGTTGGTGTTCCATCTGCACGCGCAATGATCAAGTCATCCAATTCCTCATTGGCAATACTGATCTGCCCTTTGACCAAGTCATTCCATACCACATTGCCAGACAATGGATTTTTGAACCTGATGACAGGGGTAACCCCAACCGGCACGGCAGGTAATTGCTTATCCGCCTCAGGTCGCCAACGGCCATCATAACGAGGCTTCTTACCTTCTCGCATTTGCTGCTCGCGCAAAACGTCAAGCTCATCCTTGGTCGAGTAACAGTAATAAGCCTGGCCCTTATCCAGCAAATTGTTGATGACTGCCGTGTATTTATCCATACGCTGCATCTGATAGAACGGGCCTTCATCCCAATCCAAGCCAAGCCAGTTCATGCCATCCAATATGGCCTGCACAGCTTCCGGTGTTGAGCGCGCTACGTCTGTATCCTCAATACGCAGCACAAACTGGCCTGCATGCTTGCGGGCATAGGCCCAGGAAAACAAGGCTGTACGTGCACCGCCAATATGAAGAAAACCGGTAGGACTGGGGGCAAAACGGGTGCGAACTGTCATGTCTGATAGCAGAAGATATAAACGCCGTATTCTAACATGCATGAACCTTGCCATGGCTCATGACTATTGGCTTTGCCAAGGGATATGCAAAAAGAAAGCCGGTATAGACCGGCCTTCTGCAGTGAACACATCAACACCTTATGGCTTTATCTCATTAGAAGCGTTGTTATATACCTCAGCAGTTTTCCAGCCGCCACCCAACGCCTTGAACAAATCAACAGTGGCTGTCAGCCTTGCCTGCCGACTCTGAATAAAAGCCAACGCAGCATCATTGTATACACGCTGCGAATCCAGCACATCCAGATAAGCGGAATAGCCAGACTTGTAACGGTTCTCAGATACATCGAGGGCTTTCTTCGCCGCCTCCTGACTGAAATTCAGTGCATCTTCGCGTTCACGGCTTTGTCGCACTGTCACCAACGCATCCTTCACCTCCTTGAAAGCAGTCTGGACAGAGCTTTGATAAGTAGCCAACACCTGCTTCTGCTGTGCCGTTGCCTGATCAACCCGGGCGGACAAGCGGCCTGCGTTGAATATGGGCAGATTCAAGCCAAGCCCCAACGCCCAGATGCGTGAAGGAGACTCAAAAATACGGTTCAGGTCCGCACTCTCGCCGCCATAGTTAGCCGTCAAGCTGATAGATGGGAACAATGCTGCCTTGGCAACCCCAATCTGTGCATTTTGCGATATCAGGTCCTGCTCTGCCTGGCGTATATCAGGACGTGCCTCCAGCAAAGCTGAGGGCAATCCTTCAGGCGGTACCGGCGGCAAAGGCAGTTGATGGATATTGCCTTCAGGCACCTTGAGTTCCAAGTCGCCAGTCAAGACAGCAAGTTGATGCTGCACGATTTCGCGCTGGCGCACCAAGTCAGCAATCTGGGCCACCAGGTTGGAGTTGGCCACTTCAGCCTGATGTACATCCAAGATAGAGGTGATGCCGCCTTCAAGACGCCGTTTGGTCAATGCCAGGCTCTCCTCCCGACTCTTGAGGCTATCGCGTGAAACGGCCACCTGGGCTTCCAGACTCCGCAACAGCAGGTAATTACTGGCAACCAGTCCCGACAGCGATAAGCTGACAGTATCCTTGGCAAAGTAAGTTCCTAATGCCTGGGCTCGCGCGGCTTCACGGGCGCGGCGTAACCTGCCCCAGAAATCAAGCTCAAAGCTGGTGCCCAACTGTATATTATAGTTTTCGCGAATCGCAGGCACATAGGATGGCAACGGGAATGCGCCGGTTTCAGTAACTTTTTGGCGAACACCATTGCCAGTCAAGTCAACCTGTGGGAACAATGCTGCGCCAGCCTCGCGCATGGCAGCGTCTGCTTCCTCTATACGTGCAACAGCCCTGGCAATATCCAGGTTTCCGGCAAATGCCTTTTGCATGAGGTCATTCAGCACCGGATCCTGAAATTTTTCCCACCAGCGATCAGTATTCAGAGCCGCCTCGGAAGCATCCTTTGAAGCACTGGTGTCGCCAAATGATGTCGGTAAATGGGCATCGGGACGATGGTAATCAGGTCCCACCATACAACCTGTCAGTGCAAGTGCTACTGCAACATGAATTAAATTGAGACGATTCATCATGCTGATTCCTTCTTTTCGTCGTGATGCGACCGATTGCTCGTATTACCTGACAACCAGGTAAAGAACATCGGGATGAAAATAGTCGCAACAAATGTAGCCAGCAACATGCCGCCAAATACACCCGTACCCATAGAGCGACGCGCTGCAGCTCCTGCACCGGTTGCAATCACCAGAGGAACGATACCCAGCACAAACGCCATAGAGGTCATGACGATAGGACGGAAGCGCAAGCGTGCAGCTTCAATTGCGGCTTGCTTGATCGGCAACCCTTCCTCCAGCTTCTGGCTGGCAAATTCCACAATCAGAATCGCATTCTTGGCCGCAAGTCCCACCAAGGTCACCAGGCCGATCTGGAAGTAGATGTCATTCGGCATGCCACGGAACAGGACAGCAAGCAAAGCCCCCACCAGCGCAAAAGGCACTGCCATGATGACAGCCAGCGGCAAAGTCCAAGTTTCAAATTGCGCTGCCAGAATCAGGAATACCATGATGATGGCAAAACTGAAGGCAAAGATCGCAGCCGAGCCTGTGAGCTTTTCCTGATAGGCTTGGCCTGTCCATGCCAATTGGTACCCTTCCGGCAAAGTCTCTTTGGCAATCTTCTCAATGAGCTTGATTGAATCACCAGAGCTCACACCATAGGCACCACCACCCAGCACTTTGGCAGACAGCAGACCCTGATAACGCTCCAGCTGTTCAGCACCGATAATATTGCTCACCTTGCTCAAGGCTGACATGGGCACCATGCCACCTGAAGCGGAGCGGACATATACACGGCCCAAGTCTTCTGGCTTCATGCGATACGCTGGCTCAGCCTGCAACTGTACTCGATATGTACGACCAGTACGGTTGAAATCGTTGACATACAACGTTCCCATCGTACTCTGCAGCGTGGCATAGATATCAGAGATCGGCACTCCCAGCGACAAGGCCTTGGCTTCATCGACTTCAATCAATAACTGCGGTACTGTCGGACGGAAGAATGTATTGATCCCGGCCAACCGTGATTCCTTGCGCAACGCGTCCATGAAGTTGTTGACAACCTCGGACAAATGCAAGGGGTCAGTGTCGGTGCGGCTCTGGATATACATTTCCATACTGCCTGAACTGCCTAGGCCGCGAATGGAAGGCGGATTAAACGCAATCGCCATCCCGTCCGGCTGCATCATGCCTATGCCGAACAATCGCTTGACAATATCGTCCGCCGTTGCTGTACGCGCATCCCAATCCTTCATGCGCACAAACATGGTAGCCGCACTCGCCTTGTTACCACCACCGATCAAATCAAAGCCATTGATCACGAACTGGGTCGCAACTGCAGGATCTTCAGCAATTGCCTTTCGCACGTTTTCCATGGTTTTGCTTGTACGGCTCAAAGTAGAACCATCAGGCATGATCACCGCAGTCACAACATAGCCTTGATCTTCTGGCGGAACAAAACTGCCGGGCACGGTCCTGAAGAGGTAAACCCCTGCCACAATAATCACCACAAACACTACAGCCCCAATAATGCGGTGACGCAGGGTGAGGCCGACAGTGGAAGTGTAGAAATTGGTGAATTTTTCAAAACCGCGGTTAAACGGGCGGAAGAAGCGAGATTCGCCGTGTACATGCTTGAGCAGGATGGCACAAAGCGCAGGAGTCAGAGTTAATGCCACAATCCCTGAAATCACAACAGCCACAGCCACTGTCACGGCAAACTGGCGATACAGCTCACCGGCAATACCACCCATAAAGGCTACTGGAATAAATACCGCACACAACACCAGCACAATTGCTACCACAGCACTGGACACCTGCTCCATGGACTTGATTGCAGCATTGAGCGGCGAAAGTTTTTCCTGGCTCATCAAGCGCTCGACATTTTCCAACACCACAATCGCATCATCGACCACAATACCGATTGCAAGCACCATCGCAAACAGTGTCAAGGTATTAATGGAGAAGCCGAACATCCATAAACCGGCAAAAGTACCGATCAGCGAAATAGGCACTGCAATAATAGGAATCAAAGTAGCGCGCCAGCTTTGCAAAAACAGGAACACAACAAGCACGACTAGGATCATCGCCTCACCCAGGGTATGGACTACCTCTTGAATTGAAGCCTTAACGAAATCGCTGGTGTCATAAGGCAGGCGATAATCCATGTCTTCGGGGAAACGTTGCTTGAGCTCATCCATCTTGGCCTTGATGGCATTGGCAGTATCCAGTGCATTGGCACCGGTTTGCAGGAACACAGGAATACCTACACCAGGCTGACCATCCAGCGTTGTACGGATATTGTAATTCTGCGCGCCCAATTCAATACGGGCTACATCTTTCAGATACAACACACCGCGCGGGCCATTCGCCTTGACAATAATGTTGGCAAATTGCTCCGGCTCTATCAGACGCCCCTTGGCGGTAACCGTATAGACAATCTGTTGATCATCCGGGGCAGGATCCTGACCAATTTTACCAGCAGCATATTGGGCATTCTGCGCCTGGATTGCAGCTGCAATATCACTGGTTGTCACCCCAAGCTGGGCCATACGGTCAGGACGCAACCAGATGCGCATGGAATAATCCTGGGTACCAAACACGGTCACGTCACCCACGCCCTTTACCCGCTTAAGCTCGTCAATCACGTTGAGCGTGGCGTAGTTACTCAGGAATAGCGGATCATAGGTTTTATTGGGAGAAACCAGCATCAATGCCATCAGGATGTCATTGGAACGTTTCTGCACGACCAAACCGGTACGGCGCACATCATCCGGCAAACGGGGCAAGGCAATATTGACGCGATTACTGACATTGAAAGTAGCCTGGTCAACATTCGTGCCCGTTTCAAATGTTGCAGTAATCGTCAGAGTGCCACTGGAGTCAGCACTTGATTGATAGTACAACAAGCCTTCAACCCCGCTGAGCTGCTCTTCGATAGGGGCAGCAACAGTCTTTGCCAGTGTTTCTGCACTAGCGCCTGGATAGGTTGCCGTCACCATCACAGTAGGCGGCGCGATTTGGGGATATTGTGCAATCGGAAGCTGGAAAGCAGCAGCAAGCCCTGCCAGCACTATAATGATCGATATTACCGAAGCAAATATCGGTCGCGTAATAAAAAATCTTGTCATATTTGCACTCGCTTAAGCCAGTTTGCCTGAAGAATTAGCTGCAGCCTTTTGCGGTGCACCTTCAGCAGCAGGTGTTTCTGCAGGAGGATGTGGTTGTACAGGCGCACCTGGACGTATCTTGATCAGGTTGTCAATAACCACCTTCTCGCCTGCGTTCAAACCTTTAAGGATTACCCAGTTGGTGCCTATCCAGTTGCCAGTCACTACAGGGCGCACAGAAGCCTCATTCTTCTCATTCACCACATAAACAAACCGCCCCTGCTGGGAGTTCATGACAGCAATCTGTGGAACCAGGAATACCCCGTCACGCTGACCAACAGTCACCTTGGCACGTACAAACTGGCCAGGGATCAATTGTCTGTCTGCATTATTAAAAGTCGCACGTAGCTGTTGGGTTCCAAGGGTAGGGTCAATCTGGCTGGCTGCAAAATTCAGTTTGCCATTTTCGTTATATTCCTTGCCATCAGACAGGGTCAGGCTAATTTTCTGTACATTCTTTTCAGTGAGTCGGCCTCCCAATTGCTCCAATTCATTGTCCGACAAGCTGAAACGAACCCAGATGGGGGAAAGCTGAACTACAGTAGTCAAGAGGCTATCATTGGCGGAAACCAGTGCGCCTTCTGAAAACTGGAAGCGCCCGGAAACACCGCCAACAGGAGCTGTCACCTTGGTATAAGAAAGATTCAACTCCGCCTCACGCACACTGGCTTCAGCCTGTTGCATGGCAGCCTTGGCAACATAGTTATCCGACACTGCATTGTCATATTCACGCTGGCTGATGGACTTCGACTCCAACAATCCCTGCAAGCGATCAGCCTCACGCTGGGTCTGCTCGATTTTGGCTTTCTGTTGTGCTAGCTGCGCCTGTGCTTGTGCAAGGGCAATCTGATAAGGGACAGGATCAATCTGAAACAGGACCTGCCCCTCTTTTACAGAAGATCCTTCATCATACAAACGCTTTAACAGGATACCGCCTACGCGAGGGCGGATTTCAACTTCACGTGCGCCTTCAGTTTGTGCAACAGCTTCAGCACTGATGGGGACGCTGGTTGGCTCAAGAGATATGACTGTAACCGGCATCGCCTGGTTACCACCTGGGGCTCCAGCCTGCTGCTCGGTCCTGCCACAGGAAACAAGGGCCAACGCCGCCATCATGGCAACAACTATTTTTTTGCTAGACCCGAGCCCTTTGCTATTGATATTGCCTTGATTGGTCACACGCACTCCCATATATAACTCCATGTCTTATAAACAAAATACTTGCTTACATTCATAATCGAATGTATATTATATACAAACATGAATGTATGTAAATAAGTTTTTCAAAGGTTTAAAGATGGCCCGTAAAACTAAAGAAGACGCTGAACTCACTCGTCAACGCATTATCAACGCTGCTCGCGAAGTATTTGCAAAGCGAGGCGTCAGCCGTACCACAATAGAACACATTGCCTCACATGCCCAAGTAACGCGCGGAGCTTTCTATTGGCATTTTCAGAATAAAATGGAAATCTTTTATGCCATGCGGGACCAGGCGTTTCTCCCATTCATAGATCATTTAGACGCTGCCACACTGGACGAAAACCCTGAAGACCCTCTCTCATCCATTGAACAATTCTTCTGCACCATTATCCAAATGTTGACAGACGACCTCGCTACCCGGCAGATTTACGAGATCATGATGGTTAAATGTGAATACGTCGATGAGTTCGCAACCGTGCTGCAACAAATTATTACCAATTGTCAGTACTTTATGGAGAAATTTCAATTGACCTATGAACGCGCGAAAGCAAAAGGTCAATTACATCCAACACATGATCCTGCGGACCTCGCAATGGACACCCATTTATTTTTTTCAGGCCTCCTCCACATGTGGATCAAGGATGACGAAAACTCGCTATTCAGAGCAAAAGCCCTACAACTCATCAAAAACCATATGCGCCTACGCCGGGCAATCTGATATTAATAATTAATAGTTACAACGAAATAATTAATTTCACTAGCCTTGTCAACTTTCAATCATAACGTTATGATTGAAAACGTATAACGAAAGGCAAATCTTGGATATCCTTACTGGCGAAATTTACGGCAAGCAATCTGGCAGCAGATTCGTCATGTATAACGTGCTCAAGGTGAGCAAAAACGTCATCACCCTGCAAAATATAGACAATCCGCTGAGTTTGTTTGAAACCACACCGGTAAAGTTACAATCTGCTGGTTATGTCCGTATCAGCCAAACCCCTTACATCAATACTGCTTCAACAGGAAAAAAGCGTAAATCCATTCGCAAGCCCAGCCGTTGCCCTTACACTTTGGATTTTTTAGAAGATCGCGCCGACTCTCAGCGGCCAGCTCCTATAGTGCCAGATTTATTCAGCCAAGCAAGCTGATCGCCTCCCTCAAAAATAAACAGGCATTCCGCTGCCTGTTTATTTTGAACCATTGCACTAATTTCGCTCGGGAGGCGCCGCCCATAAGTCATGGCCATCTGAACCCACGATCTGCGCCTCAACCAGATCACCTGGCTGCAGGCCATCAGCCCCGGAAAGATACACCACGCCATCGATCTCTGGCGCATCTGCTGCAGTACGTCCAACAGCACCATCTCCCTCAACCTCATCAATCAGGATAGTTTCAATCCGCCCAACCTTATTGCGTTGCTTCTCGGCACTAATGGCTTCCTGTACCTCCATAAAGCGCGCCAATCTTTCCTGCTTCAACGATTCAGGCACAGGATTATCCAACTGATTTGCTGGTGCACCATCAACCGGTGAATAAGCAAAACATCCCACCCTGTCCAATCGCGCCTCGCGCAGAAAATCAAGAAGGTGTTCAAAATCCTCATCTGTTTCACCGGGAAATCCCACAATGAACGTGCTGCGAATCGTGATATCAGGACAAATCTCGCGCCATGCATTCACCCGGGCAAGGTTGCTCTCACTATTGGCAGGACGCTTCATAGCTTTCAGTATACGAGGGCTGGAATGTTGAAATGGCACATCTAGGTAAGGCAAGATCAGGCCATCAGCCATCAGTGGGATGATTTCATCCACATGGGGATATGGATAAACGTAATGCATACGTACCCAAACACCAAGATCACCGAGCGCCTTGGCAAGTTCTGTCATGCGTGTCTTAATGGGGCGGCCATTCCAGAACCCGGTGCGATATTTCACATCCACCCCATAAGCACTGGTATCCTGCGAAATCACTAACAGCTCTGAAACACCCGCATTGACAAGGCTTTCTGCCTCTTTCATCACATCTCCGATGGGGCGGCTGACAAGATCACCACGCATGGACGGAATAATGCAGAAGCTGCACCTATGGTTGCAGCCTTCCGAAATTTTAAGGTAAGCGTAATGCTGCGGCGTCAAGCGAATGCCTTGTGGCGGAACCAGATCAGTATAGGGGTCATGGAGTTTTGGCAAGCTAGCATGCACAGCCGTCATTACTTCCTCAAGGGCATGTGGCCCTGTAACAGCAAGCACCCCAGGGTGCGCCTGCTTCACCACATCACTTTTTGCCCCCAGGCAACCAGTCACTATGACCTTGCCATTCTCCGCCAGCGCCTCGCCGATCGCATCCAGGGACTCTTCAACCGCACTATCAATAAAACCACAAGTATTTACAACCACCAGGTCAGCATCATCATAACTACCTGAAATTGAATAACCTTCTGCGCGCAATTGAGTAAGAATACGTTCAGAATCAGAGGATGCCTTAGGGCATCCCAGGGAAACAAAACCAACTTTTGGGGTCTGCAAGCTCATAATGTGATGTAAATCAGCTCCTGCCACGACAGGAATTTATATTTAATTAAGAAATAACAGCTTAGATATAAATGAATGGAATCTCATGTGGTCAGGCCTCATGCAGCAGTAGCCCTGTTACCCAGATTGAGGCTATGCCCAGCCCGATCAGCAAAGCTTGTTGCAAGGTAGCACGCAGCTCGGTACGTTTATGCAATCCAGGAATCAGGTCCGCCACTGCCACATAAATCATGCTGGCTGCTGCGAGCCCTAATATGGTAGGAATCCAGCTCTGGATTGACTGCAAGGCAAAATAAGCGATAACCCCACCTATTAGCGTTGCCATACTGGAAACCAGATTAAATATCACTGCCTGTTTCTTGCTATACCCCGAATGCAGGAGGATAAGGAAGTCACCGACTTCTTGCGGAATCTCATGGGCAATGATAGCCACAGCAGTTACCACTCCTAACCGGACATCCACAATGAACGCTGCAGCAATTAGCACACCATCCACAAAGTTGTGAAAAGTATCGCCTATCATGATCATGAGTCCGCTACGACCATGATCATGACCAGCATGAGCATGACCGCCATGGTGCTCATGGGCGGAAGCATGAACTTCGCACTCCTCACCATGACAATGGCGCCAAAGCACCAATTTCTCCAGTACAAAAAACAGCAATATACCCAGCAGGATCGTGGCAGACATGGCTTCGACGCTGCTTGCTACCTCAAAAGCATGAGGCAGAATTTCCAGGAATACAGCTCCCAGCAAAGCCCCTATTGCATAGCTGATCAGCATGGGCACCCACGCAGCTTTGGCATTCAAGGCAAAAAAAGCCGCACACAGAACGCTCAATACTCCACCAGCAAAGCTGACCAAAATAATCATTAGCAATATAGACATAAGCGCGAATTATACGGGATGTGGCGCACTTTAATTTCGACAGGTATTGCTTTTTTTAAGGATACTATGTTAATTTTAATGTTAATGATTTTCATTATTAAATATTAATAAAAACTAATAATATTAAAGCCTGGCAAAATTCAGATTCATAACGGCACTTGCTCATAGAGTGACGTTATAGAACCCCCAACGGTGGGAGTCCGTGGGTTTCATATCGATTGAGCGCTCGCGCCTTCTAGGGGAAGGGTTATCAGGGTTGCTCTCAATAAAGGATGAATAATGACTTTAACAACCAAACTTTCTGCCCTGGCATTATTGGCCAGCACGGCCTTCAGTAGCTCCGCATTTGCGATTGATAACGTCTGGATTTCCAGTACTCCATGGGATAGCAGCTCATTGTCCGATTATGCTGAATGGCATACTTTCGATAGCACAGCCGACAGCACCCCGGACTTTGGCGCAAATGGTGCCGTGTACGAAACGACAGGCCGTGCATTTGTCGCCAGTACTGGCAATCTTTATAGTTTCAGCGGATCGACAGCCTACACCATCACATTAAGCGATGTAGCAATAGGTGACGTATTTGATGTCTACGTGCGCGTCGCCACTGTAGGTTCGACTTTCCAGCGCCCTGCTACCCTGGATGGCATTGAAGCCACTTTTGTTCAGACATACTATGCCACACAGGAATTCGGCGGCTTTGGTGGCGGTTATCTTGAGGAAGGCTACTGGAAGTGGGAAAACGTCAGCACCGCCAATGGCTGGTTGGTATTCAACCTCAATGCCAATGCACATACCGGTTTTGATCAGTTGGCCCTGGCAACTGTTGCAGTTGCTGCCGTACCGGAACCCAGCACTTACGGCATGGTGGCAATTGGCCTGGGCCTGATCGGCTTCATAGGCAGGCAACGCAAACGCCAAATCGGCTAAAGCCTCTCAATCAACAATAGGCTTAAGCACATCAATCTAGCAGGCACGCCCTTGTCGCGTGCCTGTTTTCCCAATAGAACAAACAATGAAACCAGCCATATATAGGGGCAAGCCCACGCCATCTCCAGCCTTGTTCACCTTGATGCTGCTAGCTTGCAACCTACCTGTCAGCGCCACAGAAAACTTAGTATCAGAATCCAAGAACACGCAGGCTACATCAGCAGGCAAGACACCCGCCATCAAACTCAACGTATTGCCAGAAGTAGGAGTCAGTGCAAGCCGCATTAAGCAAGATGCTGTATCGATTGATCGCACAAGAACCATTACCACTATAGAAACCAAAGAACTAGAAAGAACACAACCTGTTACTATTTTTGATGCTATCAAGGACGTGCCTGGTGTCGCCATTGAGGGAGGGCCACGCCCTAGTGGCATGACATTCAATGTGCGTGGCTACAATGACGGGGAGGACGTTCTTGTACGTGTGGACAATGTGCCAAAAGGATTCGAAAAATATCGTTTCGGCGGCACATTTGTGGAACCAGAACTTCTCAAATCAATTGAAGTTCAACGAGGCCCGCAAATTACCAGTGGGTCTGGTTCCTTAGGAGGCACGGTCTTAGCCAAGACCAAAGATGCGGCTGACCTCTTAAAGCCCGGGCAACGTTATGGCGCACGCCTAAAATTTGGTTATGCCAGCAATAACGATGAGTATCAGCGCTCCTATATGTTCTACACCAGGCCTATTGATGAGGTCGATATCCTTTATCATCGTTCCCACCGCACATCAAACGATATAACCCATAACGACGGCTCAAAACTAGAAAGCTCAGCAATTAACTCCCAATCCCAACTTTTCAAACTTAGCTTATTTCCCACAGACACCCTGCAGCTTACAACATCCATCATATTGTTTCAGGATAGTGGCCTCCAACCATACGATGCAACGGGAGGTAATCCAGGCACCACTTTTCGCAACCTGATTCGAGAAATTGACGATCTGAGCATTTCAGAAACAATACGCTGGACTCCAGACACCCCATGGATAGACCTTACCGCCACTATCGGAAAAGGCCACACCAAGCTTAAAGATACGTCTCCCCCCGGTTTTGGCCTCAACAGATCCACGACCGGGACAATATATGATGACTATAAATATTCTAGCCAAACAGTCGACATCGCCAATACATCAAATATCTATGACAGCAATGCTTTGAACATCAGGCTATTGACTGGCCTGCAATACAACAGCATGCGCAGGGAGGTATCAAAAACCGCCAATATGGCCATGCCTGGAACGGTCAATGATGATGGATTCAACCCTGCCGTAGTGGCAGGTGAAAAAACTTTTACAGCGTTTTACCTGCAGCCGCGCATCGAATATGGCCGCTTGGGCATCATTCCAGGCATACGCGTTGACGCTTACGACATTTCGACCAATGAGCGCAGAGTGGAAAACCACCTGAAAGAGAAAAATTTACCTGATCAAATCAGTTTTACCCATAAAACTTATAGTCTAGGCCTAACCTTCGACCTGATTCCGAGGCAGCTCACCATATTCAGCAATTACGGAGAAGGTTTCAGACCACCATCCATTGATGAGTACTTCAGTTACGCTCAAAACTTCGCTGGCAATGAACGTGTCTCCCCCTACCCTCCAGGCATTCCCGGCTTCCCAAAATATATAACAGGGCTGGGAAGCGGATATGGAGGGGGTTTTGGTCGTTGCGCTACCCCTGAAACAAACTTTCTATGCGGCGATGTCTACAAGCTGCAAACCTCCACATCCAAGGAGATTGGCCTGCATTACCAGACTCCCCGGCTATTTGGCAATGATATCCAGCTCATCTCAAAATTTACGTATTTCCATATCAAGACAGAGCATCTTTTACGAAGCTTTAATCTCAATACCGCTGACCCCACAGACCCAGCCGTTCCCAACCTTCCTCAAGATGCGTGGGAAAAACGCTACGGTACAGAGATTGAAAGCAGTCTGCTTTATCGTGACTCATATGTTCGAATAGCTTACTCGCGAACTTGGGGATCAATATTTGAGCGCTCCTTAAGCAACCCAGATCCATCCGCAGTTTCCATTTATACAGTGCCTGGCAATACCCTTAACATCACCCTTGGCACCCAAGTTACCCGTAGCCTGGGAATCAATGCCAGCTACCGCAAAGTCTCTGAAAGACTTATTGCTGGCGGCACCCAGGATGGTTATGAAATTTTTAATGCAGGAGCATTTTGGGTTGCAAGCAACAACTTAACATTCAGACTGGTAGGAGAAAATCTTAAAAACAGAGATTACAACCTTAATGCAGCTGGAGATATGCCATGGCAAATTGGCAACCGCGCTGCGGGCCGCAATATCCGTTTTATTACGGAGATAAGTTTCTAAATGCAAATGTAAATGTATGTATATTGCTATTGCAGTACCCAATGATAATTGTTATCATTTTGGTTCAATGAAATTAATAAATCAAAAGCAAATTAAAGCTTAAACCTATGCTGCCAGCCAAAGCCCCTGTTAAGACCTGCTTGATCACCCTATTGGATGAGTTGATCGCACATGATGGCTTCGGCAGCCTAAAGGTGGATATACGCCTGCTCCGTCGGGGGCAGAAAGAAATAATTATTGATTGCGGCAAGCAATACCGGTTTGTAGTGGATTTCCAGCCTACAGCCTCTGAAGACAAAAACAATACAGTACAGCCGATTAATTGAATTGGTTTTTATGGTTTCGCTCGCTCATAGGGCGCAAACCATTAAATTGCTCAACGGTGTGGGTCCGTGAGCCTAAATGTTGAATTGAGTGCTTTCGCCTTCAAGAGGAAGGGGTTTCAAGCATTCAAATTAATTAGGGTATTCACATCATGAAAACTTCAGCTTTAGCTCTCGCAATCGGTTTGGCATTCAGTTCGTCTGCATTTGCCACCGTCAACTCCTGGGACACCACAGCTAATCCCTGGGGCTCTGCCACTGTAACCAACTATGCCGAATGGAATATCTTCGGTTGGGATAGCATCAATGGTTCCAGCTTCACAGATGCCACACCTGATATTGCCGGAAGCGGTTCACTGACCGCCACAGGTACTCCATCCGTCATATCCTCATTCAATATCTACAGCCCAACCAATACTGCCACTTCCTATACTGCCTCCCTGGCTGGAAGCACTGGCGACGTCTTTGATGTTTACCTGCGTGTTGCAACCGCTGGCCTCGCCCCTTCGACCACGGCCTACCTGAATGGTGTCGCAGCAACCGCTGTAGAAACTTTCTATCAATCCAACGGCACTCAGTTTGGCCTTGATGATGCAGAACGTGAATTCTACTTTGTATGGTCTGGCGTTAGCGGCTCCGCGCTTTACAACTTCTCTTGGGCCGATCCTACCGCCCATATCAGCCTGGATCAGCTAGCACTGGCTACAGTAGCTGTTGCTGCAGTGCCTGAACCAAGCACCTATGGCATGCTGGCACTGGGCCTGGGTGTACTCGCGTTTGCTGGTCGCCATTCACGCAAGAACAACGCCTAAAATCAATAACAAGCAAACAACACTTTAGCCCGCTCAATACAAGCGGGCTAAAGTTAATTCATTTACCGGGGTAATAAAATCATGTCTTTATCTATCAAGGCTTCTGCCATTGCACTGGCAGCAAGCATGTCTTTCGCAACCTCCGCATTTGCCACAAGCAACGTCTGGGATTCAGCTACACCATGGGGCGACGCACTGGTTGCACAATACGCAGCCTGGGATGACTTCACATCCTCATTCCACAACAGCACTGCACAATATGGCACAGGCGCCACATTAACAGAAACTAGCACGTTGGCATCATTGACCAGTACCCAAAACATTTACAACTCGTTTGGCGTCAGCAACTTCATCGCTACCCTGCTGGGTTCACCGACTGCCACAGGCACATTTGATGTTTACCTGCGTGCAGCGACTACAGGTACATTGCTTAGCACAGAAGCCACGCTGAATGGTATTGCAGCCACATCCGTAGAGACCTTCCTTCTTTCAGGCCGTGGCGTGGAACAAGAAGTTTACTGGAAGTGGAGCGATGTTTCTGCTTCTGGTATCTATGTGTTCAATTTCGGCGCTGCTGAAACCCACCTGAGCCTGGATCAACTCGCATTGGCGGTCGTCACCGCCGTACCAGAACCAAGCACATACGCAATGCTGGCATTGGGTATTGGTATTCTCGGAGCTGCTGCCCGCCGCGCTCGTAAGTAAATTAAGCCTTCAGATTATTTTATAGTTAGGGATTTAAAAAATGAACACAACATTATCTTCAATTGCATTGGCAACTTCTTTGGTTTTCAGCGGTTCTGCGTTGGCAGCTGGCGGTATTTGGGATTCAGCGGCACCATGGAGTGATACTGAACTAGCCCAGTTTACAGAATGGAACACTTTTGGCTCGCCTGTGTTCGACAATACCCCTGATATTGGCGCAGGCTCAATCAGCCTGTCTCCTGCTGGCGCCGTTCCTTTCGGCAATGACATTTACACCCTGAATAGTATCCCAACCATCACAGCTACGCTGGCTGGCACAGCGGGTTTGTTTGATGTGTACTTGCGTGTTGCCACCCAAGGCAATCTATTGGCAAGTGACGCTACCCTCAACGGTGTCAATGCAACAAGCATTCTGGCTTATACCGGCACAGCTGATTTGGGCAGTGGTGAAGAACAAGAACTATATTGGGTTTGGAACAATGTAGCAGGCGCTGATTTGTATACCTTCCAGTTTAAGGCTGCTGAAGCCCACATCCTGATCGACCAGGTAGCACTAGCCACTGTAGCCGTCACTGCTGTTCCTGAGCCTAGCAGCTATGTCATGCTAGCTCTGGGCCTAGGTCTGCTGGGTGTAAGCAGCCGTCGCAACAAGAAGCAAACCAAGTAAAAAAATAAATCAAGCCTCAGGCCCTGGGATAAATGAATACCAGGGCCGATATTTCCCCAGAGTCAGCGTCCATATGAAGATAGATGAAAGACATTTCCCGCACACAAAGTGCAATATCATCATATGGGTTTTGGCAATCACCAGCATGATCCCCTTGCCCTTGATTGCGGCTGAAACTGCAGAGTCTAATCAAAATCAGGATGAGCCTACGACCACCCGTCCGACTTCCAAACAATCTCCTGCCACTACTATCTTGCCTGATATCAGTGTTTCCTCCAGCCGGATCAAGCAGGAGCGTATCAACAAGACACAATCTATTACAACCATCACGCAACAAGACCTGGAAAGAACACAGGCTTCCAATGTATTTGATGTAGTACGCGGCACACCTGGTGTCAGTATAGATGGCGGACCACGTTTGAACGGGATGTCATTCAACATCCGGGGATATACCGATGAGGATGTGGCGATTTCGGTAGACGGGGTGTTGAAGAATTATGATAAATACCGCTCAAAAGGAACCTACATCGAACCTGATTTACTCAAGAGTATAGAAATCAGGCGAGGTCCACAGATCAATAGCAATTCTGGCTACCTGGGCGGGGCAGTAATCACCACCACCAAGGATGCCGAAGATTTTCTTCGCCCCGGCCAAAAAGTGGGCTCCCGCATCAAGTTCAGCTATGGCAACAATAACGATGAATACCTGCGTTCTTACCTCGCCTATGCTAGGCCAAATGAGCACGTTGATCTTCTATATAACTACAGCAATCGTCAATCCAACAATATCACCCAAGGCAATGGCGACAAACTGGAGTTTTCCAATGTCGGTACTGTCTCGGAACTGTTCAAGATCACTCTCTATCCAATTGAGTCGCTGAAAATCTCTACCTCGCTGGCCAAACTAGAGCAAAGTCCCACCCGGCAGAGGTTCGACACCACCACGAATATCGATTTCACGCCTCCTTACGTCATGAGGGCAATTGATGAGGAAACGATCTCCCAGGTCATTACCTTCACACCAGATAACCCCTTGATCAACCTTCGCACCAGTATCGGGACAGGACATACCAAACAGGATGAAAGCCTTCCCTCTGGCTGGGTGGGCAACAACCTCATCTCTAGTTTTCCAACATTGTATTGCGATGGCTATACACTACGGAACCGGGCAACTAATGCGAGTCAGCCAGCCACGATGGCTGCAACACTCTGTCCCGGTGATAGGCTCGATGCCTACAACTTCAAGAATACAAACTTCGATCTTGCCAATACCGCTAGGCTTTACCAAGACGATAAGATCAAGCTCAGCCTATTGATCGGCATACAATATGCCAAGCAAAAACGGGAGTTGGCACGAAGCTATGGGAATGCAAACTCATTGTTCGCCAGCGCAGCACAGGAACCTGCTTCCGGCGCCCAGACCAACACCGCATTTTACATTCAACCATCGCTAACGCTCGACCGCCTTTCCATCACACCAGGATATAGAAAGGACTTCGTCAAAATCGAAGCAATTGACGCTAGCCGTGATGGATTGGATATTGCCAATCAGGCCCACAAGGTAAACCTCAAGGAGGAAATTTTCAGCCTGGGGCTGGCGTTTGAGATCATTCCGGAATCTCTGACTGTATTCAGCAATTATGGTCAGGGTTTCCGTCCAGTCCCATTGAGCACAATTTTCGCCAATAGTGGAAGGTACAACAGTACCTTCTGGGGAGATAAATACGGCAAGCTCAACAGTCAAAGCTTATGTCCTCAGGACTTTTCATCATGTGATGACGTATATCAGATGCAGCGGGTGGAAAATACCGAAGCTGGCCTGACCTATACAACGCCCAAGCTTTTTGGTAGCGACATTAGCATCACATCAAAAGCCACCTTTTACCACAGCCATACCAGCAACTCTGTGCTGGGGACCGCTACAGTCGCTGGCACCAGCAAAATCACGCCCATCTATGGCACCCAGATCAGGAACGGCTGGGAGTTTGAAAACAATCTCAATTACAAAATGTTGTTTGCCCAAGCGTCTTATTCGCGTATTGCAGGCAAAATCATATACCCCAACGTTGACAGCAGCGGCCCTATCTATACCATTCCCGGCAATACCTTTAATGTGATTCTTGGTGCAAATCTGGGCCGGGAATTGGACATCAACATCAATTACCGCCGCGTATCGGACAAACTTTATCTCAATGATGTACCAGGTCCCAATGCACGCTTCGGCACCCAGGATGGGTATGAGATTTTTAATGCAGGTATCCGCTGGAGCCCCAACACACATCTTACTTTCCGCCTGATTGGCGAGAATCTAGGCAACAAAGAATATAACCTGGATGGTGGCTTTGCAGGAGACCTCGGCCTTCCAGGTCCTGGCCGCAACATCAAATTCTATACAGAACTCATTTACTAGCCGTATTATCAATCTATCCTCAATAAAAGGAGTCACCATGAATCAGTTGGCTACAACAGAACAGCAATATCAAGCTTTCCATACAGCAAAGAAAGAGCAAAAACTGCGTAACCGCGAGGCGGCTCAAGCGATTGGCATTAGCGAAGGGCAAGCCATTGCCAATGCCATTGGTCACGAAGCAGTACGCTTGCACGGCCCTTTCAACGAAATCATCGCCGATGTACCAAAGCTGGGGCGTGTGATGGCATTGACACGCAATGAAAGCACCGTCCATGAAAAAGTCGGCACTTATGAGAATGTGTCTTTTGACCACGTCGGCCTGGTTGTTGGTCCCGATATCGACCTGCGTATTTTCTATTCCCAATGGAAGCATGGTTATGCCGTCACTGAGGAAACAGAGAAAGGTACGCAACGCAGCCTGCAGTTTTATGATGCCACCGGTACTGCCATTCACAAGATTCACCTCAAGGATTTCAGCAATGTAGACGGCTGGAATGAGTTAGTGCAGAAGTACCGCAGTGATGACCAGGCTCCTGGCCAGGAAGTCGAAGCGGCCAAACCTGCTCCTGCCCTGAAGCCAGACACCGAGATTGACCAGGCTGGTTTTGCTGCTGCCTGGCTGGCAATGAAGGATACTCATGATTTCTTCATGCTGCTGCGCAAATTTGGCGTAGGACGCATTCAGGGTTTGCGCTTAGCACCTGAAGGCCATGCTTACAAAGTAGACAACAATGCCACCAAACAAATGTTGGAAACGGCCGCTTCAGATGGCACCAGCATCATGTGCTTTGTCGGCAACCCGGGTAATATCCAGATCCATACCGGCCCGATCAAGAATGTGAAGGAGCTTGGCACCTGGATCAATGTGCTGGATGAAAGCTTCAACCTGCACCTGCGTACAGATCTTATCGTAGAGTCATGGATAGTGAAGAAGCCTACGGAAGATGGCATTGTCACATCACTGGAAGTATTCGATAAGGATGGCGAAATCATGGCGCAATTCTTTGGCGAACGTAAGCCCGGCAAGCCTGAGCTTGAAGCCTGGCGCAATATCGTTGCCCAGCTCCCTGTACTGGCCTGAAACTAACGGAGAGCGTGGATGAAACTCTGGCATATCGTATTAGCCATTAGCATTTCTTTAACCAGCCCTATAGTACAGGCTGCTGAACGGCTGTTGACCATAGGCGGTGCTGTCACCGAAATTGTCTATGCTTTAGGCAAAGGAAATGAAGTCATCGCCAACGACATCACCAGTGTTTATCCAGAGGCAGCCCTCAAGCTTCCCAAAGTGGGATATATGCGCACCCTTTCCGCAGAAGGCCTGGTTTCCACCAATGCCAGCATGATTATTGCCGAAGCTGGGGCCGGCCCACGTAATGTATTAGATCAAGTACGTGGCGCAGGTATCAAGGTGGTGCAGCTGACTGATGGTAGCCATACGCCACAACAGGTTGCCGCCGACATTCGTACAATAGGCAAGGAGCTGAACGCAGCCAATACAGAAAAACTGGCCAGCCAATATGAAGCTGCCTGGAAAAATGCGGAAGACAAGTTGGCAGCCTTGCAAGGTCATCCACGAGTACTGTTCATCATGAACAACTCAGGCCGGGGTGCACAGGTAGCAGGTGATGAAACCGCTGCCAATGCTGTGATCAAGCTTGCCCGCGGCGAAAATGTGATGGCAGGCCAATATAAAGGTTATCGTCCTCTTACCGTAGAAGCACTGGTAGCAGCGGCACCTGATGTCATTGTCACTACCAGGGAAGGCCTGGAAGCCAGCGGCGGCTTGCAGAATTTCCTCAAGACGCCAGGCATCAGCATGACTCCAGCTGGCAAAGCAGGAAGGATTATCAGCATGGATACCCAGTATCTGCTTGGCTTCACCCCTCGCCTGCCTGAAGCCGTAACAGAACTGGCGCACGCCATACGCAAACCATGAGTAGTGCCAGTACCATGCCACTTTCCTTAAGGGCGACACGCAGCGTTCACGCTCGCAGCAAAATATTGTTGGCCCTGGGATTGGTACTGTTCGTGATTATCGTATTGGCAGCAGGTACTGGGGCCGTACAGATCCCACCTCTGCTGGTTATCAAACTATTAGTAACCCCGCCATTCTCCACGGCATGGCAGGATATCCCGCAAGAGCATATGCAGCAGGCGATGGTATTATGGAATATACGCCTGCCCCGCCTGGGGCTGGGCATACTGACGGGGATGGCACTTGCCATTTCTGGCGCAGCCATGCAGGCCCTGCTACGTAACCCCCTGGCTGAGCCTAGCCTGGTTGGTGTTTCTGGAGGCGCGGCACTGTTTGCATCCCTTGCCATCGTACTGGGTGGAAGCTGGATGCTAGCGCTACAACAAAGCATAGGTGAGTTCGCCCTGCCTATCTTTGCCTTTATCGGCAGCCTGCTGGTGACCATACTCATTTTTATCATCTCAACACGTCAGGGCCGTACCTCTATTGCTTTGATGCTATTGGCAGGCATTGCCATAGGCTCACTATGCGGCGCATTGATCGGACTGATGACCTTCATCGCCTCAGACCTGCAAATGCGTTCGCTCAACTTCTGGTCGCTAGGCAGCCTGGGCGCCGCCACCTGGCCTATGGTAGGCATGGTATCCTGCCTTGGTGGCGCATCAGTCATTATCCTGCTGAAACAGGCCAGTGCGTTGAATACTCTGGCATTAGGTGAAGTACAAGCCAGCTTGCTGGGAGTTTCCGTACGCAAGCTCAACCAGGTTTGCATCACCTGCATTGCACTTGCCGTGGGAGCTGTCGTTTCAGTGACTGGCATCATAGGCTTTATCGGCTTAGTGGCACCACACCTTGTCAGGCTTGCCGTTGGCCCAGACCAGCGTGTTGTCATGCCTGCCTGCGGCTTGGTCGGTGCTATTCTCGTATTGCTGTCTGACTTGCTGGCCCGCACGATTGCAGCCCCTACTGAGATCCCCGTAGGTATCATTACCGCCCTGCTCGGCGTACCTTTCTTCCTGGCTCTGCTTTTCCGCATGCGGCGCAAGATAGGGTTATAGGAAACCAACATGCTGGAAATCATCGACACCGGTTTGGACATTGGCGGAAAAACCCTGCTGGACAACATCAGCTTTACGATTGCCCCTGGCGAATTCGTCGCCATCTGTGGCCCTAATGGGGCAGGCAAGAGTTCACTGATTCGCCTGATGTGCGGCGAATTGCCTCCCACTCGTGGGCAAGTGCGCTGGAATGGCAAAGCTCTGCATGACTGGAATCTGCTGCAACTGGCTCGTCAACGTGCGCTGATGCAGCAACGTGGCGAAGTAGGTTTTGACTATACGGCTCTTGAAGTCATATTACTGGGCCGCCACCCGCATCACCAGGGTGCCGCCCGAGAAATGGACAGCAGGATTGCAGAGGCTGCCCTGTTTGAGGTGGATGCCATTCACTTGGCCCATCAGATATATTCCACTTTGTCGGGCGGCGAACAGGCCAGAGTGCAAATGGCTCGCGTACTTGCCCAAATCTGGGAAGCCGCACAGGGCCCGAGGCTCTTATTGCTGGATGAGCCAACAGCGGCACTGGATCCGCGTCAGCAACATCGCATCCTTGGCATCGCAAGAACTTGGGCCAATAAAGGCGATGTCGCAGTGGTTGCCATCGTGCATGACCTCAACCTCGCGGCGCAGTATGCCGACCGCATCGCATTAATGCGTGATGGCAGGCTTCAAAAAATGGATGGTGTAGAGGCTGTCATGAATCCGGACGCGGTAGAGGCATGTTTTGACCTGCCATGCGTTTTACTCAAACATCCCGATGGCGGCACACCCATGATAGCCGCCAGGCGCAATCACTGAAGGCAGGCAAATGAGCAATTTGAAAGCTGTCGAAATCAAGACATTCGTCCCAGCTAGGGATTTTGTCGTTTCACAACAGTTCTATCAGGATATTGGCTTTGAAAAACGCTCAGAAGGCGGTGGTGTCGCTTACTTCTGTTTTGAACATTGCGCCTTCTTGCTGCAGGATTTTTATGTCCAGCCATATGCCGACAATTTCATGATGCATTTGCTAGTGGAGGATGTCTCCGCCTGGTACGAACACATCCAGCAATCAGGCATTACAGAAAAATATGGCAGCAAAATATCAGATCTGGTAGATCAACCCTGGCGTATGCGTGACTTTGTGTTTTCAGATCCAAGCGGCGTGTTGTGGCGAATCGGCCAAAATATATGACTCATTTTATGGCTTGATCCTTGCTTACTTCCCTTATGTATATCCATGATCGCATGGCATCAACATAAAGGAGTAGGCCTGATGAAAACGATATGGTCATTTTGGTGCATGTCTGCACTTTTTATGGGCAGTAATGTGATCGCTGCTGAAGCTCAGCCTGAGTTAAAAGTCGAACCGCTACTGAGAAGCTTTACTGCCTGGGATGGCAGATCCTATGCCAAATATCCTGGTGGAAAACCAGAGTTAAGCGTGTTGCGATATGTCATACCGCCCAACACATCTCTGCCTTGGCATAGCAATCCCGTACCTAATGTCGCCTACATTCTTTCCGGTGAAATTACGGTGGAAAAACAGACCACTGGGGAGACCATGCATCTGAAACAAGGTGATGCCTTGCCAGAAATGGTGCACAGCGTGCACCGTGGCTATACCGGAAATAGTCCAGCGGAGCTGATTGTATTTTATGCAGGGGGGGAAGGTATTCCCCTGGTAGAACAACAATAACTTCCCACTTTCATTCAAGCCAGATCAGGCTGGCCATACGGCCAGTCGCCTGATCACGGCGGAATGAGAAAAAGCGTTCCGGGTGACTGTAGGTACATTGACCTCCTCCATATACTCTGGTCACACCAACATTCGCAAGGCGTTGCCTTCCCAGCATAAAAATATCGGCCAGCCACTTGCCTTCTGAGCCTGGCCTGAATGCCTGCTCTGCCGCCGCATCCCTGGCAATGAAAGCCAGCCTGACGTCATCCCCCACTTCAAAAGCCTCCGGGCCGATGGCAGGGCCAAGCCATGCCAAAAGCTCTGTTCCAGGACTAGCCATGGCAGCAACCGATGCCTCTATCACCCCATCCAGCAAACTTCGCCAACCAGCATGCACCGCCGCAACGACACTACCTGCTTGATCACAAAGCAAAACAGGCAAACAATCTGCTGTCATCACCGCACACACCGTGTTTCTGGTTCTGGCAAAGGAGGCATCGGCATCCGGGACACAATTAGCAGTAGCTGCATCGATCACGCGTATGCCATGCACCTGGTTAAGCCATACTGGCTCAGTAGGCACATGAATATTGAGCAACTGGCGATTGGCGGCAACATGCAAGGCATTGTCGCCCACATGCATGCCAAGATTCAGACTCTGGTAAGGAAACTGACTGATACCGCCTAGGCGCGTGGTCTGCACGGCTTTTATATTTGCAGGCGCAGGCCAGTCGGGAATGATCAGGTTATATTCACTCAGCATCTTCGTCTTCGTCTAGCCACTCTTCATCATCTGCATATGCCTCATCCTCGTCATACTCATAGACAAAGACAGTCTCTGCTTCCTCTTGTGGCAGATTCTCTTGTCTCATGGCTTCCAACAGGATCTTCATATCGGCAGCCAGCTCCACCTGCCACTCCATGGGCTCACCTGTAGCAGGATGAATCAGGCCAAGGCGAATGGCATGCAATGCCTGTCGCTTGAAATTGAGCAATACTTCACGCAAGTTCTGTGACATATGGCGTAAAGGCAATATGCCGCGAATACCATAGACCGGATCTCCTACTATAGGGGCCTTGAGGTGCTGCATGTGCACGCGGATCTGGTGCGTACGGCCGGTTTCCAGCATGCACCGCATATAGGTATGCACGCCAAACCGGTCCAGCACTTCATACTGGGTGACGGCAGGCTTGCCCATGCGATTGATCGCCATCTTGGTCCTGGCATGAGAATGGCGTCCAATCGGCTGGTCTATCTTGCCATTGCGCCAGACCTGCCCCCAGACTATCGTACGGTATTCCCGCTTCACTGTGCGGGCCTGCAACTGGCGTACCAGATGGGTCTGGGCGGCCAATGTCTTGGCAACGACCAACAAGCCGCTGGTATCCTTGTCCAGGCGGTGCACAATACCCGCCCGTGGAATATCCTTCAGCTGCGGTGCGTGGTGCAGCAATGCATTGAGCAAAGTGCCCTCCCAGTTACCAGCTGCCGGATGAACCACGAGGCCAGCCGGTTTATTGATCACTATAATGTGGTCATCTTCATAGACTACATCTATGGCAATATCCTCGGCACTGAAAGCCGTAGATTCAGGGGTCGCCTGAGGAATAATCTCTATCTTTTCTCCGCCCCACACCTTTAATTTTGCCGTCGGTGTTTCATTGGCAATCGTCACCAGGCCATCCTTGATCCAGCCTTGTATGCGCGAGCGGGAATGCTCAGGCATCAGCTTCTGCAGGGCCTGGTCCAGGCGCAGGCCGCCGAGCTCTTGAGTAATTGTGAGAGTAATAGGAGTAGTGGAATGGCTCATCGGTTATAATCAAAAAATGTCGCCCTGGACTCCAGGGTGATCAGTTGTCATGAAGCATGAAAAATGAAATCCACAAACCTTACACATGGACTTTGGTAAATGAAGCATAGTTTAGCGTTAATTGCAGTACTCTGGCTCACAGGCTGCGCCATTTTCGGCGCTCCTACAGAACTGGATGAAACCAAGGGCTGGCCTGTACAACGTATCTACGCCGCGGCTGAAGAAAACATGAACACCCGCGATTATGAAAAAGCCATCAAGTATTTCCAGATTCTTGAGTCCCGCTACCCGCACGGGCGTTATGCCACCCAGTCCCAACTTGAAGTGATTTACGCCCATTACAAGAAAAACGACCCTGCATCCACGATGGCAGCAGCAGACCGTTTCATCAAACTGCATCCCAACCACCCAAATGTTGATTATGCCTACTACATGAAAGGCCTGGCCACTTTCAATGAGCGCGGCGTTGTGGAAAAACTGACCAAGCAGCAGATTAGTGATCGTGATCCCAAATCGCTGCGTGAGTCCTTTCTGTCTCTCAAGGAGTTGGTAAACCGCTATCCAAACAGCCGTTACGTTAAAGATGCAACATTGCGCATGAGCTATCTGGTCAACTCACTGGCACAGCATGAACTGCATGTCGCCCGTTATTACATGAAGCGCCAGGCTTATGTAGCTGCGGCAAACCGCTGCAAATACGTGCTGGAATTCTACCCTGACAGCCCGCACATCGAAGAAGCCTTGGTCATCCTGATCAGCGCCTATGACCTGATGAATATGAATGACCTCCGCGATGACACACGTCGTGTACTCGCGCAGAACTATCCTAACAGCCCCATGCTCGGCAACAATGTGCCTACAGATGAAAAAGTATGGTGGAAATTCTGGGAGAGCCTGTACTAAAACGCAGAGGGCAGCTTAGCCGCTCTTTTCAGTTGATCCTTATAAAGCCGGGACCCAGGATTACTTCTTGGGGGCCGGCTTTCTCTTTGTGGCAGGCAGGTTACGGGCGCTGGCAACCACACCAGGCTTTTTCTTCACCTTGCCTGTTTCCTCGTTCTTGCGTGCATTCAAGGCCGCGCGTTCGGCTGTCTTGCGTCTGCGCATGCTGACAATTCCCTCGCCCTGCTTGCGTGCATCGGGTTCGGCGAACGGGTTTTCACCCTGGTTGAACTGCACCCGCAAGGGTGTGCCCGTCAGTTGGAACGCCTTGCGGAATATGCCTTCCAGAAAACGCTTGTAGCTATCCTTGATGCCTTGCACATGGTTACCGTGAATAACCACAATAGGCGGGTTGCTGCCCCCTTGGTGTGCATAACGCAACTTGGGACGTATCCCCTTGCTGATGGGAGGCTGATGCTGCATCGTGGCATCAGCCAGCACACGGGTCAGTTGCGGTGTGGAAAGCTTGGCCATCGCCGCCTTGTAAGCGTCGTCCACAGAACCAAACAACTCCCCCAGGCCTTTCTTGCGCAAGGCTGAAATATAGTGGAACTTGGCAAAATCCAGGAATTGCAATTTGCGGTCAATCTCGCGCTTCACCCACTCGCGCTTGTCTTCCTCCAGGCCATCCCATTTATTGACGGCCACGACCAGGGCCCGGCCACACTCAAGAATGTAGGCTGAAACGTGGGCATCCTGTTCGGTAATGCCCTCTTGGGCATCTACCACAAGAATGGCCACATTGGCCTCCTCAATGGCCTGCATGGTCTTGATGACAGAGAACTTTTCAACCGCCTCAAACACCTTGCCGCGCTTGCGTACGCCAGCGGTATCAATAATGGTGTAATGCTTGCCGTTGCGTTCCAGGTCCAGATAAATCGAATCACGCGTGGTGCCCGGCTGGTCAAAGGCAATGACGCGCTCTTCACCAAGCAAGGCGTTCACCAGCGTAGATTTTCCTACATTCGGCCGGCCAACAATTGCCACCTTGGGCACCTTGCCGGCAGCCTCTTCTTCATCCTCTTCCGGCTCGGAAAATCCTTCAAGCGCCAGCTCAACCAGGTCACGCACGCCTTCGCCATGCGCCGAGGAGATTGAAAGCGGATCACCAAGGCCCAGTTCATGAAACTCGGCGCTCACAATGGCACGTTGCATACCTTCGGTTTTATTGACCGCAAGCAAGACAGGCCGCTGGCTTCTGCGCAACCGGTCTGCAATCACCTTGTCCTGGGGTGCCAAGCCATTGCGTCCGTCAACCAGGAAAATGATGACATCGGCTTCATCAATGGCCAGCAATGTCTGGCGTGCCATTTCCTTGAGGATGCCACTATCCACCAGTGGCTCGAAACCACCAGTATCTACAACAAGATAAGGTTTGCTGCCGACCACGCCGCGTCCATAATGGCGATCACGCGTCAGGCCAGGAAGGTCCGCTACCAAGGCATCACGTGTCTTGGTCAGGCGGTTGAATAATGTGGATTTCCCGACATTTGGTCGGCCCACGAGTACTATGGTTGGCAGCATGAAATTACTTTATAGATACGGCAAACAAGCCGCCCTTACGGGTTTGAACCAGGAAACCATTAGTTCCCAGCGCCACCGGCTGTGCCATGACCGGACTATCCTCGGTACGGATACGACCAACAAACGAGCCATCGTCACGCTCCATCAAGTGTACATAGCCCTCAACGTCGCCTACGGCAACCACGCCGCCCATTGGCAACGGTGCACTTAAATGGCGATTCTTGAGGTCAGCCTGGCGCCAGAACGTACGGCCGCTGGAATAATCCAGGGCAAAGACTGCGCCTGTAGCATGAGAGACATAGACGCGGGCATCTTCAGCCCCCAACCCTGTATAACTTGAAATATCCCGATTCCAGCTCACGCGACCGGTGCTGCGTTCAACTGCCGCTACTCGACCCTGATAGGCGGCGGCGTAAACCAATGATCCATCAACAACAGGTAGGCTGGTGATATCTGCTATACGCTCAATTTCGGTCGTACCTTTAGGCTGGGCAACAGAAGCCTCCCATACAATCTTTCCGTCTTCGGCACGCAAGGCTACCAACTTGCCACCGGCAAAACCAGCGTATACAGCGCCATCGTTGATCACCACGCCTGCGCTGCTGCGCAGGCTCAAGGTGGGCGTGGCACGCTCATAAACCCATTTACGCGCACCATCCTTGGCATTGAGGCCAAAAATCCGGCTGTCGCCACAACGCACGACGACGACGCCATTATCGACTTGTGGTGCACTCAGCACCTCACTGCTTACCTTGGATTTCCACAGCAGCTTGCCGGCCTGGTCGTAGGCCAGAACATAGCCTTTAGGCGTGCCAACCAAGACGAGGTTGCCACCCAGCCCTACTCCGCCAGACAATTTCTCACCAGCATTGATACGCCAAACCTGCTTGCCTTTCATGGCATCAAGCTTGGATATCTCCCCTGTGCTACCGGCTGCATAGACAAAGCCGTCGTCGTTGGCCGGGGTAAAATCAGCATCTCCTGCCTCTCCTACGCGTGCAGACCAGACAATCTTGGGTTGTAATGTTGCCTTGAAGTCAACCAGCTCTGCGGGCGGGTCAGTTGCATCGCGCCCAAACATGCGCTCAGATATATCGGTTTTCAAGTCAGTCAGTGATGTACACCCGCCAATCAGAAATGCAGAGGCAACCAGCAATGAAATTAAACGCAACTTAGCTCCCCAGCGCTTCAAGCTTGTGTTCTGTGTATTTGTAATAATCGCCGCTCATATCCAGCTTCGTCAGGGCATCCTTGTATGCAGCCTTGGCGTCATCCTGCTTGCCTTGAGCCACCAGCACGTCTCCCTTGAGATCAGCAAAAAGGCCGGAAAACCCCTCATCATGCTTCTCATTAAGAGTTTTCAAGGCATCATCGTAAGCTTTTTCCTCAAACTGGATTGATGCCAGTTGCAACAAGGCAACGGCTCGGACCGCATCTTCCTTGGCATTTTTGGCAGCCCACTCCAATTGGGCCTTGGCACTTGCCAGATCCTTTTCCTGATAATTGACTTTAGCGACGGCTACAGCAGCACGGCCAGCATAAGGGGTGGAGGAATACTTCTCCATCAATTCTGAAGACAGCGCCTTGATGGCCTTGACATCCTTGATGTCAGTACGCGCCATAGTCTCATACTGCATGGAAGCCGCAGCAGACTGCTGATATTGATAATATTTCCAGCCCTCATAGCCGCCAAAACCAACAACAGCAATCCCAGCGAGTGCAACTACCACATTGCCATTACGCTTCCACCAGCTCTTGAACGCGTCTAACTGTTCCTGCTCTTCCAAATCGTATGCCATGCCATTTCCTAAAAATTACGCCGCCAGAGGTTTGCGACCAGGTATAGAATTCAATAAGTTACGAGTATAGTCTTGGGCCGGCGCCGCATATATCTCGGTCACCCTGCCCTGCTCTACTATCTTGCCTTTATGCATTACCGCAATGTCATCCGCGATATGCCTTACTACGCGCAGGTCATGACTGATGAATATATAGCTCAGTGCCATTTCCTGCTGCAAACTTTTCAACAACAACAAAATCTGTGCCTGTATCGACACATCCAGTGCAGAAACAGGTTCATCACATACCACCACCTTAGGCTCAAGCACCAATGCCCTTGCAATTCCTATGCGCTGGCGCTGCCCGCCAGAGAACTCGTGAGGGTATTTATTCAGGTCTGCCGTTTTCAGGCCTACACGCTCCAACATCCGGACAACTTGATCCAACTGTTCCTTAGGGCTGCCAATCTCATGGATCAACAATCCCTCGCCCACAATATCGCGTACTTTCATCCGGGGATTGAGTGAGGCAAATGGATCCTGGAATATCATCTGCAAATGACGGCGTTCCTGACGCAAAGCATGACCGGAAAGCTTGGCGAGATTATTGCCCTGGAACATGACTTCGCCACTGTCCAAGGGCTGCAATTGTAACAGACAACGCGCCAAAGTGGATTTACCACTGCCAGACTCTCCAACAACGGCCAGTGTTGAACCGGCACGCAATGAAACACTCACATCATCAAGCGCCTTGACCTTGCTGTTACCAAAACCAAACCGGCCACTACGCTGCGTATAAGTTTTATTCAGTCCACAGGCAATCAAGATGTGTTGATCAGAGGTAGGGTTCATGCCACAACTCCCGTTTTCAACCAGGCATAATCAATAGGCTTTAATGGCTTGCTGCCCTCTACATCAGGCACACAATCCAGCAGTGCCCTGGTATAAGGGTGCTGTGGATTGTTAAGTACTTCGTTCACAGAACCAGACTCAACAATCTCTCCCCTGAACATCACGACTACATTGTCAGCAATATCTGCCACAACGCCAAAATCATGCGTGATAAACAACATACCCATATGCATGCGGGTCTTGAGATCATCAAGCAATCTGAGAATTTGTGCCTGGACGGTCACATCCAATGCAGTAGTGGGTTCATCGGCAATCAGCATGGCAGGCTCACAGGCAATGCTCATCGCAATCATGACCCGTTGGCGCTGGCCGCCTGATAGTTCATCAGGATAACTGTTAGCACGCTCAGGCGGTATGCCGACCTGTTGCAACAGGCTGGCCACTCTGGCCTTGAGAACAGCCCCCTTCAGGCCAAGATGCACAGCCAACCCTTCCCCTATCTGGTAACCCACTGTCAATACTGGGTTGAGGGAGGTCATGGGTTCCTGAAAAATCATGCCGATCTGTTTGCCCCGGATATTGCGCAACTGCTGGTTATTCCAGCCAGCGATATCAGTTCCCTGAAATACAATTCGGCCGGCCTGGCGCTGCAATTGATCTGAGAGCAATCCCATGACAGACAATGCTGTCAGGCTCTTGCCACTGCCAGACTCCCCGACAATACAAGTCGTCTTGCCGCGCTCCAGCGCAAAAGAGACATTCTTGACCAGCAACTGTTCAGGAGCTGATGCCGAAGAGATGGTTAAATTCTCGATGCGCAATAATTCAGTCATATTTGCAAAGTCTGGATAGCCTCGGACAGAGACATTCTGCGTTGCTCACCATTTTCGCGCAATGGCTTCAGGCAAACCTCACTGGCAAGCACCTCATCCTCGCCCAGGATCAGCGCATATGATGCGCCACTTTGGTCCGCCTTTTTCATCTGTGATTTAAAGCTGCCGCCACCGGCATGCAGACTGACGGCCATCCCGGCATGGCGCAACTCCTCGGCAATACGCAGGGCCTGCGCCTCAGCAGCTTCTCCCACATTGACCAAGTAGACATCCGGTGCATGAGCGGCCGCAATGCCGCACTCCTGCATCAGCAGGAATACGCGTTCCAAACCTATACCAAAGCCGCAAGCAGCTGTTTCCTTGCCCCCAAGCCTTTGGACAAGGGTGTCATAGCGCCCTCCTCCAGCAATCGTACCCTGGCTGCCAAGCTTGCTGGTCACCCACTCGAATACGGTACGATTGTAATAATCCAGCCCCCGTACCAAACGAGTATTCAGCTTCCATGCAACGCCAACATCATCCAGCAACCGGCAGAGGCCATCGTAATGGGCGCGACTCTCGACCCCAAGTACATCAATCAACCTGGGCGCACCTTCTATCATGGCCTGCATGCGTGGATTCTTGCTATCAAGGATACGGAGTGGATTGGCATGCAAACGGCGCCTGGCATCCTCATCCAGCAAATCCGCATGCTGTTCGAAGTAGGCAATCAACACCTGGCGATATTCAGCACGCTCTCTTGCATCGCCTATGCTATTGATTTGCAGCTCAACCTCGTCTGCCACCCCCAGCTCTTTCCATAGGCGGGACAACATGGCAATCTGCTCGGCATCCACATCTGGGCCACCGTAACCAAAAGCTTCTGCACCTATCTGGTGAAACTGGCGCTGGCGGCCTTTCTGCACATTCTCATGACGGAACATGGGGCCCATATACCACAGGCGCTGTGGTCCATTATAAGTCAGGCTATGCTCAACCACGGCACGCACACAACCAGCTGTGCCCTCAGGGCGCAAGGTCAGGCGATCACCGTTGAGCTTGTCTTCCCAGGAATACATTTCCTTTTCGACAATGTCGGTATGTTCCCCTACCCCACGGATAAACAACTCGGTTGGTTCCACGATAGGCAGGCGGATATTGCGATAGCCATACTGTGCCAACACCCGCCTGGCGGTATCTTCCAGCTTTTGCCAGAGAGCAGTATGCTCAGGCAGGATATCGTAAAAACCCTTGATACTTTGAAACTTGTCGGACATAGATTTGGCTTGAATATTCTTGTTTAATCAGATCGCTTTAAGCGGGATGGTTTTCTGGGCTTTAGGTGAATCAGACTGGCGCAAGCGTCCGCCCTCGGCATAATTGACTCGAACATAATCCTCGACAATGACCTTGAAGTCTTCGGCAATGTCCTCCCCCTTGAGCGTCACGGTTTTCTCTCCATCCACAAATACTGGGGCCACTGGGACTTCACCAGTACCGGGCAGACTAATGCCGATATTCGCCAGCTTGGATTCGCCAGGGCCATTCACCACACAGCCCATGACAGCCACGCTCATATTTTCCACGCCTGGATACTGGCTACGCCAGATAGGCATTTGATCCCGCAGATAGTGCTGGATCTTCTGCGCCAATTCCTGGAAGAAAGTTGAGGTGGTGCGTCCACAACCAGGACAGGCGGTGACCAATGGCGTGAAAGAGCGTATGCCCATGGTCTGCAGGATCTCCTGCGCCACCACCACCTCTTTGGTTCGCGCCTCGCCCGGTTCTGGAGTCAAGGAGACACGGATGGTGTCCCCTATGCCTTCCTGCATCAGGATGGACAATGCCGCAGTGGATGCCACGATACCCTTGGAGCCCATACCGGCCTCGGTCAACCCCAAGTGCAATGGATAATCGCAACGACCACCAAGATCCCGATAGACCTTGATCAAATCCTGTACCGAGCTCACCTTGCAGGAAATAATGATGCGGTCGCTGGGCAAACCTATGTCTTCGGCTTCCGCTGCATTCTCGAGTGCTGACTGAATCAGCATTTCACGCATTAGTGCTTCAGAGGTCAGGGGTGCGGCACGTTTGGAGTTTTCATCCATCATGCGCGCCATCTTGGCCTGATCCAGGCTACCCCAGTTGACACCAATCCTTACAGGCTTGTTGTAATCAATGGCGGCACGGATCATGGCGGAAAACTGCTCATCCCGCTTCGAGCCCTTACCGACATTACCGGGATTGATACGATATTTTGCAAGGGCTTCCGCACAATCGGGATATTGCGCCAACAAGCGATGTCCATTGAAGTGAAAATCGCCGACCAAAGGGACATTGCAACCCATATCATCAAGCTGTCGGCGAATAGTACCTACCTGCGCAGCAGACTCTGGGGAGTTGACGGTAATACGCACTACTTCAGAGCCTGCACGCCATAATTCATATACCTGCTTGACTGTCGCGACCGCGTCCGCGGTATCAGTATTGGTCATGGACTGAACCACGACTGGTGCACTGCTCCCGACAGGGACATGTCCGATCATGACAGTCTTGGTCGGTCGGCGGCTAAGGTTCGTTTGATAATCCAAAGACTACTCCAGCGTAAGACGCGCTACATTGACTCTAGTGTAACCAGCCAAATCAACACGATTACTATTGTATTCCAGCGCAGCACCGGCGGCATTGCCTATCACTACCCTGAATGGTGGGCGCCCGTCTATCACTTCCTCGCTGTTTGCAGCCAAGGTTTTATTCAGTATTTGTTTGCCGCTAGCATCTGACACGCTTACCCATGAAGCTTCGGTCAATATAAATTTCAATCTGGCACTGCCAGCGGCAGGAGTTGCGACCGGTTGGACAGGCGTTTCTGCAACAGAGGGGGCGGGCAACGGCACCACGGCAGGAGAAGCATTGGCAGCCTCGGGCTGGCTGGATTCAACTGGCGTTTCTGCAAGTTGCGCAGTAGTTGCAGGAGCCACAGAATGCGCTGGCAAAACTGGCTCCGGTGTCACAGCCTGCTCTTGCACATTTACAGAGGCTGGACTTTCAACCAACTCAGCATGATCAACATTGGCCTGCTTGGGAAAATAATCCACATAGACTATCCAGCCACACAACAACAGCACCAGAAGCCCACCGAACCATACATAGGCTTTCCATGCATTACTGCTTGGCCCGGAAATCACGATATTGGCAGAAGGAATACTGATCGCCTGATGGCTCTGCTCGGGAACATACTGACTATAGACCCTTAGCAAGGGGGCAGCATCAATATCCAGCAACCGCGCATAATTGCGGATAAACCCACGGGTAATCACCGCTTCAGGCATGACGGCAAAGTCATCGCTTTCCAATGCCTGGATCTGGCGCAAACTGAGCCTGAGACGATGCGATACATCGTCCATACTCAACCCCAGGCGCTCTCTCGCCGCAATCAGTTCAGGACCAATCCGGCTTATATTGCTCACCATTTCTACCGGCTGCAGATCGGGATGCTGCTCACTCATTATTACTGTCCTGACAATAAGAGTTTCGTTTGTTCGGAGTTCGGATATTTGCGTCTCAGCTGTAAGGCATAACTGGCTTCTGCATCACGGTTGCCAAGTTTGCGCTCAAGCTGAATGCCCAACCACAGCATTTCCGGCGTGGGGGAGTTGCTCTCAAGGCCTGCATGCAAATAATTCCGTGCCAGCTCATATTGCCCCCTGCCATACTCAATGGCAGCGAGCTGATAACCTGCCTGAAACAACTGGGGTTGTATCTGCAGCGCATGTTGCAAGTAAAGCTCTGCATTCTTGATGTCATGTTTGCGTAAAAGGCAAGTCCCGGCATTCATATACGCTACCCCTGGTGTGACATACAAGGGATTCTTGACAGCTTCCGAGAATTGCACAATGGACTCATCGATGCGATTGCGCGAGCAGAGAAAACTGCCGTAATTATTCCGGGTTTCCGAGCTATTAGGCTCAAGCTGCAAGGCTTTCCTGAATGCCGCATCTGCCTTGGCGTCTTCACGCAATGTTCCATAGACCAGCCCCAAGCCGTTTTGTGCAGGAGCATAGGTGGGATCAATGCGCGCAGCGTCCTGAAACTCTTCCAGGGCTACTGCAATCTGGTTCTGGGCATAATATCCAGCACCAAGCTCAGTATGGACGCGCGCGCGTTCACGAGCAGCCTCCGTATGCTGATTTGGCTCGTTGGCAGCACATGCAGTCATCACCAGCCCGGCAACCATCACCAGGATTGTTCTCACGCAACTACCTCCACCTTGATACGGCGCAGTGAGCGTTTGGTCTTGTCCTGAACCTTGCCAGCCAACTGGCCGCAAGCCGCGTCAATGTCCTCGCCACGTGTCTTGCGCGTAGTCACAATATAACCGGCCTGCATCAGGATATCGCGGAAACGGCGAATATTGTCCGGCTTGGATGTGCCGTATCCGCTGTTAGGGAATGGGTTGAAAGGAATGAGGTTGAACTTGCAAGGCACATCCCGCACCACATCCAGCAACTGCCTGGCGTGCTCCAGCGTATCGTTGACCCCGTCCAGCATTACATACTCGAAAGTGACAAAATCGCGGGGCGCCTTTTCCAGATAACGCTGGCAGGCAGCCATCAACTGCGCTAATGGATATTTGCGGTTGATAGGCACGATCTCATCGCGCAATTGGTCATTTGGAGCATGAAGCGAGACTGCAAGGGCCACTGGACATTCATCCCGCAAACGATCCATCGCCGGCACCATACCGGAAGTAGAAAGAGTGACGCGTCTACGGCTCAATCCATATGCCGAATCATCCAGCATGATGTTCATGGCAGCCACCACATTGTCAAAATTGGCAAGGGGCTCGCCCATGCCCATCATGACGACATTACTGATAATACGATCCCCCTTGGGATCACGACCCAGCGCCTTATTGGCCACCCATAGCTGTCCGATGATCTCGGACACGCTGAGGTTACGGTTAAAGCCCTGGCGGCCAGTCGAGCAGAATGTGCAATCCAGTGCACAACCTACCTGTGAAGATACACACAGCGTGCCGCGCTCATCCTCAGGAATGAATACGGTTTCCACACCGTTGCCTGCGCCTACATCAATCAACCATTTGCGGGTCCCATCTTCTGAAATCTGCTCCAGATGGACTGATGGAGGCACAATCACTGCATCTTTAGCGAGCTTTTCACGCAAGGCCTTGGCAATGTCGGTCATCTGCTCGAACTCATTCACGCCAAAGTGATGCATCCATCGCATCAACTGCTTGGCACGAAAAGGCTTTTCGCCAATACCCTGAAAGTATTCAGCGAGGGCTGCCTGGTTGAGGTTGAGTAGATTGACCGTCATGCGTTAGACCTTAGCGGCTGTAGATATTGGATTGCGCAAAGAAGTAGGCAATCTCAATAGCAGCATTTTCAGCAGAATCACTGCCGTGTACTGCGTTAGCATCGATACTGTCAGCAAAGTCAGCACGAATAGTGCCGGCATCTGCCTTTTTAGGGTCGGTAGCGCCCATCAGGTCACGGTGCTTCAGCACAGCGTTTTCGCCTTCCAGCACTTGCACAACCACTGGGCCGGAAATCATGAACTTGACCAGGTCTGCGAAGAAAGGACGTTCCTTGTGCACAGCATAAAAGCCCTCAGCATCAGCCTGAGACAGTTGTACTTGCTTGGAAGCGATGATCTTGAGGCCTGCATCTTCAAAACGAGTGTAGATCTTGCCGATCACGTTCTTGGCAACTGCGTCAGGTTTGATAATGGAAAGGGTACGTTCAACAGCCATGATTACTCCAGAGAATGAATAGATAAAAATTACCACGGAAAGACCGATAAAATAACATTTTAGCGGCCTAAAATAAAGCTGACTCACAACAAAGAAATATAACTCGTGCAGGGCACCAAGCAAATCAGCCCCACAAAAACTAACGCATCACAATGACAAACTAATGATACAGCCTTAAACCGTTCACGGCCGACTTAACAATCCCAGCTCATGCAAACCTCGTAAAACAAAACCCCGCAGTGCGGGGCCCGTCTCATCCATTTAGGCAAAGCCGGTTAAGTTATACCTGCAGCAAGCTGCGCTGCCTTCTTGCCTCATACAGGCAAATACCGCTAGCCACTGATACATTCAGGCTTTCAACCGAACCAAACATTGGTATGTTCACTAGGGCATCGCAGGTTTCCTCAGTCAAGCGACGCAGGCCTGTGCCTTCAGCTCCAAGCACCAGTGCCAACGGTCCCGACAATTCAGTATGCAGCAAGTCTGATGGCGCCTCTGCTGCAGTACCCACCACGAACACCCCTGCTTCCTTCAGCTCTCGCAAGGTTCGCGCAAGATTGGTCACCGCAATAAACGGTACGGTTTCTGCGGCACCACAGGCTACCTTGCGCACCGTAGCATTGAGTCCGGCAGCCCTGTCCTTGGGGGCAATCACTGCATGTACTCCCATGGCATCAGCTACTCGCAGGCAGGCGCCAAGATTATGTGGATCCTCGACACCATCAAGCACCAGGAAGAATGGCGGCTCCTTAAGGTCTGACTCAAGAATATCGTGGATATCCTTGTAAGGAATCGGTGTATCCACCACCCGTGCGATCACGCCTTGATGGCGGCCGTTAATCCCTGCCATACCATCCAAGCGGGTACGCTCTACCTGCATGGTGCGTACACCAGCGCTTTCCGCCATGCTGAGCAGATCTTTCATCCGCCCGTCCACGCGGTCACGGTCTATCAATATTTCCTGGATACTGCTGCCATGCTGGCGCAGGCGGCTTAATACAGCATGAAAGCCAAATAAAATACGGGATTCACTCATTCAATCAATTAGCTTTCTTTACTCTGGTGGTTACTTTGGTATTAGCCTTGCCCGTGGAACGGCTTGGTCGACTTGCTGGCTTTTTTGCAGGTGAGCGGGCTGTTGTTCTTCTCGCACGGGGTTTTACGGCTGCAGGTTTTTCAGCAACGCCGACATCGTCCGCAACAACAGCTTTCTCAATGGCCGGCTTCTTGACAGCTGGCTTTTTCGTAGCGGTTTGCTCTTTGGAGGCAACAGCTTTGGCGGGAATCGCCTTCATTGCTGGAGCTTTACCCACTGCCCTCCTCGTTGGCTTGTCCGGAACAAGCCCCGCTTCGGAAGACCCTTCCAATCCATCATCTTTATCTTTAGGAACCAGCGTAAAATCTATTTTACTGGTCTCCAAGTCCACTCGGCTGACTTTGACGCGCAGTCTATCACCTAAACGATAGCGAACGCCTGTCCTTTCTCCCAGCATTTCATGCCGCGCCTTGTCATAGTTGAAATAATCATTTCCCAACTCTGTCACATGCAACAGGCCTTCAACATAAACATTATCCAGGGCAATAAATAAGCCGAAACTAGTAACCCCAGCCACAGTCCCATCAAAGACTTCGCCTATCTTGTCCTGCATGTAGTAACACTTCAACCATGCCTCTACATCCCGCGTAGCATCATCAGCTCTCCGTTCAGTCATGGAGCAATGCTTGCCCAGCTCCTGCCAATCGCCAGCCTTATAGCGCTCCCCATTCAATACCGCCTTGATAGCACGATGAATCAGCAAATCCGGATAGCGGCGAATGGGTGAAGTGAAATGGGTATAGGACTCGTAAGCAAGGCCAAAATGGCCAATATTGTCCGGACTATAGACTGCCTGTTGCATGGAGCGAAGCAGCACGGTCTGGAGCAACTGCTCATCCGGACGCCCCTTGATCAGGGCAAGCAATTTGCCATAATCCTTGGCATGCGGTGTGTCACCGCCGCTGACACCAAAACCAAACTCTCCCATGAAGGTACGCAAAGCTTCCAGTTTTTCCGGGGTCGGTCCGTCATGGATACGATACAAGGCAGGATGCTCGCTGCTTTTGAGGAAATCCGAAGCGCAGACATTAGCCGCAAGCATGCATTCCTCAATCAAGCGATGCGCCTCATTCCGTGAAGTCGCCTCGATACGGTCTATCTTGCCGTTATCATTAAACACCATCAGCGTTTCACTGCTTTCAAACTCGATCGCCCCACGTTTTTCACGTGCAGTCAGCATGATTTTGTAGAGGGAGTATAAGTTCTGAACATGCGGCATTAACCAGGCATATTCCTTGGCATTCTCACCTTCAGGGTTAACGATCATGTCGTACACCTTGGTATAGGTCATCCTGGCCTTGGAGCGCATCACCGATGGGTAAAACTTATATTGCTTGACCTGCCCGGTGTTGCTGATCTGCATATCGCAGATCAGACATAAACGCTCAACATCAGGATTGAGGGAACAAAGACCATTTGACAGGGCCTCGGGCAGCATGGGAATGACCCGGCGCGGGAAGTAGACAGAGTTACCCCTGTCATACGCATCCTTGTCCAGCGCATCACCAGGCTTCACATAAAAACTCACATCAGCAATTGCGACAACCAACCGCCAACCCTTGCCTTGTGGCTCACAAAAGACGGCATCATCAAAATCGCGTGCGGTTTCACCATCGATAGTCACCAGGGGCAATTCACGCAAATCGATGCGCCCTTCCCAATCTGCCTCCTGCACCAGCTTGGGATATTTTTTTGCCTGCTTGATGGCTGCGTCAGAAAATTCATAAGGCAATTGATGCTTGCGCAATGCAATCTCAATCTCCATACCCGAGTCAGCATAATTACCGAGAATCTCAATCACCTTGCCTACAGGCTTGGCATGGGCTGACGGTTGTTCCGTCAACTCCACCGTTACTACCTGGCCATCCTTGGCTCCCATATCCATATGATAAGGAATCAGGATATCCTGGTTAACGCGCTTATCCTCCGCGGCTACGATAGTGACGCCATGACTACTGATCACACGTCCAACCAGAGTCTTGGTTGATCGCTCAAGCACCTCCACAATCTTGCCTTCAGGGCGACCGCGCCGATCAAGGCCTGCCGGACGCACCATGACGCGGTCACCATGAATGACCTGCGACATTTCGCGAGGGGAAAGAAAGAGATCATCCCCTTCTCCATCAGGTATAAAAAAACCAAACCCATCCGGATGCCCCTGCACCTTGCCAGCCAGCAGGTTAATTTTTTCGGCAATACAGAGCGCACCTTTGCGATTCTGGATAATCTGCCCATCACGCTCCATGGCGGAAAGACGGCGTGAAAAAATCTCTTGTTCAGACTTCTTGATTCCGACCAATTTGTAAAGTTTATCTACAGCAACAGGAACACCCTGCTCTGCCATGACCGAAAGAATAAATTCACGACTGGGCAAGGGATTAGCATAATTTTCAGCCTCACGGCCTGCGTAAGGGTCCGTAGCCCTCGCACCTCTTGGCTTTTTTACCTGGGCGGATGGCTTAACACTGGTTTTTTTAATCTGTTTTTTTTTCGTTGACAAAGTATAACTTTCCTATAAAATGCGCGGCTCATCGTTAGTCGATGCCCAGATGGCGGAATTGGTAGACGCGCTAGGTTCAGGTCCTAGTGGTGGCAACACTGTGGAGGTTCGAGTCCTCTTCTGGGCACCAAGTAATTTCCCAAAAGCCGCACCGTTACTGAATTTCAGGCGGTGCGTTTTTGTTTCTATTCTTAAAAATATACCTTCCGACACTTCCTAGCTCAACTTAGCAATTCAATTCGCAACCATTGTCCCATTAAACCTGTTGCAGGTCTAAAACATTTCCCAAGTCGCATCCCTTTTACCGGGGGTTAATGCTTAACCACCAGGGAGAAGCCTTGATGTAATCTTGCCCGCCATACTGTTGAATAGATTGCCCACTAGCCATGGCATGGGCCCGACCTATTGTTGGCCCTGTGGTTAAGGATAGAGGCACTACAGTTACATGGCTTCCGTAAGCTTTGAAGGCTTGAAACGTCTGTATAATTTTTATTCTTGTCCAGGCCTCCGGAATAATCGTCCTCAATTAATTGCACCAAATTGGATCAATTGCATTAATTTTGGTGCACTTTTTTTGGCAATAAGGGAAAATGCACTATTTATGCGCATTTTTTTAAAGCTAACTCGGAGAATGGTAAATGAGGTATCAATCGGCACATGAATTTCTTGCCGTCGTGGAAAAACAAAATCCAGGCCAACCTGAATTTCTGCAGGCAGTAACTGAGGTCATTGAAAGCCTTTGGCCCTGGATCAGCAAGAACCCACGCTATGCTGAACATGGCGTATTAGACAGGTTGGTGGAACCTGAACGGGCGATTCTGTTTCGCGTGTCCTGGGTGGATGACCGGGGCGAGGTTCAAGTCAACCGCGGCTATCGCATCCAGCATAACGCAGCTATTGGCCCCTATAAAGGCGGCCTGCGCTTTCACCCATCAGTGAATCTTTCCATTCTCAAATTCCTGGCGTTTGAACAAACATTCAAGAACGCGCTCACTACTCTTCCCATGGGTGGTGGCAAGGGCGGTTCTGATTTTGATCCCAAGGGGAAAAGCAGTGGCGAAATCATGCGGTTTTGCCAAGCATTTGTTAGCGAGCTGTTCCGCCATGTGGGCTCAGATACGGATGTTCCTGCGGGCGACATTGGCGTAGGTGCGCGTGAAATCGGCTTTATGACCGGCATGATCAAGAAGCTGACCAATCGCTCTGACTGTGTGCTAACAGGCAAGGGGCTCAGCTATGGCGGCTCATTGATTCGTCCTGAGGCGACAGGCTATGGCACTGTCTATTTTGCTGAAGAAATGTTGCGACACACTGGCCGCACCATGGCTGGCCTGCGTGTTTCCGTATCAGGTTCTGGCAATGTTGCGCAATATGCGATTGAGAAAGCAATGGCACTGGGTGCCAAGGTCATCACTGCTTCAGACTCAAGCGGCACAGTAATAGACGAAGATGGCTTTACTCCAGAAAAACTGGCTATCCTGATGCAGGTCAAGAATCAGGAGTATGGACGTGTCAGCGACTATGCTGCGCGCGTAGGCGTGCGCTTTGATGCTGGCGTCAAGCCATGGGCTGTCAAGGTGGATGTCGCGCTGCCATGTGCCACACAAAACGAGCTGGACAAGGCCGATGCTGAAACGCTGATTGCAAATGGCATTGTCTGCGTAGCCGAGGGTGCCAATATGCCTTGTACCGCCGAGGCCATGAAACTGTTTGACAAGCACCGTACCCTTTACGCACCAGGCAAGGCAACCAATGCAGGTGGCGTTGCAACTTCCGGGTTGGAAATGAGCCAGAATGCAATGCGCATTTCCTGGACCCGTGAAGAAGTCGACGCGCGTCTGTTTGACATCATGAAAGGCATACATGATGCCTGTACAAAGTATGGTCAACGTGAAGATGGCACTGTCAACTACGTTGACGGCGCAAACATTGCTGGCTTTGTCAAAGTAGCTGATGCCATGCTGGCACAAGGCGTGATTTAATCCATCATAAATCGCTGGCAAAAAAAGAGCACCCATAAGGGTGCTCTTTTGCTCTTCTGTATTCCTAGAACGGAAAACCGAAGTTAAAACCAAATGCTAAGTCCTTGAAGGCATTATTACGCCCTCCCCCAGCAATTGCCTTGGAGAGCGAAAAGTCCAGGCTAGTACGGTCAGGCTCATCGCTCAACAGCCGAATGCCGACAGATAATGAACTCAGGTGGTCAAACTCGCTTGTACGTGTGTTTTCATGGGATCGGGCTGTTTCCCCCAAAACATAAGGCTGCAGCCCTGCTACCTGATAAAAAGGCAGCTTGTAACTGAAGGGGTACAACCGGTTAAGTTCCAACGTAATACCCCATCCCGAATCCCCCACCAATTGCCCCGGACGATAGGCACGACCATGCTGATAACCGCCAAATAACACCTTCTCCGTAATAGGCAAATCATCTGGCGAATACTGTGCAGTGGCTGAAATACTGGTACCCCAGCGATCAGGAAAGTAATTACGCTGAATATAATTGAATACATACTTGGTGAACTTGAGATCTATCGGGTTACGTAAAGTCTCATCACTGAAGTTGCGCGTAATTTCACGTGAGGCTCCTAGCGAATCCAGTCCTTTGCTCAGGGTCAACTGCAAACGCCTGGCATGCATGGGAGAACTGTCACTATAGGCCATCCCCGCTGACAAGGTCCTGACATTCGAGGTGATAGTTACCGAGTTACCCGTACTCTTACTCTCTATCTGGTCGTCAAAATTATTAGCTGTCAACGAGGCAGTGCCAATCAGGCTTTTATCGCGCCTGAGCAAGAATGGATAAGACAGCGAAGTACTCAGCCTGAGCGAAGTCACCTGGCGCTGCAAGCCATCTTCAAGCCGGGCCGTGGGACGCCCGTCATAACTCGAAGCCTCCACCCCCAGCACCATCCCTTCTTTACCAATGGGTTGCGCATAAGTAGCGGCATAGTATTTTTCGTTTTCTTCCGACAGCAGGGTAGAGACCGTAATTTCCTCCGACAATCGCGTATTGCCGCTCCCTTTTACTGTAAAAATACCGCGTGTGAAAGGTTGCACGGTTTCCAGGCGGCCGATCGCATCAAAGGCCTTGCGGTCCACCTTGAGCAGAAGTTCACTTCCACCATCCATTTGCTGCGGCAAAGGCAGGGAAGCTTGTATTTTCAAGCCAGGCAAAAGCCCCAGCATGGTTGTGTAACGCTCCATGGTATCGCGAGTGAGCGGCTTTTCGCCTAATAGCGGCGCGACTACCTCACGGATTTTCTCTTCCGAAGCACCGGGATTCCCCTCAATCTTCACCGAGTTGACATGACCTTCTATCACAACCACCTTGATAATTTTTTCATTGAAGTTCTGTGCCGGGATATAACAGAAAGACAATGGAAGTCCGCGCTGCTGATAATAATCAGTGACCTTCCTTGACAGCTCTATAAGCTGTGCAATGGTTATTTTTTTGTGGGTATACGGCGCAAAAAAGGCACTCACTTCCTCAAATGGCACCGCTTTCACCCCATAGATACCGAAACTGAGAGGCTGGATCTGGGTATCCAGTATCTTCTGCACTTCAGGGGAAATGGCTGCTTTTTGCTGTACATTCACTTCGGCACCAGGCTTGATGCTTGGCACCTCTGCCTTCGGCAGCGTATCCACCGGGTTTTCAACAGCAAGGCTCGTGGTATTGCTCAACAATGTGCCAAGACCAAGTAGCAAAATGCACGAGCAAGAGTATTCAAACTTTTTCTTGTTGGTTTTTTTCATGCAAGGGTAAAGCTCCAGTTGATATAAAAAAATCCCGGGCAATATATGCACCGGGATTCCTTATGTCAGGCAAAACTCACTGAGATAACCTGATTCTCAGTGCAGGCCAAGCAAGTTAGTTAAAGGTGTTAACAGATTGCCATTATTAGTGGTGGCATTGGTCGCCGAACCACCGACGCCTGTATTAGTGGTAATACCGCCACCAGTGACTGCAGACAGTACGTCAACAACCGGGGCAAGCAAACCTCTGCCAATAGTGCCGCCATTCGCGCCACCAAGCACATTGCTAACGATAGGAGTAACCAAACCGGTCCCTCCACCCAGTACATTGCCTGTTGGCAACACTCCCCCACCAATGCCGGAAACCAGTTGGGTTACAGGAGCCAACAAACCAGCTGTACCCAACCCACCGCCAAGCAAATTGGTCACAGGGGCCAATAACCCGCTTGTATCTCCGCTAGCCAATACATTGGTCACGGGGGTCAACACATTACCCAGCCCACCAAGGTCACCCGCGGACAAATTAAGCACTGGTGCCAAAGCGTTGCCACTCCCATTAGCAACCACATCAGTGGTTAAAGGCAGCACGCCAGCCTGACCGATCAGAGGATCCAGGGCAGCCTGACCACCTTGGGCACTAGTCAAGGGCAATACGCCACCTTCACCAATTACTGGATCAAGCAAAGCAACAGTACCGTTGCGTGTTTCACCGCTGGTCAATGGCAGCACTCCATTCTTGCCTAGCAATGGATCAACCAATGTTTGGTTGCCGGAAGCTGTAGTCAATGGAACCAGGCCATTGGAACCAATCACGGGATCAAGCAAGGTATTGGCTCCAGCCAGTACCCCAGTCACTGGCGCCAGCGCTCCTGTGCCGGCAACACCACCCACAATGCCCTGCGCAAGGCCAGCCACACTATCCACTGCCTGCTTGCCTGTAGAAGCCACCTGCTCAATAAGTCCGTTGCCAATACCGGGCAAGGCATTTCCACCGCCTAGCAAATCTGTCACAGGAACCAAGGCACCGTCTGTGCCTGGCACTACACCTGACAATGTAGTACCAGCCTGGGCAACTGCGTTCCCAACCGTTGTCGCAACAGGTGTTACCGCGCCATCCAGTACATCGCCGACGGAACCAGTCACACCTGCAACAGGCGCAAGTGCATTACCTGCTGTACCAAGCACGGGGGCCAGGGTAGAGGCTACAGGGCTTATTACCCCAGCCACAGTATCCAGCGCAGGGTTCAATACCCCTCCAGCAGTACCAACCACAGGAGCTAATGTATTGGTCACAGGAGAGAGTGTTCCAGCCACAGGTGCCAACACGCCAGCAACTGGTTGCAATACAGGCTCCAGTAAACCGGCAGCAGTATTGATTACTGGAGCCAAAGGCCCGGCTATGGGTTCCACCACGGTACTCACGCCCCCTAATACTGGAGTCAAGACATTGCCCGCTGCAGTTGTCAGGGGTAGCCCGGTATTGTTCACACCATTAGCCAAGGGACCAAGAGCGCCAGCCAGTGGCGCAACTACACCAGAAAGAGAGTCTGCGGTTGGACCAAGTACAGTAGCAAGCGGAGAAACCACATCACCCACAACCCCAGTCACTGGCAACAATGTATCAGTAAGTGGTGCCAGGGAAGAAGTCAAAGGCGTCAGGGTAGCGACAACGGGAGTCAATACCGGTGACAGGACAGATACAACTGGCGCCAGAACAGGATCAATGGCGATACCCAATGGATCAGTCACCGGTTGAAGTGCCGTAGTAACAGGCTCAACCACACCATTTGTCAAATCATTGACAGTATCAACCGTGTCATTCAAAGAGCTAGTGGTGACTGTTGGCGTGCTGTTGGATGAAGTTGGACGAACATTGCTGTTGCCTCCGCCATCACATCCTATCAACGCAATGGATGAGCACAACACTGCTAACTTGATCGCATTATTCACATGAACATTTGATTTAGTGGACATTTTATTCCCCTCAAGGTTAAGGACCATGCTTGATGGTCTCTGATCATTAACTCCAGGCGAATCGCAACCTTTGGTTCTACACACTCAGGCCATGCTGTGCTCGCTTGTTGTCATTGGCGCGGCATAATGCCACATCCAATTATCATTTTTATCATTTTTATCAAAAGTGTCAATTGTTTCGTAAAAAGATATTTGAACTAAAGCTTGAGGAAATAAAAGAAAAAGTGTTCCAACCATGTGGGTTAGGAACATCAGAAAAACCTAGAGGAGAATAAAAGCAGGAAGATTCAGACAACATCCACAGCAGGAACAAAATATAAAAATGCTAGATTTCGTATTTCCTCATCCATAAAATCACTTGAGTGCCCTCGCCATAAACAGACGAAACATCAACCCAGCCATTATGGATTTCCATGATTTCCTTCACCAGGCACAAACCTAACCCCGTGCCAGGAACATTGCCAGAGGTATCTGCTCGGTAAAAACGCTCAAATAGGCGGCTGAGGTGTTCCTGGCTCATGCCGATACCATGATCCTTAATACAGATACCCACATACATTTGCTGGTGTTTCTGCTTTTCAATGATATTGAGTTTTATATCACTATCAGGATTGGAGTATTTATGTGCATTGGACAACACATTCATGAGTGCCTGAATGATTTTATCGAAATCAACAGCCACCATTAACTTGGGATCGCTAATAAGATATTCAATCTCGCGCCCCTCGCCACTGACAACAAATTCCTTCAGTACCGTATCTACGATATCCACAAGCAGGTAAGGCTTAATATCAAAGGCCATGCCCTTTCTTGCCTCTATCTTTGCAAGATCCAGCAAGTCATTGATAAGCTTGGTCAGCCTTGTGGACTGGCGATGCACTGTACTCAACATGTCTTTCTGCTGCTCGGTATTAAACTCGCGCTTCAGAAGCAGCTCGGTAAACCCATGGATACTGGACATAGGCGTTCTCAATTCATGGGCCGCCATGGAAAGAAACTCACCCTTCATCCGGTGTAATTCCGACTCTTGAGTAATGTCCCGAAAATAATGGATGGTTCCCGCAAAACGATTTTCATCATCATGTGCCTGGCGCATGGAGCGCTTGATCACAGTGAGCTTAGGCTTGGTCAATCTCATGATGACAGCATCCTGCAAATGCTGATCAGACACAGCCTCACACTTGGGACATAACAAAGCCATCAACCCTTCAAACTTATCTTGGGTGATACCCTCCATCTCCTCAGGCATCAGGCCAGTCATCCGGAGAAAGGAAGGGTTAACCCAAGTCAGCTGGCCATGCTGGTTAAACGTGACAAATCCATCCGGACTTAATTCGAAAGTACTTTTGAGAATACCCAGCAAACGGCTGGAAAATTCTTGCGCATTCTTCTTCTCGGTAATATCCCTTGCAATCGCAATGTAATTGCAAATATTTCCCTGAGAATCCAGCAAAGGCTCAATATCCAGATCAACCCAGTAAGTATCTCCATGCTTTGTTTTTCTTAGAAGCTCGGCTTGATAGCCTTGTTTCAGCTCTAAGCACTCTTTGATTTGCGCGACGGATTCTTCATCGGCATCCAGCAAATCCCCGAGATAACGTCCAAGTACTTCTTCCGCATGGTATCCGGACCTGCGGATATAAGCATCATTTACCCATTCGACATATCCAGTCGAATTTGCGATAACCACAGAGTTATCAGACATAGATACGATATGGGTCAAAGTCCTAGATTCGGATTCCTTGATGGACAACAGCGCATGTGCCTGGAACAACTGCTTTTTCTGGATTGTCAGCTTGTGCTTGGTATTGCGTGCCTTTTCAAGTGCAGTGAATTTGGCACGCCTCAATAGCTGCAAATGTGGGACTGATTGAGCAAACTTGGATTGCGTGAGTTCTTGAGTATCGGCAATCCATGGTAAAAGCAGAAAAGCCAAATTACCATCTGCATGAGCTGCCACCTTGCCGCCCAACCACATGCCGCTCAGTTTGTGCCGGAGCAGGCACAACTCGTCTTTTTTCGCTAATAGGGTGTTAAGGCAAAAAGTCTCTATGGGCGAAGCAATCTCAAAACATTCCGAGATACATGTTTCATTCCCAAAAGATGCATCAAGCAGCTTAAAACTATGGCCATGCTCGAGTATGTTAAGTTGACTATCCACAATGATATGGAAAGGGAACATCTGCAACAGCTCTGGGCCCTGCACATCCAAAGATGAAACAGGGTTAAGCTGACGTATGGATCTTGCCATGATGCTGAATGCTTGCGTTGGCAATCAAGTTTTCAATAATTGGTTCAAGGTGACTGAGCGCTACTGGTTTATGGAATATCTGAATTCCGCCAGGCAAGCCGCCAACGTCTTTAATATAGTCGGCATTTAATGCTGTCATCACAATGATTTGGAGTCGATCAAAATCTTTGGAGCTTTTAAGGTGACGAATCATATCGAAGCCATTCATGCCCGGCATATTCAGATCTGTCACCAATAAATCTGGTATTTGCCGGCCCAGGCTTATCAAGCCTTCAAAACCATCAGAGGCTACATCAACTCTTATTGGGAACTTCCAACTGGAAAAGAAATAATAGAAAAGGTTTCTCAATGCACTGTCATCTTCTACCAGGAGAATATGGAATAATCTTTCTCCATCTTTACTTACAGAAGAAGGATCAATTGCCTCTTTGCGCTGATTAAGAATGATATCCACAGAGCCTCTGGAAATACGTCTATGGCCTCCCGCAGTTTTCCAGGCTTTCAGAACTCCCGATTCAACCCACAACTGAACGGTTCTGAGGGAAACATCCAATATTTTGGAGGCTTCCCTAGTGGAAATAAACTCTTCCTTCCTTGCTTGCGACTGGTCAGGCATGATCAGATTCTAAAAGCGAGATATTTTTTCATATTATCGACACTCTTACATAAAATCAAATAGATAGAAAAATTTCAAAATTAAACGATTGACACAAACAAAAAAAGTGATAAAAATGATAAATCAACGTTGGTCATAACTTCTTCATTCATAAGAACTTATCAATAATTAAGTGGAGATAGGTTTGTACAAAATTTTGATTATTGAAGATCATCCGGATGTCAGAAAACTTATCCGGATCAGCCTAGAATTCAATCATTATGATATTCATGAAGCAAGTGACGGGGAAACCGGGCTGGAAATGGCTAAATTGATCCATCCAGACCTGATTTTAATGGATATCATGATGCCTGGCAGAACCGATGGCTATCAGCTTTGCAACACCTTAAAATCACAGGAAGAATTCAAATCCACCCCTATTATTTTTTTGACGGCACGAGGGCAGGAGCAAGATATTATTTCAGGCTACCAGGCTGGATGTGACAACTACCTTATCAAGCCTTTCAGTCCAATTAAGCTGGCTGACACGGTGGAAACCTACCTAGCAAATAAAGATCTCCCTTGATAAGTGATATCCATCGACAACAAGCTCAGGGCAGCAATTCAGGATTTAATGCATATATGGCAGGCAAATTTCTCCACCAGCCATAGACATCCATGCCACAACCAAAAACATATTGATTAGGAACCGTCAGTCCAACAAAGTCGGCGACAACCGGCTTTGAGCGTCCAAGCTCTTTTTCCACCAATACCGCCACCAAAACCTTTTCTGCCCCCAGCTTCAAACATTGGCTTTTGATTTCGGCGAGGGTATATCCCTCATCTAGAATATCATCCAACACCAACACTGTCCGGCCACGTACATTATCACCAGGCATCACCTTCCACTCGAGATGCGCACCTTCTGTATTATTGCGATAACGACTGGCCTGGACATAATCAAACTCAAGCGGGAAAGCCAGCCTGGGCAATAACTGGCCAGAAAATACAACTCCCCCGCCCATGACGCATAAGACTAAAGGCCTGGAATCCGCAAGCACCCCTTCGAGCTCATGAGACAAACGGCTAACTGCGTGATTGACGGTACTTTCATCATGAATCAGGATAGCTGTATCCAGAAGTAATTGAGGATTGACAGTGATCTGGCTCATGATACTGCCTAGCCTTACTTGACCAGGTCTTTCAAGTATTGTGAGAACTCCTCGCCTATTTCCTCGTGCTTCAAGGAAAATTCCACATTGGCTTTGACATAGCCCAACTTGCTTCCACAATCATAACGCTTGCCATCAAAGCGATAAGCCAGAATTCTCTGCTTTTCCATCAATGCAGCAATACCATCGGTGAGCTGGATTTCACCGCCCTTGCCAGGCTTCACGTTTTCCAAGCATTCGAATATTTCAGGAGTCAGAATGTACCGGCCAACTACAGCAAGGTTGGATGGCGCTTCTTCAGGCTGAGGCTTTTCCACAATGCCATGCAACTCAAGTACATTCGGGCTAACTTCCTGCGCATCTACAATACCGTAACTGGCTGTCTCGCTAGGATGTACGTCTTCCACTCCCAGAATAGAGGCGCCCTGCTGGCCGAACAATTCCACCATTTGCTGCATGGCAGGTTTTTCCGCATCAATCAAATCATCAGCAAGAATGACAGAGAATGGATCATCGCCCACCACAGACTTTGCCAACAACACTGCATGACCCAAACCTAGCGCTTCTGCCTGACGGATATAAATGCAGGATACATTTTTCGGCAGGATGTTCTGGATCTGCTCCAACACATCAAATTTCTTTCCTAGCTCGAGCGTTGCTTCCAACTCAAAAGACTTGTCGAAATGATCCGGGATAGACCGCTTGTTTCGGCCAATGATGAAAATGAGTTCGGTTGCACCAGCAGCCACTGCTTCCTCAGCTGCATATTGAATCAGTGGTTTATCAACTATAGGCAACATCTCCTTGGGGCTAGCCTTAGTGGCAGGTAAAAAACGCGTGCCTAAGCCAGCTACGGGGAATACTGCCTTGGTAATTTTCTTTCTCATCTCTTATTCTTTCTTAATAAGCTTAATGTATTGTTGATGATACTAATGCAGGCACAACAACTTCTCTATCAGCATTGATAGCGGTGTCCTATCAATCCATTTCAACAAGGCCGTCACCCAAGCCTCATCTGCAGTACGAGCCATAGCAATTCTTAATTTATCGTGAGGCGTTGGCACAGTGAGTTCATCATCGGCCAGAAGTTCCTCATACAGTTTCTCACCCGGGCGCAAGCCAGAATACGTTATTTCAATCTCATCGGCCGAGAAACCAGAAAGCCTTATCATATCACGAGCCAAATCCACAATCCTAACAGGGTCTCCCATATCCAGTACAAATATCTCGCCACCTGCTCCCATAGCGCCAGCCTGCATTACCAGCTGTGAAGCTTCGGGAATCGACATGAAATACCTTGTAATTTCAGGATGGGTAACCGTAATCGGTCCGCCTTGTGCAATCTGCTCCCTAAACTTGGGAATAACGCTACCGCTGCTGCCCAACACATTACCAAAGCGCACAATGACAAACTGGGTTCCTACCTCGCCCTGCAACCCCTGGCATACCATTTCCGCCAGGCGCTTGCTTGCCCCCATGACATTGGTCGGGTTGACTGCCTTGTCAGTGGAGACCATCACAAATTTTGCAACGCCAACATCTTTACATATCCGTGCCAGCGTATAGGTGCCATTGACATTATTTGACAATGATTCAGCCACATTGCAGTTTTCCATCATGGGAACATGTTTGTATGCTGCTGCATGGAAAACAATCGATGGCTTGTATTGCCCCAGGACTTTTCGCACACGGACAGCATTCCTGACATCGCCAACGATATACTCAATCTTGGTCTTGATATCCATCTGGCTGAACTCCTGCTCAAGCCGGTATAAAGCAAACTCGGACAAATCGAAACAGACCAAGCGAGAAGGCTGGTATCTAAGCACCTGTCGGCATAGCTCAGAGCCTATAGAACCTCCTGCGCCGCTGACCATGGCCACTTTGCCGTCTATCAAATGATGTAATCCATCATCATCCAGACTGACTGGCTCTCGCCCGAGCAAATCCTCAACCTCTACTGGCCGGATCTGAGACATACTGACCCGTCCACTCATCAAATCCTCAAAAGATGGGACCGTCAGTACTCTCAAGCCATTGGCAGTAGCAAGGTCAATCACCTTGCGGCGTTCTTGATGCTTGGCGGATGGCATTGCAATAATCACATGCGATACCGACAAAGCAGATGCTATAGCGGGCAATTGCTCAATGTCACCCAGCACCTTGATACCAAGCAGCTCCCTGCCCTGCATGGATTTTTTTTCATCCAGCAACCCGACCACATACCATTCACGGCTCTTGGATAGATCCTTCAACAAAGCAATTGCAGCCTCGCTTGCGCCAAGCACGAGCACAGGTTTGCCGGAAAACTGCGCAGCACCATACAAACGATGCTCTTTCCATGCCCGATAAGCAAAACGGCTACCGCCCATGAATAGCAAGAGAAGCATAGGATCCATAATCAAAACTGAACGTGGCACAACACCATGTGGCTTGAACATGAAGAGAATCGCAACCACCAGACCTGCATTGATCGCAATCGCGCGGATCAACCGCTGCAAATCTGGCAAACTGGCAAAACGCCAAACACCACGGTAAAGGCCAGCCAACAAGAAAACACTAGCCTGGAGAGGAATTACCCAAGCAGCGCTTTCCAGCATGCTTTCAGTAAAATCAACAGGTATATCAAAATTAAATCGGAAAAGAAAAGCAGCCCACCATGCTAGCGCTGCAACAATGATGTCATGCACCCAGGCACTTATTGAGCGTGGATTTCTCAAGTTGATATAGTTGAACCACTTGAATGTAGAAAAGTAATTCAGCACGCGCACAACCTAAAATGAAATAAATACATTCTACTAAAAACAAACCAAAGATGACGAGCTATCAATGAGTACATGTCGCTAGTACAACCCTTCATAACCAACGAATTAACGCACAACCCGGTCACCCCGCCCCTTACCCAATATCGTCTGCATCAGGAGTTTGAAATAAAGTGGTAATGTCAATTCGCGCAGCATCAAGGCATCAGTTTCAGCAAGAAGCTTAGGGGTCGACATATCGATATCATTCACCTGAGCAATCCCGGTAATACCGGGTCTCACATTGTAAACACCCAACGACTGACGCTCAGCAATCAACTCCTCCTGATTGAATAAGTTAGGACGCGGCCCAACTAAGCTCATTTCCCCCTTCAATACATTCCAAAGCTGAGGCAGCTCATCCAGCTTCGTTTTGCGTAAAAAACCGCCGAGCCAGGTAATAGAAGCAGTAGAAGCCAGATGACTGGCAACAGAGGCTGTATTCACCTTCATCGTGCGAAACTTCACCAGTGTAAATGGCTGCTGGTACCGTCCGATCCTCACTTGGCGAAACAATGGCGAGCCCGTATCGAATAAACCACCTATATAAATTAGTAGCAATAATGGAAAACCCAGAATTAATCCGACTAGCGAAAAAACAACATCGAAAAATCGAATCACAATCAGTCCTTGACGGAAAAACAGCGTCTAAGGCCCTCATCCACAGAAATCGGAGGAGTCCACCCCAATACTTCACGCGTCTTGGAAATATCAACTTGCAAAGAACCCAAAAGCCGCTGGGCAATCATCCTTTTCCCCAACACAGTCAAACCAACCTTCAGTAAACCGGCGGGAACTGGAATCAATCGAGAAGAAGCCCCTGCAGCTTTGGCCAAGCGCCGTGACAAATCAGAAGTTGACATATCCTCACCATCACTTACCAAAAAAATCTGGTTAGCAGCAAATGGATGATCAATACAGGTGATCATCAGGCTTACCAGATTATCTACCGCCACCAGGGAGCGCCGGTTATGTATCGCTCCTAGCGGCAATGGTATTCCCGCACGGGCCCATTTCATCAAACTGGCAAAGTTACCCTTCACCCCGGGACCATAGACCAATGGCGGCCGGATCACCACCACTTCCATCCCAGTCTCCTTAGCCAATGCCAGCAACTGCTGTTCCGCCTCATACTTTGAAATACCGTAGGCATCTTGAGGCATAGCGGCAGAATCAGTAGTGTAGGGCCTCCCAGACAAGGTTTGCTCACCATTAACCTTGATGGAACTCACGAAAATGAATCGCTTGACCCCGGCAGATGCAGCTTGACGTGCCAAGTTGATTGTACCCTTCACATTCGTCTCACGAAATGCTTTCAAGGGATTATGGTGCTCATCCTGCATGACATGGACACGAGCGGCAAGATGAATGATGACATTCACTCCAGTTAGTATGGGTAACCAGGCAGTAGAGCGGTCAATTTCATCCACCACATAATCAATTACTTTAGTGTTTTCCTTGGATTGACGCCCAGCGGAAATGACCGATACTGATCGAGAATTTAATTGCTGTAATAACCTGTGGCCCACGAAACCAGTCCCGCCGGTGATCAGTAACTTATTCATTGATTAGCCGCTTATAAACACTCAGCACCTTGCGCACAATATATTCCTGCGAAAACTCCTTCAACACCATTTCCCTACCAGCGTGCCCCATTCTCTGCCGCATGACATGATCGAGGATCAATCTTCGCAATGCTTCTGCCAGTTTTATAGCATCCTTTGCCGGGACCAGGATGCCATTGTATCCATCTTGCACTACTTCGCGGCAGCCTGGTACATTAGTGGTCACAATAGGCTTACCCGATGATGCAGCTTCAAGAAGGGCTTTGGGCAATCCTTCGCGATAGGATGGTAAACAAACGATATTGGCTTGCTCTAACACCTTGGGCATATCATCCCGCCTCCCCCACCACTCAATATGACCTAACGCTTGCCACGTTCGCAATTGCGCTTCTGCAATACTCGCCAGGTTACCCGCATCAGTTCCGCCTACCAGGACAAAACGTGCATCGATTTTCTCGGCCTTGAGCATTGCCGCCGCTTCGACAAATTCACCAATCCCCTTGTCCCATAACATCCTGGCAGGAAGCACTACTACAATCGGTGGTTTCTCATCCCTCGCCTGCGGGGCAAATACTCTGGTATCGACTCCAGCACCTCTGATCAAGGTAATGTGGGATGGGCGCATTCCCATCCCTTGCATAACTGCAGCATCATCGCCATTCTCAACAATCACTTCGGTAGATTTCAGCAGGTGGCTGAACACCTTGGTCACACCACGCTTGAGAAACAAGGCAAACCATCCCTGAGAAATAAATAACCATCCTAAACCCGCAACCCAATTAACGCGATGCCTCACTTTGGTCAGCGCAGCTGCAATTGAACCCAGAAGCATCGGCTTGATAGCGATGTGATGGCAAATCTCAGGACGCTCTTTTCGGTATATCGTGGCCAGCCTGTACACAGTCAAGATAGCAGAAAATGGATTTAGACTACGGCGAACAATATTTAACGGAATAACCCGAATCCCAAGTTGCTCAAGCTCACCCTCATGATTTGTTACGTTAGTGACTAGCACCACGTCAAAACCAGCTAGCTTTGTGCCAGTGATCAGGGGTAGCCAGTGCGAACAGGCAAACCAATCCTCTGCAATGAAAAATAATATTTTGGGTTTGGTATTAACCATATCAGGGGAATCTTTGTGATTTTAATATTCGCGTCTCAACGACGTAGTAATACTTGATACTTAACAATGCAAACTGCCATTCAGCAAGACTTGAGCCAATATACCCTTACTTGAGATAGTCTACACAATGGCATGAGCACACTATTGAGGGAGTAACATCGCTCGTCATTGTTTATTTTTTTTAGCATCCTGTTGAAGTGAGGCATAAAGCTGGCCAAGCAGGATAGTCTTATCTATGTATGGTCTTGCAAGTACTGCAATATCCTGCCGCCCCAACTCCCTGACATCCTGGGCATATGCCAGGATGGTCGGGATATCAAGTGGCCCATGCTTAAAGAACTTGGCATCATCCGGAAATACATCGGCATGCCCAGCATATACTGCCAAACCTGAAGCTAAATATTCTCGCACTTTGAGCGTACAAGCCTCGCGCATAGATTTACGATCCAGAGCAAATGACGACAGACCCAGCCAGCATCTTGCTGACAATGCCCTGATCTGCGCCTGATCCAGTTTCCCATGCAATACGACCCGGCTATCTAGCTGTGCACGATGCAGGTCTTCCGGCTCTAATTGGCCTACCAGATGAATAACAAATTCTTTCTCAGAGGCTTGAATGGCATCCAGCAACAAGTCCAGCCCATGCCATGAAGCAAAGAAGCCTGCCACGAAAATTAACTCGGGAATATCACCCCGCTCATCCTGCAACGTAGCAGTCTCTGTAAATATGCCGTTTGGATAAAGCATTCCTGTACGGCCACTCACCCCTGTTCGAGCGAGTTCATGACTAATAATTTCATGGGTTACTCCTATCGTACCCGCACAGGCCTTGATAGCCAGAGCACCAAACAAGCGTTCCAGGCCACTCCTAATATGGGAAAGTATTCCGACCTCCATGGCCAATTCAGGTACTTCCAATGTGTGGTGCACAAAGAAGACCGGACGAGATGACAACAGTATAAAAAGCAGCTGGAATGGATCATGAACGTAATAGCGCAATACAAAGGCATCATAATGCTTAGCTTGTGCAAGTAGCCAAGCATGGTATTCGATACGTAGAAAGAGCCAGGCGAGCATTCTTGCCAGCATCGATTCATGCTGGAAGCATACCCATCTTGATTCACGTACCACGTCATGCTCCAGTTCCGGGGAGAACATGACCACATCCCATGTGATACCCAAGGCTTGTGCCGCTCTGGATTCATCTCTCATCTGGTTGAGAATGCCCGGTGGCGGCGATAACAAAGCAGCAGAATGTAATATCCTCATCTTGAACTCAATGTTCAGCAAATTGCATGATGGCACTCACAATCTTGGTCGAGGCATGACCATCACCGTAAGGAGATTTATCCAGATTGCCTGCTTCAAAGCGGCGCTGCAATATTGAAGTCAGCTCCTCTCCATCCGGCGAAGCCAGGTGATTCCATCCCAGCTCGACTAGCTCTACCCATTCGGTTTCATCCCTCAGAGTGACGCACGGCACTTGATGGAAATAAGCTTCTTTTTGCACTCCGCCAGCATCCATGACAATCAATTCCACATGCCTTTCCAACATGATCAATCACCTTGCAGTTGGTAGGAATTGTAAGGCGATTCTCTGCCTGGTTCTTGGATGCAAGAGCAGCACAATGAGTCTTGCTGATTGGGCGAAAGCAATCATCTGTTTGAAAACATGACTGCTTTTTTCAAAGCACAAGCTCCTGGCAGCCTCCTCTACATTACGTTTAAATTCAATTATCTTTTCTCGCGTCATGTCTGCAATCACCCGTGTCGAATCTTTTTGGGAAAAAAGTATCAGCCACCAAGCCCAATTGAAAGCGCATGACCAACAATGCCACTTCATTGGGAAGGCCCGATTGCAATCGCCAACCTCGCCTGAACAAATCCAAAAAATTTATTTGGCAAAGCATTGACATGGTTGAAATTGACAGAAATAACAGATAGGCCCAGGCATCATATTGATTCAATAGCTTTACTCACATAATTAAGAAAGGAACTAAAAACTCTTAATCAACATAGAGTTGATTTTTAGTCTATCTCGACCGAATAGCCCACCAATATGGCACCATGATATCCACGTTAAAATAAAAACAGCAAATAATATCAGCATACATATAAATATAATGAAGTATAGTAATCATTACCCAATGCCAAAGATAAAGGGAATAAAATACCCTTAAATAATGCAATAATGCTTCGATGGAATAATTCAAAGACTCTAGTTAGGGAAGCAAACAATATGGCGCAGAGACAAATAATCTGCTTCCCTGTCATATAATGGCTTTGCAAGCCTAGTAATCCTTCCACAAAAACATAATGCTATAAATTATAGTTATTATAATCAAATGCTTGTTGCACTTACACTTGATTCCCATACTCCAATATCTATTGAAGCTGTTTAATAGAGCAACATTTCTCAAGCAGTGTTTGATACAAAAAACGACTATCTGAACTAACCAATTGAGAGTTGTGCCACAAAATTGTAAAAGTTCCATTAACTGACTGACAAGCATTTTTCAATAACATAAACTCTTTTAATGCATTATCGCTATGACCCAAGCCCATGTAGCGATCGGCGATAACAGTACATTCCATTACGATAAGTGGACGAATGCGTAAATTCAATTTCTTAGATGCTATTGGGTCGAATGCAGGATACTCAAAGCATGTGCCACATCTGAAACCTGCCATATCTGCATACCCCAGCGTACTATCATAGGCCATTCCGGCCACTTCCCACCCTATTAGGGTTACAGGCTGCTTCCAACGCAGATAATGCATTCTCCCGCCCCAATGTGACTGGTGCACCCCCTCCTCTTCACATACTTTCCGTAACCGACTGGCTTCCTGTACAATTTCCTGGGGCTCCATATACGTGTTGAAACTTGGATGCAGCCCAACCTCATGCCCTCGCTTATGAATTCGCCTCAACAAATCACGTATTGCCGGATGCTCAAGTTCATATTCGGCATCCCTTCTCCGGTCAGTACGTCCGCATATAAAATAAAAGGCGCTTTTAAGTCCATGCCGCTCCGAAATATCCATAATCCAATCGAACGTATTAAAAGGATCTTTTGAATAAAGCGTCTCCTTTGTATTCATGCGGATAAAAAAGCCTGAGAATAATGCTTTAACATCCCTTCTCTTAATCACAGAGGCCACAACATTGCGAAGCAACCTCATTGGAGAACTGAATCCGTACAAACTAGGACAATCAACATCGTGAGACACTTTTACTTCAAATTGACTAGTCTTCAGTTGTATGTGGGGCCAAGTATTAGTAATCAGTTGTGCAAGAACATTCAACCACTCATCAACTACTGGTCGCTTCAAATATCCATGCTTGTATCCATGAGATGCAGTCGCTGGAAAACGTTGATAGCCATCCAAGTCAACCCGGTCAATCTCTTCTACCCGAGCAAGCATCCAATAAGAAAAACCTAAAATATCGAAATTTACTCGATACCCATTAGGATGCCGTTCTATTAACAATTCAGGTAAATCATTGCTCATGGTAGGCATGGGTAGAGGGCTATCAATTGTAGAACCACAACCTTCAGAAACCGGATTCCAAAATTGGCAAGGCATGTCAGATGCCCTTTGGTTAAACGTAATTGGGTCTATAACAATCTCTAGACAACCCTCTTCACCAGGTAATTTAATAAGCGTCTTTTCTGAACCTGAAATCTCAAGTAAAAAGAAATGCCCATACCGCTCAGATAATATCCGCCCAAGCCATAACAGAGCTTCGGCATTTGGCCAACAATTCATTGGTTTATTAGTATTCAAAATTAGCCTGCTTGATTAATATTCAATAATTTAATATCGGGCCATACCATACTAATGTCTTAATTGATCCAGACAATAGTTTTTTATTTTCCTGACTAAAGCAGTTATTGCTACAGAGGGAGGAGGACACACAATTACGGCGTAATCACTCTTGACACGCCATTTCCAAAGTATTGAGAATAAGCGAAAGTCACATCGCACCAAAGACTTCATCATCCATAAGCCATCTACCCACAAAAGCTTTTCTGGCTCGGGCTGAAAATAATCATCTGCAGTATCCAGCTCAAGGTAACGTTTAACCAAAGCATTGCCACTTGAAAGAAACAGGCCATGCTGCATCCAGAATCTGGGGTTTAACTCAAGAACTACGATACGGCTATCAGTTACAATAAATTCCATTTCAAATGGCCCGACGAAAGCAAGCCTATCAAGAATGGCAAAAGCCTGCGGGGTCAGGCCAAACTCATCTGGCATGATACCAACTACTGCAGAGCAGCTAGGACCAGATGTATAACCTGCCAGCCGCTCTACCACACAGGTGATATTTCGTTTCGGTTGGTTGGCATCAAAAAAGCCACATACGGAAAAGAGCCGAGTATCTGCCTCACCCAGCCACTCCTGAAGAAAAAAGGAATCCAGCTTATACCCGAGCGTTAAAACTTGATCTTTGTAATATTCCACTTCATCAGGGCTGTTACACAGCCAGCCGCGAGGAAGCTTCTTTTCACCCTGCCAGGAGTGTTTAGCTTTAAGAAATAATGGATATTCCAGAGAACAGATATCATCAAGGGAGACATGCCTAGGTCCATGCATCAGGCCTGGCTGCCTAACAAGCCATTCGGCAAACTCCCATTTATCATCCAGTAATTCCCGTGGATAACCTTTAGGCCAGAAACTCCCTGGAATCTCCCCATCCAAAGCCTTTCTTAAATTAGCTTCCTCAGTAAACAATAGCCAGGCACCTTCATCCTGGATATTGCCAATAGGTATTGCTATATCTTGTTTGGTCTCAGTTGTTTTAAGCTCCAAGCCAAGTTTCTGGCAGGCATGAAAAAGCGTCCACGCATTTATTGATGCAGTAAAGGTCAAAATATTCATTATTGGCCGGTAACCAAGCTGTTCATCTCAAATGCATATCTAAATATCATCAAAGCCTTTGAAATGCTTCACTTTAATTTCAGACTTTAGGCTAACAAAGGGATTTCTATTTACTGCGTAAGGAGGTTTATCTTTATTTATTCCGGGGTCGTCTGGCTGCACCATAACAAATGGCGCAGTCAAATAATATGGCGTTTTGAGGGGCTTGATTCTATTCAACAACAAATATTCTTTTTTCCGATCACTATATTTTTCTAGAAAATTTACTCCAGCAGCAGCCATTGCAATCTGAAGCTTTGTTGCACCGGAATGCTGGAAATCGTATGGAAAATAGTTGCAATATGAATAATCATAGATATTTTTTATCTTAGGCTTAGAAGAGAGTACTGAAACTAAGAAAAATCTTGCTATGGCGCGCATCCTATCAAGCTTTAACAGTTTTTGAACAAAGAGAGAAAGAACCCTACAACAGTCTAAAAATGATGGCGCTGCATACTCCTCGTCAGGTATATCGGTAACCACCACTCCCCCCATTACTCCAGGGAATGACTTGTCATTGAAACTACCGACTATTGCGTAATTACTACCGATATATTCATGGCTGGATAAGGAGTTAATCTGTGTAATATCCTGACATAAATCAAAAACTACAGATATCTTATTTTCCTCACGCCAATGGTAACCGTTTTGAGATAATATCCAATTGCGCCCAAACTCCGATCCATAGATAGAGGCCAATAACAATACTGCTCCAGTATTTTCTTGGCCTAATCTACTCACCTCGCCCCAGTCTGGCTCGTACACATCACTCGTTGCATACGTCACAATTTCAAATCCTGCAGCTTCAAACGCCTTATACACCACGTTACATATATAGTCTGGTAACAAAGCAACTCGGGAGGTTTTTATTAAATAGTCTGCTACCTTATAAATAGCTACCCTCCCTGAGAAATAAAACCTAATATCACCGCTTGAATAATCATTTAGCAGATACCCCTTCAATGTTTGGAATGATTTTTTTCTCGGTGAAAAAAAATAATATAGGCTAATCAAATATTGTGCAGGCACAAGTTACTTTTTCCTGAAAACTAAAATTTTATAATCTGCCCAGAAGTGCCTACCCAATAATTTCAATAATTTCTCACCTTTCTCAAACTGCCTTTTAAGCGTTGCACCTTCCATATTAGAATTTGCCAACCAATCCCTAAACGGCCAGAATAAAACACCTGATATAAACTCTATAGTGAGGCCTTGTTTAGACATAAAAGTAATCACATTTTGTGACCCATATTTAGCACGAGCCAGATAACTCCATCTGTGAAACGGATCAATCATAATAATTTTCCTGCCCTCTTTCACCATTGAGCAAGCATTCTCCAAGGCTATCTCCAGTTTTGAGATATCACGTATTGCAGAGTAGCATGCAGAAGAAATTATCAAATCATATTGCTTGCCTCTGCTTCTATATTCTTCAGCAGATGAAGATATGTAAGTCACTCCAGTGTGCTGATAGCGGCTCTTGGCGACAGATATCATTTCAGGAAAATCAACTGCATCAACCAGAACATTCGGATTTAACTTCAGAATTAGCTCAGCGACAATTCCTATACCGCATCCAATATCAAGTACTGTAGCGCCTGCAGGTAGCGCCATTACATATGGAGCCAATATCTTCTCCTGCTCTATTCTATACAGATGATTGTATTCAATATTTTTCCATAGAACAGCTGCTTGACCGGGGTCAGAAGCGCGTTTTTTCCAATATTGTGAGCTATCATAATTGGTATAAATAAACAGTTTTTTTATACGCAAAAAAACTACACCGCCTAGCTTGTACAAACGATCAGGCAAGACTCTCTTTAATATGGCTTTACTCACTATCACGTCACTTTATTTTCTTTAATCACTCTCGCAGGGTTACCTACAGCCACCTTACAGTCTGGAATATCTCGGGTTACGACTGAGCCTGCCCCAATAATTACGTTATTTCCAATCTCTACATTCGGCAGGATTATTGCATTAGCCCCGATCCACACATTAGAGCCTATGCGAATCGGCTTCGTCATTAAATGGCATTCAAGATCGGCAGGATCATGATTTGCAGAAATGATCTTGGAACCTGGGCCAATCCAAACATTACTACCGAACTCAATTCCTGCCATCGCATTGATATAACAACCCGGCATCATACCTGGCGAAACCATGTCACCCAGCGTTATCTTTCCGCTTACCCTGGATGTAAAGTGGACCGGCCATGGAATAGCCCTTGCACCATTTACGTTTAATATGCGCTGAAATATCCAATAACCTCTAATCGCCATCGGATTCCACGTAATAAGCCATTTGCAGTTTGGATAGAACAACTTACATAGCAATATGCAATATAGCCTCATCGCCTTCTTCGCCCAGAGTTTAATCAATTTTATATGCCTTTAAATTAAGGTAAAAAATTACTCCATAAAACCCCAAATTGATTATCGACACAAATACCAATAGCGGGATAAAGCCAATCCCCTTTGCTGCCAATAACATGACGGAAGCAACTGTCGCCACGAAGCGCATGATATCCAGGCATAGTTGCCAATGCTGCTTCCTGTGTACAACCAAATGCGAGAGAGGCGACACGACGACCTGCCCGAATAGCATCGGTATCAGCGAGATTAATACCCAACCGGCCTGATCCCACTCACTGCCTAATATTAATCCAACATAATATGGTCCCAGGGCACACAAAAACACGGGTAATAATGAAATATAAACCAGCTTTTTTGTTGACTGAATGTATAACCTGCGGAGCCCAGCAGGGTCTTTCTTTAATTGATCAGCAGCCTCAGCCCAGAAGCTTTGCGCCAGAGCTGCCGTAAAAACACCTAGTGGCGCAAGTGCCAGCCTTTGCATAAGAGCCAACCAACCAACCTCTGTGGGACTATAGTAAACAATTAACAGTATTGGCAACATTGATAGATTTATTGTATTTATCAATGCTACCCCGGTCGATTGCAATGACTGGGAGAAAAAACTTCTCATCGTCGACATAAAACGCAAATATGTACACCTACCAATAAGCGTGAACATATTCAGAGTATGGCGCAGTAAACTCATGACACTCACCCAGCTTGCACCCAGCAAGCTAAGAATAAGCCCTAACGTTCCAGTATTAATCAACCCCAACCCAATTTGGCTGAGCGTCATAAAAATGCTTTTATTGATATTTGATCTGCTAATTGGTGATAGATTGGCTTCTCGAACATGCCATCCTTGAAGCAACTGATGTAATCCCATACCCAGAATGGCCAGTGGCAACCATAATAAAAATGGCAGCAGCACCTCTAAATCATAGTGCTCTAGTAATTTATTGCCATAAGCCCATACCAGCAAAGCTATGCTGATTGAGAAAAGGAGCAATATCCCTCCTCCACCCAATAACAGAACCATTGCTTGCTGACGAGAGCTAGCATTAGGAATTGACCAATCGACTCTTAATGTAGCAACTGAAGAAAGAATGACAAGTATTGAACTGAATAATGCAAACGTACCAAAATCCGATGGGGAATATAAACGCGTTACCAGAGGCGCAGCAATGATAGGCATTCCTTGCGCTAACAAATTAGCAAATGCAACTTTGATAAAGTTCTGACGAAAACGAGAACCTTTCCGATAGTCAAAAATATTAAACAACGCTTTTTACCTGGCACACATCATTAACTAGCATCAAGTTCTAGCTGGGAAATTAAACAGTCGAGAATTTTATCCTGAGTTTCGTTCGTTAAATCAGGATGTATGGGCAAGCTCATGACTTCATTTGCAGCGGCTTCTGCTATCGGAAAGGCGCCAATTGCCCGTTTCGCAAATGCAAATGCAGGTTGCAAATGCAAGGGGATTGGATAGTGAACCGCTGTCGGTACGCCAGCATCTTTCAGTTTTTTCTGCACTTGCTCACGGTTCTTCACACGCACGGTGTATTGTGCATAGACACTGGTGTTATAGGTCTCAAGCTCAGGCGGAACAATATCTAGCTGCGAGTTCTTTGTAAGTTGCTCTTTAATCAATTCGGTATAGCGTGCGCCTATCTTTGCGCGCTGCTCCACTTCCCAGTCGAAACGCTCCAGTTTTGCCAACAGCACGGCGGCCTGTATGGTATCCAGCCGTCCATTCATGCCAATTCGGGGGTGGTGGTAGCGTTTATCCTGCCCATGCACCCTGATTTCGCGCATGGCTTTAGCCAAGGTATCGTCATTGGTGAACAAGGCACCGCCATCGCCATAAGCACCCAGTGGTTTTGATGGGAAAAAGCTTGTAGATCCTATGGTGCTCACACCACATGAGCGCCGGCCTTTATAGCTTGCGCCAAATGATTGTGCAGCATCTTCTATTACTGGCAGTCCGTGCTTTTCTGCAATGCTATTGATGGCATCAAAATCCGCACATTGCCCATACAGACTGACGGGCATGATGGCTTTGGTCCTAGAGGTAATCGCTGTTTCAATTTTCGAAGGGTCGATATTGTAGGTACATGGATCGATATCGACAAAAACCGGTTTTGCACCCAGCAATGCAATCATTTCGCCAGTGGAGATAAAAGTGAATGGTGTGGTGATGACTTCATCACCATGCCCAATATCCAGCGCCATCATGGCAATCATCAGGCTATCAGTGCCATTGCTCACGCCGATACAGTGTTTCACACCTACATAAGAAGCCAGCTTTTCTTCCAGTTCGGCAACTTCCGGACCCATGATATATTGGCCATGCTCCAGCACCTTGTTGATACGAGATTTGATATCCTGCTCAAGCGATTTGTACTGAGCTTTCAAATCAATAAAGGGAATTGCTTCAGTCATATTTTTATCCAACGAAAGTACATTGACTATCAACCAGGCGATACGTCTCGCCGGTTTCAGGGCATTTAGCTTCACCATCACCGCTCAAAGGTAGAGGCAGACGCGCACCATGGCGGCTAATCCAACCGATCTGCTTTGCTGGCACACCAACCATCAGCGCATATGCGGGAACATCCCGATTGATTACCGCACCGGCACCGACAAAGGCATACTCACCAATGGTAGATCCGCAAACGATAGTGGAATTAGCGCCTAATGTTGCGCCGCGTTTAACGAGCGTGTTTCGATATTCGTTTTTGCGTGAAACCGCTGACCGTGGGTTATAGACATTGGTGAACACCATGCTGGGGCCGCAAAAAACATCTGACTCCAGCGTGACATTGTCGTAGACGGAAACATTGTTCTGAATCTTGACGTTATCGCCAATGACGACTTTGTTACCGACAAAGACATTCTGCCCCAGGGAACAATCCTTACCAATTTTGGCATTTGCGCAAACATGCACCCAATGCCAGACGCGCGTTCCATCGCCTATTTGCGCGCCCTCGTCGACAATGGCTGTTGGATGAACAGTAATAGCCACGTTCAGTAATCCAGCGGAAGGGCAACACGCTTACCATCGCGTGCAGACAGGTAGGCGGCGATCAGTACCTCAAGGGATTTAAGGCCTTCCCTGCCATCGGTTTCTGGTTCAGCCAGGCCACGCATGACATTGATGACATTCTCGTAATAAAGCGGATGACCGAAACCATAAACTGAAGTTGTTTCATAATTGCTGGTCTTTACTGCTTCATCGTCCTTATCCTGATCCGCAAATTCCCAATGCTGTATTTCATTGACAGCAACACCGCCGACTCGAACTGTCCCTTTTTCGCCTAGAATAGTGATGCTTCCTTCAAGATTCTTGGGATACGTCAGCATGGTGACATTCATGGAACCTAGTGCGCCGGAACGCCAGCGCACATTGATCACACCGGTATCTTCGACTTCGATATCTCTTGCCAAGGTTGATGTATATGCATGCAGACTTTCGATTGGACCAATCAACCAATCCAGCAAATCAACGTAATGGCTGGCCTGGTTCATGAAAGCACCGCCATCGAACTCCCACTTGCCACGCCATGCGGCACTATCATAATAGTCCTGCGGACGTGTCCAGAATACATTGATATTCACCATGTATATCCGGCCGAAGCGCTTCTTCTCTACTGCACGCTTAAGCAACTGCAAGGTGGCATTGCGGCGGTTCTGCTTTACAACGAACAAACGCACACCAGCATCATCACAGGCCTTGACCATACGCTGACCATCCTGCCAGCGCGTTGCCATAGGCTTCTCGGTCATGACATGACGTCCGCTTTCAGCAATTTGAACAGCCTGATCTGGATGCAAGCCGCTAGGCGTGGTCAAAACTACAATATCCGCATTAGTGTCAGCAAGTAGTGCCGTCAGATTGGTGTAGGGCTTGGCGCCGGTATACTCGGCTGCTTTGGCCAGCGCTTCTGGATCAATATCACAAACTGCTACCAACTTCGCATGTTCGGCATGCTTCTTGATTGCATCAAAATGGTTCTTGGAGATCCGGCCACAACCCACCAGGGCAAAGCTAATCTTGCGATCCTTAATTGGTGTTGGGAATGTTCGCATGTTTTAAGCCTTGAGAATATGTGCTGCAGGCTCGAGGAACTTGCCGCGTGAATCAATAATCAGCTTGGCGTGGTTCTTAATGAGGCTGTAATCAAACTTGTCGTGATCTGTTGCCAGCAACACGCAGTCATAGCTCGCCAGACTCTCAATCGTCACGGTAACGCTGGATAGGTCGAAATGGTGCTCACGCATCTTAGGAAAATGTGGGATATGCGGGTCGCTATAGGCAACATTGGCGCCAAGGTCACGCAGTTTCTCCATGAGGATGACCGAGGGAGACTCGCGCATGTCATCGACATTCTTCTTGTATGCAATTCCTAATACTAGAATATTGCTGCCATTGATGGATTTTCTTTGCCCGTTCAGACCAGATGCGATTTTGGACACCACATAATCAGGCATGGAGGAGTTCACCTCACCTGCCAATTCGATAAAACGGGTATGTACACCATATTCACGCGCCTTCCAGGTCAGATAGAAAGGATCAATCGGGATACAGTGTCCTCCAAGACCTGGGCCGGGATAGTAAGGCACAAAGCCGAATGGCTTGGTCGCCGCTGCGCGGATGACTTCGTGGATATCAATACTCATCTTGTCCGCGACCACTTTCATTTCATTGACCAGGCCGATATTAACTGCGCGGTGAATATTCTCAAGCAACTTCGTCAGTTCTGCTGCCCGTGTAGAGCTCACAGGCACCACCTTGTCTATCACCTGCTCATACAATGCCAACCCTGCTTCCATACAGGCTGGTGTATAGCCACCACAGACCTTGGGAATAGTGCGGGTAGTAAAATCAGGATTACCTGGATCCTCGCGCTCTGGCGAGTAGACGAGAAATATATTATCCCCAACTATCAGCCCGGCAGATTCCAGTCGAGGCTTCAACTCTTCATCTGTAGTACCGGGATAAGTGGTACTCTCAAGTGAAAAAATCTGGCCAGCACGCAAATACGGTACTAAGGAATCTGTCGTGTCCGTCACGAAACTGAGATCAGGTTCGCGGTATTTATTTAATGGCGTTGGCACACAAATGATTAGGGCATCTACCTCTGTAGCACGGCTGAAATCAATAGTTGCTTCAAATCCTTGCTCAAGCGAATTAGCAATCGCCTCAGATGAAATGTGCTCAATATAGGATTTTCCCTGATTTAAGCTGTTAACTTTGCTTTTATCAATATCCAGCCCCAACACCTTGTACCCTACTTCACTGTATCTCAACATCAAGGGCAGGCCAACATAACCCAACCCTACAATGCCGATTACTGCCTTTCTACTATTCAGCCTCTCGATCAAGTGTTGCTTTGACATATATCTATCCTATTTTCCTTGATTACTTTCCCTGCACAGGGCTTCTATTTTAATAGAAGCACATATCAAACCCCATCAGCTCAAGTTTGAGAATCGTTGACCGTAGCTGCTTTTCTGCTCAACCATGCGTAGCATTAATACATATACCAACTTATTTCCTGATGTTACGAAAATTGGAGGCCTATAACACATCGGGTTTTGTGGCGGAAATTAGTTTCCCAAAACTGATGATTAAGCGCCTTTATCAGATATTGTTGACTGATATTAAGCTTTCGCTATATTAGCTTGAGCATCTTGGCGATATTCAAAAATTGTGAATCTACAATCACTACGTTCAAATGATGAACGCAGTTTACAAAAACTTTAATCTTGTCACAAGGCTGACAAACTCCTAGTTGTATTATTTATATTAGATTTTTTTTTCACTCATAAACTCTTCATTCATTATCTTCAGGCCATGCTGTAAGCTTGTTCTTGCTATCCAACCTGATTTTAACAACTTACTTACATTCATAAGCTTCCTCGGTGTACCGTCAGGCTTACTAATATCGAACTCAATCGTGCCTACGTAACCTACAACCTTTTTAATAAGCTCAGCTAGTTCCTTAATGCTGATGTCTTCACCCACGCCAACATTGATGAGTGGAGGCTCAAACTTGCCGGTCTTGCTTTCGTCACTACTCAGTAGAGCCTGGTATTGGTCTTGCGGCAGGTTCATGAGGTAGACGCAGGCGTCGGCCATGTCGTCACTGTAGAGGAACTCTCTCTTGGGCGTGCCCGTACCCCAGACGGTGACAGTGGGTTGGTGGTTGTGCTTGGCTTCGTGGAACTTGCGCAGCAGGGCCGGGATGACATGGCTGTTCTCAGGATGGTAGTTGTCACCAGGACCGTAGAGGTTGGTAGGCATGGCGGCGAGGTATTGAGTCCCGTATTGGCGGTTGTAGCTCCAACACATTTCAATGCCGGCTATCTTGGCCAATGCGTAAGGGCGGTTGGTCGGCTCCAATGGGCCGGTGAGAAGGTGTTCTTCTTTCATGGGCTGCGGAGCCAGCTTGGGATAAATACAACTGGAACCCAGGAACAGGAGCCGGGTGACGCCGTGCTTCCAGGCGGTATGGATAACGTTGGTCTGGATGGCAAGGTTGTCACGGATGAATTCTGCCGGGTAAGTATTGTTGGCGACGATGCCGCCGACCTTGGCTGCGGCCAGGAAAACATATTCCGGCTTGTGTTCGGCAAAGAACTGATCTGTAGCTTTTTCGTCAGTCAGGTCGAGTTCGGCATGGGTCGGTTTCAGGATGTTGGTGTAGCCTTTGCTCTCGAGGTTCCTAACGATGGCGGAACCAACCAAGCCTCGGTGTCCTGCCACGTAGATGCGTGCGTTCTTATCCATTAGTGCGCTCTACTTTGTTATTCGTTGTAGTCATAAGCAGCGAAGCCATGCTCTTTAACGAGTTCGTCACGTTGGGCACTCTTGAGGTCTTCGCGCACCATTTCGGAGACGAGTTCCTGGAAGGTGGTCTTGGGGGTCCAGCCAAGCTTTTGTTTGGCCTTGGTGGGATCGCCCAGCAGGGTTTCGACTTCGGTAGGACGGAAGTAGCGTGGATCGACTTGGACAATGGCTTTGCCGTTGGTGTCATAGCCTTTTTCGTCGACACCCTGGCCTTTCCAGATGATGGCGATGCCAAGTTCCTTGGCGGCGGCGTTGACGAAGTCACGGACGCTGTATTGGACGCCAGTGGCGATGACGAAGTCTTCTGGATGGTCTTGTTGCAGCATGAGCCATTGCATTTCGACGTAGTCTTTGGCATGGCCCCAGTCCCGCAGTGAGTCGAGGTTGCCTAGGTAGAGGCTGTCTTGCAGGCCGAGTTTGATACGGGCCAAGGCTCGAGTGATTTTGCGGGTGACGAAGGTTTCACCACGGAGCGGGCTTTCGTGGTTGAAGAGGACGCCGTTGCATGCGTAGATGCCATAGGCTTCACGGTAGTTAACAGTGATCCAGTAGGCATAAAGTTTGGCTACAGCGTAGGGACTACGTGGGTAGAATGGGGTGGTTTCTTTTTGTGGGATTTCTTGCACCAGGCCGTAAAGCTCAGAGGTAGAGGCCTGGTAGAAGCGGGTCTTTTTTTCCAAGCCAAGGATGCGGATGGCTTCGAGGATACGCAGGGTGCCAATGCCATCAGCATTAGCAGTATATTCAGGCATTTCAAAACTGACAGCTACATGGCTCATGGCGGCAAGGTTGTAGATTTCGTCTGGCTGGACTTGCTGGATGATGCGAATGAGGTTGGTGGAGTCTGTCAGATCACCATAGTGCAGAATGAAGTTTTTGTTATCAACATGTGGGTCTTGGTAAAGGTGGTCAATACGATCTGTGTTGAACAGGGAGGCACGGCGCTTGATGCCGTGTACGATATAGCCCTTGCTCAGCAGCAGCTCAGATAGATATGCACCATCCTGCCCCGTCACGCCAGTAATCAAAGCCACCTTGCTCATTATTAGCTATACCTTCCATAAGTATCCTCAAAGCGGACGATATCGTCCTCGCCCACATAGTCACCACATTGCACTTCAATGATTTGAAGTGGTTTATCCCCTGGGTTTTCCAATCGATGCCGATGGGTTTTAGGAATGTATGTGGATTGATTTTCTTCTAATGTAATTTCCTGATGATCATTAGTGATCTTGGCCAGGCCTGACACTACCACCCAATGTTCAGACCGATGATGATGCATCTGCATCGACAGACTGGCCCCTGGATTAACCGAGATGCGCTTGATCTTGAAATTCACGCCCTCTTCCAACACCGTATAGGTGCCCCAGGGACGATGGACAGTACGGTGCAACTCAGTCAGTTCTGGTTGATGCTTTTGCACCAACGTTACCAACTGCTTGATATCTTCCGTACGACTTCGATCACAAATGAGAGTGGCATCCGCAGTCTGGATAATGGCAAGGTTGCTGACCCCCAATGTTGCCAATAATCCATGTGTATTCCAGAGCAGGCTGTCTTGCGTATCAACGCTAATGACATCGCCTGCACAGACGTTTTGATCAGCATTCTTATCGTTTTTTTGGTAAATGGAATCCCAGCTACCCAGATCGCTCCAAGCCATATCAACCGGTACTACAGCTACTTGCTCAGCCAGCTCCACCAAACCATAATCAATGGAAATATTAGGTAGCTTTGCGTACTCTTCGGCCAGGTTTTCTGTATCCAGCCCATTGATGACTGAAGCTATTTCCGGTTGATGTTTCGCCAACATTTGCATAAACACGCTGGCACGGAAAACAAACATGCCGCTATTCCAAAGATAGCCTGAAGCGACAAAATGTTGCGCACTTTCCAGATCAGGCTTTTCAACAAATCTGGCAACCTCGTGCACTTTCTGTGCAGGGCTCTGCGCGATGTCAACATCGGCAGGTTGAATATACCCATAGCCAGTCGCGGGATAAGTCGGTGAAATCCCGAGCAGTGTCAGATAATCCTGGCTTGCACCTTGTTCTGCAGCTTCCCATGCCTGATAAAAAGCTGCTTCATTATCAATGGCATGGTCCGAGGGGAATACCCCAACGATAGCATCTGGAGATTGGCGATGGATGCGACTGACTGCCCACGCAATGGCAGGTAATGTATTGCGCGCGCATGGCTCTGCCATCACTCCATTAACAGCTTCCGGCAGAATTTCAGCAAGTTGCCCTTTGACTTCGAATTTATGATCTTCATGGGTAACGGTAAGCAGATTGCTTGCCGGCACATGATGGCAAAGGCGATGCGCAGTTTGCTGGAGCAGGGTTTGCTTGCCATTCAACGCCAGGAGTTGTTTGGGTCGCAATGTACGTGACAACGGCCAAAGTCGAGTCCCAGAACCACCACAAAGCAATATGGCAAACCGATCGCTCATTCGACCTCCTTATCGCCAGACTCTCCGGCTGCGCGGCGCAATTCTTCAATTTCCGCCTGCAGATTTTCGTATTCCTGCATCTTGTATTTCAAGAACCGCATGGTGATACCTGTCTTTTCCTCTATTCCCTTGGGCGTCAATAAATACATATACGCCAACTTGTTCTGGCTATTCCGAAAATTGGATACCTTGAGCAATCCAACATCAACAAGCGCCTTAAGGCAAAAATTGGTTTTACCCAGGCTAATGCCCAAGACCTTTGCCAGCTCCCGCTGGCTGATCTCAGGTTTTTCCTGAACAAGCTTAAGTATCTTGTAGCGGTATTCGTCGGTGAGCATTAATGTGATTAAACCATCATGCGTTCAGATAATGAACGCAGTTTACAAAAACTTTCATCATGCTTCAAGCATGATATTTTCCCGAGCTAAGTGGTATCCTTGGACTTCACATCATGAGGAATCTTGAATATGGCAAATGTATTGATCACTGGTGCCAATCGCGGCCTTGGTCTTGAATTCACCAAACAGTATGCGGAAGCGGGCTGGAATGTGCTGGCATGTTGCCGCAGCCCTGAAGAGGCTGAGGAACTGCTGCAGCTGGCAACTCGCTTTAAAGACTTGGTGAGTGTACATAAGTTGAATGTAGGTAACTTCTATCAGGTGGATGAGCTTGCTGCCTCGTTGGCAGACCAGGCAATTGATGTATTAATCAATAATGCAGGAATTTATCCTGATAGTGACACTGAGATATTTGGGGATGCCGATTATGATGCATGGATGGAGGCATTCCGTATCAACAGTCTTGCTCCATTCAAGGTTGCACAAGCATTTACGCCACATCTCGCCAATGGCAGCCTGAAAAAGCTCGCCAACATCACCAGCAAGATGGGCAGCATTTCGGACAATACCAGTGGCGGCAGCTATATCTACCGCTCAACCAAAACCGCATTGAATATGATCACCAAGAGCTTGTCTGTGGATCTTGGCAAAAAAGGCATCACCGCTGTGGTGCTGCATCCCGGCTGGGTGTTAACGGATATGGGCGGCCCCAATGCCTTGATCAACACGGAGCAGAGCATCAGCGGCTTACGCAAGGTGATCGACAAGGTCACACTGGCTGATGCAGGCAAGTTTTATGCATATGACGGACAAGAAATTCCCTGGTAAACACATAAGCCTGCAGGAGGTGCTGCGTCCGCTGGTTTACAAAGGGCGCGGCGCCGTGAGCAACCTGAGTGGCAGATTCGAACAGCATCGCCACGCAGATGAGGATGACGGCTGGGGCAACCTGGATGCCGACCTTGAACCGCTACGGACCGAGGTGATCATTGACAGCAGCCGTTCCATCATCAATTGGAACACTTCTCCCGATATCCCGTTCGACCGCTCGATCAATCCCTATCGAGGCTGCGAGCATGGCTGCATTTATTGTTTCGCCAGGCCTAGCCATACTTATCTCGGCTGGTCGGCAGGCCTGGATTTTGAGAGCAAGATACTGGTCAAGCCTGACGCCGCCAAACTGTTGCGCAAGGAGTTGTCCAAACGCAATTATCAATGCGCCACGATGGCAATGGGCACCAACACCGACCCTTACCAGCCATTGGAGAAGCAGCAGCGCCTGACACGCCAGATATTGGAAGTGCTGGCCGAATTCCGCCATCCCGTGAGCATCGTGACCAAGTCCGCCATGGTCGAGCGCGATATGGATATTCTTGCCCCCATGGCTGAACAGGGGCTGGCACAGGTATTCATTTCCATTACCACGCTAGACAACCAGATCAGCCGCACCCTCGAGCCGCGTGCAGCGGCTCCGCGGCGGCGATTGCAAACCATAGAGCGCCTGCATGCAGCAGGAATCCCGGTAGGCGTAATGACGGCCCCGGTTATCCCTGTGCTGACCGACACGGAACTGGAAACCATCCTGAAGGCAGCAGCAGAGGCTGGCGCAATGAGTGCTGGCTATGTGCTGTTGCGATTGCCGCTGGAAGTATCACCGTTGTTCGAGGAATGGGTGCAGCTACATTACCCGCTCAAGGCTGCGCATGTAATGAGCATCATCCGGCAAAGTCGTGAAGGAAAAACCAATCAGGCAGAGTTTCATGAGCGGATGCGTGGCAGCGGACCGTTTGCCAACATGATCAGGCAACGCTTCAAACTGATGACAAAAAAGTTGGGGCTTAACCAACGTGACATGCGCATGAACACAACGCTCTTCTCGCCGCCGGGCAAGGCAACGCAGCTTGATTTATTCTAGAAAAGAACCCCGCATCGATGTTCGGCCAGGAAGGTAACTAAGGCTGGGCTACCAGTCTATACCGGTAAACTTTTTGATGTCGCGCCTCTGGCGCTTGGTCGGCCGTCCCATGCCACGATCACGGCGGCCATGGTCTGCTTCACGCGTCACTGCAAGATTTTCGCGCCTGGCCATGCTTTCTGGCGTTTCCTCGAACAGCAAGGCTGCTTCTGGTGCTCCTTTGCGTTGAGTGGACAAGCCACGCACGGTTACTTCCATATCCAGCTCCTTGCGCCGGATATGAATCACCTGGCCGAGGCGCACCTCCTTGGCTGGCTTGGCCCGATCCCCATCCACGTGTATTTTGCCGCCATCAATCGCATCGGTTGCCAGGCTACGCGTCTTGAAGAAACGTGCAGCCCATAGCCATTTGTCCAACCGGCATTTGCCCTCGGCATCACCCATCACATGTCCTTGCGCGTGCTGCGGTTGGCCTTATAGATTGCGCGATAACTTTCCAGCGTACGCTGCACACGGCCGAGCACCGTATCCGGGCGATAGTCGCCTACCTCGTCAAGGCTGCCAACCGGCATGCCCGTGAGGTATTCAATCCCTTCCAGCACATGGTCGATGGCATGGATATGAAAAAGCTTCTGCTCAACAGCGGAGATTACCTCATCGCTCAGAAGCAAATGCCTCAAGTTCCGGGCCGGCACCAGTACCCCCTGCTTGCCATCCAGGCCAAGCTTTGCACACAAGCGAAAATGTCCTTCTATCTTTTCATTGATGCCGCCTATGGGTAACACTTCACCATGCTGGTTGAGTGCGCCCGTCACAGCCACGCCTTGTGGCAAGGGCAGTCCGGACAAACTTGAAAGCAAGGCATAAAGCTCTGCACAAGAGGCGGAATCGCCTTCCACCCCGTGATATTCCTGCTCGAACACCAAGGAAGCATTCAGTGCAAGGGGCGCCAGGTTGGCGAAATTGGCCGCCAGCCAGCTCTGCATGATAAAAATACCCTTGTCATGCTGCGGACCGGTCATTTCGACTTCACGATCAATATTGATAATGCCCTCACGTCCAGGATAACAGCGCGCAGAAATGCGGACTGGCGAGCCAAATGCAGCATCCCCCATATCGATATGGGTAAGGCCATTGATCTGGCCGACCTCACGCCCCTGCACCTGGATCATCAGCTCACCATCCAATATGGATTCCCGGATCTGCTGCTCTGCATAATCATGCCGGCTACGGGCTGCGCGAATGGCTGCATCGACATCGGCCAAGTCAACCAGTTTGCCTTCCGCAGCATAGGACGCACTTTCCAGCAATAGCGGCTGCAAACCACCCAGGCCCAGGCTGATACGCACCTGGTCCTCTTCCCACTCATGCATGGCTTGCAGCAGGCGTGCAACGGCAGCGGCAGTAAAATGGGGCAGGCGTTTTTCGTCACAGACCCGCGCAATATGGCAGGCCAGCTGGCGGTAAATTGAATCGTCCGCCGTTACGCTCTCGGCAAAATCAATTTTTATCCGGAAATGATCAAGAAACCCGGCATGTTCTTCATGCAGGTGATAGTAGTCTTCTCGACTGGCAATCAGGATCAGCTTGAAATCTACAGGCAATGCATCGGGGACTAGTGCACTCAATGTGCCCTGACCGGTCGAACTGCCGGAGTCCTCAATCTGTACCTTGCGGTTGCGTAACACCCGCCCAAGTTTCTCGATCAGCGGATTGGCGCCCTGCTGGTCATGCAGGATGTCCTCGAGATGCAGCACCAGGCAACCGCCATCTGCCCTGAGGATATTGCCAGCCTTGAGGCGCATGAAGTCAGGAGCATGCCCCTGCTCACCTGCACTTTCAATGCCTCCAAACAATGACTGATAAGAGGGGTCATCGTCATAAATGACCGGCACCCCCTTTGCATCTCCATTATTCACCAGCAAATTGGCACGGAAACGGCTCATGAAAGCTTCATGCATTCCTTCAGTATCATTACTGGGAGGAGTCATGAAGACATCCATGTTGTCCACGATCTCCTGAACCAGCAACTGAAGCCAGCGATCAAACACCTCTGGCTGCAACAGGCCTGCAGCCACCTGTTGCCGAATGATGGCCAGCTCTTCTTCGAGATAACCCTTGAGCCGGCTAGCCGGGTCATTTACAGCACCGGCGCTCGACGGTCTCGGCAATCGCTCTGATTGCATCACGCCAGTAATTGCGCGGATTTGCCTGCGCACGAACTGGTCAAGCAGCAGGCGCAACTCCATCCCTTTACCCGCCGCCATGCGTAGTAATAAAGGCTTTTCAGGGGCCATAAAATTCAGCAGGTAAACAAGATCAGCGGGGGCCGGCTTGCTGGCCAGTGCCTGCCTCACTAGGCGCAGGAGCAGGGAAGTCCGCCCTGAACCAGGCTCACCAATCACCAGCATGTGATAACCGGGCTGCAACATGCGCAGGCCGAACCGAGCAGCATCAGCCGCACGCTGCTGGCCTATCCATTCCCCGGCATTTTCACGGGCTTCAGCAAGCAATTCTGAAGTGTCATTGAAGCCAAGTGCTTGCGGAACAATCACGCGGGTAAGTTGCTGGGGAGTAAGCGTATGTAGCATCAGGTGGGCAGTTTAAAAAGTAATTGATATAAATTTGATAGATTGGCAGGTAGCCCGTGATGTGTTATCCATTCCAGCGCTGTTTGGCTGACTGGTCACTGTCCCTGGCATCGAGCCAGTGCTCCCCTGTCGGGGTCTTTTCTTTTTTCCAGAAAGGCGCATCGGTCTTGAGATAGTCCATGATGAATTCACAGGCAGCAAAGGCTTCGCCACGATGGGCACTGCTGACAGCAACCAGCACAATCTGGTCCAGGGGCTGCAATGTGCCAACCCGATGAATGACCACAGTATCGATGATATTCCAGCGCTGATATGCGCTGGAAATAATGGCCTCCAGCGATTTCTCTGTCATGCCTGGGTAATGTTCCAGGGTCAGGCTGGCAACCTGCCTGTCCTGGTTAAGATCGCGCACTTGGCCTACAAACGAAACCACGGCGCCTGCCTCCGGATGAGCCAGACGCAAGCGACGAATTTCCTCGCCTGCGTCAAAATCTGCCTGCTGGACACGGACTGTCATTTCAGCCACCAGTCACTGGTGGGAAAAAGGCGACTTCGTCACCTGGCTGAATCAGTGCCGTATTGGCAACCAACTCCTGGTTAATGGCAGCACGTAGCGGACGTGTGCCATCAAACTGCTCCTGCCAAGCCCCGCCTCGCGCCGCCAACGATGCCATCAATGCCGACACGCTGATAGCCTCAGTCAAGGGCAAGGCTTCGCCATCCATGTTCAAAGCCTCACGCAACCTGGCAAAATACAGCAGTTGTATCATGCGCCAGTCACGTCCTCATCGGTCACTGGGCCACGCTTGCCGCTGATTGCCTCTGCCATCAGCATCAACAACCTGGCTTTGTGCTGTTCATTGTCCATTAGGCTGGAGCTGAAGGTAATACCGAATTTGGTTGCATATTGCTGTACCAGCATGATCAAGCCTTGTTCATCGCTCATGATTAGTCCTCTATATCGTTGTCAGGTATTGCCAGGCCGGCTTGCGCCTCGCCTTCCAGCTCTACGCGTTCAATCTGCGCAAAGCGGCGTGAAATTTTCTGGCTGGTAGTGTGCACATCCAGGGCATCTTCGTGTGCCTGGCGTATATGGTCGGCCAGCTTCTTCATGCGCACATCAAAGCGCGAGAATTCCTTGCTGAGCTTGCCCAGCTCATCCTTGATGATATGCACCTGCTTGCGTGTTTCCACATCCTTGAGCACAGCTCGCGCAGTATTCAGCACCGCCATCAGCGTGGTGGGGGAAACCACCCATACCCTGCGGCTCATGGCGTAATCAACAATATCCGGATGATAGGCATGGATTTCGGCAAACACTGCCTCAGCCGGGATAAACATTACTGCGCCGTCTGAAGTGACATTGGGGATAATGTACTTGCTGGCAATATCATCAACATGCTTTTTGACATCGGCCTTGAACTGGCGTTGCGCGCTGATACGCTCGACCTCGCTGATTTCGCGCTCCAGCATGCGGTGGTAGTTTTCCAACGGAAACTTGGAGTCAACCGCGACTGTGCCGGTAGGCTCAGGCAGAAACAAGGCGCAGTCTACCCGCGTGCCGTTACTCAATACATGCTGCATGGAATAAGACGTCACCGGCATGACATTGCGTACCAATGCCTCCAACTGCACCTCGCCGAAGGCCCCGCGTGAACGCTTGTCTCCCAGCAATTCCTGCAGGCTTACGACATTGGTGGTGAGGCCATCTATCTTTTTCTGTGCCTCGTCTATGGTGGCCAAGCGCTCCATCACGCGGACAAACGTATCATTGGTTTTCTTGAAGCCCTCATCCAGGCGTTCCGATACTTTGCCTCCGATTTGCTCCAGACGGCCATCCACAGTTTTGGTCAAGGCTTCTATGCTGGCAGTAAGCTGGGTGGTGGCCTTAAGCATGGTGTCCTGGATCAGTGATTGCTCTGCCTTGCCTTGCTCCGCCAGCGTGGTATGCAGGCGTTCAAGCACGGTTTCACGAGTTTGTGCCAGGCTTTCAGTTTGTGAAAGCTGCAGGGTTTTCATGGCATCTCGGGTCTGCTGCAACTCTTGCGCCACTGCATTTCTGAGACGCTCGCCCTGTTCACTGGAAGCAGTGTTAAGACGATCTCCAAGCTTGTTGAGGCCATCATGCAGGTCACGCAACATGTCTCGATGCTTTTCTTCCAGTTGCTGCAGCAACAGCTGGCTGGAGTCCTTTTTGCTGGCTTGTTTATAAGCCAGCCAGAGCAATACTAGCAAGGAAGCAAGAGAGAAAATGAGAATAATGGTATCTGTCATAAGGATGAAATTATAACGCATCCCTTGCAGACAACCTCTCAATCAGACAAGAGAAATCCTGTGATTGATATTAAAAACGGTAGCCCTGAACCAGATCAGGGAAAGCAAGGAGAGACCCAGGGCTACCAAAGCAAAAACATCAAACTATTACACGTAAAGACCAGGCAGTTATTTCAATGAGCTCGGCCAGGAGGAAGTTAAGGCAACCTACAAGCATGACCTTCATGCTGTTGAAACTCAGCATCTCTTTGGCAAACTTGACTGCCGGCTTGATATCAAAGGCAATGCAGATACGTTCTTCATCCGAATGGAACGGGATGGTGCGGTGAAACAGTGAAGAAGGAAACAGCACGATATCCCCGACCGCAGGTGCAATCGTCTTGACCGGGAAGTTGTCATGCATTTTGGGATATTCGTCCCCATGCGTGCTGAACTCTATGCTGCCATCATGGCTTCCAGGCGCCTGCCTCGGCAGGGACAGGTAAACGCATCCACTGAGCCAGCCTATTTCATGGATATGCGAGGTCAAATGCCCTCCCTGGCGCATGCGGACATACCATGAACTGGCAAATTCAATTTCTTGGGGAAAATGCTTCATCAGGTCACAGTCCTTATCTGCAAAATTTTGCTGATAGTCCCTCACCTGCTGACGGATCAGATCGGACAAGGTCCGGAACGACTCCTCCTTGCGCTTGAACAAATTGCCAGCAGACTGCATGCCATGATAAAGCCTTCCCTGCTTGCGCTCAGCGATCTCGGTCAGGCTGATGTCCTGCAATAGCGACTGTAGCAATGCACTGTCTTTTTCCGCCAAAGCCTCAATACTACGGTGAAAAACAAACTCTATTGGTGACCGACAGAAGCGATATGGATCTGCCACATTGAAATTAGCCGCATAATGGGCTGAAAGCGTGGCCAGGAAAGGCGACACGTGTTCACCTTTCGATACAAGGGGCTGCAAGCGCTGTTGAAATTGCTGATGCTGCCCGGACTTGTAAAGGCAGTAAAGTATGCGCTCCTGCCAATCCTCCTGGCGCGACTGATCAAAATATGGAATAGCCTCTTCAAACCGCTGCGCATCATAAAGAAACTGGGCCATATTAAATGACGCCACCTGATGGCCGGGAGCAATGGCAATGGCTTGCTGATAACATGCCACAGCCTGCTGCATGTCACCTTGGTCACGGAACACCTCGCCCATGTTGTTGTAGGCGTCAGCATAACTGGGTTGCAATACGATAGCCTGGCGGTAATGGGAAATTGCCTGTTCCAGGCCGCCACGATCCCGCAAAGCGGTCGCTAGATTGAAGTGGCCCAGCGCATGATCGGAAATTGCCAATGCCTGGCGATAACAGGAAATAGCGTCATCCAAGTGGCCCTGCTGTTGCAAGGCAGTCCCCAAACTACCGTAGGCCTCAAAAAATCCAGGCTCTATCACCACTGCCTGACGGTAATGCTGGATAGCTTCATCCAGCAAACGCCGCTTTTGCAGTAGGGTCGCCAGGTTGAAATGCGCCACTGCCAGGCCGGGACTAATGGCAATCGCACGCCGATAAGAGGTGATTGCTTCCTCATCCCGCCCCAGCTGGGATAGCGCCGACCCCAGATTGAAATGCATTTCCGATATTGAAGGATTGATGGCCAAGGCCTTGCGGTAGCTTTGCACTGCCTCCTCATATTTCCCCTGCCCTTCAAGCGCCACACCGAGCACGTTATACACTACCAGCGCTCCCGGATATTGCTTGAGTAAAGCCCGCGCCTTTACCTCGGCCTGCTGTAACTGGCCAGTATTGTATAGATTGAACAGCGCATGTACCTCGCCCTGGCCAGGCTGCCTGGCCGCTTGCACACCTTGCTTCATGCCACTTCCCCATAGTCCATTATATGCAACGCAGCTCTACCGGCCACTATTGCAAAACCGCCCCTTGTCAGGGCCGGGCTATATACAAAACTGTATATTCAAGGCCATTTTGCATAAGGTTTGAATGATTGGCAAGTTTGTCGGGAAAAAATCACAAAACAGACAGGAATTATGGAAACAGTAAAAAATCAATCAGGCAAGGTAGAAAAAACAAAACCCCGGCAAGCCGGGGTTTGTTCAATCAATATCGCGTGATCATTCAGGACACTTAGTCCTTGGCTGCTCTCTTGCGTTCATGTTCAAGCAGGTGACGTTTACGGATACGGATGTTCTTGGGCGTAATTTCGACAATTTCATCATCATCAATAAACTCAACCGCGGACTCCAATGTCATCTGGACAGGTGGAATCAAGCGCACAGCTTCATCCGTTCCGGATGCACGCACGTTGGTCAGCTGCTTGCCCTTGATCGGGTTAACCACCAGGTCGTTGTCGCGGCTATGAATACCGATAATCATGCCTTCGTACAGCTTGTCGCCAGGTATGGAGAACATACGGCCACGATCTTGCAGCTTCCACAAGGCATAGGCAACAGCCTCGCCCTGCTCTGAGGAAATCAGCACGCCGTTACGACGACCAGGCATATCCGCCTTCACCGGGGCGTATTCATCAAAAATATGCGCCATCAGGCCAGTACCACGCGTCATGGTCAGAAACTCGCTCTGGAAACCAATCAGGCCGCGTGCAGGAATCTTGTATTCAAGGCGGGTACGGCCATTACCATCGGACTCCATATTCTGCAGCTCACCGCGGCGGCGGCCCAGCTCTTCCATCACGGCGCCCTGGCAATCATCTTCCAGGTCTACGGTCAGGACTTCATAAGGTTCGCACTTCTGGCCATCGATATCCTTGTAAACCACGCGTGGCTTGCCCACGGCAATTTCATAACCTTCGCGGCGCATGTTTTCCAGCAGGATGGTCAGGTGCAACTCACCGCGGCCGGAAACGCGGAACACATCAGCATCAACAGTATCTTCGACACGCAGTGCAACATTGGTCAGCAATTCCCTGGTCAGGCGATCACGAATCTGGCGACTGGTCACGAACTTGCCTTCAGTACCGGCCAATGGCGAAGTGTTCACCATGAAGTCCATGGTCAGGGTAGGCTCATCGACGCCCAGGATAGGCAGGCCTATCGGATTGTCACGATCAGCAACCGTCACACCAATACCGATTTCCTCTATCCCTGAAATAATGACAATATCGCCAGCCTCAGCCTCTTCAACCTGAACCCGCTCCAGGCCCTGGAAGCCCAGCACCTGGTTGATACGTCCCTGTGCAATCTGCTCGTCGCCCTTCAGCACGGCAACTACCTGGCCTGGCTTGATGCGTCCATTTTGAATACGTCCGATACCAAGACGACCAGTGTATGTAGAATAATCCAGCGCGGAAATTTGTAACTGTAAAGGTGCATTCACATCACCCGTTGGCGGCTTTACATGACTCAAAATGGTTTCAAACAAAGGACGCAAGCTGTCAGATGTTTCTTCCAGCTTAAGTTTGGCGAAACCATTCAGGCCTGAAGCGTATACAACAGGAAAGTCCAACTGTTCATCAGTGGCACCCAGGTTGGCAAACAGGTCAAACGTCTGATTGATGACCCAGTCAGTACGGGCACCCGGACGGTCAACCTTGTTGATCACCACGATAGGACGCAAGCCTAAAGCCAGTGCTTTCTTGGTCACGAAACGGGTTTGAGGCATAGGGCCTTCAACCGCATCCACCAGCAATACCACGCCATCCACCATGCCCAATACGCGCTCTACCTCACCACCGAAGTCGGCGTGACCGGGCGTATCAACGATATTGATATGTGTGCCTTCATAATTAACGGCAGTGTTCTTGGCCAGGATCGTGATACCACGTTCCTTTTCAATATCTCCCGAGTCCATGACACGCTCCGCCACCTGCTGGTGAGCGGCAAACGTACCAGCCTGCTGAAGAAGTTTATCCACCATGGTGGTCTTGCCATGATCGACGTGGGCGATAATGGCGATATTACGGAGGGCGCGCGACATGTGTGATTCTCTAGTTAATTGCGAAAAAGTGCGCGATTTTAACACAGTCTTTGTTAAATCCCTGCATAAAACCTTTGACAAATTAAGGACAACCTATATACTGCGCGGCTGATTCAATTCTTTTATGGATTGATGATTCATCGCCCTAGCCTCTCGAAGCCCGATGTAATTTTGCGGCTCTCTTGCTTTTGTTACCGGTTAGTGGCTATGCCCGTGCGCCGGTAAGAATGCTAATTTACTCTTAGTATATTGCGCCTGATATTTGCCTGTTTAAAGGCACTATCGTTGCGTCTGCTTGCGCCCTTTTGGGGTCTTGATCAGGACTCCTTTGTTTTTCCTTGAAAGGGAATTTTGTGTCTTTTGAAAGCTTGAATTTAAATCCTGCCATCATGCGTGCCTTAGCTGAGGCAGGCTACAACACTCCAACACCTATCCAGGCTCAGGCAATTCCTGAAGTTCTGGCTGGCCATGACTTGATGGCCTCTGCCCAAACCGGCACCGGCAAGACCGCTGCATTCACCTTGCCAGCACTGAACCTGCTGGCAACTCCGCACCCGGCCAAGAGCCGTGGACCGCGTATCTTGGTATTGACACCAACCCGTGAACTGGCTGCCCAGGTAAACGAGGCTGCCCGCAAGTACGGCAAGTTCCTGCGGGCACGTACTGTCAGCATCGTCGGCGGCATGCCTTACCCGCTGCAGAACAAACTGCTGTCACAGCCTCTGGATATCCTGGTAGCAACCCCAGGCCGTCTGCTGGATCACATGGAACGCGGCCGCATTGATATGTCCCGCCTGCAAATGCTGATCCTGGACGAAGCTGACCGCATGCTGGACATGGGCTTCATGCCTGATATCGAGCGTATTTCCGCTGCCTTGCCAGGCGAACGCCAGACCCTGATGTTCTCTGCAACATTTGAAGGCCAGATCGCCAACATCGCCAAGACACTGTTGAAGAACCCCAAGAGTATCCAGATCGCGGCACAAAAGGAAAAGCACGCCAACATCGAGCAGAAGTTGTTGTTCGTTGATGACATGGCACACAAGAACAAGCTGCTGGAGCATTTGCTGATCGCCCCTGAAGTGAACCAGGCCATCGTGTTCACCTCAACCAAGCGCCATGCCGACCTGCTGGCTGAAGACTTGTATGCAGCCGGCCACAAATCCGCTGCCCTGCATGGTGACATGACCCAGGGCGCCCGTAACCGCACCCTGACCAAGCTGCGCCATGGTGACGTGCGCGTACTGGTAGCCACCGACGTTGCTGCTCGTGGTATTGACGTCCATGGCATCACTCACGTGATCAACTACGATTTGCCGAAATTTGCTGAAGACTATGTGCACCGTATCGGCCGTACAGGCCGTGCTGGCAACACAGGCGTTGCCTTGTCGTTTGCCTCCCACATTGATCGCCATCAACTACGTAAGATTGAGCAGTACACAGGTCAACGTCTTGAAATCTCCGTGATTGAAGGCCTGGAGCCTAAGCGCCCTGCACCGCGTACTGATCGCAGTGACAAGCCACGCAGCAGCCGTCCGGGACAACGCCCTGGTGGCAATGCTGGCGGCTACAAGTCTCGTGGTCAAGGCTATGCCGGCAATCGCGACAACAACAGTGCACGTCCGGAAGGTCGTACTTTCGGTGACCGTGCTGCCAGTGGTCGTGGCGATGCTCCTCGCGGTGAGGCCAATCGTGGTGGGGACAAGTTTGGCGCTGCCAAGCGTCATGACGCTGACCGCCCGGCACGTCGCCCACGTAGCTTTGCTTAATTAATCTTGTACAACACTACCGAAGAAAACGTGAACACAGAGACTATCAACTTTGCATCGCTCAATCTGGCGCCGGAATTACTCAAGGCGCTGGATGAGTCGGGTTACACCATTCCCACACCAATTCAGGCCCAAGCAATCCCTGTGGTCCTGCAAGGTGGCGACCTGATGGCAGGTGCGCAGACAGGTACCGGCAAGACTGCCGCGTTTACCCTGCCCCTGCTGCAGCAGCTGCTCCCCTTGGCCAGTTCCAGCGCATCCCCGGCACGACACCCGGTCAGGGCGCTGATCCTGACGCCGACGCGTGAGCTGGCCATCCAGGTGGAAGAAAGTGTGAAAGCCTATGCCAAGCATACGCCGCTGCGTTCCTTAGTGGTTTTCGGTGGTGTTGATATCAGGTCCCAGACTCCAACCCTCATGAAGGGGGTGGAGATACTGGTGGCAACACCCGGACGCCTGCTGGACCATGTGGAACAACGCACGGTGCAACTAGGCCAGGTACAGATGCTGGTGCTTGATGAAGCCGACCGCATGCTGGACATGGGCTTTATGCCTGACCTCAAGCGCATCTTGGCGCTGCTGCCCAAGAAACGGCAGAACCTGATGTTCTCGGCCACGTTTTCCAATGAAATCAAGAAACTCTCCGAAGAGTTCCTGACCAATCCAACACTGATCGAGGTTGCACGCAGCAATGCCACCTCTGAAAATGTCACACAGAAAATCCTGCTGGTTGGCTCTGCCGACAAGCAAAATGCCTTGGCTGACTTGCTGCGCAAGCAGGCAACCCAGGCCATCATCTTTACCAAGACCAAGCTCAGCGCCAGCCGCCTGGCACGCCACCTTGAACGCGAAGGCATTGCCGCTGGCGCCATCCACGGTGACAAAAGCCAGCTTGAGCGCATACAAGCATTGGACGCTTTCAAGCAAAACAAGATTACCGCGCTGGTCGCCACTGATGTCGCGGCACGCGGGCTGGATATCGACCAGTTGCCCATGGTCATCAACTACGAATTGCCAAGTGCGGCGGAAGATTATGTACACCGTATAGGGCGTACCGGACGAGCTGGGGCTTTGGGCATTGCCATATCACTGGTGGCGCCTGAGGAGGAAAAATTCCTCAAGGAAATCGAGAAGCTGATCAAGCGCGAAATCCCGAAAGAAAAGGCTGACGTTCCGGCTGATACAAACTCAACCGTACGAACCCCTCGCAGACAACCATCTACGACGCCTTCATCCTCTTCATCTTCACGTTCAACACCGCGCAAAAAAGAAGATGAATGGTTCTTCAAGCCTTATGAACCATCTATTGATGCACCTTTGCCCAAATCGATTGCGGGACGTGACAACAAACCCAAAAAGGAAATTGCAGCACTCCTCGGTGGGTTGCAACGCAAACAATAAGTTAAGTGATGAACGGCAATAAAAAAGGCGCATAAGCGCCTTTTTATTCGTCCATACAAACCAACGCACTACAGGACTCTGCTTATCCTTCACGGTTGCGCATAAAATCCGCCACACCCCACAGCGCCTCGCCCAGCTTGACCATCACGGCTTCATCCACACCAATATCGTTCATGGCCTTGATCATGCAATACATCCATTGGTCACGCGCTGACTCATCAATCGCAAACGGCATATGGCGCATGCGCAGGCGGGGGTGCCCATAACGCTCAATATAAAGCTGTGGCCCCCCGGTCCAGCCAGTGAGGAACATGAACAGTTTTTCACGCGCAGAAGTCAGATCAGCGGGATGCATTGCCCGGATGCCTGATGCACGCGGATCGGTATCCATCACACCATAGAAACGCTCAACCAGCTCACGGATCTTTTCAACACCCAACAGATCAAAAAACGTTGCCTTGCTGCTGCCTGGCTCGCCAATCTTATCCAGCATGGTGAACTCTCACTCAGGCAGAAGTCTTGACCAGGCTTGCTGCCTGACGGGCTCGCGCGCGAGCTTCATCAACGTTATCCCCGGTTGCCAGGGCAACCCCCATACGGCGGCGTACAAAAGATTCCGGCTTGCCAAACAGGCGGATATCAGATTCCGGCACTTCCAAGGCCTTTTCAACATGGTCAAACACCAGCTGATCACTCTCTACCCCGCCATAAATCACTGCACTGGCACCTGGACGGCTAAGACTGACATTGACCGGCAAACCCAGAATGGCACGTGCATGGAGATCAAACTCGCTGAACCGCTGGCTGCCCATGGTCACCATGCCAGTATCATGCGGGCGCGGGCTGACTTCAGAGAACCAGACATTATCGCCCTTGACGAATAACTCAACGCCAAACAGGCCCAAGCCTCCAAGGTTATCCGTCACAGCCTTGGCAATCTGCTGCGCACGCTCCAATGCCAGCGGCGTCATGGCTTGAGGCTGCCAGCTTTCAATGTAGTCCCCCTTTTCCTGCAAATGACCTATCGGGGCACAGAAAGTGGTTTCCACCTCGCCTTGTGCATTATTGGCACGCACGGTCAGCAAGGTGATTTCATAATCAAAATCAATCTGTCCCTCAACAATCACCACCCCCTGATTGACGCGCCCGCCTGTGGCGGCATACTCCCAGGCTGCAGCAATCTGCCCGGGCTCAGTAATACGGGATTGCCCCTTGCCGGAAGACGACATGGTCGGCTTGATAAAACAGGGATAGCCAATTCCCCCGTCAATGGCCTGTTGCAGGGATTGTAGGCTATTGGCAAATGCGTAGGGAGAAGTCGGCAGTTTCAACTCTTCAGCAGCCAACCGGCGTATGCCTTCCCGGTTCATGGTGAGCTGCACGGCCTTTACCGTAGGAATCACGCGAGTATTCCCTGCCGCTTCAATCTCGGCCAACAGGGCAGTATTCAACGCCTCTATTTCAGGAACAATCAAATGCGGCTGTTCAGCGGCAATCAATGCACGCAAGGCATCGGCATCTGTCATGTCAATCACATGAGCACGATGCGCCACCTGGTGTCCAGGGGCATTCGGGTAGCGATCAACGGCAATCACTTCAACTCCCAGTCTCTGCAAGGCAATAATCACCTCTTTACCCAGCTCGCCACTGCCCAACAACATGACGCGTGTGGCAACAGGGCTTAAAGGGGTACCGATTCTCATGAAAACTCCGGGATTGAATAGCAGGGAAATGCCGCAAATGATACCACGAGCTAAACGCTCAGGCTTGCGTGCATATGGTCAGGCAAAGGTTTGCAAGTCATCGTCGATAGCAGGAAACCCCAATACTCGTTGCTGTTGCCCGCATGCAAGTCGGCGAGTCGGGATTAACGAGGGCGAGCACAATGCAATGGCTAAGGCTTGATACCGTGACGCTCCATCCTGTAACGCATGGCCATACGGGTAATGCCTAGCTGGCGGGCGGCTTCAGAGACGTTGTGGTTGGACTGGCGCAGCGCGTTTTCAATCAGCATTTTCTCGGCAGAGTCCAGGGTAACGCCAGACTCATGTGCAGTCACCACCCCGGCTATCGACATGCCCATTCCCGGCAACGCCAGGTCTTGGGGCATAATCTGGCTTTCACGCCCAAGCAAGACTGCACGACTGATCTGGTGCTTGAGTTCTCGCACATTGCCAGGCCAGCCATAGTTGTGGATCATAGCGGCGGCATCAGCCGAGAAAGGACGCGTTTCCAGCCCATATCGGCGCTCAGTCTGTGCGGCAAAATGCTTTGCCAGCATCAGAATATCATCGCCCCGCTCACGCAAAGGCGGCATGTTCATGGTAAGAACGTTCAGGCGATAAAACAAATCCGAGCGAAAGCGGCCCTCCAGCACCATCTGGTGCAAGTCTCTATTGGTAGCGGCAACAAATCGTGCCAGCACAGGATGCTCTTTAGTAGCACCCAGCCTGCGTACCATGCGGCGCTCAAGCACATTCAGCAGTTTAGCCTGCAATGCCAATGGCAGTTCACCAATCTCGTCAAGGAACAATGTTCCATCTTCAGCTGCCTCAATCAGCCCACAGCGTGGGCCTTGGGCACTCGTAAACGCACCTTTCTCATGCCCAAACAACTCACTCTCAATCAACTCTGCCGGTAATGAAGCACAATCCACATGTACAAAAGGACGGCTACTATTGGCACAAGAAAGATGCAGCAAGCGAGCGGCAACATCCTTGCCTGTTCCGGTTTCCCCCTGAATCAGGACGGTAGGCGGAATGGAATCGGAAAAAGTCGTCAGTTGGGCAAACCGCTCAACCTGGGCGCGTACACTGTTCATGGCAGGGCTATCCCCCAGCAGCTCAACCCGTTCGGTGGCATGTGCATTACGCTGACGGGAATAGTCCAGGTGATGTTTGAGCTTGGCAGAAGCCTCTGCCTTCTCTATCGTCAATAGCAACTCTTCGAGGTCTATTGGCTTTTTAAGGTAATCCGTTGCGCCAAGCTTCATGGCATTCACCGCGTCACTCACCTCGCCGTGCGCGGTCATGGAGATCACGGCAATGCCCTTGGCAATAAATTCCGGTAAAAGATCATGCCCATTACCATCTGGCAGGCGCATGTCCAGTAAAGCAAGATCGGGCATAAACTGGCGGGCAAGCTCACGCCCATCCGCCAGGTTTTCCGCATGCTCACAATCATAGCCCGCTTGCTGCAACCTCTTAGCAACAGCGCGGGCAAAAATCACTTCATCCTCCACCAGCAACACACGCACCTTCTGCCCCGACCTCTCAACATTGGGTTTAACTTCGTGATCAGTTACGCGCGTTTGCATAGTGGATTCCGTTTTAAAGATTAATTAGCTGCAACATTCTTGGGGCCGCCAAATTCCCAACGTACGCCAATCCAGCCGGCACGTGGAGCACCTGGAGCGCGAAGGCTGGCTCGATGATCTTCTCCGCCATCATACGCACCATTAGCCTGGAAATAAGATTCACCGATCATGCCGCCACTACTGTATTCACGGTCAAAAATATTGATAGCCTTGGCGAAAATCTGCCAGCCGTTACCGAAGTTATAGCGGGTATCCAGGTTAACAATGGTATAACCACCCAACTTGGCCCCTTCGCCCTGATCCTTGTTGTTTTCATTGCCATGAGCGTACTGATCACTGTAAGCAATGATATTGGTACCTATGCTCCATTTCGGTGTGATTGCATATTCACCACGGAACTTCAAGCGATGAGCCGGAATAGCAGCCAAGCGATTACCCTTGTTGACATTGATGCTGCCACCAGAGGCGGTGGTATTCACCTCGTTAACCAATTCGAGATCGCTCTCATAGGTTGCCTTGATGTAGCTGTAGCCCAGCATCCAGTTAAAATCGCCATGGTTGCCCATCAGGCTAGTATCCAAGCCCATGCGACGGGTTTTGCCCACATTGTCGAAATAGCCTCTGCCGCTGGTTCCAGGGACATAGATGAACTGGATATCGTTGTAGTTCTCTGCACGATATACACTGGCTGTCCAGCGCAAGTCATCGGTCAAGTTTCCACGTAACCCTGCTTCATAGGTCTTCGCCACCACCTGTTTCAGAGGTGGATCACCCGCCATTGCATTAGGCAACTTACAAGCTTGCTCAGGATTTGCACAACCCAGCTCAATCGCAGTTGGAGCACGGCTACCTTCGTTATACGAACCATAGAATGTCCAATCCTTGGTTGGCGTGAAGTTCAGGCCGATCGCAGGGTTGATACGGTTGAAACTATGATCACCAGACAAGGACTCATCGTCACTTGTATCAGGAATAAGATGATCGCGATTCTCCACCTTTGTGTGGTTGTAGCGCGCGGACATCGTTAAATGCCACATCTCGGTCAATGACAAGGTGTCTGTCGCAAACAGACTCCAGGTGCGTGTACGCCCTGTCAGTTCAACTTCACCTTCATCACCAAACAACCCAATGCCGTCTACGCCACGACTTGGCGTCAAGTTTCCAAACTCTGTCGATTGGCTGAACCGTGTTTTACTCTGATCAAAACCGAACCCAACGATAAATTGGTTTTTCTTTTGTAACCAATCCTGATTGAAACTCAATTGAGTAGTAAAGCCATAACTATCTTTACGCGCACGGCTACGATTAAGAGCGCCGGCACATGACTCCTCGGCATCTTCGGGGTCAGTCAAAGCACTACAGTCTGCCAGATAATCATCATCATCCACATCATCATTACCATCACCGTTCAAGGTACGGGTCCTGGACTGGCGATAGTAGACATTACCGCTCAGCATCACATCGTCATTGAACCAATGCGATCCGTTGAGGTTGAGGAAAGACATGGTATTACGGGTCTGGTCAGGGCGGGTAAGAATAGTGTCACGCCCCAATGCACGCATCATTTCGGAAGGCACCAGGCCATTCCCGATCATATCGTTGTCGGCACCGGTATAGCTCAGGTCCAGCTTGGTGGTTTCATTCTGCCAGCCCACCTTGGCGAACAATTGACGTACATCGGTTGGAGAATAATCGCGCCAGCCATCTTCACGGAATGAATTGGCCGTGATAAAGAAATCAACAGAACCATCCTGAGAAACGCCACCGTACTCGACAGAGCCCGTCTTGCGGCCCCAGGAACCTACGCTGGCCTCCAGGGCTGCACCCTGGTTATCACGGCCGCTCTTGGTTTGCAGCGACAATGCGCCGCCTAGGGTATTCAGGCCGAACAGAGGATTGGAACCAGGGATCAGCGACATGTTTGCAATTGCATTCACGGGGATCAGGTCCCAGCTCACCACATCGCCAAATGGCTCATTGACGCGCACACCATCAACATAGACAGACAAGCCTTGCGGTGTACCAAGCAAGGGAGATGCCGAATAACCACGGAAGCTGATATCAGGCTGGAATGGGTTATTCTGGGTATCGTTGACGTTTACACCGGCAATATTGTTCTGCAGGTAGTCAGCAATCGTGACACTGCGCTGCATCTTCATTTGCGGGCCTGTGATCAGCTGGATGCCGGCAGGCACTTGCTCAAGTGGCAGCCCTAATGATGGCAATGGCGTTGTGCTGACTACGTTGACCTTGTCTGTTGTAATGGCCTCATCAGCAGCTTGTGCTGCCAATGAAGCCCCACAGACATTGGCAACCAGTAGCGCAATCGTGCTGATCCTAAATTTCTCTCTCTTTAACATGCAAATCCTTCCGTATTGTTTATCTAACCCCGGCTTGCATTTATTATTTCCAGGTCTTAAGTTATATCAAGTTTCATGCCGGCTCTGACCGTCATTACAACACCTTGTATTTGTATAGATTTTTAATTAACCACTAAGGAAAACCACTAGATATGGTTACATACAACCATATAATGGTGGCTATATACAACCAATTGGTTGTATATAGCCAATATCTAAATGCTCTGTAGGAGAATCCGAGGAGGCTGATTGAGGAAACGGTGAATGCCCAACCAGGCTGCAGCTGGCACAAGGACAGCAGCGCCAGCCATGACTGTCAAGGTAGCCAGTAGATTGAAGTGGTACGGAATGTTAAGCACCTGGCTGCTTATGTAATAGGCCAGGATAGAAGCTGCCATGCTTGCTACTATCGCAGCCAGCGCTCCAATAGTGAAGAACTCTGCCAGCAGCGCGATCACGACCTGGCGTCGCGAGGCTCCCAGCACTCTCAGCAAGGTGGCTTCACGCACCCGTTCCTCGCGGGTGGCTACCAAGGCAGCATAAAGCACGGCCAGTCCTGTCAGTAGGCTGAATACAAACACATACTCCAGTGCATGGCTCATTTTGTTCATGATTTCGCGAACTTGATCCAGCAAGGCGGCCACATCAATGATGGTCAGGTTGGGAAATTCACGTACTAACTGGTTCAGCAAGTTTTCCTGACCACGCCCTAAGTGGAAACTGGTGATGTAACTGGCAGGAAAATCATTCAACACCCCAGGTGGCGTCACTGCGAAGAAATTGGCACGCATGGTGTCCCATTCGACTTTGCGCAAGCTGCTCACCTCCAGTTCCAGCCGGTTCCCCGCTACATCATAAGTGAGCTTGTCTCCAAGCTTGATGTTCAAAGACTCGGCAATTCCCTGCTCCAGTGAAAGCCATGGTTTGCCATGATCCCCGGCCTGCCACCATGCGCCTTCAACCAATTGATTATCCTGCTGCATATCCTGCGCCCAGGAGAGGTTGAATTCGCGCTCAGCAAGACGACGCGCGCGGTCATCCTTATAATCGTCGAGATTAATTGGCTTGGCGTTCACTTCCAGCAGGCGCGCCCTGATCATGGGGAAAATTTCCACTTGTGCCAGGCCCGCTTGATTGAAAAACTGCTTGATGCCTTCAATCTGGTCCGGCTGGATGTTGATGATGAAACGATTCGGGGCATCTTCTGGCAGCGACTGTTGCCAGCTATGCAACAAATCTCCCCGCACGATAGAAAGCAGGATCAACGCCATCAGCCCTAGACTGAAGCCTAATACCTGGGCAACCACAAGACCAGGCCTGCGCTTCAATGCTGCAATTCCCAGCTTCCAGGAACCTGTAGTATTTTGTGGGAGGCCCGCCAGCAATTTTGTACCCAGCCACGCCAACACCGCTATGGCCAACAATAACCCTGACAGCGCCAGTAAGACAATCCCTGCCAATTTGATATGCCCGGCCTGCCAGGAGATCAGCCCGCCCAACACTATCAGGGCTGGTAAAAATCCAAGCCAGCGTGTTTTATCCTGCTCGCCAAGGTCGCGCCGCAAAATGCGCAGTGCCGGCACATCCCGCAACCTGGACAAATGGGGCCAAACGACAGCCAGCATGGTGGCAAATCCTGAAACCAGGCCTCCCAGAGCAGGCATGAACCCCGGGCTGGGCAAGGTCTCCACCAGCAAGTTGCCAGCAAGCATTGCCAAGCCGGCCTGGGCCGCAAACCCCATCAGCACGCCTGCACCACTGCCTAGTGCAGCAATCAGCAGGGTCTGGCTGATGAGGATGCGAAAAATGAAGTGGCGTGAGGCGCCGAAACAACGCATAAGCGCATAAGTATCGAGGCTCTTCTGCACATAAGGCTGGCTGGCAAGAAACATGGCGACCATGGCAAGAATCACGCTGACCATCGCCGCAAGGCCAAGAAACTGCTGCGCCTTTTCAAGAGCGCTACGCATTTCCGGCCGGGCATCCGCCACTGTCTGCACCTGCTCGCCCCGGCCCAGGAGTGGTTTTATCCAGGCCGCATAGTCTTCCATTACATCGCTCTCAGCTGCCAGCAGGAGTTGGTATTTAACACGGCTGCCAAATTGCACAAGGCCTGTGGATTGAATATCTGCAATATTCATGAGTACCCGTGGCGCAATGCTGAACATATCGCCACCGCGAGAAGGCTCGCGCTGCAAGATTGCCGCCACACGCATACTGAGCTCACCCACATCAAGCGCATCGCCGATATTCACGCCAAGCTGGCTGGCAAGCCGGGGCTCTATCCAGATCGTGCCAGGTTCGGGCACGGTGTTTGTAGATATGCCGCCCGTGAGCATCTGGGAAGGTTCAACTTTTTGCTGGAGAACAGTGAGGTTTCCACGCAGGGGAAAACCGGCGCTCACAGCCTTGATTTCTGCCAGGTGGCTGTCATCTCCATGCAGGACCATGCTCGGAAACTCCATGGTCAACGCGGTCTTCAGATCACGCTTTTCGGCCTCATCCACGTGCCTAGTCGGGATCGTCTTATCCGAAGACACCATCAGGTCGCCCCCAAGCAGCATGCTGCCCTGCCGGACCAGCGCCGATTCGATGCGGTCAGTAAAAAAACCGACAGAAGTGGTAGCCGCCACCGCCAGCATTAGCGCAAACAACAATACGCGCACTTCGCCTGAAGCCCACTGGCTGCGCAACTGGCGCCACGCTATCATGAACGCCATCATGCGGCAGACTCTTCATGCAGGCGTCCATCCTGCAAGCGGACAATGCGCTGGCAGCGCCGTGCAAGATTGAGGTCATGGGTGACCAGAATCAGCGTAGTACCTGCTTCAGCGTTCAGGCCAAACAACAATTCAATAATGCGTTCACCTGTATGCTCATCAAGGTTACCTGTCGGCTCATCTGCAAACAGGATAGCGGGCTTGGGTGCAAAAGCCCGGGCAATGGCCACCCGTTGCTGCTCTCCCCCGGACATTTGCCGAGGATAATGCGTGAGGCGCTGGGCAAGGCCTACCCGCTCCAGGGCACTCAATGCCTGCTCCCTGGCATCGGCGCGTCCCGCAAGCTGCAACGGCAACATGACATTTTCCAGGGCAGTCAGAGAAGGTATCAATTGGAAAGACTGAAAGACAAACCCCATACTGCGTCCACGCACGGCAGCTCGGCCATCTTCGTCCAGGCTACTGATTTCCATTCCCTCGATCAGCACTTTTCCGCCACTGGGACTGTCCAACCCGGCAAGCAAGCCCAGCAAGGTGGATTTACCGGATCCGGAACTGCCGATAATGGCAAGTTTTTCACCAAATGGTACTTTCAACTGCAAGACATTCAGAATATCGAGCCTGCCAGCACTATTTTCGATATATTTATCCAGATCAACCGCTTCTACTGCCAAAGGTGTTTGCATCAATGATGTTCCGTTCCATATTTGTATTGATTGTGGCCTGCTTCGGCTTTATCCCGGCAGCCCATGCCGCCACCATTCTCGTTTATGGCGATAGCCTCTCCGCTGCTTATGGCATTCCCCGTGAACAAGGATGGGTCACTCTGCTGCAGACTCGCCTCAAAGAGCACAAGCTGGATTATGCCGTAGTCAATGCCAGCATTAGCGGCGAAACCACGACAGGCGGGTTGAGCCGCATATCAGGCGCACTCAAGCAACACAAACCAGACTGGGTCATTATCGAACTTGGCGCCAATGACGGCTTGCGCGGATTGCCTGTAAACGATGTACGCAAAAACCTCACTGCCATGATCAAGGCCAGCCAACAAGCCAATGCAAATATCCTGCTGGTCGGCATGATGATTCCGCCTAACTATGGCCCTAAATACACGCGGGAGTTCAGTAGCACCTATACTGAACTGGCCAAGGAGTTTAATCTGCCCCTGGTAAGCTTCCTGCTGGAAGGCGTTGCAGGACAGGTAGAGCTGACCCAGGATGATGGCTTGCATCCAAAAGCCTCTGCCCAGCCAAAGATTTTGGACAATGTTTGGAAAATCCTACAGCCAGCACTCAAGAAAACCGCCTCTTCATCCTGACCACACCATTCAGCTATGCGAGAGGTTCCCACTCAACCACCAGGCCCATCTCGTTTTTCATGGCCTGAAACTCACATGCCACCCCTATGCCTGGCACAATCAACAGCTGGTCACCGCTATAGAGCAATGGCAGGCATTCTCTCTGCCAGGGAGGCACACGGCTTTCCTGGTACAAATGTCTGAGCGTACGAGTCGGACGGTGGGCATCCGGCTTGAAACGCTCTCCGCCGCTGCGATGTCGAACCGTCAGCGTCTTGGTTGCCAGGCGCTCAAGCGCAAGGCCTCTGCCCATTTGCCTGGAGAAAAGCAAGCGGCCATTATTCGGCAACACTAGCTCTTCTTCACCTTGCCATTGCAAGGCGATGGCATCATTCACCTGGCCTGCAATTTCTATGCATGCCCATCCCTGATAACGGCGCAACCAGGCATTACCCGCCACCAGCACCTTGAGCTGGGAACCGGGCCTTGCAACCAGCAACTGTTGCAGCATTTCCTGTATGCGCGTCGCGCTCGGCAATGGCAACTGGTTCAAGGACAGCCACCAGCGCAACAGGTTCCGGCTGCGAGGTGAAGACAATTGGGCAAGCACGGCAATATCCAACTGATTATTGACCAAGGCCTGTTTGGCATCGATTTGTGCCAGGTCATCCAGCAAATCCGCAGCTTCCGCCAAATGTACAGCCGAACGGGCAAAGGTGCGCTTTACTGCAGGGAACCTCTGCTCCATATAGGGCAATAGCTGGTGACGGCAATAGTTGCGGTCATAGCTAAGGTCAAGGTTGCTTTCATCTTCTATCCATTGCAAATCAAGTTGCCTGGCAAATGACAGCAAATCAGCACGAGCGACATCAAGCAAAGGGCGCAACAGGCGTCGCTCGGCATCCTGCATGGCCATGGCGGCTAGGCCTTTGCTACCGGCGCCGCGCAAGAGTTGCAGCAACAGCGTTTCTGCCTGGTCATCCTGATGATGTGCGAGCATGATATGGTCAGCACTACTGGAAAAAAGTGCCTGATACCGGGCTTCGCGTGCAGCTGCCTCTATGCCCTTGCCGCTGTCCTGATCAACATCAACGCGGCAGCAAGTGAAAAGGACGCCCAGCCGTTCGCAAACCTGCTGACAGAAGCCGGCCCAGGCATCTGCGTTGTAGCTTAAGCCATGATGTACATACATGGCCTGCAATATGAAATTATGCTTTTTCCTGGCTTCAGCAAGCAGCTCCAGCAGCACCCGTGAATCCAGCCCTCCACTGAATGCTGCGAGCAATGTCTGGCCTGCCTGGATATGCGCGGATAGAAAACCGGAGAGATGATTGCGCAAGACATCAGGGTTGATGCCAGCGCTAGGAGTAGTTTCAGCCAGGGCCATTAGCGGCCCTGATGCATGAATCACGTTATTTGACAGGGGATTCCTTGAACTTGCCATAGCTCATGAGGCGGTCATAGCGAGTTGCCAGCAAGTTGTCGATGGATTTCACCTGCAAATGGCTCAACTCGTCAGCCAAGGCCCGGCGCAGGCTCTGCATCATGTCCTCAGGCGCGCGGTGTGCGCCGCCCATGGGTTCAGGCACGATACGATCCACCAGGCCAAAAGCCTTGAGGCGCGTTGCAGTAATTCCCAGGGTTTCTGCCGCTTCAGATGCCTTGTCTGCGCTCTTCCACAAAATGGAGGCACATCCTTCAGGAGAAATGACTGAATAGGTTGAATATTGCAGCATCATCAAGTGGTCCACCACGCCCAGTGCCAAGGCCCCACCCGAACCTCCTTCACCAATAATCACGCCGATGATGGGCACCCTCAGTTCGGCCATCACATAGAGATTGCGCGCAATTGCTTCCGATTGCCCGCGTTCCTCGGCCCCAATGCCAGGATAAGCTCCCGGCGTGTCAATCAACGTGATAATGGGCATGCCGAACTTTTCGGCCAGGCGATAGAGACGCAAGGCTTTGCGGTATCCCTCAGGGCGCGGCATGCCGAAATTACGGTACTGGCGTTCCTTGACGTCACGCCCTTTCTGGTGACCGATCACCATCACGGACTGGCCGTCAAAACGGGCGATACCGCCGACAATGGCAGGATCGTCGGAAAAGGCGCGGTCTCCATGCAACTCTTCAAAATCAGTAAAGATGCCGCGGATGTAATCCAGGGTATAGGGACGTTGAGGATGACGGGCTACCTGGGAAATTTGCCAGGCAGTGAGCTTGGCATAAATATCCTTGGTGAGCGTCTTGTTTTTCTGCTGCAAGCGTTCAATCTCTTCAGAGATATCAAGCGCAGAATCATCCTGCACATAGCGCAGCTCCTCAATCTTGGCTTCCAGCTCGGCAATTGGCTGTTCGAATTCGAGGAAACTGGTTTTCACATTGTTGGTTTTGACGTTCATATGTATCAATTATAAAGGATTTTTACGTTTTCATCGCTAAGCCAGCTACGCAGCCCATGCAATAATTCATCATGCAGTTCTACCCGCCACGCATCGCTCAGCATCAGCTCGACCCTGGCCTGCTGGTTATGGTACTCCACCTTTATCGCGCAGCCACGACCGGATTCTGGGTTTCCGGCTTTGCAGTATGGGGTCAGCAGATCGCGTAGCTTGACTGCATCCGCCTGCCCATTGCAGGAAATCTTCAACAAATTGGCGTAGGCGCTACGCGCGCTGGCAATATCACTGAGCCTGCGCGCATTGACACGCAAGCCACCGGAAAAATCATCATGACTGACGCGGCCCTCAACGATCAACAATTGATCCTCCTTCAGCAGGGCCGCATTTTCATTCAGCAATTCATTCCCGACCACAATATCAATACGGCCAGCCATGTCATCCAGTGTCACGATTGCCATCTTGCCACGGCCTGTCATGCGCACACGGATGCCCATCACCACTCCGGCGAGCAATTGTGACTGATCGCTGGGTTTCAGGCTGGCGAGGTTATTGCGGACAAAAGTGGCGACTTCCTTCTGGTATGCCGAATAAGGATGCCCGCTGAAATAGAACCCCAAGGCAAGCTTTTCTTCCTGCAAACGCTGTTTTTCCAGCCATTCTGGCGTGTCCGGCAGTACATGGGCAGCGCTATCGACGATAGAACCGAACAGGCTATCCTGCCCGGTTGCCGCGCCGCTTTGCTCAGCAGCGCTGATCGCCAGGCTGACTCCTGCCAGCAAGGCCGCGCGGTTGGGCTCCAGCTTGTCAAAAGCGCCAGCACGTATCAGGGACTCAATCACGCGACGATTCACTTTGCGCAAGTCCAGACGGCTGCAGAAGTCAAACAGATCCTTGAAGTCACCGTCCTCCTTGCGTGCTGCCAATATGATTTCAATCGCGGCCCATCCAGTGCCCTTGATGGCCCCCAGGCCATACAATATCTGCTTGGCATTGACCGGCTTGAATCGGAACTCGCTGCGGTTGATATCTGGCGGCAATACTTCCAGGCCGTTGGCCAGGCAATCGTCAAAGAACAAATGGACATTGTCCGTATTGTTCATGTCTGCCGACATGGTGGCAGCCAGGAAGGCAGCAGGATAGTGTGCCTTCAGATAGGCTGTGTGGTAAGCCACCAGGGCATAGGCTGCTGCATGTGACTTGTTGAAGCCATAGCTGGCAAATTTCTCCATCAAGTCAAAAAGATCGGCTGCCTGCTTTTCCGGGGTACCGTTCCTGATCGCCCCTTCCACGAAGACGGCACGCTGTGCGTCCATCTCCTCCTTCTTTTTCTTGCCCATGGCACGCCGCAGCAAGTCAGCGCCACCCAGGCTGTAACCAGCGACTACCTGGGCAATCTGCATCACCTGCTCCTGGTAAACCATGATGCCGTAGGTTTCCTTGAGAATAGGCTCAGTCGCAGGATGCGGATATTCTACGCGTTGCAACCCATGCTTGCGACGGCAGAAATCGGGAATCAGGTCCATCGGACCGGGCCGGTAAAGCGCGACCAGGGCGATAATGTCTTCAAAGCAGTCTGGCTTGGCCTGTTTCAGCATGTCCTTCATGCCGCGCGATTCCAGCTGGAACACGGCCGTGGTATTGGCTGCCTTGAGTAACTGATAGGACGGCTTGTCGTCTATCGGCAAGGTCTCGAAATCCAGAGATGGCAGCCCTTGCTCCGCACGTTGCAGATTGGCATTTTCCAGCGCCATATCCAATATGGTGAGCGTACGCAAGCCAAGAAAGTCGAACTTGACCAGGCCAACCGCTTCAACATCATCCTTGTCATACTGGCTGACCATGCTCTCACCACCAGCCTGGCAATATACCGGCGAGAAGTCGGAAATCTTGCCAGGAGAAATCAGCACACCACCGGCATGCATGCCGATATTACGTGTCAAACCCTCCAGCCTGAGCGCCAGTTCCAGCAACTCGGCAACCTCTTCTTCCTGCTCGCGGCGCTCTTTCAGCTGGGGTTCTTTTTCCAGTGCATCACTGAGGGTGATGCCCAATTCATTGGGAATGAGTTTTGCAACGCTATCAACAAAGTTGAACGGCAGGTCCAGCACACGGCCTACGTCGCGAATGACGGCCTTGGCGGCCATGGTACCGAAAGTTGCAATCTGCGATACCGCATCAAGGCCATACTTGCGCTTGACGTAGTCAATGACGCGATCCCGCCCCTCCTGACAAAAGTCGATATCAAAGTCGGGCATGGAAACCCGCTCGGGGTTGAGGAAACGCTCGAACAGCAAGGCATAGCGCAGAGGATCAAGGTCGGTAATCCCAAGACTATAGGCCACCACAGATCCGGCCCCAGAACCACGGCCCGGTCCTACCGGCACGCCATTGTTCTTGGCCCAGTTGATGAAGTCAGCCACGATCAGGAAATAACCAGGGAATCCCATCTGAATGATGATGCTGGTTTCGAACTCCAGGCGTGTCAGGTATTCAGGGCGTTTGGCATTGCGCCTGGCCTCATCCGGATACAGCACCTGCAGGCGCTTTTCCAGGCCTTCCTTGGCCTGGACCACCAGATACTCGTCCAGGCTTTCGCCATTGGGCGTAGGGAATTGCGGCAAATAATTCTTGCCCAGGGTCAATGTAAGGTTGCAACGCTTGGCAATCTCGATGGTATTCGCCAGTGCTTCAGGAATATCAGCGAACAATTCCGCCATCTGGGCCTGTGTCTTGAAGTATTGCTCTTGCGTAAAGTGCTTGGGACGACGTTTGTCCGCCAGCACATAGCCTTCAGCAATGCACACGCGGGCTTCATGGGCCTTGAAATCATCCGGCTCCACGAACTGGATGGGATGGGTAGCCACCACTGGCAATCCAGCCTCGCTCGCCAGCACCAATGCCTGGGAGATATAGGCTTCCTGCTGTGGATGCCCCGCGCGTTGCAACTCTATATAAAAACGCTGAGGGAACAGCTCAGCCCAAGCTGCTGCCAATTGCTGTGCATGAGCCATATTTCCCTGTATCAGGGCCTGGCCGATATCGCCGCTGATGGCGCCCGAGAGCATCAATAGCCCTTCGGTGCCGGAATCAACCAGCCATTCACGCTTTATTTCAGCCCGCCCACGGTACTGGTTTTGCAGGAATGCGCGTGACAATAACTCACAAAGGTGCAGATAGCCCACATGGGTCTGGCAAAGCAGTAGCAGACGATAAGGTTGATCGCGCTTGGTTTCGTTTTCCAGCCAGACATCACAACCGAGCAAGGGCTTGATGCCTTTGCCACGGGCAGACTTATAGAATTTGACAGCACCGAACAGGTTGCTGAGATCAGTCAGGGCAAGTGCGGGCATCTGGTCAGCCACTGCATGCTTGACGTAATCGCCGATGCGCACGGTGCCATCAACCACGGAATACTCGCTATGACAGCGCAGATGGATGAATGAAGGATTGGACATACAGCTGGAATTTTACCTTATTCAGATGACCTTGATGGCATCATCTATGGCGAAAATTGCTAGCCGCTTCATGCAAAAGGCTTTTTCCCAATCAGCCTCGGCCCAGTAGCTCCTGCAGCTTCAGAACCAGGTCATCCTCCTGCACCGGCTTGCCAAAGAAGGCGTTCACTCCCAGGCTGCGCGCCAGTGCCTGGTGCTTCTCGGCAGTACGCGAACTGACAATCACTATCGGGATATTGCGGCTACGTTCATCATTACGGATATTGCGTGCCAGCTCAAACCCATCCATGCGCGGCATCTCGATATCGGTCAGGATAATGTCAGGCAGTGTCTCCTGCATGGCCTGGATTGCCTCCATGCCATCTTTCGCCACCGCGACTTCATACCCCTCGCGTTCCAGCAGGCGGCTCAATACCTTGCGCATGGTCAATGAATCATCCACCAACAGTGCCAACGGCTTGATAGCAATCGGTTCAGGGGCTGTTACCAAGCTGGTACTCACGGTACCAGCGGCCAAACTCTCACGATTGGCCAACTGGACTGGGTTGAGAATCAGGACAATACTACCGTCCCCCATCACAGTAGCGCCAACCATGCCCGGCACCCGCGCCAACTGCGGGCCTATGGTCTTCATCACCACTTCCTGGTTGCCCACAATATCATCAACGTGAAGCGCAATACGGTATTGAGCGCTGCGCAGCAGGATCACTGGGCTATAACGCTGCTTTTCAGGGCTTGCGGTATCGCCAGTAAGGCGGCCAAGGAAATATAGGGGGTAATGACGGTCAGACCAGAATACTGAACCACTGGAATAGGCGGCATCCATTGACTCAGGTTTAAGTTTCAACACCTGTTCCACCATTACGGCTGGCAAGGCAAACTTGCGTTCCGCATAACGTACCAATACTGCCTGGGAAACAGACAGGGTCACAGGAAGGAAAATGCTGAAAATAGCGCCCGCGCCTGCACTACTGCTTACATCGATACGGCCGCCCAAGGCCGTGATATCGCTACGGACAGCATCCAGGCCGACACCGCGGCCAGAAATCTGGGAAATCACGCGTGCTGTAGTAAATCCTGGTTCAAAAATCAATGCCAGCAACGCCTGCTCGCTAATGTCCTTGGCTTCCGGCAATAAATGCTGGGCCTGTGCACGCTCTCGCACGTCCTTCAAATCAATGCCCTTGCCATCATCACTGACCATCAGCACAATTTCATCATTCTCATGGCGGAGCCTCAGGGTGATACTCCCCCTCTCTGCCTTGCCAAGACGCAGGCGTTCTGCAGGCAATTCTATGCCGTGAGCAACCGAGTTGCGCAAGATATGTTCAATCGACGCACTGATGCGATCTAGCACGCTGCGGTCAATTTCTATATCAGCCCCATCAATCACCAGCTCGACACGTTTATCAAGCTCTCGTGCCGTTTGCCTCACAATCCGGTGCAGACGCTCGGTAATCAACGAAAATGGTACACGGCGCACGTTCATCAGCCCATATTGCAACTCACGATTCATGCGGTTCTGCTGTTGTAGCGCCGCCTCGGTTTCATCAAGGTTGCGCAGCAAGCCATGCTGGATGGTGGAAACGTCGTTAACACTTTCCGCCATCATCCGCGTCAGTTCCTGCAGTCGGGTAAACCGGTCAAACTCCAGCGGATCGAAAGTTTCGTTGCTTTCCTGCAACAAGGTCATGCGAGACTGTAGCTGGCTTTCCGCCTCGATCTCCAACTCCCTCAGATAGCTGCGCAACCGCTGCACACTCTCGGTAAGATCCAGGGATGACTGTTTGAATGATTGCATTTCCCTATCCATCCGGGAACGCGCAATACTCACCTCGCCTGCTTCATTGATCAGGCGATCAAGAATATCGGCACGCAGACGCAGATACTGCGCCCTGCGCTCACGGCCGCGATTGTCCGGGGCAGCCTGGCGACCAACCACCAGCTCGGTATTGCCCCCCATTGCATCTTCAAGCAGGCTGCCTATGCGGTCAAGGTCGGCAAACATCTCCTCAAATTCATTGGCTTGGGGGCGATGCTTGAGCGCACGCATGACATGGTCTTCCATGCCATGTACCGCATCACCGAGCGCACCCTGGCCAGCCATGCGTGCACTGCCTTTCAGGGTATGCAAGGCACGTTGCAGGATATCCGGGTGATCCGCTTCCTGTGGATGTGCATTCCAGGCACGCAGCTCATTGCCGATCATAGGCACCAGGTCGCTTGCCTCTTCAACAAACAGGGCAAACAGTTCCTGATCCACCAACTGAGGTTGCAAGGCTGGCGTAGCGTCTGGACGTACATCAACCGCTGCTGGCATGACAGGCTCATCCGATACCGGCTGTTGGTGCAAAGCTGTCACTTCAGCCTCTGCTTCAAGCAGGCTTGCAACAGCATCTGCCGTATTGGCAAGCCGTGCGCCCAAGTCGATCACATTGCTGCCTGTTGTTGTATCAATGACCGGCACACCGGCTTCTTCTGCGGCTTTTTTCAATGCACGTAGCAGAGCAGTGGCAGCGCGCGACTGCTTAAGATCTGCAGCCTTGGCCCGCATGTTGTCCAGGCTGGTTACCGTATTTTCCAGTAACTTCAGGGATTGAGCTGTCCAGTTACCCTGATGTACATCAAGCCAGTGTTCAAGCGCCCGCGCAAGATCTGACAATGGCTTGAATCCGGTGGCACCAGCATTGCTGGCCAAGGTGTGTGCGGCACGAGAGACATCATGGTCAGGGAGCAACAGGGGAGCCGTGCTGTTCTTGACACGCTCCAACCATTGCCGGAGCTGAGCCATATGCTGGCCAGCCTCCTGCAGGAAGATATCGAACAAGGCGCGACTGATTCTGCGAGTCCCGCCGATCAAGACTTCCTCAGGCTGCTCCATTGCTACAGCACCGGCCAGGCCTGTTTCAAGCAATGCAGCCTGCTCTTGCCAGAACGGCACATCCACAACCACTTTCTGATGCTCCCTCAACCGTCCTGTCCAGTCGGCAAAGGCGGCTGTCACCTGCTCTGAAAAAGCAATCACTGTTGCATCAGGAGTCAATTTCCGCTCTATGACAAGATTCAGCATTTTTTCTGCAATCCCGCCAACCTCTCCGATATCAAGCAGGCCTACCGTCCTGCCACTGCCTTTGAGGGTATGGAAACCACGTCGCACCTCGCTCAAGGCCTGATGGTCGGTAGCATTGAGACGCAGTGACTGCAGGTTTTGTGCAATCAACGCCAGCACTTCCTCCGCCTCTACCAGGTAAATATCCAGTAGCTCGGCATCGAGTTCCGCTGGAGCAATCCCGGAAGAAATTTCCCCGGCATCAAGGAGCTGATCCCTATTATTTTCTGGTGCACTGATGCCTGCTGTTGGCTTTTGCAAGAGTTGTTGCAACGACTCAAGCGCATCCTCAACTGCAAGAGAGCTATTGGGCGAGTATGGATATTGCTGCAGATGGATATCCACCAGGCTGAGGCTGTCCGCCAGCAACTCAAACACATGCTGTCCAGCAACCAGCTCACCGCCCTGTAATCCTGCCACCACATCAAGGGTGGTGTGCGTCAGCTGTTGCAATAATGGCAGCTCCAGCATATCAAATGCTGGAATTGCCTGCCTTAAAGGCAATTCGGCCTGGGCTAGGGCACTGATATCCTCAGGCTGGCGGAAATAGGCATCCAGATATTGCTCGGCCACCTTGATGGATTCCCCGATCTCGCGGGCCAACGCAACCTGTGCCGTCTTCTGGAAGTCTGCGGCCGGAGAAACGGGCAAGTCCTGAACAGGCTGTTTTGCATGCAGGCGCTGCAAACGCTCAACCTGGTGTTGCAGTGTTTGCAACGCCACGGCATCCTGCTGCCCGTAACGTTGCAGGGCGTTGTCAAGCAGCGTCAAGGCTGAGGCGACCTCAACCAATGCAGTATCCACCGGTACAACGCCGCCCTCTTCCAACAGGCATGCCACTTTTTCAACCATGCTGAACAGATTGGCTATCGGTTCAATCGACAACATGGGATAAGTATCCAGGATGCCTCTGAACCGGGTAGTAAAATCAGCAAACACACTCTCATCCGTGCCGGCCCTGGCCCATATTTCCTTCAGGCTTTCCAGGACAACCAGGCACTGGTTAACATATTCCTGCTCTTCCACCCCGGTCACTATCGTCGGCAATGACGGTACGAGACAGTCCAGATCGAATATCTTGCGTACCCTCAACAATCGCTCGCTACGCACAGGGCTGATGGCAATGTAGTAAAGCAAATCGCGCAGCAAGGCACTCGAGGATTTTGCCGCCCCATCGCCAGCAGAACGCAATTGCTGATCCAGACGGCGGCACAAGCGCTTTACCCCGGAATCACTGGCATGTGGCTCTTGCGCCATTGTTTCAATAAATGCAGTTGCCACCCACCACAAGGTTTTTGGAGCTGGCTGGACCTGTAATTGTTGTACGCGGTCCAGCGCTGCAACCATCTCATCGATTCCCTGCTGACCGGCTCCCTTTAGCCAGCTCAGTAATGATTTCTGGAATGTTGCACGCTGCTCGCTCAGCACGGCCAGCAAGGTTAAAGGCTCCAGTTCCTCCGTTGGCATGTCCCTGGGAAGGCGCAAACTGGTATCGGGGAAAAACAGCTCAGAGTCTTCAAGTGCCTCGCCATGCAAGGCGGCGAGCTTCTGCAATGAGGCTGAGAGCCTCAAGGCATTATCCGGCTCGCCGTTCAAAAGGTCCTGCAGATATTGCTGTAGATGGCGAATGGACTGATTCAGCGTTTCAATGATTTCTGGTGCAGGCGTCAGTGCGGATTTTTCCAGCTTGGCAGTGACGGTTTCAATTTCACTGCAATAACGCTTGCATCCCTCAAGGCCAACCATGTCAAGTGCGCCACTGACCTGATAGAGATGAGGTTGTGAAAAACGTAATGGCGACAAATCATCAGGATTGGCGGCGACAATTGCCAAATTGGCCATCACCTGGCCCAATGCCTGGTCTATTTCATCCTTCACCCAACTCAATGGGCCGATATCGAAATCTTCCACCACGTAGATATCGCCTTAATTTAGCTTGAAACCGGCAACGGAAGCCCGCAACTCTTCTGCCAAGCCAGTCAGCTGCCCGATGGAACTGGCTGTCTGCTTGGTGCCGTCCGTGGTCTGCGAAGTAATATTCTGGATTTGCTGCATGTTAAGGCTCACAGTGGCAGCAGCCTTGGTCTGTGCCTCAGTCACGGTGGAAATTTCCTCAATCAGGCGCGCGAGGTTATTGGTCACGTTTTCAATTTCCCCCAGTGCCCGGCCAGCGGCATCTGACAATCTGGCGCCTTCCACCACCCCTTCCGTGCTTTTCTCCATCGCCACTACCGCGCTATTGGTATCAGACTGGATGGTTTTCACAATGGCGCTGATCTGCTTGGTAGCTTCGGATGAACGCTCCGCCAGGCGCTGGACCTCTTCAGCCACCACAGTAAAGCCCCGGCCGGCCTCGCCGGCCGACGCAGCCTGAATTGCCGCATTCAAGGCCAGAATATTGGTTTGCTCGGTAATATCTGAAATCAGCTCCACAATTTCACTAATCTCTTGGGAGCTCTCCCCCAGGCGCTTGATTCGCTTTGAAGTTTCCTGAATCTGCGTTCGGATTTCGTTCATCCCCGAAATCGTATTCTGCACAGCCTTGGAGCCTTGCGTGGTTGCATCCAGTGAACGTTTTGCCACAGAAGAAGCCTCTTCCGCATTGCTCGACACCTGCAGGATGGAGCGCGTCATGTGATTCACCGCCTCACCGGTTTCCGCGATCTGCTGGTATTGCAGTTCCGCCGCACTCAACAGTGACGCAGATGTATTCTGCGCCTGTGCAGTGGCCTGGTTCACCTGTTCGGTAGCACGGTTGATTTCTGCCACCAGGTCTCGCAGGCTGTCAATGGTGTAGTTGATCGAGTCGGCAATAGCGCCAGTGATATTCTCGGCTACTTCCGCCTTCACCGTCAGATCTCCATCCGCAAGATCCCCCATTTCATCCAGCAAGTGCAGGATGGCCTCCTGGTTATTGAGATTGGTTTGCTCGATCTCCTCAAACCGCTGGCGGGCCCTGACCACTTGTCGATAACCAAGCAATATCAGCAACCCCAAGGTCAACAAACCTGCAATGACTGACAACGCCAGCCACCAGCCCGCCTTGCCCTGATCCAAATATTGCAATGTCGCTTGCCTGGCTGTGACCACGAACTCATCGCTGTGGGATGAAACCGTGCGGATACCCTCTGCGGATGATGAATCAAGCACCACTTGCAATGCGGCCCATTCCTTATCCAGCCGTTCTAGCGTTGCATCAACCTCATCACTACGCAACAGACTTTCTTTCTGCAGTTTGTGCAGGATCTCAAGGTGGGAAACCACCTGATTAACCGCAGCCTGCAAGCGCGAAGCTGCTGTTGCATCGCCTGCGACTTCCAGCGCTGCATCCCGTGCTGCCTGTTGCACCAGCACCTGCAAACTGCCCGAGGCCTCAACAAACTGCTTGTCCCTTGCTACCTGCAGCTGATTGAACAACAGGCCCAGCAATGCAATCACAAACGCCAGCAGCAACACTCCCAATGTGCCCCGTCCCGACTTTACCGATGTATCATCGGCATTACGCGCTGCTTTCTTTCTATTGAATAGAGTCTTGAGTCCTGCAAAGCTAAATGCCATTTCCGTTCCCCTTAAATCATGCCAATGCAGCGCTTTGATTAAGCTGCCACCTGCATGAATTCCTTTTTATTTAATAGCAAGCCAATATCCAGCGCTTCCCACTTGTGATGGTGGTCATCCTGATACCATGCACTCACCCAGCTGGGCACATCAGCCACCAGCTCAAGCGATTGCAGTTCATTGGTATTGCGTAAACCAGCCAATCCGTCCACCAGAAAACCGGCGTTGATTTCAAAATCAGTATGAATAAGCAGGACCCGGCTTTCCACCGTTATCTGCGCAGCATGCCTGGTCACGCCAATCAGCCTTGCCAGATCGCTGATCGCATAGAGATTACCGCGTACATTGGTCATACCAAGAAACCACGGCTGGGTTAGCGGCACAGGCAGTATTTCAGGCACAGGCAAAACTTCGCTGATATCCCGCAGGGAAACCAGGTAGCGCTCTCCGCCTGCATACACACCCAGGCGTGAATTTGTAGCCTCCTGGCTGGCAGAAACGCTATTCAGGCGCTCGAGGATATCCTGCTGGTACGCCTGCAGGTTAAGCCGGGTCCTGGCCATTTCAAGCCAGCCCTGCAATCTTGGCGAGCAGCTCTTCAGCCTCCACCGGCTTGATCACACAGTCCTTGGCACCTTGCCGCAAGGCCCACATGCGATCCGTGGCCTGCTCTTTGCCGGTACACATGATGACTGGAATGTGGGCTGTTTCCGGATTTTTGGATAGTGCGCGTGTCGCCTGGAAACCGTTGAGATTAGGCATCACCACGTCCATGACAACCAAGTCAGGTGCCAGGCTTTTCACTTTATCCAGACAATCCTGTCCATCTTCGGCTGTGCTGACGCTATAACCTGCTTTTTCAAGGATTTCTGTCAAATAGAAACGATCGGTAGCTGAATCATCAACCACCAGAATATGTTTAGTTGCCATCGTGATTATTCCGCTCCCGACAAGTCAGATGATAAATGCGGACGATAATGACGCACCGCATCTAGAAGAGAGTTCTGGGTGAAAGGTTTGGTCAGGTATTGATCTGAACCGGCCATGCGGCCGCGTGCACGGTCGAACAATCCGTCCTTGCTGGATAGCATGATCACGGGTGTGGATTTGAACCGGGTATTACGCTTAATCAACGAACAGGTTTGATAGCCATCAAGGCGTGGCATCATGATATCAACAAAGATGACATCCGGCATATGATTGGCAATTTTGGACAAAGCGTCAAAACCGTCCTCGGCAAGAAAGACTTCACAGCCGGATTGCCTGAGGAAGATTTCTGCACTCCTGCGGATGGTGTTGCTGTCGTCAATCACCATCACCTTGACTCCGGATAGATCCAATTCCCCCACCCTCAATCCCCTGTTTGTGAGTTGCATCACTAGCAACCTTATTGGAATTTCAGGCGACTGGCGCCTGTATTCCGTACCATTCTATCTACAGATTTGAAAACGGCGCAATACCACTGAAACAAAAAGCGGGTTGTCAATCCGCACACAAAAAGGTTAAATAAGCCGATTACGAAGCTTTCAGATTTTATAGTCGCACAAAACAACAAGAATCAGAAGCGCCGCCGCTGCCACATCTCGCAGGCGGCCTAAGGGAATGGAGACCATGCTAGTCAGACAAGAAGCCCTCACGGCAAAGATGAGTATCAAAGATTTACCATCATCCTCGCCGCTACCCAATGCCAATCTGGTATTGGTTTTTGGATCGGTCAGGCGCTTCAATGATGCCAAACTTCCAGCACAACTCAAGGAACGCTATCCATCTGCCCAGATTGTCGGTTGTACCACGTCTGGCGAGATAGGTCCTGCAGGTGTCAGTGACGACAGCCTGCAGATTACCGCGATCGTCTGGGACAAAACCCTGCAGCGCGTTGCCCATGTACGTGCCAACAATATGCAAAGCTCAGCCGAAACCGCTGCCAACCTGGCACGTCAACTCAAGTCTGACAGCTTGCGCACCGTCCTGCTTTTTTCCGATGGATTGCATATCAACGGTTCCGAACTGCTGCAAGGCTTCCAGAGCGTATTGGGCGATATACCAATTGTGGGCGGCATGGCAGGTGACAGCGCAGAATTCGTCAAGACACTGCAATTGCTCAATGACAGCATAGAAGAAGGGCTGGTCATTGCTATAGGCCTTTATGGCGACAACCTCATCACCGCCAGTGGAGCCCTGGGAGGATGGAAACCTTACGGCCCCCCTCGCAAGATCACCCGTTCAGAGAAAAACATCGTCTACGAAATGGATGGCAAGCCAGCCCTGCCGCTTTACCGCATGTATATCGGCGAACAAAACGCAAAAACCCTGCCCGGTTCAGGCCTGCGTTTCCCTTTCGCCATTATTGAGGAAGGCAAGCGGGAAGTTGAAAAAGTCCGTACTTTATTGGCAGTGGATGCCAGCAATAACAGCCTTACCTTTGCCGGCAATGTGGAAGAAGGTGAAACTGTGCGGCTATGCCAGACCACGCACGACAGACTGGTGGATGGTGCGGGAGGCGCAGCTCATCTTGTCACAGGAAATTTGGAAAGTGCCAGCATCACCCAACCTGGCCTGGCATTGTGCGTCAGCTGCGTTGGGCGCAAACTAGTCATGGCAGACCAGATTGCAGACGAAATTCATGCCGTACAGCAAATTCTGGGGAACCAGACCACCCTTACCGGCTTCTATTCATATGGCGAGTTCTGTCCGCGCCCCAATACCACGGATAGCGTGCTGCATAACCAGACCATGACCATAGGCTATCTCAGTGAGCGCTTGTAAATCACTATCCGGTTTTACCCTATCAATCGCAACCGTATTAATCACAGATAAAGGATACATCAATGGCTACAGTCACCCTTAAAGGCAATCCAGTACAAATCGGCGGCAACCTGCCGCAAAAAGGCGATACCGCACCAGATTTCCAACTGGCAGACGCCAAGCGCAACCTGGTTTCACTGGCCGACTTTGCCGGCAAACGCAAAGTGCTGAACATTTTCCCGAGCATAGACACCCCGACCTGCGCCACTTCAGTACGCACCTTCAACAAGCAGGCCAGCGGGTTGGACAACACGGTGGTGTTAGCTATCTCCGCCGACCTGCCTTTTGCCCAAAGCCGTTTTTGTGGTGCAGAAGGCCTGGAAAACGTCGTTACTCTTTCCACCTTCCGCGATACCGCCAAGTTCTCCAAGGACTACGGCGTACAAATCACCGACAGCAGCCTGGCCGGCCTGACAGCCCGTGCAGTCGTGGTATTGGATGAAAATAACAAGGTGTTGCACAGCGAACTAGTAAGCGAAATTGCCAACGAACCAAATTACGATGCTGCGTTAGCCGCTCTGTAATACCTCTTCAGCCGTGGCCACAGCCACGGCTGCACCTCCCTGCCGCATCATGCATTTCACACAACAAGGCTAGCTCTTACCTTGCCTAGAGATATCAGGCCTTCAGGAATGTACTGTCACACTCTTGGCTGCAAGCAGCACGGGATGTTGCCATCGTGACGTGTTGATCATGCAATTGGTATAGACAGGTACCTCATTCCACCATCAGTAAATGCTTGAACTAGGCGCAGCACCCTCATGCAACTACTTCAGTAGAGTTATGAATCAGGCAATTGCCAGATCTGTAGGCAGATTCCCTGGTTTACGATGCATCTGGTAGCCCATCCACAGACTGTTCGCAATCTTGCCGGCCATCTGTTCTGCCTGCGTCTGCAAGGCATGGTTTGGCTGATTGGCAAGCGTCTGGCGGAACAAAGCAAGCCAGTGCTCGAACAGTTCCGCACTCAAATCCGGCAAGGCAATATGCTTGGGCATGGGCGTGCCGGTAAAACGGCGGCTGCCCAGCAGGATGGCACACCAGAAATCCTCCAGCTTCTCAAGATGAGCATTCCAGTCACTGATATGCCCATTGAAAATCGGCCCCAGGCGCTCATCCTTGCGCACTACAGCATAAAACGCCTGCACTAGCGCCTTGATTTCATCTTCAGTACAGATCGGATCGTTGCTCATTACCCTCTCCTCGTTCATCATCCGGCTTGGAAGAAACTGTAGGAATAATAAAGCTGCTGATGCCAGCCGGGGAATTTATTGATCCTGATAGGCCGTATATTTGGCGTTACTACCCCTGGCTTTATCCGCAGGGTACTTTTTAGCGTTCAGGTCAATCTTGTCATTGGCAGCGGCAATCAAGTCTATACCGCAGACTTCAGCAATGCGCAGCAGATAGACAAAGGTATCCGCCAGCTCGTGGCCAATCTCGGTCTTGCGTTGTTCGCTCAAGGTGGCGCTTTCAGCAGGCGTATCCCACTGGAAATGCTCCACCACCTCGGCCGCTTCCACGATCATCGCCATCGCCAGATTTTTCGGCGTGTGGAACTGCTCCCAGTCGCGCTCTTGCACAAAATGGCTGATGCGGACGCGTAGTTGGTCGAGGGAATCTGGCTTGTCTGCATCAGGCATCTGGTTTTTCCTTGCGGTTGGAGCCTGCCACCATTTTCACCTCGAACAGGCGGCACTCCAGCGGGCCGTTGAACAGGGGGGTGCGCTTGCTTGGCGCCAGGCGCATGAGTTTGGGCATGCGCAGGTCATTGGTGAGGAAATAGGTATTCCACCCTGCGAACTTCTTTTTCAGCGTCTCGCCCATTTTGGGGTAAAGCGCCGCCAGGTCTTCATCCTCGCCTATGCGCACGCCATAAGGCGGATTGGCGACCAGCGTGCCTTCAGGCGTCGGCGGCACAACGGCGGTAAATTCCGTATGCGCCAGTTGCACGGCATCGAGCAAGCCTGCCTGCTGCAGGTTCTGGCGGCTTACGCGCACGGCCCTGAGGTCGGCATCGCTGCCGTATATTTTCTGGAAGCTGACAGGCTTGGCACGGCTCCTGGCCTGCTTCAGCAGCGATTGCCAGGCACCGGCATTGTAGTTCTTCAGGCGTTCAAAGCCGAAATCACGGCCGCTGCCAGGAGCAATGTCCAGCGCCATCATGGCGGCTTCCAGCAGGAATGTGCCGCTGCCGCACATCGGGTCCAGCAACGGCATACCGGGCTGCCAGCCGCTCAGGCGCAGAATGGCAGCCGCCAGGTTTTCGCGTAACGGGGCCTCGATGCTGGCACGGCGCAAACCTCGCTGGTAGAGCGGATTGCCTGAGGTATCCAGGTAAAGCTGGTATTCCTCGGCGGCAAGGTAGGCATGCAGCCGGACGTCAGGCTCGCGGGTATCAATGGATGGACGGCTGCCCACCTCTTGGCGGAAACGGTCACAGACCGCATCCTTGATGCGCAAAGTGGCGAACTCCAGGCTTTTCAGCGGACACTTGACGCCGGTGACCTTGACCATGAAATTCTGGCGCACGTCAAACCACTGGTTCCAGTCTATATTGAACGCGGCTTGGTAAAGGTCGTCCTCGTTGGCATAGCGTCCCTTGCCCACTTGCAGCAGGATACGCGTCGCGATGCGGCTTTCAAGGTTGGCACGGTAAACCAGCAGCATGTCGCCGGCAAAGCCTACGCCGCCATCAGTGGGCTTGATCTGCCTGGCATTGAGGCTGGCGAGTTCTTCCACCAGCAGGTTTTCCAGGCCACGCGGGCAAGTGGCAAAAAATTGATAATGCATGTCGTCTTTCAGTGTGCTTTAAATTGCTAAGATTCAAGCAATAAACGGTTGCTGGTGCTAGGGTTGTATTCGCGCAAGCGCTCGACAAACTCAAGGAATTCAACCTTGTGCTCTGCTTCAAGCGCCTTGGCACGCACGCGCAAGGTGCTCCAGCGCAAATCGTTGGGTGCGCGCTTGAAACCGAATATGACCACATTGCCGGGACGGCCTGTCGGCATGATCAGGATGCGGCCATGGAAGCTGGTTTCTATGCGCTGCAGGTAAACATCATAGTTCTTGTCGCTGCCCCACAGGTTGATCGCACACATGCCATCCAGCGTAATGGCCTCAAAACATGAATCGAAAAAATCCTGCGAACAAAGGTCGGGCGGCAAACCGCTGCTGCCAAAGGCATCCATCATCAGCATGGAAGTGGTTGCCGGGTTTTTCCGCAAATAGGCTGCGGCATCGCCCTCAATAATATCGAAGCGCTCATCGTTATCCGGCACCATGAAATGGCTGCGCGCCACTTCAATGATACGCGGATTAATCTCTACCACCCGCGTTTTCATCTTGGGCAGGTGATGGTAAACATACTTGGGAATGGAGCCGCCGCCCAAGCCAAGCACCACCAGGTCGACCGGCTGTTTCTGGAACAGCAGGAACACCATCATGCCGCGCGAATACCTGAGCTCCAATGCATAAGGGTCTTTCACGCGCATGGAGCTTTGTATCGTATCCGAGCCCAGGTGCAGGGAGCGCACCCCATCTAGCTCGCTGACATCTACGCTGTCCTCACTGGTGATTGCCTTGTGTATGCTTCGCGCAATCTTGCGTCCCACCCTGAACATCAGGCCGCCTCGCTTTCTTCTGCGGTGCTTTCACTCCGTTCTACCGCCTTGAAACGGCTTTCCAGCTCGATCAGCAAGGTATCGACTTTCTGGATTTCTATGATGACGCGGCTGCCGGCTGCCAATTCCGGCATGCCATGCACCTTGGTAATAAGCGGCATGCCGTCCAGGCGTACCAAGTTCTCACGCCAGACTGTAGCGCCAATTTCATGGATATCTTCCTGCAGCAGGTACTGCAGGCACCAGTAGCGCTCCATGCGGGTCTGGAACTCGTTGTAGGCGTTATAGGTAAGGTCGAAGTTGCGCATGATGGCGGCAAGGTCGTCGCTGTTGACCGGGTACGCCGGTTCAGTCCCCTGCACCACGGATATGATCTGGCGCTGGTTAACCAGGTCGACGCCTCGGCGCAATGGCGACGTGCTCCAGCTATATTGCGGAACGCCCAAGCCCTGGTGAGGCTCGGCCTTGACGGTCATGTAGACCTTGCCGCCGTTCTGGGCGCGATAGATGCCAGGCACGTTATGCTCGGCCAGCAAGCCGCCCCAATGGCTGTTGGCTTCTATCATGAGCTCGGCCACCAGTTTGTCTATCGGTGCGCCGCGGCGGCGGCCGATGATGCTGACCTTGCCTTCATTGACATAGAAGTTGTAGTCAACCTGGATAGGACGGGTGGAATCGTACTTGCCCCTGCCCTTTTCCAGTGATTCAGCCAGGTTGAACAGAAAGCGCAAATTCTGCCAGTAAGGATGGCCGCTGTCCTGCTCCAGCGTATTTTCGTTGAAATACGGCTCCAGCGTATCGTGGCGCAGGTTGGCCACCACATGGACCAGCTCGACGCTGCTTTCGCGCTTGAGTATGCTGAGGTCGGGCGCGACATCCAGATAAAGCGACAGTGCGGGGCGCCACTCGCCTTCATTCAGGCTGAAAGGCACAATCGCCAGCTCAGGCAGCATGGTGATTTTATGGCCGGGCATATACACGGTAGAAAGCCGGTGCATGGCCACCTGGTCCAGCACGTCATCTTCCGTAATGCCCAGCGCAGGCGCGGCTATATGGATGCCCACACGGATAACGCCATCGGCCAGCGGCTGCAGCGAGAACGCATCGTCAATTTCAGTAGTCGTGCTGTCATCTATACTGAAAGCTTCAATGGCAGCGCGCGGCAGACCCTCAGGCACGGCTGGCGCGTCAAACTCGGGGAAGCCCTCTCCATCGGCGAAATATTCCCGCAGAAAAGCGCCCAGATGATAGTCATGGACTGAGTTGATGGCCCCGCAATTCGCCAATACGCGAACCACATGCTGGTTGGATTCGATAGAAGCCTGCTCCAGCGCCTTCCATTCCAGGCTGTTTTTGTCCGGCTGGTACAGCAGCGCATCGATCTTGCCGTTGAATTCTTCCGGCAATTGGCCCGCTTTCAGCTGCTCGACATACTGGGCCACCTTTTCTGCCTGCAGCCGCTTCTTTTCCAGTCCTGCCAACGCGGCTTGCAAAGTTTCCTCAGGAGCCGCCTTGTAGCGGCCCTTGCCCTTGCGGTAAAAATAGACTGGGGCGCTATGCAAACGAATGGCAATCGCTGCGGCCTCACCCGGGGCCGGCTTCTTACCGTAGTATTCTTCAGCCAGATCTTCAAAACCGAACTCGTCCTCGCCGCAACACTCCCAAAGGAAAGGAATATCCAGGTCCTCGGCCTTTATATTTGCATTTTCCAGGAAACTGGCCAGTGCGCCTTCGAAGCGCAGCAGCACATTGGCGGTCTTGACCTTGGAGCGTTTTCCGGAAACGGCTTCTACCTGAAGGGAGCCGGGGTTTTCCGTCATGATGGAGGCAACCTTGAAACTGCCATCTTCTTCAAAAAATACGTTCATAATCCTGCTTTTTTGCCGTGCCCAGTTGACGGCACGGGTTGATTGTCTGTAATTTACGGCCTATGCATAATGCCGAACGAATGATACATGAGATTGGGCAACGCCCGACCTCCTCACGTGTTGCGGTGCTGAATGTTCTGCTTGATACGGAATACCCGCTCACCCATCAGGAACTCCTCCACACACTCACTCAGGAAGCCCCGTTTGACCGGGTAACGCTGTATCGCGTACTGGACTGGCTAGTCGAATGCAACCTGGTACACCCCATCATGGGAGAAGACCGCGCCAGGCGCTTTCAGTTGACCCAGCGCAATGCCAAGCACCACCATGCGCACTTCCAATGCACGTCCTGCGGCAAGATGTTCTGCCTGGATGATGTCAAACCCAAGATTCCCAGCAGCGTACCCTCGCATTTTACCGTTGAGTCGGTCGAACTCAACATAAAAGGTCAGTGCGACCACTGTAATTCAGCAAGAAATTAAAAGCAGCCAACAAAACTCAGTGAAACGATCCTGGCCAGGCGCTTTGTCGCAGGCAATACCAGTGGTACGGTAAGGCAGAGCAACAACGCCAGGAGGGTTTTGTTAGCCCGCTCCCAACCCTGTAGTTAAACTTGTACCGCCAGTAATGTTGTCTGCTGGCTTTGTCCTTTCCTCCCTCTTCTTTAAAACACGCATCAATCATTAGCTCCCCAAATATGCAACATAGTTGCATCGGTAAGATTCAGGCGCTATTATGCAACTTTGTTGCAATACATATTAACACCATGCCCCTGGAAACATTACCGGTTATCTCCGAACAGACCCTGATCGCTATGCCTGCAGATCAATACATGAGCTGTGCCCAACTGCAGTTTTTCAGGCAACTCCTGGAAAAACAGCGCGAGCAGATTGCCGACAACGCCCGCCATACAGGCAACAACCTGCGCGCGCATGAAGAGTTTTCCGACCCTGCAGACCGCGCCACGCAAGAAGAGTTGCATACATTGGAGCTACGCACCCGTGACCGGGAACGCAAGCTGCAAAAGAAGATAAATGCAGCGCTCAGACGGATTGATGACGGTGAATATGGCTTTTGCGAAGAAACCGGGGAGCCCATCGGGCTGCCCCGGCTGCTGGCAAGGCCCACCACCACGCTATCGCTGGAAGCCCAGGAACGGCATGAACAGCGTGAGCGCCAGTTTCGCGCTTGAACACCCTGAATATTTATTAAGAAGGATACCCCATGAACCGTTTGAAAAAACTGCCGGTCACTGTGCTTTCCGGCTTTCTCGGTGCCGGCAAGACCACTCTGCTCAACCATATCCTTCACAACCGCGAAGGCAAGCGCGTTGCCGTCATTGTCAACGACATGTCCGAGGTCAATATAGACGCTCAGCTGATACGGGAGGGCGGCGCGGACCTTTCACGCGCGGAAGAAAAACTGGTGGAGATGAGCAACGGCTGCATCTGCTGCACCTTGCGCGAGGACTTGCTGGTGGAGATCAAGCGCTTGGCGGAAGCCGGCAAATTTGATTACCTGCTGATTGAGTCCACGGGTATTTCAGAACCGCTGCCGGTGGCAGAAACCTTTACCTTCCGCGATGAAAACGGTGTCAGCCTTTCGGACATCGCCCAACTGGACACCATGGTGACAGTGGTAGATGCGTATAACTTCCTCAAGGATTACAGCTCTCGCGACCAGTTGGCCGCACGCGGAGAATCCATGGGGGAAGGCGATGAGCGCACAGTCGTCGACCTGCTGATAGAGCAGATCGAGTTCTGCGACGTGATCGTGCTGAACAAAACCGACCTGGTGAACGCTGATGAAATCCGCCAGCTGCACGGTATCCTCGGCGGCCTGAACCCGCGCGCACGTATAGAACACAGCAGTTTTGGCCGCGTTCCGCTCAGCAAGATTATGGAAACCGGCCTCTTCAATTTTGAAGAAGCGCAGCAGGCGCCTGGCTGGCTCAAGGAATTGCGTGGAGAACACGTACCGGAAACCGAGGAATACGGCATACGCAGCTTTGTATATCGCGCCCGGCGCCCGTTTAATCCGCAACGCCTATGGCATTGGCTACACAGCAATTGGCCCGGCGTCGTGCGCTCCAAGGGATATTTCTGGATCGCTTCGCGACCGGCCTACTGCGTCAACTGGTCACAAGCCGGGGCGGTGACGCGGCATGAGCTGGCAGGCTACTGGTGGGCGGCAACGCCTAAAAGCTATTGGCCGCAGGATAGCGAATCCCTGGCGCATATCAATAGCCGGTTTTCCGGCGAGTTCGGCGACCGCCAGCAGGAAATTGTCATCATCGGCATCAATATGGACAAAACCGCACTAAGCGCAGCATTTGACCAGTGCCTGCTGACAGATAGCGAAATGGCGATGGGCATGCCGGGCTGGCGCGCGCTGCCCGACCCTTTCCCGGCCTGGGGTGCCGAACGCGAGGCCACCCCGGAAGCGGAAACAGCCTGGTAGAACGCCGGCAATCCCCTTACACAAAAAACACGCCTAAATGCAACGCCAGCAACAATTTGTGCGCCGTGCTTCAGACGGTTATAAGTTAAAATGAAACCAACCCATCGCCATGACCTGGCGATGGCGGCATCTCGTCAAGATTCAAGGAAACAGACATAATGGCACTGGACCACCGTATCCCGGTTACCCTGCTGACCGGGTTTCTCGGCAGTGGCAAAACCACCCTGCTCAACAAACTGCTGAACCATCCCGGCATGAAGGACACAGCGGTCATCATCAATGAAATCGGTGCTACCGGCCTCGATCACATCCTCGTGCGCAACGTGGAAAGCCAGCATATTGCCGACAATACCGTGTTGCTGGAATCAGGCTGCCTGTGCTGTACCTTGAGCAACGAGCTGGCAGACACCATGCGCGACCTTTTTTTCAAGCGCCAGCTGGAGGCGATTCCCCGATTCAACCGCCTGGTCATAGAAACCACCGGCATGGCTGACCCCGGTCCTATCCTGGCCAACCTGCTGAGCGAACCGGTCGTTGTCTCCACCTACCGGCTGGATGCCGTTGTGGTCACTATAGACAGCATCTACGGCCTCCAGCAGATAGCAGAACACGGCGAGGCGCGCAAACAGGCGGCAGTAGCCGATGTATTGCTGCTGACCAAGACCGACCTTGCCACCGAGGAACAATTACAGGCACTTTCGACTGCGCTCGAAGCCCTCAACCCGGGCGCCACCCAATACCGCATCCGCCACGGCGAAATAGACCCTGCCGCCATTGTTGATGCCGGGCTGTTCGACCCTGAAGGCAAGCAAGCACAGCCACAGCGCTGGCTGCGCGCGCCTAGCCGGTCCAAGGCCGGACGCGGCATGCTGCCACAAGCGGTACACGATGATGAAATCAGCAGCTTCACCGTCACCATGCCCAAGCCACTGACCTGGTATCAACTGGAGCCGGCACTGCAATGGCTGTGCGCAACATTCGGCGAGAACCTGCTGCGCATGAAAGGCATTGTCCACGCTGAAGACCAGCCGGCACCTCTAGCCATTCATGCCGTGCACCATACCCTTTATGCGCCCAACCTGCTTGAAGGCTGGGACGAGGACGAGCCACTCACCCGCGTGGTACTGATCGGCAAAGGGCTGGACGAGCTGAAAATCCGCGATGCACTGATGCAGGTTTAATGGAGTCTCTGCAGCAGGACCTGGATATCATGCCCTGCAATTCCCTGGGTGATGAACACCAGGCGACTTTGTGGTGTCATGGACTGAGGCCATGCGCCTAACAGCTCAGGCTCATGCATGACGTGTTGAACAGCATGCAGCACCATAGGCTGCCGCTGGCCAGCGATATGAAACAGTCCCTTGAAGCGCAACAAACCAGGGCCGGCGAAACAGCGCAGCTCATTCTGCCATGCATCAAACACAGCCGGTGCAATGGGCATCTCCAGTTGCTCACTGATTGTAGTGATCATCTGCTGATGACCTTCAGGCATGAGCACTTGTGCCTGGGGCTGCAACCAGTTGGCAAATTTTCTTGCATCATCTGCCCTGTTGAATAGCCATTCCATGTCCGGTAAACCACCTTGCACCTCATGTAGGTACGCTAGCGGGTTCAAGTCACGCAACCTGTTCTCCACCGCATGTTGCATTGCCTCATCCACCATATCCGACTTGGCTAGCAATAACACGTCTGCTACTGCCACCTGTTTCACCGCTTGCGGATGCTGCTCAAGCGTTGCCAGGATATTCACGCTATCAACCGCCGTCGCAATAGTATCCAGATGGTAATAGGCCGATACATACGCATCGCTCATGATGGTATGCAATATGGGTGCTGGGTCTGCCAAGCCGCTGGTCTCGATGACAACACGCTTGAATTGGCGCTGGCCATGACGCGAAAAACGCCAGCTAATGTCTTTGAGGGTTTGCTTGAGATCGGTACGCAGGTTACAGCACAGGCAGCCATTGCTTAACTCCACCACCATGGTGCTATCAGGCTGATGTGCCACCAGCAGGTGATCCAGGCCCACTTGTCCGAACTCGTTGATAATGACTAGCGTATCCGCCATCTCGGGCTGGCGCAGCCAACGGTTCAGCAAAGTGGTTTTGCCACTACCGAGAAAACCAGTGAGTAAAGAAATCGGGATGAAATGTCGCTCAGGCTGCTGCATATCAGAACATCACGCCCATATAGCAGTTTTCTATAGCCAAATGCCTTGGCAGTCGGTAAATTCCTACTTGTAATTCAGTGTAGTCTGATATTACGGATTGCATGTGCGGCGTATATTTCTCATAGTTGCAGCAGGGATTCTGCCGTATTCTTCAAAGATAGAAACCAGAAAAAGGAAAAAACCATGCAAAGCATTATCGCCTTACTGATCCTCGTTGCAGATATTTATGCCATTATCAAGATTATCCAGAGCTCAGCAGATACGGTAAAGAAAATCCTCTGGATACTGGGTGTGTTGATATTTCCGGTCCTTGGCCTGATTGTATGGTATCTCGCGGGCCCTGGTAGCAAAACCAATTAAACTTAACAGCAATACGCCATCAGCCAGAAAACCGTCAACGCCGGCTGATGGCGCAACAAATTCACCATACCGCATTCTCAACCCCTTCCAGGACTCTCATCATGCTTGTTACCTTCTCCACTGCACGTTACAGCGACATTACCATGTTTGGTGATATTGCCGGCCAACTCCTGAAACTCATGGGACATAGCGGCACCATCCCCGGCGCCATTCTTGCAGCAGATGTACCGCAAGCCCTGGCCAACCTGCAACAAGGCCTGAGCACAGCGCCCACACCATCAAACAATGATGCCGATGAAAGCCAGGAGCCCAGCATCGGCCTGCCCAGCAGGGCATTGCCCTTGGTCAAATTGCTTGAGTCCGCAATCAGCAATCAAAGCGATGTCATGTGGAAATAAATAGCCCAGCAAAATCCCATATTTCTGATTACACTGCATGCTCATGAACAGCTCAGACTTCCACCACAAATCATTCATTTTCCTGCTCATTGCAGTATCAGCCGCCCTAGTCATGATTCTGCTGCCGTTCTATGGCGCAGTATTCTGGGGTGCTATCCTGGCCATGTTGTTTGCACCGCTTTACCGCCGACTGCTGGGACTGACCAACAAGCGCAAGAACCTGGCTGCCTTCGGGACATTGATGACGTGTATCGTGATCGTAATTTTACCGGTGATCCTGATCGCAAGTTCGCTGGTACATGAAGGTGCCGCATTGTTCCAGAAGATCAAATCCGGCGAGATCAACCCTGCCATGTATTTCCAGCAGATCATTGAAGCGCTGCCTGTTCCTGTCACCAACATCCTGGCGCGATTTGGCCTGACCGATATTTCATCATTCCAGGACAGGCTCAGCCAGTTCGCCATGCAGGCCAGCCAGTTGCTTGCCACCAAGGCATTGAGCATAGGCCAGAATACGCTGGAATTTGTGATCGGCTTTGGTGTGATGCTGTACCTGATGTTTTTCCTGCTGAGGGACGGCGCCAGCCTCTCCATGAAAATCAAACAGGCAATCCCGTTAAGTGCAGAGCACAAACGCCACCTGTTCAACAAATTCACGACAGTCATCCGGGCCACGGTCAAAGGCAATATCCTGGTGGCCATCACCCAAGGCGCACTTGGCGGACTGATTTTCTGGATACTCGATATCCAGGCCCCATTGCTCTGGGCCGTGATCATGGCGTTTCTATCCCTATTGCCCGCCGTGGGCGCCAGCCTGATCTGGGGGCCTGTCGCCATTTACTTCCTGGCTACAGGGGCAATATGGCAAGGGGTAACGCTGATTGCATTCGGCGTATTTGTCATCGGGCTTGTCGACAATATCCTGCGCCCTATCTTGGTCGGCAAGGACACCAAACTACCTGACTACGTGGTGCTAATCTCGACATTAGGGGGTATGGCAGTTTTTGGCTTGAATGGCTTTGTCATTGGCCCATTGATCGCCGCACTATTCATGACGTTGTGGGATATCTTCTCAAGCTCAAGACCCAACGAAAGAAGTTAACTCTCTTAGAATAAATCTAGAGAAAATTCACTGGCGGTCCGTTTTGCCTTGTCACGTGTAATACGGCGCTTTGTTTGTGCAGGAGACTTGTTCTGGCTGTCATGAGCAAGCTCTTGCTCTGTAAATAGATTCTGCTGCATTGGAAACAGCTCTTGCTGGTCGAGTTCAACCCTGAACTCATCCCTGAGCACGCAGTCCAGCATGACATCTGCAACCGGAATACAGCAACAAGGCAATATTTCATCGAAAGCCACAAAGGCCAAGGGTTGCTCCAGGTATTTCACATCCCCGTGCAGAATCTTAACCCTGCACATGCCGCAATAGCCGCTTTTACACTGGTATTCAACGTCATGTCCGGTACGCTCCAGCCCATCCAGCAAGGTTTCATACTGGACTAGGCGGAAAGATGATTCGCGTGTGCTGACAACACTCACAGTTCAAAGTCATTGAGATCGTCAGCCGAGACCTCCGAGTCGATCTGGCCAATCAGGTACGAACTCAACTCAACCTCCTGCGGTGCCACCTGCACGGTATCAGATGCCAGCCAGGTATTGATCCATGGGATAGGGTTGCTCTTGGCGTTTTCAAATGCCGGGGGCAATCCAACAGCCGCCATACGGTTATTGGTGATGTGCTCGACGTATTGGCAGAGAATGTCTTTGTTCAACCCGATCATGGAGCCATCCTTGAACAGGTATTCTGCCCACTTTTTCTCCTGGTTGGCAGCGTCTCGGAACATCTCGAAGCACTCCTGCTGCAGCTCGGCGGCGATCTCCGCAAACTCGGGGTCATCCTGGCCGGAGCGCATGATATTGAGCATGTGTTGTGTACCTGTCAGGTGCAGGGCTTCGTCACGCGCGATCAGGCGAATGATCTTGGCATTGCCCTCCATCAGCTTGCGCTCGGCAAAGGCAAATGAACAGGCAAAACTCACATAGAAACGGATGGCTTCCAGGATATTGACGTTCATCAGGCACAAATAAAGCTGCTTCTTGAGCTGGCGCAGATTGACTGGCTTGAGCTCGCCATTGATGATGTGGTCGCCCTCCCCCAGTTGCGAATAAAGCATGGTCTGGTGAATGAGGTCATCATAATAGCCAGAGATATCCATTGCCCGCGCCGTAATATTTTCATTACGCACAATGTCATCGAAAATCACGGAAGGATCATTGACGATGTTGCGGATGATATGGGTGTAGGAACGCGAGTGTATGGTCTCGGAAAACGCCCAGGTCTCGATCCAGGTTTCCAGCTCAGGCAGGGAAACCAACGGCAACAGTGCCACATTCGGACTGCGGCCCTGAATGGAATCCAGAAGCGTCTGGTATTTCAGGTTGCTGATGAAAATGTGCTTTTCATGCTCAGGCAGGTTCTGGTAATCCGAACGGTCCTGCGAAACATCCACCTCTTCAGGTCGCCAGAAGAAGGAAAGCTGCTTTTCAATCAGCTTTTCAAATACAGGGTATTTCTGCTGGTCATAACGCGCCACATTGACCGGCTGGCCAAAGAACATGGGTTCTTTTAATTGTTCGTTATCGTTCTTGGAAAAAATGCTATATGCCATGGCTTTTTTCTCTATCGTTCATTAAGTTCACTTCACAATTCCATTGCGGAACACATGGCAACCGTCACCAGCCGCTTCGGGCTGGTGACATGTATTGCGGGATGCTCCATGCCGCTTAGATCTTGCAGGCACCGCCAGCGCATGAGTCATCCTCAGCCTCGGCACCGGAACCATCGCTCGCCCCATCGCGGGTGTTATGGTAATAAAGTGTCTTGATGCCAAGCTTGTATACCTGCAACAGGTCTTTCAGCAGTTGTTTCATTGGCACGCGGCCGCCCTCAAACCGGGTCGGGTCATAATTGGTGTTGGCTGAAATTGACTGGTCAACAAACTTCTGCATGATGCCTACCAGCTTGAGATAACCATCGTTGTTAGGCATTTTCCACAACAGTTGATACTGGTCGCGCAGACGGTCGATTTCCGGCACTACCTGGCGCAAGATACCGTCCTTGGATTGCTTGACTGACACCAGTCCGCGTGGCGGCTCAATACCATTGGTGGCATTGGCGATCTGGCTGGATGTCTCTGATGGCATCAAGGCAGTCAATGTCGAGTTTCTCAAGCCATGCTCCTGGATATCCTTGCGCAGGCTTTCCCAATCCAGTTGCAGCGGCTCGCTGCATACTGCGTCCAGGTCCTTTTTGTAGGTATCGATAGGCAGGATACCCTTGGCGTATGTGGTTTCATTGAAAGCCTGGCATGGTCCAAATTCTCGGGACAACTGTACCGATGCTTTCAGGAGATAATACTGGATAGCCTCAAACGTGCGGTGCGTCAGCCCCAGTGCATCGTCACTGGTGTAATTGGTGCCATTCTTCGCCAGGTAATAGGCATAGTTGATCACGCCAACGCCTAGGGAACGGCGCTTATCGGTTGCATTCAGTGCCGCCTTGACCGGATAGTCCTGGTACTCAAGCAAGGCATCCAATGCGCGCACCACCAGGTCAGCCAGACCTTCCAGCTCATCCAATGACACCAGTGCACCCAGGTTGAATGCAGACAGGGTACAAAGTGCAATTTCCCCTTCTGTGTCATTGATGTCATTCAATGCCTTGGTTGGCAAGGCAATTTCCATGCACAGGTTGGACTGGCGCACAGGTGCGACAGCCGGGTCGAACGGGCTATGGGTATTGCAATGGTCCACGTTCTGGATGTAGATACGGCCGGTGCCTGCACGCTCCTGCATCATCAAGGAGAACAGGTCAACGGCTGGCAGGCTGCGTTTGCGTATGCTGTCATCTGCCTCATATTGCGAATACAAACGCTCAAACTCGTCCTGGTCGGCAAAGAAAGCGTCATAAAGGCCGGGGACATCATGCGGCGAGAACAGGGTGATATTCTGCCCCTTGATCAGGCGCTGATACATCAGGCGGTTGATCTGCACGCCGTAGTCCAGGTGGCGCACGCGGTTTTCTTCCACGCCGCGGTTGTTCTTGAGCACCAGCAGCGACTCCACTTCCAGGTGCCAGATCGGGTAGAACAAGGTAGCCGCACCGCCGCGCACGCCTCCCTGCGAGCAGGACTTCACTGCGGACTGGAATAGTTTGTAGAACGGCAGGCAACCGGTATGCTGGGCTTCGCCGTTGCGGATTTCACTGCCCAGGGCACGGATACGGCCGGCATTCACGCCTATGCCTGCACGTTGCGATACGTATTTCACAATCGCGCTTGTGGTTGCATTGATGCTGTCGAGGCTGTCGTCGCACTCAATCAGCACGCAGGAGCTGAACTGTCTTGTGGGAGTGCGCACCCCGGACATGATAGGCGTCGGCAGGGAAATCTTGAAGGTTGAAACTGCATCATAGAAACGCTTGATATAGTCCAGACGTGCTTTGCCTGCATATTTGGCAAACAGGCACATGGCTACCAGGATGTACAGAAACTGTGGACTCTCGTAGATTTTCTTGGACACCCGGTTTTGTACCAGGTACTTGCCCTCAAGCTGCTTGACCGCCGCGTAAGAGAAATTCATATCACGCCAGTGATCGATATAGCCATTGAGCTCGTCAAACTCCTCCTTGCTGTAGTCGTTCAGGAGATGTTGGTCATACTTGCCCATCTCGGTCAGGCGCGTCACATGTTCAAACAGATGCGGCGGCTCGAACTTGCCGTATGCGATCTTGCGCAGGTGAAAAATGGAAAGCCGGGCTGCAAGATATTGATAATCAGGCGTTTCTTCTGAAATCAGGTCAGCAGCAGACTTGATGATGGTCTCATGGATGGCGTCAGTACGGATACCATCATAGAACTGGATATGGGAACGCAACTCAACCTGGGAAACCGACACATTATTCAGGCCCTGTGCTGCCCAATCAATCACGCGGTGAATCTTGTCGAGATTGATTGGCTCCAAGCGACCATCACGCTTGGTGGCTTTCATGGATTCGTACTTTGTCATTTATGGCTCCCAAGTTCAGGAAGCGGGGGGCTTCAGAAAACGGCGCATCGGGCCCAGGCAAAGCCCGGACCAGGCATCAACTGATGCACACAAGCGCCGGCTCAAAGGCCAGCATTGCAAACAACATGTTCAGAGAATATCTTAAACACGCTATGCATATGCCGAGGACACCCCGCCTCAAACGTTATGAAAATTATCTACGGCAGGTCTCCTGGCTCCCGGGTCATTGCAGATTGTCGGCCTTCCCAAGCCAATCAAGATAGACTCAGTGACCATCAGGGTTAGCAATCTACTCTCCGGTTACAGTTGCGGGGGCAGCTGCGGATTACAGGCCATCACCTTGCACCGCATTCCCTTAATTACCGACTTTCTGAATGAAAATCGCATACCGTAGTGGGATGAACTATACCCCAAGGAAATGGGGTTGTGTTAATTTAAAACCACTACATATTGATATTTCGCGGAATAATTTCTATAGATATCGGATTTATAAGCAGAAATTTTTTGACATTGAAACAAGCCGCCAGGAACCATCAAACACATTTCACTCTCCATCATGACTGAGCATAAAATCAGGATCCAAATGAGCACAGATATTCCGGAAACAACCAGCCCTGATCTCAGCCGCGTCGAGGTCGATATCATGCAAGGTGCAGTGGTGTTGGAGTTTGGTGCGGGCTGGTGTGGTTATTGCCAGGCAGCCCAGCCCATGATCAGGAAGGTGTTCGCTAATAATCCCAGCTTGCGCCATCTCAAGATTGAAGACGGCAAAGGCAAGCGCCTGGGTCGCAGCTTCAGCGTCAAGCTCTGGCCGACATTGATTTTCATGCGGGATGGCGTAGAGGTCTCCAGAGTGGTGCGCCCTACGGATGAACTGACTATCAGGCAATCGCTGGCAAAAATACTGCCGCACATTGGATAAATAATGAATAGTCAGGAAAATACCAGGGTTGCCTGTCCCTGGCCGGATTCACTTGATCAACAGTTAAATAGAATCGGCCACCAAGCAACTGCCAGCAACTTCATTCACTACCGAATCATGCAGCCTGGTATTTCTTGCGCAAGGCTTTGGCCACACTCACCATGTTCTGCAATGCCGCCCGGGTTTCTTCCCAGGCATGGGTTTTAAGGCCGCAATCCGGGTTGATCCACAGTTGTTCTATTGGCACCACCTCAATGGCACGCTGCATGAGCTTTGCCATTTCCTGCTCGGAAGGCACGCGCGGCGAATGGATATCATAAACACCAGGGCCTATCTCGTTCGGGTACTTGAACGCGCCAAAACCATCTAGGAGCTCCATATGGGAGCGCGAGGTTTCTATGGTGATCACATCGGCATCCATGGCAGCAATCGCCGGCAGTATGTCATTAAACTCCGAATAGCACATATGCGTATGAATTTGCGTACTGTCATCTGCCACACTTGCTGATAGCTTGAAGGCACGCACGGCCCAATCCAGATAGTGCCTCCACTCGGCACCCTGGAGCGGCAAACCTTCACGGAAGGCAGGCTCATCAATCTGGATCACGGCAATCCCGGCCCGCTGCAGATCGGCCACTTCGTCGCGAATTGCCAGCGCCAGCTGCAATGCCGTGGTCTGGCGCGGCTGGTCGTCGCGTACAAATGACCATTGCAGCATGGTCACCGGGCCTGTCAGCATGCCCTTGACCGGACGTGCAGTCAGCGATTGTGCATAACGCGCAGTCCCCACTGTCATGGCCTTCGGGCGGTAAATATTCCCATAAATCACTGGCGGCTTGACGCAGCGGGAACCGTAGCTCTGTACCCAGCCATTCTGGGTGAATGCATAACCGGCCAATTGCTCGCCAAAATATTCCACCATGTCATTGCGCTCTGTCTCGCCATGTACCAACACATCGATATCCAGCTCTTCCTGCGCGCGGATGGCATAGCTAATATGATTTTTCATGTCCGCGGCATATTGCTCCGCTGTAATCTCGCCCTTCTTGAACGCTGCCCGGCTGGCACGAATTTCAGCAGTTTGCGGAAATGAGCCGATGGTGGTGGTTGGCAGCAACGGCAGATTGAGGCGTGCATGCTGGGCATTTCTGCGTTCGGAAAAGCGGCTGGCCCGTTCCTCGCTGATCTCATTCAGGGCCGCCAACCTTGCATTGACAGCCTCGGAACGCACGCGAGGCGAAACATGGCGGGCAGCAATGGCCGCGCGTGATACGGCCAGCGCTTCAGCCACAGCATCTTCACCTTCATTGATCGCCTTGACCAGCACACCCAGCTCTTCCAGCTTTTCATCGGAAAATGCCAGCCAGGACTTCACTTCTGCATCCAGCTTATCCTCATGAGCCAGGGTCACTGGCGTGTGCAAGAGGGAGCAACTGGGGGCTATCCACAAGCGATCACCAAGTTTTTGTGCGAGAGGCTTGAGAATCTGCAGGCTTTTATCCAGGTCATTACGCCAGATATTACGGCCATCTACCACCCCGGCCGACAACACCCAATGACCAGGCAAGGCGTTGAGCCAGGGAGCAAGCTGTGCCGGGGCACGTATCAGGTCAATATGTATGCCATCGACCGGCAGATTGGTAATGTAGCCCTGATAGCGCGCCACACTGCCAAAATATGTAGTCAGCAGCAACTTGGGCCTGGAAGTTCGAAACCAGGCATAAGCGCGCTCAAACGCATTCAGCCACTCATCACTCAAGTCCAGGGCAAATATGGGCTCATCGATCTGCACCCATTCAATCTTGCGGTAATACAGTTCCTTCAACAGATGGGCATATTGCTCGGCCAGCGCATTCAGTAAATCCAGGCGATCAATACCCTTGGCCTTGCTCAGGTAGATAAAACTTACCGGTCCCAGGATAACCGGCTTGACTGCCTTGCTCAGCTTTTGTGCTTCATCCAGGCGTGAGAGGAAATCATGGGCATTGATGGAGAAATTGGTATCAGCATCCAGTTCAGGGACGATATAGTGATAATTGGTATCGAACCACTTGGTCATTTCCATGGCAGGCTGGGAAGCATTGCCGCGCGCCAGGGCAAAGTAATCCTGCTCACTCAATACACTGCTGAACCCAAAGCGTGATGGGGTGGCGCCAAACAGGACGGCATGATCCAGCACATGATCATAAAACGTGAAGTCACTGGCAGTGATCAGCCCCAAACCAGACCTTTGCTGCTTTTTCCAATGTTGCTTGCGTAAGCCCTTCCCTGCCTCCTGCAGGCCAGACGCTGTCAGGGAACCATTCCAGAACGATTCCTGGGCAAATTTCAATACGCGTTTTTCGCCAATCCGTGGATAACCCAGGATATGTGCAATTGCCATGATGGTGTTCCTGATCCAAATAATGGTGGAGCATTTTCATGGATGAAAGATTTTAAAAAAAGCGAAAGTTTTTTTGATAGACTTGAATCAAATTCATACCATATATTGCAGGCATACTCCTCATGCTGGAAATCCGCCACCTGAAATCCCTGGTTGCCATTGCCGACACAGGCAAGCTGGCACATGCGGCCGAACGTGTATATCTCACCCAGTCCGCGCTTTCCCACCAGATACGGGTATTGGAAAACCATTACGAAACTTCCCTGTTCCAGCGCACGGCTCACGGCATCCGCTTCACTCCTGCAGGCGACCGGCTACTGCAGTTGGCGCGCAAGGTACTGGAAGCACTGGATAAAGCGGAACGCGACCTGATCCGCCTGAAAAGCGACCAGTCTGGCGAGCTCCGGCTGGTGCTGGAATGCCACACCTGTTTTGACTGGCTCACTCCCGTGATGGATGCTTTCCGCCGGGCATGGCCTGAAGTGGAGATTGACTTGGTCGCAGGTTTCCATAGCGACCCCTGGCACTTACTGCATGAAGGCAAAGCCGACCTGGTCATTGGAAGCCTGCCGGAAAAACAGCGCGACCTGGTGCATGTGCCATTGTTCAAGTTCGAGATCATGGCCGTACTTCCGCCAGAACATGTCTTGCGCAACAAGCAGCGGTTGCTGGCAGAGGATTTTTCCGGTGAAACGCTCATCACTTACCCTGTGCCGGAAGACCGTATAGACGTAATCAGGCAGGTACTGAAACCCGAGAATATCCAGTTCACCCGTCGCACCAGCGAGCTCACCATTGCCATCATGCAATTGGTCGCAAGCCGCCGGGGCCTGGCAGCTCTGCCCAATTGGGGCATACAAAGCTACATCGAGCATGATTACGTGATTGCCAAGCCCATAGGCAAGAAAGGCCTGTGGTCCGAGCTGCATGCCATCGGCATGCCGGACACCATGGCACGCCCTTACACGCGGGAGCTGGCAAGAATTATTCGGGAAACATGCGCCGAGAATCTGGCAGATATCAAGTTGCTATAGCCAGGTGTCCATTTCTGGGCTATTGATCAAGGCTGAATCTCTTCAGCTTGATCACGGGCATCATATTGATATGGTCGCGCCACAGGCCCACTACTGTCAATTGCAGACTGCAGCCTGATTAAACGTGACGTGGCTATTCAGCTTATATTGACTTTCCTGCCTTCAGCTGCGGATTTCATGGCTGCCACTATCGCCTGGCAATTGCCGCGTGCATCCTGCAGGCGGAGGAAAGGCTTCTTGCCATTCAAGACACAATCGCTGAAATGTTCAATTTCCAGAATGAAATGATTGGCGGCCGGCAGGCGCTCTTCCCAGAAACGGCCATCCTCTGTCCACCAGCTGATCACTGGCACATCACCTGCCTGCTGCCACACGGTATGGCACTTGAGGCCTCCCTTGCTGCCAGTGACCTGGTATTCAGATCGGCGTGAACATTCAAAGCTGATATCAAAATGACCATGCTTGCCGTCGCCAAAATCAAACACGCCGCTGGTGGCAATATCCGCACCGCTGTCGGTATATTTGGCAAGCGCCGTCACACTGAGCGGCTCGTTGTCAAAACAGCTGCGCAGGGAGTGAATGGCATAAGGGCCAATATCCCACATGGCGCCGCCGCCATGGTCCACATCTTTTTCCAGACGGTAAAGTCGCGCAGGCTTCATGATGAAGGAATAGCTGGCGCGTACGAACTTCACCTCTCCTATCACGCCTGAGCGTATGAGTTCTTGCGCGCGGACATACTGCGGGTGAAAGGTATACATAAACCCTTCCATCACTGTCACATTGTGCTCTTTGGCCGCTTCAGCAATGGCATCGACATCCGCCACCGTCAATGCCAGTGGTTTTTCGATCAACACATGCTTGCCCTGGCGTATCGCCCTGAGTGCCCATTCTGCGTGCTCATGATTGGCCATCGGCAGGTAAATGGCCTCAACCCTGCTATCTGACAGCAGGGCATCCATCTCGTCATAACAGCTGACACCGGATATGCCGGGCGCATGCTTTTGCAAAGTAGCTGCCGCCGCACCGGGCCGGCGGCTGGCAATCGCCACCAGTTCAGCATTAGCAGCATCCACAATGGCGGGCAACAATCGCTCATTGACACGGGCAGCACCCAATATGCCCCAGCGCAGTTTCTTTTCCTGACTCATATGCTTCTGCCTCCTATGTAAATTAAAATGATGATGCACATTCAACCGTGACTAATCTGCCTTCAAGGGTGCGTCCCTGGAAAGCCGGGGATGAGCTCGGTATCCGCATCATGCGGCAACAATGCCATGTCCACATGGTTCAACAGAGATGGTGATGCAAATCCATCTGCAGGCAAGCCATGTGCAAGCTGATAAAGACGAATGGCAGTTTGCGTTTTGGGACCTGGCAGGCCATCGGCATTGCCGGCATCAAACCCCAATCCTGTCAGCTGTTGCTGCAAGCGCTTGACTTGTTCTACGGTCACAGGCTCCTGCTCTGCCCCCTGCCCGCCCATCATGGGTTTTCCCCCCAGCAAACGACTGGCCAAACCGGCCACCGCCAAGGCATAGTTGGTAGACCTGTTCCACTTCATTACCACATGGAAATTATCAAACACCATAAAGGCCGGCCCACGCCACCCCTGCGGCAATACTATCGCAGCCTTATCACTGCCTGGCGGCATGATTTCAGCGTTCATGGTACGCACGCCGCGCTCCATCCACTCTGCTACTGTCAGTGAGTGGCCGGCTTGTGCATCCTGCCAGGCAAAACCTGGTGGCAACCGGACTTCAAGCGCCACAACTCCCCCGCGTTTCCAGCCTATGGATTGCAGGTAATTGCCTGCAGAATGCATGGCATCAGGAACGGATTGCCAAATATTGATCTTGCCATCGCCGTCGCCATCAACCGCATATGCCAGGAAAGTGGAAGGCATGAACTGCATATGTCCAACCGCGCCAGCCCATGAACCCACCATATCACGTGGGGCAACATGACCGCCATCGAGAATACGCAAAGCATCCAGCAATTGACTACGGAAGAATTCGCGGCGACGCCCCTCATAGGCCAGGGTTGCCAGCGCCACAGGCGTTTCAAAATTGCCCAGAGTCTGGCCATAATTGGTTTCCAGGCCCCAGAAAGAAATAAGCACCGCGGGTGGTACGCCGTATTGACTCTCCACCTCCTGCAACAGCTCACGGTTTTCTTCCAGCAGCAATTGACCACGATTGACCTGGCGTGATGTGATACGGCGGTTTATGTAGGTAGCAAAGGTCTGTACAAACTCGGGCTGGGCCTGATCAAGTTCAACTACACGGTCTATGGGTTCTGCCGCCGAGAAAGCGGCATCAAGAGTGGCCTGGGAAATACCCCGGCTACGCGCGTACTGGCTAAAGCCAGCCAGCCACTGATGGAAACTCTCATCCTCCGCAACAGACAAAACCGGGGCAAGCATCAGGCAGGCCGCAAACAAACATGACCTGGTGAACCGGGTTAAATTCAAAACAGCCTCCTCTTAAATCTATTCAGGCTTGAACCTGGCTTTCAGGTTCCATGGCCCTCATGATGGCCTCAAGTCAGGGCAGTGCGGAAATTACAAGTGGATTTTCCATGCAGTGCCTGAGCTAAAGAAGCTTGCAAAAACCGCTAAGGGCTGCCCAAGTCTTGCCAGACCTTATCCAGCCGCTTGGCCGATACAGGGAAAGGTGTTTTCAGCTCCTGTGCAAACAGTGAGACCCGCAACTCCTCTATCAGCCAGCGATAATCAGCCAACGCTGGCGGCACGTCATGGTTAGCCTTGCGCAGGACTGCAATACGGGCTTCCCAGCGCTCCCATATCTGCTGCACGGACTGCGCACTGCGTGCGTCACGCTCAATACTACCGGGATATTTATCCAGGCGCAGGCGCAAGGCCTTGAGATAACGCGGCAAGTGTTGCAATGTTTCCCAGGGCGTCACGCTGAAAAAACGTTTGGGTAGCAGTTGGGCTAGCTGTAACTCCACTTCCTTCTTAACCCTGGACAGGCTCCCTGGCACTCCGTTCAACTTTTGTACCAATTGCGTATGTTCGGCAGCAATCGCCGTCGCCAGGCGCCCAGCCCCGTCCGCTACTGCAGGCAATCGGGTTCTGGCGCGGATTTTCAGCGCCATGAAAGCCTGGTTGCTGCGCGGCAACTCATCATCTCCAATAAAGGCGCGGTCGGCAATTGCCACCAGCATATCTTCCCGAAGCTCATCCGGGTTCATGATGTTTCTCAATTGCAGGGCATACTGATTGAAACCGGGCAAGCCTTTCTCCAACTGCTTCATCTGCTCCTTCAATTCAAAGCGCATCAGCCGCCTTACGCCAGCCCGATGTGAAACCAGGGCGGCATGCTCGGTATCGAACAGCTTGACCGAGACGCTATCGTTATTGTCTTCCAGGGCTGGATAACCGGTAAGCTGCCTGCCCTCCCGGCTAAAACTCAGGGTTTGCGGAAGGTCGCCAAAATCCCACTGCTTGAGTCCGGCCTTTTCTATACCGGGCGAGCTGCTGCGGAAAGTCAGCTGGGCCGCCTGCCCCAGTTGCGCCTTGAGTGCATGCCAATCACGCCCCATGCCCAGCTCGCGGTTTTTCTCGTCCACAATGCGGAAGTTCATGTAGAGGTGCGCATCCAGCGCATCTGCAGCCCAGTCGCTGATATTGAGCTTAAGGCCCGTGCGTTGCTGAACATACGCTGCCAGCATGGGCAGCAATGCCCCTGACTTGTTGTTGGCCTGCTGGAGAAAACCGGTCACGAAATCCGGCACCGGCACACAAACCCGGCGCAAGGTCTTGGGCAAAGCCTTGATCAAGGCAGTGACCTTTTCTCGAACCATACCCGGCACCAACCATTCGGCCTGCTCCGGGTTCAACTGGTTAAGCAGGGCCAGCGGCACGGTAGCCGTCACGCCATCCAGGACATGGCCCGGTTCAAAGCGATACTTCAGCGGCAGCTTGACGCCATCCATTTCAAAACTCTCGGGAAATTGCACTTCCGTGATGCCAGCCGCACCATGGCGCATCAGGTGATCACGAGTCAGGTAGAGCAGGCGGGGATTGTCTTTTTCAGCCGCTTCCCGCCACTTCTCGAAGCCCGCACCATTGATGATGCCTTGCGGCAGAATGGCATCGTAGAATGCAAACAAAGCATGCTCATCCACCAGCACGTCCTGGCGCCTGGCTTTATGCTCCAGCTCCTCAATTTCGGCGATCAAGCGCCGATTGGCACTGAAAAATTCCGCCTTGGTGTCAAACTCCATATTGGCCAACGCTTCCCGGATAAATATCTCGCGCGACTCCTGCGGATTTACCGGGCCGTAATGCACACGCCTGCGTGGAATGACTGTCAAGCCATAGAGGCTGACACGTTCCCAGGCCACGACCTGGGCAGGCTTCCTGTCCCAACGGGGATCGCTGTAATGGCTTTGTGTCAGCCCACGCGCCAGCGGCTCTATCCAGTCAGGCTCTATGCGTGCGACGCACCGGGCATAGAGCTTGGTGGTTTCCATCAGTTCTGCCGCCATCACCCATTTGGGCCTGGCCTTCTTAAGGGTAGAGCCTGGTGCAATATGGAAGCGGATGCCGCGCGCGCCATGATAACTGTCAGATTCCCCATCCTTGAAACCGATATTGCCCAACAGGCCGGATAGCAGCGCACGGTGCACCTGCTCATAGCTGGCAGGCTCTTCATTCAATTTGAGCTCCAGGTCTTCGGCAATTTCCTTCAGTTGCATATGCAGCTCGCGCCATTCCTTGAGCCGTAGAAACGAGAGGAAACTGGCATGGCACTTATTGAGCAGGTCCTTATTGGATTTCTTTGCTTTGAGCGCTTCCTCATACCATTCCCATAACTTGAGGAAACTCATGAAGTCGGAATGCTCAGCGGCAAATTTGACATGGGCCTGATCAGCCGCCTCGCGCTTATCCATGGGACGTTCACGCGGATCCTGGATGGCCAGGGCACTCGCAATAACCAGAATTTCGCGCGTACAGCCCTGCTTCTTCGCCTCCAGTATCATGCGGCTCACCCGCGGATCCAGCGGCAGCCTTGCCAACTGACGGCCTATCTCGGTGATGTTGCGTTCACCATCGACGGCCCCCAGCTCCTGCAGCAGCAGGTAGCCATCGGCAATGTATCGTGAACTTGGTGCCTCGATAAAAGGAAAATCCTGCACGTCGCCCAGTTTGAGTGCCGCCATGCGCAAGATGACTGCCGCAAGGGATGACCGCAGAATTTCGGGATCGGTAAACTCCGGGCGCCCATTGAAATCCAGCTCGTCATATAACCGAACGCAAATACCACTGGAAACCCGGCCGCAACGTCCTGCCCGCTGACGGGCCGCCGCCTGCGAGATTTTCTCTATCTGCAGCTGTTCGACCTTGGCACGTGCGCTGTAACGGTTGACGCGCGCAAGCCCGGTATCAATCACATACTTGATGCCAGGCACGGTCAGCGAAGTCTCGGCAACATTGGTGGCCAACACAATACGCCGCCCGCCATTGGTACGGAATATCTTTTGCTGATCCTCTATCGACAGGCGGGCGAACAGTGGCAATACTTCCACATGCCGCATTCTGGGGGATTGGGCCTGATATTTGCGCAAGTGGTCGGCAGTGTCACGGATCTCCCGCTCGCCGGGCAGGAAGACCAGAATATCTCCATCCCCCTCGCGCAACAGGTCCTCTGCCACATCGAGTATGGCCTCTTCCATGGCCTCCTCGGCATCATCCTCTTCAAGCCATCGTGATTCCTCACGCGGCTTGCGCCTGACGCCCATGACATCCTGTCCCAGCAACTCCACATCGCCATCGTCCAGCCATTTGCGTATGGAAGGATCCATATTGCCGGCCCTGCGCCGGAACTCCTGCTCTTGCGGGGCAGTAGGAACCAAGTTTACCGGCTCGGGCAATACAGGCTTAGGCGCTGCCTTGGCAGCTAGCATTGTTCGCCTGGCGCCAAGCGGACGGTAGCGCACCTCTACCGGATAAGTACGCCCGGACACTTCAATCACCGGCGCCCCATCGAAATGCCGTGAAAAACGGTCAGCATCAATGGTGGCAGAAGTCACTATCACCTTGAGATCAGGCCGCCTTGGCAGCAACTGCTTGAGATACCCGAGGAGGAAATCAATATTCAGGCTGCGCTCATGCGCCTCATCAATGATGATGGTGTCATAAGCATTGAGAAAGCGGTCCCCCTGTGTCTCGGCCAGCAGGATGCCATCCGTCATCAACTTGATATAGCTGGTTTCCGAAAGCTTGTCATTGAACCTGACCTTGTAACCAACCACCTGCCCCAAAGGAGAGCCAAGCTCCTGGGCAATACGGGAAGCCACTGAACGTGCCGCAATACGCCGCGGCTGGGTATGCCCGATCAGCCCGTTTACCCCTCGACCCAGATCCAGGCATATCTTGGGCAGCTGTGTAGTCTTGCCGGAGCCAGTTTCACCACAGACAATCACCACCTGATGCTTGGCTATTGCCGATGCAATCTCCTCGCGACGGCCACTGACCGGTAAATCATCGGGAAAATCAGGTTTGGGCAGGTTCTCACGGCGTGCATGCAGCCTGCGCACAGAATCCTGTATCTTGCCGGCAATCTCCGCCAGGGATTTCTCCACGGGCTTGCCCTGCCCCAGCATGGCCGAAGCCTGCTGCAAACGACGCTTGAGAAAGAACCGATCAACCAGCAAGCATTCAGGAAGTTGCGCCTCCAACCGTGAAATCATCTGGCGCGGGGAAATAGGATTAGATGTACTCATAGATTGGCGGGAATTTTAGCATGGCTGCCGATAATTCATTGTTCCAATACCAACTGCGAATATTCGTCAAAGACGTTTAGTTCTTTAAGACTAATGCTGCCTATCAATCTGATGGGATACAATCGCGAGTAATTAAAAATTAAAACCTACAACAATCAAAATAACTCACCTAGGGGAGCATATCCATGAAGCTAAAGCAGTTGTCTGTTGTTATTGCCTTTCTATCGCCAATCCTCGCTAACGCGGCCCCAGTTGCTTATTCCATTAGCCAATTAAACACCCCAAGTGACTTCAGCTTTAGTGTCGCTTCCGCACTCAATAACAGCGGTCAAGTGGCAGGTTCAAGCGCCTTCATTGATACCAGCCCAGAATATAACCCCGAATACGTAGCAGCAGCCCATGCAACAACTTGGCTTAGTGGCAATAGTGTGACCCTCACAGGCGGCGCGGGAAAATATAGCTATGCCAACGCAATCAATGATCTTGGACAAGTGGCGGGAATCAGCTACACAAAATTGCCATTTCTCTTGGAACGTAATACCCAAGGCCTGGAAGGCTTGGAGTTCCTGCCACCATCCCAAGAGCCAGCCTATGATGCACAAGCCACTGTCTGGCATAACGGTACCGTTACCACTTTGAATGGATTAAGCAATCAATACGGCGCTGCCAATGCCATCAACAATCAAGGCCAGGTAGTCGGCTGGAGCTTTAATGCTCAAAACCAACAGACTGCTACCCTGTGGCAAAACGGTAATGCGAGTGCACTGTTCACGAACGCATCAGCCACCAGCGCAGCTAACGACATCAACGACAATGGCTATATTGTTGGGGCGATCTACCAGGACAGCACAAGCTATGCCGCTTTCTGGAATAGCAATAATGAACTGGTACTGCTTGACACATTGGGCGGAATTGGCAGCGAGGCGTTCGCCATCAATAATAGCAATGTCGCTGTAGGTTGGGGCATGTCTTCAGACTCCAGGCAACACGCTACCCTATGGGATAATGGTGAAGTCATTGACCTCGGCACACTAGGCGGCTATGCCAGCTACGCCTATGGCATCAACAACCTGGGGCAAGTAGTCGGCAGTTATATTGAGGATCGCGATGGTTCATGGGAGGAGTTTGCCGTGCTCTGGGATAATGGAACTGCCATCAACCTTAACACCCTCCTCGGCAGCAACACAGGCATCACCTTGGTATCGGCTAACGGCATTAATGACCAAGGATGGATCATCGCCCAGGGTGTTGATAGCAACGGACATTACAGCTCATACCTCCTCGCACCGGTACCAGAACCTGAAACCTATGCCCTGCTGCTGGCCGGTTTAGGCCTCATTGGCATAGTGCGCCGCAAAGTCCGCGCTCTCAATGCCTGATTAGCAAGTGCAACCTGAAGCCCTGCTTACCCAGCAGGGCTTTTTTCTTAATTTGCACTGCGCGCTGCGCAATCGATTCCGGGAATAAATTAACGTGCTGGAAGTTGAAATGGCGAACAAGTGCAACGCCGAACAACCCTGATCGTGAGCATAGTAACCAACTGTCGACACATCCTGATCAGGGAAGCGCGCCGGCACGCATGCTGAGTTGTTTTTCGGCCAACTGCCCGCCATAAACGCAGTCTATAAAAATCTTTAGAGCAGTTTTCGCGCTTGATTTACAACGCTGCTATCTAGACTGTAACTACGCGGAAGAACCTTTAATCTGCATCACCACGAATGGCCGAGAGCTTTGCCCCCAGAAAATCATCATAGCCTTTTTGCACAAGATCGTAGGTCTTGGCTATATCAGATGCCACCGGGCTGTTCTCTCCCAGTACATTCAAGCCGGTGAGAATATCCTTGGCTTCAGCATAACCTTTTTCAAAACCACCTCGAATGAGCGCCACAAAGTCTCGAGCCACTGTTTCCGGGTCTTTATTGGGATAGCGTGCAGCATATGCATCGAAAAAGCCGGTTGATAAAGAAAGGATGCGCGACGCTGTGGCTTCTGGACTATTATCCTGCCCCAGGGCATTCTCAATGGCGTTGGGTCCAAACTCCGGTGCCAGTACGGTATTCAATTGTTCCACTGCTGAACGATAGAGCAAGGCCAAGCCATCATTGCCAGACTGGATAGACACTTGCAATGAAGCCTGAAGAATCTGTCCATTGAGCGCGGCTTTCTGCTGTTCAGGGCGAAGCTCGGCCTGTTTCCTTGCTTCATTCAAAGCCTCACTGGCCGGAGCAGTCACAGCTGGCGTGGATGTAACCGTCGTCAAGCCACTATTGGTTGCCACCATTACATTCTCCTTTAACTACAGAAAGTTGATATGAGATATATCGACAATTAAACGAAGATATTAAATATTTTGCAGATAACTCACATAAATTGTGCGTACTTGCCACATTGGTATACAGGAATAAAATAAGCTGCATCCCTAGACTTTTGAGGACTCTCTCCATGAAAGCGGTTGCCCTGACTCATTACCTCCCGATTGATCATCCCGATGCATTGCTGGATGTAGATATTTCTACGCCGGCACCTGGGCCGCATGACCTGCTGGTGAAGGTTGAAGCCATTGCAGTCAACCCAGTGGATACCAAGGTACGCGCTCCCAAGGACAAGGTGGAAGCTGAACCTAAGGTATTGGGCTGGGATGCAGTGGGAACAGTAGTGGAAATCGGTAGCGCAGTGAGCCTGTTCAAAGTAGGTGAGGCTGTGTATTACGCCGGGGATATCACACGCCAGGGGTGCAACAGTGAATATCAAGTGGTGGATGAACGCATTGTTGGCCACAAGCCGAAGACATTGAGTGCTGCTGAAGCGGCAGCCTTGCCCCTCACGGCAATTACGGCTTGGGAATCATTGTTCGACCGGCTAAAGGTGGAGGCTCCACCAAACGTCAAAAAGCCTAAAGCCATCCTCATCATTGGCGGTGCCGGCGGTGTGGGTTCGATAGCAATCCAGCTGGCCGCAAAGGTAGCCGGTTTACATGTCATTGCCACTGCTTCGCGCCCCGAGTCCGCCGCCTGGTGCCGTGAACTGGGGGCTCACGACATTGTTGACCATAGCGTGGATATTGTTAGCCAGGTAAAAGCCTTGAATCTTGAATATGTCGACTATGTGTTGATCCTGAATAATACGGATCAACACTGCCCTGCCGCAGTCAGGCTGGTAGTACCTCAAGGAGCTATTTGCAGCATAGTCGAGAACAACCATCTACTGGATATCGCTCCGCTCAAGAACAAGAGCGCAAGTTTCACATGGGAATTGATGTTTACCCGCGCCATGTACAAAACAGAAGACATGATCAAGCAACATTACCTGCTGAATGAAATTGCACGCTTGGCGGACCATGGCATATTGCGTACCACCTTGGCTCAAACCCTCACGCCCATCAATGCCAGCAACCTGAAGAAAGCCCATGCAGCACTGGAATCTGGACGCACCATAGGCAAAATTGTGCTTGAAGGCTTCTAAATCAAGCATGCCCGCCATCATGATAAGATAGCAGGCATGCGGATGCGATCTCGTACCATCTCAACCTTCAGCGCCTGCCTTGCTGGCCTTGCCTTGTTGCTGGCCTGCCTGGCGCCCTCTGTTTCGTCACTATTGGCAGAACGTTCAAACCAGCAGTGGTTTATGGGCGAGCTTTGCTCCACTAAAGCACCCAACTCCAAACAACCCGCCTCCCAAGACCACGCAAAATGTCCATTTTGCGTGGCGCAACTGGACAGCCTGGCAAGCAGTAGCCTGAGCTCCATCCCGGTTATGCTCTCCCGGTTAACGCTATCTCCTGCAATATCAAGGCATGAATGGGCTTTGCTGCCATCATGGAATAGCCGTCCTCGAGGCCCGCCCTTTTTCCATTGACATTTTCGCCGATAAATCACACGGAACATCATCACCATGCCATGCATGGCAAAAGGAAAAAGTAAATGAAGGGAATATTGATTGGGCTGATGCTGCTATATTGCATGCATGCTCAGGCAGAAGTCACTGTAGTGGAACCATGGGTACGCGCTACAGCCCCTGGCCAAAAAGTTGCAGCGGCTTACCTGCGCATGGTTTCTGACAAGGATGCAAAACTGGTGGCGGCGAACTCGCCGTTTGCGGACAAGGTCGAACTTCACGATATGCATGTGGAGGATGGCATCATGAAAATGCGCCCAATCCAGGCATTGCCATTGACCGCCAACCAACCTGTTGAACTGAAACCTGGAGGCCTGCACCTCATGTTGCATGGGATAAAGGCCGCTGTACAAGCGGGTGATACCATACCCATCACATTGGTATTTGAAGACAAACAGGGGAAACGTGAAAGCGTTGCCCTGGTCTTCAATGGACGAGCTTTGACAGGCATGGTGCCGCGCAACCATTAAGCCAGTCAAAACCCAGGCAGGTAAACCCTGCCCCCTTACCATACCAAGATTGGAGCCAGCATTGATTGCAAAACTACTTCACAGCTTAAGCCAACGCTCTGTACACAGGCTGTTGTGCCTACGCCAGCTACTGATCCAGTCAGTACTCTCCTGGTTCTCGCACCGGGCAACAAGCAAAGGGGCGGCCCTGGCTTTCTATACCATGTTTTCACTCACGCCCATCCTGGTGCTTGTGATTGCAATCGCGGGCTATTTCCTTGGCGAACGCGCGGCGCATGGCGAAATCGTCACCCAGATTTCAGACCTGGTGGGTGAAAGCGGCGCACAAGTAATACAGAACATGCTGGCAAAATCCAGCAACCCAAAATCCGGCATTATTGCGACATTGATTGCCAGCACCCTGCTGTTTATTGGCGCAACCACGGTATTTGCCGAACTGAAGGCCAGCCTGGATGAAATCTGGGAAACCACCAAGGCCAAGACCCAAGGCAGCAAGCAGGCGATAGGTGCATTGCTCAAAACCCGCCTGTTGGCATTCAGCATCATCATTTCACTAGCGTTTCTGTTGCTGACCTCGTTGCTGGTCAACGCTGGCCTGGCCCTGGTGGAAGAATACGCGACTCAATTCGTCGGCCGCTTTATCACCGCCATCGGTATCTTCAAGCAGATTTCCGCCCTGGTAAGCTTTGGCGTCATTACCTCAATGTTTGCCGTGATCTACAAGATGCTGCCCGATGTGAAACTGCCATGGTCAGATGTATGGGCAGGCGCAGCGTTTACCGCCATCCTGTTCAGCTTGGGTAAATACGTCATCGGCATATATCTGGGCAATAGTGCCGTCGCCTCAAGTTTTGGGGCTGCCGGCTCGTTGATTGCCCTGCTGCTGTGGGTTTATTACTCTGCGCAGATTTTCTTTTTTGGAGCAGAAATTACACGTCAATATGCGCTGACATTTGGCAGTTTGCGCAACATTCCCGCAGACCAGATCCCAGGAAAATAACCGCCCACTTTCAATAGATGAAACGGGTGTGCAAATCCTGCAGGTTGAGTTCTTCGAGGATTTGCTCCAGGCGGCTCTGGGCATTGCGCCTGGGGCTATTCTTGTAGCGGGCGATAATCAGCTCGTTTTTCATTGAATGCTCCCAGCCTACCAGCTCCGTCACCGTTACCTGGTATCCATGGGCTTCCAGCTGCAGGCACCGCAACACGTTGGTGATCTGGCTGCCGAATTCACGGGTATGAATGGGATGCCGCCAGATTTCGGATAAGGGCGTTTTGCCGAAAGACTCACTCTTGTGGCGACGCAACACTTCCGCCACCTCGGCCTGGCAACAAGGCACCAGCACCATGAATTGCGCACGCTTCTCCAGGCCAAACCTGATGGCGTCATCGGTGGCGGTATTGCAGGCATGCAGAGCGGTCACGATATCCACCTGTTCTGGCAAGGCAGTGGATGCAATCGACTCTTCCACGCTCAGGTGCAGGAAATCCATGCGGCCAAAACCGAGGTTTTCCGCGAGCTCCTGCGATTTCTGCACCAGCTCGCCCCTTGTCTCAATCCCGACAATCCGGCCCGCATGCTGCTGCTTCATGAACAGATCATAGAGAATGAACCCAAGATAGGACTTGCCAGCGCCATGATCGACCAGCACCGGATTATCGTTTTCCAGGATCACTTCATTGAGCAATGGCTCGATGAAGTGATAGAGGTGGTAAACCTGCTTGAGTTTGCGGCGTGTATCCTGGTTAAGCTTGCCATCCCGGGTAAGGATATGCAGCGCCTTCAGTAACTCTATGGATTGATGGGGTTTGATTTCCGGGATCAGCGTCATGGCGCTATTTTAGCACTCCTCCGCCGGATATCTGCACGCACCATGGAGATCAACATCTGCTACCCAGCCTGACCAGGCGCGAGCTTACTTTCGGCAGTCGCCAGTTGAATGGCAGAACATTCCGCCATTCAACCTCAATCAAGGCCTAATTCTGCGCATGCTCATGATCATCATGGGCATGGTGACTTGCATGATGGTGCACATGCACGCCAGGAGCACCCTTGGCCAGCGCCAGCCAGGCCGTTGCGCTCTGGTCATGCTCCATATCACCGATATCGGTAAAGTCCACATGCTGATAGGTCTGCAATACCGCGTAGGTGGTTTTTTCCACTGGCAGCGCCTGCCCGAAACGCTGCACCAGCTTTACGGTCACCACGCGGTCAGGGTAGTGATACTGAACCTGCAAGGGAATTTGCAGTGCAGGAATCCAGGTAACCTCCGTCTTCACCTGATCGAGTTTGCCGCGGTACACCTCCGTAGACATGCCTTGATATGTCTTGCCTGCCAATTTTTCCAGGGTAGACAATTCTTCCTGTGTCACCAAGCGGGATAATGCCTGCCATTTTTCCATGCCAGCGGATATGCCGAGGAGACGAAGGTCCACCGGGTTGTAATCGATGGCACGCTTCTCATTGTGCATCACGTAAACATAATCAAGGCTGCCATCGGCCTGCACTTGCCACAGGTCGCTGTGGCTGGCGCCTACATCCCTAAGTTCAAGCTGATTTGAATCGCGCATCATGATCCACTCCCGTGCTACCGGTTTTTTGCATGGAATAGCGCACTGCGAAGTTTCAAACCTGGCATTCAGGACCGGCAGGTCGTCGGCTGAAGCCACATTGCATCCCAGCAATAGCAGGCCCAAGCCAGATAACTTCAGGTATTTCTGCATATTCATATCCTTCAGGTTCAACAATATTCAACAAAAAGCAATGGACGGGGCAGCTTGCGCCACCCCGTCCTGTAGTCATAGTGCCTTGATCAAACTGGACATCAGAAACCGAATGCGTCCTTCATGACATGGAAAATGTAGTGCTGTTCCTGGATACCCTGGAACAGGTATGCCTTCGGGCCGCCTGCAAATATTTCCACTTCCTCGGCAGCATGAGTCTCTGAATCCAGCGGTACGGTCACTTCCTGGTGGAAGTCTGGATGGCTGGTATCCACATTGGTCATGTCTTCGATACGGCCACTGCGTGCAGGGAAGTTGTACACGTCTTCACCTGGCACGTTCGGGTAGTAGCCTTTACCGTTCGCGTAGGAAATGGTGGTATATGGGTTGCCGTCAGTTGCCTTTGTCAGGTTGCCGTCAACAGTCACCTTGCCAAGGATAGGATTGCCACGCTCTGGGTAACCACCGATTGTCATGGTGTGGCTATGGTCGGCAGTCACGATAATCAGGGTTTCATTCAGGTCAACCTTTTCCAGGGCCTTCTTCACTGCGTCAGACAAGGCAATGGTATCTGTCAGGGCGCGGTAGGCATTGTTGGCATGATGGCCATGGTCGATACGGCCAGCTTCCACCATCAGGAAGAATCCTTGCGGGTTCTTCTTGAGTATGTCCACGGCCTTGCCTGTCATTTCAGCCAGGGATGGCTCCTTGCCTGTATCAGTTGGACGATCATGCTCATATTCCATGTGGGAGCGCTCGAACAAACCCAGCAAGCGGTCTGTATTGGCTGGATTGATGGCATCAAACTGCGCCTGGTTCCAGACATACTTGCCACCGAACTTGTTCACATATTCCTGGGCCAGGTTACGGCCATCACGGCGCTCACCCATGCGACCGGCATCTTCCGGATCATTGAAGGTGTTAGGCAGGAATTTGCTACGGCCGCCGCCCAGTACAACCTCGATACCGTTGCCAATCCCGCCAGCGCCGAAATTATCGATCAGCTGGGAGGCAATATCTTTCACTTCGGTATCAGCTGGCACGTTGTTGTCAGATTCCCAGTCACGAGTCGATGTGTGGGCATAGGTGGCTGCCGGTGTCGCATGAGTGATACGTGCAGTGGAGACAATACCGGTGGAGCGGCCGTTCTGCTCAGCCAATTCCAGGATAGTCGCCAGCTTTGCTGCCTGCACTTTATTGTTATCCTTATCACCATTCTTGACCGTTTGGTTGACGGAGAGTACACCGTCATTTGTCTTCACGCCGGTCACCATCGCGGTCATGGTAGGTGCGGAATCGGATGTCTGCTGATTGGCAGAATAAGTCTTGGACAAAGCCAGATAGGGCAGCGTCTCGAAAGACAGCTTGTTGCGCTCGCCATCCAACCCCTTGAGCTGGCCTTCCAGAATGCGGGCAGCAGTCACTGTGGAAACACCCATGCCGTCACCAACAAACAGAATCACATTTTTGGCCTTGCGTGTATTGGGGTACAGCTTCTTGGCAGCAGCCAATGCTGCTTGTCCATCCTCATACCAGGTGCTGGCATCTTCCGCCATCGCCTGGCCGCCCATAGCCATCATCACTGCCAGTGCAGATACCTTCATCATTGCTTTTTTCATTTGATATATTCCCTGTATTAGATAGTGTTACGGCGGCGCAATACCAGGCCCAGCAAGCCCAATCCAGCCAGGAACATGGCATATGTATCGGCTTCCGGTACTGGCGTGACATTCAGGCTGACGTTATCCAGGCCTACTTGCAGAGCACCTTGGTTGCTCACGGAAGCAAAACGCAGCGTGTAATTCCCACCCGAGGCCAGCAGGCTGGTCAGGTCAAAGCTGTAATCCACATAATTATTGGAGTTGTCAGCACCATCAAAGCGACGACCATTGGCGCCTCCCAGATAATAGGTGCCAATAATGTCAGTAGCATTAACAGAGAATGGATCGGCACTTGCCAACAGCAGGTCAACACGTACATGCTGGTTTGGCGCGTAAGTACCGTTGGTTGTCGCATCCAGGCCTGCCTGGTTGATGTATACAATGCCATTGTCGCTCTGGTCATTCACGAACATCTGGAACGAAAGCACGGCCGAAGTCACAGCGCCAATGGAGAAGTTCTGGTACAACACCTGGCTGCTTGGATAGGCAGAATCCAATAGCCCATAGTAGTTACCGCTGGCGGCACCTACCGTGTTATAGCCACTGGCAGAGGATTGATGGGCATCGGTAGCAATCACAGAACCGAAAATTCCGTTTTCCTGGACTTGCCAACCTTGTGGATTATAGGTTTCGGAAGCGTCGGCCTCGAACCCCCCGTTCACGATCACTTCCTGCGCAAACGCAGGCACTGTAAACAGCATGGAACCAGCAATCGCCACTGCAATACCGCTATTCTTGAGCTTCATGATTACCCCTTTAGAGTTATAAAAACTGTTACGGAGCCCATACTAGAAATGCGCAATGTTAACTCTATGGAATATCCATAGGCCTAAAGAACTATATCCAGACGCCATTAACCCCAAATTTTGCAACAAGGCTGCAAACTAAAGCCGGAATAACAAGCAAGTGGTAAAATGACACGCTGTTCCAGCGTCTCGTCAGTTTTTTTATTAAATTTTGCCATCAAGTAGCCGCTGGCCTTATCTTTCGATCTCACCACAATAGAGCACCTCCTGATTATGGCTATCCAATGGTTTCCCGGACACATGACTTCTGCCCGCAAAAAGGCAGAAGAAACAATGGAATTTACCGACATCGTCATTGAAGTCCTGGATGCCCGCGTACCGGAGGCCAGCCATAACCCCATGATTGAAGACCTGCGGCGCTTCCGTCAACGCCCCAGCCTGAAAATACTGAACAAAGCAGACCTTGCTGACCCGGCTGTCACCCAGGATTGGCTCAACCATTTCAATCGCCAGGATGGCATCAGGGCCGTGGCACTATCCTGCAAGAAACCAGGAGACGCGAACAAGATTCCGGGGCTATGCCGCGCTATTGCACCTCATAGAGGCACCAACCTGAAACCGTTGCGCATGATGATCATGGGCATTCCCAACGTGGGGAAATCCACGTTGATGAATGCCCTGCTCAACCGCCGTATTGCCAAGGTGGGAGATGAACCAGCCGTCACCAAAAGCCAGCAACGCTTTGAGCTGAGCCCGCAGCTATCCATCACCGATACGCCGGGCATGATGTGGCCCAAGATCAAATATGAATCTGACGGCTACATGCTGGCAGCCAGCCACGCGATCGGCCGCAATGCCGTCATTGATGAAGAGGTGGCGGAATTTCTAGCCACCATTCTGCTGGAACGCTACCCTGCCCTGCTGAATGCCCGATACAAAACCGACGTCAGCAATATGGATGCCATCGATTTGCTGGAGGCGGTAGGCAGACGCCGCGGCTACCTACTGAAAGGTGGTGAATTCGACATGGAAAAAACCGCCATGGCTTTCCTGGTAGATTATCGCTCCGGCACGCTGGGACGCATCAGCCTGGAAACACCTGCGTCGCGCGCTAAGATGATGGCAACAATAGAAAACATGACTCTTGAAACAGATCAAATTGAAGATAAAGGCAATGATAGTCCGGAATAATGGTTTCTCTGACTATCCCTGGTCATAAATTTCTTTTTCTGGTTTCCCATTAGAATCATATAGATCAGGCTGAGTTTTAATTTTCAATATCAAGTGATTAGTCCAAACGTATCAGCCCTAATGGACTATTGAACACTCCTCATTGCAGAGCTAGCATGCAAGTGCTTTCAATTAATAATAAAAACAATCAATTAAATCTAATTAATTGCTATGAGGAGACCCAAATGAATATTTCCAAAATGCTGGCAGTAACGGCAACTAGCGTACTATTAACCGCTTCCTTCAGCGCCATTGCCGCGACCGATACCGTATATGGCACAGAATTCGGTACCGGCTCCAGCTACACCACTAACATTCTTGATACCAGCGTGACCTTTTACGCTAAAACAGGCACAAACAAAAAACATCTGAAAGATGCTGTTTTCAGTTACAAACCGGCCCAGGATGGTTATCAGGGTGTTGGCGTCTCCCCTAAAAAGGGCAACGACGTCACAGTAGGGGAAATCGACAAGCACGAGTGGATCATTGCCAAGTTTGATGATGCAACCGTCATCAGCAATATCACATTAGGCTTGTTGTTCAATGGTCCCGAATATGGCGATTCCAAGGAACAGGCCTCCATTACTGTTACCTATTTTGACAACTCCACCAGCACATTCAAGCTCATCGCCACCGGCGACACCACAGCCTCATGGACCGGTCTTGGCACCATAACCAACCTGAGCCCTGCCATCCAGGACCTGGGCGGGGTATGGAGCCTGGACAATCCATTTGGAGACGCGGCAGTCAAGTCATTCTCCCTGACATCGCTCAAGGATAAATCAGACTTCACGCTATACAGCGTAACTGCCGTCCCCGAGCCTGAATCCTACGCCATGCTGGCGCTTGGCCTCGGCCTGCTGGGATTTGCCGCCCGTCGCAAGAACAATAAGCTATACGCCTGATTCTACCCAGACACACTCTCTCGGCCCCGTCGCAGTATTGGCGGGGCTTTTTTTATGCCTGCATTGCCTCTATCAACTAGCTTCAAAAGCTGGCTCAAGCTAAAATCAGGGTCGATGTTGTTACACGCTTGTAGCAGCTTTTTCCTGAATTATCTCCGCCTACAGGCAAATCAACATGTTAAGCACCATGAATCCCCAACAGCGCGAAGCTGTGAAATATCTGGATGGCCCCTTGCTGGTGCTGGCCGGTGCCGGCAGCGGCAAGACCCGCGTCATCACCCAGAAAATCGCTTACCTGGTTGAAAAGTGTGGCTATTCGCCCAAGGAAATTGCGGCAATCACCTTCACCAACAAGGCAGCGCGTGAAATGCAGGAGCGTGTAGGCCATCTGCTGCCAGGCAATAACGCCAAAGGTCTGACGATTGCCACTTTCCACTCGCTAGGTCTGCAGATGCTTCGCCAGGAAGCCGAGCTGCTGGGCTACAAGCCGCAGTTCTCCATCCTGGACTCCTCGGACAGCTTCAAGATACTCTCCGATATTCTGGCCACCACCGATAAGCAGCTGTTGCGCAAGACGCAATGGCAGATTTCCAGCTGGAAGAATGCCTTCGTCAACCCGGACCAGGCAGCCGCGACTGCGGATGAAGAACTCTCCCATGCCGCGGCCAAGGTCTACCAGATTTACCAGCAAACCCTCAAAGCCTATCAGGCAGTGGATTTTGATGACTTGATCAAGCTGCCGGTGGAGCTGTTTGAAACCCATACCGATGCGCTGCGCAAATGGCAGCACAAACTCAAATACCTGCTGATCGATGAGTACCAGGATACCAATGCCTGCCAGTACAAACTGGTCAAATTACTGACTGGCGTTGAAGGCCGCTTTACTGCCGTGGGTGATGATGATCAGGCCATTTACGGCTGGCGTGGAGCCGATGTTGAAAACCTGCGCCAGCTCACCGAGGACTTCACACGCCTCAAGGTCATCAAGCTGGAACAAAACTACCGTTCTACGGTCCGTATCCTACGCGCCGCCAACCAGGTGATTGCCAACAATCCCAAGCTGTTTGAGAAAAAGCTCTGGAGTGAGCTCGGCACTGGCGACCTCATTCAGGTTAGCGCCGCCAAGGATGAAGACCATGAGGCTGAGTCAGTGGTCATGAAGCTGTTGGCCCACAAGTTTGAGCATAGAACCAAGTTTCTCGACTACGCCATCCTCTACCGCGGCAACCACCAGGCCCGTATTTTTGAACAGCAGCTGCGCCAGCAAAAAATCCCCTATACGATCTCTGGCGGTCAATCATTTTTTGACAAGGCGGAAATCAAGGATCTGGTCAGCTACCTGCGCCTGATTGCCAATGAAGATGACGATCCGGCATTTATCCGCGCTGCCACCACGCCGAAGAAGGGCATAGGCAACACCACGCTCGAGCGGCTTGGGGAATATGCCAGCCTGCATAAGATGTCATTGTTCGAGGCTGCCTTTGAAGGCGATTTCCAGCGTACCATGGCCAACCGGCAACTGGAAGATCTGCTCACTTTTTGCCAGTTCATCAACCGTATCCAGGAGCGTGCCGAAAAAGACCCGGCAGGTGAAGTGCTTAACGATATCCTTTCTGCCATCAACTACGAAGCCTTTCTCTATGACACGGAGGAACCACGCGCTGCCGAAAATAAATGGAAAAGCGTTATGGACTTTGTAGGCTGGCTGACTCGCAAAGGCGATGAAGACGAGAAAAACCTGCTGGCACTGACGCAAATGATTTCCCTCATGAGCATGCTGGAAGGACGCGAAGACAGCGAGCCGGATGCCGTCAAGCTCTCCACCCTGCATGCTTCCAAGGGACTGGAATATGGCCATGTGTTTCTGATTGGCTGCGAGGAAGGTATCCTGCCCCATCGTGAAAGCGTGGATAACGGCAAGATAGAAGAGGAACGCCGATTGATGTATGTTGGCATCACCCGCGCGCAAAAATCCCTGCATATCTCCTGGTGCCGTAAGCGCAAACGTGCCGGGGAAAATGAATCCTGCGAGCCCAGTCGCTTTATCGCCGAGTTACCTCCCGATGACGTACGCCACTCCGGTGGCCCACAGGCTGACCCGGCAACCAGCAAGGAAGAAGGCCGCCAGCGCATGGCACAGATTCGCGCCATGCTCAATGGACAAGGTTAAATGTGCCATCGCGGAAAGGTAAAAAAGCGATGGGCTGACTCATGAGCCTATCGCTTTTTCAATGGATTTATTTTGCGCAAGTTGAAGGTACATTAATCGATTAGTATGCAAAAGCGATTGAAGAAATAACCTGACATCTTCTCGCACTCCGCTCATTCGGAAACACAGCCCCTATCCCGGCATTAACAATTTTCAGGCATTCACTATTAAAAGCGAGTATTTATGGGCAGTTGGATGATAGCACTGGCCGCCGGTGCATTTTGTATCGGCATGACCGAATTTTTGCCCATGGGCCTGCTGCCCGACATTGCCCACAGTCTTGACGTTTCCATCCCTGCCACCGGCAACTTGGTCACTGTCTATGCATTGGGTGTGGTCGTAGGCGGCCCCTTGATGGTGGCCCTCACAATCAACCGCCCCCGTAAGGCCACCCTGCTGGCGCTCATGGCGATATTCACCCTGGGCAATATGCTATGTGCGCTTTCCCCCAACTATCTCACGCTGGCGGCAGCACGAATTTTTACCGCGCTCAGCCATGGTTCGTTTTTTGGCATAGGTGCCGTGGTCGCTATTTACTTGGCACCGCCCGGGCAAAGTGGCCGCGCGCTGGCGCTCATGTTCACCGGCCTCACACTGGCCAACGTGCTGGGCGTGCCGCTGGGCACCTTGCTGGGCCAGGAAACCAGTTGGCGCATTCCGTTCTGGACAGTAGCCGCTTGCGGTGCATTGGCGATGTACGCCATCTGGCGATTCATTCCCGACCTCTCTGCCATGCCCAAGCCAGACCTGCGCAAGGAAATGCACGCGGTCATGCAGCCCAATGTGCTGCTTGCCATGGCCATTACCGCCATTGGGTTTGCCGGCGTGTTCACGATTTTCACCTACATCACGCCAATTCTGGAAGACATGTCCGGCCTGTTGCCACACGAGGTCAGTTTCATGCTGATTGCCATGGGAGTTGCCGCCACCATAGGCCTCAATATCGGCGGGAAAATGGCTGATTGGAAACTATTGCCCACAATTACCCTCTCATTAGCAGGCATGGCGCTATTGGGCATTGTATTTGCGTGGAGCATGCAGTTCACCGTGGCAGCGATTGCCACGGCCTTTGTCTGGGGCCTGGTCAGTTTTGCAGTCGGGCCTGGACTTCAAACCAACGCCATGGCACAGGCAGGTGATTCGCCATTGATGGCGTCCACTGTCAACCAGAGTGCATTTAACCTGGGCAATGCCGGGGGCGCCTTCCTTGGCGGTGCGGTAATCCATTTTGGGCTTGGTTTACCAGCGGTTGCTCTTGCCAGTGCTGCGGTTGCTATTTGCGGCGCCCTGCTCACGATTTACAGCATAAGGCACTACGGTAAACAGAAAATCTAATTGTCCGCTCATGAACATCTGGGCGACTTAATCAAAGGTGATAAATGGCTAAGCAAACGGTGAAACCCGCATCAAGAAGATGGATGGCCCCAATCAAAGTCCTGCTGTGGCTATTGCTGACCATGGTGATTGTCGCCATTGTGTGCGAAATATTGGGCTGGCCATTCCTGCGGGCGCCTGCCGAGCGCTTGCTGAATGAAAAACTGGAACGCACAGTCAAGCTTGAACAACCATTCCAGCTGCATTTGTGGGCTGGCGTACAACTGGACTTAGGCCACCTGTTCATCTCTGCTCCTGCCAGCTTCACAGCCCCCCACCTGGTCGATGCTCACAATATCAGCTTAAAGCTGCGTTACCGCGATCTCTGGCAATACACCAAAAATAACCAGTTGCGTATACGTGAAATCAAGGTTGATCAAATTGATGCACAATTACTGCGTCAAGCTGATGGCACCTCCACATGGCAATTCCCCAAGGATGAGAGCCAGCCTGACAGTCCATTCCCCATCATAGAAACCCTGGTGGTCAAGAATGGGAGTAGCAAGATCGACGATGCAATCAGCCAGGCAGCAGTTGATGCCAAGTTCAGGACTGAGGAAGGAAGCAACAGCCAGGAGACTATGCACTCTGAACTCAGCATCAACGGAAAATTCCAGAACAAGCCTGTCAAGGCCTTCCTTGAAACTGCAGGCTTCCTGCCAATTGCCACCCAGGACCAGAACTCTCCTCCCATCAAGTCCAAGGGCTGGATGGAGTATGCCAAACTGAGAATAGATTTTGATGGACAGATATCCGACCTCTTTGGCAAAAAAAACATACAAGGCAAAGCCGTGGCTACTGGCAGTTCACTCGGCATACTGGGCGACCTAGTCGGCACACCATTGCCTACCACCGACCCTTTCAGGCTGAGTGCCACACTGGATAAAACCAGCGATATCTGGAACATCGATATAGACTCTGCCAAGGTCGGCAAAAGCAGCCTCTCGGCCCAACTAAAATATGATCCCCGTACGGACGACACTGTCCCGTTGCTGCAAGGGCATATTGATGGAAGCCGTTTCTATCTGGCTGATCTTGCACCAGCCTTTGGCACCAGCAAGCCTGATGGCACCAAGGCAGCTCCAGCCGGCAACCGCGCCATCCCCGACCGTCCACTAGACTTGCCATCATTGAATCAGGTAGACATGGATATCTCTCTCAAGTTGGATTACGTGGAACTCGGCAATGCCTTTGCCCTGCCCATCTCACCACTGAAAGGCCATTTGAAAATTTACAAAGGCAGATTCACAGTGGAGGATATTCTGGCCAGAACAGCTGATGGCACACTTTCAGGAACACTTTCCGTGGATGCGGGTGAGCCGCCAGTGAAAGCCAATTCCCGGCAATATGCGCCACAATGGCAGATCAAGCTGGCATGGAAGGACATCGTGCTGGAAAAATGGCTGCAAGTCTCAAAAACACGCCAGGAAGAAGCGAGGAAACAAGGCAAGACCGTCCCACCACCTTACGTCACTGGCACCTTGAATGGCAAAACAGACCTGACAGGCAAGGGTAGCTCCACTGCGGCATTGCTTGGCTCACTCAATGGAAAAACAACACTTTTCATTGAACAAGGCCAGATTTCCCGCCTGATTGTGGAGCTGATGGGACTGGATGTGGCACAAAGCGTCAGCGCATGGCTGGGCGGAGACCAATCACTCAATATGCAATGCGCACTGATGGACCTCAAGGCCACCAATGGCATTATCAAACCTGAAGTAGCGCTGATAGACACCCCTGTCACCCTGCTGCTAATCAATGGCAATGTGGATATGGGAGAAGAAAAACTGGACTTGCTGCTGGCCGCAAAACCCAAGAACTTCTCTCCTTTGACCGTACGCTCGCCAATCAAGGTGCAGGGGACATTCGTGCAACCCAAAGTGAGCCCTGAAGCAGTGCCAATTGCAGCCCGTCTGCTTGGCAGTGTAGCCCTGGCCTTTATCAATCCACTGGCAGCCATCCTGCCCTACCTGGATACCGGTTCCAAAAGCAACTCATACTCATGCAGCCAGGCCCTCGCTCATTTCAACCAGCAACAGAAACCTCAATAATATTTATCTGAATACCTGCACAGGCAATGTGCATACATATGCATTGGCCCGCCGGTTGTCACGCCCTCTCCTGCTACAATAGAGGCATGCCTTACATCACATTAGATCAAGCCAGTCTGGCTTACGGACATTACCCCTTACTAGACCATGCCGACTTCCAGCTAGACGCTGGGGAAAGAGTCGGCCTGATTGGTCGCAATGGCGCTGGAAAATCCAGCCTGCTCAAAGTCATCGCCAGCGAAAGCAAGCTTGATGATGGGACGTTCTGGCGAGCGCCCAATGCCCGCATTGCCTATGTTCCGCAAGAACCGCAGCTTGAACCAGAACATACTGTATTTGAAGCTGTCGCCGAAGGCCTGGGCGATTTGCGGCAAATACTGGTTGATTACCATAGCGTTTCACACCAGATGGGCGAACCTGATGCGGATATCGAAGCCCTGATGGACCGTATGCAGGAATTGCAACACCAACTTGATGCACGCGACGGCTGGCAATCTCAGGCCAAGGTCGATGCTGCGCTCAGTCGCCTTGAACTGAACGCCGATGCATTGATCAGCACACTTTCTGGTGGCTGGCGCAAACGCGTAGCATTGGCGCGTGCACTGGTGGCCGAGCCTGAAGTGTTGTTGCTGGACGAACCTACCAACCACTTGGACTTTGCCGCTATCGAATGGCTGGAAAACCTCCTGCTGGATTTCAAGGGTAGCGTGCTGTTTATCACCCATGACAGGCGCTTTCTTGACCGGCTGGCGACACGCATTGTCGAACTGGATCGCGGCCACCTCACCGACTTCATCGGCAATTACGCCAACTACGTGGTGAAGAAGGAAGAACTGCTGGCAGTGGAAGCCACCCATGCTGCCAAGTTTGACAAGGTACTGGCCCAAGAAGAAGCCTGGATACGTCAGGGCATTAAGGCACGGCGCACCCGTAATGAAGGCCGGGTACGCCAGCTGGAGAAACTGCGACTGGAACGTGCTGCTCGGCGCGAGCGTCAGGGTAATGTCAAGCTAACACTGGATAGCGGCGAACGCTCAGGCAAGCTGGTTGCCGAGTTAGAAAACGTTCAAAAAGCCTATGGCGAGCGCATGCTCATCAACAGCTTCAGCACGCGCATCATGCGTGGTGACCGCATTGGCCTGCTTGGCCCCAATGGCATAGGTAAAACAACCCTGCTCAAACTGATTTTGGGTGAACTGGAAGCTGACAGCGGCACCATACAGCGCGGCACCAACCTCAATGTGGCCTATTTCGACCAGATGCGTGAGCAGCTTGATGAGGAAGCCTCACTGGCTGATACCATCAGCCCTGGCTCCGAATTTGTCCAGATAGGCAATGAGCGTAAGCATGTGATCAGTTATCTGGAAGACTTCCTTTTTCCACCTCAGCGCTCAAGATCACCGGTGAAATCTCTTTCTGGCGGTGAGCGCAACCGCCTGTTGCTGGCCCGGCTCTTTGCTCGTCCCGCCAATGTGCTGGTGCTGGATGAACCCACCAATGATCTTGATATTGACACCCTGGAACTGCTGGAAAGCCTGTTGCAGGAGTTTGAAGGCACGCTGTTCCTGGTCAGCCATGACCGGGCATTTCTGGAAAATACGGTCACTCAGGTAATTGCGTTTGAAGGCAATGGAGTACTGAGCGAATTCAGCGGTGGTTATGATGACTGGCACCGCTTCACCCAGTCGCAGGCCAGCGCAAAAAATCTTGAGAAGCAGGACAAATCCGCAAAGCCCAGCCCTCCTTCCACACTATCCGGCAATACATCCCTTACGAAAAAAGTAGCCAGCAAGCTCAACTTCAAGGAAACTCGGGAATTGGAAGCCTTGCCAGCACGCATTGAAGGATTGGAAGCCGAACAAGCTGCAATCAACGTGGCTCTGGCAAACCCGGATTTATACAAGGAAAGCCCGGAAAAAGCACGCACGCTGCAACAACGACTCAGTGAAATTGAGCAGGAGCTTGACGCTGCCATGTTGCGCTGGGAGGAGCTTGCCAGCCGGGATTAACTTGAAGTAGCAATTGTCACAACACCTGCCGTGACATCTGGCAAACGGATTGAAAAGGAGGGTTATATTGGATTCGTTGTGGAACTCATACACGGCCAATATCAGTTATGCCATCAGCCAGCTCTGTATTGCCATTATCATGGGCGGGCTGTATTTTCTGGCACCTTCTGAACGCAGCACCCGGTATTGGGCAATCGCAGGTTTACTTAGCATTCTCGGATCGTCACTGACCGCACTCAGAGTTTCGCAATTCGGTTATTTGCCCCTCATTATGGGTTCCACCATCATGATTGCCGCAATGACGGCAAAATGGTGGGGCACCCAGGCTTTTTTTGGCAAGGCTCCCGACCGCAGAGGCTGGCACCTTGTATTGGGCTTTTTTATTGCTTTCAGCCTGCTCACCCTGAACCATGAGTCGCAGGCCTATTATAGGACCTTGCTGTTTTCAGTTTTGCTGGCCATATTAATGTTCCTCAATGTCTATGAGGTGCTGATTGCCCGCAAACTCAAATTATCATTCGCCAATAGTTTGGTGGTAATCGCCTATACGCTGGGCGGTACCGACTTCATTGTGCGCGGCATGATGGCGCTTGAGGGACAGATAGACCTCAGCCCGCAAAGCCATGACCCTATCAATGTGTTTGGCTTGTATCTCATCCCCATGTGGTGCAACCTCCTAGGCTCGCTTGGTTTACTGTTGATGTATTTTGAATCCATCATCAAGGCCAAAGAACATCTGGCAACTCACGATGAACTCACCAAGCTCTACAACCGGCGGGCACTGGTGACACTGGGGCAGCGGGAAGTGGATATTGCACACCGTTATCACAAGGCTATCAGCGTCTTCATGCTGGATATCGACCATTTCAAACAGGTCAATGACACCTACGGGCATGAAGCTGGCGATATCGTCTTGCGCAACATCGCCCAAGCCATCAGTGCGGCCTGTCGGAACACCGATATTGTTGGCCGCTATGGCGGCGAGGAGTTCTGCATTATCTGTCCCAATACCGACTTGGCAGAAGCCAGCGCCTTGGGAGAACGCCTGCTGGAAGCAACCCGCGCCCTTCATCATGCCCCATGCGACAGCAGGCAAATTACCAGCAGCCTGGGACTATATTCATGGGATCCCCATAAAGACCTGGGCACCGGCTGGGAGACCATGCTGCGGCGGGCAGATACTGCACTCTATGCAGCGAAAGCCAATGGCCGCAACCGTATGCTGAAATATCAATCTGACGAGGATATTCCAGACATCAATAAAATTAACTTATTAACTTAATTTAAACAATCAATTTTATTTATTCAACTTATCCCGCTACACTGCAATCTCACTATTTCAACCACCCCAAGGAGATTGCAATGTCCACCCCGATTGTCAACAGTGAAGTCAAACCATTCAAGGCTACTGCATTTCATAACGGTGAATTCGTCACCGTGACCGAAGCAGACCTGAAAGGCAAATGGTCAGCCGTTGTATTCTACCCCGCTGACTTCACTTTTGTTTGTCCAACTGAACTTGGCGATGTTGCCGACCATTATGAAGAGCTGCAGAAGCTTGGCGTTGAAGTGTATTCCGTTTCTACCGATACTCACTTCACCCATAAAGCATGGCACGATACTTCAGACACCATCAAGAAGATCAAGTACCCAATGATTGGTGATCCAACTGGCGTGATTTCCCGCAACTTCAATGTCTACATTGAAGAAGAAGGCCTGGCACTCCGCGGCACATTCATTATTGATCCAGAAGGCAAGATCAAGGCTGCTGAAGTAAATGATCTTGGCATTGGCCGCTCCGCCAAGGACCTGGTACGCAAAGTGCAGGCAGCCCAGTACGTGGCCACCCATGATGGCGAAGTTTGCCCTGCATCATGGCAGCCTGGTGAAGCCACCTTGGCTCCATCACTGGACTTGGTAGGCAAGATCTAAGAACGATTCAAATGCAGCAAGCCCGGGCAACTTAAACTCCCTGCCTTGCCCGGGCAACTTTTACTAGCATTAAAGAAAAGAGAATACATCATGTTGGATGCCAATATCAAAACCCAATTAAAAGCATATCTGGATAAGGTGACACAGCCGATCGAGATCGTTGCTTCAGTAGACAGCAGCGACAAATCTCGCGAAGTGTTGTCACTACTGAGCGATCTCAAAAGCCTGTCTCCCCTCATCTCTGTGCAACAACGTGATGATGACGATCAACGTAAACCCTCATTTAGCCTCAATAGCCCAGGGAAAAACATCGGCATCCGCTTTGCCGGCATTCCCATGGGACACGAATTCACATCCTTGGTGCTTGCCCTGTTGCAAGTAGGCGGGCATCCACCCAAGGCAGAAACAGAAGTCATCGAACAGATTCGCGGCATAGAAGGCGAATTCAATTTCGAGACTTACATTTCCCTCAGCTGCCACAACTGTCCAGAGGTAGTACAGGCATTGAACCTGATGGCCGCAATCAATCCTAATATTCGTCATACCATGGTAGACGGAGCGCTGTTCCAGGATGAGGTCAATGAGCGCCGCATCATGGCTGTGCCTACCATATTCATGAACGGACAGGAATTTGGTCACGGCCGCATGGGAGTAAAGGAAATACTCAACAAGATAGATACTGGCGCCATTGCCCGTGAAGCCCAAAAGCTTTCCGAAAAGGCTCCTTATGACGTGCTGATCGTCGGCGGTGGCCCTGCAGGAGCTTCTGCCGCGATCTACTCGGCACGCAAAGGCATCCGGACAGGCCTGGTTGCAGATCGTTTTGGCGGACAGGTGATGGATACCATGGCCATAGAGAACTTCATTTCGGTGAAGGAAACCGATGGCCCCAAGCTGGCCGCCTCTCTTGAGGAACATGTCAAAAGTTATGACGTTGACATCATGAATCTGCAGCGCGCTTCCGCCCTGGTGCCAGCTGCTAGCCATGACGGCCTGATGGAAGTCCGGCTGGAGAGTGGTGCCGTACTCAAATCCAAGTCGATCATCGTCTCCACTGGTGCACGCTGGAGGGAAATCAATGTTCCCGGTGAACAGGAATACCGCGGACGTGGCGTGGCATATTGTCCCCATTGCGACGGTCCCCTGTTCAAGGGCAAGAGCGTAGCTGTCATCGGCGGTGGTAATTCTGGTGTAGAAGCCGCAATAGACCTGGCTGGTATCGTCAAGGACGTCACACTGCTGGAATTCAACGGGGAATTGCGTGCCGATGCAGTCTTGCAGAAAAAACTGTTCAGCCTCCCCAACGTCACCGTGATTACTGGTGCGCAAACCACTGAAATCAACGGCAATGGCGAAAAGGTCAATGGCATCACTTACATCAACCGCCAGACAGGCGAATCCCATCGCTTAGATTTGGCCGCAGTCTTCATCCAGATCGGCCTCGTGCCCAACACCGACTGGATCAAGGATACAGTTGCCTTGAGCAAGTTTGGCGAAATTGAAGTGGATGCCAAGGGGCAAACCTCAATACCAGGCGTGTTTGCTGCAGGTGACGTCACCACCGTCCCCTTCAAGCAAATCATCATTGCCATGGGTGAAGGATCCAAGGCTGCCCTGGGTGCATTTGAACACCTGATACGCTCCTGAGCCAATAACGGTGCTGTTCAACATGGCCAAAAACCGTGGGAAACAGTACCGCTAATTCTGCTAAAAAGGTAGAATGGCGCTTGGCTGTCCTCGTGGTGAAACGGATATCACCGGCCCCTCCTAAGGGTCAGTTTCAGGTTCGAGTCCTGACGGGGACACCAATCCCCAGTTCAAAGCCGTATAGCCCCATCCAATAAACCCCGCCAGATCACAATGACTGCGGGGTTTTCTGTTTAATGTCGACCAATCATATCCATTCCAATCCGCCATCAAGTTAGCTCAGATTCCGCCATAAATCCTAGCGCCAATCGAAAAACCAACTAAGGTAGAAACAGAAAATTTTGTCACCAATAGCTTTGCGGCGATTGCACGCTAGCGGGTATGCATGATTGCTACGGAAGGCTTGTAGGCAAGGTGATCCACAACGGTCAGGACATCAATCTGCAGCAGATACAAAAGCATGGCATGACTTGGTAGTATGAGCGGGAGCAGGACGTGAAGGATCGGTCTATCTATGCCCAGGCCTAGTATCTGGGGCAGGGAAACAAGCTAAGCCTGTGGGTTGATAAGATTCCGGTTGCTCCTTGGACTTAGGAGGTGATAGTTAAGGCTTTCTCCTTTATCTTCATGCTTCTCTAAAAAGTTGATTTTTTATTGCTTCATTAGTCTATTCGGACTATATCAACCACATATTAATATATTGATTTAAAGAACATAATTATCGCGCAATACCTCACCCCCCTTGGGAGATAATTATGAAAATGCACCAATTAGCATTGATTCCATTACTTCTTTCCTCAGCCGTAGCAATCGCTGCCCCAACGACATTCAACTCAACAAATGTTGATATCACATTTGATATTGATAACTTCTTGTTTGAAGTAGAAGCGCCCTATTTAATTACACTTCCCAACTCAATTGCAACAGTGAGCGGTGTTGATAACGGCCTGGAATTGGATTTTGGATATAATTTTCAGGTTTCAGCCAGTGGCGGAAATTTCTACTCTGAAACGCATAATGGCAATTTTAATATCCCATTAAGCTTTACTGCGCAATCGGGATACCAAATCGATAGTTATACCGTTACTTACTCAGGCAGCTACACCCTCATGAATGTAGGTGGAGTAGGCGCTGGGGGCACAGCTAATTCATTTTATGCGGATGAATATCTCGGCTCAGGTGCCTACGCTCAGCCATTTACTGTAGCAGGGACAGTAGACGGTGAATTCTTGCCTGCAGTTGTCGGTAACCTTTTCGCAAGTGCTGACTATATTTACATTCAAGTGCAAGTGGGTACCGAATTACAATTTTCACATTATGAGGACATTCTCATTGGCTGTGATGATGAAGGAAATAATTGTGAATATTATCAATCGCCGGTTTATATAGAAGTGCCCGTTTATATGGACCAAGGTGTAATAGGTGAGGCTAGTCTCACCTTAAGCTCTATCAAAGTAGTTGCAAATGTTGTGGCTGTACCGGAAGCAGATACTTATGCTCTACTGTTGGCAGGTTTGGGCGTGGTTGGTTTCATGGCTCGCCGACGTAAGCTGGTTAATTGATAGCTAGTATTAAGCCAAGAACCCGCCTTGGCGGGTTTTTTATTCCTATATTATTCCAAGATTAGTTCCTGGCTAACATACAGGGTCTAGATGCTCTCAATCTGGGCCTTATTCCTTGACACCCAAATTGGCCTTGGCGATGACTATTGAGGGTTGACCATTTGCCTTACCTGGCACACCAATGAAGCGATGGTTTTAGTATCCTTATCCCGACTGAGCGGCAGGAATCCTTCATTAGTGCCATAAAAAGAGGTGCCAAGCGCCCGATAGCTGTGCCTTTTACAGTCAAATTCCAATATCATCTGCTTGGTTACGACCTGCTTCATACCGTCTGCCTGATTGCCAGTTTTTGGTGGATTTGCTGTCACTTTTGCCATGATCGATGAATAAGCATCGTGCTCATCATAAGAGTCAAGATCAACAAACAATTCTGAATCCTGTGTTTTAACAAGCGACTCCCACTCGACTGCCCAGGCAAAAACAGGAAATAGGAGAATTGTGAATATTAAAATCAGGATAACCGGTTTCATGATGTGCCCTTTACAATTTTCATCATTTTGTTGCAAAGGTGTTATGAAAGATATTCGGCAAATAACGCATATAGAGGTAGAAAATAAAAAAGCGAGCACAAGGCTCGCTTTTTTATTTTTTGGCGGAGTGGACGGGACTCGAACCCGCGACCCCCGGCGTGACAGGCCGGTATTCTAACCAACTGAACTACCACTCCTAAACCGTGCGCATGCTATAAAGCACTTGCGTCTTATCACTCAGGCGGATGGTGGGTGCTGACGGGGTCGAACCGCCGACATTCGCCTTGTAAGGGCGACGCTCTACCAACTGAGCTAAGCACCCTGCCTGACTGAGGAGGCGCATTCTACAGCAATTTATGGATTTGAAAAGAGGGTAATCAGCATTTTTTTCATAAAGATTGAATCCGCTGCGAGGAGGCAAATACGGGCATGGCAGGCAAGGTATACTTATGCTGTTAAACTTCAACTACTTGCTATATGCCTGAACAGAACAGGGCTTTTTTCCTGTTAACCATTTATGGAGGAATCATGCTCAAGATTTTTGCTGCCCTGGTCATCATGGGGCTGGCTTTGATAGCGTTTCGGTTTGCCAATGCTGCCGCCATACCCAAGACAGGCTCGGCCGCTCCGTCATTTACGCTGCCTGACGCCAAGAAACAAAATCACAGCCTGGCAGATTATTCAGGCCAATGGTTGGTACTTTACTTTTATCCCAAGGATGATACCCCAGGCTGCACCAAGGAAGCATGCAGTTTCAGGGATGACTTGTTTCAACTGGAAAAACTTGGCGCAAAGGTTGTGGGTATCAGTGTTGATGATTCAGCTTCCCACGCAAAATTTGCAGAAAAATACAGCCTGCCCTTCCCCCTACTCTCAGATGCCGATGGCAAAGTGGCGGACAGTTATGGTGCGCTGACCAATCTGGGCATTATCAAGATTGCCAAACGATATACCTTTCTCATTGACCCCAAAGGCAATATTGCTAAAACCTATCTGAGTGTAGATACTTCCCGGCACTCACAGGAAATTATTGAAGACCTAAAAAAATTCAAACAATAAACTATTGCCACACCATAAAAAAGCCGGGTATTCCCGGCTTTTTTCATTTTATTGATCAGGCAACTGCGTCAGACCGCGGCCTTTTCGTCAAAGTGACGATTGATCTCGCTTACATCAAACGCACTCCATGACTGGATAGCCCTCTCCAATTCTGAAACACTCATTTCCCCCACCTGTGCATCCACCACAATTTGGTCACGAATAGCGAGCACGGCAGGAATCTGCTTCACGTTGAAGTAATTGCTGATTTCTGGATGATCATCAATATTCACCAATCCAAACACAATATCGGCATGATTCCCAGAGACAGCCTCAAAAGTATCGCTGAAGGATACACAGGGTTCACACCAAGGCGCCCAGAAATCAACAATGACAAAAGGATTGTCCTCTATCGTCTGTTTAAAGTTGTTTTTATCAAGTTGCAGCACTGCCATCATTACTCCCAAATAGTGTTTACCGATCCAGTCTAGCGATGCCCCTACAATGCAGCAATATTAAAGTCTCCCGAGATTGCCAGGGTATCTCTACCGATTGCACTTTCTGATCCTTCAGTCATATGAATGCCGCAAAACGACAATATCGTATAAAACTGTTCATCTGCCCTAAAAATACAGGTTTATCATCCGTTATCACTCTGATAAGCCGCTTTATATGCAAAAAAAGTATTAACTAACTTACAATGCGGTGTTAAAGTAATTCTTTAAGTACATTGAAAAACTATTCGAATTATCATCATATAGCCAATAATGACACTTAGAAACAATTAGAATAAGCTTATAAGCAAGGCCTGCAAAACCATAAGAAAACTGGCCAATCATAATGACAGTACAGCAATGATGAAATTTCTATGGGGAATGCTTGATAATGCGTAGTGCAGGTGCTCAGATTGTTTTGAATAATGCCACGATTAGTGCATTGCCCTCCGTTCCCCAGATTCTCACCAAGCTTCTTGAAACACTGCAAGACGAAAATTCCGGCCCAGAACAATTAGCGCACCTGATTGAGATGGATGTTGTCATCAGTGCACGTGTACTGGAAGTTGCCAACTCAGCCGCCTATAGGCGCGACCAGCAACCTGTTCTCTCGATTCGAACCGGCATTATGATCCTGGGCTGGGACATGGTGAAAATGCTGACCCTCAGCATTGTCTGCCAACGGATGTTCAATGACTATTACGAGCAAAGCAATCATGATATTGAGCATTATTGGTATCACTCATTGCGTTGCGCGGTCATTGCAAAGGCACTGGCCAATCGTACTCATACCGCATCCGCTGACGAAGCCTACATTGCAGGCCTGCTGCACAACATTGGCCGCCTGGCTTTGCTAAGTGGCTTTAAAAACAAGTACCCAGCCTTCTTTGCCATTGATGACTCCCTACCGGGCTATATTGAAAGCGAAACCTCTCACTTCGGGGTGGATCACTGTGAGCTGGGTGCATGGATTATCCGTAACTGGAACATCAAGTCCTTCCTTGAGGATGCCGTCTCCTACCACCACCTGCCGGCTGCACAAATTGAACATACGCCCTCCTTGGTCAAAATTGTCTATCTCGCCAATTTATTGCTGACAGAAAGAACCAAGGAAAGGCAATCTGCATTGATTCTTGCAAAGAGGTGGTTTGACCTGGACCCATCCACCATCAATGAGATCATGAGCCTGGGCCTGGCGCAGGTGCACATTCTGGCAAATTCGCTCGGCATTGATGTGGGCACCGCCCACACCAGCACCAAGGATTGGGACAATATTGATCCTGATATCGAGGCATTGGTGCAGGCCTTAAGCAAAAACTTCAGTCCAGTGACCATAAAACCCAACTCGGGCAAGAACAAGCTGGTGCAAGGTGCAATCAACACAGCCTTGGTCAACCATATTGAAATCACCTGCGATCAGAAAACTAGCCTTGATGATTTATTTGAATTACTGCCAAAACTATCCCGTTTGATTTGCAATGCAAGGCAAGTAATGCTGTTCTTGCCAGATGAAACACAGCAAGCCCTGGTGGGGTTTCCCATGTCGTCCGAGCAAGAGTGGATCAAGGATTTCCGCTTCCCGTTAAAACCTGCGATCAGCATTATCACTGCAGCCTGGCTGAAAAAACTGCCATGCCACAGTTTCCAGGCATTTGAAGGTTTCAAGGCATCATTACCCGATCAACAGCTGATCCGATTAAGTGAGTCGGACGGTATATTGTGCATCCCGATGCTTCATAAAGGTACATTGAACGGCGTCATGGTGTTCGCCTTGAACCAATCCGAATTTCTTCTCACCAATCAGCAGTTGACAGTACCCTCGGCCTTGGCGCGTATTGCCGCCATGAGGCTTTCAGCCGATGCTGAACCTTCTAGCGCTGAACTTGAAAACGCTGCCCACCAGGAGCGCCTCAAGCGTTTTGTACACGAGACCAGCAGCCCCTTGACCACCATCAAGAACTATCTGGCAATCTTGGAGCAAAAAATGCTGCTCAATGGTATGCCCAACCGTGACATCAATATTGTCAATGAAGAAATTGATCGGGTTGGGACAATGATTGGAGACCTGTATTCGAAAAATCAGGACCATACTGCATCCAGCATAGATATCAACCAGTTGATCAGCGATCTGATCACTTTGCATAAACAAACCTACTTGGAGCCAGCAGGCATCAGTATCCAACAACATTTGGCACCCAACCTGCCAGCTGTCACTACCATCCCCTACCAAGTGCGGCAGGTACTAGTCAACCTGATCCGCAACGCGGCAGAAGCAATGAGCGAAGGTGGAACACTAACGTTTGCCACGTATCTGGAAAACCAAGCAGGGGCAGCATCCCCTGTTGTGCTGATTCAAATCAGCGATACAGGTCCAGGCATTCCAGAAGAAGTATTAAGCCAGCTCTTTAGCCCCTTAGAAACCACCAAAGGTGGCGATCACAGCGGCGTCGGACTTACGATTACGTACGACATTATCAAAGGCCTGTGCGGCAATATCGCCTGTCGCACATCCAGTGCCGGCACCTGCTTTGATGTAAGACTACCGTTACAAGTGACTATGCAAGAACCTTCACCTATCCACTAAGGTAAACCCGCTTCATGGCTCATCAACTCTCCATATCACCTCCGCAAGTTGCGAACAAGGTCATGCCCAAGCCAAGCTTATTGATTGTTGATGACAATGCTCGCTTGGCGGAAAGCTTACAATACTTGCTTGAACTGCATGGATATAATGCCGAGATATGCAGCTCTGGCAAAGATGCACTGCAATTGATTACAGATATCAAGTTTGACCTGATGCTGCTTGATCTCTCAATGCCCGGCATGAACGGATTCGACGTACTGACAGAGCTTGCTACTCACAGTCGCCGTACCCCAGTGATTGTCATCAGCGGTACAAAAACCCTCAATGCCGCCATTGAAGCCATGCGTCTGGGCGCATATGACTTTGTACGCAAACCCTACCAGCCTGAAGAGTTACTGCGTACCATTGAAAACGCCATTGAAAAATCCCGGCTGGAAACACAAAACCGCAATATCCACGCAAGGCTGGAAGAATCAGAAAACCTTTATCGCTACCTGGTAGACAGCTCACCTGACATTATCTATACCCTGGACGACAATGGGCGCTTTACCTTTATCAATAACCGGATTGAAACACTGCTTGGCTATAAACGTGACTCTCTCATAGGCAAACACTATACAGAGCTTATCTATACTGACGATTTTGACCGTGCCCGCTATGCATTCAACGAACGCCGAACCGGCAATAGAGCGGCAAGCAATATCGAGTTACGCCTAAAGTGTAAAGACAGGGACACCGAAGTTCGCCATTTTGAGATCAACTTCATTACCGTTGTCTTGAATGCCACCGGCATTTATAGCGAGAATCCAGAGTTTGGCACCCCCTTTAGCGGCACATACGGTGTCGCCCGTGATATCAGTGACCGCAAAAAAGTGGAAGAAGCCATCACACATCAGGCCTACCACGATACTCTGACCGGCCTGCCCAACCGTGCCCTGTTCAAGGACCGCCTGAATGTTGCCCTGCATCACGCCAAGCGTAACAAGCAAAGGCTCGGCATCATGTTTCTCGACCTTGATCGCTTCAAATGGGTCAATGACACATTGGGGCACCTGTATGGCGACGAACTGCTCAAACATGTTGCGCACCGCTTGATTGGGTGCCTGCGCGCGCAAGATACGCTGGCGCGCATGGGAGGCGATGAATTCACATTGCTTTTGCATGACTTGCCACAAGCAGATGATGCAAGCCGGGTAGCAGAAAAAATTGTTGAAGAATTAAAACGGCCATTCCTGCTGGATGATAGAGAAATATTCATTTCATCCAGTATCGGCATCGCCATCTACCCAGATCATGGCGACTCCATGGAAACCCTGATCAAGAGTGCAGATATCGCCATGTACCATGTCAAATGGCGCGGCAAAAATGGCTTCCAGTACTATGAAGCCAGCATGAATGCCATGTTCCACAAAAAACTATCCATGGAAAACGAACTCAGGCGGGCCATTGAGAAAAAACACATCATTCTCCACTATCAGCCGCAAATCCATATAGAAACCCACCGCGTCATCGGCCTGGAGGCATTAGCCCGCTGGCACCATCCGGAGATAGGTTTGATCTCGCCAACAGAGTTTATTCCCTTGGCTGAAGAAACCGGACTGATTTCTCCATTAAGCGAAATGCTGCTGGAAGATGCATGTCAGCAAATGTATAAATGGAAACAAAGCGGGCTGACCGGTTTCAGCCTCGCCTTCAATATTTCCCCTCAACTGGTTGAAGAGGAAAATTTCGTTACCAAAATCATTGCCCGGATAGAGGCTCATCAACTTACCCCGGATAATTTTGAAATCGAAATCACGGAAAACTTGTTGGTGCGCGATATTGAAAATGCAATTACCAAACTTAAAACGTTGGGTAATCATGGTATTAAAATTGCCCTGGATGACTTTGGCACCTGCTATTCTTCCCTCTCCTACCTCAGGCAATTTCCCATCCACAACATTAAAATCGACAAATCATTTGTTGGGGATATCAACACCATCAATGAAAGCGTTCCTATCATCACAGCCATTGCGGGAATTGCAAAGGGATTTGGGCTGGACATGATCGCAGAAGGCGTTGAAACCATCCAACAAATGAAGACACTGCAAAACATGGGGTGTTACAAGATGCAGGGCTACCTCTTCAGCAAGCCACTTCCAGCAGAAGAGGTGACCAAGTTACTCAAGAACCACAAGCTGCTATTTAAAGAAACCTCTTATCTGAATGAGTTATTACCCTTGTCCTAAGCCATCCACCATGCCTAAAAACCTAATCGGTTATCCAAACGGCCACTCCCCACAAACCCCAGCGGAATAATACAAGAAAAGGTATAATGGCCTGCTAGGCAACAATTGCGAAACAAGCAACTTAATTCGCAGCTACTTGTCATAGTACTAGCTTTAAACCACTGGGGCCGACCAGGTTTCGACGTGGGTTGCAAAGCAGCGCAGGGCATACCGAGGCCTAGTCACCTCGTAAATAAACTAGAACAAGTATAGTCGCAAACGACGAAACTTACGCTCTAGCCGCTTAATCCCGGCTGGACGCTGCACCGGAGGGCCTCTCGGCCGGGCGGGTAACCGCAGCAGCGTCATTTAGAGAGGATCGTGCAATATTGGGTTACTTAATATTGTATTAAATCCAAGGTAACTCGCCTGCTGTTTGCTTGCTCGTTGGTGGGCATCAGGTTAAATCAAACAACACAGCTAAGTATGTAGAACTGTCTGTGGAGGGCTTGCGGACGGGGGTTCGATTCCCCCCGGCTCCACCAATTAGTAGTCCAAGGTAGCACAAAGCAGTACATTAAACCCCGTTTAATCCCAGTGATTGCGGGGTTTTTTGTTTAATACCGTCCAACCTCCTCTATCGGTACGCACTATTAATTCAAGCTACCTCAGCTGGGGGTAGCTTTTAATTATCGATAAGGTAATAGTGGTCTGGATCGTAAATGGCTTTAAACAACCTTTTTGAGCTAATTAGGAAAGCAGCGATGAGCCTATATGAGATAGGCAATCATATTTAATCTCTTGTTTCCAACCCGGACTAAAATTGTAGGGCATGAGAGATGATGATCAATTTAATGATCATGCAACGGGATAGATTATTTTTAGTAATTAAGAAGAATAGGTTTAAACACCATACTGATTTTTCAAGGATTATGCAAAAGCAGTATACAGTCTGGGCACGTTATGACGCTCAAATGTGGTGATCTAAAAAAATTCTATTTCGGTGAAATTGATGGAAAAGTTAGGCGCCAAGTGCCTATGAAGTATTTTAACCTTTCGATGGTGCGACTTTGTCAATTGTGAAAGGCTTTGGAGCATCTTTAGCTTTTTTAGCAGCCTTTTTTTCCTTGGCAGTTTTAAGGGGTTGCTTTTTGGCCATCTTATTGCTTTTCTGCTCTTTACTCATGATGAACTCCATAAAGTTAAAAATTCAGCATACTCCCTAATCCTGAAACAATCTTACTATTTGAAAAATATAATTTTTTTAGATGATATAAAAACTGGATAGTGTTTTTATATCGCCATAGATGGACTCATAGGCAAAGGAGCAACAGCCCTTCCATATAACCAATTCCCTCTAGGCCATTGGTTATATATCGCTATAACAAAACCCTAACCGGTATAAATGTAAAATTCCATTTTGTGGATGTCCTCTCGCTCAGCCAATAGAGTTTAAGAAACTACAAGCTTTTCGTGCCTCTTACCCCAAGGCATATATTGCCCAGCAGTTTTTTCCTTGGGCCTTTGCTGTATACATAGCAGTATCAGCATGACTGATTAAAGTATCCAGGTTATCTCCATGGTCGGGGAAGTGTGCAATGCCAATACTGACAGAAATTGTCACTTGGAACTGATGAATCATAAATGGCTGCTTTAAAATATGAATGATCTTTTCGGCAAATCGATTAGCATCATCAGGTTGTTGTATATCACTCAAAATAATGATGAACTCATCGCCAGCCAAACGAGCAAAGGTATCAGACTTCCTCATGCACCGTTTAATTCGCTTAGCTACCCCCTTCAGTAAAATATCCCCCTCTTGATGGCCATAGGTGTCATTGATGGTTTTAAATCCATCAAGATCAATGAATAACAGGGAAAATTTGCTTTGGTAGCGCTTAGCTCGTTCAATTTCGTGACCAAGCCGATGCAGAAAGAGTCTCCTGTTGGGCAATTCAGTCAGGTGATCAAAGTTGGCTTGCTGCCAGATCAGCTCTTCAGATTGCTTGGCCTGGGTAATATCGCTGTGCGTCCCAACCATTCTTGTGGGAGCCCCGTGCTGATCTCTTTCAATGACCATGCCCCGGGATAAAATCCATTTGTACCGGCCTTGCTTGGTGTGCACGCGGAACTCAATGGCATATTGAGGCAGCTTGCCCATCAAATAAGCTTCCATATTTTGGGCTACCCGGTCCTTATCCTCTTCATGGATAAGGTCAAGCAAACTATAGATATTGTGCTTGATCTCATCATCTTTGAAGCCAAGCATTTTTTTCCCATTAGGCCCGTAAAAAACAGAGTTATCAGTCAGGTTCCAGTCCCAAACGCCGTCTCCTACAGCATCCATTGCCAACTTCCATAGCTCTTGAGTCTTGGCAATCTGAGAATAAAGTTCCTCAACTTCATTCACCAATCGGGCATGATGGTTAACTTCCCGGCGCAACTCCAGCACTTTCATTGCCTGATTAGCCAAGACCTTAAGAGTCCTCAACTCCTGTTTGCTGATCTTGCGCGGCACTTTATCCATAATACTGAAGGTGCCGATAGGTAGGCCATCTACATTGATTAATGGAATGGCTGCATAAAACCTGAGATATGGCGACCCGACAACAAGTGAGTTTTCGCGGAATCGACCGTCCACCAGGGTATCTTCGACAACAAAAGGGCTCTTCTGCTTAATTGTGTGGGTACAGAAAGAAATGTCTCGTGCGGTCTCCCATACATCTAGCCCAACCAATGCCTTGAACCACTGGCGGTTAGCATCAAGAATAGTGACTGTCGAAATTGGCACATTGAAAATTTGGGTGGCCAGCTTCACCAAATCATCAAAATCCGTCTCTGGGGGAGTATCCAACACCTGATAGCTTATAACTGCTGCTAATCGGTCACTTTCTATGATTTTGCTCATATGCCCCCTTTCAAGAGAAAGAGAATGACAGTGCTACAGTCGAATTGGCCAACATCGCTGGTTAAGCGTCAACCATAAAAGAAATGCAATGATGGGAATGGCATGCAGCACTCTGAATGCTTATGAGACAAGTGGAAGCATCAATAATTCGTTGCAAAAAATAGACGCTTAATATCAAGGCAGGCTGGCTTCTACCTTAAAACACAATACCCTGCCCTGCTTTACCAATTAAGAAATGAGGTTAACGCAGTGGTAGCTGGATTTTTTTAAACTCTGATCACACCGCGGTCTTGACGTACTTTTTCATCAAGGAGCTCTGCTCGCGCTTCCAGTCTTTTTCCTTCTCTGTAGCCCGCTTGTCGTATTGCTTCTTGCCTTTGGCCAGACCGATCTGGACTTTGATACGTCCGCGGGTGTAATGCATATCAAGCGGTACCAAGGTATATCCAGCACGTTCCACCTTGCCGATCAGCTTGGCGATTTGCTCGGAATGCAACAACAGTTTACGGGTACGTATGGCATCAGGGCGCACATGAGTAGACGCAGAGCCCAATGGGGTCACATGGCAGCCAATCAGGTAGATTTCACCGCGCTGGATGATGACATAGGCCTCCTTGAGCTGGATGCGGTTCTCACGGATAGCCTTTACCTCCCACCCCTCAAGCACGATGCCAGCTTCGTACTTTTCCTCAATGAAATAGTCGTGAAACGCTTTTTTGTTCTGGGCAATACTCATGATAGTGGCTTGTCGATATTGTCAATCAAGGAAGATTTAAAGACGGCGGAATCTCAGCAATGTTCCGTTTTTTTGATTGATGCTAAGGATTATGACTTAAAATTGGTATTTTACTCTAGATCACGAAACTAATGGCGCAGGTTGAGAAAACAGTTCTGGTAGGGCATTCGGCAGCATGCATGTTCACGCTGGTAGACACCGTAGAGGATTACACCAAGTTTCTGCCATGGTGCGGCGGCGTGGACCTGCATAGACGGGACGATATCGTGACTGAAGCCACGTTGCATATCGACTACCACGGCATCAAGCAGAACTTCACCACGGAGAACCATAAACAGTTTCCAACCCAGATGGAAATCAGGCTGAAGGATGGCCCTTTCAAACACCTTGAAGGTATCTGGCGTTTTACCCCGCTGGCTGACGATGCATGCAAGGTAGAGTTCAAATTGCAATACGAGTTCTCCAGCTTTTTGCTGGAAAAACTGATTGCGCCAGTGTTCAGCCATATTGCCAATACTTTTGTGGAGGCTTTCGTCGCGCGCGCGGACCAGGTTGCAGACAATCCCAAATGAGCAGTAACAGCATCACTATAGAAGTGGCATATGCACTGCCCCAGCAACAATATCTCCTGCCCTTGGCAGTCGAGATCGGCACTACTGCAGCCCAAGCCGTCAAGCTGTCCGGTATCCTGGAAATGTGTCCCGAGCTCGACCCAGTTGATATCAAACTAGGCATCTATGGAAACCTGGTCAAGGCAGATACCATCCTGCAACAGCATGACCGCGTGGAAATTTACCGCCCTTTATTGGCAGATCCCAAGGAAGCCAGGCGCCGCCGTGCGCAGATGGAATCTGACCATAAAAAAAGGCGACTTTAGCCGCCTTCTGCGCCACCCCAACCACTATTATTCGGTACAGAATTCCTGCATTTCCTTGGTAGCAGCTTCAAGGCCCTGCTGGATGTCCTCATCACCCAGGTATTGCCTCTCTCCTTCTGGAGTCATCTTGTAAATGCGGCCACCCTGCTTGAAATTCTGGTAGTTGGCCTTGGCATTCTGGCATTGCTCCTGTTTCTGCTGTTGTTCGTTGCGCTTGCGCTCATCATTAAGTCTTTCTTGCTCTGCATCACTCTGGCGCCTGAGCGCAGCTGCATTGCGTACGGCAAGGGAGTCTGCCCCTTTGGATGAATCAGCAGTTGAAGACTTGGGTGCGACCTTGATTTTATCAACCGCCTCATAAGGGATGTTGTTACCAGGAGGAGTATCTGAATACTGGATGGCACCATCCTTGTCTTTCCATTTATATATCTGGGCATGCGCCAGTACAGGCAGCATAGCGATGATTGATATGGCCAGCCAATGAACCCTTGTCATGAACTCCCCCGAATGAATGAAAATTGCACCACACACATTAAGCGGCTTCAACACCACCGTCAATGTTCAGCAAGACAACTCTGTCCCTATTTAACGGCAGGATATACTGGAGATTTACCGTTGAGGCACTAATCGGTATAATTAGCTTTTGCCGGAAAGATATTCTATGCGTCTGTTGCAACAAGCGCTTACTTTCGACGATGTTTTACTGGTTCCTGCACACTCCAACGTGCTGCCTCGCGAAGTAAGTCTCGCCACCAAACTCACTCGTTCCATTAGTCTTAATATTCCCCTGATTTCCGCTGCCATGGATACCGTCACGGAAGCGCCACTGGCAATTGCGCTGGCACAGGAAGGCGGCATGGGCATCATTCACAAGAACATGACCATTGCGGCACAGGCTGCCCATGTGTCCCGCGTCAAGCGTTTTGAGGCGGGCGTGGTACATGACCCTGTCACCATACAGCCGCACATGACAGTGCGTGATGTACTGGCACTCACCCGTCAGCACAAGATTTCAGGCTTGCCTGTCGTTGATGGCAACAAGGTTGTCGGCATTGTCACCAATCGTGACTTGCGCTTTGAAAACAATCTGGATCAATCCATTTCCAACATCATGACACCGCGTGACCGCCTGGTGACCGTGCGTGAAGGTGCAAGCCTGGAAGAGGCAACCGCGCTGCTGCACAAGCACAGGCTTGAGCGTGTACTGGTGGTCAATGATGCATTCGAACTCAAGGGCCTGATCACGGTCAAGGATATCCAGAAATCCAGCGATCACCCGCTGGCTTGCAAGGATGACAAGGGTCGCCTGCGCGTAGGCGCTGCTGTTGGTGTGGGTGACGGCACTGAAGACCGCGTTGCTGCGCTGGCAGAAGCCGGTGTGGACGTCATCGTGGTGGATACCGCCCACGGCCATTCCCAAGGCGTGCTGGATCGCGTCAACTGGGTCAAGAAGAACTTCCCCCACGTGCAGGTAATCGGCGGCAACATTGCTACCGCCAGTGCAGCCAAGGCACTGGTAGATGCAGGCGCTGACGGCGTCAAGGTCGGTATCGGCCCTGGTTCCATCTGTACTACCCGCATTGTGGCTGGTGTTGGCGTACCGCAAATCAGCGCCGTCAGCAATGTGGAAGAAGCCTTGCGCGGTACTGGAGTACCATTTATTGCCGATGGCGGCATCCGTTTCTCAGGTGACATTTCCAAGGCCATCGCAGCCGGGGCCTATTCCGTCATGCTTGGCGGCATGTTTGCCGGCACTGAAGAGGCTCCTGGTGAAATCGAGCTGTTCCAGGGCCGCTCCTACAAGTCCTATCGTGGCATGGGCTCTATCGGCGCCATGGAAAAAGGCTCTAGCGACCGCTACTTCCAGGACAACAACGGCAATGCCGACAAGCTTGTCCCAGAGGGCATTGAAGGCCGTGTGCCATACAAGGGCAGCGTACTTGCCGTGATCCATCAGTTGATGGGCGGCTTGCGTGCTTCCATGGGCTATGTCGGTTGCAGCACCATTGAGGAAATGCGCACCCGTGCCGAATTTGTCCAGATCACCTCAGCCGGTATGCGTGAATCGCATGTACATGACGTGCAGATCACCAAAGAAGCGCCCAACTACCGTATTGATTGATCAAGGGACAGGCCATGGCGACTGACAACAACCGTTTAATCCCCGCATCTGCAATACTCGGCATTTTGTTGTTTGCCGGGCTTTGCGGGCTGGGATACCAAGTGTCCAAAAGCGCGCTGGATATCAAGAAGCTGGAACGCTCGGTAGAGGTCAAAGGCCTTTCCGAGCGCGAAGTTGCGGCTGATATTGCCATCTGGCCTATCACCTTCAGTGTTGCCGACAATGATCTCGGTACCCTGTACCAGAACATCCAGCAGAAAAATGCCAGCGTAGTCGGTTTTCTCAAAACCAATGGCTTTGCTGATACTGAAGTCACACTCTCGACGCCTTCCGTGGTCGACAAACAGGCGCGCGAATATGGCGACTCAGGGGCCAACTCCCGCTATCGCTATACAGCCAGCTCCAGCATCACGGTTTACTCCGGCAAGGTCGACAAGGTTCGCGAAACCATGAACAAGATTGCAGATCTCGGCAAGGAAGGCATCCCGATTGCCGGGGACAGTTACAACACGCAGTTTATCTACAGCAAGCTCAATGAGATCAAGCCTGCCATGATTGAAGAAGCCACCAAGAGCGCGCGTGAATCTGCCAACAAGTTTGCCAAGGACTCCGACAGCACGCTGGGCAAGATCAAGCGCGCCAGCCAAGGCACGTTCAGCATAGAAAACCGGGACGCCGGAACTGCACACATCAAGAAGGTGCGCGTAGTATCAACCGTAGAATATTATCTTTCAGACTAATCCAGCCATACTGGATCCAGTCTGCTTTTCCAACATTTATCCAAGCGCCTGACCTCTCATGCAACAGAAAATACTGATTCTTGATTTTGGCTCCCAATATACCCAGCTGATCGCACGTCGCGTGCGTGAGGCCAATGTTTACTGTGAGTTGCACTCATGGGATGTCAGCGATGACTTTATCCGTGAATTCAACCCCGCTGGCGTGATCCTTTCCGGCGGTCCTAATTCAGTCTACGAAGACGAAACGCCTCGTGCGCCGCAAAGCGTGTTCGAGCTTGGCGTGCCTGTACTAGGCATCTGTTATGGTATGCAAACCATGGCAGCACAACTGGGAGGCTCAGTGGAAAACGCTGCCAAGCGGGAGTTCGGCTACGCTGAGCTCCGCGCCCAAGGCCATTCTGCCCTGCTCAGGGATATTCAGGACAGCACCAATACTGAAGGCCACGGCCTGCTGGATGTCTGGATGAGCCATGGCGACAAGGTGACGGCGCTACCCGCAGGCTTCAAGATTATCGCAAGCAACAGCTCCACCCCGATTGCAGGCATGGCAGATGAAACGCGTCGTTTCTATGGAGTGCAATTCCACCCCGAAGTCACCCATACCAAACAGGGCAAAGCCCTGCTCAGCCGTTTTGTCCATGGCATCTGTGGCTGCGACCAAAGCTGGAACATGCCTGACTATGTTGAAACCGCCGTGCAGCGCATCCGCGAGGATGTCGGTAGCGACCAGGTCATTCTCGGCCTTTCAGGCGGTGTGGATTCCTCGGTTGCCGCAGCATTGATTCACCGGGCGATCGGCGATCAACTCACATGCGTATTTGTAGACAATGGCCTGTTGCGCCTCAATGAAGCCGAGCAGGTCATGGAAACCTTTGCCAAAAACCTGGGCGTGAAGGTCATTCACGTCGATGCCAGCGCAAAATTCCTCGGTGACCTGGCAGGTGTAAGCGACCCTGAAGCCAAGCGCAAAATCATAGGGCGTGAATTTGTCGAGGTTTTCCAGCAGGAATCAGCCAAGCTGCCGCAGGCAAAATGGCTGGCCCAAGGCACTATTTATCCTGACGTGATTGAATCGGCTGGTGCCAAGACCAAGAAGGCGCATACCATCAAGAGCCATCACAACGTTGGCGGCCTGCCAGACACACTAAAACTGCAGTTGCTGGAACCATTGCGCGAACTGTTCAAGGACGAAGTGCGCGAGCTGGGTGTGGCACTTGGCCTGCCGCATGAAATGGTCTACCGCCACCCCTTTCCCGGCCCAGGCCTGGGCGTACGTATCCTGGGCGAAGTCAAGCGTGAATACGCAGACCTGTTGCGCCGTGCAGACCATATCTTCATTGAGGAACTGCGCGCTTCCGGCTGGTATGAGAAAACCTCGCAGGCTTTTGCCGTCTTCCTGCCCGTCAAGTCCGTTGGCGTGATGGGCGATGGTCGTACCTATGATTATGTCGTAGCCTTGCGTGCCGTTGTCACCAGCGACTTCATGACCGCACACTGGGCAGAGCTGCCCTACGATTTGCTGGGCAAGGTATCCAACCGCATCATCAACGAAGTCCGTGGCATCAACCGCGTGGTTTACGATATTTCCGGCAAGCCGCCTGCAACCATAGAGTGGGAATAAATTCCGCTGCATCATGCACTGAGACGTTGGCTGAAAAAGAGAACAAGATTATGAGCACCCCACAAAAACCTATCATCCTGACTGGCGATCGTCCTACCGGCCCACTGCACCTGGGCCATTTTGTCGGCAGCCTGCGCAACCGCGTCAGCTACCAGCATGAATACAAGCAATACGTCATGCTGGCAGATGCCCAGGCACTCACCGACAACATGGATGACATCGACAAGGTGCACCGCAATGTGATTGAGGTGGCGTTGGACTATCTGGCTGTCGGCATCGATCCAAAACTGTCCACCATATTCATCCAGTCGCAAGTTCCTGAGCTCACCGAGCTGGCGTTCTATTACCTCAACCTGGTGACCGTCGCCCGCCTGGAACGCAACCCGACAGTTAAGGAAGAGATTCGTCTCCGTGACTTTGAGCGTGATATCCCCGCAGGCTTCCTAACCTACCCTGTGAGCCAGGCAGCAGATATTACCGCTTTCAAGGCTTCACTCGTGCCTGTGGGTGAAGACCAGATCCCGATGATAGAGCAGACCAACGAGATCGTCCGCCGCTTCAACCGTCTCTACAAGAACGTAGTGACAAAAGGTGAAATACTGGTGGAAGCAAAAGCATTGGTACCAGAACTAGGCCGTTTGCCTGGCATTGATGGCAAGGCCAAGATGAGCAAATCGCTGGGCAACGTCATCAATCTCGGCGCCACTGCTGACGAAGTCGCCAAGGCAGTGAAGAAAGTCTACACCGATCCCTTGCACCTTAAAGTTGAGGATCCTGGCCATATTGAAGGCAACATTGCCTTCACTTACCTGGATGCATTCGATACCGATAAAGCCGCTGTTGCAGAACTGAAGGCCCACTACACTCGCGGCGGCCTCGCTGACAGCGTCGTGAAAAAACGCCTGGAAGCCGTGCTGCAGGAATTGCTGGAGCCAATCCGTACCCGCCGTGCCGAACTGGCGGAGGATAAGGGCTACATCCTGCAATTGTTGCGTGAAGGCACTGAACAGGCACGCGAAGTGGCAGCCAAGACTACTGATGAAGTGAAAGCTGCGTTGGGGCTAAACTACTTTTAGGTATCAACGCTGCCATTTCGCCAGCCTTCTGCAATTAGCCTGCCAATTTTCCAAAACGCGACCGTCAAAAGTCGCGTTTTTTATGCCGCCTCCTGGCTTTTATTTTATGGAATATGCGGACGACGAAAATATTGTGAGTCTTTCCGAATCGTTCAAGTAAAGCACTCTCGATATTTCTCATCACTGGGCACCTTGACATATATTGCCTCGCCCACGCCCTACCATCTATACAAAACCATGCACAATCAATAAAATGAGAACTATTTGCAACTAAAATCTCGGCACAATTATTCTCATGACCGCTCCGCACCTACCCCATGAGTTATTTCACCACCTTTACAGCGACCATCATGGCTGGCTGATCGGCTGGTTACGCCGCAAAGTAAAAGAAAAAGAACAAGCCGCAGACCTGGCTCAAGATACCTTCTTGAGTGTGCTTAGCTCCAACTACACGCAGGACATTCGCGAGCCACGCCCGTTTCTTGCCACTGTCGCGCGACGCCTGGTAGCCAACTATCACCGGCGGCAAGCTATTGAAGAAGCTTATCTTGAAGCGCTTGCTTCATTGCCAGAAGCGCACGCCCCCTCACCTGAAGATCGCGCCTTGGCGCTGGAGCTGTTGCAACAGATAGATCAAGCCTTGGGCGGCCTGCCGAGCCGTGCCAAAAAAGCATTTTTGCTTGCACATCTTGAAGGGTTGTCTTATGCAGAAATTGCCGAGGTGCTGCAAGTATCCACCAGCTCGGTCAAGCAATACCTGACTCGCGCAAACCAGCAATGCTTTTTCTCGATGTTTTGAGCATGAGCTAACCCAATGGCACCGACCACCTTTTCGCCAGAAATCTCCAAGGCAGCCGCAGAATGGCTCACTCTCAGCATGGATGCAGGATTCGGTCCACAGGATGCCGAACGCTTGCAGCAATGGCGCAATGCAGACCCCGAGCATGAACGCGCATGGCAACATATTGAGAGCATGAATGCATCGCTGCATCGCCTCAATACCCATGCCGCCTATCAGACCTTATCCACGCTGCATTCAGCAAGCAGGCGCTCCACACTCAAGGCGCTGGCATGGCTGGGGATGCTTGCTGGTACTGGTGTGCTGGCCAGCAGGACAGAGCAATGGCAGTTGCAAATAGCGGACTACAGCACCGGCACGGGCGAATTGAAAGAGCTTGCGCTTTCCGATGACACCCAGATCGTGTTGAATACGCGCAGTGCCATTGACGTCAAATTCACTGATACCGCCCGCATTGTCACCTTGCTTAATGGCGAAATCATGGTAACTACTGGACACCAGGCCAATGAACACAGGCCATTCCGGCTGCTCACTGTACACGGCTACATCCAGCCCCTGGGCACCCAGTTCAACGTCAAATTGGCTGGAGACTCCACTGAGGTCACTGTGCTGGAAGGCGCGGTCAATATTGTTCCGATGGAAGGTGCAAACCTCGTGGCACATGCGGGCGAACAAACCTCGTTCACCACCAACCATGCATATCCAGCCTCTGCTATCCCCGCACAAACGGGTGCCTGGCGTAAAGGCTTGCTGTTCGCCAATGACATGCGCCTTGCCGATCTGGCGCAGGAGCTTGGGCGTTACCGTCCTGGCTTTATCCGCTGCGATGATGCAGTGGCGGACTTGAGAATCTCAGGCGTATTTACGCTGAACGACACCACGCAGGCGCTTGAAGCCATCACCAACTCACTGCCTGTGAGCATTATCTATCGCACACGTTACTGGGTGCGCATTACAGCGAGCCATGCTTAGCGTCACCATCCCACGCATTATTCAGAAAAATTCAAAAAATCCTGCCCGATTCTCATTCTCAAGTGACCTCCCTGATGTAGTGCATTAATCAACTATCAGGGAACAACATGAAACGACCTCATTACACACACAGCACACTGCAACTTGCGCTGCTCATCGCATTGCAAACGGGCATGCATCAGGCTGCCATCGCAGAAGAGTCATCTGGCGCCGCGCAAGTGGCCACCAAACAATACACCATCCCGGCCGGAGAACTCGCTACGTCGCTACAAACCCTTGCCAGCGAATCAGGGGTGATTCTCACCTTCACACCCGAACAAACTTCGGGCAAACAATCCAAGGCACTTAATGGTCGTTACACCGTAGAACAGGCATTCGACACCCTGCTCACGGGCACAGGGCTTGCTGCCAAAAAGAACCAGAATAACCAATACTCCTTGATCAAAAGCCCAAGCCTTTCAAACGCATCCACCGCAAACCAGGCAGGCTCTACAACTCAGCTACCTGAAGTTGCAGTCACCACCCATGCAGAATCTGCAAACAAGCTACCACCTGACTATGCAGGCGGACAAACAGCTCGTGGTGGGCGGCTAGGCTTGCTGGGCAACAAGGACATCCTGGATACGCCTTTCAGTGTCACCCAATACACCGCCAAGCTGATCGAAGACCAGCAGGCCCAGAGCATAGGCGATGTGCTCGTCAACGACCCATCGGTTCGCAACACTTATTCACGCAGCTCAGGACGCGATGAGTTCAACATCCGAGGCTTCACGCTTTTCAATTACGATGTGCTATACAACGGCCTCTATGGCGTTACACCGCGCAACACCAGTTCACTGATTGGTATTGAGCGCATTGAGGTACTGCGAGGCCCCAACGCCCTGCTGAATGGCATGGCCCCTGCCGGATCGGTTGGCGGCTCCATTAACCTGGTGCCCAAACGCGCGGGCACTACGCCACTCAATCGTCTGACACTATCCCATATCGATGATAGCCAGTTGGAGACCCATATTGACGTTGCCCGCCGCTTCGGCGAAGAGCAACAACTGGGCGTGCGCGTCAATGCAATGACCAGCTCCGGCGACACGCCTGTTGATAACGCCAAGGAAAGCTTGGATGCAATTGCCATCGGCTTGGATTTCCAGGGTGAGCGCCTGCGCATCGAAGGCGACTTCAACTATCAACACCGCAACACACAAGGGCGCGGCGGCCTGCTATTCGCTCCTTCGACAGGCAGGATTGCCTCTGCACCAGATGCGGATAAAAACTTCATCCAGAAATGGACCTATTGGAAAACCAATGAAGTATCAGGGGCCGTACGTGCTGAGTTCGACGTGACCCCTGCGTGGACTCTCTATGGCGCTCTTGGTGGCAAGGAATATGACTTCAAGAGCTTGCAAACGCAGATGCAGCTACAAAATACACAGGGTCTGCTAGCTTTCAGGCCTTATCGCCTGGATGAATCCATCAAAAACCTCTCAGCTGAAGCGGGAGCTAAAGGCAAGTTCACCACCGGGCCAGTTGAACATGAGCTGGTCTTGAGCATCAACAGTTTCTCTCAGGAAAACAGACTGTTACGTTCGCCCAATGTCCCCTTTGCATTTTCCAATATCTATTCGCCAGTAAATTTTAGCGAGCCTACCCTGGTACTCAGTGGCAATCTACCCAAGACCAGTGAATCCAGGCTACGCAGCCTCGCTATCGCAGACACCATTTCCCTGGCGGACCGCAAGGTGCAACTCACTCTGGGCGCGCGCCACCAGCAAGTCGAAGCTTCAAACTTCAACGGCACTACCGGTATCAGGACTGATCATTACGACAAATCCGATCTGACACCGGCCGTTGCACTCGTGATCAGGCCAACAGAGCAACTGTCTTTCTACGGCAATTATATTGAGGCGCTGAACCAGGGATCGACCGCCCCTACCGGCGCAACTAATGCCGGCCAAATGTTTGCCCCTGCAGTGTCCAAACAACATGAGGCTGGCGTGAAATATGACTTTGGACGCTTTGCGACCACTCTGAGCGCATTTCAGATCGAACGCCCAGCTGGTTTTACGGACCCAACCACGCAACGATTTGATATGGATGGCGAACAACGCAACCGCGGCATTGAGCTGATCACTCAAGGTGAAGCCATTGACCACGTCCGCGTACTGGGTGGCCTAGCCTGGACCCAGGGCAAGCTGACCCAAACCGAGGGCGGCACCAATGACGGCAATACAGCACCCGCAGTGCCCAGGCTGCAATTCAACCTTGCCGGAGAATGGGATACCCCCATTGTCCCAGGATTAACACTGACAGCCCGCATGGTTCATACCAGCCCACAATATGTGAATGCTGAAAACACACAAAAGATTCCAACCTGGACACGTTATGACCTGGGGGCAAGATATGCATTTGTTGCCGGAAAAACACCAATCACCATGAGAGGCACAATCGAAAATCTGTTCGATAAGAATTACTGGCTATCTGCGGCGCGAGAAGGCCTGACGGTAGGGGCACCACGCACGGTCCTATTATCAGTCTCAGCGGATTTCTAGATTTCTGTTCGTCCGTGCTCAACAGGCGCTATGACCTATGCCATAGCGCCCGCCCTCTATCTCATTCCCTCATCATCCAACAGCACTTACCAGTTTTTCAGCCATACGTTCCAACATCAGACTAGATTCCATTTCTCAGGAGCGGTCCATGCTATTCGGCGGTATCGATACCCTATTTCGTGCAATATCACGTCGGCAGGACGCAGATCACCTCTTAGGTTATAATTCAAGGTTTTATAGGTCATGCGCCATGAGCCGTGGATTTGTAAAAGAGGATGACCTTGAGCACGCTGGTACGGATTTGCCAGAGCGGCCGCTTAGCCCCCATCCCAATTACGTCACTCCAACTGGCCTCAAGCAATTGCAGCGACAAGCCAGCATACTGGAAACGGAGCGCCTGAATTTCACCCAGCGCAAGGAAGACCCGATCGCCCAGCAACAGCTGGCGATGATAGACCGTGATCTGCGCTATCTGCATGCCCGGCTGGAATCCGCCATTTTGGTTGATCCTGCCAAGCAGCCCACTGATACGGTGTTATTTGGTGCCACCGTGGAAGTTGAGGATGAAAACGGTGAAACGCATACGTTTATGATCGTCGGTGAGGATGAAGCCGATATTGCCAGCAACCGCGTTAGCTGGGTTTCACCGTTGGCCCATGTATTGCTGGGCCAAAAGGTGGGCGACAGCGCTACCTGGCAGCGTCCCGTGGGCGAACTTGAGCTGGAAGTTATTGGTATCCATTATTGAAAGAATTCAAGAAATGAATGTAATCAATGCCATTGAAACACGCCGTTCTGTGAAAGCATATGATGCCAGCCACACAATGTCCGAGGCCGAGATTGAAAAACTGATGTCACTGGCAGTACTCTCCCCGACTGCATTCAATATCCAGAACTGGCGATTTGTGCTGGTGCAGGAGCCGGAATTGCGCCAGCAATTGCGTGATGTCAGTTGGGGACAAGCCCAAGTCACGGACGCCTCCCTGCTTGTTGTGCTGACCGCAGACCTCAAGGCCTGGGATAAGGAACCACGCCGCTATTGGCGTAATGCGGAGCAATCTGTACAAGACTATCTGGTCAATGCCATCGACAACTATTACCGCGACAAGCCACAGGTGCAACGCGATGAAGCCATGCGTTCCTGCGGTATGGCAGCGACTACCTTGATGCTGGCCGCCAGGGAAATGGGCTACGACTCCTGTCCGATGGATGGTTTTGATTTTGATGCCGTAGCCAAGTTGCTCAACCTGCCAAGTGACCATACGCCCGCGATGTATGTCGCCATAGGCAAGGGTATCCAGCCTGCGAAACCACGTGGTGGGCAATTGGCACTGGATGAGGTGGTTATTCGCAATAAGTTCAAGTAGCAAACTCACAGAATATTTTAGGATTTTTAGGAAAACACCGTGTTAATCAGCAACAACATCACTATGCAGTTTGGCGCCAAGCCATTATTTGAAAACGTATCGGTCAAGTTTGGTGAAGGTAACCGTTACGGCCTGATTGGCGCCAATGGCTGTGGCAAATCAACCTATATGAAAATTCTGGCCAGGGTGCTGGAACCGACATCGGGCAATATCTCGCTGGATAGCAATGAACGCATGGCGTTCCTGCGCCAGGACCAGTTTGCCTATGAAGACCAGCGCGTCATCGACGTGGTGATGATGGGCCATGAGCAAATGTGGAAGGCCAATGTAGAAAAGAACGAAATCTACATGAACCCGGAAGCCACGGAAGAAGACTACATGCGTGCTGCAGAGCTGGAAGGCGTGTATGCGGAATATGACGGTTATACTGCAGAAGCCCGTGCAGGCGAATTGCTGCTGGGTGTAGGGATTCCCATTGAGCAGCATAACGGCCCAATGAGCGCTGTTGCGCCAGGCTGGAAACTCCGCGTGCTGCTGGTACAGGCGCTGTTTGCCAATCCTGATATCCTGCTGCTGGATGAGCCGACCAACAACCTGGACATCAATACCATCCGCTGGCTGGAAGATGTACTGAACAATCGTGATTGCACCATGATCATCATCTCGCATGACCGTCACTTCCTGAACCAGGTATGTACGCATACCGCGGATATGGACTACAGCAAGCTGACGGTTTATCCAGGTAATTATGATGACTACATGGAAGCCTCCACCCAGGCCCGCGCCCAACAAGCCAAGGACAACGCCAAGGCCAAGCAGCAAATCGCGGACTTGCAGGAATTTGTGCGCCGCTTCTCTGCAAACGCATCCAAGGCCAAGCAGGCCACCAGCCGTGCCAAGCAGATCGACAAGATCAAGATTGAGGAATTCAAGCCGTCCAGCCGCCAGTATCCATTCATCCGCTTTGAATATGACGAACGCGACAAGCTGCACCGCAACGCCGTAGAACTGAAAAAGGTCAGCCACGGCTTTGATCGCCCATTGTTCAATGATGTGGAATTGATCTTCGAAGCAGGTGAAAAAGTCGCCATTATCGGTGAAAACGGTATCGGTAAAACTACATTCCTGCGTTGTTTAGCAGGCGACCTGACACCTCAGCACGGCGAAGTGAAATGGACTGACAAGGCCAAGCTGGGTTACTTTGCACAGGATCACGAATACGAGTTTGAAGAAGATCTCAACCTGTTCGACTGGATGTCGCAATTTACTCAGCAGGGAGACGACGACCAATCAGTACGCAGTATGCTGGGACGGCTGCTGTTTTCCGGCGAAGATACCAAGAAGTCTGTAAAAGTATTATCCGGCGGCGAGAAAGGCCGCATGCTCTACGGCCAGCTGATGCTGGCGCGCACCAATGTATTGCTGATGGACGAACCAACCAACCACATGGATATGGAATCTATCGAGGCATTGAATACTGCGCTGGATAAGTACAAGGGCACGCTCTTCTTTGTCAGCCATGACCGTGAATTCGTCAGCTCATTGGCTACACGCATCATCGAAATCAAGGCGGATGGTATCGTAGACTTCAGTGGCAATTACGAAGATTACCTGGCAAGCCAGGGCGTCGAATAAGCTCAGCCTTTACACTTCAGTAAAAAATAAAAAAGGATTGCTAAGCAATCCTTTTTTATTTCCATCCATCACTCATTCCGATGATCCGCATATTGTTCTGCCACCTGCTTAAATTTATCCTGGATTGCCACAAACGCATCAATGATATCCGGATCGAAATGCGTTCCCCGTTCCTCCACCATCATCTGTACTGCAATGTCGTGCGCGATCGGCCCTTTATAAACACGCTCACTGATCAAGGCATCATAAACATCAGCAATCGCCATCAGTCTTGCAGATAGGGGAATATTTTCCCCACTCAAGCCATCTGGATAACCTGAACCATCCCAGTACTCGTGATGCCACATGGCGATTTCACGCGCATATTGAAGAAAATTATTCTTACGGCCAATAAGTTTTTCTGCCTCAATCAACGCACTGGCACCCAATTTTGAGTGGTTTTTCATGATGGCATATTCATCTTCACTCAATGGGCCCGGCTTGAGCAGGATGCGGTCAGGAATCCCTACCTTGCCAATATCATGCAAAGGGGCTGACTTATAATACATATCAATCACAGTCGGCGTCAGCATAGCGGCGTACCTGGGGGTTTCACAAAGCTTTTCGGCAAGCAGCTTCACATAAGTCTGTGTGCGCCGGATGTGGTTGCCGGTTTCGTTATCCCGAGTTTCCGCAAGTGATGCCAATGCAAAAATAGTGACATCCTGAATGAGGGCAATCTCGCGGGTACGCTGTTCTACCTGGTATTCCAGGAAACGCCGCTGGTCGCTCAAGAACAGGTGTGTTTGCACACGCGCCAGCACAATGGGAGGGCTAATCGGCTTGACAATGTAGTCTACAGCCCCGACGTCAAACCCGCGTTGCTCATCTTCCATATGGATTTTTGCAGTCAGGAAAATAACCGGGATATTTTCCGTCACGGGATTGGCCTTGAGTTGGCGGCAAACCTCATAGCCATCAATATCCGGCATCATGATATCAAGCAGAATGAGCGACGGCTGCGGCAGTGACTGCGCCACCTTCAGGCCATCAACTCCCGAAGTGCTTACCTTGACATAATAAAACTCTTTAAGTAAGGCATTGATTATGGAAAGGTTTTCAGGCTTATCATCAATAACCAGAATTGTTTGCTTATGTATGACATCCGACATTTCATTCATTGCCTTTGTCCTGATTGTCTAATGAGGAGGTCGTCAATATTGATTTTAATAATAACAGAGCCGCATCAAAATCATAAAAACTGATAAGTTCAGCCAATTTCTGGTATTGCTGGTGCGGCAGAACCGCTTTCAACGTGGCATGTTCTGCATCAATATAATCCTGCACAGTCGCATCACGTGCTTCGAGATATTGTTGGATTTTCTGCAGAACCTCTTTGCCATGCTGCTTGCTGATCGTGGCTGGGGGCACCTGCTGGGCATGCTGGCCTAACACCGATGCCAACGAATCTATCGCATCCGCCAGGGATGATGCGAACAAATCCAGTGCAAGCTCGACCCCGGCCTGCTCCCTCAAGGCTTGCTCCAATTCAGAGGCAGCCTCTGCCAGGGCAGTGGCACCCAGATTACTGGCCACGCCTTTGATATTGTGCGCAAGACGTACGCCGTCCTCTACCCTGCCTTCACCGAGAGCCTTGCGTATCTCGAAAGCTGAATCAGCCTGGCTGGCTGCAAACTGCTTCAATAAGCGAATATACAACTCCTGATTGCCTGCCACCCGGCGCAAGGCATCTGGCACATTGAATCCCTGAATTTCAAGCAAAGAATATCCTCCTGTTTCAGACACCATTAATGATGTATCTACCCGCTTGTGTGGATGGAAACACGACAAGGTCTGGTACAGCACATCAGGGTCTATGGGTTTGGTAACATGCCCCGACATACCGAGGTCAATACAGCGCTGACGTTCTTCAAGCGTGGCGTGGGCCGTCATGGCAATCACTGGCAGATGATCAAAACGCTGATCCGAGCGGATCGCGGAAGTGGCGGCATAACCATCCATCACCGGCATTTGCAGATCCATCAGCACCACGTCATAACCGGCAGGGGCTGCAATCAGCTTATCCAGTGCTACCTGGCCATTCTCGGCAATTTCGACAGTAGCGCCTACTGATTGGAGAAGCTCACTGGCGATCTGCTGGTTGATTTCATTATCCTCGACCACCAATATCCGCATTTCACTCAGGTCATAGCTGGGATTGGGCAACACATAAGCCTGTTCGGGAACCGCCGAGCTATAGAGTCCAACCAAAGTATCAATCAGTGATGACTGGCTGACCGGTTTGACAAGGAACGCATCCAGGTTCAAATCTTCGGACTCGCGCCTGACTTCCTCGCGACCGTAGGCAGTCACCATAATAATGGCTGGTATTTTGGCCAAGCTGGTATCCTGCTTGATCAACCTGGCAGCATCAAGGCCACTTAAGCCAGGCATTTTCCAATCCATCAACACCAGGTCTACAGGCTGGTGGTGCTGAAACTCTTTAACCATGGATACCGCTTCACTGCCAGACTTCGCATAGCTCAGCCTGAATGGCAGAAAACTTAGCTGACTGGCCAATATGCTGCGTGCAGCCGCATTATCGTCCACAATCATGACATGCAGATCATTCAGCTCGTTGACGAGAATATATGGCTTTGCCGGAGCGCCATTGCCAAACCATGAAGTGAAAGTGAAAGTTGACCCCTGCCCGGGCACGCTAGTTACCCAGATATCGCCTCCCATCAAGCCAACCAGACGCTTGCATATGGTGAGGCCGAGCCCAGTGCCTCCATATTTGCGCGTTGTTGATCCATCCGCTTGGGTAAATGGCTGGAATAACCGGTTGCAGGCGTCAGTATCCATGCCGATTCCTGAATCAATGACAAAAAACTGCAACTTGATCTGCTGATCATTGGAGTCCAGCAACTGGCAACGAATGATCACCTCACCTTCATGCGTAAACTTGATGGCATTGCTGACCAGGTTCAACAATATCTGACCCAGTCGCAGAGGATCGCCAATCAGGTTTCTCGGTACGTCATCCGCGACATCAAACAGCAACTCCAGTCCGGCATCGCTCGCAGTATGGGCCAGTGTGTTGGTTACACTATTCAGTACCTGATCCAGTGAAAACTCAATCTGCTCAAGATCCATGCGCCCAGATTCAATCTTGCTGAAATCAAGAATATCGTTAATCACCGATAGCAATGACATCCCTGCACTGTGGATTTTGCCGAGATAGTCACGTTGCTTGGGAGTAAGCTCGGTTTTCAGTGCAAGGTGAGCCAGGCCGATCACCGCGTTCATGGGGGTACGGATTTCATGGCTCATATTGGCCAGGAACATGGATTTGGCCAGTGTGGCTTCCTCTGCGGCGTCCCTGGCCTGCCTCAGCTGCTCTTCTGCTATCCGCTTCTCTGTAATATCCTCGAACTGCCAAACACTCTGGCTTTCCGGATCATTGATATCAACGGCATGGCCAAATATGCGACACCAGAATTTCGTCCCGTCCTTGCGAACAAATTGCTGCTCATCGGTATAGGTTTCGCCACGGCGCAATATCTCATAGCCCTGTGAGCCAACTTGCTGGTATCCCTGATCGGTGGAGAACCACTCCCTGGTTGAGCGGCCGATGAGCTCGCCTTGAGAGTATCCAAGCATATGCTCGAACTTGCGGTTGCACCTTATGACCTGACGGTTCTTTAATTCAATAATCCCCAATGGGGCAGAGTCCAGAATGGCTTTCTGTTGATCTATCGCCAAGCTTAATGCATTTTGAGCCTCGCGCTGGGCAGTAATGTCGACTATTGACCCCACCATGCCCCCAGGGGAACCGTCAGGCAAACGAAAGCCACTCACCCAATACAACACCTGATGTATCTTGCCATCCGCAAACTCCAGAGACAGGGCTTTATGTATCGTCGCCCCCGTCTCAATGACATGCTCATCTTCCTTTTGATAAGCTACCCGATCTTCGTAGGGCAGGTAATCCATATCCAGTACTGTCTTGCCCACCATATAATCGCGACTGACCCCAAACTCATGCTCATATGCCCGGTTGCACCCAAGAAAACAACTATCCGCCCCCTTGAAGAACAGGGGACTGGGAATATTGTCAATCAGTTGCTGCAAAAACAGGCTTTGGGATTTATTTTCCAGATCAATACGCTTGCGTTCTGTAATGTCCTCAATATAACCATTATAGAAAAGCTCCCCGCCCAGGCCACGCTTGGGAATGGCACGTGCATGTATCCAATGGACACCATCATCCAACTGGACACGAAACTCCCCATCCCATAATCGCTGTTGTCGCTTTGCCTGGCGCAGTTCTGTGACCAGCTTTTGTTTGCCTTCATCAATGACATGGATAAATGCGTTTTCCCACTTTTCCATGATCGCATCGCTCGTAACCCCTAGCATCTGGCTCGCACTGGGGTTAACAAAGCTGAAGCGCAAGACCTGGCCACGCATGGAAAAAGTCTGAAAAACACCTATGGGGAGACTGCCAGTCAGGCCGCCCAGCAACTCTTGAGAGGCTTTCACCGCACGTTGCTCTCTTAACATGCGGTATACCAATAAGCCCAGCAACAAGGAAATAACCAAGCCAACGACAATAATCATCAGGACGCGGCTGGCATGATTAAGCAGCAGTGCCGGCCGCGGATGGACAATTAATTGCCAGTCGAACCCTGCAAGATTAAATGGCAAGACAGTATCAAAACCATGACGCTGGTGTGAATGATCAAAATCAAGCGGATTTAGATCACTCTCCCCGCCAATCACATAAAATATTGGGTGCTGGAGGTTGTTACTATCCAGCAGAAATACATCCACACCCAGCATTTCTGCCTTTTGTTCCATATCATGGAACAGCTTTTGCAAAGACAAACGACCGGAAATATATCCTTTGAAACTCTTGAGGGTTGTGGCTTGATTAACTCCACCCTGAAATACTGGAACATGCACCAACAGGGTTGAGATATTGCCTCCGCCCTCCTGAACCAAAGAAGCGGTGACGTTGAACCCATGGTCTACGTCATTCTTGACTACATCAAAATCTGCGGCAGATGAGGCGGTATCAACTCCCAGCATTGAAGGCGCGGCGGCATCCTGGCCCACCATCTCGCTGTAAAAAATGGGAAAATATTCAGGTCTCTGTCCAGCAGGGACATAGCGGCCACTATCTGGATCAAGCTGCAGGAAATTGAACTCTGTCAGGCCGTCCTTGCGGGCGTCGTTGATGTATTGCCTGCGCTCTTCTTCGGTAACGCGTGGTCGCCATTGAAGTTCGCGTAACAAAGGGCTATTCGCAATTGCGCGTAAGGCAAACTCACGAAACTCGCTACGAGTGACAGACTCGCTGGCATTGAACAGCCATGCGGTTGTCTGCACAAAATCGACCGCATGCTGCAACTCAGAATGAATGGTGTGGTGAAGCTCCTGCCCTGCTGTTTGCACCAGTTGAAGCTGACGTGAGTGCAGCGCAGTATTGTAATACTGGGTGCGCGCAAGAAGCGTAGTGATGACCACGCCAAATATAAATACGCTGAATGCCAATATCCGGTCATGCCGTATCTTTACCATAAGCACTTTCGTATATTCGTTTTTTTATTATTAAGTGGCTGGTCCTGATCAGCCACTATCTTGTCGACTATGCTTCTTAGTGTTATTGCAATCAAGCCATTACAACGCTGACTGATGGGTACTGAATACTTATATTGATTGATGGCGCTTGCAACCGGGCCGCCATCTTTAATAATTAACAGACTACCAGTTTATTATTACCGGCAACAGCGCGAGAAACTTTAGTTTTATTTCTAACAATTAGGCAGCAAAATATCTTTCAGCAAATGTAGCCAACCCGCAAGCTACGCTACCATGCATATTACCTGACACAAAAGGAATGCCGTTCCCCATCACATTGCGAATCACTTGCTGAATTACTGGTGACACGGCAGACCCCCCTGTCAGATAAATTTTATCGATGGCGGTATCGCTCGCCTGGCATGCATCTTCAATCACTTTGCGTATTTTGTCTGTAGATCGTTCTATCGCCTGGCGAAAACCCTCCCGAGAAGCGGTGACCATCAGCCCCTCTTCAACGTAGCCCAAGCTGAAATCATGGATGTCTGCATCAGAGAGGGCAATTTTGGCAAGCTCGGCACTTCTCACCAGATGATTACTCAATTTATGCAGCCACACTTGGTATAAGCGCTGGCGTGCTGCATCTGCCTGGCCGTGCACAGGCATCTCAAAACGAGAATAAAACGCCTGCTGGCTAGGGATGCTGTTTACCGATATCGCATCATAGGCCTTATTGTGCAGTTCATCAGTATCCTTGCCAAACAATGGCATGATGCTGTGCCAACCGAGATTGATATCAAGGTCCACACCACCAATCCGGTTCCCGGTATAAGCCAACAAATCATCGTCCCGCTTTTTCTTCATTCTGTATGAAGGCCCAACCTTGACCACAGAGCAATCCGTAGTGCCGCCACCGACATCCACAACCAGCAAAACCTCATCTGCAATCAGTGTCTGCTCATAATCCAGGGCTGCCGCCAATGGCTCATACATGAACACAATGTCGTCCAATCCAGCCTGCTCTGCCGCCTGCTGCATAATCCCCAGTGCCTGGCGATCTCCCTTCTCCCCATGAATACCATGATAACGTATGGGCCTCCCTATCACGGCCTGCCTGATGTCCTCTTGATAATAAGCCCGTCCCTGCTCCAGGATATGCATCATCATCTTTGCAATAATGATCTGGAAGAAGTCCAGTTGATCCTTATTCAGGTCGCTCCCCAGAAACACCTTGGGCGACTTCATGAAAAGTCCATCTCCTGGATTGCGTATATAGGCCTCTATAGCCTCTGTACCATATAGCAGCCCCTGCGCATTGCCCAGTTGTTGACGTATGGTCAGCGATTCATGATCCTGCAATTCATGCTCTGGAATCGCACGGTAAATCGCCGATGGAAGATAATGGCTGCCATCCTCAAGCATGGCTTGCACTACCCGCCCGTCCCTGGTGATACCTATGGAAGAATTGGAAGTACCGTAATCTATACCGCAATGCATTATTCAAAAACCCATGACTGCCTGATCCAGGCTTTAATTCAAAGTCCAGTATTATACGTCCCTGCATAGTAGACTTGGGATTCGACACTAGGCATCATTATTTGGGTGCTACACTCACGCTTCGGCTTTGACGGCACAATGCATCCAACCCAACCCTCATTTTTTGTATAAGTACTGCCTCTACTTTGACATGATCCAATACTCCAAAACGCAATTGTTCCAGGGCATTCTATGCATGTTCGGTGCCATTTTCCTGTTCGCAGGAAGTGACGCACTTTCCAAATACCTGGCGGGATTTTATGCAGTCGTGATGGTAATCTGGATACGCTATGTCATCCATAGCGGCCTCATGCTGGCAGTGCTATTGCCACGTAAGGGCTTGTCCATCTTCAAGACACGCCGCCCAGGCCTGCAATTGCTTCGTGGATTGTGCATGGTAGGGACCAATATGCTGTTTATCTCCGCACTACGCTACATCCCGCTGGCTGAAGGCACAGCAATTATCTACCTCACCCCGCTGATCGTGACCGCACTATCCGGACCTTTACTAGGCGAACGCGTCACGCTGCTACAATGGATCGCTGTCTTGCTTGGATTTACAGGAGTACTGGTAATGTTAAGGCCAGGCGGAGCACTCTTCACTCCAATCAGCATCCTGGCAATAGGCGCTGCATTTACCTTCAGCCTGTATCAATTAATTACTCATAAACTCAACGCAATTGACAGCACCGCAACAACAAACCTGATCAGTGGCCTGGTTGGCAGTGCTGTGCTCGGCTGTATCGCCCCCTTCTTCTGGCAAACCCCCAGCGCCTATCACACTTTACTGTTACTGGGCCTGGGCATTTCTGCCCTGGTCAGCCACCTGCTGATGACAGAGGCATACCACCACGCCAATCCTTCAACCCTGGCACCATTTACTTATGGTCAATTGATATTTGCAGGGCTGATTGGCTATTTGGTCTTTGGGCATGTTCCTGATATTTACGGATTGACAGGCATCGCAATTATTTGCGCAAGTGGCATGCTGGTGTTGTGGCACAAGTCCAGGGGAATTGCTGTTGAAGCAGTTAAAGACCCACTCTGATATATCAGAAAGGAGCGTGTGAACTGCTTTCTGTAATGCGGATTGCAGATAATAGAAATTCAGGAATTTTGAGCATATTGTTTTACTACCAAAATGCTACCAAATCTCGATACAAAAATGCTCGAAACCTCAGTGTATCGGACTTTAGGACATTGATGGCGGAGAGGGAGGGATTCGAACCCTCGATACGCTTTCACGTATGCCTGATTTCGAGTCAGGTACATTCAACCAGCTCTGCCACCTCTCCGCGAGCGCGGATTATATCTTAGCAGCGATATCAAGTAAATTTTCAGTCTGCAGAGTCCCTTGTATCAAGAACTATAATGAACTCAGACTGGACAAAGAGAGCAATCTTTAGGAAACTTGATCGGATGCGCTCACTGGTCATTACATTATTAGTGCTGTTGCTCATGGGCTGTAAGGAGGCGCCAAAGCCTCTCCCAGACCCTAGGCAAAGCAAGGAAATCATTGTGGTAACGCACAATGGGCCGAGTACTTACTACTATAGCGGTAGCAACCAATATGCCGGCCTTGAGTACGATCTTGTGAGGAATTTTGTCAAGGAACTGGGGCCGGAATACAGTGTCAAGTTTCTGGTCGTTAGCAATATTTCACAAGTCATCCCTGCCCTTGTAAAGCAAAAAGCCCACTTTGCTGCAGCCGACCTCAGTATCACGCGCATGCGTGAGCACATGGTGCAGTTCACCAAGCCTTACCAGACCGTTCAGCAACAATTGGTTTTCAATACCGAGCAGACCAAAGCGCCTGCTTCAGTCAAGGAGCTGATTGGCAAGCAGATCCTTATCCCCGCGGGAACCAGCTACGCTGAACGCTTGTTACAGCTCAAGGAAAAAGAACCCAAGCTACACTGGTCTGAAACCCCAAAAGCAAATTCCGATGAGCTTTTGGCGCGGGTAGCTGAGGGGGAGCTGGATTATACGGTTGCAGACGGCCATCTGATTGCACTGGTGCAGAACTACTATCCCAATCTTGGTGCAAGCATGCCCCTTGGCAAACCGGAACAGGTGGCATGGGCTTTTGCAAAAACCAGCGACAAATGGCTTTATGACAAGGCCAATGCGTATTTTGAGCGTATCAGTAATGATGGAACGTTACGCAATCTGATAGACCGCTATTACGGCCATGCCGACCGCTTGAAACCTGTGGATGTCACGAGTTTCATGCAACGTTCCGAATCCCTGCTGCCACAGTACAAACATTTATTCCATGAAGCACAGGAGTTGACGGGGCTGGACTGGCGGTTAATTGCCGCAATTGCCTATCAGGAGTCTCACTGGGACAGGTTCAATACCTCTCCCACCAATGTGCGCGGCATGATGATGCTCACAGAGGACACTGCCGACCGTCTCGGCGTCACCGACCGCCTCGATGCCCGACAAAGCATTATTGCCGGGGCACGTTATGTGCTTATGTTGAAGGACTTGATCCCGGAATCAGTGCATGAACCTGACCGTACATGGATGGCATTGGCTGCCTATAATATTGGCTACGCACATCTGCAGGATGCCCGCATACTGACACAACGGCTGAAGCTGAACCCGGATCGCTGGGTGGATGTAAAAAAATCCCTGCCCCTGCTGAACAAGGAAGAGCATTACTCTACGCTGAAATATGGATATGCCCGCGGTGGCGCACCGGTGATATTTGTCGAATCTGTTCGGACCTATCACAAGATACTGGTCAAGCGTGAGCCACGGCATATGCCTATCTTCCCCAGTTTTGAGGTGGCAGGCCTCAGCGGCTATGGCAACAATATAAGCCAGGAATGAGTCCTTTACCGCGCAATCAATATGCCGGTATCGTTATAAAATAGAGGCTCAAAGCCTTATAAGAAGAAAGTAAATTCGATTTCTATGCACGCCGCAGCCTTTATACAGGACCTGGCTGTCATCATGCTGGTGGCAGGTATGGTCACTATTATATTCCACCGCATGAAACAACCGGTGGTGCTGGGCTACATTCTGGCTGGGCTGATCATCGGTCCGTACACGCCACCAATACCACTGATTCACGATAACCACACTATAGAAATCCTGGCAGAACTGGGGATTGTCTTCCTCATGTTTTCGCTCGGGCTGGAGTTCAGTCTGCGCAAACTGCGGGCAGTGGGTGCAACAGCCCTAGTGGCGGCTCTGGTCGAGATTGTGGTCATGTGCTGGCTGGGCTATGAGATTGGCAGTTACTTTGGCTGGAAAACCATGGATTCCATATTCCTCGGTGCCATGCTCGCCATTTCATCAACGACGATCATCGTCAAGGCGCTGGATGAGCTCAATATGAAGCATGAGCGCTTTGCCCAGCTTATTTTTGGTGTGCTGATCGTGGAAGATATCCTGGGGATAGGGATTATCGCCCTGCTCTCCGGTATTGCCGCTACCGGCCATGTTTCCACACTTGATGCAGCCGCCACCATTTCCAAGCTGACCCTGTTCATGGTGGTTGCACTGGTACTCGGCATCATCCTGGTCCCCAAGCTGCTGGAATATGTTGCCAGTTTCAAACGTGACGAAATGCTCCTGATTACCATACTCGGTCTATGCTTTGGCTTCTGCCTTCTGGTAATGCAGCTGGATTACAGCGTGGCCTTGGGAGCCTTCATGATCGGCGCCATCATGGCTGAATCACGCCGCATCAGGGCCATCGAACGTCTCATTGCCCCCATCCGGGATATGTTCAGCGCGATTTTCTTTGTTGCCATCGGCTTGATGCTGGACCCCAACATCATTATCGAATATGCCAAGCCGATTATGGTGGTGATCCTGGTCATCATCCTGGGTAAAATCTTTGCCTGCTCCCTGGGCGCCATGGCGGCTGGCAATGATGGCCGCACCTCATTACGCGTTGGCATGGGTTTATCGCAAATTGGGGAGTTTTCCTTCATTATCGCCTCACTAGGGCTGACACTGGGTGTCACCAGTTCATTCCTTTACCCGATTGCCGTTGCTGCTTCAGTCATTACCACCTTGACGACCCCATACCTGATCAAGGCCGCTGATCCGCTCTCCATGTCGCTGGCGCGCAAAATGCCACAGAAAATCTCCCAGTTTTTCCGGCTATACAGCGACTGGCTATCCACCAGCCATGCCCCGGACAGTGATAGCGCAATCCTCGCTAATATTTATCGAAAACTGTTATTACAGGTATTCGTCAACTTATGCATGGTAAGCGCACTGTTCCTGGGTGCGGTGTGGCTGGTAAATTCCCATTTGGTCAAACTGCCCTCTCCCTTGCATGACCTCATGTGGCATCAAGCCCTGGCCTGGGGAGTAACCCTGTTGCTGGCGGCCCCTTTCCTGATTGCAGCATTCAGGAAATTGCAATCGCTAGGCTTGTTATTGGCAGATCACAGTACCCAAGGGATGAGCGGCAATGACAGCCAGCGTGTACAGCATTTTATTGCCAAGGCTGTGAATACTGCCTCTGTCATTGGCATGACCCTGCTGATCCTGACGCTAGGACACAGCATCCTGCCCCCAGTGGATGTGCTGCTGCTGGTGCTGGTGATTGTCGCCGGGCTGGTGGCCCTGCTCTGGCGCTGGTTTGTCATGCTGCATTACCGCATGCAGATTGCATTGATAGAAACACTGAATCAAGAAAAGGAAGATCATTAAAGCAAGGCCCCGTTTATGCGGTATGCATAAACGGGGCCTTGCTTGGCAACATCACTTAAATTGGATGTATTGCTTCCACACCGCCCATGTAAGGCCGCAATATCTCTGGCACGGTGACGCTACCATCCGACTGCTGGTTGTTTTCAAGCACAGCTACCAAGGTGCGCCCTACTGCCAGGCCAGAGCCATTGAGTGTATGCAGCAGTTCGGTCTTGCCGCTCTCATTACGGAAACGCGCTTGCAGCCGCCGGGCCTGGAATGCCTCGCAATTGGATACTGAGGAAATTTCGCGGTAAGTATTCTGCGCAGGCAACCATACTTCAAGGTCATAAGTCTTGCTGGCACCAAATCCCATATCACCCGTGCACAATGACACCACGCGATAAGGCAGGCCCAGTGACTGCAAGATATACTCAGCATGGCCTACCATCTCTTCCAGGGCTTCATAGCTTTTTTCGGGATGGGTGATCTGCACCATCTCCACCTTGTCAAACTGATGCTGGCGTATCATGCCGCGTGTATCGCGGCCATAGGAACCGGCCTCTGAGCGGAAGCAAGGGGTATGGGCAGTCAGCTTTATTGGCAAAGTGTCCAGTGCCACGATCTCATCGCGTACAGTATTAGTCAGCGTCACTTCTGAAGTCGGGATCAGGTATAGAGCTTCTCCCTCACCTTCCTGGCCGCCCTTTTGTGTTGCAAACAAATCCGCTTCAAACTTCGGCAACTGGCCGGTGCCTCGCAGGCTCTCGGCATTGACCATATAAGGCGTATAGCACTCCGTATAGCCATGCTTTTCGGTTTGTGTGTCCAGCATGAATTGCGCAAGTGCGCGATGCAGGCGGGCAATCTGGCCGCGCATCAGGGTGAAACGTGCGCCTGCAAGCTTGGCACCCGTATCAAAATCCAGCCCTAATGGCGTCCCGATGTCAGTATGGTCCTTGATCTCGAAATCAAAGCTGCGCGGTGTACCGACACGGCGCGCCTCAACGTTATCTTCCTCTGACTTTCCCGGTGGTACGCTTTCATGAGGCAGGTTGGGCACACTCAGCAAGAGGTTCTGTAGCTCGGACTGGATAATTGCAAGACGCTCTTCATCAGCCTTGAGTTGATCGCCCAAACCAGCCACTTCGGCCAGGATGGGAGTCACATCCTCACCTTTTGACTTGGCAATGCCAATCTGCTTGGAAGTGGCATTACGCCTGGCCTGCAAATCCTGGGTACGGGTCTGCACGGTCTTGCGTTCATTTTCCAGCGCGGCAAAAGCGGCAGTGTCAAAGGCATATCCACGGCTGGCAAGGCGTGCCACCACCGTATCGAGATCATTACGAAGTTGCTGGATATCTAGCATAGGTTTTAGGTTTTCCTGATATTGATTATTTCTTGCGGCCTTTTGCCCGGGCCTGCTCGTCAAGCTCGCGCAAGTGCGCCATTTTTTCACTGATTTTACCTTCGAGCCCGCGTGAGGTAGGCACATAAAAACTCATGGGTGCCAAGTCATCGGGAAAGTAATTCTCGCCAGCGGCATACGCGCCCGGCTCATTATGTGCATACCTATATTCCTTGCCATAATCCAGCGCCTTCATGAGCTTGGTAGGTGCATTGCGCAAATGCAGCGGCACAGGCCTGGACTTGTCACTGGCAACAAAAGCCTTGGCTTGGTTATAGGCCATATAGGCCGCATTGCTTTTGGCCGCCACCGCAAGGTAGATCACGGCATTGGACAATGCCAGCTCACCCTCGGGTGAACCCAGGCGCTCATAAATCTGGCAGGCCTCCAGCGCCATGGTCTGCGCCCTTGGGTCCGCAATGCCGATATCCTCGACAGCCATGCGCACAATGCGGCGCCCGAGATAAAGAGGGTCCGCCCCGCCATCTATCATGCGCAAGAACCAGTACAAGGCAGCATCCGGATTGGAGCCGCGCACGGACTTGTGCAAGGCGGAAATCTGGTCGTAGAACGCTTCGCCACCCTTGTCAAAACGGCGCAACTTGCTGGCCATGGTGGATTGCAGGAATGCTTCATCAATTGCACCTATACCCGCCGCAATTGCGGCATTGAAGAGGCCTTCGGCAAAGTTGAGCAGGCGTCTTGCATCACCATCGGCATAGCCCAGCACCTGCTCCACCACTTCAGGCGCAAGGCTGATTTCAGGCGCCATTTCCTGCTGAGCCCTGTCCAGCAACTGTTTCAGTTCATCCTCAGACAGGGCGTTCAGCACAAATACCTGTGCACGGCTTAACAGCGCGCTGTTCACTTCAAACGAAGGATTTTCCGTCGTGGCGCCGATAAAGGTGATCAAGCCGCTCTCAACAAAGGGCAGGAAAGCATCCTGCTGACCCTTGTTGAATCGGTGCACCTCATCCACAAACAAGATGGTGCGGCGGCCGGATTGCTGCAAGGTATGCTCGGCGCGGTCTACCGCTTCCCGTATATCCTTGATGCCAGCCAGTACAGCAGAAAGCGGAATGAATTCGGCGTCAGCCGTATTGGCAATCAACCGGGCCAGCGTGGTTTTCCCTACCCCGGGCGGGCCCCACAGTATCATTGATGGCAACTTGCCCGATGTAAAAGCCAGGCGCAGCGGCTTTCCTTCGCCCAGCAAGTGCGATTGCCCCACCACCTCCTGCAAGGCCTTGGGACGCAATCTCTCGGCCAAAGGCGCTTGAGGGGCTATCGGTTCAAATAATCCGGTCAATCGGTATCTCTATCAGTAAGCATGTTTCAGGCAGGTGCTGCCAGGCGGCATGCCTTACTCGCCCACAACATCTGCACCGGCTGGTGCAACAAACTTGAATGCATTTCCACTAATGGAAGGATTCCGCTCCATTTTGGTAAACTGGATGGAGGTCATATGGCCGAAGCTGTCATGTAACTCCATTTTCTGCAACACATCGCCCTTGAAGCCAAGCAGGACTTTCTCAAAGCCGCTATCGTCCGCCTTGGGGACGGCCTGGGCCCATTCCAGCCCATCCTTGCGCCCAATGACTGACGTTACAGTGAAATTGCGCTCCACATCCTGAGCGCCAGCCAGCAATGAAGCCGGGCTTGAGCCTATAGCCTTGCCCAGCGCACGCACAGTCACCTGGTTCAATTCAGGGTCGTACAGCCAGACCTTTTCACCATCGCCCACAATCTGCTGCACATAGGGCTTGTCATAATCCCAACGGAATTTGCCGGGACGCTGCAATTGCACGCTCCCGTCGACTTCCTGCACCAGGCCGCCCTGGGCATCGGTCACCACCTGGTGAAAACGTGCACGCATGGATGCCGTGGACTTGAAGAAGTCCTTCAATGACTCAACACCAGCAGCCTCAGCCAACATAGGCACTGCCATCAACAATACTGCCAGAAGCTTCATAACATCCTTTGAATGGAACTTAACTATTAATCATTATTGGGGGCCAGCACTTCACGGTTGCCATTACTCTGCATGGCAGACACCAGCCCGGCGCGTTCCATCTCTTCAATCAACCTGGCTGCCCGGTTGTAACCTATGCGCAACTGGCGCTGCACCGAGGAAATGGACGCCCGGCGCGATTTCAACACAATCGCAACCGCCTCGTCATAGAGCGGGTCAGCCTCTCCGCCGCCCTCTCCCAGCTCACCACCCTCGGCATTCTCATCGGTCCCGCCGGTCAGAATGCCTTCTATGTAATTGGGTTCGCCCTGGGCTTTCAGATGCTCCACAACGCGGTGTACTTCCTGGTCGGAAACAAACGCGCCATGCACACGCTGCGGATCGCTGGTGCCTGGAGGCTGGTATAGCATATCCCCTTGGCCCAGCAACGCTTCTGCACCCATCTGGTCAAGAATGGTACGCGAGTCTATCTTGCTGGAAACCTGGAAAGCCACCCGGGTAGGGATATTGGCCTTGATTAATCCGGTAATGACATCCACCGATGGGCGCTGCGTCGCCACCACCAAGTGTATGCCGCAGGCACGGGCTTTTTGTGCCAAACGGGCAATGGGTTCTTCCACCTTCTTGCCCACCACCATCATCAGGTCAGCCAGTTCGTCAATCACCACGACGATCAATGGCAACTCCTCCAGCGGCTCCGGCTCATCCGGCGTCAGGCTGAAAGGATGCGGGATGGATGTGCCTTCCTTTTCCGCATCGCGGATTTTCTGGTTGTAGCCTGCCAGGTTGCGCACTCCCAGCGCCGACATTAGCTTGTAGCGGCGCTCCATTTCGGCCACGCTCCAGTTGAGGGCGTTACCAGCGTTGCGCATATCGGTAATGACAGGTGTCAGCAAATGGGGAATGGCATCGTAAACCGAAAGCTCCAGCATTTTCGGGTCAATGAGGATCAGGCGCACCTTGCTCGGCTCCGCCTTGTAGACTAGGCTCAGGATCATGGCATTGATCGCCACCGACTTGCCCGAGCCGGTAGTCCCCGCTACCAGTACGTGGGGCATCTTGGCCAGATCGGCTACCACCGGCTTGCCGGAAATATCCTTGCCCATAGCGATGGCCAGCGGAGAAGTCACGTCGGCATAAACCTGGGAACCGAGAATTTCTGAAAGGTAGACAATCTGGCGCTTGGGATTGGGAATTTCCAGGCCCATATAGGTTTTGCCCGGAATGGTCTCAACCACGCGAACGCTAACCACCGACAGGGCGCGCGCCAAGTCTCTCGACAAATTGGCTATCTGGCTGCCTTTCACGCCAGCAGCAGGGTCAATTTCATAACGGGTAATCACCGGGCCTGGCAATGCTGTCACTACCTTGACCTCAATACCGAAATCCATGAGCTTGCGCTCAATCAGTCGGGAAGTGAATTCCAGGGTTTCAGCAGACTGCACCTCCACCACGCCGCTGGGCTCGTCAAGCAAATGGAGCGGAGGCAAGGGGGAGTCCGGCAGCGTCTCGAACAGGGGGGTTTGCTTTTCTTTCTGCACCCGCTCGCTTTTTACGATTTCAAACGTCGCCGGCACCTCGATCTGCACCGGCTGGCGATCCTCGGTGCGCTTGCGTTCGCTGTCCACAAACTCATTACGCCGCTGCTCGGCCACCTTGCCGACCTTGCGATCCTGGTAATCCTGCCACTTGTTGACTATATAGTGATAGCTGAATTCCAGCGCGGAGCCGAGCTTCTCGGTCATACCGATCCAGGACCAGCCGGTAAAAAGGCTGAAACCCACCGCCAAAGTCATCAACAATACCAAGGTCGATCCGGCGAAGCCCAGCAGGGCCTGCAAACCGCTGTCAATCACCGATCCCAGCATACCCCCGGCGGCCAAGGGCAGCTCTACCGACATTTGATGGACATGGCCAGCCTCAAGCGCAGCGGAAGACAGCAGCAGCATCAGGAAACCACTCAGGTTAACGATAATCAAGGGCTTATGCTCGGAGTTGACTGCTTCAAGGCGCAGGTAGACCAGCCACATTGCATAAAATGCCAAGACTACCCACCACCAGGCTGAAAAACCAAACAGGTAGAGCAGAATGTCAGAAAGCCAGGCGCCTATGGTGCCGCCTGCATTTTGTGTAATGTCGCTGTCGCTTGCACTGTGCGACCAAGAGGGATCGTCCTGCCGGTAAGTCAGCAGGATGAGCGTCAGGTAAATCCCGACCACGACCAGGCCCAACCACCAGGCCTCCTTGACTATGCCTGGAGTTTCAACCGGGGCAGCCTCGCGACGGCTGTTGAGTGGCGCGCTTTTTTTCTGGAAAAACAAGATGATCTATTACCCGACACGAGAATATAAGCTGGTCTGATTATAACAGCATCAACCCGCTTGGGCAGTGGCTTGCGGCCTATCAGGCAAATCATGGCCGGAAGCAGGCTTCCGGCGGCCACACAATACTAGGCGATTAGACGCAATCGCAAAATGCAGCAATATTCCTCACCAGCGCACGGGCGTTGCCGGCGCGGCTGACACGATCGAATGCCGCCTCTTTTTCAGCGACGTTCTCGGCAGGAATATATTGCGAATGGGTAAACCTAGGGAGGTGACGATCGGTGCGCTGCACAGCAGCAGCGGTACCGGACAAGACACGAACTTCAACTTGCATGAGACTTCCTACTTTCCTTTTGGGACATTGATAACAAACCATCACCGGAATTTTGTTCCGGTTGTTTTCTCTGACATCATGATGCGCAAATAATTCACCGATAATATCTAGGCACTTACCGCCACTCCCACATGAGCATCCGAGAGAGGAAATTATAAGAAAAAGTCCATATTTTTCTTGAAGTTACATATAGACATACCGATTGATTAAATTTAACTATCACCTAAATAACAACAATCAATTTGCGCTAAACAGAGATGCCCCTCTACACTATGAAAACTATCAGGTAACAGAAACTAAGATTAGCTACAATTGTCTGGTATAACGCAATTCATGGCTGCAACTGCGCCCCATCTATTTAAATAATGGAGAACAAAATGGTTGATATTGGCATTAGTGAAAAAGATCGCAAAAAAATTGCAGAAGGTCTATCCCGTTTCCTGGCAGATACTTACACCTTGTATTTGAAAACCCATTATTTCCACTGGAATGTAACAGGGCCACAATTCCGCACCCTGCACCTGATGTTCGAAGAGCAATACAATGAACTGTGGACTGCGGTCGACCAGATCGCAGAACGTATTCGCTCCCTGGATTTTCATGCGCCCGGCACCTATAGTGAATTCAGCAAACTCACATCCATCACTGAAAGTAATGGTGTGCCCCATGCCCAGGACATGATCAAGGAGCTGGTCGCAGGCCACGAGGCTGTAGTACGCACTGCACGTTCAGTATTTCCGGCTGCAGAAAAAGCTTCCGATGAAGCGACAGCTGACTTATTGACCCAGCGCCTGCAGATTCATGAAAAAACTGCATGGATGTTGCGTAGCCTGCTTGAAAAACCATAACATTCGTCCCACTTAAACAACACTGCATTCTAGGAGTATTCCCCGTATGGCAACAAAACATGCACACCTGCTGATTCTGGGTTCCGGCCCGGCAGGTTATTCTGCCGCTGTTTACGCGGCGCGCGCCAACCTCAAACCTGTGCTGATCACTGGCATTGCACAAGGCGGCCAGCTCATGACTACTACAGAGGTTGACAATTGGCCTGCAGATGCCGATGGGGTTCAGGGTCCAGAGTTGATGGCGCGTTTCCAAAAGCATGCCGAGCGCTTCAATACGGAGATGATCTTTGACCATATCCATACCGCAAAGCTCAATGAAAAGCCTATTCGCCTGATTGGCGATGCCGGTGAATACACCTGTGATGCATTGATTATCGCTACCGGCGCTTCAGCAAAATATCTGGGCCTGCCTTCAGAAGAAGCTTTTGCCGGCAAGGGCGTGTCTGCGTGCGCTACCTGCGACGGCTTTTTCTACCGCAACCAGGAAGTATCCGTCATTGGCGGCGGCAATACCGCTGTTGAAGAAGCCCTTTACCTGGCCAATATCGCCAGCAAGGTCACATTGGTTCACAGACGTGACAAGTTCAAGGCAGAGGCCATTCTTGTCGACAAGCTCATGGAGCGCGTCAAGGAAGGCCGCATTGTGCTGGAAACTTTCCACACTTTGGACGAAGTGCTGGGTGATGATTCCGGTGTCACCGGCATGCGCATCAGGAATGTGGATACCGGCACAACCAAGGATATCCCGCTCAAGGGAGTATTCATTGCTATCGGCCACAAGCCCAATACCGATATCTTTGAAGGCCAGCTGGAAATGGAAGGCGGTTATATCGTGACCCAGGCAGGCAGGCAGGGTAATTTCACGGCCACCAGCGTGCCCGGCGTTTTCGCAGCCGGTGATGTGCAGGACCATATCTATCGTCAGGCTGTCACCAGTGCGGGCACCGGGTGCATGGCTGCGCTGGACGCTGAGCGTTATCTGGATGGATTGGTTGTCATATAATTAAGTAATCACAACATGCGGCGGGCTAGTGCCTGCTGCATGCTGTTCAGTAGTACAGGCTGGAATCATGATGGATGCAGACGACAAGGACGATGAAATCGAACTGTTCCTTGAAGCAGTCAAGGGCGCACGTCCGCTGAAACCATCGCGCCTGCATCACCCTCCCCCGACCCCCAAGCCAATTCCCAGGCAATTCATCCGTGATGAACGCCAGGCGCTGGCAGATTCCCTCAGTGATCATTACATTCCCGCCCATGAACTGGAAAGTGGAGAAGAGCTGCTTTACTTGCGTGATGGCCACTCCCCCGACATCCTGAGCAAGCTCAGGCGTGGCCATTGGGTGGTGCAAGCCGCCATAGATCTGCATGGCATGGTCAGCGATGAGGCCCGGCTTTATGTCGCAGAATTTTTGCACCACTGTAAAAAACGAGGCATCCGCTGTGTCCGTATCATTCATGGCAAAGGCTTGAGCTCGCATAACCGTGAGCCGGTACTCAAGCACAAATTGCGCAATTGGCTAATGCAAAAAGACGAAGTCATCGCCTATGCCCAGGCACGCCAGCAGGACGGTGGCAGCGGTGCAGTGATTGTCCTGCTCAAGGCATGAAAATATAGTCTCACCGGCTGTAAACTAAAGAAATAGTCTCGCGTTTACTATTCATCGCACTCTGGTGTGCATGGAATAAAGTGAGATCAACATGCAGTGGCGTCTATTGACGTGTACAACCGTGATGGTGCTGTTATTGCATAGCCCATCCATCCTCCATGCGGCAGAAGCCGATAACCTGGGCCAGCTGACACTGGACAAGGTCAGTAAACTTTTTACGGCAAACAACCGCGAACTCCTGCTCTCCAAACGCTACCTGGAGGGGACAAAGGCAGACACCCTGACTGCCGCACAAAACCCCAACCCGACATTTTCGTTGAACTCCAACAACTTCAATCTACAAGGAAGCAATGGCAATGGCGGCCTAAGCAACCGCACCCTGGATACCATTGCGCGCATTGAGCAACCTGTGGAGCGCGGCAACAAACGTGCGTTGCGTATGGCAATGGCTGATGATGCCGTGCAGGCGAGCGAGCTAGACTTGCGTGACAGCCTGCGCCAGCAAAAACAGTTGCTCTACAACGCCTACTACGATTTGTTGCTTGCCCAGGAAACAGAACACATCCTGCAGGAAAACCAAGCGCTGTACGACAAAATGCTACAAGCCGCTGAATTGCGCCTTAAAGCTGGCGACATTTCTACAACAGATACCTCACGCATCCGGATTGACGTATTGCGTGCACAGAACGATCTGCGCCAGGCAAAAGCTGAAAAGGAAAAAGCTCAAGCTGACCTTGCCTATATGATAGGCAAGGAACAGGAAGCCAAAAACATCATGGTCAGCGATACCTGGCCTGATACAGCCATGGCTGCTGAAAACCTGTCTGCAAATGTGGAACAACGGCCTGACATCCAAGCGGCCATCGCGCGTATCCAATTAGCCAATGAGAATCGCAAACTTGCACAAGCACAAACCACGCGAGACATCACCATCGGCATGCAGTATGAGCATTACCCGAGTGGAAATGGAGGCGGTGGTGGCAATAACAATGGCCGCAACACCATAGGTGTAGGCTTCAGCATTCCCTTGTTTACCGGTTATCAATACCAGGGCGAGATCGCACATGCTGAGGTGGACTACACCACTGCAATGGAAGCAGAGGAGCGCATCCGGGCCAATGCATTAAGTGAGGTCAACCGCGCCCGAGCTGATCTGGATGCGTCGATTGAGAAGGTCAATCGCTACGACCAGAACATGCTGCAGGAAGCAGAAAAAACGGCACAGGCCGCCGAGTTTGCCTACCAGCACGGAGCGATGGGAGTCACCGACTTGCTCGACGCGCGCCGCGTATTGCGTGCATTGCAAATCGACGCTGCCACCGCCCATGCAGATTTTGCCAAATCCCTCGCCAACTGGCGCGCTGCCATCAACCCTGGTGACAATTAATACGCTTAAACCTGAAGGTTAAGAAAGCCCATAATGAACAAGAAATTACTGATCCTGCTGTTATCAAGCCTTTATAGCATGACCCCGCTATTGGCAGCGGAAGCCGTCAAGCCAAAAGCTGCCGATGAGGTAGTACTGGCAGCAGACTCCCCACAGCTCGCCAACCTGAAAATCGAGGCAGTGACCCAGATTCCAGCCCCCGCCTCATCTCCCCTCAATGGCAAGATTGTATTCAACGAAAACTTTACTGCGCGCATCAGTTCTCCAGTTGTAGGGCGTGCGCTCAAGATCAATGCTGAAGTCGGCAATAGCGTGAAATCCGGCCAGGTATTGATGACCATGGACTCTCCCGACCTGGGCAGCGCAATTGCCGATGCCCGCAAGGCTCAGGCCGAACTGCAATTGAAGAAACAAGCCTATGACCGTAGCCGCATGCTGCTTGATGGCGGCGTGATACCGCATAAAGAACTTGAAGCCAGCAAGACAGACCTGGATGAAGCTGCTGCCGAATCCGAGCGCGCCAGTGCCCGCCTCAACAATCTTGGTGCAAGCCGCAATAACAATCAAAGCTATAGTGTGCGTGCCCCACTGGCTGGAATCATCGTTGACCGACAGGTGAGCCCCGGTAGCGAGGTCAGGCCAGAAGCCCCCGCCCCGCTGTTCATCATCACCGACCCATTGCACCTCTGGGCCAGCATAGACCTGCCTGAGCGCGACCTGGGGAAGGTCAATCCGGGTCAAAGTGTTTCGATTGAGGTGGATGCATATCCAGGTGAAGTATTCAACGGCAAGATCCTCTCCATCGGTGCCATGATAGACCCTGCCACCCGCCGCGTTCCCGTTCGCTGTTCGGTAGACAGCAAGGAGGGGCGCCTCAAGCCTGAAATGTATGCCCGCATCACTCCATTAAGCCCGGATAATCGCCAGGTGATCCGCATCCCCAACAGTGCCCTGATTACGGAAGGCCTCTATAGCTATGTCTTTGTTGAGACCAGCCCGGGACATATCAAGAAGCGGCGGGTAACCCTGGACGTTCAGGGCAAGGATTTTGCCACCGTAAAACAAGGCCTGAGCAACAATGAAAAACTGGTGATATCAGGGGCAATCCTGCTCAACTCTGAACTTGCCGCAGGTAAATAGGGCCACCCATCATGTTGAATAAGCTGATCACATTCTCGTTGCAACAGCGGGTGTTTGTCTTGTTAGGCACCCTGGCCCTGGTCATTGCCGGTTATTTTGCAGTGGATAACATGCCGATTGAGGCATTTCCCGACGTAGAGGATGTACATGTCGGCATCGTGACGCAAGTGCCTGGTCTCGCGCCTGAAGAAGTTGAGCGTGTTGTCACTCTGCCGATCGAACACGAAATGAGTGGTGTGCCCCACCTGACCCAGATGCGTTCGGTCTCAATCACGGGACTTTCAGTCATTACTCTCACCTTCTCGGAAAAAACCGATGATTACTTTGCCCGTCAACAAGTGCTGGAACGCCTGCAGAATGCAGACCTGCCGCCGGATTATCAACCGACACTGGCACCGCTCTCCACCGCAGTAGGCGAAATCTTCCGCTATCTGGTGGAAGCTCCCAACGATATGCCGCAACGCGAAATCCGTGCCATTCAGGACTGGCAGATCCGTCCCATGCTGCGCACCGTACCCGGCGTGGCCGACATCACCAGTTTTGGCGGCAGCATCAAGGAGTACCAGGTCAAGCTTGATCCGTATCTATTGAAAAAATTCGATATCACCATAGACCAGGTCAACCGCGCACTCAGCGGCAACAGCAGTAATATAGGTGGCGGTCTCATGCATCGCGGCGATGAAGACCTGGTAGTACGCGGTATCGGCCTCTACAAGAGCCTGGATGACATCGCCAGCACGGTGATTGATTCACGTAGCGGCAAGCCCATCCTCGTCAGCGACATAGGGGCTGTGGAAATCGGTGACCGGACCCGCTCCGGCATTGTCGCATTCAATGATAAAGACGATGTGGTGGAAGGCATTGTCATCATGAACAAGGGCCAGAACCCGGCCAAGGTGATTGAGGCGATACGAAAAAAGGTCGCCGAAATCAACGCCAAGCTTCCGCCTGGCGTAAAGGTCGCACCATTCTATGACCGGACGACCCTGATCGAGCATACCGTGCATACGGTCACCGAGAACCTGATCGTAGGTGCCTTGCTGGTTGTCACCATCCTGATCATCTTCCTGCGCAACTGGCGGGCTGCCCTGATCGTGGCATCGGTGATCCCGCTCTCACTGCTGTTTGCCTTTATCGTCATGGATATCCGTGGCGTTTCTGCCAACCTGATCTCGCTGGGCGCAGTAGACTTCGGGATCATTATCGACAGCGCAGTGGTATTGGTGGAAGCGCTCATGGTCCGGCTGGCGGTAGCCCAGATAGACAAGCTGCCGCAACAAGCCACTTTTGGCTGGCGTTTGCATACCCTCAAGCAAACCGCCATTGAAATGGGCAGGCCCATCCTCTTTTCCAAGGCCATCATCATTCTGGCTTTTTTGCCGATCTTCACCTTCCAGCGTGTGGAAGGCAAGATTTTCTCGCCCATGGCATTCACCCTGAGCTTTGCCCTGCTGGGAGCCATCCTGCTCACCCTCACTCTGGTGCCTGCATTGCTTTCCTACACCATGCGCCGCGAGGATATGGCGGAACAGCACAGCGGCTGGATGCACAAGATACAGGAAGGCTACCGCAGCCTGCTGCTACGCACCGTCAATATCCGCTGGCTGCTGGTCGCAGGCTCTGTTGGCCTATTGCTCGCATCCATCTTGCTGGCTCCCAGGCTAGGCTCTGAATTCCTGCCCAAGCTGGATGAAGGCAACATATGGCTCACCATCAGCCTGCCGCCCTCCACTGGCCTTGCCAAAACCAAGGAGGTGGAACGTCATGTGCGCCACATCCTCGAGAGTTACAAGGAAGTCAACCTGGTAGTCAGCCATGTCGGCCGCCCTGACGATGGCACTGATCCCAAAGGCCCGAACAACATCGAAATCCTGGCCGACCTCAAGCCGCGGGCTGAATGGGGCTTTGCCACCAAGGAAGCGCTCATCGAAAGTATCTCGGGCAAGATACACACCATCCCTGGCATCCCAACCAACTTCTCGCAGGTAATCCAGGACAGCGTGGAAGAAGCCCTTTCAGGAGTCAAGGGCGAAATCTCGGTCAAGATTTTTGGCCCTGACCTTTCGATTCTGGAAGACAAGGCCGACCAGGTGGTGGATGTGCTGAACAGCATCAAGGGAGCTACAGATGTTGCGGCCATCCGCATCTCCGGCAACTCTGAGCTGAATATCACGCTGGATAGATCAAAGCTTGCCCGCTACGGCATGACGGTCAATGATGTCAACACCACCATACAGACAGCCATGGCGGGCAATGCCGCCAACACTTTTTATGATGGGGAGCGCCGCTTTGACGTGACCTTGCGCCTGGACCGGCAATACCGCGATGGCGTGGATGACATCGCGGAACTGCCTGTGGCATTGCCTGACAATGCCGGCACCATTCCGTTGGGCGAAGTCGCCGACATCAGCATCAAGCAAGGCGCATCCCGCGTCAGCCGTGAAGGTGTATCGCGCATTGTCGCCATCAAGGCCAACCTGATCAATCGTGACCAGGGCAGCTTTGTGGCCGAAGCCATGGACAAGGTCAAGCAGCAGGTCAAACTGCCCCCAGGGTACTCCATTACCTGGGGTGGCCAGTTCGAGAACCAGCAACGCGCAATGAAACGTTTGCAGGTGATTGTTCCACTGTCCCTGATGCTGATATTCGTGCTGCTGTTCATAGCCTTCAAGTCCATACGCAACGCCCTGCTGGTGCTGTTGATGATCCCATTCACCCTGATCGGCGGCTTGGCAGCCCTGGGGCTAGCCAGTTTGCACCTTTCAGTATCCGCGGCAGTGGGCTTTATCGCCCTGGCTGGGGTCTCGGTACAAAACGGCGTCATCATGGTGGAACAAATCAAGTACCTGATGCGTGAAGGTTATGCGTTGAGGAAAGCCGTGGTAGATGGTGCTGTCGCACGGCTGCGCCCCATCATGATGACCGCGCTGATGGCAGGCCTGGGGCTATTACCTGCCGCACTCTCACACAGCATAGGCTCTGAAACCCAGCGCCCGTTTGCCGTGGTGATTGTCGGCGGCCTGGTATCGGCCACCATCTTTACATTGCTGTTGCTGCCATTACTTTTTCCTTACTTTTCTGATGAACGCAGGGGCGAGTAAATTTCGCCAGGCAAATAAAAAAGCCCGGCAGTACCGGGCTTTGTCTACCAAACCACCTATTCCATCAAATCTGGTATCGCTGAACCAGGCACACCGCCTGGGCTGCAATTCCCTCACCGCGTCCGGTGAAACCGAGCTTTTCAGTGGTGGTGGCCTTCACGTTCACACAATCCTCAGGAATACCGCAATCGCTTGCAATATTGCGGCACATCTGCGCCACATGTGGGGCCATCTTGGGGGCCTCTGCCATGATGGTCGCATCAATATTGACGATAGTATAATGCTTGGTCTTGAGCAGGCTGACCACATGACGCAGCAGCACTCTTGAATCAGCCCCCTTGAAGCGCTCATCCGTGTCAGGGAAATGCTTGCCGATATCCCCCATGGCCGCAGCTCCCAGCAAGGCATCGCTGACTGCATGCAGCAGCACATCGGCATCTGAATGGCCCTTCAGGCCTTTTTCATAAGGGATATCCACCCCGCCGATGATGCAGGGACGCCCTTCCACCAGTTGATGAACGTCAAACCCGTTTCCTACTCTGATCATGATGCTTGATTCTCCTTGGCATCCGCCAGCAGGATTGCCGCGGCAATCCTCAAATCCTGCGGATATGTAATTTTCAGGTTGCGCAATTCGCCGGGCACCAGTTTTGGCTTCAAACCCAGCGCCTCAACTGCCTGCGCTTCATCGGTAGGTGCCCCGCCTGCCAATTGCAGCGCACGCTGCAGTATTTCATAGCGGAACATCTGTGGCGTTTGCGCCTGCCACAAACCATCGCGCGGTTCGGTATTGGAAACCCGCTGCTGTGGGTCCGCACGCTTCAATGTATCCGCTAACGGGATCGCCAGCAATCCGCCAACCTCGTCATGCTCCAGACTGTCCAGCAAGCTTGCCAACAGGGATGCACTAAGGCCTGGCCGTGCGGCATCGTGCACCAGTATCCAGTCTTGACTATCCACTTCATCCGCCATCGCGTTCAGCCCATTCAAGACAGTAGCGGCACGCGTTGCCCCGCCATTCCTGTGCACTTGGAACTTGTTGCCATAATCCACCGCCCGCTCATCCCACAATGCATCATCAGCACTAATGACCACATGCACAGACGCAATGCGTGGCACTTGTACAAACATGGCGATAGCGTGGTGAATCAACGGCTTGCCCAACAAGGGAAGATATTGCTTGGGCAACTCGGAACCCATGCGGCTACCAGAGCCGGCAGCGGGAATCAGGACATGAAATTTGGACATGGCCGGCATTCTAGCATGCAGCAAGAATGGCAAACAAAACCGCCATGGCACTGCATTTCAGCATTGCTTGGGTTCGGGGCGCAACCAAAGCCAAAGCGCGACAGAAGCCATGGTGAGCGTTACTGCCCATTTAGACCATAAAGGTGCAGGAGAAAACCAGAGCATGACCCCACTGCACGACATCATGAAAATAGCAAAACACTTGGCCTTGCGCGAGACAGCTCCATGCTCACGCCACTGGCGAATATAGCAACCATATTTTGGGTGATTGAGCAGGTAATGCTCCAATTGGGGCCAGCCATGTCCGCCCGCCCATGCTGCCATTAAGACAAAAGGCACCGTGGGCATGATCGGCAGGAAAGCGCCTATTACCCCGAGAATCAGGGCAATCACAGCCAGGATACGCCAGAGGAAGATTTTGGTTTGTTGCAGCATAATGATAATGAAATCGAAAACAGCTCAAAGATACCATGCCTGAAGACCAAGCGCCCACCCAATCTCACCCGCAAAGACCAAAGCAGCCAAGCTCGTTTGCAGGCATGAATATCAACCAGCCTCTCACACTGGATAAGATTGAACAGATAAAATCCTCAACCTTGATCAATATTTGATACCCTCTGTTAAAAATCAAGTAAAAGCACCTCTTAGAATCATGGCAAAAGACAAACAAACCAAGCAAGAATCCCTGGAAAAAACCCTGTGGAAAGCGGCAGACAAGCTGCGTAAGAACATTGATGCGGCTGAGTATAAGCACATCGTCCTTGGGCTCATCTTCCTCAAATACATTTCTGACTCCTTCGAGCAGCAATTTGCAAAACTATCCGAGGGCAAGGGTGAATATGCAGGCGCAGACCCGGAAGACAAAGACGAATACTCAGCAGAAAACGTCTTTTTTGTGCCGCCTTCCGCACGCTGGAAGTTTCTGCAAAGCCACGCGAAACAACCCACCATCGGCAAAACGGTGGATGACGCCATGGATGCCATTGAGCGTGAAAACACACCGCTCAAAGGCGTGCTGCCAAAAGTATTCGCACGCGACAACCTTGATCCGGCCAGCCTGGGGCAACTCATTGATCTGGTCAGTAACATCGCCTTGGGCGATGCAAAATCACGTAGTGCCGATGTGCTCGGCCATGTATTTGAATATTTCCTCGGTGAATTTGCGCTGGCTGAAGGCAAGCAAGGCGGGCAGTTCTATACGCCGCGCTCTGTGGTGGAGTTGCTGGTAGAAATGCTGGAACCCTACCAAGGGCGCGTGTTTGACCCCTGCTGCGGCTCAGGCGGCATGTTTGTGCAATCTGAGAAGTTTGTAAAAGATCACCAGGGCAGAGTTGATGACATTTCCATCTACGGGCAGGAGAGCAACCAGACCACCTGGCGGCTGGCCAAAATGAACCTGGCGATTCGCGGTATTGAAGCCAGCCAGGTCAAATGGAATAACGAAGGCTCGTTTTTGAATGACGCCCATAAAGACCTGAAAGCCGATTACATCATCGCCAACCCGCCATTCAACGTCAGCGACTGGTCTGGTGAACTGTTGCGTAACGATGGCCGCTGGCAATACGGTGTGCCGCCCGCAGGCAATGCCAATTTTGCATGGTTGCAACACTTTGTTTATCACCTGTCGCCCAATGGCAGGGCCGGCGTGGTACTGGCTAAAGGCGCACTCACCAGCAAAACCAGTGGTGAAGGCGAGATCCGCAAAGCACTGATCGAGCAGGGCAACGTCATAGATTGCATCGTCAACCTGCCCGCCAAGCTTTTCCTCAATACGCAAATCCCCGCTGCTTTATGGTTTATGAACCGTGGACGTAACAACGGCAATTTACGCAAAAATGAAATCCTGTTTATTGATGCACGCAACCTCGGCCACCTGATCAACCGCCGCACCAAAGAGCTAAGCCATGACGATATTAAACAAATCGCTGATACATACCATGCTTGGCGCAACCTCCCCAGTCATTGCGAGGAGCAAAGCGACGCGGCAATCCAGTATCAAGATATTGCAGGTTTCTGCGCATCGGTAAGTTTAGAACGCGTAAAAGAACTCGATTATGTCCTCACCCCAGGCCGTTATGTCGGCCTGCCCGATGATGAAGATGACTTTAACTTTGCCGAGCGCTTTAACGCCCTGAAAGCAGAATTTGAAGCGCAGTTGATTGAGGAAGTAAAACTGAATAAAGCGATTGCAGAGAATTTGGCTAAAGTAAATGTGAGCATCAAGCCATGAAGCAACAAGCACTAAACATTCAAAGCAACATCCGTCTCACCCGTCATTCCCGCGCAGGCGGGAATCCAGGCAAAGATGCATGCATCTGTAGGTGGCTTAAAACAATATTCGTGCAAGTTGCACCACGACTGGATTCCCGCCTGCGCGGGAATGACGGAGGTGGGTTGTGAGTGAGTGGCAAGAGCGTAAACTAGAGGATTTAGGGTTGCTTCAACGAGGGCGTTCAAGACATAGACCTCGCTATGATTTTCATTTATATGGTGGAAAATATCCATTCATACAAACAGGAGAAGTTAGAGAGGCAAGAAAGTACATAAGAAAGTTTGAGCAGACGTATAGTGATGTTGGCTTGGCTCAAAGTAAGTTATGGCCTAAAAACACTTTGTGTATAACCATTGCTGCAAACATAGCTGAACTAGCCATTTTATCTTTTGATGCTTGCTTTCCTGATAGTGTTTTAGGTTTTATACCCGATGAAAACACAGATTTAGATTTTATTTATTACACGCTCACTCATTTTCAAAGAGAGTTAAAACATATTGGTGAAGGTTCCGTTCAAGACAATATCAATTTAGGCACTTTTCAAGATGTACTTTTCCCAATCCCAGAGCTGCCAGAACAAAAAGCCATCGCCTTAGTCCTCAGCAGTTTGGATGACAAAATCGACCTGCTCCATCGTCAAAACACCACCCTGGAACGCATGGCCGAAACCCTGTTCAGGCAGTTGTTTGTAGAAGAAGCGCAGGAGGATTGGGAGGAAAATAGCTTGTTAGAGTTATTTGAACTAGTTGGCGGAGGCACTCCTAAAACATCCATTTCTGATTATTGGGATGGTGATATTCCGTGGTTATCAGGCGGAGATATAGCAACCAACCATAAAGGTCTTGCAATTTCATCTGAAAAAACTATTACTCAAACTGGCGTAAATAATAGTTCTGCAAAATTACTGCCTAGATTTGCAACTGTTATTTCAGCGAGGGGTACTGTTGGTAAGTATTGTTTGTTGGCAGAGAGCATGGCTTTTAGTCAATCCAACTATGGCATTTTGCCAAAAATTGAAGGCTGTTTTTTCTTTACCTATTTGTTGGTAAATCATGCTGTTGAACAATTGCAGTCGGCTGCTTATGGTAGCGTGTTTGATACGATAACAACTGCAACTTTTCGGGATGCAACTTTCTTAGCGCCACCGAATGAAAAGATTTTAGATTTTGAAAATTTCATAGCACCTTATTTTGATAAAAAACACCTTAACCAACAACAAATCCAAACCCTAGAAAAACTCCGCGACAACTTGCTCCCCAAGCTGATGAGCGGTGAAGTAAGAGTAATTTAATCGAGGAATATACGGATGTTAAAAAATAGATTTGTCGTTTTTGGCTTGTTTTTCTTCATACTTATGACATTAAATTACTATTTCACTAAATCATTATTGCCAAGTCCTGATACTAAAAATCTTTGGTTCTACTCTGGGTTATTTATGATGGTATTTTCAATACTATTCATTGACCCATACTACTCTTCTCCAAAAAATGTAATAACAAACACCATTCCATTAGCTTTGACGCTTATAGCAATCAAAGACATATTTATTGATCTAAAGCTATGGTGGGTTTCATTTGGTGTCGTTCTGACCTTGCTAATTGCAGCTCTCATTGCATTAGTATTAAACGATGAAACCAAGAGTGAAAATCATATACAAAATCGCATTTCAATTTTTCTGAAAAATAGCGTGGTGTTATTTGGTCAAGGGAGAGTTTTATATTCTTTGGTATTTATTGCATCTTTACTAAGCTATTACTCAATCCAGAACAACTACACGATAACGTTATTTTTCTTTTGGTGTGGAATTTTGCTAATAAACCCAAAAGCATTAACGAACACGTTTAGTTTGAAAAGTAAAAAGCTATCTAATAATGCTATTGGTGAAGTCTTTAGTATTCAGTCTAAACAACTTTTGTTAGCGAAAGTTTTTAAAGATAAAACTGATGTGAATAAATTTGATGTTGTTGAATTTAAATACTCAACTCAAGATGACAACACAGTTTCTGTAGGTTTCGTTTTTGATACGCATTTTCTTAATAATGAAAAATGGATAAAGGTACTTAAGCTTAAAAATGATATTCAACAAAACTCATTGTTAAATCCAAACATTATTTACAAGACTAGCAAATTAGCGAATCAGCACACAGATTTGGATATTGATAAATTTGTAGGTATCGTCATTGATGGTTCAAATATAGGGAACATTAAATTTGAGTATTCCAAAAAAAATGAAGATTTAGAAGAAGGGCAATTACTTGAAGTGATTGTGGGAAGTAAAACCATCTATTATCAAGTAGTCGAAGGAATTACAGCAATTGAACATCTAGAATCTAAGAATGAAAGTGGTTTTACTTGTGGCGAGGCAATACAACTAGGAGAGTGGAAAAATACTGAGTTAAGTTTTAAAAAATATGGTTGGGTGCCTAATATAAATACACCAATATTTTTAGCAAAGACAAACTTTGAAGTTGATCAATATAATTATCCTGAATATAAACTGGGAGTCATCCCCGGCACAAATTTACCATCAGTTATCAATTTACATGATGCTGTCAGTCACCACATGGCTTTGCTTGGAGTTACAGGCTCAGGGAAGTCATTTTTGGCGAGAGAAATAATAGGTCAACTTCAAACGGATACTAAAGTAATTTGTGTTGATTTTAATAACGAATTTGTCACAACATTAAATCCATCACCATTACCTATCATAAATTCTGTAATCGCAACTCAAATCGCTAATCACATTGATTGGATAAATAATGAGCTAGATAAATTTGCTAATCAACAAGACAAGCCTCAAATAGCAACTCGACAGGCTCAGATTAAAACATTAATCAAAACTGAAGTAGATGCATTTTTAGATGATGCACAATCTACGGTTAAGGTTTTTGAGTTGCCAGATGTAAGCAACACCACAGGAATTCTTGATTACACTAAATATTTCTTTAAAGTGGTTTTCGAAGTAGCAAAAGAGCGTCTTTTAGCTAGTAATCCAGCGAGAATTTGCATTGCGATTGAGGAGGCTCATACTGTAATACCAGAGTGGAACTTTGCAAGCAGTTCTGACAAAACATCTCAAAGTTTAGTTAATAGCATAAGTCAGGTAGCACTTCAAGGCAGAAAATATGGTGTTGGGTTTATGATTATTGCGCAAAGAACTGCAAATGTTTCTAAGACCATACTAACTCAATGTAATACAGTAATTTGTTTTAAAGCGTTCGATGATACGAGTTTTACATTTGTTGGAAATCATATAGGTAAAGAGTTAGTACAGACTTTACCGAGACTTAAACAATTTCATGCTGTCGTTACTGGGAAAGCGGTTAAATCGAACTTGCCAATGATTGTGGACTTAAAGCGGTAACTCATACTGACGAAACTAATGAGCGATGAAGTAAGGATAAAAGATGTCTGAAGAAAATCTGTCTCAGCAATTTCAAGTCCATTATTACTTTGATGACGAAAGTCACTCAATGAATGCATTTGTCAGAAATCGAGCTGAGAAAGATTTGCTAGAGGCAGTAAAAAGAATTTTAGAGTTATCAGATGTAACCGCTGAAATTGAAACTGAAGCGTTTAATGAGGGAGGTTTAATTGAAACATTAAACCTAATTATTCCGAGTCTAAGCGCAGTCGCAATTTTCTTGTCACCTGCTATCAATGAGATTCTTAAACACCATTTCACAAAAAATAAAACAGATGACGCAATCAAAGAGGAAACCTTAAAAGGTTTGCAACTCGACAATTCTCTAAAAGAGCTTGATTATGAAACTAAGTTTGCTAAAGCGTTAGAAGATAAGCTGGTTAAAAAGCATGTTTCAAATTATTACTCAAGAATTATCGGTTATGAAAAAGTAGAAAAGATTGGCTTTAAAAACTTGAGCATAAAGACAGACGAGATTGTTATACCTCGGAGCCGATTTAAAGATTTTATTTTAATAGATGACAAAACAGTTACTGAAGATGACAATGCCGAGATTGAGATTATTTCCCCAGTTTTAAAAGAAGGCACATTTAACTGGCGCGGTTCATATAAAGAACAAAGGATTGACTTTAGTATGGGGGATGCAAGGTTTAAGAACGAAGTCATCAATGGACAGCATCAGTTCGCTAACGGTTTTGTAATGAGTTGCTTATTACAGGTCACTACAACTTTCGATGAGTTTGGTGATGAAAAACGTAGAAGTTATTCAGTACGAAAGGTTTATGCAATAAAAGAGAGTGGCTCAACAAATTACACTCTGAGACCGTTAGGGTTTAAGAAAAAAGAAGGAAAAGACCAACAACCATTATTTGATGATGGGGAATAAAAATGATTGAAAAAAACTGGCTAGAGCAGAATAGATTTTATTATCAAATTGATGGAACCAAACTACATAGTATTTTCTACTTTAGCCTAGTGTGGAACATTTATGAAAAAGAGCTGTGTGGCAGGGATGGCAAGATAAGACGGCATCCAAAAGATCATTCAGAAAAATATGACCAGAAAGTAAACCAAAGTCTTTTAGATAGTGTATTTAATTACTTTAGAAATCGATATGTTTTAAATGGGCAGCCGACTGATCACTTTAGTACTTTTGAGTTCAATTCAGAGCCAATTAAAAGTGAGGTGTATAGTTGCTTATCAAGTGAAAATCCATCAAATGAAGAAAAGTTAAAAGCTCTGTTATTTATAGCCTTTAGGCTTAGAAACAATTTATTTCACGGTGAAAAACAAGTTGAAAAACTGTATGAACAAAATGAAAATTTCAGACAGATAAATATGCTTTTAATGAATTTGATTGATATTGAAAAGCAATTATCACGAAACCAAGTGTTGGATGAGTTAACTGCCGTTTCTCAAGAATTGGGGATGGGGTACTAAAGTGAAAATTTGCAAAGGGATTATCAATGAATAATCAACAAATTCAGGCTACCAACTTCATTTTATATACAGCCCCTAGTGGTGATGTTCAGTTAAATGTTGCATTGCGCGGTGAAACTGTTTGGCTGACACAAAAAGCAATGGCGGATTTGTTTGCGGTGGGTGTACCTGCCATCAATAAGCACCTTAAAAACATTTTTGAGACCAATGAGTTGGTTGAAGATTCAGTTATTTCCATTTTGGAAACAACTGCCGCGGACGGCAAAAATTATAAGACCCAGTATTACAATATTGATGCGATTATCTCTGTAGGCTACAGGGTAAACTCACGTGAAGCTACACAATTCCGCATTTGGGCAACTAGAACACTTAAAGAATATATCATCAAAGGCTTTGTGTTGGATGATGAGCGCCTCAAACAAGGTTCACAAGTTTTTGGTAAAGATTATTTTGATGAGCTGCTTGAACGTATTAGGGAAATACGTGCCAGCGAAAGAAGGTTCTATCAAAAAATCACAGATATTTATGCATTGTCAGTGGATTACGATAAAAACGCGCCTTTAACTAAAGAGTTTTTTGCCACGGTGCAAAACAAATTGCACTGGGCGATTACGGGCAAAACTTCAGCTGAGATTATTTATCAGTCTGTGGATGCTTCAAAGCCTAAGATGGGCTTAATGACTTTTAAGAATGCGCCAAACGGCAAGGTGCTAAAAAGTGATGTAGCCGTCGCAAAAAATTATCTGTCTGAGCAACACATACGTGAATTAGAGCGGATCGTTTCAGCCTACTTAGACTTGGCAGAAAATCGTGCAGAGCGCCAGATTGTGATGAAGATGGCTGATTGGATTACCTTTTTAAATGGCTTTCTTGAGCTTTCAAACTACCCTATTTTGCAAGATGCTGGCAAAGTGAGTGCTGAAATGGCGAAGCTTAAAGCAGAGAAAGTGTATGAGACTTTTAGAGTTGAGCAAGATAGGCACTTTGTATCTGATTTTGATAAAACAGTAAAAACGCTTAAGAAGCCAAGCAAATCAAAAAAACAAGAACCGAAAGAATAGACTTTTGCATAAGCTCACAGAATCTGCTATTGAAACCCTTACCATCGAGCGCCTGCAAGTCCTTGTAGCCCTTGTAGGGCGCACCACTTGCGTTGCGCCGCATGAATAAGGAATAAATTTATGACCGAAAATAACAATAATCAACAAATTGTTATTTACCAATCAGAAAATGGCGAGACTCGGATAGATGTGCGAATTGAGCAAGAGACTGTTTGGCTAAGCCAAGCACAAATGGTTGAACTGTTTGAAAGAAACAAACGTACAATTTCAGAGCATATTGGCAATATTTTTAAAGAAGGCGAATTACAGGAAAATGCAGTTGTCCGGAAATCCCGGACAACTGCTAACGATGGTAAAAGCTATGAGGTGAGTGAATATAATCTTGATGTGATTATATCGGTCGGTTATCGCGTTAAATCACAGCGTGGCACGCAGTTTAGAATCTGGGCAAATAGTGTGCTCAAACAGTATTTGGTGCAAGGGTATGCATTAAACGAACGTAAACTTCAAGCCGAACAAGAAAAACTCAATGATTTAAAGCACGTCATAGCTTTGTCATCTCGCCTACTACACAACCAGGCATTAACGTCGCAAGAATCACAATCAATATTAGCTGTACTTGAAAAATATAGCCATGCACTGACTGTGCTGGACGATTACGATCATCAGCGTTTGATGGTGGTTGGTACCCATGCAATTGTTCAGCCCAAGATTGAATACCATGAGGCTATGGCACAAATTCACTTGTGGCGAGAGAAAGAAAAGCTAGGTGGATTATTTGGTAATGAAAAAGACAATTCGTTTAAAAGCGCGCTAGAAACAATCTATCAAACGTTTGATGGGCAGGAGCTTTACCCAAGCATAGAAGAGAAAGCTGCAAACCTGCTTTATTTTATTGTTAAAAACCACGCCTTTAGCGATGGCAATAAGCGCATCGCTGCGGCAATGTTTGCATGGTTTTTGGAACGTAATAAGCATTTGTATAATGAGCTAGGTGAGAAACGGATTGCAGATAATGCCTTGGTTGCTTTTACACTACTGATTGCAGAAAGCAAACCTGAGGAGCGGGAAATGATAGTGAAAGTCATCATCAATTTAATCAATGGTAATAACTGATGGCCAAGCTCACTGAGTCAGAAATTGAAGCCCTCGCTATTGAGCGCCTGCAAATGCTTGGTTTTGATTATATTTATGGACCTGATATTGCACCAGATGCGAAAAACTCTGAGCGCGAGAGTTTTGCAGACGTATTATTAAATAGTCGCCTGCGCCATGCGGTTGCCCGTATCAACCCCACCCTGCCCGCTGCCGCACTCGACGAAGCCATAAAAACCATACAGCGCATTAGCTCACCTGAGTTACTTGCCAATAATGAGGCATTTCACCGTTTGCTGACCGAGGGCGTGAAAGTCAGTTATCAAAAAGATGGCAACACACGTGGGAATCTGGTTTGGCTGGTGGATTTTGCCAACCCCGACAATAACGAATTTGTGGTGGCAAATCAGTTCAGCATTATTGAAAACAATCAGAACAAACGCCCTGACATTATTCTGTTTGTGAATGGCTTGCCTTTGGTGGTGATGGAGCTTAAAAATGCTGCAGATGAAAACGCCACACTGACTTCAGCCTACCGACAATTGGAAACTTACAAACAGGCGATTCCCGGCTTGTTTGCCTACAATGGCTTTGTCGTGGTTTCAGATGGGCTGGAAGCGAAATCGGGCAGTATTTCAGCAGGTTTAAGCCGCTTTATGGCCTGGAAAAGCGCCGATGGTAAAGCGGAAGCTTCGCACCTTGTCAGTCAGCTTGAAACGCTGATTGATGGCATGCTGAATAAAGCGACTTTGCTGGATTTGATCCGTCACTTTATCGTGTTTGAAAAGTCCTCCAAAGAAGATACCAAAACAGGCCAGATCAGTATCAGCACCGTTAAAAAGCTGGCAGCGTATCACCAGTATTACGCAGTGAATGCGGCAGTGATTTCCACTTTAAGAGCATCAGCAGAAGCTAATAGTGTTGCACAAGACCCTGCCAGCTATGGTTTGCCTGGTGTCAGCACACAGCCCAAAGGCGACCGCAAGGCTGGCGTAGTGTGGCATACCCAAGGCAGTGGTAAATCACTGAGTATGGTGTTTTACACCGGCAAGATTGTGCTGGCGCTTGATAACCCCACTATTGTTGTGATCACAGACCGTAATGATCTGGATGACCAGTTGTTTGATACTTTTGCGGCATCCAGCCAGTTATTGCGCCAGGAGCCTAAGCAGGTGGAAGACAGGCAGCAACTTAAAGAGCTGCTCAAAGTCGCTTCGGGCGGCGTGATATTTACCACCATCCAGAAATTCCAGCCTGAGGAAGGCAATGTGTATGAAACCTTATCGGAACGCCGCAATATTGTGGTGATTGCCGATGAGGCGCACCGCACACAATATGGCTTTAAGGCCAAAACGGTAGAAGATAAGAATGCAGCCGGTGAAGTCATCGGCCAAAAGATTGTGTATGGCTTTGCCAAATATATGCGCGATGCCTTGCCGAATGCCACTTACCTGGGCTTTACCGGCACGCCGATTGAAAGCACCGATGTGAATACGCCGGCGGTGTTTGGCAATTATGTGGATATTTACGATATTGCCCAGGCGGTGGAAGATGGGGCGACTGTCCGAATCTATTACGAAAGTCGTTTAGCCAAGGTGCAGCTCTCGGATGAAGGCCGCAAATTGGTGGCTGAACTGGATGAAGAATTAGAGCAAGATGAGCTGAGCGAAACACAAAAAGCCAAAACACGCTGGACGCAGATTGAAGCTTTAATCGGTAGCGAAAAGCGCATTCAAAATATTGCGCGGGATATTGTGACGCATTTTGAGCAACGTCAGGAAGTGTTTGCCGGCAAGGGCATGATAGTCAGCATGTCGCGCCGTATTGCGGCCGCACTGTATGCAGAAATCATCAAACTTAAACCTGAATGGCATTCAGACGACTTGAACCAAGGCGCCATCAAGGTGGTAATGACGGCATCCTCCAGCGATGGGCCTGCGCTTGCCAAGCACCACACCACCAAACAACAGCGCCGTGCACTGGCAGAACGCATGAAAGACCCGGAAGACCCGCTCAGATTGGTCATTGTGCGTGACATGTGGCTGACAGGCTTTGATGCGCCCAGCATGCATACGCTATATATAGACAAGCCCATGAAGGGCCACAACCTGATGCAGGCCATTGCGCGCGTGAACCGCGTGTATAAAGACAAGCCTGGTGGTTTGGTGGTGGATTACCTGGGTATCGCGGCAGACTTGAAACAGGCATTGTCGTTTTATTCAGATGCCGGCGGCAAAGGCGACCCGGCCATTGCCCAGGAACAGGCACTGCAATTGATGCAGGAAAAGCTGGAAGTCGTCGCCAACCTGTATCACGGCTTTGATTATCACGCTTATTTCCATGCCGATACTTCGCATAAGCTATCGCTGATATTGGCTGCCGAGGAATATATCCTCGGGTTGGAAGATGGAAAAAAGCGTTATATCAACGAAGTCAGCCTGCTCTCTCAGGCATTTGCGATTACCATTCCGCACGAGCAGGCAATGGATGCGAAGGAGGAAGTCGCCTTCTTCCAGGCGGTGAAGGCAAGGCTTGCCAAATTTGACAGCATTGGCGGCAATCAATCAGACGAGGCCCTTGAAACCACGATCCGCCAAGTGATTGACCAGGCATTGGTCAGCGAACAGGTGATTGATGTGTTTGATGCTGCAGGAATCAAAAAACCTGATATTTCGATATTGAGTGATGAGTTTTTGATGGAGCTCAAGAATCACCAGCACAAGAATATTGCACTGGAAGTATTGAAAAAGCTGCTGGCCGAAGAAATCAGGATTCGCGAGAAAACCAATCTGGTACAAAGCCGCAGCCTGATGGAAATGCTGCAAAACTCTATCAAGCGCTACCAGAACAAAATTATTACGGCGGCGGAACTGGTTGAAGAGCTGATCAAGGTCAGCAAAGAAATTGTAAACGGTGATAATGAAGCGGAACGCCTGGGGCTCAGTCCGCTGGAGTTTGCTTTTTACACTGCAGTTGCCAACAACAACAGTGCAAAAGAGCTGATGCAGCAGGACAAACTGCGCGAGCTGGCAATTGTGCTGTTGCAGCTTGTTCGAGAAAACGCCTCGATTGACTGGACCATAAAGGAAAGTGTGAAGGCAAAACTGAAAGTGATCGTCAAACGCACTTTGCGCAAGTTTGGCTATCCACCCGATATGGAGTTAATGGCCACGGAAACTGTGCTGCGTCAGGCTGAGTTGATTGCGGCAGAGTTGCAGCACTAACCTGTCGCAATCAAGATGAGCGACACTTTGAACACTTTGCAAAAAAATGGCTTGCCCTCATTAATCTTGAGGCAAGCCCAATGTGCAGAATTCCGAGCTATTTTAACTGTCAGCCCTTGAACATGCTCAAGATCAACCTACATACCGCTTGATCTTGAAGCCATCCTTGGGATGGGTAACATAGACAAAATGCTTACCCATATTGCGATCAGCTTTTTCAGCTGTCGTATTGATTCGATTCATGTTGAAACCGTATTTGGGATGAGGACGATTGTTCATCGTCTTTTCAATATCTTTTGAGGTAATTACGGAATGTATTTCCGCAACATGCGCATCAAAAGTACCGTTGATGGGGTTTAAGTTAGCTGCAGCCAGCACCTGGCCATCGAGCATCGCCTGATTGCCCTGCGCATATACAGATAAGCCAGTTGCTGCCAGTAATACAAACGTAATCACCGATAAAACCTGTTTCATCATATCTCCTAGTAAATAATTAATATTGGATTCCATGGATAACGCATTCAAAAAATCATTGCCAGCCACCTCCAAGTGCTTTGTATAAATTGATCATTGCCATGATTTGTTTTTGTTTGGTTTCAATCAGGTCCATCCTGGCCTCCAATGCATCGCGCTGTGTCAGCAACACTTCCATGTAATCTGCACGGGCGGACTTGAAGAGCTGGTTGGAGATTTCGATGGAGTTGGTCAGGGTGTCAACCTGATGATTTTTCAGCTCGTAGTTCTTTTCCAAATTATCGATATTGGAAAGCTGGGTTGAGACTTCAATGTAGGCATTGATAATGGCCTGCTCATATTCAAATGCCGCCTGAATCTGCTCTGCACTGGCATTCTTGTAGGTCGCAACAATTGCATTGCGATTGATCAGCGGGGCTACCACATCGCCGGCAAACGATGTTGCCAGGGACTCAGGCATATTGAGCAGGTAACGCGGGTTGAATGCCTGGAACCCCAAGCCGGCCTTGAGCGCAAAGGAGGGATAGAAATTGGCCTTGGCTACTTCTATATTGAGCTTGGAAGCTTCCAGCTCAAGCTGCGCTTTGCGTATATCAGGCCGGTTTTCCAGAAGTTGGGATGGCAATCCGGCCTCCAGCATTTTTGGCTTGATCTCCATGAAACCAGCAGAGGCACGTTCGATAGGCTGAGGTGTACGGCCCAGCAAGAAGTTGATCCGGTTTTCGGTCTCGACAATCCGCTGCTTCACCTCATAACGCTGGCTCTGGTTCTTGTTGACCTCGGCCTCGAATCGCTTCACCGCTAGCGATGTGGTCCTCGCATATTGCTGGAGTTGCCTGACCACTTCCAGCGCCTGTTGTTGGATCTGGATATTTTTGTCGAGGTTATCAAGCTCGTTATCCAGCGCCAGCAGCTCGTAATACGAGTTCGCCACTTCTGCCACGAGGTTGGTCACGAGGAAATTCCTGCCCTCGATGGACGCCATATACTCCATGGTAGCCACCTTGGTGGCGTTCCTGAGTTTTTTCCAGACATCCAGCTCCCATGAAGCCACCAGGCCAAATTGATAGTTGCCCAGATATTTGGGAAAGGCCTTGCCCTCCTTGATGTCCAGGCTTTCCTCCACCGCGCCATTGCGGGTATAGCGCGCAGCCTTTTCCACTTCAGCGCCAGCTCCCACGCCAACAAACGGCATGTATTCGCCTTTTCTTGCCAGGATCTCGTTCTCGGCAACGCTGATGCGCTGCATGAGGATATTGAGCTCTTTATTATTGGCAACGGCGATATCAATCAGCCTGGATAAGGATTGATCCTCAAAAAACTCCTTCCAGTTCACATTGGCAGCACTGTTCATGCTGTCACTGCCAGTGGCGAATGTTTCCGGCAAACTCACCACCGGTTCTTTTTTTGTAATCGTTGGGATTGCGCAGGACTGCACCGTCAAGGCCATGCACCCCACCACGATCAATTGAATGGCTTTATTCTTGGTCATCATCATTCTTACTGTAGTGATAAATTTCAGTTAAAGGCTCAAACTCTTCGTTTCTGATCAGTGACTTACCCTCAGACAGCTTGGCAAAGATATAGTACAAGCCAGGAATCAGGATGACGCCAAACACGGTACCGAACAGCATGCCACCCAAGGCAGACGTACCAATGGTCCTGTTGCCTACGGCCCCGGCGCCAGTGGCGGCAACCAAGGGAATCAAGCCTGCGATAAACGCAAAAGAAGTCATGAGGATGGGTCGGAAACGCACCCTGGCACTCTCGATAGCCGCGTCCTTGATCGACATGCCCTGCTCATGCTTCTGCACGGCATATTCCACAATCAGCACCGCATTTTTCCCGAGCAGGCCTACCAACATGACAAGGCCAACCTGGGCATAGATATCGTTTGCCAGCCCCAATGTCTTCAAGAGGAAGAAGGAACCAAACACCCCTGCCGGCAGCGACAGCACCACCACCAAGGGCAGGATGAAGCTTTCATATTGGGCGGCCAGCACCATGTAGACGAAGACCAGCACAACGGCGAAGATGATGAGGGCTTCATTCCCGCGGTGGGCTTCATCGAATGACAAGCCTTCCCAACCTATGTCATAGCCTCTGGGCAAGGTTGCCTTTGCCACTTCCTCTACCGCCTTGATGGCATCATCGGTGGTGTAGCCCTCGGCAGGCATGGCACGAATGGTGGCTGAGTTATAGAGGTTATAACGGGTGATCTCGTTTGGTCCCTGCATCTTCTTCAGCTTCATGAAGGCAGAGTACGGCACCATCTCGCCATCCTCGTTCTTCACGTAATAGCTGAGGATATCGCTGGGATAGCGGCGGAACTCAGGGCCTGCCTGGGTATATACCTTGAAGAAATTGTTGAAGCGGATAAAACCTTGCTCGTAGGTACTACCAATCAGGATATCCAGGTTATCCATCGCCTTGGCAATGGACACCTTCTTCTGCATGGCTAGATTGTTATCGATCTGAATTTCATACTGCGGATAATTCGCCGCGTAGAAAGTGAACAGGCCGGTCAATTCTTTACGCTTGCCTAATGCCTTCAGGAAATCCTGGTTGATCTTGTCGAACTCGTGATAGTCCGTGTTATTGGTTTTATCAAGTAGGCGCAAAGCCAGGCCAGAAGCTGCACCATAGCCAGGCACAGCTGGCGGTTCAAAGAACTCGATGACCGCCCCAAAATCCTTGGTCTTTTCCTCCAACTCAGCAATTACCTGGTGAACCGAATGCTTGCGCTGCGACCAATCTTTCAGGTTGATGATACAAGTACCCGCATTGGAGCCTCGCCCCTCGGTCAATACCTCATAACCAGCCAGGGAAGAGACGGACTGCACCCCTTCCACCTTGGATGCCACTGCCTGCAGCTGGCGCGCAATCTTGTTGGTTACTTCCAGGGTAGAGCCTGGTGGGGTCTGGATAATGGCATACACCATCCCTTGATCCTCACCCGGGATAAAACCTGAGGGCAGGGATTTATTGACTATAAACGTACCGAATGCAAACAACCCCAGCATCAGGAATGTCAGTACCCTCCTAGCCACGATAAGATCAAGCAGCTTGGTGTACCGGCCGGTGATTTTTTCAAAAATCCGATTGAATGCATTGATGAATAAACTGATTGGTGTCCTGCGCTTGGGTTGACCATGGTTGTTCTTCAACAACATGGCGCAAAGTACAGGCGTCAGGGACAAAGCCACAATACCGGAAATGATGATAGAAGCTGCCATGGTGATGGAGAACTGACGGTAGAACACACCCACCGGACCCGTCATGAAGGCAACAGGCACGAATACGGCGGTCATCACCAATGTGATCGCGACAATGGCGCCACCGATCTCGCCCAGGACCTGCTGCGTTGCCTTGTATGGAACAAGGTGATCACTTTCCATTTTGGCGTGCACAGCCTCAACCACCACGATGGCATTATCCACCACGATCCCGATAGCAAGCACCAGGGCAAACAAGGTGATCAGGTTGATGGAAATCCCAAACATCTGCATGACAAAAAATGTGCCGATCAATGACACGGGCACTGCCAGGATAGGGATCAGGGTGGAACGCCAATCGCCCAGGAAAATGAACACTACCAAGGCAACCAGGATAAATGCCTCGATCAGGGTATGAATGACTTTTTCGATGGAGGCATCGAGGAACTTGGACACATCGTAATTGACTTCATAATCCATCCCCGCAGGGAAGGCAGCCTTCAATTCCTGCATTTTCTCCTTCACTTGCTCAATCACATCTGTCGCATTACTGCCATAGTTCTGCTTGAGCACGATCGCAGCGGAAGGATACCCGTCCTTGTTGGAATAGATATCGTAGAACTCACTGCTCAACTCAACCTTGGCGATATCCTTCAACCGCAGGATCGCACCTTCCGAATTGGAGCGGATAATGATGTCTTCATATTGCTCAGGCTTGTTGTAACGCCCTTGGTACAACAGCACATACTCCTTGGATTGCGCAGCAATACCCGAGCTTTGTCCCAGGCGACCGGGGCGGCCAATCACGCTCTGGCTATTGATTGCCTCCATGACCTCTTCGGTCGACACCTTATAGGCACGCATGCGGTCTGGGTTGAGCCAAATACGCATTGCATATTGGCGGCTCCCCAGTATCTTGGCTTGTGCAATACCATTGACCCGTTGAATCTCAGGAATGACGTTGACATTGGCATAGTTGAAGAGAAATTTCTCGTCAGCATTCTTATCCTTGCTGAACAAGTTGATATACATCAGCATGCTGGGCTGCACCCGCTCAACCACCACCCCTTCCATCTGCACCAGCTGTGGCAAACGGCTCATCACTTGGTCTAGGCGCGTCTTAACGTTGATCATGGCTTGGTTGGGATCTATACCCAAGTCAAAGATCACTTGGATCGTCGCCTCCCCAGCACTGGTTGCATCGGAAATGATGTACTTCATCCCCGGCACGCCATTGATCGCGCGTTCAATGGTAATCAATGACGATTGCACCAACACATCCGCACTTGACCCTGGATATGCCAGGGACACGATCACCCGCGGAGGCGCAATGTCAGGAAACTGGGAAGTGGGCAGCGCCCTGATGGCGAGAAATCCCATGAACACAATCAATAGCGACAACACAATCGCCATGACCGGCCTTTTGATAAATATATTTAGCATTTGATCATCACCTGTCTGGGTTATTCAGCGTAAAGACTCAAATCCGAAACAGCCTTTTCAGGTGGAATAAAATCCGCCTCAATTGTCTGGCCATTCTGGACTTTCCTTAACCCATCAATGAGTATCTTTTCACCATCTTTCAGCCCTGACTTAACGATATAGAGATGTGGCAACTCTGCATCAATTGTGATTAATCTCTGCTCCACCTTATTCTCTTTATTCACTATGTAAACATAGACTTTATCCAATATCTCAAAAGTCGCCTTCTGCGGGATCAACATGGCATTTTTATAAGGAACTGTCATCAATATACTGCCGGTTTGTCCATGTCTAAGAGTCCTGTTATGGTTGGGAAATGTCGCGCGGAACTCAATATTTCCCGTCTTGTTATCAAAATCCGCTTCTATGGTTTCAATTACACCTTCCTGATCAAATATGTCTCCATTGGCCATTTTCAATTTAACCTTCTCAGGCTCCTGGCTTTTCTTATTTTTTATATAATCAATATATTCTGATTCAGGCACATTAAAATATACCCACATCTTGCTGATATCCGACAACTTAGTGAGCAAATCTCCCTCATCAATCAGGCTGCCATTCCGCACTTCCAGATGATCCATAATTCCCGTAAATGGGGCACTTATATTGGTAAATTCCAAATGAGTCTCTGCCACTTTAACTTCCGCACTTGCCTTATCAAGCTTCGCCTTTGAAAGCTCCAACTCATTCGAGGAAACAATATTTTTATCTGCCAATGATTTTGTATTTTTATACTCGATCAAAGACATATCAGCCTCAGCTTTTGCTTTCTGCAGATCAGCCTGATAAATGTTTGGCATAATCTTGAACATCAACTGTCCCTGTTTGACCTGTTGTCCTTCGTCTACATAAACGCTCTGAAGATAACCTCGCTCCAATGCCCTTATTTCAATATGTCGAATTGCATGTATCTGCGAAACATACTCTTTGACAATCGATGTATCCTGACGAAGAGGATTCGTAACCTTAAGTTTGGCCACATCATTATTTTCAGCAGTTTCAATTTGGTGGCAGCCACTTAATAACAACGCCGTGACACTTAAAGCAAAAGATAATTTTTTGATCATAAGATTAATGAATGCCTTAGCAATGAATAAAAACTTTGCAACCGCACCTCAGGCTTGAACGCCGCAATGAAGCACACTATGTCCTTTATAAAGGACATGGCGTCTATAGCATCGAGTGATGTGGTATTGAGTTCAGACCGGGCTTTTGAGATGCCGAAAACTAGGCGTAACTAGACTTTAATCTAACGCAAGATCAGCGATATTCGCATCGCACATTGCATGCAGAAATCAGCATCAATGCTGTACGCACAAGTACAACTCATCTGACATTCAGTCACTATGAGGTTGCTTGTACAGCGCGCAATCTTAGGCGCAATACATCAGTCTAAGGAAACTCAAAAAACCGGGAAAAAAGATGACCCTTAGGTCAAGAAAGGAGGGTCGCGAGGTCGAACGTGGGTTGAGAAAATTAATCTATAAACAAAGTTATCATCCGCTGCTTCCCACACGGACAACATATTCTTAATAGAGAATACCGTACTGAGGATGATCGTAGAAAGGAATAAATCAAGGGGAGAGGCAGGAGGCTCGCCATCTCCAGAAAACGACTCGGAAATTACTTGCAGCGGGGCAGTGTCACCAAGATAAAAGCTACTATCCTGATAATGAAGGATATTAGCAATCCCAAAACCAACCAATGCAAATACGACTGATAACAGGAACAGTCGAATTTGTATCGTTGCATTGGTTATTCTGGATCGCATACTTTAGAAAATACCTTACTATTTGTCATGAATTACCATGACTTACATTTAAAATTAAGCGATTATATCTTAGCATATATGTCAAATTTATTACAACATAAAAGACTGTTTTATTCTATTTTAAGGCTCGCAGCCATCAACTAACCATCTGCAGCGCACATGTTTGCCAACAATCCAAATTGGATTAATTTTAATATTTTAAGTTCAATTAATTAATTTTTATATTTACAATTAAATTAAGCTGATTAAACTTGTAACTCCAACAATATCATTACAACCTTAATTGTTAATCAAAATTAAATATTGTAAGGATTAATTAACCTGTGATTAATCTGCGGGTTTCATCAGGTTAATTGAATGTCTTGCATATGGATCATATGCCAACAATATTATCCTTACCCTAGACTAAACCTGTTATTCATCCTGCCCTGCTGCCAGATTAGGCGTTGAGGCGATCTTGTGAATTGAAAGGTCAGCACCGTCATACTCTTGCTCGGCATCCAGGCGTATCCCCACCACCATCTTGATCAGCCCATAAACAGTGAAGCCACCTATCAGGGCGATGGCAATGCCGAGCAGTGTGCCAATGAGTTGGGAAATGATATGAACTCCACCCAGGCCGCCCAGAGCCGTTGCGCCAAAAATGCCTGCGGCGACCCCGCCCCAGGCACCGCAGATTCCATGCAGGGGCCACACACCGAGTACATCGTCAATCTTCCAGCGATTTTGCGTGAGTGTGAAAGTCCAGACAAAGGCGGCGCCGGCTACCAGGCCAATGACTAAGGCCCCAAGGGGATGGACAATATCGGAACCGGCGCAGATGGCTACCAACCCTGCCAATGGGCCGTTATGCACAAACCCGGGGTCATTCCTCCCCGCCAGCAAGGCGGCCAGGGTACCTCCTACCATGGCCATCAGGGAATTGAGAGCCACCAACCCAGTGACAGCATCTACAGTCTGCGCCGACATCACGTTGAAGCCAAACCAGCCTACAGTGAGTATCCAGGCGCCCAGCGCCAGGAATGGGATACTGGATGGCGGGAAGGCGTGCAGTTTGCCATCCTTGCTGTAGCGGCCAATACGGGGCCCAAGAAGCAATACCGCCGCCAGTGCAATCCAGCCTCCCATCGCATGTACCACCACAGATCCGGCAAAATCGTGATATGCCGCCCCGAATGTTGCAGCCAGCCATTCCTGGATGCCGAAGTGACCGTTCCAGGCAATGCCTTCAAAGAATGGATACACCAGACCGACAACGGCAAATGTCGCTGCCAGTTGCGGATTGAATTTGGCCCGCTCGGCAATGCCACCAGAAATAATGGCGGGGATAGCAGCTGCAAAGGTCAGAAGGAAAAAGAACTTCACCAGTTGATAACCATTTTGTGCCGAAAGTGCTTCTGCCCCCTGCAAGAAACCTACGCCATAAGCCAAACCGTAGCCAATGAAAAAGTAGGCGATCGTGGATACCGAAAAATCCACCATGATCTTAACCAAGGCATTGACCTGGTTTTTGCGGCGCACGGTACCGACTTCAAGAAAGGCAAATCCTGCATGCATGGCAAGCACCATAATGGCGCCCAGCAATATAAAAAAAACGTCATTTCCAGACTGCGTTGAGTCCATATCATCTTCACCCATCTGTTTTTATAGCGCCAGATTATTAGCAAAAACCGCGCCATTTCTCATCTTATTGTTTTATAAAACATTTAATTTGACAAAGAAAAATGAATGCACAATACATGAACATCGTCCTGTGCATTGCACCAATTCTGTGCATAAAATAATGGGAGTAGTTACAAAAATACGGCTTTGACACCAAGCAGAAGTTTATGCACCATGGAATCCCGCCTCCATTTCAAGACTGCCCATGTTTGAGTCCGCAGAGCTCGGCCACGCCATCACAGACGAGGTATACAAGAAAGAGTTGCCTGCATTGCGCGAAGCCTTGCTTGACGTGCAATATGACCTTGCCCAGACAAAGAATTTTCCTGTCCTCATCCTGCTGGGCGGCGTAGATGGCGGCGGCAAGGGAGAAACTGCCAACCTGCTGAACGAATGGATGGATCCCAGGCTGATACACACGTGTGCCTTTGGCCCCGCCACCCAGGATGAAGCCGAACGGCCCACCATGTGGCGATTCTGGAGAGAACTCCCGCCCAAGGGCAAGATAGGCATTTTCTTCGGTTCCTGGTACACCACTCCCATCATCGACAATATGAATGGCAAGATCCATAAAAAACTGGATGGCACTCTCAGTGATATTGTCCGGTTTGAGCGCATGTTGACCGATGAGGGCGCACTAATCATCAAGCTCTGGTTTCACCTGTCGAAGAAACAGCAAAAAACACGTATTGCCGCCTTGGAAGGAAATCCCAAGACCAGTTGGCGCGTGACAGATCAGGATAAGGAGCACCTCAAGCATTACAACGAATTCCGTACAGTTAGCGGGCATATCCTGCGTGAAACCAGCACTGCCAATGCCCCATGGCTGGTGATAGAAGGCTTTGATGCAAATTACCGCAGCCTCACCGCAGGACAATATATTCTGGATGCCATCAGGAAAAACCTGGACATCAAGGCAGTACGCCCGCGCAAGGCTGCAGCCCCTGCATTGCTTCCCCCCGCTGATGGCCTCAATGTCCTGAACTCGCTAGACCTGACCAAATCCCTGAATAAATCCGATTACGATAGTGAGTTGGAGAAATATCAGGGCAAGCTCAACCTGCTGACCCGACACGAAAAATTCAAGGGTATCGCCGTCATTGTTGCTTTTGAAGGAGTGGATGCTGCTGGCAAGGGCGGAGCAATCCGGCGTGTTACCCAGGCATTGGACGCGCGCCACTACAGCACCATCCCGATCGCCGCCCCCACGGATGAGGAGCGTGCCCAGCCCTATTTATGGCGTTTCTGGCGTCAATTACCACGCCGTGGGCGCGTCACCATTTTTGACCGTACCTGGTATGGGCGGGTATTGGTGGAACGCGTGGAGGGGTTTTGCAGCGAGCAGGATTGGATGCGCGCTTATGCAGAAATCAATGACTTTGAAGAACAACTGGTCGGCCATGATATCGTGCTGCTGAAGTTCTGGCTGCATATTGACCAGGAAGAACAACTAAAACGGTTCGAGGAACGGGAAAAAACGGCCTTCAAACGTTACAAGATTACGCCGGAAGATTGGCGCAACCGCGAGAAATGGGATGAATACCAGAAAGCCGTCTGCGACATGATAGATCGCACCAGCACTGAACTATCGCCGTGGACCCTGGTGGAATCCAATGACAAGAAATATGCCCGAATAAAGATACTCAAGACCATCTGCGAGCAGCTAGAGCTGAAGCTTGAATCTTTATAAACAACACATCCCGCATGGCAACTCTGGTCGATAAACCAACCAAGTCAGGAACAGGAAGTTGTACTACACAGTATTCTCAACATGTTCTATCTGGACATGGCTGGCTGCATCTGGATCACCAATCCAGAAATAATAAAACTCCCGCACCACGGAAAGAAACAGGCGCTGCGTCGGCTTCATGGCAAAAAGTGCAACAGTGGCATCCACTGCAGTGCGATATACCTTGGTATCCCGCTCAGGGACATCCTTCAGCTTGAGCAGCAGTAACTTGACCAGCCTCACGCGCGTATCCACCAGCGATTGATCCGCCCCTTCCTGCCTTAAGGCATGAGAGTAGGCCTTGAGCGGCCAGGTATCGGCAACCCCGAATTTTTCCTTGTCCAGCATATGCCAGAGCGTTTTCAAGTCATGTTCGATAGGTTGCCCCTGCGTAGGGGTCAGCTCAAAAGCCTGCTCGGCATTCAATGCAGCAATCGCCTTGATGTCCCGCATCCAGAAAGGGAAATATTCCCGAACAACCGCTAGAAAGAACGGCCACTGGGCACGTTCCACCTGCTCAATCAGACTATCAACCGCCTCACGATATACCAGCCCAGCTGGCGGCTGGCCGGCAAGCACGGGCAACAACCGCAATAACCATTGCTCTCGCTGATTGAGTCCATCCTCACTCGCACCCTTGCTTCTCAATAGGTTGAGATAAGCGCTCAGTGCCTCACGCTCACGGGAATCATTCATTGCGTTTATGTAACTCGAGTCTGGTCAGATACGCGTACCACTATAACCCAAATCTTCTTTTTTCGTGCAATTGGCGGCAGCCAATCCCTACCATGTGCAATCGCCAGTTGAAGATACATGGCATCCTGATTAAGATGATGCCTGCTTGATCAGTCTTCTTTTATTTTCCCGATCGGACTTGCATGAACCCGGAACAGGCATTGGCCTATATGCACACCCTGCTGCGCTCCATGCTGGAGAAAAAAGCCTCAGACTTATTCATCTCGGCCGACTTTCCTCCCGCCATGAAAATTGATGGCAAGATGACGCCAGTCACGCAGCAAAAACTCAGCGGCGAACATACGCGCGCTTTTGCCGAGGCACTGATGAATGACAAGCAGCGCCATGAATTCGAACGGGACAAGGAATGCAATTTTGCTATCTGGCCCAAGGATATCGGTCGCTTCCGGGTCAATGTCTTTGTTCAGCAGGAAAAGGTCGGCATGGTGCTGCGCACCATCACGATCGATATCCCTCGTTTCGATGACCTGGCGCTACCTCCGGTATTGAAGGATGTGATTATGTCCAAGCGCGGCCTGGTCATCCTTGTCGGCGGCACCGGCTCGGGAAAATCCACCACGCTGGCAGCATTGATCGATTATCGCAACGAAAACAGTTTTGGCCACATCATCACCGTGGAAGACCCGGTAGAGTATGTGCATCCCAGCAAAAACTGCCTGATTACCCACCGGGAAGTAGGCCGGGATACCAAAGATTGGTTCAGTGCCCTCAAGAACACCTTGCGCCAGGCGCCCGATGTCATCCTGATTGGGGAAATCCGTGACCGCGAGACCATGGAGTTTGCGCTGGCATTTGCCGAAACAGGCCACCTCTGCATGGCAACATTGCATGCAAACAGCGCCAACCAGGCCATAGACCGCATTATCAACTTCTTTCCGGAAGAACGTCATGCCCAGCTGCACATGGACCTGTCACTCAACCTGCGGGCTTTTGTCTCACAACGGCTGGTACCGAAAAAAGGCGGCGGCCGCTGTGCTGCCATTGAAATCCTGCTTAACTCGCCCCTGGTGGCAGACCTGATCCTCAAGGGTGAAACCGGCATGGTCAAGGAAGCCATGGCAAAATCCGTGGAGCTGGGAATGCAAACCTTTGATCAGGCGTTATTCACGCTATGTGAGGAAGGCCGCATCAGCGAGGAAGATGCATTGCGCAACGCCGATTCCATCAATGAGCTGAGGCTGCGCTTCAAGCTGCATGGCAAAAACTCATCTGTCCAGGACTCATCTTCCCGCATCGATCATCTTTCACTGCATGAAGATGAACCCGAAGAACCAGCCACCGATACCCCTACTTGAGTTCATGATGGAAATTTACCTGTTAGTCATTATCTTTATCGGCGCCTGGTACTGGTTCGACAGCATATCCAGTCGCGAGCAGGCAATCGCCACCGGGCGCGAGCTTGCAGAACGCTTCAGCCTGCAATTGCTTGATGAAACAGTCGCCTGCAACAAGGTATGGCTGGGCCGCAACAGCCGTGGACGCGTCCAGCTGCAACGCACCTATCAGTTTGATGTCAGCGCCAATGGCAGTGACCGGCTTTCCTGCGAACTGGTCTTGCTGGGCAGGCATTTGCAATCCTGGCATATTCCGCCCTATTTACAGCCGGTATCCATCAATCCCCTCTATTAAGGCAGCTTATCCAAGGCATGTATAGAGGACGCTTTGCCCCTTCACCCACCGGGCCTTTGCATTTCGGTTCACTGATTGCTGCAGTGGCAAGCTACCTTGAAGCCAAAGTGCGCGATGGCCAATGGCTGGTCAGGATGGAAGACTTGGACTTGCCGCGGCAGATGCCAGGCGCAGTCGACTTGATCCTTCACGCTCTGCAAGATTATGGATTTGAGTGGGATGGGGAAATTGTTTATCAAAGCCAGCGAACCTCTCTCTATGCAGAAGCGCTGGAGCAGTTGGATAGAATGGGCCTGATCTACCCTTGCGGCTGCTCCCGCAAGGAAATTGCCGACTCTGCCCACCAAGGGCTGGATGGCCTTGTGTATCCCGGCACTTGCCGCCACGGACTGGGGCCAGACAAGCAGGCACGCGCATGGCGCATCCAGGTAAATACCAGCCCGATATCGTTTTTGGACGAAATCCAGGGAACCATGCAGCAAAACCTTGCCACTGATATCGGGGATTTTGTGCTGAAACGGGCAGACGGGCTGTTTGCCTACCAGCTTGCCGTTGTCGTGGACGACCAGATACAAGGCATCAATCATATTGTGCGCGGTGCAGACCTGCTGGACTCAACTCCCAGGCAGATATTCCTGCAGCGCTCCTTCGATTTTGCTGAGCCCGTTTATGCCCATGTGCCGGTTGTCACCAACTTGCATGGTGAAAAGCTCAGTAAACAGACGTTAGCCACACCGCTTGACTCTCGCAATAAAAACGAGGATATCTGGCAAGCCCTGCAATTGCTTGGCCAGGCGCCGCCAACAGCACTACGCATGGGAGAGCATAAATCATTGTGGCAATGGGCATGCGCACATTGGAATATCGCAGCAGTACCCAGACAACGCTCTATTCCTATAGCTTAAGAGTTTGCTTTTATTCAAGAGTGTTTCACCAAGGAAAACACCAATCCAAATGAAGCGGGCATCATTATGCGAGAGCCACAAAAACAGGTAGCAGTCACAATTGCAATCAAAGGGCAAAAAACGGGATTTAAGCAACGGCCGGATTGAGGCACTGGCTCTCCATGAAACACCATCCTGAAAACGTAAAACCATATATAACCATCATGATTTGATGAAACGTTCGCTAGAAAAGGCGGGAATGGGAAATTTTCCTCATAACCCGTCAATGGTATGATGGCGCTTTATTCCAACAGCTTTAGCCACATGCAAATCAGCGACCAACTGCACCGTTTCCTTTTTGAAAACACACCTGTGCGTGGAAACATTGTGCATCTTGATGACACATTCCATAACGCCTTGCAACATCAGCGCTGCCCTTCTGTTCTGAGAAATGCCCTGGGAGAACTGATGGCGGCAGGCGCACTCATTGCAGCCACTTTAAAAATGCAGGGAGGGGCTCTGGTGCTGCAAGTACAAGGCAAAGGTCCGTTAAAGCTGTTGGTAGTGGAGTGCACTTCAGACTTGTCCATGCGTGCCACTGCCAAATGGTCAGGAGACCTGGAGGACATGAGTTTTGCTGACATGGTCAGCACCGGCAACTTTGTCATCACGCTGGATCCACGCGATGGCGGGCAGCCATACCAAGGCATAGTGCCGCTGGAAGGCAACAGCATTGCCGAAATCCTGCAAAACTACATGCAGCGCTCCGAGCAGATTGAAACCAGGATGTGGCTGGCCTGTGACGGCAAAAGTGCAGCAGGCATGCTCCTGCAGAAACTGCCAGGCCAGCCGGATCATGATATTGATGCGTGGAATCGTGCCACTGTACTGGCAGATACCGTCAAGTCGGAAGAGCTGCTGGGACTGGCCGCCATTTCAATTTTGAAGCGCCTGTTCAATGAGGAAGATGTGCGCCTGTTCAAGGAGCAGGCCATCAAGTTCCATTGCAGCTGTTCGCGTGAAAGCGTCAGCAATATGCTCCGCATGCTTGGCCCGGAGGAAGTGGCCGACATTCTGGCGGAACAGCACAACATTGATATCAATTGCGACTTCTGCAACAAGGAATATCACTTCGACCAGGTAGATGCAGAACAGCTATTCAGTGCTGAAATCATCATTCCCGGCAATGATATCCGGCATTAAAGCGTCTCAGGCAAAAAGCGCCATGACTGCCAACAGATGCCGTCCAGGCTTCTATCAGGCCATCTTTTGGCGGCTGCGCTCGAACAGGCAGATTGCGGTGGCAGCGGCAGCATTCAATGACTCGACATTGCCCAGCATGGGAATGCTCACCTCCTGCCTGGTCGCTTCAATCAGCTCCTGACTCAAACCTGCTCCCTCATTGCCGATCACGAACGCGGTGGGCTGGGTCAAATCCAGGCTGTAAAGGGATTCACCGCCCAATGTAGTTGCCAGGGACTGGCCTTCAAACCGGGCCACCACATCCAGCAAATCAGCACGTTCCACCAGCGGCAATACAAACTGTGCTCCCTGCCCACCGCGCAAAGACTTGGGCGACCATGCATCGGTGCATCCTCCGGAGAGATAAACCCCCTGTACACCCGCCGCGGCAGCTGATCGCAGCATGCTGCCCAGGTTGCCCGGGTCCTGGATATCCTCCAGCAACAACAGGAAATCCGGCTGCGCGGGTATCTGCAGTTCCGGCGTTTTCACCAGCGCCAGAATACCTGTTGGTGTTGCCACGGGCGAAAGCTCGGCAAACATCAGTGTTGTGAACATCACGGTAGGCACATCAGACAGCTCCTGCACCAGGCCCACCACCTCATGGGTCGATTGTCCTTCGGCGATCACCAACAATTCCGGCATGCCAAAGTGTTCGATATAGGCCGTGACAAGATGCACACCATCCAGCAGGGTCTGGCCGGTTTTTCGACGTTCTCGTGCTGTATCCGCCAACTTTTTCAATTGCTTGAACAGGCTATTATCGCGGGAAGTGATATGTTTAAATGTCATGGAAAGATTAAAACCGGCATGGGAAAGTCCCCAATTTTAACCGATTAGCGCATACCCCTGCCCTTGAAAAATAACCAGGAGAGAGAAAATGAATGACAAGGAACTGGTGGCCATCCAGGCAGCGCGCCATGTCAAGGATGACATGACTGTAGGCCTGGGAACAGGCTCCACTGCCAACTACTTCATCAAGGAACTGGCACGCAGGCATCGTGAAGAAGGGCTACGCATCACCGCTGCATCAAGCTCTGTTGCCAGTGCCCTGCAAGCCACTGAACAGGGGTTGCCACTGGTTGCCCTGGAGCATCTGGGGAGGATTGACCTTTATGTGGACGGCGCTGACGAGGTCACCCCAAGAATGGCCTTGTTGAAAGGCCGCGGCTACGACCTGGTACGCGAGAAACTACTCGCCCGTAACAGCGACATGTTTATAGTACTGATAGACAAGAGCAAGCTGGTGAGCCGCCTGGGAGAAAAATTCCCTATTCCTGCTGAAGTCATGCCGTTTGCCTGGCAAATGGTAAAAGCCAGCCTGGAAGGACTTGGCGCCTCTGTCAGCCTCCGCCAGAATGCCGCCAAGGATGGCTGGGCCATCACATCCCATGGCAGCCTGGTACTCGACCTGGAATTCAAGCAGCACCTGGACAGTTCCGAACTGAACCAGCTCCTGAACAACGTGCCAGGCATCGTGGAACATGGTGTTTTCAATGATCTTGCCAGTGCAGTGTTTGTGGCTGACAACGGCAAGGTTGAGGAAATCTGGAAGAACTAACCCATGAAAACCGCATTTATCCTGGAGGCAGTTGCCGCCGTCAATCAAGCCATTCTTTCAAGCGAGGCTGAACTGGAGTCCCTGGACCGGGAAATTGGCGATGGTGACCATTTCATCAACCTCAAACGGGGCTGTGCCGCCCTGCTTGCCATGCATGACGAATTATCTCCGCTTGCCCCAGCCGAAGTATTGCAGCGCATGGGCATGAAGCTGCTTTCCACGATAGGCGGCGCTTCAGGTCCACTGCTTGCAACGTTCTTCATGACGCTGGCCAAGGTAGAGAAAACAGGCGATATCAGCACACTGGCAGAAATTGCTTCAGCCTTTCATGCCAGCGTTGAAGCAGTCAAGCAACGTGGCAAGGCAGACCGGGGAGAGAAAACCATGCTGGACACCTTGCTGCCGGTCGCCGACACATTTACCCAGCTCACCCAACAAGATACTGATCGCCATCTGCTGCTCACAGCCCTGCAGCAAGCTGCGGAACAAGGGATGCAATCCACCAAGGACATGATCGCCACCAAGGGGCGCGCAGCTTTCCTGGGCGAACGCGCCATCGGCCATATCGACCCCGGTGCGCGCAGCAGCCAGATCATTATCCATACCATCTGTGAACTGGCAAAAACAAGAACAGCCTGAGTCAAGCAGGCAAAGGAGGAGACTATGAAAAAATTCATCAACGAAGTGGACAACCTGCTGGTAGAAAGCCTATCCGGTTTTGCGGCAGCCCATGCTGACCTGGTGAACCTGCACCTGGAACCCCACTTCATTACCCGCAAGAAAAAAGCAGAAAACAAGGTGGCCGTCATTTCCGGTGGCGGCTCAGGCCACGAGCCTTTGCATAGCGGCTATATAGGCTACGGCATGCTGGATGCCGCCTGCCCTGGCCATGTATTCACCTCCCCCTCCCCTGACCAGATGCTGGCAGCGGCTGAAGCCGTGCATGCCGGCAAGGGCGTGCTGTTCATCGTCAAGAATTATGCCGGGGATGTGATGAACTTCGAAATGGCCGCCGAAATGCTGCCTTTTGAAAATGCCACGGTACTCACCAGCGACGATGTTGCCGTTGAGAATTCTACATACACCACTGGCCGCCGCGGCGTGGCAGGCACGGTGATTGTCGAGAAGGTCGTGGGCAGCCTGGCCGAGGCCGGGGCCGACCTCGCCGCCTGCAAGGCGCTCGGCGACAAGGTCAACAAGCGCACCGCTTCCATGGGCGTTGCCCTTACCAGCTGTACCGTGCCTGCGGCAGGCAGGCCGACCTTCGATATAGGTGAACGTGAACTGGAAATGGGCGTAGGCATCCACGGCGAACCCGGTCGCCGGCGTGAGCCCATGCGCAATGCTGATGCGATTGTTGCCGACTTAGTCGCAGCCATACTGGAAGACTTGAAGCCAGCGCGTGGCAGCGAAGTATTGCTGCTGATCAATGGCTTTGCCGCGACCCCGCTGATGGAGCTATACCTGCTCTACAACAGCACAGCCAAGCTGCTACAAGCACAAGGCCTGGTCATCAGCCGTTCATTGGTGGGCAACTACACCACCGCCCTCGACATGGCTGGTGCCTCCATCACGGTATGCCTCCTCGATGATGAAATCCGCCAGCATTGGGATAGCCCGGTCCATACAGCGGCCTTGCGTTGGCAGTGCTAAAAAAACAAAATGCTGGGAAAGTGTTAAGTGAGCTCAAGCGACCAAACGTTGATACGCTATCCCTAGCAGGATAAAAATGACAATAATAATGAAGAAGCCTGGCCAATACCTTTCATTAGTTTTATATGGCTCAGATTGGGTTCGCTTACCTGCCACTTTTTGTGGTCGTGCATTTTGTGCATGACCTGGATTAATTGGTCCCGCCTGTGAATCTGCAAGCTCCTGCCCTGCATCTTCTCCAAACTCTTCATGGAACCAAGCCTCATCAACCTCAAATTGTCCGGCTCGATATGCTTCAATTAGCTTGAGTGCATCTTCCGCCTGCTGGGCATTGACCCTGATCGCCACTTTCCCGGGAACACTGGGAAATGGCGAGTTCATAGAGAATTCATCGGCACTCAACGCATCGGTATCAATCCCCGCCGACTGCAAAAAACCCACCAAGAGTTTGGCTTCAATGAGTCCAGCCTGGGCAACTTCAGTCATCTTTTCTTGAAGCGCAAGACCATCGGAAATAACGGGTGGATCAGCGAAATCATTCGCCCCACCGTCAAGGATTATTCGACGACGCCTGAGCTCGTTCTTGGCAACCGACAAGGCCAATTCAGTCAAATTACCTGACCTGACCAGGCGAACAACCTCCTCATCAGAGTAGGAATCATAAAGGACAACCAGATGATCACGGGTAATTTCCATGCCTGCCTTGCTTTTGTAATTAATACCCAGCTCAAAGTAGCTTCGTGCCCTTGGGCACTGGTTTATCCGGCACACACAAGGCTACTGCACCATGTTCATCATGAAACCCCGTCACCAGACATTGCGACTGGACCGGGCCGATCTGTTTGGCAGGAAAGTTCACCACTGCCACCACCTGCTTGCCGACCAACCCCCCAGGCTGGTAATGCTCCGTGACCTGGGCACTGGATTTCAGCACGCCTATCTCCGGGCCAAAATCCACATGCAAGATATAAGCGGGCTTGCGAGCTTCGGCAAATACTTCTGCCGACACCACCTCTCCCACCCGCAACTCAACCTTGAGAAAATCCTCAAAACTGATTTCGCTCATGAGCTCAGGCCTTCTTCACAAACTCCGACTTCAACTTCATTGCGCCAATGCCGTCGATCTTGCAGTCGATATTGTGGTCACTATCCACCAGGCGGATGTTCTTCACTTTGGTGCCCACCTTCACTACCAGTGAGGACCCCTTCACCTTAAGGTCCTTGATCACAGTTATCGTATCGCCATCCTGCAGCAGGTTGCCATTGGCATCCTTCACCACAAACCCGCTCGGTGCTGCTTCATCGCCAGCAGAGGTCCACTCATGCGCGCATTCAGGACAGACATATAAATTGCCGTCCTCATAGGTATAACTTGAATTACATAAGGGACAATTTGGAAGCTCACTCATTTTTGATCAATCTCTTAATTTAATTGGTGTATATGCCAACCCACCATAGACAGAAGGCATGCCTTTTGACCTATCCAGCCTGGAATCAGCTTTAGGCAATGCAATCCTATTTTGCCCAAACAGCAGAGAACAGCCTTCTTTCCATCATCAGCCGGCCTGCTTCTGATGATTACTCTTACTCTGAATCATGTTGATACGTCAGTCGACAGTAAAATGGATAAGTTTTTTCGTTCCTGAGGAATGCACAACCACGTTTAATTTCATTCGTGATTAAATCACAACTGTTCATTAAGTTGCATGGTGGATGTGTCGCAGGGCTAACATTGATGCACCATTTCACTAAAATTTCAGAATGCTTTTTACCTATCTCACTGAGGCAGCTCTTTTCCCCTGCCTGGACAATCGATGTTGAGAAAATAAATATAAACGTAGACAGGATAATATTGATCTTCATAAAAAACTTTGTTCAGTCAGTTAAAAGGGCTAATAATCAAATCATGGGCCGGTAATTTTTGCTACTGGATTGAACTTGATAAGCCGCAGGCTCATGGATAACAGCTACCAACTTTCCTCATTCGCAGGCCTACCCATTTATGGGTGTTATACTTCGTATTCGTTATTAAAACCAGTTCCCACATGCCCAACCGCGTTGCAATACTCTTTTTATTCGCCCTATTGGCCACATCCCTGCCTGTGCTTGCCATTGACCAGATCAAGCCAGGCCAGTGGGAAACCGCTATCAAAGTACAAATGCAGGGGCTGCCCGCTATTGCACCGGAGCAATTGGAACAATTGAGGCAATTCGGAATTGAATTGCCGGTAGGAGGCAATGCGATTATCACCCAGCAGTGCATCACGCCAGAGCAGGCAAAACTCAAACAGCCACTGCTGCCGCAGACTGAAGATGGATGCAGCGTGCGCAATTACAACCACAGCGGTAACAAGGTAACGGGGGACGTATCCTGCAATGGAACAATCAAGGGGAGTGGCAAGTTTGATATGACGCTGCTGAGTGACAGCGCTTTCCAGGGTAATCTTTCCATGCAGGGCACGGCCCAGGGCCTGCCGGTCAACCAGAATTCAGAAATCAGCGGCAAATGGGTCAAGACGGCCTGTGATGCCGATATTCCAAGCTACCAACCATAACCTATATGCAACTTGAACGTATCCTACACTCCCAGGGCTTCGGCTCCCGTAAAATCTGCCGCAGCCTGATCCGCCACGGCCTCGTCTCGGTCAATGGCGAGGTATGCGACCAGCCTTTTGACGAATTTGAAACGGAAAATCTGCAATTCAGCGTGCGCGGCGAGGATTGGCAATTCCGCATACAAGCCTACCTGATGCTGCACAAGCCTGCGCATTACGAGTGCTCGCATAAGCCACAGCATCATCCCAGCATTTTCAGCCTGCTTCCTCCAGCCTTGCTGGAGCGTGGAGTGCAATGCATTGGGCGTTTGGATGAGGACACCACGGGCCTCCTGATGCTGTCTGATGACGGGCAATTCATCCACCGCATGAGTTCGCCAAAATGGAAAGTGCCTAAGATCTATGAAGTCACCACCAAGCACGCGATTGATGATGAACAGGTCAAGACACTCCTGAGCGGGGTGCAGTTGCTAGATGAGCCTGCACCAATTGCTGCTCTGGCGTGTGAAGTCATCAGTACTAACGTGCTGCACCTGACACTGGCCGAAGGCAAATACCATCAGGTGAAGCGCATGCTGGCGGCGGTGAGCAACCGCGTGGAAGCCTTGAAGCGTATCCGCATTGGTCAGCTGGAATTGCCGGAAGACCTGGCACCGGGTGAATGGCGTTGGCTGGATTCAGTCATGCTGGAGCGAATTGCCCCCACACGAAATAATTCTTAACATCACGCCAAGGCTTTTTACCGTATAATTCCCAATCCCTGCGTCAATTCCAATCGGCGCAGCGGTCTATCTACTTTTGTTTCCCCTTGCCGTCAGCCTTGATTGGAGTTATGTCATCACGTAACAGGCCGACCCAAAAATCCTTGAATATACTGGAGTTTTAGTTTGTCTTCTGAAGTGATCACTACCCAATCGAATATCCAATTTTCCGACCTTGGCCTGGCCGAACCTATACTGCGTGCGATTGTAGACGCTGGCTATACTCACCCAACGCCCATACAGGCCCAGGCTATTCCGCTTGTGCTGAGCGGTGGCGACCTGATGGCAGGCGCACAGACAGGCACCGGCAAAACGGCAGGGTTTACCTTGCCCTTGCTGCACCTGCTGCAAAAGGAAAATATCAAGAACAAGCCTGGCCAGCCTCGCTGCCTGATTCTGACGCCTACGCGCGAGCTGGCGGCACAAGTTGAAGAATCTGTGCAGACTTATGGCAAACATCTCAAGCTCAGCTCCATGGTGATGTTTGGAGGCGTGGGCATCAACCCACAAATCGAGCGCCTGAAAAAGCCCCTGGATATCCTGGTGGCTACCCCTGGACGCCTGCTGGACCACGCAACACAAAAAACGATTGACCTCTCCGCGATTGAGATCCTGGTGCTGGATGAAGCTGACCGCATGCTCGATATGGGCTTTATCCGTGACATCAAGCGTGTGCTCGCCCTGCTGCCCAAGAAGCGCCAAAATCTGTTGTTCTCTGCCACCTTCGCTGACGAGATCAAAGAGCTGGCCGACAGCCTGCTGCACAACCCTGGCTTTGTTGAAGTAGCGCGCCGCAACACTGCATCTGAACTGGTCGAACAAACTGTACACCTGGTCAGCCAGAGCCATAAGCGTGAATTCATGGCCCACCTGATCCGCAAGCACGAGTGGAAACAAGTGCTGATCTTTACCCGCACCAAGCATGGCGCCAACCGACTGGCCGAGAAACTGAGCAAGGATGGCATTGCCGCCGCAGCCATCCATGGCAACAAAAGCCAGTCAGCACGCACCAAGGCGCTGGCGGAATTCAAGGACGGCACATTGCCTGTCCTGGTGGCGACTGATATTGCCGCACGTGGCCTGGATATTGACCAATTGCCGCAAGTGGTCAACTTTGAGTTGCCCAACGTTCCTGAGGATTACGTACACCGCATAGGCCGTACTGGCCGTGCTGGCTGCACAGGCGCTGCAGTGTCATTGGTGGATACCGAAGAGCTGAAATTGCTCAAGGGCATAGAGCGCCTGATCAAGCGTGAAATTCCACGTGTTGAGGTCGAAGGCTTTGTACCAGTGGAAAAACCCTCCACTGAAACCCGCCCGCCACGCCCACCTCGTCCTGCCCAGAAAACCAGCCCGCAACAAAAAAATGGCCAGGGCCCTAGAGAAAATCAAGGCGGAAGAAACGGCCAGGCTGGAAGAAATGGAACGGCTGAAGCCAATCGCGAACCACGCCAGGGCCGGAGCCCGAACCGCCAAGGCCAACAGCCCAGGCATCAGGATAATCGCAACAACAAGAATACTCCGCAGGACAGCCAGGATAACCGGGCCAAGAAAAAACAAACTGAAGAACAATTCCTGTCTGAAGCGGCCCGCCATCAAGCCATGCCGCAAGTAGGCCTGTTTGTACCGCCGCAGCCGCCAAAACGCCAGTTCAACCCAAACAACCAGGGCACCAAGCCTAACCGCGGTCGTCGTTAATACGGGCTGCACATGGCAGCAATTACTGCACAGACAGTACTGCAGGAGACCTTCGGCTATAGTGCCTTCCGGGGCCAGCAACAGGCGGTCGTCGAGCATGTAGCCGCCGGCGGGGATGCCTTGGTATTGATGCCGACTGGCGGCGGCAAGTCATTGTGTTACCAGATTCCTGCATTACTGCGCAATGGCATAGGCATTGTAGTTTCGCCGCTGATCGCCTTGATGCAGGACCAAGTAGACGCCTTGCGCCAACAGGGCGTCCGCGCTGCCTTCCTCAACTCCAGCCTGGATCCAGAGACCTCCCGCAGCATTTATCATGCACTGGTGCGTGGCGAGCTGGATATGCTCTACATTGCTCCCGAGCGCCTCATGGCGCCAGGCTTTATCAGCACGCTGGAACAAGTGCAACAGCGCTTTGGCATTGCGCTTTTTGCCATTGATGAAGCGCATTGCGTTTCACAGTGGGGCCATGATTTCCGCCCGGAATATCGCCAGCTCACAGTGCTGCATGAACAGTTTCCCAATGTGCCGCGTATTGCCCTTACCGCCACCGCCGATACGCCAACCCGCAATGAGATAGTCGAGCGACTGGGGCTTGAACAGGCAGAGCAGTTCGTTTCCAGTTTTGACCGCCCCAATATCCGCTACCATGTGGCCCTCAAGGACAATGCACGCAAACAGTTGCAGGCCTTTCTTGAAACAGAGCATGCCAACGATGCCGGGATTGTCTATTGTCTTTCCAGGCGCAAAGTGGAAGAAACCGCCGCGTGGCTCAAGGAAAAAGGCTGGGATGCCCTGCCTTACCATGCGGGGCTGGATGCTGGCATACGGCAAGCCAACCAGCAACGTTTCCTGCGTGAGGAAGGCATCGTCATGGTAGCCACAGTGGCTTTCGGCATGGGGATAGACAAACCCAACGTCCGCTTTGTCGCACATCTGGATTTGCCAAAGAGCATGGAAGGCTATTACCAGGAAACCGGGCGTGCAGGACGTGACGGGCTGCAAGCCAACGCCTGGATGGTGTATGGCCTGGGCGATGTGGTAAGCATGCGCCAACTGCTTGATGGTGGTGATACCCCCGATGAGCGCAAGCGCCTGGAACGGCAGAAGCTGGATGCCCTGCTCGGCTATTGTGAATCGACAGGATGCCGCCACCAGGCCATATTGCGCTATTTTGGCGAACAGCACCCCGGCAATTGCGGGCAATGCGACAACTGCCTGAATCCGGTTGACACATGGGACGGTACCGAAGCAGCCCGCATGGCGCTGTCCTGCGCTTACCGCACCGGCCAACGTTTTGGCGCAGGCCACCTGATAGACGTGTTGCTGGGGAAATCTTCCGCCCAGGTGGAGCGGTTCAACCACAAATCGCTTTCCACTTTCGGTATTGGCAAACAACTGAGCCAGACACAGTGGAGCAGCGTATTCCGCCAGTTGGTGGCTGCAGGCCTGCTGGAAACAGAGATGGAAGCATTTGGCGGCCTCAAGCTGACTGAAGAGGCACGGCCGCTGTTGCGCGGAGAAACAGAGATCTGGCTACGGCGCGACGCCGAGGTGAACAAGATCAGCAAGGCTGAACGTGCCACCCGGAGCCGTGAGGCGTATGCTGGCGTGAATGATGATCCGCTCTGGCTTGCGCTCAAGGCAAAACGGCTGGAATTGGCCCGTGAACAGGAAGTACCACCCTATGTCATCTTCCACGATAGCACCCTGCTGGAAATCATGAACCAGCAGCCGGCCACGCTAACGGAAATGGGCCGCATCAGCGGTGTAGGCCAAGCCAAGCTGGCCCGTTATGGAGATGCGTTCCTCAAGGTATTGGAAGACCATGCGAATGGAATATAGACTCAGGAGAGCATCATGCAGATTTGGGTAGATGCAGACGCCTGTCCGGTAGCCATCAAGGAAATCCTGTTCCGCGCCGCGGAACGTACCGGCATCATGGTGACGCTGGTCGCCAACAAATTACTGCGTGTTCCGCCCTCTCCCCACATTCGCGCATTGCAGGTACCAGGCGGGTTTGACGTAGCAGACCAGGAAATTGTGCAAAAGCTGGAATCTGGCGACCTCGTTATTACAGCCGATATCCCCCTGGCTGCCGAGGTGATTGCCAAGGGCGGCCATGCGCTCAACCCGCGCGGGGAAATGTATGACAAAGGCAGCATAGGGGAGCGTCTGGCCATGCGCCACTTCATGGAAGATCTTCGCAGCAGTGGCGTAGAACTTGGCGGCCCCTCCTCGTTCAGCCAATCTGACCGTCAGGCATTTGCGGCCGCACTTGATCGTTTTATCGCGCGTCAACCTTGAACCACTCCCTGAAAAGCATTTTGGAAAACATGATTATGAAGCATGCATGGCTACTCGTTTTATCCCTTGCGCTAGCTGCCTGTAACGGCACCAGTACTCCCAAAGGCATTCAGCCCGTCAGTGACTTCAAACCGGATCAATACCTGGGTCTATGGTATGAAATAGCCAGGCTGGATCACTCCTTCGAGCGTGGGCTGGAACAAGTCACAGCCACCTACAGCAAAGCCGACGATGGCAGTATCAAGGTAATCAACCGTGGCTATAACACCAAGAAAATGCAGTGGAATGAAGCAGAAGGCAAAGCTTACTTCGTCAATACGCCCGACATAGGCAAACTCAAGGTCTCGTTCTTCGGCCCGTTCTATGGGGCTTACAATATTTTTGTGCTGGATAAGGTGAATTACAATTTTGCCATGGTGGCCGGCCCTGACCGCGATTACCTGTGGATACTTTCACGCACGCCACAGCTATCATTCCCGGTCAAGGCAGAGCTGGTGTCACGCGCACAGGCCTTGGGCTTTGATACCAGCAAGCTGATCTATGTCAATCATGACGCAATGGAATCAATAAAAATCCCGCATGGTTCAACCATGCGGGATTGAGCTGTAACTCGTCTCCAGAGTGATTAACTCTTGACGATCAGGTTGTTCTTGACGGATTTAACTCCTTCAATCGACTTGGCAATTTCACCCGCCCTCGTCACTTGTGCCTTGTTGTTCACAAAACCGCTCAACTGGACCACGCCCTTGAAGGTTTCAACACTGACCTGCAAACCACTGAATCCCTCTTCCTTGAGGATGCTGGCCTTCACCTTGGTAGTGATGGTGCTGTCATCCACGACACGCCCAACTTCTTTTTTCTGCTGGGCTGACTTGTAATCGGAATATTCGGCCTGAGTCAGCTTGCCATCCTTGTTCTTGTCAGCCGCATTGAAACGCTGCTTGCTATAGAAACTGTCCTTGCCGGCCTCGGTATAATCCAAATGGCCATCACCATTGGTATCCAATTCATTGAACTGCTTGACATCAGGACTTTGGCTAGCCTCATCAGAAATGGATACTGCCATCGCCTGGGCTGCAGAAAGGCTTAAGGCAAACACCGAAAGCAAAGCCAGGGATTTTATCTCTTTAGTTTTACGCATTATGAAAGTCCTCCGTGATGTTGATTGAAATGCTAATAACATCCTACATGCGTAAGTAAATATCCTGCGTCATCTCCTCTCTGGTTATGCTGTCAGATAACGCTGACTAGGAACGGCATTTCCATAACGCTGTCATCGTGAGCTGATCCTCTGGATTTTTAAATGCAGTTTGGGTTAAAGTCGCGGGCTTTTCTTCCGATATGCATTCAGCTTGGCAAATTCAAGTCACTCAATAAAAAGGTTTTGCATGAAATTTCCCCTTTCCCCAGCTGTATTACTTCTCTCCATGACGGCGTTATTGCCGTTGCAAGCTCATGCTGAAACAGAGGAGGATGGCCGGCTCTGGCTGAACCTGACCATGGAAGGCAATTTATCAGCAGAGCACAAACTGGGTTGGTATATGGAGTTGCAGCCACGCTGGAAGGATGAAGCCAATCACTTTGACCAAAGCCTTATCCGTCCGGCGATCAATTACAAGCTGTCAGACAGGGCCAGTGTCTGGCTGGGTTACGCTGATGTACGCACTAACCTTGCCAAAGGTACCTCGCATGAACAACGCTGGTGGCAGCAATTCTTGTATACCTTTCCGGTTACTGCCTATGGAATCACCCTGACAAGCCGCACGCGGCTGGAACAAAGAAACCTGGACCTGGGTGATGACACTGGCTATCGGGTCAGGCAACTGCTGCGTGCGAGTAGGAAGCTGGAATCCAACCCATCTGTCAGCCTGCTGTTGTGGAATGAGTTATTCGTGAATGCCAACCATACGGATTGGGGTGCGCGCAGCGGTTTTGACCAGAATCGGGCATTTGCCGGGATTGCCTGGCAGGCACAATCAAATGCGCGGCTGGAAGTAGGCTATATCAACCAGTTCATCCGCGGCCAGAGCACGGACCGCATGAACCATATCCTGTCGACTTCATTGTTTATCCGCTTCTAGGACAGCCTATACGACCTTCACGTGCATAGGCACGATCGCCAGCAAGCGCACGCCCTGGCCGGGCTTACTGCTAAGCTCTATCCGGCCGCCAATGGCCATAATGCGATTACGCATGCCCGCCAAACCATGCGTAGTCTCATGCTCAGCATCTACCGTCATGCCAACCCCATTATCTTCAATTTCAAGCTTGAGGTAATCAAGTGCCACCACTATATGCACAGCCACTTTGGTGGCATGTGCATATTTACTGGCGTTATTCAGGGTCTCCTGTACCACACGGTAGGCAATGAGGTTTATAGGTTCATTCAATTCGGTTGATTCATCGGGCAGGATCACATCCATCTCCCACTGATTACGCTCGGCCATGTCATCAATCAATGAGCGTAGTGCGGGCCAGAATCCAAAAGTCGAAATCATGGATGGATGCAGGTTCTGCACCACCTGCCGCTTGAACTGAATGCCCTGATCCAGATAGCGCATGGTCTTGGACAGTTTTTCGGTGATATCCGGGTCAGTCTCCTTGAGCTTGCGCATTGTCCAGGAGATATCCATCTTGGTTGCAGTCAATATGGATCCAAGTTCATCGTGCAGCTCGCGTGCCAGTTTTTGCCGCGCCCGCTCCACATCAGCCTGGTAATCCAGAGCCATCGTCTTCAGCATACGGGTACTGGACTTGAGGCGTTCTTCATAGACATCACAATCCCGTATCAACTGCTGCCGCAGCAAATCACGGTTAGTCATTTCATGGATCAGTTGGCGGATGACCATGATCACCAGCAGGAGCAGGATGATGGCGCTGCCGATAATGGCTGTCCGTGCTACTGCCGTGGTAGTACGGCGTTTTGAAATTAGGGTGACTAGTGCCTCATTCTGCTGGTCTAGCAACAGTTGGGAATATTGCATGAACTTGGCCATTTCCAGAATACCCTGATCCAGCTTGACCAATTGCAGGGCTTCGTCCTCCTGTCCAGCCTTGAAGAATGAAAGCGAGAGCCTCATTTCTGCAGTCTTGGCTTCCAGGCTGGAATTCAATGCAAGCAACCAGCTTTGTTCCTGCTTCCCTTTCATGGTGATCGTTTTACTGGTCACCAGGCCTTCAATCTTCTTGATATTGCGACGGGCATCCTCCACCGCACGAGTGAAAGCTTCAGAGAATTCGGCCCGGCGGCTCAGCAAGAATCCACGTTGTGCACTCTCGGCACTGACCAGGCTGTTGCGCAGTTGCTCAAGCACAATGACATTTTTCTCAATCTGCTCAATCTGACGGCTCTGTTTCTCTATGGAAACCACCCAGGCGTCAGTAAATACTACCGAAAGCAATGCCAGCAGCATCGAAGCGGAAAGTACCGCAATCACCTTGCCGCCCAGGCGATTGACGATTTTTTTACTCCACGTTTTGATCCAACTGATGTTTTCTTCCATTTATCCTGGCCCTGGCTTGTCAGCCTTATCTTACAAGCTATTCAGCGCTTGTCCGCTAATTGTTTAGCTGCTTACAGCCTACAGTGTAACCCGTACATTACGCAAATATAGGAGAAGACAATGCTTCATTACACCGTCATATTTTTTGTTATTGCCCTGATTGCAGCATTCTTCGGATTTAGCGGTATTGCAGCCGGGGCTGCAGAAATTGCCAAGATCCTGTTTTTTGTCTTTCTCGTAATTACCATTATTTCCCTCGTTACCGGCATATTCAATTCTAAGTAAGTGCCGATAGATGCGCGGTAACAAGCTTGATTATTAACCATGGAGAACAATATGTTCAGCATTAATAAAGATTCTGACCTGAAGAAAAAAGTAGAAGACGTGGCTGAATCCACTCAGGATACCGCCAAGGAAGTGATTGATGAAACCAAGGCGTCTGCGCGCAAGCTCGGCGAAAAAGTGCAACAAAAGTCACGTGACAGCAAAAAAGAAGCGCTTGCCTTGCTGGAAAGTCTGAAAGACGTGCTGGATCCCGATACACACAGTTCCGCTACCGAAAATATCATCAACCAGTTATCAGAAAACTTTTCTGAATGGTCGGAATCGCTGGAGCATGAACTCTCTCGCGTCCTGGATACCAGCCGCAAGACCTCCAATAGGTGGTTACGCAAGCGCTCATTGCTCACGCTTTCACTCGCAGTAGGCGCTGGCATATTGGTAGGTTATGCCCTGAGCGGCAATTCAGACGAATAGGATCAGGCCGGGCTTGGAGTCTGGCCTCTGTTCAAAGAGGTAATGGTTTAAAGGGGGTAATGGCGGGCTTGATGATTTGACCTTGTCGCCGTAGTATCCAAGATGATAAAAATACAATTAAGGATGAGTGACCTTCATGAAAAAAATACTGTTGGTTGATGACCACAATATTGTCCGCCAAGGTTTGCGCAACCTCATTGAGCTGGAATCGGACCTTGAAGTCACCGGTGAAGCAGCCTCCGGCCTTGAAGCCATCAAGCTGGTCAGGGCCAATCAATATGACGCCGTAGTCATGGATATTGCCATGCCTGATAAAAATGGCGTGGATACCCTGCATGACCTCAGGCATGTGGCACCTGACCTGCCAGTGCTGATCCTGAGCGGTTATGGCGAAGAGCAATATGCGCTCAACCTCATGCGCAGCGGTTGCAAGGGCTACCTGTCCAAGGATGCTGAATCAGACGAGATCATCAAGGCTATCAGGACCATTGCCAATGGCAAACGCTATATTTCGGCCGAGCTTGCCGAATTGATGTCCAACGAACTCAGCAACCCCTCGGAAAAACTGTTGCATGAAACCCTCTCGGATCGGGAATTTCAGGTATTTTTCAAGCTGGCCAGCGGCCTGAGCGCGACTGAAATTGGCGAAGAGTTATGTATCAGCGTTAAAACCGTCAGCACTTACCGTACTCGCATCATGGAAAAAATGAGCTTGAAAACCAATGCAGACCTCACCTATTACGCTATCAAAAACCAGTTGATTTCCTGAGTGCCGTGCGTCAGATGATGTAGGACATTCAAGGATATAAACAGATATTAAAGCACTATAAGATGACGGCTAATGGCTACTCCATGGAATCACTAATGTCACATTCTCGCTCCACAGCAGAATTCAACCCAAGACTCATGAAAGTCTTGCTGGTTGAAGATTCACCATTGCTACGGGAGGCTATTATGGAAATCCTTTCCAGCTGTACCTCGCTTGCCTTCGCAGGAGTGGCAGTGACACAGGAAGAAGCGGTCATGCAATTGCGCCAGCAGCCGTTTGACCTGTTGCTGGTGGATATTGAATTGGCCCAGGGCAATGGTTTCGAGGTGATCAAGGCAACACAAGAGCCAGATTACCCATATCCCCGGCCAACCTACCTGATTCTGACCAACCATGCTTATGCCCAATATCGTGAACGCGCCAGGAGCCTTGGGGTAGAACACTTTTTTGACAAATCCATGGATTTTGATATTGCCATCGACACCATCGAAGCAGAGGCCTCCAAGTTCCAGAACAAACTGTCCGACTAATCCCAAACGCACATCAACCTTTTTACCCAAAGTGCATTACAGATAGAAAATCGACATATAAACATCCAGGTCCTTTGAAAATGCCGGGGGAATCTGATACGGTTCTTATCTGAATATCTGCACCTGTTTACCACACACTGTAAACAGTATGCTTACCAGCTTCGTAACTGAGGCATATTGCATGTTTTCTGCCTCTTGCTGTAGGTGAATCCAGCCTGCAGAGCCATGAAGGAACCAGAAGGCTCGCTATGTTTGATATTTCCGCCCTAGACCTCGCCCGTGTGCAGTTTGCATTCACGGTCTCCTTTCATATCATTTTCCCCGCTATTACCATCGGCCTTGCCAGCTACCTGGTGGTGCTGGAAGGCATGTGGCTTAAAACCGGAGAATCCGTCTACAAGGATCTTTACCATTACTGGCTCAAGATATTTGGCGTCAATTTCGGCATGGGAGTGGTATCAGGACTGGTCATGGCCTATCAGTTCGGTACCAACTGGAGCGGGTTCTCGGCATTTGCTGGCAGTGTTACCGGTCCCTTGCTCACATATGAAGTGCTGACAGCCTTCTTTCTTGAGGCAGGCTTCCTGGGCGTAATGATGTTTGGCTGGAGCCGCGTTGGGCGGGGACTGCATTTTTTCTCCACCCTCATGGTAGCCATTGGCACCCTGATTTCCACTACCTGGATACTCGCATCCAACAGCTGGATGCAAACACCACAAGGCTTTGAAATTGCCGATGGCGTTGTGATCCCGACGGACTGGTGGCAGGTCATATTCAATCCATCATTTCCCTATCGCCTGGTGCATATGAGTATTGCGGCTTTTCTTGCCACAGCCCTGCTGGTGGGTGCGGCAGGTGCCTGGCATTTACTGCGCAAGAATGACACCCCTGCCGTACGCACCATGCTTTCAATGGCCATGTGGATGCTGGTGGTCGTTGCACCCGTCCAGGCGATTGTAGGCGACTTTCATGGCCTTAACACCCTGAAACACCAGCCAGCCAAGATTGCAGCTGTTGAAGGCCACTGGGAAAACCACGGCGACGAAGGGGTACCATTGGTATTATTCGGCTTGCCCGATATGGAGCAGGAGAAAAACCACTATGCGCTGGAAATCCCTCATCTTGGCAGCCTGATCCTTACCCATAGCTGGAATGGCCAAATCCCGGGCCTGAAGGAATTTGCGCCTGCAGACAGACCTAATGCAACCATTATTTTCTGGTCTTTCCGTGTCATGGTTGGCCTGGGCATGTTCATGATCCTGCTTGGCCTGTGGAGCTTATGGCTGCGCAAGCAAGGGCGCCTGTATCAGCAGCAGCTCTTCCTGCGATGCGCATTATGGATGGGGCCAACCGGTATCATTGCGATCCTGGCTGGATGGTTTACCACTGAAATCGGACGCCAGCCTTGGGTGGTTTATGGCATCATGCGCACCGCGGATGCAGTTTCGAAGCATGATATTTCATCGCTTGCTGTATCCCTGGCATTGTTTATAGTGGTGTACTTTTTTGTATTCGGCATCGGCATTGGCTATCTGTTCAGATTGATCCGGCAACCGGTGATCAAGGCAGACCACCCACAAGAAGGCGGGCCTGGACAAAGCAAGCAACCGATGCGGCCTCTTTCAGCCACTGACGCGTCTTTTTCGCTTGAGGCGCCATTATCCAACCCCAAGGAATAGTGTTTCATGGACTTTGATTTACCTGTGATCTGGTTAATAGTTATTCTGTTCGCCATCACCATGTACGTGATTATGGACGGCTTTGACTTGGGTATCGGCATCCTTTTCCCTTTCGTCAAGGACAAGCATGATCGCGATGTGATGATGAATACCGTGGCACCCGTCTGGGACGGGAATGAAACCTGGCTGGTTTTGGGGGGTGCAGGGCTGATGGCAGCCTTTCCCCTTGCTTATGCAGTGGTCCTGAGCGCGTTGTATCAGCCCATCATCCTCATGCTGCTGGGCCTGATTTTCCGTGGTGTCGCCTTTGAGTTTCGTTTCAAGGCACCGGAAAAAGAACAGCACCTATGGGATAAAGCCTTCATCGGAGGCTCTATCACGACGGCATTTTTCCAGGGCGTGATTCTGGGTGCCTATATCAATGGCATACCGGTTGAGCAAAACGAGTTCGCAGGAAACGCCCTGGATTGGCTGACCCCATTTTCATTCTTTACCGGGCTAGGCGTCATGATTGCCTACGCTCTGCTAGGCAGCACATGGCTGATCATGAAAACGGACGAACACCTGCAGCAACGTATGCTGGAGTTGACACGCCCGCTGGTGGCACTAGTGATTGTAGCGCTGGCGGTCATCAGCATATGGACCCCTCTTGCCCATGAAGACATTGCGGAACGCTGGTTCAGCCTGCCCAACTTCTATTTCCTGGCCCTGGTGCCCATCCTGGTGGCAATCAGCATCTACTCCCTCATGCGCGAGCTGAAATCGGGCTATGACATGCAACCATTCATTTCCGCGCTGATCATCGTTTTACTTGGATTGTTAGGGTTGGCCATCAGCATCTGGCCCAACATCATCCCGCCTTCAATTTCAATCTGGGATGCCGCAGCGCCAGCACAAAGCCAGATATTTGCCCTGGTTGGCACATTACTGATCGTCCCCGTCATATTGGTATACACCATTTGGTCCTATCGTGTATTCAAAGGCAAGGTACGTCATGGCGATGGCTACCACTAACTCTGAAAAACAGCGCTGGATCTGGGTCAAGCGTGTGCTCTGGCTTCTACTGATCTGGACAGCCAGTGTGGGCGCCATGCTGGGGGCAGCCTATCTCATGCGCCTTTTCATGTATGCCATTGGCCTTCATTCCTGATTGCCCGGTTTGACAGCCTATCCCTGGCGTGAAAAAATCATGTAAAGTTCACAGTAACTAGGTTGGCTATTTGCCACATGATGGGGACGGCCCCATCATCACTCAACTAATTGCGGGACGACCCGATCTGCATGAAAGGGGTTTATATGTCCTGGATATATCTATTGCTGGCTGGCGTGCTTGAAGTCGGCTTCACCACCTGCCTGAAAATGTCTGAAAGCTTCACCAAGCCATTGCCATCGGCGGGCTTCCTTGTGTTTGCCATCCTGAGTTTCGTCATGCTGACCAAAGCCCTGGAGGGAATACCCCTGGGCACGGCTTACGCAGTATGGACTGGTATTGGCGCCTGCGGCACTGCCATAATAGGCATCTGGATATTTGGCGACCCGGCAGGAACCTTGCGCTTGCTGTTCCTACTGTTATTGATAGGCTCGATTATCGGCCTGAAGGTGGTGTCTTAATGATCGGACAGATGGCAAGATTATTTGTCTTGCCATTCACGCAGCACCGAAGCGTCCACGGGGGCAGCCCCTACATGCCGCAGATAATCATCCTGTAACAGCCTCATACGCAAGGCGTCACGATAGGAGCCGTTGGAAAAGAACTCTTCCTTCAGGTGCCCTTCCGCCTCAAACCCGCAACTTTCATAAATATGAATCGCAGCCTGGTTCTCTGTATCCACCACCAAGTAGACCTTGTGCAGGTTAAGCACACGGAAAGCATACCCCACCGCAATCCTTGTAGCTGACTTGGCAAGCCCGCGCCCCTGATAGTCCGGCGCTATAATGATCTGGAACTCGGCTCGGCGGTGGATATAGTTGATTTCCACCAGCTCGACCAATCCTGCCAGCTCTCCGCTTTCCAGCTGGATGATGAATCGCCGCTCATTCTGGTCATGGATGTGACGGTCGTACAAGGCCACCAGCTCATCATAGGCTTCGTACGGCTCTTCAAACCAGTAGCGCATGATGGTGTCGTTGTTGTTGAGTTTGTGCACAAAGTGCAGGTCGTTACGCTCCAGGGGACGCAGATTGATACGGTCAGCCATTAGCTGTGATCCTGAGGATGGTATATGCAGATTATAGCCGGTTGGCTTGCAGGCAAATAGTCTGACGCAAATGCATTGCAGAGCTCTCACATGATGTTCGCTAAAAGATACTGAGAGCGGGTATACGATGCAGTCAGTTCCATAGGGCGGCTTATACAAACGACGCTTCAACCGTGGCAGACTTACCTTGGCGTATGAAGTTTACCGCTACAGGATTGGGCTAAACGCCAATAACTTAGTATTTTGGAAGACCATTTCGCAACTTGAAACAGAAAGCGCAACTCAGCCTGATCTGCTGCTTCTGACGTAATCAGGTCAATCTGCATGCGGCAAGGGCAGGCCTGCCGCATTCACTGGCGACACCTTGAATCCAAGGATCGCCAGCCTTCTCAACAAACCTGACTCACCCGGCAAATGCGCCGCGCCAACTGCTATAAACATTTTATGATTGCTAGCCTGGATGGCAATACGTTGCGTCATCACCACATTACGTTCATCCAGCAATTTCACCCTAAGCTTGTCCCATAACGCTTTAGGCAGGGTATCTCCTGTCATCTGCTCATCCAGCTCGCCGACTTTACGCAAATCGCCTGCTTCGTAGGCGCTGACCAGCCGCTCGAAATCTGCCTCTTTCTCTTCCTGGCTGCGTGCCAGCACACTGCGTAACATCAGCATCTGCTCTTCCCAAGTGATGCTTTCCAGTGCACCAAAATGCTCGGTGGCGCTCTCCAGCGCCTGTACCTTTTTGCCTGCGCGCTGCGCCTGCATATAAAGCTGCACATCCAGGGTATAAGGCGATTGCGAGCTGGGCAGATCAAACACCATGGCAAGCAACCAGGGCTTCATGCGCATGGCCATATCGCGGTCGATCCCATGGAAATCAGCCAGCTCAAATACTTTCTCCAGCTCCTGCTGGCTGAGCAACTTGTCCAAGGTGGTATCCCGCATGAAATAAGGCGCCGTGTCGCTGGAAGGCAGTATTTCCATCAAGAATATTTCACTCTCTTCCACTGCCTTGGTCACAGGTTCAGCAAGATTTGTGACTCTCGGGTCATCGGTATGTATCGTGCCAAACAAATAACTGATGCTGCCTTGTTGAGATTCCAGCCTCCACAGCATGCTATGCTCAGCTGTCGAGACCCTGGCTTTATCCTGGGCGATTGCTGACTGAGATAGCAGCAGCATGGCCAGAACAGAAAAAAAGCCTCTTTCGAGGCTTTTAAAAGAAAATAGTTGAGCCACCTGGTTTCCCTAGCGATGTGGGCGGTTGTTTTTCTTGACCGGTTTACCCTGGCTCGGCTTTGCCGCCACGGGCTTGCCTAAAGCGGGTCTTGCCACACCAGGTTTACCATTGCCAAGCTTGCCGCTCGTAGAAGTAGCAAACGGAGCCTTGGCCGGACGACGACTTCCGTTGGCAGGCACAAGCTGCTTGGCAGCAATCGGCTGCCAGGCCGGAATCAAGTGTTTCTTGCTATTCCCGATCAAGTCTTCCCTGCCCATGTTTTTCAGCGCCTCACGCAACATTGGCCAATTGTTAGGGTCATGGTAGCGAATAAATGCCTTATGCAGGCGGCGCACGCTACCTGCCTTGGGGATAGGTACATCTTCACTATCCGCAGTCACCTTGCGCAAGGGATTCTTGCCAGAATGGTACATGGCAGTAGCCATTGCCATGGGGGTCGGGGTGAAGGTTTGCACCTGGTCCAGCTTGAAATCATATTTCTTGAGCCACAACGCCAGGTTAAGCATGTCTTCATCAGTGGTACCGGGATGGGCCGCGATGAAGTAAGGGATCAAGTATTGCTCCTTGCCCGCTTCCTTGGAGAATTTCTCGAACATGGCCTTGAATTCGTCATAGGCATCCATGCGCGGCTTCATCATCTTGTTGAGCACGTTCTCCTCCGAATGCTCGGGCGCGATCTTGAGATAGCCTCCCACATGATGCTGCACCAGTTCCTTGACATACTCCGGCGACTTCACTGCCAGGTCGTAACGCAGGCCAGAACCGATCTGGATGCGCTTGATGCCCTTGATGGCCCGTGCCTTGCGATAAAGCTGTATCAATGCCGAATGGTCGGTATTGAGGTTTTCGCAAATGCCGGGAAACACACACGACAGCTTGCGGCAGGATTTCTCGATTTTCTCGCTCTTGCAGGCAAGCCGATACATATTGGCAGTCGGGCCGCCAAGATCGGAGATTGTCCCGGTAAAGCCTTCCACTTTATCTCTGACTTCCTCAATCTCCTTCAGGATGGACTCTTCAGAACGGCTCTGGATGATGCGGCCTTCATGTTCAGTGATCGAGCAGAAAGTACAGCCGCCAAAACAACCGCGCATGATGTTGACCGAAAAGCGAATCATCTCCCAGGCGGGGATTCTGGCTTTTTCATAGACAGGATGCGGTGCCCGCGCATACGTCAGGTCGTAGACATAGTCCATTTCCTTGGTAGTCAACGGAATAGGCGGCGGGTTCAGCCAGACCTCCCGGTCGCCATGGCGCTGGACCAGCGCACGAGCATTGCCTGGATTGGCTTCCAGGTGCAATACCCGGGAGGCATGTGCATATAGCACTGGGTCGCGGGCGACCTCCTCATAATCCGGCAGTCGGATGAATTGCTTGCTACGGTCAGCCTTGGGCTTGCGCACTATGGTGATGGCGTGCACACCCGGCTCCAGGTCGGAAGAGGCCTTGGCCGCCGCGGAAGTCGATGCGCAGGAGGCACCGGTTTTTTCCATGGCGGGCTCCATGGCATACGGATCCACGGGGGTATCTACTTTTCCCGGACGATCAAGTGCAGTAGACGCCACTTCCTGCCAGCCCTCAGGCAAGACCTTGCGCAAGAAAGCCGTACCACGGATATCAGTAATTTCACTGATCTTCTCGCCCTTGGCAATACGGTGACTGATTTCCACCAAGGCGCGCTCGGCATTTCCATAAATCAGTATATCGGCCTTGGAATCCACCAATACGGAACGACGGACCTTGTCCGACCAATAGTCGTAATGCGCAATCCGACGCAAGGAAGCTTCTATGCTGCCTATCACCAGCGGAACACCTGGGAAGGCTTCACGGCAACGTTGGGAGTAAACCAGGATAGCGCGATCAGGACGCCTGCCTGCCACCGCATCCGGGGTATAGGCATCGTCGGACCGTATCTTGCGATCAGCAGTATAGTGATTGACCATCGAATCCATATTGCCAGCGGTAATGCCAAAATACAGATTTGGTTTGCCCAGCGCACGGAAAGGGTCCGCAGACTGCCAATCCGGTTGTGCAATAATACCCACACGAAAACCTTGGGCTTCAAGCAAACGGCCCACAAGAGCCATGCCAAAGCTTGGGTGATCAATATAGGCATCGCCCGTGACCAGAATAATGTCGCAGCTGTCCCAGCCCAAAATATCCATTTCAGCGCGACTCATGGGTAGAATGCGGGATGTGCCGAAACGCTTGGCCCAATAGGGACGATAAGCGCTTAATAAACGAGGTGACTCCATAGGGCGTGCATTTTACCTTGGAAAGCTTGCCCCAACACAAAAAAACGGCAAAAAAATCTAAAATCAACTGATAAATCAGGTAATTATTGAATGAAAACCATATCCGTGCGCCGCTCGGCGCAACAAGTAGGCCGGGGAGCGGCAACCTTGTTACTCAGCCTGGCACTGCCAGCGCATGCCACCAATGGTTTCAATTTGATTGGTTTTGGAGCCGAATCCTTGCTCATGGGCGGGGCCGACGTGGCCGTTGCCCGCGATTCATCTGCGATCAATACCAACCCGGCAGGCCTCGCGCAGATTCACGGCAAGGTTTTCAATGGTTTCGGCAGCTTGCTGCGTACATTGAATCTCTCCCATGCAGACCAGTTCGGCACCGATGACCATGCGACTAACCGCTACACCTTGCTAGGTGGTGGTGGCTATGTGCAGTCGCTGGATGCCCTGCCGTGTACCGCAGGAATAGGCAGCTTCGTACAAGGTGGTGCGGGTGGCGTGTTCCGCAATTTTAACAAAAATGGCGGAGGCCGAGATGACTTTGCGGCCAAGTTCGGCATCGCCAAGATCAGCTTAGGCATAGGCTGCCAAGTCACGGAGCGGCTGGCTCTAGGCGGCACCATAGGTTTGACCTATGCCAGCATCAAGCAATCCCTCTATCGCAGCTCCCCCTTCGGCACTGAATTTGAGGACGCCGACGGCGTCAGGCCGCATTTCAAGATAGGCATGCAATACAAGCTCACGCCCACCATCACTCTAGGAGCGGCATATACTGAGAAGACCAAGTTACCGATGACTGGCGGCACCTTGCGCTTCAATCAAGGTAGTGAAATCATCGAATATGGTGATGCCAAGCTGGAGGGCCTTGCGACTCCACGCGAGTTTGCCGTGGGCGCTGCGTGGAAACCGGATGATCAATGGCTGCTCTCGCTTAAGCTCAACTGGATCAACTGGGATGACGCGCTAAACACCAGCACATTGACCGCACGCAAGCCAAACAGTGCCAGCGCGTTTTTCCCCGAGCTTGTCGCCAACAATCGCCTGGATTGGCACAACCAGGTCGTGATCGCCATGGGCCTGGCCTATGAGCTCAATGACAAGACGACGCTGTATGCGGGCTACAACTACGGCAAGAACCCGATTCCACGGGCGACGACCACACCGTTCATTGCCGGCATACTAGAGCATCACTACACGGCAGGGGCAGCTTATAAAGTCAGTCCGGAATGGACGTTCACCAGCGGTTTTGAGTACTCGCCCGTGGTCAAGGTCAACTATAACAATCCCGAACTCCCTTTTGGCAACGCCCAACTAAGGAATGAGGCTTTATTCCTGCACTTCATGCTCAGCCGCCAGTGGCAATAGCGTCAATTGATTTCACAACATAAAAAAGCCGGCATCCGCCGGCCTTTTTACTTCCAGATGATCACTTTACTGCTTTTGATCCAGGTCTATACTGGTATCGAAACCGAACAAATTTCCCGCCCAGATAAACACTACCCAGACCAGCACCCCGAACGGCAGGTACCCGAAGAAGCCCTCTAGCGGCATTTCGGCGAAAATATGGATTACGTTCACATAGGGGATGTCATAAATCCAGTAATTGGGATTGGTTTGCAGCTCGGGCAAGGGATGTGCACTACCGTAGTTCCAGGCCTCCCAGAAGAAGCCATTGAACAACGATGCCAGCGCTACCAGGATCATTGGGGTCCAGTTGCCCTCAGCCAAGGCGCTGATTGGATTCCAAATCTTGAGTCGCATCAGCACACCCGCCACCACAGCAAACGGTCCAATCCAGACTACCCAGAACAAGGGGTAAGGCAGAAAGGTCATCAGGAAAATCAGGGCAAAACCGCTCCAGATAAGTAGCCAGGATGGCAACACCAACTTGGGACCCTGGCTATAACGTGTCGCCAGCTTGGGGCAGGTCTTGAGCAATGTGTACCACTCAAAGATGGCAGGCCATACAGTAGTGTAGGCAATCAGGAACAATACCACGATCAACTCATGGGATAACCCCGGGATATGGGTATTAGGGTAATACCAGTTACCCAGCACGAAATAATCATAGTATTCAAAGAACAGCCAGCCAAATACCGACACCAATGCACTGATTGCAAATGTCCTCGGCTTGCTGGATACCAGCGATACTCCATTGTTGCGCCTGTAGGTCATTCCATCAAGCGCCAGGATGAAACCCCACCACATTGGGCTGAAAGCATAATAGACGAGGTTGCCGAAAGGGGTGATGCGGGTCCACATCAACCACCAGAAGAACAATGTGAATACAGATCCAATCCAGAACCAAACCGGAAACGGCTTTTTAGCAGGCTGAGGTGTGGGGGTGACAGGCTTGAAGCCAAACCAGGTTGGAAACAGCAGGAATACGCCGAAGGCGATTTCCACCAGGGCAATGACGATGAATATGGTCAGGTTGAACCCAGGGACAGGTTCACTATAGTCGGGCGGAAATACGCCGAACCCTGGTGGGAAATGGGTATCCGGATAAGCAAACCATGCAGCGATTAATGGCAATGCCAGGCACAAAAGCACCGGCCACACTAGCGACCACTTTTTCATCTTGTATTCCCCTTGTTGAGAATTATGATTGTGTTGTTATTTTCTTCGTGAATTGCGGCATGCCTCTCTGGCGTTCGCGTTTATTGGCATACATACGTGTATCAGCCAGGTATTTCAGAACGTTCCCGTCCCGGCTTTCCATTGCATGGGCAATACCGTAACTCATCCCGGAAAACTCAAACCCGCGGCCATGCAGTATCTTCATCGCAGCCTGCAGGCGGCTTTCCAACTGGCTGACATTCCCCGATGGGCTGGTAATGGCAAACTCGTCACCACCGATTCTGTGCAGCACGCCCATTTCGCCCATGGCCTCCTGCACCACTTGGGAAAAACTGCAAAGCAGCTCATCCCCACGCTTATGCCCAAAGTTATCGTTGTAGAACTTCAGGCCATCAATATCAATAAATACCAGCACTCCTTCAGGCGGCAACATATCCAACCGCTGATCCAGGGCATAACGATTGGGCAGGCCTGTCAGTGCATCGGTACGTGCAATTTGCAGATGATGTTCGGAGAGCGTCAGCGCATATTCTTTTTCATGGTGCAAAAGCGCAAACTGGCGTGCAAGCACCAATGCCAGCAAGATCATTTCCACCGTCACCGCCAGCATGCCGAAATGTTCTATGTAAAAAGTATTGGAACCCTGCACTTCTGTATTCGTAATGGAATAGGAGCCAATGATGAAGAATGCAAACACCGCCACCAGATAATACTTGGCAATCAGATGGCCACGCCACGCCCGCCTAATCCCCGCAATCAGCCCATATATCATGATCAGGCCGACCCCATAGCGGTCAAACTCCAACGACCAATGTGGCCACAACACGGCCGCGGGGATAAAAGCCAGCAGGATATAGAGTATTCCTCGTCCCACGCGATAGAGCACGGAGTGCTTTTGCTGGTTTATGCCCAGCAGATGAATGACAAAAAAGACATATGCAATATTGGAAAACAGGATAGGAAAGCTGATCAGGTAAAACCAGTGGATACCCATCAAGTCCGGCAATATCATTAAGGCGGCCCCGTTATAAAACAGGTTGCCAAAAATGAACAGGGCATACATGTAATCTGTCACCTGCTTGCGCACATAACCCAAGGCAGCGTAATAAATCATGAGGATGGACATGGCGCCATAACATAGGAGCACCATGGCATTGCCAGGCTTGATCGACTGCTGATAGGCCTTGAGCGATGCTACATAGGGTTGAGGACGGGCAAGGAAGAAAGGTGATTCAAGTTCGCTTACCACCTGGTAATGCCCTGCCGGCAGCATGATATCCCGTCCGTGACGCAAAATATAAGGGTTGGGCTCCCTGGACTGGATGCCACCATGCAACGCTAAAAGCTCCCTGCCTTCAGGGTCATATATCCTGTGAACAAACCTGCCTATCACGCTGGAATTTTTAAAATCAATGACATAATGAGCATTGGTTGGAAGTACAAGATCGGCTTTATACAGAAAATGCCCGCCGTTGCTCGCAGGATGCAGTACCGGGATTAGTCCGGTGTCCTTCGGGCCTTGCGTAGCGAGGTCAGCAGTATCATCGGTTACCTCGAACCACTGCCCTGTCAACATGTACGAGTCTGCCAAGGACAGGCAAGGTTGCAGCCCCAGCCAGGTCAGCAAAATCCAGAAAAACAGACTTTTTTTCCAGGCGGAGTCTTTATTTTTATGGAAAAGCATAGATCCACCAATACGGATGGCTAGCCAGCAAGTCACGCGCCATGACATGGATATTTGGCGCAAAAAAACGCCGTACCGCGTGTGGGCGTTCATTGATAACGGGGTGTGGAACCGCATGATTGATTTCCATGAGCGCAAATTCTACCTTGCAGCCACTTGATTTATATCTATTAAATTGAAAAATTTGATCACTCATGCTGCTCTTTGCTATCAGGCCGCCAACGACGCAGCAATAATGCATTGACCACCACACTGACAGAACTGAGCGCCATCGCAGCGCCCGCCACTACTGGATTTAGCTGGCCGAAAACTGCCAGGGGAATCCCGATCATATTGTAGATAAACGCCCAGAACAGATTCTGCCTGATTTTGTTGTAAGTACGCCGGGAAACCGAAATGGTGTCTGCCACCAGTAATGGATCAGAGCGCATCAATGTCACGGCGGAAGTATGCATGGCAACATCTGTACCGCTGGACATGGCAAAACCAATATCAGCCGAAGCCAACGCAGGCGCATCATTAACGCCATCACCTACCATCGCGATCACATAGCCTTGCTGGCGCAGTCCCATGATCACCCTGGCCTTGGTTTCCGGCAACTGCTCGGCATACACCTCATCTATGCCGACCTGGTCTGCCACACGCTGCGCACTGACCGGATTGTCTCCGGTAAGCAATAGGGTCTTCACTCCAAGGCGATGCAGGTGATCAATTGCGGCTTTGGATTGAGGCTTGACCTCATCACCAAAAGCCAACAATCCCAGCAGCCTGCCCTGCCCCTCTATCCTGTCTGCCACCCAAGAAATGGTGCGTCCATTTTGCAACAAGACTTGCGCCTGGACCTCCAGCATATCAGTAGCCACACCGATATCATGCATGCAGCGCGAATTGCCAAAAAATACCGTGTGCCCTTCGACTGTTGCCTGCAAGCCACGTCCTGGCAGCACCTGGGCATCATTGGCAATTGAGTAGGCAATTGAGTGCTGTTTGGCATATTCCAGCACGGCTTGTGCAAGAGGATGCTGGCTGCCACTTTCCAGAGAAGCGGCCAGGCTCACCAGCGTGGTTGCATCAATAGCTGCTGTCAGCACATCAGTGACAACAGGCTTGCCCTCAGTAAGAGTTCCCGTCTTGTCGAAAGCGACATAATCAATATGGTGTGCCAACTCCAGGGCATCTGCATCCTTGATCAGGATACCGTACCGTGCCGCCACGCCGGTACCTGCCATAATCGCGGTCGGCGTTGCCAACCCAAGCGCACAAGGACATGCAATCACCAATACCGCCACCGCATTGAGCAAGGCCTGCTCCCAGGCCCCATTGTGGAGCCCCCAGCCCAGCAGGGTTAACAACGCAATGACCAATACCACAGGCACAAATACCGCACTGACCTTGTCTACCAGGCGCTGGATGGCAGGCTTGGCAATCTGTGCATCCTCCACCATGCGGATAATCCGCGCCAAAGTGGTTTCGGCACCGATTGCCAATGTCTCCACCAGCAACACGCCATCCATGTTGACCGCTCCGCCCGTCACACGCGCATTCAACGTTTTCTTTACAGGTTTGCTTTCCCCAGTCAGCAGAGACTCATCCAGATGACTCGCCCCTTCCAGAATGCGGCCATCCACTGGAACCCGCTCGCCGGGCCTCACAACGACCAAATCGCCCACCCTGATATCCGCAAGCGATATATCGAACTCCTGCCCATCCCGCCTGACCCTGGCGCTCTCTGGACGCAATGATTGCAAGGCACGTATTGCTTCCGTGGTTTGCCGTTTCGCGCGGGTTTCCAGCCATTTGCCGAGAAGTACCAGCGTGATGACTGCGCTGGATGCTTCAAAATATAAATGATCTGGATGGCGGAACAATAAGTACAGTGACAATCCGTAGGCGGCAGAAGTACCAATTGCCACCAGCAAATCCATGTTGCCGGAAAAATTGACGGCCGCTTTCCATCCAGACCGGTAAAAACGCGCACCCAACCAGAATTGGACCGGTGTCGCCAGCAAGCACTGCAGCCAACCGGGCAACATCCAATGCCAGTCGAATACGCTACCCACCATGGGCAATACCAGCGGTATGGTCAACAAAGCCGCGCATACCACTTTCCACCCGTCCTGTCCGGCATCAACCCCTGGCAATCGTGTTTCCGGGCTGATGAGCTGAGCACCATAACCCAGCTTGGCAATTGCCGCAGTGACTGACTCCGTCACTGCCGGAACAGCAGCTTCCACGTGTGCCCGCTCAGTTGCCAGATTGACTGATGCCTGGCTTACGCCGGGCAGCTTACGCAAAGCCTTTTCTATCCGGGCAGCACAAGCTGCGCAGGTCATGCCGCTGATGGCAAAGTCGAGTTTTTGTACATCCTGTTCGGGCATATCCGGGCTTTGTTGAAATGAATCAATTATGATGGGCTTGTTTCAATCAAGCACATCCCCAATATCAATAACGGCAATATCAAGACTTGACTTTACCATGGTGCAAGACCCCATACTTACATCATTCAGGTACTAATGGAGACAGACAATGTATGTATTCAAAGTAAACGATATCAGTTGCAACCACTGCGTGCAGGCCATTACCCAGGCTGCGCTTGAAGTGGATAGCAATGCCAGGATTAACGTGGATATCGCTGACAAAACCGTCAGCATAGAAAGCAACACGGCCCAACCGCTCTTCAAGGCAGCCATCACTGAAGCAGGCTACACTCCTGAATAATGGCAATAAACCACTACATGATTTCAACGAGTGGGTTCGTTGCATTAACAGTCTTGTTATTTGCCAGCTGACTATTCCAAGCAAGAGCCAAGCCAAGCACTGATTAGTCAATGATGATCATGCGTGGCGGGCTTCCTTATATGCAGCTCATGTCCTCCTGCACTCTGTCCTGTTTCATGGGAAGATGGGGCGCGATCAATGCTGAGGCCTGCATTGTCAACTTCATGGGCAACCGTCCCTGCAGGATGCCTGAAATCCCCAGGATCACGATAATCCCCTTTATTCAGGCCTTCACGCACCTTCACCGTGGTAAACATACCTCCCATATCCATGGGTCCAAATTGGCCACCCCCACTCATCATGGGCAGTGTGTTTTCAGGTAATGCCATGGACATCGCCCCCATTTCCCCCATGCCGGTTTCCCCCATGGGCATATAGCCCGGCAACAGGTCCGTGATTTTCTCCACTAGGTCTTGCTGGCCCACGCCTATCATGGTGGGTATTTCATGGCCCATGGCATTCATGGTGTGATGGCTCTTGTGGCAATGGAAAGCCCAGTCTCCCGGCTCGTCAGCGATGAACTCTATGGCCCGCATTTGTCCCACGGCAATATCCGTGGTGACCTCAGGCCAGCGCGAAGCTGGCGGTGTCCAGCCCCCGTCGGTACCGGTCACCACAAACTCATGTCCGTGCAGGTGTATGGGGTGGTTGGTCATGCTGAGATTTCCCACCCGTATCCGCACCCTTTCCCCCTTGCCTGCGACCATGGGAGAAATGCCGGGAAATACGCGGCTGTTGAATGTCCACAGATTTTGTTCCAACATGGTACTGACCTTGGGGGTATAGCTGCCGGGAGCAATATCATACGCATTGATAAGAAACACATAATCACGGTCCACGCGCATCAGGTCAGGACTCCTGGGGTGAGTGACCCAAAACCCCATCATGCCCATAGCCATCTGTACCATTTCATCCGAATGTGGGTGGTACATGAAAGTGCCGGCCCGCCGGGCCTCGAACTCATAGACAAAGGTCTTGCCTGGTGCAATCGCAGGTTGAGTCAAACCACTGATCCCATCCATGCCGTTCGGCAGGCGCTGCCCATGCCAATGAATACTGGTAGATTCCGGCAAGCGGTTGCTGACATAAACGCGTACACGATCACCTTCCACCACTTCTATGGTGGGGCCGGGACTCTGACCGTTATAGCCCCAGAGGTGCGCTTTCATGCCCGGTGCAATCTCGCGCACTACCGGTTCTGCCACCAGGTGAAATTCCTTCACACCGTTTTTCATGCGCCAAGGCAATGTCCAACCATTGAGAGTCACCACTGGATTATAAGAACGGCCACTGCCTGGCACCAAGGGCGGCTGAGTGTCGGCATGCTGCACACTGACGATCTCGGGCAAAGCAGCCATGGCTACCTTGCTCACACTGGCAGCAGCCACTGCTGCGCCTCCAAGCTTGAAAAAATCTCGCCTGTTCAACATGTTCATTCCTTTCCCTTGCCAACAGCCTGCGCTACCGGGCCTACGGTCGCCAACTCCAGGTCGGCCTCCGCCAGCCAGAAATCACGCAGGGCTGCCATATATTGATTTACGCTATTTACTTGCGCCCTGGCATCCGCCAGCAGATCGAAGGCGCTGACCAGCATGCCGTTGTAACGCAGCTGGTTTTCTTGCAGGATACGATGACGCAAGGGCACGATCTCATCCCGGTAGTGCCGTGCAATCTCATAACGCACCCGATAACTGTTATAAGCCGTGCGCACTTCAGACTGTGCATCAACTACCAACTGCGCAGTATGGTTCAAGGCTTCCGTATAAATCGCCTCAGCACGCGCCACCCGGGCATTGCCGGAATCAAACAGCGGCAGCTCAAAAGCGATTTCCACGCCATTCTTGTAGTCATCGCCCCGCCGTCCTTCAAGAACCCGTGCAGGCCCCAGCTCCAATACATTGATAAAGCGCGTTGTCCTTGTCAGGCCCAGACGCCTTGCCAATGCTTCCACTTCCAAGCGTTGAGCCTGCAAGTCCAGCCTCAGATCAAAGGTATTTCGTTCCACCTGCGCCAGGCTGGCTTCACTGCTGGGTAAATCGGGGAGGTGTGCTGGCAATGTAAAAAGTGATCTATCCGCAAGCCCCAACAAACGCGCCAATTGCTCGTGTGCACTTACCTGTTGCTCGCGCGCCCTGGCATATTCCAATGCAGCATCCGCATAGAACCCTTGTTCACGCGCCTGGTCCAGCTTGCTCCAGTTGCCTCGCTGGTACATTCGGCGCGCCAGTTCTGCAGCAGCCTGTGCGGATTGCTGTACCTGCGCAGCATAGGCCACCGCCTGGTTGGCAGCGACCGCATTGACCCAGGCACGACGTACAGACTGTGCCAGCTGGATTACTCCCAGGCTGACTGCCTGTTTGGTTTGTTCAAATCTTTGCCGCTCCATTTCCTTGGCTTTAGGCATGGTGACAAGGGCAAAGACATTCATTGTGAATGCCTGCTCTATCTTGTAATCGCCATTATTGCGCGCATAGAGCATGGAAAAGCGCGGATTGGGCAAACGGCCCGCCTGTACCAGGTCCGCCTCCGCCACACCAAGGCTGGCATACCTGGCCTGCAAATCCTTGTTATTGAACAAGGCAAGCTGCACGGCATCATCAATGCTTAATGGCTGCGCCAGCAACTCCTTCATGCGGACACTGATAGCATTTGTTGGACTGTCACTTTTCTCCCTGATCAGCTCCTGTTTGAGGTGCTTGCCCACGCCTTGCTTCACATCCTCAAACCCACCATCCCGGCTGAAACTGGCGCAACCGCCCAGTGATAACAACAATAACAATGCAGCACCGCCACGGATTGTTATTTCCCTGCTGGCATTCATGGCTTATTTCCCTTGCTGCATATGCATATCATGGTTGTGTCCATGCTCTGCATGATTCGCCATATCGTGATGGTCTGTGTGATTCTGCTGAGGAGGCAGGTCTTTTCCGGCAGATGTATCTGACGGCTGCTCAAATGCCTGGTACTTGTCCAGAACTGGTTGATAGTCCAAATGCTGCGCATGGGCATTGCTGTCATGCGTACTATGATCGTGATGCTGTGTGGTATCTGCGTAAATAACGGGGGAAACGACAAGAATTAATGCCGCAACAATAGCGGATAAAATAGATGACATGATGCTGACTCCGTGCATGATCAATAAGCCTTATATCCAAGAACTGACTTGAAGTTGCGGCAATGCCGCTGTGATCATGAACTTATGGGGGGTCGTTGCAACAGGGCTAAAGCAGGAGAAAAATAAATGACCGCGACTGTATCATCCTGAGGAGTGTAGGGTCGTGCTGCCGTATTCAACTGGTTCAAGGGTAGCAGCACACTGAAACAGAAGAGACAATCATGGCAACTGCCGCAGTCCGAACTGCTTTTGCCGTGGCCTGCATGCTGTTTTTCATGTTGCACTGCGTGCTGGCCATGATGTGCATCCTCTGCTTGCGTACCTGCAGACTGCACTTCCACGGCATGCCCTTGCTGCATTGAACCCTCGGATGGCAGGTGCAGCACTGTACTGGCCGATACGGTATCGATCAGAAAGATAGAGAGCAAGCAAAAGGCAAAAGTGCGTAGATAGCGCATGGGCCTATTAAAGCATACCGCCACAGGGCGGTAAAGCAGCCCAGAACCGTGATCTAAATGATAAGCTAGGCACGTGTCTCAGTCATGAATCATGCTGAAACCGCTCATTCCCTACATTTCATTAAAGCGCTGTTTAGCAGATGAGTCATCGTTATTACCGTTTGCCTGGTGGTTTGGTACGGGTACTGGATGCCAACACACCATTCCCCGCCCTGAATGAGGCCCTGCAAGAGCCTAATGGCCTGATTGCGGTGGGTGGCAACCTTTCGTCAGCACGCCTGTTGGAAGCTTACCAACTGGGAATATTCCCCTGGTTCAGCGAGGGTGACCCCATCCTCTGGTGGAGCCCTGACCCTCGCATGGTCTTGTTCCCGGAGGAGCTCAAGATTTCAAGATCACTCGGCAAGCGTCTAAGAAAACCCGATTACGAAGTACGTTTCAATACTGCCTTCGATCAAGTGATCAAGGCCTGCGCAAACACTGGTCGCGAAGGCCAGGATGGCACCTGGATTACTGAAGAGATCATGCATGGATACATCCAGCTTCATGAGCTAGGCTATGCCCATAGCGCAGAAACCTGGATGGACGGCATATTGGTAGGTGGACTTTATGGCGTACGTATTGGTCACATGTTTTATGGTGAGTCCATGTTTCATCATGTCACCGATGCATCCAAGCTGGCATTTGTCCATATGGTCAGGCATTTGCAGACATTTGGCTGCGGCATGATAGATTGCCAGATGAAAACTTCGCACCTGGCCTCTCTTGGCGCCCGGGAAATTTCCCGGGCAGAATTTTCCCAACGCCTGTATGAATTGGTACACTACCCCTCATGACATTGCCTGGCGAACAACATCTGCAGAAAATCCAGTTCTATGCGACTACTGCATACGCATGCGGCTACCTCAAGGACCAACCGGCGCAATCACTGATTGCCACTCCGCATCACCTGATAGATGCTCATGCATACAGTGGCTTGATCAAACTGGGTTTCCGTCGTAGCGGCAAGTTTGCCTACCGCCCGCACTGTGAAACATGCCATGCCTGTATTCCTGTCCGGTTGCCAGTATCCCAGTTCAAAGCCAAACGCAGCCAACGGCGCGCCTGGAAACAGCACCAGAACCTGTCCGCATCGCTGATGGAGCTGACATTTTCTGAAGAGCACTTTGCACTTTACTCTGCTTACCAGATCACACGCCATGAAGGCGGCTTGGGTGATCCGGAAACTGCCGAGCAATACCGCAACTTCCTGGTGCAAAGCAATGTGGAAAGCCTGATGGTCGAATTCCGGGAGAATGGCATACTCAAAATGGTCAGCGTCGTGGACATTGTCCGGGATGGCGTTTCCGCGGTGTATACCTTCTATGATGCCAGCGACCTGCACGCCAGTTATGGTACCTACAATGTGATGTGGCTGTTGGAATGGTGCAAAACCCTCAACTTGCCTTACCTGTATCTCGGATACTGGATCAAGGAAAGCCGCAAAATGGCCTATAAAAAGAACTTCCTGCCGCAAGAAGGTTTGGTAGATGGGATATGGCAACCCATACATCTTGATCTCGATGCAACAAGCAAATAATCATTGAGTTTCGTTGTGAATTGAACTTTATTCATCAGCACCCACTCTGAGCTTTTACTCCTTGTCATCTCCAGAGCAACCGGCGTTTTAGTGTTTGTTGCCTCACTAAAACGCCGTCCTTGCTTACACCATGCCCGTCCCGAAATGCCTTGCTGGCATGATACAATCGCGGTTTTAACCCGACAGCCGTAGCACTAAAACTTGAAAAAACTGCTTATTTTCGGCGTAGGCCTGATTGGCGGCTCCCTTGCGCTTGCGCTCAGGCGCTCGCAGTCCGACTGGCATGTAGTAGGCGTGGGCCGTCATGGCGACAGCCTGCAGGAAGCCCTCGATTTGGGAATTATTGACGAGGCGGCGACAGACTTGGCTCTCGCATTGCAGGATACCGATGTAGTCGTCATTGCAACACCAGTTGCCCAAACTCCCGCTATCTTCAGCTCAATTGCGCCCCTGCTTGATGTCAATACAGTGATAACCGATGTCGGCAGTACCAAAGCCGATGTCGCAGCGGATGCCTTACGCCTGCTGGGTGCAGCTGCATCCCGTTTTGTACCGGGCCACCCGATTGCAGGCGCAGAAAAAAGCGGCCCGGCAGCGGCTAATGCTGACCTGTTCGTCAACAAGAATGTAGTGCTCACGCCTTTGGAAGCCACTGATTCCAAGGCGCTCGATGCTGTAAGCGAACTATGGCTGGCTACCGGCGCACGCGTACGCCGGATGAGTGCTGCCGAACATGACGGCATCTTTGCTGCAGTAAGCCACCTTCCGCACCTGCTGGCATTTGCGCTGGTTGATGACCTTGCCTCCCGGCCAAACTCAGCGCAGTTCTTTGAACTTGCCGCCAGTGGCTTTCGCGATTTCACCCGTATTGCCGGCAGCTCGCCGGAAATGTGGCGTGATATTAGCTTGGCCAATCGCGAAGCCCTGCTGCAGGAGCTGGATACCTACCAGCAAACCCTCTCGCAGCTGCGTGAACTCTTGCACAAGCAGGATGGCAACCAATTGCTTGCATTATTTGAACGTGCCAGCCGTGCCCGTACCGATTGGGCACAGCAGCACCCTCAACAGGCTTCGTCATGGAAAAACTAACCCTCCAAGCTGCCAGCAAAGCCCAGGGAAGCATCAAGCTCCCTGGCTCCAAGAGTATTTCCAATCGCACCCTGCTACTGGCAGCCCTGGCTACAGGGACCACTGACATTCACGAACTGCTGGCATCCGATGATACCCAGCGCATGCTGGAGGCTTTGCAAACCCTGGAAGTAGGCCTGGAGCAAACCGGCCCGCACCAATGGCATGTACGCGGGACGGCAGGCCATTTCCCAGTGAAGCATGCCGAACTCTTCCTGGGCAATGCCGGCACAGCCTTTCGCCCATTGACCGCGGCACTTGCCTTATCACAAGGTGAATATGAACTCTCGGGCATTGCCCGCATGCATGAACGCCCGATTGGGGATTTAGTGGATGCGCTCAATGCAGCCGGCGCCAATATCGAATACTTGGCCAATCCAGGCTTTCCGCCACTCAGAATCAAGCCTGCAACACTGAATACTGCTGCGCCAATCAAGGTGCGCGGGGACGTTTCAAGCCAATTCCTCACTGCACTGTTGATGGCATTACCACTGGCTGGCGAAGCAATCACCATAGAAGTCACAGGCGAACTAATTTCCAAGCCATATATCGAAATCACTATCAACCTGATGGCACAATTCGGCGTCATAGTTGAACGTGATGAATGGCGCTCATTTACTATCCCGGCAAATAGCCGCTATCAAAGTCCAGGCAATATTCATGTGGAAGGTGACGCCTCCTCCGCCTCCTACTTCCTTGCTGCAGGCGCTATAGGTCACGGCCCGGTAAGGGTTGAAGGTGTTGGCAGCAGAAGCATCCAGGGTGATATACGCTTCATTGAGGCACTGGAATTGATGGGTGCCAACATCAGCACGGGTGCAAACTGGATAGAGGTCAGCAGCAGCAGGAAACTCAAGGCACTTGATCTGGACTGCAACCACATCCCCGATGCCGCCATGACATTGGCAATATTGGCGTTGTTTGCAGACGGCAGCAGCACGTTGCGCAACATTGCAAGTTGGCGTGTCAAGGAAACTGACCGCCTAAGCGCGATGGCAACGGAATTGAGGAAAGTCGGGGCAACCGTAGAAGAAGGTAGCGATTACCTGACCATTACGCCGCCGGAAAAACTCATCCCGAATGCCATCATAGACACCTATGATGACCATCGCATGGCCATGTGTTTTTCGCTGGTGGCACTAGGCGGCGTACCCATCACTATCAACGATCCCAATTGTGTTGCCAAGACATTTCCTGACTACTTTGAACGCTTTGCAAGCATTAGTCATTAGATCAAATAAATACCGAATTGCTTACCTATGCCCCAACCTTCTATTCCAGTGATCGCTATTGATGGCCCATCGGCCTCAGGCAAAGGCACCATCGCCCAATTGGTTGCCAGCGAGCTGGGCTACCACTACCTAGACTCGGGGGCCATCTACCGCATTGCTGCATTGGCAGCAAAAAACCAGGGAATTTCCTGGCAGGATGAAGCGGCACTGGCAAACATGGCAAAAAAACTGAATATCCGTTTTGAGCAAAACCAGATATATCTTGATGGAAAGATAATCACAGAGGCTGTGCGCACTGAAGAAATCAGCCGCGGCGCATCGGAAGTGGCAGTACACCCGCAGTTGCGTGCAGTGCTACTGGGTTTACAAAAGGGCTTCCGCAAGGCCCCTGGATTGGTGGCAGATGGACGTGATATGGCAACCGTTGTCTTTCCTGACGCACAGACCAAGATTTATCTCACGGCAAGTGCTGAGGTACGTGCGGAAAGACGCTATAAACAGTTGAAAGAAAAAGGGATACATGCTAATCTGGCAGACATCTTGCAGGATTTGCAAACTCGGGACACGCGAGATCAGCAAAGATCTGTTGCACCGTTGCAGAAAAGCGAGAATGCCAAATTGCTGGAAACCAGCATGCTTAGTATAGAGCAAGCAGTTCAGGCTGTGCTTGATTACAGCGAGCAAAGCACCAGCAGTTAATTTTATAGTGAGTGTGCCGTGAATCCCACCGATTCATGGTTTTTTTAATTTGACCCGCTGCTCGGCGGGATTATCTGGATATTTTTTAATGGCTAACCTTTCAACCACAACCCCCTCCATGGAAAGCTTTGCAGCTCTTTTCGAGGAAAGCCTGGCTCGCCAGGAAATGCGCTCCGGTGAAGTCATCACTGCTGAAGTGATTTCAGTTGATGATGATTTCGTTATTGTTAACGCTGGCCTGAAATCCGAAAGCGTGATTCTGGCGTCAGAATTCCGTAACGACCGTGGCGAACTTGAAGTAAGCGCAGGCGACTTCGTTAAAGTATGTATCGAATCCCTGGAAGATGGTTATGGTTCCACCAAGCTTTCCCGCGAGAAGGCGAAGCGTCTGGCTGCATGGCTGGATCTTGAAGAAGCAATGAACGAATCCCGCATCATCAAAGGCATGGTCAATGGCCGCGTCAAGGGTGGCTTGACTGTCATGGTAAACAGCATTCGTGCATTCTTGCCAGGTTCACTAGTTGACTTGCGCCCCGTGAAGGACACCACTCCATTCGAAAACAAGGAATGGGACTTCAAGGTTATCAAGCTGGATCGCAAGCGTAACAACGTTGTGGTTTCTCGCCGTGCCGTGCTGGAAGAAAGCATGGGCGCTGACCGCGAAGCACTGCTTGAGTCCTTGAAAGAAGGCGCAGTGGTTAAGGGTATCGTCAAGAACATCACTGATTACGGTGCATTCGTTGACCTGGGCGGCATTGATGGCCTATTGCACATCACTGACCTGGCATGGCGCCGTGTTAAGCACCCATCCGAAGTGCTGACTGTTGGTGAAGAAGTTGAAGCCAAGATCCTGAAGTTCGATCAAGAAAAGAACCGCGTTTCCCTGGGTATCAAGCAACTGGGTGATGATCCATGGGTTGCACTGACACGTCGCTACCCTGTTGGCACACGCTTGTTCGGCAAAGTAACCAACCTGACCGACTACGGTGCATTCGTTGAAATCGAGCCAGGCATTGAAGGCCTGGTACACGTTTCCGAAATGGATTGGACCAACAAGAACGTCCATCCTGCCAAGATCGCTCAACTGGGCGACGAAGTAGAAGTCATGATCCTGGAAATCGACGAAGACCGTCGCCGCCTGTCCTTGGGCATGAAGCAATGCCAGGCCAACCCATGGGATGACTTTGCCGCTTCCCACAAGAAGGGCGACAAGGTTAGCGGTCAGATCAAGTCCATCACTGACTTCGGCGTATTTATCGGCTTGCCAGGCGGTATCGATGGCCTGGTGCACTTGTCCGATCTTTCCTGGAACCAGACTGGCGAAGAAGCAATCCGTAACTTCAAGAAGGGTGATGAACTAGAAGCCGTTGTTCTCAGCATTGACGTTGAGAAAGAGCGTATTTCCCTGGGCGTTAAGCAACTGGATAGCGATCCATTCAGTGCCTACACCTCCTTGAACGACAAGGGCGCTATCGTCAAAGGTACCGTCAAGTCTATTGAAGCCAAGGGTGCAGTCATTACCCTGGACGGTGAAGTTGAAGGTTATCTGCGCGCTTCCGAAGTTTCGCGTGACAAGGTAGAGGATATTTCTACAGTGCTCAAGGAAGGTGAAGAAATCGAAGCTCGCATCACGAATATTGATCGCAAGAACCGCTCCATCACCTTGTCAATCAAGGCTAAGGATATGGCCGACGAAGCTGATGCACTGCAAAAATTCAGCAATGACGCAGGTTCTGCCGGCACCACCAACCTTGGTGCGTTGCTGAAGGCCAAGCTTGACGGCAAAAACAACGAGTAAGGCGTTAAGCCATGACCAAATCAGAGTTGATTGCCAATCTGGCTGCGCGTTTTCCGCAACTGGTGGTCAAGGATGCCGAACTGTCAGTCAAGGCTATCCTTGACTCGATGACGGACAACTTGGCTACTGGTGAGCGTATCGAAATCCGTGGATTCGGTAGTTTCAGTCTGAACTACCGCCCTCCAAGGCTAGGCCGCAACCCCAAGACTGGTACCAAGGTACAAGTGCCTGAGAAGTATGTTCCACACTTCAAGGCGGGTAAGGAGTTGCGTGAACGTGTTGATCTGAGTGAATAAGCGCGGAAGTTCGCGCTGAAGAAAAAACGGCAGCATCCATCAAGATGCTGCCGTTTTTTTGCTTTTTTACATCAATTCATTAACGCTTTTACTTCTGCTTGGGTAAAATTGAACCATGCGCACCCTATACATGATTTTAAGCATATTGCTGTTTATCCTGCTGCTGGGATTTGCCTTCAAGAATTCAGCCCCGGTTGAACTGGCTTATTACCTGGGCTACTCTTGGCGGGCCCCCCTGTCCCTGATGCTGTTAATCACCTTTTTCACCGGCATTATTGCAGGCATCATTGCCTGCCTGGGATCACTGATACGCCAAAAACGAAAGTTGCTGGCGCTGGAACGTGAACTGAAAAACCTGAAACTGAACAGCTAGCGAACTCCGCTTTACCCAACTTAAATCCTCAAGCATAGAACTTGGGGTGCTCCTGGAACAATATCATGGAATTTGAATACTGGTGGCTTCTCGCCCTACCGCTTTTTTTTACGTTAGGCTGGCTTGCGGCCCGGGTTGATATCAATCAACTGCTGACCGAGTCAACGGCCTTACCAGCAGCCTATTTCAAGGGCTTGAATTTCCTCATCAGCGATCAGCATGACAAGGCGATTGAAGCTTTTATCGAAGCGGTACAAGCAAACGCAGAATCCATGGAGCTACACTTTGCCCTCGGCAGCCTGTTCCGGCGCCGGGGTGAAGTGGATCGTGCCATCCACCTGCACCTCAACCTGCTCGAGCGCAAGGAGCTTCCAGACCAGCAAAAACAGGCTGTCATGGCTGAGCTTGCCCAGGATTATCTCAAGGCAGGGCTGTTTGATCGTGCGGAAGAGCTATTCACCTCACTGCATGACAGCCGCTACAAACAGACAGCGCTCCGCGCCTTGCTGGAGATTTATATACGTGAGCGCGAATGGAACAACGCAATCAAAAGCGCGATTGAATTGGAACGCCTGTCCGGTATTTCTTTCCGTAAGGAAGTTGCCCAGTTTCACTGTGAGATTGCCATGAAGGCCATATTGGAGCATGACACGCACACTGCGCGCCACGCACTGGAAACAGCGATAGAAGCGGATAAGCGCTGCGTTCGTGCCAATATCATGCTGGGTGACCTTGAAGCCGCCAATGGGACACATAAGCTTGCCATTTCCTATTGGAAGAGGATTGAGTTCCAGCAACCGGAATACCTGGGGCTGGTTGCCCCCAAGCTGCTCAGCAGTTACAAAGCGCAAGGCAATATGGAAGAAGGCATCGCCTTGCTCAAGGGATATTTACAGTCCTATAAATTGCCCTCTATCCTCAATCTGGTATATGAAACCACCTTGACCGAAGAAGGTCCTGCCAGTGCAGAAAAACTGGCGCGTGAAGAGCTCAGCCGAAAACCCAGCCTGCAGACATTGGATCAGTTCCTGCGCGCTCAATCCATGTTGGAGGATACCAATCAACAAGATACCCTGCTCATGCAGCAGACTGTACGCTATGCCATAGGCAATCGTAGCGCACACTACTGCGACCAGTGCGGCTTCCGTGCCCGTAACTTCCACTGGCAATGCCCGGCCTGCAATGCCTGGGAATCCCTATCTCCTGAGAGTAAAGAAGCTGCCGTATGACCGACCCCAAGATTATTGTTGCGCTCGACTATGCTGATTCTGCTAGTGCCCTCGCCCTCGCCAAGACACTTGATCCTGCACTTTGCCGCCTCAAGGTAGGCAAGGAACTCTTTACTGCGGCAGGACCTGAAATGGTACGACAGTTGGTCGATCAAGGCTTCGGGATATTCCTGGACCTGAAATTCCATGACATTCCCAATACCGTTGCCAAGGCATGCGAAGCCGCGAGCAGGCTGGGGATATGGATGCTCAATGTCCATGCCTCGGGAGGCAACAAAATGATGGAGGCCGCCCGCGAAGGCGTCGCCCGCAGCGGCCACTCCCCGCGGCTAATTGCCGTCACTGTGCTGACTAGCATGAAGCAGGAAGATTTACAGCAAGTCGGTATCAGCATCCCGATTGAGCAACATGTACTGAACCTTGCCAACCTCACAAAGCAAGCAGGCCTGGATGGAGTGGTGTGCTCAGCACAGGAAGCACCTGTATTAAGACAGGCGCTCGGTCAGGATTTCTGTTTGGTCACCCCTGGCATCCGTCCCGCCGATGCCAGCCTGGATGATCAGTCTCGCGTAGTAACGCCAGCACAAGGCCTGAAACTGGGCTCCACCTACCTGGTGATTGGCCGCCCGATTACAAAAGCACATGACCCTCTGCAGGCGCTGCAAGCCATCAACACATCATTAAGCCATTAAAGGAATTATTCACGCTTAATAATCATTATTATCCGTAGAACTTTTTTTGAATTAGCCGACATATGATATATCGCCTGCTTCATGCAGGTATATGCAGGTTTACATAACACATTAGGTTCGGAGAAAAAATGATGAAAAAATTGTTCCTGGTTTTTGTTATAGCATTCAGTTTCGCAATCAATGCTTTTGCTGCGGTAGATTTGAATTCCGCTTCTGTCACGGAACTGGAAACCGTGAAGGGAATAGGCCCGGCAAAAGCCCAGGCCATTATTGACTACCGTAAGGCTCATGGAGGCTTTAAATCAATTGATGACCTGGACAATGTCAAGGGATTCGGCAAGAAAAGCGTAGACAATCTGCGTAGCGAAGTCACCGTAGGCAAGTCTGCCAAAGTCGAGAAACCTGCCAAATCCGATAAGAAATCAAACTAAATCACAAATTGACTGAAAAATAAAAGCCCCAGTGGGGCTTTTATTTAAGCGGAGCAAGTCAAGGCTATTTCACACGCATACCAGGCTGGGCACCGCTATCCGGACCGAGTATGAACGGCCCACCGCGCTCATCACTGGCTGCAAGCACCATACCTTCAGACAAACCGAACTTCATCTTGCGCGGTGCCAGGTTAGCCACCATGACGGTCAACCGCCCCTTGAGGGTTTCCGGGTCATAGGCAGACTTAATGCCTGCAAACACCTGCCGCGTCCTTTCTTCGCCAATATCCAAAGTCAACTTGAGCAACTTTTCAGCGCCCTCTACATGTTCAGCATTGGCAATACGTGCAATACGCAAGTCAACCTTGGTAAAGTCATCAATCGAGATGTAATCATCTCCTGCTGCTTTGGCTTGAGTATCCGCGGCGGCAGGCGTTGCAGCAGGGACATTGCCAGCATCTTGCTTCAAAGATTCCTTGTTGGCCTCAATCATTGCTTCTACCTGCTTGGGGTCTATCCGCGTCACTAAATGTTGGTAAGGCTTGATGCTATGGCCTGGCGGCAAGGTTTGATTAACATCAGCCCAGGCCAGGGGGCTGATATTCAGAAAATCTTCAATTGCACTGGCAAGGCCCGGCAGCACCGGCTTGAGATAAAGTGTCAACAAGCGGAACATTTCCAGGGAGGCCGAGCATACTTGATGCAACTCAGCCTCACGTCCATCCTGCTTGGCCAATTCCCATGGCGCATGTTCAGCCACATAGCCATTTGCTTTGTCTGCCAATGCCATAATCTCACGCAAGGCGCGGCCAGAATCACGGCTTTCCAGACTTGCATGGATGGACTCAGCAGCAGCTCGCAACTCGTTGATCACGACATTGTCATCAATCGCGGCAAGCTTGCCTTCGAAACGCTTGCTGATAAAACCCGCGGTACGGCTGGCAATATTGATGTACTTGCCAACCAGGTCGCTATTGACGCGCGCGATAAAGTCCTCAAGGCTGAGGTCTATATCTTCCATGGTGCCATTGAGCTTGGCCGCATAGTAATAGCGCAGGTATTCCGGGTTCTTCACATGCTCAAGATAGCTACGCGCCGTGATGAAGGTTCCTCGCGACTTGGACATTTTCTCGCCATTGACCGTCAGGAAACCATGGGCAAATACCTTGGTCGGCGTGCGATAGCCAGAATACTGCAGCGTGGCTGGCCAGAACAAGGCATGAAAATACAAAATGTCCTTGCCGATGAAATGGTAAAGCTCGGTCTTGGAATCCGCCTTCCAGTACTCGTCAAAATCCAGCCCAATTCTATCGCTCAGGTTCTTGAAACTAGCCATGTAACCGATAGGTGCATCCAGCCAGACATAAAAATACTTGCCTGGCGCATCAGGAATTTCAAAGCCGAAATAAGGCGCATCACGCGAAATATCCCAATCGGACAAGCCAGAACCAAACCACTCACCCATCTTGTTGGCCGCTTCAGCCTGCAAGGTACCTGAGCGTGTCCATTGCTTGAGAAATTCTTCACACTCGCTCAGCTTGAAGAAGTAATGCTCGGTTTCCTTGCGCACAGGCGTAGCACCCGATACTGCTGAATACGGATTGATCAGTTCAGTCGGGCTATAGGTGGTGCCACAGACCTCACAGGAATCGCCATATTGATCCTTGGCATGACACTTCGGGCATTCGCCCTTGATGAAACGGTCCGGCAGGAACATGTTCTTGACCGGGTCGTAATATTGCTCAATGGTACGGGTGGCTATCTTGTCATTGGCCCTGAGTTCTCGATAAATTCGGCTGGATAACTCGCGATTTTCCTCCGAGTTGGTTGAATAATAGTTGTCAAACTCGATCAGGAAATCAGAAAAATCTGCATAGTGTTCGTTATGTACACGGGCAATCAGCTCTTCCGGCGTAATGCCCTCTTTCTCGGCGCGCAGCATGATGGGAGTGCCATGAGTATCGTCCGCACATACATAGTGCACTGTATGGCCCTGCATCTTCTGAAAACGCACCCAGATATCACTCTGCACATACTCGACCATATGCCCCAGGTGAATACTGCCATTGGCATAAGGCAAAGCTGAGGTAACGAGGATTTTACGTGACGCATTTTCAGACATAATGGAATCGCAGGCATTCAGACAATGTAATCCTGCATTTTAGCAAACTGAAGCCGTTTCACATAAGCAATCCGCATGCGCTAGAATGGTTACATTCAGAATTTGCAGGAAATCTCCCTCATGGCGCTTATGGAATCCCAGGTTCAGGACATACTCAGGACGGTGACAGACCCAAACACCGGCAAGGATTTTCTCAGTAGCAAGGCGGTACGCAACATCCAGATCAATGGCAACCATGTTGCTGTCGATATCGTGCTGGATTATCCGGCCAATAGCATATTCGGTGAAATCAGGCGCCAGGTTGAAACAGCGCTGAAAACCCTGCCCGATGTCAGCAATGTCTCCGTTGGTGTCACTAGCCGCATCGTTTCGCACAAGGTGCAACGTGGCATACAACTGCTCCCCAACGTTAAAAACATCATTGCGGTCGCCTCAGGCAAGGGCGGTGTGGGCAAATCCACCACTGCAGTCAATCTGGCACTGGCATTAGCCGCTGAGGGTGCGCGCGTGGGCATCCTGGATGCAGATATTTACGGTCCATCACAACCACAAATGCTAGGAATTAGCGGCAGACCGGACAGCACAGATGGCAAAAGCATGGAGCCACTGGAGCGCTATGGCCTGCAAGCCATGTCTATCGGCTTCCTGGTAGATATGGATACCCCCATGGTCTGGCGTGGCCCGATGGTGGTCGGTGCACTGGAACAACTACTGCGCGATACGCGCTGGAAGGATCTGGACTATCTGGTCATTGACCTGCCGCCGGGCACTGGTGATATTCAGCTCACGCTCTCGCAGAAAGTTCCTGTCACTGGCGCCATCATTGTGACCACCCCACAGGACATCGCCCTGCTGGATGCCCGCAAGGGGCTGAAGATGTTTGAAAAAGTCGGCATTCCCATCTTAGGGATAGTGGAGAACATGAGCACCCACGTCTGCTCCCAATGTGGTCATGAGGAACACATCTTTGGCGCTGGCGGAGCAGAACGCATGTGCCAGGACTACAAGACCGAGCTATTGGGCAGCCTGCCTCTGGATATTCGCATCCGCGAACAGACCGATGGCGGCAAACCTACGGTAGTCGCAGAACCGGACAGCGCTATTGCAGCCACCTACAGACAGATTGCCCGCACCACGGCGATCAAACTGGCCCAGCTCAGTCAGGATTACAGCAGTAAGTTCCCGAACATTGTGATTCAGAACACATAACAGCCAAAATTAAGACCATAACAAAGCCCACGCGGGAAACCGTGGGCTTAATGGTTTGCAATAGTACAATTACTTCCTGCTAGTAGTGACTGGGACCACATCGGCACTACCAGTCGGCCCACCTACCGCAGTTTCGTAATTATTCCGTGCATATGTAATCATCAATTCGCTAATGCGAGTCGTCATATTGCGATCCGTACCACCCAATGAATAAGCCGCCCCCATTGCGTTAGCGCGCTGGTAGAACACAGGTTCGGCAATCACTTTGCCAGTGTCAGCCTCGGTATAACGCACTTTCATGACAATCGCTGAACTGCCGGCAAGCGCCCCCGCAAGAATACGCCCTGCAGTGCCCACCAGCTTCACATCGCTACAGATTGGTTCTATCACCAATTTACGCATTCCATTGGAGTTCTTGCTATTCCAGTCCTTCACAATCGGCCCCAACTTCCAATTCAGTTGGCCTTGAACATCGGTTAAGACGACATCAGCGCCATGTTGCTTGGCACAATCCTCAGCAGTATTGATAGGTTTCAACTCAAAGCTTGAGAATTTCGAGAATGGCTCAAGCGGGGCAGGATTCTGCGCAATGGTCGGCGTACGCACATTCGTAGCACAGCCAGCGGTAACCATTGCTGCCATGAGGAGAGTGATGGTAAAGCATCTTGATTTCATATTATTTTTCTAAATCCTGAAAGAAAGTACACATTGATCATGCGCCGGGTTATCACGCGGATGCCAGCACATATTCAATGAACTTCAACAACACATGCATGGCTCCGCCTGAAAATCTCGGCACACAATTTAAGGCACGGTCGGGGCATTGACCAGCCGCATCATGCGTACAGGTCCATTAACGCTAAAACGTTAGAGGTTCACCCCAAAAATATAGACATCCACACCGTTTTTAGGTCTGATCAAACTGGCAGGGATATCCACTCCTTTACGCCAGTTATCTACAGCTTCCTGTTTGCCTGCCCCGGTAACAAAGAACACCACTTCACGTGCTTTACTCAAAAAGCCTGCACTGACGGAAACACGCTCAAGCGGTGGCTTGGGCGCATCGAACACCGGCACTGCGGCCTGGCTGTCATCCCAGCTATGTCCAGGGAACAAGCTGGCCGTGTGGCCATCTTCTCCCAACCCCAACAAGACCAGATCAAACTCGTTAACTGCAGCCAGAGTCTCGCTATATGCGGCGGCGGCATCAACCGGGCCGCGCTCTGCAGGGATATCATGGATATGGGCAGAAGGAATGGCAACGTGCTTGAGCCAGGCTTCATGGGCCATCAGACTGTTGCGTTCCTCATGATCCGGGGGCAGGCAACGGTCATCGCCGTAATACACGTGCCATTTGCTCCAGTCAGTATCAATGTCAGGTAACATCTGATACACGCTCTTGGGGGTGCTGCCCCCAGCAAGTACGATGCTGAATTTGTCATAACGGGCTATCGCATTCTTTGCAGCTTCTTCAATGTGGCGCACAGCGCTGCTATAAAGCGCTTCCTGGGCAGTAAAAACCTGCCATCGGCTCACCTGGCCATTAATTACCAGGGACTGTGTTGTATTTTGCATGATGTAAAACCTTCACGTTATAATTATCAAGTTACACGCTGATCTTAATTATCAACTAAGTTCATCTTACCCCAAAAGTCTTACCCAAAAGGAAGATGGCATTATCCTCATCAAGGAAAACCCAATGAAACTCGCAATGATAGGTCTTGGAAAAATGGGTGGCAACATGACTCGCCGCCTCCTGAAACATGGTATTGAAGTGGTTGGCTTCGATTTCAATCAAGATACCGTGAATCAGATTTCTCTGGCCAATGGCATGATCCCGGCAAACTCTGTAGAAGATGCGATTGCAAAACTGTCTAGTGAACAACAAAAAATTGTCTGGCTCATGCTGCCAAGCGGTGATATTACCGAAAACCAGATCAAAGACCTGGTTCCCTTGCTGAACAAGGGCGACATTATTGTCGACGGCGGTAACTCGAATTACAAACACAGTCAGCGGCGTGGTGCCTTTTTGGCGGAACATGGCATTCATTTTGTCGACTGCGGTACTTCTGGCGGCATCTGGGGGCTGGAAAATGGCTACTGCCTGATGTACGGGGGAGCCAAAGAAGCAGCTGATGTACTTGAGCCGATTGCCAAGGCACTTACTCATGAAGACCGTGGCTGGGCACACGTAGGCCCCGTCGGTTCCGGCCATTTCACCAAGATGATACACAATGGTATTGAATACGGCATGATGCAGGCATTTGCTGAAGGCCTGGACTTATTGAAGGGCAAGGAAGAATTTGGCCTGGACTTGGCTCAGATCACTGAACTCTGGCGTCATGGTTCCGTTGTCCGTAGCTGGCTGCTGGACTTGACGGCAGAAGCATTGGCTCATGACCAGGAGCTGTCCTCGATTGTCCCGTATGTCGCAGACTCAGGCGAAGGCCGCTGGACTGTGGTGGAAGCCGTAGATCAAGGCGTGGCAGCTCCGGTACTGACCGTGGCATTGCAAGCACGTTTCAGAAGCCAGGATTCCAAAGGCTATAGCTACAAACTGCTGTCCCTGATGCGTAATGCATTTGGCGGTCACGCAGTTAAAACCAAGTAAAGGCATCACATGCAGAACCTCATGCCTGGCGTATGATGTTCTGCATCTATCTCCAAATTATCAACATTACTTAGAGAATACTGAATGAAAGTCATAGACCCTTGTACACTTGTGCTGTTTGGTGCCAGTGGCAATCTTTCCCGTATCAAGCTCATGCCTGGCTTGTTCCGCCTGGATCAGGCCGGACGCCTGCCGGAAAAAATGACCATCTTGTCCGTAGGCCGTGGCCAAGTTGCCCGTGAAGACTGGCTAGCCGACATCAAGGGCATGCTGGATGCTAAGTTTCCCAAAGGTTATGACCAGGCAGTATTCAAGCGTTTTATCGAACGCCATCAGTATCACGCCAACCCGCCTGATGACAAAGATGCATTCAACCGTCTCAAGGCAACACTTTCTAATGAATCGATTTTCCCGCAAAACCTGGCTTATTTCCTGTCCGTGCGCCCTTCCGACTTTGCCACCATCGTCGAGCAGTTGGCTGCAGTCGGCCTGACCCAGGAAGACAAGTACTGGCGCCGTGTCGTAGTCGAGAAGCCATTCGGCACCGACCTCAAGTCCGCACAGGAACTGCAATCCTCGATCACCAAACACCTCAAGGAAAGCCAGATCTACCGGATCGACCACTACCTCGGCAAATCCGCATTGCAGAACATCATGCTGCAACGCTTTGCCAACGCAGTGCTGGAACCACTCTGGAACAACCAGTACATTGATCATGTGCAAATCACCAATACAGAGCAACTTGGTGTAGGCGAACGTACCCAATTCTACGATGCGACCGGTGCCCTGCGTGACATGATCCAGAGTCACGTGCTGCAAACCCTGGCTCTCACCGCGATGGAGCAGCCAGCATCGCTTAGCCCGGACGACATCCGTGCGGAAAAGATCAAGGTACTCGAGGCGATTCGTCCCATCCCAGTCAACGAACTGGAAAAAAATGCTTTCCGCGCGCAATATTCCGCAGGCGAAGTCAAGGGAGAAAAAGTCCCGGGTTACCTGGAGGAACTTGGCGACAACGGCAGCGTGGTGGAAACCTATGCCGCCCTCAAGCTATTTATCGACAATCCGCGCTGGAAAGGCGTGCCGTTCTATATCCGCACAGCCAAGCGCCTGCATGAAGCCGACACCCGCATCTCCATCCGTTTCAAGAAGGCCCCGCTGCAACTGGGCAACGGCCAAGACCAAAACTGGCTGATTATCGGCATCCAGCCACGTGAATGCATCAAGCTGGAAATCCAGTCCAAGATTCCAGGACTGGATATCGCAACACGCACTATCCAACTGGATGCCGCCAATCGTCAGGACGGCGATGAAAGCATTGACGCTTACGAGGCGCTCCTGCTCAACTTGATGGAAGGCGATAATTCCCTTTACCTCCATATCAGCGAAGTAGAAGCGCAATGGCGCTTGGTTGACCCGGTGATTGAAGCCTGGGCAAAGGATCGCAAGCCTGTACACCAATATCCTGCCGGCAGCAGCGACCCGGAAGCTTCCAAGGTCATCTTTGAACATGAAGACCAGTTCTGGCGCTACAGCATTGAGCTGGGTGGCGATAAAAAGTAATTCCTTTTCATAACAACCCAAAGCGGAGTGAATGCACTCCGCTTTTTGTCTTTCCAGCGAAAGAGAACACAATGAGCATTAAGTCCGACAAATGGATACGCCGCATGGCCGAGCAGCACGGTATGATAGAGCCGTTCGAGCCTACCCTGATCCGTGAGGTCAATGGCCAGAAGATCGTTTCATACGGCACTTCCAGTTACGGTTACGATATTCGTTGTGCCAATGAATTCAAGGTATTCACCAATATCAACAGCACTATCGTTGATCCCAAGAATTTTGACCCAAACTCATTTGTGGAGTTTGATAGCGATTATTGCATCATTCCCCCCAATTCTTTCGCCTTGGCCCGCACTGTTGAGTATTTCCGTATTCCGCGCAGCGTACTCACCGTGTGCCTTGGTAAATCCACTTATGCGCGTTGCGGCATCATAGTGAATGTCACCCCATTTGAACCTGAGTGGGAAGGATATGTCACATTGGAGTTCAGCAACACTACCCCGCTTCCAGCCAAAATTTATGCCGGTGAAGGCTGTGCCCAGGTGTTGTTCCTGGAGTCGGACGAGGAATGCGAAACTTCCTATAAGGATCGCGGCGGCAAGTATCAGGGCCAGGTTGGCGTGACCCTGCCAAAGATCTGATTTACCACACGAGCACTCAATTGGCTTTTAGCCATATCAAGCACAATTGAGTGTGTTATATTCCGCTTTTTTAAATCCAGGCAGCCTTCAGGAGGCCTCATGAAATTTCGCTTTCCAGTCGTCATCATTGACGAAGATTTCCGTTCAGAAAACTCTTCCGGGCTTGGTATCCGCGTACTGGCGAAGGCCATAGAGGATGAGGGCTTTGAAGTATTGGGCGTCACCAGCTACGGCGACCTGACATCTTTTGCCCAGCAGCAGAGCCGCGCCTCCGCTTTTATCTTGTCGATTGATGACGAAGAATTCATCGAGGAATCACCTGAAGCCCTGGAGAATCTGCGCAAGTTCGTTGATGAAATCCGCTTCCGCAACGAGGAAATTCCCATCTTCCTGCATGGCGAAACGAGGACCTCGCGCCATATTCCCAACGAGATACTGCGAGAACTCAACGGCTTCATCCATATGTTCGAGGATACCCCGGAATTCGTCGCGCGCTACATCGTGCGCGAGGCCCGTACCTATCTGGACAGCCTGCCACCGCCCTTCTTCCGCGCCCTGACACATTATGCCGCGGACGGCTCCTACTCCTGGCACTGCCCTGGGCACTCCGGCGGGGTTGCCTTCCTCAAGTCGCCAGTCGGCCAGATGTTCCACCAGTTCTTCGGCGAGAACATGCTGCGCGCCGATGTCTGCAATGCAGTGGACGAACTGGGGCAACTGCTGGACCACACCGGCCCAGTGGCGGCTTCCGAGCGCAATGCCGCACGCATCTTCAATTGTGACCACCTCTACTTCGTCACCAATGGCACGTCCACCTCCAACAAGATCGTCTGGAACTCCACGGTAGCGCCGGGTGATGTGGTGATTGTGGACCGCAACTGCCACAAGTCAGTATTGCATTCCATCATCATGACTGGTGCAATCCCGATCTTCCTGATGCCGACCCGCAACCATTTCGGCATCATCGGCCCCATCCCGAAAGAAGAGTTTTCCTGGGAAAATATCCAGAAAAAGCTGGAAGCAAACCCTTTCATCGGCGACAAGACAGTCAAGCCGCGCGTGCTGACCATCACTCAATCCACCTACGACGGCGTGCTCTACAACGTCGAGGAAATCAAGGAAATGCTGGATGGCAAGATCGATACGCTGCATTTTGACGAAGCCTGGCTGCCACATGCCACTTTCCATGACTTCTATGGCGACTACCATGCCATTGGCGCAGACCGTCCACGCTGCAAGGAGTCCATGATATTTTCCACCCAATCTACGCACAAGCTGCTGGCTGGTTTGAGTCAGGCTTCGCAAATCCTGGTGCAGGATGCCCAGGATATACAACTGGATCGCGACCTCTTCAACGAGGCTTACCTGATGCACACCTCCACCAGTCCGCAATATTCCATCATTGCCAGTTGCGATGTCGCCGCGGCCATGATGGAAGCCCCAGGCGGGACAGCCCTGGTGGAAGAATCCATCATGGAAGCGCTGGATTTCCGCCGTGCCATGCGCAAGGTGGACGAGGAATGGGGCAGCGACTGGTGGTTCAAGGTCTGGGGACCGGATGACCTGTCCGAGGAAGGCATTGAAGAGCGCGCTGCCTGGATGCTGAAAGCTGGCGAACGCTGGCATGGCTTTGGCAATCTCGCCGAAGGCTTCAACATGCTGGACCCGATCAAGGCCACCATCATCACGCCCGGACTGGACGTGGATGGCGCATTCTCCGATGAGATTGGCATTCCTGCCGCCATCGTCACCAAGTACCTGGCCGAGCATGGCGTGATTGTGGAGAAAACCGGCCTTTATTCCTTCTTTATCATGTTCACCATCGGCATTACCAAAGGCCGCTGGAACACCATGGTGACAGCATTGCAGCAATTCAAGGACGATTACGACAAGAACCAGCCGCTATGGAAAGTGTTGCCTGAGTTTGTTGCCAAGCATCCGCGCTATGAGCGCATAGGCCTGAAAGAGCTTTGCAAGCAGATTCACGAGATATACACGGCCAATGACGTTGCCCGCCTGACTACGGAAATGTATTTATCCAATATGGTGCCGGCCATGAAGCCTACCGACGCCTTTGCCAAGGTAGCGCATCGCAAGATAGACCGTGTACTGATTGATGAGCTGGAAGGCAGGATTACCGCAGTGCTGCTGACTCCATACCCGCCAGGCATTCCCTTGCTGATTCCGGGGGAACGCTTCAACCAGGTGATCATCAATTATCTGAAATTTGCACGGGAGTTCAACGAGCGCTTCCCTGGCTTTGAGACAGATGTCCATGGATTGGTCAAGGAAATCGTGGATGGCAAGGCAAACTATTATGTAGACTGCGTCGCCAACTAACTTAAGCCATCATTCAATCAGGACCTCGCTGATCATGTATCTCGAGGTCCTTGTTCTTTAATCATGCTTGACGTTGATAGGTAATATAACTGAATGGCAGGCCCTTGGCACTGATGTGTTGCTCGCGTGCTACTTCCCGCCAGTCCTCCAGATCAAATTCCGGCAGAAAGGCATCCCCTTCAAAAACGGCATCAATCTCTGTGATATAAAGCCTGTTTGCGAGCTGCAAGCCTTCACGATATAACTCAGCGCCGCCAATCAGGAAAACCTCGTTATCATCCCGTGCCAATTCAACAGCTTCCTGCAAGGAATGGGCTATCAACGCGCCTGGCACCTGATAATCACGGTTACGTGTCACAATTACCGTAGTACGCTCGGGCAGCAGCCTATTCAGGGAATCATAAGTCTTGCGTCCCATGATGATGTGGTGGCCCGTAGTCAATGCACGGAATCGCTTCAGATCCTCGGGCAAATGCCAGGGTAATGTATTGTTCAACCCAATCACCCGCTGCTGGGCAACTGCGACAATAAGAGAAAGATTAGCCATGTTCCCATTATACGTGGAGTTTTTGTCTATCAACTTTGTAAGACAATCACCGCTCCCGATAAATTTACAGATGGGTTAACATAAAATTGTTCTCATTGAACAATACTGGATAACAAGTTTGCAGATCGCCTACCCCAAATCATTCCTGAAACTTTTACTGATCGGCTTTGCGCTGGCCATGTTGCCGCTGCTTTTTGCCTTTGGTAATGCAGCACTCTATCTGGACAGGTTGGCGACACAGAGCCGCGATACGGTCACGCAGGCAGTGCAGGCAACACGGGCCAGCCGTGCCCTGGTTGAACAGATTACCTTCATGGAGCGCAGTGCACGCCAATACTTGGTACTGGAGGACCAACTGCTGCTGGATAACTACGAACGTGCCCATGACAAATTTATTGACTCATTGCAAGATCTGCACCTGCTACCACTGACAAGCAAACAGAAAAGCTCACTGCACCAGCTAGCGCAGCAAGAAGTGGCGCTCTATCAAGACGTGATGCAGCATCCGACCCAGGCCATATCGGCTGACAATATTGTGGGGAAGTTTACCGAACTTACCAGCAAAGCCCAGAATATTCTCGATGAAAACAACAGGCAGATTGACCGTGAGTCCGCCATCCTTGCGGAAACGGCGGAACGTACCCAGCAAATCATGTTATGGCAGACCCTTACCCTGATTCCTGTTGCCCTGTTGGTTGCCATCATCATTACGTTCCTAGTGGCACAACCTATACGCCGTATGGATGCCGCCATCCGCAAGCTGGGAGAAGGCGATTATCAGGAGCCTATCAGCATTGATGGCCCAGGCGACCTGCGCAGCCTGGGCGAACGGCTGGATTGGCTGCGCGCACAGCTTAATGAACTGGATCAGCAGAAACAGCGCTTCTTGCGCAATGTCTCGCATGAGCTGAAAACCCCGCTCACTGCCATTCGTGAAGGGAGCGAATTGCTCAGCGATGAGGTTGGCGGCGCCCTTACCCCACAACAGCGCGAAATTGCAGGCATATTGCGTGAAAGCAGCCTGCGCTTGCAAAAAATGATTGAGAACCTGCTGAGCTATACCGCTGTCCAGTTTCATGCGCCACAATTGAAGATTGAACAGATTGCGTTAACCAAGCTGACAGAAGAGATCCTTGGCGACTACTCGCTGACTATTTCAAGCAAGCACATCAACATTCAACGCGACTTTTTCCCTACCGACATCATGGGTGACCGGGAGAAAGTTCACTCGGTCATTGACAACCTGGTCTCCAATGCGATCAAGTACAGCCCCCAATCCAGCAATATCCGCATCAGCATCACACAGCAGTCGGGCCATGCCATTATTGAAGTACATGACGGCGGCCCCGGCGTCATGTCCGCAGACAAGGCGAAGCTGTTCGACCCCTTCTATCGTGGCGACAGCGTATATGAAAGCCTGGTCAGCGGCAGCGGCCTTGGGCTTTCTATTGCCAAGGAATATGTTGATGCCCACGGCGGCGAAATTATCTTATTGCCCTCAGAACGCGGGGCACATTTCCGCGTTTCATTGCCATTGAAAGCCGTAAAATCATGAAATTGCATTATTCACTCCCCCCATTATTACTTGGTGTGCTAGTCACGGCATGTGCGCATACAACACCCGCTCCTTCAGGAAGCAGCGCCGATACAGCAAAATCAAATAGCACCCCCCTGCATCCATCTCCCCCCTCTATCAGTACAAGTGTACATAACCCGTCACTATTGGAATTTGCCTCTGATTTTTCAGAAATGAACGCAGAAGCGCAAAAAAAAGAATTAATACAAATTCAGGAAAAAATCAGCGCCCATCACGATGAACTGCATCAAAAAGTCAGGGCTGCCATGATCTATTCGATTCCCGGCAGCCGTTTGCGCGATTCAAGCAAGGCACAACCCTTGCTTGATGAGTTGGCGCGCGAAAAACGGCTGACTTCCGAAGAGAAAATAATCACCGCTATTCTCAAGGAATATGCAATAGAAGCCAATAAACTTAGCCAGCGCATCCGCGATGAACAAAGACGCGCAGATGATGCCCAGCAAAAGGCAGATGCCTTGCAGCAAAAGCTGGATGAGCTGAAAAAAATTGAGAGGACCATGATGCAGAAATCACTAAAAGACTCTAGTCGAGGAAGCAGTAAATGACTGAAGTTACAAAGAAAATCCTTACTGTCGATGATGACCCCGACATATTGAAATTAATGGGCATGAGACTGAAGGCAGCAGGGTACCAGGTAATGACAGCCACCAATGCAGAAGAAGCCTTGTCGCAAATTGCCATCAGTCGTCCCAACCTGGTCATTACCGATTTACGCATGCCAGGGATGGATGGCCTGGCACTGTTTGATGTCATCCACAAGTCCGACCCATCATTGCCAGTGATCATGGTCACCGCCCATGGCTCAATCCCCGAAGCCGTCGATGCCACTCAACGCGGTGTATTTGGCTTTCTCACCAAGCCGTTTGATAGCAAATCCCTGTTACAACAAGTGGAAGCCGCTCTGCGCGTTGGTACTGGCGCTTTGCCCCACACAAATACTGATGATGACCATGAATGGCGCAAAGCGATCATCACTCGCAGCCCGCAGATGGAAAACCTGCTGGGACAAGCAAAACTCATGGCAATCTCTGATGCCAGCGTATTCATTCAAGGGGAAAGCGGTACGGGTAAGGAGTTACTGGCCCGTGCCATACACCAGGCCAGTCCGCGCAACCAGCAACCGTTTATTGCCATCAATTGCGGGGCCATCCCCGAGGCCCTGCTGGAATCTGAACTGTTTGGCCATAGCAAGGGCGCATTTACCGGCGCAGTACGGGACCATAAAGGCTTATTCCAGACCGCGAATGGCGGTACGCTTTTCCTGGATGAAATCGGCGACATGCCCTTGCCGCTGCAGGTAAAACTGCTGAGAGCATTGCAAGAGCGTGCCATTCGACCAGTGGGCTCAAACGCCAGTATTAATATCGATGTCCGCGTGATTTCTGCCACCCATCGCAATCTGGCCGAGGAAATGAAAGCCGGGCGCTTCCGTGAAGATCTCTATTATCGTATCAATGTAGTAGGACTTGATATTCCAGCACTAGCTGCACGCCGTGAGGATATTTCCTTGCTCGCCAACAACTTCCTGAATGAACTGACAACCAAATACAGGAAAAAACTAAATGGCTTCGCACCCGAAGCGCTGGAATTGCTCATTGCAGCACCCTGGCCAGGCAACGTACGGCAATTGCAAAATATTGTGGAGCAAACAGTAGTCCTGTCCACTACTCCGCTCATCCCGGCTACCCTTGTACAAAAAGCGCTGCAAGAAGATATAGGCGGGATCGTACCATTTGAGGTTGCCCGCAAGAACTTTGAACGGGACTATCTGGTGAAACTATTGAAAGCCACCAATGGCGGGGTGACACAAGCAGCCAGGCTAGCCCAGCGCAACAGGACGGAATTCTATAAACTCTTGCAACGCCACCAGCTTACGCCTGCATTGTTCAAGAACGACAGCAACCCAGGCTAACGTCTCAATTAAGAGACGTATATTTTTGTTATTTTTCAATAGGTTGCACGGACACCATTCTAACCGTCTCATTTTGGAGACGATTAGAATGAAACCAGATATATTATAAAAATTCTATCTATTTGATTTTTAAATATTTTTTAAAGTTGGCACATTCTTCGCTATATCTGTAGTAATCGCAAAGCTCAGCTTCTGCAAAGTGTGAGTAAAAGATAATCAGTCGGAGAAAAAATGGCTAACAATATTAAAAAGACGCACCCGATGGTTCTGGTAGCTGCAACGGCTCTTACCGTATTCAGCCTTCTTGGCAGCGCAGCCATTACCGGCCTAATCCCGACTGCACACACTTATCGCCCCGATCTGGCACGTGAGCTAATTACTGACCCGAATGCCACTATGGCTATCGGCAGTACGATGAATAGTCATATGAGCTCCAATCGCCAGTCAAATGACGTTGGTGAAGAAAAATCTTGCCAAGATTGCGGTATAGTGATGTCGATTAGCTCATTTGAAAATGCAATTGACAATGTATATGACGCCGAGAAAACAGGCGTTTCATATATGGTTAAAGTTAAAATGGTTAACGGTAACTTCAATACCGTTATGCAATACAGCAAACCCCGCTACTCTGTAGGTGATCAGGTCAGAATCAGAAGCGGCAAGCTGATCAGCGCTTAACAACACAAGTTATCTCCAAGCTCCTCATAGCAGGCCTTTATCCTCCCCGAGAAGGTCTGTTTTTTTTACTCAAAAAATAAAGCCCTGTCATACAGGGCTTTATTTTTGTCTTAACTCATATGATCAGCTTACTGCTCATGATGATTGGATGAACGTTTCATATACGGCTTTCAAGCCGTGGTATTCACATTCTGGCCTAAATGATCCGGAAGATTGGCCGAGGATGGTATCGAAGGCAAGGCCTGAATTAAGGCCAGGGCATTGGAAGAACTGATATCCAGCGCTTTCTTCAATACTGTCATGCCAACCTCCTGCTGTAACTTGGTAGCAGACAATTCAGTCGCCACACTGGCAATTGCATTCACATCCATTGAGGTACTCCTTCATAACACTCTCGGTTTATATTGAATTAACGGCAAGAATGAATACAGATTGAGCATATCCTAAAATTATTACCTGAATGACAGGCAAAAAAAACGCCCCCGAAGGAGCGCTGACTGTCCGTCCAGTCGAAACTTTTATTCCTTGCCGATTTGGTAGAACTCTTGATGGGCTTCTACAATCTTGCCACTAGTAGCATCAACTTCCACTTTGATTTCCTTGCCATCTTTGGTCTTGATATCAAACTCGTAGGAAGCAGAACCGTCCTTTTCGATTTCATATTCAACTTCTATGATTTCACCTGGATAGGCAGCCAGTGCAGTCTTGCGTGCATCAGCTTCATTAACCTTCATCTTGGCCTTGAACAAAGGATGATCAGCAGAATCAACTTCCTGTTCAATTTCAACTATCTTACCAGTGTTGGCGTCACATTCAATATCCCAGGCAGTACCATCGCTGGATTCAATATCAAACTCATAAACCGGGGTTTTATCTTCAAGCTTGAGTTCAACCTTGACCACATCCCCAGACTTGACCTTGAGTGCAGCTTGCATACACTTTTCCAGGCTCACTTTGGTCTTGGGAAATTCATGATGGTCAGCCAGTGCCAGATTGCTGGCAGCAGCCAGTAGCAAGGCGCTAATGCTCATTGTAATTTTTTTCATTTTCCATCTCCATTGAATTACGAACTGGCTGAATTATATATTGTAATTCACATTTCGGGAAAAAATCCCGACATAATATTCCAAAAAATCCCAAAAATCTCTCAACCTCATGCCTGCCCAGCAGCCACAATGGCCGCCATTGCTTGATGATCCAAAGGATGACTGAATAAAAATCCTTGGGCAATATCGCAACCCTGCTTACAAAGGAATTGCAACTGCACTTGGTTCTCCACTCCCTCGGCAACCACTTCAAGTTTAAGGCTGTGTGCCATCTGTATAGTGGCAATTGTAATCGCAACATCGTCCGAATCATGCGGAATATCCCGGACAAAACTGCGATCTATTTTCAGTCTGCTCACCGGGAAACGCTTCAAGTATGCCATGGAGGAATACCCCGTTCCAAAATCATCAATGGAGAGATGAATACCCATGGCTTTCAGCTCCTTCAGGCGTGTAATTGTTGCTTCTGCATCCTCCATCAATACTGTTTCAGTAATTTCAAGCTCCAACAGGTCTGTATCCATATTGGTTTCTTCAATAATGCTTGTCACGCTCTGCACCAGGGACTCTTGGCGAAACTGTCGGCCTGAAAGGTTGACGCTCATTCTCATCTGACCCATGCCCATTGCCTTCCATTGCATGGCCTGCTTGCAGGCTTCTCGCAATACCCATTGTCCAATCGGTACAATCAGGCCTATTTCCTCGGCAATAGGAATAAAACTGCTTGGCATCAGCACACCACGTTCAGGATGATGCCAGCGGATCAATGCTTCCATCCCAGTCAGCTTCCGGCTTGGCAATGCCACCTGCGGCTGGTAATGCAATGCAAACTGGCCTTGTTCCAGTGCAACACGCATCTCACTTTCCAGGGTTAGCCGGTTGGAGCTTTTATGGTGCATTTCCACAGAGAACATCTGGAAATTGTTCTTTCCCCGACTCTTGGCGTAATACATGGCGGCATCTGCATCCCGCAATAGATGTGCGGCATCCTCGCCATCATAAGGATAGAGGCTGGCGCCAATGCTGACCCCAACATAAAGGTTACGGTCATTCAATCCTATTGGAACAGCGAGGGCTTCAATAAAGCGGTTGGCAATTGCATGGATATTCTCCACCTCTTCACTCTTATCTAGGATCATGGCGAACTCATCCCCACCCACACGATAAATCACATGGCCATGATCCGCTGTCGCCACCATCCTTTGTGCCACCACCCGCAACAGCATATCGCCGACATCATGGCCCAAGGTGTCATTCACGACCTTGAAGTCGTCAAGATCGAATACCAAGAGAGCCAAGACATTATTATTGCGTTGCGCCTCATCCAGCAAGGTCTGGAAACGCTGATTAAATGCATACCGATTGAGAAGATGGGTCACCGTATCGTAATTGGCCAGGAATCCGGCTCGCTCTTCAGCATGGAGTACGGCGCGCTGCAGGCGGCTCAGCAAGGTAGCGGCGGCATATAATGTCACCAGCATGACCATGATGGTCGTGCCAATATACCAAAGCAGCTGGCGATAGAGCTGCTTGAGGTTGGCCCTGGCATAAAGTACGGCTCGTGGCGCCCCTTTATCCATGACGGGCTGCCAGATCTCAGCTTGCACTAGATTTGCATCGACAGTGACTTCCTTGATAGACGACATTGCTGTCATCTCTGGCAGCTTCCCCCGGCGGATATACTGAGCCAGAGGCTCCTGATGCGCACCATACAATGCCACGACATCAATCTCCGGTGCCGCTGACAAGCTCATGAGCACATCGTTTATCGTTTCATGCTTGCCTGAAGTAATGGCTTGAGAAATATTGCTGGCAACAATCTGCATCTGCACCTGCAACTTCTCTGAGAGGCTGTTTTTCAAAGCCGCATACTCTACCAATATCAGGGAAAAGGTGGCTATCAGCAATGCCAGGCCAACGGCAAGTATATGGACTTTACGTAAGACCGGCGGCATGGATTTATAAGAAGAGGAAGTCATTACTTAAGTCGCATTTTTAAATTCTATGGCTATACATAGCCTGTACTGGCATCGTCGATGAGTACATATCATGTCGGTTTTATCATAGATACAAACTGGCTATATCACGAGCAGGTGCTCGCATCCCGCCAGCCGAACCGGCTCAGACTGCAACAGGCGCCTTGATTGCAGGGTGCGACTGATAATTTTCCAATGTAAAATCTTCATAGTGAAAACTGAAAATATCTTTCACATCTGGATTAATGTGCATGCTAGGTAATGGGAAAGGCTCACGCGAAAGCTGCTCTTTCACTTGATCCACATGATTGAGGTAGATGTGGGCATCGCCCAGAGTATGTACAAAATCCCCCGGCCTGAGACCGCAAACCTGGGCCACCATCATGGTGAGCAAGGCGTAAGAAGCAATATTGAACGGCACCCCGAGAAAAATATCTGCGCTGCGCTGATAAAGCTGGCATGACAGTTTGCCTTCGGCGACATAGAACTGGAAAAAAGCATGGCACGGCGGGAGTTTCATTTGGTCAACATCCGCCACGTTCCATGCCGACACAATAATACGGCGTGAGTCTGGATTGCTCTTGAGGGTATTCACTACCTGGCTGATCTGGTCTATATGGCTGCCATCCGGTTTGGGCCAGTTACGCCATTGATAGCCGTACACAGGGCCCAGATTGCCATTTTCATCAGCCCATTCATCCCAGATACTGACGCCGTTTTCCTTGAGGTAGGCAATATTGGTGCTGCCCTGCAGGAACCAGAGCAGCTCATGGATAATGGACTTAAGATGGACTTTCTTGGTGGTCAGCAACGGAAAGCCCTGTTCCAGATTAAATCGCATCTGGTAGCCGAATACGGATAACGTGCCGGTACCGGTACGGTCTTCCTTCTTGTGGCCTTGCTCCAGTACGTGGCGCATCAAGTCGTGATAGACCTTCATTCCATCTCCCGATTATTTAGTATGAGCAACAATAAACTGCTTGATGGCAGCAATATCTGCATCCATCACCTCAAACCGCTGCGGCAGGCTTTCCAGGCCCTCAAGGCTTGCCGGGCGCTCTGGCTTCTCACCTAGCGCCTCGATAATCGCATCTTCAAATTTTGCCGGCAGTGCAGTCTCCAATACCAGCATTGGTATATTTTCCTCGAGATGTTCCAAGGCCACTTTGAGGCCATCCGCAGTGTGCGTATCAATTGTGACATTATATTGATCACGTATGGTCTTGATCGTCTGCATACGATGGGCATGATTGCTGCTTCCCGAAACAAAGCCGTAATCCGCTACTTTCTCAAACAGGCCATCAGCATTCAGGTCAAATGCACCGCCTGCATCCACCTGCTTCCATAGCTCACGTACCTTGGCGCCATCACGGCCTACCAGGTCGAACACAAAGCGCTCGAAATTGGAAGCCTTGGAGATGTCCATGGATGGGCTGGAGGTGTGATAGGTGTTTGCAGCACCTCGGGGACGATAAATCCCGGTACGGAAGAACTCGTCCAGCACGTCGTTCTCATTGGTAGCCACTACTAGCTTGGCTACCGGCAAGCCCATCATGCGGGCAATATGGCCAGCACAGACGTTGCCGAAATTACCCGAAGGCACGGCAAAGCTGACTTTCTGGCTATTATCGCTGGTCACCGCGAAATACCCCTTGAAGTAATACACCACCTGCGCTGCAACGCGGGCCCAGTTGATGGAATTGACTGCGCCTATCCTGTTCTCGGCCTTGAATGCATGGTCATTGGATACCGCCTTGACGATATCCTGGCAGTCGTCGAATACGCCCTTGACCGCAATATTGAATATGTTGTCATCTTGCAGGCTAAACATTTGGGCGGTCTGAAACCGGCTCATCTTATGGTGGGGCGAAAGCATGAATACATTCACGCCCTGCTTGCCGCGCATGGCGTATTCAGCAGCCGATCCGGTATCGCCGGAGGTCGCTCCAAGAATATTGGTGATCTGGCCCTTTTTGGCCAGTACATACTCAAACAGGTTGCCAAGCAACTGCATCGCTATATCCTTGAACGCCAGCGTAGGTCCATTGGAAAGCGAAAGCAGGTAAAGGTCTTTTTCCAGCTTCAGTACCGGCGTGATATCTTCCGCACTCTGGCCTGGACGCGCATAGGCATAGACGTCTGCACGGTAGGTCTTGTCAACAATGGCACGCAGGTCTGCCGCAGGGATGTCATCAATCAGCCGTGACAACAATGTAAATGCAAGATCGCGATAATTCATGCCACGCATGGCATCCAGGTCCGCTGTACTGAACTGCGGATAACTTTCCGGCAGGTAAAGGCCGCCATCAGGAGCCAGGCCGCCCAGCAGGATTTCAGTGAAACTGAGAGCGGGCGATTGCCCGCGGGTGGAAATGTATTTCATCGCAAACTAGGCAAGGCATGCAGGTTCAACAATATCTCCATGCTTTGCAACCCTTTCTTCATTATCGGCTCAACTCTTCCATACGCAGGCGCGTGACCTTGCCTGTCACCGCATCCAGCGCTTCAATCTCGGTGATGGCAGCATCCATGTTCTTTTCTACTGTGACGTGGGTCAGGATAATGATATCTGCCTGGTCCTCGCCTTCCTGTGGTTCTTTCTGGATCATGGCATCTATGGATATCTGGCGGTCACCCAGAATACGCGTGATATCGGCCAGCACACCCGGTTTATCCACTACGCGCAGGCGCAGGTAGTAAGCACTGCTCACCTCGCCAATCGGCAGTATGGGAAGATCCACCAGCTGGTCGGGCTGGAAAGCCAGATGAGGAACACGCTGGTGTGCATCAACCGTGTGGGTACGCGTCACATCGACAATATCAGCCACCACAGCACTGGCCGTAGGCTCGGCGCCAGCGCCAGCGCCATAGTAAAGTGTAGGGCCAACAGCATCGCCCTTCACCAGCACTGCATTCATGGCGCCATTGACGTTGGCAATCAAGCGTTTTTCCGGGATCAGGGTCGGGTGTACGCGTAGCTCCACGCCTTTGTCTGTGCGCTTGGTAATCCCCAGCAGCTTGACGCGATAGCCCAACTCCTCGGCATAGCGAATATCAACAGCAGCAAGCTTGCTGATTCCCTCGACATAGGCCTTGTCAAACTGCATGGGGATACCAAAGCCGATCGCGGCCAGAATCATGAGTTTATGAGCGGCGTCCACTCCTTCGACATCAAAGGTAGGATCTGCCTCGGCATAACCCAGGCGCTGCGCTTCCTTGAGCACATCGGCAAAGGCCAAACCTTTCTCGCGCATTTCTGACAGAATGAAGTTTGTCGTGCCATTGATAATGCCGGCAATCCACTCGATACGATTGGCTGCCAGGCCCTCACGCACAGCCTTGATGATGGGAATGCCACCAGCAACCGCAGCCTCGAAAGCCACAATCACGCCCTTCTTCTGTGCGGCAGCAAAAATCTCGTTACCATGCAGGGCAATCAAGGCCTTGTTGGCAGTGACAACATGCTTGCCGTTTTCTATAGCCTTGAGCACCAGGTCCTTGGCCACGGTATAACCGCCAATCAATTCCACCACGATATCAATGGCAGGATCAGTGACTATGGCAAATGCATCATCTGTCACATCGGCCTTGCCACCGGTGACCTCACGGGCCAACTCCAGATTACGGTCCGCAACGCGGGTAATTTGAATAGGACGGCCGGCACGACGGGCAATTTCTTCCTGATTACGGGTAAGGACGGTATAGGTGCCACCACCGACAGTGCCGATGCCAAGCAAACCAACATTGATGGGTTTCATTCAGTTTCCAGCTCTCTTGCTTTTTTCAAACGGTAATCAGCACAGCCTGCGATCAAGCCTGCACGCTATGCTGTTTTGTCTCTTTCTTCTCAACCAGCGCGATAGTGCTGTGCTGCTTGCGGTAATTTTCCAGGAAGCGTGCAATCCGGGTAAAAGCTTCAGTCAGGTCATCCAGATTGGGCAGAAACACTACACGGAAATGGTCAGGTGAATGCCAGTTAAAGCCTGTACCTTGGACCAGCAGGACTTTTTCCTCCAGCAACAAGTCAAGGATGAACTGCTGGTCATCCTTGATCGGGTATATCTTGGGATCCAGGCGCGCAAACAGGTACAAACCTGCCTTGGGCTTGACGCAGCTGACACCTGGAATTTCCGTAAGCATCCTGTAAGCGAGATCTCGCTGCTTGCATAGCCTGCCAGTAGGCGCCACCAGATCATCTATGCTTTGATAGCCGCCCAGCGCAGTCTGTATCGCCAGTTGCCCTGGCACATTGGCACACAGGCGCATGGAGGCCAGCATATTGAGGCCCTCGATATAATCTGCGGCATGACGCTTTTCCCCTGAGATAACCAGCCAGCCGGCACGGTAGCCACAGGTCCGGTAATTCTTTGACAAGCCGTTAAAGGTCACAAACAGCACATCATCCGCCAGCGAAGCAATCGAGGTGTGCGTATTGCCGTCGTACAACACCTTGTCGTAGATTTCGTCTGCAAAAATCACTAGGCCATGGTGGCGGGCAATCTCTATGATGCCCTCCAGTATTTCGCGCGGATATAGGGCGCCTGTCGGATTGTTCGGGTTGATCAGCACGATACCGCGTGTATTCGCGGTAATCTTGTTCTCCATATCCTGGAGGTCAGGCAGCCAACCGGTTTGCTCGTCACAGAGATAGTGGCGTGCAGCGCCTCCGGCCAGGGTCACGGCCGCAGTCCACAGCGGATAATCTGGCATGGGCACCAGCACCTGGTCGCCATTGTTCAGCAATGCCTGCATCGCCATCACGATCAGTTCGGAAACACCGTTGCCTATGATGATGTCATCAATGTGTACACCACGAATGTTCTTCTGCTGGGTGTAATGCATGATGGCCTTGCGCGCCGCAAACAACCCCTTGGAATCCGTGTACCCTGAAGCGGCATCCATGTTGCGGATCACGTCCTGCAGGATTTCCTCCGGGGCTTCAAAACCGAATGGCGCCGGGTTGCCGATATTGAGCTTGATAATGCGGTGGCCCTCCTCTTCCATTTCCTTCGCTCGCGCCAATACCGGGCCGCGAATGTCGTAGCACACGTTATTGAGCTTGCTGGATTTGGCAATGGGTTGCATGGTTGGCCCGCTAAATTCGGATTGGAAAAATGTGCTATCTTACCTTGAGTTGACATGCAATTGAAGGGTAATCCTCAAGTGCCGCTTTGTTCCATCCGCTTTAATTTTCAAGACAAAACACTCTGGATATGAAATTACATCTGACACAGGCTGCCGGAAGCCAACTAATTACCGGCTATGGTGACCACTGGGTAGAAGTCAATCATGCAAAACACAGCGGCAGCATTATCGTGCTGCCTGCCGTCCTGATTGAGCACTGGGATGTAAAGAGTTTCGACAGCCTGGCTCCCGAACATTTCAGCCAGCTCATTGCCCTCAAGCCGGAAGTCATCCTGCTCGGCACCGGCAGTACGCATCGATTCCTGCACCCTCGCATCAGCCATCAGCTTATAGAAGCCGGAATCAGTATCGAATGCATGACTACGGCAGCCGCCTGCCGCACCTATAATATCCTGATGGCAGAAGGCCGGCATGTGGCGGCGGCCCTGATTATCTAACCATACAATAAAACCCATACACATCAATAGCCAGCATCAATCTGATACGGTTTTTTTAATCATATCTGAATCTGTATTAATTCTCGCCACGCCCCCATTATTTGCATAGCATCATAAATCTCAGGAATTGCTATGCAAGCAGAAGCCGCTTTATCCAGCCATACCAGCGTACGCAAGGTCATTCCCATCATCCCTTACAGCGTCAAGGGACGTTACCGGAATGTAAAATCCATTATTCTCAACATCGCATTCGCCATATATTTTTTCTTGCCGTGGATGCCATGGGAGAATGATTCGGGTGCCGGACAGGCTATATTGCTGGATATACAGCATTCGCGCTTTTATATATTCAACCTGGTGTTATTCCCGCAAGACCTGATGGTACTGCTAGGCATCTTGGTGTTTGCAGCCATCCTGCTGTTTGTCTCCGCCGCCATGTTTGGCCGCATCTTCTGCGGTTTTTTCTGCTTCCAGACCTTATGGACCGATGCATTCCGCTTTATCGAAAAATGGATACAGGGTGAAGCCCAGGCACAGAAACGGCTGCGCAATGCCCCATGGAGCGCAAAGAAAATTGCACTGATAGCCAGCACTCATGCTTTGTGGTTGCTGCTATCCTTTGCCACCGCCCTCACCTTTACCCTCTACTTTGCAGATGCCGGCAAGCTGCTCGGTGATATTTTTGCAGGACAAGCGGCAATTGCAGCCTATATCACCATTTCTGTATTGACCTCTACCACTTATGTGGCAGCCGGCTTTGCACGTGAGGACATCTGTTTCGTGGCCTGCCCTTACGGCAAGTTCCAGGGCGTCATGCAGGATCCTTCCACCGTGACCGTTATCTACGACCGTGCACGAGGTGAAGGCGTCAAGGGCCGCCAGGCACCAACCGCCCAGCTAAAGACTCCGCAATCCCGTCAGGAGCAGGAGTTTGGCGATTGCATAGACTGCAACTACTGCGTCAATGTCTGCCCAACCGGGGTGGATATACGCAAGGGCTTCCAGATCGGCTGCATCTCCTGCGGACTGTGTGTCGATGCCTGCAACAACATCATGGACTCCGTCAAGCTGCCCAGGGGGTTGATCCGCTTTGACCGCGATGAAAATATCAAGGAAACCGATCAGGGTATGAAACGATGGTCCAGAATCAAGCGTGGGGGCTATATGAGCATGCTCGCAGCAAGCGCCATCTTCACCTGGCACCTTGCCAGTTCACTTGAGCCCTATACCGCAATTGTCGAGCAGGGAAGGCAGCCGCTCGTGACCCAGCTTTCCGATGGTAGCCTACGTAACCGTTATCAGGTACGCATCACCAACAAAACCGGTGAAAGGGAAACCTATCACATCCAAACCAGCGGCCTGCCTGAAGGCAGCTTCAGGGGCTGGCAGCGCATTGTGGTGCCGGCGGGAAAATCCTACACCAGTGATTTCAGTGTATCCCTTGCAGGACCCATGGCTGCTCGCACCAATCGTTTCAGCCTCACCATCACACCAGAAAAACAGCCCGGAGCAGCCAAGACGCAGGAAATGAGCTTCTTTGCAAAATAAACTTCCGTTAACGTTCTCTCGCACTTCAGCCTTGAAACCACTCTTTATTACCAGTACTTCGGATACTTGGCTTTGCGAGAGATGTTGTTGTAAATGAGAGCCACCAGAACGATCAATAGAGAGCCAAATAATGTGGGGAAAATCAGAAAATTCCAGCCTGGAAGGATGAGAAAAACAATCACAGGATTGGAGCCAGCAGGCGGATGTGTGGTCCTGGTGTACATCATCAATGCTATAGCAGTTGCTACCGCTAGCGCCAATGACCACCAATGAAACCCGAATATGCTCAAAAACAACAGGCCGATCAATGAGCTGAGGACATGGCCCAAGACAACGTTTCTGGGCTGGGCAAATGGCAAATCAGGATAACCAAAAACTAGGACGCAACTGGCGCCAAAAGAGCCAAGCACCAGAGTGGTAGCAAATGCATCCGAAAGTATCGCAACCACGGCAATTGCCAGGAATCCGCCCAACCAGGCCAAAGCAATGGCTTGATTGCCAGGACGTACGGGCAGGTCCGCACCGTCGCCTTTCAGTTTTTGAATAAGAGACAAGATAACTCCTTCATGCTATGCAAAAAAACAGGCAATACCAACACTGTATTGCCTGTTTTCATTCAAATTGAACAAAGTAAATTCAAGAGCGCTACTTCTTAAACTTGGCCGCCTCTTCAGAACCACCCGTGGCATTGCCTTTGCTGTAAGAATGGGCGCCAACACCAGCCAGCTGACCGTTCTGGACAATAAGGTATTCATTGCGAATAGGCCTGTTTTCGAAATAGCATTCCAGGATTTCACGGACTCCGGCTGCATATCTGGCTTGGGCAGACAGGCTGGTACCTGAAATGTGTGGGGTCATGGCATGGTATGGCATGGTGCGCCATGGATGATCATTCGCAGGAGGCTGAGGGAACCAAACGTCGCCAGCATATCCAGCGAGTTGGCCACTTTCCAGCGCACTGACAATGGCATCACGATCACACAGCTTGCCGCGAGCCGTATTCACCAGATAAGCGCCTCGCTTGAAATTCTTCAGCGTTTTCTCATTGATCATATGCTCGGTTTCAGGATGCAATGGACAGTTCAATGTCACCACATCGCTCACCTTGGTGAGGCTTTCAAGCGTGCTGTGATAGGTCAGATCCAGTTCTTTTTCAACAGCTTCTGGTAAACGGTGGCGATCCATATAATGCAGCTTCACGTCGAAAGGCTTTAGCAAGCGCAATACACGTAAACCAATACGGCCAGCGGCTACCGTGCCCACATTCATGGCTTCCAGGTCATAAGAACGTGATACACAGTCTGCAATATTCCAGCCGCCCTTGGTAATCCAATTGTGGGAAGGAATGAAGTTGCGGACCAGTGCCAGTATCGACATGACGACATGCTCAGCGACTGCGTTGCTATTGCAATAAGTCACTTCGGCCACCGTGACATTGTGCTCCATCGCCGCTTGCAAATCCGTGTGGTCTGAGCCAATACCTGCAGTGACGATCATCTTGAGTTTCTCGGCCTTGGCAAAGCGCTCAGCTGTCATATAAGCTGGCCAGAAGGGCTGGGATATCACGATTTCGGCATCAGGCAATTCCTTATCAAGAACATTACTAGCGCCATCCTTGCTGGATGTTACGATCAGTTGATGACCATTCGATTCAAGATATTGGCGCAATCCCAGCTCTCCAGACACACTGCCCAGCAAAACACCAGGCTTGAAATCTATAGCTTTGGGAGTCGGCAACGTCTGTCCGTCAGGGTAGCGTTCAGGTTGTGGGAGGTCATCCCGGGCATAGGATGTCGGATAGCCATCCATGGGATCATCATATAAAACCAGTACTATCTTAGCCATTTAGATTCTCCTCAGAAGTTCGCTTTATGTTGCATGGCATACTAGTGCCATGAGCTTCTGATTCTGTTTTGCGGAGGGGCTCTAAGGCTAATTGTTTAGATGAATCTGTTCATAGACGCCGGTTATCAACTTATCAAACCTTGTTTGCAAATCAAGTGCCTGGGTGACTGACCAGAACTCTTCAAGCACAGGCGGTAATAAATGGTTCTTGGGGGCAATCAAACCAATCTGCCTTGAAAGTTCTGGGCTCAATGGAATAGCCGTGACTTCCTGACGCATTTCAAACAAGCTTAATAAACTATGCGGCACGATACTGTACAACCCGGCGCACCGGACCTGTGAATAGAGGGCAAAAACCGAATTGGTTTCCACAACCACATTCGGCGTCACACCGGCATCCCTGAACGCAGCATTGATGATCCTCCGATTTTGCATACTGCCATCAAGCAAACATAAAGGAAGCGCCGCGATCTCCGACCAGCTCAAGGCTTTATCAGGTGAAAACTCTCCCGTGCTCCTGGTCAGCAGTACATAGCGTTCACGATACAAGGGGAGAATGCGGAACCCTTGCAGCCCAGGATATTCAAGATAAGTGATGCCAAGATCAAGTTCGAAAGCATCAAGTTGCCGGGCAATCTCCTCACCTGAGAGTGATAGCAGTTTCAGATGCACGCCTGAGTGTGCAGCTTGATAAGGTCCGGTAATGAGGGGCAGCACAGAGGTTGTAGTAGGGATGACGCCGATGCGAAGCACCCCAGATAACAGATTGTTAAAGCGGAAAGCTTCCTCCTTCATGCTTTCCCAGTCGGCTACCAGGCGCTGGGCCCACATCAATAACCGTTCACCTTCCGGCGTGAATTTTTGGAACCGCTGGCCACGTTGAATGATGGTAACGCCCAACTCTTCCTCAAGATGCTGTATAGCTGAAGACAAAGCTGGCTGGGATACATTGCAGCTTTGGGCTGCCCGGCCAAAATGTTCTGTTTTCGCTAATGCAATGAGGTAAGTAATCTGGCGGATAAACATGGAGGCCTTGTTTTAGCTTACGTATCGGTTGATCGGTCTTTCAAACAATCATGCATTGCCGCCCAACATGAAATTATGCTGTTTTGCTATAAGGTAATATAAATAAAGGCTTAAGCTTACTGCTAACCTATGGGACAGTCCATTGTCGCGACACGGCAGCCGCTCATTAGGACCCTTTTAATGAATGCTATTTGCCCAGCTTCATGGCCGAGATCAATTGTCCCAAAGTCTTGAATGCACGCTCCACATCCGGGCCTACAGGCTTGCTGTAATTAAGCCTGATGCAATGCCTGCATTGGTGCCTGACCGAGAAAATAGGCCCAGGGGCAATGCTGACGCCCTGTTCCAGCGCTTGCCGGAACAACAACAAGGCATCCACATACTCAGGCAAGGCAATCCAGAGGAAATAACCTCCGTTAGGTCGTGTCACCTGCGTTTCTTCTGGAAAATACTGTGCGACCAGATGCAGGTATTGATGCTGTTGCAGCTCAAACCCGGCGCGCAGCTTGCGTAAATGACGGTCGTAACCACCATGCTGGAGAAAATCAGCAATGGCAGCCTGGGCAATAGTGCTGGTGGAAAGCGAGGTGATGACCTTGAGTCGCTCCACTTCTTTTTCATAGCGGCCCGGCAAGGCCCATCCAACACGGTAGCCTGGCGCCAGGGTCTTGGAGAAAGAGCTGCAGTGCATCACGTAGCCTTGCTTATCATAGGCCTTGGCCGGTTGATGCTCCTGCAAGCCAAAATAAAGTTCGCCGTACACATCGTCTTCTATCAGGGGAATCTCGTAGCGCGTCACTAGCTCAACTAATGCCTGCTTGCGATCTGGAGGCATGGAAACTCCCATGGGATTCTGGAAGCTGGTCATGGACCAGCAAGCCCGTATCGGGCATTTCTCCAGCATCTGCTCCAGATACTCCAGATCCATGCCGCGCACCGGATCCACCGGAATCTCCACCGCTTTCAGTTGCAAACGCTCCAATGCCTGCAAACAACCGTAAAAAGCCGGGGACTCTATCACCACCAGGTCACCTGGCTTAGTCACGGCCTCCAGGCATAGATTAAGCGCCTCAAATGCGCCATTGGTAATCACTATACTGTCTGTATCCGCCTGGATACCGGTCATGAGATAGCGTTGTGCAATCTGCCTGCGCAGATGACGGTTACCGGGTGGCAAGGACTCCACGATTTCCGCAGCGCCCATATGTTTGGTCGCCCGCGCCAGGGACCGGGAGAGGCGCTCTAGCGGAAACAATGCAGGCCATGGGAATGCGGAGCCCAAGGGAACAGTGGCCGGGTCCTTGATGGAGCTCAATATGGAAAACACCATATCGCTGACAGCAACCGTCATGCTTTCCTGTTCGGGCAACGGCGTATTGTGCGCTGCCAGCGTCTTGAGCACATGGTTGCTGACATAATATCCAGACTTGGGCTGGGCACGGATCAAGCCCAGGTTTTCAAGTTCGTAATATGCCTTGAAGATGGTGGCAGGGCTGAGTTTGTGATTCAGGCAGGCCTGGCGTATGGAGGGCAGCTTCTCGCCAGGTGCCAGTACGCCTGCGCGTATGGCCTCGGCAATATCATGCACGAGTTTTTCGTATAGTTTCATGCAATCCCTGCAGGCGACAAACCCGGCTGGAAGACTACAGGCGTCAGACGCCTGCAGTGCATACTAATCCAGATTCTTGCGCGAGAATGTCAGTGTGGCATTGGTGCCGCCAAAGCCAAAGCTGTTGGACAATGCCGTCTGGATGTTGGCGTTGTCAATACGTTTGATCACAATCGGCAAGCCTTCTGCGGCAGGATCAAGATTGTCGATATTGGCTGAAGCCGCTATGAAATTGTTTTCCATCATGAGCAGGGTATAAATTGCCTCATTCACTCCAGCAGCCCCCAGCGCATGGCCAGACAATGACTTGGTGGAAGCAATTGCTGGCAGCTTGCCATGCGCACCGCTACCGAATACTTCGCGGATGGCTTCCAGCTCCTTGGTATCGCCAACAGGGGTACTGGTGCCGTGGGTATTGATGTAATCGACATCATCCACTCCCTGCAATGCCAGTTGCATGCAGCGCACCGCGCCCTCGCCACTTGGTGCCACCATGTCGTAGCCATCGGAAGTGGCGCCATAGCCTACAACCTCAGCATATATCCTGGCACCACGTGCCTTGGCATGTTCATACTCCTCCAGGACGACAATACCGCCGCCACCGGAAATTACGAAACCATCACGGTCCGAGTCATAAGTCCGCGAGGCCTTGTCCGGGGTGTCGTTGTACTTGGTAGACATCGCCCCCATGGCATCAAACAAGTATGACAAGGTCCAGTGCTCTTCCTCACCACCGCCAGCAAACACAATGTCCTGCTTGCCAAGCTGGATCTGCTCCACACCGGCACCTATACAATGGGCGCTGGTTGAGCAGGCAGAGCTGATACTGTAATTGACGCCCTTGATCTTGGCCCCAGTAGCCAGGGTCGCCACAATGCCGCTACACATGGCCTTGGTCACCATGTAAGGGCCAACCCGGCGGATACCCTTTTCTGCCAGCACGGCATTGCTCTGCTCTATGCTTTCAGTGGACGGGCCACCTCCTCCGACAATAATGCCGGTGCGCACATTGGAAACCAGGTCCTCGCTCAGGCTGGCATCAGCAATCGCTTCCTGCAAGGCGATCCAGGCGTAGGCATGGCCATTGGCCATGAAGCGCATCAGTTTGCGGTCTATGAGCTCCTGCACATTCAGTTTGACCGAGCCCGCCACCTGCGAACGCAAACCATGATCTGCATATTCCTGATTGAACGTGATACCGGAACGGCCCTCACGCAGGCTGTCCAGCACTTCAGATTTGTTGTTACCAAGACTGGAAACAATGCCCATCCCAGTGACGACGACACGACGCATTGCGTGTTCTCCTACATTAATTCGTTGATACAACGACAGTGACACTGTCGCCGCAGGGCCTTATGCCCTGCTAACATGACTAGAAATTATCGGTACGTGTAAACAGGCCGACACGCAAATCATTGGCTGCATAAATTTCACGGCCATCAATTTCCATGCGGGCATCTGCAATACCCATTACCAGCTTGCGCATGATCACACGCTTCAAGTCTATCCTGTAGGTAATCAGCTTACCGCTAGGCAATACCTGGCCAGAAAACTTCACCTCGCCAGCACCAAGCGCACGACCACGGCCCGGGCCACCCATCCAGCCCAGGTAAAAACCTACCAGCTGCCACATGGCATCCAGGCCCAGGCAGCCAGGCATTACCGGGTCACCTTCAAAATGACAGCCAAAAAACCAAAGGTCCGGCCTCACATCAAGCTCGGCCACAATCTGGCCATTACCATATCTCCCACCATCCTCTGTTATGGAGACGATCCGGTCAAACATCAACATGGGCGGCAGGGGTAATTGTGCATTTCCCTCCCCAAACATTTCGCCACGCCCACATGAGAGCAATTCTTCAAAGGTAAAACTATTCTGTTTTTGCATTTAATTATTCTGTACTTATCAATTTCGGTATTTTCGCCTGAAATGCTGTTTAACAAAAGCCCAGACAGTGAAACTATTTTAAAAACAACTCATCAATTCCCGTCAGCGCTACTGCCACATCGAGTTGTACAAGCTGTGCAATCTACTTTGTGTACCTAGTCCTCAAACCTTTTCTGAGGCTGGATGACCCACTTTTCCAAAACGGGTATACCGATCTGTTTACACCGTGAATTAAAAACCATAACATACGGGAAAAATTCCGGCATCCAGCCTCAACCCTATTCTTATGGAATTCACCAATGAGCGACCGTCAACTGGCCGATTGGCGCACACAAGCGCTGCAACTGGAAAATGAAGTCAATAAAGTCGTCGTAGGTCAGCAAACTCCCGTACGCCTGATTACTACCTCCATCTTTGCCCGCGGCCATGTATTGCTTGAGGGTGACGTCGGTGTTGGCAAGACCACCCTGCTACGCGCCTTTACCCGAGGCATAGGCGGCGGCTACCAGCGTATAGAAGGCACCATAGACCTGATGCCAAACGATCTGGTTTACCACACCTATCTAGGTGATGATGGCCGCCCTCATGTCAGCCCAGGCCCACTATTATCTCACGGCACCAATCTATCGGTATTTTTCTTTAACGAAATCAACCGTGCCCGGCCACAAGTACACTCATTGTTGCTGCGAGTCATGGCAGAACGGACGCTGTCAGCATTCAATCGCGAACATCATTTCCCGCATATGCTGGTATTTGCCGACCGCAACCAGGTGGAAAAGGAAGAGACCTTCGAGATTCCATCAGCTGCACGTGACCGTTTTATGATGGAAATACCGATCATAGTACCGAATGATGCCGACATCATGGAATCCCTGATTTTCGATACCCGTTTCCATGACGTGGATGCATTGGTCGGCAATGTCAGTACGGACATTCTGCAATTCGACCAGCTCAACCATATTGCCGAACTGATTCAATCCAATGTTCAAGCCAGCCCCACCCTGCGCCGTTACGCACTTGACCTCTGGCTGGCAACACGCAAACCGGCAGAATATGGCATCAAGATAGAAGGCGTAGACATCAAGCGGCTGGTATTGGCTGGAGCGAGTCCCCGCGGTATCGCCATGATGATGCGTGCCGCACGCGTTAATGCGTGGCTGAATAATCGTGATGCAGTGGTACCGGAAGATATTCACGCCGTATTCCATGAAACCATCGCACACCGGCTGGTATTCAGCCCGATCTATGAAATGCGCCGTAGCGAAATCGCCCGTGACCTGCTGAACCAGCTCACCTGCTTGATCACCGCCCCATAAGCAGGGTTGAACAGGATGGTGCCTGAACTCGCAAAAGAATTTACCTACCAGGTCGGATGGCGCTCCCGTGGCCGCCACCCTGGCCGCCATGTCAGTGTGCAGCGCGGGCTGGGGATGGACTTCGTCGGCCATGCGCCGTTGATTTCCTATCCCGATCCACGCCGCATTGACCTGCGCCTCACACTGCGCGACCCAATGGAGCAGATATATGTCAGGATTTATAACCAGCGCAGCGCCACGCCTGTCTTTGTCGCTTGCGATCTATCTGGCTCAATGGGCTTTTCCGGCCATACAAACAAACTGAAAATCGCAGCAGAAATTACGGCATCCGCTGCTCAGTCAGCCTCCAGGATCAATGATCCATTTGGCTTTATCGGCTTTGATACCGTGGTGCGCGAGGACTGGATCAGCCAGCCCAGCGTACGTGTGCAGGCAGCCTATGCACTGGCAGAACAACTGCAGCACTACCGCCCGCCCCATGTGGACGGCAATGGATTGCTCGAGGTCGCCCAGCACTTGCCGCGTGAACGCTCGCTGGTATTGCTGATATCCGACTTCCATATGCCCCTGGATACCATAGAAGAAGCCCTGATCCTGATGCAGCGGCATCATGTGGTGCCCATCGTGTTATGGGATGCAGCGGAATACAAGGCCATGCCGGAGTTTGGCCTTACCCATGTCACCGATAGCGAAACCGGCGAGAAACGCACCTTGTTACTGCGCAAACAGACTCATGCCCGCATTCAAGCAGCATTTGCAGAGCGGCATGCCGCATTGCAGGCCTTGTTCATGCGTTATGACCTGCCTCCATTTTTTATAGAGCAAGGCTTTGATGCCGATGCACTTACCGAATACTTCTACCAGTTTGTGACGGCATGACCATGAAACTCCCCACCTTTATTGCGTTTTCCCTGTTCCTGCTAGGCTCATTATCATCGGCGTGGGCTGAGGAGCCGGCCATCAACAAGGATCATCCTCCGGTAGAAATCACGGAAATCAATCCGGACCGTGAGGTGGGCTATCATGTGGGTGACGTGCTTAAGCGCACCATCACCCTCAAGGTGGCGGACACTTATCACCTCCTGCCTACCTCATTGCCATTGGTCGGCAACCAGAAAAAATACCGAAACAAAGAACAGGGCATTGAGATTTACTCCAGCAAAATGAGCGAAAGCCATCAAGGCGGCTTTAATATCTACACACTGGAGCTTAATTACCAGGTATTTACCTCCAGCATTGTCGCGAAGCCAGCGGCGTTACCTCCTGAATTCGTCAAGTTTGCCGGCAATGGGAAACTATTCCGCGTTCGCATCCCGAGCTGGAGCTTCCGCATCTCTCCCTTGGCCGTATATGGCTCAGTGAAGATAGAAAAAGACATGAGCCCCCTTCGTGGCCCGCTGTTGCTGGATGACAGCCTGCATCGCCAGGCCTTGCACACCGCTGTTGCAGTACTCAGCCTATCCTTGCTGGGCCTGCTTTACATACTGGGCAACCGTGCCTGGTTGCCACGCATGGGCGGGCCATTCGCCAAGGCCAACCGCAAGGTACGCAAATCCACCACTGACGATAGCGGCATAAAGTCGGCCCTTGGCAGCCTGCACCAGGCTTTCAACCAGAGCAGCGGACAAAGCGTATTCACCGCGGATGAGTTCATCAACCTCAAACCAGGTTTTGCCCCCATCAGGCAGGAAATCGAGCAGTTCTTCATGCTTTCGCGGGCCGTGTTTTTTGATGCATCGACAGCCAGTCCCATCCAGGAGCCATCCCATGTATGGCTACGCAAATTCAGCCGCCGATGCCGTGATTGCGAAAGAGGAATGAAGTAAGTGAGCTTTGTACACCTGTGGCTACTTTTCCTGTTGCCCCTGTCGCTGGCACCGCTGTTGCTGGAACGCCAGCACAGCCGCAGCTATTCCTGGCTGGGCCTGTTGCCACGCGACCGGTTGTCAGACCTTATCGGCCTGCTGCTGAAGATATTGGCGGCCCTGGCATTGTTCTTCATGACGCTGGGCGTTGCCGGTCCGGCGACGGATGCGCAGTATATAGAGCGCATGGGCCAGGGAGCACAGTTGGTATTGGTCATAGACCGCAGCGCGAGCATGGACGATCCGTTCTCAGGCGCCGAATCCAGCGGGGTTGCGGGTGAATCCAAGGCTGGCGCGGCTGAACGCCTGATCACCCACTTTGTGAAAGAACGGACTAACGATATGTTCGGCATGGTGACCTTCAGCAACTCGGCCATGCATGCGCTTCCCCTCAATGACAACCGCGAAGCCATCCTGGCGGCCATCCGGGCGGCAGGCGGCGCTGCGTTGTTCCAGACCAATATCGGCAGCGGCCTCACCAGCGGCCTGGCCCAATTCGACAAAACACCGGATTCCGGTTCACGCGCCATCATTCTGTTATCAGATGGCGGCGGCCGTATTGGCGCCAACACCCAGCAGAAAATCCGTGACTGGCTGGAGCGCATGAATGTCACGCTGTACTGGATTGTCCTGCGCCAGCCAGGTGCAATCAGTATTTTCGACACCAGCTTCAAGCCTCAGGAAGACAGGCCGCTGCCTCCCTCGATTGAACTCAACGAATTCTTCAAGACCCTGAATACCGGCTATCAGGCCTATGAAGCGGAAGACCCCAAGTCATTGGCTGCCGCGATAGAAGACATCAATCGCAAGGAAAAGAAGCCGATCCGCTATCTGGAGGAAATCCCTGGGCGCGACTACTCTCCTTATTGCTACGCATTGGCAGCATTTCTGCTGGCATTGTTGCTGGCGGCAAAATTCATCGAGGTAAGAACATGGCATTAAGCGCAAGAAAACTGACATTGGTACTGGCAGGCGTGGCACTGGCATCTGCCGCCATCGCCATATGGCAGGCCAATGAGATCCGTGAAATCCGCAATTTCAATCAGGCGATCCAGGAAGGCAAGACGCCCACCAGCCACAAGCAGTCTTACGAGGCCAAGTTTGCTGTTGCCTACTGGCAGGCCAACAATGGCCGTTTCCAGGAAGCCACCCAACTATTCGGCCAGTTGCTGGAACAAGGGTCGGACACCCAGAAATCGGCAGTGCAATACAATACCGGCAACATTTTCTTCCTGCGCGGCCTGGCCATCAACGGCCGCGACATCACGGTGCGTGACGAAACGGAATACCTGCTCAACCAGGCGCGCACCGCCTATGAACAATCACTCAGGCTGGACCATACCTTCTGGGATGCCAAGCATAACCTTGACCGTGTATTGAGCATGCTTCCTGCGACCCCCACTCCAGGCGTGGGTGAATCCGACTCACCTGGCCTGATCATGGGCAACATCCCGGTAGGGTTGCCTTGAAGGCCGGTATGCTGAAACGCCTGCTTTCATTATTGCGCCGGTATTTCCATCGCGACACCGCGCTGCTTGCGATCGCCATGCTGTTGCTGGTTGCAGCCGCATTCAAGCCCACGGTGCCCATGCCGCGGAATATCTATAGCTACATGCTGGTTGTCGACATCAGCCAGAGCATGAACACCAAAGGCATGTTCTGGCGCGGCAGGGAAGTGACAAGGCTGGAATATGCCAAGCACATGATGCATGACTTGGTAGCCGCCATGCCCTGCGGCAGTCGCGTCAGCCTCACGTTCTTTTCAGGCCTCAGTGTAGCCGCGCTTTATACCCCGATCGAGGTATGCGCCAGCTATGCCGCCATCCAGGACACAATCGCCCGTGCCGAGTGGCGCCAGGCATGGTCAGGCAACACCCGCCTGCGGGAAGGCGTGGATTCATTGAGCCGCCTGCTGCGCACCATGCCGGAACCCACCCAGCCGATATTCTTTACTGACGGTGAAGAAGCGCCGCGCCTCCATGCATTCAACACGCGCGACCTCAGCAACTTCCAGGGCGGCAACGGCTGGCTGATCGTCGGCATTGGCAGCAAGGATCCCAAGCCCATCCCCAAACTGGATGAAAGCAACAAAGTGATCGGCTACTGGTCTGCAGAAAACTTCACCATGCAACCCGGCATTGCGCAAATTTCCCAACAGAACTTCGGCAACCGGGATGACGGCACTGCCAGCAGTGAAAATGACAGGTACCAGTCCAGGCTGGATGAGGAATACCTGCTCAAACTAAGCAAGGAAATTGGCGCAAATTATGTCAATGGCGAGAGCATGATGAATGTGAAGTCTGCCATGGACGACCTCAAGCCAAGCAGGCGCGATTTTTCACCCATGCAGATAGACTGGCTGCTGGTGCTGGTCTCCGGCCTGCTGGTACTCAGCTCTTATGCTCCGCAACGCCTGATTAAATTACTCAGGCGAATATTGAGTCGTAGAACAGCAAACTAACTCTTTAAGTTAGCGGAATGACAGGAAATTGGTGGCAATAGCTTGGCAGGCGCCATAACCAACAGGCAATGCTATCCAACCGATGAAAAGTTGAAAAAGGTCAACCAAGCGCATCAATCTATTACAATCCCAGTCCTATGCATTATCAGGAAAATAGTATGAAGTTGTTTGCAATTGCCTTGACGATGTGGATGATGGCATTTCAATGCCAAGCCCATGCAACCTCGTATTCAGATAAAAAAGTATTCGAAGCAGATGCCAAGCAAGATATATTGAAAGAGCAATCCAGCCGTGAAAACATTGAACTTAGGCAGTTGATTGTGACGGAGTTCAGCGACAGCCTGAACCTCTGTGGTGAAATTCTCAGGACAAGCAAGCCGGAATGGGTTCGCTTCATGAAAATTTACGATAAAGAAACTGAAAGTTTTAATTCGGTATGGATAGAACCTGATGACCCAATCTTAGAAGTCGAGGAATTCAAAAGGAATCAATTTGACACCTATTGGGATCGCCGTTGTTCAAGCATAAGGTAATCCATTATCTGAGCTCAGTACACCCAAGCCCTCATGATGAGGGCTTAGTTTTAGCTATTTCGTGTCATTGACATCGTGCATTCTTGACCTACACCGCGCCATGAATGATCTCACGTTGCCGTTTCAGGCATTCCTCAATTGTTGATTGAAACGCTAGAGTTGCGCCAAGGGATGCAGCAATTGAGGTGAGATGCTGCTGCACAGTAGTTTCAATCTCTCGAATGATGGTTGCGGCATGCTGTTGATTGATGCCAAAGGCCGCTGACACTTCCAACGCCAGTCGAATGCTGGATTGCTGTTGACCGGGGATGATAGCAAGCTCCTGATAACCCAGGTTCCTGAGCTGCATTTCGATATCGAATGCCGGAGCAAGTCGATATTGCCCATGACCGACATGCAGCATGCCATGATTCTTGACGTGATCATCCGTATTGTCCACCACCAGGTTGAATATCATTCTACGATAGAGCTGGTGCAGATCTTCGCGTGGATTGATGGATAGCCTACGTATCACCTGCGCAAATTCTTCATAACTGCCCATGCCATTCTCATATGGCACATTCAGCAACGCCGCAGCCGACAGATAATGCTGGCGGCTTTCTTTCTCGATTGCCCCATGACGGTCAAAGCGCTGGATCAGGATGGCATGTCCCTGAAGGATGGGTACCAGGTGCGCAGGAGATACTTCGATGCCACACAGAGATGCCAGTTTCAGCAGGCTGATTTCCAGTAACTCAACATCGTGTGTATCTGCTGCGGATGGAAACTTGGCAATCCATCGTCGTTGGTCATGAGTAAAGGTGGCCTTGGGTCGGGCTCCTCCCAGTGAGCCACCCCCATGCAGTAGCCTGCGCATTTGGGGAGTAACTTCCATACCCAGTTCAAGCGCTCTCACTGACTTGGCGAGTGCTTCTAGAGCAACCAGGGCAGTTTCGTCATGCTCTGGCAACATTGGCAGTGCCTCACTAAATACCATTGCGCCAACCCGATCTGCATTGGTCAGCAGCAATACATTTAGATCATCCAAAGGACCACCACGTTGGGCCTCAAGCACTCTACGCCCCCAGCTATCGGGCAATGCGTCCTTGAATGTCAAGGGCAAAGCACCGCCGTCACGCAGACGACTCTCGGACAACGGTAGTATTCCTGGTGTTAAAGGCAGATAGTCATGGTTGAGTGCAATGGAGGAAGGCAAGGCAAGATATTGTTTGCCATAGGCAAACTCGCCTGACTCGATATTGCCGCGACGCAACAGCTTCAGCAATCCTGTTGCCACTGGTGCTTGGTTTGTCTCAGTGGCAAGTCCCACGTACAGTTTGCGCTCAGAAATCACGTTCATCCTCACTGATGGCACCAGCTGCAAACTTGCTGGCTGGTTTTCTCACGCGCTTGGCAAGCGTTGTTGGATAAGGCAGAGGCGCGAGATGATCAAGGGAGTCGAGTTGGCCAAACAGCCATAATGCATTAGCCATGATACCGATGCTGGCCGTGGGCTTGCCTGTCTCAATGGCGCGGTAGGTGTTCTGGGAACAAAACAAACGCTCGGCCATTTCCTTGATAGTCCAGCCTTGTGCAATGCGATGCGCACGTAGTCTGTGGCCGAGCAACTCCAATGAAGTTGATACTTCGCTATGGGTGCCGAGAATAGAGCTTGAGCGCTTTGACATCAATAAAATAAATTTAAATTAACTTAAAAATCATTTTATTGATCTTTATTTAAACATGCAAGTGTTTGAGGATGTGATAAATATTGACGGTCAATCAGAACTTGAAACGATGATCATTCACAATCCGCATAGGAAGCGCAAACCACCGATCTAAATTCCGCAGCTTTTTGCTATGCCGCTCAAAGCTCATGCCCTTCCACTCTCCCATGCACTCCCCAGCGCAACCATACCCGCAGACGCCTGAACTCGGTTGGGTCAACTGCGTCAGGCACAATCACGCAATGGGTGCGGCCACGCCCCAGTTTTAAATTGAGCATGGTCAGATAGCTGCTGACAAAACTGCTGCCCAGCACTTGTGCTTTTTCTCTTTTTCCGCTGCGTTTCAATACATACAGATCGCCCTTGCTGTCCAATTCCAGCCGGATACACGACTCTGGATGCGCCCTCAACGCCTGATGACGGGCGTGCCGCATGACTTGCCACGCAACAGCCAAGAGCAAGATGCCCTTCAGCCACCACATCATAGGAATTAACAACGCGGTTATGCCTGTCACTACACCTGCAATCGCAAAACCAAAGGCTAAAATGCGGGATGGCCGCAAGATCAAGGTCAGCGGCTTCACGCTATAATATTGAACTCTTTTCTGCATATCCATTTGTATTTACCAAGGATTATTCATGAGTCTATGGCACGAATTCCTGCTTACCCAGGACGCATCAGTCAATGATGGCAATGTCAGCTTCAGCCACAAGCCGGCCAGCGATGCCACTATCCTCACAGACCTGTCACATTATGGGCTGTTGTCACTGGAGGGAGAGGATGCCGTCACCTTCCTGCAAGGTCAAGTCACCAACGACGTGAAAAAGCTGGATGGCACACAAGGCCATTACAGTGGTTATTGCACGCCTAAAGGCAGGCTATTGGCACTGTTCCTTGCGTTTGCCCGCCAGGACACGGTTTACCTGCAATTTGACCGCGCCCTGCTGGAGGCGGTCAGCAAGCGTTTAAGAATGTACGTATTACGCTCAAAAGTCGTGATCAAGGATATCAGTGATGCCACGGTGCGCCTGGGCATTGCCGGTAACCAGGCCAGCAGCGCCCTGCAGGCCCTGTTTGGCAACGTTCCACAGACTGAATATGCAACAAGCACATTCGAGGATGTCATGATCATTCGGCTGCCTGGCGCGCTCGCTCGATATGAAATCATCATTCCCGCTGAAAAAGCGGCTGGCATTTGGTCTGCCCTCAGTCAGCATGCCACTCCTGCCAACAAGACAGACTGGGACTTGCGGGAGATCCACGCCGGCATCCCCGAGATTGTGCCTGCCACGCAAGAAGCATTTGTACCGCAAATGATCAACCTGGATGCGCTGAACGGCATCAATTTCAAGAAGGGTTGCTACACCGGCCAGGAAATCGTGGCCAGGACGCATTACCTCGGCAAGGTCAAGCGCCGTACACAATTGGCCCATATCGCTACCGACTCACGCCCTAATGCTGGCGACGAGGTGCAGGATGCAACTGGTGCTGTGACAGGGCAAATCGTTCGTAGCGCACCAAACCCAGGAGGAGGATATGATGTCTTGGCAGAAATACGCCTGGAAAGCCTGGAAAATGGGCCTGTGTCCTGGCAGGGAAATGTGATGGGACTGCTGTCATTACCCTACTCACTTGAAAAATAGATATTTTTCAAAAGCCGCTGTAAGAGAGCGAAGCATGGATGCATTGACCCATATAGTGATAATGATTATCATTTATATAAATAATTAAGGTTTTTCACTTCATGAGTGCCAGCAAAATATATCGCTCCCCATCTTCACTTACCATGGCGCTGCTATTGCTGAGTACGTCAGCAGACGCTGCGGAAACCAGCACGCTGGTCCTTGATCCGATCACGATCAAAAGCAAAACCAATCAGGGCTCGACTCGACCAGGGGCATTGCGGGAAGATATCGTCAAGACTGAATCCATCAGTGAGCGTCGCATAGAACGATCAGGTGCCACCAACCTGACAGAGGCGCTGGAAAAACAACCCGGCATTGCGGTGCAGGTGGAATGCTCGATATGCAATGTCCGCAATGTGTTGTTGAATAACTTGCCCGGGCGCTACACCACTTTGATGATAGACGGCATTCCCATTTATTCCTCGGTATCGTCAGCTTATGGCCTCGATAGCGTCAGCGTCTGGGGCATAGAGCGCATCGATGTCGCGCGCGGGGCCGGTGCCAGTTTAATCGCCCCGGAAGCGCTGGCTGGTTCGGTCAATATTGTCAGCAAACGGCCCACGCAAGACATGGCAAGACTGCGCATGCAAGCCGGCAGTTATGGTGCCAGGCTATATGAGGGCTATCTCGCTACCGTGCTGGAAAACAGTGCCCTGACCGCCACCTTCAGCAAGAATCAGCACGACTCCGTCGATGAAAGTGGCGAAGGGGTCTCGGAATACACAGGTTATGACAGGAAAATGCTTGGGCTGGGCTGGTTTGCCGATGATCTTGGAGGTTTCAAGGTGCGCGGACGGCTGGATATTGTGGATGAGCAGCGCAGCGGCGGTGCATTGGGCACCCACTACAATGCCATCAAGGCTGACCAGAGCGGCAATCCCTTTGACTTCAGCCGCGGCAGGCACGGCTCACCATTCAGCAACGGCTGGCTGGCACCGGACACCGGCGCATTCCAGCCTTACGACCAGGGACGCGCCGGGCTTTCTGAAATCATATTCACAGACCGTTACCAACTGGTTACCTCTGCGGAAAAGCTCCTGGGGGAAGGCAAGCTTCGCCTGGCCTTTGGCGCAGCCGAGCACAAGCAGGACAGTTTTTACGAGATTACCACCTACAAGGCCAAGCAGCAGCAATACTATGTGGAGGCTTCCTATCAGTTCCCAGTGGCTGACTGGCTGATGACTGCCGGCCTGAACTACCGTTTTGAGGATTTACGCAGCCACGGCTTTTCCGCAGCCAACAACACCAACGTCAAAGGAGTGGATAACTACCGCTATCGCACCCCTGCCCTGTTCTTGCAGGCTTATCGTACCTATCTTGACGAAAAACTTGAAGTAAATGGTTCAGTCAGGCTGGATCATCACAATGTGTTTGGCAATATCGCTTCCCCACGGTTCAACGCGCTCTACCACCACACAGATGAAGTCAGCAGCCGTTTCAGCATAGGCCGTGGCTTTCGCGCGCCCACAAGCTTTTTTGAGCAGGACCATGGCATACTCGACGATATACGCATCATCCGCATGCTGGGCAAGCCGGAGAAGTCCGATAACCTGAGCTATGCCCTGAGCTATGCGGATGAGCGTCTGGCTGTCACCAGCTCATACAACTACAACCGTATCCACCATATGGCCATATTGACGCCTGGTGTTGCCGATCCGGCAGGCGGCAGTGGCACAGTCACCCTGTTTGAAAACTCACCTCATCAAGTAGTCGTGCAAGGCGTGGACATCAATATGTCCTACCAGCTCACTCCCAGCACTGTGGTAAGCGTGGGCGGTGAACGCTTTCATTATGAGTTTGCACCGGGCACGCTGATTTTCTCCCGGCCTGAAGCCAGGGCCTTTTTCACCGTGGATTACGAACGTGGCCCCTGGACGGCATATTTCCGCCTTAACTGGACAGGCCCGCACGACCTTGCCAAGTTTTATGATTATGAAAACAATCCGCGCTACAACTTTGACGGCAGCCGCAAACGCGATAAAAGCCCGTCATACTCCACAACAGACATACGGGCTGAATACCAGGTCAACAAACGGCTGGCCTTGTATGCAGGTGCTGACAACCTGTTTGACTTCAAACAGACCGACCATGAAAACTTCCTCTGGATAGATGGCGCTGGAGGCATAGATTTCACACACTTGTGGGGGCCAGGACGCGGGCGCTACCTTTACACAGGTTTCAAGATATCCCTATGATACGCAGCCTGCTGCTGACTGGCCTGGTGTTCCTTCCCGCATATGCGGGTGAAAGCTGGGACTTCACCTTGCCTACGCTGGATGGCGATCGTTTCATTCAACTCAAGCATGTCACAAAGCCGGCACTGATCAACTTCTGGGGAGTAGACTGCCCCCCTTGTGTCCATGAGTTACCAGCGCTGGACAACTTTTCCAGGCTCAATCCTGGATGGACTGTCCTGCTGGTCAATACCGACACGCCCGCACTGGCACAGCGATTTCTTGAGCAACATCCTGTACAAGCAACGGTGTTGAGGCCAGGCCTGAATATCAGCGGGTTGATGCGGGCTGCGGGCAATCGCACTGGTGCATTACCATTCACATTGGTGGTTGATCGCCATGAAGCCATCTGTTTCAGGAAAACCGGAGCACTGGAAGCGCATGATTTTGCGCAGATGCAGCAAAACTGCCAATGAAAGGCACGCATCAACTAGGGCAACCGTGAAGTAGACACGCCACCGTTATCCGTCAAAGCGACTGAGATTGACCTGGTTGCGCCCAGCCATCTTGGCGGCATACATGGCGACGTCTGCCCTATCCAGCACATGTTCAATCTTTTCGCCAGTACGCGCCACGGCGACCCCCAGGCTGGCAGTAATATTGATCTGCTCACCTTTGTAGGCAATCAATTCGTTTTCTATTGCGCTGCGGATCTTCTCCGCCAGCAACATGGCACTGTGCTCATCGCAATCCTTGATGACAATCAGAAATTCCTCTCCACCCCAGCGACAGATGAAATCAGCCGCCCGCGTCCCAGCCCTGATGGTTTTCGCGGTGACAACCAACACATGGTCGCCGCCAAAATGCCCCAGTCGATCATTGATCGACTTGAAATGGTCGATATCCAGCACAATCACCGCCAGAGCCCCCCTGGTGCGGGCACTTTCATTCAGGAAGATATCAATCACGATATCGAATGCCTTGCGGTTAGGCAGGCCGGTCAGCGTATCGGTAGTTGCCATCGTCTCCAGTTCGGCCTGGTAGCGTCGCAGTGCAATGTGGGTCAGCAATACCACTATCGCGGTCACCACCAGGCAAAGCAGTACATTGATATATAGTGCATGCCGGATATCGCTGGTGGCTTCACTTTCGCTTTGCTCCACGAACAGGAACCACTTGAGTTCAGGAATATAACGAATATTGATGAGCTGCTGCGTGCCATCGTACTCGTATTCAAACGTTTCAGTGCCATTGGCCTTGGCTCGTTGAAACAGCTTCTGCAAGACCGAGCCTTCCATGATATTGCTGCCCAATGGCTGAATCGGATTGCCGGAAAGCTGGACCTCGCCCTGGTCATTCACAAAATACACATTACGCTTGAATTTTTTCTGGTAATGAATAATCAGCTTTTGCACTGAATTTACTGCCAGGCCAACACCAACAGCGCCCAAATATTCCCCGGCATAATCCAATACGCGATAATTGATAAAAATGGTCAGCACATCAGCATGTGCCATATCGCGATCTACATTGATTTCGTAAGGGTATTTCAACTCGCGTACACGGTAGTACCATGCATCGCGCTCTTCCTCGGGGCTGACCTGCTTCAACAGCCCTTCACCATAGTAATAATTGGCGGTTTTCTCAGAGACAAGAAAGGAAACAAAAGCCCCATAAGAGGTCTGGACTTCCTGCAGGTACTTGCTGATTTTGCCGATGTCGGCTTCACCATCAATGATCCAGTCACGCAGGAAAGTATCCGATGCCATCATGGATGACACAAAGATCGGGCGTACCAGATCCTTCTGGATTTCAGAGTAGATATTGTCTGAAGTCAGCGGCAGCGTGCTATTGACTATGGAGTCGTGAATGGATAACCGGGAAACCTGATAGCTGACAATGGATGTCGCCAGAAAACCTGTCGCCAGGATAACGCTAATCAGCAGGATCAGTTTATATCGGTTCATGGATATGAGTCATAGACAGACAAGATAAGGGTTCCCTATCTATCATACCTCATACCCGCAAAACCCTGCTGGCAGACGCTAGTGAACATTCGTAGCGGGGGGTGGCGCTACTGGTTGGGGATTGGGCTTGCTTGGGATCTGGTCGATCACCTGGTAAAACACTTCATCCTGCTTGACCATCCCCAGCTCACTGCGCGCACGCTCTTCAATGGCTGCATAGCCTTGCTTGAGGTCGCGCACTTCAGCATCCAGCGTGTCATTGCGCAGCTTGAGCCTGACATTGTCGGCCTTCTGCGCAACGATTTGCTGGTTGATCGCCCAGACTTTCACCCAGCTGCCCTTGCCAAGCCACAGTGGGTACTGCAGCAAGGCGATAATGGCAACAAAGATGAGCGTCAGGAATTTCACTTCAGATTATAGAATGCGTCTTTACCTGCGTAGCTGGTCGCGTCGCCGAGTTCTTCTTCAATGCGCAGCAGCTGGTTGTACTTGGCAATACGCTCGGAACGCGAGAGCGAGCCAGTCTTGATCTGCAGGGCATTGGTCGCCACTGAGATATCAGCAATGGTGGTATCTTCGGTTTCACCGGAACGATGCGAAATCACGGCGGTGTAACCAGCACGCTTGGCGGTTTCAATTGTTGTGAAGGTCTCGGTCAGGGTACCGATCTGGTTGACCTTGATCAACACGGAGTTACCAACACCACGCTTGATGCCTTCACGCAGGATCTTGGCATTGGTCACGAACAGGTCGTCACCCACCAGCTGGACATTGCGGCCCATGCGGTCGGTCAGTAACTTCCAGCCATCCCAGTCATGTTCGCTCATGCCATCTTCAATGCTGATGATAGGATACTTGTCTACCCAGGCAGACAGGTAGTCAGTGAACTGCGCGGAGTTCAATTGCAAGCCTTCTGATTCGAGGTGGTAAAGACCGTTCTTGTAAAATTCAGAGCTGGCGCAATCCAGGCCCAGCAGAATATCGCGGCCCGGCTCATAGCCAGCAGCAGAAATCGCTTCCAGGATGTATTGGATAGCCGCTTCATTTGATGGCAGGTCAGGGGCAAAACCGCCTTCATCGCCAACGGTGGTTGCCAGGCCTTGCTTGTGCAAAATTTTCTTCAACGCATGGAACACTTCGGCACCGGCACGCAAGGCTTCACGGAAGCTGGGCAAGCCAGCCGGGATAATCATGAACTCCTGCATATCCACGCTATTTTCGGCATGGGCACCACCGTTGATGATGTTCATCATCGGGGTAGGCAATTGCATAAAGCCGGAACCGCCGAGGTAGCGATAGAGCGGCAGGCCGGACTCTTCGGCCGCAGCGCGTGCGCACGCCATGGATACTGCCAGGATGGCATTAGCGCCAAGGCGGCTCTTGTTTTCCGTGCCATCCAGCTCAATCAGTGTATTGTCGATAAAGCTCTGCTCTTCAACATCCAGGCCAATAATGGCTTCGGTGATTTCAGTATTGACGTTCTCGACTGCCTGCAACACACCCTTGCCCAAGTAACGGCCGGCATCGCCATCACGCAACTCCACAGCTTCCTTGGTGCCGGTGGAAGCGCCAGAAGGCACTGCTGCACGGCCAATAACGCCGGATTCCAACAATACATCGGCCTCAACTGTGGGGTTACCGCGTGAATCGATAATCTCGCGGGCAATAATATCTACAATTGCACTCATGCTTTTATTTCCTCAATTAAAAACTTGGATTTTTATGCCAGTGTTTACAAGGTATGTTCTATAAACCCGGCTTTTTTCACCACGCGGTCGAGGTCGACCAATACTTCAAGCAACGCCTTCATCTTGGATAAGGGCCATGCATTAGGGCCATCGGACATGGCCAGAGCTGGATCAGGATGCGTCTCCATGAACAAGCCGGCAACGCCACTAGCCACGGCAGCACGTGCCAGCACAGGGACAAATTCGCGCTGGCCTCCGCTCTTGTCACCCTGGCCGCCAGGCTGCTGCACTGAATGGGTAGCATCAAACACCACCGGGCAGTTGGTCTCGCGCATGATGGCGAGCCCTCGCATATCGGATACCAGGGTATTGTAGCCAAAGGAGGCGCCGCGCTCGCACACCATGATGGTATCTGCGCCGCCATTGGCTTCCTTGGCCTTCTGCACCACCTGCTTCATATCGCCAGGTGCCAGGAACTGGCCTTTCTTGATATTCACCGGCTTGCCGGATTTTGCGCAGGCAGTAATGAAATCGGTCTGGCGACAGAGAAATGCCGGGGTTTGCAGTACATCCACCACCGCAGCCACATGCGGCACCTGCTCTTCAGTATGCACATCTGTCAGGACAGGCACACCAATCTGGCTGCGTACATCAGCCAGAATCTTCAGGCCTTCTTCCATGCCAAAACCACGGAAAGTCTTGTTGGAACTGCGGTTGGCCTTGTCATACGATGACTTGTAGATAAAAGGAATTCCCAGTGCATCAGCCAGCTCCTTGAGCTGGCCTGCGGTATCAATGGCCATCTGCCTGGACTCAATCACACAGGGGCCGGCAATCAGGAACAGCGGATGCTCAATACCAACGTCAAAACCACAAAGCTTCATTGCATTAGGCCTTTCTTGCTGCCTGGTTGGTCAGCGCGGCTGCAATATAGGCATTGAACAGCGGGTGACCGGCACGGGGATTGGATGTGAATTCCGGATGGAACTGGCAGGCCAGGAACCATGGATGGACTGCCTCCGGCAATTCCACCATTTCACACAGCTGTTCAGTCGGTGTGCGCGCAGCAATCACCAAACCAGCAGCTTGCAACTGGTCCACATAGTTGTTATTGACTTCATAGCGGTGGCGATGGCGCTCGTTGACTTCGCTGCCGTAAATCGCGGCCGCCTTGGTATCAGGAACGATAGGGCACTTTTGCGCGCCCAGGCGCATGGTGCCACCCAGGTCTGAATCCTCGCTGCGCTGCTCCACCTTGCCGTCGGCATTCTTCCACTCGGTAATGAGGCCTACCAGCGGATGAGGTGTCTTGGGGTCGAACTCGGTGCTGTTGGCATCCTTGAGCTTGGCCACGTTGCGGGCAAACTCGATCACCGCCAGCTGCATCCCTAGGCATATGCCAAGATAAGGCGTCTTGCTTTCACGCGCATAACGGATGGCGGCAATCTTTCCTTCCGTACCGCGCTTGCCAAAGCCGCCCGGCACAAGGATGGCATCCATCTGCTCAAGTGCGGCAGTACCGCCCTTTTCCACATCTTCGGAATCTATATAGTGGATATTCACCTTGGCTTCATTGTGAATGCCAGCGTGAATCAAGGCTTCAGTCAGCGACTTGTAGGATTCGGTCAGGTCCACATACTTGCCGACAAAGGCAATGTTGACCTCATGCTTCGGGTTATTCAATGCATGCACGATGCGGTTCCAGCTCGACAAGTCCGCGGCACGGGCCAGCAGGTTGAGCTTGTGACAGACGATCTCGTCGAGCATCTGGTCATGCAGCATACGCGGGATACTGTAGATGCTGTCAGCATCGATCACCGAGATCACCGCTTCATGCGGCACATTGGTGAACAACGCGATCTTGCGCTTTTCATCCTCTGGGATGGCACGGTCTGCACGGCAGAGCAGGATATCCGGCTGGATACCGATCTCGCGTAGCTCCTTGACGGAGTGCTGGGTAGGCTTGGTTTTCAGCTCGCCAGCAGTGGGAATCCATGGCAACAGGGTCAAGTGCATGAAACAGGTATTGGTACGGCCTTCTTCTATGCCCATCTGGCGGATGGCTTCAAGGAAAGGCAGGGACTCAATGTCGCCTACCGTACCGCCGACCTCGACAATCGCGACATCTGCGCCTTCGGCACCGCGCTTGACGTGTGCCTTGATTTCGTCGGTGATATGGGGAATCACCTGCACGGTCTTGCCCAGGTACTCGCCGCGACGCTCTTTCTTGATCACGGTTTCATAGATCTGGCCGGTAGTGAAGTTATTGCGCTTTGCCATGCGGGCGCTGATGAAGCGCTCGTAGTGGCCAAGGTCCAGGTCGGTCTCAGCGCCATCATCAGTCACGAAAACTTCACCGTGCTGGAACGGGCTCATGGTGCCTGGATCAACGTTGATATAGGGGTCAAGCTTGAGCATGGTCACCTTGATGCCACGCGACTCTAGAATTGCGCCTAAGCTGGCAGCTGCAATGCCTTTACCTAATGAGGAAACAACCCCGCCGGTAACGAATACAAATTTGGTCATGGAATAAAAACTTTGGGACATTGCGGACGGGGTTAGATTTTACTGTAAACACCCATTGGCGACAAATGAGAATTGCAGCCTACGGGCCATCGCTCCCCCTGCATTTGGCCGTGCCCTTCCAGCTAGTGATTAATATTCAACCACTAAGAAAAGACTCTTGACCAACGGCTTCAGCCAGCATGATCATCTATGCTGATTCACCGCATCCTTCACCCAGCGATTCAACAACGCGCGCGCATGCAACGCCACCTCCGTGGCTGTGAGGCCGACCGGGCCTATGCCCTGCGCAACAAGCTCATCTGCCGCCACGCCGTGCAGGTAGACACCGAGCAAGGCCGCTTGCTCCAGGCTCAGGCCTTGTGCAGCCAGCGCAGCGATCATGCCTGACAGGGTATCCCCCATACCCGCGCTTCCCAGGCCGGGGTTGCCGCTGTGATTGATGAACCAGCGGCCATCAGGGAATGCAATCACGCTGCCGCAGCCCTTGAGCACAGTCACGGCACCCAACTCCTCAGCCATCCTCAGGGCGCTGCCGATACGGTCTTGTTGTGTCCCGGTCGTGTTGCATGACAGCAGGCTTGCTGCCTCCCCAGGGTGTGGCGTGATCACGACGGTTCCAGGCTGGCGCTGCTGCAGCAAACGACGCAATGCCACACTGCCGGCAACCAGATTAAGTGCATCCGCATCCAGCAACAAAGGCCGGGAGCTGCGCAACACCTGCTCAAGCAATGCAGCGGCAACCACTGACTGCCCCATTCCCGGACCAACAGCCAGTATAGTCAAGGCATCCAGTTCAATGAGCGATTGCGCCTGCCGCAGCATCAGCTCAGGCTGTACATAATCAACACCCACAGCCTGTCCGGCCAGCAACCCGCAATAAACGCGCCCAGCCCCCAGCTGCAAGGCTGCACGCCCGGTCAACAATGCCGCGCCTACCATGTGTTCGGCACCGCCTACCACCCCCACACTGCCATTGCTTCCCTTATGGCTATTCAACTTGCGGGGCGGCAAGCTGGCAGGAACGTCATCAAGCAAATATCCCTGCGCTTTTCCCGATTCAATACCAAGGTCTGCCAACTGCACGCGGCCTGCGTGGTCTGGGCCATCCAGCGTAAACAAGCCGGGCTTGAGGCCAATAAAACTCAGCGTATGGCTCGCCTGGACTGCGGCGCCTAACACACGCCCGCTCTGCATGCACAAGCCACTGGGGATATCCAGTGACAAAACGGGGACCTTCAACTGGTTAATCGTTTCGACCAGGCGGCAATAAGGTTCGTGCAGATCGCGCTGCAAGCCTATGCCGAACAGCCCGTCAATCACCAGGTGCCAGCTTTGCCCTGCCGGTATTTCCGCCAGCACCTCGCCACCACAGGCAAGCCAGGCATCATAAGCATGCGCAGCATCGTCTGGCAGCTTGTTACGCTGGCCGGTGAATACCACGGTCACCTGGTGCCACCAGGCCTTGAGATGTCTTGCCGCGACCAGTGCGTCCCCGCCATTGTTGCCAGGACCCGCCATCACCAGCACGGCATAGCCATCCTTACCCAACAGCTCCTTGCTTAAACCTGCGGCAGCAAGGCCTGCCTTTTCCATCAAACCTTCTGCCTGGTGCTGCTGCTCCAACTCGCGTAGCCGGGCAAGACTATATAAAGGTTTCATCATGCACTTTCAGTCTGTCATTTCAGTGGAGGGCATCCATTGCTGCAACTGCGCTGGTTCACAACAGCCATGCTCGGTGATGATGCCGGTGACCAATTTTGCCGGGGTCACATCAAAAGCCGGATTGGCTGCCTGGCTACCCTGCGGAATCACGCGCACCGACTTTGCCTCACCCCGCTCATCCAGGCCGTATACCATGGCCACTTCATCGGCATGCCGCTCTTCGATGGGAATATCGCGCAATCCGTCAGTGATGCGCCAATCAATTGTTGGTAAAGGCACGGCAGCATAAAAAGGCACGCCATTATCAAAGGCGGCCAGCGCCTTGAGATAAGTGCCGATCTTGTTACAAACGTCCCCGTTGCGCGTCACCCGGTCAGCCCCCACAATCACGCAATCCACCTGCCCATGCTGCATCAGGTGACCACCCGCATTATCCGTGATCACGGTATGCGCAATGCCATGCTGGGCCAGCTCCCAGGCTGTCAGGCTGGCGCCCTGGTTGCGCGGCCGGGTTTCACCCACCCACACATGCACATCCAGCCCGGCTTCAACTGCGGTGTACACCGGGGCAAGCGCCGTCCCCCAATCCACAGTAGCCAGCCAACCCGCATTGCAATGCGTGAGAATATTCAGCCTGCCGGACCTGGATTCAGCCAGCACTTTGAGAATATCAAATCCATGCCGGCCAATTGCCTGGTTCAGCACCACATCCTCATCGCAAATCTTTGCTGCTTCGCTCCATGCAACGGCACAACGCAACGCCTCCGGCAACAGCAGCAGCTTCTCCAGCATACGCTCCACCGCCCAGCGCAAATTCACTGCTGTGGGTCGGCTGAGCAATAACAAGGTAGCCGCCAAACGCAGGCTTTCATCACGCGCATCCTTCAATGCTGCCAACGCCATGCCATAAGCTGCCGCAGCCCCGATCAATGGCGCACCACGCACCTGCATCTCTCGGATTGCGTTTGCCATGGCCTCAACAGAAGCAATTTCCACCACCCTGAACTCATGCGGCAATTGTGTCTGGTCAATAATATTGACCCGGTTTGCCACTCCCTGGAATTCCTCGCTGCCAGCGGGCCAGATTGTGCGAAATTGTTGTTGACCGATTTTCATTTTTTGTGTTGGAAATAATAAGAATTCCTATCCACAAAATCTGTGGATAATTTTGTGGATAGCTGTGACTTAAAAATGTAACTATTGTAATTGAAAGGATATTTTTAAAATGCCCATTTTTTGAACTAAAAATTAAGTCATTGATTTAAATAATAAAAATTATATCTCTTTGGATTGTTTATGTTTCTTGGCAAAAGCTGATGTATCACATGAAGTTGTGTGAATAACCTCGGTATTTTCATCAATGTCAAGCATGACAAGATTTTTACAACAACCAATTGGCTGTTTACAGCCACCACATAACAACCAACTTGCTCAATCCGTAAATCACGGAAATACAAAAGTCATTAATAATCATTACATTAATTTACACCTACAAAACAGGTCCGTTTATTGCTACTTGCAAATCGTCTCCCCTAGATTCGGTGGTGAATTAGCATGATGTTAAATCCCACATGGCACGGTATAGATTTGCGCTGGGCATATATGGACCTGTTACCGACTATCTATCGGCAAACCTCCTATAGGCGCTCCGCTTACGATATCCTGCATGATGCCTTGATACGTTTTGCAATCTCGACCAACCCGGATCGATTGCAGCAACCCCATGCATACTTGCACACCATAGTGCGCAACTTGCTGATCGATAATCACAAAGAGCAAGCGCGCTTTATCCCGCTGGTAACGGAAGACATTGAATCCGAGCTGGCCTATGAGCTTGACCAGCCGCGCGTGCCTTCTGCTGAACATTTAGTAGACATTCAGCAACGTCTGGATATACTGCAAAAAATCATCGATCATCTGCCGCCACGCTGCAAGGAAACTTTCTGGCTGTACCGCATAGAAGGAATGGCACAACAGGATATCGCTGACAAGCTCGGCATTTCACTCAACATGGTCCAAAGACATATCATGCGTGCAATGCTGGATCTACTTGAAGCCAAGGACCTCATCAGCTAAATCTTGAAATGAGCAGTAACCCGACCCTCAGAGCCGCACGCGAAGCCGCCATCAAATGGTTTGTGCAAATGCAGGATGCCGACATCGAGCATCCCAAGCGTAGCCGCTTTGAGGAATGGCTGCTCTCCCACCCCTCCCACCAGCAGGCTTATCGTGAAGTGTGTTCCTTGTGGGAAGACCTGGACTCCCCTGAACAATTGTTCTCGCTGGCAAGCGCCATGCAGCAGAAAGAATTCATTGAAAAGGCCGACCGGCGCAAAAAAATACACAATGTAGTCACCCGCACATTGAGTGTCATGTTCTTTGCCGCGACAGGCATCATCGCTTATTACAGCTACGATGCCTGGCAAACCCAACCCACCATGCACATGGTAGCCAAGGCTGAAATTGGCCAGATTCGCTCCCAGGTACTTGAGGATGGCAGCAAGATTGTCGTCAATGCCAACAGCGATATCGAGATCACCTATTACCGCAAGCAGCGCCTGGTGAAACTGAACAGCGGGGAAGTCAGCTTTGATGTAGCCAAAAACCCCGACCGTCCCTTTGTAGTGGAAAGCGGCCCAGCCAGAATCACCGTTCTGGGCACCCGCTTCGCAGTCAACCGCTTTCAGAAAAAAGTACGCGTCAGCGTAGACCACGGCACTGTGCGCGTTGAACCGCAAAGCATAGACCGGCAAGACCCAACCTCGCCCAACCGCAATGCAGAGAACGTATTGACCCTGCGTGATAATGAAGTCGCAGAAATTAGCTTAGACGGCAAGGCAAAACGCATACAACGCCCTGCAGCTGATGCCTTCAGCTTTGAGAGTGGCATCATCACTTTTGACCAGGCAGGCCTTGAAGAAATTGCCGAAACCCTATCGCGTTACCGCAAACCATCCATCAGCGCCCAAACCGCTCAAGGCCAGGATGCCAGCATTACCGCAGTGATCCAGGCCAGGAATATCGAAAGCTTCATCATGGAACTACCCAGCATCACTCCGGTAAAGGTTGAACATCACGCCACTGAAACCACACTGAGCGTCAGGCAAAACAAAAAGAAATAAATTTAAACCTATAAAACAGCCGGCCTGACCCTTTGTAATTGCGCCAGGTTTTCAAGACATATCTGCCGGAAAGATGCACTTATCCTGGAATCAACACCGGCCGACTCCCAAAATGCAATTGCGGCGACATAAGCCACTTTCCAGGCCTCGGCCTCCCTGGGCAGGGGCAGCGAAGGAATAAACTGCCGCACCGGCACCTCGCCACCAGACAGCGGCGCATACATCATCGGCAACATGTCATAGGCAGGGGACAAGCGCAGCGCACTCGCTTTGGTATCACTGCCAGCCGGGGGATCAAACTGAAAGGATAAATTACCCAGGTGCATGTCCGTATTTCCGATCAGTTGTCCAATCCACCATAATATCTGTGTGGCAAACTCCAGCGTTTCAGGCAACATTCCGAGCTTGGCAAGCTGGGCAACCAGATCAGGCCAGCGTCCACTGCCCTTGCCCAACAAGGCGGCGTCCAGAGAAGATAATGAAATCAGCGGCAATCGCCCAAATTCACCTTGCCGATCAAACCGCTCAACTTCCAGGCAAGTTCTACTGCCAACCTGCAGAACACGGCTACATGCTGCCTGAAGCGGAACATGCTTACGGATTGCCTCCAGCGCTAGGTGCTCGCACACCAAAAGATCAGCCCATCGCTGCACGGCCCCGGAACCATCCTCACCTGAAAACTTGACGATGACATGCGGTGTTGTACTACCCTTCAGTTCACGCTTGGCCGTGAACTTGGGGAACTCACCTCCCGCACTGGAACCACCGCCGATCAATGCAACCGATTCAGATGCCAATCGCCTATATTCGGCATCCAACTGTCCTGCTGTAATGGCAGGTTCTGGCACGGACACAGAACGCAACCACAAGGCATAAGCCTCATCTCCAATAATCAAATGCCCGGAAGTATCCGCCCCACGGCGGCTCAATACATAAGCCACCTGGTCATCAGACCAGCTATCCGGATCACTCGGCACCTCCAGCTCAACCGCCGCCTTGCGCGCAAAACTGCGCCCCAGATACCCTTGGGGCCGCATATCATGCAAAACGTACGGCAATCCCGCCCACACACCTTCCGCATGTTCAACATCTACCGGAAAACCCAGGGAACCAAGTGCAAAAAAACTGCCCTCAGGCGCCAGCAAATGCAGCGCACCTCCTGAAACTCCCTGCCCTCGCTCATTCACCCAGTAAACCGGGATTGGCGTTGAATGGCCTCTCAAAGGTCGGCGAAATGCATACCGTGCACCCTTAGTGATCCCCAAGCGAACCACATCATCGCCATAGGCCTGCACAATACGTAACACAGTAGGCACGCTGACCCCGGCAACAGCCGCCAAATCTGCTGCAGAAGCAAACCCTTGATAGCGCAAACGATGATCAACTTGGATGCGAGCAATTGAGTTACGAGGTCTCATTTATCATTAATTAATAAGTTATGATAAGAATATACTACAAATTATCCATATAAAACAATTAAATAAAAAAATTAAACAAGTTATTTTGATAAAAATATTGATCCAATCAAAACTGGTTAAATATTGACCCCAACTGCCCCGCTCCACCCAATTGACGCCTCCCAACCCTAACCCCCTCAACTCGAGCAATACTCTTCTACACAGCAGAACGATCGCCCATGTAAAAATATTTAAAAAATTTTCAAAATCGACATCAGGGTTTTTCTTCCTCAAAAGTTATATCGGTATAAGAAAGATATTTCTCAGAGGGGGAAAACCGTTGGACCTATTTAACCTGCTATATCGACTAGTGGTTCTTTCAGCAGCAATGCTGCTGGTCACCATGCTAACCGTCGCTTCTTTTGCTCTTCAAGCAGCTGAACTCAACACAAAACTGCCAGCAACAGAGCAACAAAACGGTTCACTGGCCCCGGTCAATGTCGATATGCCAAGCCAACCGCTGGACGTCTCCTTAAAGCAATTAGCCCGCACCACAGGCATGAGCGTCGCTTTTGACAGCAACCTCGCCAGCGGAAAAACCGCCCCGGCCATCAAGGGCCGCATGAAAGCGGATGAAGCGCTCAAGATGCTGCTGGCAGGCACCGGTCTGGAATCCACAATTGATAAAGACAACGCTGTCATCAAGCCTGTTGCTCAAAAACCCGATGTGGATATGAAACTAGAGTCTATTGAGGTACGCAGCAAACGCTTCTACGAAATCGGCCCCTTGCCTGGATTAGGCCTTACCAAGGAACAAATCCCGGGCAATGTGCAAACTATCACTGCCAAAGAAATCAAGGAAGCAAACTCATTAAGTTTGACTGATTTACTTAATCGCAAATTGCAGTCAGTCAATATTAACGACTACCAAGGTAATCCTTTCCAGATGGATGTGACTTATAGAGGATTTACTGCCGGCCCTCAGATTGGAACACCGCAAGGCCTATCGGTTTTCTTTGATGGCATTCGTGTTAATGAACCGTTTGGTGATGTCGTGAATTGGGACATGATTCCCATGAATGCGCTAGCTGGAGTTGATGTGTTTCCAGGATCCAATCCTATCTTCGGTCTTAATACTTTAGGTGGAGCATTTACTGTCAAAACCAAAGACGGTTTTAATCATACAGGAATAGATGCCAATGTATTGACAGGGTCATTTAATAGAAAACAATTACAAGCAACTGCTGGTTGGAATAACGGAACAATTGCTTTATTTGGGGCTGGCAATTTCTTCCTTGAAGATGGCTGGAGAGAAAACTCGCCAAGCAGAGTAAATCAGGCTTTTGGTAAAGCCAGCTACAGAGGGGAAAAACTAGACCTAAATCTGAGCACATTACTTGTCCACAACAATCTTGTTGGCAATGGCCTCTATCCTACTGATATGTATAAGCAGGATAGTAATGGTGTATTTACATCCCCTGATACTACCAAGAATGATTTAGTACAATTCCAGCTATCAAGCAGTTATTTCGTCAGTGAAAACTTTACAGTGACAGCGCAGGTGTATCGCCGAGATAGTAAACGTCATCAAATTGGTGCTGATGTATTTACAGGATTAGCAAATCAGGAAGAAGGCGTTTTTGCACGCGATAAAACATTAGAGGCAATGCCTTACACATGTCTACTTGACAGCACTAACACAGTTGGACTTCCAGATTTCTATGTTTTGACAATAGAAAATCCAACAGATCCATTTAATGATTTATTTATGGATTCATTTTTCAATAGCGGAATTACTGATCCAGACAGTACTCAACTTCCAAGTTTTTTGAATCTTGAAAAAAACAAAGAAGATATACCAGCTGATGTTTTATTAGTTATGCAACAGCAATTTAAGCTGATGTCTAATCTAAATTCTGACTATTATAAACAAATAAGCGGGGCCACAGCCCCTACTATAGGAGAAGAAACTAGTTACTCTTTAGGTGAATCAAGCTACAAAATAGATCCGAGTCTTTTTTCTTCACTGGGAGTTCCTAATAGTCAAATCAATACCTTCGCTGGTCTAGACAGTTTTTACTACACTAACGAAAACGGCGTAGTAAAAAAACACTTCATCATGCCCATCTCCCCAAGAAATAATGATGAATGCAAAACAACCCAGGCATTAGATGCAGTTCAGGATAGCACTCAACGCCCATATACTTATATTGATCCACAGACTGGCGCAATTGCAACTGTCGATGGTGCTTACACTGGCGGTAGAGGAATTGTTGAAGGTACACCTACAGCCATCATCACTGACAATAAAATAAATCAGTTGGTAGAAGGAGCTTCTATACAATTCAACTGGAATTATGAACATCACAAATTCATGATAGGGGCATCTATTGACGATGCAAGCGCAAAATACACCAACTCACAGCGTCTGGGCTTGCTGGATACAGATCGTAATGCTTACCTAGCACCAGACGAGATTCACCCGCAATTCTCAGGTGCTGATATTTCATTAGGTAACAATAATTTCAAAGGTACCAATACAACCAAGAGTATTTACTTCAGCGAAACTTGGTCACCAGTTAAAAGTTGGAATTTCAGCTTGGCTGCACGCTACAATGAAACTCAAACAAAAAATAAAATTGCCACGCGTTATGGCGCAAACAACTTTGAAATCGGTGAATTACTTTCACTACCAGATACATTGGCATTATGTCCAAATAAAGATTGTAGCAATGTACCAACTGGCTATAAATTACCTGATTTATCAAATGTGCTTGATGAAGCTGAAACTGAGAAATTTAGCTACTACTCATTTAATCCATCCTTAGGTGCAACATGGCAAGCTACAGATAATCTAAATATTTTTGCCAATTTTGCCCAGGGAACCCGAACTCCTAGTGTCATTGAACTTGGATGTGCTCTAGATAGAACTCCAGGAGGAACTGGCACAGGCATTGATGAAAACGGCAATCAATACACCTACATTATTCCTAAAAGTGTTGCTGAGAAACGTGAATGCTATCTTCCAACAACATTATCTGGAGATCCCTACTTACCTCAGATAAAAGCTACAACTTTTGACATAGGAGCAAGAGGTCGATTGGGAGAGAATTTTGAATGGAATATTGGTGCATATCAAACCAACTTAAAAGATGACATATATTTTGTTTCTGTCCAGGATGGAAGAGGATTTTTTGACAGCATTGGAAATACTCGTCGCCGCGGTATAGAAACGGGTATATCAGGCAAACTAGGGAAAACAAATTTCAGTTTAAATTACAGTCTTACAGACGCTACATTTCAAGATGAATTTGATATGTTTAGCGCCGACAATAGCAGCGCAAGATTTATTAATGGAATGGGGAGTGGAATAATTAGAGTTAAGCCTGGCAGTCGTATGCCTGGGGTTCCCTTGCACAACCTTAATGCAAGCGTCCGTTACGAAATCACAGACAAATGGCAAATTGGCTTGAGTGCAGTATTGCATTCAGAAAGCTACTTGCGTGGCAATGAAAATAACGAGCATGAAGCAGGCGTGGCACGTACATTCCAGTCTATTCGCTATGTAAATGGCGTTGCAGAGCCATATACGCGTACCTTACCACCAACTACTAATCCAGGCAAAGTCCCGGGCTATGCCGTATTCAACCTTCAAAGCAGTTATAAGTTTTCAAGCGAGTGGACAGCAACGCTACTTATTACCAATCTTTTCGACACTGAGTATTTTAGTGCTGGCCGTCTAGGTCGCAATCCGTTCTCACCATCTATCTTGGGAGCAATAGGGCCTAGTGGCTACAACCATAATTCGGATGATTGGCGTAGTACCAACTTCATCGCTCCAGGGGCACCAAGAGGCATATGGTTCAGCCTAAATTACCAATTCGATCCACGAAAATAAACGCAAGTAAAAGGAATATCAATTGAAAAAAAGCATTTGTGAACCACCTACCAGCATTCAACCGCAACCTACTTAGAGCTTACAAGGGACTAATTGATTGTGGTGAATTGGTGTTGCAGGCAGCCACAAATGCCTGCTTATTCTAAACGATTGGAGAAAAGCATGAAACAGATCACATTAAGACTAGCTGTATTAAGTGCCTTAGGTTTGATTTCAGCACAGGCGACGGCTACAGGTTTAGAGCCGATTCCAGCAACAGGCTTTAGCGGTACTGCCTATAGATTATGTAACACCACAGGCAATTTCGGCTCTAGCATTACCACAGCCCCCACAACATTATCTAATAATGATTGTGCAGTATTCCCGGCTAATGACTCAGCCTCTCCTGTTACTGGTTTTACATTAGCTGCAAATGCATCTAGGCCAGTAGTCATGAATAATACTTACACTAACTTCACAAATGTGACTGTAGGAACAGTGACAGATAGAGTATGGCGTAATGCGGCAGCGACAGAGTGCATTTTTGGCACAAAATTCGTTCCTGCAAATATCGACTATCGCCCTACTGTAGCAGGCGATCCTGATACTGTTGGCAATCAGTACTTTGAAGTTAATGATATTGCACGTGGCGGTTTTAGTAGCTCAGGTACTGTGCAGGCAGGCTATTTTGTCTCAGGAGGATCCTCATCAATTTATCGCATTGGTAGAACTTACACAGCTGTTCAGCATAGAGCTCTCCAATATGACACAGCTACAAATAAAGCAATTCCTGGCACTAATTATGTAGCACTACCGCCGGCACCAGGATCAGCAGCTGCAATCAATGGTGAAGATTTTGCGATTACAGCAACAACTCCCGCAACGACTGTAGCTGCTAATCAAAATGCAGACGTTAATAGCGAATGGGTAGACTTTACGTTTGATGCGGTATGGGCTGATGACGATGGATCCACCAATCCTGCATCACCAATGACCTATATTCAAGCACCTTGCAGTGCTGGCACCATACCTGTTGCAACCAATGCAATCCGCTTACGCCAAACTGCACAAGAATATGCTCGATTTATTCAAGTTAGCGTGGATGGCTTTGCCCCTACCAATGCTACACCAAGTCCAGCACCGGTTGTTCCATTCTAAGAAATAACTAGAGTTTGAATCGTTTTTGCGGTGAGAGATGTTTCACCGCACTCTTAAATCTTTGAAGGAGTTTCAAAATGGCGATCAAGATTTTTAATTCTACAGAAACAAGCTATACAGGAACATCATCTTCCGACCTAGTCATTGGTAATGATTTAGACAATCAGATTTTTGGTAATGGAGGCAATGATGTAATTTTTGGTAATGGAGGCAATGATTATATTGATGGTGGCAATGGCAATGACTTCATCAGTGGTGGAGACGGTGATGACTTCCTCTTCGGCGGTGAAGGCAACGATACGATCTTAGGAGGCGCGGGTGATGATGTAATAGACCTTGGCAATGGCAATAATTTTGCCTACGGTGGAGCCGGTACCGACAATATTTATGGTGGTAATGGTAACGATACAATCTTTGGTGGCAGTGGTGATGATTATATATATGGCGGTGATGGAGATGATATCTTAAGCGGTGGGGATGGAGCCGATATCATCTTTGGCGATGGTAGTAGTGCAGGTGGTGCAAATGTTGTTGGTAACTTATTTTTAGTTACCTCAGATGACTTCCTTGGTGGCGGTGAAGGCAATGATACTTTCGTCATAAGTTCAGAAATTACCAATACTTATATTAGTGGTGGCACTTCTGATCTTGATAATGCTGGCAACGAAGCTAGATATATCGAACTAGAGGAAGCCGATGAAGAAGATGAAGATGCGGGGTTAGTGGCATTTGACACTGTAACTGGCACCATTGTTCCAATTACCAGTATCACTCAATCCCAACAAGCTGAAACCGATGTGCGCCTAAATATTGTCACTCGCCCCGGCTCTAGTGCGATCAGTACTTTTGCTACAACTATTGCAGGTTATAATGCCGTTGATACCATTGAATTCAAAGTTTCTGGTGATTTTTCAGAATCGCTTGGTTTCAGCGGTATAGAGCGTATTGAACTAGCTAGCGGTGTCAACATCGTTCTTTCGGCTGAACAGTTAGAAGAAAATGGCGAGTCTCTAAGTACCGGCTTCCTCAACCCCGGCACCCATATCTATGGTGTTGCCGGCGGCCCAACCGAATCCGTCACCATCAAACTGGAATTTGAGGAAGAAGAGTTCGAGCCTGATGTCGATGGGGCCGAAGAGGTGGAGTATGAATCTGCTGTATTTGAAGTAGACGACTACTCCGTTGCCGAGCTCTTCCATAACGTAGACATCATCTACGATGCCACAGAAGGTGAAGCAGGCAGCTATGTCCGTATCGATGGTGCCAATGAAACTGATGGTGCCCGCGAGATCGTACTGGGTAGCGATGGCGTGGATTATGTCACTGCCCGCCTGGGCGATGACGTAGTTTACGGTAATGGCGGCAATGACCTGCTGGTTGGTCATGGTGGTGCTGATTACCTGGATGGCGGCGAAGGTGACGACATCTTCTTGATCGGCGGTTTTGGCAGCGGTGTGCAAGGCACCACTTCCAAGGCTGATGACGGCAACCCTGAGTGGATTGCCACAGGTGCCAAGCATGATGTGATCATTGGTGGTGAAGGCACTGATACGCTGCGTATTACCACTGGCATCGGCGCCAACACCCAGGCTGCTGGCACCATCATTCTCAACGATGCCAATTTCCAGGAAATGGAAGTGGTACAAGTGGGTGGCACTGTGGGCCGGTTGAATGTGGAAAACGCAGCACTGCAATTGCTGAATGACCACTATTACTTCAATGCCAGAGGCACTGTTTCCGACCTTTCCAATACCCTGGGCAACAATGGCGGCACCATCAACAATGTAGTAGTCGATGCTTCCGGCGTGACAGCCAACGGCCTGATTTTTGAAGGCAATGGCAATACCCAGACCTTTATCGGCACAACGCAGGATGACCGCTTCATTGGCAATGGCGGCAATGACACGCTGACTGGTGGCGCTGGTTCAGACACGTTTGTGTTCGGCAAGGTGTGGACGCAGGTGGTGACTGGCGCTTCGAATGAGGTGCAGACTTATGTCGATACCGCTTTCGACCTCACTGGCGTGGATACCATCACCGACTTCGATAGCGGAGTGGACAAGATTGAGCTCAACACTGATCAGTTCGCTTCCCTTGTCGGCTTCAATGCGGGCAACCTGGTGGTTGGTTCAGGCCCACTCGATGCGGATGACTATCTTGTCTTCAACACTTCTACCAACACTCTGCAGTATTACGCAGACGGCAATGGCGGAAGCGCAGCGGTGGATATCGCGATCCTTACCGGGGTCACTTCGATCACAGCAGCGGATATCGCGGTTGTTTAATTAGGCAGGCTGGGCCGGTCTTGCACCGGCCTGTTCAATTTCCTAATTCTACTTCCAGGAATACTGCTTACGTGACACACAATAACAACACAGCTGTACTGAAAAAAGCCTTGATGAGGCTTACCCCTCATTACCGCAAGGTGGTTTTTTTCGGCCTTTTTACCAATCTGATGGTATTAGCCCCGTCATGGTACATGCTCGAAGTCTATGATCGCGTGATTTACAGTCGCAATCTTGGCACTTTGCTCATGCTGACCATGATGGTGGTCTTTATTTACATGATCATGGAAAGTCTGGAATGGATACGCCGCAACATGATGTTCCAGGCATCGGTTCAACTGGACCAAACGCTGAATGACCAGGTTTTCAACGCTGTCGCGGCAGCCAGGCTAAAAGCCTCTAGTTTTCCCGCGCAACGTGCATTTTCGGACTACCGCAGCCTCAAGGAAAGCCTCTATTCCCCCGCCCTTGCCGGGCTGATCGATGTCCCTTTTATTCTGATTTTTATTGTCGCCATTTTCTGCATCCATAGCAGCCTGGGTTACCTCACCCTGGTTGGGCTGGCATTGCAGACGATCATTGCGTGCATCAACCAATACCGCGTGCAACCGCAGATGATCGAGGCCAACCGTTATGCCCTGGCGGCCCAAAGCTATTTTTCCAGCATCAGTAAAAAATCCGAGGTGATCCAGGCCATGGGCATGCTGGATGCGCTGCAAAGCCGCTGGCAGGAGAAGCAGCAAGGCTTCTTGCTGCACCAGGCTTTTGCCTCTGAAATTGCAGGCAGGAATGCTGCCTTCTCCAAACTGCTGCAAGTGTTGCAAACCTCGCTGGTGCTGGGCCTGGGCTGTTACCTGGTGATCAATCATGCACTGGAGAATGGCGCTGCCATGATGATCGTGGCTTCCATTCTCGCTGCCCGTGTACTTGCCCCATTCAGCCAGTTGATTGCGCAATGGCGTACGCTGGCCGGGGCACTGGAATCCTACGACAGATTGCAGGAGCTGCTAGATAGCCACCCTGCCCGTGAGCAAGGGATGACACTGCCTGTCCCCAGTGGGGAGATCACGGTGGAAAACCTGAGTTATGCCCTGAATGAAAACATCCGTGAGCCGTTGCTGCGCAATATCCAGTTCAAGCTCCATGCAGGCGAGGTATTGCTGATTACCGGCCCTTCTGCTTCGGGCAAGACTACGCTGTCAAAACTGCTCGTGGGTCTGATGCCGCCAAGCAATGGCAAGGTCAGATTTGACGGCGTGGACGCGTATCAATGGGATAAGGAAGAACTGGGCCGGCATATAGGTTACCTGCCCCAGAATGTCGAACTGCTGGACGGCACCATTGCAGAAAACATTACCCGCTTTGGCGAGGCTGACGCTGACAAACTCAACCAGGTGATCGAGCTGCTCCAGCTGCAAACAATGCTGGATGAGTTGCCGGAAGGCGTTAACACACGCATAGGTGCCGAGGGCAGCTTTCTGTCCGGTGGGAGACGCCAGTTGGTCGGCCTGGCAAGAGCCATTTACGGCAATCCTGCCATTGTGGTGTTGGATGAACCCAACGCCAACCTGGACGACGCTGGTGAACAGGCCCTGCAGCAGATGGTGCAAGTGCTCAAGAGCCGCAAAACCACGTTTGTCATCATCAGCCACCTGCAAGGGATCAAGGCGGTGGCAGATACCATGATGGTGATGGTCAAGGGGCAGATACTGCGTTACGGCAAGCCTGATGAAGTGATCGCCTCACTGCAATACCAACCCGGCAACAGCGCCAGGAGCGGCTCATGAGCGCCAGGCAATCCATGCGCGGCTATCTGCCATTATTCAGGAGCGAGCTGTTGTCTGTGGCCATTTTCAGCATGGTGACCAACCTCATGATGCTGGCTCCCACGCTTTACCTGCTGCAGTTATACGACAGGGTGATGCTAAGCAAAAACGAGCTGACGCTATATGCCATCACCCTGATCACCTGTTTTTTCTTTGTCGTCATGGCATTTTCTGAATGGGTGCGCTCCATGACTGCCATCAAGGCCGGAGTGAAGTTTGACCACCTGTTGACCGACCGGCTGTTCAAGCTCGGATTTGCACGTAACTCCCAGCCTACCGGGCCCGAAGCCAGCCAGGCAATGCAAGACCTGACTTTTATCCGTCAATTCCTCACCAGCAATGGCTTGTTTGCATTCTTCGATATGCCATGGACGCTGCTTTACGTGGCTGTGCTGTTCATACTGAACCCGGTATTGGGCATGCTTGCCATTGCCTTGTGCGCCATCCAGTTTGGGCTGGCGTTGTGGAACCAACGCAGTAGTGAAAAACCCTTGCAGGACGCAGGCCAGGCTCGCAGTACTGCCATGCAGTTCCTGGACAGCAAGATACGGAATATTGAAACCCTGCACGTGCTGGGCATGCTGCCGCATTTGCGCGCGCGCTGGCAGGCGCTGCAAAACCGCTGGAACCAGATGGATGCCAGCGCCATGCAGGTACAGAACCGCAACCAGCAAATCAACAAGTTTGCCCGTTACACCATGCAATCCGCCATGCTGGGCATCGCCGCCCTGTTGGCGGTAAAGGGTGAAATCAGCATAGGCGCAATGATTGCATCCAATGTGCTGATTGCCAGGGCGCTGCAACCTTTCGACATTATTGTCAGCACCTGGAAGCAGTTCATCCAGGCAAGGCAGTCTGCAAGCAAGATCGATAGCCTGCTTGCCACCGAGCAACAGCCTGAGCCAGTGTTTGGTACATCGCCCATTGAGATCAAGGGCAGGCTGGCGCTTGACAACCTCAGCGTCACACTTGAGAAAACCGGCAAAGCCCTGCTCAAGAACATCAACCTGGAAATACAACCGGGACAGATATTGGGCGTAATGGGCCCTTCCGGTTCCGGCAAGACCACGCTGGCACGCTGCCTGGTGGGCGTCTGCCCGTGGCAGGCTGGGGATTTTCTGGTGGATGGCCGCCCCATCAACCAGGTTCCGGCCCAGACCTATGCCAAGTCCATAGGCTACCTGCCACAGGATATCGCGCTGATAGAGGGCACCATTGCAGAAAACATTGCGCGCTTTGAGCAGCCGGATACTGCAAAAGTCATACAAGCGGCCCAGGCGGCAGGCATCCATGAAGGCATTTTGCGCCTGCCCCAAGGTTACGACACCCGCCTGGATGATGCCAATGCCGTGCTTTCCGGCGGGCAACGCCAGTTGCTCGGTTTTGCCCGGGCCATTTATCAGCAGCCCGCCGTTATCGTGCTGGATGAGCCCAACTCGCATCTTGATGAACACGGTGAAGCCAGCCTGCTGGCAGCCCTGGTGCTGCTTAAAAACCAGGGCAAGACCATCGTCGTCATCTCACACCGCAGCAACATCCTGAAAATCACCGACACGCTGCTGATCATGGGCAATGGCGAGATTGTCCATCACGGCCCGCGTGACGAAGTGATTGCAGAACTGAACCAGGCCAGGCAGAAGCTGGCATCAAAAGCGGCCTAAGGAGTATTGCAATGAGTTTGCCCGTGACAACACCAGAGATCATCAATGGTCCTGCCATCAAAAACCCTTCAATCCATGACGGAGATATCTCCCAGGCAGGACAGTCAAAAGTGGTTGCGCTCCACGATTATGGCAATAACAGGCATGCCACCAGGCTGGGGCTGGCAATACTGCTGCTCGGGCTGGGTGGATTCTTGCTGTGGGCAGCACTGGCCCCGCTGGATGAAGGCGTACCAACCGATGGCGTGGTCAATGTGGAAAGCAGCCACAAAACCGTGCAGCACCTCAGCGGCGGCATCATCAGCAAGATCATGGTGCATGAAGGCCAGTCAGTCCAGGCGGGCGATGTGCTGTTCACCCTGGATGACACGGCCAGCAAGGCCAGGTTCGATGAAGTCAGGCAGCGCTATATGGGATTGCGCGCGCAGGAGAGCCGCCTGACAGCGGAGAAATCCGGTGCAGGCAGCATCAGCTTTCATGAAGACCTGGTCAAGAGCCAGGATGACCCTTACATCCAGCAGCTCATGCTCAATCAGTCCCAGTTGCTGCGGGCGCGCCAGCAAGCCTTGTTTGCCGATGTTGAAGCCATGCGTGAATCCATACAGGGGCAGACGGTGCTGATAGAGGGTTACAAAGGCGTACTCAGCAGTTATGAATCCCAGCGCCAGTTGCTCAACGAACAGTTGGCAGGCATCAAGCAACTGGTGAGCGAAGGCTATGCCCCGCGCAACCAGCAGAATGAGCTGGAGCAGAAGCTGGCGCAGACCTATGGCCAGATTGCCAGCACCGAATCCAACATCCTGCGCAGCCAGAAAAGCATACTGGAGCTCAACCAGCGCATCAGTGCGCGCCAGCAGACCGAGAAAAAAGAGATAGACACCGAAATGGCCCAGGTCAAGCTGGCAGTGCAGGCAGATGCGGAAAAGTACAAGCCGCTGAAAGATGAGCTGCAACGCGTGACCGTCACCGCGCCAGTCAGTGGCCAGGTAGTTGGCCTGCAAGTGCACACAATAGGCGCCGTGATCCAGCCCGGCCAGAAGATCATGGATATCGTGCCATTTGACGAACCCTTGATCCTTGACGCCAAGATCCCGCCGCACCTGATAGACAAGATTCATGTCGGCCAGGATGCAGATGTGCGTTTCTCCAGTTTTTCCAACACGCCGCAATTGCTGCTGGAAGGCAAGGTCAAGACTGTTTCCACCGACCTGCTGCTGGAACCCGGCAGCGGCAGCCAGGCGCCGTTCAGTTACTACCTGGCACGCGTCAATATCACGGAGGATGGCATGAAAACCCTGGGCAGCCGCCGCCTGCAGCCTGGCATGCCGGTACAGATTGTCATCCGCACCGGCGAGCGCACCCTGCTCACCTATCTCATGCATCCACTGGTCAAGCGGATTGCCGCTTCCATGAAAGAAGAATGAGCATTTTCACCATGCGTTATCCCATGTGCACATCACGCCCAACGAAAACCGCCCTGTTATTGGCTGTGATGCTGACAAGCAGCCAGGTTGCCAGTGCCGCGGAGAACCTATTGAGCCTTTACCAAAAAGCGCTGCAATACGATGCCCAATACAAGGCCGCAGAAGCGATCACAGAGGCAGAACGTGAAGAAATCAACAAAAGCCGCGCCCTCTTTCTGCCGCGGGTGCAGTTTGGCGCCAACGTAGGGCACGGCAACACCGACCGCACCACGCAGACCTCGCTTGGCGCCGTCGAGACACGCCTTAACTACGACATCCATAACTACACCCTGAGCTTGCGGCAATCCCTGTTCAACAAGGAAAGCATTGCCACCTACCGGGGTGCGGAAGCCAATATCAAAAGCAAGGAAGCCTTGTTGCTGAAGGAGAATGCCACCCTGATCACGCGGCTGGCCTCAGCTTACTTTGAGACCCTCTATGCACAGGAAAAAGTGGATGTGCTGCGCAACAGGATAGATGCCACTACCCAGCAACGCGACCAGGCCAGGCAACGTTACGAGCATGGCGAAGGCACCGTCACCGAGATCAATGAGGCGCAGGCTGCGCTGGAGCTGGCACAGGCCGAGCTCATCAGCACCCAGAACTCGCTGGATGTATTCAAGCAGAACCTGAGCACCATCAGCGGCGAGAAGGTCGAGAGGATAGCCCCGCTCAATACAGAAAAACTGCCGCTTGCCATTCCTGACTCCGAAAGCCTGGATTATTGGCTGGAACAGGCCCTGGGCAATAACCCCGAGATTACAGCCGCCCGTCTTTCGGTAGAGGCGGCGCGCCAGGAAGTGGAAAAAAAACGGGCGGGCCATTACCCGACGCTCGACCTGGTCGGCATACGTTCCTATAGCGAAAACGACAGCAATAACACCCTGGGTTCACGCTTCGACACCACAACGGTAGCCCTGCAACTCAATATGCCGCTGTTTGCAGGCGGATACACCAGCGCCAGCGTCAGGCAGGCCAACAGCCGCATGGATGCTGCCGAGGAGTTGCTCAACCTGCATACCCGGGATACTGAAGCCAACACCAGGAAATACGTCAACAGCATACGCAGCGGCCTGCTGGCATTGTCGGCCTACCGGCAGGCGGTCAAATCCAGCGAGATTGCCCTGGAAGGCACACAGAAGGGCTTTGCCGCAGGCACACGCACCAATATTGAAGTGCTGAACGCCCAGCAAAAGCTTTATGGCAGCCGCCTGGAGCTGAGCCGTGTGCAATATGTGCTGGTGAACGACATCATCAACCTGAAGCAGGCGGCGGGCATGCTGAATGAAGCACAGCTGCATGCCCTTAATCAGTATTTTGCTGTGAACTAAGGCCAGGCATATGCAGATATCCAGGACAGCACCGTTGATTTCAAATCCCTTGCCCACCCTCCTGGGCCTGGCGAATTTATGCCCGGCATTAGCATTGGCCACCGGCTTTGTCGAACTCCCTGCCGAAGGCTTTGCAGTAGAAGATGGAACCAGTGCTTACACCCTCTGCAACAGCAGCGGAAAATTCAGCCCGCATGGACAGGCTGATATTCCACGTTCCAATATTCCGCTCAAGCCTACACCGGCGGTGAGCAATACCTGCGCCGTATTTCCTTCAAACGAAATCACGGCTCCCCTGGAAGGATACACGCTGGTCACGCATGCCGTACGCCAGGCCGTGATGAACAATGCTTACACCGCTTACAAGGACAAAAAGATCGCAAGCGTCACTGAATTTGTCTGGCGCAACCAAGCGCAGACCGAATGCATCTACGGCACCAGGGTCATTACGCTTTCCAGCGCTGATGCCGATTTCAACGAACAGAAAAAAGGCCGCCAATATTTCCGTATCAGCGATGTAGCCAGGGGCGGATTGAGCGGCTTGCCGGTTGAAGCGGCCTATTCGCTTTATTCTTCAACGGCAGAACCGGTTTATCGGATTGGGCGCACCTTTACGGCAGTGCAATATAAAAACGGCCAGCACTATGCCAGGCAGCCCAGAACCAGCCCCGCATATCAGCAGGCGATCAATGGGCTGGCAGACCCGGGCCGAAATAGCGCTGTTCCCACTGCAGCCCAGCAATCCGCCTCACTGAATGACAACTGGGTGAACTTCACCACGGTAATCGGCCTGCCCAAACGCCCGGCTTCAGCCATGCTCTATGTCAAAACCGCCTGCTCTGCAGAAGCGCCGGTGACATTGCCGGACGCCATCCGGCTGCGCCAGACCACAGCCCCTTTCATTGAGCTGAGCGTCCCTGGCTTTGTGCCGCCAGGCGGCAAGATAGAAGCCGGTCCGGTACCGACAGCGACCACGGATTCTCGAGATCAGACTCTTCAACCATTTTAAGGAGGCCATATGTTCCCCTACTACCCATCATGTCACCAGAGCCAGCGCATGGGAACAGCCATCGAAAGCCGTGGCTTTACGCTTCTTGAGCTGTTGGTGGTCATGGTCATCATCGGCCTGCTGGCGGGCTATGTTGGCCCCAAGTATTTCGCCCAGATCGGCAAGTCAGAAACCAAGACGGCCAAGGCACAGATTGATGCATTGAGCAAAGCACTGGACCAATACCGATTGGATACCGGCCATTACCCCAGCTCGGAACAGGGTCTTGAAGCGCTCAACAATGCGCCATCGGACGAAACCAGGTGGCATGGACCCTATCTGCAGAAAACCCTGCCGATAGACCCATGGGGCAAGCCCTATCTATACCGCTCTCCGGGAGAGCATGGCGAATATGACTTGTGGTCGTTCGGCAAGGACGGCCAGCTTGGCGGCACTGAAGAATCCGCCGACGTGGTGAGCTGGCAGTAAGGCGACCCCTGGGTATACGGGAAACATGCATGAAATTTGATCTGAAAGTAGCGCGCGGGGCAGAAGTGGAATCGCTGACGATAGAGGCTGGCGATACCCTGCAGGCACAGATATTGGCCGAAGCGCAGGGTTACAGTGTCCTGGCATTGCGCGCCCAGGGCAAGATGGCTGCTGGCAGGCGCTTGCGCAAGTCAAGGTTCAACCTCATGCTGTTCAGCCAGGAATTGCTGTCGTTGCTGGACTCAGGCCTGAGCCTGGTTGAGGCAATAGAGGCACTGGCAGAAAAAGAGGCCAATGCAGAATCCCGCAGCCTGCTGAACCAGATCATGGCATTGCTGTATGAAGGGTTGCCGCTTTCCAGTGCGCTGGAAAAATTTCCCGCGATATTCTCCCCGCTCTATGTCGCCCTGATCCGCAGCAGCGAACGCACCGGCGACATGGTGCAGGCCCTGGCACGCCACGTCACTTACCAGGGCCAGCTGGATGCGGTTCGCAAGAAGATAGTCACTGCTTCCATCTACCCAGTGCTGCTGATCCTGGTAGGTGGTTTGGTCATGCTGTTCTTGCTGGGTTACGTGGTTCCCCGCTTCAGCACCATTTATGAAAGTGCAGGCAATGACCTGCCATGGATGTCGCAAATGCTGTTGGCATGGGGCCGGCTGCTGCATGACCATGGCTCGGCTGCGCTCACTGTTTCAGTGGCCGTAGCAGTGCTGCTGGGCTACTTGTTGAGCCGGCAGGCTGTACGTGCCGCCATCATGCGGCAAATTTGGAAAATCCCGGCACTGGGTGAAACCATGCGCATTTATCAACTGGCAAGGTTCTACCGCACGCTGGGCATGCTGTTGCGTGGAGGCATTCCCCTGGTCACCGGGATGCAGATGGTGGCCTCCCTGCTGCAACCCGGCCTGCGCCACAGCCTGCAGCTGGCCGAGCATGATATCCGCGAAGGCAAGCCGCTCTCCAGCGCAATGGAGGAACATGGCATGACCACCTCGATTGCCATCCGTATGTTGCGTGTGGGCGAGCGTACAGGCCGCATGGGCGAGATGATGGAACGCATAGGAACATTCTATGATGAGGAAATCGCCCGCGCCGTGGACTGGTTCACACGTTTGCTGGAGCCGCTGCTGATGGTGGTCATCGGCCTGATCATCGGCATTGTGGTTGTGCTGATGTATATGCCGATATTCGACCTGGCCGGGAGCATACAATGAACCAGCCGCTGGACCATCTGCCCATCTTGCAGGCTTCTTCCGGGCTTAGCCTGCAGCAGGTCCAGCATGCTCGCCAGCTGGCAGCGCAAAGCCAGCAGCACCTGCTGGATGTGCTGGAAGAAATCTCCGCGATGGATTCGGAAAGCTTCATGCTGGCCTTGGGCAACCTGATGCGCTACCCGGTTTACGGCATATTGGAACTTTACGAGATGCAGCCTGATTTCAGCCTGTTGAGCTTTCCCGAGGCTGGCAAACAGGAGTGCATCGCCTTGCGGGCAACGGATGGCAAGCTGCACATGGTCTATGCCAACCCGTTTGACCCGTACCTGCATAGCCGCATGAGCCAGATTGCCAGGGAACCTGTTGGCTGGGGACTGGCACATCGCAAGGATATTGCCGCATTCCTGTCGCGTTATGAAGAAAGCATGCGCGCCATGGACGGCCTGCTGCCGGAACATGGGGATATCGAGAACGGCAGCAGCAGTATCGAGGACATTTCCCTGCGTTCCATTTCTGAAGACACCAGCCCGGTAGTCAAGCTGGTGCGCTCCACGCTGTATGACGCCCTCAAGGCAGGCGCCAGCGACATCCACATGGAGACCGACCCGCATGGCCTCACCATCAAGTACCGCATAGACGGCGTGCTCAGCATGGTGGGCAGCATCAACGGCATCATGCAGGCGGAACAGGCCATTTCACGCATCAAGGTCATGTCGGAACTGGACATCGCCGAACGCCGTGTTCCGCAGGATGGCCGTTTCAAGGTAATGGCGCTTGGCCGCGAAGTGGATATGCGCGTTTCCATTATGCCCAGCGTATTTGGCGAGGATGCCGTACTGCGTATCCTGGACCGCAAGGCCCTTTCTGACCAGGCACAGGGGCTGAGCCTGGATGTGCTGGGTTTTGAACCCGCCATCATGGCCCGCTTCCGCCTGCTGGCGGAAGAGCCTTACGGCATGCTCCTGGTCACCGGCCCCACTGGCTCGGGCAAAACCACCACGCTGTACGGCATTATTTCCGAGATCAATAACGGCCAGGACAAGATTGTCACGATTGAGGACCCGGTGGAATACCAGCTGCCCGGGGTACTGCAAATTCCGGTCAATGAGAAAAAAGGGCTGACGTTTGCGCGTGGCCTGCGCTCCATCTTGCGTCACGACCCGGACAAAATCATGGTCGGTGAAATCCGCGACCCGGAAACAGCGCAAATTGCTGTGCAATCCGCGCTCACCGGTCACCTGGTGTTGACCACGGTCCATGCCAACAATGTATTTGACGTCATCGGCCGCTTCACCAACATGAATGTGGACCCCTACAGTTTCGTTTCTGCCATCAACGGCATCATGGCCCAGCGCCTGGTCCGCATATTGTGTCCGCATTGCTCAACCGATGACCAGCCTGATGCCGAGCTGTTGCAGAAATCAGGCATCAGCCCCGAAGCTGCACGGGAATACAGGTTCCGCCACGGACAGGGCTGTGGCCAATGCCATGGCACCGGTTACAAGGGCCGCAAAGCCATTGCCGAATTGCTTGTTTTCAATGACCTCATCCGCGAACTCATCGTCACCCGTGAGCCGGTACGCAAAGTGAAGGAAGCCGCTCGTGCCAACGGCACCCGCACCATGCGTGAAGCGGCTCTCGACATGGTGAAACGCGGTGAAACCACTTTGCAGGAGATCAATCGTGTTACCTCCCTCGTTTAACTGGTCCCCGCCCTGGCGGGATGAATTACGTGTGCTGATACAACCACACAAACTCACCCTGCTTAGAGTCAAGGGAGGAATGAAGCGCTTGCCTGTGGCAATCGAGGAATTACCCCTGGCGGCAACAGAAAACAGCCTGGCAAAAGCTGCCAGTCACGAATTCTGGCAACCTGCGGTCACCACATTGCATAAAGCGCTGAAGGATCCCAAGTGGCGCGGCTGCAAGCCCAAGGTCGTGATATCCAATCATTTTGCCAATTATTCCATCATTCCCTGGAATGCTGGCCTGACAAGCCATAAAGAGCAACAAGCGTTCGTTCGCCATTGCTTCATGCAGGCTTACGGTGATTTTTCACGCAGCTGGGATGTGCGCGCCAGCCCGGCTCCTTACGGCAATCCCACCCTAGCCAGCGCCATAGAGGACAATCTGTTGCAGGCTTTACGCCACGAGTTCAGGCAAGCAGGCATGCCACTCAGAAATATTCACCCCCACTTGATGATGGCGATCAATGTCATCCGCCAGCAATTCGGCCGCAAACCGCTGCCGCCTTCAATGTGCATGGTCATGCTTGAACACGGGCGATTGCTGATCGCACTGGTAGAAAGCGGAAAATGGCTGAGCCTGCAAAACTACGCGGCGGAATCAGACATCGAGATCCAGCTGGAAGCCCTGATAGAGCGGGAGGCCATCATTGCAGGGATTGATGCCGGCACCTGGCCTGTGTTTATTTACTGGCCGGAACCGAATATCAATATCGCCCTGCAAGGTCGCAAGGTACGCAATATTTTCTCGCTCGCCCAAGCTACGCCGCTGAATAGTTCAAAAATCAATATGGAGGCCTGGAGTTAAGATGCTGCCACCCATATCCCTCAATCATGCATTACCAGGCGAACACAAAAATGCCTGGGGGTTGGCCTTGCTCGTCATCGGTGGCATTAGCGCACTGGCATTGCTGGCCAGCCTACAGAAAATCAATCAGAGAAACAGCATCTTGGAACTGGATATCACCCAGATGCAGCAACCCAGCCATGGCCTGAAACTCAGCGGCAAGGAAAGCAAGGCCAAGCTGGAAGAAATTGCAGCCGTGAAGAGTGCGATAGAGGAACTTTCACTGCCGTGGCAGCCCTTGTTCCAGGCTCTGGAAAACCTTGCATCTCCAGAAATAAAGCTGGTGGCAGTTGAACCCAACCCCAGGCAGCGCAAGCTGCGCATCACGGCAGAGACCAGCGATGTCGCCAACATGTTCGGCTATGTACGCAGCCTGGGCAACCAATCCATATTCAACGACATTTTGCTGCTGACGCACGAATTTCATAACGATAGTGCGATACCTGTACGTTTTGTAGTGGAGGCAATATGGATTCAGTAACCCGGCAACGGCTCATGCTATGGGTCAAATATCAGGCGGGAAAACTTGGCTGGCAAGGAGTCACGGGATTGGGATTGCTTGGCTTGAGCCTGATTGCTTCCATTGCGCTGCTGTGGCCCAGGGCGCGTGCACTGGAGCAGTTGGAAACAGATGTGGCCATGATGCATCAGGCCATGCCTCGCCATCAGGGCCAGTGGATAGACCGATCCCCCCAGGCCTCCATCAATACCTTTTACCAGTTTCTACCCCGTGAAAACGAGGCTACCACCCTGCTTGCCCAGGTCATTGAGGCAGCTGAGCAGCATGGCTTGATCGCAGAGAAAGTGGATTACACCCTCAGCCGCAACAATGCGGCCAATTTCTCAAAATACCAGATGACTTTGCCGGTACGCGGCCATTATGTAGATATCCGCAGCTTTATCAGCCACGTACTGAATACCATCCCGTCTTCGGCATTGAATGACATCAGCCTGAAACGGGAAGATATCCAAAGCGAGGAAGTCGAAGCCAAGCTGCGCTTTACGCTATACCTGCAAAAAGGTGATGCATGAGCGTGCCCCTAGCTCCCAGGCAACTCATCATATGGGCGGCGCTAGCGCTCAGTGTGCTGGCTACTGTCTGGACTTCGATGGCAGAAGACGACTCTGAAGTGGCAACACAAAAATCTAACAGGCCTGCGCCAGCCCTGCCCGGTTCTCAACGGACCAATCCAGTCCAGCCGGACATGGATACGCTGCTGCTGGACGTGCAGAAATTAAAACGCGAACGCATGACGGACCTGTCCCAGAACCTCTTCAGCGTTGATTCCCGCAGAGCACAACAAGCTGCGGAAAGTCAGCAAGCAGTGGCACAGCAGGTCATGGAAATTCCACCGTTGCCTTTTACCTATGCCGGTAAGCTCGAAGATAACGGCCAATTCACCGTATTCCTGTCCATGGGAGAAAAAAATTACAGCGTCAAGATTGGGGATGTGGTGGGTGAATGGAAAGTACAGAGCATCAACCCGCCAAACATGGTCCTGAGTTATCTGCCATTGCGCGCAGGAGTGCCCTTAATGATTGGAGACAGCAAGTGAAAGCAGCCCCTTACAAGCACATCAGCCTGACATTGCTGGTGATCGCACTCTCTGCCTGCTCCTCCCAGGAAATGAAGCAGCAGCAAAGTGACCTGGAATACCAGCAAGTCAAAACACTGATCAACTCAGGACAGGTTGAAGAAGGCATGCAACGCCTGCAAACCCTGATGCGCAGCTTCCCCCAGAACCCGGAATACCGTGCCTACTTCAAACAGCAACAGGATATGCAGCTGGCCATCCTGCTCAAAGAGGCTGACCAGCTCAAATACCAGAAACGCTGGGGAGAGGCAGATATTGCCTACCGCCGAGTCCTGGACATGGATGAGCAGAACCAACGGGCGCAAAACGGCATCCAGCAGATGCGCGTTGCCAGCACGCATGACGCCATGATGCAGCAAGCGCAAACCTTGTTCAGCAACAATGATAGTGAAGCAGCACAGCAATTGGCACGGGCCGTACTGGCGGAAGATGCCAGCCACACGGGCGCACGGGCATTGTTTGAACAGATAGAGCAAAAACGCATGGACAAACTCACCAACCCGCCACACATCCGCTCGGCCTTCAAGCGTCCGATCTCCCTGGAGTTCAAGGATGTGACGATCAAGTCCATTTTCGAGTTCATCTCCCAGGCAGCCGGCATCAACTTTACCTATGACCAGGAGCTGCGCGGCGACCAGCGGACCAGCGTTTTTCTGCGCAATACACCAATAGAAGAAGCGATTGAAGTGATATTGACCAGCAACCAGCTGGCAAAGAAAGTGCTGAACGACAATACGCTGCTGATTTATCCCTTGAGCCGGAGCCAGGAATACCAGGAAACCTTTGTCCGCAGCTTCTACCTGAGCAATACCGACGCCAAAAAGCTCATGAGCATGATCAAGACCGTGGTCAAGACCAAGGACATCTACATTGATGAAAAGCTCAATACCCTGGTGATGCGCGATACTGCAGAAGCGATACGCACTGCGGAAAAACTCATCATCTCGCAAGACATGGCGGAACCGGAAGTGGTGCTGCAGGTGGAAGTGCTGGAAATCAACCGGCGCAGTCTGGAGAACATAGGCATACGCTATCCCACTTCAGTCTCGCTGGGAGTACAGGGACGTGACACAGTAAACGGCACCACGACATTGTCACCGGGCAAGCTGACCGTGAATGAACTGAAGAATTTCAATTCCAACCTGGGCGTATTCAGCATCAGCGACCCGGTGCTGGCCTTAAACCTGCTGCAGCAGGACACTGACACCAACCTGCTTGCCAACCCGCATATCCGGGTCAAGAACCGGGAGAAGGCCAAAATCCACGTGGGCGACCGCATTCCGGTCCTCACCAGCGTGGCCAACTCCACGGGGTTTGTCTCGCAAACCGTCAATTACATTGAAGTTGGCATCAAGCTGGATGTGGAACCCACCATACTGCTGAAGGACGAAGTGTCGATCAAGGTTGGCCTGGAAGTCAGCAACCAGACCGACAGGCTCACTTCCAGTACCGGTACCGTTACCTATACCATCGGCACCCGCAATGCCAATACCATACTCCGCCTCAAGAATGGCGAAACACAAATATTGGCAGGCTTACTGAGGGATGATGAACAGAGAATATCCAACGGTGTTCCCGGCCTGTCCAAATTGCCATTGATAGGCAGGCTGTTCAACGACAGGAACAACGACCATAGCAAGAAGGAAATCGCGCTTCTCATCACTCCGCATATCATCAACAACCTGACCCCGGCGGATGCCATCTATACCGCTTTCCCGGCAGGGGTTGATCGCAGCAGCGGTGCCAATCGCAATGGACGTCCGAATGTCGAAATCAACAACAATGTGGCAGTTCAGTCTCCCCCGGTAAAAACGCCACAGGAGATACAGGCGGAACGCGCAGAATCCGACCGTTCATTTGCAGGCTCAGTCATGCGGCCCATGGATGAGATATCCAGCCCGGATAACGGAACTCCACGATAATGTACGCTATCAGGCATATGCGCGGGTTTACGCTGATAGAACTGCTGGTGACGCTGGTGCTGCTTGCGCTCATACTCAGCTCAGCCGCACCGGTCATGCAGATCAATGCCAAACGTGCCAAGGAGCAGGAACTCAAGCGGGACTTATGGCAGCTACGTGACGCGATTGATGCCTACAAAAAAGCGGTGGATGACGGCCTGATCAAAAAATCGCCTGGACAGTCAGGCTACCCTCCCAACCTGAGAATATTGGTGCAAGGGGTAGAAAATCCACGTGATCCCAAAAAAGGAAAAATCTATTTCCTGCGCAGCATCCCACGCGACCCGTTTGCCAATGACCCGGAACTATCCGCAGAAGCCAGTTGGGGAAAGCGCAGCTATGCCAGCTCTTTTGATGAACCTGCTGAAGGTGATGACGTTTATGACATCTACTCACTTTCCAATGACAAAGGCCTTGACCAGCGGCCTTACCGGGAATGGTAGGCATGAACCGGCAACCGCATGGATTTACCCTGATCGAGGTCTTGGTGGTCATGGCCATTATCGCTACCCTGCTCAGCCTCGTCACACCCCGCTATTTCCAGAGTATAGACCGCGCCCGGGAAACCTCGCTACGGCATGACCTGATCGTCATGCGCGACGCGATTGATAAATTCTACAGTGACACCGGCGCTTATCCTGACACCTTGTATGACCTGGTGGAACGCAAATATCTGCGCGCCGTCCCGGAAGATCCCATCACTGAAAGTACGGATAGCTGGATTCTGGTTCCGCCAGAGGACCCGCAGGCCAAGGGGCTGGTATATGACATACGCAGCGGGTCAGAAAGCGTGGCCTCGGATGGCAGTTATTATGCGGAATGGTAACCGCCCACAAAAAGGGTTCAGCCTGATAGGAGCCTTACTCATCATCATGCTGGTTGGCTTTAGCCTTGCCGAGGCAGGCAACACATGGAGCAATATCCGCAAACGCGAACGGGAGCAGGAGTTGCTGAAAGTAGGCGACACCATACGCAATGCCATAGGCAATTACTACAACCAGTCGCCCGGCATGGTCAAACAATTCCCCCCCACATTGAAAGCCCTGCTGAAGGATGACAGGTTTCCCGTGCCCCAACGTTATTTGCGCCAGCTTTATATGGATCCCACTACCGGCAGGCCTGGATGGGGACTGCTGTATGCTCCCAGCGGAGGGATCATGGGCGTTTACAGCCTGTCTTCCGACCAGCCATTCAAGACAAAGAACTTCCCCGAGCGCTATAAGGATTTTGAAAAGAAAAAAGCCTACATAGAATGGATATTTGCTTACCTGCCAGAGACGGATAATAGCTTGACGGAGTCACTGAACTAGGTATTTTTAACGAGCTAGAGCTATCCACAAAATCTGTGGATAATTTTGTGGATAGCTGTGGGTTGAAAACGTAAGCTACCATTCCATAACGTTTTTTTAAAAACGCTTAAAAATTAATCCAATGTTTTTCCTATACTAATCATATAGTTACCGTATGTCATTGGATTGTTAACATTTTTTAACACAACTTAAAGTGGCACATGAGGTGATGTGCATAAGTCAGCCAGTTTTGGCAGGATGTCAATAGCATTTTTCGTTGTTATTGCGGCAATCTGAGCAATATTTTCCTTGCGTAATTCTGCAAGTACCGCAGCGATTTCCTGTAGCTGATCAGGGCTATTACGCCCATGGTGCCCAAGCCACTCAGGGGGAATATCGGGAGCATCCGTTTCGAGGACAATGGCATCCAGAGGCAGGGTCTGCGCCAGCTTTCTTATCCTGAGCGCCCGCTCATAGGTCATCGCTCCACCAAATCCAAGTTTGAACCCAAGCTTGATAAATGCTTCTGCCTGTTGCTGACTGCCATTGAACGCATGGGCAATACCCTTTACCCCGAAGCGCCTTACATACTTGAGCACCTGGTCAACCGAACGTCTGACATGCAGCAATACGGGCAAATCATATTGGCGTGCAAGCTTGAGTTGCTCAACAAAATAAAACTCCTGCCGCTCACGGTCATAATTGTCGATAAAAAAATCCAGGCCAATCTCGCCTACGGCGACAATGCCGCCAGTATCAAGCTCCTTGATAATCTGTTGTTCCAGACCAGCCAAATCCTGAGGCTGGGCACGATCCACAAACAAGGGATGGATACCCAGCGCCATGGCGCAATGCGCATACTGATCCCGCAACTGCTTCACCACGGCAAAATTACTACGCTCCACGGCAGGAATGACTATGCATTTCACACCCGCAGCCAAGGCGGCTTGAGCTACCTCAGCCCTATCATGGTCAAACTCTGGCGCATCAAGGTGGCAGTGGGTATCGATCAGCACGGCCTATCCCGTGAATATTGGCTTGGCACGAATAAAAAGGTCATTACCCACCTGCCTGGTGTCCAATGTTTTCAACTGCAACTTCTGCTGCATATCAGTCAGCATGTCCATGGCAAACATCCCACGTGCCCGATCTCCCAGAATCACAGGAGCGTAATAGAGCAACAGTTCATCTACCAACCCCTGCTGCAGCAAACTGCCGTTGAGCGCCTGCCCTGCTTCCACCATCAGCTCATTGACCTGCCGCTCACCAAGCAGTCCAAGCAGGCTGGACAAGCAGACACGGCCTTGATGTTCAGGGAGCTGCACCAGTTCAGCTCCCGCCTGCTGCAAAGCGTGAATATGCTCCTGCTTGCCATCCACATGGGCAATCAGCACGCGCCCGCTTGCCAGTATCCTGGCATCAACTGGCATCCGCAAATGGCTATCCACAATCACTCGCCAGGGCTGAACCTGTTTCAGCTCAAGCAATGCTTCATCGCGTACCGTCATCAGCGGGTCATCTGCCAGCACCGTTGCAACGCCAGTCAATATGGCACAAGACTGGGCACGCCAGCGCTGTACATCCTGACGCGCTTCAGGTCCCGTAATCCATTGGCTTTGCCCATTGAGGAGGCCTGTCTTGCCATCCAGGCTGGCGGCGATCTTGGCGCGGACAAAAGGGAGTTTTCTGGTCATCCGCGAGATAAAACCTGCATTCAATGCCTTCGCTTCAGCCTCCAGCAATCCAGATGCCACCAGTATCCCGTGTTCAGCCAAGCGCTTGAGTCCATTGCCTGCCACCAGCGGATTAGGATCTTGCATCGCCGCCACAACGCGGCGCACCCCAGCGTTGATCAAGGCATCGGCACAAGGAGGGGTGCGGCCAAAATGGCTGCACGGCTCTAGTGTTACATAAGCATCCGCACCTGCTGCCATCGCACCAGCTTCACGCAATGCGTGTACTTCTGCATGCGACTCACCAGCACGCAAATGGGCGCCTTGTCCGACAATCTGGCCATTCTTGACGATAATGCAACCGACACGTGGGTTGGGACTGGTGCTGTACAGGCCACGTGCAGCCTGTCGCAGGGCAAGGGCCATGTATTGATGGTCTAAAGCGCTAAAACCGGTAGAAGTCATCATGATGCAGCCATGATAAAGGCTGGGCTGGGTATGGCACAACAAGGAATGCGCCCAACATACAGAAGAATTAATGGCCCTGGGCTTGCCAACTGACACAAGCAGGCAGGCATTGAGGACGCTAGCTATTGATCCTAGTCAAGGTCGCGGATGACGTCACTGAAATCATCCACATCCTGGAAACTCCGGTAAACCGAGGCAAAACGGATATACGCCACCTTGTCTATCGCCTTCAACTCCTGCATGACAATCTCGCCGAGGTCGCGCGCGATGATTTCACGCTCACCCTTGGCAAGGATTTTCTGCACGATATGATCCAGTGCACGATCAACATACTCGGTAGGCACCGGGCGCTTATGCAGCGCCCGGGTAAAAGAGAGGCGCAGTTTATCGCGGTTGAATTCTTCACGGTTGCCGTTCTGCTTCACTACCTGCGGCAGATGCAACTCGGCAGTTTCATATGTGGTAAAACGCTTGTCGCAGGCAGAACAACGGCGGCGACGCCTGATGGAGTCGCCTTCGTCGTTGACACGCGAGTCAATCACCTGCGTATCGTCATCACCACAAAATGGGCATTTCACGTTGCTGATTCCGGACCAGGCTTACTTGCCATACACGGGGAAACGCGAGGTCAAGGCATGTACCTTTTCCTTGGTAGCCGCAATCACGGATTCATCGGTAGGATTATCCAGGATATCGGCAATCAGGTTGGCTACCAGCGCAGCTTCTTCTTCCTTGAAACCACGGGTTGTGATTGCGGGCGAGCCGATACGGATGCCAGAAGTGACAAATGGGCTTTCCGGGTCATTAGGAATTGCATTCTTGTTGACAGTGATATGCGCCTGACCGAGGTATGCATCGGCTGCCTTGCCAGTAAGCCCCTTTGGACGCAGGTCAACCAGGAAAACGTGGGATTGCGTACCGCCGGAAATGATACGCAGGCCGCGTGCTGCCAGAGTCTTGGCCATGGTATCAGCATTCTTCAGCACCTGTTCCTGGTAGACCTTGAATTCAGGTTGCGCAGCCTCCAGGAAGGCCACCGCCTTACCAGCGATCACGTGCATCAGCGGGCCACCCTGCAGGCTGGGGAATACACTGGAATTGAGGGACTTCTCGAACTCGGCCTTGGCCATGATCAAACCGCCACGCGGGCCGCGCAAGGTCTTGTGGGTGGTTGAGGTCACGAAATCGGCATGCGGCACCGGGTTAGGGTAAACGCCCGCCGCAATCAGGCCTGCGTAGTGGGCCATGTCCACCATGAAATAAGCGCCCACCTTCTTGGCGATCTCTGCCATGCGCGCCCAGTCGAAACGCAAAGCATAGGCAGACGCACCGCCAATCAGCAGCTTTGGCTTGGTTTCGATGGCAATACGCTCCATCTCGTCGTAATCAATCTCTTCCTTGTCATTGAGACCGTAGGCCACAATATTGAAGAGCTTGCCGGAAAGGTTGGCTGGAGAACCATGGGTCAAATGGCCACCGTGACCCAGGTTCATGCCCATGACAGTATCACCGGGCTTGAGAATGGAGAAATAGACGGCCTGGTTAGCCTGGGAGCCGGAATGCGGTTGCACATTGGCATACTCGGCACCAAACAGCTTCTTCAGACGGTCAATTGCCAGTTGCTCAACCTGGTCAACAAACTCACAGCCGCCATAGAAACGCTTGCCGGGATAACCCTCAGCATACTTGTTGGTCAACTGGGAGCCCTGAGCCTGCATCACGGCAGGACTGGTGTAGTTTTCAGAGGCGATCAGCTCAATATGCTCATCCTGGCGATTACGCTCAGCCTCTACATACTTCCATAGATCAGGGTCGACAACGCTCAGGGTTTTTGCCGTGCTAAACATATTCTCTTCCGGAAAATGAAATTAATAGGCGAGATTTTACCATGTTCACCGTGAACCAGATTGAAACAGATTCAAGCGGGATGAAATTGATTCATGCAGGCAATTCACATGTCTTGTTCGATTTTAAAGATACTAAAAATGATGGGAATCCATCATTCGAGCATTGCTAGGCATATACAAACAGTCTGGCTGAAACAAACCTGGATAGTTGCCAGCAACTATCCAGATCTAAATCAATTCCCCCATTGTTTTTGGCAAGAACCTATCAGAACTTTCCCTGAAGCGAGACGTGAGCAACTGCAAGAGCTTGAGGAGAACCTTATTTCCCAGCTTGGGCATATTGGCCAACAGCTCATATAAAGATTCTCGAGTCAAAACTGCAAAATCAGATGGGAGGCCGGTAATACAGCTTGCTGAGCGGGGCAAACCATCAATCATCGACATTTCACCAATCACAGTGCCGGCACCCACTTTGGCAATCACCTGTTTCCCCTTGCCAGGAATGTCTTTTACAACCTCAACCTCACCCGTCAGTATCAGAAGTAGATAATCGCCAGTATCCCCCTCAGTCAACAGCTCACACTCTCTGGGGGCAGCATAGCATTGCATGTAAGAGCAGAGGTAACGCACCTCTTCGTCGCTGAAATCGCCAAACAATTTGATTGTGTTGACAATCTCCAGGATTTCTTCGAAGTATTTATCAGCGCCGCCCAAATGGACCAAGTCGGAATACATATAATCTTTCTATTTCTTATGTATATGCGAATAATTAAGAAAACAACTACAGTCACCAAGAAAAAAATGTTAACCCGCTTAAAAAACCTGATTATTATTAATATTTACGCCATAATATCGCAAGCTGATCCATTATGGCACTACAATTACATACTTATTGCTAGTAAGTTATAGCCGAGCTCATGTCCTTAAATAAAAACTTAAATGATATTGAGAAAAGCCAGCTAATTGAGTTAATGCATGAGTCTTTGAGAATCCGCTCCCATTTTGAGCTTTTTCTCTGGATGCAAGGAAAATTACAAATTTTCCTACCGCATGAAATCATGATTACGGCTTGGGGAGACTTTTCATTAGGGGTTATATACTTCAATATAGTCTCGCCTCTACCTGGCATTCGCTCTGACAAGATCTCAAATCACGAGATACATCCATTCCTACAGAATCTCTTTAACTATTGGCTGAACCATGCAAAAGCACCCTTTACGCTTGCAGCTTCAGACAACATCATGCATGACTGCAAGTTTGCAAATGTTGAATCCAGTTATTATTTAAAGAACATGAAATCAGCCTTGGTGCACGCCATCAAGGATCATCGTGGAAGACACGACTGCCTTTATGTGCTCCTTAGCTCAAACACCAGCTTCCCCCATGCTTCCCGCCCCATGCTAGAGGCCTTGTTGCCATACATTGACAGCGCATTGCGGCAAATAGAGCACCTGCCAGAACAACATCCAGTCGCGATCAAACATGAGCCTGATGTCCAGGATGAAAACCTCAACATGCTTTCAGCGCGTGAGCTGGAAATCATGGACTGGGTCACAAAAGGTAAAACCAATCAGGAAATCGGCATGATTCTTGACATCAGTGCTTTCACCGTTAAAAATCATTTACAGCGTATATTCAAGAAACTCAACGTGCTCAACCGTGCACAGGCTGTTTCCAAATTCAGGAAATAAAGCATCCTGAAAAAGAATTATATAAATAGATGGATAAACAAATACTGGACATAAAAACGGCTGTGAAATTCACAGCCGTTTTTAATTGCTAAAACTTTATACCCACGCTTTAGAAGAACTTAACGTTGTTCTGACGACGACGCGCTGCAAAACCGATCAGGCCAAGACCCAATGCCAGCATGCCATAGGTTTCTGGTTCTGGAACGCTAGCAACAAAAGATAAGCTACCGCCATAAGAAGCTTTAAATACAGAGTTTGTATTAGTACCAGCAACACCTGTGATAGTAAGATAGTAATCACCAGGGGCTAAAGTGGGCGCGGAAAAAGTCCAAGTATCAAGTGTATTTTTAACAATAATGAAATCGTCAATCTGGGTGTATTCTTGACCAGGTACAGAAGCCAGAGTCACACTGGTAATATCAAAGCCTTTGGTAATAATATCGCCGATTGTAGTGTAGTAAGAACTCGCCGTACCACTTACATCAGTTAAACCAGTCAGGCTAAACTTGAATGTATCGGTATAGATACCACCAGCTCCAAAGTCATTGCCAAAATATGCTTCACCATTACTAATAACAAGTGTTTTGTCAGCTGCGAAAGCACTGACCGCAGAAAACATTGATAAACCGAATGCCAAAGCGATTGCCTTGGCTTTAAAAGATGTAGCGATCATGGAATTGCCCCTTAAATAGAAATGAAATTCAAAAAAGTGCATTTTCTCCTCACACACTCTTTTTTTAATCTTTATGGGAGCATAGTCGTTGATCACGAGCCAAACCACAATAGCCCGATTGGACTAGCCTAGGCAAGAATGGTAAGTAGCTATCTTGGTGATTTAAGAAACCGCCGTCGAAGCCAGCTTGGCTAACTGGTTTTCCATACATCAGCTTTGCTCAGAGAGTATAGGGTTCTGCTGTTTATGCCGGGTTGATGATATTTATCATTGATGAGCTGGCAGCAGTCACCTAATCAGGTCCGCTATTTATCCTGCTTTAAGATGTTATGTCTTTGGCAGCATAACAGTGCATTACAACCAAGGTATCCACATATCGCGCACGAGGACGACAGGCAATAAAAAGCCCCGGAGATAAAATGGGGCTTATGCACACTCACAATGAGATTTTAATAATAATCAAAAACCAAGACTATCCAGCAGATCATCGACCTGCTCCTGACTGGCGACTACATCTACTGCTGTTTCAGGATTAATTTGCGGCCCATTTAACAAACCGCCGTCATCTTCTTTTTTTGCATGTCCAGGAGAAAAATCAATGAGAACCTGTAATAGTTGTTTCTCTATTTCCTGTGCAAGCTCCGTAATTTTTTTAATCACTTGCCCCGTGAGATCCTGGAAATCCTGAGCCATCATGATATCCAGTAACTGCTCTTTGGTAACGTCTGTATGCACAACAGTTTTGGATAGAAAGGCCAGGGTTTCATCAGCTACCTGGTCATACTCCTTCTTGAGGGAAGGAACAGACAGGAGGGCTTTCCAGCGTGACTCCAGATCAGTAGCCTGTTGATTCAATTCAGCCTGCAAAGGTGTCGCAATATCAGTGGCATTCAACACACGTTCAGCAGCCTGCTCCGTCATACGCGCGACATAGTTAAGCCTGTCCCTGGCATCGGGGATGCCATGCGCAGCCTGCTCGAGCAATTTATCAAACCCCAGTCCACGCAAGCTTTCATGGAGACTACGCGTCATTAAGCCAATGCGCTTCAGCATTTCATCTTGCGGGTTAAGCACATTCTCGGCTTCGTTATTCGTGTTACCAGTAGTGTGAAGCGAGTTATTCATGCTAGCCCCCTGCTTTTTCAAGCTTTTCAAAAATCTTGCCTAGTTTTTCATCCAGTGTTGCCGCAGTGAACGGCTTGACAACATAGCCATTCGCACCTGCCTGCGCCGCGGCAATAATATTTTCCTTCTTGGCCTCTGCGGTTACCATCAAGACTGGCAATGACGACAGGGCAGGATCTGCGCGAATCTGCTGCAGCATGGTCAAACCATCCATATTGGGCATATTCCAGTCGGAAACGACAAAATCAAAATTGCCACTTCTTAATTTTGCCAACGCCATCACACCATCCTCGGCCTCGTCTACATTGTTATACCCCAGCTCTTTGAGTAGATTGCGAACAATCCTGCGCATGGTAGAAAAATCATCTACCACGAGAAATTTGGTATTGGGATTTGCCATTTCTTACTCCATTTCAACTTATTTATCTATCCGGCCAACACATCAACTACAGTCAAATCATCTGGACATCTTATACCCGCAACGCACGTGAACCACTTGCTGCAAGATGCTGCAAGACCTTGCCAGGAATATCCTGCAATGGCGCCACTTCATGGACCCCTCCAGCAGCAATCGCCTCCTTAGGCATCCCGAAAACGACGCAGGTCGCTTCATCTTGCGCAAAATTATAGGCTCCTGCCTCTTTCATTTTAAGCATGCCACTTGCTCCATCCCGGCCCATACCTGTCAGAATAACACCAATTGCATTCTTGCCTGCATAGGTTGCTGCAGACTCAAACAGCACATCAACCGAAGGGCGGTGCCGGCTGACAGGCGGCCCTTCATCAAGCTGAGTCACATAATTCGCCCCACTACGTGCCAGTAGCAAATGGGCGTGTCCAGGAGCAATATATGCATGTCCGGGCAAAATACGCTCCCCGCCCTGAGCTTCGCTGACTGATATCTTGCATAAGTTATCAAGCCGGTTGGCAAACGACTTGGTAAAGCCAGCAGGCATATGCTGTGTAATCAGTATGCCGGGACAGTCCGAAGGCATGCGCATCAGGAAGGTCTTGATGGCTTCCGTACCACCAGTAGAAGCGCCAACGATAATCAACTTTTCACTGCTGGTTAATGGATTGCCAAGGGTCGGCAAGGTAGGAGCAGCATTATTATCCGCCGCACTAGGCGGTTTTCTCGCAAACATCCGGGCTTTTGATGCCGCCCTGATTTTATCGGCGATTAATTCGCTATATTCGTGCATGCCATCTGCAATCGACATTTTGGGTTTGGTAATGAAATCAACAGCCCCCAACTCCAATGCGCGCATTGTGATCTCAGAACCTCGCTCGGTCAGGGATGAAATCATCACGACTGGGGTTGGGCGCAACCGCATCAGGCGCTCAAGGAAATCCAGCCCATCCATTTTCGGCATTTCAACATCCAGTGTCAGTACATCAGGATTCTTCTGCTTGATCATCTCACGCGCAATCAGCGGGTCTGGTGCAGCACCAACTACCTCAAGGCCTGGCTGTTGATTGATAATCTCGGTCAACAGGCTGCGAATCAGTGCTGAATCGTCAATAATGAGCACTTTGATGGTCATGGCATACTCTTCCTCTATTTTTCTACTATGTTTTTTTAGAACAACTCAACATCACCAGCGACAGTATTCGTTTTCAACTTCTTGGCATAACTTTCCTCACGAGTGATCAAGGTGTTGTTATGCATTTGCTTGAGTTTTTTGACCAGTACACGCCCGGTACGTGGGAAAAAATAGACTTTTCTGGGATAAATGTCATTCAGGTCCTCTCCCACTACGCGGATATTTTCGTTGCGTAAATACTTGCGGACAAAGGCTGCATTTTTTTCACCAATATTAATCGAGGTAAAGCCACTCAAGACGTTCCCTCCACCAAATATCTTGGCTTCAAGATTTTCCCTGCGTGCACCGCTCTTCAATAACTGGTTAATCAACACTTCCATAGCATAAGTACCATAGCGTGCAGATTCCGATACAGGACTGTTGGCATCAGCCCCGCTCCCCTCAGGCAACATGAAATGATTCATCCCGCCAATCCCTGAGATTTTGTCACGGATACAAGCAGACACGCATGAGCCCAGCACTGTCACGATCAAGATGTCTTTATTCGTCGTATAGTATTCGCCCGGCAATATCTTGGCAGCTTCGCAATTGAAGGTTTTATCAAAATACAAATTGGTAGCCAGCTGCTCTTCAATGGGGTTTGCCATAATCAAGCTCCAGCCTTCACATTACGACTTAGCTCGTAAACCGTTTTCCCCCTCAGCCGGAAAGCATCCGTCGCATAAAGAAAGTTTTCAGAATGGCCTGCAAACAACAATCCATCAGGCTTCATCAATGGTGCAAATTTCTTGAGAATATTGGCTTGAGTGGGCTTGTCAAAATAGATCATGACATTCCGGCAAAAAATCGCATCGAAAGGGCCAGTAACAGGCCAGCTATTTGCCAACAAGTTTAATGGCTTGAAGGTGACAAGTTTACGCAAATCATCTCGGACCCGAACAAGCCCTTGTTGTGCCCCCGTCCCTTTCAGGAAAAACTTCTTTTTCTGTTCTATTGGCAGCTTCTCTATACGATCATACGGATAGACCCCGTTAGCAGCGGTGGCCAATACATTGGTATCAATATCTGTTGCTATAATCTCGACTGGCGGCCTGAGTGTACCAAATGCCTCACATGCAGTAATGGCAAGGCTATAAGGCTCTTCCCCAGTGGAGCTGGCACAGCACCAGATTGAAATAGGCTGCTTGGTTGCCTTGATATGTTCTGCCAGAATCGGGAAATGATGATGTTCCCGGAAAAATGAAGTCAGATTAGTCGTCAGCGCGTTAGTGAAAGCCTCCCACTCACTTGTATCGCCAGCTGTTTCCAATTGATCAAGATATTGCTGAAAATTCGAGATGCCGGTTGCGCGCAAGCGTCTTGCCAGCCGGCTATAAACCATTTCATGCTTGGACTCCGCCAGGGAAATACCAGCCACCTGGTAAATCATTTTACGCACACGGGAAAAATCCTCGGCCGTAAAATCAAACTCTTTACCTGCCCCCGCCTTAACCGATGTAATTGGCTTCAATTGACTAGACTTCCTTATCGTTGATCACAACAACCCACTACTTCATTAAAACTCTTCCCACTCGTCGCTGGAAAGATTAGTGCTGGCAATTGTCTTGGAAGAAGCTACATTGTCAGGTTTTACTGCGCTTGCCGCGGTTTTAGGCTTGATTGTCGGAACCGATGATTTTTTGCCTTTTGTTACGCCCAATCCTTCTGCCTTCGCTTTTAGAACCTCGGTGCTGGAAGTGCTCGCGTGGGATTGGGTAACTGGCTTGACAGCCGTTTGAGCCAACAATTGGTTTTGTGCATTGCCCAGCTTGAATACACCAGCAGCCTGGTCCAGTTTGAGCACATCAGTTTTCAAGTCTTCGGCAGCAGCAGCGGCCTCCTCGACCAATGCTGCATTTCTCTGAGTCACTTCATCCATTTCCGTGACAGCAAGGTTGACCTGATCAATACCGGAGCTTTGCTCAATGGACGCCGCAGAAATTTCACCCATGATATCGGTGACATTCTTCACTGAAGACACAATTTCAGTCATGGTGATACCGGCTTGGTCCACCAACTGCACTCCCGATTCCACGCGCTCGACAGAATCTGAAATCAATGCCTTGATTTCCTTCGCAGCTGCGGCAGACCTATGAGCCAGGTTCCTTACCTCGGCAGCAACCACTGCAAATCCGCGGCCTTGCTCCCCAGCCCTTGCAGCTTCAACTGCAGCATTGAGGGCAAGAATATTGGTCTGGAAGGCAATGCCATCAATGACGCCAATAATGTCAGAAATCTTGTTAGCAGACTCACTGATCAGCCTCATTCGCTCTTTGGCCTCACCTATAACCTCGCCGCCACGCATGGCAACACTGGAAGTCGACAATACCAGCTGATTTGCCTGACGTGCATTATCAGCATTCTGCTTGACGGTGGACGCCAACTCCTCCATGGAGCTGGCGGTTTCCTCCAAAGAGCTTGCTTGAGATTCTGTCCTGGCAGACAAGTCATTATTGCCTTTTGCAATCTCAACCACGCCCGCATTGATGCGATTAACATTGGCACGGACATCTGACACCATCGCCACGATATTGACATTCATCTGGCTCAGCGCCCTGAGCAGCATCCCTGTTTCATCAGATTTTGACTGATTGAACTGCTGCGACAGATCACCGCTTGCCAGGGCATTGGCAATATTGGTTGCCTCACGTAACGGATAAATGACGGAACTCGTCAATGACAATGCAAAAGCAATGACAGCAATCGCAGCTATCAGAGCGCCTGCAATAATGTAAGCACTTCCAAAACCAAAAACTGATGCCGCAACCACCAGCAACATTGCCAACACAATGACTGCAGTGGTTGCAGCAAGCCTTGTTTTCAAGGTCATTTGTAACGCCCTTTTCATCCTTGAGACTATATCTGTTTGGAGTATCTGGCCACGGTAGATTTTCAGTCCGTGATCTTTGGTATCGCGTAGACTGGCGTAGATTTTATTGGCTGTCTCGACTTGATGTCGTGCAGGTTTGGTGCGGACGGACATATAGCCAACCACATTGCCACTCTGTCTCATTGGCGTGGCATTTGCCATTACCCAGTAGAAATCACCGTTTTTACGGCGATTCTTGACCATCCCGGTCCAAGGGGAACCCGACTTGAGCGTTTCCCACATGTCAGCAAACGCTTCCTTAGGCATATCGGGATGCCGCACAAGATTATGCGGTGACCCAAGAAGCTCGTCCTCATCAAATCCACTGACTCTTATAAAATCCTGATTGATATAAGTAATTTTCCCTTGCAAATCTGTGGTCGAAACGATGGACTCTCCATCCTGCAAGAAGAACTCGTTATTCGTCACTGGCATATTGACACGCATGTTTATCTCCTAGATACCAATCCTTTATCGGTCACGCCATCCATGAATGGATGACGTGACCGAATTGCGGTTTTTCTGCCTTTTTATTCGAGGAAAAACTAATATCTTTATAATTGTATTGTTTGCTTAACTAACCTTGAATGCACTCACCGTTGCTGAAAGCTTTTGTGCTTGCTCCTCAAGGCTCTCTGCAGCGGCGGCAGCCTGCTCCACCAATGCAGCATTTTGTTGAGTCATCTCATCCATCTGCCCGATTGCAATATTGACCTGCTCGATGCCTGAGCTTTGTTCCTGGCTGGCAGAGGTAATCTCTGCCATGATATCGGTCACGCGCTTCACTGAAGTCACAATTTCGTTCATGGTAATGCCAGCTTGGTCGACCAGTTTATTACCAATATCCACCTTCTCAACAGAATCGCCGATCAGCCCTTTGATTTCTTTGGCAGCAGCGGCAGAACGCTGCGCCAAATTGCGCACCTCAGATGCCACAACAGCAAATCCACGTCCCTGTTCACCAGCACGCGCAGCCTCAACAGCAGCATTCAATGCCAGGATATTTGTCTGGAAAGCAATACCATCAATCACCCCGATAATATCGACAATCTTGCGTGAACTTTCCTTGATGGAGCCCATGGTATCCACAACTTGGTCGACGACCTGTCCGCCTTTTACGGCAGATTCAGATGCAGAAATGACCAGTTGGTTAGCCTGGCGTGCATTATCAGCATTCTGCCGCACAGTAGAAGTCAACTCCTCCATGGAACTGGCGGTTTCCTCCAGGCTTGAAGCTTGTGATTCGGTACGCGAAGACAGGTCTGCATTACCCGAAGCAATTTCACTGGTTGCCACCAGCATGGTATCGGTGCTGCCACGCACCTCAGACACCAATTTGCGAAGTTCTTGTATCATGAAACGAACACCGACCAATAACTTCCCTGGCTCATCCGATGCGTTCTCGTTGATCATATCCAGAAGGTCGTTCTGTCTGGGGGCCAAGTCGCCCTTGGAAACACGACCGATAACACGGATACCGTAATTAATCGGCTCAATAATGGAAACAGTAATCACGCGCGCAAATATCACTCCGAGCACCAAAGCAACCAAACCAATCACGGCAATCAGGATACGGCCACGGTTACTGGATTTTTTGTTATCAGCGGCAAGTTCAACCACCTTGGCACGCTCAAATTCAAGCAGGCTCTTCAGTGCATCCTGGTAAGCATACCGAGCTGGCTGGAATGTCTGATTGACACTGTTATCCAATGCTTTTTCGTCTTCGATCAACCTATTGCTGACATTTTTCTTTTCCTCAAGGCTGACCTGTTCACTCGTTAGCCAGTTCTCGAACGCATTGACCCGAATATTGAGTGCCTGCCTGATTTTGAATGTATCCTCGCGGGTGGTACGATAATCGGCACGGGCTTTCTGAATATTGTCAAGAAACACTTGATATTCAGCACCTGTCATAAGTTCTGTGACCTGAGCTTGGTATTTATCAATTTCCTTCGAGTTCTCAGCCATCTTGTCCAGGAAATACTGTTCTTTATCTTTGCTTCTGTTCTTCAGGTATGCCAGTGTATTGATCGTGTTCATGTTGGTATAAAGATTCCAATCATTAAGCACTTGCTGCTTGATGGCAGAATCTTGCACGATGGTGTCCGTTTTTGATGACATCGATGTCATCAAAGTAAAACTCAATACTACAATGACGGCCAACAGCAAAAGGAGGGTGCCAAAACCAATCACCAAACGCTTGGTGATTTTTTGACCGTACATGTAATTCATCAATGGATTTAGTAGTTTCATTATCTCTCTCCGCCCTTCTAAATTTACTTCAGTCGATGCTTAACCGTTCACTGTTATCGCATCAAGCAATCCCATTTCGGAGCTTGTCATTAATTTATCTATATCGATCAGGATCAGCATGCGGTCATCAAGTGTGCCTAGCCCGATCAGATAATCAGTACTCAATACCGACCCCATTTCAGGTGCTGCCTTGATTTGATCGGCGCTCAATGTCGTGACATCCGACACACTATCCACGACGATACCAGTCACCCGGCTGTTAATATTGAGGATGATCACTACCGTGAATTGATCGTAGGTGGGTGTGCCGAGGTTAAAGCGGATCCGCATATCCACGATAGGCACAATAATGCCGCGCAAATTGATCACGCCCTTGATGAACTCCGGCGCATTTACAATCCTCGTCACACTCTCATAGCCGCGGATTTCCTGTACCTTGAGAATATCAATGCCGTACTCTTCATTCCCCAAGGTAAATGCCAGAAACTCACTGCCCTCCAACTGAGCTCCTCCTTGCGAAGACTGTTGTGATTGGCTTTCTGATCGATTACTAACTGGCTCTAACATGACAACACCTCTTAATGAATTGATGGCTCAGTGATCAACTGCCTGCTGGAACGCAGTAAATTGGCCACATCCAGAATCAATGAAACCCCACCATCACCCAGAATGGTGGCGCCTGAGATACCTGCAACTTTGCGGTAATTTGATTCAAGGTTTTTAACTACTACCTGCTGCTGTCCGACGAGTTCATCGACAAACAACGCTGCTTTTTTACCATCCACTTGCAATACGACCAGGATGCCTTTTTCGGGCTCGCGATACAGCGGCTCAATATTGAACATCTGATAAAGCGGAATCAGGGGCAAATAATCTTCACGCACTTTCACAAGCCGGCCTTGCCCGGTCACATCCTTTACGTCGTCAGCCGCTGGCTGTAGGGATTCCATGACAAAGCTCAAAGGCAAGATATAGACTTCATCACCAACCCGTACGGACATACCATCCAGTATCGCAAGCGTCAGCGGCAAGGAAATCGAAATTGTCGTACCGTAGCCAAAAGCAGAGCGGATATCGACCACTCCTCCCATGGCGGTGATATTTCGTTTCACCACATCCATCCCGACACCTCTTCCGGAAACATCTGTCACTTTTTCAGCTGTGGAGAATCCAGGGGCAAAGATGAGTTGCCAGACGTCAGCATCTGGCATGTTGTCAGATACATTCAGGCCTGAAGATTTGGCTTTATTCAGAATTCGTTCTCGATTCAATCCTGCGCCATCATCACTGACTTCAATAATGATATTGCCGCCCTGATGGCCTGCGGATAATGACAAACGACCAACCGGATTTTTACCTGCGGCACTACGGATCTCGGGGGATTCAATTCCATGATCAACACTGTTGCGCACCAGGTGGGTCAATGGATCGACAATCCGCTCAATCAGTCCTTTATCTAACTCAGTAGCAGCACCATTGGTAACAAACTCAACCTTTTTACCCAATTTGCCAGCCAAGTCCCGCACCATTCTGGGAAAGCGTGAAAATACATAATCCATCGGCATCATGCGGATAGACATGACAGCTTCCTGCAGATCACGTGTATTGCGTGTCAACTGGCCAACGCTGTTCAATAACCGTTCATGCAACATCGGGTCCAGCGTGCTTGTACGTTGCTCGATCATGGCTTGGGTAATGACCAATTCGCCTACCAAATTGATCAATTGGTCTACCTTTTCAATCCCGACACGAATAGAGGTTGTTTCCTGACTGGCAACCGCCTTGTCAGCCTCGCGGCGTGGCGCAACGCGTTTATTTTCTACAGGTACTGCCGCATTGTTGTCCTCCACTGCCTTGGTCTCATGCTGCGATATCTGCGGAGTGGCAACGGGGGCGGGTATGCTGTCAAACAGGCCAAAATCTCCTTCATCGAATGTCGAAACAGATACGGGCGATGCAGCTGCAACAGCATGGACTTGCTGGGTAACGGTCAATTTGTCTACATCGACCACAAATGAACTGACTGCAAGAATGTTTTCCTTGCTGTCCTCGGTTGCCAGCAGCAATGATTGTTTGTTTCCAGATACAGGCTGCTGCTGGACTTTTCCCAGCAACTCCAGCTCAGAAACCAGGGTTTGCATATCCTTGTCCGAAAGATCGGAAATTTCCAGCAGAAAGCTTTTCCCAGAGTCCATTGCCGTTGAAGAAGCCTCTACAGCGCTAGCCCCAGCTGCTACTGGCCCCGCTGCCTGCTCAGTGATAATCAAATCGTCTGGATCCAGAACAAAGGAACAAATGGCAACAATATTATCCAGGCTTTCATCAGTTACCAGCGACAAAATATGTTTGCCATCTTTCAATGGCTTTTTTTCTACGATTCCTAGCAATTCCAGCTCTGCAGTCAATGCAACCACATCTTTCTCAGGCAACTCAGGCAACTGGATGAGATAGCCTTTACCCGCAGGATGTGCGGATGGCTGTTTTTCAACTGCCACCGGCTGAACAACCTCACTCACAGGTTGCGACACTGGTGGGAGATGCGCCTGTCCACCTCCCTGCTGCGCAAGGTTTTGCAATGTCATTTTGATATCGCTGACAGCGTCAAGATCTACAGCTGCACCGTGTCGATGGCCATCCAGCTGCATTTTGAGAATATCCTTGGCAGCAAGAAACACATCGACATGCTCAGCTGTCAATGCCATTTCATTTTTACGGATACGGTCCAGCAGATTCTCCAGCACATGCGTAATTTCGGTCATGTCATTCATGCCGAATGTCGCAGCCCCACCCTTAATTGAATGGGCAGCACGGAAGATCGCGTTCAGGTCTTCAGATGCGGGATTTTCAATATCCAACTCCAGAAGCAACCGCTCTGCTTCTGCCAGCAATTCATCTGACTCATCAAAAAACACCTGATAAAACTGACTCATATCAATTGTCATGGTCTTGCTCCACATTAACTCTCACTTGCCAAGTCCAACCTTGTAACATATGGCCTGGATTAATTATTCTTCGCCGGGGGAAAGCTAGCCGATCACCCGTTGCACAATATCCAGCAGGCGTTTGGGGTCAAATGGCTTGACCAACCATCCTGTCGCACCTGCTGCTTTTCCAAGAGCCTTTACTTCATCGCTGGACTCAGTGGTTAACATTAATATCGGCACTTTCTGGTAATTGCTGAGACTACGCAGTGATTTAATCAGCGTCAGGCCATCCATATTCGGCATATTCTGATCTGTGAGCACCAAATCAACCAAAGTGGCCTTAGCCTTATTCAGTCCATCTTCGCCATCCACGGCCTCTATCACCTGATATCCGGCGGCGTTGAGACTAAATGCAACCATCTGTCTCAATGATCCAGAATCATCCACAGTCAGTATTGTCTTTGCCATATATTCTTTCCCCGCTTTGCGTTTTCAGACTCTCTGGCCTGAAACTGATTACCATTGTTAAAGAAACTAAAACAGCTCGATTTCACCCGCGCCCATATGTTGCTGATTCACTGAAGACTGCAAATCCTTATGCATGGAAGCCCTTCTCTCATCTATCGATTCACTCATCTTCTGCAATATGGCAGCAAGATCGTCAGCTCCATGCGCATGCGCCAAGGTTTCATGTTGATTAGCCAGTGCAAGCAACAGTACCTTCAGGCCACCTACCCGCCGCAAGGCACGAGTCAGTAGCTGGTTGGTCATATCTTCAAACTGCAAGCCAGTTACCACTTTGTTGACCTCACTCTCGATCTGCCTGCTATGCATAGCAACTTCTGCGATCTGCTTCTGAGATAACTGATCACGCGCACTCAAACTGATTAAGAGATTTTGCTGGGCCTGGGCAGCACGGTTAATTTCCATGAATCCCTGCACCAACATGCTAATTGCCTCACGCAATAACACATTTGTGCGCTCAATATCGGTCTCCACATGCTCCAGATGCTCCTCACCCCAAGCACCAAGGCTAACCAGAAGTGTTTTTAGTTCTTCCATCGGTATAGTCTGAATTGTCATATAAGCTATCCTGTCTCTGCTCAATTCAATCTGCTAAATACAAGAGAAAAACACCACTTAATCAAGTTCATGGCTTGTTTATGCCTTCAGTCGCGCCGGAAATATCTTCCGCCGAATCAATATCAACTGATGAACTATTGTCGCTGATAGTTTCTTCTTCTGTTTTCTTGTTCATAATGATAATACTGATGCGGCGATTAATCGGATTCAGCCCATTAGTCTTGTCAAACAACACGGCTGATGACAGCCCCACCACACGCAGCAGCTTTTCTTCCTTGAGCCCCCCGGCCACCAGTTCGCGCCTGGATGCATTCGCACGGTCAGAAGATAATTCCCAGTTACTGTAATAACGGTCGCCACTAGGATAGGGGGCTACATCGGTATGGCCGGAAAGGCTGATTTTGTTCGGTACATCATTCAACAACTGCCCAATCTCATGCAGCAGCTGTCTGGCATATGGCTGCAACTCGGCTTTGGATGAGGCAAACATTGGACGGTTCTGCTCATCAACAATCTGGATACGCAAACCTTCCGTCGTAATATCCAGCAATAATTGCTTCTTGAATTGCTGCAAAGTCTTGCTGGCCTCTATCGCATCTTCTATCCGCTTCTTTAACTCTTTCAGCTTTTGCTGCTCATCTTTTGCGACAGCTTCCTTTGCAGATTGGAGATCCGGTTTTTTCCTGCCTTCGATGTCTTGCGCTTTTCTGATCTGACCTTGCTTTTTGGTCATATCGTTACCGCCGCCCTTGAGCACGCTATCGCTGGCGCCCGCACCAGAACCACCTTGCATTGCTACTTTCAAAGGAGTTTTAAAATATTCGGAAATGCCTTGCAAGTCTGCCTTGGTAGTAGATCCGAGCAGCCACATCAACAGGAAAAACGCCATCATTGCAGTCACAAAGTCAGCATAGGCAATTTTCCAAGCGCCGCCATGACGACCGCCATGATGCTTTTTAATACGCTTAACGATAATCCTGACGTTTTCCTGAGCCATATTCTTCTCCGACACCCTGAAAGCTTAGCGGGCCCTGGCCTGTTTGACATGGGCTTCCAGTTCAGCGAACTCAGGCCTCTCTGTGGAATAAAGTACTTTTCGGCCAAATTCAACAGCAATCGCTGGAGCATAACTGTTCAAGCTCGCAAGAAATGTTACCTTGGCACACTGGAACAATTTGGCAGACTCATCTGCTTTCCGTTCCAGCAAACTGGCCAGAGGACCAACAAAACCATAAGCGAGCAAAATACCAAGGAAAGTACCCACCAGCGCATGTGCTATCAACATGCCCAACTCATTAGGTGGCAAGCTCACAGACTCCATGGTATGCACTACGCCCATCACCGCTGCGACAATGCCAAAGGCAGGCATACCATCACCAAGCCGGGCAATACAATGGGAAGGCACCATACTTTCATGGTGGTGGGTTTCAATCTCGTTATCCATGAGATTTTCGATCTGGAAAGCATCCATATTGCCGGATGACATTAAGCGCAGATAATCTGAAACAAAATCTACCAAATGATGATCAGACAGCAAATCGGGATATTTGGAGAAAATTGCACTACTCTCGGGATTTTCTATGTCGTTCTCAATTGACATCATGCCATCACGGCGGATCTTGGTGAGAATTTCAAACAATAGTGCCAGTAGATCCATATACCTAGCTTTAGTATATTTGGACCCCTTGAATACTGTGGGTAATGCCTTGAGAGTAGCCTTGATCGCCTTGGCATCATTCCCTACAAGAAATGCCCCAGTTGCAGCCCCGCCGATCATCAGCAATTCAATCGGCTGAAATAACGCAGCAAGATGGCCTCCAGCCATTGCAAAGCCACCGAACACACTCCCCAAAACCACCAAATACCCAATAATTACCAGCATGAGTGCGAGCTCCGTGCAGACTTAAGATCGTCCACTTTAAAATTAGCCTCAGAATAGCAACCAAGTCCATATCCAAAGATGAAGAAACCAGACTCATGGATTTCCGTCACCTTCAACATCATAAACTTGAACACTACAACCAATGACGTATATACCACGCCAGTTAAAACTCCCACACGAAAATGCATGGTGAGTCCGACCTATCCTGAATCTGCCATTTGGGAGCTACTCCCGGGATTTCAAACTCGTAACTGATAAGCAAACTACCCGACCGCATTTCCTTGACTGCCTTTTGCCACAAATCTGGCATGACAGCTGGAGAGAGATACGCAAATACTATGTCGTACTCAGAAAGATTAACGGCTTGATAATTGCCATACTTGAATCTTGCAGAAGATTTTTTTACAGCCGACAACAGGGCGCTAACCAGCCATGGCAAAGGAGCCACCTCAATTCCAGCGCATATGGCATTGGGTCTTTCACGTGCCAGATATATGACCAGTCCACCAAGCCCACTGCCTATGTCCAACACACTGACCGGTTTGTCCTCTGGAATCAACTGCTTGACCTGATACCAGGTCGCAGGCAACGAAGGGTAAAACGGAACCTGGGTCTTGAAAGCGCTCCAGAATAAAGTGAGGGTAAAGATAAAAGCTGAAAGATAAACCCAGGCGGGCACATCCCATTGCAGCATCAGGAAAATCGCTACTGGAAAAATGAAATGGATAAGGCGCCACCACACTGGCATTCGAAATACGATAGCCAGCAGGGAAGCAAGCACGGCCTGCAACAAAAACAATACCCAGCCAAGCCATCGCCACTCAAACAACACCAAGCTCACCTGTACAATGAGCCACGTGAGGCCAAGCGCGCCCAGTTGAATAAAAAAAGCCAGGATAGCGGGGGGAATCCGCTTCCTGGCACCACTTAACTCGGAAATAGGGCCTTGCTCATGCTGCATGGTAACTTGATGGAGAAATGATCATCCCATCACGGTACCATACTTAATATATCAGGCAATAAGCGCTGCAGCCTGCAGAGCTTGCTCTCTAGACTTTTTAGTTTTTCCTGCACGCGATGGCACATGACATAAATTACATTGGTAGTGCTCGTGCAAGTCATATGCGTTGACAATGAAATTACCACCACAGCAACTACACCTCTGAGTTTTCAGCATTTTGCTGTCCAGAAATCTCACCAGCGTCCAGGCTCGGGTCAGTGAAAGCACAGCATCGTCATTAGGCTCGCCACCCACTTGCTGCAGATAAAGTTTGTAAGCCTTCATGATAGCGACAATGCCTTCAATGCCAGCATGGTCAATCAGAAAATAATAGATATTCACGAAAATCGAGGAATGAATATTAGGCTGCCATGTTAGAAACCAATCAGTGGAAAACGGCAGCATCCCTTTGGGCGGGGACATCCCCTTGATTTCCTTGTATAGCTTGATCAAGCGTTCGCGCGACAGAGTTGTCTGGGACTCCAGTAATTGCAACCTGGCCCCTAGATTAATCATTTGAATCGCTAACTGAATTTGTTCAGACTCATTGATAACGCTTTTGCTCATTTTATCCCCCCGGATATATATTGGTGTGCCAGATTGAGTCTGGTTATGCTATTTCTTCCACACCTTGACCAGCCATCAAAATAGCTGCATGAGCCTGGGCCTGCATACGGTCCTTGGTATAGCTTGTCAGCATGCCAAGGATGGCACTGTCATCAAATCGGAAACGGGTCAGCATCATGTTGAAGCTACTCAGCTTCAATAATTGAGCATTGCTGAGACTTTCGAGCAGGTCAGCGATGTCAGCACTCAAGCCTAAACGAAAAATTGCCATGGCCTTGTCAGCACGAATCATTTGTTGAGCAAGCATGAGGTAGCTCAGATTGGCATCTTTAATTTCAGCCATGATTTCTTGTTCGTTCATTTCAGTCCCCTTACCGAGAATTTAGCGCTGCAAAATGTGCAGTGCAGGTGAGGCGTACTTTGAGCGTTATGGGCTAATGAAAAAACTGGCGTTCGTCGGTTTTTATCGTAAGACGAACAGGCGCAGCCGATACAGTGTTTGTCTTACAAACACTGTATCGGCCTTGGTAGACAAGACTTTCAGGGGGTTAAACCAAACAAACCAGCTGTTAACTTATGTTAAAAATTCTGGAATTAATTTGTCCTTAGTTGTTCTTTCAGATTCATAAGCACTTAACGGCAGCGCTTAAATATTCTTTAGGGTAATTTGTAGAAAAATTTAAATTATTTTATAACCTATTGATTAATTTAATAAAATAAATATAAGTATTTTCTACTTAATACCACTAACGACCCTATTCAAGAAAACTTTAGGCATTTTTTTAAAATTTTTTAACTATTTCAAAAAAGACTGCGTGGTTTTATCCCTTCTATTCTTCGATTTCATTGCCTACCCCGTATCCAATAATGCAGCCATTGATCAAAGCAGCATGATTTAGACCGGCATGCTGCAGCACAGGAACCAATGACATGGCGCAGGATAGCGATCTCGAAAAAACTGAACAGCCGACGGCTCGACGCATAGAAAAAGCGCGCGAAGACGGCGACGTTCCTCGTTCTCGCGAACTGGCGACCTGCACTGTCCTGTTAACTGGCGGCATAGGCATATACATGCTGGGAGGACGTCTTAACCAGGCAATGCTTGGCAATATGAACTCCAATTTGCGTATCAGCCGGGAAGCAGCCTTCGACTTCAACCTATTAATCAGCAAAATCAGCGCCAGCATTCTGGATCTGCTGATTGCTTTTTCGCCCCTCGCCCTGATCTTGTTAATCGTCATTATTGGTTCCCCTGCTTTGATTGGTGGCTGGAATGTGAGCAGCAAGGCATTCATGCCAAAATTCAGCAAGCTCAATCCCATCAACGGCATTTCCAATCTTTTTTCCAAAAACTCCTTGGTCGAACTGGTCAAGGCAGTCCTCAAGGCCACGCTGGTGGGATCTGTCTCCTATATGGTCATGGCACATGACATGGATATGATCCTGTCACTATCCACCCAGCCATTGGCGAGCGGCATTGCGCAGGTTGATGGCATCCTGATCAAAGGTTTTTTGTTTATTGTGTCGGCTCTGGTATTGATTGCGGCTATTGATGTCCCCTATCAGCTATGGAATTACAACAATAAACTCAAAATGACCAAGGATGAGGTCAAGCAGGAATCCAAGGAAAGCGAAGGTAATCCAGAGATCAAGGCCCGCATTCGCCAACAACAGCGGGAAATGGCGCGCCGCCGCATGATGGCGGAAATTCCAAAAGCAGATGTTGTGATTACCAACCCTACCCACTATGCAGTAGCAATCAAGTATGACGATGGCTTCATGGGTGCCCCGCGAGTGATCGCGAAGGGGGCTGACGATATTGCCCTGAAAATCCGTGAAATTGCCGGCGAGCATAAAGTACCGACTCTGGAATCTCCCAAGCTGGCACGTGCACTCTATGCCCATACAGACCTTGGCGATGAGATCCCACAAGCACTGTATGCCGCAGTAGCTGAAATTCTCGCTTACATCTTTCAGCTCCGTACTTATAAAACCGAGGGGGGCTATTACCCAAGCATGCCAATGGCGCTGGATGTACCTGATGCCCTTGATCCACACCTGAAAGGAGCCAATGCATGAATGCGATCAAACTACCAGCCTGGCTGATTGGCGGCAGCTCGCTAGCTGCACCGCTCATTATTGTCATGCTGCTGGCAATGATGATCCTGCCGTTGCCAGCCATTGCCCTGGATGCCTTGTTCAGCTTCAATATTGCGCTTTCCATCCTGGTATTGCTGGTTGGCCTGCAAACTGCAAAACCGCTGGATTTTATTGCCTTTCCCACTATCCTGCTGGTCACCACGATGTTGCGCCTGTCACTCAACGTAGCATCAACCCGCGTGGTGCTGACGGAAGGCCATACTGGGCCGGATGCCGCCGGCAAGGTTATTGAAGCCTTCGGTCATTTCCTGATTGGCGGTAACTACACAGTGGGTATCGTCGTTTTCGTCATCCTGACTATCATCAATTTTGTGGTAGTCACCAAAGGTGCAGGTCGTATCGCAGAAGTAGGTGCCAGATTCACCCTGGATGCCATGCCTGGCAAGCAGATGGCAATTGATGCCGACCTCAATGCCGGCCTCATTGGAGAAGAGGAAGCCCGTAGCCGCCGCAAGGAAATCGGCCAGGAAGCGGAATTCTATGGTGCCATGGATGGTGCCAGTAAGTATGTGCGTGGTGACGCGGTTGCCGGTATTCTGGTTATTATCATCAATATTATCGGTGGTCTGATTGTTGGTGTTGCCCAGCACGACCTGAGTTTTAGCGAGGCGGTCAAGAACTACACCCTGCTCGCCATTGGTGACGGCCTGGTGGCACAGATACCTGCGCTGATTATTTCCGTGGCTGCCGGTGTTGTCGTTTCGCGTGTTGCTGATGATAGGGACATAGGCAACCAGCTGGTTGGCCAGTTATTCTCAAAACCCAAGGCTATTTACGTCACCGCGGCCATTATTGCCGGCCTAGGCCTGATTCCAGGCATGCCACATTTCGCATTCCTGGTGCTGGCTGGGATATTGGGCGGTGTTGCCTATTTCGCAGAACAGAAGCAGCAATCCCCCGCAATAGAAAAAGAGTCCGCACCAGCCCCAGTATCGGACTCCCCCGAGGCGACCTGGGATGATGTCATGCCGGTAGATGTCATTGGCCTGGAAGTAGGCTACCGGCTCATCCCCCTAGTGGACATGGCCCAGGGCGGTGATCTATTGAAGCGGATCAAGGGCCTGCGTAAAAAATTCGCACAGGAAGTCGGCTTTCTGCCTCCTGCCATCCATATCCGTGACAACCTGGAGCTGAAACCGGCAGGCTACCGGATTACACTCAAAGGCGTTGAGCTCGCAAGTGGCGAGTCCTATCCGGGCCAATACCTGGCAATAGATCCAGGCAATGTGACTGGTCAATTGCAGGGCACTGTCACGACAGATCCTGCCTTTGGCCTTCCCGCAGTCTGGATTGAAGCCAATATGCGTGACCAGGCACAAGCCATGGGCTATACAGTAGTCGATACCAGCACTGTGATTGCTACGCACCTGAATCACATGATTACCTCTCATGCAGCAGAATTATTGGGGCGGCAAGAAGTACAGCAGCTTCTGGATCATATCGGCAAAGAGTCACCAAAGCTGGTGGAAGACCTGGTACCGAAGTTACTTAGCCTTTCGGTCGTGCAAAAGGTATTGCAGAACCTGTTGGTTGAAGGTGTGCACATTCGCGATATGCGGACAATCATTGAAACACTATCCGAACATGCGCCACGGGTTCAAGATACTGATGATCTTACTGCGTTGGTCCGCATCCAATTGGGACGTGCAATTGTGCAGCAGTTGTTCCCTAGCGGCAATGAAGTGCCGGTCATGACGCTGGACCACAACCTTGAACGCCTGCTGCTGCAGGCATTGCAGTCCACAGCATCAGGCGGTGCCGCAATTGAACCAGGCTTGGCCGATACATTGTCCACACAGACTGCCAATGCCGCCAAACAACAAGAGCAGATGGGCATGGCACCGGTATTGCTCGTACCCGGTGCCTTACGCACCGCCCTGTCCAGATTCCTGAGAAGAGCTGTACCACGCTTGCGTGTACTGGCTCATGAAGAGCTACCTGATACGAAAACCATACGCGTTACCAGTCTGATTGGAGGCCAAGCATGAACATCAAACGTTATTTCGGCAAGAATTCCCGTGAAGCCCTGAATATGGTGCGCCAGGAACTGGGAGCAGATGCCGTCATTCTATCCAATCGTGCTGTAGAAGGAGGCAACGAGATTCTCGCCTTCCGAGAAGAAGACATGGCTAAGCTGGTAGCAGGCAGCGAGAGCAAGCCCAAGCCATCCACGACTTTGGCTGCTGAATCAGCTTCCGGTCCGGAAACTCTGGTTTCCATATTGAGTCGTAACAAGCGTACAGTCAAAACTGCTGAGCCTTTGAACCATGAGGCACTGAAACAGCAAAGGAATCCCGCCAAGACACCGGTAGCTCCACAGGCGCAAACAGCAGGCATGAGCCCCGTTATCGAGATGGCTAAACCTCGGGTACAGAACCAAGCAAGGCCTGTTAACCATGCGGCAACTGACGAAAAACATGCCAATGAACTCTCATCAATGATGAGGGAAATGCGCTCAATGCGCAGCATTATCGAATCGCAGCTGACCGAGATGGCATGGGGCAATATTCAGCAACGCGACCCTGTCAAATCCGGCTTGTTACGCTCCATGATTTCTGCCGGCTTCAGTGCAGGTCTGTCACGCCAAATCGCGGAGCATATCCCGGCTCAGAGCAGTGAAGCAGATGGAATGAAATGGCTGCAGAATGTCATTGGCAAGAATATCAATACCATTAGCGATGAGCAGCAAATCCTCGATGAAGGCGGTATTTTTGCCTTGGTAGGACCAACCGGGGTAGGCAAGACTACTACTACGGCTAAGTTGGCCGCACGTTTTGTCATGAAGCATGGCGCCAAAAAGCTGGCCTTGATCACAACAGACTCCTATCGCATCGGCGGGCATGAACAACTGCGCATCTACGGAAAAATACTAGGTGTGATGGTACATGCAGTAAAAGACGAAGCTGACCTCAAGCTCGCACTTAACGAACTTAAAGGCAAGCACACTATCCTGATTGATACAGTCGGTGTCAGCCAGCGCGACCGTATGGTAGCCGAGCAGATTGCCATGCTTTCCAGTACTGGCATGCCAATCAAGAAAATTCTTTGCATGAACGCGACCAGCACAGGAGAAACGCTGACCGATGTGATTGACGCATACAAGAGCCGTGGCCTGGAAGGCTGCATCATCACCAAGCTGGATGAGGCTGCCTCTATCGGTAGTGTGCTGGATGTCATCATTCGTGAAAGGCTCAGGCTTTATTACGTAGCCAACGGCCAGCGTGTCCCTGAAGATATCCACATTGCCAATAAAAACCTGCTGGTTCATCATGCATTCAAAATTGCACGCAAGAAAACCGAGCATTTCAGCTTCAGAGAAGAAGAAATCCCTTTCATCATGGCCAATATGGCCGCTGATACGGCCTCTGCTAAATTAGTGGGAATGAAACATGATTAACCATCGCGATCAGGCCACTGGCCTCCGGCGGCTGATGGCAGGGCCCCGCCCGAAAATACTGTCAATCTTGTCGGCAGCACAGGCCAGTGAACAAACAAGATTGTTGACCAATCTCGCAGCCTCACTGCTTAGACAAGGCAGTGATGTAATGGTATTGGAGGCGACCCAGACCCCCTTGAATGCTTGTCAAGGCTATGAGTTTTCTCCTGCACAATCCTCCTGGATCGATGCAGCACGGCGGCCAGACCTGCATCATGAGATAATAAACACTACCGAACTAGGCTATTCTGTTGCAAAATTACTGTCAGGTGCTTCTGATGCCCGCTTATTGGGCAAGGAAAATACCATGATGCATATGGAACGCATGTTTATCAATATGGCCAGGCAACATGAAATCGTGCTGGTTGATGCAACACTCAACAGCAACGACACCATGCCTCTCAATATGCTGAACACGGGGGAGATACTGATTCACATGACACGCGATGCAGATTCAATCACTGCGGCTTACAGGCTTATCAAGCAGCTTTGCAATCAAGTCGGCAGGCGTTCGTTCGGTGTTTTGGTATCGCATGCGACAGAAGCGCAGGCTAAAGTTGTCTTTCATAACATTGCAGAAGTAGCGCAGCGCTATCTGCATATAGAATTAGAGTTCGTAGGGTTGATTCCCAATGATGAGCATCTTGGTCGCGCAGCCAAACTGGGACGCGCAGTGATCGACGCCTTCCCCATGGCAAAAGCCTCAACAGCTTTCAAGACATTAGCCCGGAAAATAGACCATAATCACGGTCTACTACAGGCGTCTTTCAGCTAATAAGGATATCTGATGTACACCTTGCATGGAAAAACCAATCACAAGGAAGAATTGCTTAAACAGCATGCAAGTTTGGTAAAAAAAATAGCTTTCCAGCTTAAAGCTAAACTGCCTGCGAGCGTTGACATTGACGATCTGGTGCAAGCAGGCATGATGGGCCTGCTCGACGCAACCAACCGTTACGAAGATACGCATGGCGCTCAATTTGAGACTTATGCAGCCCAGCGCATCCGTGGTTCCATGATAGATGAACTGCGTCGCGCCGACTGGCTGCCACGCAGTGTGCGCAAGAACATGCGGGATGTTGAAAGTGCAATACAAGGGCTGGAACAGAAGCTGGGACGCCCTCCGAGCGAAGGTGAAATTGCCAAGCAACTCAACCTTTCTATGGATGACTTTCAGGAAATGCTGGGCGACTGCAGCGGGCACCAACTCATTTACTATGAAGATTTCAGCGAGCAAGACAACGGAGACCACTTCCTTGATCGCTACAATACCGATGACTCTGGCGACCCTCTCAAGATCCTCTTGTCAGGCGATTTCCGTGAAGCCCTGATTGATGCCATTGAGACCTTGCCGGAGCGCGAAAAAATACTGATGGGCCTGTATTATGAGCAAGAAATGAACCTGAAAGAAATTGGTGCCATCATGAGTGTTTCCGAATCACGGGTATGCCAGTTGCATACTCAAGCAGTTGCCCGCCTGCGTGCCAACCTGAAAGAAAAATTGTGGACTGGAGCAGCCTAGGCGGTATAGCACTGGCGCTTGGCGGAATACTGCTTGGCCAGGCTCTTGAAGGCGGGAAAATCAGCTCACTGATACAGCCCGCCGCATTCATGATTGTCATATTTGGCACCATAGGTGCCGTCTTGTTGCAAACACGTCCATCCCACTTTATCCAAGGCGTGCGCCTTGCCAAATGGATTATAAAGCCTCCAGAGGATGATCGTGTAAAACTGGCTCGCCGCATTGGTATCTGGAGTCAAATTGCCCGTAAGGATGGTGTGCTACTGCTGGAAAATTACATGTATTCAGAGCAGGACCCTTTCATTAAAAAAGCATTACGTCTGTTGATTGATGGGACTCCTCCTGAAAAAATCCGCGATATATGCAATGTTGATATCAACCGTTACGAAGCCTCACAGCGTAATGCCATTAAAATCTGGGAGTCTGCAGGCGGTTATGCGCCCACAGTGGGAATCATGGGGGCGGTATTGGGGCTGATCCACGTAATGGAAAACCTGTCTGATCCCAGCCGCCTGGGTAGCGGGATCGCTGTTGCCTTTGTAGCCACCATTTATGGCGTCGGGTTTGCCAACCTTCTCTTTCTGCCGATCAGCAACAAACTCAAGGCATTGATCCTGGTGGAAACAACCCGCAGAGAAATGCTGATAGAAGGCATAGTCAGTATTGCCCATAGCGAAAACTCCAAGGTAGTCGAGGATCGACTGGCCTCTTACTTAAGATAACCCCTGCATCAATCTATGGGGAGAAGAAGAAAATTTGAAGAAGAGCCAGAGAATCATGATCGCTGGCTGGTTTCCTATGCAGACTTTATCACCCTGCTTTTTGCCTTCTTTGTTGTAATGTATGGCATTTCCTCGGTCAATGAAGGCAAATACAAAGAACTGACCTCAGCCTTGGGCACTGCTTTCAGCGGAACCAGTTCAACCAATGGCACGAGTATCGAACAGCCAACAGACAATGACAGCAAGGGTCCTGCAGACCAGGTATCCTCACAAACCTCGCTCATCCGTTTACTGCCACTGGCACGTTTACAAAAAGACAAACTACGCCGCGAGCAAGAAGCAATATCCGCAATCGCCTCGCGCCTGTCCAGATCTCTCGCCACCCTTGCACGGAGTGGAAAAATCAACATTACAACCAATGACAGGGGGGTGCGTATTGATATCTATGACAACCTGCTGTTCACTCCAGGATCTTCGGAAATCAAGCAAGATGCTGTTGCACCAATCAATGATATTGCCCAGGTACTATTACAAACAAATTACGACATTCAAGTGGAAGGACACACTGACAATGTCCCCATCCAGAATAGTCAATACCCTTCAAACTGGGAACTGTCTGCCACGCGCGCAAGTAGCGTTGTCAGGCAGATGATCAAGGAAGGTATCACGGATACTCGATTGAGCGCGGTTGGTTACAGCGATACACAAGCAATTGCAGACAACACCACAGAGGAAGGACGTGCGAAAAATCGCCGGGTATCTATCATGGTGTTGTATAAGCCGTTGACTACTAAAGAGAAAGTCGACTCGTTAAATAACAATGCAGTTAGCGAGAAGCTACCCTAACATTCAAGCCTGCGTATTATAAAAACCAGATCCAGAACTGGATTGGCCATTGGGGCCATAGAACTGGTTGGATGAAGGACGTCCCAGAGTGTTCAATACATTCTGGTTAAGATTGAAATGCTTGTTAATTAATATGCCATTCAGGCGATTAAGCTCTTTCGCCTGATCCAGCAAGGCATGGAATCGGCCCCATGATGCCTGGATGCCGGAATCCTGAGCAGCCAGCCATTTTGCCAGCCCCTGCTCATCAGCATCAAAACCAAGAGCCGCCACAGACTTGTAGCGTGACTGCGTATTGCTACTCAAGTCCTGCAATACCTGAGCCTTTTCGTTCAGCAATCCTTCCATGGTATCCACATCCACTTTGATCAAACTTGCCTGTTCTCGCTTTAATAGCAGCAACAAGGCATCTACCAGTTTAATTTCTACATCAAAGCCAAGTTGAGAAGTCATGCTCAGGATTGCCTTTCCCCTGCAGCCAACCAATTACCTAGGTGTTGTCAGCAAGTCTTTTACAGTGTTGATGAGGCCATCAGCAACCTTTTCAGAGTCCACTCTGAACTGACCGCTGGAAATGGCAGATTTAATTGCACTCACCTTGTCAGCGTCATATACATTGTCACTGGCAACAGCAGCTTCCAGTGATTGCAATTGTGAAGCCAATGGTGACAACGTCACGCTTTCACCAGCGGCAGCTGGAGATTTTGTTTCGTTAGCCTTGGCGGAGGATTTGTTCTCTGCCTTTTCATTGTTGAGCGCTACTGCTTTCTGAAGTGCGTCATCTATTTTCATGGCGATATTCCTTAAGCTTATTCACAGCATAGATACATGCCGATATATTGCTCTTATCGGCTTGGTTTGTGTTAACTTTAGTAAAAATCGTTAAAGATTTCCACCAATAAATCAACTGTATCCATTCATAGCATATCCGGCTTTTAGAATACCACTTCGATTTGACCGCCCTGCCTGGCCAATCCACTTACCACCTGGCCATTGGCCACTTTGACTTTGACGCGCTGCCCTTCGCCCGCATTGCCGAGTGCGGTACCTTCGGCTGAAATGCTGAAGCCCCTGCCAGCTGAACTCAAAATCACTTTTTGACCTTGTTGCACGACCGGAGTGATACGCAGCATTTCTTGACGCAATACCGTGCCCGCGCTTAATGACAGCCCTACCCTCATGCCAACAGCCTGGGTGCTATCGGTAAAGATTCCCGGAGGCAATTTAGCCAGATCGCCCCGGTTGGTTGCAAGATCCCGTTCAGTGATGATATGTCCCTGAACGAGGGGAGCAGCAGCAATCAGGTAATCAGCCATCACTTGTACATTGGCTTGCACATATACAGTCCAGACCGAAGGGGCATTGCACCTTACCCCAACAGAGGTTCTCCCCCATGCCCGGCTACCATGAGGAAGAAACATCTGCATGGAAGCACAATCTGCCAGCTTGAGACGACTGTCAATGGCAACGGCAGACACCGAGACCTTGCCTGGATATCCTGCACTTTGGGCCAGTAAAAAATCCTCGACCTTCTGACGGATCAGCGTAAGATCTTGAGAAGCAGTTTGAGCATATACCGGTGTAACGCCCAATAGGGACGAGCATAGTGTCAAGGAGCAAAATGCAGCCACTAGCTTTCCTGCATATTGTTTCAACTTCATGACACGCCTCCTGTCGTACAATCTCAAGGCCTTCAGAATTGAGCGGCCCTGACAAAATATTCAAGGTGGATTGTACCCAGGCGATCCAATACAAAAACATGAAACAGGACTAGATTTACCCCCTTATTCAATCAATAGAATTTGTAGCAGGCACTCTAGACTCGCAATCATCTGTAATAACGACAATATTCCGTGTTTCTCGACCGCGCATATCTGTCGTTACCAACTGGAGGTACACATGATGAACAAGCTGGATGCGGCACTCAACTTCCACGAAACTGCTCTGCGCGTTCGCGGTCAGCGGCAGGAACTGCTGGCGGCCAATATCGCCAACGCGGATACGCCAGGATATAAAGCTCGCGATATCAACTTTGCCGATACTTTCAAACAGGCATTGGCTGGTATTGATCATAGTGGCCTGTCAGCAGCCACTACCAACTCTGCTCATCTTCAAGCAAACGCGCCTTCCAACGGCCAGCCTGGCGGCGTCATGTTCCGCTCAATTATTCAGGGGAGCGTAGATGGTAATACCGTGGACATGGATGTGGAGCGCACCCAGTTTGCAGACAATGCCTTGCGATATGAAGCCAGTATTACCATGATCAGCGGTCAGATCAAGAAAATGCTGGCTGCGGTCCAGGGGCAATAAATATGAGATTTAACGGCTCAATACTTAAAGGAGACTTCCATGTCACTTTTTAATGTATTCAATATTTCCGGCTCAGCCATGAGCGCACAAGGGCAGCGCCTGAACGTGGTAGCCAGCAACCTGGCCAATGCAGACAGCGCAACCAGTGCCAACGGGCAACCCTATAAAGCCAAGCAGATTGTATTTTCTGCAGTACCGCTCAACTCTGCAGATGCTCAGGGAGTTAGGGTAAAAGAAGTGAGGGAAGACCAATCACCGCCACAAATGAAATATGACCCCAAGCACCCCATGGCTGATGAAAACGGCTATGTCGCCATGCCCAACGTCAATGTGACCGAGCAGATGGTCGATATGATTTCAGCCTCGCGCTCTTATCAAAACAACGTTGAAACCATGAATGCGGCCAAGAGCATGCTGCTGAAGACCCTGACCATAGGTCAATAACCCTGAAAGCGAGACAAGATCATGGCAAGTACTTCTGGAATTTCTGACAATCTGCTGAATACAATGAATCCGACAAGCTCATCATCGTCGAGTAGCAGCATTTCTGAAACACAGGATCGTTTCATGAAACTGCTGATTACCCAGATGAAAAATCAGGATCCGCTCAATCCCATGGACAATGCTGAAGTGACCAGCCAGATGGCTCAACTCTCCACCGTGACCGGGATTGAAAAGATGAACAGCACACTCTCGGCTTTCATCAGCAGCATGCAATCCACCCAGGCACTGCAGGCATCAAGCCTGATTGGCCGTGCCGTACTGGTGGAAGGCAGCAGCACTTATCTTGCGGCCAGCGAGACAGAGGGGGAGTCGGAAGCCTATTTTGGTGTTGAGCTGCCAGTTGGCGCGGACAACCTCAAGGTCAACATCAAGGATGCCAGCGGCAATGTGGTCAAGACGATCAACCTGACCAACCAGGCTGCCGGCATTTCCCAGCTCAGCTGGAATGGCTACAGTGAGGATGGAACCAAGCTCGCAAATGGTCGTTATACCATCGAGGCAACTGCTACGACTGGCAACAGCACGGTAGCATCGACTACATTAAGTTATGAGCAGGTTATGAGTGTGTCTTCAGGTACGGATGGCATCAAACTCAACCTGAGCAATTTGGCAGCAATCACCACGGACAAGATAAAGCAGATTTTCTGATTGCAGCACTATGGCAGCATGTAATTTCACCAGGAGAACAATATGGCTTTCCAACAAGGTTTAAGCGGCCTCAATGCCGCATCCAAGACCATCGAAGTAATTGGTAATAACGTTGCCAATGCCAGCACGGTCGGCTTCAAGCAATCACGCGCGGAGTTTGCGGATGTTTACGCTAATTCGCTGGGTGGCGGCAATGCATCCAAGATTGGTATTGGCACCAAGATTGCTGCCGTCACCCAGCAGTTTACCCAGGGTAATATTTCCAATTCGACAAACCCGCTGGACGTGGCCATCAATGGCAACGGGTTTTTCCGCATGAGCGATAACGGCACCATCAGTTATTCACGCAATGGTCAGTTCCAACTGAGCAAGGAAGGCTATATCCAGAATGCCTCAGGACAAAGGCTGACAGGTTATGCAGTCGTTAATGGCGTGGTACAGACCGGTGCCCTGACTGAATTGCAGATTGATGCGTCGGATCTGGCTCCTAGGGCATCAACATCCATTACCGGCCCGCTGAACCTGGATTCTCGTGCAGACATCATGGATCCTGCTGATTTCAACCTGAATGACCCTACTACCTACAGCCACTCCACACCGATTGAAGTGTACGACTCCCAAGGCAATGCGCACAATGTACAGTTGTATTACATCAAGACTGCCGCCAACGAATGGAGCATCATGGCGAGTGCTGATGGTGCGCAAGTGCCTCCGGGCTCACCTCCAACAGCCGTAGGCACGATGTCCTTCACCGGTTCAGGTGTTAATCCGACGATCACCACAACTCCATTGAGTATTCCCGTAACCACTGGTGGAACCTCACCACTGTCAATCTCATTGAATCTTGCAGGCAGCACACAATTTGCCAATTCATTCAATGAAAGCGACCTGGGGCAGGATGGCTATGCCGCTGGGCGCCTTTCCAGCTTCAGTGTGGGGGATGACGGCTCCATTCTGGGTCGTTACTCGAATGGTAAAAGCGCTGTCCTGGGACAAGTAGCCCTCGCCAATTTCCGCAACCTGAACGGGCTGCAACCGCTGGGCGATAATCTCTGGGCAGAAACTTCAGAGTCCGGCCCTCCTATTGTAGGGGTGGCAAACTCCGGTGGCCTGGGGGTATTGCAATCCTACCGGCTTGAAGAGTCCAACGTAGACTTGACGGCAGAACTGGTCAACATGATTACTGCGCAACGTGTTTACCAGGCCAATGCCCAGACGATCAAGACAGAGGACCAGATCATGCAGACCCTGGTCAACCTGCGCTAATCGCTGATTGAATCACCGCTACATGCATAAGGAGCCGCTATGGACCGCTTGATCTATACGACGATGACCGGAATGAAGCACATCATGGAGCAACAGGCGACTACGTCGAATAACCTGGCCAACTCCACAACAACCGGATTCCGCTCGCAGATAGACAGCTTCCGTGCGGTTCCCGTGATAAGTGACGGCCTGCCAACGCGGACATTTGTAGTGGACTCTACCGTTGGGGCGAATTTCAACAGTGGCGTCATCCAAACGACTGGACGCGAACTTGATGTGGCCATTCGTGATCGCGGTTGGTTTGCCGTACAACGCACGGACGGCACCGAAGCCTATACACGCAATGGCAATTTCAAGCTCAATGAAAACGGTGTGCTGCAAACGCAGGAAGGCCTGACGGTGGTGGGCGATGACGGTCCGATCACCATTCCGCCGGAATCCAAGATAGCAATTGCCAATGATGGCACCGTATCTGCCGTATCAACCAATGTCATACCCATTATTACCAATCTGATCGGCCGGCTCAAACTGGTCAATCCGAATGATAGCGACCTGGTACGCGGCAGCGACGGCCTGTTTGAGATGAAAAACCGTACGCCCCTTGAGGCAGATGCCAATGTCACCGTTGCAAGCGGCGCACTGGAAAGCAGCAATGTCAACGTGGTCGAGGAAATGGTCAATATGATTACCCTTGCCAGGCAGTTCGACCTGCAAACCAAGCTATTGCAGAACGCGGAGAATAACGCCACTAAAGCCGGTCAAATCCTCAGTTTGAGTTAAGGCTTGGTGTTATAGCATAAGTATTAAATTCGATTATTCCGGCAATCACGGTTGCCAGAAACAGAAACAAGGAGCAGATCATGATACGTTCGCTATGGATTGCCAAAACCGGACTGGAAGCCCAGCAAACACAGATGGATGTGATTGCCAACAATCTGGCCAATGTCAGCACCAACGGGTTCAAGAAAACCCGCGCCGTATTTGAAGACCTGCTCTACCAGAACATCCGACAGCCAGGCGCTCAATCCTCACAGCAAACACAACTTCCATCCGGCTTGCAGCTCGGCACTGGCGTGCGCCCCGTTGCCACGGAGCGTATCCACACCCAGGGCAACCTGCAGCAAACAGGCAATTCAAAGGATGTTGCGATCAGTGGCGACGGTTTCTTCCAGGTATTGTTGCCAGATGGCACTACAGCGTATACCCGGGACGGTGCTTTCCAGATGGATAACCAGGGCCAGCTGGTTACCGCCAGCGGCTTTACCATACAGCCTGCAATCGTGATTCCCCCAAATGCGCAGAGCCTCACCATTGCACGTGACGGCACTGTTTCCGTCGTATTGCCGGACAGCCCCAATGCGGTACAAATCGGCAGCTTCCAGCTTGCCACTTTTATCAATCCGGCTGGCCTGCAATCACGCGGTGAAAACCTTTATGTTGAAACAGCTGCTTCCGGCACCGCCAACATTAACGAGCCGGGCAGTAACGGCGCTGGCATGCTGGTCCAGCAATATGTGGAAACTTCCAATGTCAATGTTGTGGAAGAGCTGGTGAACATGATCCAGACACAGCGTGCTTATGAAATCAACAGCAAGGCAATTTCTACCTCAGACCAGATGTTGCAACGGCTTTCACAACTTTAGGTAACAACAATTCATCATGAATGAGTTATCTGGCCGCAAAGGAACCACCATGCGATCACGCCACAATCTGCATACAAAATGTGCTCGATATTTATTAACTGCCAGCCTGTTGCTGTTGGCTAGTGGTTGCGCTGTCACGCCTAAAACCATTACCAACGGCCCAAGCACAGCGCGCCCACTCCAGCCCAGTGCTGTCGCTTACAACAGCGGTGGCATTTACAGTCCGGCGACCTACCGCCCGCTGCTTGAAGACAAGCGTGCGCGCCTAGTAGGAGATACCATTGTCATCAACATTACGGAGAACACCTCTGCCACCAAGTCAGGTACCAACTCTGCCAGCAAGTCAGGTGAGGTTAATGCCGGTGTTGCCAGCTTCCTGGGACGGACATTCCCAAGACTGAGCGCCAGTGCAAGTTCCGATAACTCCTATGATGATGCAGCCGCATCAAATTCGCGTAATGTCTTTACTGGCACTATCAGCGCCACCGTGACGGAAGTATTGCCGAACGGTCACTTGGCTGTCAGCGGTGAAAAACAGGTGGCCTTTGACCGTGGTACTGAATTCGTACGCTTCTCCGGGGTGGTGGATCCCATGTATGTAGCTGCCGGCAACAGCATTGCATCAAGCCGGGTAGCCGATGCCAGGATAGAGTACCGCACCAACAGCAATATCGATGCATCACAGGTAATGTCTATTCTCACCCGCTTCTTCTTGAGCATTGCACCATTATGAGCATGATCATGAAAAAACATATCCTAGCCTTTATAGCATTGGGCAGCCTGATACTGGCAACCCCAACTGCAGCGGAGCGTCTCAAGGACCTTACCACCATACAAGGCGTACGTACCAACCAGTTGATCGGTTACGGGCTGGTAGTTGGCCTGGATGGTACAGGCGACCAGACAACACAGACGCCATTTACCGTACAAAGCATTATCAGCATGATGCAGCAAATGGGCATCAACCTGCCTGTGGGAACCAATTTGCAGCTGCGTAATGTAGCAGCTGTCATGGTGACAGGAAGCCTGCCCCCCTTTGCGCAACCAGGGCAGAACATGGATGTGACTGTCTCATCCATGGGGAATGCCAAGAGCCTGCGCGGCGGTACGCTATTGATGACCCCACTCAAAGGTGCGGATAACCAGGTCTATGCCATGGCCCAGGGCAATCTGCTGGTGGGCGGCGCAGGCGCGGGTGCCAGCGGCACCAGTAGGCAGATCAACCATCTTAGCGCAGGCCGCATTTCCGCCGGAGCGACAGTTGAACGCGCCGTGCCCAGCCAGCTCACCGAAGGCAGCACCATCAACCTGGAACTCCGGGAAGCGGACTTTTCCACAGCCAGCATGGTAGTGGATGCGATTAACCAGCGCTTCGGGCTTGGTACGGCTACCGCACTGGATGGTCGTGTAATCCAGGTTCAGCCCCCTACCAATACCAGCCGTGTGGCATTTCTGGGTAATCTGGAAAATTTGGATATCAAGCCTGCACAAGGCATGGCAAAAGTCATTCTGAATGCGCGCACAGGTTCTGTCGTCATGAACCAGGCCGTCACACTGGATGACTGCGCTATTTCCCATGGCAACTTATCCGTTGTCATCAATACGGCCCCAGCCATCAGCCAGCCCGGCCCATTCTCTGGCGGGCAGACTGTAGCGACCCAAGTGTCTCAAGTTGAAATCAACAGGGAACCAGGTCAAGTGATCAAGCTGGATAAAGGCACTTCCTTATCCGATGTGGTCAAGGCATTAAACGCCATAGGTGCCACACCCCAGGATCTGCTAGCCATTCTGCAAGCAATGAAGGCCGCTGGCTCATTACGCGCAGAACTGGAAATCATCTAGGGCAATGTGATGGCCATTCCCAACTTCACCCCCGACTACGGCAGCAAGATTGCCGCCGATGCCAACAGCCTGAATACATTAAAACAGGCTGCGCATCAAAATAGCCCGGAATCCATCAAGGCAGCAGCCACGCAGTTTGAAGCCCTGTTTGTCAATATGATGCTTAAGAGCATGCGCGATGCCACTCCCAAGGAAAGCATGTTTGACAGTGAACAAAGCCGCACATTCACCACCATGCTGGATCAGCAACTGAGTCAGAAAATCGCCAACCGTGGCATTGGGCTGGCCGATATGTTGGCACGCCAGTTACAAGGCGGGATCAGTGATGGCACAGGAAACTTGGAGGATGAAAGCAATAACTCGTTCTCCCCTTCTGCACCCAGCAACTTTTCCGCTACTTCCCGCAGCGCACAGACAGCAGCCTATACTAGCCATGCCAGCATTCCCCGCAGCGCACAGGAATTCATGCAGCAGATGACGCAACATGCAGAAGCAGCCAGCAATGACAGCGGCATTCCTGCAAACCTCATGCTTGGACAGGCCGCGCTGGAAAGCGGCTGGGGCAAACGACAGATCGTAGGTACTGATGGCACTGCCAGCAATAACCTGTTCGGCATCAAGGCGGGGGCGAGCTGGAAGGGCAAGACGGTAGAAGCCGTTACTACGGAATACATTAATGGCATGCCGCAAAAACGGATAGAGAAGTTCCGTGCTTATGACTCTTATGCAGATTCTTTCCGCGATTTTGCCAGCATGATGCAGAACAATCCGCGCTATCAGAAAGTGCTGGCCAATACGGATAGTGCAGCAGGATATGCCCAGGCCATGCAGGATGCTGGTTATGCCACTGATCCAAAGTATGCCAGCAAACTACAGCGCGTAATAGAAAACGTGAACCGGACAGTATAGATCACTGAATTACCAGGACTATTGCCGCTGTTGCAGCATCCCTGGATAAAGTTTCCAGATTTTATGCCGTTCATTCTAGTAATTGACACTTAGGTAAACTGATCGATAACCATCATGTCCAGTATATTCAACATCGGCAAAACGGCATTGAATGCGGCCCAGGTCGGCATCAATGTCACTGGTCACAATATCGCCAATGCATCCACTGATGGCTACTCGCGCCAGGTAATTGTGCAGTCCACTGCACAAGCACAGAACTGGGGCTTCGGCTTTATCGGCCAGGGGACACAAGTCGATACGGTCAAGCGTGTTTATAATGAATTGCTGACCAAGCAACTCAACAATAGCCAGTCAATCAGCAGCGCAATCAATGCGCAGCTCAGCAATATCAACCAGATTAACAGCATGCTGGCAGACTCCAGCGCGGGGCTTTCACCTGCGATACAGGACTTCTTCAACTCCATCAATGATCTTTCCACGGCCGCCAATGATCCTGCTGCACGCCAAGCGGTCATTTCTTCAGGTGAAGCATTGGTCAGCCGCTTCCAAAGCTTGGGAGAACGTCTGCAGGAAATGCAGAGCAACGTCAATGCACAACTCACCACCAGCGTGGCCTCGGTAAATACCTATGCCAAGGAAATTGCGCGCCTTAATGAGGCCATTGATGCAGCCACAAGCAGTACCGGCCAGCCTCCCAATGATTTGCTTGATCAGCGTGACCAGCTGGTATTGCAGCTCAATAAGGAAATCAAGGCCACTGTAGTGGTACAGGATGGCAATAAATACAATGTATTCATCGGCAACGGCATTCCGCTGGTTTCCGGGATGAAGTCATATTCTTTGACCACTGTTGCCTCCCCCACCGATCCCAGCAGGCTAGAAGTCGCATACCAGTCAGGAGGCACTACCAGCATCCTGTCGGAAAAAAGCCTGCAGGGCGGCACTATAGGTGGCGTACTGCAATATCGCAGCCAATCGCTGGATACGACCCAGAACACCTTGGGCCAGATTGCGATTGCACTTGCCCAATCATTCAATACCCAGCACCAGCAGGGGTTGACTGCAAATGGTATCCCAGGTGGCAATTTCTTCAACATCCCGGCGCCTGAAGTTAACGGTAGTACCTACAACACTGGCACTGCAAATGTGGAAAGTAGCATCACCAATGCGAATGTGCTGGCCGCCAGCGATTACCGCTTACGCTACGATGGCACCAACTACACCATCACGCGTATCAGCGATGGTGTAACGCAATCGTTTACCAGCCTGCCCCAGACTATGGACGGCGTCAGCTTCTCCATCAGCTCCGGGAGCATGAACTCTGGAGATCAGTTTATTATTCGCCCAACGGCCAATGCAGCCAATAATATCAGCATGGCCATATCACAGATCGCAGATATAGCGGCCGGTGCACCAGCCGTTGCAGGAGTCGCTGACACTGCCAATACCGGCTCCGGCTCCATCAGCAGCATCAAGGTTGACAGCAACTATGCCAGCGCACCGCTGACCACGCCTTTCACCGTCAATTACAGTAGCGGCAACCTGAGTGGATTTCCCGCTGGCCAAGCCATCACTGTCACGACTTCCAGCGGCTCGACTACCTATCCAGCCGGTAGCAGCGTGCCATATACAGCGGGTGCAAGCATCAGTGTCGCCGGGCTGAGCTTCAGTATCAGCGGCACACCGGCAACTGGCGACCAGTTCACCATTAGCGCCAATACCAGCAATGCTTCAGGAGACAACCGCAACGCCTTGCAGCTCGCAGCCCTGCAAACAGGCAAGACCATGAATAACAGCACTGCTTCCTATCAGGATGTATTCAACCAGCTGGTGAGCTTCGTCGGCAACCGTACGCGTGAATTACAGGTGACCGGTGCCGCGGAAGATGAACTACTCAAACAGACATTGACTACGCAGCAATCCGAGTCCGGCGTCAACCTGGATGAGGAAGCGGTTAACCTCCTTCGTTACCAGCAGGCTTACCAGGCAGCAGGCAAAGTCATGCAAATCGCCAGTACCCTGTTCGACACATTGTTGTCCATACGCTAAACACGAGGTCTATCATGCGCATCAGTACCAATACCATGTATCAGAACGGCGTAACCAGGCTTTCGCAGATACAGGCTGAACAAAGCAAGTTGATGGAGCAGATTTCCAGCAAGAAACGCATCCTGACGCCAGCCGATGATCCTGTAGGCTCTGCCCGGGCGTTGGGCATACAGAATTCACAAAGTATCAATACCCAGTTTGCCCGCAACCGCCAGTTTGCAGAAAACGGCATGAATACCGTTGAAAGCAACCTGAACAGCGTCACCGACATGCTGCTGGCAATGAAATCCACCTTGCTGGAAGGCGGTAATGCCTCTTACGATAATACCCAGCGGAGCTATCTTGCCATAGACTTGCGCAATAACCTGGAAGGACTGATAGCGCTTGCCAATGCCAAGGATGGTAGTGGCAATTACCTTTATTCTGGATACAAGACCGATACTGCACCTTATACGCAAACAGTAACCGGGGTGGCTTATAACGGCGATGACCAAGTGCGCAAGCTGCAGGTATCCAGCAGCAGACAATTGGCAGTGACCGATACCGCTCCCAATATTTTCCAGTCCAATGGCAATGATGTATTTGCTACCCTGACCCAGATCGCCAACCTGCTTGATACCCCAGTGACCAATGATGCAGAAGCCCAGGCGCTGCGTGATGGGCTAGATACCGCTATCAATTCGTTGCAAGCTACCATGGATAATGTACTGACTGTACGTGCACGCAATGGCTCAGGTTTAAAAGAGCTGGAATCCCTCAATACCGACGGTAGCGACCGTGACCTGCAATATGCAAAGTCCTTATCGGAAATCCAGGACCTGGACTATGCCAAGGCACTGTCTGACCTGACCAAGCAACAAACGGTGCTGGAAGCAGCACAAAAGTCGTTTGTTGCCATCACCAGCCTGTCCCTGTTCAACCTGTTGTAATACAGCATCCATAGCCCAGGCTATGGATGCATAGCATGGTCAGATGCCCAACTCCTCCACCCAGGAGAGCGAGGCAATATGGCAATCGTTCACTTTATTCGGGTCAAGCTGCAGGTTGTTGGCAAGTGCAATCATGCGCGTATCATCCTGGCTCTCGCAGGCTTCTGCGAGTTCAAGAAATGGTCCGTAAACCCCTGTTCGATGCAACAAGGCATCATGCACAGCCTCAGGCAGGTCCACCTTCTCCAAAACCTGCTCCATCGGCATTTCCAGCATGCGGTCCAGCATGGAAAACACTCCCACTACGAACAGGTTGTCACGGCCGGCCTTGTCAAAATAACCCTCGCCTAATAATTCAGTCAGACGCCCACGGGTAATCGAGGTTTTCATGAGGGCAGGAGCTGCGGAATTCTCCCCAGCCGTCACCATGAGCAGTGTCAACCAGCGGTAAAGCTGCTTGGTTCCAATAATAGTCAAGGCATGGCGAATTGACTGGATCTCACATGAAAGCCCAAACCCGACAGAATTGATATAACGTAAAAGTTTGAAAGAAAGTGCGGCATCGCGCTTGAATCCGCTTTCTATCTCTTGTATATCCGCATCGCGGCTGACCATGTTAAGTAGATCAAGCACTGCGGTAAATGCGGGGTTGATTACCTTGGCCGTGAAGGTTTCAGTATGGGCAAAATAAAACCCCTGGATCAAATGAAAGCCTATTTTCTTGCAGAGTTCATATTGCTCTTGATGCTCAACTTTTTCTGCCACTATCTTCAGAGTCAAGCTTTGATAATCCAGAAAGCGCTTGGCAACCTCATCCATTGAAAATGCAAGGATATCGATCTTGATGAAATCGGCACAATCGATCAGCGGCGATCCCAGCAATGAAGTGCCTTTATCCTTGAGCGCTATCTTGTATCCACGTTTGCGCAGAAATTGACAACGTTCCACCATTGCAGGTCCAGGCACTGTGATATCTGCCAGTTCCAGCACAGTTCTTGCAGGCGGCAACAACTCCAGGAATTCGCTATGCAGCATTTCCTCGCTGACGTTGATGAAAGCCATCTTGTCGCCAAGCAACCATTGGGCGCCCATATCGCTGATTGTATTCACCAGCACCCGGGTACAGGCCTGCAAGCTGCTCTCGAACACAGCTGTAGTCGCTTCTCCGCTATGCCGGAAGAAAAGCTCATACGCCACGATATCCTGGTTAATATTCATGATTGGCTGTCGGCCAATGAATGCCTGGTCTTGTCTCATACAATCAAACTCTCAATATTGATATTCTGCTGCTTGGCATTTATCGCCATCTGCTAATCAGGGCGAGGCAGGGTTGCCCGCACAGGTTGCGCTATTTCCTGCATAAAGCTCATGCTTTCATACATCAATTTCTGCACAGGTTGCAACATATGTGGCAAAGCCAGCGTCAGCACCAAAAAGCCCAGCCCTATGGTAATAGGGAAACCTATCCCAAAAAGATTAAGCTGTGGTGCCGTTCTTGTCAGAATACCCAATGCCATATTGGCCATCAGCAGTGCAGTTACAATCGGCAGTGATATCAGCAAGCCTACACTGAATATCTTGCCGCCCCATAGGGCAATTTTATATGGATTTATATGAAAATTGGGCTCAGCTGTAATCGGAAAACTTTGAAAACTGTCAGCCAGCGTGGAAATCACAACCAGATGTCCATTAATCCCAAAGAATATCAGCATGGATAGTACAACCAGAAACTGTCCAATTGCCGTGCTCTGGCCTTGGGTCTGAGGGTCATAAAAACTGGCAAACCCAAGCCCCATCGTCATTCCGGAAGCTTGGCCTGCCATTTCAATGGCAGCAAAAATAATACGCAAGCTGAACCCCATGGCGGCCCCTATCAGTATCTGCTGCGCCAGGATCAAGAGGCCACTCATGGAAAATATCGATAATGGAGGAATATCCGGCATGGTGGGGATCAGCATCAATGTCAACACCAAGCCAAATCCCAACCTGATGGTATTGGGCAATGCCCGGTGACTGAATATGGGAGCTGCCACCATAAAGGCAAGAATGCGCGTGAGAGGCCAGAACAGCGTGGCGATCCATACCTGCAGGAACTCGCTACTGACTGTGACCATAGAGTTTGTCTAGCCTGCCAAGGAGGGGATGCTTGTCAGTACATGGCGCAGATAATCAGTGAATACGGATAGCATCCATGGGCCTGCAATCAGCAAGGTAGCAAATACGCCAACCAGTTTAGGAATGAACGTCAAAGTAGCTTCGTTAATCTGGGTGGCCGCCTGAAAAATACTGACCAGCAGGCCAATCATCAGCACCACCAGCAACACCGGGCCCGCTATAAGCAACAATACTTCCATGGCCTGCTGGCCTATGGTCATGACACTTTCAGGGCTCATCATAATCGTCAGGCCTCAATAAAAACTCTGCGCCAGTGAACCAAGCAGCAGCTGCCACCCATCCACCAGCACAAACAACATCAGCTTAAATGGCAATGCCACAATGGCAGGCGAAACCATCATCATCCCCATGGACATCAGGATGCTGGCTACCACCATATCAATGATGAGAAAGGGAATAAAAATAGCAAAACCGATCTGGAATGCTGTTTTCAGCTCACTGGTCATAAATGCAGGTACCAACACTCGCAGGGGTACATCTTCAGGCTTCTCCACGGCTTCGCTGCGGGACATTTTGAGGAACAGGGCCAAGTCAGACTCACGCGTCTGCTTGAGCATGAATTCCTTGAGCGGCACCGCCCCTTTCACCATGGCCTCTTGCATGGAAATGCGATCCTCATCAAATGGTTGGTAAGCCTCCGTATAGATCCGATCAAATACCGGGCTCATGACAAAAAGGGTTAAAAACAACGCAAGACCTACCAATACCTGATTGGGCGGCGATGACTGGGTGCCTAATGCCTGGCGCAGCAGGGACAGTACGATGATGATGCGTGTAAACCCTGTCATCATGAGCAATGCTGCCGGCAGGAATGACAGCGATGTCAATAACAACAGCGTCTGAATACTGAGCGAGTAGTTCTGCCCACCGCCAGCTGCAGGCTGGCTATTGATCAGGCCAACACCTCCAGGCTCGGCTGCACCAGACAGCACTGGCAGAATCAACAACAGACCAAAAGACAGATATTGGATCAGGCGTTTTTGCATGATGCTTCAGGGATTTTCTGACATAGATTTTTTTGATATGGCCTTTTTCAGCCAGGCTGAGAAAGGTGTGCTCGGGGTAGCTGCAGCCTGCTCGGCAACAATGGCAGAAATATCAGCCCCAGCTTCCAGGTTGGCCAGGCTGCTGACCTGCCCGGGAGCAACACCCACCACAATCCAGCGATCTGCCACCTGAACCACCACCACTTTTTCACGGCTGCCCACATTGACGCCTCCGACAATGCGTGCGACCGACTGATGCTGGTTCAAACCAGGCGTCATGCGTTTCATTAGCCATGCAATGGCTACCATTACCCCAAGAACGATAGCCAGGCCAAGAATCATTCTCAGCAGGCTGCCAGTAGGCGATACTTCCTGAGTCTCGGCCGCCTGTATCAAAATAGGCATTCCCAGCAACAAGACACTTGTCAAGCAAACTGGCTTGATGAACACACGTGGCATCATGGGCTTACTTGTTGATCTTGCGGATGCGTTCAGCCGGAGTAATGATGTCGGTCAGGCGAATACCAAATTTATCATTGACCACCACCACTTCGCCCTGGGCAATCAGACAACCGTTGACCAGCACATCCATAGGCTCACCAGCCATGCCATCCAGCTCAACCACTGAGCCTTGGGCCAGTTGCAGCAAGTTTTTGATCGCAATCTTGGTTCTGCCCAGCTCAACCGTCAGCTGTACCGGGATATCAAGAATGAAATCAATATCGTTCTGTGTTTCATGCAGTTTGTTCTTGGCAGAAAATTCGGTAAATACCGGTGCTTGCTCAGCTTTGCTGTCTTGCAACACAGCTGCCTCGGCCTCGCTCTGCTCCGCCATGGCTGCGCCCCAGTCATCCATTATTTCTGCGTCATTTGGATCAATCGCCATAGGGTTCCTCTCCTTTTACATATTCGGTTGAATTCGATCGCAGCAACTTTTCCACCCGCAATGCATATTGACCATTGAAAATTCCGTACTTGCACTGCATGACCGGCACATTGTCCACTTTAGCTTCTATATTTTCCGAAATCGACAGTGGTATCACATCACCGACCTTCATGTTGAGTATGTCGCCAAGCATCATGTCGGCCTTGGCAAGATCCGCCACCAGCATCACTTCGGCACTCTGGATCTGCTGTGTCATCAGCCGTACCCAACGCTTATCAACCCCCAGGGTCTCACCCTGCAAAGGCGATGTCAGCACATCCCGTATCGGCTCTATCATCGAGTAGGGGAAACAGAAATGCACCTCGCCGCTGGAGGCACCAAGCTCGATATTGAACGTGGTAGAAACCACTACTTCATTGGGCGTTGCAATATTGGCAAACTGGGTATTCATTTCCGAACGGATGTACTCAAACTCCAACGGATAAACCGGCTCCCAGGACTTGGCATAGGTCTCGAACACAATCGCCAGGATCCGCTGGATGATCCGCTGCTCAGTCTGGGTAAAATCACGTCCTTCCACACGGGTATGAAAGCGTCCATCCCCGCCAAACAGGTTATCGACGATCAGAAAAACCAGTGTCGGATCGAACACCATCAAGGCAGTACCGCGCAGGGGCTTCATCTGAACCAGGTTGAGGTTGGTGGGTACTACGAGGTTACGGATAAATTCACTGTATTTGGACACCTTGACCGGGCCGACCGATACCTCGGTAGTACGGCGCAGGAAGTTGAACAAGCCGATCCTGAGCAAGCGAGCAAACCGCTCATTGATAATTTCCAGCGTTGGCATACGCCCACGGACGATGCGCTCCTGGGTAGCCAGGTTATAGTTACGTACCCCGGCAGGATCGGCTGCAGGGGTATCATCTTCCTGCTCGTTGGTCACCCCCCTTAGCAGGGCATCGACCTCTTCCTGGGAAAGAAAATTATCCGCCATGGTATTAGGTTATTGAATCACGAAGGAAGTAAAAAATACTGCCTTGACAAGCTGCGGCTTTTCACCCGCGACAAAGGGCTCAGAAAGCTGTGCAATCAACTCGGCGGTCAATGCTTTTTTCCCTTCAACACTTAACAGCTCGGAAGATTTTTTGCTACTTAGCAATATCAGGATACGGCTACGCACGCTGGGCATATGTAACTTGATCAGGTCAGCCTGTGCCTGATCCTCTACTTGCACACTGATATCAGTTTGCAGATATTGGTCTTCAGGATCAGGCTGCAAATTAACTGTAAAAGTTTCAAGGGTAAGAAACACCGGGTCCTTGACAACTTTTTTTTGCTCCTTCTGCTTTGCATCATGTCCACTGGAATGCTGGCCAAAATACCAGGCCGCACCTCCTGCAATAGCAGCCACCAGCAAGCCACCAACAATTGCCAGGATCAATATTTTCTTGGACTTTTTCGGCTGAACTTCTTTTGCCGCCTCTTGCTCTGCCATGTTTCTACCCTTCTTGCCGAATGACTATCGCGTTTGAAATATTATGAAAGAAATGCAACGATAGAATGCACGAAATAGAAGGAGGAAACTAGGTCAAATCCAAAAATTGGCTTGTATATCCCTTAATATCAGGGTGAATCAAGAGCTAGGTCATGAATGTTCAGGCAAAAGTATCCACCAGGCCCATCACCTTGGCTGCATTGGCCATTACCTGATTGCTGTCATTGCCGGTATCAGTTGCGCTGGCTGCCGAGGCACCGCTTCCCTGTTGCTGACGCGCATCCTGTTGCCCAGAACGCACATTGGCCTGGCCCAACTGCAGGCCGGACTGGCTCATCATATCGCGCAGGTTGGCCATACCGTCCTCCAGTGCACGACGCACATCTGCCTGGTCAGACAGAAATGTGGTGTCTGCCTGGTTATTATGAACATGGATCACGACCTGTAACGGACCAAGGTCAGGTGGGTTCAGTGTGAGCGAGGCAGTCTGCTCACCACCAGCAGCCATCCATACCACCTTCTGCCCGATGGCCTGGTTCCATCCAGCCTGACCGAATGGCACCGCAATCTGCGTACTCCGCATATCTACAGCTCCAGCCTGGGATTGAGGTGTAATCGCTTGCGTGACGGGATTAGCTAACGCGGGTGCCTGTACATTGACCCGGGCCAGCGCATCCGCAAACTGGTCGCCATCTTGAGCGTGATCAAGCACAGGCGCGGCAACCAATTGAGACTCCGGCACTGTCTTTGCCGCTTTTTCAAAAGGAACACCAGCCTCTGCCTTGCCAATCAATTCTTTTTTTATGGCATCTTTGTCAAACAGTAAGTCCCTCTTGCTATTCAGCCCTGGCTCTTCCTCAGGAATATCTGCCGTCACAGGCTGTTTTTTAGCCTCAGGTGTTACCGGTACAACCGAAACCATCTCTGCATTTTCTTTCACAGGCGGCATCACTTGTGTCATCGCCTGCTGAAGTACCAGGTTTTCCTCTTCGCTTTTTTGATCAAATACGGCTACATCCACATCAATGCCAATATCATCTTCAGCTGCTGTTGCCTCTGCAACCGGATTGATATCCAATGGCAACGTGTCAGATGCTCCCTGCGACTCCCCTGGTTTTACAATCAATTGCTGACGTTGACGCTGCACCGCTTGCTCGCTGGCATTTTGATGTTGCGCAGCCTCGCTTGCCTCCCGCTTTGCCTGTTTGGCCAGCATGCGCTGGAACTCTGAGGTTTCCCCGTTGACGGGCTGACTGCTCTTTTTCGTCGCAGCGGCAGTTGCAGCAGCATTATTGATGACTGCCTGATTGGCTGAGGAGGGAAGTGGGATATTCTGCATCATATTTTCCTTGGCCGATTATTGTCGGGTATTGTTCCTACTGGCACGCATGGCGTACTCATCCATCATCTTCTGGTCTTTTTTCAACTCTGCCAGCTGTACCCGCTTTTCAGCGCGCTCCAGCAGAACATCGTAAGACATTTTCTTTTTCTGGCATTCCTGCCACTCCTGCTTGCGCAAGTGGCAAACATGGCGCACCCGCTCCACACTTTCGGTCTGGCTCACTATCGCCTGGGACAACTTGCCGAGAAAATTCTGGTAATTCTGGTAAACCTCTGCGGTTATGCCATTAGTCATGGCATTATCACGTTGGCTGGCATAATCAGCACGGTACTGCATCAGGATTGCCAGGCTTTTTTCAACTTCGGCCAACTGCCTGTTGGCCTCGCCCAAGCGCTCCGCCGCTGCATCCACGTCTTTTTCTGCTAAATCCTGCAAGGTATTCAGCACTACTGTTTTTTGGCTAGACATGCATTACTCCCCTAATTGCACTCATAGTCTCAATCATTAATGCACAACGCCATTATCAACCAGATTGGCAAGCGCATTCACACTATCGCCCCAAGCCGCCGACTCCGCAATATCCTGCTGTAAAAAGGCTTCTATGGCCTCATGCCTGAGTATTGCCTCATCCAGTACCGGATCACTGCCTGCCTCATAGGCCCCGACATTGATCAAATCCTGGTTGCGGGTATAGCGCGAATTCAGTTGCTTCAATTTGCGTGCATTCTTCTGATGTTCTGCAGACGTAATATTATGCATGGCACGGCTGATGGACTGTTCGATGTCGATAGCCGGATAGTGTCCGCTCTCCGCAAGGCTTCGGCTCAATACGATATGGCCATCCAGGATGGCTCGCGCAGAATCGGCAATGGGATCTTGCTGGTCATCACCTTCAGTCAGAACAGTGTAAAAGGCGGTGATTGAACCCTCCCCTGGCTTGCCATTGCCGGCACGCTCCACCAATGCTGGCAATTTGGCAAACACCGAAGGCGGATAACCCTTGGTTGCTGGTGGCTCGCCAATGGCAAGCGCAATTTCACGCTGAGCCATGGCATAACGGGTCAGTGAATCCATGATCAACAAGACGTTCTTGCCTTCATTGCGGAAATATTCAGCAATGGCCGTGGCATAACTTGCGCCCTGCAAACGCATCAAGGCCGGAACATCCGCGGGGGCGGCCACTACCACAGACCTTGCCAGTCCTTCCGGCCCCAGGATCTGCTCAATAAATTCTTTCACTTCGCGGCCGCGCTCACCGATCAACCCAACGACAATCACATCCGCCGTGGTATAGCGCGCCATCATGCCCAACAATACACTCTTGCCGACACCTGAACCGGCAAATAGCCCCATGCGCTGGCCACGTCCCACTGTCAGCATGCTATTGATGGCCCGCACACCAACATCAAGCACATCTTCAATCGGTGCCCTCGACAAAGGATTGAGAGGTCGCGTATTTAATGGAACGCTATTTTCATTACTGAGGGGACCGAGATCATCCAATGGCCGGCCCCCACCATCCACCACGCGGCCAAGCAAGGCATCGCCTACAGGCAAATGCCTTGCACGATCAATGGCGCGGCGTCTTGGATGCTTGGCCTGGTTAGGCTTGGGCAGGGCTTCAGCAACTTCCATGGCAAATACCTTGGCTCCCGGAGTAACGCCATCCACACCGCTTTGGGGCATCAGCAGCATGCGTTCGCCATCAAATCCCACAACTTCCGCCTCAACACGACGCCCTTCGGCCAAGGGCACATAACAGGCGCTACCAATCGGCAACTTGATGCCTACAGCCTCCATCACCAGCCCTGTCAGTTTGGTAATACGTCCAGAGACTTCCAACGGCTCAACAATTTCCAGCAACTCCCTGCAATCGCGCAGATAGTCTTTCCAACCCTGTTGATGGAGTTGTGCACTGCTCATGGCTGCTCTGCCCAATCATTGTGTTGGGCCAATGCATCGCAAATCCGTTTCCACCGGGTAACATTGCTTGCATCAATCTGGTTGTCGCCTGTTTCCACCATGCAGCCGCCACGCTCTATGCTGGCATCTTCCTGGATCTGCCATGTCGTGTCCGCCATATCTTCACGAATGTATTTTTTCACAACGGCGGCATCTTCAGGATTGACTATCAATCTCGCAGGCTTTTGCACGGTAGATAAGTAATAGATCGACTCCTGCACAATGGGAAGAATCACGGAGTTATCCACTTGCAGCCGGTTCTTGATCATGGCCTTGGCAATGTCCAGAGCCAAGGCCAGCAACTGCTCTGAAATGGCTTCATTACTGGTCTTTATGGCTTCAGTGAAACTGTCCAGCACTGCATGCAGCCTTTCCTGGTCTTGCCTGGCTTGGGCTTTTGCATCCTCCATGCCAGCGTCAAAACCCTGCTGCAAACCGATTTTATAGCCTTCTCGCTTGGCATTTTCCAGTTCTGCCGCCAGTCGCTCTGTCTTCTGATCTTCACTTTCCTGCACTTGCACGGCAGGTTGACTGACCTCCTGGTCAGGATCTGAGAAAGATGCCATTTCCCACCGCTGATAAGCAGTCTGTTGCTCCTTGGGAATGACCACATTAGACATATGCATCTTCTCCCTTGCTGCCTAGCATGATCTGCCCTTCGTCCGCCAGTCTGCGAATGGTCTGCAATATCAGTTTCTGCTGCGCCTCAACCTCAGACAACTTGACCGGCCCCTTGCTTTCAAGATCTTCTTTCATCATCTCGGCAGCACGGCTGGACATATTCCTGAATATCTTCTCACGCAGCTCTTCAGTTGTGCCTTTGAGCGCCACAATCAGTGTTTCGGACTGGACCTCGCGCAACATGATCTGGATACCCTTGTCGTCAATCTCCATGATATTGTCAAAGACGAACATTTCATCCATGATGCGTTGCGCCATATCGCCGTCATAATTCTTCAGGCCTTCCATGACAGAGCTTTCATTATCTCCGCTCATGTAGTTCATGATTTCAGCGGCCGCTTTGACTCCGCCGATCTGCTGTTTCTTGATACTTTCATTGCCACTTAACAGCTTGGTCAATACATCGTTCAGCTCCCGCAAGGCTGCAGGCTTGATCCCGTCAAGCGTGGCAATGCGCAACATGGCATCCTGACGCAAGCGGTCGGTGAAATAACCAAGAATTTCTGCGGACTGGTCGGGTTCGAGGTGAACGAGAATGGTAGCGATAATCTGTGGGTGTTCATTTTTGATGAATTCGGCTACGGTCTGCGCATCCATCCATTTGAGGCTCTCGATTCCGCTTGAGTCGCGAGTCTGTAAAATACGGTTCAGCAGGCCGGAAGCCTTGTCATCGCCCAGGGCCTTGGTCAGGACTGAACGGATATAGTCGTCGGAATCAAGGCCGATAGAAGTATTCTTCTCGGTTTCCTCTATAAAAGCAGTCAATACCGACTCTACCTGGTCATGGCCGATCGACTTCATCGACGCCATTGCGCTGCCAAGCTTCTGCACCTCGCGCGGCCCCAGGTATTTCATGACTTCTGCTGCCTCGTCTTCACCAAGAGCCAGCATCAGTACAGCGCTTTTGACTACCCCATTATCACTCATTGCTATTCACCCAGTTCGTCACGATACTGGCGACCACCTTGGGATTTTCCTTGGCAATCTGCCGTGCAGTTTCAAGGTTTTTCTTGTATCCGCGTTCCGCAGGGCTTCTGGCATCTACTCCTGCTTCCGCTTCAGTATTTGAAAGACTCACAATGGCATCCTGATCCTCTTCATCGCTTTTCGCAAGCTCAGCGGTTTCTTCAGGTGGCGGGGCCAACTTCCGCAACATGGGCTTCATCAACTTCCGATAAAGCAGGAACAGCACCAGCAGGCCTATGCCCATCTTCAGCCATTCCTTCGCCATTTCAATATTTTCAGGATCTTTCCATAAAGGTATTTCCGGAAAGGCCTCAGTCATATCCGGCATAAAGGAGCTGTTCACCACGCTCAAGGAGTCGCCTCTGTCTGCATTGAATCCCATCGCCTGTTTGGCCAGATCACTGATCTCCTTCTTTTCATCCTCAGTCAATGGACGGCTGGTCACCTTGCCCTTGGCGTCAATGACCTGCTTGTGATTAACCACTACTGCTACAGTCAGGCGCTTGATCCCGCCCATGGGCTGCTGCTGATAACGTACAGTCTTATCCAGCTCATAATTGGTCATCATGTTCTTTTCAGAATTCATGATCGGCGTAGTCACTGTGGTGCCGGGAGGTGTCGTAGTCGTAGTCGTGACAACATTGGCATTGGTTGTCGTAGTCGGTGCATCGGCAGCAGGCGCAGGGGTAGTGATAGGTGCAGTTGCAGGCACAGGTGGCTGATTGGTCAATGCCCCAGGCACGCCGCCGCTTCCCTGGCCAGGCAGGGTTTGCGCCTCGCTGGTCTGGGTACTCCTGACACTGGCACTATCAGGTGTCTGATTGGGCTTATAGCTTTCTGCCGCTTGCTCTACAGTGGAAAAATCAATCTCGGCGCTAGCTTCAGCATGCACATTCTTGGCACCCACCAGTGGCGCAATAATCGACTCCACCCGCTTCACTATATTCTGCTGCAGATCATCCACATATTTAATCTGGGTAGCGTCAAGGCTGCCCAGGCCTTTATCCTTGCCATTATCAGAGAGCAAGCTGCCATTCTGGTCAACCACAGTGACATTGGACACTGGCAAATCCGGTACGCTGCTGGCAACCAAATGCACAATGGCGCTCACCTGGCGCTGATCTAGCGCCCGGCCAGGATGCAGGTTTAACATCACCGATGCAGTAGGTTTCTGCTGATCGCGGGTAAAGACAGTGGCCTTGGGCATGGCCAGATGAATGCGCGCAGCCTGAACTGCGCCTATCGATTGAATCGTACGCTCCAGCTCACCTTCCAGACCACGCTGGAAATTGACCTGTTCAACAAACTGGGAAACACCGAATTTCTGATTTTCCAGCAACTCGAAACCGATATTGCCGCCTTTGGGCAATCCCTGGGAGGCAAGTTTCAGACGTACATCATGCACATTGGTGGCAGGCACCAGGATGGCACTTCCACCGTCAGCGATCTTGTAAGGGATGTTCATTTGTTCCAGTGCGGCAACAATAGCCCCGCCATCCTTGTCGGAATAACTGGAAAACAGCACACGATACTCAGGCTTCTGGCTCCATAGCCAGAATACTGTCATTACTGCAATCACAGCCGCAATACCCAGCACCAGCAACAACTTGTTTCCCAATGGGGACTTGAAGTTGAAAAAACTCTGATTTGCTGGGGCTTCTGGGGCTAATGCCGCATCGTTGGCTGCTGCCATGGTCCTTCTCCTAAATCCTATGGCTGATTACAAGGTTTTGATACCGCTTTATCACTGCGATGCCATTATCACGATCTCAACACAAATCTAATCAGCGGAATAACGCGCTTTTTTATGCCTTATTCATCAAGATAAGGAGTTTGCCTACATGCTAACCTGCTGTCATCTTGAAATGAGTGCAGACGTCACCTGCAGTATAAGGAGATAGCCATGAAAACCTCAGCCATTGATTCAGGCAGGATCGAGTCCATGCTGGCCCAGCTGAAAGCCGCAGCCCAGAAGCCATCAGCAGAAACGGCAATCAAGGGCCTGGCTGGCAATAATCCCGTTGGAAAAACAGAAGCTACAGGTCGGGTTGATTTTGCCGAAGTGCTCAAATCCTCGTTGAACCAAGTAAACCAGACTCAAGTCAAGGCTGAAGAACTGGGTAAAAGCTTTGCCATGGGAGATGACAAGGTAAGCTTGTCAGATGTCATGATTGCCGGGCAAAAAGCCAATATTTCATTGCAGGCAACCATTCAGGTACGTAACAGGCTGGTATCCGCATATCATGACATCATGAATATGCAGGTTTGAGCATACCAGTCATTGCACGCCCAGCGTGGCACTGAGTACGAATCGAAAACTATCTAAACAACTTCACCGGATTTCTCCAGCTCCAACCGATATAGCCAGGCAAGGATTTCGGCAATCGCCTGGTACAACGCGGGGGGAATATGATCATCAAGATCAACTTGCATCAGCAAAGCCAGCAACTCACGGGACTCATGCACAAATACATTGTGCTCCCTGGCGCGTGCGATGATTTGCTCTGCCACCAATCCCTTACCCTTGGCGACAATTCGCGGGGCAAAATCTCCAGCCTCATAGGCGAGCGCAACGGCCTGTTGTAAGACAGGATTATTCATCTTGCACCACCGTCAATACATCAAGCACTTGCCCTTGAGTGGTCAACGCCTCGGCTAAAGCTGGCAACGCAGATTGCATCGTTGCAACTGCATCTGCATCACCGGCAGCAATCCGCACGCGCAAATGTCCTTCGTGCACAAAAATGTTAGCAGTAACATTGCCTAATCCCGGCAACTCCAGCTTGAGATTACTTGATACAGGAGCATCCTCAGAATTATCAGTGTTGGAAGCATGGCCATCCGCATCCAGTCTCTCCTCATGCAATTGAACTTGCCAGTCCATTTTCTGCCCAGGCCAGATTTCTCCCTGCCATTGGAAGCGTTGGTTCTCAAGAACAGCCAACTGTTTATTGATCATTGATTCTGCCGCCGCTCCTGGCTGGTTTTGCGGTTCCTGCATGATGACGCTCAAAGGCAACTTGTTGGCAGCAAACTGCTCAAGATGGGATTCGTAAAATAAACCGGAGTTTACAATGGCACGTTGTAAATCATGAGCAAGGATGCGGGGCATTTGTGGGGCATGAGTAAGTACCGTCTGGGCTGCCACCGTTTGAGATGTCTCGCCATTGGCCGCCTGGGCAAGCTGCTGACTAAGGATCCGGGCTCCAGCACTTAATGCCGTAGTAACACCATCATTAGCACTGCCCTGTAGAAGAGGCGTTGCTAGCGGAGAGTTTAAAGGTTTTGCAACTAAAGCCTCCGCCTGCCCTGCAGACTGTCCCAGCATACGAAAGGTAGGAACAGGATTATCCTGTACATACCTTAGCATCATCTGCTGCCCTATATTTGCCTGCTGGCCCAACTCCATTTTGAAGCTGGTCCCTTGAACATCCACCTGAAAAACCCCGGGCTGCAATCGGCTGACTACTTGCGCAAAATAGCTTTGCCCCTTGACCAGTTGCCCGGCACGAAAATTCTGGTCTTGATTGGTGTTTGCAATTTCCTCGGTCGCCAGTACCGGCGTCACCCTCGCCAGCGGTGCTATGCCGGTTGGATCCGAAGATTGCTTGATGATCATCTGCTGGGCCGGATGAGCTGCTGGTAGGTGTCAAACATCTGCCTGTTTGCAGCATTATTGCTTAACAAACCGGAGAGTTTCACCATCCATGGATCAATGATATTTCTGATCTCGCGGTCGGAATCAAGAATTTTCTTGATATGGGCCACCTTGAGTTTTTGTTCTGGCTCCATCAATGGTTCATCGCACGTGCCTAAACTCACACTCCTGATCCGCTCAGCGCACTCAGCCTCAAGCAAGGCCAATCTCTCCCAGTCATGCTGCTTGGCAGCATCCAGCATCTGATCGGTAATTTCGACCACTGCAGCATATAAAGACAGGGTGTCCTGAACGCTCATTTAATCAAACCTTAGCAAAATTAGTGTTATGTTGCGCAGCTGGATTTCTGGCAGATTGTGTTGCAACAGGATTATTTGCCAATACAACCCAAGCATCATTCAAATCATTCAGCAATCTTACCACCTCTTCAACAGGCTCAATATCGCGTTTAAGATTGGCCATATACAGCCTATTGCTCATGTAAGCATATAAAGAATCCAGGCTTTCAGCGATTTCGCCGCCGGCATTTTTATCAAGACTCAAGCGTAAGCCGCTCTCTATGATCATGATGGCTTTGGACAAAGCGGCGCTTTTGCCAGCGATATCCTGTTCGGCAATATGCTTAATCGCCATATTACATGCCGCTATAGCGCCTTCATACATCATGACAATCAAGCGTGAAGGGTTAGCTGACACAACACCGGTCTCCACTCCCACACGGGCATATTCATTAACACCAGCATTAAATCCAAACATACATACTCCTTTTAAATTAATTAGCTATTGGCACTTATGGCCGCAAGTTGCTGGGTAAGATAACTTTGAGTGTTTTGCATCTGGGTCATTAGAACATCAAGTGCCACAAACTGGGCACGGTAGCGCTTTTCTATTGCATCCAGCCTGATTTGAAGTGCCTCTTGCTGTTTGGTCACGCGGTCTATCGAACTATCAAGACCTTCGGTTTTGGCAGCGAGAATACCATCATCACTTACCAAACTTTTTACCAGTGTATTCAACTGTGAAGCATAGCCCACGCTCAAAGTAACAGTACCCCGGTTACCGAGCGTATCGCCTTGTATCAGTAGTGCAAGGCCTTCTGCCGCATTACCGCTGGTGGAACCTGTTAATACTTGCCCCTTACCAGTGGCAGCCACCCCATTGATAGTGCCGGCAACATCAAGACCCGCAGTGGAAACCGGGCTGGACCCAAACAAGCTGGCACCAGCATTTCCGCCTGTCACTTCAACAGTCGCAGCGCTACCATAGCCTGGGGAAGTGATTTTCAGCGCTCCTCCTTCGATGGTTACCGCTGCCGAAGATTTTGCATTGGATAGTTTTGTACGTAATTCCGCCGCCAAATCCTCTATGGTTGAATAATTGCCTGCTGCCAACTTGACAGTGTACTCACCATCTCCGATACGAATCTTGAGCTCGTCATTCACTCCTGCAACAATATTCAAGTCTGGCGCAGCACTACCTAACAGGGTAGCCTGGGTAGCAGCTTGGGTAATATTGACAGCATAAGTACCAGACAGTGTTTTTGCACCCTGGGTGACATAGCTGACTTCTGGATCAGTTGAAGATCCGACTGCAGCAAATAATTTTGCAATATCATTAAAATTAGTATCGATCGCGGACTTGAGCTTGGCGCTATCAACAGCAAGAGAACCGTCTCGCTGGAATGCGACTCCAATCTGGCTCAAGGAACTAAAATCGCCAGCGCCCGAGATTGAGCTAGTCAGGGCTGTCTTGATCTGGGATGAAATAGAGCGGGCTGTTGCATCACCAAGCAGAACCCCTGATTTTTTCTGTGTAAAATCGGTTGTACTCTCATCAAACTTGGTCAAATTACGTAATGTAGTATTAAAATCGTTGAATGCCTTTACAAACGCATTCACAGACTCTTCAATCTTTGCAGAATCCTTGGCAATATCAAGCGAAACACTGGTATCAGGACTGGCTTTGAACAAGTTCAAGGTGATGCCCTGAAGCACCCCGGTCACAACGTTGCTGGAACTTTCGACATCGATGCCATCAATATTGAGCTTGGCATTCTTGGCTTCCTGCAACTCTCCCAAGTTTTTCCCCGCACCTGCACTTGCAGTGGGGTCATAAGCCAAGCGTGACAAGCCATCATCATCCGTATTGGCTCCATCTGCATCCGCCACAGAGATCTTGATGCTATTGGCGGCACCAGATTCTTTGGATGTCAGTACCAAACGCCCACCATTCTGACCATCATTCACAATCGAAGCAGTAACGCCCAGATCTCCTGCATTAATCGCATCGCGAATCCCAGCCAAGCTATTATTTTCTGCCGTAATCGTCAGTGTCTTGGCGGTTTTGTCCGGGTTGGCAGTGAACACATTCCCGGTGGCATCATAAGTACCCAGTGTAATTGTCAGGGTGCCTGTTCCAACCGCAGCACTAGTGTTAGTGAAACTGGAAGTTGCAATCTTATGGGCCTGTGCCAGCTGCCCCACCTTGATCGCATAGTTGCCCAGTGTGGCATTGCCATCAGCGGTAGCTGAAAAGATTTCACTATTGCTGGAAGTTGCCGATTGCACCTTGAATTTTGAAGCAGTAGCAAGATTAGCTAAAGCTGTCTGGAATGTGGATAACGAACTTTTTAATGTAGCATAAGCAGAGATTTTTGATTGATACGATGTTTTCTGCTGGGCAAGTATAGTCGCAGGGCGCTGCTCAACAGTCATCAAACTACTGACGATAGAATCAATATCAAAATTTGTGCTCGCAGATATTCCGCTTGTAGATGCCATAATAAGCCTCGCTTACTTGAACCTCAAAAAAACTCAGGCTGTCTGCCTAATCACCAAACCTTGCAATTTACCCAGGGTTTTCGCAATCTGCAGCACCTCTTCATTGGGTATCTGCCTCAATACTTTCTGTGTTTCCGAATCAACCACTTTAACAACCACCTTGCCTGAATCATTATCAGTCGAGAACTGGATCGATTGCATGACAGGTGAAATAAACTCATTAATCTGCTTAACAGCAGACTCTACGCTATTCTGGCTTGGATCCACTTCCGGGCCCTGACTAGCTTGCTTGCTACCCAGCGCTGCAGGCAGTGAGGCCACGGGCTGTGTATTTTGCTGCAAGCCCACTACGCCAGCGGTGGAACTGTAAGCATTTAAATTAACAATAGCCATTTTAACTATCCTCAAGAAATTCCCGTAGCGCCTTTATCAGGCACTACGGGCTGTTTCCACTTCAAGCAGAGCTATCTTATTAATTAGCCTCTTAACAAAGTCAGCACGTTATTGGGCAGGGAGTTCGCTTGCGCCAGCATCGCAGTACCCGCTTGCTGCAATATCTGACCGCGTGTCAGGTTGGCAGTTTCCGCCGCGAAGTCCGCATCCAGGATTCGAGACTTGGCAGCTGACTGGTTCTCAACCGATACCTGCAAGCTACTGATCACGGATTCAAAGCGGTTTTGTACGGCACCCAAGGTCGCACGGCTGGTATTGGCAGTGTCCAATGCAGTGTCAATCGCAGCAAGCGCAGTGTTGGCATTGTCGGCAGTGGTGATATCACCACTGATAGATGAAGCAGCTGTTGCGCTCACTGTAATGGTTTGACCACTATCTGCACCAACCTGGAATGTCATTGCTGTAGCACCAAACACGGCACTACCGTTGAACTTGGTATCCGAACCCAGGCGACCGATTTCTGTGGCCAATTGTTGGAATTCAGCATCCAAGTTAGCACGGTCACCAGTACCATTAGTGGCATTGATAGACTGTACAGCCAATTCACGCATACGTTGCAGAGCGTCAGTCACTTTACCCAAAGCGCCTTCAGCAGTTTGAGCAAAGGAAATCGCATCATTCGCATTACGAATCGCAACAGTTTGCCCACGAACCTGGGCATCCATACGGGTTGCGATGGAAAGGCCCGCAGCATCGTCTTTAGCACTGTTTACGCGCAGACCGGAAGAAAGACGTTGCAGTGAAGTATTCAGGCTGGTTTGCGAAGTGCTCAAATTACGTTGTGCATTCAGGGAAGCCAGGTTGGTATTGATAATTGCAGCCATTTTTGATTCTCCTTCGATTTAGTTAATGTCAAAAACAACATGAAGTTGCTTTTGGTATCGCTTTACAGCCTTGAATCTCAATTGCCTTTAAGACTGTTATCGGTAAAGCTGGGAGAAAATTTAGCCTCTTCAATACAACTTCTTTTCTCTCTGCCATCACCTGATTGCAATGCCATGCCCCTGATGTCGGCTTGATCATTTAAATCTTTAGAGCGGCTCCCTTCCCATCAATAAAAATCACATAATTATTTATAAAATTCAATAAGTTAAATTAAATAAATAAAAAATTTTAAATTTAACCCTAAAGTTTTTCACATATCAAAATCCTGAAAAACCTTAATATCAAATACTATAAAATTTTGAATGAAGCGTATGTTAACCGCGAACCAGGAGGAGCAATTGGAATAACAGGAAGGATAAAAAGGGCCTAATCGTCAGTTAGGGACAGCATTGAGCAATGCTGTCTGGCTCCCTGAAACTAGTCAACCAGGTTGTTTTTGATTGCATAATGCGTCAGCTCGGCGTTATGTCGCAAATTCAGCTTCTCAAGAAGTCGGGCGCGATACATGCTGACTGTTTTGACTGACAGTGAAAGATTCTGGGCAATATCACTCACCGCAAGCCCGGAAGCAATCATGGTCAATGTCTGGAATTCCCGGTTAGACAAACATTCATGCAAGGGCTTATCAACATCCCCGCCCACCTGCTCTGCCAAGGCATAAGCAACTTCTTCGCTAATGTATTTTTTACCTTTGGCAACCGTCCGAATAGCGGTTACCAACGAATCCGAGGCACTTTGTTTACTCAGGTATCCTGAGGCTCCTGAACGAAGAGCGCGAATTGCATATGCATCCTCCCTGTGCATTGAAAGCATCAGGATGGAAACACGGGGGAAATCCCGCTTGATGATTTTGCACGCTTCGATACCGCTACGGTCAGGAAGGGAAATATCCAGCACCAGAACATCCAGCCCCTTGGTCGCAGCAAGCTTGATTGCTTCTCCGGCATTCTTGGCATCTGCAATGACCTGAATATCATCAGTTTCTGCGAGGATCTGTTTTAAACCTTCACGCAGAATGGCATGATCATCAGCAATAACAACCTTGATCATTTGTGACATCTTGTTTTTAACCTACCCTTTTGAAAAGCACACATCACTTACCCTGCGATCACAGGCAATGTCGTTGTAACGATTGTACCCCCTTGCAGCCCCACCTGCACCTTGCAAGATCCTGATAAGGCTACCGCCCGCTCTGCCATGCCACGCAAACCAAAGGCATCAGGCTTCAAGGTATCCACAGGGGCAATGCCAATCCCATTGTCGATCACGCGCATCACGATCTGATCTTCAGAATATTCCAGTGTTATCTCAACCTGCGTCGCCTGTGCATATTTCGCAATATTGGACATTGCTTCCTGACAAATACGGAACAGGGTAATTGCATATTCCGTCGTCAATGGAACCTCGGCATGACTGCTGACAAAGTCGCAAGGAATCCCGATTTGCTCAGAAAACTGGACCGCCTGCCACTCCAAGGCTGCCACTATCCCAAGCTCAAGGACATTTGGGCGCAAATCGCTGGCAATACGGTGTGCTGACTCAAACGTATCATTCACGATTGATTCAAGTTGGCGGACTTTTGCCAGCAATATTTCCTGTTCAGGTCCAAGATGCTTGGTAATTGAAGACAAACCCAGCCGAATTGCAGTCAGATTGCCTCCCAGGTCATCATGAATCTCACGGGCAATTTTCAACCGCTCTTTTTCCTTGATCTGCGCCATATGCGCTGAAAGCTCGGACAGGCGCTGATGAGACTGCCTGATTGCCTGCTGCTCCTGCCGGCTTTGCGTGATGTTGGTCATGATACCCTCCCATAAGATGGTATCGTCCATCATTTTTCTTGGACTGGCGCGCAGATTGATCCATTTGATATCCTGCCACTCTTCAATCCAAAAGCGGCCAGTCCAGTTAAATACATTTAAAGTCTGAGCAGACTTGCGCATGGTTTTCTCATAGCCGGCCAGATCGTCTTTATCAATCATTGAGCCAAACAAAGTCGGTTGACGGATAAATGCCTCTGCATCCTGACCCAGCAACGGCTTGCATGCATCATTCAAATACAGGAACACAAGCTCTCCCGTTATATCCATACGCGCCTGGTATACCACACCAGGCGTATTTGAAATCATGGCACTCAGCTTGGACTCACCGTCATTCAAGGCCCTTAGGATATGCTGGCTGAATGCACGGCCGTCCCACATCACTATCAGCCGCCTCTGCCCTTCTATCGTGACCATCAGCAGACGGAACTGGTCGAAATAACTATCCAGTTCAACCAGTTTTGAAGTCAAATCGATGAGCAACTGACCTGGTTGTACAGAATCCAATAATGTCCTGACAGGCCATTGCCCCAAAGCATGCAGCAATTCATCAAGCCGCACATCAGCGGTATAACCTGCCTCGCCATTCACAATCACCGTCATGACCTTAAGGCTGGAAGGATTTATTGCATATACATCCCCCATTGGGCTCCGGGCTTCGGACTCAAGGTAATGGCGAATTTCGGATAATGGCGGCACGGCAATACCTTTCATAATATCCAGCCAAGCCTACCAGATCAGATCATTATTTCAAGCAGCCTCCTGCATACCCCAAACAACGCCATGTTAATCAAATGTGTTGTATTTCAACCAGTAACCCGTGGATAGCCATCGTTATATATTTACAAATATAATGAATTATTATCTAATCTCGCCTTTATTTCAGTTAGTTAACAATCATCGGGGAGCATCATGCCAAACTACATCAAGCCGCTGACACTGGCGGTACTAGCCACAGTGTCGGCCAACGCGCATATCGCGCAGGCCGAGGTGGCACCTTATACCTTAGGCGAAATCAACGTTACTACATTCAAAGAAGACGCTGCCAGACTGGCAAATGACACCATTACCCAGGATGACTTGCGATTATTCAATCGCGAGACCCTAGATAGTGCTCTTAATCTGCTACCCGGCGTTAACCTAACAGGTGCTCAGCAAAATGGTGCTGGCGCACAGCGCAATGAAATGATGGCCAATATCCGCGGTTTCAATCTACGACAAGTGCCCATTTATATTGATGGCATCCCGGTTTATGTCAGCTATGACGGTTATATCGACCTAGGCCGCTTCACGACTTATGATCTTTCCAAAATCCAAGTTTCTAAGGGTTTCAGTTCCGTGTTGTATGGTGCCAATACCCTCGGGGGAGCCATCAACCTGGTAAGCAGAAAGCCGGTCAAGGAGTTTGAAGGCAGTGTAACCGCTGGCCTTAAGACCGACCGCGATTTCAAATACAACGGCTATACTACTGATGCCAGCTTTGGTGGCAACCAAGGCACCTGGTACTGGCAAGCGAATGCTTCGCTGATTGACATCAACCGTTATCGCATGTCTGCGGACTTCAACCCCAACCGTTTTGAAGATGGCGGTGTGCGCGATAATTCATACAGCCGCGATGGCAAGATCAACCTGAAATTCGGCATCACGCCACGCGAAGGTGACGAATACTCAATCAACTACATCAACCAGCAGGCATCCAAGGGGTCGCCTCCCTATGCAGGCAAGACTGATCAACCTGTCAACTACTGGGACTGGCCACGCTGGGACAAGGAAAGCATCTACTTCATTTCCAATACCAAGCTGGGAAATGATAGCTACATCAAATTCCGTGGCTTCCATGACTCATTCAAGAATGAATTGGAAAGTTTCACTAATGTGACACGTACAGTTTACTCCAACGGGTTTCCAAGCTACTACAGTGACCACTCCTATGGTGGCAGTACTGAATTTGGCACCAAGCTCAGCGAGAACAACACTCTCAAACTGTCTGCTCACGTAAAATGGGATGTGCATCGCTCGAATGCAATTGGCAATCCCAAGGAGCGTTCTGAAGACCGCACCATTTCCTTGGGTATTGAAGACACCCATGAGTTTAGTGAAAAATTGTCACTCGTCACTGGCGTTAGCTATGACAAGCGCAAGAACCTTGATGCCTCGGCGTTTACTAATAGCAATCAGCCATTCCAGTTCATGCATGGCAGCGATCAAGCATGGAACCCCCAGGCTGGATTGTTCTATCGCCCAACCGAGGATAGCGAAATCCATTTCACTGTTGCTCGCAAGAGCCGCTTTGCCACTTTGAAAGATAGGCTATCTACCGGCCTTACCAATCAAGGTATACAAAACCCCAATCTTAAGTCCGAGTCCTCCACCAATTACGAGATTGGCGCTTCCGGCATGGTTACATCCCAGTTGCGCCTGCAGGGAGCGGTGTTCTATTACAACACAAAGGATATGATTCAGCAGGTAAGTGGCTTGACCGGCTGTCTCGCCGGATCAGGGTGTTTCCAGCAGCAGAATGTTGGACAGGTCATCAGTACCGGCATTGAACTTGGTGCCAATTACCAGGCTAGTGAAACATTGGAATTTGGGCTCACTTACAGCTACATAGACCGCGATAATAAAAATGAACCACAATACAAGTTGCTCGGCGTACCACGTAACAAACTGTTTGCCTATGGTCGCTGGCAGGCGACTAGCCAATTGGCATTAAGCGGCAATCTTGAAGCCAGCGATGGGAGCAACAACTCAAGATTACGCACTGGTAGCCTACCACCGGGTACTACAGCGTATTGGTCGGCCAGTAATGGTTATGCCCTACTTAATCTCAAAGGCAGCTATCAGTTCAATCAAGACTGGGTAGCCGACCTAGGAGTGAACAACCTGCTTGACAAGAATTATGCCTATATGGAAGGTTTCTATCTTCAAGGTCGTAATATGTTCATCAATGTCACACGCAAGTTCTAAGCAATCATTTAGATAGGAAATCCAATGGCCAGCGCTCTCACTATCAAGGCAGCATTGCGCTGGCCGATCCGAATTCTCATTATCTGGTTGATGCTCGTCAGCCAGGTGTCATTGGCAGACAAGGCCAAAGTCGTCGTGATGACCAGCTACCCTCAGGAAGTCGTTTCGCAATTCGAAGCGGCATTTGAGAAGCAATATCCGCAATACAAGCTGGAAGTGCTATGGCGGCAGTCGCGCGATGCCATGGCTTACTTCAAGGAGTCCGGGCAACCTGTGGATGTCTATTGGACCCCTGCCCAACGCAACTTTGCCCAACTTGAGAAGATGCAGGCGTTCCAGCCGCTGAACCTTGATCTAGACGGCCTGCCTGCCGCTGTAAACGGGTTTGCCTTGCGAGAAGGCAATCACATCGCCACTGAAATTGCCGGGTATGGCATCGTGAGCAACCCACAGGCGCTGGCAAAGGCCGGGCTTCCCATTCCCAGAAACTGGACAGACCTCAGCCATCCTGCACTCAAGGGCAAGATTGCATTACCCGTGCCCTCGAAGGTAGGCTATGCGCCTCCCCTCATAGATATCCTGCTCCAGGGCTATGGCTGGCAGGATGGATGGAACCTGTTGCAGGCCATTGCCGCCAATGCCGAACTGGTGACTTCAGGCGCCACATTTGTCAGCGACGATGTTGCCAGCGGCCGCTTGTTGGCCGGGCTCACCATTGATTTCTTCACCGCCTCGGCTATCGCCAACGGCGCCCCTTTGCAGTTCGTTTACCCGGAACTGACCGGCTATTCGCCCGCCCATCTCGCCATCATGAAAAATGCCGGCAATCTCGAAGGAGCCCGGGCATTCAGCAAATTCGTGCTTTCTGAACAAGGCCAACGGCTGTTGTTCCACCCCGATATCCGCAAACTGCCGGTCAGGCCGTCCGTCTATGCAGACAAGCCCGCGGCTTACTTCAATCCCTTCGAGAACAATCCTGCGTTCGTATATGACACCCGGCGCGGGCTTGCCCGCCAGGAGATCACCAATGCCTTGTTTGATGCCATCATTACGTTCAACCTGCCCTCCTTGCAAAACGCGGTCAGCGCAATCCGGGATGCCAGCAATAAATCCGGTCCTGACGCTCCGGCGGTCGTGAAGGCAAAACAATTGCTGCACTCCCTGCCGATTGATGAAGCAGGCGCGGAAGCGATACAAACGCTGAGTCCTGCCGATATCACCCGATGGCAGCGCATCATGCATGACCGTTACGAAGAAGCTATACGCATTGCATCACCGCATTAACACGCAATGCGCAGCATCCTGTCACTGACGATAGCCCTCGCCACCCTGTTCACTATCAAGGCCAGCGGCAATGAGCCAGCGCAGGTCGTGACCAACAACACCAGCCGGGAAGCATACGCCCAAGCGATCAACCCGCTTTCCGCCGAAGAAAGGCAGCAGTTCCTGCAAGGACGCAGCCTGGTCAGGCAGAGCTGGATCATTTCGCCCGCGATGGATAACGATATTGCCGGGCTGGGGCCTTTATACAACCGCAACGCCTGCATCGCCTGTCATGCCAAGAACGGCCGGGGCTTCGCACCCGACGGCCCGGAAGAATCCATGCGTGCCATGCTGGTACGCTTGAGCCTGCCGGGCAAAACGCATACGGGCGCGCCCGTGCCCCATCCAGCCTATGGCGACCAATTGCAGGAATTCGGCGCTCCCGGCATCGAGGCTGAAGGCCGGGCCCATCTGCATTATGAAGAAACCGAGGTAACGCTGAATGGCGGTGAAACCGTTCGGCTGCGCAAGCCTACCTTAAAATTCAGCGGTCTCGCCTATGGCCCTCTCCCCGGCAATATTCAAACTTCAGCCCGCATTGCGCCTGCCATCTATGGCATGGGCCTGCTGGAGGCGATTGCGGATGACACCTTGCTTGCGCTGCAAGCCCAGCCAAAACCAGGCAGTATCAAAGGCCGGGTAAACCGCGTTTGGAGTATTGAACAGCAACAACAGGTCATCGGGCGTTTCGGCTGGAAAGCCAATGTGGCGACGGTGCGGGAGCAGACTGCGAGCGCATTGGCGGGAGACATGGGGCTGAGCTCCCACTTGTTCCCGCATGGCAATTGCGCCGAGCGTCAAGCCGCATGCCGGCAAGCCCCGGTCTCGGGCACGCCGGAAATCCCGGCAACCCAGCTCGCGCAAATGGAGTTATACCAATTGGCGCTTGCCGTGCCCTCGCCACGCCATCAGGACGACCCGAGGGTGCAACGGGGCGCCCTGCTGTTCCGCCAGGCGCAATGTGCGGCCTGCCACCTGCCTGAAATCAGGACAAGTGAATTCCCCAGGCTGGCCGCCCTGGGCAACCAGACCATCGCCCCTTATACGGACTTGCTGTTGCACGACATGGGGCCGGAACTCGCGGACCGCCGCCCGGACTTTTCCGCCATCGGCAGCGAATGGCGCACCCCGCCGCTCTGGGGGATCGGCCTCGCAAAACAGGTGGAACCGAATGCGGGCTTCCTGCATGATGGCCGCGCCAGGACTATCCTGGAAGCCATTCTGTGGCATGGTGGAGAAGCACAGGAGTCGCGCACCATGGTACAAAAAATGTCGCCGCAGGACCGGCAATGGCTGCTGGACTTTATCGAATCGCTGTAAGCCTCGATATCATCTTGCGGCGAAAGCGCTATGATATGCCTGTCCATTACATTCCTCGCCATGCCTTTACACCATGATCGCCATTCTTGAAGCCAAGCGCGCCGGCCTGCTCTCGCGCCGGTATTGGTCCCGCAACATCATGTCGGGGCTGATCGTCGGGGTCGTCGCCCTTCCGCTTGCCATGGCATTCGCGATTGCCTCCGGCGCCAAGCCTGAGCACGGCTTGTACACGGCGATTGTCGCAGGCACGCTCGCCTCCCTGTTCGGCGGCAGCCGCCTGCAGATTACCGGGCCGACAGGAGCGTTCATCGTCATTCTTGCCGGCATTACGGCGAAATACGGCATCGCAGGCTTGCAGATCGCCACCTTGATGGCAGGCATCATACTGCTCGTCATGGGGCTGACGCGCATGGGCAGCGTGATCCGCTATATCCCGGAACCGGTAATCATCGGCTTTACCAGCGGGATCGCCGTCATTATCTTCGTCGGGCAATGGCAGGACTTCTTCGGCCTCACGCCCCAGGCCTCGCATCATTTTCACGAAAAACTGCTGCACCTGTTGGAGGCTCTGCCGCAGCTGCAATGGCAGACCGCATTGCTTGGCGCGTTCACGCTGGCAGTGCTGATCCTGTCCAACCGCTACCTGAAAAAAATCCCCGGCCCGCTGGTCGCAATCGTGGCAGCCACCATCGTGCAATCTGCCTTTCAATTTGAGCAGGTCGCCACCATAGGCAGCGCCTTTGGCGGCATCCCGCAGGCATTGCCGCATTTTGCCCTGCCCGAGGGCATCAGCCCCGCCGTCATGATAGAGCTGATCGGCCCGGCCTTCACCATTGCGTTGCTGGGCGCCATCGAATCATTGCTCTCGGCCGTTGTTGCCGACAACATGGCGGGCACGCGCCACCAGTCCAACCAGGAGCTGATCGGGCAGGGCATTGCCAACATCGCCTCGCCATTGTTCGGTGGATTCGCCGCCACCGGCGCATTGGCCCGCACCGCCACCAATATCCGCAACGGGGCCAACAGCCCGCTTTCCGGCATTGTGCATGCCATCACCCTGGTGCTGATCGTGGTCTTGCTGGCGCCGTTGGCGGTGAATATCCCGCTGGCGGCGCTCGCGGCCATCCTGTTCGTGGTGGCCTACAACATGAGCGAGGCCCATCGCTTCCTGCACATGGCCAGGACTGCGCCGCGCGCGGACGTGGCGGTGCTGCTGATCACCTTCCTGCTCACCGTGTTCAGCGACCTGGTGATTGCCGTCAATATCGGCGTCATGCTTGCCGCATTGTTGTTCATGAAGCGCATGGCAGACACGGTGAACGTGACACAACTCAGCGACGAGGACTTGCAGCAGGAATACGGCCAGCGCGAATGGCATCTGCCATCCAGCACGCTGGTCTATCGCCTGGAAGGGCCGTTCTTCTTCGGCGCGGCAGAGCACCTGCAGCACCGCCTGCAGACCATACGCGAGGATACCGATACCATCGTGCTGAGGATATCGCGCGTGCCGATCATGGACGCCACCGGCATGCAGGCATTATGGAACCTGCTGGACACTTGCAGACAGCACCAGATCCGGCTGGTGATCGCCGAGGCCAGGCCCAATATTATCGAAAAGCTGCGCCGCGCCGGGCTCACCAACCAGATCGGCGAACATAACGTGCTGCCGCACCTGCAATTGCTATGGCAGGAAGCTCCCTCCCCGGCCCTTCGCCGTTGAATGCCGTTGCAAACCTTTCCGCACGGCTCGCTTGAGCACGCAGCCACTGGCTGCCATGCGCAGCATCCAAGCCCGTTCGCGACGGAAAATTGGCATTTCCTCCACATTCTTTGTTAGTATACGACCCACGCTAGGGGTCCTGAAGAGCCGATCTTCGGGTGAGACATACCCTTGAACCTGACCTGGATAATGCCAGCGTAGGAAAGCGCAAAGCCACTCAAGGTCCATTCCCAGAGATTCTTTGTTCGTTCCTGCGCGCTTGTCCTCAACGCGAGTGAACCAACTAATGCCTGCTTTATCTTTCCGTCAAAAACTCAGTGTGTTGGCTATCGCCAGCGCATTTGCACCTGCTGCGCTGGCCCAGGCCGACGATACCAGTGATAGCAAATTGCCAAGCGCACTGCCTGAGGTCGTCGTCAGCTCCGCACCTACTGATGGCGCGGCACGTCGCGCCAGCGTCGGTGGTTTTTCCGAAGCAGTACTGCTGTCAACGCCGGCTTCGATCAATGTAATCACGCAAGAGCAGATGCAAGACCGCAGCGTCCGCTCAGCGAGCGATGCAGTGAAGTGGGATGCCAGCGTGCAAAACTCATACAACGCTGTTGGCCTGGCGGACTGGTTCTCGATCCGGGGTTTCGTGCTTGACCAAGGTGCCAACTATCGCAAGGATGGCATGGTGATTCTTGCACAGGCCATGGTGCCAATGGAAAACAAGGAGCGTATCGAGATTCTGAAAGGCCTGGCTGGCCTGCAGGCAGGGATTGCCGCGTCGGGCGGTATTCTCAACTACGTGGTTAAGCGCCCTACCGATACCCCGCTACGCTCGGCAACGTTCGAAGTCCGTGAACGCGGCACGGTATATAGCGCCGTGGATCTGGGCGGTCGCTCCGAAGATGGTGTTTTCGGTTATCGCATCAATGCAGCAGCGGAAGACATTAAGTCATATATTGATGGTTCGACTGGCAATCGCAATTTCATTTCGGGTGCGTTTGACTTTCGCCTGAGTCCGCGCGCGCTGTTGCAGCTTGACTTAGACTATCAGCACAAATCGCAACTGACTGTGCCAGGTTTCCAGTTGCTCGGGCCGGAGCAACGCATTCCGACTGGCATCCGCGCCAAGCAGATGCTCAATGACCAGTCCTGGAGCCGCCCTGTTGTCGATGACAGTCACAACATTGGCCTGAAATTCAACTACGAGCTGAATGACAATTGGCGCACCATCTTGCAAGCCAACCAATCGACCTTGCATCGTGATGATGCGGTGACCTTGCCTTCCGGCTGTCAGGCACAGGGGCTGATCACCGGTTATTGCAGTGATGGTGGCTATTCCATGTACGACTTGCGCCGGAAAAACGACAAGCGCTCGATCACGACGACTCAGGCACTGCTGCAGGGTAACTTCACGACAGGTGATGTGCACCATGACCTGACAACAGGCGTTTCCACGCTGAACCGTCGCGACAGCTTTGCCGACTACGTGTTCAATTATGTTGGCGAAAGCAATATCTATAACCCGGTCTATTACGACAACTTTGCGCTCACCGACGTCAATCCGGTCCGCTTGCGTCGCAAGGATGAAGAACGTGCGGTATTTGTGCAGGATGTCATGGCCTTGAGCGACCAGCTCAAACTGCATGCCGGTGTGCGCTATGTACAGCTCAAGCGCGACCAGTTCAATTCTTCAGGTGTTGTGGCGCGCCGTACGGATGACGACTTTATCTTGCCGAACGTCGCATTGGTCTACAATGTACAGCCGTCACTGGCAGTTTATGGTTCGTATTCGCAAGGTCTTGAACCAGGCGGCGAAGCACCGACCGGTACCACGAATGCCGAAGTCATCATGGACCCCAGCAAGTCCAGGCAGGTCGAGTTCGGTGTAAAAACAGACATGACACCAGATGTCAGCGTATCTGCCGCCGTATTCCAGATCAAGCGCAAGAATGAATATGTGGATGCCACGCCAACCTATGTCGTCGCTGGCACACAAATCAACCGTGGCCTGGAATTCGCTGCACAAGGGCGCGTCACGCGTGACTGGATGCTGGGTACCAGCTTCACCGCATTGCAGGCAAAGGCTGAAGGCACAGACGATGCGCGTATCGAGGGCAAGCGGGTTGGTAACGTACCGAGATTCAAGTCTGCGGTGTATAGCGAATATGCATTACCAGGCCTGCCTGCCCTCAAGCTGAATGCAACCTGGATTTACTCAAGCAGCAAAGTCTTCGCTCCGAGCAACGAGATCGCGGAATTGAACAGGAAAGTAGACGGCTATCACGTTGTAAATCTGGGCGCACGCTATATGGCCAAGCTCGGCAATACGGCAACCACCTTCCGTTTTGGCGTAGACAATGTGTTCAACAAGTTCTATTGGGGTGACGCATCAAGCGCATTCGGAGGCTACCTGATCCCGGGGGCGCCACGCGTATTCCGGCTGTCGGCCCAAATCGATTTCTGATCGATATTGAAATAAAGAAAAGCCGCCTGCTGGCGGCTTTTTATTGCGCTTCGTCCAATGACAGGCGCAAGGATAGATAATCGGCAGTTTGCATCACGCGCTGTCGCGTACTGCCATCGACGAGCCGATACGCGATGCCAGTATCGTACAGTTTGCGAATCAACTGGTCATGCACATGCTGGCGCACTGCATCGGATTCGCGTTGCAGTCCATCCGCTATCCATGGCGTGGTCGGTGCAGTAACGATGGTAGCAGCATAGTCATGCTGTGCTGCCAGCGCAGCAAGTTCGGCATCGGCCTGTCCAAAGTAGTATTCGCTGTAAAGCGCTGTGATTAGCGGTGAAGTGTCGCAGAATAGCAGGCGGTTGGCGCGCGGTTCGCTTTCTGCCTCACGTTCGCGCTGTGTGGCGGCGATCAGGAATTGCTCCTCTGCATGCGGCGTGCGCTGGCGTGTTTCGACGAATTCGCGCAAGTATTCAGGCACCCAAATCGTGTGGTAATGCGCGGCGAGAGCGGCGGCCAGCATTGATTTTCCAGTGGATTCCGCACCGAGAATGGCGATGCGCAGAATGGGCACGCTCATGATAAAACCACTGTTGTCGGCAGCGATCGTTTCCAGGCACGCAAGCCCAGCACCGCAAGCAGCGCAAACAAGCCGTAGAGCACTGCAGTCAGGTAAAGATGCTTGTGCAGGTAAAGGCCTATGTAGAGACCATCGATGAGAATCCACATATGCCAGTTTTCCAGCGTCTTGCGCGTGAGCAGGAACTGGGCAACCAGGCTACCGGCGGTGAGGAAGGCATCAATATGCACGACATCGCTATCCGTGAAGCTGTGCAGGAGCATGGCGATGATGGCATAGGCGACCAGCCAGGCTACGGTAACGATGCGCCAGCCGTTGCCAGACAGTCGCGTGACGCTGACACCTTGGTGATCATGCCCGCCGAACAGCCATTGATAGAGCCCCCAAAACGACACGGCAATGAAGACGAACTGCAGCGCCATGTCGCCATAGATTCTTGCGTCGTAAAAGACGACGGCATACAACCCTGCAGAAGCGATCGCAAACAGCCATGCCCACGGCGATTGCCGGATGTTAAGCAGTACCATTGTGATGGCGAGCGAGAAGGAAACAATTTCCAGCAGTGAAGTATGCAGGAAGCTAAATAGTAGCAGTGGATCGTTCATGCAATGCCGTGATGTGAGATGTTGATTGATCACAGCATCTCTGTCTTCTAGATGCCGCGGATTTTTTTCGCCAGTTGTTTGCAGCGATAGGGCAAGTACACGCCAGGGTTAAGACATCCGACATGCACGATAGCATGTTGCGTGTAGCCCGAAGTGAACGGAATGGCGGTTCCAGCAGCAGTAACTTGGTCTGGCGGGCCAATTGGAGGCTACACGTAGTATCCTCGCTAAACAACAGAGCAAAATGACACCATTATTGAGAATGCTGAATGCTCTTTCGACATCGTTGGCTGTCAGCCCCTGATAGCCAAGTGCCTACGTACACGCCATGTTACCAGCAAATAATGACGCAATACTGGTTTTCAACGAGCTTTCATCAACACCCTTTAATCACCCACACTGTTCTACAGGCTCCAGATTCTGCAACTCCTCATCGGTAAACAATCGCGACCTGATCAGGAAATGTTTGCCAGTCGCCTGCTCTAGGGAAAACATCCCGCCATGGCCGACGATGGCATCCAGGGTTAAATGCGTATGCTGCCAATATTCAAACTGGGTTTTATTCATGTAGAAAGGCACACCGTGCACTTCGCCGACCTTGACATCCGAGGTACCAAGCAAGAACTCACCCTCCTGCAAACACATGGGCGCACTGCCTTCACAACATCCACCAGACTGATGGAACATCAAGTTGCCATGTCTAGCCTTTAGTTCATCAATCAAGGTTTTTGCAGCTTCAGTCGCTGATAACCGTGTACTCATACTTTCTCCTCAACATCATGCACGCGTAGAGAAACTAAAAGTGCGCAGCACCGACTCTGCAATATGAAAATGATCGGCAACTGCGCACACCAGACTACAGCTTGATGACTAACTTAGAAGAAACCCAAGGCGTTCGGGCTGTAGCTCACCAACAGGTTCTTGGTTTGCTGGTAATGGTCCAGCATCATCTTGTGGTTTTCACGGCCGATACCAGACTGCTTGTAACCACCGAATGCGGCATGGGCAGGATAGAGATGGTAGCAATTAGTCCAAACGCGGCCAGCCTGAATGCCCCGGCCGATACGGAAAGCACGGCTGCCATCACGGGTCCAGACCCCGGCTCCCAAGCCATACATAGTGTCATTGGCGATGGCCAGTGCCTCTTCCTCATCCTTGAAGGTAGTCACGGACAGCACCGGGCCAAAGATCTCTTCCTGGAAGATACGCATCTTGTTGTGGCCCTTGAACACGGTTGGCTCTATGTAATAGCCTTCGCTCAAATCCCCAACCAGTTTGGTAGCCTTGCCGCCGGTCAGGAGCTCAGCCCCCTCTTCCAGGCCCAGCTTGATATAGGACATGATGATCTCAACCTGTTCACTGGAAGCCTGCGCGCCAATCATGGTGGACTTGTCTAGCGGGCTGCCCTGCTTGATCGCTTTCACGCGCTTGATCGCACGCTCGATGAACTGTTCATAGATAGATTCCTGGATCAGCGCGCGGCTTGGGCAGGTACATACCTCGCCCTGGTTCAGGGCAAACAAGGCAAAGCCTTCCAAAGCTTTGTCAAAATAGGCATCGTCCTTGTCCATGACATCTTCGAAGAATACGTTGGGAGACTTGCCACCCAGCTCCAAGGTCACTGGGATCAGGCTTTGGCTGGCATATTGCATGATCAGGCGTCCAACCGAGGTAGAGCCAGTAAAGGCAATCTTGGCGATACGCGGGCTGGTCGCCAGGGCCTTGCCTGCTTCCACGCCATGCCCGTTCACCACATTGAGCACCCCTGGAGGCAGCAAATGACCAACAATCTCCATGACCATCAGGATGGAAACAGGCGTTTGTTCAGCAGGCTTCATCACAATGCAGTTACCAGCAGCAAGCGCTGGAGCAAGTTTCCAGGCAGCCATCAGAATTGGGAAATTCCACGGGATAATCTGACCAACGACACCTAGCGGCTCGTGGAAGTGATAAGCGACAGTATCGTGATCGATCTCGCTGATGCCTCCTTCCTGCGCACGGATACAGCCGGCGAAATAACGGAAATGATCAATCGCCAGCGGGATATCAGCCGCCATGGTTTCACGAATCGGCTTACCGTTGTCTATGGTTTCAGCAGTTGCGATGGTCTCAAGATTGGCTTCCATCGCATCTGCGATCTTGAGCAGAATATTAGCCCGCTCAGCTCCCGAGGTCTTGCCCCAGGCATCCTTGGCTGCATGAGCTGCATCCAGTGCAAGATTAATATCCTTCTCATTGGAGCGGGCCACCTGGCAAAACACCTTGCCGGTGACCGGGCTGATATTATCGAAATATTCGCCATCTACTGGCGCAACCCACTCACCGCCAATGTAGTTATCGTATTTATTTTTGTACGGAACCTTAATACCCAGGCTCTTTAAACTATCCAGACTCATGCTGCACTCCTCCAAGAGTTATTGATGATTGGGGTAAAAACTGCCACAAATTCTGATGCACGCGGATTTGAAGCAACGCACATTTCTTATAAATATACTCCTTAGTCTATTTTTTGTCCCATGATGTAAAACAGGCCCGACTGGCGGGCCTGTAAAAACTATCTGACGGGATTGAGCAGGGCTGGCTGGCCAAACTCAAGCAGCTGCGCGTTCGATCTCTGGAAATACTGTTTCCAGAAACCACCCAATGCCTGCATGGTCTGTGGGGAGCGATACACTGATTTCGTTTTGGCATCCTCTGCCAGCAACCCGGCGCCTATCACATAAACCCTGGCACCGGCAAAATCACCAAACAGCTGATTTTTCTCGACCAACGCCAGCTCTTTTTCAGGCTGTATGGTACGTACAGCCTGATTTGTATAAAAACTGGTCACGGAAGAGTTTTCCAACATATCAGACGCGATCAATACAACCTTTTGATTGGCAACAGATTGCCTGACACGGGTTGAAATATCCTTGAAGCTGGCTATCACATCTGATTTGCTGATTGAGCTGCGACTTCCATCAAACACCGACTTCAAGGCTGCTCCAGCCAGCTGGGCAGCCTGTTTGGGCTGATTGGCAATACACTGATCAAACTTGGCAAGTACTGGCTTGGATATATCGTTCCGCGCAGACTGGGCAATCAGCGGATCCAGGGCGCCTGATACCAGCACCTCGGTATATTGCCCTTGCGTATAGGCAGAAAACCGGATGACTGAGAATGCATTATTTGCACTCAGGAATGGACGCAGATTATTGGCAATCGATTGCTTCAGGCTGTTATCGAATACTGTTGTCTGGTCTATGACGACGAATATTTCGGTCTCAGGCCTGGCATCCGGTGCCGGCAGCTTTGCATGGTAGCACGCAGGCAAGGCGCCACCAGCCTCAGCAACACCGGCCAGGCTTGTCAGAAACAACAATGTTGCGAACTGCAAACGCTTCATAGCAGGTCATCCAATTCAGCATCCAGTTTGGAACGGCTCTCTTTTTCCTGCTCTGCAAGCCGGCTTTTTTTGATCGCCTCTAACACTTCTTGCTGCAATGCCTCTGGCAAGCTATGGATATATTCCTTTTTGGCATTTTTATCCTGTAGTCCATCCAGGGTACGCAATGCATCCTGCAATGAAAGCGCCGCACTAAGGTTATTTGCATCTGGCACTATCCGCGGCTTCCTTTCTTCAGCATGCCTATTGGTATGCTGGCGCTGGCTTTCGCGGTCTTTGGATTCTTCCTGGCGACTCAATTCCATGAAGTCATAAAAGTTTTTGCTGGTATGCATGCCATCTGTACCATGCTGGGCATTTCTGTCCATCAGCTTCTGCTGCAATGCTTCCAGTTTGGACTGCGCAGTATCGGCAATCTCCTGGTAGTGCTCCCGTACATCGGAATAAGTGTTATACCGGCCACTGCCTATATCCACAAAGGCCGCAGCGCTGTTTTGTCCGGCAAAGCCCCAGCGGTGCCCGAAAATCACGCCCAGTATCTGCAAGAATACAAACACGAAGGCCAGCACAATAAAGGTTGCCCAGCCGCCATGGCGATCTATGGAGGTTTCATCCTGCAAGGCCTTGTCAACGGTGGAACGATCCTGTGCCATATCGGCATCAGGTAACTGCACATCGTTGGAAAAGTCCAGGCCATCCGCATTATTGATTGCGGCGATATGGTTGGAGCCGACGACTTCTTGATGCAATGACTTTTCAAGTACCTGTCCACGGACATAAGTAGCGAAGATAGCGACAAACAGGACAAATACTGCCGTCAGAACCGTAATCTTGTAACTGGGATGAGTACCAACACGATTGCATAACTGGGTGTAACGCGACTCGCCGTCATCAATGGACTGTGGCTTGGCCAAAGGCACCGTGCTGGTCGTGAGCTTATGCTTACGGCCATCTTCAGCCCATTCACGACGAGCATGTGCGATCTTGCCCGACTTGTATAGTTCATGCCCTGCAAAATGCGTCAGCGCCACGAGGATAATCGAAATGAGGAAGGCAATACCGTAAGCGCCGGTCTGCTGGAGATTTTCACTGGCTCCCGGCAAGGTATATCCAGCCAGCACATAACTAAAACCCATGGCCTCGACAAATACCATCGCTATGGTGAGTATCCATATCCAGATGGGAATTGCGTGGCGCCCGTTATCACCCGCCTTGGTCAGGTATTCAATTTTCTCATTGAAATCCTGTTCGTTCTGGATGCGAATAAATTTCTTGTAATCGCGGCACACTGCCTTTTCAGCCTTAAACCATTCCGGATTTGTCATGTCGCGATTCAAATCCTTGGATAACCGGCTGATGCGTCCAATAAGCGGAAAACTCATCCACGTGTTGAGCCACCACCATTTCACCTTTTCCCAAAGTGCTACCACTATCACCAACGCCACCATGGTGCTGACCACACTCCAGGCCAGCAGTGGATAAGCCGCAAAAAATTCCCGCATGTTACTCCCCCCTTTTTCTCGCTTATATATACAGCTTGATAACTATTAATTACTTCTGGCTTGCATTCATTCTAGGCTTGAAATCCACCACATACTCCCCATCCGTCCGGTTGTAGAGAATCTTGCCGCCTTGGGCAATGCCATTATTTGCCCTGGGCAATAAAATATCCATGCATTCAAGGCCACCCTGGCCTCCTGCAAACACGCGGTACAACAACCCGTTACTGCCCTGATAGGTATTCACTGCAGGCGTCAGCTCAATATCTGGCTTCGCATTGTGATTTTTAACCGCATCATAGCTGGCATAGACCTTGAGTTCAGGCAAGTTGGCTGGAGCAGCGCCATCGCTCAATACTGCAAGCTTGTTCAGCACAACCAGATGTCCTCCCACGGTGTCATGCCAAGTTCTGCCATACAGCCCTGGCAAAAAGTCGTTAGTGGCATAAACACGATTATCCTTGAAAGATTTCACAGCACCAGCATGACGTGGACGGTCCAGATTGCAACTGCTGATTGCGCTCATATCACTGGCTTCCGCTTCAGCGATCAACCTCAAAGGCTTCTTGGGCTGCTTCACTTCACCGATATCCAGGCTGGCCAGCTTGAGGTTGAATGGCACGCCGCCAAAATCAATCGCATTCTCGGCCAATGCCCTGGCTGATGCAGTTTTCGGCCTTAACTTTTTGTCATCTTCCACTGTTGGCTTGATCTTGCCAGCAGCAGGCTTTTCTATAGGCTTGGCTATTTTTTTGCTGTTATCCTTCCCAGCCACTGGCTTGTTCGAATTTCCCGCAGTTTCAATCGTGTTAGGCTTGGGCTCAGCTTTTTCAGCAGGGCGATAATAGGCAGTGTTGGCGCGACGGGTTTGCAGATAAAGTTTAAAAACGTCTTCATTACTGAGATCAACAATTTCAACACGCCGATTCTTTGCGCGGCCCTGCTCTGTACGGTTATCTGCAATAGGCAGCGTTTCACCAGCACCCTGGTAATACAACTGATCCTCAGCCACGCCATTAGCCTTGAATAGCTGGGCCACAGACCGTGCGCGCTGCTCCGATAACTCGGCATTCAACTTCGTGTTGCCGCTATCGTCAGTATGGCCAATCAATAGAACCCGTTTCTTGCTCAACTCTTGTGCAATCTTGTCTCTTTCCTGCTGACTGACATTGGCCCCCAACGCCTCTATCTGAGATTTGATTGAATATTGACGGGCAATTTCCGAAAAATGTGTATTTGCTTCAGCTTCCAGCGTAGCAGACCCACTGCGGAACTGCGGCTTGTTTTCAGCATCCACGACTGAAACTGAAAGCCCAACCTTCTGCGGCTCAGCCTCAGCCGAGGCACTAGTTACGCTTGCCTGCACCTCTATTGGTGTCACCTGCATATCCAGGTCATATTTTTTCTGAATCATGGCCAGCGCACACTCCCGCTTATCTACCTCCGAACCAATCAAGCCGCCCAGCGCACCGCCTATCCCCAAGCCTATCAGGGTGCCAAGCGCCTTGTTATCGCCACCTGCCCTGTTTCCAACCAGGCCGCCAATCAGCGCACCAGTGACGATACCAATATTGCGGGCATTATTAGCGCAGGGATCATCGCTGGCAAAAGTCTGCTTGAAGGTTTCGCGGATTGAAGGCTGGCCTGTTTTGGGATCAGTAGTCACGCAACTCTGTAATCCAAGAGAAAGGGACAAGAGAACCACGACCCAACGTTTGTGAAAAGGCATCTGCGGCAAGACAATCCCCTAATAAATGATACGGCCTGACATTGTTATGCTAGCTAGTGTGAGTAATTGACATAGACATGTCAACGAGACCGCTTCTCAAGAAGATACTGGCAACACTGCCCCCTGCTAATAAAAACGTTTAACACGCTTATTTGATGATCACTCTTTGCCTGAACAACAGGGACATGCTTTCAACTGCAGATCATGGTGGTCGCAAGTAAAACGATGGTTCAATCCGCTATGGAAAACTCCAATACTACCTCATGGTATGGAACAGCTCCTGGATTGGCATATCCATGATATGCAATCCAGGAATGAAGCTATTATCTGTATTGCATGGAAGGCTTTAAAGCATGGACAAAACTGTATAATCCTGGCGCATGCCATGGCACATTCAACCAGAGTCAATCAGCCCTGCACTGATTAAACAAACTTTTTAATATGACAATGCACCGACCCCCATCAATCCAATGGATATTGCCAATATTGCGCTGGGCCTATTGGCATGAAGACATGCAAGATCCTCCTTCCATTGACTTGCAATTCATGGATGCTGGCTTGCGGCGCAAACTCAGCCCCTTGGTCAAACAAGCACTTTCCCTAGCCCACCAATGTGCGAATGGACATAGCAACTTACGGTTGGTCTATGCCTCACGCAATGGAGATATTGCACGTACTACCGACATGCTGATGGGGTTGGCTATTGGCGATATCCCGTCTCCAACTGCATTCAGCATGTCGGTACTTAATGCAGCTGCAGGTGCCTATTCCATTGCAACCGCTGACCGTTCGCCCAATACAGCGATCGCTGCCACCGGTTCCAGCATTGGTTTCGGGTTGCTGGAAGCCTGGATGCAATTCAGCAGCAATCCAGAACAAGCTCTGCTGTTTGTTTATGCTGATGAACCTCCGCCGCCAATTTATCAGGCAGGCCATCCAAGCGAAGCATCACATGCAATTGCATTGCTGCTGAGCAATAATGCCTCGCATGAAATCAACTGCATAATGCAGGCGCAGCCAGATGCAAAGGAAAGCGCTTCATCACAATCGCTGGCATTTATCCAGTGTCTGGCCAATGGCACAAGTTCCTGGGAGGGTGAAGGTAGGCAATGGCATTGGAGCTGTCATGCGCGCTCAGTCGAAAATGAAGATGAATAAATTGAATTATATTTGGCGCCTGGTTGCTACCGGCATCTGCTTCATGGTGTTCAGTCTGGGAGCGCTAATACTTGGGACTCTTGTATTTCCAGCGCTTTACCTGACCCCCGCAAACACTCGTGCCAGGCGTGCGCGCAAAATCATCTGTATCACTTTCGGCATGTTCCTGCGCCTCATGCAGTTAGTCGGTGTACTCAAGCTGGAGATCATTGGGGGCGACACGCTCAAAGCCCATCCAGGTGCCCTGGTGCTCGCCAACCACCCCACACTGATAGATGTAGTCGCACTGATCTCCCTGATGCCCAATGCAAACTGCGTGGTCAAGAAAGCATTATGGGATAACTTTTTTATGGGAGGCGTTGTTCGGGCTGCAAACTACATCAGCAATGACGAGCCCGAACTATTGATTCAGGAATGTGCGGAAGATATGCAACACGGCAACCCTTTAATGATTTTCCCCGAGGGAACGCGCAGCATACCTGGCAAACCCCTGAAATTCAGGCGCGGTACTGCCTACATTGCCATGCACGGAAAGATGCCGGTGATTCCGGTATTGATCAAATGTACGCCGCCAACTTTAACCAAAGGGGAAAAGTGGTATAAAATTCCGTCCGAGAAAGCTTTTCTACAAATACGCGTTCTTGACCCAATATTAATAAACCAGTGGGCTAAGCCTGATGACTCGCCTGCAATTGCGGCACGGCAAGTCACCAAAAAACTGGAACATTATTTTACCGAGGCATTGAGTACCCATGGAAGCACTACGTCTAGAGATCAAGCAACTCATCATCAAGTCGCTTGACCTTGAGGACATCACTGCGGATGATATTGAAGACGATACGCCGCTGTTTGAATCCAGCGGCCTTGGACTTGATTCGATTGATGCACTGGAACTTGGGGTCGCTTTACGTAAACAATACAGCCTGACCATAGAAGCAAATAACGCCAATAACCGCCAGCACTTTCAATCGGTCAGCAGTCTCGCAGCATTTGTAGATCAGCAGAAAAACTGACGTACCCTTGGCGTGGTTGCAGGGAAAAGGCAATACAACCGCGCAGGGGAATCCTAATTATAAAGACAGTACGGAATCACAAATGTCTGACACAGAAATTCTTGATCGGCTCAAAACCATATTTGAAGACACCTTTGAAGTCGATACACAAAGCATCACCATGGAAACCCATTTATTCCAGGACCTGGACCTGGACAGCATTGATGCCGTTGACTTGGCTATCAAGCTGCAAACCATGACCGGCAAGCGCATCAAACCAGAGGATTTCAAGTCTGTCCGCACTGTGGGTGACGTGGTTGCCACTGTGCGAACCTTGCTTGCAGCCTAGGCAATGCATGTAAAAGCCCCGTTAGATAGGCTGTATATCCTTTTGCTGTGGCTGGTTTATCCTGTCATCGTCTTTTTTGGTTTGCAACTGCTGGCCCCCCGCTATCTTGCCGCTTTGCTGGGTATCACCCTGCTGCTACGCTGGAAGAAAATGTTGCCCAGCATGTTGCAGCGTTTTTCCTATATTCAAAAGGGAATTGCCACCACGCTCCTGATCTGGGTGCTGGCCACGGCTATCGCCGACAACGAGCTGCTGTTGCGCACCTACCCGGCAATCCTGAGCCTTGGCATGCTGTTGATCTTCGGCCTGTCGCTGAAATACCCGCCATCCACCATAGAAATATTCGCCCGCATGCAAACGCCGGCCTTGCCTCATGCAGCCATTGCCTATACGCGTAAAGTCACCATGGCCTGGTGCCTGTTTTTCTTGCTTAACGGGGCTATCGCCCTCTATACCGCCGTATATGCCAGCCGCGCAAACTGGGCGCTATACAATGGCATGATTGCATACCTCATCATGGGCATCATGTTCATCGGGGAATTGCTGATACGTAAACGCGCCATTGCAAGGGAGGCATAAATGCTGATTGCCTTGAGCCAGCTTTTCAGCCGTGGGCGGCCTCCCAGCCATATCGTCTGCCACGATGGCAATCAATATATAGACTGGCCACGGTTTTCCGGGGAAGTCGCCTCCCTGGCTGCTACTTATGCCCAGCATCCACAACAACGCTGGCTGCTGGCCAGTGAAAACGCTCTCGATTTTGTCGTGCGGCTGTTTGCTTTACTGCATGCGGGCAAAGAAGTGGTCATTCCGCCCAATTTCCAGCCCGGCACTCTGCACCAGCTGGTGGATGCCTACGATGCGGATGCGGGAGAAATGTCGCCGAACAACGATAATGCAGCAACATTGCATCCGACGTTATGTCCCGAATCCTGCCTGATACATTTATACACTTCCGGCAGTACCGGCATGCCCAAGCAGGTAAGCAAAACCCTGGGGCAACTGGAACGCGAAATCGCAGTATTGGAGCAAATGTGGGGCTCGCAGATAGAAAATGCCACCATCATTGCCAGCGTTCCCCATCACCATATATATGGATTGTTGTTCCGCCTTCTATGGCCGCTAGCGGCTGGCCGCGTATTTGATACTACCACCAGCCCCATGCCGGATGCCCTCCTGCAAAAAAACATGCAGTTCGGCAAAACGGTATTGGTTTCCAGCCCGGCCCAGCTAACGCGGCTACCCGGATTGGCTCCAATTGTGCAATTAAAGCCGGAGCTTGGCCTGATATTCTCATCAGGCGGGGCGTTACCGTTCGACGTGGCGGCAAAATTCAAACAAGGCATGGGCTATGCGCCTATTGAGATTTTCGGCAGTACGGAAAGTGGCGGCATTGCCTGGCGCAGGCAAGAAGCCGATAGCATGTGGACAACCCTGCCGGGCATCTCCATCGCGCCAGCTCATGATCAGGCCTTGCTCCTGAAATCCAGCATTCTCGGCAATGACGAGCCATTGCGGATGGAAGATGCCGTACAACTTTTGCCAGACCAGCGTTTTGAACTGCTCGGGCGCTTGGACCGCATCGCCAAGATTGAAGAAAAGCGCCTGTCCCTGCCCGAACTGGAGCAGAAACTAAGCAGCCACCCGTGGGTCTGCAATGCAGCCGCAACAGCACTGCAACGCAAGCGCCAGGCCGTTGCGGTAGCGGTAGTCCTGAATCCAGAAGGTGTGCAGGTATTACGGCACGATGGCAAACATGCCGTAAGCCGGGAATTGCGCAGTTATCTCGCCCAGCATTTTGATACTGTATTGCTGCCCCGCTATTGGCGCTTCCCGGCAGCATTGCCATTGGACGAACGCGGCAAGCTTACTCAGGCCGGGCTTATCCAATTATTTCAGGAACAGGATGTGCAGCATGCAGCTACTGCCTGAGATCAAGTCCATACTGCGCACCACGCCGCATGCTGTCGTACTGGAATTACGTGTACAGCCGGAGCTGCACTATTTCCCTCATCACTTCCCTGAATTTCCCATCCTGCCAGGAGTTGTACAGTTGAACTGGGCTGTGCATTTCAGCCGCGAACAGCTGGCAATAGAAGGCGAGTTTTCAGCACTGGAGAACGTCAAGTTCCAGTCCATTGTCCTGCCAGGACAAAAGCTGGAACTGCTCCTGGAATGGCATGCCGGGAAGCGCCGGCTGGAGTTTCTGTTTGCCCAGGGCGAACAAAACTTTTCTTCCGGCCGCATCATATTTGACGGTGCGACATGAGTTTCCAGCCCTGCCTGCTAATCCCGATCTATAACCATAAAAACACGATCAGCAGCACCGTAGAAAAACTGGCGGGCTACGGCATTGCCATTTTCATCGTGGACGATGGTAGTGATCACGCCACCCAGCAGGTATTGGCACGGCTGGCAGCCAGCCAACCCTTGGTGCATTTGTATCGACTGCCGGTCAATGGCGGTAAAGGCGGCGCCGTGATGCACGGCATAGAGCGCGCCTATGCACGGGGGTATAGCCATGCCTTGCAAATAGACGCCGATGGTCAGCACGACGCGGCAGATGTGCCACGCTTTCTGCAGCAAGGCCGCTTGCAGCCTGAAGCCGTGGTATGCGGCAAACCCATCTATGATAAATCGGTACCCAAAGGCCGCCTCTACGGCCGCTATATCACTCATTTCTGGGTATGGGTGGAAACCTTGTCATTCAAAATTGCAGATTCCATGTGCGGCTTCCGGCTTTACCCGCTGGCCGCCACCCGCGAGCTGATCAACAGCACTGATATTCCACGCCGCATGGATTTCGATATTGCCATCGTGGTGCACCTGGCATGGCGCGGCCTGGACTTTGTCAACATTCCTACTCGCGTGATTTATCCTGAAGGCGGACTCTCGCATTTCCGCATGTGGCAGGACAACCTGAATATCAGCAAAACCCACACCCGGTTGTTTTTCGGCATGCTGCAACGCTTGCCATGCCTGCTTTGGCGCAAAATACCCCCTGGCAAGAAAACTGAACGACATTGGTCGCAACAAGCTGAACGCGGCACAGCCAGCGGTTTGGGGTTCGTCGCCAGCTGCTACCGCTGGCTGGGAAAACCGGTAGCCAGGCTGACGCTGTATCCGATAGTGGCCTATTTTTTCTTCAGCAACCATAGCGCACGCAGGGCATCCCTCAACTATCTGCAAAGGGTTCAGCAATTCCAGGGGAATAATGACTCCAAACCAGGCTGGTGCAGGAGCTTCCGCCATATGCTGGCATTTGCCCGCTCAGGGCTGGACAAGCTTGGCGCGTGGGCCGGGGAAGTACAGCCCTTGGATTTCCCCCAGCAAGGGCAAATGGATGCACTGCTGGCCTCAGGCAAGGGCGCAATGCTGATAGGCGCGCACCTGGGAAATCTGGAAATGATGCGGGCAATAGCCTCGATCCACGGGAAAACCACGATTAATGCCGTGGTGTACACAGAACACGCGCAACGCTTCAACCGAATACTGGAAAACACCAATGACAGTTTCAGTGTCAACTTGCTGCAGGTATCCAACTTTGGCGCAGATACCGCCATCATGCTCAAGGAAAAAATAGACCAGGGAGAGCTGCTTGTGATAGTTGGCGACCGCACGCCGCCAGCAGAAAACGGCCGTGTCTCTGAAGCCAACTTTCTTGGCATGCCTGCCCCCTTTGCACAAGGGCCGTTCATTCTGGCGAGCCTGCTTGAATGTCCGGTTTACCTGTTTTTCTGCCTGCAGCAGGGCAATGGCTACCGTATTCATTTCGAACATTTCTCGGACGAGATAAAATTACCTCGTCGCGATCGCCAGCAGGCCTTGCGTACCTATATCCAGCAATATGCACAAAGACTGGAAATCTACTGCCTGCAAGCCCCGCTGCAATGGTTCAATTTCTATGATTTCTGGGCAACACCAGCCCAGGAGCAAACTTCAACCCACTCATACCCGCAGGAACAGCCCTGACGCATGAATATGCCAGATATTGAATCTCCGCGAGCCTCCCGGTCCATCACCATAGGGAGCCAGCGCATTACCATAGAGGATGTATTGCAAGTGGCCCGCCACCATCATGGTATAGCCCTTTCAAGTAACCCTGCGTTCAAGGCCCGCATAGACAAGGGCGCTGCTTTCCTTGAAAGCCTGCTCGCCGACAATGGCACGGTTTACGGCGTCAACACCGGCTATGGCGATTCATGCACGGTCACAGTGCCTGATGACCTCGTCAACGAGCTGCCGCTCCACCTGACCCGCTATCACGGCTGTGGCCTCGGCGCTTACCTGGATGATGAAGCCACACTGGCGGTGCTGGTGTGTCGCCTCAACTCGCTGGCGCAGGGTTATTCGGGCGTGCGCTGGCAATTGCTGGAACAACTTTCCAGCCTGATCAACCACCGCATACTGCCCAATATCCCGGAAGAAGGTTCGGTAGGCGCCAGCGGTGACCTGACGCCTCTGTCGTATGTAGCAGCAGCGCTGATTGGCGAACGTGAGGTACGTTATCAAGGCAAGCTGCTGCCGGCAGCTGAAGTTCTGCAATCGTTGAATATCCCGTTATTGATACTGGCTCCCAAGGAAGGCCTTGCCATCATGAACGGCACCGCTGTCATGACTGGCCTCGCTTGCCTGGCCTGGCAGCGCGCAGACTACCTCACCCGCCTCTGTTGCCGTATCACCGCCATGGCGCAGATCGCTTTGCTGGGCAACCGGGGGCATTTTGACCCCAGGTTGTTTGCCGCCAAACCGCATGCAGGCCAGAACGAGGCTGCAGCCTGGATTTTCTCTGACCTGCTGGAAGACTCCGGGGAAGTGATCCGCCTGCAGGACCGCTATTCCATACGTTGTGCCCCGCATGTCATAGGTGTAGCGCGGGATGCCCTGGACTGGATGCGCCGCGATATAGAAAATGAGCTCAACAGCGCCAACGACAACCCATTGATAGACCCGGAAGCCGAAGTAGTGCTGCATGGCGGCCACTTCTATGGCGGCCATATCGCGTTTGCCATGGATAGCCTGAAAAACGCCGTGGCCAACCTGGCGGACCTGATGGACCGGCAGCTGGCACTACTGGTGGACAGCAAGTACAACCATGGGTTGCCTCAGAACCTCTCCGGCAGCCAGGGGCGCCGTTCAGCCATCAACCATGGCTTCAAGGCTGTACAGATCGGCACCTCGGCCTGGACGGCAGAAGCACTCAAGCTCACCATGCCAGCCAGCGTATTCTCTCGTTCTACAGAATGCCACAACCAGGACAAGGTCAGCATGGGCACCATTGCGGCACGCGATTGCCTGCGGGTACTGGAACTGACCGAACAAGTAGCCGCGGCATTAATCATGGCCTCGGCACAAGGCGTTACCCTGCGTCAGCAGGCAAGCCCGGACAAACCCTCCGCGCTTACCAGCCCTGTCAGCGAATTTATCGCGGCCGCCAGCCGCCACAGCGCATTCCTTGATGAGGACCGTCCATTGGAAGCCGAGCTGCGCACATTGACAGGCCTCATCCGTCATCAACACTGGGAGCTGTATCCCCATGCCTAGACTGAGCGCCACTGTTGCCGTGGAAATCCCGTTTCACGACGTGGATGCCATGAATGTCGCCTGGCATGGACACTATGTGAAGTATTTTGAAATTGCCCGTTGTGAGCTTTTGCGCAAGTTCAACTATGATTACCCGCAAATGCAGGCATCTGGTTACCTATGGCCGGTGGTCGAATGCCATCTCAAATATATCAAGCCCGCGCTCTATGGCCATCAGCTCAATGTCACTGCCAGCCTGCTGGAACATGAAAACCGCCTCAAGATCGGCTATGAGATCACGGACAACCAGACAGGCGAGCGCCTGACCAAGGGCCACACCGTACAGCTCGCAATAGAGGCAGCCAGCATGGAACTGCAATTCGTCTCGCCACCCGTCGTATTCCGCAATCTGGAGGCCGCATGCAAATCATCCACCTAGTACATAATGCCCTGCATGCAGTATTAAAGCACCTGCCAAGCGCACTACGTTCTTCTCACCGCGTGCTATTCGCAAGCCTGGGCTTCCTGGCGGCCACCAGCGGCCATGCAGCCGATCCTGAACTGCTCAGCATCATAGGCAAACAGATCGAACAGCACCAGGTGGTACGTGCCGATTTCAGCCAGGCCAAGCAAATGGCGGCTCTCAAGCGTCCGTTGCTGACTCATGGCAAGCTGGTCTATTCCAGCCGCCATGGCGTGTTATGGCAGATAGAGCGGCCTTACCGCGTTAGCTACCTGCTGGGTGAAACCAAGATCATAGAGATCAGTGCCGATGGCAGCCGCAAGGAACGCGGCGTGCGTGATATCCCCGGACTGGCGCAAGTTGGCCGAGTGTTCCGCGCCATGCTTGGTGCGGACACAAACGCATTGCAAGCACATTTTGATGCCACAGTCACCGGCTCCGCCCAGCAATGGAACATAGTGCTGCAGCCCAAACAGGCCCAAGTGCAGCAATTCCTCAAACAACTGCAGCTGAGCGGCGGTCAATTCGTGGAGCAGATAGACATTGCCGAAACCAGCGGCGACCTGACCAACATCACATTTTCCAACTCCATTGCAGCAGCAGCTCCCAGTGCCAGCGAGCAGCAATTGCTGGATAGCCTGCAGGCCAAATGACATTGCGCAAGCCCGACGCCCTGCAACAACGCGCCCTGCTCTGGCTGATACTCGCACTGGTGGCAGTGTGGTCGTGCGCCAGCCAGATGATGGGACATTTTCCGCTGCAGACCAACCTGCTGGCTCTGCTGCCAGCCACGGAACGCAATCCGGTAGCCGAACAGGCTGTCAACAAGTTGGCGGAGGCAGCAGGCAACCGTGCCGTATTCCTGCTGGGCCACGAAAACGAGCAAGCCGCATTTGCCGCTGCCCGCGCATTTGCAAAGCAACTGCGTGCTTCAGGCATTTTCAGCCATGTGCTTTCAGATATCCCGGCGATGGATCCCAAGCAGATCAGCGGTTTTTTCCAGCCTTACCGCTACAACCTGCTGAATGATGCAGACCGTATCCAGCTCGCAAGCGACCTGAGTCAAAACCGGAACTCACTGGCAGAACGTTTGCAAAACAAGCTCTATGCTCCATTCCGCTTTGGCCTGACCCTGTCTGTAGCTGATGATCCATTTGGCTTGAGCGACAACTGGCTGGCAAGCCTGCCCTTGAAAAACCTGCAACTGGAGCCGGACAACGGCCTACTGGTAAGCCGCAGCGACGGCAAGACCTGGGCCTTTGTCAGCGCAGACCTGCCTGACTCCGCTTATAACGGCGATATTCAGCACCAAGTCGCCACTGCCGTCAGCATGGCCGAAACCGCCCTCAAGGCTAGCCATCCCGGCATTATCCTCTTGCGCACAGGCACCGTGTTTTACGCCGATGCGGCGCGCGCCAGCGCGGAGCGGGAGGTGCACAACATCAGCATGGTCTCATTGGCTGGTATGCTCTTATTGTTATACTTGGTATTCCGCTCCATACGTCCACTGGCACTGGGCCTGCTCTCTGTAGGTTTTGGCATCAGCGCCGCCGTTGCGGTGACCCTGGCGGTTTATGGTGAGATCCACCTCATCACGCTGGTATTCGGCGCCAGCCTGATAGGCGAGGCAATCGATTACGCCATCCAGTATTTTGCCGCCCACCTTGGTGCGGGGTCGGACTGGGATCCCATGAAAGGTCTGCGCCGCATAGGCGCCGGGCTTACCGTGGCGCTAATCACCAGCCTTATGGGATATGGCACGCTGGCGCTGGCGCCTTTTCCTGCTTTATCGCAGATCGCCCTGTTTGCACTGGTTGGCCTCACTTCAGCCTGGTTGTCGGTATTCCTGCTGCTGCCCGCCCTCTTGCGCAAGCCTAATCGGCGCAACCCTGAAACCGCAGTAGCGTTGCCGCAGAAAATCCTGCTGGAATGGCAGCACAGGATCAGCGCCCGCGCGTGCCTGCTGGCGGCTGGGCTGCTGCTATTGCTTGCAATTCCAGGCTGGCTGCAGCTCAAGGCCAACGACGACGTGCATTTGCTGATTGCCCGCTCACCCGAATTGGTAGGCCAGGAGGAAGCCATACGCCGCATCATTGGTTTTGATAACAGCAGCCAGTTCTTCTTGGTGGAAGGCGAAGACATTGAGCAATTGCTGCAGCACGAAGAAGCCTTGCATAAACAGCTCAGCCAGCTGGTCGAAAAAAACGTGCTGACAGGCTATCAAGGCATTGCCGCCTTTGTGCCATCCAAGCGGCGCCAGGCAGAAAACCGCGCACTATGGTCCAAAACCGTGTTTGCCGATGAAAACCGGTTAACGCAGGTGCTTGAAGAAGCCGGGCTGCGCGATGAAGTGGCGGTAGCCCAGGTTGCGGGCTTCAAGGCAAGCGCCAGCAGCATGCTGGAAATCGAACCATGGCTGCAGCAACCGCTGTCCACTCCCTTCCACCATCTATGGCTGGGACAGACTAGACAAGGTTATGCCGCCATCGTATTGCCGCAAGGCATCAGGAACCTGGAGCAATTGCGCGCAGTCGCAGCAAGCCTGCCTCATGTTACATTTGTCGATAAGGCAGGCAGCGTCACCGCACTGTTCCATCAATATCGGCAATGGAGCTCGCTCTGGCTACTGGGCGCAATCGGGCTGATATTTTTGGTGCTATGCCTCCGCTATCGCTGGCAGCAATCCATGATCATACTCCTGCCTACCGTCCTGGCCATGGTGCTTACTTTGAGCCTGTTTGGTTACCTGCACATTGCACTCACTCTTTTCAACATGATGGGCCTGATGCTGGTACTGGGCGTGGGCGTGAATTACGCTATATTTTTGCGCGAAGGTGGCGCGCATGCTTCTGCCACCCTGGCCGGAGTATTACTTTCAGCGGGCACCACCCTGCTTTCGTTCGGCATGCTTGCCTTCAGCAGCATGCCTGCACTTTCCAGTTTCGGCATGACATTGCTCATCGGCATTGCTGTCTCAGCATTTCTGGCTCCCATGCTATTGAGTTTTGACCATCATTTGGATAAAAGAACCTGAGCATGAAATTCCCAGTCATTTTTGTCTATGTATTGGCCTGCAGTTGGCTGACAGCTTGCGGTCAACATGATGCTAGATGTGCCTCGATCCCGGGTGGAGGGAAATATTGCTTGCAAAACACTGCAATGGCTCCGGTATTCGAAACCCAGCAACAAGTGGACATCAGCTTCAAAGACAAGCATGAATCCATGATTGCTTCTATCGAAAATGATGCTGCTGGGCTGGATTTTGTCGGTTTGACGTTATTCGGGCAAAAAATCATGCACCTGCGTTATGACAACCAGCAGGCAAGTGCCCTGCTCTCACCTGACAAACGGCTAGACCCGGCGCTGATGCTGGCCTTGTTGCAATTGGCATTATGGCCAGCCGACTCGGTCAGGACAGGACTAGGTACATCCATGGAACTGGAAGATAGTGGCACGTACCGCCGTATCAGTAGTGGCAACAAGTTATTGATGGATATTCGTTATGCAGATCCGGCAACGCCCTATCATCAGCTTGATATTGCCGTGCCAGCCGCCAGTATGACCCTGAGTATCAATAGCCTGCCAGAAGACACCTCTCAAGTCCCGGGAGTCGATCCATGAGCCAACGCCACTACCTGTCAGCCCTAGGCATCATCAATGCCCTGGGCTGCGGTCAGCAGGAGGTTGCACAAGGCCTTTTTCAGGGAGATACAAGCGGCATGGTATTGGAAGAAGGATGGCTAACAAATACTGTCGCCCGCGTAGGCCGAGCCTGTGGTGAGCTCCCGCCAATCCCTGCCCATCTATCCGCGTTTGCTGGCAGAAACAATCAATTGCTGCTCGCTGCCGCGCTGCAGATTCAACAAGATATAGCGAACGCCAAAAAACGGTACGGGCCTGCGCGTATAGGCATAGTACTTGGCTCCAGCACGTCAGGCATGGCCGAGGGTGAGGCGGCTGTGAGTCAGCAACAGGTGCATGGCCAATTGCCTGCCGGCTATCAATACCTGCAGCAGGAACTCGGTACGCCCGCGCTATTCCTGAATCGCTATCTTGAACTAAATGGGCCAGCTTATACGGTTTCAACGGCCTGTACTTCTAGCGCCAAGGCTTTCCAGTCCGCCCGTAACCTGCTCCGGCATAATATTTGCGATGCTGTACTGGTAGGAGGGGTAGATACATTGTGCAAACTCACCATCAATGGTTTTACCTCACTGGAATCCACTTCGGCAGAAGTGTGTCAACCAATGAGCCTTAACCGCCAAGGCATCAACATAGGTGAAGGCGCCGCCCTTTTCCTATTGGCCAAGGAGCCTGCACCCATAGAATTGCTAGGTATAGGTGAAAGCAGCGATGCTTACCACATGTCTGCCCCTGAACCTGAAGGCAAGGGAGCTGAAGCCTCCATGCGTGCAGCATTGCTGGATGCTGGGCTTGTACCTGAAGCGATCGGCTACCTTAACCTGCATGCCACTGCCACCCGCAAGAATGATGAAATGGAAAGTCACGCAGTCGCCCGCGTCTTCCCTGCAGGTGTTCCTTGCAGCGGCACCAAGCCATTAACCGGACATACCCTGGGAGCAGCAGGTGCCACGGAACTGGCATTTTGCTGGCTGGCACTGCAACAACGACAATTGCCGCCACACATCTGGGATGGCATAGTAGATAGCAACCTGTCTCCATTGATGCTAGCCACTCAAGCGCAGTCTTTCAGTGGCTCTAGTCGCAGGTGCATGAGTAATTCATTTGCGTTTGGTGGCAGCAATGCCAGCTTGATTATTGGTGATGCTCAATAAAATAAAAATGAATAAGAAAAACCAGGAATTATTACCTCCCATACAAGACCTGCTGCTGCATAGCGGCGATATGGTCATGCTGGAGCGCATACTCAGTGTTGACGACGAGCAGACGCTGGCCGAGTGCATTCCCCAGGCGGGCGCTTGGTATGCGGACCATGCAGGCAACATGCCCGCCTGGATAGGCATAGAACTCATGGCCCAGGCCATTGCTGCGCATGTAGGCTTGCTCAAGCGCAGGCAGAACCTGCCACCCAAGCAGGGTGTGTTACTAGGCACGCGCAGCTACAAGGCCCAGGTTGCTGCATTCGCCGCCAATCAGGTGTTGCATATCAAGGTTGCCCTCGCCTACCGCGACGACAGCGGGCTTGGTGCCTATGACTGCAGTATCAGCAACAATACTGGAGAGCTGGTCAACGCCACTCTCAAGGTTTTTGAACCCGATGACTTTCAATCATTTTTACAAGGAAATCCTGCATGAACCCCAGGCGCGTATTGGTCACGGGCTCAAGCCGCGGTATAGGCCGCGCTATTGCGCTACGTCTCGCCCGTGAGAATTTTGCCGTCACTGTGCACTGCCGAAGCAGCAGGATTGAAGCGGAAACCGTGGTGAATGAAATCCTGGTAGCAGGAGGCAAGGCAGACATGCTGCAATTTGACGTGGCGGACAGGACCGCCAGCCGTGCAGCACTGGATCAAGCAATTGAACAATACGGCCCTTACTATGGGATTGTATGCAATGCTGGGATTTCCCGCGACGGGGCCTTTCCCGCCTTGTCCGATGAGGACTGGGACCAGGTGCTGGATACCAGCCTCAATGGCTTTTTCAATGTGGTGCACCCACTGACCATGCCCATGGTACGCATGAAAAAAGGTGGGCGGATTGTCACCCTGGCCTCGGTTTCAGGCGTCATGGGTAATCGTGGCCAAGTCAACTACAGCGCAGCCAAGGCAGGCCTGATAGGAGCAACCAAGGCATTGGCAGTGGAACTGGCAAGCCGCAGGATTACTGTCAATTGCGTGGCTCCCGGCTTGATTGCCACCGACATGATAGATGAACTGGAAATGGTGGATGAAGCCCTCAGGATCATTCCCATGAACCGTGTAGGCGAGGCAGACGAAGTAGCAGCGGCAGTGGCTTTTCTCATGTCGGATGATGCATCCTATATCACGCGCCAGGTACTGGGCGTCAATGGCGGGATTATCTGATGAGGCGCGTTGTTGTCACAGGCATGGCAGGGATCACTGCCCTGGGCGATAAATGGCAGGATATAGAAACGCGGCTGCGCCTTGGCCAGAATGGCGTACGCCCGATGCCGGAATGGGACTACATAGAGTCCCTCAACACCCGCATTGCAGCCCCTGTGGACAGCTTCACTACGCCTTCACATTACTCACGCAAGATGACACGGTCCATGGGCCGCGTCGCCATGCTCTCGGTGCGTGCCAGCGAAATGGCGCTGGCTGATGCAGGCCTGCTCGACGACCCCAGCATCAGCGATGGCCGCATGGGCATAGCCTACGGCTCATCTTCAGGCAGCGTTGATCCAGTCCGCGTATTTGCCCATATGCTGGAAACCGGCTCCATGCAAAATGTCACCTCGACTTGCTATATCGAGATGATGCCGCATACCACTGCCGTCAATATCGGGCTATTTTTTGGCCTCAAGGGCCGTGTCATTCCCACATCAAGCGCCTGCACATCAGGGAGCCAGGCCATAGGCTATGCCTATGAGGCTATCCGCTTCGGTCGCCAGACCATGATGATCGCCGGTGGCGCAGAGGAAATGTCTGCTCCCAGCTCTGCGGTTTTCGATACCTTGTTTGCCACCAGCAGCCGCAATGATGCGCCGCATGCCACGCCTCGCCCCTTTGACCGGGACCGGGACGGCCTGGTGGTAGGTGAAGGGGCAGCGACCCTGATCCTGGAGGAATATGAGCACGCCAAGGCACGCGGCGCTAACATTTATGCCGAAATCGTGGGCTTTGGCACCAATTCTGATGGGCGCCATATCACGCAGCCTGAATCCGACACCATGGCAATTGCCATACAACAGGCCTTGGATGATGCAGGCATCCCACCATCCGCCATCGGATATGTGAGTGCTCATGGCACCGCCACTGACCGTGGCGATGTGGCGGAAAGCCACGCAACCCATCAAGTATTCGGTGCCGGGGTAGCTATCAGCTCAATGAAAAGCTACCTGGGTCACACGCTTGGTGCCTGTGGCGCAATAGAAGCCTGGTGGGGAATTGCCATGCAGCGCCAAGGCTGGTTTGCCCCCACCCTCAACCTGAATAATCCTGACCCAGCCTGTGCAGAACTCGATTACATCATGGGAGCAGGAAGGCAAATGCAGGTGGAATACCAGATGAGCAACAACTTTGCCTTTGGTGGGATTAATACTTCAATTATTCTAAAATCCTGCTCATAAACACAATCACTCATTGAAAATTAGCACCACAATTAACGACTTAAAGGGGATAACAATGAAGTCCAGGCTTAGCGTACTTTTCTTTATATTCGCCACTTTGCTGACAGCTCCTGCATTTGCACGCTCTGTCAACGCGATTATCAATCATGAGGACGTACCGATCGTATCTGCCAGCGGAAAATCACTGCAGGCCAGTGACGTAGAACAGGCCATTATCACTGCCGCTGGCATCAATCAATGGACGGTTAGCCGCAATGACAATGGTAATGAGCTCGTGGGCACTCTGGTCGTAAGGAACAAACACACCATTACAGTCAACATCCCCTACACCGCTGAAAAATATTCTATCCTCTACCGTAGCAGCGACAACATGAAGTACGAGGTCAAGGATGGCGTGCCCTGTATCCACCCGTTCTACAACAAATGGGTTGGCGCGCTCAAAACGTCCATAGACCGAGAATTACTGAGGCGCTGAATCATGAGGAAGCCTTCCTGAAGATGCGCAGAGTAGTGGTCACGGGTATGGGGATCATCTCTTGCCTGGGAAACGATATAGAGGCGGTGTCTGCATCCCTGCAAACGGGTCGCTCAGGTTTACGGCATATGCCGGAATATGCTGCCATGGGCCTACGTAGCCAGGTTGCGGGCGTGCCTGACATTAGCAGCCTGCCACCTGTTAACCGCAAGCACAGGCGCTTCATGGCTGATACAGCGCTATATGCCTATCATGCCGCACAGCAGGCCATTACTGACAGCTTGTTGTCAGAATCACTGCTCAGCTCGCCAAGGACCGGCATGGTCATAGGCTCAGGGGTAGGCTCTCCCTGGGAGCACGTCCAGGCCATGGATACCTTGCGCAATCAAGGCCTGAGCAAAGTACTGCCCTATGCGGTACCGCGCATCATGGGCAGCACTGCATCTGCCACCCTGGCCACGGCCTTTTCCATCCAGGGCATTAGCTGCTCCATCAGTTCCGCCTGCGCCAGCTCAGGACATTGCATAGGCTATGGTACTGAACTGATCCAGTTTGGTAAGCAGGACATCATGATTGTCGGTGGCAGCGAGGAAACCAGTTGGGCCACCACTGCCCCATTTGACGCGATGGGTGCTTTATCCACGCATTACAATGATGCCACTGCATCCCGGCCCTATAATGAAGACCGGGATGGGTTTGTGATCGCCGGTGGTGCAGGTATTCTCATATTGGAAGAGCTTGAACATGCCCGCCAACGTGGAGCCCGTATTTACGCAGAAGTGACTGGCTATGGCGCATGTTCGGATGGCCAGGATATGGTCACCCCTTCCGCAGAAGGTGCTGCCAGGGCCATGCGGCTGGCACTTGGTGCCATAGAAAATACCTCCTCCATAGACTATATCAACACCCATGCCACTTCTACCCCACTAGGAGATATCTGTGAGCTGAATGCCATACGTGAGGTATTTGGTGAAAAGCTACCGCTCATTTCCTCCACCAAGGGGCTCAGTGGCCACCCTATAGGTGCAGCCGCAGCGCATGAAGCCATCTATAGCCTGCTGATGATGAGGGACGGCTTCGTGGCAGGCTGTGCCAACCTTGACAAACCAGATCGGCAAATTGGCGATATGCCCATATTAAGGGCCAACTTAAAGCATCAATTAAATAGTGCCATGTCCAACAGCTTCGGCTTTGGCGGCACCAATGTCAGCCTGGTATTCCAGCGCATGTAGCAAACTTGATAATATTATCCAACCATATCAAAACCAAGGGAGCCTGCAATAATGAAAAACATCCTGAACACTGCCGCGTTAATCTCCATCCTGCTCGCCAGCAGCCAGGTCATGGCACGTGATGACCAGAAAATGCATCCACTGGAGGATGCCCTGAACACAGCGGCCGCCAAGGAAAAACTGGATCCTCAAATCAAGCTTTTTTTTGGAAACCAGCCGCATCCTGCCGTAGAGAAAACCTTGGGCGAATGGAAAACCAATAAAAAAACCAATGGCTTCAATAAATCAGACAAGGAAGCCTGTGAGTGGACATTGCTGAGCGCACTGCTTGAGTTGCAGGAGCGAGCCAGCAAGGAAGGCGGCAACGCTATCATCAACATCAAAAGCAATTACAAGAATAAGGAAGCCAGCAGCGAGACAGAATACATGTGTGGTAGCGGTGCGCTGATGTCAGGCGTGGCACTCAAAGGCGACGTAGTCAAACTGAAATAATCATAAAATCTGTGGGCAGCAAGCAAGGCTTGTTGCCTCATGCGTCAATGCAATGGTTTAACAGCCACTGCATTGACCAGCGTTTCCTCACGCTTCTTAGGCACTGGAAAGCCTATCCATTCCCAGAACCCTGCATCCGGCCTGCTCCACCAGAGAAATGGCAGTGAGATTTGTGAATCCGGCAAACTGAAACCTGCGTTGCGAATAATCGCGATATATTCCTCCGCAGTTTTCTGGACATGCATGGGATGGCGAAACAACACGCGTATCTGCAATGAATGGATATATCGTTTGGTCGATTCGGCAAACAACAGGACACCTCCGGGTTTCAACACACGGAAGAACTCCGCCATCGCCTCTTCCTGGTCCACGATATGATGGAAAGTCTGGTGGCAGAACACCATGTCAAACTCATTATCAGGAATGCCCTGCATAAGCGAAGCATTACCAGCAAACAGCCTGACCTCGGCAGGACAATTCCTGGAGCTCTCACTGGCACGAGCCTGCAGATCAGGATCAGCATCCAGCCCGGTAATCTGTTGGGGATTGAAGCGCTTGGAAAGGGCAAAAAATGAATGGCCGAAACCACAACCTACATCAAGAATTCTGGAATATTGCGTCACCCTTGCCGGCATTAACCGCTGAAGATCATCCAGGGCTCTATCCAACACCCTGATTTTCCACATATTGGTTTTCAGGAACCAATTGCCGAAGCGTGTTTCCTTCACGAAAGGCAGATTCAAGCTCATGACCTAGGCAGCCCTTTATTTATTTTTTGAAGCCTGTCCACAAATGAAAAAAGCCAGAGTCTCTGGCTTTTGATATCCACAAGAAATTAGCCACTGCTAATATTCCTGCAACTACAGCAACCGGGAAAGCCGGATTACTGAGTTGATTTGGTCGGGACGGTGTGATTCGAACACACGACCCCTTGCACCCCATGCAAGTACGCTACCAGGCTGCGCTACGCCCCGAACCGATGCTGCTCGGCATGCCAAACAGCAAGAAAGAGATTATATCGAAAAAGCCGGATTTCGGACAGCCGTAAATGAGGATTTACTTCAATGAGCGCGCAGTAAATCGAGCACTTCACGCAATTCGGCACGCAAAGTGATGAAGTCGTACCCCACTTCCACTTTGGGAATGACTGCGGCTTCATCTCGCTGAGAATCCACTGGCAGTTTTTCAATCACATTAGAGGCAACCATCCCACTTGCAGCATGATCATCAAGGCGATTACGCGCACCGCTAATGGTAAAACCCTGTTCATACAACAATTCACGGATACGCCGAATCAGCAATACTTCATGGTGTTGGTAATAGCGGCGGTTTCCCCTGCGCTTGACCGGCTTGAGCTGGGTAAACTCCTGCTCCCAATACCGCAAGACATGAGGCTTCACGCCGCACAATTCGCTGACTTCACCAATCGTAAAATAGCGCTTGGCGGGAATTGGAGGGAGCTGAACCTTAGGCGCTTGCTCCGGCATATGCCTCCTCTACCTTGCTCTTGAGCTTCTGGCTGGCATGGAATGTCACAACGCGACGTGCGGTGATGGGAATTTCTTCACCAGTTTTAGGATTACGGCCAGGACGCTCTGATTTTTGACGCAACTCGAAATTACCAAAACCCGAAAGCTTAACGCTGTCTCCCGCTTCCAGTGCAGTACGGATTTCTTCAAAGAATGCTTCAACCATGTCTTTGGCCTCACGTTTGTTCAAACCTACTTGCTCAAACAACAAATCAGCCAAATCAGCTTTTGTTAATGTCATGCAAAACCTTTCCCTACTACTTTTTCTAATTTCTTAACGTGGCACCATGTTGCTGGACTAATAAATCCAGCAACGATGCCATCACTGCATCGGCTTCTATATCGGTCAGAGTTTTTTGAGTATCTTGTATAAGCACAAGAAATGCAAGGCTTTTCTTGCCTTCGGCAATGCCCTTGCCACGGTAAACATCGAACAATGCAATATCGTTTATCAGCGGATTTTTAGCAGACCGCATAGTATCCATTAATGCCTGGATAGTGATATTTTCATCAACCACCACCGCCATATCGCGACGCACAGGCGGGAATTTTGGTACCTGGGTATATTGGGCAACCTTACGCTTCAATAAGGGCTCAACTTCCAGCTCAAACAATATGGCGCTGCGTGGCAATTGGTATTGCTGTTGCCATTTTGGATGCAGCTTGCCTATCCACCCGATGGCCTTGCCATTCAACACAACCTGGGCAGTCTGGCCTGGATGCAAGGCTGGATGCTGCGCAGCCACATATAGCGCATCACCGCCAGCAAGGCGTTCAACCTCGGCCTTGACGTCAAAGAAGTCAACTTCCCGCGCTGGCTGGGCCCATTGCTCAGGTGCTGCATCTCCATAAGCAAGCCCGGAAATTCGGGTAACCTCGCTATATCCGTCAGCATGGGAGAAATAAGTGGCGCCTATTTCAAACAAGCGTACACGCTCTTGCTTGCGGTTGAGGTTATACATCAAGGTCTCCAGCAGCCCTCCCCATAAACCAGTGCGCATAACGCTCAAATTACTGGCAATCGGATTCTTCAAGGCGATTGGAGCGGCGTTGCCGAGCAGCTCCCGCTCCCAACTTTCATCCACAAAGCTGTAACTGACAATTTCCTGATAGCCGCTTGCTGCCAAGCTATCGCGCAACCAGTTGCGATTCAAATTCGCCTCGGCAGAAGGCAACATACGCAATTCAGCTTGTGGCGGTGTAGCGGGAATATTGTCGTATCCATAAAGACGGGCCACTTCTTCTATCAAGTCTTCTTCAATTTCGATATCAAAACGATAGCTGGGCGGCGTCACTTCGAACTCATCGTCATTGCGCTGATAACTGAAATCCAGTTTTTTCAGGACATCAATGACATCCTCTGCTGTCAATGAAATTCCTAACACCGATGTCAGACGTGCGATGCGCAAGCGTACAGGCGGCCTTGCAGGCAAACTGCCCAAGATCTCGATGACAGGGCCCGGTTCACCACCGCAGATTTCCAGCACCAGGCTGGTAGCGCGCTCCAAAGCGGGCAAAGTATTGGCAAAATCCACGCCACGCTCAAAGCGATAGGAAGAATCAGTGGAGAAATTCAGGCGCCTAGCCTTGCCTACAATCACACCAGGAGCAAAGAAGGCACTCTCAAGGAAGATATTGCTTGTATCATTACTGACAGCACTGCTATCACCGCCCATGATGCCAGCAAGTGCAAGCGCACCAGCATTGTCAGCGATCACCAGCATATCAGGCTGCAATTCTATTGTTTGCTCGTTCAGCAACACCAGTGTCTCGCCCGCACGCGCATAGCGGATTTCTATACCGCCTTGCAGCTTGTCTGCATCAAATGCATGCAAGGGCTGGCCCTGCTCCAATAATACGTAATTGGTGATGTCCACGATCGCACTGATACTACGGACACCACTACGCTCAAGCCTGCGTACCATCCAGTCAGGAGTCGCCGCCGCCGCATTTACGCCCTGAATAACGCGACCTGTGTAACGGGGGCAGGCAGCAGGCTCTGAAACCGTGACGGTCTGCTTTGCATCAATCCCTGCGGCTACTGGCGATATGGTTGGCAGGGAAAGTGTAGCGCCAGTCAGTGCCGTCACATCCCGAGCAATACCGACAATACTGAGGCAATCAGTACGGTTGGGCGTCAGCTTGAGCGTGAACAGCTTGTCGTCCAGCTCGAATAAGGCCCGAATGTCCTGGCCGATTTCTGCCTCTGCCGCCAGCTCCAGCAAACCATTGCTTTCCTCTGCCAATCCCAGCTCCTTGGCGGAACACATCATGCCAAAGGACTCCACGCCGCGCACCTTGGCCTGCTTGATCTTGAAGCCAGGAAGCTCAGCGCCAACCAACGCACATGGAGCCTTGAGGCCTGCACGCGCATTAGGAGCTCCACAGACAATCTGCAGTAGCTCACCGGTTCCCACATTGACCTTGCAGATTTGCAGACGGTCGGCATCGGGATGTTTTTCAACGCTGACAATCTCAGCCACTACCACTTTGCTGAAACCTGCAGCCACCGGCTCCATCGCTTCGACTTCAAGTCCGGCCATGGTCAAGGCATGGCCCAGACCTTCGCTATCTAGTGCTGGATTAACGTATTGGCGTAGCCATTGTTCAGAAAATTGCATATTGTTAGTCTATCCAGAATAAGGGCTAGGCAAATTGCTTAAGAAAGCGCAGGTCGTTCTCAAAGAACAAGCGCAAGTCATTCACGCCGTAACGCAACATGGTCAGGCGTTCGACACCCAGTCCAAATGCAAAGCCACGGTATTTTTCACTGTCTATGCCGACATGCCCGAACACTTCAGGGTGCACCATGCCGCAACCGCCGATCTCGAGCCAGCCATCGCCCCAGCTCATATCCATTTCAGCCGATGGTTCCGTAAAAGGGAAAAAAGAAGGACGGAATCGCACCTGAAGATCATCACGCTCAAAGAAACGCTGCAGGAAATCCTGCACGACTCCCTTGAGATTGGCAAAACTGATGTTTTCATCAACCCACAAACCCTCAACCTGATGGAACATCGGGGAGTGGGTGGCATCTGAATCCACACGGTAAACACGGCCAGGTGCGATGATCTTGAGTGGTGGCTCCTTGTCCTGCATATAGTGAACCTGCACAGGAGAGGTATGCGTGCGCAACACATGCTGCTCATCCACATAGAACGTGTCATGCATCGCGCGTGCAGGATGATCTTCAGGAATATTCAGCGCAGTGAAGTTATAGAAATCGGATTCTATTTCTGGCCCTTCAGCCACTTCAAAGCCTATGGAACGGAACAACTCTTCAATCCGCCTCAATGTCAGTGAAACCGGATGCAGGCCACCCTCCCCTGCTTGACGAGCTGGCAGCGTGACATCCAGGGATTCGCTGGCAAGCTGGCGCTCCTGCTCTGCCAGCAGAATCGCATCACGCTTTTCCTTGAGTGCAGCTTCCACCTGCTGCTTGACGACATTAATAGCTGCCCCCGCTGCAGGGCGTTCCTCCGCCGAGAGCTTGCCCAGGCCTTTAAGCGCTTCGGTGAGGCTGCCACTTTTTCCCAAATAGCGAGCCTTGGCCTGCTCGAGGTCGGCAATATTGCCGCAGGCGGAAAAATCGCACCGGGCTTCGGAAATGATGTGATCGAGATTTTGCATGTTATTCAGTTGGACTCTCAGGATACTTTCACAAACGGCCTGTCACACTACCCAATAAATCCTTATATATCAAACATATAAGAAAACTGAGATTTATCACCGGCATTTTGTGGAAAAACCCGGAAAAAAAAGGAGGCACGAGGCCTCCTTTTTCTATTGCTGTTGCTTAGGCAGCGGCGAGACCTGATTTAGCCAGTTCGGCAAACTTGGCAAAAGCCTGCTTGTCGAATACAGCCAGATCGGCCAGCACCTTGCGGTCAACTTCAACCGCAGACTTCTTCAGACCGTTGATGAAACGGCTGTATGTCAAACCATACTCGCGTGCGCCAGCATTGATACGCGCAATCCACAAAGCACGGAATTGACGCTTTCTCTGACGGCGGTCACGGTAAGCATATTGACCAGCCTTCATCACCGCCTGTTTGGCAATGCGGTAGACATTCTTGCGACGGCCACGATAACCCTTGGCAGCGTTCAGAACCTTTTTATGGCGGGCACGAGCGATAACACCACGTTTTACTCTAGGCATCTCTTATCTCCTTATTGTGTTGGCATCATGGCGCGTACGCGCTTGACGTCAGTTGGGGAAATAATCGCTGTACCACGCAGGTTACGCTTCTGCTTGGTGGTCTTCTTGGTCAGGATATGACGCAGGTGAGAGTGAGTACGCTTCACCTTGCCATTACCCAAGAATTTGAAGCGCTTTTTGGCGCTGCTCTTGGTCTTCATCTTTGGCATTTTTTTCTCCTAAAGGAACATTGAAAAGAGCGATCGGGCATGCCTTTAGGCCACGTCGCTACCTCTTTACTGCTACTACTCACAAACCAAAAAACCCGTGGATCTTAAGGCTTTGCTTTCTTTTGCGGTGATAATACCATCACCATCTGGCGGCCTTCCATCTTGGGAAACTGCTCCACCACTGCATGTTCTACGAGATCGGCCTCTACACGTTTCAGCAAGGCAAGGCCCAGCTCCTGATGCGTGATTTCACGGCCACGGAAGCGTAAGGTCACTTTGGCCTTGTCGCCTTCCTGCAAGAACCGGATAAGATTGCGCAGCTTGACTTGGTAATCGCCATCATCAGTACCAGGGCGGAATTTTACTTCCTTAACCTGGACCTGCTTTTGTTTGAGGCGGGCTTCGTGTTGGCGCTTGCTTTCAGCATATTTGAATTTGCCGTAGTCCATCAACCGACACACCGGCGGGACTGCCTGAGGCGCGATTTCGACTAGGTCGATATCAGCCTCCTCTGCCTTGGCAAATGCCTCATTCAGACTGACAATGCCTAATGGCTCGCCATCCACCCCAACCAAACGAATCTGTTGTGCAGTAATGTCACCGTTGATTCGTACTTCCTTATCTTGAGCTATCGCAAAATCTCCCGTTATTAATTTAAATGGCCAAAATAATAGACCGCGCTACTCGCTAGGTAATCAGACCTTGTTGGCTATGTCGGATTTCAGGCGTTCAATAAACGCGCTGACAGGCATAGAACCTAGGTCTTCGCCCTTGCGGGTACGCACGGCCACTTGACCAGCTTGCATTTCTCGCTCACCCGCAACCAAAAGATAGGGGAGCTTCTGCAAGCTATGCTCGCGGATTTTATAGGTTATCTTCTCATTTCTCAAGTCCGAATCGACTCTGAAGCCATTTTTCCGCAATTCTTCCACTACTTGACTGACATAAGCTGCTTGTCCGTCACTGATATTCAACACCATAACCTGCACTGGAGCGAGCCATGCTGGCATGGCCCCGGCAAAATTTTCAATGAGAATACCAATGAAGCGCTCCATGGAGCCAACAATTGCACGATGCAGCATTACGGGATGCTTGCGGGTATTGTCTTCGTCAACATACTCGGCCCCCAGCCGTTCCGGCAAATTTGGATCGAGCTGAATGGTTCCACATTGCCAGAGACGGCCCAGACTGTCTTTCAGCGTAAACTCAATTTTGGGGCCGTAGAAAGCTCCTTCGCCCGGCTGGATTTCATATTCCAGGTCATTCTGGCGCAAGGCAGCCGCCAGCGACTCCTCCGCCTTGTCCCAAGCCTCATCAGAGCCGACACGCTTTTCAGGGCGGGTCGAGAGCTTGACCAGTACATCGGTGAAGCCAAAATCCTGATAAGCCTTGTAAAGCATCACAATAAAATCGGCAACCTCATCCTTGACCTGATCCTCGGTACAGAAGATATGCGCATCATCCTGGGTAAAACCGCGTACACGCATCAGGCCGTGCAATGCCCCAGAGGGTTCGTTACGATGACAGGAACCGAATTCAGCCAGACGTAGCGGCAGGTCGCGATAGCTATGCAAACTATTGTTGAAAATCTGCACATGCCCAGGGCAATTCATGGGCTTTACCGCATAATCCCGGTTTTCAGAAGCAGTGGTGAACATATTGTCGTGGTAGTTCTGCCAGTGGCCCGACTTTTCCCACAGGGTTCTATCCATAATGGTCGGCGTGCGCACTTCCTGATAACCAAACTCACGGAACATGTTGCGCATATACTGCTCAATCTCCTGCCAAATACTCCAGCCGCGCGGGTGCCAGAACACCATGCCAGGCGCCTCATCCTGCATATGGAAGAAGTCCAGTTGACGGCCAAGCTTGCGGTGATCGCGTTTTTCCGCCTCTTCCAGCATATGCAGGTAGGCATCCAGGTCATCCTTCTTTGCCCAGGCAGTGCCGTAGATACGCTGCAGCATTTCGTTGTTGGAATCGCCGCGCCAGTACGCGCCCGCTACCTTCATGAGCTTAAATGCCTTGAGTTTTCCGGTGGACGGCACATGGGTACCACGGCAAAGATCAGTGAAATCGTCCTGAGTATAAAGCGAGATTTCCTGCTCAGGCGGAATGGAAGCGATAATCTCGGCCTTGTACGCCTCGCCTATGGACTTGAAGTATTCAACCGCCTGGTCGCGTTCCATCACGCTACGCACTATGGGAATATCGCGCTTTGCAAGTTCTTGCATGCGCGCTTCAATTTTTTGCAGGTCTTCAGGGGTAAATGGACGCTTGTAGGAAAAATCATAGAAAAACCCATTTTCTATGACAGGCCCTATTGTTACCTGAGCTTCAGGGAATAGCTGCTTCACTGCCTGCGCCAGCAGATGGGCCGTGGAGTGACGGATGATCTCCAGCCCATCAGCATCCCTGTCGGTGATAATCGCAAGCTCAGCGTCATCGTTGATCTGATAGGAGGTATCCACAGCCTTGCCGTTCACCTTGCCACCTAAAGCAGCACGCGCTAGGCCTGCTCCTATATTCATGGCAACCTCTGCAACGGTAACCGGCCCCTCAAATGTACGTTCGGAACCATCTGGCAAACGAATGACTGGCATATATCCCTATCCAATAAAACAGCAAAAGCCGCATGACGGCTTTTATCAAGACGATATTCGCGCAATGCGCGAACTAATTAATCATATGATTATCGCATAGAGCCAAGTTTCACCACAACAAAGTCTGGTCAACGTTTGTATGGCGATGCCAATGGCTCGCCGACAAACACTCCCTGCACCGGCCATGCCACACTTTTCCAGTAGGCCTCGACTGCGCTAGCGCCCATCAGGTAATGCTTGAGCAACACTGCGGAATTAGGGAATTTCTGCCAATAGTTACAAGGCTCGGATACAGCTCCATAGCTGGCTGTTGCGCCAGCTTCTAGCCAGCGCAAACTGCTCATTTGCCCACTGCCCAGCAAATCCCCGCCCGCTGAAGTCAAATGGTCAGCCAATGCTCCGGGAAAGAATTTAATCGTATCAAGATACGGCACAGTCACCAGCCCCGTTTGATAGATCATGACATCCTGCACATCCCGAATACTATCGGCCTTGAGGTTTTTTATTTCCAGGAACCGTTGCGCAACCCTGCCAGATGGAGGAAAGAACATGGCACGGCTGCTACGGTTCTTGTCTGATGTCGTCAGGAAATAGGCAGTAGCAGCTGGCGCACTGTAATCACTGGCCAGCCCCCTGTCGATCAAGGTTTTTGCCTCCTCAAAACTCTGAACAGGCAACAGCATGGACAAGCGATACCCCAAATCCGCATATGGCCTGAGCGAACTGGAATTGAAATAGCGGTTAGGATGCTTTGCTGGTGCACAACTATTGGCACATTGCTCGGGATCAAACCCCATGGTCATGGCAGAAGTAATGGAGTTGCACTCTACAGCATACGGAGCAGTCCACATCATGACAATCACCTGATGCCTGGCCTCAAGCTGGGCATCCACCTCTTGCTTTAACTGACTGAAATACTGGGCTGACAGTTTTTTAGGGCTCCCAGGAATGCTTACGCGTATAAGATTGGCAGCAGGAATACGGCGCACCTGCAAATAATACTCTCCAGCCTTAACACTTTCCTCATTATCAGTATTGACGATCACCGCGACATTTTCCGGCTGCAGGCTGTACCCTCCTTTGGTTGGCACTCGGAGGGAAATTGCCTCGCCAGCCTGCACTCCCAAGCTTACCAACATTACAACCAAAATAATCAGATATCGCACAAATGCTTTCGTATTTTTTTATAGGATTCGTCAGCCATAAAAATGGGAGCCTAAGCTCCCATAGATATTACAATGTCTTTATAAACTCGTCATCAGCCAAGACGTCTGCGACGCGCCCTGAAGGCCAGCAAGCCCAGCCCCACCATCAACATGGCAGCAGCTTCAGGCTCAGGCACACTGGAAATAATCAGGTTGATTGGCCCAATTCCCCCTTGTGCATACACCAGTGCAGTATAGATACCCGTCGCCCCTACCGAGAAGTTAAGCACACCTTCATCAATTGGCCCCAACAGGCTTAACTGCCCATAGTTTGTTGCTCCCTTGCCCACAGTCACGCCAAGCCAACTGAAAGAACTGTCAACATCTTCCAGTGTCAGCGAATAATCACCAGCCAACAACGCAAAGTTATATTTGTATATCCCGGGAATGACAGTAGCAGCATCCACCTCGAACACTGTTGCAGCCTGGGCTGTCAAACTGCCCGAAAACATCAAAGCAACCAGAAAGAGTTTGGTCATCATCAGCATTTTTTTCATGATCTGATCCTTAAACGTTATCAGCAATCAAAGGGGATTTTCTGCGCGAGGTATATGCCACCAACAAACCAATACCAACTATCAATAACGCCCAGGTATCAGCTTCAGGCACCAGGGAGACGGTAAAGCCGAAAGACCCTACACCCACTCCATTATCGGCATTGCCAAAAACGCTAAAAAGATAAGAACCGGCAGTCAACTGTGGCAAGACGAACGTGCCGGAACCATAGAAAGTGCTGATCAGCGTGGCACCCTTGAATACCTCAATTCCAAATGTCCCCGGCAAAAATGCCGCAGGAAATTGATAATCAAGCAATGCCAACTCATAAACACCTGCATCAAGGCTGTGAGAAAAGACAGAATCACTAGGCAAACTGTCGTCGGCATAAATATAGCCAACCTCATCAAACCCCGTGGCTGCATTAGATGCCGTTGTAGCAATCAGCATCAACACACCCACTACCCACTTCATCAGAAGGTTTTTCATTGCTACATCTCCCATCAAGGTTAAGACACTTGAAGGATTAGCAACATTTGGGCCAGTTATAGGAAGTTAATAAATTAAATTAAAAATCAATAAGTTATAAAATAAAATTACATCTACGCAACCAACCATACCGCTTTCCGTGCACCGAAATCAGCAGCTTTGCATTGTCCCGGCACCAAAGCGGTACAATGTTCAAGCATCCGCCGCGAGCGAGCTTTGCCATCTCCAGCTATCAATGCACATCTGCTCTATGCCGCGAGTTGCCTTCCAGTTAAGCGAATGCTCTGCATATGCTGGATCGGTGTAGCTCGCAGCCACATCTCCAGGACGTCTGTCCACCAGTTTGTAAGGCACATTGCGACCACTGGCCTGTTCAAAAGCCTTGACCATCTCCAGCACGCTATAACCCTGCCCAGTACCAAGATTGCAGGTAAAGACACCAACGTCTCTCTCCAGCTTTTCCAGTGCACGCAAATGACCTACCACGAGGTCAACCACATGAATGTAGTCGCGTACGCCTGTACCATCCAGCGTAGGATAGTCACTGCCGAATATCGACAGGTATTCCCGCTGCCCTTGCGCCACTTGCGTAATAAAGGGCATCAGGTTGTTGGGAATGCCGTTAGGATTTTCGCCGATCAAGCCACTTTCATGGGCACCCACAGGATTGAAATAACGCAAGATGGCAATTCGCCACTCTGAATCTGATGCGGCCAGATCGCGCAGGATATCCTCCACCATCAACTTACTGGCGCCATAGGGATTAGTAGCCGACAAAGGGAAACTCTCACGGATAGGCACACTAGTAGGATCGCCATACACCGTGGCAGATGAGCTGAAGACAAACTTCCGCACGTTGAACTTCTTCATCACGCGCAGCAATGTCACACTGCCCGCCACATTGTTATCGTAATAACGCAACGGCTGAGCGACCGACTCCCCCACCGCCTTGAGTCCGGCAAAATGCATCACTGCCTGAAACTGATGCTTGGTAAACAGCGAGTCGAGCAAGGACTCATCTCGCACATCTCCCTCAACCAGCAGCGGTGATGTGCCAGTGATCTGCTTAATCCTGTCTGCCACCCGAGATTGGCTATTGCTGAAATTATCCAGCACCAACACATCATACCCCGCCTGAATCAGCTCTACACATGCATGTGAACCTATATAACCTGTGCCGCCTGTGACTAATATCATTTGCAAAACTGTCCTTGTTAGTCCGAAAATCCTATTTGATTATTATTCATTCAGTGATTGAATTGAGGGTAATACAATAATTTAGAATATTTTATGTGCTATTTTTATGATACGTTTATGCGATGTCCCCAGTGCATAATAGTAGAAATTGCACTCTCAGCAAAAAAATCAAAAGTGAGTTACTCAATTGACGATGTTAAATAACACCATAATCGTGACTGGTGGTGCAGGCTTCATTGGCGCCAACTTTGTACTGGACTGGGTCAACGCCGACCTAGGCACCGTAGTAAATTTGGACAAACTGACTTATGCAGGCAACTTGGAAAACCTAGTCGATATTCAAGATAATCCACACCATATTTTTATACGCGGTGACATCGGCAACCGTGCACTGCTAGCAAAACTGCTAGCCGAATACAAACCTAGAGCCGTGATCAACTTTGCCGCTGAAAGCCATGTAGACCGATCTATTCATGGTCCAGAAGACTTTATCCAAACCAATGTCGTAGGCACTTTCCATCTACTGGAAGAGGTACGGTCATACTGGAATAGTCTAGTTGCTGCAAATCCTGCAGAAAAAGAAAATCCTCAGTTCCGATTTTTACATGTCTCCACTGACGAAGTCTATGGCACATTAAGCGCTACCGATCCAGCATTCACAGAAACTACCTCGTATGCTCCCAACAGCCCCTATTCTGCTACTAAAGCAGCGTCAGATCATTTGGTAAGAGCTTATCACCACACTTATGGCTTGCCAGTGCTGACGACCAACTGCTCAAACAACTACGGCCCTTACCACTTCCCAGAAAAACTGATTCCTTTGTGCTTACTGAATGCACTAGCGGGCAAGCCACTACCAATTTATGGTGATGGTCAGCAAATCCGTGATTGGCTGTTTGTCAAAGATCACTGCAGCGCCATCCGCCGTGTGCTGGAAGCTGGCAAACTGGGTGAAACCTATAATGTAGGTGGCTGGAATGAAAAAGCTAATCTGGATGTAATCAACATCCTTTGTCAAATCCTCAATGAGCTACAGCCCAGATCAGATGGCAAGCGCTATGAAGAGCAGATCACATTCGTCAAAGACAGACCAGGACATGATCGCCGCTATGCCATTGATGCAACCAAGCTTGAACGTGAGCTTAGCTGGAAACCAGCTGAAACCTTTGAAACCGGCATTCGCAAAACCGTGGAGTGGTATTTGAACAACCAAGCATGGGTACACAATGTCACCACTGGTGAATATCGCAATTGGGTCAACCAAAATTATGCCGGGAGAACAGCATGAGAAAAGGCATCATTCTTGCTGGCGGGTCTGGCACTAGGCTCTACCCAGTAACACAAGCAGTGTCCAAACAACTGCTGCCGGTTTATGACAAACCCATGATCTATTACCCACTATCCACCTTAATGTTGGCTGGCATCACAGATATCCTTCTGATTTCCACCCCACAAGATACTCCACGATTTGAGCAACTACTCGGCAATGGTCATCAATGGGGCCTCAACATCACTTACGCTGTGCAACCATCCCCAGATGGTCTTGCCCAGGCCTTCATTATTGGCAAGGAATTCATTGGCAATTCGTCCAGCGCCTTGGTATTGGGAGACAATATTTTCTATGGTCATGACCTGGCTCATGACCTAGCTCATGCCGACAAGCAGGAAAAAGGTGCCACCGTATTTGCCTACCCCGTGCACGACCCCGAGCGCTATGGCGTAGTGGAGTTCAACGACGCTGGGCAAGCAATCAGCCTGGAAGAAAAACCTAAAGAGCCAAAGTCACGTTACGCTGTCACAGGGCTGTACTTCTACGATAACCAGGTAGTTGATATCGCTACCAATCTAAAACCCTCAGCACGTGGTGAATTGGAAATTACCGATGTCAATAAAGCCTATCTAGAAGCAGGTGAACTGAATGTTGAACTCATGGGGCGTGGACATGCCTGGTTAGACACAGGTACACATGAATCTTTGCTAGAGGCATCACTCTTTATTGAAACTATAGAAAAGCGTCAAGGCCTGAAAATAGCATGCCCAGAAGAAATCGCTTATCGCAAAGGCTATATCAGCGCCGAACAGGTTGAAAAAATCGCACAGCCATACCTCAAGAATGGATATGGACAATATCTGTTACGCATGCTGAAAGAAAAGGTATTTTGATGAATGTAATAACAACCTCTCTCCCCGATGTCATCGTATTTGAACCCAAGGTATTTGGTGATGCTCGCGGATTTTTCTTTGAGAGCTTTAACCAGAAGATATTCGAAGAAGCTACAGGAAGCAAAGTGGAGTTTGTACAAGACAACCACTCCAAGTCTGCCCAAGGTGTGTTACGCGGTTTGCATTACCAGATCCAGCAAACGCAGGGCAAATTAGTGCGCGTTGTCGCTGGTGAGGTATTTGATGTCGCCGTTGATGTCCGGCGCTCCTCCCCCACTTTCGGCCAATGGGTAGGTGAACATCTATCTAGTGAAAACAATAAGCAAATGTGGGTACCACCAGGATTCGCACATGGATTTTTAGTGCTTTCTGAAACAGCAGAATTTCTTTATAAAACTACTGACTTCTACGCACCAGTTCATGAACGTTGCATCGCCTGGAATGATCCAGACATTGGCATTCAATGGCCTGATATAGGCAATGAACCACTACTTTCGGCCAAGGATCAGCAAGGGCTCAGCATCAACCAGGCAGAACTGTTCGCATAATGGCAAAATTCAACAAAATCCTGCTCACAGGCATCAACGGTCAAGTCGGGCATGCCCTTTATCCCAAACTACAAACATTAGGAGAAGTGTTTGCTTTAGACCGTGGGCAGCTCGACCTTGCTAATCCAGATGCCATCCGTGAGGTAGTACAGCGGATTAAGCCAGACTTGATCACCAATCCAGCCGCATATACCGCTGTTGACAAGGCAGAATCAGAGCCTGAATTGGCACATGCCATCAATGGCATAGCGCCTGGAGTATTTGCAGAAGAAGCCGCCAAGCTAGGTGCCTTGTTGGTGCATTACTCTACAGATTATGTATTCGATGGCAAAAAAACCACCGCTTATATAGAATCTGATGAGACCAATCCGCTCAGCGTGTATGGGGCTAGCAAATTGGCGGGGGAAAAAGCTATCCAAGCCGTGGGTGCAGCTCATTTGATTTTCAGGACTAGCTGGGTTTATGGTGCGTATGGTAAGAATTTCCTGCGTACCATATTAAGATTGGCCGCAGAACGCGACACTTTGAGCATAGTGGCAGATCAGTTTGGTGCGCCCACATCCAGCGAGTCAATTGCAGACGCCACAATCTCAGCCTTACAGCAATGGGAGACTGGCAAAGATGGTATATATCATCTCATCAATTCTGGCAAAACTAGCTGGCTGGGTTTCGCCAAGGAAATTCTCAGCCAGTATGAAAGTTTGCAAGAAGTAAGGAAATGGCCCCCATTGAAGATTAAATCTGCTGATGTTAGAAGCATCACGACTGCGGAATATCCAACCCAAGCACATCGTCCAGCCAATTCAATGATGAGTGCCCATAAGCTCGAAAAAACTTTCAATCACACCAGCAATGCATGGAATCAAGCACTGAGCCAAGTTATTACAACGCTATAAATGCTACTCATAAAAATTATCCAGATTTGGAGGATATTGACTTAGAGTATAAGGTGGCGTCATAACTAGGAAGGTGCTGGTACGCCACTGCGGACCTGCACGCAAGAATCTACCGGTTCCCACGCCAGGATTGTATGGAGCACCTAGTGATTCCTTGGGATATTCCACGGGATAGTAGTCAGCACCTGATTGCACGAGCCACTTATCGGAATTCAATGTGTTAGGCCCCTTGGGATTATCCAGCACCAGCTTAAAGTCAAATCTATAATATAGCCCGCCAAAATCACTTAGCTCAAAGTTCTTCAAATATCCATATGTATGGAACCAAGAGCCAGGTGCCATCTTATATGACTTAATTCCATCGCTTTCTGTGCGGACATCAAAAGTACTTGGAGCATTAGTTACCTCCATATTGGCTTCACCGCGATAATCCTCTTTGATATTTGGCAAATACTCCAAAAGAACCCACTGCTTTTTGGATTTTGAGAAATAATAGAGATAAAAATCTTTCAAAGCCAATCTCGTATTAACAGGATTGGCAGCACCTTTCTCCCTGTAGGCAGTCACCCATCCTAAAGCGCGATCCCAAACTGCGAAACGCTTACCTGGATACCAGGATGGAATGCCAGATGCGGTTGGGTTATACCCCATGATTAATGTTGGTTTGTAAGCCCAAGCAAACTTATCACTTCCTTCTGGAATCCCTTCATTTTCAACCACCATATCTTTTTGCAATATGGTCAGGGCAGAAAGCAATTTGGCCAGAGAGTTTGTAGTGTTCCCTGTAGTAGTGTTCCCTGTAGTAGTGTTCCCTGTAGTAGTGTTCCCTGTAGTAGTGTTCCCTGTAGTAGTGTTCCCTGTAGTAGTGTTCCCTGTAGTAGTGTTCCCTGTAGTAGTGTTCCCTGTAGTAGTGTTCCCTGTAGTAGTGTTCCCTGTAGTAGTGTTAGCGGCTGAAGCACTGGCTGCGGCCTTAGGTGCAACAGTTGTTGTACTCGCCCTAGCTGTAGAACCTGAAGATGAACCGCTACCCCCGCCACCCTTAGCACTAGCACCACCTCCGCCGGAAGAACTACTGCCGCTAGTACTTGTAGCCTTGGACTGATTGCTTCCCGCAGCCTTGGCAGGCTGAGGAGATGTCACTGGCTTTACGTCATTTGCAGATGGCATGTTAACTTCACCAGCATTAGTGCTGGCTGCCGGTGAAGATTTGCTTGTAGATGCTTGCTTGCTTGTATTGCCCACCGCTGAAGGCAACACATTGATTTTAGTCGAATTTTGACTTGGGCTATCAGAATAGCTTACCGATCCATCAGCATTTGTTGTTTTATAGACTTCAGCATTAACTGTGATTGCAGTGCAAAAGAATAATCCTATAGGAAACAACAATGATAAATTTTTCATAACTGGCATCTCCAAGACAAAGAACTATTGCTATCAATCTTTAACGGCAAGTTCCTTAGAAACTTAAAGGAACTTTAGCAATAATTTTTCGTAATCGCCAAGCACAGCTGTCCAAGTAAAACTTTCATCATGACGTTTATAACTAGCAGTCTCCATTGTTTCCAAGGTTGAGCTAACTGGCAGAATCTCAGTAACTTTTTGTGCACACTCATCTTCATTCGCAAAATAAGCCGCACCATCACCGGCAACCCAACGATTGAATTTGTTGTCATGTGCAAGCACAGGATTGCCTGCAGCCAAGGCTTCAACCAATGAAGGGTTAGTGCCACCCACCTGATGCCCATGGATGTACGCCATGGAAAAATAGCGTAAAGACTCCACCACAGGCTTCTCATAAATTGCACCAAGGAATATTACCTCGTCAGAGGCAGCTGCTTTGACGCGTTGCTGATAAGCATGCTCCGCTGCATATTTACCTAGAACTACCAGCTTTGCATTACGCCGTGTTCTGGACCACGCCTTCACCACTTCAAGAATAGAATTCTCTGGCTCAGCCCGTGCAATCAAGATTGCATATTTTCCAGCTTGCAAATCATACTTTTCTAGGTAGTCAAGCTTAGCTGCTGTTACTTTGTCTGCCCCATAGGGAATAGTAGTGATTTTTTCCGCACGCACTCTAGACTCTAAATGACGTGCAATTTCCGGATGATCAGCAATCAGGTGATTGCCTAGCCAAGAACCAGCCCAATCATTCAACCAGAACCAGAATTTGGCTACTTTGCCCCATTTTTGCCTATGCCACTCAATCCCATCCATATTAATTAGATTGGTGATACCACGCAGGCGATAAATCAGGCAGAAAATAGCTGTGTTATACCCTAAAGTTAACACAAGATCTTTGGATCTTGCTGTATGTAAGGTGGACTTCAAATCAAAAATAATTGTTCCTGCTGCACCGGAAGTCTTAACCGGAATATTAACCCGCTTAACACCTTGCCAGCTATCCTCAAAAATAGGTCCTTCGCCATCAACTTGACAATAGACAATTACCTCCCAACCCTTATTCACCAAGTACAAAGCCAGGTGCTCAGCAAATGTTTCAAAGCCACCATGGGCGGCTGGCACTCCACGGGTGCCCAAAATTCTTACCGTATTTTTTTTCATTACACCCTGACTCCCACGCTTGCGTATAAATTCTGAATTGCACTGACGTAGTTATCGCGGTTGAATCTTTCTTCAACCAATGCCCTGCTAGCTTTGCCATAGGTCAGCAACTTATCGTCTGAAGTACCTTCTATGCTTGTCAGCAAATCTGCCAACTCATCAATATCACAGCTGGTAAACATCCAACCAGTTTCACCAGACTCAATCATTTCCGGGATACCGCCAATATTGGCCACCACAAGAGGTTTACCAAAAGCCATACTCTCCAACAAGCTCATAGGAGCATTTTCATACCACTCCGAAGGTAAGACTATGGCTTTAGATTGCTTGATAAGCGTGTGTAAAGCATCGCCAGACTGATAGCCTAAGAATTCAACATCAGCTTGCAGCTCATTTTGCAGGGCGTGTAATTTCGCTTCCTCAGGGCCGGTGCCTGCCACCTTGAGTTTCACACCTGATTTTTTCACTGCTTTAAGCAAGGTAGTCACGCCCTTTTCCGGTGCCAAGCGTCCAAAATAAAGAAAATAATCACCGGGAGCATACTCAGGAGTGAATAATAATGAGTCAACGTAATTGGGAATATAGGAAAACTTATCTTCAGGCCAACCCCACTCCACAAACTTATTCATAAAAAACCGGCTAGGTACAGCAACTTTAGTTAGGTACTTCTTGTAAGTATTCAGCTTATGATGCAGCGTGCTTTCCAAAGCAACAATCACACTAGGCCCTAAGGAGTTACGCAAACATTTATGCTTAATCACATTGAAAAAATTTCCATCCTTGCACTTCTCACATATCCCCGTCTCATTAAGCATTTTATAGGCTGGGCACGCAATCTTAAGATCATGAGCCGTCATAATAATGGGGACACCGTGCTCATGTAGCGTAGGTAAAATTGCAGGAGAGAGGTGATGATAAATACAATGGAGGTGGGCTACATCGGCAGGATAATCCTGCAATAATCGTTTGAGTTTATTCTGAGCTTCAAATGAATAAATAACTTTTGAAGCCATAATTGCCTTATCAACAACCCCATAGGAGTTACCAAACTCTAGCTCATCAACAAAATAGGTTTCCCATGGGGTAGAAAAATTTTGGGGATGGTGCATAGAGAAGAAAGCATTATGCCAGCCAAGATTTTCCATCAATGCCGCGTGATCTAAATACACGACATCTGAACCACCTCTTCTATAGTGATAATTATTGATACTTAACAAATTTGGCATAGATGACTAAAAGTTCTTAGTAATAATTTTCGCAGGAATACCTACGGCAATAGCATTGTCAGGAACATCAATTAAAACAACAGCATTCGCACCAATAGAAACATTATCACCAATTGTTATTGCCCCTAATAACTTAGCACCCGCACCAATGGAAACATTGTTACCAATTTTAGGAGCATCATAGGGTTTTTCGTGATGTCTATTACCAAGAGTAACCCCCTGCCTAACAATACAATCGTGACCAATAATACAATTTCCGTGAATGATAATCGCACCGAAATGCTCAATATTAAATCGCTGTCCAATATCGGCATTTACACCAATGCTTATACCAAAAAAAATTTCGCACATTTTATGTAGAAAAAGATGAATTACGCCTAACAAGACTCGAATCAACTTTGATTTATATTGATACCGTAAATGTCCAAAGCGGTAGATTTGTAGTGCCCAAAAACCTTGAGCTAAAAAACCTTCTCTATAGACTTTTTTATCATCTAAAAATTGTTGAAAAAAATTCATATTAACTATGCTCAATCAAACAATGTTCCACAGAAGGTCTAAAAGAGCGAGCAACATTAAACTTATCAGGCATAACACCCACAGCAATCAACATAATAATTTGATCTTCTGGAGGTATGTTTGCAGCTCTTCTCATTTCAATATCTGTACTCTTTTCCTTAGACCAATTTAGACAACAACTACCTAAACCTTGATCATGTAAAGCTAAGCACAAAGACATAGAAAACATCCCCCCATCAACCCAGGACTGATAACGCTCACCTACATCAACGAAGAATCCAAGATCGCTAGTAACAACTAAAACTGCCGCAGAATTATCCCCGAAACCGCGACTACCACTTTGAATTTCTAGGAGCTCATTGATTTTATCTTTACTTCTATACAAGTGAACGCGCCATGATTGTCTATTACATACTGATGGTGTTTTCTGAGCGATTTCAACAGCCGTAGTCAATGAGTCGAGCGTAACTACTTCTCCAGTAAAGTTACGTATGCTATGCCGAGACTCAAAGAAACTTCTAAAATCTTTGTTTTTCTGTAATTCAAGCTCATATTTTGTAACACTGAAGCTACCGCCAAACCAAGAATTTTCCACTTCAGGAGCAATACCGTATTTACTTATTATTTTTGCACGTGCATTACTAACAAACTCATTCGGCTTTCCAATTGCATCGTGATATCGCACATACGCATCTAATGCTGCAAGAGCAGTAGTAGCTGGAGCACGAATGCCAAATTCTTCGATATATAAATCTACATCTTTAAGCAGTCTAGGAATTACACGCATACCAAAACCTGGCCTAGGTTCCGCAAGACTCAATCCTTTTTCAATTTGATGATAAAAAAGTACAATTCTTGCTGCACGCTCAGAAGGATACTTTCGACTTTTATTTAACCCAGAATACTTAAGATACCTATTAAAATCATAGATATAATTTGGAACCATCTTCAATCCAAAAAAGATATCTCTCAAAAGCACATGTGCAAAATTGGGAGTGATTCGCAGTATCAATTGTTTAAAACTCATCATTACACTCTATTTTCCAAAACACTAGCCAAGAAACTCTTTGATTTTTCTTGCCACTCTTCTAGTTGCTTATTAAAGATGTCATATGGAGCAGGCGCTTCAAGAACTCCAGGGATCATATCTAAATCATCCACAATCCTAGATTCCATCCCAAACTGCTTTAACAAATATACAACCTTATTAGAATTACTGCCCCAGACACTTTTCTTACGAACAAAAGTTGCAAATTGCTTTGCATTTTTCATCGCAAATATACTGCCGTGGAAGGTATCTGTAACCACAAACTCTGCATCCTTAAATACTTTCAAAAGTTCAAAAGGTGAAACCAGGATATTCTCATCACACCAATCATGATAAAAACCTGCAGAGACTATTTTTAATTTTTTGCTCGCCGCATAATTTTTGATGGCAGAAATTTCTTCCGGGGAATCCATTCGCCCACCGTATGCATATATCAAAAGATACTTGCCTTCTATCAGTCTTTGTTTTGGCATTTCTTTATGAAAATCATATAACAAGGTTGGATCAATCACCAAGGTTGGAGCGTTGCCAGTACAGTTCGTAACGATATCAGATGTATTCTGATCTCTTACTGACAAAAAATTAATTTTATTAAAACCACTCCCTATCTCCTCTTTCATATCATCATTAACTACATCGGTCCAATTTGCATAGCCTGCTGATGCGGCATAACTGACAATATCCTTAGCAACGATTTGATGACCAAACAAACAAGGAACATATGCAAATCCATGGTTCTGTGTGTAATTAAAAACCTCGTCGCTACCAATAAACATTTTATCAGCACTTAAATCATAGTTATGGTCAATTCCAACACCCAGCAATGGCCAATATTGATTTTTAAACTGATGTTCCATTTTTTTTGAAAAAGAACGCTTTAATATTGCATGATTAATATTCAAAATAGTACGAGGAATTTTTTTAATCTTTTGCATTAAACTTGGCAAAACGACCTTTTCACCTTTATGTTTGGCTGTGCCAGCTTTAAAATCCCGAAAACTTACTTCATATCCATAAGACTCAATAATACTTTTCAAAGCATACGCTTGCATAAATGATCCATGATTGATCACTCGATGCATTGTCAGTATTCCTACATTTTGAATTGGTTTCATACTTTACGTCCTATTAGATCTTTAACGAAAATTATCAAAAACTTCAATTTAAATTTATAAAGAAGAGCGCTATATACAAGGCCTGTAAGAACGATAACGAGAACCCAATGTAAGCCTGCAATTTTCAGAATCCAGCCAATTGAAGTTGAAATTAAGAGAATAACTAAAGAACTGATAGTACCTGCCCAATCATGCTCATATTGGTAGCCCAAAGATGCAAGTTTTTTTATTATCCAAAAATTGGATAGCACCAAAGCGCCAGCATTAGCTAAAGGAAATGCAATTGCGCCGATAAATTTATAACCTAAAATTCCAAAAACAATTGATACAGAAAGAAAAATATTACTAGGAATCATAATGTCGTACCGCTCTACCGTCTGCGCCATTACTTCTAAGATAAGTCGCTGAGTCTCCAAAGCAAGAAATAAAATCAGAACTGCTAAAATAATAAGGCTTTCTCCAGCATATTTACCCTTTGAAATAAAGAAAAGTAGCTCAGCCCCACAAACAAAAAGTATAGATAAAACTCCTGATAACAATGCAAGATTAAACTGTAAAGATTGTTCACAAAGTTTGGCAGCAACTGAGAAATCCCTTGTGTTTGAGTACCTCGCTACTACAATGGGTCGTATCACTCCAATCAATAGCTGAGTTGGCAAATATCTTTTCGCAAATTCATACAAAGATTGTGCGAAACCAAAGTTGGCCATTACTTTCTCACCAAACATTGCACCACCTATCAGTCGATTCGTATTACCTCCGAATGGTAGAGTGGCCACGTGCTGCAGATATGCAGTAATAGCAAAGCGAACCATGTGTTCATTTTTCTTCTTACCGTACTCACCACCAGTAAGCTCTTCATCGGTCCGCTTTTCCATTAAAGTAGAAACAACTCCTATGAACAAAAATAAGCAAGAAAATGCATCGCAGATTGCTTCAAGAATAATGACGTCAATTAGATTAATTGTGTGATGATGAGATAACCAAAGAAGACCTAGATACCTCCCAATTGCTGTAATCGAAAATGCTGTCTGAGCAATCCCTTGGTGTAATGTAGATTCTAAAATTTGGGATAGAAAATGTGATGTTGACCTGAACGCTACAACAAGCAAAAAAATCTCAAATGCTAGTACCGCCTCACTTAAACCAATCCACCCACTGATGATGTCGGAAAAATACCATCCGGCGCCCAATAATAAGGATAATAAAAACGTACGTAAGCTAGTAGCAGTAACAACTAGTTTTTTGAGAAGCTTAGTTTGATATTTAGAATATAACTCAGGAACATATCTTAGAATAAGATGAGTTAACCCAAATCCTGCAATTGCAGTAAACACCTCCACCAATGCGATCAATACAGAATATTTAGCAAAATCTGCAATGGAAAGGCCTCTTACAACAAGCAGCATGGCCCCAAATCCGGCTAATGCTGAAACTCCCTTGCCTAAGAAAAAATGCTGTATTCCCCGTTTAACTCTTTCATTACCATAACGTGCGCTCATTTATGCAATCTCTAACAATATCTGATAACGCATAAACACTTTATCAGCGATGCGATTATAGGTTCTATTTTGCTTAACCCACAAAGGACCTTTAGCAGCCATTTCTTCAGTCTTCTCAGGCTCATCTAGCATACTAACAATAGCATCTGCAAATGCCTTAGCAGACCAGTCAACACAGATACCAGCTCCACTTGCGGTAATTACATCAGACTGTTCAGGATGGTTATTACAAACGACGGGCCTACCTAATGCTAGGTACTCAACTAATTTTGTTGGAGAGGCTGAAGCTAAAGTTTTTGTGGGGAAAAATGGTGACAAGCACACTTCCGCGGCAGCAGCAATTCCCCATGCTCGCTCAATTGGTACAAAACCAGTAAATTCAATCGCGTGTAAGATATTTAGTTTTGAAGCTAACTTCTCTAAGGCAAAACGTTCCTCGGGCTTATTTCCATCTCCAACCATAATTAATTTTGCATCACTATGCTTTAACAAGACCAGCGAGAATGCCTCAATAATAGTATCAAGTTGACGAATACTGGCTAACGTTCCTAAATATACAACCGTTTTAGGGCTTTTCCTTGTAGCATTAGACTCTACCCATGTTAATAGTCTTTCTGGTACACCCATGGGTACAGGTGTAAGTTTGTTTTTATCAACTCCATAATCCACAATGTCACGCAGCATTTGCTCACTTTGAACAAATGTATGGTCAGCAAATCTAATTACACATTTATACAGTAAAAAAACTGCCAGATACCCTTGCATGATTGATGCGAACTTTTTGATGCCTTTGGATTTTTTTGCCATTTCAATACTGTGTTCTGGATAAGGGTAAGAACACCAGTAAATAAACGGTTTTTTAACTATTTTTGCTACCAGCAAACCTATAAACGCTGCAATATATTTATCTCTTACCTGAATAATGTCATATTTAGAAAATACTGATTTAGCAATTAATATCACATCAACTACCCAGTATAAAAGCTTATTTAATAACTTAGTGAAAAAATTATTACCTGCAAGCTTAGGAGGAATACTGCAATGTTGCTCAAAAAAAGTTTTATCTCTTAACTTGAGACCATCCTCATCTGTTCCCATATACCAAACAGTATCAACGCCTCTTTGACTTAACGATTTAGCCACTAACTCTGATAGATCGACTCTGAAAGGAGGAAAATATTCAGGAATAGAATAATAAACACTTATTTTTTTCAACATTATTAAATCTTTATTTTCCAGTAGAAAATTTGGTAAGTTTAAACATAATAACCAAATAACCTAATATCACGATAAATAGTGCTTGATAGCTAATATCAAAAGAGAAATAATTATTATGAAGCAAGCTTGTAGCAAAAAGTACGATTCCGATCTGCGCAGATCTAATTAATGGTTCGTGCACAGTACCACTCCACTTTTGCAGTAGATTCGTACCCAACTTATATCCAGATACAAATATTGAGACAGCCAATATAGTTCCGATTAGGCCTAATTCCCATAACAATGTGGAAAATCCAGTTAACCCAATTCCATATCCAGGGTATTTTTTCAACAAGGTAAGATCTGGACTTACAAAAACACCACCTTGGGTTTCACCAGGCCCATGGCCAAAAAACATATGAAGCATTTCAGGCCAACTCAAATGTTCATGTAGCCAAAATGTATATACCGTCGTTCTGTTCAGCAATGCATTTCCATATCCACGATCACCGAAATTGTAAGAGATGTTGCTATCCCACATCTCTTTCAGACTCATATTATGTTGTGATTCAGCGCCAGGAATTAGAGAGTAAGCAAAAAATATTGCTCCAAGCAACAATAATACTGCTATAGATCCAGCAATAAATTTTAGGGGGTCTTTAACTAATTTATCTTTGTACAAGATAAATAATGCAATCGGTAACAAAACCATGAATAACTTGGCTTCACTTAAAAACATCGGCAGCATAAATGCACAAAGCAATACCAAAGCTCGCACAGTGCTAATTAAGCCGCTTTTAAATTGAGCAAGGACAATCGTAATGCCTAGCACACACAAAATAGCCAATGATGAACTTCTACCTCCGCCCATCATCGTTCCACCAAAGGTACCAGCCACTACATCTGCAGCTACCATTCCTCTCATAGCAAATTCCTCGGTACTTCTCTGAGGAATCAAGAAAAAGAATTGATGGAATACAAATGGTAGCTGGATAACACCTAAAACTAATAAAAACTTAATTAATCTTTGCGCATCAATTTCTTTATCCATTACATAATAAACAGCGATTAATATTCCCCACACTTGGAAATACGCTTTAAAACTTGTTAAAAATGCACTAACACCATGCCAACTAAACATGGATATTAAAATAACATATCCAAAAAACAACCATAATATTATTAATAAGGAAGATTTTATTTTAAATTTAGCTAATATTTTTCTTTTTACATTTCCATTAAAAACATATGCTACAAAGGAAACACCCATAGCTAACCCAGCAAGCGCCCATTTTATAGGTTGTAATGCTGGCAAATACAAATCAATTAATCCAGCAAAAACCAAGGATCCTATTATTACTATCCAGGTACCAGCCAGTGGCTTTAAAACCAAAATTCCACCAGCAATTAACACGAAAAAACCTATAGTTAATGGATAAATACCAAAAGCTAAAGTTAGTCCAAAAATACCTGAAAGGACAATTGCTCCAAGCCACAGCAATAAGACACTGGTGAGATTTATATTACTTTTTACTCGTGTTAATGGCTTAACCATAATTAATATTCACTTCCATATATCCGTTCAATCAATGCGCTCCAAGTAAAGTTTCTTACTCGACGTTGACATTGCTGAGATAAATTATGTTCTTGGCTGATACGATCCATAAGAGTTAGCACTGAATCTCGATAATCAATAATTGTTTTACCGATATCGTACGCTGCCTCCACGGCAACACCACAAGACTCATCCACTACAACACCTGGACCACCAAGTTTCAAGCAGGCAACAGGTAATCCCTGCTGCAAAGCTTCTAGCACCACAAACCCACCCGAATCTCGCAAGCTTGGATAGAATAAAATATCGTATTCACTATACATTTTGATTACGTCAGCCTTGGATAGCCACCCCATCCAATTTACAGCGTGGCCTACTCCTAGTTCATGCGCCGTTTTTTCCCAACGCTTACGATCAACACCATCACCAATAATCGTCAGAGTAACATCTGGCCTAGCTTGATAAATTTCGGCAAATACTCTTAATCCAAGATCCATGCCCTTCCAACCAAGGCATCTCCCTGCATAAAGTAGGCGTGGGCCTGCTTGTTGTTTTCTTACTGTGCTAGGTGCAGCAATATCTGTACCACTGCTTCCTATGGCTAATTCGACTCTGGCCTTGGGGATAACAAATGCAGGAACAGACTTCAAGTGATGCGCTGATGTAAAAAATACCTTATCTGCTGCTCGGTAAGTCATTCTCATCAATGGATCAAATCGGACTAAGCCATTGACCAGTCGCCTTACTCTCTCTACCAACCTTTGTTTGAGTGAGAAATATTGGGTATAGCCTGCAGGTACCTCATCCCCTCCAGCGACTGGGCCAAATATCATAGGTATATTTAGCCCTCCCATGAAACTTGGTTGCCTGAAACTCACCCAGGTGACATGGTGTACACAATCAAATGCTTTTTTCGCTTGCAGTTGGCAAGCTCGCCTATATGCCCAGTATTGCCAGAAGTAGTAATAGATATGGTTACGTTTGTTGATTTTACTGAGTAGCGGATACAACCATTCAATATCAATATATTCGAAACGTACCTTATTACATTCTCCAGTTTCACTGATATGACGCTCAATCTCTTTTTGATGAGTTTTACGCGTCAGTACAGTGACATCAAATTGCCTGTTCGATAATTCCCTTGCCCATTGCCACCCCACCTCCTCATCCGAGCCAAATACAGGGTCGCAGGCAAAAGCTGATAACAGTACTCTTCTCACTGCTTATGCTCCTCTTGGATTTTGAGCACAGCAATTGAACGCCCAGGAAGGATAACGGCTTTCATGGCGTCTGAATTTTTGAATTCATAGTGCTGTGTAGACACAAGGCCATTCACCTCGCCACTTGTCAGAAATGTTTGCTCAACCTTTAAATCTGATTGCGGGATAGCATTGCCTTTAAATTGAATTCTCTGTGCACCCTCATCCCGATTAACTACCCATAACCAAAGATTCCTATCTTTATCTCTGAATGCTGAGGCACGAACAATATATCGGGTAGGAGCATAAACACTAGTTTTATTGAGTGTCTGCGTAGGTAGAGCTTGCATACTCTCAGATGGCTTTAAAAGTTCGAATAGTTTAGCTATCCTGGAAGGTCGGAGTTTACCATTATCAATTTCAAGATAATTCCATGGCCCAGCTCTTAACCCATGCCAAAATGCACCCTGAACCTCGGGAATCTGAGTAGCTCCAATCAGGAAGTCTGCAGTTGCAACCACGGCATCGTGATTGTTGGTTTGGTACCAATTTTTTTTCCAAAAAGCATCCGCCGGTGTTCCAGCCGGTGGTCTGGCATGTTCAGTAATCCAGACTGACGGAGATTTGACCCCTGCTTGATACATGAACCCTATCACTTTACGTGTATAGGCTAGTCGATTCGCAACACTTGGGCCCCAAGGGTCATTCTCATAGTACAAGTGCAAAGCATAATCACTTACTAAGCCTTTAAAATGTCTTATTAGAAATTTATTATGGCCATCATCATCTTTAACCAATGCTGATTTGAATTCAATCAACGGTAATACTAAACGAGCTCCAGGATCTACTCGCTTAATTTCATTAGCAACTGGTAAGCTTCTTTCAACTATTTTCTCCGCTGACCAAGAAGGCCATGACCTGTCCAGTTCATTTCCGAGCTCCCAAAAGCGTTTTCTTCCACTTGATAATTCCTTAACCTTTAATGCATAGTCGCCAGCTTCCTTTGCCAGGAATGCAGTGTCTATCACACCACCTTCAAAACCAACAACATTAGCAATATGCCAAGTGCTTCCTAGATTTAGTTCATCATTTAATACTTCATATTCCTGAATACCAAAGATACAGCGTACTGCATCAATCCAAGGTGCAACTTTCTGTTTGGGTCGCTCTAATACAAAACCTTGGCAACCACGCCAGTCAATTTCATTGACCCCTCCCCCATATCGTATGCTGCCCACCCCTGTGCTGCTTAACAGTGAAATCGCTTCTGGCGAAACTTTTGAGGGGCTACTAGCATATAAATCATGTTGAACTCCCCAAAACAGTGCATGCACACCTAGGAAATCACTGAGTTTACGATCAGACGGCAACACATTCTTCGCAGCGACACTGGATATCTCAATTGTTGTGATATCCCGCGTAAGTGCGCATGACAGAGTTGGATCCCCCCAACAGGCCTGAGCACTGTTGAAGGTCATTAGGAAGACGACAAACAGCAGCGGACGCAGAAACAGGATCATTTCCTGCACTACTCAATCCCGGTATGTAAACCAGCTACTCTTTGCCTATCTTGGGGATTAAGGGAGGCTACAACATCCTGGATAAACCGCTGTTGGACATCAAAACCGTATTGCTCATCTAGCGTAATAGTCGACACCCGCACAATCATGCCATCGGGAATTTTTCCATTAAAGCCATATTTGAGTTGCTCAAGTTTAACCGCCTTGCCACCGATAGCCACCTTGTCACCAACGGTAGTCCAGTAAGTCAGTGGCTCTGACCTTGTGCCTAGCACTGTGAGCAACTTCTTTACCTGTATAGCTCCAAAGGCAGTAGCAATAGTATCTTTGCTAGAGCTTTTCACTTGGAACCCTTGTGCTGGATAACAAACATCCGGCAAGTGTAGCTGATTGGAATCACTCTGATCCTCACCGTATGCTATCGATAGCATGACGTATTCGCCCTTGTCATTCACATAGGTACGTGAAAGCGTCTGGGAATAAATCCGCTCAATTTCTTCTTTTTGCTGAGGATTCACAATGTTAGCGCCGCCTAGCTCAATCTCATGCCAGCCCGAAAATTGCTTAGGTATCAAGGTTTCCAGAACAATAGGGTCACCGTCCTTGGCTATCTTATGTGTAGGGCGCAATATGGTGGATGCTACTGACGCGCTCACCATAGTGACAAAAACAATAATGACTTGGATGATTAATTTATTCATTTGGCAATACCAGGCTGGCTTTTAGGTGTGCGCCATTTACGCTCAAGGAAACTAAGGAAGGTATCTACCCACAAGATCAAAATCAATGCTACGACAAACAGCAACATGCCAGCAAAACCGTGCATGAAACCCTGACCTGCAGCATCACCAAAGTAATATGTGATTAAGGTCAATGTCATTACCCTAATCACATTGGCGGTAAATGATATAGGCACAATCAAAATTGCCAGGGTGACGTTTCTGAATACTGAGTCGCTACGTACGATATTCAAATACAAAAGCCCAAGAGCTTCTAGTGACATCAGAGTATGCAAACCAGCACAAGCATCTGCGACTAATAGCTGATACTGTCCAATTTGTAGTATTACGCCACTACGCGCTATAGGGTAGCCAATACCATACAAGATGTATTCCGCAACATAGGAAACAGAAATCTTCATCGGCATGGTGACAGCATCAATAATCGCACCTGGCAGCGGGATCATGAAGAACAAGAAAAATAGCGGGAACCAAAAGGTCTTAGCGCCACGAGTGCCATAAAGTAATAGTAACAAACCCAATAGCACAGGAATTTGCGAGCCTACATCAAACAGCCAGATATCCTGGGAACGCCCCAAAACATAGAACAACAAACCTGGAATAATGCAGAGAAAGCCCAAGAGCGGCTTGCGCTTAATGTTTTGCCATGGATCTGTGAAAAAATCACGACGCAACCAAATCAAGTACGCAACTACAAGAATAATAATGGGGCCATGGGCCTGCTCATCAGTACTCCATAGTTTTGTTGCGAGGCTTGAATATGTAGGAATATATAAAGCCAATAGCCCTGCGATTACAAGTACCAATATTGCAAGCGAGCTTTTTTTCATTTAAAGGAACCAAGCTAGAATTCTGAAAGAACTGTACCAACAACATGGGTACCATTTTTTTGGAGTTGATCAATTGCAACTGCAGCAGCATTCATTTTCGTAATATTTTTACGAATTACCATAACAACACCGCCTGCTGCTGAAGCAATTGCTTGAGAATCCGTACTTTCGGAAAATGCAGGAGTATCAACAAGAATAATGTCATAAGAGTTCGACAAACTTTTGATAAGAGATCTAAAATTCGCCTTACTAACCAACTCCAAAGGGTTAGGTGGCAAAGTTCCAGCAGCAAGCACAGATAAGCTTTCAAACGCATTCACTTTATTGATTACATCGACTGCGGCACGACCAGCTAAGATATCCGATAAACCGCGACCACCCTTAAGCCCAAATAGATTATGCTGAGTTGGATGCCGTAAGTTAGCGTCAATTAGCAATGTGTTTTCCCCTAACTGAGAAAACACAACAGCAAGATTAGCAATCAAATAACTAGCTCCAACCCCAGCATCAACACCAGAGATAGCAAGAACTTTTCTATTTTTTGCAAACCAATTAAATATCAATTGGCTACGCAATGCCCTAAATGATTCTGCTTTTGGCCCAAAGGGCTGATATGCAGCAATGAGGCTTGATGAAATACCATCATCTTCGGGATTCAGGTACGGGTAATCAAACTGACGTGCTAGCACATCTTGAATATCACTCTCAGTAATTAGCCCCAAGTTCTTTGCAGCCTCACCAAAACGCACTCCTTGCTGTTTATGCAATAACATAATGCGCTCCGCATCAGCGGGAGTTATTTTCCCCATCCGAAGTAACAAACTACCAATATTAAACTCAGAAAACGGGCTGATAGGAGCTTGAGGGGAAACATTAGGTATATTCTCTATAGTCATTAATATTCTCAATTCGCGATTCTAAGTGGATTGGTTTTTTTTAACCCAAGCAACCTTCTTTTGTCCTTTGGCAGCACAGCCAATACAGGCACCTCTAAAACATCAAGTAGATCCTCGGAAGACCTTACTCTGCGGTCAAGCATTTCTGCTACTACCCCAAACCCTATCCCTAGTAATACTCCTACAAATACTGACAAGACAATATTCAATAAAACCTTTGGACTTGATGGTTGTATTGGAGCAGTGGCAGGATTTAAAATGGCCACATCCGATTGATTTGACTGACCTTCAATATTGCTTTGAGTATACCGCTGTGTCGTCACATCATATGCACGTTGAGCATTTTCAATTTCGCGAGTTAATACGGCCAATGCATCACGGTCTCGATTCAAATCCAAAACTTTAGCCCTTTGCGACTCTAGTGCGGCTCGAAGTTCTGATTCACGCTGCTTCAAGATTTTTGAGTTTGTTGCAACGCTACCAGAAACACTTTGAGTTTGTCGGCTAAGTTCAGCTTTCAAGTTATCAATTTCAGCCTTTGCACCTTGATACAATGGATGGTTTCTTTCAACCTTTTGAGAAATATCAGCAAATCTTGCTTCGGCGCGTGCAATTTCCGTTTTTAGTCCCTGAATTAGAGGATTAGATGCAACGTCTGGAGAATCATACACACCACTTCCAATAGTATTTCGTTGCCTTGATTGAGCCTCCATACTTTGAGACTGTGCAATAACCAATTGGGAGGACAGCTCATTAAGCCTTGCACGCTCAACGTCTAATCTCTCGTCTACACTAATAATACCTTTTTCCTGCTGGTACTTAGACAAACGCTCTTGAGCATGTTCCAAATCGACCCTTAAGTCCTTCACTTGCTCTGTGAAGTATTTAGCTGCTTTTTGCGATGGCTCTACTTTAAGCTGTATATTTGTATGAATATATGCTTCAGCAAACGCATTAGAAATAGCCGCAGCAAATTGAGGATTAGATCCTTTAAAACCAATATCAATAATACTACTAGTCTTAGACGGTGTTACATCAAGATTTTTCAACAAAAGCTCAGACAGCCAGTCTTTAATATTACCTTGTCCCTCTGTACCACTCTCAAAACTTTTAACAACCGCATCATTTTCAGCAAGTTTTAAAGCATCTATTACCTTTAATGCTACATTTTTGCTAGAGATAATATCAACTTGTGTTGCCATATACCCTGGCATCAACTGGGCAGGCAACGCAACACCTGTAACAGGATCAACACCTTTATAATTTACAATAACAGTTGTGTTAGCCGTATAGTTTTTTGGCAACAAGATGCTTACCAACGTGGTAACTGCTACAGTAACTATTAATGTAAGTAACACAATTTTATATCGTGCTTTTAAAATCAATAGTATCTGGGATAAATTCATATTTATTGCCTTTAAATTTTCTAATAACGCTTAAAACAAGCTCTCTTGCACATATACGACATCATCTGCCTGAATTAAATCATCATGCTTTGCTTTAATAATCTGTACGACTCCATTTGAATCTCGTCGTTTTATCTTGACACCACGCTCAGTCCCTCTAAGTGTCAATCCACCGCCAATAGCAAGTGCTTGCAGTACGGTCATCTTATATTCGAGTCGGTATTGGCTTGGCCGTTGTACTTCTCCATATATGTAAAAGCGCTGAGCACGCTCTACATACAAAATATCTCCACCAGTAATAGTTATATTGCGAGCAACATCCCCAACTCTCATCATTTCTGCCAAGTCTATTACTTCTCGTGTAGTCTCATTTTCTCTAGTACGAATCAATGTAATTAATTCCCCGCCCTCAGGTGCTATACCACTTGCAAGTGCTAAAACATCGGCAAGTGTTCTTTGCCCTTCCAGTGGATATCTCCCAGGACGGTTAACCTGCCCTAAAACTGAGACCTGCAGACTTTGGAGTTGCGAAACAATAATACTGACATGAGGATTTCTTAAGAATCCACCAGCTTCCAATTTAGATGCAATCTTCTTTTCAGCTGCTGCTGGAGTCTCCCCTCCTACAGAAACCTCGCCAATCAAGGGATAAGTAATTGTGCCCGACTCACTCACTCGTACTTCCAAAGCTAAATCAGGTTGTTCAAATACAGAAATTTTAAGAATATCTCCAGGCCCCAAAAGAATGTCATTCGTAGCAGAATTTGCTGCACCTGCTAAGAAGAACAATTGAAATATCAACACAATCTTAATGAGCTTATTCATAGCTATCCAATAAAAATTTGTAAGTTAAAGTTATTTAAGTCCATTAACACCACGAGCAATATCATCATTAGCTGTAGACGCGCTACCTTTTTCTTGAGCATTTGATACCCCTGGCTTCGCAGGTTCAACATTGCGCATTGCGTTATCCAGATATTCAATCTTCGCATCACTACGCAACTTAACAATTTCAGCTTCGCCTAGTTGCTTGCGTTTATTATTCAATAATACCTGTTCAATTTGAGGTGTAGCATCAGCTAGCAAAATTGGACTTTCTTTCACACTATCCATCAATACCAACATGGTGCGTGGTCCCATTCCAATAACAAACAATTGCCCTCTACGCGCATCTTTCAAGCGCTCTGAAATTTGAGGGGGAAGCTCTGCCACACTCCGCGCCACCTCACCACGGTCATATTGAATACCTTTTGCATCCAACCATACAGCAACCTCCTGTAATGTCTTAAAGCCACCAAGAGCTGACTTAAGCTCATCATTGACATAGCGAGAGTCAATTAACAGCTGTTCCATTTCGACTAATTTTCGCTCACTAAACAATTGAGGATTTTTTTTATAAAAATCTTCTATCTCGTTTTTCTCTGGCTTACTAATATTTGCAACCTTACTTTGCAGGTATGCCTGGGCAATGATTTGTGACTTAGCACGCTCAATTGTCTGCATCACATTAGGATCCCGATCCACTTTGGCTTTCAAAGCTGCTTGCTCAAGCAACTGACGATCTATTAAAGCATTAAGGATCTGCTTACTTGCAGCATCTTTTTGTGCAGGTTGCACATTGGCACGTGCAAGCTCTTCATTCAGCTGGTGCACGGTGATTTCTTTACCATTTACACTAGCTAAGGATTGGCTGGCCTTGCTTTCATGTGATTTATCACCGCATCCAGACACAGCAGTACCAATAATTAAAACAATTAAAGCATTAATAGTTAATTTCGAGCATTGCTTCATGGCTGTTCCATATTGGGTATTCAACTTAAAATCTCCTCAAAATTCTGCAAAATCACCATTAATAGGCATTATCTTTTTTAAATACGACGAGTACTGTCCGGACGATGATCCAGAAGTCAAATGCCAATGACCAATGCCGCAGATAATCCAGATCGTACTCAACACGTGCTTCCATTTTATCTAGAGATTCTGTTTCCCCTCGCAAGCCATTCACTTGCGCCCAGCCGGTAATGCCTGGTTTAACTTTGTGGCGCAACATATATCCACGAATTAATTTACGATATTGCTCATTATGGGCAATTGCATGTGGACGTGGCCCAACAATACTCATCTGCCCTTGTAGCACATTGATGAATTGGGGCAACTCGTCAAGAGAGTTTTTCCGTAAGAATCCACCGACAGGAGTTAACCGTTGATCACGCTTTTGTGCCTGCACTACTTTGTCACCATCTTCCATAACTGTCATGGAACGAAATTTATAGACAATAATTTCTTCACCATTAAGACCATAACGGCGCTGCTTAAATATAACCGGCCCCCTAGACGTCAACTTCACAATCAGTGAAATCGCCAGCATGATAGGAGAAAGTATTAATAGGATAAGCGAGGCAAGAATAATGTCACTAGTCCGTTTGATTAAACTATTGAAACCAGTGAATGGTGTTTCACAGATTGCTACCACGGGCACACCAGCCACGTCATCAAAACGAGCCTGCACCAAATCAAAGATGTAAATATCAGGCACAAAATAGATGGACGCGGTAGTATCCTGCAGCTCCTCAAACAACTGCCGGATTCGAGGCTGAGCGGACATTGGCAAACTAATAAAGATAATTTGCGTGTTATTGGCACGCACATATGGAGCAATATCAGACATTGAACCTAACAGTGGTACATTACGCATCCCCTTGGGATGACGCATCACATCTCGATCATCAAATAGCCCTTTAACCTCCATAAAAAGGTAAGGGTCATCATTAATACGGTTAACCAATCGAACGCCAATATCATTAGCACCAATAATGACAACTGAACGAACTTCGCCATTTTTGTGCAAATCGGAAGCAATTTTGCGGATAGCAAGATGCGCAATAATTAAAATAACCGGCACACTAGCAAACCAAATATAAATCATTTCATCTAGATATTGACTTGAAAGATCTGCCGCATACGCAATAAATACCAACATTGCTACCACAATCAACCACCCAAAGAGGATGTCCCGAATGTAGCCCAGAACCTTTCCACTCCGCCAAGTACGGTATAGGTCAAGGCGCTCATATACATTTGAGGAAATAAAATATGCCAGCAGAGCTAGAATTAGATAATACCCATTAAATGGCTCACCATATAGCAAAGTAAACCCATAAAGAGTTCCCAGTATAATAAGAGGGTCCAACAATTGCTTAAAAAAAGCAACCAACGGAATATCATTAACGGTCATTTAGGCACCATCAAAACTCGTACTGCCCAGTCAAAGAAACACTATTTGCATCAAACTCAAACGTATTTAGAGTTGATTCCCTGATACTGTGCATAAGTGAAGCATTCAAAACAAAAGACAAGGTAGGCTTATATACAACTCCCAATGAAAATGTTTTATCTCGATCAGATCGCTGTGATCCAAAAATGTCATCCCCTACAAAGTCTCTTTTTTCATAACGCAAGTTTCCTTGGAAAGTGACTTTACTTGTAGCATAAAGACTCGCAGATAAAGATGTTCCTTTATTGAGGGTATAGCTTGAGGTAACAAATCCTTGGGCGTTATTTTCTCGCCACGCTGACAAATTCATACTCGTTTTACCGGTAGGCATCCAATTGAAATTACTTCTAGCATTAAATTTACGAAAATCTCGCGAAGAAACCTCATCATGTTTTCGATCAACCAATCCGCCTAGAAATTGAAATTTTGACTTTGCAGACAAACTCCAGTCAACATTTAGCTTAATTTCATTCTGCGTGTAATCATTACTAATAGGAATACCAATGAAAATTTGGTCTACAGGTCTATCACCTCTTGCATGCCTATACACAACACCTACTTTGCTAGTACTTGGTGAAATATAATCCAGCTCAACCTCCTGAGAGTTTTCGTTTAAATTAGCAGCTTTTTGATTTTCGGCACTATACTCAACCTCATAGTTAACAAGTGCTATACGGGTTTGCCACCTTGGATGCAACTTCCAAATAGCGTCAGCAGATTTTTTGTCCTCAGTTCGTATATTCAAACCAAGCCCACCCACCTCTAAAAAATCAGCAAATGGCACCAATGCTTTTTTATGGAAGGCCTGAAAATTACCTTGCCAAAAATTGCCTAGATGCCAATTCCATTTAGCATTCAGCTCTCTGCCATTACTATCTAAAGCAGAGTTTCTATCGAACTTGGATCTATTTAAGCCCAAATCAATAAAGAATACTTGCTGGCTAATTTTCTTGTCCAGAATAATTCCAACTTCTGTCATGAGCATGGTATCAGCCATTTTTTCGCTACCTGTACTAGCAAGCGCTTGATCTTTACCAGAAAATCTTCGCAAATTGTCGTCATACATGTAAGTTGCACTTGCATAAGGACGAATGACATCTCCCTCCAACGCATACGCAGGTGAAATCAATAAAGGTAGCTGCTGACAAGAAATTACGAATAGCAGCTTTAAAAAAATTGAGTTAGGTAAACGCAAGTAAAAACTTCCCCAATTACTACCAGTAATGCCAGTTACCGGTATATATGACCCAAACTCCCAATACGCCGTTAGTCACCGCATGCGCGATAATCGGCATCCATATTTTTCCGCTACGGATATAAAGCAACCCATATGCCAAGCCAGCAACCAAGCCGGCAAACCAGAGGCTATGTTCTATAGCAAAAAGGGCGGATGACACTGCTAACGCCATCCATCCCACATGCCGTGGCGCCACTTTCAGGAAGTTCTGATTTTGGATCCAGCGCATCAAAAATGAGCGCCAGAACAATTCTTCCATTAGAGGCACAACTAATGCTGCTCCTGCAATTCTTGTCGCCATAAGGATACACGCCTCAATACCAACACCAGGATTAAAGCCACCTGATACCTCGGAAAGCAACATCCACGGGGCATCCAGATTAATCCAGGCAACAAATACTAGCACACCAACCGCAATTGCGGTCAACCATGCTTTGAAATCTAAAACTGATCCATGAAACAGCTCTGTATAGTTTTTACGTAACACCCAAAGCACAAGAGCAACCAATGTGACCTTGATGCCATAGAACCAGCGTAAATCAATGCCTGCGGGGCCATACTGCTCAAATATACTTACACCAGCCATCAATGCTATATAGATTGCAAAAGGAAGCGCACGATTCCAAACAGATCCTAAATTCAAACTGGGCATGGGTATTTAATCTACACAAGGTGTTTGATGATACAAAATTTTACCAACAAATGATACAAATTCTCATTTACAGTAGCTATAAGTAAAAAAATAAGTCGGCATAAGCCGACTTATTTATGCTACTTAATTACTGCTATAGATTTATGACAGCTCTTTGTTTTTACGACGACGAGCCACAAAACCCATCATGCCAAGACCAATCAGCATCAGAGCATATTCAGAAGGCTCAGGAACTGCAGCCACTTCTGCGACACGGAAACCGCTCAGCCAGATTTCCTGACCCACACGACCACCTTCGTTGGTAGAAGCACCCTGGATGATACCGATAGCATTGCTACCAAATTCATAGGTGTACTGGGATGCATCTACGCTCAGGAAATAAATACCAGAATTAGGGTTATCTTCGCCGATGCTGACGTCAGTGCGAATTGCCACCTTGTCGAGGTCCAGATAAGCGCCCGAAGCGGCAGCAGCATCATTGTAGGAAGCCTGATAGCCAGAGCGAGATGGATCGCGCAGACGGTAGCCACCTTCTGCACCGCTATAAATTCCATCAGCAAAATACCAAGCAGCAGAAATAGTGTCTACATCAGAGAAACCAGTGCGAACAATGGAGTTGATTTCAGAAATACCGCCGCCGCCATGGATGTTACCTGTAGGATAATTTGGCAACAATTGGAAATAGCTACCAATAATCAGCTGATTAGTAGTCGCATCAATCCATACGGTATCAATAAAATTGCCAACCTGAATACTATTATTAATAGGAGAGTATACCGAAGTAGTAACGGAAGCTTGCTGGGTCCAAGTAGATGGAATGCCACCGGTCAGGAAGAATGGATCTGTTGCTGAGTTGTTAGTGCTACCAGGTGTGCGTTCACCAGTGTTCAGAACATCAACAAAACCACCAGCATAAGCACTGCTGACACTAACAATTGCCAGAGCTGCACCGGCGATAACTTGTTTGAATTGTACTTGCATTTGTTAAATCCCCTCTAAATCGAGTCATTGTCCTATGAGCGGACAATGACTCTGTTCTTAAAAATTAACAACTTTCTCCATAATGCCCTGCATGAATTTCATACAAAGCGTACTGGCTTTAGGCCAGATTCTGTTTTTTGCGGCGCGCAGCCACAAAACCTACCACTCCTAAACCAAGCAGCATCAAAGCGTACTCTGATGGCTCAGGTACTGCAGCGACAGTTGGAACAAAACCACCGAGGTAACCACCAACAATAGTCTGGCCTTCTTCACCAGCCTGATAATAGCCAATCGCCTTATCACCTAGAACGTACTCAGTAGCATCCGTCTTGACCAGAAAGAGGCCACTACGTGGATTGCCTTCACTCACGCTGATATCAGACTTTTGACGCACAGCATCCGCATCAAAATCAACAGTTCTAAGGTAAGAGTAATCATCAGTTCGACCTGTTTCGTACATGCGCAAATCATTATCAGATAGGAACAACCAAGCTGAAGAAGCGCTGAAACCTTCAAAACCGTAACGGTAGAGGAAGTTCACTTCCTGGTTATTGTCAACCAGGTTGATGTAACGAGTCCCAAACACCAAGGCGCCATCACGACTATCTTGATAGACAAAATCGTAAACAGTCGCCTGTGGTACGCCAGACAACAAAGGCACATTCGTTGTTACCTGCCAATCCAGTAATGTCAATACATAATTACCGGACTTGGAACTATACGAGATCGAGCTTGCAACCAGATCATTGTCTCCAGTGCTATAACCATCAACCCAGGTATAGCCGGTAGCATTTAGATACAGTGCATCAGCGTTTGGGTTCTGTGCGCCACTGACCAATCCACCATTGGCTACACTCAGTGCTGCCAAATCATCGCGCAAGTTAACAAAATCGCCTGCATACGCTGAAGTAGCTGTCACCAGCATAGATGCCAATGCAATAGACATCAATTTCATCATCAATCTCCTTATGTTTATTTACCATATAACCTCTATGAACAAGGTTATATCCTCGAGGACAACCGAATCGCCTGGCCATCGCTATTGCTATGGTTGCAAAATCCGGGCCCGCTCAGGCCTCAGAGCAAAATGGAAATTCATTGAATAATCAACCTAAAAGTAACAAAATATTTACAAATCATTTACATATAGCTTATTCAATACAAGTTCTCCGGGTAAAAATCCATGTCAGATTAGTCCTAATGGACTAATGCTCGCCTCTAACAAATTTGTTATTCGCCAATAATCCTCAATCTTTTTATGGCTTTAAACAGCCAACTTGGTTATTTACAACCACCAACAACCAAATTTACTTAATTTAATAAGAAGGCTAGTCGAAACCTTGGTCTTACGCCCCAGAAAAACAAAATGAAAGAGAAATGCCGAGACCGTTCCAACATAACACCGACATTTTTCACACTGGTTTCTTAGCCCGGACCTCTACCGTGAACAGAAATATGCGCCGAAATCCAGTCTGGATATCGCGATAACACAGGAATATAGAAAATGCCGGATCAAGTCCGGCATTACAGAGAAACAACCACGCTGACCTAAGCGCCTGGGTCTTGTCAACAAGGTAAAAAGACTGCAAATCTATTCTTTCTTGCCTATACCCACTTTTTTCCAATCTAGGTCATAGGCAAGCCCTATCCATACGGCACGCGGCGCGCCTGGGCCGATGAATGTCGTATTGTTGTATGAAACATCACCATCAGCCTGCCTGCGGTAGTTTCCACCCGCATCAAAAGGTGTTCTCCCCAGATCACCAGCCGTGGCATATTTCTTGTCAAAAATATTATCCGCTTTGACAAACAGGGTAAAACCGGCATCAAACCTATAGCTCGCCCTCATATTGAATATGGCATAGCCAGGGATAGTCCCTTTGCCCAAATAATCATAGGTATCTACCCGATTAGAACCAACATAATAATTCCCTGCTGACCGTGGCCGATGCTCATTGTTTTCATTCCCGCGTACATAGGAGAATGAATGCATGATCATACTCAATGTGGCATCAAACCTGTCACTGAAGCGGTAATTCCAATTGGCTTGCACAATATGCCTTGGCATCCCAGGTAGACTATCTCCCGGCTTAATATTCACCAATGTTTGCAAGCTTGGAGGAGGTTCAACAATATGAGAGCTATTGTTAGGATTGACCGCTGTGGCAGGCGATTCGAACGTTGCTAGCAGATAGGTATAATTCACTCCAAACCGGCTTCTGCCCACCTCACCCCGGAACCCCATTTCTATGCCCTGCCGTAACGTTTCCCCGAAGTTATCGAATACGCCCCGGTTTTTACGTCCCAAGGGCATGAACAGAATGTCGTCCTTGAGCTCGGTTCGGAACAGACCCACATTCCAGCTAAATCCCTCCCCTATGCCTCGCATACCTATCTCATAGGCCGTAGAACGCACTTGCTTGAGATAAGGATCGGCAGATAATGAAGTGGGGATGGAACAACCATATTGATAATTGGTAGAGCCCAAACTGTCATCTTTTGTATAGTCACGCGCGCAACCTAATTCAATCACGGTGGGAATTCTGGCTCCACGGCTTATATTGCCGTACATAGATAGGCTGTCAAGCGCCTGCCATACCACACCAATCGCCGGGTTGAAGCTTCTGTAGTCATAATCGCCATCTGTGCATATCCATCGCGCCAGATCTTGCTGCCCTGGTCCCAGTGGTCGACTCCCCTTGCAGTAATCACGACTAGGCTGGAACTGCTGATAGCCAAAATTATATAGACTCAAACCCCGGTCAGATATCAGCTTGTTTTTTACATTTGCCCAATTAAACCTTGCTCCATAAGTGATATGAAAATTATCCACTGGCGACCAGGTATCACTAAAAAACAATCCCTTGGTTCGGCTGCTGCCCGTCAAGTTATTTCTGATAATTGGGCGTGTAGCCGCTACAATTACCCAGGCCTCGTCATATAAAGCTGGGTCAACGTAATAAATCTCTCGACCAGGAGTCATTTCAGCAAGCTGCTGGGATTGTAAAAAGCGTATATCAGTAGTGTCATAGCTTGCCCCAGCCGTGATCTGGTGCTTATCCAGATCAAACATAGCCTGTAATGTCCAGCCTTTTGCCGCTTGATTCAAATCACTGAGATTGAACAAGCCCGTCAATCTATATGATGAGTCTAGCGCCATTCTGTTCACCTCATCATATGCATCCCCGCTTGTAGCCGTCTGATGCATCTTGCGCTTATATGCCATCGCAGAAACCGAAATGTAATCATTGATATCCCAGCGGCCATTCAAATTATAGTGATTAAGTTTATTACCGGATTCGTCAGGAGATGTGAATACCCATTTGCGATTGGTCTCCGCCATCTCGAATGGCACCAATCCATTTCCCGTCAGCGCCGTCTCAACATTGAGCGCACTGAAGTTGAGTTCACCTTTTGGCAACTTGAGAGTCACATTGTTATAGAGCTGCCTTAGGTTGCTGGGTGAGTTCTGACGCCAACCGTCTTCTTCAAAATGGTTGTAGGCCGTAAACAGGCCTAGCGTGCCGTTGTTAATGCCATTAGAAATCTGCACTTGCTGGCGACCCCAGGCACCAGCAATCACTTCGCCGCGGGCATGGTTGTCGGTAAAGCCAGTCTTAGTACGGATTGCCAGAGCGCCGCCCAAGGTATTCAAGCCAAACAACGGACTGGAGCCAGGGAGCAAATCGATAGAAGCAATGGCATTCATGGGTAACAAATCCCAATTCACCACGTCTCCAAAGGCTTCATTGACCCGCACGCCATCCAGATAAACGGAAATTCCCTGCGGAGTGCCGATCATAGGAGAGGCGGTAAAACCACGGAAATTGAGATCCTGCTGGAAGGGATTGCCGGCATAATCGTTGATACTCACCGATTGCATGTTGTTGTTCATAAATTCGGTGATATTGATGGCCCGAGATTCAGAAATCTCCTTGGCGGTAGCACTTTGGATATTGGTTGCAGATTGTTCACGATCTATCCCAACGCCAGGCAAGGGACTTACAATCCTCACCCTGGGGGCCCTGATTACGATTTCCTGCACCCTGATAGCAGGCTCTGGCACTGCATTGGTACTATCGGCATCAACCTCCTGCTGAGTCTCAGCAGTCTCTTCAGCAGCAAGACTTAGTGCGGGACAGCCCCAAGCACAGACTGCTATCAGAAGAAAAAATAGCCTTAATCGACTGGCAAGCCCCAGCCTTGATTCTGCAAACACGCGCCCTCCTCCAAACTCCATAGCCATTAACATTTTATTTTTATTGAACTTGCGGCTTTTATAGCCAGCTTAGCAATGGGCAGCAAGAGTTGAGCCACATGAAAGAAAAGTCATCAAGCAATTGTTTATTATTAATAATATTGCTTTTTACACAGAAACAACTACGACCAATTGGCTGCAAATTGGCTACTTATACAACCATGTGGTTATATACAGCCACCAATTGGCTGTGATTTATACTGGAAGTTGGCTGAGAAGAAACGCAAAAGCCACCTGACGGTGGCTTTGGAATTTTGGTAGACCCGAATGGACTCGAACCATCGACCTCTGCCATGTCAAGGCAGCGCTCTAACCAGCTGAGCTACGGGTCTGTATGTTCTTGATCGAACAAAAGAGCTGCGCATTCTAGCGCAATGTCACTGCCCAGGCAATGTGATTTTTACTGAGTCACTTCAAAATCTCCCGTGAAATCAGCATACGACATGAACGCTACCGCTATAATATGGCTAAACAGATGATCACCGTCATGACTTCCAATACCTTTCCCACCAGCAAGATAGACCAGATTATTGAAGGCATTGCCGAGCATGGCTATGCCGTGATTCCGGGTTTCTTTCCTGCAGATTTTATTGCTGCGCTCAGGGAAGAAGCGCACCAACTGCATCATGCCGGCGCGATGCAAGGCGCAACGACGGGCAGGGAAGACACGGCAAAACTCGATACTGCCACTCGGGGAGATTTGATACACTGGCTCGACGATGCCCAATCCAGCGCTGCGCAACAGGCGTTTTTTGCCACAATGGAACAGTTGCGTGAAGCATTGAATCGCCATCTGTACCTGGGCCTCTTTGAACTTGAGAACCATTTCGCCATTTATCCACCCGGCGCCATTTACCGCAAGCACCTGGATCAATTCCGCGGCAATGAAGAAAGACAGATCAGTTGTATCCTGTATCTTAATGATAATTGGAAAATTGATGACGGCGGCGCTCTGCGTATCTATATGGATGGCACTGCCGAACCATCAGTTATCGACGTATTGCCGGAAAGCGGCACCTTGGCGGTATTTATGTCTGGCCGTTTCTGGCATGAAGTTTTACCCGCAAGGCGCGAACGCATGAGCCTGACTGGGTGGTTCAGGAAACGAGGCACTAACCTCTCATGAGCCAGCAAAAAGACTGGCTCAACCAGATGTTCGACATCGAGGATTTCCGTCGCACCGGCCACGCATTGATAGATATGCTAGCCAACCGGATATCAGCCGATATTGCTGGTGAATCGAATATTCTCGACTGGCAATCTCCTCAAGCAGCGGATATGAACTGGCAACACTCTCTGCCGGAGCATCCAACGTTAGACAGCAAAGGCTTGCTGAAATGGCTGGAACAACAAGTCATCTCACGAAACCTTGCCGTACATCACCCTCACAATTTTGGCCATCAAGTTGCCGCCCCTTTACCACTAGCCGCCCTATGCGACCTGGTAGCTGCGTTGACCAATCAGGCAATGGTGGTTTACGAAACAGGCCCCAGCGCCACCATGATAGAGCGCCAGGTCATACGTTGGCTCAACAGGGCTGTGGGCTGGACTGCAGGTGACGGAGTACTGACATCAGGTGGTGCCCAGGCTAACTTGACCGCGCTATTGGCCGCACGACAACATGCAACAGACGTATGGCAAAAGGGCATGAACGATAGCAGGCCCATGCGTATTCTGGCCTCAGACTTTTCCCATTATGCCATCAGCCGTGCCGCCGGCATCATGGGTTTGGGCACCCAGGCTGTGATAGCAATCGAGGTGGATAGTAATGGGCGCATGTTGCCGGATGTCTTACAAGCAGCACATGAACAATGCCTGGCTAGAAATGAAATCGTCATGGCCATCGTGGCAACTGCGGGTTGCACCCCCACAGGCAGCATTGATCCATTGCAAGCCATTGGCGAATATTGCCAGCGCCACGAATTATGGTTGCATGTCGATGGCGCCCATGGCGCCTCGGCATTGCTTTCAGACCAGCACAAACATGCCTTGCAGGGCGTCACCATGGCAAGGTCCGTTGTATGGGATGGGCACAAGCTGATGTATATGCCTGCCACTGTCTCTGCCGTGCTGTTCCGCAACAAGGATGACAGTTACAAGGCCTTTGCGCAGGATGCCTCATACTTGTTTCAGGGCGATCACCACGAAGATGAATCCTTCAACATCAGCTATCGCACGCTGGAATGTACCAAGCGCATGATGGGGCTTAAATTATGGGCCGCATTTAACTTATATGGACGGCAAGGCATGGCTGCGCTGATTGACCATGCATGGGCCCAAGCCAGGACATTTGCAAGCAAGATCAAGCAGAAATCTGGGTTTGAGCTACTGATGGAGCCAGATACCAATATCGTCTGTTTTCGCTATCAGTACCCAAATATCACCCTTGAAAAATCAAGCAAATTGCAAAGTCAGATCAGGCAAAGTATTGTTGAAAGTGGAAGTTTTCACCTGACACAAGTCGAAATCAATGGCGTGATTTGGTTACGCAGCACTTTGATGAATCCATTTAGCACTGAGGCGGATATGGATGAACTGCTGGATACTATCAGCCAAACAGCGCTAGCGCTTTCATCTCGTTAAGGAATTGATATTTTCCAACAAAAAGGGGCAGAAGCCCCTTTTATTAATGCAGCCAGTAAATTACTTACCAGCCTCCAGGCCAGCCAGGCCAGCCTTGATAAATCCATCTACCGCATTCTGTGCAGTTTCGTCATCCTGACCTTCAGGCGGTTCATTCCCTGTATCGAAGCGATAAAAACGTGCCATCCAGCTTACCTTGGCATTGCTGCCGTCGGCATCAACCTTGATCCGACCGGTCAAGGAGCTCACAGGTAACGCCTCCAAGGCAATTTCACCACCCAGACGATAAGATAAAGTCTTGTTGGCCACATCCAGCTCATCCACTTGTTGCTGGATCTTGCCACCATTTTTCAGGGTGATATTGCTGGTTTTGTCGTCCACCTTCTCGCAAGCGGTGACTTCAGGGTGCCATTTGGCAATAGCGCAAGGCTCGGAAACCTTTGCCCAGACACTTTCTGCATTGGCCTTGACTGTCACGGTTTCATCCGTCTTGCGTGGAGTTGGCCCGTGTGCCAACGCAGGTGTGGCAATTGCCAGACTTAATATTGCAATCAGTAATTTCATCTTTTCTTGAACCTCAAATGTTGTTGAACGAAACTGAAAAATCTTGGTGGCATAAAAAACGCCAGAATCAACAGCAAAGCAGGCAGGGCAAACCAAGGGCGCAAATCAGTTTTTCCTGAACGCCAACTTGCCATATTGGTTGATGTCACATCACGTGCAAAACCTCGCAGTGAACCCAGGCGCCCATAATCCAGGCCTGTAATTTCTGCCAAATGCTTCAAGGTTTTTTCATCCAGACCGGAAAGGTTGGCCTGGGTATCCTCGGCGGGATTACGGCCATGAGAGGCATTCCGCCGGTTGAGGCCATCATCATCTTCCACCACCTCCATGTCCTTCTCCATGCTTTCCACAGATTTGGAAGTGAACATGCCAAAGGTGGCAAAGCGCATGACTTCCTCCAACTCCCAATAGCCAATGATATTGTCATGCTCATCAAGCTTGGGAATACGGCTCAGCTCCTCCTTGCCAGTACCGGCCAATATGCCCCTCACTTCTCCAGGCTTGCCTTCAAACTTTGGCAGGTAATCCGGATTGGATGGGGGTGCCTGATGGCCATCAGTAAAGAACGCCAAATGTGTATTCTGGCCCAGCTTGGCGGTCAGATCGACGGCGCTAAGCACGCCATGGGTAATAAACGAGTCCGCAGCCCATGCCATGCGCCAGTCCATATGATCTATAGTCTGATCCAGGGCCGAGAAATGAGCGCATACCTCAAGCGGCTGCACAATATTCTGCGTACCACGTTCGGTAAACATACCTAATGCCACAGTGGACCCGCACGGCATATCCCGCAACGCCTCGCGCATGGCCTTTTTTGAATATTCCAGACGACTGACGCTTTTGCCATCGACGGTGTAATCACGCACATTCATGCTTTGCGTGATATCCAGCACAAAGAACCAGTCAAACACACGGCGAGGTAATGTAGCGTGTGGTTGAAACATGCAGAGGACCAACAGGAATACTGTAGCCAGCATCAATCTGCCGCGCAGATCCAGATTGGAAAGCTTGAAGCGACGCAAGATCAAGGCATCCCTCTAGGAAAACCGGGGATGGAGGGCCATCCGTCAGGACGCTTTTCTGCTTCATCAACTTCATCGTCATCTTCGTTATACCGGTTGGGAGTCTTCACGCCGGCGAAAGAGGGAGAAAGCCTGAGCGCCAGCTCAAGATTATATTTGGCATCTATCCAGTCAGGGTCTATCAATAATGCCTTGCTGTAGTTTTCCTTGCACAGGGCCATCAATGGTCCCACTTTGTCCCAGGCAACATAGCCTTCATTTTCGAGGATTTCCACACTCTGGCTTAAATACAGATTGCCAGAGTTAAAATAGGCCGCCTTGCGTATAGCATCATTACCCTTGGCAGCAGCTTCTATATAAAGCTCCAGCGCCTTTTCCACCTGCCCCTTGTCCGCCAGCAGCCAGGCATCGGCAAACAATTCGCGCGCCGACTTGCCGCCCTGCACTTCCTCCGTAGCCAGCTTCTGATTATAGGTATGTGCTTTGTATAAATTCATGCCAGTCCACACCTGCGCTACAAGAGAGAGCGCCAGCAATAACAGCATCCATGGGAAAAGCCTTAAACGGCGCGCCATTTTTTAACCTCCGTCAGGTGTAAGGCAAAGAGCGTTGCAGCACACAGCAACGCAATTAAATAAAAAACCCAGCTCAAGTCTTGTCTGGCTGCAGCTTCATAATATTTGACCGGCTGGTTCTTCAAACGTGATATGTCAGCCAGCGCTTCTTCCACCGCCTGAGGGCTTTCCGCCTCGTAAACATGGTAGTTCACGCCCAGTGACTGGAAATACTCATGCAGTTGATACTCCGGAAAAGCATCCCGGTTTTCATCTTCAGGCGCATCCTTGAGGCTGGCCCCATTGGCAGAGCGCAAATATACCCAGTACAAGGAGGCGCCCTGGCGATGGAACATCTCACGTAACAGATCTTGTGTTTTCACATCCAGATGCGCCCCACCGTCAGACACCAGTAAAATGGCACGCGCGCCAGTGACTGGCCTGCCTTCAAAATAATCCAGCGCCATGCCCAACCCACGGGCAACAGCAGTAAACCCCATGCCCCCCGCCTCTGTTGCACGCAAGGCTGCCAGCACAGCTTCCCGGTCTCCGCCCAAAGGGGCAACCAGGATGGGGGAGGTGCTAAATGTCACCATGCCCAGCAGATCTTCACGGCTTTGGCTGACAAAAGACTGCAACACACGCCTGGCAGCTGCCATTTTTGATTCACTGTCACTCTTGGCTGTATCGGCAAAGCTGTCGTTCATACTGGCACTACGATCCAGCACGATCATCACATGGGCGCCACGGCCAACCTTTTCCAGCCGTTGCTCACCCCAATATGGCCCGGACATGGCAATTGCCAAAGTGGCTATCGCAAGTGAGCCAGCCCAGCGCCAGAGCCGCTCAATCCATACCGAAAGTTCATCTTCTGGCAACCTGGAAACCGATGGATAAGGAAATGCCGCATGCCCGCGTACCATCAAAGGTACCAGAGCCAACACCAGCAAAAACAACCAAGCCGGAGAATGCAATCCTGCACCGGTACTTTGCAGAAACTCGCTCACGGTGTCTCCAACAGACTGAGCTGGCGTGCCAGCTTATCAACCTGGATGTAAGACATGCCGTCCGTTTTTCCGGCAAAAAACACCTGCTGTGTGGCCAAAAAGAACTGTTCAATTTCTGCTTTTCGCACTTGCAATTCGGGCCGTGCAGCAAACAACGGCAACAGGGTTTCATAGGTCACAGCGTTGCTGGCATACACGTTGAATGCCCGACTCAATATGCGCATGGAAGATTGCAACCTGGCAAGTTCATCCTGTTCATTGCGGGCACGGTGTATATCCCGCGCCGCCTGGCGGAATGGTGAAGCACGCCCGCCAAAAATAGGTAACAGATCAAAGCGCCAGGCAAAATAAATTCCTGCAATCCCCAGCCCAGTCAAGGCAAACACCATCTGCTGCCATATGGGTTCAAGCGGCTCTGGCTGAGGTGCGATTGCCTCACGCGGCGTTGCCTGCTCCTTAGTGAGCATAGTGGGTAGCATGGGAGCCATCAGTACCTCGGCGGCCTGTAACCTGGCGACCAATACATCATTACCCTTGCGAAAATTGAGCTCAAGAGCGCGTAGGGGAATTGGGCGTACATCGCGCAATGTACGGAATACCTGCCAGTCAAACCTCATCACATGTTTCAGGCTGCCATTCACCTTCTGGGTCTGAATATCCACCTTGCGCAACTCAATATGGGCTCCAGCCCCCAGCTTCTTGGGCAAGGAAGACTCATCAAGCACATATCCTTCAGGGGTAATCACCTCAACCCGCTGCTCGACAATATCCCCGATACGATAACCAACATCGCGAACAAGCGACTGCGCATTGACGCTTTTCTCAGCGGCAAATGCTGGCAATGCCAGCAATAGTAAAGGCAACAGTAAACGTATCATCAACCAGCCTCCAAAAGATGACGCGTCAATAAACCGGCATCAAATTCATCTTCAACAAAAAACGGGGCACGCGCACCAAACTTGCGGCATAAGACTTTCAGGTCATCCTTGCGTTGCAGGTATTGCTGCTGGATTTGCTGTGTAAGACTGCGGCGAAGGAATAGGGATCTATCACCACCGCCCTCCATGTCCCGCACCCTTGCCCAGCCCCAATTGGGCAGATCCTTGTATTCACTACTATCCCAGAGCACGACAGGCACTACGTCGTGAGCAGAAAATGAAGATAAAGTCCGAGTCAGCAACTCTTCATCGAGGTGAAAATCTGAAATCAAAAATATTAAGGAACGGCTTGGCCTCAACTGCTCAGTGGCATAAGGCAGCGCCTGCGCACCGACATTATTGCCAATATCAGTGGCCAGTATTTTCTTGTGCACCTCCTGTGCCAGACCACGCCTAGCAGAAGGAGGGGAAAACAAATCCTGGCGTACTACATCATCGCAAGCGACCAATGAGAAAGCATCTCCACTACGGGTAGCAGACCATGCAATTGCCGCTGCAATATCTGCCAACAACCTTTTTTTCTCCGCATTGCCGGCAAACCTCATGGAGGTAGAAGTATCCAGCAATGCATATACGACGATTGCGCCACGCTCATAGAATGAGCGCACTACATAGCGCCTGGGAATTACGCGTAAACTGGCACGCAGATCCAACCGCCGCGGATCTGGGTTATCCATAAAAGGTACATGGCCGGCAAAATCAGCCCCACTGCCCGGGGTGCGGGTTGCGTGCGCACCGGGCTGGGCACCTCGGGCGCGCCAATGCAGGCGATAATAGAATTCCTGTGGGGTAAAACTAGTCAAAATAAACCTGCCAAGCCGTTTAAGGTGCAGGAATCTTGTTCAGGACGCCCTGAAGCAATGCTGGAGCAATTTCATCACGGCGCAGCTCATAAGCAGGTGTGAAAAATACACGATGCCCTACGGTATGCTGGAACACGGCACGAATATCATCAGGTGTTAGGTAGTCGCGCCCTTCCAGCCATGCCCGTGTACGTGCCGCACGCATCAACATTGCCATGCCGCGTGGACTGGCGCCACCAGCCACCAGGCGACTGATGTCCACATCTTCGATCTGAACCCCGGCCTCCTCGGGATTCCGTAAAGCACGCCAGAGATTGACTGCATAATCCTGCAAGGCCAATTCGGCACGTACGGTTTCCTGGATTGTTTCTGATACCGCATTCAATTGATCGTAAGGAACCAAGCCCAGCTCTAGTGTGTTAATAAGCGCGTCTGCATCATGAAAGCGTGTACTGAACATCAAGTCACGTTGCATTTCCTTGTCATCAGGGGCAAATATAGAGATTTCCATGAAAAAACGGTCACGTGCCGCAGCAGGCAATTCAAAAGTCTCTTCACGTTCCAATCGATTCCGGTCAGCAAACACGGTCAAATGGGGAAACGCATAATCACGGTTAAACGCATTGACACTGCGCTCAGCCATCAAACGTAAAAGCAGTGAATGTGCCTGGGGCCGTGCGCGATTGATTTCATTGAAAAAGAATACCGCAAGATCTTCCTCGTGCCGCAACAATGGGCCGGGCGCTACTGCAGGTTGGCCATTCTGGTCGATATAAGCATGGTAGAGAAAATCGCCAGGCATCAGGTCAATCGCGCCTTCAATCCGTTGATAAGCGCCGCCCAGCAACCTCGAAGCTGCCTTAAGCAAAGTTGTCTTACCAACACCAACATCGCCTTCCAGCAATACATGTCCACGCGAGAAAATCGCAATAGTCAGCGCCCTGACTTGTTGCTCCAGTCCCAGCACCACTTTATTCGTGGACTGTTCAAAACCAAGTGCCCGTTCCCGCCACTCATTCAGATCAATTTTTTCTTGCATGATGTCGTGTGTCCTGCTGACTGAAGATTTATTTGAATTACACTTTGAAATAAATATGATTTAAATAAAACCCAGTAAAAAAGCTGATGCCCGTAGGAGCATCAGCTTTTTCCATGAAGCAAACTTACTTCACATCAAACTTGAATGTGCCAGTTGCTTTAGCGTTAGCAATACGCTTTGCGTTACGCTCATCGATTGCCTTGATTGCAGCTTCCTGCTTGCTCAGTTCAGCAGCATCATGCTTAGGATCGTACTTGGAGCCAGCAATCTTTTCTGGATAGCCAGGTTTGGCTTGCCAGCAGTTACCAGCTTCTTTACAGGTTTGGCCGTCATATGAAAAAGCCAAGCCAGAGGCAACCATCGCACCTACGGTTGCTACTAATGTCAAAACGCGTTTCATTGATATCTCCTTGTGTTATGGTTGCTGGTGGTACTACTTAATCCGCCGGGAGCCACCAGTCAGCATCCCGGCAGAATTCCTGAGCACGGCTAACCGTGTTTAACCATTGCGATGTTCAAATGTTTCCACAGCTTTCTTGGCTTTTTCCGGATCATTCTGCAAAGCGCGCACCCAGCTCATTACATGCAGAATTTCGTCAGCCTCAAGCAAACCTTGTTGTGGGCCCATCATGCCAGCAGCGCCGCCATAGATAGTTTCAAATAGGCCCTTGTCTTGAAGGTTGGCTGGATAAGTCCAATAATCATCACTCAATGCCGGACCAAGCTTGCCTTCAGCCAAGTGACCATGACATCCCGAACACGCGGTTGAAAAAATCACATAACCTTTATTGAGCTCTTCTTGCTTCCCGTTGTATGGGTTCTCACCTGTATTCTTAAACTCCTTGAAAGCTGGAGTTTCATTCTCACCAGACAAGTCCAATGGATCACCTGAAACGGTTCCTCTGAAATCAAGATCGGCTTGCGCTGGCATCAGGGCAAAGCCTGAAGCAAGAAAAACACTCAAACCACCTACTACTGCTAATTTTTTAAACATTTACTACCCCGGAGTTACAAAAAAACTAGATTGCTAGATTGGCAAGAGAGGAATACTTTCTTTCTCAAGAATCGCATCAATCTCTTTCTGATTAGATGTAATTGCCTTGTCCAGCTCCTCTTTTAGAGCCTCATCACCAAGGCGCACACCCATTACCACTTCATACTGCATCGGTATCTTGCCGCCATTGGCGCGTGTCGCATTATCTTCAATCAACACCATCTTCAGTGGCGTCTTGGAGTCATGAACATAACGGGCCACAGACGGCGCCCACAAGGCAGCAGCATGCAAATGCATGCTCACAACATCGTCCACCAGCTTGCGCTCATCGATTTTGACGTAGCGGTTGCGTGTAGACTTAAAATCGGTCAGCTCAACTTGGTAGTCAAACATGTCATCAAAGCGGTTAAGTTCCAGAAGCATGTTTTTGCCAGGACTATCGGGCAAAACACCTATGCGGAAAGTACGCTCCTTAAGATATGGATGGTCCCAGGAGGTAATATCAATTTCTCTGTCCTGGCGTGTAACAAAAACGTAACCGGACTTGTAGTAAGGCTTGGTATTCAGAACCCGAGGGTCACCCTTATCCAGGCCCATCAATACATCACACTGCTTTTTATCTAGAAAATCCCTGACTGCATAACGCGCATCAGACCAGTAGGCAAAAGTCACCTTACGATTTAGCGCATTGCCCAGTAACTTCGCTATATTGTTTTCAAACCCTTCCTGTTTGTCATTTGAGTACGGCATTTCGTCCTTGCCCGCACAAACTCTCAGCTCATTTGCAGCATTAGCCTGAAAAGCGACCATTCCAGCAATACCAAGCAAGACAGTCTTCAGGCCAGTAATACAGGATTTCTTATTAACAATATGCATGTGTACTTAATTCCAAAAAAACGGTTCAACTTAAATACCGGGGCAGCCAAGCCGCCCCGGAAATATGACATCAGCTACAAACTACAATTACAGGCTGAATACCATCAGGCCGCCGCCCATTTGAGTGTGGTTTTGCAGTTCCTTGAAGGCACCTACAGCACCCAGACCAGCGCTAGGATCGGTCAAGTCGAATACCAGACCAACACCAGGCCAACCGCCTACACCGTACATAGAACCGATGTATTGCTTACCCTTGAACTGATAAGTCATTGGAGCACCGATACCACCAGAAGGCATCTTGAACTTCCAGAGTTCCTTACCATTGTCTTTATCAAGAGCCTTGATATAGCCATCAAGCGTGTTGTAAGCAACGAGGCCGCCCTTGGTAGCGAGAGTACCGCCCCAAACAGCAAACTTCTCCCACTTAGTCCACTTGTACTTGCCAGTCACGATGTCCATGGCACGTACTTGACCCATTTCCTTCTTGGTTGGGCCGCTAGGTCCAGGGTACATAGCCAGCGTTGCGCCAACGAAGAACTGACCTGCACGGTATGGCAGCATGAACGGCTCCCAATCCATACAAATGTGGTTCAGACCAGCGTAAACAATCGGCTCATCCAGATCCAAAGCATCCAGACCTTGGTTATGGAAGCCCATCGCGGAAGGACAAACGTTGGTGCTCTTGTGATCCATACGTGTACTGAATTCTGGATCACGAACTGGAGTACCAGTCTTCAGGTCCACCTTCTTGAATACGTTCACTGCCGGGTCAACCTTAGCAGCCTGGATCAAGTTACCGTTGTCACGGTTCAGGGTGTACATGATGCCGTTACGGTCAATGTGGGTCAGCAGAGGAGTTACTTTGCCGTCAACCTTGTGATCGGAAAGGATCATTTGGTTAACACCAGCGAAGTCCCACTCGTCGTGAGGAGTCTTTTGGTAACCCCATTTGGCTTCACCAGTATCCAGATCACGAGCCCAGATAGTCATGGTCCATTTGTTATCACCTGGACGCATTGTTTCATTCCAAGGTGCTGGGTTACCGGAACCGTAGTAGAACAGGTTCAGCTTAGGATCGTAGGCATACCAACCCCAGTTAGTACCACCACCGATTTTCCATGCATCACCTTCCCAAGTCTTCAGACCCAGGCCGAATTGACCATAGTGAGGATTGTCGCTATTGAAGTTCTTAGCCAGCTTGACTTCTTCATCAGGACCAGTTGCAAAAGCACGCCATTGCAGCTCACCAGTCTTCAGATTGAAGGCATTAACCGCACCACGAACACCCAGCTCAGCACCGGAACAGCCAATCAGAACAGTGTTCTTGATAACGTATGGAGCTTGAGTCAGCGTAGCGCCAACTTTAGGATCACAAACTTCGATTTCCCAGACGACCTTGCCGCTCTTGGCATCCAGGGCAAGCAATTTACCATCCAGTTGCTTCTTGATAATTTTGCCATCGCCATATGCCAAACCACGGTCAACGATGTCACAACAAGCAACAGCTTTAACTGATGCAACTTGCTTAGGCTTGTGTTGCCAAGCAATCACGCCTGGATCATTCAAGTTAACAGCGTATGTATTGTTAGGGAAGGCACTATGAATGTACATCATGTCGCCAATCACCAATGGAGCACCTTCGTGACCATTCAACACACCGGTTGAGAACGACCATGCTGCCTTCAGGTTCTTAACGTTGCCCCTGTTGATTTGATTCAGCGTACTATTGTGCTGCCCGGTATAATTACCAGTTTGCAAGGCCCAGTTATCTGCATTCTTGGTCAATTCCTGCACACCTGAATTTGCCTGAGCACCTTGCATCGTCGCAAGTACTAGCAAACTGCCGACAGCAGCGCCGATACCGACGTTGGTTACTCTGCCTTTCATATACTTCTCCTCATTCTGGTTTGATTACAAACTCCCTGCCGATCGGTTGTTACTCGGCGGAAACAATTCTTAACAATTTGTAACAAATACAATAGATGAAAGATTCCCGATGAATTGGGTAAGTATTCATATGCGATACATGGCTTACTCACAAGTCAAAGCCCCAGCCACGGCTTATTTGCGAGAATGGGGATAAGTATTGTTAGCTAACATGCTGTTTAGGAAATGCTATCGATCGGAACCTGGTCAGGAAGAACACCCGAGGCCACTAAGTAAATTACGTAACATGCGGAGGGCAATAAAAAACGCCATGGGCACTGGCGCATGGCGTTAATCGAGAATTCAGGAAATTGATGAGAGGAAATCGCTAGGCAAGCTGGCTTAATAATGCGGTGTATCCGGCTTGGTAATCCGGGTAGATGAAGTGATATCCCGTGGATCGCATGCGCTGGTTATTGAGGCGTTTATTACCTGCCACGACAGGTATTTCCATCTCGGGAATTTTTACCTGCTGCTGCTTTGCCAGCCACATGAGCAGATCGTACACCGGCAAAGGCTGCTGATCAGTGACCAGATATATGGCATCCAGGAGTTGCCCTGCCTGGACACGCTGGATCAGAAACTGGATAAATGCAGCCCCATCATCCCGATGAATGCGGTTAGTCCACCCATTTCTTGCCGGCCAGCGCTGAGGCTCCTTAGCCAACTCTATCATCCGGTGACGTCCAGGGCCGTAAATTCCGGAAAAACGCAATATTGAAGCGGGATGCCCTGCCAGCAAAGCCTCTGCTTCCAACATGCGCTTGCCGCTAAAGTCACTGGCAAGCGCCGGTGTATCCTCATCAAGGAACTGATCCGTTTCCTGACCGTAGACACTTGTACTGGAAACAAAAAAGATATGTGCAAGTCTCGTCGAGCTCAATACACTCAAGACGTTCCTGAGCCCATCAACATAGCTTGCCCGGTAACTCTCATCAGAATGCTCACTGGCAGCAACACAATAAACCAGGATATCCACTTCGAGCTCTGTAAGCACAGATAAACTTTCAGGATCTGTTACATCAGCCTGGATCAGGCTGGCACCGTCAGGCAAAGATTGCGAAGAACGCCTCAACCCTGTCACCTCAAAGCCGCTTGCGCGAAGATTGCGCAGCAGTTCCAATCCCAAGTCACCGCAACCAGCGATCAGTACATGGCTCATGTCACAACCTCCGCAGGCCATTGTCCCTGAATAAATTTCTCGGCACGGAACAATGCCACTATGGTTTTGCCATCGGTCAATTCACCGCCGCGCACCATCTCCAGACACTCATCCAGGCTTGCTTCGAAAAGCTGCAAAGCTTCATCTTCATCGCGATTGTGCTCACCTGCCCGGAGGTTGCGGGCAAGATAAATATGAATGACTTCATTGGAATACCCTATGCAGGGATGTTGCAGGCCGAGGTATATCCACTCATCGGCACTGTATCCGGTTTCTTCCAATAGTTCGCGCTGACCAGTGCGCAAATGTGGCTCACCAGCATCTATCTTGCCTGCCGGAAGCTCTATGAATACCTGGTGCAAAGGATAGCGAAACTGCCGCTCAAGTAACAAATTTCCATTGGGCAGCAGAGGAATTACCACTACTGCCCCTGGATGTATGACGTACTCACGCTGGCTGATAGCACCCGAAGGAACGCGCACCTGGTCTCGCTTGACCAGAAGCATTCCGCCCTGTGCAATTGTTTCAGAGGAAATAGCGGTTTCGGTGAGGTCTTGCAGATCTTGATCAATGCTGGCCATGTTCAGTGCTTGCGCCAGAGATAACGATAGACAAATCCCGGAAATGCAAACACCACAAACAGGCTGAAGGTAATTGCATAGAACTCCCAACGACGCTCAGCCACCTGTCCCACGCTCGACTGCTCCACTTCAATGGCAATCGCGCCTACTACAAAATACAAAACAACCAGCTCGAAAAAACACCAGGCCAGTGATTTGTGCTTGAGTGGAATCAGGTAGAACAGGCGTCCGGAAAACCATGGCAGGTTTGCTGCCAGCAATGCCAGCAGCAGAAGTATTGTGATTGTCATCTATCTATTGAATGCTATGAATAATGGCATACGCGCAAACATCCATCAGGCGTTGCGGCAACATGCCAAGAATAAGTAAACCAATAGCATTAATACTCAAGACCAGCTTCATGTCAACTGGTGCGACGATGGGGCTATGATCCTCTGGCTCATCAAAATACATATACTTGACCACGCGCAGGTAGTAAAACGCCCCTATCAAAGCCATGAGGACGGCAAACACCACTAGCGCCACAAAACCTGCCTGCAGGGCAGATTGCAGCACGGTGAACTTGGCGTAGAAACCCAGTGTAGGGGGTATGCCTGCCATGGAGAACATGACAATGAGCATCATGAATGCATACCAAGGACTGCGCTGATTCAGCCCCTTGAGGTCTTCCAGCCTGTCGGCCTCAAACCCCTTGCGGCTTAATAGCAGAATGATGCCGAAACCAGCCAGTGTCATCAGCACGTAAGACAGGATATAGAAAGTAGCAGATGCATAGCCGTTCAGGCTTGCACTCAGGAACCCAAGTAGCAGAAAACCAATATGCGAAATGGTGGAATATGCCAGCATACGTTTGATATTGGTTTGGGCAATGGCCGCAATATTGCCGACAATCATTGACATGATGGCCATAATCACCAGCATGCCCTGCCAGTCGACAGCCAATACAAACATGGCTTGCACCAGCAGCCTTATCACCATGGCAAAAGCAGCAATCTTGGTGGCGGAACCGATAAACATCGTAATGGCGGTAGGTGCGCCATGATACACATCAGGCACCCACATCTGGAAAGGTGCCGCGCCCAGCTTGAAAGCCAATCCAGCTACAATGAACACCAGTCCAAGCACCAGCACACCATGATCAGGCGCACCACTCAGCAGGGCGTCAGCCACGCCGGAAACATTAAGGCTACCCGTCACGCCATACAACATGGACATGCCGTATAGCAACATGCCTGACGCCAATGCCCCCAGCACAAAATACTTCATGGCTGCCTCTGTTGAATTGGCGTTGTCTCTGTCCAGCGCCACCAGGGCATAAAGACAAAGAGACAATAGCTCAAGCCCCATGTATAGCGTGAGGAAATGCTGGCCGGAAATCATGATCATCATGCCCAGCGTGGAAAAAAGCACCAGCGCATAAAACTCACCACGGAACATACCTCGCAAAGCAGTGTATTGGCGGGTATAGACCAACGTCACTGCGGTACTGAGGTAGACGCCCAGCTTCAATACATCCGCCAATGGGTCATCCACGAACAGGCCGCTGAAGGCATAACCGACTGCGGGTACATGTGTCACCGTAGTCAGTACAGCCGCCCCAAGCAGGGTCAATTGCGACAAGACATAAATAAGGAAGCGATTGGATGGTTTTAAAAACAGATCCAACAACAGGATGAACATGGCCATGCAGAGTACCAATATCTCCGGTAGCGCTGTCATCACGTCATATTGAATGGCATTCATGATTGTTTTCTCGTCACATTTACAGGGTCGGCAACTTGCTTAAGGCCATATGCTCAAGCAACTGGCTGACTGTGGCATGCGTCATCTCGGTAATGGGGTGTGGATAGATACCGAAACCAAGCACTAATATTGCCAGCAATCCCAGTATTAGGAACTCGCGACGGTTGATATCGGTCAGTGCGGCAACATGTGCATTGGCGACCGGGCCATAATACACGCGCTTGATCATCCACAAGGTATAAGCAGCCCCGAAAATCAAGGTAGTGGAAGCCAGGAATGCGTACCAGAAGTTCACTTGTACAGAGCCTAGAATTACCAGGAATTCGCCTACAAAACCAGAAGTCCCAGGCAAACCGGCATTGGCCATGGCAAACAGCACGGCAAATGCGGTAAAGGTCGGCATGGTATTCACCACGCCACCATAATCAGCAATCTGGCGTGAATGCATGCGGTCATACAGCACGCCCACAGACAGGAACATGGCGGAAGAGATAAACCCGTGCGAGACCATCTGCACAATCGCGCCTTCTAGGCCAAGAGGATTGAACAGGAAAAACCCCAGTGTGACAAAGCCCATGTGTGAAATGGAAGAATAGGCGATCAGCTTCTTCATGTCCTTCTGCACCAGGGCCACCAGCGCGATGTACACCACGGCAATCAATGACAGCGTGATCATAAATCCGGACAGATAATGCGAGGCGTCCGGTGCAATGGGCATGGCAAAACGAAGGAAGCTGTAGCCGCCAAGTTTGAGTGCAATCGCAGCCAATACGACGGAACCGCCAGTTGGCGCCTCAACGTGCGCATCAGGCAGCCATGTATGTACCGGCCACATTGGGATCTTGACGGCGAATGCCATGAAAAACGCAATGAATATCAGCACCTGCACATGCAGGTCTAACGGCATGCTGTAGTACTCGGAAATCTCGAAACTGTTGCTCTGGTGATAGAGGTAAATAAATGCAACCAGCATCAGCAGCGAACCAAGCAAGGTATAAAGAAAGAACTTGATGGTGGCATAGACACGGTTGGGCCCACCCCAGATGCCGATTACCAGGAACATGGGAATCAGCATTGCTTCCCAGAAAATATAATAAAGAATGGCATCCAGTGCCGAGAACACCCCTATCATGATGCCGGACATGATGAGGAATGAAGCCATATACTGCGCCACCCTCTTCTGGATGACCTCCCAGCCAGCCAGCACAACAATGAAAGTTGTGAAACTGGTCAGGAGAATCAATGGGACAGCGATGCCATCTACCCCAAGGTGGTAATTGATATTGAAGGCAGGAACCCATTGCAAGTGTTCCTGAAACTGGAAGCCTCCATTGGCAATATCAAAATCCAGGTACAAAGGCACAGTCACGGCAAACCCGGCAATACTGCCAGCAAGGGCGAGCCAGCGTGCCAAGGGCGCGTTTCTGTCCCCGCCGGTACAAAGCACCAGAAAGCCTGCCACGATAGGCACCCAGATAGACAGGCTGAGTATTGGTAGATCGGTCATAGCTTTTTATATCTTCATGAAGAAGGTGAGCAGGAGGAATACGCCTATGATCATGGCAAAGGCATAGTGATAAATCAGGCCAGTCTGCAGGCGACGCACCAGGCCGGCAATTCGCCCTATCAGGTGAGCTGTACCATTGACCAGGAAACCATCAATCAGCTTCACGTCGCCATAGTGCCAAAGCTTGCCACCAAGAAAGCGCGATCCTGCTGCAAAGAATTTCTCGTTGAAGCTATCAAAGCCGTACTTATTATCAAGAATGTAGTAAATCAGTGAGCAACGCGCCTGGATAGCGGCCGGGATGTCCGGGCGCTTCATATAGAAGAACCAGGCCAGCGCTACTCCTGAGGCTGCCAGAATGAATGGCAACGATGTCAGGCCATGCAGGGCCATGGCACCGGCACCATGGAAATGATGGGCCAGCATATGCATGGCACCATGAGCCTCATGATTTACGTAAATGATGTCATGGAAATAGTTGCCAAACAGCATGGGCTCTATCGCGAAATAGCCGATAAATACCGAAGGAATGGCCAGCAAGATCAGTGGTATGGTCACCACCCAAGGAGATTCGTGCGGCTTGTCATGTGGGCCCAGACCATGGTGTTCCTCATGCTCGTCATCAGTGTGGCTGTCGCCATGATCAGCATCATGTGCATGCTCATCATGATGGGCGTGCTGCTGCTCATGGGCATGATGCCCTGACTGCATCCATTTTTCCTTGCCATGGAATACAAGGAAATACATGCGGAATGAATAGAAGGCTGTCACAAACACACCAGCCAGCACAGCAAAGTAGGCAAAACCACTGCCGGGAATCTGCGAAAACTGGGCGGCTTCTATGATGGAATCCTTGGAATAGAACCCCGAAAACAATGGCGTGCCAATCAACGCGAGGGAACCAATAAGCGAGGTAACCCAGGTGATAGGCATGTATTTACGCAGGGCGCCCATATTGCGCATATCCTGATCGTGGTGCATGCCCATGATCACTGAACCTGCGCCAAGGAACAGCAAGGCCTTGAAGAAGGCATGAGTCATCAGATGGAATATCGCGACAGAATAGGCAGACACGCCCAGAGCCACTGTCATGTACCCTAATTGGGAGAGTGTCGAATAGGCAACGACACGCTTGATATCATTTTGGATGATACCGAGGAAGCCCATGAACAAGGCCGTGATGGCACCTATTACCAGTACAAAGGAAAGTGCGGTGGTAGATAATTCATATAATGGCGACATCCGTGCCACCATGAAAATACCGGCAGTCACCATAGTGGCAGCATGAATCAATGCTGAAATGGGGGTTGGCCCCTCCATCGAGTCCGGCAGCCAAACGTGCAATGGCACCTGCGCAGACTTACCCATGGCACCGATAAACAGCAGGATGCAGATTACCGTCATCAATGACCATTCGGTGCCGGGGATTAGCGTTACTTTTGTATCGGCGAACTGCGGAGCAATCGAGAATACGGCGGCGTAATCCAGGCTGCCCAGGTAATACAGCACCATGCTGATGCCAAGCAGAAATCCGAAGTCGCCCACCCGGTTAACCAGGAAAGCCTTTAGATTGGCATAAATGGCTGTGGGCCGCTTGAACCAGAATCCAATCAGCAGATAGGATACCAAGCCCACCGCTTCCCAGCCAAAGAAGAGCTGCATGAAGTTATTGCTCATCACCAGCATCAGCATGGAAAAGGTGAACAGGGAGATATAGCTGAAGAAACGGCTGTAGCCGGGATCTTCATGCATATAGCCTATAGTATAGATATGCACCATGAGCGAGACGAACGTCACCACCACCATCATGGTAGCAGTCAGCCGGTCTACCAGAAAACCAACTTCAAACTGGCTACCGCCGCTGGTCAGCCATGTATAGACTGCGCCATTGAATACATGCCCATCCAGCGCATTCATGAATACGCATACAGACAGGGAAAACGCAGCCGCGACGCCAGCAATCGTGATCCAATGCGCGGATGCCCGTGGCAGCTGGCGACCAAACAGGCCGACGATTGCGGCAGCGATCAATGGCAGCAACGGAATCCAGATATAGAGGCTTTGCACGTTGCTCATCGACACACCCGCTCACTCATTTGCAGGGATACAGGCTGAATATCCATTCTTGTTTAACCTTTCAGTCTGTCCAGATCATCAACATTGATGGTTTTGAGGTTACGGAACAGCAATACCAGAATCGCCAGGCCTATTGCTGACTCAGCAGCTGCAACTGTCAGTATGAAGAAGACGAACACCTGGCCAGCTATATCATTCAGGTAATGGGAGAATGCAATAAAGTTCATGTTGACGGCCAGCAACATCAGCTCAATCGCCATCAACAGCACAATCACATTCTTGCGATTGAGGAAAATGCCAATGACGCTGATAGCAAACAACAGGGAACCAAGAATCAAATAATGTGAAAGGCCGACGCTCATTTTTTCTTCTCCTCCACAGCTTCAGCCGTTACGGGAATAATTTCCTTTTCAGATGGCATGCTGACAATACGAATCCTGTCCGCACGCTTTACCTTGACCTGCTCGGCTGGATCGATGAACTTGGAGTCCTTGCGCTCGCGCAAGGTCAGTGCAATCGCGGCCACAATCGCCACCAACAACACCACAGAGGCAAGCTCGAACGGTAACAAATAATCGGTATAAAGCTGGCGCCCTAGCTCTGCAGTGTTGCTGTACCCAGCTGGACGGGGAGTAGGCGTACTCATCATATCCGGGCTGAAATGCTTGCTGCCCAGGATCATGACCATTTCTGCCGCCATCAGCAGCCCGATTGGCAACGCAATGGGCAGGGCATTCCAGAAGCCCTCGCGCAGTTTGTCCAGGTTGATGTCCAGCATCATGACCACAAACAGGAACAGCACCATGACAGCCCCTACATAGACCAGTACCAGGGCTATGGCAAGAAACTCAGCCTCGAGCAGCAACCAGATGCCAGCTGCCGTGAAAAATGCCAGCACCAGAAAGAGCGCCGCATGTACCGGGTTACGGGCAGTGATGACTCGCAAGCCTGCGAAAAGCAGGATGGCTGCCAAGGCATAGAAAACGTAATCCTGGAATATCATGTTTAAACTCTGTGAAAGTCAAAATATGGGAAATGAGCTGCCTGGGCAGGCGGTCTCACGCTCACATTCATCCCGTCACATTCCTCCTCCTGTGCTTTTTACCTGTAACTTCTATTTTGTTAGAATCACTTACCTATACTTGGCATCAGTAGCACGGTCCGCCGCGATCTGTGCTTCATATTTATCGCCCACAGCCAACAACATGGGCTTGGTGTATAACAGGTCACCACGCTTTTCGCCGTGATAATCAAAAATCCGGGTTTCAACAATGGAGTCAACCGGGCAGGACTCTTCGCAAAATCCGCAAAAGATGCATTTGGTCAGGTCAATGTCATAGCGGGTGGTACGGCGCGTATTATCCTCGCGCTGTTCAGACTCTATGGTGATCGCCAACGCAGGACACACAGCCTCACAAAGCTTGCATGCAATGCAGCGCTCCTCGCCGTTCGGGTAGCGGCGCAGGGCATGCAGGCCGCGGAAGCGCGGACTCATTGGTGTACGCTCCTCGGGGAACTGCACTGTGATTTTGCGCGCAAAGAAGTAGCGCCCGGTCAGCGCCATGCCCTTGACCAGCTCCAACAGCATAAAGCTGGAAAACAGTTCTCTGATCTTGTTTATCATGTTCAACTCTTAATTGAGGCCTTGGCAAAACACCTCATGGCAATATGCCATTGATGTCCTGCATATCCTTTAATGAAACAAATAAGCCCACCGTGTCTGCATCATTCCGCCTACAAACAGAATCCAAACCAGTGTTACAGGAATAAATACCTTCCAGCCCAGACGCATGATCTGGTCATAGCGGTAGCGCGGGAACGTCGCGCGGAACCATAGGAAGAAAAACAACAGGGCCGCCACCTTGAACAGCAGCCACAAGATGCTGTCCGGCAGGAAAGGCACTGGAGACAGCCAGCCTCCCAGGAACATGAGCGCCGCCAGCATGGCAACCAGTATCATATTGGCGTATTCCGCCAGGAAAAATACCGCAAACGCCATCCCCGAATATTCGACATGGAAACCGGCAACAATTTCCGACTCCCCTTCGGCTACGTCAAACGGCGCACGGTTGGTTTCCGCCACTGCGCTGATGAAGTAGACGATAAACAAGGGGAACAGCGGCAGCCAGTACCATTGCCAGAAACCACCGGACTGGGCGAGCACGATCTTGCCCAGATTTAGGCTGTTCGCGGACATCAGGACACCAACCAGCGCAAAGCCCATGGCAATTTCGTATGAAACGATCTGCGCGGCTGAACGCAGCGATCCGAGAAAGGCATATTTCGAGTTGGAAGCCCATCCCGCAATGATCACGCCATAAACCCCCACTGATGTCATCGCCAATATGTAGAGTAATCCGGCATCTATGTCAGCCAGCACCAGTGTCAAATCGAACGGCACCACCGCCCAGGCGGCAAACGCAGGCGCAATCGCCAGCACAGGGCCAAGCAGAAACAAGGTGCGGTTGGCCGCAGTAGGGATGATGATTTCCTTCATCAGCAACTTGAGGCCATCCGCCACTGGTTGAAGCAGGCCGCCATAGCCAACGCGGTTAGGCCCGAGGCGCACTTGCATGAAACCGATTACCTTGCGCTCCGCTAAGGTCAGGTAGGCCACAGCCCCCATCAAGGGCAATACGATAGCGACGATTTTGACCATGGTCCAGACCACGGGCCACAATGGCCCCAACAGGTTCTGTGCGGCATCCATCATGCACTCACCTCTTCCTGGGGCGCTGTTGCAGGAATCCGTTCTATGTAAATCTCGCCCAGTAGGTCTCCCAGGCTTGCTGTAGCAGCAATCGCACCTGGAATACGTACACAACCGTGCGGCACATGGATATCGGCCTTGGCTTCAAGTATGGCACTGCCCGTGCCCTGTTTGACCAGTATCTTTTCACCTTCATTGATACCCAGCTTGGTCAGCTGTTCAGGGTGTATTCCGGCTAACACTGCCTTGGTTACCTGCTTGGTCTTCTGCAATGGTGGGGAACGCCGAACAATCGCATCGGACTGGAACTGCGGAATCTCGCCCACGCGTTGCAGGTCGCTATCCAGCTTGACCTTGATTTCCACATCAATCAACTCACGCAGGTTGTTATTAAGTGTACGCCAGACCACTGCCGAAGGTTTTTCGCCACCGAAAATCTCGTCCTTGACTTCTTCACTGCTGTCAAACTCAAAGCCATGCAGTCCTGCCACATTTCCCAGCACCCGTAACACTTTCCATCCAGGACGAGCCTCACCCAAGGGTTTGGTCACAGCAGTAAAACTCTGCACCCGGCCCTCCATACTCATGAAAGTGCCGGAAGTCTCGGTGAATGGGGTAATTGGCAGTAGCACTGTGGCATCTTCCAAGGCTTCGGATTTATAGGCCGTCAGCGCTACCACGCATTCCGCCTGCTCGATGGCTTGCTTTGCCAGTGCGGCGTTATGGCAATCCAATTCTGGTTCCACATTCACCAGCACATAAGCCTTGCGTGGAGATTCCAGCATGGTCCTGGCATTCAGGCCACCGGCCTTGGGCATGGCACCGACGAGGTTCGCACCAACGCTGTTGGCTCCTGCGCTCAGTACCCCGAAGGTGGCACCACATAATGAGGAAATCGCCTCCGCCAGGCTGAATATCTCGGTATAGCGCGGGTGGTGCTGGGAAATATTGCCCAGGAACACGGCAGAACGCGGGCTGATCAGGTCCATGGTCTCGCCATGTCCAGTCAGGCTCAAGGCAATCGCCTGGCTGTTATCCCAGACCCTGACACCTTCAAGCAAATCGCTCAATGACTTGGGCAGGCACAAGGAGAGACGTTCCATGCCCGATACCGCCTTGAGGATTTGCGACAACACGTTGACCATGTCGTTCGGTGAGCAGATTGCCTTATGCTTGATCGGAATCAGCGGATCATCGTCAAGCGGATTGACTACAGACAGCTCCGCGCCATTGGCAACGGCACGGCGTATGCGCTGTGCCAGCAATGGATGTTCGTTGCGCAGGTTGCTGCCGATCACCAGGATGCGGTCCATTTCCTGCACATCAGGGATATTGCAACCCATCCAGATCACGCCCAGCCGTTTGCCGTCATGGCGGAAATCGGTATGACGCAGACGATAGTCCACATTATCCGAACCCAGTCCGTGCGCAAACTTGGTGGCCAAATGCGCTTCTTCCATGGTGCTGTTAGGTGATATCAATACACCCAGCTCGTCGCTACCATGCGTGCCCACAATCTCCTTGAGATGGCCACCAGCAAATTCCAGTGCGGTTTTCCAATCGGTTTCATGCCACTCTCCATGATGCTTGATCATGGGTACCTTGAGTCGATCTGGACTGTTCAAGCCTTCATATGAAAAACGGTCACGGTCGGAAAGCCAGCATTCATTGATGGTTTCCTTCTCACGCGGCAATACGCGCAGCACCTTGCCATCCTTGATATGCACTTCAATCTGCGATCCCAGGCCATCATGCGGAGCAATGGAAGGCCGGCGCACCAGCTCCCAACTACGGGCCGTATAGCGGAATGGCTTGCTGGTCAACGCACCCACCGGGCACAGGTCTATAATATTGCCTGACAATTCAGAATCTACGCTCTTGTCCACATAGGCGGTAATTTCGGCGTGTTCGCCACGGTTGATCAGGCCCAGCTCCATCATGCCGCCCACTTCCTTGAGGAAGCGCACGCAACGCGTGCATTGTATGCAACGCGTCATATCAGTAGCCACCAAGGGGCCTATATTCTTGTTGATGACAACACGCTTTTCCTCGGTATAGCGCGAGGCTGGAGCGCCATAAGCCATGGCGATGTCTTGTAAATCACACTCGCCGCCCTGGTCACAAATGGGGCAATCCAGCGGATGATTGATCAGGAGGAACTCCATCACGCTCTGCTGAGCTTCAACTGCGGCTTTAGAGCGTGTAAATATCTTCATGCCGTCAGCCACGGGGGTGGCACATGCAGGCAAGGGCTTGTTGAACTTTTCAACCTGCACCAGGCACATGCGGCAATTGGCTGCCACAGACAATTTCTTGTGGTAACAGAAACGGGGAATGGCAATACCCAGCTGGTCAGCAGCGTCAATAATGGTAGAACCGTGCTCTACCTCGACCACCTTGCCATCGATCTCAATATTAAGCATAAGCTACCTCTTCCACCGCCACGCCATCTTCCACCATGCTCCTGCCGTGCTGGATGTAATACTCGAACTCCGGGCGGAAATGTTTGATAAAACTCAGCACCGGTGTTGCCGCTGCGTCACCCAATGCACAAATGGTGCGCCCGGAAATGTTGCTGCTGACGTCAGTGAGCAGGTCAAGGTCTTCCATCCTGCCTTGTCCATCCACAATCCGCTTGATCACCCGGTAAAGCCAGCCAGTGCCTTCACGGCAAGGCGTACACTGCCCGCATGATTCCTCAAAAAAGAAATAGGACAAACGCTTTAGCGCTTTGACCATACACGTGGTTTCATCCATGACAATCATGGAGCCGGCACCCAGGCTGGAACCTGCCTTGGAAAGACCATCGTAATCCATGGTCGCCCCAATAATGGCTGAAGCTGGTAAAACGGCAGTTGACGGCCCTCCGGGGATGACGGCTTTCAACTGACGCCCCTTCCATACACCCCCAGCCAGCGCAAGCAATTCTGCAAACGAGATCCCCATATTCACCTCGTAATTCCCGGGTTTTTCTACGTGCCCTGAGATCGAGAAAATCTTGGTTCCTCCTGAATTGGCTACGCCAAGCTCCTGGAATGCCTGGCCACCGTGCTCCATGATCCATGGAATCGACGTGTAGGACTCTGTGTTGTTCACGTTAGTCGGCTTGCCAAACACGCCGTAGCTGGCAGGAAAAGGCGGCTTGAACCGCGGCTGCCCCTTCTTGCCCTCTATCGATTCGATCAATGCAGTTTCCTCGCCACAAATATAGGCACCATAACCATGGACCGCATGAAGATCGAAACTGAAACCGGTACCAAACAGGTTTTCACCGAGATATCCCGCTTGGCGCGCTTCATCAAGTGCGGCCTCGAAAATCTCGTAATCCTGCCAGATTTCACCATGTATATAGTTGTAACCTACCCGTGCACCCAGTGTATAAGCGGCAATCGCCATGCCCTCAATCAGTTGATGCGGGTTGTAGCGGATAATGTCCCTGTCCTTGAAAGTCCCTGGCTCACCTTCATCGGTATTGCATACCAGGTACTTGGTGCCATCAAAATAACGTGGCATGAAACTCCACTTGAGCCCTGTGGGGAAACCCGCGCCACCGCGACCGCGCAAGCCTGAAAGCTTGACCTGGCTAATAATTTCCGTAGCCTTGACCTTTTCTGTCACCAGGCGCTTAAGCTGGGCATAACCGCCCAATTTCAGGTAAGTCTCCAGGGATGCTGGATCTGCTTGACCAGCAGTACGCAAGCAAACCAAGGTTTGTGTTGCAGTCATTTGTCCAGCCCTTCCAGAATCTTGTCCACCTTCTCTGGCGTTAGGTATTCATGCATATCAGTGTTATTGATATGGAATAGCGGCGCACCACCGCAACATCCCATGCACTCCCCTTCCTTCAGGGTGAATCGGCCATCTGCGGTTGTTTCGTTAAATCCTATGCCCAGTTTCTTTTCCAGGTGATCAACGATTTCTTCAGAGTCCCTCAGCATGCAGGAAATATTGGTACATACCGTAATCTTGTATTTACCAACCGGTTCCAGCTCATACATATTGTAGAAAGTTGCCACTTCCAGGGCAGCAATGGCTGGAATGCGAAGATAGTCCGCCACTTCCGCAATCGTGTCCTTGGACAGCCAGCCCTTTTCCGTCTGCGCGATACGCAAGGCAGACATCACGGCCGCTTGGCGGTGTTCAGGGGGATACTTGGCCAGTTCACGTTCAATTTTTGCCAGAGACTCAGCAGACAAGCTCATCTATCAATCTCTCCGAATACAATATCCTGCGTGCCTATGATCGCCACCAAATCGGCAATCATGTGGCCACGTGTCATTTCATCGAGTGCTGCGAGATGCGGAAAACCTGGTGCGCGTATCTTGAGCCTGTAAGGCTTGTTCGCGCCATCAGATATCAGGTAAATGCCAAACTCGCCCTTTGGATGTTCCACCGCGGCATAGGCTTCACCTGCCGGAATATGGAACCCTTCGGTAAACAGCTTGAAATGATGAATCAGCGCCTCCATGTCGTGCTTCATCCCTTCGCGCTGTGGAGGTGCAACCTTGGTGTTATCACTGATGACAGGCCCTGGGTTTTTACGCAGCCAATCAATACATTGCTTGACAATGCGATTGGACTGGCGAAATTCTTCTATGCGCACCAGGTAGCGGTCATAGCAATCTCCATTCACACCCACTGGAATGTCAAAATCCAGCTTATCGTAAACCTCATAAGGCTGTTTCTTGCGCAAATCCCAGGCAAAACCGGAACCACGCAACATTGGGCCTGTCATTCCCAAGGCTAGTGCACGCTCAGGCGATACCACGCCTATACCCACAGTCCGCTGTTTCCAGATGCGGTTATCGGTCAGCAGGGTTTCATACTCATCAACATAAGTCGGAAAACGATTTGTAAAGTCCTCGATAAAATCCAGTACCGAGCCCTGACGGTTTTCATTGAGACGCTTGACGTCTTCCTTGCTACGGACTGTGGATTCCTCGTATTGAGGCATACGATCTGGCAAGTCGCGATAAACACCGCCGGGACGATAGTAAGCAGCATGCATACGCGCGCCAGATACTGCCTCATAGCAGTCAAACAGATCTTCACGTTCACGGAATGCATAGAGAAACACTGTCATTGCACCCACATCCAACGCATGTGCACCCAGCCATAACAAGTGATTGAGGATTCGCGTAATCTCGTCAAACATCACACGTATATATTGCGCACGCAACGGCACTTCCAGCCCCAGCAACTTCTCGATCGCCATTACATACGCATGCTCGTTGGACATCATGGATACATAATCCAGCCTATCCATATAGGGGACGGATTGCAGGTATGTCCGGTTTTCCGCAAGCTTCTCGGTACCGCGATGCAGCAAGCCAATGTGGGGGTCCGCGCGCTGAATCACTTCACCATCCAACTCCAGCACCAGCCTCAACACTCCATGAGCCGCAGGATGCTGTGGCCCAAAATTCATGGTGTAATTTCGAATTTCAGCCATGGTGGAAGCCCTCTTCCCGTATGACGCGAGGCACATTGTTACGCGGGTCTATAGTTACAGGCTGGTAGATCACGCGTTGTTGCTCTGGGTCATAACGCATTTCCACATTACCAATCATCGGAAAATCCTTGCGGAAAGGATGACCGACAAAACCATAATCTGTAAGTAGGCGACGCAAGTCAGGATGGCCCTCATACATGATGCCGTAGAGATCGAAAGACTCACGCTCGAACCAGTTGGCAGCAGACCACAGATCAACCAACGTAGGCAGCACGGGGAAGTCGTCATCAGAGGCAAACACTCTCAAGCGCACACGCTGATTCAGACTGATGGAAAGAAAATGATAGACGGTGGCAAAACGCAAGCCGGACCAGGAGCCTTCACCATAATCCGCATAATCCACACCACAAAGATCAATTAACTGCTCGAACTTGAGCTGGGAATGATCACGCAACAAAGCTGACACATCAAGCAGGTTGCCTGGCTTGCACTCTATGGTGACCTCGCCAACATGCTCAACCAGCCTGGAAAGCTTATCACCGAGTACTTGTTGCAGATTATCTTTTAACTGTTCCAATCGTGTCATATGGCTCTGCTCTTACCGTGCAATCGTGTTAGTACGACGGATCTTGCTCTGCAACTGGATAATTCCATATAACAAAGCCTCGGCAGTTGGAGGACAACCCGGCACGTAGACATCAACAGGAACGATGCGATCACAACCACGCACCACTGCATACGAATAATGGTAGTAACCACCGCCATTGGCACATGACCCCATGGAAATCACCCACCTGGGCTCTGCCATTTGGTCATATACCTTGCGCAAGGCTGGTGCCATCTTGTTTACCAGGGTGCCTGCGACAATCATTACATCTGATTGTCGCGGGCTTGGCCTGAATACGATACCAAACCGATCTAGATCATAACGGGCAGCCCCCGCATGCATCATTTCAACCGCACAACAGGCAAGGCCAAAGGTCATGGGCCAGAGAGATCCGGTGCGGGTATAGTTGATCACCGTATCCAGCGTAGTGGTAACAAACCCCTTTTCAAGTATGCCTTCGATACTCATGCAAGATCACCCATGGCCCAAAAATGATTCATTGCCAGTTTATTTACCAATATCACGATCACTCCCACTCCAATGCCCCCTTCATCCATTCGTAAACAAAGCCCACGACTAGAATACCGAGGAAAACCAACATGGCGAGAAAACCAAATAGTCCTATTTCCTGGAGAACCACTGCCCAGGGAAACAGGAATGCAATTTCAAGATCAAAGAGAATAAACAGAATGGCAACAAGGTAATAGCGCACATCGAATTTCATGCGCGCATCCTCAAATGCTTCAAAGCCACACTCGTATGGCGAGTTTTTCTCGCCATCGGGCCGATTAGGGGATACCAATTTGCCAAGGACAATAGGAGCAACACCGACCGCGAGGCCGACAATGATGAACAGCAAAATTGGAAAATAATTCTCCAGCACGTTCAAGTCCCATCCAAATCAGCTTTTGAAAGCTGTACAGTGCAACGCGTCAGCAAATCCAACAAGATTCACTGACACCCAAACTTACCATCAACACTTCCGGGGGATGTAGCGACTCAGGAAGCACCCTTAAAAAAATTAGGGCTTTCACAGGCCAACCCGCATTTGAAGCGGTCAAAACAACACATCAAGATACATAATATACCCTGTATTTGTTAATGAATTGTAACACATAAATTACAATTAAACACCGCCAGATCCAGCCAATAACGGGGCATTTAGGTTATTCACTGTTTTTATTGGAGTAATCAAATAATGCCCTTATAAAAATCAGGATTAAATGAAAATCAATTAACTTTTTGTTACACAAATAACCTTATAAGTTACATGTTTTTCTCTAAAAGGAAGAGCTTCAGGACACACCAAATTGATTAATAACCATCAAGACACAACTCAATCAATACCTCATAAAGTAATAAGTAAGCGTCCTGGGCCGAATTTAAGAGGCCGGACATGATGGCGACCAGAATGGGCATAGAGATAGGCTAAAAAGAAAAGCCCGCCAATCTCTAGGATTAATGCGGGCTTTGATATGGTTTGATACTGCTTGATTTATTCTTTGGTGCCGACGGTGAGACTCGAACTCACACGGCTTTCGCCACTACCCCCTCAAGATAGCGTGTCTACCAATTCCACCACGACGGCATTGGGGCTTACCCCTGGAAATTTCACTGAGGAACATCCTTGGCTGATGAAGGTTCAGCAGGCTTGGGAGCATCCGCTGCAGGAGCAGATGTTGTTGTCACCTTTTGCACAATGCTTCCACCTTGCACACGATGACTTGTCAGGTATGCCAGGCTCAGGCTTGTAATAAAAAAGATGGCAACAAAAATTGAAGTCGCACGGCTCATGAAATTTGAAGAGCCACTCACACCAAACAGGCTGCCTGATGCACCACTACCGAAAGCAGCTCCCATATCAGCACCCTTGCCATGCTGCAGAAGCACAAGACCAACAACTCCCAATGCAGCAATGACGTGTATAACTGTAACTAAAGTTTCCATTTCCCTCACATCCCCCTGCTTGCTTAAATTTTACAAGCAGCGCGACAAATTCTTTCAAAATCAGCGGCATCCAGAGAACAGCGTCCGATCAGACCACCGTCTATATCCGGCATAGACAGTAATTGTGCCGCATTTATTGGATTTACGCTACCCCCATAGATGATTCTTACACTTTCCGCAGCGCCCGGATGCAAGGCTGAGATACGCTCGCGAATGAATGAATGCGCGGCTTGCGCTTGTTGCGGCGTAGCATTTTTATTGGTCCCGATTGCCCACACTGGCTCATAAGCAACCACGGCATGATCAAGCAAGGCACCCCCTGAAACCGACAAGACAAAATCGAGCTGGTTGGCAATCGCATACTCCATTACACCAGACTCCCTCTCTTGCAAGGTTTCACCAACGCAGAAGATCGGTGTGATGCCATGTTTCTTTGCCACGGCAAACTTGTCTGCAATATTGGCATCGCTCTCGCAATAAGCATTGCTACGCTCGGAGTGGCCAATAATCACGTAGCTGGAACCAAACTCTTTGAGCATGGTTGCACTGACTTCACCGGTATAGGCTCCCGCTTCATGCTTGGCGATATTTTGTGCGCCCCAGGCAATATTACTGCCACTCAAGATAGCTTGGGCCTGGAATAGATAGGGATAAGGCACACACACCGCAAAATCGGCATGATTGATGCCATGCAAGCCACGCACAAGCGCATCAAACAACCTCTTGTTCTGTGCAAGGTTGCCATTCATTTTCCAGTTACCGACAACCAGCTTGCGACGCATAAATAGACCCGAAAATTTTCCCGATATTAACTTGTGGTTGCCACCATGGTCAACGCAGAGGCGCTGAATGCCAGTAGTGGCGAGGCTTTTAGCCAGAAGACATCACTTGACCTGCTGCCAGTGCTGCAAACATAACTGTAGCGACTTTACGCCGCGGTATTCATTGACTTGCAATTGATAGACAGCTTGTATGGTATCCGGCAGAAACTCTTCCTGCCGAAAGAAAATCGCATCAAACTGGCTACCGGATTTCTCCAGGCTCAATTTCAAGTGCCGCTCACCGACAATACGCTGGCTAACCACGCTGAACTCATCAAAAAACAAGGGGGCGGGAAAGCCCTGGCCCCATACCTGGCGCTCTATGGTTTGCGCCATATCCAGCGCCAGTTCATCGGTAGCCAATGCACCATCAACCTCTATCACGGCCTCCAAGTCTGCAGGCGTCAGCAAACTCGACACCACTTCTTCAAATGCCAGATTGAACCGCTCAAAATCAGCTTCCATCAAGCCAAGCCCCGCAGCCATGGCATGACCGCCGAACTTCAGCAACAGGCCTGGATATCGCTTGGAAAGCAGGTCCAGCGCATCACGCAGGTGCAGACCGGGGATAGAGCGCCCGGACCCTTTGATCTGCCCATCGTTCGCTCTCGCAAATGCAATGACCGGTCTATGATATTTTTCCTTGATTCTAGATGCCAGGATACCAATAACACCCTGGTGCCAGTCAGGATTGAACATGCTCAGGCTAAATCGTCCTTCGGTATCCACATCATCCAGCACCAGCATCGCGGTGTCCTGCATGCCAGATTCAATACTACGCCGCTCCTGATTGAGGTCATGCAGGTGCTGCGCCATGCGCAAGGCGGCTGCCGGATTTTCCTCCAGCAGGCAGGCAATGCCCAAGGACATATCATCCAGGCGCCCTGCGGCATTAAGGCGGGGACCAATACTGAACCCCATGTCCTGCGCACCCGCCTTGAGGTGATCTCGCGCTGCTACTTGGAACAGCGCCAGAATACCCGCACAACACTTGCCAGCACGAATGCGGCGCAAGCCCTGCTCCACCAGGATCCGGTTATTGTCATCCAGCTTGACCAGGTCAGCCACTGTGCCCAATGCCACCAGGTCCAGTAACTCAGTGAGATTGGGCTCAGGGTTATTGTCAAATGCACCTCGCGACCGCATCTCTGCGCGCAAGGCCAGCAATACATAAAAAATCACGCCCACGCCTGCCAGATGCTTACTGGGAAACGTACAGCCGCGCTGGTTGGGATTGACGATACAGGCAGCAAGGGGTGTTTCGTCTCCGGGCAAATGGTGATCCGTCACCAGCACCGGTATACCGAGACGATTAGCGGTTTCCACCCCGTCTACGCTGGCAATGCCGTTATCTACAGTCAGGATGATGTCAGGTTTTCTCTGAGCAGCCAGCATGACAATTTCTGGGGTTAGCCCATATCCATATTCAAACCGATTGGGCACCAGGAAATCCACCTTGCCCTGCATGCTGCGCAAGCCCTTGACTGCCACAGCTGTTGCTGTAGCGCCGTCAGCATCATAGTCGCCGACCACCAAAATGCGTTTCCCAGCCAAGATGGCATCCGCCAACAAATTGGCCATGTCCGTGTTATTGGTCAAAAGCTCCGGCGGCAGCAAGCGTGCCAGGGTAGCTTCCATTTGTGCAGGCTGGGTAATACCACGCCCTGCCAACAATCGTGCCAATGCCATGCTGATCCCAGCTTGTCTCAGTCGTTCGACAACTTGAGTATCAAAATTTCTTTGTATGATCTGTACCATGAAAATATGATTCTATTGCCTGTGGCTTACGCCAGAATTTCCAGAGGTCAAACGGCTGCAAATGCAAATGCAACACGCGCCCATGAATTGAAAAAAAAATGTCCAGCTGACTGAGTTTCCGAGTTTTCAGCGCCTGTAGCGACAGATGACTCCATTGCGGCCCCAGTATGCCAGTGCGGGAAACGACAATAACATCTTCCACCGCATGCGCCAGGATAGTCTCAAAGTCAGGCACCTCCTCAGCAGGCATATTGGCAGCCACCGCCATGCCACGCACCAAACTGCTATCGGTAAACAATTGCGGACCAGGGGCCTGTGCAACTACAGGGAATCGGCCTCCCCCCGATAACCAGAGGCTGTTCACTGGCAATTCGCCACGTGATTCACGCGCGTGATTGACCTCATGCTCGAATAGCAGCATTTGCACTTCATTGACAAAACTGCGCCATTTCGCTGCGGATTGACCCTGGGGTGAAAAAGACCTGATATCCCGGCCTACCGCCTCCGCAACAAGTCGGGTCTGTATCCCCGGAGGCTCTGGCAATCGTAAATACCAATGCCCTTCATCCCCCAATGAGAACTCCAGGCCTTGTGCAGAAAAATGCTGGTTAAGTGAAGCAATCAGTATCTTTGCTTCGCTCTCAGGTAGAGGCAAGGGGGCAGGCTGATTCAACAGAAAATGATCACGTTGCAGCAAAAAATTGACGGGGCTCAGCAATAGCCAGTGGACATCATCTGGCAAAAAGCCCTGCCCTAACCTGGAAAATGGAGCAAGCGGCCAATCCTCCTGCCGAGCCACGCTGAATAAATGGCACAACTTCTCATCCATGGCTGCATCCAGCCACAGGCTTTTACCTGCCGCAAGCAGTCGCGCCAAGGCGCTATCATCCAGCACATGCTGGAAAATATCAGAGAAATCGGTCAGGTAAAGTTGTAGTTTCACACAGATGTCACTTTGTCATGATGCGCGTTGAGCGCTAAGATAGAAAACATTCTCTCCCTAAAAGCGCAATATGATGGATATTATTTTATGGCGCCACGCCGAAGCCGAGGAAGGCTTTCCAGACCTCGCGCGAAAACTGACTGCCAAAGGCGAGCAGCAAGCTGCAAAAATGGCAGCATGGCTTAAACAGCATATGCCAGAAAATACGCGCATTCTGGTCAGCCCAGCACAACGCACCCAGCAAACCGCCCGCGCCCTTGAGCTGGAGTTTACCACTTTGGATGAACTGGCTCCCGGTTCATCCCCTCAGGTATTGCTGGATGCTGCTGGCTGGCCCTTGGGCAAGGACAGTGTATTGATCATCGGCCACCAACCTACCCTGGGCATGGCTGCCGCCTATGCCATGACGCGCAGGCTGCAATATTGGAGTGTGAAAAAAGGGGCCATCTGGTGGATTTCAAACCGCCGGCGAGGCGAGGAAGAACAAACGGTATTGCGTGCAATGCTGACACCCGAGCTAATTTGATGGCTCTCCCGTCACAAAATAACAACATGGAGCAGTCTTGAGTACAGTCCTGATCGCCAACCCCAAAGGCGGGAGTGGCAAGACAACCTTGGCCACCAACCTCGCCGGTTACTTTGCCAGCCGTGGACGCCACGTGGTGCTGTCAGACATGGACAGACAACGTTCTGCCCTGCAATGGCTGGAACGACGCCCTTACAAACTGCCTCTCATCCATGGGCTGGATGGACGGGGTGAACATACAGGCAGCCTGAGTGCAGACTGGAATATCGTGGACTCACCAGCAGGCCTGCGGGGAGAAAAGTTAAGCAGTGCAGTCAAACATGCAGACTGGGTGATTGTGCCCATGCAGCCTTCCGCTTTTGACATGAGCGCCACCCGCGATTTTCTGCAGGTGTTGCGCGAGGAAAAATCCATACGCAAAGAACGTACTTTTGTCGCCATGGTCGGCATGCGGGTCGACAGTCGTACACGTGCCGCGTTTGCCCTGCAGGATTTTCTGGCTGAGTCAGGGTTTCCTGTGCTGGGCAATTTACGTAATGCGCAAATATATGCGCTAGCCGCTGAACAAGGCGCCAGCCTCTTTGATATTCGTCCATCGCAGGTAAGTAGGGACTTGCAGCAGTGGGCTCCGTTGCTGCATTGGCTCGTAAATGCAAGCAAGCGCACCAAAAAACTGGGGGCCGGTAATGCCAAATGAAATAGAACTCAAACTTCGCATCGCTCCCGCCGACATTCCTCGCTTGAGACGCCATCCGGCGATACGCAGGACTCTCAGCGGAAAAGCGCTTACACGCCGATTGATCAGCACTTACTATGATACTCAAGACTTGCAGTTGCTGGACAAGCGGCTGAGCCTGCGTGTGCGCCGCATGTCGGGCGGCTGGTTCCAGGCCGTCAAGGCAGCGGGTCACTCATCGGCCGGGTTGCACCAACGTCTGGAGTGGGAAGATATCATTGCAAAAGGCGAACCTGATTTCACCAAAATTGTCGATCCGGCGCTGACGCCAGTGTTTGATGACCCTGAATTACGCAAGGCCCTGCAACCTATTTTTACAACGGATATGCGGCGTACCGAATGGCAGTTGCAATACGAAGGCAGCCATATCGAACTATCGCTGGATGACGGTCTGCTGATTGCAGGCAACCACCAGCAACCATTGATAGAAATTGAACTGGAGCTCAAGCAAGGAGATATCAAGCATTTGTTTGAACTGGCACTGGCATTGCAGGACAATATACCGCTGACCATAGAAAATGCCAGCAAGGCGCAACGCGGTTATGCCTATTATCGCCAGTTTCCGAGCACCCCATCAAGAACCAGGCCTGCAGGTCTTGCCAAAGAAGACAACCAGCAGCAGGCGTTTGAAAAAATCGGCTGGGAATGCCTGCGCCACTTACAGGACAATCAGGATATTGTCGTGATTGGCACAGATCCTGAAGGCGTGCATCAAATGCGGACAGCCTTGCGCCGACTACGCATCGCACTCCGCCTGTTCCGGCTGGATGACGAATTCCTGGATGCAGAGCTGCGCTGGCTCAATGAACTGCTGGCCAGTGCACGCGATCTGGACGTATTACTGACAGAGTCATTGCCCAAGGCCAACCTGTCCCAGGCCAATGCTGCCGGACTCTACCAGCGCGCAAAAAGTGCACATAAACGTGCCTATGGCAAGTTGCGTGCTGGCCTGAATAGCCAGCGCTATCAGCGCTTGCTGCTGCAACTGGGCTTGACGGTGGCGAATGGCCCGACAGCTGGCAAGCATGCACTCGCCAGCACCGCCAGTAAAAAACTGGGAAAAATATGGCAGAAATTGCTCTTTCAAGGCAAGAAACTGCACACACTGGTCGATGATGAACGGCACCGCGTTCGAATCACTGCCCGTCGGTTGCGCTATGCAATTGATTTTTTCAGCCCGCTTTATCCTGGCAAAAAAACACAACGCCATGCCGTACAGTTTCGCCAAGCGCTGGGGGAATTACAGCAACTACTAGGCAAGCTCAATGATATCAGTGTGACACGCACCTTGGTCGGCAACCTGGCCAAACGTGCCCCTGAATTGCAGCCTGAGTTAACGGCCTACCTCAACTGGGCCAACAAACATGAAAAACGCAACAGGAAATCGTTGATCAGCGCATGGAAAACCCTCAAAGAGGCAAAAAATTTCTGGTAAGGATGCCCTGTCAGGGAAAATCCACTAAACTCGCAACCATTCACGGTAGCGAATGCCTGCCTGTTAATTTCAAGAGATTGCCATGAACCTGGAAAAAGTTGTTTTTGGATTTTTCATCGTATTAGCAATGACGCTGAATTTCGGCTTTTTTATTGGTGGTAGCGATAACCCTATCCACCACCATATATATGAGCTTTATGCCGCCATCGTGGTGAATCTGATTGCCACCGTGCTCAAGTTTGGCGATCGTACGCAGATTGGTGCCATCCATCTTTCCACCAGCCTGGTGGCGGACTTGCAGTTGATTGCAGCCGCTGTAGTCTGGGTTGCATTTGTCGGAAGCGACGAGGCCGGCACTACAGCGCGCGTAGTCTCCCTCAGCGGTGGTGCCTTGCTTGCCAATATCACCTCTGTCATCCTGCTGCTGGCAGAAACCATTACCCTGCGTCGCTGATGCTAGGCACCTAGCCATCCCGGCCTTGGCGGAATTCGCGATTGAATAATATATTTTTCCTGATCCTGCGACGCATGCGAGCGCCGCTGATCACGGTCATCGTCACGTATACCATCGCGATCATCGGGCTGACCCTGATGCCGGGACTGGACGACAAAGGCCAGCCCTGGCATATGAGCATTTTCGAGGCGCTCTATGTCGTCAGCTATACCGCCACCACCATTGGGTTTGGGGAGGTTCCTTACCCGTACAGCCCCACCCAGCGCCTGTGGATGACGTTCTCGATTTACCTGACAGTGATTCCCTGGTTCTATGCCATAGGGAAAATCATTTCACTATTCCAGGATCCTGCCCTAAAGCAGGCACTCACTACTGCCAGTTTTGCGCGCGCGGTCAACCACCTGCATGAGCCGTTCTATATTGTTTCTGGCTATGGCGAAACCGGTAGCCTGCTGGTCAAGGCACTGGATCACAAAGGTATACGCGTGGTGGTCACTGAAATGAACCAAGACAGGGTCAACGACCTCGAGCTTGAGGACTACCAGTTCGATATCCCCGCCCTATGTTCGGATGCTCAATTACCCGACACCCTGCTGAGGGCAGGGGTACGCCATCCCATGTGCAAGGGCATTGCAGCACTCACAGACAATGACCACGTCAACCTGGCTGTCGCTGTCGGAGCCAAATTGCTCAACCCCAACCTCACAGTACTGGCCAGGGCCGAAGATGATGAAGTGGCTGCCAATATGGCCTCATTCGGTACTGACCACATTCTCAACCCTTACCTGCTATTTGGCGACCAGTTGGGGATGGAAGTGCATGCTATTGGCACTTATTTATTGCACAAATGGCTAACGGGAGTACCCGGAGACACGCTGGTGCTGCCTAAGGTACCGCCCATAGGCAAGTGGATTGTCTGCGGGTATGGCCGATTTGGCAAAGCCGTTGTCGAAAACCTGGAGCGAGAACAGATCACGACGGTAGTCATTGAGGCTGACCCTGAACTCACTCACTGTGAAAACTGTATCGTAGGCAGCGGCACTGAAGCAGCAACCCTGATAGAGGCGGGAATTGAGGATGCAGTCGGCATCATCGCCGGTACCAATAACGACATCAATAACCTGTCCATTGTGATGACAGCACAAAAAATCAACCCTGACCTATTCGTGGTTGTCCGCAAGAACCGTCGTTTTAATGAACCCCTGTTTGAGCACTTCAACGCTGACATCTCGATGGACCCCAGCGACATCATTGCCCATGAATGCCTGGCCCGCATGATTACGCCCATGATGACGCACTTCCTGCAACTGGTACGCACACAGGACAACAACTGGGCCAACCAGCTCATCAGCCAACTGGTCGGCATTGTAGGGGAGAATGTGCCGGACGCCTGGGGGGTCACTGTGGATAACGAACATAGCCCTGCCGTTGCCAACCTGATTGCATGGGGCCTTCCGGTCACCCTGGATGCACTGACACGCGATCCAGGTAACCGGGTGCGAAAACTGCCGCTGGTGCCGCTGATGCTGGTACGCAGCGGGAAGTATGAGCTCCTGCCCAAACTGACTACGCAATTATATGTAGGTGATCGCCTGCTATTCTGTGGCAGCTCGTCTGGCAAGGCTGCGCAACCTATCGCCTTGAGCAATCACAAGACACTGACCTGGATCATCAATGGCCGGGAAATTGCCGATGGCTGGCTGTGGCGCTGGATGACAAGAAAAATCATGCGACTGCGCAGGCCAGGCAGACCTCAAGAAAAAACAAAATAGCAGCCCTCACGCACGGCCAGCCCTGGAGAGAAACATCTGCACCCAATACGCTGACCTCAACCATCAACGACCTTGCGCCGTAACGCCTTGACTTCGCCACGCTGACTTTTTCCATCCAGCCTGCGTCTCTGAGCACCTCGCGTAGGCTGGGTGGGCCTGCGTACCTTGGGCAATACCGCCACACTGGCCACCAGCTCATGTAAACGCCGCAATGCATCCTCACGATTGAGCTCCTGGCTGCGATGAACCTGGGCCTTGATGATCACCATTCCGTCTCTTGTAATACGATGGTCATGCAAACGCAACAAACGTGCTTTCACAGGTTCGGGCAAGGAGGAAGCCTTTACGTCAAAACGAAGATGTATGGCACTGGAAACTTTGTTGACGTTTTGCCCGCCCGCTCCTTGCGCGCGAACAGCACTCAATTCCACTTCATGTAAAGGGATTAACAAATCAAAATAATCCATCATGCTGCCAATCATAAAGAAAAAGGGCGGCCAATAGTATGATCAGCACCACCTTCCATCGTGCATTGCTTGATATCGGCAATACTGCTTTCGAGGTCTTCCTTATAATCCTCATCAAAAGCTTGCACACTCGCGCCCACCGCTTCACCCATAGCCACCATTAGGCAAGTCAGCAGACAGGGGTATTTGCCAGGTCGGTATATTTGCTGGGTGCACATTGCAGCCTGGCCTCCAGCACTAACGCCAACGGTAATGCTGATGGTTTATTTCTGGGTAGAACAAACAGTATATGACTGGCATTGGCGAGGGATTTTTCATCAGCCACCGCCGCAAGCTGCTTGAATTGCACGGCTATAAGATTCCTCTTGTTTTTAGCGGGTTAGGCCCTTGGTTTCATGCGCTGGCTGAAGCGGCAAAACTTGACCTGAACAGCCAAAAAAGCCAATATAGCGACTTCAAAACGGCCTCAAGCCATAACGACATTTCAAGCTTGATGCTGCATCAAGTTGATTATACCCAAGCGAATCATAAAAGTTTCCCGGAGAATCCTACATGGCATTGACCCCCGATATTGACCCTCAAGAAACCCAGGAATGGCTTGAAGCCATCTCATCGGTACTTGAGAACGAGGGAACCGAGCGAGCGCACTTCCTGCTGGAAACGCTGATCGACAAGGCTCGCCGCTCAGGTGCATATTTACCGTACAACGCAACCACGGCTTACGTAAACACCATTCCCGCGCACCTGCAGCCCAAGCATCCTGGCGACACTGCCATGGAACGCAAGATCCGCGCCCTGATCCGCTGGAACGCGATCATGACCGTGTTGCGCGCCAACGAGAAATCCCCCGGCGTCGGCGGCCATATCGCCAGCTTCCAGTCAGCCGCAACCCTGTATGACACCGGCTTCAACCACTTTTTCCGTGCCGCCAATGAAAACTTCGGCGGTGACCTGATTTACTTCCAGGGCCATTCCTCACCAGGCGTCTATGCACGCGCCTTCCTTGAAGGCAGATTGACCGAGGAGCAAATGTCCAATTTCCGTATTGAAACGGAAGGCAATGGACTTTCCTCTTACCCGCATCCTTGGCTGATGCCTGACTTCTGGCAGTTCCCCACCGTCTCCATGGGGCTTGGCCCATTGCAGGGCATTTACCAGGCTCGTTTCCTCAAGTATCTGCATGACCGTGGCATTGCCGACACCTCAGACCGCAAGGTCTGGGTGTTCTGTGGCGACGGCGAAATGGATGAGCCTGAGTCACTGGGCGCCATCTCACTGGCCGCCCGTGAAAAGCTGGACAACCTGATTTTTGTCATCAACTGTAACCTGCAGCGCCTGGATGGCCCGGTACGCGGCAACGGCAAGGTGATCCAGGAATTCGAGGCCGCATTCCGTGGCTCCGGCTGGAACGTACTGAAAGTATTGTGGGGCTCCTACTGGGACCCATTGCTGGCGATGGACAAGGACGGCTTGCTCAAAAAACGCATGGAAGAATGCGTGGACGGCGAATACCAGAACTTCAAGGCCAAGGGCGGCGCCTATACGCGCGAGCACTTCTTCGGCAAATATCCTGAACTGAAGGAAATGGTCGCAGCGATGTCCGATGAAGACATCTGGCGCCTGAACCGTGGCGGCCACGACCCGCACAAGGTTTATGCGGCCTATCACTCCGCGGTTAACCATAAGGGCCAGCCTACCGTGATCCTGGCCAAGACCGTCAAGGGTTATGGCATGGGCCAGGAAGGCGAAGGCCAGAACACCACCCACCAGCAAAAGAGCATGGGCGTGGAAACGCTGAAGGCCTTCCGTACCCGTTTTGACCTGCCGCTGACTGATGAACAGGTGGAAAACCTGTCGTTCTACCGTCCGGCAGATGACAGCCCGGAAATGCAGTACTTGAAATCCCGCCGTGAAGCGATGGGTGGCTTTGTGCCATCCCGCCGTCGCAAGGGCAATGAGCTGACCGTGCCAGAGCTTTCGGCTTTCGAGAATATGCTGGGCGCCACCGGTGAGCGTGAAATCTCCACCACCATGGCATTCGTGCGTATCCTCTCCACCCTGCTGCGGGACAAGCAGATCGGCAAGTATGTCGTACCTATCGTGCCTGACGAAGCCAGAACTTTCGGCATGGAAGGCATGTTCCGCCAGCTCGGCATCTACTCTTCCGTCGGCCAGCTCTACGAACCGCAGGATGCCGACCAGGTAATGTTCTACAAGGAATCCAAGGACGGCCAGATCCTGGAGGAAGGCATCAACGAGGCTGGCTCGTTCTCGTCATGGATTGCTGCTGCCACCTCCTACAGCGTGAGCGGCGTGCAGATGGTCCCGTTCTATATCTTCTACTCCATGTTCGGCTTCCAGCGTATCGGCGACCTGGCCTGGGCGGCGGGCGATTCACGCGCACGCGGCTTCCTGCTTGGCGCTACCGCTGGCCGCACCACACTGAACGGTGAAGGCTTGCAGCACGAAGACGGCCACAGCCACCTGATGTCGGCTACCATCCCCAACTGTATTTCCTATGACCCGACCTTCGCCTACGAGCTGGCCGTGATCATCCAGGAAGGCCTGCGCCGCATGGTGCAGAACCAGGAGGATGTGTACTACTACATCACCCTGATGAACGAAAACTACACCCACCCCGCACTGCCCAAGGGCGTCGAGGAGGGCATACTCAAGGGTCTCTACCAATTCAGCAAATCCAAGGCCAAGGGCGCCAAGGTGCAACTGCTGGGTAGCGGCGTGATCCTGCGCGAAGTGATTGCGGCAGGCGAGCTGCTGGAAAAAGACTGGGGCGTTGCTGCCGACATCTGGAGCGTGACCAGCTTTACCGAGCTGCGCCGTGAAGGCCTGGACGTTGAGCGCTGGAACCTGCTCAACCCGGAAAAGGCACAGAAGGAAAGCTATGTCGCCAAGAGCCTGAAAAAGGCAGAAGGCCCTGTGATCGCATCTACCGACTACATGAAATCCTTTGCCGACCAGATCCGCAGCTTTATTCCACAGCGCTACATCACCCTGGGCACGGATGGCTATGGCCGTTCCGACTCGCGCGAAGCCCTGCGCAGCTTCTTCGAGGTTGACCGCTACCACGTGGTAGTCGCGGCGCTGAAAGCCTTGGCCGACGAAGGCAAACTGCCAGCAGCCAAGGCCGCTGAAGCTATCAAGAAATATAAACTCAACGCGAACAAGCCCAACCCGACTACGGTTTAACTTGATGCATTAAGCACATGCACAACAACCCCGGCTGCAAGGCATGAGGCTGTTGTGCATGATGATCTTGAAAAGATGAATTTTAAGGAACACAAGCATGGCAATTAAAGAGGTACTCGTTCCCGACATCGGTAATTTTGACAGCGTTGATGTCATCGAAGTCCTGGTCAAGGCCGGCGACACTATCGCCAAGGATGACTCCCTGATCACCCTGGAATCCGACAAGGCGTCCATGGATATCCCTGCGCCTTTCGCCGGGACAGTCAAGGAAGTCAAGATCAAGGTCGGTGACAAGGCGGCCCAAGGTGGACTGATCCTGCTTCTGGATGCGGAAGAAGGCAGCAGTGCTGCTACTGCGCAACCAGCAGCTGAAGAAAAACCTGCGCCAGCCCCAGTGGCACAAGCAGCGCCTGCAGCCGCCGTGCCTGAGCCTACTCGTCCGGCACCAGAACCACCGCAAACCATACAACCGCAAGCCACGCCCAACCCGATTGCCGCGCATGTAGAAACGGCTCCGGGCAAGCAGGCACATGCCAGCCCATCGGTACGCAAGTTTGCGCGCGAACTGGGCGTGAACCTCTCGCTGGTCAACGCCAGCGGCCCAAAGAACCGCATCCTGCAAAGCGACGTACAGGCATTCGTCAAGGGTGAACTGAACAAGCCACGCGGCGGCGGTGTAGCCTCCGCCGGCGGCATTGCCGTGATACAGGCGCCGGTGATTGACTTCAGCCAATTCGGCGGCACCGAGACCAAGCCGCTTTCCCGCATCAAGAAACTGTCCGGCGCCAACCTGCACCGCAACTGGGTCACTGCCCCGCATGTTACCCAGTTTGACGAGGCAGACATTACCGACCTCGAAGACTTCCGCAAGTCCATGCAGGCCGATGCCGAAAAACGCGGCGTCAAGCTGACCATGCTCGCCTTCCTGATCAAGGCCTCGGTCAATGCCTTGCGCACCTACCCGAACTTCAATGCTTCACTGTCGCCCGATGGCGAGAACCTGATTCTCAAGCAATACTTCAACGTCGGCTTTGCCTGCGACACGCCCGATGGCCTGGTGGTGCCGGTCATCCGCGACGTCAACCGCAAGGACGTATTGGAAATCGCCGCAGAGCTAGGCGAACTCTCGGCAAAGGCACGTGAACGCAAGCTCAAGGTCGAGGAAATGCAGGGCGGCTGCTTCACCATCTCCAGCCTGGGCGGCATAGGCGGCACTGCATTCACGCCTATCATCAATTGCCCAGAAGTCGCCATCCTCGGTGTTTCCCGCTCCAGCATACAGCCGGTGTTCAACAGCAAGACCAAGGAATTCGAGCCGCGCCTGATCCTGCCGCTTTCCCTGTCTTACGATCACCGCGTCATCGACGGTGCCGACGGCGCACGCTTTACCAGCCACCTGCGCATGATGCTGTCTGACGTACGCCGTTTGTTGCTGTAAGAGTTGAGGGATAGAAATGAGCAAAATTACTGAAGTACTGGTACCCGATATCGGCAACTTCGATAGCGTCGACGTCATCGAAGTGCTGGTCAAGGCTGGCGACACCATTGCCAAGGAAGACTCACTGATCACCCTGGAGTCCGACAAGGCGTCTATGGACATCCCTTCCTCTCACGCGGGCGTGGTGAAAGAAGTCAAGGTCAAAGTGGGCGACAAAGTTGCCAAGGGCGCACTCATCCTGCTGCTGGAAGAAGCCGCAGACGAAACTGCTGACCCTGCATCTGCAGCCCAGTCACAACCACAAGCAAGTCCTGCCGAAACAGCACCTGCTGCAGTTGCACCGACGCCTGCCCCAGCAACAGCTATAGGCGATGCTGACATCAACACCGAAGTCGTCGTGCTGGGCTCCGGCCCCGGCGGCTATACAGCTGCCTTCCGTGCCGCAGACCTCGGCAAGCAGGTTGTGCTGATCGAGCGCTATTCCACGCTGGGCGGCGTCTGCCTCAACGTAGGCTGCATCCCGTCCAAGGCATTGCTGCATACCGCCAAGGTCATCACCGAGGCTGAGGAAACCAGCCATCATGGCGTCAGCTTCGGCAAGCCCAAGATCAACCTGGATGAACTGCGCGACTGGAAAACCAACGACGTTGTCAACAAACTGACCGGCGGGCTGGCTCAAATGGCCAAGCAGCGCGGTGTGACCGTGGTGCAGGGCGTAGGCAAGTTCACCAGCCCCAACCAGATTGACGTCACTGCCGCAGACGGCAAGGTCACTGCTGTCGGCTTTCAGAATGCGATCATCGCGGCTGGCTCGCAAGCCACCAAGTTTCCTGGCGCGCCCGAAGACGAACGCATCATGGACTCCACCGGCGCGCTGGCGCTGGCTGACATTCCCAAGCGCCTGCTCGTTATCGGCGGCGGTATCATCGGCCTGGAAATGGGTACCGTGTATGATGCATTAGGCAGCAAGGTCAGCGTGGTCGAGTTCATGGATGGCCTCATCCCGGGTGCGGACCGCGACCTGATCCGCCCCTTGCACAAACGCATGGAAAAGCGCTTTGAAAGCATCATGCTATCCACCAAGGTTGCGAAAATTGAAGCCAAGAAAGACGGCATTCATGTCAGCTTTGAAGGTGAAAACGCACCCAAGGAAACACAGGTCTATGATCGTGTGCTGGTCTCCATCGGCCGCCGCCCGAATGGCAAGAACATAGGCGCTGAAAACGCAGGCGTTGCCGTGGATGATCGCGGCTTTATCGCTGTGGACAAGCAGATGCGCACCAACGTGCCGCATATCTTCGCTATCGGCGATATTGTTGGCCAGCCTATGTTGGCGCACAAAGCCACGCATGAAGCCAAGGTAGCAGCCGAAGTCATTGCCGGGCACAAGGTTGAGTTCCAGGCATTGGCGATTCCGTCCGTAGCCTATACCGACCCTGAAGTGGCTTGGGCAGGTGTCACGGAAACGGAAGCCAAAGCCCAAGGCCTCAACATCGAGAAAGCCTCCTTCCCGTGGGCTGCCAGCGGACGCGCGCTTTCCATCGCCCGCTCCGAAGGCAGTACCAAACTAATTTTCGACAAGGAAACCCATCGCGTCATTGGAGCCGGTATTGTCGGCACCAATGCAGGTGAGTTGTTGGCAGAGGCAGTATTGGCGATCGAAATGGGCGCTGATGCTCATGACCTGGGGCTGACTATTCATGCCCATCCCACACTCTCGGAAACCATTTGCTTTGCCGCCGAGATGAAAGAAGGCACGATCACTGACTTGTATATCAAGAAAAGATAGCAATCCCACCCCTGGAAGAATCCCGCGCAATGCGGGATTTTTTTTGCTAAAGGATAAGCATCATAAAATTGAAGGAACGTTGCCTGCCAGAGTCCGATAGAAGCTCATGTACCGCTTGTTCACAGAATAATACTGTTTAATATGAAACAGCACTCTGTTGCATATCTAGCAATCTCCTTGACTCAACTTGCTTGCCATCAGCTAAGCCATTGTATTAACAGCAACACAATATCAGGTACGTTATTTGCTGTTAATGCCGGGTATCTCGCCACCTAGGGTGGCCATGTTTTAGGAGCAAGCATGAAACACATCAATACCTGGGATCTTCCCTTGCGCATTTTTCACTGGTCGCTGGTCGCGCTTTTCACCACTGCAATTATTACGGTCAAGATAGGCGGCAACGCTCTGGAGTGGCATGTCATTTCAGGGTTGGCTTTGCTCGCGCTATTGATTTTTCGTGTGCTGTGGGGATTTGCCGGCGGCACTTACGCCAAGTTTTCCAACTTTATCCGTGGTCCGCGGGCGATTGTTGGCTACCTCAAAGGCACTGGCGACAAGACCATAGGCCATAACCCGCTGGGCGGCTGGTCGGTTGTCGCCATGTTGCTACTGCTGCTGGCCCAGGCCATTACCGGCCTGTTTGCCAATGACGATATTTTTACCGAGGGGCCGCTTTATTCGCTGATTGACAAGGATACAAGCGATTACCTGACTTATTTGCATACGGTGAACCAGTATGTGCTCTATGGCCTGATAGGGTTGCATATCGCAGCAATCCTCTACTACCGCCTGTTCAAGCATGAAAACCTGGTAAAGGCCATGATCACCGGGCGCAAGCAGGTGCCTCAATCCCTCCCTGACACCCATGCCAGCCAGGGGGGGCATGTAATATTGGGCTCGGTTCTGCTGGCAGCAAGCGCAGGCATCGTCTGGTTTATTGCCACACATTGGGCATAAAGGCTTTTGGCAATGCAGCTGGTTACTTTTAAAATTACATATCCATACATTTTAACCCTCAAATAACTCATGATCTCCAGGCTAGTTCTCGTACTCACCCTGCTTTGCCAACTGCCTTCGGCCTATGCCGACGCTCAGCCAACCAATGAGCGCCAGTACACTTTTTCATGGCAGTTCCAGGACGAGTCCAGCCTCTCCCCCCGTGGCGGCACTACAACAGGGACGTCAGTCAAGCTAGTCACCGAACCCAGCGCAGAATGGAAAGCCTTGCAGGAGCCCGGCCTGAGCAGTTTTGAGCGGGACAGGCGTGCCATCCTGGCTATGGCAGGCGAGTACCGCGCTACGTTTGATTTCATAGAAACTGCCGGCTTCGTCACCGCATACAAGCCAAACCGCCCTTACCGTAGCTGGGGTACGGAAAAAGTCTATCTGGTGGAAGACAAGGGAACATCCATCGTGCTGCAACACCTGTTAGTCATGTCTTTTGTCGGTGAAAATGGCAAGGTCGAAGGCCCGTTCGTCACCAAGCACTGGCGCCAGGACTGGCAGTATGAAGCTCCTGAGCAGTTGGTCTTCCGCGGCAACAACACCTGGCAACGCGTCAAGGTGCCGGCAGACCGGCAAAGCGGATTCTGGCGGCAAACTGTTTACCAGGTCGATGACAGTCCCCGCTATTCCGGCGTGGCAAAATGGCAGCATTTGGGCAATTACTCCAGCTGGAGCGATGAAGACGGCTGGCGCCCGCTACCGCGCCGGGAATACAGCATTCGCGGCGATTATGATGTATTGATAGGAAATAACCGCCACATCATCACACCGACTGGCTGGGTGCATGAACAACAGAACCTCAAGGTCAAACTGGACAAGACTGGTGAAATAGCGGCCAGCAACCCAGCACTCGCCCGTGAATCCGGTTTTAACCGTTATGAGCGCATACAGGATTTCGATTGGAGCGAAGGCGACCGCTATATCCAGGCAAGCAAACCGGTGTGGGATGCGGTACGCGACAAATGGCAACGACTGATCGCCAGCAATGAGTTCCTGCGTTTGCGCGGCTCCCCTGACAAGGACAATCTATTTATTCCGCTATACCAGTATGCCCAGGAGGTAGCGGAGTCAAAGACACCTGTGCCCGCTGCCGAAATCAGCAAGAAAGTAGACGCCGCCGTGCAGGATTATCTCGCTCGCGATGGCAAAAACCGCTGAATATACTTTTGCTATCGCAACATCAGCTGTTCATGGATTGCTGAATAAGCAACCGCACCGACTGCAACATAAAACAAAAACTATTACCTATCAAAAAGTTACCTCATTATCCGGCCTGGCATGCAGCTTGCTGTTCAATCTAATGGCATGCCTATCCCTGATGCTAGGCAATGCTATCCAGACACCAACCGGAGAACGACAATGAATGATTTATTCAAGCCCTTGCTTGCCCTAAACCTGGCAGGGCTGGTGGGGCTAGCCATATTAACTGCCAGTGTGGGGCTTGCGAGCGCAGGAGAAGAATTGGACCCGAAAGCCATATCGATCAAGCTTCCCAATGACATCAAGTGGGTAGCCAATCCTAGCGGTTCGGAAACTGCAGTCCTGGTAGGCGATCCTAGCAAGCCGGGTTTGTACGTGGTCCTCAACAAATGGAAAGCCAACCACCATAGCAAGCCCCACTCCCACCCCAATGACCGTTTCATCACTGTGTTGTCTGGCACCTGGTGGGTTGCTACAGGCGCCGATTACAATCCGGCGCATTTCAAGCCTGTACCAGCCGGCAGCTTTGTCACTCATCATGGCAATGAAATCCATTACGATGGCGCCAAGGATGAAGATACGGTACTGCAAATTGTAGGTATCGGCCCGGCGACTTCAACCCGGGTGGAAGAAAAGAAATAGCCCTGGTTCCTGCCCGGCGAAGACTAACCTGAACAGGAAGCCCCCATTTAGCATTTTTACGGCATGCATGATAGTCGGACTTGGTATTGCAACCGTCTGCATCAGGCCAAGTGTTGACAAGGTTGCCATTGAGGTCAATGAGACGAGCATTCGACTTTTATCACTTCGTCTCGGCATACCGTACAGGCCATGCTTTACTGACGACCAACCACATGCTTTCCGAATTGCTCCCACAACAATGGTGTCAAGGCTTTTCCCCGGCCAGCTTGCGGGCCTCATCCAGTGCAGCACTAACGGAAACATAGGCTTCAGAGCCAGGCGGCAACTTCTGTAGCAGGCGTTGCCACAAGATGATCGCACGCGGGTAGTCCTGGCGATCAAAGGCGGCGGAAGCAGCCAGCATCAGTGCCTTTACCTGTTCCGGATCCAGTTCCAGCGCGCGGTTCACCAGCTCCTCAGGCTTGCCTGCCATATTGTGCTGGTTGATAAACGCCAGCGTGATGGCGTAATCCACCAGCAGGTTGGGATCATCAGGGATAATGCGGACGGCATTCTCAAACGCCTGCACGGCTTCATCATAGCGATGCAACTTGGCGTCGGCCCGCGCGAGCAATGCCCAGCCTGCCCCATCCCCGGGATCCGACTCCAGTTGCTGTTTGAGGGATTGCAATATCAGTTCGATATTGGCCGGTACATCTTCGCTATTAACCGTTTGGCTGTCAGGTGAATTGTCATGCACATCAAGCGCTTGCGGGTTGCCGGCTTTAAGGTAGATCAGCACGGCAAATACCGGTACCAGCACCAGTAACAACACTGCCAGCAACCGGTCTGGTCTGCCGCTGTCCGCGCCAGTCACCCTATCGCGGGAGATGTCTTGCGCTTCTTCCAGCAACCGCCGCTCCAACTCATTTCTTGCCTGTTGGTATTGCGCGACGTCCAGCACGCCGTTGTCCCTGTCTTGCTCAAGTTCGGCCAACTGCTCGCGATACACCGCCGCGACAGCACTGCTCGATGAAATGGGAATCGAAACACGTCGGCGCAGCAGGGGCGGCAAAAGCACGAACAACGTAATTAGCAGCAAGAGCGTTGCAATTCCCCAAAATACCAGCATCATTGCTCCTGCTTCAATAATTCCGCCAACTGGCGCGACTGCTCCGGGGTTAATGGCAGACTGGCTACTTGGCGCTCGCGCCGCCGCACAAGGACAGAGACAAACAGCATGCCCAGTACCAGCAGTACAAATGGCCCTGCCCACAACACGGCAGTGCTGGCCTTGAAGGGAGGGCGGTAGCGCACGAAATCACCATAGCGGGCCACCAGGTGGTCGATGATTTGCTGGTCGCTCATATTCTTGGCTGCCATTTCCCGGATTTCATTGCGCAGGTCCTCTGCCAGCGGGGCGCTTGAATCGGCCAATGTCTGGTTCTGGCACACCAGGCAACGCAGTTCCTCGGCCAAGCGCGAGACCTGCGCCTCAATTTTTGGATTATCCACCAATAGTGCAGCTTCCTGCGTAGAAAATGCCGGGCCTGAAAAAAGCAGGCCAGCGATGATCAAGCAATATTTCATTCTGCTTTTAACTCCATGATGAGTGGCAACAGTTTTTCCACCAATATCTGTTCGGTCAACGGACCGATTTGCTTGTAGCGTATGGTGCCCGCCTTGTCGACCACATAGGTTTCCGGTACGCCATAGACACCATAATCAATGCCTGTCCGACCGGCCACATCCGACACAGAGGCGAGGTAGGGGTCCCCCCCTCCTTGCTCGAGCCAGGCCAGGGCCTTGTCGCGCTGGTCCTTGTAGTTCATGCCGACGATGGGCACAATCCGGCTCGCAGCAAGCTTCAGCAATACTGGGTGCTCCTCGCGGCAAGGCGCGCACCATGAGGCCCACACATTGAATAGCCAGACCTGACCGCGCATGCCTGCCGCAGACAATGTAAGCTGCGGATCATCCAGCCGCGGCAAGTTGAAGGCGGGGGCAGGCTTACCCACCAAGGGAGACGGCACTTCATGCGGGTCGTGGCGCAGGCCTGCCGCCAGAAACCCAACCAGGATCAGGAAAGCGGCAAGTGGAACCAGGATAAAGAGGCGCTTCATGCAGTGGCTGCTGCCTCTTGCTTGCGTTTAATGCGGTAACGCCTGTCACTAAGCGCCAGCGCCCCACCGGCTGCCATCAGCAGGCAACCGCCCCATATCCAGTTGACCATGGGCTTGTAATAAATCCTCACGCTCCAGCTGCCATCTCCCAGGGCTTCGCCCAGCGATGCGTACTTATCGCTCCACAGGCCTGCGGCAATACCGGCTTCCGTCATCGGCATGTTCTGCACGGTATATAGGCGTTTTTGCGGGTGCAGGCTGGCAAATTCACGCTGATTGCGGCTCACGCGCAGGTTGCCCTGGGTCGCGGTGTAATTGGGTCCTTGCACCTCAGACACGCCGTCAAACACAAAGTCGTAGCCGGACAAGTGGGCCACATCGCCCGGATGCATGCGCACTGCGGTTTCTGTTTCAAACCCCTTGACGATGGTGACGCCCAGGATGAACACGCCTATACCCACATGCGCCAGCCACATTCCCCACCAAGAGCGCGTCAGGCTCCGCAGGCGCCCGGTTAGCGGCAATCCAGCCAGTTTCAAGCGCAGCCACAAGGTTTGCACTGAGGCAGCAAACACCCAGAACGCCAGGAACAGGCCCAGCCCCACCATCGGTGTCCAGCGTCCCAGCAGCAATGGCAGGCATATCGCCGTAGCCAAACTTACGGCAAAGGCCCAGCGCAAGCGCACAACCAGTTCGGGCAGTTCGGCCTTCTTCCAGCGGGCCAGGGGGCCAATGCCCATCAGAAACACCGCAGGAGCCATTAGCGGCGCAAACACCGTATCAAAGTACGGAGGGCCTACCGATATCTTGCCCAAATTGAGCGTATCCAGGAATAAGGGGTAAAGCGTCCCCAGCATGACCGAGGCAGCAGCAACCACCAACAGCACATTATTGGAAAGGAGCAGGCTTTCGCGCGACAGCGCACTGAAACTGCCGCCCTTGCCGACAGAGGTTGCACGCCAGGCAAACAGGCCGAGTGATCCGCCGATCACGATCACAAGAAACGCAAGAATGAACAGACCGCGCTCGGGGTCGGTGGCAAAGGCGTGGACTGAAGTCAGCACCCCTGAACGTACCAGGAATGTGCCGAGCAGACTCAGTGAAAATGCCGTAATTGCCAACAACACTGTCCAGGCCTTGAAGCTGCCGCGCTTTTCCGTCACAGCCAATGAGTGGATAAGCGCGGTGCCCACCAGCCATGGCATGAAAGAAGCATTTTCCACCGCATCCCAGAACCACCAGCCACCCCATCCCAGCTCGTAATAAGCCCAGTTGCTGCCGGCCATGATGCCCACGGTAAGGAAAATCCATGCCAGCGTGGTCCATGGACGCGACCAGCGCGCCCAGGCTGCATCCAGCTCACCGCCAAGCAAGGCGGCAATGGCGAAGGCGAAGGCGACGGAAAAACCGACATAGCCCATGTAAAGCATGGGCGGATGGAACACCATGCCAGGGTCCTGCAACAGCGGGTTGAGGTCGCGCCCATCGAGCGCTGCAGGTATCAGGCGCTCGAACGGGTTGGAGACGGTGAGCATGAACAGCAGGAAGCCTATGCTGATCAGGCCCATCACACCGAGGATGCGTGCCTGCGTCAATTGGGGCAACTGCTTGGAAAAAAAGCTGACCGCCAGCGTCCAGATATTGAGAATGAACACCCACAGCAACAAGGATCCCTCATGTCCGCCCCAAAGCGCAGCAACGCGGTAATGCAGCGGCAGCCTGGAATTGGAGTTGGAAGCCACATAGAGGACGGAGTAGTCCTTGACAGCAAAAGTATAGGCAAGGCAGAAGATAGCCAGCGCCACCAATACAAACTGCAACCTGGCACTGGGCTTTGCCAGCGCTATCCAGGCAGGCTTGCCCAGGGCCGCCCCGGCAATCGGGAACACGCCCTGTACTATCGCCACCAGCAAGGCCAGGACCAGGGAGAAATGACCAATTTCAGGAATCACGAATTTCTCCCTACTCCGTCAGGCGACTGCGCTGTATCTGCCGCCTTGGCCCGCTTAAGGGCCTCTGCGGCTTCAGGCGGCATGTAGTTCTCGTCATGCTTGGCAAGTACATTGCTGGCGATAAAGCGGCCATCCTGATCCAGCACACCCTGAGCCACCACACCTTTGCCTTCCTTGAACAGGTCGGGAAGTATGCCCTGGTAGCTTACGGGAATATTCTTTACCGTATCTGTCACCACAAAATGGACGGTCAGGCCGTCAGCCTGCCGCTTGAGGCTGTCTTCCACCACCATGCCGCCTATGCGGAAACTGGTGTCTTTAGGTACTTCACCGTTCGCAACCTGGGTCGGGGTATAGAAAAACACGATATTGCTGCGGAAAGCGCTCAGTATCAGCGTAATTGCCAGGGCGACCGCCACGATGCCGCCGCCAATCAAGGCCAGGCGCTTGTGTCTCGACTTCATTCCTTATGCTCCAAACCTTGCCCGGCCCATGACTGCACCTGCCGCACTCGCCCGATTGCCTTGCGCCGGCGCAGGCCAAGGGCAAACACTTCCCAGGCCAAGGCGAGCAGAGTCAGTCCAAATGAACCCCATACATATCCAGCGTAGCCGCCCATGGCGAAAAATTCGCCCCATGAATTCCATTGCATTACGGCTGTACCTCTTCCAGTTGTCTTACCCACATCGCATGTCGCTCGCGCTCAAGGATGATGCAGCGTACGCGCACCAAAGCAACGGCTATGCTGTAAATCCACCCTGCCAATGCCATCACCAGCATTCCGGCAAGCATGGTGGTTGCCATTTTGGGCGCGGATGACATATTGATGGATGCTCCCTGGTGCAGGGTATTCCACCAGCGCACGGAAAAATAAATGATAGGCACATTGACCGCCCCCACAATCGCGAGTACGGCAGCCGCCCGGTCTGCGCGCAACGGGTTGTCAATGGACGCCCGCAGTGCGATAAAACCAATGTAAAGAAACAAGAGAATCAGCTCAGAAGTCAGCCGCGCATCCCAGACCCACCAGGCGCCCCAGGTCGGCTTCCCCCACAACGACCCGGTCACCAGCGCCAGTACGGTAAACAAGGCGCCCGTAGGCGCCAGGGCCTGCGCCATCATGGAAGATAACCTGGTGTTGAAAACCAGGCCGGCAGCCGCCCAAAACGCCATGGCCAGGTAAATCACCATGGACATCCAGGCAGCTGGAACATGGACAAAAATAATGCGGTAAGCCTCTCCCTGCTGAAAGTCGGTCGGCGCCATGGCAAAACCGATGTAGACACCGGTTATTGCCAACAGGATGGCAACAGCATAAAGCCAGGGAATCCAGCGTCCGGCCAGGACATAAAACGTCTGCGGCGCAGCATATTTGAACCAGTTAACAGCTGACATGTAATCCACTATTCCAAAGCAATTCGTAAAGCAACGGCGGTCGCCCAGGGAGCAACTACCAGCGACAATAAAAAGCAGGCGCCAAGCAGCAAAAAATAAGCTCGCACCTCAAGCCCAGCCTGGCTGGCGACTACCGCGCCGGCACCGAAAATCAGGACGGGGATATACAACGGCAGCACCAGCACAGGCAACAGCGCCCCGCCCCCGCGGCCTCCCAATGTCAATGCTGCGCCGATAGCGCCGATTAGGCTCAATGTAGGCGTGCCCAGCAACAAGGCTGCTACCAGCACGAGCAAAGGCTCTCCCTGCAGCCCATACTGCAAGCCCAGCAATGGCGCCAACAGCACCAGCGGCAGGGCCGATACCAGCCAATGGGCAAATATCTTGCCTAGCACCAGCAGGCTTAATGGTTGCGGAGCGATCGCCATTTGCTCAAGGGAGCCGTCTGCATAATCCCCTGCAAAAATGCGCGGCAATGACAACAGGCACGCCAACAAGGCGGAAACCCACAGCACTCCCGGCGCAAGGTTCCGGAGAACAACCGGATCGGGGTTTCCGGCCAACGGGAACAGGCTGGCCACCACCACAAAAAAAATCAGTACCGTGGCCACATCGGCAGACCGTCGTACTGCCAGCAGCAGATCGCGGCGTACTATTTCAATCAAGATAGCGGCCATTAAGCAATCTTGAGCTGGTGTACCACAGCGGCCTGGATATCAACCTGCTGGTGTGTGGTCAATATCGCCATGCCACCGGCTTGCAAGTGTTGCCGCAAACGTTCCGCCAGGATGGCAATGGATGCCGTATCCAGCGCGGCAAAGGGCTCATCCAGCAACCATAAGCGGGCGCGGCTTATCCAGAGCCTTGCCAGGCTGGCACGGCGGCGCTGTCCCTGTGAAAGGCTGCCTACGCGCTCATGGGCATAAGCTTGAAGCTTGACCGCATCCAGTGCGCGGTTAACATTAACTTCCTGGTTGTCTTCCCCGGCCAGATAGGTGGCAAAGCGTAAATTCTCAGAAACGCTCAAATCGTCCTTCAGTCCGTTCAAGTGGCTAATAAAAAGTGAGTCCAGACGATATTGTTCATTATCCTTGCTCACATCCTGACCACCCCAATGCACCCTGCCCTGCTCCGGAATCAAGATGCCGCACAAAATACGCAACAGGCTGCTCTTGCCGGCCCCGTTATCACCTAATACATAAAGCAGCTCGCCAGCATCAAGGGTGAAGCTAATATTCTTGAACAGCAACCTGTCGCCGCGTACGCAGGCAAGATGTTCTACCGTCAGCTTGCTCATCACTTCCAATACCTTGCTTTCATCCAAAGAACTGCAGGTATAGCCCAAATAAAACAGGGCCGGCTGAGGCAACCGGCCCCACAATCACACAACATTCAAGCTTGGCTGGACCATTTAAAGGCCAGCGTCTTGCTTACTGGCTCTACTGGCGCGCTTCTTTCAGGCGGAAATTATCATGACACCCCTTGCAGGTCTTGCCGATCTCCCCTACCTGGGCCTTTAACGAGTCCAGATCCTTGGCCGATGCAGACAATTTGGCAATCTCCACCTGGAACTTGTCGGCTGCCTCTTTGTATTTGGCCTGCTCAGTCCAGATTTTAGGGTCGGCCTTGTTCAAAGCGCCTTTATCAGTACCAGGGCCGAACGAGCCAAATGGCAATGGCCCCAATAGCTCAAGCAATGCCGCCGTCTTCACTGCAAACGCCTGGTCATAAGGTCGCTCACCTTTGGCGATAGCGCCCAATGCATTGAAGTTACGGCCAATCACATTGAATACAGACTGGCGATAGCGGATTTCCTCTTCAGGCTTGGGATCAGCGGCATAAGCAGCATGCACGCTTCCACTCATGGCGATAACAAGAACAAGTTGTTGAAATACTTTCTTCACTTTGATTCCTCTTTTTTAATTGGCAGAGTTTGGAATTTGGATTTTTCACTGCTGCGCCGGCAAACCCAAGCCGACTTATTCAGTTGCTATGCCTGTCACTTCCATAACGCTAACGTTGGGCATATAAATCAACCTTAGCATCATGGTTTTTATGCAATATCCATACCATCCAATTAAAACAGTCACTTGAATAAAAAACCAAAATAAAAAAGCACCCGCCTGTTCCAAACCAAACATTCAATGCTGCAACAAAAACAACAACTGTTCATTAACAACTTCAAATAGAAAACTTAGCGCCACCCAATCCTTAAGAAAAAAGCATCAAGTACCATCCGGTTTGTATCAAAACTGCTTGAAATAAATCATCAGTCAATCACATTCCAGTACAGAGAATGATTCAAACCCAACAGCATGAGACCAGTTCTTCAGGCAAAAAAATTTAAATATTTTTACATTCCAGGTTTTTATTGGGGCCAATAATAACAAGGCTTCTATAGGCTAATAAGGAATATTTAAACCTATACAAATACCCTTTACTTATAAATTGGCACACTCTTTGCGCTAGCTGATGCGGTAATTTTTATTTGCATATCTAGGGGAGTGAACTAAAAATGAATTTTTCACATCGTCACCGCCGACCACGGACGGTGCCATTTAGATTATCCAGAATCGCAACTGCTGTTGGCGCAACAATTAGTATCCTGGGAGCCAATCCGATATATGCAGCGGACGATGCCATTGTTAACGAGCTGCAGGCGGAAATCGCCAAGCTCAAACAAGCATTGGAAAAGAGCCAACAGGAACTGGCTGCGCAAAAAAGCGGCCCACCTCAAGATGTAACAGAGGCTCAAACTACCCAGCCTGCTGCTGCACAACCTCAACAAGTGGCGCAGGAAGAAGAACCTGCAGAACTGGGCAAGGTGGTGGTACGTAGCCGTAACAAACTGGAGGCACTGCAGGACGTGCCAATCTCCATTTCAGTGGTCAGCGGCAAGGAACTGGATCGATTCCAGGCACGTGACCTGGGATCAGTTACCCAACGTGCAGCCAACGTATCCTGGAATCAGGGCAACGCCCGTACCAGCAGCCTCTCAATTCGCGGATTGGGCAAACAGGCTCAGACAGATTCGATGGACCCCAGTGTAGGAGTGACAGTAGATGATGTCTCCTATGGCTATAACCCCCTCTCTAGCTTTGACTTTTATGATATAGAACAAGTTGAAGTAGCTCGTGGTCCTCAAGGAACATTAAAAGGCAAGAATTCCAGCATAGGTGCCATTACGATCACTACTCGTCGCCCAACATTTGAGTCTCAGCAAAGCTACTCTCTCGCTATGGGCGACAACAACCGAGTGATCGCCAATGCGGCCATCGGTGGAACCGTGATAGAGGATGTGCTTGCATGGCGTGGCTCTTTTGCTGTAGACAAAGGAGAGGGTTACTATCCCAACAATTATAATCGTGACTTCCGTTACATGAACAAAGACAATGTTTCAGGACGTGTGCAATTTCTGTTTACGCCAACGGAGAAGTTCGATGCACTGGTAAGGCTTGAACTAACGCCAAAACACGAAGAATATTACAACGGCTGGACTTTCTTCAAGCCAACGCCCACTAGATATGCAAATGGCCAAGCCAATTTACTAGGTACAGATGCTTCAACAAGATTAAATAGACGTTGGTTTCTACAAAGAAGCGACTATAGTTATAAAAATGATTACTTAGATAATAGTGTTTATCAAAATGACCAGCGTCCGCTCGTTACATCTACCTGGGGCACATCTGCCGTATTGAACTGGCATTTAGAAAATCACACCCTAACGTCAATTACTGCATACAAAAACTTCTCTTTCCAAGCCAGAAATGATGAAGGAACTCCGTTTGACATTACTAAAAATGGTGGTGGATTGGTGACCCGTCATGATCAAATCAGTCAGGAATTTAGATTATCTTCTAATGGTGGTGAATTTGTAGACTACCAAACTGGTTTATATTTCTTGAGTTCGCGCAATAATTACAGCTCTCGAACAGGATTTGGGTCTGACGCAGGTGCATGGTTTGCTAACGATAATCAATACACAACCTTAGATACAACAGGAGCTGGTCGATATCTTATGCAAAACGCATTAAGCGGCTTGGAATATAATATCCCACAGGATATTCATAATAAAAGCGCTGCTATCTACGGACAAGCAGATTGGCATCTTTCCGAACCTTTAACTTTAACAACAGGTTTAAGATTTACTTTAGAGGATAGAGCCAACTCATCTTCAAGATCCATCGCTAGTCAAGGCTATGGTGCAGATCTGAACCCCTACTCTGTCAATGGAGTCTTGCTGGGTGGGTATGATGCAACAAACCTAGCAGACCCTACACAAATGGCACTTGCAAATGCTGTTGCTCAGAAATATTTTGGTAAGGATTATAATACGCTATTAAGCCCTGAACTAGCCCAGATAAATGCAGCTAGAGCACTTCGCGCAAACCAATTAGGCATTGTATATAATAAAGTTGAAGCGGAGACCTTCAGAAAAGTACAACCTACCGCATTATTCAGCCCAAGTTATAAATTTAATGAAAATGTCACTGGATATGTTTCATTACAATATGGTGAAAAATCTGGTATAGCTCAAGTTGTTAATGGTTATGATAACCAAGTCAAGCCGGAAAAAACCAAATCCTTTGAAGTTGGTTTTAAAAGCATATTGTTAAATGACACTTTAACCTTCAACACAAACTTATTCTTAACTGATATTAAAGATTATCAACAAGCAGTGATGATCTATGATGAATATACAACCAAGCTTAATAGTGGTGGTTCAACTCAACAACTTTACTACACATCAGCCACAGGAAATGCTGCAAAGGTTCGAGCGTATGGATTAGAGTTTGATGGAGTCTATTCAGGACTCCCACATACCACGATACGTTTTGCTGGGGCCTACAATAACGCTTACTATAAAGATTTCAAGAATGCAGGAAAACCTCCTGAAGAAGCTAATACAAGTAATCCTTATCGAGATGTAACCGGTGAAAACTTGCCGGGAGCAGCAAAATTCTCCTTTAACATTGGGGCAGATTATCGATATCCTGTCTTTTCAAATGCAGAGTTCCATAGCAGCATTAACCTTGCATATACCAGCAAATATAACTCCGATGTAACTCTTTCAAGTTATGGTTGGGTTGATGCTTACACTCGAACAGATTTTTCGATTGGTCTTGGTAGACGAGACCGCAAGTTTGACGTCAGCCTGCTAGTGAAGAACTTATTCGATGATGATACGCCACAGATACGTACTTGGAACAGCTATGTGCCAGCTATTCCCCGTTGGATTGGCATTATGTTTACTAGTGATCTTTAAGCAGGCCTAATTGGCAACTCGATAAACGGACTCCACTGGAGTCCGTTTTTATTTCACCTTGCTGGGCACAGCTGTTTATTTACCACCAGCAGTATGTTGCCATTACATCAATCTCGTGAACACTCTTGGTCCATTATCATAAAGTTATGAGCTTAACACGCTGTATCAAAATATATTTTCAGACCAATTAGATATCTCATTATATTGGCACAGTCTCTGCTATCTATCTTTGATAAATCAATTGTTAAAATCATCACTAAGAGATCAAATATGAAACTTGAAAAATATCATCATAAAACTCTGATCAACAATTTTTGCAAATTGATTGCCATAGTGGCAATTGCAGCTTATAGCATGAGCAATCTTACCGAAGCGGGCACGCTGACAGAAGGCAATTGGTCTTCTATAAAATGTGGTAAACCTATCGCTCCCACACTCAACCTAACAGATGAAGATGCCTATAACGACAGCGTTCTTGCAGTAAACGCCTACCGCCAGAAAATCAAGCCTTACTTGGATTGCATAGTTGATGAAGCCAATGCAGATATACAGGCAATCAATAATCAAGTGAAAAAGGAGCAACTGGCAATTCAGGAAGCCAATAATAAAATTTCTGAAGATGCAAAATCTGCTGGTGAGAAGTTCAAGTAGTATTAAAAATCTACCTCTTAAACTTGGGGAAATCCAAATGACTTTCCCCTGAATTAAAGTGATCCTTTGTTCAAAACGAGGCCAAGGATTCCGGTACTTGTAAATGGAAGGGGATTTTAAGATTAGCGTTTGACCTTAATAAAGGTCGAAATAATATATTTGTCTCCCGATATAGGCATGTGCCCACAATGCATATAATTCCACCCTGCAGGAAATAAAACGAGATATCCGGCCTTCGGGGAGATTTTTATTCCTTGATGAAAAAATTCTGTCTCTCCCCCTTTTTCCACATCGTTCAGATACAGCACCATGGCGACAACCCGGTCTCCGGTATCTCCTCCGATCGAGTCGGCATGCCAACGGAAATAGCCCTGGTTTTTTGGATACATTTGGATCTTGTACCCCGTTGCCTGCAAATCAAATGCTTCTAATATAGGGCTTCTGGATATGTAATGAGATATGCAAGCTTCAATCTTTGGATGGACTCTCTGAAAGATGTCCTGCCAATTACCTTCATTGACTATTTCAAGATCCCAGGAACGTTTAGTTTCCGCTTCATAGAGAGCACCTCCTGACCTGTCCACCTTTCCCCGCCACTTGCCTTTGTCTTGATCAAAAAGATCGACAATAGAGCCACACAAGCCTTCATCCAGCCCCTGATAAACTACAATAAAATCTTGATCGTACACAATATCTGCTAATAGATGGTTATTGGCATTCATCGGACATTTCACTCATTAAAAGCTTGGCGCCAGCACAAATAGAAGCAAAATGCCGTTCAGAAGCTACTGAACGGCATTACTATCCAAGAAGGTTATTGTTAGTATTTCTTAGGTAACTTATTTACCAATAAAACCTTCCAGGTCAGCCAAGGTAACAACATTAGGGCCATGCAAGGCAGCAATCTTGTCTACATTCAGCTTCAAGCGCTTGATATTGTCATACAAGTTCACTGAATATGGGTTGATGCTTGCAGGAACCGGAGCACCAGCAGGCAATGGTGTGTAAGCATCAGCCTCAATCAGAATTTTCTCTGCAGGAAGATAGATCAGGGCAAAGGCATCATTGTGGCCGCTATCCTTGATGGTATGAATCTCAATGTTGCGCTGGCCGTCAGTCAATACATGCTTATCGGAGAAAGCGGCAAACTTGGCCGATTTGTTTGACTTCGCAAGGCGGTCGGGATTGATCGTATGCTTGGCAGCCCATATTTTTTCATAATAGGGCTTGTTGGCCTGCTGAGTAACGATAGTCGCTCCCTCGTCGACAAAGGTGCGCAAACCGCCTGAATGGTCAAAATGGTGATGTGTGTTCACCAGGTAACGAATCGGCTTGTTTGGCACGAGCTCCTTGGCCTTGGCAATCACGGCTTCAGAGCGGGCTTCATTGAGCGGGGCCTCCACTATCACTAGGTGATCCTTCTGGTCTATCAGCACACTGTGGTGGGTGCCTCCCTTGAGGTAATAAACGCCAGGAGCTAATTCTTCAGACGTGACAAGGATGCTCTGAGCATTACTGGCACTAGCCTCGGCAGGTACATCGATATGTGCAGCGGCATTAGGGGTGACAGATGCAATGTTCAGGTCCAGCACCGGATATCCTCCCTGCTTGCGTACGATATGGGCAGGGAACAACACACCGTTGAAATCCTTGTAATTGGAATAGGTATAGTCAATTTCAGTATCACCCAGCACCGGATTATCAATCCAGGTTTGCACACGCTCAACCTGATTCTTCACATTGATAATGCCGACATAACGGTTCTTGCCCGCGGTGAATGTCAGCTTGGTGCCCCCATTATGGGCTTGCGAAGTGGCATTGTTGGCTGCGGCAGCCTTGAGAAAACCTTGCGGAGTTGTCCAGATTTCCGTGATTCGTTCTTCCAACTGCGCGGGTTGTGGCTGTACTGTTGGGGTGGCTGCACCAGGGGCAGCGGCGAGATTCCAGGCAGCATTACCGCTCACGTATTGATCAGGTTTTTGCTCTACCGGGGCAGGCCTTACGCGACCAGCTTCTACCACTTGCTTGCGCGTAATTTGCACGCGTGCAGCCGGCTGACCGTAATTGATAGTGGCATCATAGCTGCTGACATCAAATGGCGGCCATGGAGACTTGGTATTGGGTGCCTGGCCAAACTGGTACCAGCGTCCTGTGCCAGTAAAAGCGATGGACTGTATCTTGGCAACTCCGAGTGCCTCGCTAGCATCCTGCAAAGTACCTGCTGCCATACTGTAGGTCGGGATCAAGCCCAGGGAAAAAAGAATGGTCGGCACGGCCACTATGCGTGTGCGCCAGTTAACACTGTGGAAATAACTGGAATTACTTACGGACATATTTTGCTCCCTTGTAGGTTAAAAAGTGTTATCAATTAACCTGGGATACTCAGCAAATTATGCGCCAGTGCCGACAATATCCGGTGCAAATGCAAAATTAACCAGATAAAAATTCAAGACATTGTTTTATATGAAAAATAACAATGAAATTAAAATAAAAAAAGAGTAAGAAACCTCGCAAGCCTAAAAATTTGCTTCATCCGTTGTTGCAGGTGAAATCCGTCAGAAACAGCGCTGTTGCATTCACATCACCAACTGCTCCTGCCAGATCACCTACAGCTATGCGCCAGTTTATTCCTTACCCTTGAAATCATCGTGGCAGGCTTTGCAAGTACGCGTCACCTTGCCAAACTGCGCCTTCACAGCAGCCGCGTCAGCGGTAGGCGCAATTTTTGCCAGCTCTGCAGCTTCTTTGCTGAAACTGAGTGAAAGCTCTGCAAACCGTTTACGATCCTTGAAGGCCTCAGGCTTGGCGCTGGTTTCGTGCCAGCCTTTGCCCTGCTCGGTTCCCGGGACAAATAAGTCCTCAATACCAGAGCTGGCAACACTAGCAATTGTATTGGCAGCCGTGGTAACTTCATTTTTGTCATATTGCCCTTCTAGCGCGGCTTTGATCCTGGCGACATTCCATTCCACCACACGATAGGCAGACTGGCGCCATTGGATGAGCTTTTCCGGCTTGGCTGCAGGGGCAGCCAGGACTGAAAGCGGGGACACAGCAAGATAAGTTGCTACCAAAGGCAGTAACACCAATTTAGAAAAAATTTTCATTCATATTTCCATGAAGTAACAACCCCGCCTAAGCAGGGTTGTTTATGACAGATACCAAGTTATCCAGGACCATAAGCCAAGGTATTTAGCAAGGCTATTTGGCCCGACCGGTGTAGCCTTGCGCCAACGTCGGGAATTTGTATGCAGCGCCACGACCGACGATATAGAACGTACGTTTGTCCTTGCCAGAAAATGCAATATTCTGGGCTTTCCTGGGTAAGGCAATATTGCCAAGGAACTCACCTTTGGCACTAAAAACCTGTATGCCGGTATTGGCAGCAACATACAATCTGCCATCAGCATCCACCGCCAAGCCATCGGCTCCACTGGAAACACCGCCAGTTTCGGTTTTCTGCAAGGCATCTTCAAGTTTGGCGAAATTACGCTTGTTGCTGACGGAGCCATCCGCAGCAATATCGTATGCAATGATGTATTCACCGGCAGTGTTAGCCACATACAGTACTTTTTCATCTGGGCTGAGCTGAATACCGTTTGGACGTTCAATATCGGTTGCAATCAACACCAGCTCGCCACTAGGCTTAGTGTAGTAGACCGCTGGCTTTGTTGGTACCTGATCAGGCTTGACCGGTCCGTTAGCACCTGGGTCGGTGAAATACACGCCCCCTTTTTTATCCAGCACAAGGTCATTTGGACGGTTCAATGGCTTGCCGTCATATTGCTCCGCTAATACTTTGGCTTTGTCCGCAGGGTGAATAATGCCGACACGAGGTTTCAGCGTTTGTGCAGCGTACAGCTCACCGTTCACACTCAGCGCCAGGCCATTGGCCCCATTGCTATCTGCAATATAGGTGGTCACATTGTCATTTTCATCAATTCGCGTAATTCGGTTGGCCTGAGTTTCAGTAAAAATCAAGCTGCCGTCAGGCAAACCCAAAGGGCCCTCAGTACCAGTGAAGCCATCTTTGATCAAGCGGATCTTAACCCCGCCAGCCACTACGCCAGCGATGGCAGGTGTAACCGGATCTTCCTCAGCCTGAACTGGAGCTATTGAGACCATACTCACAGCCGCGGCAGCAATTAATAACTTTATTAGCCACGATTCACGTTTAACAACATTGACCTGCATATCTTTATTTCTCCTTTATTTTAACGATCCACCCTACAGGCACCGGATGCTGTGATGTCCAGTTAAGCATTCGGGACTGATCAGTGCTGACCTGCTACTCAACTACATTCCCGATATGTAATCCGCCAGGGCTTCAATTTCTTCATCCCTGAGCGACTTAGCTACCAGGTTCATTACGCCACCAGGGCTATTCTTGCGTTCAAGTGCCCGCCATTTAAGTAACTGCTCACGTAAATAAAGCTTGTGCTGCCCTGCTATCGCCGGGAAGCTTTCACTCCCCACATAGCTACCTTGGCCAGCAGTCCCATGACAGCTTGCGCAAGCCATGATGGTTCGCTTCATATCGCCATTGACGAATAGCTTTTCCGCGATTTCATTGGATTTTTTCTGCTGGCTGCGCACGCGGTCGCGGCTGGCAAAATAAGCCGCAATATCCGCTAGGTCTTCATCCTTAATGCTTCCAGCAACGGCATTCATTACATGATGCTGGCGTGCGCCAGAACGAAAATCTCTGAACTGTTTCATGATGTAATCAGCATATTGACCGGCAAGGCGCGGATACTCTGCCCCGCTACTATTGCCCTGCTCGCCATGGCATCCTTGGCATAACTCGGCCTTGGACTTGGCTTCACCCGCCACCGGGTCTCCATCCCCAACCCGGTCTGCAATCCCATCGTGCTCATCGGCAACAGCACACTGACTCGACACAAGCGCCAGAAACAACACACTTACAGCACACGCCCTTACCAAAAACTTAACTACCACGAAACCTTCCTACCCTTCCCTGCCAAGCGCATCAAGGCTTCTTGGCAAGGCCTTTAGCCGCAGTCAGCCGCTGAACAGACTCAAGCGCTTTATCAACATTCAATGCAGGCGTCACGCCTCCAACGGTTTCACTTATCTTGCCATCAGCAGTGATAATGAAGGTCGTACGCTCAGCGAAGCCGTGATCTATTTCTTTACCTTTGGTGTCTTTTTTGCCAGTGGTGGCGTCCCTCACCACCAGATCATAGGATTTGGCAATCTTGCCCCCAACATCAGAGGCTACCGGGAACTTGCCTGCGCAATAATCAGGATCTGCCGAGAACTCATTCAAGCGCTCAATGCTATCAAGCGATACCCCAATAATGGTGGCGCCTGCGGCGGCAAACTTGTCATGATTTTCTGCAAATGTGTGAGCTTGCACATTGCATCCGCCGGTATAAGCAGATGGATAGAAATAGACCACGACAGGCCCTTTTTTCAATGCATCCTTCAACGAGAAATCAAAACTTTTCCCGTTCAGCGAAGCTTGTGTCTTAAAGTCGGGGGCAACATCGCCATCCTTAAGCGCAGCCAATGCTGACAAGCTGAATAAACCAAGCAATACACTACTGATAACGATGAATCTTTTCATTGGGAACTCCGATGTTGAATCTTTCAGGACAATTAATCCTTGGATTTATAAATCTTGTGACAAGCCTTGCAAGTCTTGGCAAGTGAGACCGCAGACTGAGAAGCAGCATCAAAATTCTTGGCTTCTAACGCTTTGGAAATAGCTACAAGATAACCGCGACTTTCCTTGGACCAATCCACGGCATCGGCCGCATCACCCTTCTTCACATAGAACTCTTCAACATCCTTGAACATTGCTTCAAGCTCAACCGCCTCCGACTTTGCCGTCGCTGCATCCTGCAAGGAAATATTCGATGTCATGCTCTTCTGTATGTCTTCGATGTCCTGCATGAAATCCTCTTCAATTTCAGTCAGTGCCGCTACTACAGATCCTGTTAAAGCAAGATAAACAAATAGTGAAACTAAGAACTTACTCATTTAACCCTTTTAATCTAGGCCTATCCTGGGGTTATGCATCATTCCCCTAAAGCGCTTTTACTCAGCATTAAATTAAACCGCGCGATGATCCTTCCTGAGTGATCGTCCAGGATTTTCATCGCGCAGTGCTTGATGCAACCAGCCAGTGCTAAGCCAACAATTCCTTGATGACTTCACCATAAACCACGGTAGGACGCTCCGAGCGGCCGTTGTGCAAGAAAGTGGTTTTCAGGTGATCAAGGCCCATCAGCTGCAAGACAGTGGCATGAAGATCATAGGTATCCATGGTCTTGCCAACAGCCTGCAGGCCCACCTCATCTGTTTGGCCGAACGTAGTACCAGCCTTGATACCGCCGCCAGCCAGCCACTGGGTGTAGCCCCATGGGTTGTGGTCACGGCCGGTACCACTCTGCCCGTAAGACGTACGGCCAAACTCTGAGGTCCACACAATCAATGTAGAATCGAGCAGGCCGCGAGACTCAAGATCGGCAAGCAAGCCAGCAATCGGCTTATCAACAACTTTTGAATGAGTGCGATGGTTTTCCTCGATATCGTTGTGTCCATCCCAGTTACGGCTGTCACCAGCAATATCCTGCGGGCCCGAGACAACCTGGATGAAACGAACTCCACGTTCTACCAGTCGGCGTGCGCGCAACAAGGTTTGGCCGTAACTCTTGGTAATGTCCTCATCAAGGCCATACAGCGCCTTGGTTGCATCCGTCTCCTTGGTCAGGTCTACCGCTTCTGGGGCTGACACTTCCATCCGGGCAGCCAGTTCATAAGAACGGATACGGGCTTGTAGTTCGGTATCTTCCGGGTAGTGTGCACCGCGTACACGATTCAATCTGGTCAACAGATCCAGGCTACCCTGCTGTTGCGCTGCCGCAATCAGCTCAGGCCTGTCCAGATGCAGGATAGGGGACGGGCCAGGACGGAAAGCCGTTCCCTGGTAAACCGCAGGCAAGAAGCCTGAGCTCCAGTTGATCGATCCGCCAGTTGGCTCCTTTTTGTCGTTATAGAGCACGACATAGGCTGGCAAGTCGGGATTGGCAGAACCCAAGGCATACTGTATCCAGGCACCCAGGGACGGGCGGCCAGGGTTAAGATCGCCCGTGTTCAGCTTGAGAATGGAAATATCATGTGTAGCCCCGATGGTCACGCTGGATTTAACAAACGCCAGTTTATCGGCATGTTTAGCCAGATTTGGCAGTAGGTCAGAGAACCAGGCACCGCTCTCGCCATGCTGTTTCCAGGTGCGGTCGGTTGCAAACAATTTTCCGTCACCACCACGGATGCCCGCCTTCAGTCCATTGAGGAAGGAATCTGGAATCTGCTGTCCAGCCAACTTAATCAAATCAGGTTTGTAATCAAACAGTTCCAGCGTGCTAGGTGCGCCATCCATATGCAGCCAGATGACCGATTTAACTTTGGCCGGGAAGTGAGTACCCTTAGGACTCAATGGATCGACCAGTGAAGCTGCGTTGGCAAAGGTGGTAAATAATCCACCGCCAGGCATCAGGCCGCTAAGGGCCAAGCCTCCCACCCCGTAACTCGTTTTAAACAAAAAATCACGCCGTGAATTGTTGCTCATGATGTTGTTTCCTTTTATTTGTATTCGATGTAAACGCTGTTTAGAAGCGATAGCTGAATTCGTTTGAGTTGGCCACTGTATGCACCAAGTCCACAAAGGCAGAGGCTCGAACTGGATCCAATTGCTGCGTATCCTTTAATCCAACTGGTACAGCCAGTGCCAATTTTCCTTCCGAATCCTTGATCTTCTCCTTGATCAGCTTTTCCTGGCTGCCAAGGAAAGCTATCAGGGCTGCTTTCTCTTCCTTATCCGGATTCCGCGCAAACAGCACTTGGAACAGCTTGTCCACCTGGGCAGATTCACTTGCCCCAGCCTCACTAATTACTTTTCCTGCCAATGCTTGTGACCAGCCAAAGATCACGTCGCTATTGAATAAAGTGAGTGCTTGCAGTGGCGTAGTCGTCACGTCCCGCTTGCTGTGCACCTGTTGTGCATTCGCCATGTCAAAAGTATCTAACAATGGATAAGGCACGCTACGACGGGTAAAGATATAGAGGCTGCGACGATTCCAGTCGCTGGTATCCTTGGAAACTTCCCAGAAACGGCCCGCATTCAGGTTTGAAGGCACAGGAGGCATCACGCTAGGGCCACCCACTTTGTCTTCCAGCTTGCCTGAAGCCACCAGCAGGGAATCCCGGATCTGCTCTGCATCCAGTCGCTTCCGTGGGAATACTGCCAGCAGTTTGTTTTCAGGATCTGCCTTGTAAGCATCTTCTCGATAGTCGGATGACTGACGGTAGACGCTAGACAACAGAATTTCCTTATGCAGTTTCTTGACGCTCCAACCTTGTTTCACGAAGTTGCTGGCAAGATATTCCAGGAGTTCCGGATTGTTAGGCTTATCTCCTGCCCGACCAAAGTCGCTGACGGTACGGACGATGCCAGAGCCAAAGTATTGGTCCCATACACGATTGACAAAGACACGCGCTGTCAACGGGTTTTGTGGGCTGGCAATCCAGTTAGCCAAGGCAGTACGCCGTCCTGAAGAAAACGCTGTCGGGACGATCTGTGGCTTCTCGCTAGTCAGTGCCGCTGGAAAGGCTGGCTGCACTTCATCAAGCGGGTGGTCAAAAGCACCGGTGAACAACACATGGGTTGGCGGCGCATCGGCGTACCCAAGCTCAGTCATGGCAGAAATGGTATTTGAACCCTTGGCCGGCTTGATCTTGTCGAACTTCTTCAGCTCATCATCCAGCTTTTTGTATTCAGCATACTTCTCTGCATATTCAGGCTTATAGTCTTTGGCATCTTTGCTAGCGTTATCCCTGAAGAAATTCGCCAAAATGTCATCGGTCTGGTAATCGCCATAACGATGATTGATCCAGCGGTCACGAGCAGTCCACTGGCTATCTGGGACATAGACTTTCCTCAATGCCTCCTGTGTGTCAGCAGAGTAACGCTCAAACAAGTAAGCAATGGCTTCAGAACGGTAAGCATCAACAATGGCTTTTTTCTTTTCGCGGATTTCCCTGGTTGCTTCTTGCCATTTAGCCTGAGCTTTTTCAAACTGGACTTCCTGAGGGCCTTTGGGGGCAGGAATGTTATCCACTGCACTTACGTTGGCAAAGAACGCCTGCAAGGCAAAGTAGTCTTTCTGGCTGATCTTGTCCGACTTGTGGTTATGGCAGCGAGCGCATTCAAAAGTAGTCCCCAGAATTGCAGTGCCTACCGTATCGGTGATGTCAGTCGTAATCTGGTATTTTCGCTGCACCAAGTCACGGGAGTTGCTATTGTCCGGGAAACCGCGCAAGAAACCAGTAGCAACTAACGCGCTGTTATCACCAGGATAAATCTCATCACCAGCCAGTTGCTCCTTGATAAACCGGTCATATGGCTTGTCTTCATTAAAGGAGTTGATGACGTAGTCTCGGTAACGCCACATGTTGGGTCTTGTCTGGTCGCCCTGGAAACCAGAACTATCTGCATAACGTGCAAGATCCAGCCATTTGCGCGCCTGGCGCTCGCCATACTTGGGAGATGCCAGCAAACGATCCACCAGCTTCTCATAAGCATCAGGGGATTTGTCATTCACGAACGCATTCACTTCCGCCGTAGTCGGTATCAAACCCCATGCATCAAGAGTGGCACGGCGAATGAAGGCTGCACGGCTTGCCTCGGCAGATGGCTTGATGCCCTTCTCTTCAAGCTTGGTCAGCACGAAAGCATCTATCGGGCTACGTGCCCACTTCTTTTGTTGTATTGCAGGCAATTCCGGCGCGGCCACAGGCTGCCAGGACCAATCTTTATTGGTTGACGAGGTTTTGCTCGCAGCTGACTTTACTATCTTGTCAGCATCCGCTTCCGCAGCAAGAGCACTCCCACTCAAGAACACAGCTAAAATCAAGTATCTAAAATTATGCCTCATTGGACGATCCCTTAATTAACGGATAATCAGCATTTCGAAATCGCTCGAAACTACTGGAATTAAATCGCCCAAGTCTTCAGCATTTATTGTGCCAACACGAAAAAGCACAACACAAATCAAATAACCTATTGATTATATTTGCAAAATAAAAATTCCTCCTTTTGAGATGCTGAATACTCTCAGCCACCGATGCTGGAGCAACAACAGAGAAAAGTGTGTGAGCTGTTGATGTGAAAACATGCTGGAAAATTTTCCATTCAAATGCTTCTGCACGATATTCATACAACTGACCCATAATCAGCAGGGCTTGGCGTAAAAAGTGTTCAAAATCAAACACACATATGGGAGACAGGCGGACTTGACGCCTTTTCCGCCCTGACTGATCTGGGTACGATTTTTGCTGTTCACTTCCGTCCTTCACCCAGAAGGCATCAAGAATCATTCGTTGCAGATATTCAGTAAGAAATATCGGAGTCAAGCTCAATTATGTGGATAGTCAATATTGCCCTTCGCCGGCCCTATACTTTTATAGTGGCTGCGCTACTCATTGTGTTGTCCACACCCTACGTACTGCGCAACATGCCCACGGACATTTTTCCTTCCATCAACATTCCGGTCATTGCCATCAGTTGGTCTTATAACGGCCTGTCCGCACGTGAAATCGCTGACCGCATTACCAATCCGACCCTACGCGGCCTCAACCAGACAGTAGAAGATGTCGAACATACCGAATCTATCTCGATTTCCGGCCTGTCGATTAGCAAGATTTTCTTTCAGCAGGGTACCGACATACGCTCAGCCATGGCCCAGGTGCTGTCCAATGTAACGACAGCACAGCGCTCCATGCCTCAGGGAATGCAACCAGCACAGGTTGTGCAGTATTCGGCTACAGACTTGCCACTGATACAGCTTGGCCTTTCAAGTGATACCGTGTCTGACATTGAAATTGGCGATGCCGTCAACAACTCCTTGCGCCCCAGCTTGCTCAAGATCAAAGGGGTCACCATGACCTTCCCTTACGGCAATCGTGGTCGCCAAGTGGCAGTCAACATCAACAATGCAGCACTGATGGCCAAGGGCCTGACTCCGGCTGATGTCAGCAACGCCATTGCCGCACAGACTCTTATTTTACCCACTGGCACAATCAAGCTTGGAGAGAGTCAATACGATGTCAGCCTCAATGGCGCCATCCCCAGCATTCCAAAACTGGGCGACATCCCCATACGCACGATCAATGGCAACACTATTTATGTGCGCGACGTCGCACAGGTGCGAGACGGCTCCACCCCGCCCACCAATATCGTTCGGCAGAACGGTGAACGGGGCATTCTTGTGTCTGTGCTGAAAACTGGCGGTGCCTCTTCGCTGAATGTAGTCAACAGCGTCAAGGCTGCATTGCCAAAAGCCATGGAGACTCTTGAGGAAATCAAACTCAAGGCCATGTTTGATCAATCCTTGTTCGTCAAGGCTGCTATCAGCAATGTCGTGTTTGAAGCATTGATTGCTGCAGCGCTGACAGCAGCATTGATCCTGCTATTTTTAGGGAATTGGCAAACCACCGCAATTATTGCCGTCTCCATTCCATTGTCCATCATGTCTTCACTAATCGTCCTGCACCTGATAGGCGAAACCATCAACCTCATGACGCTGGGCGGGCTTGCACTTGCGATAGGGATTCTAGTTGACGATGCGACAGTGGAAATCGAGAATGTGGAAAGGCACATGCACATGGGCAAGCCGCCTCATCAGGCCATTCTAGATGGAGCCGCTGAAATAGCAGTCCCGGCTTTTGTGTCCACACTCTGCATCTGCATAGTGTTTGCACCCATGTTCTTTCTTGAAGGCATCACGCGTTATCTGTTTGTACCCATGGCAGAAGCCGTGATATTTGCCATGCTGGCTTCCTACATTATTTCACGCACGCTGGTGCCTACCCTCGTCATGTTCATGATGACTGCCAAGAGAAAGAGCAAACAGCCCGGCAGGCTGTGGTTGTTCAAGAGCCTGCATGAGAAATTCAACCATGGCTTTGAAACATTCCGCCACTACTATGTCAACCTGTTAAGTGCCCTGCTGAAGCGCCGTCGTAGCTTCAGCCTGCTATTTGTTTTGTTCAGCCTGCTATCGCTTGGTATCTATCCACTCCTGGGGCAAGACCTGTTTCCAGAGGTTGATGCGGGCCAGATACGCCTGCATATCAGAGCGCCATCTGGAACTCGCATAGAGGAAATGCCCAGGCTGGTCGACAAAATCGAACGCAGTATCAAGAATGTTATTCCTGCTGCTGAAATTGGTAATGTGCTGGATATTGTTGGAGGACCGTACTCACCGCGCAATACGCTCTTTGGCAATGCCGGCACCGTAGAGTCCTCAGATTCGGAAATCATGATTTCCCTGCTTGATTACAAGCGAAAACCCACCGCCAACTATATTGCCGAGCTACGTACAAAATTGCCACGCGAGTTTCCTGGTGTGGAGTTTTTCTTCCAGCCAGCCGACCAAGTCAGCCAGACACTGAATTTCGGCATTCCAGCCCCTATTGATATCCTGTTCAAGGGTAACAAAGTTGAAGAAAACACGATCATTGCCAATAGTTTCAGCAACAAGCTACGACAGATTCCTGGTGTTGTTGATGCCCATGTTCACCAACGCTGGAGCAAGCCTGTATTGGCACTGGAAATGGATAGAGCACGCTTGCATCAACTGGGCCTGACAGCGACAGATGTAGCACAAAACCTCATGATTTCCCTCAGTGGCAGTATGCAAACCGCCCCTGTCTACTGGCTCAATCCGGTCAATGGCAACACCTATAATATTGGTGTCAACTCGCTGGAATCTGACCTTTCCAGCATAGATGCTCTGCTGAGGACCCCGGTCAAAAGCAGCAACAGTGAACCGCAACTATTGGGAAATCTTGTCAAGATATCCCGCTCTGCACAGCAGCCCGTCGTTTCCCACTATGACGTCAACCAGGTCGTCAATGTATATGCCAGCGTACAAGGGCGCGATCTTGGCAGTGCCAGCCGCGCTATCCAGAAGCTGGTGGATGAAACTCGCGAGCAATTGCCCAAAGGGTCTGAAATTGAAATTCGCGGGCAGAGCCTCACACTGGAAAATGCTTTTATCGGGCTGGGTACCGGCCTGGTTGTGGCTATCGTGCTGGTTTATCTGCTGATTGTGGTCAATTTCCAGTCCTGGCTGGATGCCGCCATTATCATTACCGCCCTGCCTGCGGCACTGGCAGGCATTGCCTGGACGTTGTTCCTTAGCGGCACTACGCTCAGCGTGCCCGCGCTTACTGGCATCATCATGAGCATAGGTGTGGTCACCGCCAATAGTATATTGGTGGTCTCGTTTGCACGTGCTCGGCTAGCCCTTGGCATACCACCGATTACCGCTGCCCTGGAAGCTGGCGCTACACGCTTGCGTCCTGTATTGATGACTGCTGCTGCAATGATCGTGGGCATGTTGCCAATGGCGCTAGGCCTGGGTGAAGGCGGTGAGCAGAATGCGCCGCTGGGCCGTGCTGTCATTGGTGGTTTGCTGTTTGCCACGGTATCTACCCTTTTGTTTGTACCAATTGTATTTGCCAGCCTGCACCGCTTGCGCCAGTCCAGTGCCAATCACCACTCCAGTCAAATTCATTCTGAGCCAACTACGCCATGACCAATATAGAACCCGACTTGCTCGTCCAATCAGCCACGGACTCCACCCGCACATTGCGCAGCTTTGGCTGGTTTAGCCTGCTACTGATCGCTATATTGCTGGTTAGTGGACTCCTGAGGCTCACGCTCAACGCAAAAGATGCTTCTGCATTGGAGTCAAGAACCCAGGAAACACTGCAACGCTCAGTGAATTTTGTTTACGCCAAGCCAGGCAACCTGGTCAACAATATCACCCTGCCCGCTACCTTGCGTGGTTATGCTGAAGCTGTGCTTTATGCACGCAGCAATGGCTATTTATCCGCTTGGTACAAGACCCTGGGTGATAAAGTCAAACAGGGGGAGTTATTGGCACAGATTGATGCGCCCGAGCAAACCCAAGAACTGGCACAGGCAAGAGCCTCCCTTGACCAAGTGCAGGCCAGGCAAGCCTTGGCCCAACTGACGCAGGAACGTTGGGAAATATTACGCCAGCGCGAGTCAGTCACCCAACAGGATCTTGAAGAAAAGCGCAGCCTGCTGGCTCAGGCCAATGCTGAATTAGAAGTTGCAAGAACCACTGTCAAACGTCTGGAACAACTGGAAGATTTCAGGCGTATCACTGCGCCTTTTTCCGGAACCATTATCAGTCGCCATGTCGATTTGGGAACCTTGGTCACGGCAGGCAGCAATGAGCTATTCACATTGGCACAATCCGACAAGCTGAGGATCAGCCTTTGGGTACCGCAGGTTTATGCTAGCGGCGTCAAACAGGGGCAACAAGTCCAGATACGGCTCAATGAAATCCAGGATAAAGCCTTTATTGGCACTATCTCCCATGTATCAGGCGCGCTGGACCCGGTCACGCGCTCGCGGCAAGTGGAAATTCTGCTGCCCAACCCCACTGGAGAACTGATCCCTGGTGCATTTGTCGATGTCGACCTGGAGTTGGTCAGCTCAGTAAAAGCATTGATAGTGCCCGCTGGCGTCCTCATCCTGGGTAAAAATGAACCTAGCATCGCAACACTCAACACAGACAACAAAGTGGAGTTCCGCCCTGTACGATTGGGACGAGATCTAGGCAAAACCGTAGAAATCCTCAGCGGCATTTCGAAGGAAGACAGACTCATTATCAACCCGGCTGATTCCTTGGAAGCAGATGAGACGGTATTGGCGCAAGAAATAGTCATTCAGGAAGACAAGAAAGAGGGGAAGCCTCAAAACAAAAATAGCAACACGGCTCCTGCTCAAACCACAGGAAACTCCAGGAGTTAAGCACAGCATGAAGCGTACTATACAAGCATTATTGATGCTGCTGCTGGCAGGATGTGCAGTGGGACCGGACTACCGCAAACCGCTGGCAGATATTCCTGAGACATGGCAAGAAGGCTGGCAAACAGCGCGTCCGGGCGACAGGCTTGACAAGGGATCCTGGTGGGAAATATTCGAGGATGAAGAACTCAACCGACTGGAGCAACAAGCGCTCAGCGGCAACCAATCGCTGAAAGCCAGCATTTCCAGGTTGGAACAGGCAAGGGCACTCGCGAAAATTTCCCGTGCCGCTTACCTCCCCACAATAGATCTCGGTATTGTGGCCACGCGCACGCAACCATCAGCCAACAGGCCCAATAACGCCCGCAATGCCAGCGTTTCAACCAACATCCAGACCAATCTTAATCCCGTATTTACTGCTGCTTATGAAGTCGATCTATTTGGGCGTATTTCGAGAGAAATAGAATCTGCCGCAGCCAGCCAGCAACAAATTGAGGCTGACTTGGAGAATATCAAGCTGTTGCTGGCAGCTGATATAGCTGCCAATTACTTCAACCTATCCGCACAGAATGCAGAAATTCAGGCGTTGGAAGAAATCCTGGAAATACAGAAAGGCATCGTGGAGCTGATCCGTTTCCGCGAGGAGAATGGTATCGCCTCAAAGTTGGACAGCCTTCAACAGGAAACCCTTTTGAACAGCACCCAAGCCCAACTCAGCCTGTTAAAAAGCCAGCGCGATAGAACCGTGCATGCGTTAGCAACACTGGTCGGGGTGCCCGTAGCAAAATTCACGGTCAATAGTTCCCCTCTGCCAGCAAGTATTCCAGCCGTACCACTGGACTTGCCTGCCCATGTCCTGGAAAGACGTCCAGATATTGCGGCAGCCGAACGCGCAGTCGCTGCGGCCAACGCACAAATCGGTATAGCAAAAGCAGCCTGGTTTCCAAATCTAAGATTAACTGCCAGCCGGGGCTGGCAAAGCAACCAATTGAATAACCTGCTTGATGCTCCCAGCATTGTATGGTCGCTGGGGCTGGCGCTAAGCCAGACCATATTTGATGGCAATCGCAATGTGGCAAGGGTTGATTTTGCCAAGGCGGGGCACGAGCTGGCCGCATCAAATTACAGGCAAACCGTATTGCTCGCACTACAGGAAGTCGAAGATGGGTTGAGTACGGATACAGCACTGACAGATGCAGCAGAAAGCAATTTGAGCGCAGAGCGCGCCTCATCCCAAGCTGCAGAGATTATTGAACACCAATACAAGAATGGCCTAGCTACATCTTTCGAGCTATTTATTGCAAGGAAATCTCAGCTTGAAAATCGCAGATTGGTACAGCAGATTACAGGCCAGCAGCTGATTAATACGGTCTATCTGATCAAGACTCTGGGAGGAGGGTGGCAGACGCTCCCACCCTCGTGAATCCCCTGCCTTATAGCTCCAGCATCAGGTAAATGATGAACAGAGAGGACTAAGTTTTGTTTTCGCTTTCGGTAGTAAGCTCTGATTTTGCTTCATTGGTCACAGCACCTTCTTTCGATGCCTCGGCTGCGCTTGATGCTGCTGGTTTATTGGCAGCTTTCGCTCTTGGCTTACGCGATGTCCTGGGCTTGGCGGTAGTCTTTTTTTCCTCAGTTTCTCCAGCCGGCTTGGACTTTCTGGTGCTGACAGGTTTGGCATCAGAGTTTTTTGCCTTGGCAGGTGCCTTTCTTCGGCTGGAAGGAGTCTTGGGTTTCGCTGTGGCGCTAGGCTCAGCTTTGATAGCTGTTGCCTTGTCTGATTTATCACTATCAATCACATCGTTTACCACTTTGCTTAAAATGCGTTTGCCAGCGACAACTGCAGCAGCCAATGCAACCTTCTTGACGATATCTTTGAAAATTCCCATACAGACTCCTATTGACAAATAACTTGTTTAAGTTCGCTGCCAGGGAAACTAGCACCCAGCTTGTTCAATTCTATCGCCATTTCTGCCGACATGTTGTTAATAAGCAGGCTGGACCGCCCTTTTTCCTGGTTTCGTATGCCTTTCTGCGCGGACACCACCCCACGTTGCTGCAACTGCTCCAGCAGTTTAGTCGCTAATCGCTCATCCTTAAAGACTCCCAGCGAAATTGCATTCTTCCAGGGCGCTTCCTGGATAATGAAACTGACATCCACGCCCAATGCCTTCAACTCCACCACCTTATCCTGTGCAGCCTGCACAGAAGGCAATGGCGGGATATATACCCAATAGCGCATGGTTTCTCTGGAGGTTTTCTGCTCCACACTGGCGATCAGGGAGTTTTGTAGCAGAATATCCTGCGCCTGCTTTAGGCTGGCTTCTGAGAAACTGCCCCATTCATAACAGCCATAAACCTCTTCTGGCTTTGGCGTGCCTTCGGCCTCTCCAATCCTGGGCAATGCCTCGACTTCCTCTGGCATCAGCAACTTGATTTTCTCTGGTTGCAAAGGCTGGTGTAATGGCTGCTGCGGCTGCTCTGGAGCATTTGTCAGGGCAAGCCAGCCAAGTAATCCAATATTCAGCGCCACCAATATACCCATCAACCACTTCATGATGCATCTCTTTCTAAATGCCACAACCCGCGCAGTACCAGGTTTTCTTCCAATTTATGCTCTCTCGCCAGTGCATGCCGTTGCAAAAAGGGTAGCAATAGTTCTGCATCCCCCCCGCTCACAATACACGACACCACCTGTCCACAATGCTCACTCAATCGCTGCAGCATGTTGTCCACGGCACCGCTCATGGCATTTAATGCGCCGCTGTATACAGCATCCCCAGTATTCAATGGGAAATCCTGCCACTCTCCTGGCGGCTCACCAATATTGGCAGTGGCCAAACCCAGGCTGGATTGCATCAGGCGCAGCCCTGGAACAATAATACCGCCAATAAACCTGCCTTGCCCTTGTCCGGTTTGCTCTATCAGATCCACGGTCAATGCAGTACCAGCATTCACTACGACACAGCTTTTCTGGTAATGCTGCCATGCCGCCACCATCGCGGCCCAACGGTCTATTCCGAGCTGTTTTTTGTCTTCATAGCCATTCACTAGGCCAGGGGCTTGAACATCAGGCGTCAGCCAGTTCACCGGGATTGCAAGTAGCTCCAGCCGCTGTAGCAATGCTTCATAACTGCTTGCTCCCGCTACATTGGCCACCACAGCATGACTGCACTCGTGCCAGCAGGCTGGTGTGGGCTGCTCTCCGCCATGCTCAAGAATGCCGCATTGCAATATGTCACCTTGAACCGTGAATACAGCCCATTTAATCCGGGTATTACCCGCATCGATTGCCAGGAGTTGATACATCAGGCTACGCCTCGCAGGCTGATTTCACCAGAAGAAAAGCGCTGCACGCCGCGATCAGTGTCCACTAGCAATACACCGTCCTGCGCCACCCCGTTGACTGTACCGTTCAATTCACGCCCATCAGGAAATAACAAGCGTACTGCCCGATGATGATAGGCGTGATGAAGCTCCCATTCGGCGCGCAAACTTTCAAACCCTTCGCTCTCAAACTGGTCAAGCACACAGCCTAACTGATTAAGCAAAGCGCCCAATAGTTCATTGGGATTGCTATTCTGCCTGCTCAAACTGGACAGATCAGTGACTGGCTGATCAATCTGTGACTGCATCGCAGCAGGCAATTTCAGGTTGAGCCCTATGCCGATCACAGCTGCGCTGGGGCCATCCATATCCCCTTGCAACTCAATCAGGATGCCAGCCAGCTTGCTGGGCCCGACCAAGATATCATTCGGCCATTTCAGCTGCACGCTGTCAATGCCAAGCGCATGCAAGGTGCGCACCAGGGCAATGCCCACCACAAGGCTCAAGCCAGACAAGGCTGCTGCACCGGCCTGAAAGCGCCAAAGCACTGAAAAGGTGAGGCTTGCACCCAATGCTGCCTGCCAGCTTCTGCCACGCCTGCCCCTGCCTTTGGTTTGAAGCAGCGCCGCCACACAGGTGGCATGTGGCGCCCCGTTGGCCGCTTGCTGCATCAGGTAGGTATTGGTGGAATCTATTTCATCATGCAGTTCCAGCCGGAATTGCTTACGCCGCTCGCCCAACGCAGCCAATACGGGTTCGTAGTCCAGTAACTGTACAGGTTCTGGCAAGCGGTATCCCCGCCCTCGCACGGAAAAGACTTCCACGCCCAAGGCTTCAGCTGCCTGCATGGCATTCCAGACCGATGCGCGCGTCACTGAAAATTGGCGGGCAAGATCCTCACCTGAGTGAAAACGGCCATCTGCCAACAGCCTGAGTATGGGGAAAACCAGATTATTCATATTAAGTAAGTCGAGTATATCAGCAGGCCAATCTCCCGGCACGCCAGGCAAGTGACCATCAAGCGCCTAACCGATGTAAAATAGCACGATATTCACAGCAATCTATACTAGATACTCATGTCTTCTGATAAAACCCCTGTTGCTCCTGCCGCCAACTTCATTCGCAATATCGTGGAACGCGATCTTGAACAAGGCACTTATGCCAGCCGCCGCTGGAACGGCACCCCTGGAGATGCCAGTCACCAGGCCGCTGGCGAGCCCGACCCCGCCAAAATTCGCACGCGCTTTCCGCCCGAGCCAAATGGATATCTCCATATTGGCCATGCAAAATCCATCTGCCTGAACTTTGGCCTCGCGCGTGATTATGGTGGCGTATGCCACATGCGGTTTGACGATACCAATCCGGAAAAAGAAGAGCAGGAATATGTAGACTCAATCAAGGAGACCATCAAATGGCTTGGGTTTGGTTGGGATGCATTCGATCAATCCCACCTGTATTTTGCCAGCAATTATTTCGACTTCATGTACCGCGCCGCTGAAGCGCTCATCAACAATGGCCATGCCTATGTAGACCAGCAGTCAGCAGAAGATATGCGATTGAACCGCGGCACCCTGACCGAGCCTGGCAAGGACTCCCCTTGGCGTAACCGCCCCGCGGCAGAATCTCTGCAACTATTCCGTGAAATGCGCGACGGCAAGCATGCTGACGGCAGCATGGTATTGCGTGCCAAGATCGATATGGCCTCCCCCAATATCAATCTGCGCGATCCGGCCATTTACCGCATCAAACGTGCACATCACCATAATACCGGGGACAAATGGTGCATCTACCCCATGTACACATTTGCACATCCGCTGGAAGATGCACTGGAGCAAATCACCCATTCCATCTGTACCCTGGAATTCGAGGATCAGCGTCCATTCTATGACTGGGTGCTGGAACGCTTGGCAGAAGCAGGTCTGCTTGCCAACCCATTGCCCAAGCAATATGAATTTTCGCGCCTCAACCTGACCTATGTCGTGCTGTCCAAACGCAAACTGATCGAGTTAGTGGAAAACAAGCATGTCGATGGCTGGGATGACCCCCGCCTTCCCACCCTGGCCGGTGCACGCCGCCGTGGCTACACACCTGAGGGCTTCCGCCTGTTTGCAGATCGCATCGGCGTTTCCAAGTCCGACTCATGGATTGAATACACCATTCTTGAAGACTGCATGCGCGAAACCCTGAATGAATCCGCTGAACGCCGCATTGCAGTGCTGGATCCAATCAAGCTGGTGATCAGCAACTATCCGGAAAATCAGGAAGAAGACTGCTTCGCACCCAACCATCCATTGCATCCGGAACTGGGTAAGCGCGTGGTTCCGCTTTCACGTGAACTCTGGATTGAACGTGAAGACTTCATGGAAACACCGGTAAAAGGTTATTTCCGCCTATTCCCCGAGAACATGGTGCGCCTGCGTTACGGCTACGTTGTCAAATGCACAGGTTTTGACAAGGATGCCGACGGCAGCGTCTCTACCGTCTATTGCGAATACCTGCCAGACACCAAGTCAGGAACGCCAGGCGCCGATAGCGTCAAGGTGAAGGGCAACATCCATTGGGTATCCGTCAATCATGCCCATGCTGCTGAAATCCGCCTTTACGACCGCCTGTTCAAGGAAGCCCACCCTGGTACCGGGGACCGTAACTACCTGGATGATATCAATCCTGACTCAGTACAGATCATTACCGCTCAATTGGAACCTGCATTGAAGGATGCACAACCGGAAGAACGCTTCCAGTTTGAACGCCACGGCTACTTTATCGTTGATAAAAAAGACTCCCAGGCTGGTGCTCCAGTGTTCAATCGCACGGTGACCCTGCGCGATCATTGGCACAAGTAAATGAGCATCACAGCGGTAGAGCTCAAGCACGCATATCGCCTGCTTAACCATGGTCCCGTAGTGCTGGTGTCCGCAGCCCATGCAGGCAAGCAGAACATCATGGCTGCCGCCTGGAATATGCCGTTGGACTTTGATCCTGCCAAGATAGCCGTAGTGATAGACAAAAACACCTATACTCGCGGGCTAATTGAGGCTGCCGGGACATTTGCCATCAATGTCCCTTGCATGCAGCAAAGCAAGGTAGTGATGCAGGTTGGTTCATCCAGTGGCAAGGAGGCACGTTTTGCCGAATCAGACAAAATGGCGGCTTATCAGTTGCCAACCTTTGCTTCGACAAAGATAGAAGCCCCTTTGCTGGCGGGTTGTGTGGCATGGCTGGAATGCCGATCATTGCAGGGAGAAATTGAGAACCAGCAGAAGCATGATTTATTTATTGGCGAGGTAGTAGCTGCCTATGCTGATAGCAGGGTGTTTTCCAACGGCCGCTGGCATTTTGAAGGACATGACCAGCTCCGCACTTTGCACTACATCGCAGGCGGCGCATTTTTTGCCACAGGCGACAGCGTATCAATCACACCATAGCCCTAGTTAATCAAGGGCAGGGTGCCCTGCTTATTGTTCCTTTACGCTGGAAATCGTCCAGAACTGCTTGTCCTTATCACGCGTCCGAGAGCATCCCAAGGCAATCGGTTCCTGTCCTGGCTGCAACAGATGCTTGGTATGGTCTGCGGTTTGCACCCCCATAAACCACCTATCCAGCCAGACAATCAAAGGCTGATCAGAGGTATTTTGCAGCAGAATCAATTTACCGTCATTGGACAGACACTCAGAACTATCATCTTCAACGAGCGTGACCCTGGGATCCTGTGTTTCCGCGGCATATGCATTCACTGCCAGCAATGCAGTGAATAATACTGAAAAAAACTTGGTCATTCTCTCTCCAATCAGATCACCTTTACAACAAACAACCTCTATGGCTGGTTGTGGGCTTGGGTGCAGTATATTACCCTATGGGCTATTCATTCAGCAGGTATCTCATGCGTATTGCCAATAACACTGCCGAACTCATCGGCAACACTCCACTAGTCCGTCTAAATAGAACTGCAACAGGGATAGACACCAGCACGACAATTGCATGCAAGCTTGAGTATTTTAACCCAGCTCATAGCGTAAAAGACCGAATCGCCGTCTCTATCATGGATGCATTGGCACAAGCTGGCCGCATCAAGCCAGATACCATCATTCTCGAAGCAACCAGTGGCAATACCGGCATTGGGCTCGCCATGGTATGCGCTGCACGCGGTATTCAATGTACATTTGTCATGCCTGACACCATGAGCCGTGAACGCAGGCTGTTGCTCAAAGCCTATGGTGCAGAGCTGATACTGACTCCCGGACCTGATGGCATGCCCGGCGCCATTAAAAGGGCTGAAGAACTGGCCGCAACAGATTCGCGCTATATTATCGCCCGACAATTCGATAATCCAGCCAACCCTGACATTCACAGACGCACTACTGCGGAAGAAATCTGGCGAGATACAGACGGCCAGGTTGACATTATTGTCTCTGGTATAGGAACTGGCGGCACAATTACCGGCATTGGCGAAGTCCTGAAAACGCGTAAACCCAGCTTGCAAATCATCGCTGTAGAACCTGATGCCAGCCCAGTACTATCTGGCGGCGTAAGAGGCCCACACCCACTGCAAGGTATAGGGGCAGGCTTTATCCCACCGATTCTGAATACTGCCATTTATGATGAAATCGTGCGGGTTAAAAATGAAGATGCCATGCACATTGCACGCCGTATGGCAAAAGAAGATGGCCTGCTTGTAGGCATTTCTTCTGGCGCCGCTACCTGGGCTGCCTTGGAAATCGCTAAGCGTCCGGAAAGCTGGGGTAAATTGATTGTTGTCATCATCCCCTCCTTTGGTGAACGTTATCTTTCCACGCCTTTATTCAGTGATCTTGAAGTGTAATAGCTGGTATGGTGGGCATTGCCCGACCTCCCCATGTATCTCCCAGTAGGATTTGATACTCATGAAGAAAAGACGCCACTCACACAGCAAGAAAATAGGCCTGCCACCAGGCACGTTGATGCATACCGGTGATATCAAGACCACACATATACAACTCACCCTGTTCCGCTATAACGCAGACTTCATTGAAGAAAAAACCATCCATTCCCTGGATGAAATCGGCGATACTCAGGCACCGGACAATACCATTCTGTGGCTGAATATACACGGCTTGCATGATCCCAAGCTAATGGCGGAGATAGGCCAGAAGTTCAAGCTGCACCCGCTGGTGTTGGAAGATATCCTCAATACAGATCAACGTCCCAAAGCAGATGCCTACGATGACTATCTTTACCTGGTCACACGTTTTTTCAATTATGACTCTGACCAAATGGCGATCAGTTCAGAGCAAATCAGCCTGATTCTTGGCAACCAATTCGTGCTTTCCTTCCAAGAACGCCCTACCGGCTCTTTTGACCCGGTGCGTGAAAGATTGCGTGCCAACAAAGGCCTGTTAAGGAAGTCTGGGGCTGATGTTTTGGCCTACGCGCTGCTGGACATGATAGTCGACAAATACTTCGCCATGCTTGAGCAGATGAGTGATGATTGCGAAAAACTCGAAGAGCAATTACTACGCAAACCTTCGGATGCAGTCTTGCAAAGCATACATAGGCTCAAGCGCGAAACCATGGATTTACGCCGGGCCGTCTGGCCACTGCGCGAAATCATCAATACACTAATTCGCAATGAATACGGATTTTTCCAGGACAATACCATTCTCTATTTGAGAGATGTCTATGACCATAGTATTCACTTTATTGAATCGCTGGAATCACTGCGCGACCTGCTCGCAGGCATGCTGGATATCTATCTATCCAGCATCAGCAATCAGGTAAATAAAGAAGTTCGAATACTCACTGTCGTCACCATGTTGTTTATGCCCGCCACCCTGATCTCAGGTATTTTTGGCATGAATTTTGAGCATATGCCTCTACTGAACGATTCTTGGGGATTCTGGTTTGCCATTGGCATAATGCTGCTGGTGGCTAGCAGTATGGCCTTGCATTTCTGGCGCCGCCAATGGCTTAGCAGGCACTAATCTCAGAGCTATCCCAGCGTCTTTAAACGATCGGCATATTTAGCGCGAATTTTCGCGACTTTAGGCGCAGCGACCGCAAGACAATAGGGTTGCTGTGGATTATTGGAAAAATATTGCTGATGATAATCTTCAGCTGGATAAAAGCGAGCATCGTCATTGACTTGGGTTACTACTGGCGCACCAAATATATTGTGTGCATTAAACCCCTGAATCACCTCCTCCGCAATTTTGCGTTGCCCTGCATCCTGGCAAAAGATGGCAGACCGATACTGCGTGCCTATATCATGCCCTTGGCGGTTAAGCGTTGTTGGATCATGAACCAGGAAGAATATTTCCAACAGCTCTTCAAAACTAATGAGCGAAGCATCAAACGTAATTCTAATGGCCTCTGCATGGCCAGTGTCCCCTGTACAAACCTCTTTGTAACTCGGATCAAGGGTCTGACCACCGATATATCCGGAGACCACTGTTTCTACGCCCTCCAGTTGGCTGAATACTGGCTCCAGGCACCAAAAACAACCGCCCGCAAAAATTGCTATGGATTCCGCCATCCCTCCTCCTTCTCATCACTTTAAGGCTTAACTGGCAAAAAGTACGGTAATAATGCTTTAAATCTCAAGATCAAGCTTCTTGCGCATACAGCATAATATAGTTCCAGATCCCTCAAACTAGCTAGATGATCAGAGAGTATTATGGCGCGTATTGCTGTTTTTAACCAGAAAGGTGGTGTAGCAAAAACTACCACTGCCCTTAATCTTGCCGGTGCATTGCAACGTACCGGCAAGGAAGCGCTCCTGATCGACATGGATCCACAAGCACACCTGACACAAATTCATGGCCAGATGCCAGAAACGGCAAAGCAAAGCCTATTTGGCTTCTATCAAGACGATAAGCCACTTCACCATCTGGAGGTAGAGTGGCCAGGTTTAGGGCATCTCATCCCATCGCATAAGGAACTGATCAAAGTAGATTCAGCTTTCGGGAAAGGCCCGGCTCTTCTCAATAAGTTGCGCCACGGCCTAGAAATCACAGACAAACTATATATGGGTCGCCATACATTGATTGATTGCTGCCCATACCTGGGCACTCTCTCACTGAACGCCATATTTGCTGCAGATCTGATCATTATCCCCATCTCTTCTGATTTTCTTTCCCTAAAAGGCGCAAAGAAAATGGGAGATACCCTGGCTGCCATCGAACCCGTATTGAAGCGGCGGATAGAACGGCGCTACCTGCTGACACGCTTTGACCGCAGGCGTGGAATGACATTTGAAGTACAGAAAAAAGCCAGGGAGCTATTTGGACAAGATCTGCTGGAAACCGTCATCTCTGAGAATGTCGCTGTAGCGGAGAGCCCAGAACTTGGAATAGACATCTTCCGCCACCAACCCAATAGTACTGGCGCACAGAACTACCTTGCACTCCTTATTGAATTAGCGCAGAAATGGCCTCAATAGGCTGCGATTGATGTGTGTTGTGCATTATCCATTGTAAACAAACCCCATTGAACTGAAGTTAAGCATTCTCAGCTTGAACAGTCGTCCTGATTTAATCGCTGACACCCAGTAGAAATAAACAAAAAATGCCATCGGCATCATCAAAAAGGTGTTAATTAGCTGAAACAGAAAATGAAAAAGCCCGCTAGTTATCTAGCGGGCTTTTGAATAAAAGCCTGGCGGTGACCTACTTTCGCATACGAGAAGTATACTATCATTGGCGCAGAATCGTTTCACGGCCCTGTTCGAGATGGGAAGGGGTGGTTCCAATTCGCTATGGCCGC
>NZ_JAJAVD010000002.1 GCF_020532705.1 Methylobacillus caricis
TCACTGTTGCCCTGATTGCCCCGATCGCCATGGAAGAAGGCCTGCGCTTCGCGATTCGTGAAGGTGGCCGTACCGTGGGTGCCGGTGTCGTTGCTAAAGTGATTGAATAAAGTAATCGTGAACGCCAAAGGCTGTACCAGGGGTGCGGCCTTTGTGTGTTATTGAAAAAGCTTTTAGGCCAGTAGCTCAATTGGCAGAGTATCGGTCTCCAAAACCGAGGGTTGGGGGTTCGAGGCCCTCCTGGCCTGCCATTATATTAAGTGCAAAATATGACCGAAAAAATTAAGCTGGTAATCGCCCTGCTGCTTGTTGCTGCTGGTGTTGCCGGCTTTTATTTGCTAGCTGATCAGGCGCTGGTGTTGCGTATTCTGGCCGTACTGGCAGGGATTGTTTTTGCATTGTTATTGCTGAAGACAACTGTGCTGGGTCAGGATGCTTTTACGTTTGCGCGTGAAGCTGTTGTTGAAACCCGGAAAGTTGTGTGGCCCAGCCGCAAAGAGACTATTCAAACCACTATGGCTGTATTTGGCTTGGTGATTGTCATGGCTATTTTCCTCTGGATTATTGATATTGGCTTTATGTGGGCTGTAAAGCATCTGATGGGGCGAGGCGCTTGATGAGTAATATGCGGTGGTATGCAGTGCAGGCTTTTTCAGGATTCGAGAAGTCTGTGAAAAAGGGTTTGGAAGAGCGCATTGCTCGTTCTGATGTTGGCGACATGTTCGGCGACATTCTCGTGCCTGTTGAAGAGGTGATCGAGATGAAGAATGGTGTCAAGAGCATCACTGAGCGCAAATTGTATCCGGGGTATGTGCTGGTGCAGATGCAAATGAGTGATGAAAGTTGGCACTTGGTGAAAAGTACGCCTCGTGTCACTGCTTTTATCGGTGGTACTGCGCTCAAGCCTACTCCGATCAAGGACAAGGAAGTCGAGATCATCCTGCAACGTATGGATGAGAGCAAAAGTAATCCTACTCAGAAGCTTACCTTTGAAAAAGGTGAGTCTGTGCGTGTTATCGATGGCCCATTCAAGGACTTTTCCGGCAGCGTTGAAGATATCAATTATGAAAAGAGCAAGTTACGCGTTTCTGTTGTGATCTTTGGGCGTGCCACACCAGTTGAGCTTGATTTTAGCCAAGTGGAAAAGGAAGTTTAAAGTATTCAAGTTGTGCCTCATTGTTCAATGAGGCACGGCTTTGCGCATTCCGGAGAAACCGGGTTGCGATCAGCGTGGTGCGATGCACTGCATATCTAAACTGGGGAGCTTATATAAAGCGCTATTACCCAAATTAGGAGTTCAAGATGGCAAAGAAAGTTATCGGCTATATCAAGCTGCAGATTCCTGCAGGTAAAGCCAATCCAAGTCCTCCGGTTGGCCCGGCACTGGGTCAGCGCGGTCTGAATATTATGGAATTCTGTAAAGCTTTCAATGCAGCTACACAGAGTTTGGAGCCAGGCCTGCCAATTCCAGTCGTGATTACGGCTTTTGCAGACAAGAGCTTCACCTTCATCATGAAGACGCCTCCGGCGACTATCCTGATCAAGAAGGCAGCAAAGATTGACAAGGGCTCTCCCCGTCCACATACAGACAAGGTTGGCAAGATCACTCGTGCACAAGCTGAGGAAATCGCCAAGACCAAGGCACCTGATTTGACAGCTGCTGATCTGGATGCTGCCGTGCGTACCATTGCTGGTAGCGCGCGTAGCATGGGTATTGAAGTGGAGGGTGTATAAATGGCTAAGGTTTCTAAGCGTATTGATGCCTTGCGTGCCAAGGTTGACCGTAACAAGGTATATCCAGTTGCTGAGGCTTTGACCCTGGTTAAGGAAACTGCGACTGCCAAGTTTGATGAGTCTGTTGATGCAGTGATCAACCTGGGTATTGATGCACGTAAGTCTGACCAGTTGGTGCGTGGCGCTTTGGTATTGCCGCACGGTACTGGCAAGACCAAGCGTATTGCCGTGTTTGCTCAAGGTGCTGCTGCCGAGGCTGCCAAGGCTGCCGGTGCGGATATTGTCGGTTTTGAAGATCTGGCCGAGCAAGTCAAGGGCGGCATGTTGGACTTCGATGTGGCGATTGCTACTCCAGACGCGATGCGTATTGTCGGTACTCTAGGTCAGGTTCTTGGTCCTCGTGGTCTGATGCCTAACCCCAAGGTTGGCACTGTGACACCTGATGTCACTACTGCGGTGAAGAATGCCAAGGCTGGTCAAGTACAGTACCGTACTGACAAGGGTGGCATCGTGCATTGCACCATCGGTCGTGCTTCTTTCAATGTTGATGCATTGAAGGAAAATCTGGCTGCATTGGTGGATGCGCTGAACAAGGCAAAGCCTGCTTCATCCAAGGGTGTATACCTGAAGAAGGTATCCGTATCCAGTACGATGGGTGCTGGTGTGCGCGTTGATCAGGCTAACCTAGCTTAATTGATTGAACGTGCCGATGATTCATCGGCACAAAAAAAGAACTTTGGGCCCGCAGTTTCGATTGCGGGGTTATCAAAGACCGTAGGAGCCCGACAGGGTTTAATTGAGGCAGAACTCTAGCCAAATCCAACGCAGATGGCGTAGCCCGGAACAGGATGGTTTGATATTCCTGATGAAAGGTCGCCGTGGGAAGGTGTTTACAGATTTCTGTAAATGCTTAATTAACGGAAGGAGAAGACCTTGAGTCTTAATCTTGAGCAGAAAAAGGCAGTAGTTGCTGAGGTTAGCGAGCAAGTCGCGCAGGCCCAGGCGATTGTTCTTGCTGAGTATCGCGGCATTGAAGTGGGCGACATGACCAAGTTGCGCGCTGAAGCCAGAAAATCCGGTGTTTACCTGCGTGTTCTGAAGAATACGCTGGTGCGTCGCGCTGTTGACGGCACACAGTTTTCTGCGCTGGCGAACGACATGGTTGGCCCATTGGTATTCGGTATTTCTACCGATCCAGTTGCTGCGGCAAAAGTATTGAACAGTTTTGCCAAGTCTAACGACAAGTTCGTCATCAAGGCTGGCGCATTGCCAGGCAAGGTGCTTGATGCCAAGGGTGTACAAGCTCTGGCTACCTTGCCAAGCCGTGAAGAGTTGCTGGCCAAGTTGCTCGGTACTATGCAGGCTCCAGTTGCAACATTTGTACGTACGCTTAACGAAGTACCTACAAAGTTTGCACGTGGTCTTGCTGCAGTGCGCGATCAGAAGCAAGCAGCCTAATCAATATCATATTTATCAGGAGTATTAACAAATGGCATTATCTAAAGCAGAAATTCTTGACGCTATCGCTTCCCTGACAGTTCTGGAACTGTCCGAACTGATCAAGGACCTGGAAGAAAAGTTTGGCGTATCCGCAGCTGCAGCTGCTGTTGCAGTAGCTGCTCCCGCAGCTGGTGGCGACGCTGGTGCAGCCGCTGCTGAGAAGACAGAGTTCGACGTAGTTCTGACTTCCGCTGGCGATAACAAGGTAAACGTTATTAAGGCTGTTCGTGAACTGACTTCCCTCGGTCTGAAGGAAGCTAAGGACCTGGTTGACGCTGCTCCTAAGGCTGTTAAGGAAGGCGTTTCCAAGGCTGATGCTGAAGCTGCTGCTAAGAAGCTGGAAGAAGCTGGCGCTAAGGTTGAAGTTAAGTAATACCGCTGTAAACATGGTGTTTGGGCTGACAGGAAACTGTCAGCCTTCACCATTTTAAGAAGTTAGAAGACAGCAGTCCTTTTGGTCTGCTGTCTTCTGCCCTCTATCCTCAGGAGATGCTATGAGCTATTCCTTTACCGAAAAGAAACGTCTGCGTAAAAGTTTTGCCAAACGTGAAAGTGTGCAGGAAGTTCCCTACCTGCTTGCTATGCAATTGGAGTCCTACGCGGCCTTTTTACAAGCCGATGTTCATGCTGACAAGCGCACAGACGCAGGTCTGCAAGCAGCGTTCAGTTCGGTCTTTCCTATCGTCAGCCATTCCGGCAATGCGCGACTGGATTTTGTCAGCTACAACCTTGGTCAAGAGCCATTTGATGTCAAGGAGTGTCAGCAGCGCGGCCTCACTTACGCGGCTCCACTGCGCGTCAAGGTTCGCCTGACCATTATGGACAAAGAGGCTTCCAAGCCTACTGTCAAGGAAGTGAAAGAGCAGGAAGTCTACATGGGCGAACTGCCCTTGATGACTGAAAACGGCTCTTTCGTGATCAACGGTACTGAGCGTGTCATTGTTTCCCAGTTGCACCGTAGTCCTGGTGTATTCTTTGAGCATGACAGGGGCAAGACACACAGTTCGGGCAAGCTGTTGTTCTCTGCACGTATCATCCCTTACCGTGGTTCTTGGTTGGATTTTGAGTTTGATCCCAAGGATTACCTGTATTTCCGTGTTGACCGCCGCCGCAAGATGCCAGTTACCATTTTGCTCAAGGCGCTTGGTTATTCACCAGAGCAAATCTTGGAAACATTCTACGATTTTGACACCTTCCATATTGCGAAGAAGGGTATCCAGTTTGAACTGGTGCCTGAGCGTCTGCGTGGTGAAATTGCAAAATTCGATATCCTGGACAAGGATGGCAATGCCATTGTTGCCAAGGATAAGCGCATTACTGTCAAGCATATCCGTGAAATGGAAAAAGCCGGGATCAGCAAGATCACGGTGCCAGAAGAATTCCTGCTTGGGCGTTCCCTGTCTGCGGCCGTCGTTGACAAATCCACTGGTGAAGTGGTGGCGAACGCCAATGATGAAATCACTGAGTCAGTGCTTGAGAAGTTGCGTGAAGCCGAAGTTACTAAAATCACGACTTTATACGCAAATGATCTCGATCATGGCGACTATATTTCTCAAACATTGCGTATTGATGAAATCCAGGATGAGTACAGCGCACGTGTAGCGATCTATCGCATGATGCGTCCTGGTGAACCACCGACCGAAGATGCGGTACAGGCATTGTTCGAAGGCCTGTTCTTCAATGAAGACCGTTATGATCTGTCAGCTGTTGGTCGCATGAAGTTCAATCGCCGTGCCTTCCCTGAGAAAATTGAAGAGCGTACAGCCGCATGGTTGCGTCGCTTCTATGAGAAGGTTGGTCCTCAAGGTGCTGAAGGTGCCGGGATACTGGCCAATGACGACATCCTGGCTGTGATCGCGGTACTGATTGAGTTGCGCAATGGTCGCGGCGAAATCGACGATATCGATCACTTGGGTAACCGCCGTATCCGTTCCGTAGGCGAACTGGCTGAGAACCAGTTCCGTGCTGGCCTGGTGCGTGTTGAGCGTGCGGTCAAGGAACGTTTGAGCCAAGCGGAATCCGACAACCTGATGCCGCATGACCTTATCAACGCCAAGCCTGTTTCCAGTGCGATTCGTGAGTTCTTTGGTTCTTCACAATTGTCACAGTTCATGGACCAGACCAACCCATTGTCTGAAATCACGCACAAGCGTCGTGTTTCCGCCCTTGGCCCTGGCGGCCTGACACGTGAACGTGCCGGTTTTGAAGTGCGTGACGTTCACTCCACACACTATGGCCGTGTCTGTCCGATTGAAACGCCTGAAGGTCCGAACATTGGTCTGATCAATTCGTTGGCGCTGTATTCCCGCACCAATCAGTACGGTTTCCTGGAAACCCCTTATCGTCGTGTTGAAGATAATAAGGTAAGTGCGACCATCGACTTCCTTTCCGCAATTGAGGAAAGCCAGTACATGATCGCCCAGGCGAATTCCGAGCTGGATGACAAGGGGCAGTTCAAGGAAGAGCTGATTTCTGCGCGATACCACAACGAATTCACCATGGCGCAGCCTGATCGCGTTCAGTACATGGACGTGGCGCCAGGCCAAATCGTATCTGTTGCGGCATCCTTGATTCCGTTCCTGGAGCACGACGATGCGAACCGTGCCTTGATGGGTGCCAACATGCAACGTCAGGCTGTACCATGTCTGCGCGCTGAAAAGGCCGTGGTGGGCACTGGTATTGAACGTACGGTCGCTGTTGACTCAGGCACTGTTGTTACTGCGCGCCGTGGCGGTATTGTGGATTACGTGGATTCCAGCCGTATCGTGGTGCGTGTGCATGATGATGAAGCTGCCGCCGGTGAAGTTGGTGTGGATATCTACAACCTGATCAAGTACACCCGTTCCAACCAGAACACCAATATCAACCAGCGTCCGCTGGTGAATATCGGAGATGTATTAGCGCGTGGCGATGTGATTGCCGACGGTGCATCCACTGACATGGGCGAACTTGCGCTGGGTCAAAACATGCTCGTGGCATTTATGCCATGGAACGGTTACAACTTTGAGGACTCTATCCTTATATCGGAGCGCGTGGTAGCGGATGACCGTTACACCTCCATCCATATTGAAGAGTTGTCGGTTGTTGCCCGCGATACCAAGCTGGGTGCGGAAGAAATCACCCGTGATATCTCCAACCTGTCCGAGCGCATGCTGGGCCGTCTGGATGATTCAGGCATTATCTATATCGGTGCTGAAGTCGAGGCTGGCGATGTGCTGGTTGGCAAGGTAACACCTAAGGGTGAAACCCAGCTGACGCCAGAAGAAAAACTGTTGCGTGCAATTTTTGGTGAAAAGGCTTCCGACGTTAAGGATACTTCTTTGCGTGTGCCTTCCGGCATGTCCGGTACCGTGATTGATGTGCAAGTGTTCACTCGCGAAGGCATTGAGCGCGATGCACGTGCGCAACAGATCATTGACGACCAACTGGGCAACTACAAGCAGGATTTGGCTGACCAGATGCGTATCGTGGAAGACGATGCATTTGGTCGTATCCGCCGCCTGATTGAAGGCAAGGTTGCTACTGGCGGACCGCAAAAGCTGAAGAAGGGCGAAACCGTTTCTGCTGAGTATCTTGAGGGTCTGGCGCGTTACGATTGGTTTGACATTCGTCTAAGTGATGAAGATGCTGCCCGTCAGCTTGAACAGTTGCGCGACAGCCTGTCCCAAGCTCGTATCGAGTTCGATAGCAAGTTCGAAGAGAAGAAGCGCAAGCTGACTCAAGGTGATGAATTACCACCTGGCGTACAGAAGATGGTCAAGGTTTATCTGGCCGTCAAGCGTCGTATCCAGCCTGGTGACAAGATGGCCGGTCGCCATGGTAACAAGGGTGTGGTTTCCAAGATCGTGCCAATTGAAGATATGCCGCATATGGCGGACGGTACCCCAATGGATATCGTGCTGAACCCGCTGGGTGTGCCTTCACGTATGAATATCGGTCAAATTCTGGAAGTGCATTTAGGCTGGGCTGCCAAGGGTCTCGGTATCCGCATTAATGCGATGTTGCAGCAGCAGGCCAAGGCGGCTGAACTGCGCAAGTTCCTGGAACAGATCTACAACGATACCAGCGGCAAGAGTGAAGATATCAAGTCGCTGACTGATGTCGAGGTGTTTGAGTTGGCGAAGAACCTGCAAAGTGGTGTGCCATTTGCAACGCCAGTATTTGACGGTGCGGCAGAAACGGATATCCGTGCGATGCTGGATCTGGCCTTCCCTGATGATGACGCACGTACGCAACAGCTGCAGTTTGCAGCTGGCAAGACCCAGGTGAAGCTGTTTGATGGTCGCTCCGGTGAGCCATTTGAGCGTCCGGTCACTGTTGGCTATATGCATGTGTTGAAACTGCATCACTTGGTCGATGACAAGATGCATGCCCGCTCTACCGGACCTTACTCGCTGGTTACCCAGCAGCCACTTGGCGGTAAGGCCCAGTTCGGTGGTCAGCGTTTTGGTGAAATGGAAGTTTGGGCGCTGGAAGCCTACGGTGCATCCTATACCTTGCAGGAAATGCTCACGGTCAAGTCCGATGACGTATCTGGCCGTACCAAGGTATATGAAAACATCGTCAAGGGTGAGCACAAGATTGACGCTGGCATGCCAGAGTCCTTCAACGTGTTGGTGAAGGAAATCCGCTCGCTCGCTATAGATATTGATCTTGACCGCAACTAAGGAGAAACGCGCGTGAAAGCTCTATTAGATTTATTCAAGCAGGTCACTCAGGAAGAAGAGTTTGATGCCATCAAGATTGCCTTGGCATCTCCCGAGAAGATTCGCTCCTGGTCTTACGGTGAGGTCAAGAAGCCTGAGACTATTAACTATCGTACGTTCAAGCCTGAGCGTGACGGCCTGTTCTGCGCCAAGATTTTTGGCCCGATCAAGGACTATGAGTGTTTGTGCGGCAAGTACAAGCGCCTGAAGCACCGTGGCGTTATCTGCGAGAAGTGCGGTGTTGAAGTCACGCTGTCCAAGGTTCGCCGTGAACGTATGGCGCATATTGAGCTGGCATCGCCAGTTGCCCATATCTGGTTCCTGAAGTCGCTGCCTAGCCGTCTGGGTATGGTGCTGGATATCGCCCTGCGTGATATCGAGCGTGTGCTGTACTTCGAAGCATATATCGTGATCGATCCAGGCATGACGCCGCTCACGCGTGCTCAGTTGCTGACAGAAGATGATTATCTCGCCAAAGTGGAAGAGTATGGTGATGAATTCAATGCCGTGATGGGTGCTGAAGCTGTACGTGAATTGCTGCGTACAATGGACGTGCACACCGAGATTGAGAAGCTGCGTCGCGAACTGGGTGAAACCGGCTCTGAAGCCAAGATCAAGAAGATCGCCAAGCGTCTGAAGGTATTGGAAGCTTTCCAGAAGTCCGGCATCAAGCCGGAATGGATGATTCTGGAAGTATTGCCAGTATTACCTCCAGAACTTCGTCCATTGGTACCTTTGGATGGCGGCCGTTTTGCCACCTCTGATCTGAATGATTTGTATCGTCGTGTAATCAACCGTAACAACCGTCTGAAGAGACTGTTGGAGCTGAAGGCGCCTGAAATCATCGTACGTAACGAAAAGCGTATGTTGCAGGAAGCGGTTGATTCATTGCTGGACAATGGCCGTCGCGGCAAGGTCATGACTGGCGCCAACAAGCGTCCGTTGAAGTCCCTGGCTGACATGATCAAGGGTAAGGGTGGTCGTTTCCGTCAAAACTTGCTTGGTAAGCGTGTGGACTACTCTGGCCGTTCCGTAATCGTGGTTGGCCCTCAGTTGAAGCTGCACCAGTGTGGTTTACCCAAGAAGATGGCGCTGGAACTGTTCAAGCCGTTCATCTTCCACAAGCTGGAAGTTCTGGGTTTGGCTACCACCATCAAGGCTGCCAAGAAAAAGGTTGAAGAGGAAGGGCCAGAAGTCTGGGATATCCTTGAAGATGTCATCCGCGAACATCCGGTATTGCTGAATCGCGCACCAACCTTGCACCGTCTGGGTATCCAAGCGTTTGAACCAACTCTGGTTGAAGGCAAGGCGATACAGTTGCATCCACTGGTTTGTGCTGCGTTTAACGCCGACTTTGACGGTGACCAAATGGCGGTTCATGTGCCATTGAGTCTGGAAGCGCAAATGGAAGCCCGTACCCTGATGCTGGCATCCAACAATGTGCTGTCTCCGGCCAACGGCGAGCCTATCATCGTACCTTCTCAGGATATCGTTCTGGGTCTGTACTACATGACACGCGAGAAGAAGTCTGCGCGTGGCGAAGGCATGCGTTTTGCCAATGTGTCTGAAGTACAACGTGTTTACGATAGCGGCCTGATTGATCTGCATGCACGTATCACTGTCCGGATCCGTGAGTATGATCTGGATCTTGATGGTCAGAAGCATGAGAAGATCACTCGCTATGAAACCACCGTGGGCCGTGCCCTGCTATCTGAAATCCTGCCACCAGGTCTGCCATTCAGCGTGATCGACAAAGCGCTGAAGAAAAAGGAAATCTCAAGGCTGATCAATGCGAGCTTCCGCCGTGTTGGCATCCGCGAGACCGTGATCTTCGCCGACAAGCTGATGTACACCGGTTACACCTACGCTACCCGCGCTGGTATCTCCATCAGTATCAACGATATGTTGGTGCCGCCAGAGAAGGAGCAATTGATTGCTTCTGCCGAAGCCGAAGTCAAGGAAATCGAAGACCAGTATGTCTCCGGTCTGGTGACTCAGGGCGAGCGCTACAACAAGGTGGTCGATATCTGGGGTCGTGCCGGTGACAAGGTCGCTGATGCCATGATGAAACAATTGCGTGAAGAAACCGTTCTGGATGCCGATGGCAATGCCGCGGTTGATGAAGCTGGCAAAGTAATCAAGCAGGAATCCTTCAATGCGATTTATATGATGGCCGATTCTGGTGCCCGTGGTTCCGCAGCTCAGGTGCGTCAATTGGCAGGTATGCGAGGCTTGATGGCGAAACCGGATGGCTCCATTATTGAGACGCCGATTACAGCGAACTTCCGTGATGGCCTGAACGTGTTGCAATACTTTATTTCCACCCACGGTGCACGTAAGGGTCTGGCTGATACTGCGTTGAAGACTGCTAACTCGGGTTACCTGACTCGCCGTCTGGTGGATGTGACGCAGGATCTGGTAGTGACCGAGCATGATTGCGGTACTACAGAAGGACTGTTCACCAAGGCCCTGGTCAAGGGCGGTGAAGTGGTTGAGCCATTGCATGATCGTATCCTGGGTCGCGTTGCGGCATTGGATGTGGTTAATCCTGAAACCCAGGAAGTGGTTTATCCTGCGGGTACCTTGCTGACCGAGGATGAGGTTGAGCAGATTGATGCCTTGGGCATTGATGAAGTCAAGGTGCGTACAGCCCTGACCTGCGATACACGTTATGGTATTTGTGCCAAGTGCTATGGCCGTGACTTGGGCCGTGGCCGCCTGATTAACATGGGTGAAGCTGTTGGTGTGATTGCGGCGCAATCCATCGGTGAGCCAGGTACACAGCTGACCATGCGCACATTCCACATTGGTGGTGCTGTATCGCGTGCTGCTTCTGTCAGCCAGGTTGAAAGCAAGTCCAATGGTATTGTGCGTTTCACTTCCACCATGCGTTACGTCACCAATGTGCGTAATGAGCAGGTCGTGATTTCACGTAACGGTGAAGCCATTATTCAGGATGAAAATGGTCGCGAACGTGAGCGTCACAAGGTGCCATATGGCGCGACCCTGCAAATTACCGATGGTAAGACAGTGAAGGCTGGCCAGGCATTGGCAACATGGGATCCGCATACTCGCCCGATTATTACCGAGTACGCTGGCCGCATTAAATTTGAGAACGTTGAAGAAGGTGTCACCGTTGCCAAACAGGTAGATGAAGTAACAGGCTTGTCCTCCCTGGTGGTGATTGATCCCAAACAACGTGCGGGTCAATCCAAGGGTCTGCGTCCGCAGGTCAAGTTGCTGGATGCCAATGGCGCTGAAGTCAAGGTGGCTGGCGGTGAAGCCCCGGTTAACGTGACATTCCAGCTGGGTTGTATTATTACCGTCAAGGATGGCCAGGAAGTGGGCGTGGGCGAAGTGTTGGCGCGTATCCCGCAAGAATCTTCCAAGACTCGTGATATTACCGGCGGTTTGCCGCGTGTTGCCGAGTTGTTTGAAGCGCGTTCTCCGAAGGATGCCGGCTTACTGGCCGAGGTCACTGGTACTATTTCCTTTGGTAAGGATACCAAGGGCAAGCAGCGCCTGGTCATCACGGATCTGGATGGCGTGTCTAACGAGTTCCTGATTCCTAAGGATAAGCACGTGACTGCGCATGATGGTCAAGTAGTGACCAAGGGTGAAAGCATTGTCGACGGTCCGGCAGATCCTCAGGATATCCTGAGGTTGCAAGGTCGCGAGGCATTGGCGCGTTACATCATTGATGAAGTACAGGACGTTTACCGCCTGCAAGGTGTGAAGATCAACGACAAGCATATTGAAGTCATCGTACGTCAGATGCTGCGTCGTGTTCGTATCACTGATGCCGGCGATACCAACTTCATCTTGGGTGAGCAGGTTGAACGTGCTGATGTGCTGACAGAAAATGAACGTGTATTGGCAGAAGACAAGCGTCCAGCCAGTTTCGAGTATGTGTTGCTGGGTATTACCAAAGCTTCGCTGTCTACTGATTCCTTCATCTCTGCAGCGTCCTTCCAGGAAACTACTCGTGTTCTTACCGAAGCTGCAATCCTGGGCAAACGTGATGAACTGCGCGGTCTGAAGGAAAATGTGATTGTAGGCCGTCTGATCCCTGCTGGTACTGGTCTCGCTTACCATGAAACACGTAAGCGTAACGCCGCCGGTGTGGATTCTGCCCCTGCAATCATCGAGGAAGCTGACGAAGTGAAGGTCGAGGAAATATCAGGTAATCCTGAGGTTGCTTGACAACACATTGAACGCTAAATAAAATGCTAAGTTTTCCGGGATGGCCTTTTGCCATCCCGTAATTTTTAGCGGTTAAAATATAAAGGCTAAAGGTTATGCCAACCATCAATCAATTAGTGCGCAAGCCGCGCCAAAAAGTAGTCACCAAGAGCAAGGTTCCAGCGCTTGAGAGCTGCCCACAGAAGCGTGGTGTATGTACTCGCGTTTACACCACAACCCCTAAGAAGCCTAACTCTGCGTTGCGTAAGGTTGCCAAGGTTCGTTTGACTAATGGCTATGAAGTCATTAGCTATATCGGCGGTGAAGGCCACAACTTGCAGGAGCACTCTGTTGTGCTGCTGCGTGGTGGTCGTGTAAAGGATTTGCCAGGTGTGCGTTACCACATGGTGCGCGGTAGTCTGGATACTGCCGGTGTTAAAGACCGTAAGCAGTCCCGCTCCAAGTATGGTGCTAAGCGCCCCAAGGCTGCTTAATACCAGCGGCCCAAAGTTTAAGGAATCGAGAAAGCCATGCCAAGACGTAGAGAAGTTCCCAAGCGTAACATCCTGCCTGATCCTAAGTTCGGTAGCCAGGAAGTTTCAAAGTTCGTTAATGTGCTGATGACCGGCGGTAAGAAGTCGGTTGCAGAGCGTATTCTGTACGGTGCATTTGATCAAATTACACAGAAAAGTGGCAAGGACGCGCTGGAAGTGTTTACTCTGGCTATCGGCAATCTTCGCCCTGTAGTTGAAGTAAAGAGCCGTCGTGTTGGTGGTGCAAACTATCAAGTGCCTGTTGAGGTGCGTCCTGCCCGTCGTAACGCTCTTGCTATGCGCTGGTTGCGTGATGCAGCCCGCAAGCGTGGTGAGAAGTCCATGGGTCTGCGTTTGGCGGCTGAGTTGGTGGAAGCATCCGAAGGCCGTGGCTCCGCCATGAAGAAGCGTGAAGAAGTGCACCGTATGGCAGAAGCCAATAAGGCATTCTCACATTTCCGTTTCTAAGCCATTTAACTAGATAAGCAAGTAAAAGGTAATCGCTGTGGCTCGTAAAACCCCTATTAATCGCTACCGTAACATTGGTATCAGTGCGCATATTGACGCTGGTAAGACAACGACAACCGAGCGTATTCTTTTTTATACCGGTGTAAATCACAAGATTGGTGAAGTGCATGACGGTGCAGCCACCATGGACTGGATGGAGCAGGAGCAAGAGCGCGGCATTACCATTACTTCCGCTGCCACCACTGCTTTCTGGAAAGGCATGGCCGGCAACTACCCTGAACATCGTATCAATATTATTGATACCCCTGGGCACGTTGACTTTACTATTGAAGTTGAGCGTTCCATGCGTGTTCTGGATGGTGCGTGCATGGTTTACTGTGCCGTGGGTGGTGTTCAGCCCCAATCCGAAACCGTGTGGCGTCAAGCAAACAAGTACAAGGTGCCACGCCTGGCGTTCATCAATAAGATGGATCGCACCGGCGCGAACTTCTTCAAGGTTTATGAGCAGCTCAAGACTCGCCTGAAGGCTAATCCTGTTCCTGTTGTGGTGCCAATCGGTGCCGAAGATACATTTACTGGTGTAGTTGACCTTCTGAAGATGAAGGCGATTATCTGGGATGAAGCAAGTCAAGGTACCAAGTTTGAGTATCAGGAGATTCCTGCTGACTTGGTTGAGACTTGTAACAAGTGGCGTGAAAATATGGTCGAAGCAGCTGCTGAAGCTGACGAAGATCTGATGAATAAGTACCTTGAAAATGGTGAGTTGAGCGAAGAGGAAATTGTTAAGGGTCTGCGTGATCGCACGATCGCTAACGAAATTCAGCCTATGCTTTGCGGTACTGCGTTCAAGAACAAGGGCGTTCAGCGTATGCTGGATGCGGTAATCGACTTTCTGCCGTCGCCTGTGGATATTCCACCTGTGATTGGTGAGTTGGAAAATGGCACCAAGGCTGAACGTAAGGCTGATGATGCTGAAAAGTTCTCTGCGCTTGCATTCAAGATCATGACTGATCCGTTTGTCGGACAGTTGATTTTCTTCCGTGTGTACTCCGGTATTGTCAATTCTGGTGACACTGTTTACAACTCTGTCAAAGAGAAGAAGGAACGTCTTGGCCGTATCCTGCAGATGCATGCTAACCAGCGTGAAGAAATCAAGGAAGTGCGTGCTGGCGATATCGCAGCTGCTGTAGGCCTGAAAGAGGCAACTACCGGTGATACTTTGTGTGATCCTGATCATGTGATTATTCTGGAACGCATGATATTCCCTGAACCTGTAATTCACGTGGCTGTTGAGCCAAAGACCAAGGCTGACCAGGAGAAGATGGGCATTGCTCTGAACCGCCTGGCACAGGAAGATCCGTCTTTCCGCGTGCGCACTGATGAAGAAACCAACCAGACGATTATTTCCGGTATGGGTGAATTGCACCTGGAAATTCTGGTTGATCGCATGCGTCGAGAATTCAACGTTGAGGCCAATGTTGGTGCTCCTCAAGTGGCCTATCGCGAAGCGATCAAGAAGTCTGTCGAGGTTGAAGGCAAGTTCGTTAAGCAGTCCGGTGGTAAGGGTCAGTACGGTCACGTATGGATCAAGATGGAGCCTAACGAAGCCGGTAAGGGTTATGAGTTTGTGGATGCCATCAAGGGTGGTACCGTGCCTCGCGAATTTATCCCTGCGGTTGACAAGGGTCTGAAGGAAACTATTCCTGCAGGTATCCTGGCTGGTTTCCCGGTTGTTGATGTCAAGGTAACCCTGTTTGACGGTTCCTACCATGATGTTGACTCCAATGAAAATGCCTTCAAGATGGCTGCTTCCATTGCATTCAAGGATGGTATGCGTAAGGCGGATCCAATTCTGCTTGAGCCTATGATGGCAGTGGAAGTTGAAACTCCTGAAGATTACATGGGTGATGTGATGGGTGACTTGTCCTCACGTCGCGGCATGATCCAGGGTATGGAAGACAATGCAGGCGGCAAGGTGATCCGTGCTGAAGTTCCTTTGGCCGAAATGTTCGGCTACTCCACTGTGGTGCGCTCACTGTCGCAAGGCCGTGCAAGCTACAGCATGGAATTCAAGCACTATGCTGAAGCGCCAAGAAACGTGGCTGAAGCCATCATTAACAAGAAATAAGCACTATTATTAAAGGAAACGGAAATGGCAAAAGGTAAATTTGAGCGGACGAAGCCGCACGTAAACGTAGGTACAATTGGTCATGTTGACCATGGCAAGACCACGCTGACAGCTGCGATCACTACC
>NZ_JAJAVD010000003.1 GCF_020532705.1 Methylobacillus caricis
GCGGCCATAGCGAATTGGAACCACCCCTTCCCATCTCGAACAGGGCCGTGAAACGATTCTGCGCCAATGATAGTATACTTCTCGTATGCGAAAGTAGGTCACCGCCAGGCTTTTATTTAACGCTCAGATTCTCTTCTGAGCGTATGCAAAGGCCCTCTATACGAGGGCTTTTGTTTTTGTGTTATCAATTCATCGTTTGGATTGATATAATGTGATTCTTTGGGATGGGCGTTAAGCCCATTTTTTATTTGTAAAAACCGTAGTTTAGGGTTTGATATGCAGGATTTATACACATTATTGGATAAATCTCTTGCTCAACTGGGCTATGAACTGGTTGATATGGAGATGTCTAATCGCGGAAAGTTGATACGCTTGTTCATCGACAAGCCTGAGGGCATCAATATTGACGATTGCGTACTGGTGAGCAATCACCTGAGTGACCTGTTGGCTGTTGAACATGATATTGATTACGATCGACTTGAGGTGTCTTCCCCAGGCCTTGATCGCATCTTGAAAAAAGAAACTGATTATGTACGTTTTGCGGGCGAACGTGCCCAAGTGAAAGTGCGTATCCCTGTTGAGGGCAGAAAGAATTTTTTAGGCATATTGCGTGGCTTGGACCAAGGTAACCTTGTGATCGAGTGCGATGGTGTGGAGCAGCGGATTGCACTGTCCAATATTGATAAAGCACGGTTATCCCCTGAGTACTAAGCACCAAATTTTTTGGCGGAGATTGAAATGAGTCGCGAAATATTACTATTGGTTGATGCATTGGCCCACGAGAAAAATGTGGCCAAATCCGTCATTTTCACGGCGCTGGAGTTGGCATTAGCTTCTGCAACCAAGAAGCGCTTCACTGAAGATGCTGATGTTCGTGTAGAGATAGACCGTGAAAATGGTGAATATAATTCTTTCCGTCGTTGGCAGATTGTAGCTGAAGAGGCCTTGGAAAATCCTGGTGCGCAGATTGCCTTGGGCGACGAACGCGCCAAGGATTTGGCTGAAGGTGAATATGTCGAAGAGCCTTTGGAATCTGTCGAATTTGGTCGTATTGGTGCTCAAGCTGCCAAGCAGGTGATACTTCAAAAAGTACGTGAAGCCGAGCGTGAGCAAATTCTGGACGATTTCCTCGCTCGTAAAGAGCATTTGGTGACTGGTGTCATCAAGCGTATGGAAAAAGGTAATGCGATTATTGAAGTTGGCCGTATAGAGTCTATCCTTCCGCGTGAACAGATGATTCCTAAGGAAAACCTTCGGGTAGGTGACCGTGTACGTGCCTATCTGTCACGTATTGAGCGTGGCGGAAGGGGCCCTCAATTGATTCTTTCGCGTATAGCCCCAGAGTTCCTGATCAAGTTGTTTGAACTTGAAGTGCCTGAAATCGAGGAGGGCTTGCTTGAGATTCGGTCGGCCGCACGCGATCCTGGCTTGCGGTCGAAGATTGCAGTGAAGTCCAATGACCAGCGCCTTGATCCAGTTGGTACTTGTGTTGGTATGCGTGGATCACGTGTACAGGCTGTGACTGGCGAGTTAGCCGGTGAACGTGTTGATATCGTATTGTGGTCTATGGAGCCTGCGCAGTTTGTCATTAATGCTATGGCGCCTGCTGAAGTGTCAGGAATTGTCGTCGACGAAGATGCGCACAGTATGGATGTGATTGTGGATGAAGAGCAGCTAGCTCAGGCGATTGGCCGCAGTGGCCAGAATGTACGTCTGGCTTCCGAGCTGACCGGCTGGACATTGAATATCCTGACCGAAGAAGAAGCAGCGAAGAAAAATGAAGAAGAGCATACCGGCATCCTGCAATTGTTTGTAGACAAGCTGGATGTGGATGAAGAGGTTGCAGAAATATTGGTCCAAGAGGGTTTCAGCACACTTGAAGAGATTGCTTATGTGCCATTGGCAGAAATGAGCGAAATCGAAGCGTTTGATGAAGATACCATCAATGAGCTGCGCAAGCGCGCACGTGCCGCCTTGCTCACTGAAGCTATTGCCAAGGAAGAAAAGGTTGAGGAAGCTTCAGAGGATCTGTTGACAATGGATGGCATGGATGAGGCTACTGCTCGTAATCTGGCTTCCAAAGGTGTTTCAACCATGGATGATTTGGCGGATCTTGCAGTAGATGACCTTGTCGAGCTGACTGGTATGGATGTTGAGCGCGCCAAGCAGTTGATTATGACAGCGCGTGCTCCATGGTTTGCTTAAGCTGTGGATTGATGCAAAGTGAATTTAGCATAGCTAAGAAGAAATGCACTGTGAAATAGTGCAAATAGAAGAGACTGGAGTAACAGAATGGGACAATCGAGCGTAGCACAGTTTGCCAATGAATTAGGGCTGCCGGCTGAACTGCTTCTGGAGCAACTGAAAAGTGCTGGCGTGAATAAATTGGCATACGAAGACATCCTGACGGAACAGGATAAGACTTCCTTGCTGGAATATTTGCGTAAAGAGCATGGTGGACAGGCGCCCAAGAATAAAATTACGCTTACCCGCAAGCAGGTAACCGAAATTAAGAAGTCAGATAGCAGTGGCAAGGCGCGCACCATCCAGGTTGAGGTGCGTAAAAAGCGTGTCCTTGTCCGTCGTGATTCTCCAGTTGACTCTATCAATGAAGAAGAGCCGTTGGCTGAGGTGCTGGTTGATGAGCATGATGATTCAATTGCGCTCGCTGCTGAGCAAGCAACGGGATCCGTAGTTGATGTTGTCGCAGAGCCTGAGGTCGAGCCGGAAGCTGTAGAGTTGGTTGTTGAGGCTGAGCCAGTCACCATTGAAGAAGAAAAAGTGCCTGAAGTGAAGGTGGAAGAGCCAGTTGTGGCTCCTGAGCCTGTCTCTGAAAAGCCAGCAGAACCCGTGGTTCGTACCAAGCTAACCGCTAAAGAGATTTTTGGTGCAGATGAGCTTGCGCTGCGTGAAAAAGAAGCCAAGCGCCACGCTGCGTTGATTGCAATCCAGGCTGAAGACCTGCGGAAAAAACAGGAGCTTGCAAAGCGCAGACAGGAAGAAGAGGCGAAACGTGCGGCCGCAGCGGCAGCAAGCACCAAGCTGTCTGAGGGAACTTTACATAAACCTGTGGCAAAGGAAGCGCCAAAGACTGACGACAAGGGTGCCAAGAAGGGTGTTAAGAGCGGCAAGGAATGGGCAGATAGCGACAACAAGAAACGTGGTGGCGTCAAGGCTCGCGGTGATGCGGGCGGAGCCCAGGGATGGCGCGCGCACAAGAGCAAGTCGTCCAAATCCCAAAAGAATAGCAGTAGTGATCAGCAGCATGCATTCAATGCGCCGACTGAGCCTATAGTGCATGAGGTGCTGGTTCCTGAAACCATTTCCGTTGGTGATCTTGCCCACAAGATGGCAGTCAAGGCCAGTGAGGTGATCAAGGCACTCATGAAAATGGGAATGATGGTGACGATCAACCAAGTATTGGACCAGGAAACTGCGATCATCATCGTGGAGGAAATGGGACACAATGCGAAGGCAGCTGCCTCCAATGATCCGGAAACTTTCCTGGATGATGAAGAGTATGCGGAAGCCATACAGGAAGCACGCCCACCAGTTGTTACGGTGATGGGTCACGTTGATCACGGTAAAACATCCTTGCTGGATTACATTCGTCGTAGTCGTGTGGCCTCTGGTGAAGCAGGCGGCATTACACAGCACATTGGTGCTTACCATGTGGAAACACCGCGTGGCATGGTGACTTTTCTGGATACACCGGGTCACGAGGCATTTACTGCAATGCGCGCCCGCGGTGCCAAAGCGACTGATGTAGTGATTCTGGTAGTAGCAGCTGATGACGGTGTCATGCCGCAAACCATTGAAGCCGTGCATCACGCCAAGGCGGCAGGTGTGCCACTGGTGGTGGCTGTTAACAAGATTGATAAACCTGAAGCCAGCCCCGAGCGTGTCAAACAGGAACTGGTGACGCATGAAGTCGTGCCTGAAGATTGGGGTGGCGACACCATGTTTGTCGAAGTCTCGGCCAAAACAGGACTCGGTATCGACAACTTGCTGGAAGCTGTGTTGCTGCAAGCGGAAGTACTTGAACTGAAGGCGCCCAAGAATACCCCAGCCAAGGGCTTGGTGATTGAAGGCCGTCTGGACAAGGGCCGTGGCCCGGTATCAACCATTCTGGTGCAATCCGGTACGCTCAAGCGTGGTGACATGATACTGGCTGGCAGCGCTTATGGACGTGTACGTGCCATGCTGGATGAAAGTGGCAACGACGTGAAAGAGGCTGGCCCATCCATCCCGGTAGAAATCCTGGGACTGTCCGATGTGCCTAACTCTGGTGAAGAAGTCATTGTGCTGAATGATGAGCGCAAGGCGCGCGAAATTGCCTTGTTCCGTCAGGGCAAGTTCCGGGATGTGAAGCTGGCGAGACAGCAAGCTGCTAAGCTTGAGAACATGTTCGAGCAGATGGGCGAGGGCGAAGTCAAGGTACTGCCGTTGATCATCAAGTCCGACGTGCAAGGTTCTTACGAAGCTTTGGCGACTTCTTTGCAGAAATTGTCCACCGATGAAGTCAAGGTCAACATCATCCACACCGGTGTGGGAGCGATTACCGAATCTGACGTCAACTTGGCTGCAGCATCCAAGACCGTGATCATTGGTTTCAACGTGCGTGCCGATGCAGGTGCGCGCAAGCTGATTGAAAGCTCCGGCGTTGATGTGCGCTACTACACCATCATCTATGAGGCTGTGGATGAAGTGAAGGCGGCATTGGGCGGCATGTTGTCACCAGAACAGAAGGAAAACGTGATTGGCACCGTGGAAATCCGCGAAGTCTTCCGTATTTCCCGCGTTGGTGCAGTGGCCGGTTGCTATGTGCAGGATGGTGTCATCCGCCGTAACTCCAAGGTCCGCCTGCTTCGTGACAATGTGGTCATCCATACCGGTGATCTGGATTCGCTCAAGCGCTTCAAGGATGACGTCAAGGAGGTTAAGTCCAACTTTGAATGCGGCTTGTCCCTGAAGAACTACAATGAAATCGAAGTCGGCGATATCCTCGAGGTATTCGAAGTGGTTGAAGTAGCGAGAACACTCTAAGCGTATGGCCAAGGAATTCTCCAGAAGCGATCGGGTGGCAGAGCAGATTCAGCGTGAGCTCGCTGATCTGCTCCAATTTGAAGTGAAAGATCCGCGCGTTGGCATGGTAACAGTGACGGAAGTCGAGGTCAGTGGTGACATGGCACATGCGAAGGTCTATTACACGGCTGCGGCTGGAAGCGTAGAGTTGCAGAAAGGGCTGGAGAAGACAGCAGGTTTCCTGCGTAGCCAGCTGGCAAAGCGCTTGTTGCTGCGCACAGTGCCGCAATTGCATTTTGTCTATGATGCCTCGATTGATCGCGGCATGCACATTGCCAAGCTGATCGACGAGGTACTGCCGCCCTCCGCACCTGATCAAGACGACGAGTCTGCCTGAGCAAAACGGTTACGCTGTGCAATTCAGACGGGTCAAGCGCAATATAGACGGCGTGCTGCTGCTGGACAAGCCGCTCGGCATTTCCTCCAACCAGGCATTGCAGATAGTCAAGCGGCTTTACCAGGCGGCCAAGGCCGGCCATACCGGCAGCCTTGACCCGTTGGCAAGCGGCCTGTTGCCCATCTGCCTGGGCGAAGCCACCAAATTTTCCCATTTTTTATTGGATGCTGACAAAAGCTACCGGGCATTGGTGACCTTGGGCAGCACGACAACGACAGGCGATGCCGAGGGCGAGGTGCTGGAGCGATTGCCGGTCACTACGACGCCAGCCGAGTTGGAAGCAGCACTGAAAAAGATGTTAGGCGATATCTTGCAGGTTCCACCCATGTATTCTGCCTTGAAGCATGGCGGCAAAGCGCTTTATGAATATGCCCGGGAAGGCGTGGAAATTGTCCGGGAGCCTAGGCCGGTTACCATACATGACATTACGCTCGAGCGGTTTGACGGCAAGCAGTTTGAGATGGTGGTGTCATGCAGCAAAGGCACTTACATACGGACGCTGGCAGAAGACATTGGCAAATTGCTGGGTTGTGGCGCCCATCTTGGTGGTTTGCGGCGCCTGACGACGGCCCACTTCAATCTGCAGGATGCGGTGACGATCGAGCAACTCGATCAGATGTCGCTGGAGCAGCGCGACGTAACCCTGCTGGGGGCGGATGCTGCAATCGAGGATTTACCCCAAGTCACCATTGATGCCGATAGCACTTTTTATTTATTGCGCGGCCAGGAAGTGTGGAAGCCCGGGTTAAGGATCGAAGGATTGTTCAGGCTTTACTCTGCACAGGGCGTTTTCCTGGGCATTGGCGAACAAACTCCCCGCGGCTCTATTGCTCCCAAGCGTTTGCTTCGTCAGGCGGGTCAGTAATATCAATTGAAAAATTTGCTTGAGTGATTCCTGGCTATTCACCATTGGCTTTTCAGCAGCTACAGAGTATGTCAATACTGGTTTATTGAACTTATACTTAAATGGGGTTATAATTAAAAGTTAATTGTAAATGAATGCTCTAGCGGGCTTGATGTAACCTGCATTTGCATTGACGCAAAACACATCTCACAACACAGGATTTAAGTTATGGCAATTACAGTTCAAGAAACAGCAAAGATTGTTGCTGATTTCCAACAAGCTCCAAACGATACAGGTAGCCCAGAAGTTCAAGTTGCACTTCTTAGTGCTCGCATTACCTATTTAACCGAGCATTTCAAAAGCAATGCCAAAGATCACCATTCCCGTCGTGGTCTGTTGAAGCTGGTAAGTCAGCGCCGCAAGCTGCTGGACTACCTTAAGCGCAAGAATGCCGATCGCTATCGTACATTGATCGAACGCTTGGGTCTGCGTAAGTAATCATCGCGCACTTGTGAATTCATAGGATAAGCCGAAAGCAAAGCGGGAACGCAATGCTTATCGGCTTATTTTTTTATCTAAAGGACAATTATCGTGAAAGCAATTAAAAAAACGATTGCCTACGGTCAGCATGAGCTGACCCTTGAGACTGGTGAGATTGCCCGCCAGGCTGATGGTGCTGTAATGGTTAGCTACGGTGATACCGTAGTGCTGGTGACTGTGGTTGGCAAGCGTGAAGTCAAGGCTGGTCAAGACTTTTTCCCACTGACCGTGGATTATCAAGAGCGTACTTATGCGGCTGGCAAGATTCCAGGCGGTTTCTTCAAGCGTGAAGGTCGCCCTTCCGAAAAGGAAACGCTGACTTCCCGCCTGATCGACCGTCCGTTGCGCCCCCTGTTCCCAGAAGCTTTCCTGAATGAAGTGCAGATCGTTGCTACTGTAATGTCATCAGATAGCGAAATCGATTCCGATATCCCAGCGATTATTGGTGCTTCTGCCGCGTTGGCTGTTTCCGGTATTCCATTCTATGGCCCGATCGGCGCTGCACGTGTAGGCTATATCGGCGGTGAGTATGTACTCAACCCTACCGCTAGCCAGCTGAAAGAAACCGAGCTGGATCTGGTGGTGGCTGCTACCAGCAGTGCTGTGCTCATGGTGGAATCTGAAGCCAAGGAGCTGCCAGAAGATGTCATGCTGGGTTCTGTAGTCTATGGTCATGAGCAAATGCAGGCTGTTATTAATGCCATCAATGAGTTGGCTGCAGAAGTGGGTAATGAACCATGGGATTGGACCCCGCCTGAAGAAAATACTGCCTTGATCGAAAAGGTAACAGCTGCTGCTGGTGATGATATCAATGCGGCCTACCAGATCAAGTCCAAGGGCGCGCGTTCTGCCAAGCTGGATGAGGTGAAGAGCCGTGTGCTGGCTGAATTGGTCACTGAGGAAACTTCCAGTGCTGAAGCCGGTGAAATCAAGAATATTCTCCACAACCTGGAAGCCAAGGTTGTACGCACCCAGATCCTGAATGGCGAGCCTCGTATCGATGGCCGTGATACCCGTACTGTGCGTCCTATCAGCATCCGTACCGGCGTGCTGCCACGTACTCACGGTTCTGCATTGTTTACCCGCGGTGAAACGCAAGCGCTGGTAGTGGCGACTCTGGGCACCGGCCGTGATGAGCAGATCATTGATGCGCTGCAAGGTGAATATACTGACCGCTTCATGCTGCATTACAACATGCCTCCCTATGCAACTGGTGAGACTGGCCGTGTCGGTACGCCAAAGCGCCGTGAAATCGGTCATGGCCGTTTGGCCAAGCGTGCTTTACTGGCTGTATTGCCTAGCCAGGAAGAGTTCGGTTATACCATCCGTGTCGTGTCGGAAATTACCGAATCCAACGGCTCCAGCTCCATGGCTTCTGTCTGTGGCGGCTGTTTGTCCCTGATGGATGCAGGCGTGCCAGTCAAGGCACATGTGGCGGGTATTGCCATGGGCCTGATCAAGGAAGGCAACCGCGTTGCTGTTTTGACTGATATCTTGGGCGACGAAGATCACCTAGGCGACATGGACTTCAAGGTAGCGGGTACTGAGAGTGGTATTACTGCCCTGCAAATGGATATCAAGATTACCGGTATTACTGCAGAAATCATGCAAGTAGCCTTGTCACAAGCCAAGGAAGGGCGTTTGCATATCCTGGGCCTGATGAAGGAAGCCATGGGCGAGACTCGCCAGGAGCTGTCCGCATTTGCTCCACGTATCATCACCATGAAGATCAATCCCGAGAAGATTCGTGACGTAATCGGCAAGGGCGGCGCAGTGATTCGTGCCTTGACAGAAGAAACCGGTACGACCATCGATATCGAAGAAGATGGCACTATCAAGATTGGTTGCACCAGCGCTGAAGCCGGTGAAGAGGCCAAGAAGCGTATTGAGGCGATCACTGTTGAAGTTGAAGTGGGCCAGGTATACGAAGGTACTGTTATCAAGTTGCTCGATTTTGGCGCGATTGTCACATTGTTGCCAGGCAAGGATGGTTTGCTGCATATCTCTCAAATTGCTCATCAGCGTGTCAATGCTGTGAGTGATTTCCTCAAGGAAGGTCAAGTAGTCAAGGTTAAGGTGCTGGAAGTGGACGACAAGGGTCGTGTTCGCTTGAGCGCCAAGGCGCTGCTTGAACAGCCTTCCGCGGAAGAAAAATCTGAAGAGCCAGCAGCTTCAGAACAGCAGGATGCATGATTAAGCTTATAAAGCTATAAACAAAAAGGCCGGATAGTATATCCGGCCTTTTTTTATTTCATCCAATCCAAACCTATGAACAGGTGCTAGCTGTAATCAAATTTTTGGCTAAGCTAGAGACGACCAATGCCTAAAGGAGGATTGGTTCAAGGAGTTGAGAAGCTTACTTGGCGACTTGCTTCTCGCGGATTTCATCCAGAGTTTTGCAATCTATGCATAGCGTTGCTGTTGGACGGGCTTCTAGTCGTTTAAGGCCAATTTCTATGCCACAACCATTGCAATATCCGTAGTCGCCTGCATCAATCTTGGACAGGGTTTCGTCAATCTTCTTGATCAGCTTGCGTTCGCGGTCACGGTTGCGCAGTTCAAGCGCCATGTCGGATTCCTGGCTGGCCCGGTCATTCGGGTCAGCAAACATGGTCACTTCGTCCTGCATGGTGTGAACCGTGCGGTCAATATCATGACTAAGCTCTGCTTTCCAGTCGTTCAAAATCTTCCGGAAATGATTGAGTTGCTTTTCATTCATGTATTCCTCACCAGCCTTGGGCTGGTAAGGAACAAATTGTCGTGTAATTGCTTCAGCCATGTGCGCCTTGAAGTTAATTTTTTTGATTAACAGAAAAATAAAGCAGGCGCAAGTGTACACTGAATAATTCAGTGATGCAAAAGCCTTGGTTGCCCAGAGCCAGAATAAATCGCGGCACATTGGTAGCAGCCGCTTGTTTTATTATCTAGCGCGAAGCTGTTTCCCGCAGTTCTAGTGCTTTCAGGGTGTTTTGCATCAGGGTTGCTACCGTCATGGGGCCTACGCCGCCAGGCACAGGAGTGATCCAGCCAGCCCGTTCTTTGGCGACAGCAAACTCCACATCACCGCAGATTGTGCCGTCATCCAACCGGGTAATACCGATGTCTATCACGATGGCGCCAGGCTTGATCCATTCACCCTTGATCAGGCCTGCCTTGCCAGCAGCAGCCACGACGATGTCAGCACGCTCAACATTGGCCCGCAGATCCTTTGTGTGCCGATGACAGCTGGTGACGGTACAGCCTGCGAGCAGCAATTCCAGCGCCATGGGCCGGCCTACATGGTTGGATACACCAATAACCACCGCATCCATGCCAAGAACCTTGATACCGGTGGACTGCAGTAGCTTAATTACACCAAAAGGGGTGCACGAGCGCAAAGTGGGCTGCCGGACGGCCAGTCGGCCAATATTGTATGGATGGAAGCCATCAACATCCTTGGCGGCACTGATGGTTTCTATGACCTTCTTTTCTTCTATATGAGCAGGCAACGGTGACTGCACAAGAATGCCATCCACTTCATCGTCATCGTTGAGTTGCGAGATCAGGCTCAAAAGATCGGCTTCAGTGATAGTGGCAGGCAGGTCGTAAGAAATGGATCGCACACCAGTTTTTTCACATGCCAGTTTTTTGTTGCGGACATAGATGGCAGAGGCCGGATCGGCACCGACCAGAATGACTGCCAGCGTTGGCGCGCGCAAGCCAGAGGCCAAGCGATTGTCTATTAATGATTTTGTCTCGCTTAGCGTTATTTCAGCGACAGCTTTTCCATTGATGATTTGGGCAGTCATAGCAATTTTTTTGAAAATAATGCGCCATTTTAGCAGAATCAGTTTGACCTTCCCCCTAGGATGCGCTATATTTCTCGCCCTCGGGGTGTAGCGTAGCCTGGTAGCGCGCCTGCTTTGGGAGCAGGATGTCGGGAGTTCGAATCTCTCCACCCCGACCAGTTTTTTAAATGTCTAGATTGCCCGACAATCTGCCCGTAGCTCAATCGGATAGAGCACCAGCCTTCTAAGCTGGGGGTTACAGGTTCGATTCCTGTCGGGCAGGCCATTTTACTGGTTTCCCAGTTTCAATGGTGGCTGTAGCTCAGTTGGTAGAGCCCTGGATTGTGATTCCAGTTGTCGTGGGTTCGAGCCCCATCAGCCACCCCATCTTACTTCCCTTTATTTATATATAGATTTTATTGAGTCGTTTTTTGTGACTGAATATTTAAATCATTGCATTTGTCCTGATTCTGTCCTTTGGGAGAATTATGGCAACATTTTGCAAGATAGCGGGTAAGCTACAAGCCTGTGTCCAACGGGGTTAATCAACCTCCATTAAGTCGTACATTCCCAATTAAAGCAAAGTATGGCTCTTAGAGCTGCTGATTAAATATCAACCTGAGATATCACCTTAAGAGGCGTGGAGCGCTTGGTTCTTATACCGTATATAGGGAGGGTAGTGAAGCGCATGGACGATGGCAGCTACCATTGTCTGGTATAAATTTCCATCTTATGATGGTGACCTAAAATTATATTTAGTTAATGACTTCGTCTCCCTCATGCTGCTTATAGGAAATTTCTAATGAAATGTCCCATGATCCCGCCGGATGAAAATGAACGTTTACAAGCATTGGCTGCGTATGGATTAGGACAAGACAGGCCACTTCCTGCGCTTGAGCCAGTGGTGCAAATTGCGGCTCGCATGTTCGATATGCCAGTAGCGGCGATCAACATGATTGGCAGTGATCATGTGTTCTTTGCTGCCAGTGTCGGCGTGGGCACTGTGGATATGGGACGGGATGTTTCCTTCTGTGCCCATGCCATTAACCAAACCGATGTGATGGTGGTGCCCGATTCCCATCTGGATGAACGGTTTCACGATAACCCATTGGTGATTGGGCCTGCCAACTTACGGTTTTATGCAGGTGTCCCATTAACTTCGCCCGATGGGTATGCCCTAGGGGCCTTGTGTGTCATTGACGGGCAACCCAGAGAGTTTTCCGACGAAGATTGCGAGCGTTTACGCGAACTTGCCAAAATGGCGGTAGATCGCTTGGAATTGCGTCGCCTGGAAATTTCAACCGAACAATCCCGCCGCCCGTTCGAGGAGTTTGCACGCAATTCACCCACTGCGGTTGTCTGGTTTGATGCCCATCTCAAAATCATAGCTTGGAATCAGGCGGCGGCAACATTACATGGTTACCGTCTTGATGAAGGTGAAGGTTTATTTATTGATCAACTGATCCCAGAGCGCGAGCATCACATGTTCCATCAATTGGTATCGCAGGCGGTTACCACAGGCACATTTGATGGCATATCCATGCCCGAAACCGCTTATGGCCTCCGCAAGGATGGGACTGAGTTTGAGCTGGGACTTTCACTCTTCTGTTGGCAAGAACATGGACAACTCATTTTCAATGCACATTTGCATGACATCACAGCAAAAAAACGCGAAGAAGAAGAGCTTCATCGGTTAGCTACTACAGACTTACTCACCGGCCTGGCAAATCGGGGATGCTTTTATCGCGAAGTGGAACATGCCTTAGTAGCTGCCAGGCCTATCGCTGTGTTGATGCTGGATCTTGATGGATTCAAGGATGTTAATGACACGCTAGGACATGCGGTAGGAGACAGTATTCTGCGTGAAGTAGCGCATAGACTGGAGGAGGGGATTGGCAAATCGGGATTGGCAGCAAGGATTGGAGGCGATGAGTTCGCATTGTTAGTCCATCCCATGGATGATCTTGTCCAAGCACAGTCCATTGCACAAACCTTGATTAATAGTCTTGCCAAGTCCATCGTGATTGACCACCACGAGATTCGTATCACAGCTAGTTGCGGTGTGGCGATATCACCTCAACATGCACAAGAAGCCCTGGAATTGATCGGGAATGCAGACCTGGCCTTGTTCCATGCCAAGCGACTGGGCGGAGCACAATCCTTTGTATTTGTACCAGCGCTCCGCATGGAAGCAGTGGCGCGCCATCTCTATGGTTTGGAGTTGCATCGTGCAGTACATGAAGGCGAGCTTGTGCTTTTCTACCAGCCACAAATCCGATTGTCCGATGGTTCACTGGCAGGTGCCGAGGCACTCATCCGTTGGCGGCATCCGGAACGCGGGCTGCTATCACCAGCTGCTTTCCTGCCAGCATTGGAAAATGGCCCCTTGGCTGCAACAGTGGGGGACTGGGTGCTGGATCAGGCTTGTGCCCAGGTTGCGCAATGGAGAAGGTACGGGCTGAGAGATTTTAGGATGGGGGTCAACCTGTTCGGGGCACAGTTCCGGGTGGATGACCTGGCTGCGAAAGTCATCTCTGTGCTTGAGCGGCATGGATTGCCGCCATCTGCACTGGAATTGGAAATCACAGAAAATATTGTGCTTGAACATGATGAGGTGGCACTCGAATCCCTACGACGTTTGCGGGAGGCTGGTGTCGGAGTGGCTTTTGATGATTTTGGCACAGGATACGCATCCCTGAGCCTGCTCAAGCAATATCCTCTAAGCCGTATCAAGATTGATCGTTCCTTTGTCCAGGGCATGCTTGAATCTCAACAGGACAAAACTGTTATCAACGCAGTGATTGATATGGCAAACGCATATTCGCTGGAAACAATTGCAGAAGGGATTGAAACTGCTGAGCAGCAAATGGCATTGCTTGAAATTGGCTGCTCCGAAGGCCAGGGATATTTATTCTCCCGACCTTTGCCCGCAATTGAATTTGCTGATATGTTTGGCTTGGTGCACCACCTGTCGAGGCTATCGAGAAATGCTTAGATCAGCAATCACAACCATTAATTCTCTGTAGTATCTTACCCAGAAGTTTACAAACGCTAACTGCATTGGTTGGCCGTGATGCGTGTCACTGTTATCCAGCCTATTGTGTATATGCAAAAAGCCTCAGGCTAGAGACTATATTTAAGCTTTAATATTCATCGCCCTCTTCATCATCTCCATCATTATCAATAAAGCCTTGTACATCATCCACGGTGATGCCTGTACCATCGTTGATGGATTCGATCTTTCTGGATGAAAAAGACAGTACTTCGGTGGCAACATGTTCTGCCGAATATTGGTTGATCCTATCAATAAGCGACTCCATAAACTCGGCAAATGTTGTGTCTTCGGTTACCGTTTCATAGGTATGGTCCAGTGCTATCTGGGCAATGGATGGAAAATAGTCGTTGATTGCGTTAATGGAATTTTCGTCTAGAGACATGGCTAACTCCGGGATAATGATGGGGATAATTATCCACTAAACGGCATTGGGCTTCTTAATTTTTCATATGCCTTTCATCTCAGGGCCCTTGCCTTGTATGATTGGGGTGATGTGCTTATAGTAGCGCCATGAAATCAATACTTCCACCGTCCAGAACTTTTCATGAAGGCCGCCTTGATGGCTGAACACCGCCCTGCATTAATCATTATTGATGATGATCCGCTGATCACTGATACCTTGCATTTTCTGCTTGGCAAGGATTTCGAAGTTTATGTCGCTGAATCCCGTGCCCAGGCCAAGAGTTTGTTGCGCCAGTTGGAAGAGCCACCGTCATTGGCGTTGGTCGATCTTGGCTTGCCTCCTGTGCCACATAAGCCAGATGAAGGTTTCAAGGTCATTGGCGAGTTGCTGGCACATGCACCTACCATGAAGATTCTGGTGCTTTCTGGTCAAAACGAAGAGGTCAATGTCAAGCATGCATTGGCATTGGGAGCTGTGGACTTCATTCCCAAGCCTTGCAATGTCGAGCGCTTGCGGGAGCTGCTGCAGAATGCATTGAAATTGCAGGATGCAGAATTGGGCGAGGAGCTCAATGCCCAGGATGGTTGCGGTCTGCTCGGTGATAGTTTGCCCATGCAAACATTGCGGACGCAGATCATGCAATTTGCCGATGCGCCCTTTCCCGTGCTGATCGAGGGCGAGTCCGGCAGTGGCAAGGAGTTGGTGGCGAATTGCCTGCACCGTTTAAGCCGGCGTTCCCAGCAGCCTTATTTGTCAGTTAACTGTGCTGCAATTTCCCCCACATTGGCAGAGTCAATACTTTTCGGTCACGGTAAAGGTTCATTTACCGGGGCTGCCAATGCGCATACCGGCTATTTTGAAGATGCTGGTGAAGGCACATTATTCCTGGATGAGATTGGCGAATTGCCGTTGGAGCTGCAGGCAAAACTATTGCGTGTGCTGGAAAATGGTGAATACCAGCGCATCGGGGAAACACAGACTAGACGCAGCCGTGCACGAATTGTCGCAGCAACCAATCGTGATTTGCGCGAGGAAGTACGGGCCGGGCATTTCCGCATTGATCTTTATCATCGGCTCAGCGTCTTTTCAGTGCGTGTACCGCCATTACGGGACCTTGAAGAGGATCGTTATCTCCTGCTTGAGCATTTCAACAATTTCTATTCACGTGAAACGGCACAAAAACCGTTTGCGTTCGACGATAAGGCGAAGCAACGCTGGTTGGGTTACCACTTTCCGGGCAATGTCCGCGAGTTGCGCAATATCATCATTCGCCTGATTGCCAAATACTCCGGCCGCTTGGTAACGGATGTGCAGCTGGCTGCTGAACTCGATCTCATGCATGCTGGCATTACGAACAATATAGTAGAGGCATCGCCGGCAACGGATGATGCTTCCATGGCCAATCAGGCATACAAACATTTGCAGATGCAGGCCAACGTCAACCTGGACCAGGTATTGAAGGCTTGGGAGCGTGCCTATGTAGATGCTGCTATGAAGATTACACACGGCAACCTGAGCCAAGCTGCCAAGTTGCTGGGGATCAACCGCACCACCTTGTATAGCCGCATCCAATTGCAGCAGGATTTCAAAGGCGAATAGTGTATTACGCCCATTTTGGCTTGAAAGAGCCGCCATTCAAGATCACACCGAACACGGACTTCTTCTTTTCAGGAGGAAACCGTGGTGCTGTGCTTGAAGCGCTGCTGTATGCCATCACCAGCGGCGAGGGCATCGTCAAGGTGGTGGGCGAAGTGGGCAGCGGCAAGACTATGTTGTGCCGCATGTTGCAAACAATGTTGCCGGCCCAGGTGGAAAGCGTTTATCTGGCCAATCCCAGCATGGCCCCTGAAGACGTGGTGTACGCAATAGCGCTGGAATTGCAGCTGGAGCTTCCTGCAAATGCGGAGCGCCTTCAGGTCATGCAGCAGTTGCAGCGCTATTTGCTGGAAAAACATGAGGCTGGCCAGCATGTGGTGGTGTTTGTAGAAGAGGCGCAGGGCATGCCTCTGGCAACGCTTGAGGAAATTCGCTTGCTGACCAATCTGGAAACGCGTCACGATAAATTGCTGCAGATTGTGTTGTTCGGTCAGCCGGAGCTGGATGAGAACCTTGACCAGCGACAGATCCGCCAACTCAAGGAGCGCATCACTCACAGTTTTTATCTTGGTCCGCTGCGGGAAAACGAAATTGCAGAATATTTGATTTTCCGCTTGAGGGCTGCCGGTTATTTTGGCCCGCCATTGTTCACCAAGTCCGCTATACGCTTGCTTGCCCGCACCGCTCAAGGATTGGTGCGTCGAGTCAATATTCTGGCAGACAAGGCGTTGTTATCAGCATTTGCAGGAAATGTGTACCAGGTTGATCATAAACATGTGCAAGCAGCTATCAGGGATAGCGAGTTTGCAGCAGAGTTACCTGCGAGTGAGCGCGGGCTGCGAAGATTATTTATCGGCATGTCCATTGTCCTGCTGCTGACAGGTGGTTTTGCCGGCTTATGGTTATTTCAGCAACAGGGTGATGATCTACAGGTGGCAACCGGCAATCCGTCAATTGTCCCTCTGGCCGAACCAGGGTTGGTAGACGAATCACGAACCCCCACGCCTGATGAACAGGGCAATACCTTGCTCCAAAACCGGTTGGAGGATAGTACCGGCTGGCTGGAACAGCAGGCTGAAGGCAATGTGACCATCCAGTTGGTCCGGAGCGATGATGAAGACACCGTCAATCAGCAATTGGGTCAGCTGACAAGCACGCTGGAGCTGGATAATATTCATGCAATTCGTACTAAAGTTGGCGAGAAAGCTTTCGTTACCATTTTATATGGCACATATTCGAATCGTCAGGATGCCGCCATGGCGCTGCAATCACTACCTGCAGCTGCGGCCACTGCGCCCCAATTGCGGACAATTGCTGGAATTAGAGAAGAAGTAAAACAACATCAATAGCTTATTGTTGCAATCGCATGTAGATTGTGGGATAAATCTCTTGAAATCATCATAACGAGAATTAAGGGAGGGTATTTTGCCCGGTCAGCTGCAAAAAATTGCCAGTATATTGATTCTGCCATTTCTTGGTCTGGCAAGTTGCGCTCATCAATCTACCGTGTCTCCTTCCACTGGGCATATCTCGGAATCGCCACCTCCCGCAGTTGGCCCAGCCAGCATCCCCAAACCGGTCAAGAGCGCTAGCTATCTGCCACCCCCTATTGCCAGATCAAAGGAGCAGACCTATAGCGTGGTAGTCAATGATGTTCCAGTGAAGGAAATATTGTTTGCCCTTGCAAGGGAAAGCAAACTGAATATTGATATTCATCCTGCCATACAGGGGCGAGTGACTTTGAATGCAGTTGATCAAACGCTGCAAGCCATTCTGGAGCGGCTTGCCAAGCAAGTGGACCTTACCTACAGGGTGGACGGCAGTGTACTGAGCATTACGCCTGATATGCCGGTGTTACGCAGCTACAAAGTTGACTACGTGAATATGTCGCGGGATACCACGGGCTTTATCGGTGCGGCGGCAGAGATTGCCAGTACAGGGCGCAGTGCATCGACAACTGGTGGTGGTGCAAGCGGTGGTTCGACCAGTAGTGGTTCTTCGTCGTCAGGTACAGGGGCGGCCAACAGCTCAAGAACGGCTGTGAATAGCGAATCTAAAAATCATCTTTGGGAAACGCTGATCCAGAATTTAAAAGATATTCTGGCTGAAACTGACAAAGAGGTGATTATCACGCGAGCCGGTAATACGGCTCAGTCGCCTGATGTGGCACAAATGGTCGGAGCTGAGGGCGCCGAGACGCCGACCTCGGTCAGATCTGGTGTGGAGGAGCGCGAGCAGGCGCGGACGGAATACAAAACTCTGTTTGCCGCAACTGTCATTGCCAGCCCAGAAACGGGCATTGTGAGTGTAAGGGCCACTAATCGACAACATGAGAAAGTGCAGGAATTTCTTGATAAAGTCATGACTAGTGCCCGGCGGCAGGTATTGATAGAGGCCTCCATTGTAGAAGTGACCCTTAATGACACTTACCAGGCCGGTATCGACTGGTCTCGTATTGGTAACGGTTTTAACATGAATGAATCCTTGGGCTTGGCCAGCGTGCTTGCTCCGGCCGGGATTGCCGGTACTGCGGGAACCAGGGCGCCATTCAGCATCGGCTATTCTTCCAGTGATATCAATTTAAGTTTGCGTTTGTTGCAGCAGTTTGGAAATACCAAAGTGTTATCCAGTCCCAAATTAATGGTGCTGAATAACCAGACTGCAGTGCTTAAGGTGGTCGATAATCTAGTTTATTTCACTATTCAATCACAAATATCCCAAGGTTCTGCCTTGGGTGCGAATAATCTCCAGTCCATTACTACAACCCCCAATACTGTGCCAGTCGGTGTTGTCATGAGTGTAACGCCCCAGATCAATGAGACAGGCCTTGTTAATATTAATGTCAGGCCAACGATTTCGCGGGTATTGAGTTATGTGGATGATCCGAATCCCCAGCTGGCGGCGGTGACACCTCCGATTGTAAGCAGAATTCCCCAAATTCAGGTACGTGAGCTGGAATCAGTATTGCGAGTGAGTAGTGGGGATACGGCAGTTTTAGGTGGTCTGATGCAGGATAATATCCAGCAGGCCACTGATAATGTCCCTGGCATTTCAAAAGTGCCTCTTTTAGGAAAATTGTTTACTGCGCGAAGTAACTTCAATGTCAAGACTGAGCTGGTGATTTTTCTGCGCCCGGTGGTGATTCAGAATGCCAGTCTCGAGAGTGATGAACTGAGTAGTTACAAGGAGTATCTTCCTGCGCAACAATTGCAGAAGCTGATCAATGAGTCTGTTAATTAAAGCGCTGCAAAAGGCCGAGCATGGCAAGAATGATCAGCAACTGGAGAAGGCTGATATAGAAGATTTCTTGCTGGAGTTGGCACCCGTTGGTGAGCCAGAGTATGTTCCTCCCGACAATAAAGATGCAGGCCAAAAGCCTACTGCGCAAAGCCAGTTGGACAAAACCACTTCGGATAACCAGCAAGCCGCCGCAAAACTGCTGGCAGCAAAAGCCCGGGGGCCAGTACGGGTGGATTCCCGCATTTCACCACTGGTATTGGGATTTTTGTTGCTTGGATTGATGCTGGCGATTGGGGGGGGATTTTTATGGTATGCGAATTCTTTCTTGGCACAGCCTGAAGTGATTGTACCGCGTCCGGTTGCGCTGAAACCCGCGGATGTACCAATAGCAACGCCTTCCCGGCTTGAGGATGAGCCAACAGCAATACAAACAGATATTGCTGATGATGAGGTGGCAGCATCTGCAGGGCAGCCACAAAAGATGGAAAGTATTGACGCCCGGGCGCCGTTATCTAGCCCTCCCGTGAAGGCTGCTGCAAAACAGCCTATGGCATTTGGCGAGCCTGTAGCCGATCATGTCAACAATGGTGTGCAAATCAGCCGGAATCGCCCATCTACTGGGATTAATAGCACGGTCATGCTGGCATATCAGGCGTTTAATCGTGGTGATGATGCTGTGGCACAACAGGCGTATCGCCAGGTTTTACAGGGAGATGCGCGCAATATCGACGCCTTGTTGGGCATGGCGGCAATTGCTGCACGCCAGGGACGTAATAATGATGCATTAGGTTGGTATGCCAAGGTGCAGGAGATCGAGCCCCGGAACAGCATTGCACAGGCCGCAAGGCTTGAGTTGGTCAGCCAGGCAGATCCGCTGGCGAGTGAGTCACAGCTGAAAAGCCTGATTGCCCAACAGCCTGAAGCAGCCTATTTACACGCGGCTTTGGGTAATCTATATGCAGAGCAGGCCCAATGGCCCTTGGCCCAGCAAGCGTATTTCCAGGCGCATCATCTGGATGCAGCCAATCCGGAATATGCATTTAACTTGGCGATCAGCCTGGATCAAATGGGCAAGTCGGCACTTGCGCTGCAATATTATCGCCAGACACAAGCTTTGCTGGCGGTGCGGAACTCTGCTGCGGTGGATAAAGCACAACTCGAAACGAGAATACAGCAGCTCCAATAACTATTCATCCGCGTATAGGATGGCTAGGTAGACAATATGCTCAAGTACGCTTGAGCAATAACCAAGATAAAGACCCGCAATTCATGGTAGAACAGCGTCGCAAGCTTCGGTTGGGCGAATTGATGGTACAGCAGGGCCTGATCAGTCAGGACCAGTTGCGTATCGCCCTTATGGAGCAGGATCAAAGCAATATTCCCCTGGGCCGTCAGCTGGTACGCCTGGGTTTTGTTACAGAAGCCATGGTCCGAGACCTGGTGGCGCATACCATAGGCCAGGAGAGTATTGACCTGGCGACGGTAATTGCCGATGGCGATGCCTTGCAAATGGTGCAGGAAGGTTTTGCCCGGCGTTATCATTTGTTGCCGGTGGCCTACGATGTTACCAGCAACCAACTGACAGTGGCCATGTCCGATATGTTCAACGTGGTGGCGCTGGATCAACTGCGTGCCATGATCGGCGGCCAGATACAGGTCAAGCCGGTATTGGCAGCAGAGGCGCAGCTTGAAGAATATATCGACCAGTTCTATGGCTATGAACTATCGGTTGATGGCATTCTGCGTGAAATCGAGACTGGCGAGATAGATTACCAGAGCCTGCAGACTGGCGGCGATGAATACACCCAGCCCGTAGTGCGGCTCGTGGGGGCATTGCTGATGGATGCGGTCAAGCGCGGGGCTTCGGATATTCACTTTGAGCCGGAATATGCCTTTTTACGCATACGTTACCGTATCGATGGTGTGTTGCAGCAGATACGCAGCCTGCACAAGACTTACTGGCCCGGGATAGCTGTCAGGCTCAAGGTGATCAGTGGAATGGATATTGCAGAGACGCGTTCGCCACAGGATGGCCGCCTGAATATGAATTTATCTGGCCGGCCTATCGACTTTCGTGTGGCCAGCCATCCCACCATCCACGGCGAAAATATCGTATTGCGGGTACTGGACCGTGAAAAATCCATCATCCCGCTGGAGCGCATGGGGTTGCGTGACCATACGCTGGATGAACTCAAACTCATGATGACGCGTCCCGAAGGCATTCTGGTGGTCACCGGGCCGACCGGCAGCGGTAAAACAACCACGCTTTATTCACTGCTATCCTTCCAGAACACCGAGGCAGTCAATATCATGACGCTGGAAGATCCGGTGGAATATCCCGTCACCATGATGCGCCAGACCTCGGTGGCCGAAGTAAACAAGGTGGATTTTGCCAACGGCATACGCTCCATCATGCGGCAGGACCCTGACATTATCCTGGTTGGCGAAGTCCGCGACACGGATACGGCCACCATGGCGTTCCGTGCCGCCATGACGGGCCATCAAGTGTTCACCACCCTGCATACCAATTCCGCTCTGGGAACATTTCCTCGCTTGCTGGACATTGGCATATCACCGGACATCATGGCAGGCAATATCATCGGGGTAGTGGCGCAACGCCTGGTGCGTGTGCTTTGCCCGCACTGCAAGGAGGCCTACTCACCTAATGAGGATGAGCGTAAGCTGCTGGCAAATAAAGCCAGGCCGGATATCAGGATCTACAGGCCGGTGGGATGCAAGCAATGTACCTATACGGGGTATCGGGGACGTATGGCCATCATGGAGTTACTGCGTATCGATAGTGATATGGATTCCCTGATTGCACGGCGGGCGCATTTTGATGAAATGCGCACCATGGCATTGGAGAAAGGCTTTACCACTCTGGCGGAAGACGGCATCCGGCGCATTGTGGAAGGCTATACCAGCCTGGCCGAGGTAATGCGCGTGATTGATCTAACGAGTCGTGTCAGGTAAGGCAGCGTGCCGACATTCAATTACAAGGCGGTGGATCAGGTCGGCAAATCTGCACAAGGGCAGATTGATGCCCTCAATGAAATTGATCTGGAATTACGCCTCAAGCGTATCGGGTTGGACCTGATCACGTTCCGGCCTGCGCCAAAACCCCCCTCGATTTTTACCCGCAAGAAGGTCAGCCTGCAGGATCTGGTGATTTTCTGTTTCCAGCTGGAACAATTGAGTAGCGCAGGCGTGCCCTTGCTGGAAGGGCTGGTTGATTTGCGCGACAGCACAGCCAATCTCCATTTCCAGAAGGTGATTGGCTCATTGGTGTCCTCAGTTGAGGGCGGGAAAATGCTGTCACAGGCCTTGGCCGAACATCCGCAGGTGTTCAACCGGGTATTCATCAGCCTGATTAGGGCAGGCGAGCAGACAGGACGCCTGCCAGATATTTTCCAGCACCTTGCCAGCACCTTGAAATGGCAGGATGAATTGATTGCCCAAACACGCAAGTTGCTTGCCTATCCTGTCTTTGTGCTGGTGGTAGTATTATCCGCCGTGGTGTTCCTCATGACTTACCTTGTGCCACAGATGGTGTCGTTCCTCACCAATATGGGGCAGGAGCTGCCGTTGCAAACGCGGATACTGATCGCGGTGTCAAATGCCGTTGTCAATTACTGGTGGCTGATGATTTCCCTGCCCGTGGCATTATTCGTCGTGCTGGCGATTGCGATCAACAAAAGCCCGGAAATGCGTTATCGCTTTGATCTGCTCAAGCTCAAGCTGCCCATTACCGGGGATATCCTGAACAAAATCATCCTGGCCCGGTTTTCCCGTTATTTTGCACTCATGTACCAGACTGGAATTCCGGTACTGGATGGCATGCGCAACTGCGAGGAGATTGTTGATAACCGCGTAGTGGCCGATGCATTGAACCGTGCATGGCAACAAATCAATGCAGGCGACAGCATGAGCGAGAGTTTCCGCAATGCAGGATTGTTTCCGCCGCTGGTGGTCCGCATGATCCGGGTAGGGGAGAGTACCGGCGCACTGGATAAATCCTTGCTGAACATCAGCTATTTCTATGACCGCGATGTCAATGAGTCGGTCGAGAAAATGTTGAAGATCATAGAGCCTGCATTGACTGTATTTCTGGGCGGCATACTGGCCTTGATCATGTTTTCCGTACTCGGTCCGGTGTACGATTCGTTTAGCCAACTCAAACTGTAGAACTGCTCATTATTCATGTTCGAGAGAATCATACTTTGTGCCAGCCATGACCGCCTGACCGCCGGGCGCTGGCGTTTTGGCCGCTTGCGCAACTATGAGTTGTTCAATAATGATGTGCAAGGCCAGCGAGCGTTTGCCAGCTTCTTGCAACGTTATGCCTATGCCCCCATTTATTTGCTGGCAGATGCGCAAGAAGAGGATTTCCACCTGGAAACCCTGCCGCATACGACGGGGAGAACCCGTCGTGAAATGCTTCAACGCAAGCTTAACCAGGTGTATCGAGGCGCAGATTTCCGTACCGCACAGTTTGTTAGCCGGGAGCGTGGCAAGCGCAAGGATGACCGGTTCCTGTTCGTCGCGCTGACCAATGGCGATTTCCTGCAGCCCTGGCTCGAAATCATTGGCTTGCAGCAGGCCCCTTTGGCCGGTATTTACAGCCTGCCCATGGTCAGCCAGGTATTTTTGCGCAAGGTGAATATCACTGCACCCAATATCCTGTTGAGCGAACATCTGGCATCCGGCTTGCGGCAAAGCTTTTTACATGAAGGCAAGTTACGCATAAGCCGATTGGTGCATATACCAGCTGAAGCCCACAATCAGCTGGGCTACTTTCATCTGGTTGAGACTGATAAGGCCCGCCTTTACCTGCTCAGCCAGCGATTGATTGCGCGGGACACTCCACTGCAAGTGGTGCTGCTGACAACAGATGACAATACTGAGGAGATTTGCCGCAATATCGAGCAGGAGCAAGGGTTGCAATGCCGTGCCGTCAAACTGGGCAATGTGGCTGGTCGATATGGATTGCCGGCCCATTTGATTGAGCATGCGCCAGAGTTGTTGCACATGCATTTGCTGGCACGTGGTAACAGGCCTGACAACCTTGCACCGGCACTGCTTATCAAGACCTACAAACTTGAGTTCTTGCGCAAGAACATGATGGTGCTGGCGCTTTCCGTTGCCATGCTGGCCTTGTTGCTGACTATATACTACCTACAACAGTCTATTAGCGAGGCGCAGGAGATTCAGCAGGCCATGGCAGACACCAGGGAGCAGGAGCAGCGTTATAACGATGTGGCGATTGATTTCCCGATGACACCTATTTCTGGCGCAGACCTGCAGGCGGCAGCCGAAATACATCAGTCTATCCAGCGGCAGGAGGCATCGCCGCAGCGCATGATGCAGGTATTGAGCGCGACACTGGAGAATATGCCGAATATCCAACTGAACAGGCTGCGCTGGGTATTGAGCAGTGATCTTGCCATCAAGGATGAAGAGGCGGCTGGTACCACGGCCCAGACGACCTCGGTACCTAACTCAACAGCTTTTGCGCCAGAGCCGAATGTGCTTTACCAGGTGGGCTTTATCACGGGTGAGATCCGGGGCTTCACCGGCAATTACCGTAATGCGCTGGAAACCGTGCACAAGCTTGCAGAATCCCTCAAGGCCAATACCAACCAGGTGGCTGATGTGATGGTTCTGCAGCAGCCCGTGAATGTGAGCTCCTTCAGCAGCTTGCAGGGCAGCACCACTGATGAGCGCACTGCCCAGCGCCAGGCCGCAGTATTCAAGATCATGCTGATACTCAAGCGAGAGGTGCCAGCATGAAACTGACGCAACAAGACTGGCAAAGGTTGGGCGTGCCACTGTCTGCCTTGTTGCTGGCAGTGGTGTTTGCAGTAGTGATCATCAGTTACGCACAGTCGTATCGGGATGAGATCAGTCAGAAGCTGCAGCAGCAACAAAGCCAACTGATGCAGGCGCGGGCCCGTTTGCAGTCATCAGGGCAGGAACGTGAAAACATTATTCGCTATCTGCCGGTTTACCAGCGACTGATCAACCAGGGTTTTATCGGTGAAGAGCGGCGCATCGAGTGGGTGGATGCCTTGCGTAATATTCATCAACAGGAGCGCCTGTTTGGCATCAAATACAGCATAGGAGCCCAAGAGCTTTTTAAGCCGGAATTTATCAATAACCTTGGACCTTTCAGCCTGTATCGTTCTATCATGAAATTGGAACTCCCATTGCTACACGAAGGAGACCTGCTGGCCTTGCTGGACTCGCTCAAACATCGGCAGGCAACGCCTTTTATAGTGCGAGACTGTACTATCAACCGTACAGGCATTTTCAATGCCGTTAACCTGGTTCCTGTAGCGACGGCTGAATGCGAACTTGACTGGCTGACATTGCATGAATCTGCATTGGGAGCCGCGCCATGAAACAATATCTATGGATTTTGCTGTTGGTAGCCCATGGCGCCATGGCGCCATGGCGGCAGGAGGCTTGGGGCGCCTGTTTACCAGTCCTGCAGAACGGGAAACCCTGGACAGGCTGAGGCAGAATACCCGCGGCCAGTTGGTGGAGCAGGTACCAAGTCCGGAAATACCTGACCTCAGCCCGCCGGTATCCGCTGTACAGCCTATTTCGGTACAAGGATTTGTACAACGCAGCGACGGTAGCAAAAGTACGGTCTGGATCAACAACCAGCCAATCCGGGAAAACTCCGAGAACGGCAACCTACATATCGGCAGGCTGCCCAAGGGACAAAACACAGTCCCCATTACCCTGCCGGAGCAGGGGCGCAGCATTTTGCTGAAAGCAGGCCAGTCATATGACCCTGCAAGCGATGAGATTGTTGAAAACAACGTCCATGCCCAACCCCAGGGCGAATCTTCTGCACGGGTGAATGGTGCGGAAGAGGGTGTCATACGCTAGCCGGGGCTGCAATGTCTGTTCCCCGTCAACCTGTGAGCGCTCCAAATCAACGCGGTGCTGCGTTGCTATTGGTCATTTTTATCATTGGTTTGGCGGTGACGGCTTATGTGGTGAAGTCATACGATGCTGCCGCAATGAAGGCACGGCAGGAAGAAAAAACCATGAAAGCTTTGGCTGAGGCCAAGGAGGCATTGATTGCATGGACTGTGGCACATCCGGACTGGCCAGGTACGATGCCTTTTCCTGACAGGCTGGAAACAACAATGGCTAATTACGATGGTAAAAGTGACTGTGTTCCATCAAATCTTAACTATCCACATTTAATTGGTAAGCTACCTATCTATAGCGATTCAGGGTGCGCCAATACTACTTATCATACGAATCTTTCAGTAACAGATTCTGCTACTGAAAGATTATGGTATGCAGTATCTAGGAATTTGATTCGTACCAGTAACTCATCACCAACCCCCGTTATAAATCCGGGCGTATTAACAGTGAATACTGCATTACCATATCCTTATGATGGTACTCATTCGACAAGTGCATATCCATGGATGAAAGTCTTCGACCGTCAGGGTCAGCTTGTATCTGATCGTGTAGCGGTAGTGATTATTGCACCAGGACCTCCATTGAAGAATCAAGATCGTAGCGGTGGGCTGGTTCAAGCCGATATGTTTCTTGAGCGTGTGGTGTTTAGTGATAAAACCATCGCCAATTATGACTATACAAAGCCTGACGAAGATTTCGTGATGGGAGGGCTAGGAGATTCTGAAATCAATGACAGGTTGATTTACATCACGATTGACGAGCTGATGATAGCGCTTGAAACAAGGGTGGTAGCCGAGGCCAAGAAAGCGATCAATTTTCCTGTGCTTTACCAATCCTCGCCTCATGAGGTGAGGAGTTTTCCTTGGATGGTTCCGGAGAAATCGAGCCCTGCATGGCCAGCAGACTTTTCTTATGAAGCTGGTAGGGTTGGGCAGGGATATATTCCTTTCAGATGTGTTAGCAATAGTGCCTGCAATACTTATCGCAGTGAAGTTGCTTGGCATATGACCTCCCTGTCTGGCGGTTCCAGTGGGACATTGACGCTTGCCATTGTGGATTCATTCAAAGAATACAGCTTTGCCGATGCTGAGTGTATTGTGCAGAGTGCAGGCGCACCTTTATTAGACTGTACAGGGGTCATTACACAGAACTTGCCAGAAACAGTGGAAAAAAGAATAGTTAACCTGATATTGAATGCCAATATCAATGCCGGCGTATATGATTCTCTTGGAAGCTCAGGTTTATATGAGTTTAGAAAAACTTTTACAGTGCCTGCACAGACCGTAGTGAAGCTGCAGGATGTGCAGAATAGCCAGACCTCCTCCATGACCTTGCGTACTCAGTCAATGACATCCGTTAATGTTTCCAAGTTGAGTCTTTATCCTGTCCTGCCAGAATGGTATTTCACCAATAGATGGTATGAGTTCATGTATGCAGTGATTGCTCCAGCATTCAGGCCGGGAGGGGATGGCATATGTGCTGTGGATACCTGTTTGCACCTGCATTACACGAAAAACGGGGTGGTAAATAAAATTGATAATTTACCAGCACTGATTTTTACTAGGCGTCCGCCGGACACCTATATGCTGAATGCTGCGGCTGATATCGATAGTAATCTGGATTTTGTAAAACCTGCGGTGAATAGCACAGGGATGGTGGGATGGTAGGTTTCAAGCAGCAGGGTTTCTCTCTAGTAGAAATGGCCGTAGTGTTGGTCATTCTGGGCTTTGTCATTTCCGCATTGATCTTGCCGGTGAGTGCTCAAAGAGACGTCGCTTACCAGCAGCAGACAGAAAAACAGCTTGAGCTTGCAACCAAGGCTTTAATCGGATTTGCCCAAACCCATGGACGATTGCCGTGTCCTGCAACGGCGGCAAGCAATGGCTTGGAGGCTGTTTTACTGCTCGGAGTGCAAGGTGGCGGGCAGTGTGATCCAAGTGCATATATGCTGCCAGCAGCAACTTTGGGGATCAAGCCTGTAAATGACAAAGGTCAGGCACTGGACGGCTGGAGTAATCCAATTTTCTATAAAGCTGACCAGACCAACAGAGGCGGGAGTGCGCTGCCTGATTTTACGACCACTAATGAAATTTCCTTGATAGGCATAGAGGTACTCAGGCCAGAGATTCGTATTTGCGCTACCAGCTCAAACTGCAATGATACGAATTATTTGGTCAACAATGCTGTCGCTGTGATTTATTCATTGGGAAAAACAGGTGCCCAGGTACTAACAGGAGATGCATCTGGCGGTGCAGATGAAAATGCCAATCTTGATGGCGATAATATCTTTGTCAGCCACGATATTCGTGCAAACGATCCGAATGGGCGGTTTGACCATGTCCTGACTTGGATTTCGCCTTACGTCCTCTACAATGCCATGATCCAGGCCGGGCAATTGCCATAATATTTTTCTCAATTGGCAAATCCACCGCCAGTTTTCAGTGATCGCAGTAGAATCTACTTAATGAACGACAATCAACTTCTACGTTACAGCCGTCATATCCTGTTGCCGCAAATCGGCTATGAAGGCCAGGAGCAACTGGTTAACAGCCATGCATTGATTATAGGTGCGGGCGGCCTGGGTTCGCCTGTTGCGCTTTATCTGGCTGCGGGTGGTGTCGGCACATTGACCATCTGTGATTTTGATGAGGTGGACCTGACCAATTTGCAACGCCAGATTATTCATGGCACGCAATCCATGGGCATGAACAAGGCAGTTTCAGCGCAGCAGACGATTCAGGCAATCAATCCGGAAGTTGCTGTGCAGCCGATACAGGAGAGGATGACTGAAGCTTCCTTGCGGTCGCTGGCGGAGGCGGCGGATGTGGTGATCGACTGTACCGATAATTTCACTATCCGTTATGCGGTCAACCAGGTATGCGTCGATTTGCGCAAACCGCTGGTGTCAGGGGCTGCCATTGGGTTCGAGGGGCAGGTGACGGTGTTTGACATGCGGCATGGTGATAGCCCTTGTTATCACTGTCTGTTTCCCAACCTGGGCGGTGATGAAGGCCTGCGTTGCGCCGAGAATGGCGTGTTTGCGCCGTTGGTTGGCATGATAGGCACCACGCAGGCTGCCGAGGCAATGAAGTTGCTGCTGGGATTAGGCAAAAGTCTGCAAGGGCGTCTTCTGCTGCTGGATGTGCAAACCATGGATTGGCGTACGCTCAAGCTAAGCAAGGACGTTGCTTGTCCAATATGTAACCACTAATAAAAAAGGGAGCAGATGCTCCCTTTTTTATGTTTCAATTGTTACTTGCCGCCGCCGATCAAGGCTTTGACAGCACTGACCAGGTCTCCTGGCATCACTACAATCTTGCTGTTGCTGGAGTTGGACATTTTCTGCAGAGTCTGGATGTAGCGGTCACCCAGCAGGAAAGTGGCTGAGGTGTCGTTTTCCTTCACGGCATCTGCAATCATGCGGATGGATTCGGCGGATGCTTCTGCTGCCACCTTTTGCGCTTCTGCATCTTTTCTTGCGGCTTCCAACCGCGCCTCGGCATTGAGGATCAGGGACTGTTTGTCACCTTCGGCGCGGGTGACGACTGCGACCCGTTCCCGCTCGGCAGAAGCTTGTTGTTCCATGGCATGCTGCATATTGGCTGAGGGTTTGATGTCCTGGATTTCCACTGACTTGACGGTTAAGCCCCAGTCGGAAGCCTCGTCTGCAATGGCAGTCTTCAGTTCTGTCTTGATGCGCTCGCGCGAGGTGAGCGCTTCGTTCAGGTCCATGCCGCCAATGATGGAGCGCAGGTTGGTTTGCACCATATTGCGCATGGCTTCGCGAAAATCTTCGATACCATAGACGGCACGTTCTATGTTGGTGACCTTGATGAATGCCAGTGCATTGGCCAGGATGACGGCGTTATCCTTGGTGATGACATCCTGCTCTGGCACATCAAGGATGATGTCCTTGGTGGTGACCTTGTAAGTGACCTTGCTGAAAATCGGGTTGATGATGTGCAGGCCAGGGGTAATCACAGCATTGAATTTCCCCAGTCTTTCCACTACCCACTCCTCGCCCTGCGGCACGATGCGGATGCCTTTCCAGGCCAGGACGGCAACAGCGGCGATCAATACAAATGCGAATTCAAACATGGTTTCTCCTTATGGATATTATCCGGTGGTTTTCTTGCTGACGCGCAGGCGGTTGCCTTCCACTGACACAATAACGGCTTCGGCACCTGCCTCGATTTCCTCATTGGCAATGGCGACCCATTGGCGGCTGCCCAATACGCCTTGCGCAAACTCGATCTGGCCGTTCTGCCTTGGGCTGACAGCTTCGATGATGATGCCGGTGCGGCCGATCTCGTCACCGCGCGACTGTCCAATGTTGGAATCGTCTTGTTCGCGGCGGTAGAACTGCTTCCAGATCGCGAGCGAACCCAGTGAAAGCGCAGCAAAGATCAATAACTGCCAGGCGGTGCCCAATGCCGGGATCAGGTAAGTCAGCAGTGCCAGGCACAAGGCCGCGATGCCGAACCAGAGTATATACAGCGTGCCTGTGAGCATTTCCAGCGCGATCAGGGCTAATCCGAGTATGCCCCATATCCAGAGCGGTTCCAGCATCTTCATTATGTCCCATTGAGTGTTTAGCCTGTCATCGTACCAGAACTTTACCCTTGCAATATGGTCACCCAACAGGGGGGAATTTTTAAGCACGAGTTGTCATTGGCGCTTAAGCTCATTCAACATCAAGGAGGTCGTGATGAAATTTCCCGCATTGGGTTTTGTTTTGACATTGGCATTTACACCGGCAGTCCATGCCGCCACTACCATCAGCACCATAGATCAATGGGATGGAGAAGTTTCACCATTCGGTACGCCGGATACGGCCACCTACGGTCAAACCATTACCATTGGCGACCAGGATCAAGTGCTACAGTCCTTTTCCTTCATTCTGTCGGACCTGAACGCTGCATTTACGATCGAAGTGGGTAGCTGGACAGGTTCCAGGGTGGACGAAATTCTCTATCAATCGGATCCATTCAGATTTTCCGCTAGCAGCGAATACACGGAGATTACGGCTTATCCCTCTGTGACGCTGCAGGCGAATAACCAGTATGTGCTGTATTTCACTACTTCCGGTATCCAGGAAGGCGTGGAAAGTACCAATGAATGGGGCTTTGCTCCGGATACGGCATATGAGGGCGGCACGTTTGTGTACCTGAATAATGGCAACGATCGCAGTCAGCTGACAGGTGCGCCATGGGTCACCACCCTGGGAGGTGATCTTGCTTTTAGCGCTAATCTGGCCGCTGTGCCTGAGCCAGCCACTTATGGCATGTTGCTGGCGGGGATTGGCCTGTTAGGCGGTGTAGCAAGACGCAGAAAAATGGTTTAAGCACGCGTAGTAGTTGGTAGTTAGAGAAAGGGCCGGGCAACCGGCCTTTTTCTTTTGAAAGCGCCACTGCAATGACTGACCGTTGCCTGGCTCTGAATGGCGCATTACACTGGCAATCAATTCAAAAGGGGATGGATATGCCGATTTTTATGCTGGTGGCACTGTTTGTGGCCGTGATTTATTTCATCATGGTCTACAACGGCCTGGTCAGTCTCAAGAACAATGTGGAAAAAGCCTGGGCCAATATCGATGTGTTACTCAAGCAACGGCATGACGAGTTGCCCAAGCTGGTGGATACCTGCAAGCAATATATGCAGCATGAGCAGGATACCCTGCAAAAGGTGATACAGGCGCGGTCACGTGTTTCCGAGGCACGCGAGCTGCATGATGTGGCGGCCCTGGGTGCGGCAGAAGGCGCCTTGCGGGCTGGCCTGGGCAATTTGTTTGCAGTGGCGGAATCCTACCCTGAACTGAAGGCCAATGAGCAGTTTCTGCATTTGCAGGCACGCATCAGTGGGCTGGAAAATGCTATTGCGGATCGCCGCGAGTTCTATAACGACAGCGTCAATATCCATAATGTCCGTATTGCCCAATTCCCTGATCTGGTGGTTGCCCGTACACTGGGTTTCAGCCGCCAGGCTTTACTGCGTTTTGCCAAGAGCGAATTGCAGGATGTGGATATCGCCAAGCGCTTCAGTCAGTAACCCCCGCTTTAACTTCTTATGTTATTCAAGGGCTGGCGCCGTCATTACGTCGATCTGCTGACTTCCGTCAGTCATCTTGTATTGCTGGTGATCGCGATACAGTTCAGGCGGCCTGATGTGTGGCAGTGGTGCCTGGGTTTGGTAGCCCTGATCAGCGGCTTTGCCTGGGCCTCCAATTACCGGCGTGTGCGTGCCATTGCGGACCTCCCCACCTCGCGTATCAGCTCTGCCGCCCAAGGCTATGTTGAGCTTTATGGTCGAGCAGTGCCAGATCCTGAGCATTTGATCGTCAGCCCGTTTTCAGCCCGGCGCTGTGTCTGGTATCGCTACAAGGTATATCGCAAGCGTGGTCACAATGATTGGCGCTTGGAACATCAAGGCGTGAGTGATGAAACTTTTTTGATCACTGATGGTAGCGGGCAGTGTTTTGTTGATCCTGACCATGCGGAAGTGGTAGGCCCGGAGCGGCGGGTGAGTTACCAGGCAGACTATAAGCGGGTGGAGGAGATTCTCTTTGCCGGGGCGATTTATGTGTTGGGAGAATTGACCACAGTGGGTGGGGCTAATACCCCGCTCAATAAAAGCGAGGATGTATCGGCTTTGCTCGGGGAGTGGAAGCAAGACAAAGCCAATTTATTGCAGCGCTTTGACCTGGATGGCAATGGCGAGATTGACCTCAAGGAGTGGGAGCTGGCACGCCGCGCTGCAATCCGCGAAGTGGAGAGGCAGCACCGCGAGCTGAGAACGGCAGCCGGTGTCCATGTCATCAGGGCGCCTGCCGATGGGCGCATGTTTCTGCTTTCCAGCCTGTCTCCTCATCGTCTGCGTCAGCAGTATCTGTGCTGGGGCTGGGTACATGCGGTGATATTAGCCGGAGCCCTTGCCGCCTTTTTCTGGGTGGGACAGCATGCCTGGTAGCAGGATCATGAATCCGCAGTTTTTGCAGGGGCAGGCATTATGGCGGCGGGCCGCTATGCTAAAATCCCACCCCTATGAGCACAGATAACTCCCCAATCCAAACCCTCGATAAATCCTTTGAGCCCAAGAACATAGAAAGCCGCTGGTACCAATTCTGGGAAGAGCGCGGCTACTATGCTGCCGGGCTGGATACCTCCAAACAAGATAATTTCTGCATCCTGCTGCCACCACCGAATGTGACAGGCACCCTGCACATGGGGCATGGTTTCAACCAGACCATCATGGATGCATTGACCCGTTACCATCGCATGTGCGGCGACAACACCTTGTGGCAGCCTGGTACTGACCACGCGGGGATTGCCACCCAGATCGTGGTGGAGCGCCAGCTTGATGCACAAGGTGTCAGCCGTCATGACCTTGGCCGCGAGAAATTCCTGGAAAAAGTCTGGGAATGGAAAGAATATTCCGGCGGCACCATCACCAAACAAATGCGTCGCCTTGGCACTTCACCTGACTGGAGCCGCGAGCGTTTCACCATGGATGAAGGCTTGTCCAAGACCGTGACCGAGACCTTTGTCCGCCTTTATAACGAAGGCCTGATTTATCGCGGCAAGCGTTTGGTCAATTGGGATGTGAAGCTGGGCACGGCAGTATCAGACCTGGAAGTGGTGCAGGAAGAGGAGGACGGCTCGCTCTGGCATATCAATTATCCTCTGGCCGACGGCACCGGTCATTTAACCGTAGCCACTACGCGTCCGGAAACCATGCTCGGCGATGTGGCCGTGATGGTGTATCCGGAAGATGAGCGTTACGCGCACTTGGTTGGTAAGACCGTCAAGCTGCCGCTGTGCGACCGCGAAATCCCGATTATTGCCGATGATTATGTAGACCGCGAGTTTGGTACTGGTGTGGTGAAGGTGACGCCTGCGCATGACTTTAACGATTACGCCGTGGGCCAACGCCACGGTTTGCCGCTGATCGGCATCCTGAACCTGCAAGGCTTCGTCAATGACAATGCGCCGCAGCAATATCGCGGCCTGGAGCGTTTTGCTGCGCGTAAGCAGATTGTGGCCGACCTCGAAGCCCAGGGCTATTTGGCGAAAATTGATAAACACAAGCTCAAGGTGCCGCGCGGCGACCGGACCAATGTCGTGATTGAGCCCATGCTGACCGATCAATGGTTTGTCGCCATGAGCAAGCCGTCTGCCGATGGCAAGAGCATCACGCAAAAGGCGCTGGATGTGGTGGCCTCGGGCGAGATCAAATTCGTGCCGGAAAACTGGGTGAACACTTACAACCAATGGCTGAACAATATCCAGGACTGGTGTATCTCGCGCCAGCTCTGGTGGGGTCACCAGATTCCTGCCTGGTATAGCGACGAGAGTAAGGTCTATGTCGCGCACAACGAATCCGAGGCAATCCAGCTCGCGGCCAACGATGGTTACCGCGGCAACCTGAAGCGCGATGACGATGTGCTCGACACTTGGTACTCCTCCGCGCTCTGGCCGTTCTCTACCCTGGATTGGACTGGCGACGAGGAAAAGGACAAGGCGAATGTCGCCCTGCAGCAATACCTGCCTTCCTCTGTGCTGGTGACCGGTTTCGACATTATCTTCTTCTGGGTGGCGCGCATGGTGATGATGACCAAGCACATCACCGGCAAGATTCCGTTCAAGCATGTCTACGTGCATGGCCTGATCCGCGATGCGGAAGGGCAGAAAATGTCCAAGTCCAAGGGCAATGTGCTGGACCCGATCGACCTGATCGACGGTATCGGGTTGGACGATCTGGTTAAGAAGCGCACGACAGGCCTGATGAACCCCCGGGATGCGGAAAAGATCGAAAAGCGCACGCGCAAGGAATTCCCCGAGGGCATTCCCGCGTTCGGCACCGATGCCTTGCGCTTCACCTTCGCCTCGCTGGCCTCTCCAGGCCGCGACATCAAGTTCGACCTGCAGCGATGTGAGGGCTACCGTAATTTCTGCAACAAGTTGTGGAACGCCACGCGCTTTGTGCTGATGAACACCGAAGGCCAGAACAACGGCCTGGAAGACTGCAAGACCCAGCCTGAAGGCTACCTCAAGTTCTCGCAGGCAGACCGCTGGATCGTCAGCCTGTTACAGCACACTGAGGCGGAAATCGAGCGCGGCTTTGCCGATTACCGTTTTGACAATGTGGCGCAGGCTATCTACAAGTTTGTCTGGGACGAGTACTGCGACTGGTACCTCGAACTGGCCAAGGTGCAATTGCAAACCGGTGATGAGGCCGAGCAACGCGCGACACGCCGCACCTTGCTGCGTGTGCTGGAAACCATATTGCGCCTGGCGCATCCATTGATGCCATTCATTACCGAGGAAATCTGGCAGACGGTAGGGCCGCTGTCCGGCCGCACCGGCCCCAGCATCATGCTGGAAGCCTACCCTAAGGCGCAGCCTGCCAAGATCGATACTGATGCCGAATCCTGGGTGGCGCTACTCAAACAGGCAGTGGACGCCTGCCGCAGCCTGCGCGGTGAAATGGGCGTGTCGCCCGCAACCCGCGTGCCTTTGATTGCGGCTGGCGATGCGGAGAAGCTGGCTGCCTATGCGCCGCATCTCAAGGCGCTGGCCAAGCTGGCGGAAGTCGAGATCGTGGCCGAACTGCCAGAAGCTGATGCACCAGTGGCACTAGCAGGTGATTTCAAGCTCATGTTCAAGATTGAGATCGATGTAGCTGCCGAGAAGGAGCGTCTGGGCAAGGAAATCAGCCGTATTGAGACTGAGATTGGCAAAGCGCAGGCCAAGCTGGGCAATGAGAGTTTTGTGGCCCGCGCCCCAGCGATAGTGGTTGAGCAAGAAAAGGCGCGCCTCGCCGTTTTCAGCGATACGCTTTCCAAATTGCAGGCACAACTCGCCAAACTGAAATAAGCATTTACCCGGGAATACTGGGGAACAGGATTAATCAACCATGATTACGCATCCACAAAACCCTAGCGCCCGGGTATTGTTGTTTTCACTCAAGGGTTCCATCATCCCGGTGATCTGGCGCAAGGTATTGTTTACCGTTTTGCTCAGTTCGCTGGTGGTGGCGACTCATGGTACTTTGTACCACTATAAGGTGATACTGACTGCGACACCGTTCACGCTGTGGGGGCTGACCCTGGCAATCTTCCTGGGCTTTCGTAACAGTGCTGCCTATCAGCGCTTCTGGGAAGCCCGTACCTTGTGGGGAGAGCTCATGATTAGTGCGCGCAACCTTGCAAGGCAAACGCAACAATACTTTCCCGCGCTGAATCGTGAAGCGCGATTATTTCTCTTGCGACCTTTATTGGCTTATCCTTATGCACTGCGGAATTTTTTGCGCGGCGTTATATATGAAAATATAAAGCGCAGTGAAGATGAAGAAATAAAACCGCATATGCAGTCGCCGGCGTTGTTAATCAGCATTTTGGGCAGACGCATTGCAGAGCGGGCGAGAGAGTCCAATCTTGATCCTATCCTGCTCTCCCAGATGGATAACCAACTGAATCATCTATCGGAAGTGCTGGGTGGTTGTGAGCGCATCAAGAGCACGCCGATTCCTTATCCCTATATCCTGATGTTGCACCGTATCGTGCATGTGTATTGCTTTCTGTTGCCATTCTGCCTAGTTGATAGTATCGGCTGGTTCACTCCCGTGGCAGTCTGCATATTGGCATATACTTTTTTTGGCCTGGATGCGCTGGGGGATCAGATTGCGGATCCGTTTGACACCCAACCCAATGATTTGCCGCTGGATGCCATGAGCCGCAATATCGAGATTGCCGTGCTGGAAGTGATCGGTGAACCAGTGCCCTCAGTGCTGCAACCGGATGATGGCGTGCTGCTCTAGGATGCTGCAGGCAGGCTAAAAGGGAGTCAGTTGGTGCGTTTCCTGATATGGAAAATGAATTCTTTTTGCGGAGCATCCGTATTTTCTGCCATGGCCAGCATCTCGTGACCAGTCTGTTTGCAGAATGCCTGAAAATCCTTCACTGAGCCTGGGTCAGTGGCAATCACTTTCAATACATTGCCCGCGTCCACTTCTGCCAGTGCCTTCTTGCAGCGCAAAATAGGCAACGGACATTTAAGCCCGCGTGCATCTAGTTCTGTCTGGAATTCCATGATTATTCAGTCTTGGTGGTAAAGCTATAGCCTGCATTGCCCCACGCCAGTATGCCGCCGCGCAGATTGTACACATTGTTACGTCCCTGGCCGGCAAGAAAGCCGGCGGCCTGGGCTGAGCGGATGCCGCTATGACAGTAGAATACCAATGCAGTATCAGGATGCTCGGACAATAAGCCGCCCATGCCGGGGATCACGGACATGGGGATATGCATCGCACCCTCAATGATGCCGCGCGCGACTTCATCGTCGTTACGCACATCCACGAGGATGACCTTTTGCGATGACAAGAGCGCCTGCAGCTCGTTCGCATCGATATCGGTATGGTTGGCCATGAAGATTTTTAAACCACAGGTTGCAAGGTCGCCATGATATCACAGCCATATCGGCTATTTTTTCCTTGGATGATACGCCGATTGCCAGTGAGTATGGTGATATAGAGCCTAGCCAGGGTGTATATGGAATTTCTGGCGAGACTGGGCACAATGCTGTTTTGGACATCTAGTACGATTGCCCTAGCGCTAGGGTCAATTACTGGCTGTGCAGTATTGAATGATGATGCTTGATATGATGGAGGAATGAAAAGAGAGATGCATTCTCTTAGCTTGACAGTTTCCCTGTTGGGATAAGGTGCCTGTACTCGCGCCAGGTTAGCCATACGCGCATATCAAACTCCAGTTGGTGATAGTCCGGCTCCATGTGCAGGCACAGTTGGTAAAAAGCCTTGTTATGGTCTTTTTCCTTTAGATGTGAAAGCTCGTGCACTACGATCATGCGTAAAAACCCTTCGGGAGCATCGCGGAAAAGTGTAGCGATGCGGATTTCGTTTTTGTTCTTGAGCTTGTTTCCCTGTATGCGTCTCACGAAAGTGTTGGTGCCAAGCGTTCCCTTCACAGGATGCTGCTGGTTGTCGAATTGTATTTTCGCCACAATCGGTGCATTTTTCAGGTAATGCTGTTTAATTTCTGTCACGTACTGGTACAGCATTTTGTCAGTCTGGATATCATGGCGCGTTGGATACTTGCGTTCCAACCAGGTGCCAAGCTGACCTTTTTCCAGCAACGTGCAGATTTGCGTGAGTAATGGGGCAGGATATCCATTGAGGTAGGGAAGCTCGGTCATTGGAGTGTGGATTTGTGTGTCGCACCAATCAAATATTAATGTCGAGCGTGTGTGAGTTGCGTTTGCTGTGCAATGGTATTGTCCGGGGGATTGCAGGAATCCTCCAGAAAATAAAAAAGGCTAGCTCAAAACCGAAGCTAACCTTTTGATATTCTTGGTGGCCAGGGGCGGAATCGAACCGTCGACACGCGGATTTTCAATCCGCTGCTCTACCAACTGAGCTACCTGGCCATACTGCTTGCTGATTACGCTGGCTCTTGAGCTCACGCAAGGCCAGCATTATAGCAAACTTCAGGATTTCGTCTAGGTTTGATCAAAAATATTCGATTTTTATTTCTGCCATTCAAAAATCACTTATGCTCGGGTATGCTCGCTGCTTGATTTGAAAAGAAGATTTCATGATTTCACCCCTCCTTGTTTTTAATGTAGAACCTCTGGATAAAAGTCTGCAAGTCCAGTTGCAGTGCAATATAGATAACAAGACCAAACCTCTGGGTGCCTTGGGCACCATTGAAGGGTTGGCGTTACAGGTTGGGTTGATCCAGAATACATTGACGCCAACCTTGGAGCGTCCGGTCATGTTGGTGTTTGCAGCAGACCATGGCGTGGTGGAGGCAGGGGTCAGCCCTTATCCGCAGGCGGTCACTCAACAGATGGTGCTCAATTTTCTTGCAGGGGGCGCTGGCATCAACATTTTTGCCAGGCAGCACAATATGCGGATGCGGGTGGTTGATGCGGGCGTGAACCATGAATTTCCTGCCCATCCTGACCTTATCCGCGCAAAAGTGGGCATGGGGACCAATAATTTTCTTCATGGGCCGGCGATGACTGCCGGGCAATGTGCACAAGCATTGCGCAGTGGACGTGCATTGGCACACGCGGAAGCAGCTTCTGGCAGCAATGTCATGGGCTTTGGTGAAATGGGAATAGGCAATACAACCTCAGCCTCAACTCTGGTTTCCGTATTGTGTAGCCTGCCGGTCGAGCAGTGTGTAGGGCGTGGTACCGGGCTTGATGCTGCTGGTGTGGCAAGGAAGGCTGCGGTGATTCGGGAAGCGATTGGGCATCATCAGGTATCTGCTGAAGATCCCATGCAGGTATTGGCAATTTACGGTGGTTTTGAGATAGCCATGATGGCAGGAGCCATGCTGGGAGCAGCAGAGCGCAAGGTGATCCTGCTCATTGACGGATTTATCGCGACAGCTGCATTGTTGGTGGCAAGTCGCATCGCTCCAGAGATTCTGGAGTATTGCGTCTTTGCCCATTGCTCGGACGAGTCCGGCCATGTCTTGTTGCTGGAAAAGCTTGATGCCAAGCCATTATTAAACCTAGGCTTGCGCCTGGGCGAAGGTACAGGCGCGGCATTGGCTTATCCCTTGCTGCAGGCAGCCGTGAATTTCCTCAACCAGATGGCTTCTTTCGAGTCTGCCCAGATCAGCCGTCAGGAAGGCTCATGAAGCAGCAATGGCGTTTGCTGCTGCTGGCGCTGGGATTTTTTACCCGGTTGCCCTTGCCGGAAATCAAGGATTTTCGGCAAAGTGACCTGAATGAAGCTGCGCGTTATTTTCCACTGGTCGGTTGGCTGGTCGGAATTGTGGCTGCCGTGGCAGTGGGGCTGCTGGGTGATATTGTGCCGCTTGAGGTAGCGATTATCCTGAGCATGATGGCGACAGCCTATTTGACTGGCGGCTTTCATGAAGATGGCCTGGCGGATAGTGTAGATGGGCTGGGGGGAGGGTGGGAGAAAGAGCAGGCGCTTACTATCATGAAGGATTCGCGTCTAGGCAGTTATGGCGCGATGGCCCTGGTATTTACATTGTTGCTTAAGTTTGAAAGCCTGCTGCATATTTCCGTGACTTTGTTGCCATTAGTGCTGTTTGCCGGGCATGCCCTGAGTCGCCTTGCTGCTGTCTTGGTGATTGCGACACAGGACTATGTGCGTGACGAGGGCAAGGCGAAGCCCCTGGCGCATCACTTATCCAAAACAAGTTTGTTGCTGGCGGCATTGTTTGGCCTGTTGCCCATGCTTTTCCTCTCTTTGCAGCTATGGGCTGCCATGCTGCCGGTAGCCGTTGTCTGGATATGGTTCAGCCTCAAGTTGAAAAAACGCCTGGGCGGATATACGGGAGATTGTCTCGGTGCCATGCAGCAACTGACTGAAATAGCCTTTTATCTGGGCGTGTTGATCTGGAGTTAATGTTAAGTGGAAATTTATTTAATCAGGCATACCACGCCTGATGTGCTGACGGGAACTTGTTACGGCCAAAGTGATGTGGATGTGACGGAGACTTTTCTTGCGGAGTTTGATGCCTTGCATCCCAAACTCCGCCATGTGCGCGAACCAATCATTTACACAAGTCCTCTGCAGCGTTGCCTCAAGTTGGCGCAATCCATGGCAGCCACATTCAGTCCGCATCAAGAAGTGAACCAGGATGCCAGGCTCAAGGAACTGAATTTCGGTGATTGGGAGATGCAGTCCTGGGGCGATATTCCGCGTGGGTTGGTGGATGTCTGGGCGGAGGATCATGTGCAGCAGGTGCCTCCCAATGGCGAGTCTTTTCACCAATTGTCGCTGCGTGCAGGCGAATTTGTGCGGGAGCTTGACCATCGGGATCGTCCGGCATTGGTGTTTACCCATGCCGGAGTGATACGGGCAATTACCGGATATGCACTGGATTTACCGCTTATACATACGTTTAAGCTGCAAATTGACTATGCTAGTGTGACGAAAATCGTGATTGAAGATAAGGTGACGCGAGTAGCTTACGTCAATAGATAAGCCATGCATTCACATCCATCGTTAGCAAGGAGGCAGCGTGTCGGTTAAGCCGTTATTGGCTAAGGCGGATGCTTTGCTCGCGCAGGAAAAGCACAACGAGGCACTTGAAACCTATAATCAGGTGCTGGCACAGGATGCCTCCAATTTTGATGCGCTGGTGGGGTGTGGCCGTGCGCTCACTGCATTGCGCCAGTACGATTTTGCCCTGGCACATTTCAACTTTGCCCTTACTATCAAGCCGGATGCAGCCATCTGTTATCACTACCGTGCCCTGGCCTACCACGGTGCCAAACATTTCGATGAGGCCCTGCTCGACCACCAGAAAGCACTGGAGCTGAATCCCGGCGAAATCGCCACCTTTCTTAACCTTGCCAATACACTGTCCGAGCTTGACCGTGCCCAGGAGGCACTGGAGTTCTATAACGGTGTGATAGAAATGTCACCAAACTATGCGATTGCCTATAACAACCGCGGCAACCTGTTCCTGGATAACCGGATGATAGAAGAAGCCCTGGTGGATTATGCCAAGGCTGCCAAGCTGGACCCAGGCCAGAACAAGTTCCGCTGGAACCAGGCGCTGATGCTGATACTCCTGGGACAATATCAGGAGGGGTGGAAGTTATACGAGGCGGGTTTTGATACTGCGGGATTTGCGCGTGGCGAACGCAAGCGCTGCCCACAACCCCAGTGGCAGGGACAGTTTGACGTCAAGGGCAAGCGCGTGTTGCTGTATGCAGAGCAAGGCTATGGTGACACCATGCAATTTTGCCGTTATGCGCACAAGGTAGCTGCGCTTGGCGCACACGTCATTCTTGAGGTACAGCCGCCGCTGGTGGAGCTGCTGAAAAGCATGAGCGACCAGTTCATTGTGGTGGCGCAAGGAAGTGGCTATACCGACTTTGACTATCATTGCCCCATCATGAGTCTGCCCATGGTATTTGGTACCACGGTAGAAACGGTGCCGGCCGAGGTGCCTTATCTATTTGCCGATAAGGGCCGGCAGGCGGCATTTTCCCTGCCAGTCACGGACAAACCGCGTGTAGGCCTGGTCTGGAGCGGTTCCACCACTCACAAGAATGACCACCGGCGCAGTATTCCGCTGGCCACACTGGCTGATATGCTTAAATTGCCTGTCAGCTTTCATTGTTTGCAGAAAGAAATCCAACCGCGGGATCAAGCCTTGCTGGCAGAATTGCCATCGATAGCAAACCATACTGCACAGCTGAAGGACTTCAAGGATACAGCCGCTCTAGTGGACGCCATGGATCTGGTGATCAGTGTCGACACTTCTGTGGCCCATCTGGCAGGAGCATTGGGTAAGCAGGTCTGGATATTGTTACCGTTTGTGCCGGATTATCGCTGGTTGCTCGATAGGACAGACACGCCATGGTATCCAACTGGCCGCTTGTTCCGCCAACCAGTGCCGGGGGATTGGCAAAGTGTCATGGCGGAGCTTGGGACAGCTCTCAACTACCTGTTGAAAACCTAGTTGCCGTGCTTAAAGGTGTTGAAACGCTGTTTCTACCCTTTGCCAGTCCTGACCGGCTGGCAGCCCGAAACGCAGGGCTGATTGATCGCTGAACAGCCGGGTCCATATCCCCAGCTTTGCCAGTTGCTGGTGGATGCAACAGGCGTTTTCTGTTGGCACCCAGTGGAACAAGGGAGTGGATCCGGATGGGGGCATGTCATAGTGAGTCAATAACTTGCCCAGCCGGTCACTGTCATCAAGCAGGCGCGTGCGGGTTTCTTCTTGCCATGGTGTGTCGCTCAATGCTGCTTCTGCGACAAAGCGTGCCGGGCCACTGACCGACCATGGTCCCAATATTTCCTCGCATGCTGCCAGCAGGGCGGGTTCAGCCAGCATAAAGCCTACGCGCGCACCGGCCAGGCCAAAAAACTTGCCCAGTGAGCGCAGGACAATCAACCCGGGTTTGCCGACTTCTTTGGCGATACTAAAGCGTGGGGTACAGTCCATGAACGCCTCATCTACGATCAGCCAGCCATCATGTTTAGCCAATTGCTGATGCCAGGCAAGCAGTGTATCTGCCGGAATGACCCTGCCGCTGGGGTTGTTGGGGTTACAAACAAGCAATACATCCGTGTTATCTAATATGGAAGGGCCGGGCAGGGCCTCAAGTTGCCTGACATGATGTCCCTGTCGTTGCCAGGCCCATGCATGCTCTGTATACATGGGCCCCAGCACGGTGACACGGCTTTCCGGGCGCAAGCGTGGCAGTGCCTGTATCGCGGCCTGGGAGCCAGAAGTCGGCAATAAATTCGGGGTGTTGTAATAAGCGCGTGCTGCCTGCTCAAGTGCCAGGTCGATTTCCGGTAGGCGTTGCCATGTAACCGCAGGGATATCCGGTACGGGATACCCTTGTGGATTGATGCCGGTGGAGAGGTCAATCCAGTCCTCCAATGCAATGCCATAATGCCTGGCTGCGGTACGCAGGTTGCCGCCGTGTTCAAGCATGCATGAATCCAGCCATGATACTGAACAGAATAAGCACACCCACCCACAAGCCTATACTGCGCTGAACCAGTGCCACGGCTGCTTGTATATGTGGCGTATTGGCACTGGGCCCGGTTCCCAGGTTGGGTCTGAATTTCATTTGTCCGTGGTAGGGAGCTACGCCGCCAAGTGTGACCTGCAATGCGCCAGCCCCTGATGCCATCACCGGTCCAGCGTTGGGGCTATACCAGCTTGGCGCCTGTTTCTTCCAGCTTTGCAGCGCAGTGCGGGTATGGCCGCATATTGCGTAGCTCAAGGCAGTGAGGCGAGCGGGGATGAGGTTGAAAATGTCGTCCAGACGGGCAGCGGCCCAGCCAAAATAGAGGAACCTGGGCGTGCGGTAGCCCCACATCGCATCCAGCGTGTTGGCCAGCCGGAACATGAGGGCGCCGGTGCCACCGAATAATACAAACCAGAAAATCGCGCCAAAGATGGCATCATTGCCGTTTTCCAGTACGGATTCCACGGTGGCGGTGGCTATCTCGGCCTGGTTCAGGTCCTGCGTATCGCGGCTCACGATCATGCTGACCGCCTGGCGGGCTTGAGGGATATTGCCTTCTTGCAGCGCCTGGTAAATCCGCATGGCGTGTTCCTTGAGGCTGCGCGCCCCTATGGCAAAGTAAAGCAGCAGGATATCGAGTATCCATCCGTAAACTAAATGCGTAAACCAGTAGGCCATAGCCATTGGCGGCAATAACAGCGCAAGCCAAGCCACCAGCCCGCTGGCCCGGGAAAGCAAGGAAGTTTGCTGCCGGTTCATGTATTTTTCCAGCCAATGAGCCAGATTGCCAAAACCTGCCAGCGGATGCCATTTTCTTGGTTCACCCAGCAGGCAGTCCAGCAATAATGCCGCGATCAACAGGGCTGGGGTTGCAAGGAAAGTAGTGGGATAATGGGTCAATGACATACGCCAAAACATTGATGGTTCAGGGGACCACCTCTGATGCGGGCAAGAGCACACTGGTGGCTGCGATATGCCGGGTATTGTACCGCAGGGGGGTGCATGTGGTGCCATTCAAGCCGCAGAACATGGCGCTAAATTCAGCCGTCACCACGGATGGCGGCGAGATCGGACGGGCACAAGCCGTGCAGGCGCAAGCATGTGGCCTGGCACCACACACCGATATGAACCCGGTGCTGCTGAAGCCCAATAGCGATACCGGTTGTCAGGTGATCATACACGGCAAGGTGGCCTGTAACCTGGAGGCCAACGCCTACCATGCCTATAAGCCCACCGCCATGAAAGCGGTGCTGGCTTCCTGGCAGCGATTGAGTGAGCAATACCAATGCGTGGTGGTGGAGGGCGCTGGCAGCCCGGCGGAAATTAACCTGCGCGAGAACGATATTGCCAACATGGGATTTGCCGAAGCGGCGGATTGCCCGGTGATCCTGATTGCCGACATTAATCGCGGCGGCGTGTTTGCCCACCTTGTAGGCACTCTGGCCTTGCTTTCTGAGTCAGAAAGAGCACGCATTATTGGTTTTGTCATCAATCGTTTCCGTGGTGACGTTGCCTTGTTGCAGCCCGGGCTGGATTGGCTGGAAAAGGAAACCGGCAAGCCGGTACTGGGAGTGCTGCCGTATCTGCACAACCTGCATATAGAGGCCGAGGATGCCGTTGCGCGTGAAATACTGGAAAAACCGCAAACTTGGCTGCGCGTGGTTGCCCCAGTATTGCCGCACGTCAGCAACCACACCGATATGGATGCCCTGCGCCTGCATCCGCATGTGGATTTCCAATTCATAGAGCTCAACGAGCCCCTGCCGCCTGCTGACCTGATTATCCTGCCAGGAAGCAAGAATGTACGTGGCGATCTTGCCACATTGCGCTCACATGGCTGGCAGGAAAAGATCGCGCGTCATTTGCGCTATGGCGGCAAGGTGCTTGGGATCTGCGGCGGTTTCCAGATGCTGGGGCAGAAGGTCCATGACCCCCATGGCATAGAAGGGGATGCCGGCTCCAGCGATGGTTTTGGCTGGCTGGAGATGGAAACTACTTTGACCAGGAAAAAGCACCTGAAAGAAGTTGAAGGCAAGCTGACCTTTGCCGATGCCACCGTGACTGGCTATGAGATCCATATGGGCGTGAGCAGCGGCCCTGCCTTGAAACACCCTCTGCTCTATATCGGCACACAGGCAGAAGGGGCCTTGTCAGGAGATAACCAGATAGCGGGCACTTACCTGCATGGATTGTTTGATCACGCTGAAGCTACAGAGGCCTGGCTGGCATGGGCAGGTTATCGCCAAGTGGCAGCTGCGGAAGCAGAAATGGCACGTTATGACTATGTCGCGTTGCGCGAAGCCAGCCTGGAACGTTTGGCTGATGAAGTGGAGCGGCATATGGACTGGGACAGATTGTCTCTTTATCTGCCATCAGCTCCTATTCATAAAAAAATAACGCATTATCTGGGGGACATACCATAGGGAAGGCTAGGCTGTTTCGCGGTGCATTTTTTGGACCGTGATGTCGCTAGGCGCAGGCAGACTACCCTGATCATTAACAGCGTTTCTGGGCGAAATGCTGTTTGTTTATGTACTTCAGCCGCGTCAGGCAGGGAAGACTATAATGCTGGCAGGCAACAGCATCCTGCGCAGACAGGATCAATCTTGATACTTACTTCTCGGGGTACATTCCAAGGCAGGAGAGCATATGGCAAGTCACATCAACACCCCACCGGAAGCCCAGGACCCAGGCAAGAAGCCAGGCATCATTGCCTTGTTGCTCTCGGTATTCGGTGTGCCCTTGATTGGCACTATCGTTGGCCTGTATGCCTTTTTCAAGTCACGTACCGCCGGACACAGCAACCTGTTTGCAATTCTTGCAATCGTCATCAACCTGATTTATACGATTTTGCTGCTACTGTTCCTGAGCGGCATCATCTATGTGTCCAAGACTGCCCTGGAGCAGCGCAAGCAGGAGGATGTCCTTGAGACGTTAACGCAGCTACAAGAAAAAGCCGAGCGCGCAGCCGGCAATGTTGATACTGACCGTATTGCCGAAGAGCTGCAGGCCAAGATCGAAATGTACCATCAGGAGCACGGGACTTATCCTTCTTATGGTCAACTGCTGTCTGAGCGCGGCCCGCTGGGTTTATCCGAGGAGCAGCGGGAGGTGCTGGTGAATACGGCAAAACCGCGTAGTATGCGCGTGGGTTTTCAGGCTTGCGTGGCTTCCAATGGGGTAGGAAGTGGCGCCATCGTGACGCCAGGGTCAGGGAATGCGCCGATGATCGTGGGTAGTTGCAACAACACTGCCGCTAGGCGCGAGTAAGTCGACGCCAACCCATCACGAGTCCGGCGACGCTGAGGATGGTGCCGCCGAGTGAAAACACGATTACGATCACCCAGCGAGGAACCTCGGCGTTGTCGAAGGGGGCAAAGTCCAACCGGTGCAGCGCAGCGAACAGCCAGCGATAGATGCGGCTGTCGCTGTCGTGGGATGCCACAATGCGGCTGGTGGCGGGGTCAATGTAATAGGTGGTCTCCACCGCATCATCCAGATCAATGCGTATTACCGGTGAAAGTGTTTCCAGATGTTTGCCGTAATAATAGCGGTCCCCATGTTGCAGCAGCGCGGCCTGCTTTACCTTGCTCCCAGGCAGCAATTGCGCCGCTTGAGCGCTTAGGCTTGCGCTACTGAAGCCCGGGAGCGGTTTTCCACTATCGGCATCAAATAACACGGTGCGCTGCTTTGCCAGGCCCAGAAGATAAGGCTTTCCAGCAAAATATAGCCATTCAACCTCGCCGATTTTCTCAGTGTTTTCAATATGAATGGGTAATGCCGGTGGGATGGCGCCGCTTGGCTTGGCAGCCCATACCTGTGATTCGGCAGGACTCAGCCTCCTTCCGGAAAACAAGTCGAAAGGCTTGACTGACAACCATCCGCTGAATAGCCAGGTGAAGCAGAGTACGCCAGCAAACAGGCCGGATACATGATGCCATTTTGCCCAGCCGCGGTATGGAGTTATCCTGCCGCCTTTGTAGCGGCGGCGAATACGTATGCGGTCAATTCCCAGCCAGATGCCGATCAGCCCCATGACGGTGGCAGGCAAAGACAACCACATAATGACCTGGCGCCAGGCTTCAGGGTGATCAAACCGCAGCGGGGTGATGTAAACCCAGTGGATCACAGACCCCAACCAGTTCCAGGCACGCTCGCTACGTGTAGTATCAAGCACGACTTCGCTGGTATGACTGGAGAGATACAATATGTCTCCATTGTCGAATGACACTTGGTAGAGGGGGCGGTGAGGATTGAGGCTGGATGAAATAGACCACAAATCGCGATCCAGTAAGTGAATGGTGCTAATGGATTGTCCGGGTAAAAAGGCGTGGGCTGAGTGTCGAATCAATTCCAGGTTTACAGATAATACCTGGCCGCTATCCGCCCAAATGGAATGCCAGCCGTCTGGCATCATTAGGTGATATACGGGTCGTGCTGACAGCATATTGAGCCTGATTTTGTCAGGTTTTCCACCAAATGTAGCCAATGCCTCGGCCGGATTTACCTTGACTAGCCCAGGATTCACCGACTGCAAATGAGGAATACGTTCTTCCTGCGTCAGCCTGGGATAAGTCACGAACAGCATGACCACCCCAGAAATAAACCATAACAGCACCATGAACCCCAACCCTATCCCCAGCCAGCGATGCCATAGATGAAGGTTGCGTATAGAGAAGAGTTTCATGGCACTTTTTCAATTAATAGCGGAATTCCGCAGTGAGCTCAAACAGCCGGGGACTCCCTATAATTTGTTGCGTGTTATAAGCTGTGGTTGCATAGAATTTATCTGTCATATTACGTATATTGGCTCGCAAAGATACTTGCTTGTTGATGTTCCAGGCAGCGCTGGCATCATATACGGTATAGCTATTTAGCGTGCCCGTGTTGGCATTGTCGCTATAGCGTTTTCCCACATAACGAGCTCCAATACCCGCCTCCCAGACCGGTGTTTCATAGTATAGCCAGGCATTGGCGACTTTCTCGGGGACGTTGAGCGGGGTATTACCAGCTCGGGATACTCCTGATTGAACTAACTCATCAAAGCAAGCATTTAACAATGTAGCATTGAGGTCAACACGCCAATGATCTACTGGAAGCAGGGTAGTTGAGAGCTCGATCCCACGTGAAGACTGTCTGCCGCCCTGCATTGATAGTGAGGCATTGTTAGGGTTTTGAGTCAGAATGTTTTCTTTGGTGATATGGAATATCGCTAATGTCATTTCCCCTTTGTGACTGGGTAGCAAGTGTTTGATACCCACTTCTTCCTGGCGCACTTTTGTCAGGTCGTAAGTAGCATTTACCAGATTCAGCCCAATCAAGTTGTTGACAGGGTCTGTGCCACGACTCAGTTGCCCGTATAGGGAGGTAGCGGGAGTGACATCAAACACCACACCAGCCCTCCAGGTGAGAGGTGTAAATTCTTTAGCAGAATTGGTTTGTCCTGGACGAATTTCTCCAGTTTTCTCGGTATCAATATAATCCTTGCGCAAGCCCACCAGTACTTTAAGCGCATTGGTGATATTCAGAGCATCTTCCATGAAGAATGAGTTTTGCGTGATCTGGGATTCGAAATTTCTCCTTAATGGATCATATCCATAGCCTGGATCAAAACCAGTCAAGCTAACACTTGAATTGGCAGCATTGGAATTTGCATTCCCGTTATTTGTGAAATCAAGATGCATGGAATCCCAGCCAATCAGAAAACGATTCTGGTGCTCTGCAATATTTTCTGTCACAACAAGCTCAATACGATTGCCGTATTGCTTGGTGTCATATTTAAAATTGAAAAAGCTTGAGCGATCTACTAAGGTTGTAGATGCGTTATAGGTGAATTTTTCAAGATTTCGCCATTCGCGCGATGATTTAAAAAAGTAAGTTTCATTTTTTAATTGCACTGTGGGTGATATCGCCCATTCAACCCGGGCGCGAGCACGTGTATCCGTAAACTGCAATTTATTATTGTCAATGTTGTAGTTTGATTTACGTAAAGAGTGCTGGATTTTTCCATCAATCAAAGGAATGCCGTAATTGACCATGGGAGAGTCAACTGCATGATCTAGCGAAAACCCAATGCGAAGATTGTCAGTCGGCTCAAACAGCAATGAGGTCATCAATTTTTGGCTGTCGTAGTCTCCGCGGCTGATATAGCCATTGCCTCCAAGCGCAGAGGCATCGATACGGAATGCACCAATATGACCAATTGCACCGGTAGCGCCTACTCCTGCACGATATGCCCCATATGATCCCGCACCGATGATTGCCTCAAAAGAAGTTTCACGACTCGCTTGTTTACGCACACTATTAATGATGCCTCCCGCAGAACCATCACCGAACAATACAGAAGCCGGGCCGCGTAATACCTCAATGCGCTCGTAGCCCCATGTGTCTGAAGGATAATTCAGCGTACCTGTTGTTAATAACCGCACGCCATCTTCTGCCTGAGCTACTGAGTTGTTGCCTGTAAAGCCACGTGACGAAAAGGCTTGCCCATTGCCAGGGCTACTGATACTGGTCATCCCAGTCGTTCTTGTAACAGCATCCCGAACATAGATATCGCCCCTCTTGTTACTTGTTTCAATATCCAATGTTTCAACGCTGGCCGGTGTTTCCTTGGCAGTGAGTCCAAGCCGGCTACTGGTGGCGTTGACTTTATTAAGCTTTATTCCAGGTTTTTCTGCTTGGCTAGAGACAGTAATTTCTTCTAGTGTGTTTGTGTCTGCCGCATACACAGCTGTTGAGATGGTACTTATTGCTGCAATCTGGATCAGATAATTTAATTTCATGTGTTTCTTTCAGGCAATACAAAGTCTTGGGAAGATGTGCTCTTCCCAAGATAAATAGTCATGGCTTAGTAGCGGAACTCGGCAGTGAGCTCAAGCTGGCGTGGAGTACCTATGGTTTGTTGGGTATCACTATAGGCATAAGCAGAATAGAACTTGTCGGTCAGGTTGCGGACATTGGCACGTAGAGAGAGTTGTTTACTGATATGCCATGCTACGCTGGCATCGTAGACGGTATATCCAGCCATGCTGACCTCATTAGCATTATTGCCATACCGCTTACCAATATAACGTGCACCTATCCCTGCTTCCCACTGAGTTTGCTGATAATAAACCCAAGCATTGGCTACTTTTTCTGGTACGTTTTCTGGTGTGTTGCCAGCGCGTGAGATGCCAGAGTTTCCTTCACTTAGCTCATCAAAACGGGCATTAAGGAGCGTGGCATTAAAATCTAATCGCCAATGATCTACAGGGTATAACGTCGTGGCAAACTCGATCCCACGTGACGATTGTGAGCCACCTTGGATAGAGTTGAGTGGCCTCGATGGGTCGCGTGTAATGATGTCATCCTTGGCGATATGATAAGCAGCCAATGTCCATTCCCCCTTGTGGTTTCCTAGGGATTGCTTAATGCCAATTTCTGCTTGGCGTGAACGGGTGAGGTCATATGTACTGTTAACCAGGCTCAGGCCAAGAAGGTTGGCAATTGGATCTGTACCGCGACTAGATTGCCCGTAAAGAACAGTGTCCGGAGTCAGATTAAATACGGCTCCCACTCTCCATGTCAGCGGGGTGAACTCTTGTACTGAACTTGGACGGTCGGCTCTTAAGCTTTTATTCTCCGTATCAATATAGTCCTTGCGTAGACCGATGATGAGTTTTAAATCCTGGGTGGCATTCCATGCATTTTCTAGGTAAAACGCGTTTTGGGTGATTTGAGCGTCGTAGTTGCGTTGCAACGGATCAAAACCTGTACCAGGATCAAAGTTGGCTAAAGGCAGGCTGGAGTCAACCGCACTAAAATTGCGACTTCCACTATGACGGAAATCCGTATGGGTTGAATCCCAGCCAATCAAGAAGCGATTTTGGTGGCCAAAGATATCTTCAGAAAGAATGAAATCTACACGGTTGCCATATTGCTTCATGTCATGTCTGAGATTGAGATAATCCGTACGATCTACTAGCCGAGTCGTTTCGTTATAGTCATAGACCTCTAGATTGCGCCACTCACGATAAGATTTGAAAAAATAAAATTCATTTCGGATTTGGGCCGTGGGAGAGATATCCCATTCCACCTTTGCCCGAGCACGGGTATCGGTGAATTCCATTTTGTTGTTATCAATGTTGTAATTGGCTTTGCGTAGATAATGGCGAATCTTTCCATCTACCAAAGGGGATCCGTAATTGGCTGTCGGTGATTCGTTGGCATGGTCTAAGGTAAACCCTATGCGGAGATGATCCGTTGGTGTAAAGAGCAGTGAGGTCATGATTTTCTGACTATCGTAATCTCCTCTGTCTATAAATCCATTGCCACCGAGTGCTGACGCATCAATACGGAATGCACCGATCTCACCGATTGCACCTGTTCCACCGACGCCGGCACGGTATGCTCCGCGTGTTCCAGCACCTAGTAAAGCTTCAAAAGATGATTCTCTATTCGCTTGCTTGCGAATGCTATTAATAATGCCGCCTGCAGCGCCATCACCGAATAATACGGAGGCAGGGCCACGCAATACCTCTATGCGCTCATAGCCCCAGGCATCTGACGGATAAGTTTGTGTGCTAGCCCCAGTGGCTAACCTGATGCCATCTTCTGCCTGCGCTACTGCATTATTGCCGGTAAAGCCACGAGATGAAAATGCCTGACCACTGCCAGGATTGCTGATATCAGTAATGCCAGTGGTACGCGTCGCAGCTTCGCGAATCGAAATATCCCCACGCTGTCTGATCGTTTGTGCATCCAATATCTCAACACTAGCTGGCGTTTCCTGAGCTGTTAACCCCAAGCGGCTCGCAGTGGAGTTTTTCTTTTTAAGGTTTAATCCCGGTTTTTCCTGAGCGGCTTGAACCTGAACCTCTTCCAATGTGGCATCTTCCGCCAGCGCCCCGCTGGAGAAAATGGCCAGCATGGAAGTCGCTAGTACATAATTTATTTTCATTAGAGTGCTCCCAAATAGTCGTTCAATTCACAATGACTGGATGTCATGTGGATGACGCTATGATGTTGGAAGGCAGGGAGGGAGATTCATGCTGAAATTGCATCGTGCAATTTGTTCTGGGCAGAAAATGACTTCTTGCCCAATGTCTGCAATGAATAGTGAAGAAAGCGATGAGAACTCGCCGATTTCAGGACACCCCGTCCTTGTTCGAACAACACAGCAACTTACGGCAGGTCTCCTGACTTTCGGGTCATCATCTTGTTTGCGCCTTCCCGAATTAAAAATTCAGTGGCTAATGAATGCCAACAGACTCGCCGATTACAGTTGCGGGGGCAGTCCCGGATTAGGATCTTTATGTCTTCACCGGATTCCCTATTATTTCCCCGGTTGAAAACCGGGGAAAACCGTAAGATAAAAAATGGTAATTTTTATTGGTGTTTAAATCAATATCAGCTCCCAGATAAATGTGGAAAAGTAGGTGTTTTTTCATCCGGATACCAGAATTTTGCATGGCAAGCTTCACAGGCTTGCTGTATACGCTCTCCTGCACGCATGAGTTCTTCCGGATTTTTCTGGTCTATTGCGGTGATGGCTTCATATGCCGTGTCATGCAGCAAATTTGCACTCGCGATAAAAGCCCGGCGATCCCTGGCAATAGCTTTTTCTATATGCTCAGCACCTAATTCCACAGGATGAGATGAGGTTTCAGCTCCATCATGCGCTACTTTGCGGCCAGTGATCAGTAGCAGATTACTGGCTTCTGCCAGGGTAAGTGCGTGTTGGCGAACAGTAGCCCATTCTTCATCTGTCTGCGGACTATGTTCTTCCACCCCGGCACTTGTGATCACAGTGGAAACAGCGTTCCAAACATAGTCAGCATTGGGATCTATGATGGAAAGCATGATTTCCTGCACCGAAGCTGCAGGCTTGAATGGCGGGTCTTTTTCTTCGTCCTGCTGCTTGCAGCCAGATAATGTGGTCAGCATTGAGAACACCAGGATGCTTAGCAGGATAATGCCATGCGGCCTCTTCATTCTTCAGACAAACCCTATGAAACGGCCAGCAAATGCCACGCCAAACCATAAGCTAAGCGTAAAAACCGCAGTCAATCTTGCCAGCCATGGATTAGGTTTTTCCAGCTTTGTAATTACACGATAAAGGGTGAGCTGAATGAATAAGGCCGCTGCAATCAGGTAAAGCTTGATCCAGAAAACCGGGTTGTCATGATAGTGCAGCGCCGCGGGAATAAAGATCAGCAAGCCGGAAAATGCCAGCAGGGCGAACCCCAGCCATATCAACCTTGAGCTTTCATACGCCAGTCTTGGAAGTTCTTGCTGATAAAGGCCAGCACCGAACAGGCGTAAGCTGATGAGGACGATGGGCGCCAACACGAGAATAATGCCAATGATATGGATGATCTGGGCAACGGCCCATAGCATGCGGTCCTGCTTGCCGATGAAAACACCCAGGCCGCTGTTCTGGATGGCGCTGAAAAGTTCTAGACTGGTCATGATGGTTGTCGTTGGATGAGGTCAGTTGTAGCTGAGATAAGGAATCAGGCGACCAGTAATGACTACCAGGCTCCACAGGATAAGTGATGACCAGGCACCGAACTTGACGCCCGCAGGGACAGCGGATGCATGGCTCCAATGTTGTACATCCCTGCCCCATTTGAATTCAAACCAGGCAGCATTAAGCCCGGCCAGGACAATGAATGCCAGTTTCCACAGGAAGACCGGCAGCACAATCAATTTTGGTGCTGCTGCTGCGAACAGCAGGGCACCAGTGGTCATGGTGACGGCAAAGCCGCCAAGTAGCCATGGTCGCAGTTGCTGGAGTATTTGCGGAATAGGCACATTCCGAAACAAGATCCCGACCAGACGCAGGTCTATGAAAAAAAGCAGTCCTACCGACAGTGCAAGGCCAATGAGATGTGTGCCCTCCACAATAGGAAAGGCAAAAAGCGATTCACGCAGGGCAGTCCCGATTTCGGAATCGTAGAGCAGTTCTGCAAATGTTAAGACTGACATTATTGCCTTTGATACTTAACTTGCGGCGCCATCCTTACAGATGGGCACCGCGGTTGAACAAGCACTTCATGGGTGTGCGTAGCGCAATTGACTATTCTGTTGCGGCGCCCATGCCAAATGCGGCATTGTTTTCTGCACAAATACGTTCTTCGCTTTCCAGGATTGCTTGTTTGCCTGCATGTTTGGCCAGGCCCACTTCAAAATGCCATCCATTGGGCTGGTCTTTTTCTGTCCATCTGCGTGCCGGAATAGTGACGGTAAAAGGACGCGTGTATACCGTAGGGTCAGTGAGGACAGCCTCATAGTTGTAGCGCTTGCCATCAGGACTGAAAATGAAGCGTTCCTGGATGTGGCCGTTTTCACTGATGAACTCACCGGTGCGACCAAACAAGGCCTTGCCATTATGGTTGCCCACGTCGACTACTAACGTATTGCCTTCCCAGTGTCCGCGTGAATCACCGTTCCATAACTTGATGTTGTCAGGCAAGTGTGGCTTCTTATCCAGATGGATCAGGCGTGTACCTGAGTTGAAGTAAAACAACACATAGTTGGGGTATTGGCGGATTTCATAACCATGCCAATAGAATGATTTCGGGATGCCGCCTGGGGCGCATCTGGCAAGAGGCTCTACCCATTGCTGCTCTACCGGATCATGGAAATGGGCCTGGAATTCCTTGACCTTTGCCAGCGCCCAAGGCTGGAATGGTACTTCACCGCTGGCCGGGTCACTCACGCGACTAGGCGCACGCTGGTCGCGGGTAGTTTTTGGCGGTCTGCCGGAACCAGGAATGCCGCCCTGGGGATCAGTAAAATTGTTGTGGTTGGCAATTGTGTTGGACCAGAAACCCTGTACATCAGGCTGTCCGTCAGGCAGGACAGGCCCGCTCCATTTACCAGAGGCAATCTTGGGAAAGCTGGATTCCTGATCTATGCCACCATTGGTCTGTGGTGGTGGGGTCGCTGCTTTCTTTTCTTCTGCAATGCTGTTCAGCGCAAGCAGTGACAAGCTGCCGAGAAGAATATACGCAGCAGGTTTAAGGCTGGGTTTTCGTTGAGTCATTGTGTGATACCTGTTGTCCGTTATAGTGCTGGCTGTCCTGGTTTATTGGCTATCCGGCTTGGGTGGATAGTATTGGTCATAATCCAGGGTGAAACGATAATCCTCAATCAGCTGGAAGTTCTTTTCGCGGTGACGATGCAGGATGACACTGATATCAAAAGGACGACTGAATACCTGTGGATCTTCTAGTGTGGCTTTGTACTCAATGGTGTTCTTGTCGAGGAATTTCCACCGCTCTACTACATGCAGCGCGTCGCTGTGAAAGTTGCCTGCTGCATCCAGCCAGGTTTTATCATTAAAGTGTTTGACGTCCACCACGAGCGTATCTCCCTCCCAGCGGCCTCGTGAATCACCCAGCCACCAGTCATTCGGGTCGTCAGGGTGTTCGGTACCATTGGTATATATGGTGCGTACTGAGTGACCAAACTGGAAAAGAATGGTGACATCCTGGGGCCGCTGAAATATCTGGAATGGCTCCGGATAATAGATGCCTCGGGGCGTACCCAGCGTCCAGCCTTTTTTGGCAGGGTCGGCACTAGCCCGTTTTTCGAAATTCTTTTTCTTTTGTTCTAGCGCTTTTGGAAGGTATGGGATGACATGGCCTTCTACGATGCCTGGGCCAGGAGGGGCATCGGCACGGTTGGAATGTGGTTCCAAGCCATAATCGGCGGAACTTGTAGTTTGCCAGATGCCGGAAAAATCCGGTTTACCCTTAATACGGGGAATGTCATCCTTGGCTGATGAGGTACCAGCAATCATTACCAGAGATAGAAAGGTTGCGAGGGAAACCAGTTGCCTGAAATTACCTATGGGATAAAGGTGGGGTGCTGAAAAAACGCTCAAGAAATTTCTCCTGTTGCTATTCGATGATGAGGCAGCGTGTTATTGAGAAACGTCTTTTGCGGTGGGTGCATCTTGGGCGCCACCGGTTTCGAACGAGCGGCCATCAGCTAAAGTGGTGATGACGGCATAGCCGAAAGATTTGCCGCTTTTTGCGCGATAACCCTTGATCGTGACTTCAGTCCCTATAGGCAGGGTGGACTTGGCCAGGCCTTTCTGCTTGAGGCTGAAAGGCGTGCCAAATTCAAAGCCCCAGTTGGTAACATCGCCAGCAGAGCCTTGTACATCCACGTAAATCCAGCTGTGCGGATTAACCAGCTCCAGCTTGGTGACCTTGCCTTTGATTTGGATAGGCTGGTTGCTATCGAACTCAGCTGAGAAAGCATGGTGGGCATTGGCTGGCGCAGAAGCGAAAACCGCAGCAACCAGTGTCAGGGCTAAAGGCCCCAACAACTTCGCATTTAATATTTGCACTGCAAACTCCTTTGAAACTAAATAATTAATGGAGTACAGCTTTGGTCAGAGATATTGATATATGCCGAACGCGTACTCCAAATGTCGAGCTACAAGTGAGCATCTATCATGCCAAGCATTTACAGATATACTTTGAAGCTTAATAAAAGAATAAGGTATTGAAAATTATGGTGTTTATACATAACGTTCTAAGCAGGAAGGGGCTGTGGACACAGTGATGATGTTTAGAATGAAACAGATAGTGTGTTGTTGATTGTTTGTATTCGTACAGTTGGCGATGTTTTACTATTCGTGTGATGAGATAGCAGCATTAAAAATGCCGGCATGAGCCGGCATTTTTAATCGTTTACAACGATATTTTTTTAGAACTTGGTACGCAGCACAACACCTACGTAGCGACGCTGACCAAGACCATCGTAGCCTACAGGGGCAGTGCTTGAGTATGTGTTAACGCTGGTAGTGTAGATCTTGTCAAAGATGTTTTTACCAACAACGTTAAATTCCCAGCTGTCTTTCTTGCCGCCGATGATGCCGAAGCCAGCATCGGTTACAGAGTAGCCAGACTGTTCACCAAACTCAGAAAGTAGATTTTCTACGTTTTGTTTGGAGCGGATTACGGTGCTGAAGAAAGCTTGTGCTTTCAGCCCACCCCAGATCGGTTGTATATAGTGGGCACCAATAATACCGGTGAGTTTTGGAGCGCCAACAATCTGCTTGCCCGTATTGTCGCAAAATGGGGAAACGCTGGTGGGGATCTCCGCCGGGCAAGTGGCAGTATCCCAATCACTGTATTTCGCACGATTATATGCACCACCAAAGGTAAAGCTCAATCGATCAGAGTATAGGTAGCCGCCTTCAACTTCGATACCTGTAGCTGTGATTTCTGGGATATTACCTAGTTGTGAACGATATCCAGTGCCACCAGGTGCGGTTGCATCGGCCACACTCGTTGTTGCTTGATAGCCTTTAACAATGGTGTGATAGATGTTTGCGTTGAACATTAATCGACGATCAAAGAACAAGCCCTTTGTGCCTAATTCAAAGCTGACAGATTTTTCTGGATCAAGAGGTACGACAGTGCCAGTAGTATTGTTAAATGAAATGGCTGGGGACTTCTCACCCCCAGCTGCAGAGGCATAGAACATCAAATCGTCATTGACTTTATAACTTGGGCTGACCAGCCAGGAGATTGAATTGTCATTAAGCTCATCCGCAGTATTTTTTGCGTAGTTACCTATTTGACCATTGCGAATGGCGATAGCATTTGCATCTGTCAGTGCATCTCCACCAGTTGTCCATCTTTGTGCGCTGTTATTCTTATACTCATAGGTTTTGCGTAAGCCTGTGGTTAAGGTGGCCTTTTCTGTCAGGTGCCAGTTCACTTGACCAAATGCGGCATAGCTATCAGTTTCAGGAGTAAAACGAGTGTTAAGCCGCACACCATTTAATGATTGTTGTAATAAGCTTCGATTGGCTATTAAAGCATTATATTGATCGTCATTTGCAAAGAATGCCCCAGCATCTGAACCGTAAGATGCACGATTGGTTTGCGAGGTTTCGGTATGCAAGTAGAAAAGGCCAACTTGATAGTCGTAAAGCTCACCGATGTCTGATGTCCAACGGATTTCCTGAGAATATTGCTTGTGATCAACCAGCGTTCCACTTTGAGCAATGTCAAAACGAGTTTGCTCCTGATCATTGGTAGCGTCAAAGTTGTAGCCTCTGTATGCAGTGATAGAGGTCAGGGTATTTGAACCAATATTCCAATCTAATTTGGCAGATACACCGTAGTTTTTGGTTAATAAGGGTTCTGCTTGACCAATATCAATCTTGTCTTTAGAACCAATAATGGGCCTATACCCGCCAAAATAATCACGTGCTAAGCGAGAGCTATATGTAGTTCCCCTTGACGAGCCATTTGCAAATGTAAGTGGGTCGTATTGGAAAGGCTTGGTATTGCTGTTTTCGTTTGATTCGGAATAGTCTAGGCTGATTTTTGCCCTGAAGTTCTCTGTCGGGGTAATCAGTAATTGGAATTTGCCACCGTAACGATTGCGCTCGTGGAAGCGTTTATCAGCAATCGAACCTTCTTGAGAGTTGTTAATGTTCTCAATATCGCCTTGTTGACGATCAATAAAGAACGACGCCCGATATGCGATGACATCATCGATTAACGCATCGGAAATCGAGCCACGTGCACGTAATGCACCAGGGAAATCACTGCCGTTCTGATTGGCACCGACTTCAGTTTCCAGATAAGTCTGGCGAGTGAAGGTCGGTTCCTTGGTGACGTAGTTGATCGCACCCAGTGTAGTATTTTTGCCTTTTAGTGTTCCCTGGGGGCCACGTAGCACTTCAACACGATCCAGATCTGTGAAGTCTTGATAAGTCATACCAGGCAAGCTGAGGTAAACATCGTCAACAATCGCGCCAACAGCTGCTTCCATAGACTCATCACCCGTGGACTTGCCAATACCACGGATGGAAATACCTGAACGGCGTGCATTTGGTGTGGTGGCTGTGAGTCCTGGAGTTACACGAGTGATGTCATCAACAGTGAAGATGCGCTCTCGATCTAACCTTGGTCCACCAATAACAGAAATAGGGATTGGTACATCCTGCGCAATTTCCTCACGGTTGCGTGAGGTTACCAGTACAACGCCTAGTGCTGCCGCATTGTCCCTGGCCGCTTGCTCTTGTTCATTGATAGCAGTAGCCGGGGCTGCTGCTACAGGCTCTGCCTGGTTGCTGGTTTCGGCAGTGGGAATGCTGTAACGCTGTTTGAGTTCGTTAAGTTCCCTGATCAGTTTAGCGTTCTCCTCTTGAAGAGACTCCACAGATTTTGGGTCGTTCTCTGCAGCATTTGCATAATGGCCAAAGCTACCAATGGCGATACCGGCTACCACGAATGCAGGTGCAGAAGATGCACCCAAGCGTGATAACAGTGTCGCTACAGGCTTTTTATGCAAACGCCCAAGTTTGGAATTGTTCGACATCTAAGTTATTTCCCTTGAAATTGACAAATATTTTTGTGTTAAGCCCATGGCAACATATGTGCCAAAAATAGAGGAATGTATTGGGTTTATTTTTAAATTATTGATTTTTATATAAATTTCATTCTTTTGGGATGTGATGTTTTTGGAGAGGCGAGTGGTTCAACTGTTGCAAAATACTCATCTGTTGCATATCGAACTGATGTTTTTACAACATCGCCGCATGCACACACTGTTGGTTTGCAAACAGGTGCAATGCGAGTTTTTATTGATAGATTGCCAATCTGACTGTGGGATGGAAACTTTTTATATGGCTGATTATTAACCAATTAATTGATGCTGTAGGCAATGGGGTGGAGTGCGGCCGTGGATCTGGCACGCTAACTGCTATTCATCCGCACCTACAATGTATTCCAAAGGAAAATCAATGAGAGTGTTACTGAATGTGCTATGCCTGGCTGCTGTGTTCAACATTGGGTTGGCAACTGCTGCTGACGAAGCAAAGCCTGCGACCCCGGTTTACAAGACCAAGAAATTGGGCAAAGCAGAAATCGACCAATTGCTGGCCAAGCCGGAAAAGTTGGTGGTAATTGATGTGCGCCGCCCTGACGAGCTGACTAAAATTGGCGGTTTCCCGGTCTATTTGAGCATACAGCTGGCTGATTTTGAGAAGAGCCTGGCTTATATCCCCAAGGATCGTACCATCGTGACTGTTTCAAACCATGCAGGCAGGGCATTGAAAACAGGAGATATCCTCATTGATAAAGGGTTTAAGGTGGCTGGCGCTATTGGTGCGCAGAATTATGAGGAAGAGGGAGGCAAGTTGACACGTATCGAAGCTCCCCAGCCTGCTACTGCACAGAAGTAAGAGGTTTTAAGCTTTCCTTTAATCTGCAGGCATATTCTGGAGAAATTAAATTTCCAGCTTATGTCTGTGGATATCCATACTGTTTGATTGAAAGCACTTCAGGATGGTGGAGGTGTTGTTAAAACAACATTTTGCGGTGCTGTGAGACATGAGGTGTGTTAGTGTCGTTTCAAAGGATAGATGGTTTTTATTTTATTATTCAGAGTGTTGTAAGAGCATCATTTATATCCTTTCTTAAAAGTTAATATTGCCGAGCTTGCTGGCATGGTATCTGCTGTTACTGCCAAGTTGATCATTGTTGCTGTTGCGAACGCTGTGTTTCTTCGCGAGCAGTTTGCATGGATAAAAGCACTGGCTTATTCGATCAGGAAGTTTCATGAGAGCTTTCATGATGTATACATAGGGTCACGCTGAAGGTTTGTTCTTTCAATATGATGCGTATGGCTTAAAAGTGACATTAAACAGGAGTTGTGCATGGTACGTAAAACTGCAAAAGATTTTCCGCCAGAAGTATTAAAGGCTTTCGATCAGTACACGCATGGCGAGATCAGTCGTCGTGGCTTTCTTAAAAATGTAGCCAAGTTCACTGTAGCGGGTCTTTCGGCTGAGGCATTATTGCTTTCTCTTTCTCCCCAGTTTGCACAGGCTGAGCAAATAGCTCCCGATGACAAGCGCATTACCGCCACTTGGGTAGAGTTTCCCTCCCCGAACGGCAATGGCAAGGTGAAGGGTTACCTAGTCAAGCCAGCAAAGTTTGAAGGTAAATTGCCTGTGGTGCTGGTGGTCCATGAGAACCGGGGCCTCAATCCTCACATTCAGGATATTGCTCGTCGCGTGGCGCTAGATAATTTTATTGCCTTTGCTCCCGATGCCTTGAATCCATTGGGTGGTTATCCCGGCGATGAAGACAAGGCGCGTGAACTGTTCGCCACATTGGATCAAGCCAAGACACGTGAGGATTTTGTTGCCGCGGCAACTGCATTGAAGACACTGCCAGACGGTAACGGCAAGGTTGGCGTAGTAGGTTTTTGCTACGGAGGCGGCATTTCCAATTTCCTGGCGACCCGCCTGCCCGATCTTGCAGCAGCAGTGCCATTTTACGGGGCTCACCCACCTGCGGAAGACGTCGCCAAGATCAAGGCACCATTGCTGGTCCAATTGGCAGAGCAGGATGAGCGTATCACCTCAGGGTGGCCCGCTTATGAAACTGCATTGAAAGCGGCCAATGTGAAGTATCAGGTTTACATTTATCCAGGCGTGCAGCATGCGTTCAATAACGATACGACACCGCGCTATGATGAGGCTGCTGCCAAGCTGGCATGGCAACGCACTATCAGCTTTTTCAACCAGCATTTGCGTGCTTGATCGGGAGTATGCAGGTGGGATGGAATAAAACTACGGCTGGGGCTTCTATCCTGGCTGTATTAAGTATGATGGCTACCACTGTGGCTGCAGAAACTGCAGTGGAAAAACCTCGTGATGCAGTTGTGCCTGCGGCAAAGGGCATACCATTGGAATTGGCGCTTGAGGCTACACAAGCCAGTATTGAAGCCTGCGGTCGCAAGGAAGGAAAAATAGGTGTCAGTATTATCGATAGCGCTGGCGTGTTGAAAGTGCTTCTGGCCGCGGATGGCACTTCGCCACGAGGTGTCAGCTCCAGCACCGACAAGGCCAGGACCGCGCTTGCGTTTGGGGTGGCGACCAGCAAATTGCATGAACAGGTGGAGACGGATAAAAGTCTCGCGGAAAAGGTCGCGGGAAATCCTGGCTACAACAGCCGTCCTGGCGGGGTATTGATACAGTCTGGCGATCAGCTGCTTGGCGCTATCGGGGTGGGCGGCGCTAAGATTGATGAAGAGTGCGCGCTTGCGGGGCTGGAGAAAATCCAGTCCAGGTTATGAGATATTTACAGGGAATATTGAAGGGCCGGGACATGTATCGGTGCAAGTGGATTGCTTCAGTCCTTTTCCTCCTGTTTGCCGTCTCTGGCAACGCTCACGCCGCAGATGCTGCTGAGGCGGCGACTGAACAGGTCAGGGCAAGGCTGGTGGCATCTGTGGATTCCGTGCACGCAGGGGATGAGATTACTGTAGGCGTCAATCAGCGCATTATCCCGCATTGGCATACCTACTGGATCAACCCGGGCGATTCCGGCATGGCGACTTCCATTGACTGGACGTTGCCTGCGGGTGCAGAAGCAGGAGATATCCAGTGGCCAATTCCGCACAGGTTCACCACGGGGCCGATTACCAATTACGGTTATTCGGATGAAGTAACGCTGCTGACCAACATCCGCGTACCGACCTCGCTGAAGCCTGGAGACACCTTCCCCGTGAAGGCTCTGGTCAATTGGCTGGTATGCGACGACGTCTGCATCCCGCAGGAGGTGAAGCTAACGCTGTCTTTGCCTGTTGTTGCTGGCGGTGCAGATGGAGGCAAAGGCAGCGAGTTAATCGCCAAGGCCAGGCAGCAATTGCCGCTAGCCAGTCCATGGCAGGTCAGTGCTTATGGGCAAAAGCAGGGGCCCTTGCTTAAGGTAGCAGGCAAGGTGCTGGAGCCAGGCAGCAAGGCTGAAGTCTGGTTTTTCCCGGAGGAATGGGGACGGGTTTCGCATAAGTCCAAGCAACCGAGACGTATAGATCCTGATGCTTTATTGCTGCAGTTAAGCGCTGGCGATAATCCACTGGTTGAGGGAGAACAACTCAAGGGCGTGCTGGTTGTCAGCAAGCAAACAAGGAATGGCACTCTGGCACAGGGATACCAGCTGGACGTGAAGCTGGAACCCGGCATTGCCGAAAGCATTTCCGACCAGGAAGCGGTACCGATTGATGGCGCGGGTATTTCCGCAGGTGAGGACATCAGTTTCTATTCTGCATTGTTGTTTGCACTCCTGGGCGGCATCATTCTCAACCTCATGCCGTGCGTATTCCCGGTGCTGTCGATTAAAGCCCTGTCATTGCTGAATCACAGCAAACAGTCGCAAAGCCAGACCCGCCGCCATGGGTGGGCGTATACCGGGGGGGTGTTGGCAAGCTTCACTTTGCTGGGCGTGGCCCTGATTGTGCTGAAATCTGCAGGTGGCCAGGTTGGCTGGGGTTTTCAGTTCCAGTCCCCAATTTTTGTGGTATTGGTGGCCTACCTGATGTTTGCGGTTGGGCTTAGCCTCTCTGGTGTCTTGACTATAGGCAGCTCTTTTGCGGGTGTCGGCTCCTCATTGGCGGAAAAGCCAGGCTATAGCGGCAGCTTCTTTACCGGTGTATTGGCAACGGTGGTGGCCACGCCTTGCACTGCGCCCTTTATGGGCGGCGCGCTTGGCTATGCCCTTACCCAGCCGGCGGTAGTGTTGCTGGCAGTATTTCTCAGCCTGGGGCTGGGGCTTGCCTTACCTTATCTATTGCTCAGCCACTGGCCTAGCCTGCAGCGTTTCCTGCCCAAGCCGGGTATCTGGATGGAACGGTTCAAGCAAGTGCTGGCTTTTCCCATGTATGCCGCCGCTGTTTGGCTGGTATGGGTGCTGGCCCAGCAAGCTGGGCCTAATGCGGTTGCCCTGGCCTTGGCGGGCATGGTGTTGATTGCCTTGCTGGCCTGGATTTATGAAATCACCCGGCATAGCGGCAATAAGGCACGTCATGCGGCAAATACTTTTTCCGCACTGGGCTTGCTTGCGGTGCTCTATGGAAGTTACAGCGGTATCCAGTTGTTTGCCGGAGCCGGCGCGACCAGTGCGGCATCTGCGGGCGCTGTGACGGAGAGGAATTGGGAGGCATACAGCGAGCAGCGGCTGGACGATCTCCGCAGTCAGGGAAAACCGGTATTCATCAACCTGACCGCGGCCTGGTGTATCACTTGCCTGGTCAATGAGCAGGTGGCCTTGAGCCAGCGTAGCGTGGTAGAGGCCTTCAGTAAGTCCGGCGTGACTTATCTCAAAGGGGACTGGACCAATCAGGACCAGCAGATTACCCAGTTGCTCAAGCAGTTTGGGCGCAGTGGCGTGCCTTTATATATTCTTTATCCGGCCAGCAAGGACGCCAAGCCGCAAGTGTTGCCGCAGATTCTGACGCCGGAGATTGTATTGAATGCAGTACAGAAGTTGTGATTATTCGTCAAAACTAACTACTAAACCAAGGAGTTCATCATGTTATTACGTCGCTTACTGAATATTGCTATTTGCGGTGCCAGCCTGGCTTTCCTGCCAATGGCGGCACAGGCCGCTGCCGATATCGGCAAGGCTGCCCCGGCTTTCTCCGTGAAGACTGCCACTGGTGAAACGCTGAGCCTGGACTCGCTCAAGGGCAAGACGGTGGTGTTGGAGTGGACTAACAATGAATGCCCTTATGTTGTGAAGCATTATGGCAGCGGGAATATTCCCAACCTGCAGAAAGAAGCGACTGCCAAGGGCATAGTCTGGTTGCAAGTAATTTCTTCCGCTGAAGGCGCGCAGGGCCATGTTGACGGCCCAACGGCGATCAAGCTGAATACAGAGCGCGGTGCCGCGCCAAGCAAGGTATTGCTGGACTATGACGGCAAGATCGGCAAGCAATATGATGCGCAAACGACGCCACACATCTTTATTATCAATCCTGAAGGTGTGCTGGTTTACAAGGGTGGCATAGACAGCATTGCCACTGCCAAGGTGGAAGACATTGCCAAGGCAGACAATTACGTCAAGCTTGCCCTGGGCGAACTGGCTAGCGGCAAGAAGGTATCCCATGCCAGCACCAAGCCTTACGGTTGCTCAATCAAGTATGCCAGCTAAACGTTAACCGTGTTTTTCGTAAAAAGGGCCGGAGATTTCCGGCCCTTTTTACTGGCTGCTATCAATAGCAATCCAGGAAGTGTGTATCTATTGCTTAGCCAGTACCTCTATAGTTTCCCCCATGCACTCGACCACCTGGCCAGCGCGTATCTTGGCAGTCTTCCGGTTTTCCGGTTGGCCGTCTACCTTGACCAGCCCTTCCGCCACCATGGCTTTACCTCTTCCGCCCGAGTCTGCGATGCCTGTCAGTTTGAGCAAGTTGCAAAGCTCGACGTATTCGTCTTTGAGAGTGAAATTCATGGGAGAGATGCCTGCAATAGATGGGTGAAGAGGGATTACACCATGTTTTCAGCGCGCAGGTAAATCTTCAAGCACGAGGCTTTAGCGTAAAATATGGACTTACCTTTTTGTTTAATGACGTCTAGAGACTGACATGCAAGATTCCTCCCAATTTGGCCCGGCTTTTTCCAAGGCAATGACGGCGTTTGACGCTCGCAATGCGCAAGATCCGAATCGCGTAGATGTTGATGGAATGGAGCACGCCAAGGAGTTGCTTTATGCACAGCGCATGAGCGCCATGCTGGCGCGTTATTTGCCAGAGGCTTCCGAGGCTTTGCAGTTAGCGGCACGTTGTCAGCATATCGAGCGCTGGACCATCAGTCGGGCTTCATATCCCATGACACGCCCTGGGTATCATCAGTGGCGCAAAAATCTCAAGGCTTACCACGCCCAGTTGGCGGGAGAGCTGATGCGGGAGGCTGGCTATGATGAGGTAATGGTCAGGCGCGTCACACAGCTGGTCAGCAAGGATGCATCATTGGCCGACGTGGAGATGCAGGCACTGGAAGACGTGATTGTGATGGTGTTTGTTGAATACTACCTGGAAGAGTTCGTCGAGCAGCATCCAGAATATGATGTGCCGAAATGGAAGGATATTTTGCGCAAGACACTGCGCAAAGTCTCTCCAGAAGGGCATCAGGGGTTATTGACCAAGGTCAACTTGCCCCAAGCGTTGGTGCCCTTGATTCAGGAGGTCATGCAGGAAGAAGGCTGGTTGTGAGCGCACGTCGTGAGCGCCATCTTGCCTTGCCAGTGGGGCAGGTAGTACTCAGGATAGGGTTGCACAAGGTGTTGGTCACAATGAATCAGGAAGCTGCCGGCAGTTTGCAATTCCGCGCCTTGGGATCGGCCAATTCGGATGAGCCTCCGCTGTATCGTTTGCGCGAGGTTCAGCTTGATGAGCGCTTACAAGCCCATCATGATGTCATTATCAAGGAAGCCATCGATATGTTTGCTCAATATACCGGTGCCAAGGTGATTGGTCTCAAGGTCTCGCGTTCATCGTAAGGCAAGCTGCATTTGTTACTCATTTTGAGAAGTGACGAGTCAATGCATCGGTAGGATGTGCAATGGTGCCATCCCCGTAAGCGCGCAGCACTTCAGAAATAATGACCTGGTAACCGTTGAGCCAATTGGATTGCGCAGCTTTAGCTTCCAGGTGCCTAGGGTGTTGCATCAGCTCCTGCAAACCTTGCATGGTCTCCCAATAATACACATTACTCACGCGCCCGGTTTCCGGGTTTTCCCAAGCTTCTTCACCCATATAACCTGTGGTTTTCCTGGCAAATTCGGCGATTTCCTGGTCAATTTGATAAAACGTTTCATCAAATTGCTTTTTATCAAAGATGAATGTAGCGGAGTACATTGGTTTGCTAGCCCTTGAGCATTAATGGAAGTCCCGCTGCTGTAAAGGTCACTTGATGGCATAACGCTGCCACTGCCTGGTTAAGGCGGCCTGCCTCATCCTGGAATTGGCGGTTGATCTCGCCCAAAGGCACGATGCCCATGCCCACTTCATTGCTGACCAATAAAATCTTCCCAGGTAGCTGCGGCAGTAAATCTAGTAAGGCTTGTCGTTCGGATGGCCAATCTACTCCTTCAGGCGGGGCGCATTCAGGGCATATGCATTGAGCCAGCCATAGCGTCAGGCAATCCACCAGCAGGCAGCGATTTTCGGCAGCTTGCTCGCGCAAGGTGTCTGCGAGCTTGTGTGGGACTTCCACCGTTTGCCAATGATCGGGGCGACGTTGCTGGTGTTGTTGCACGCGGTTGCCAAACTCGGGATCATAGACTTGGGCGGTGGCAATGTAGGTGACAGATAGCTGACTTTCTGTAGCAAGTTTTTCTGCATAGGCACTTTTTCCTGAGCGTGCACCGCCCAGTATGAGATGCAGGTTGTGGTTTTGGCTGGAACTCATGGTTAACTCCAATGCTTGCTGTGGGCCTGCTGCACGCCCCATCGCTGGATGATGGCTTGCAGCTGTTTGAGGCCATGGATAATGGCAGACGGCCCTGGCTGCAAAATATCGGCAGACTTGATTTCGTGAATCTGGCCATTCTGCACAGCAGGGATTTCCTGCCAGCCTGGCCTAGCCAACAGTTGTTCAGGTTGAAACTTCTTGCCGCACCAGGAGCCTATGATGATATCTGGCTGGCGGCGGATAATTTCTGCAGAATCATGAATGACACGATCTTTTGCCAACCTGAATTCAGCAAGGTCGGCAAAACAGTCCTCACCACCTGCAATCTCAATCAGTTCGCTGACCCATTTAATTCCGCTGATGATGGGATCGTTCCACTCCTCAAAGTATACCCGCGGCTTGCGTGGCAAATAGGAGGCCGTGTCCCTGGTTTGATCTATCTTCTGTTCCAGTTCGGCAACCAATAAAGAAGCTTTATCCACGGCGCCGACGAGTGCGCCCACTGTAGTGATCATGCGCAGGATTTCCCGAATGGAGCGCTGGTTGAATATGTGCACTTCAATTCCCGCTTTGACCAGGCTGGCGGCAATGTCTGCTTGCAGGTTGGAAAAGCCTAATACGAGGTCTGGTTCCAATGCGAGAATTTTGTCGATATTGGCATTGGTAAACGCAGATATCTTCGGTTTTTCTTTACGTGCAATGGCCGGCCGTGTGGTAAAACCTGAAATGCCTACAATACGATCCTGCTCGCCTAGCATGTAAAGTATTTCCGGGGTTTCTGCAGTCAGGCAGATGATGCGCTGCGGCACACTCACTCTAAGTCGCCCACCCAGTAGTTTTCCATCATCAGCTCAGATAGCGGGCGCTCTTTCGCCCAGCCTTCTTCCACCAGCATGGGGGATTTATAGAACTCTTCCACATAGCCCAGGCAAAGAATTGCAATCGGTTTGGCCTCTGCGGGCATATGAAGCAGCCTGGCCAGCTTTTCAGGATCGAAAATAGACACCCAGCCCATGCCCAAGCCTTCAGCGCGCGCGGCCAGCCACAGGTTCTGGATAGCGCAGGCAACCGAGGCCAGGTCCATTTCGGGCAATGTGCGGCGGCCAAAAATGAAGCGCTCCCTTTTGTCGCACAAGCTCGCAATCAGTAATTCGCCGCACTGTTTGATGCCTTCGACCTTGAGGCGCAAAAATTCTGATTCGCGCTCGCCCAGCGCATGGGCGGTTTCCAGGCGTTCTTCCTGTACCACGTCATATATGTCCTGGCGCAATTGTTCGCTTGTAATGCGGATAAAGCGCCAGGGCTGCATCAAGCCTACGCTTGGGGCATGGTGTGCCGCATCCAGCAGCTTGTGCAGTATTTCAGCATCTATCCCGCCAGGGCGGAAATGCCGCATATCGCGGCGCTCGTGGATGGCGCGGTACACACCGGAAAGTTGATTGTCTGGAAAAGCGTAATGATTTTTTTCAGGAGATTTCATGTTTCAGGAACTGTGGATCGTTTTCAGGCGCTCATGGCCCACAGGGTGCGGATTTGCCTGACAAAATGCGCACCTGCCCAAATCATGGCGAAGTACATCATGGCATATCCAAGGTATTCTGGCAGGTAGTTCCAGCCATGCAATATGGTTTCCTGGAGGCCATTGTTGGGAAAGCGGCCGGAAAAAAGGTAATAGGTCTGGGTGGAAATAATGAAGGCGAGAAACGTGGTGGAGATAGTGACCAAGACATAGGGTAGTAGGGCAAAGGTATCATGCCGCGTTGCTAGCCAGCGCCCTCCCAGCCACATCACACCATAAGTGGGAATCATGCCCCAATAACCATCTGTCAGGCAGAACCCCAAATAAGGATTAAATGCTGCGGCGCCGAAATCAATGGCGGTGGCCATCATGAAAAAGAAAATGAACCAGTACATCCTCTGCAACAATATTCCGCCTAATAGAAATATGGCAAGGCTGGCGTCAGGGAGTGAGAAGAGTGTCAGGACATGGCTACCACGGGTCAACAGCATAAAAAGTCCCAGCATGGCGGCAATAGCCAAGTACTGGTATATCTTAATCTGAGCCGGGGGTGTCATCAAAACTAACAATATTGACTGGTTATATGAATATTATAGTCATGATAACACTGTGGGTTTAGCTCTTGAGCAAGCTGAAGCAATTTTATAAATTTATACGATAAGAAGTTGTTTCTGAAATTAATATTCGTTAGCATTGCCAGCATTGTACTTTGTCGGTGGTTGCGTAATCGATAGATCGTGCTGGCGCCTTGTAACAAGGCTTAATGGGGAATGCGGTAAGGGTGATTTATCCAATTCCGCAGCTGTCCCTGCAACTGTGAGCGGTGAGTGAGATGTGCTGCGAGCTGGCAATGCCAAGCTCTAGTCACTGGGTGTTGAGAATAGATCAACCTGGGAAGGCGTACATTGAGTGTTGACCCGCAAGCCAGGATACCCGCCAGCACTGGTCGCTCTTGCCTTATTCAGGGATTGATAATGGCACGGAAATCTTCCGTCTGGGCGACGAAGAAAGCGGTGGGGGCCGCATTGCCGCTCGCTCTGGAGTTTAAAGAATCCGTGTGCGTAATGGGCTGTCCCTGCCAAATATTGGTGTCTAGGGGAAGCAATGAATATAACAACACTGTCACTGCTGGCAACCGCGGTGGCATTATTTGCCGCACATGCGCTAGCCGCAGAAACCACTCCAGCAACTTCATCAGGCCTGCCATCCACTGCCACCGCAGAAGTGCCTGCCATTGATGTCACTGGCAGTCGCACAGCCCTGCGAGATGTGCTCTCTCCCGGCGTGGTGTCAGTGGTGTACCCGGATGACGTCAAGGGTGAGCATAAATCCCTGCCGGAGCTGCTGGACCAGATCCCGGGGGTCTATGTACGTCGGGTGGCGGGGACTGGGCAATATACCACCGCCAGTATTCGCGGCAGTGCACCTAGCCAGGTCAATGTCTATATCGATGGCATTCCAGTCAACACCTCCAGTGAAACCGCTGCTGATCTCTCCACCATCTCCATGTCCAATGTCGAGCGCGTTGAAGTCTATCGCGGGGTAACACCAGCACGCTTTTCCGGCGCTCCCATGGGTGGTGCAATCAATATTGTCACTAAAAAGCCAACAGGCCTAAGCGGCAGCGTGTCAGCCGGACGACGTTCATATGATGGCAGGCAGGAGAGTGCCAGTATCACCACACCGCTGTTTGGTGGGAATCTGTTGATTGGGGTTGATGGTGAGAGTAGTGAGGGGGATTTCAGGTACAAGGATTACAGCGTTGCAGATAACAACCGGCTTGTCTTCAGTGATGGGACTCCTTACAGGGATACGACAACGCATACCATAGGCGCTTCTGGTGAGGAGGTTCCTGTGAATCGCCGCCGTATGAACAATAGTTTTGAGAAGAACAATGCGCTGTTTAAATGGCAAAACCAGAATGTGGTAGCCAAGTGGGCCTACATGGAAATGGAGCGATATTTACCCAAAGGAATCTCGGACAATCCCGCCTATCTGCAACATCTACAGGATTTACCCTCTGCGGATGTTGAGTATAGACAACGCGAACAACAAAAAATCAAGCAACAGGAAGCGTTGGTGGGCTGGCATGATGTTTTTGGGAGTGTCGGGCTAGGGGTTAACTTCACCTATTTGGATAAAAAACAGCAGTTCCGCAATCGGGATTATCCCGTTAACCAGAATTTTCTGGGGCAGCGATGGACTGATTACAACACTAAGCGTTTTGGCATCGTGGGCGACATGACGTGGGAGCTGGAAAAGGGAGGCCTGGTCGAGCATATGCTGGAACTGCATGTCGAACGCTATCGTGAAACTTTGTATTCTGATATTAGCGGGCCACCTTCGGAATTTATTGATAAATTCCGAAGGGATATGACACGTCTGCAAGTACAAAACACTATGACGATTCCTGCACTGGGCAATCTCCAAGTGACGCCTATTGTTCGATTGGAAAAATTAGATGGGCCGGTTATTGGAAGCAGCTTGAATCCTGTTGCTGGGCCATCAGGAGATTTGGGTTGGGAGCCAACTGGAAGCATCAGTGTGAAGAAGAGTTGGGCGACTGGTTGGCAGGTATTTGGCAATTATGGCAGTTATATCCGCTACCCTAATTTTTATGAAATTTATGGTAACGGGATTGGCATCATCCCAGGTGGTGGACAAGCCATGCAGCTCAAGCCTGAAACAGGCCGAAACGGGGATGTTGGAGTTGGTTGGGCTGGGAGGTTGAACGAGTCCATGACGGGTGATTTAAGACTGACTTTATTTGAACGTACGGCTAATGATGCCATTACTTTGTATAGAAATCCTCTGATGCAGCAGTACATTAACTCAGGCGATACCTACACTAACGGGATTGAGCTGGAAGGCAAACTCAGCTTTGGTCACAGGGCAGATATACAGTTTGCCAGCACTTGGCAGCAAGGGCATTACACCAATGGAGGCTGGTATTACTTTGGGAATACGTCTACCGGGCAAAGGTTTGAGGGACAGACGGTCAGGACACTGAATACACCGCTGATGGTGTCTCACGTCAGGCTTAACTTACATTTCCTAGACGATCGACTTACTACTTATGTTGAAGGTAAATATACCGGGCGTAACTATGTTGATGTGCAAACTTGGGAAGAGTCACTTACCACGTTTGATATTGGAGCCCATTATAAAATCACCAAGGGATGGAGGTTGTCAGCCGGCCTGACAGACCTGTTTAATCGAGGTCCCAAACAACAGCTGAAGACAACCGAGGCGCCAGGGGGTAGCAGTTACCATCCCTATCAGACAGATAATCTCCAGGCATGGATAGATTCCGGTTTCACGATACCTTTCGTGCAATCTACTGAGTATGCGCAGGTTGCGCGGAATGTCTATTTTCCACAGCAAGGCCGGACAGCCTATGTCACTTTGGCGTATACGTTCTGATCAGTTTTAAAGGAAGCCATTACCACTGGTGTGCACGCTGCCAGACGAAAACATCGTAAGAATGGGCAATGCAATGTTTCATCAATTAAATTGAAGGAGAAACGGATGGCAACAACTTTTCTGGCATATGGGGTTTATTACTATACGAGTTCCAGCGTTGGGTTCGGTATGGCAGGGCGCATTGTAGATAACGGCTCAACCATTGTCGCAATACCCAACCTCAAGAGTGGACTCAATGGCGACCCCAAGGTGGAAGGCTTTGCAGACAATACGAACGTCTTGCGGATTGCAGTGACCGATTACGTTAATGGCGTTTCCAGGCCGGTCTCGATTTATAACGCGGTTTCTCCGACGGTCGCACCAAGCCCGGCCACTGTCACCTGGTCAAATGTAAAAAACCTCGGTGATCTGGTGAAGGTGGGCAGTTATCTGTATGCGATTGATTACGACAATGCACGCGTGGTGGAGATCAACGCGACAACCTTTGCACAAACGGGGGTCAGTTACACATTGCCTGCCAGCCTGACGCCGAGTGGCTTTGTTGCGCATGGTCAATCGCTCATCAATATAGGTGGCACGCTGTTTGGTTTGTTCACTTTTGCCAATAGCGGCTGGACGACTTATGCCAATAGCCTGCTGGTGCGTTTTACCATTACCGGCGGTAGCGCAATCAGCGTGGGTGCTACTGACTACAATGCCAATCTGGCGAAAAATGCATTTGCATTTGCGAATAGTGGAAATGATCTTTATGTGACAGCGGTTGGTGGTGTGCAAGGCTCCTCAGGCACGCCTAACGCTGCTTCGCGGTTGCAGAAAATTAATTACACTCTGGCTAACCTGACCACGGCGACAGTGACGGATGTGCTGAGTCCAAGTGCCACTTACCCTTACGAGTTCCGTGACATCAGTTTCAAGGGGACCACGGCCTATATCCTGATGGGCACTTATAACAGTAGCTGGCAATTGGCGGGCAAGCTGGTGAGCACGACCAATTTCACCTCATTTACCACCATCAATGATTTTAGCGCTGGTGCACCCGGCTACTTCTGGGCCGCACAATATACTGCTGACAATGACCGCATATGGTTTGCGCGCGGCAAGCAGATCCTGGTGTATGCAGCGACAAGTACCACGACCCCTGTATCCACCTTGAGCCTGACAGCTGGCAGCTTGATCAGCACCGGTCAGCTATATGACAACCTGAATGACTTGACCTATGTGGGGGCACTGGGCACGCGGACTACACTGCGTGGTTACCGATCACCTATCCAGGTTTCTCAATCAGCCAAAGCGGTACGAGCCCGCACCATCACGGCAGGCCGTCCTGAATTGACTGAAGAAGAACAGCGTCAGTTGGACGAAGAGTTTAGCGCTTAACGAACTCATGCCCATGCCATCGCCCTGGCTTATCAAGTCAGGGCGATGGCGTTTTACCTTCTGTATTTTCTATCAATACCAGTTTGCCGGTTTTAGGGTCGCGATAGACCTGTCCCACTGACTGGTAACCATTGCCTAAGTTTGAGCTTGAGCTGGCAATATCAGGGGCCTTGATTTCCTGGCCTTGCTCTATTTCCTTTGGTTTGACCAGCATGGTCTGCCCTCCTGCGCTCAAAGCCGCCAGCAGGCCGCAGGCAAACACCAGCATCACATCCACCAGGTTGACCAGGCTTGCACGCGGGTCTTCATCCTCGTGGTCAAAGCGGCTTTTCAGGCGCAATTTGCTCATGATCTGGCTTCCAGTCCTTCCAGCACATCTTCATACCAGCGGCGGCGCAGTTTGCCGATCACCAGGCCGATAATGCCTGCAATCAGGCCCAGCACGGTCGCATCAAACGCGGTGGTCACGGCCTTGGCCAATTGCGCCGGATCGCCCTGCCCAAGCGCTGCCAGGCCAGGCCCGAGCGGGATGATAGTGGCCATCAGGCCCAGCATGGGCGGAATGCGGGAAAGCAGGTCGGCACGTTCCAGACGGTGTCGTGCCAGCTTGGTGACGGCATCGATGCTGCCTGAGGCACGCATCTGACGCAGTCCGAATAAGCGCTCACCTAGCGTGAGCCCAGCTTCAAGCACAGCGATGATGACGGAGATCACCAGAATGATGATGACGGGTTTCAGCAGCCAGGTAATGGCGCGGTGCAAGTTATCCAGGTCAAAAGGCATATCAGTTTTTCCGTATAGATGGCTGGTTACAATTTGGGCTTGCGGGTACCAAGCCATAGCCCGGCGATGAAGATAGGGAGCAATAGCAGCAACCACTGCCAGTTGTCCTGTACCGTCTTAACGGCTATCTCATAAGCGCGGGGTGCGGCTGGTTTGGTTTCTGGTTTGTTGCTATTTTCAGCGGCCGTTTTTGCTGGCGTTGCCTTGGGCTTCACCTGCTCGACAATGGGAGCCTGAGGTTGTTCAATTATTACAGCAGCAGTGGTATCAGCCTGACTGGCATAAGTTGCGGGTGCTGAATCCCCTCGTGCCTTGGACAAAGTGTGTTGCAGTGTTTGCTGGTCGGCATTGTCCAGATACGGCATCAGCCAGTTCCACATCGGGTGGTTAGGCGCGGTGTGGCCGCTGCCAGGTAACCCGTTTTTACTCACAAGCTTGGCCAGATCGCCACCGAGTTGTCGCAGTGTGGTTTCGTCCGTGTGCCAATAGCCTTTTTCGGCAGCCACCATCATGATAGCCAACATGTGTGCCTTGACCTGGGCGTTGTGATCCTTTTCCAGGAATTTATCCAGGCCCAGCTTGAGCCCGTCGTCCATGTAGACTCGTTTGACTTCATCCCATGCCCAGTCCTTGATGATGTCAGGGCGTGTGACTTGCCAGCCCCAGAGGTTTTCCAGGAACTCCTGGCCCATGGTACGCGCACCGGCGTAGCCGTGAGTCATCAATGGGCGTATCCATGCAGGGTTGAGGTAGCGTCCACGCAATTCCATCAGCAGCGCTGTTTCCAATGGGTCGTCACTCAGGTTGTCTGCATCCGTGTGATTGAGGATACGTGCGGTGGGTCGTTTACCCGTCACGGTTTCAGTGGCTAGTGACAGGCCTCCGAGATAGTCGAAGGCGTCGTTGTTGTCCATGAGGCCGTACAGATTGGATGCACGGCCATGGTAAGTGTTGGCAATGTTGCCTAGCGCTGTTTTGAGTACATCTTGCGCGGGCTGGCCTTGGGCATCCATGCCGTAGGCGTGGCCCATGCGGGTTAGATAGGCGGCGCCAAGTTCATTGCGGTCTTTCCAGGTGCCGGAACGTTCAGTGAGGCGATTGACTCCCGTACCATAGGCCCCAGGTGCATCGCCGAAGATACGCCATGCGGCTTCACGCCCTGCTTGTTGTGCTGGTTGGCCTTGTTGCATGTGGGCCTGGGTGCGACGGATCCATTGCAGCGCAATGCCGTTGTTCGCCAGGGGTTCGCTGTCTTCTTGCAAGCTTGCAGCCAGCGGCTCCAGGGCGGTGGTCAATGCATCGTTCAGTTGTGGGTAGTCACGCCGGATATGTTGGGCGGAAGCGGCGAGCGCCAGGCGTCCGCCATTGTCTATCCACTGCATGAGGTTGGGGTAAAGGTCGCGGAACAGGCCCGAGGTGGTCACGATGACATCGTGGCGCGGTGTATCCGGCTTGAGCTGCATTTTCTGCACAATGCCACGCGCGTTCCACTCCGGTTCTATGCCCATCAGGCTCAAGATAAAGCTGACCATGACGCCTTCATCACGTACCGCATCCGATGCCCAGAGGATGACGCCTTCACTGTCATTGACGCTATCGCGTTCACGCACCTTGGCAGCCATGCTGGCACCAATCTGGAAGCCTATCCGGGTCGGAAGGACATCGCCATCCAGTGCATGGAAATTGCGTCCTGTGGGTAACGATTCTGGCGAGCGCAAGGGGTCATTGCCCTTGCCTGGGGCAATGAAGCCGCCATCCAGCGCATGCAGCAAGGCCTGCATTTCCAGTGCAGGAGAGGCTGCTAGCGCATCACGAGTTTTTTGGCTCACATTGTCAGGTTGTCCACGTGCCATGGAGTCCAGCATCAGTTGCAATGACTCATCAGACCACTGTCGTCCAAAGACATGCAGCCCATGCGGCATGAATTTTTCTTGCAGCTTGGTCAGGTAATGGCCTATTTCATGGGCCAGCAGGTCATCGTCTGTCTGCTCATATCCAATACCACGCACTTCCAACACATCGGCCATGCTGGCTTCCAGTTCTGCACGCAATTGCAATGCTTCCACCAGGCGGCGCATTTCACGTGCGGCTTCCACTTTCATGGTTTCAGAGCTTGATGATTCGTAGGTTTCCACAATTTGCCGTAATTCCAGCAGGCGGTCATAGAGGGGTGTGGATGTGAGGGGTGGCGTCAGGTGGTCAACCATGACTGCAAGGCCACGGCGTTTGGACTGGGTGCCTTCGCCCACGCCATCGACAATGTAGGGATAAATGCCGGGCAGGTCGCCGGCAATGATTCGTGAATAATCATCCGTGGCCAGCCCAACAGCCTTGCCCGGCAGAAATTCATAGGTGGAGTGACGGCCTATGTGCACCAATGCATCTGCCTTGAAGCTGCTTTGCAGCCAATGGTAAAACCCCAGGTACTGATGAGGCGGCGGGATGGTGGTGTTGGCATGGAGCAATTCTTCATCTACTTCCCAGCCACGCGGTGGCTGCGGCCCAATGAAGATGTTGCCGAACTGCAGGCCGGGAATCAGCAGCTTGCGGTCATGCACCATGACCTTGCCTGGCGGTTGGCCCCAGCCGCGCAGTCCTTCTATACCCAGACCTGACAAACGGGTTTTCTGCGCAGCGAGCTGGCTGCAGTCCGTGTGCTTTTCCAGGCATTGCAGATAGCCTTTGTTAAGCGCATCCAGTTGCTTGAGTGCATTGTTGCGTTCCGGATGATCAGCCCCTTCCAGCAGGTGGCGCAGCTCGTGCATCGCCTTGTCCAATCGGTTACGGGCAATGTCAATTTCGCCTGCTTTCTGCGCGGCTATCAGGTCCGCATGCAGTTTGCCCAAGGGACCTTCCACCATTTCACCGCGCACTTGCGGCGGCAGGGTAGAAAACCAGCTTATATAAGATGGCAGGTCGAGGCTATTTACTTGCTGACTCATTTGCGCCAAGGCGCCATTGTCCTCTGGCAAGTTGACGCCGCGCTCTTGCATGAGGTCAAGCAGCGCTTCTGGAGAAGCAGGCAGTTCACCGGTGTTATAGCCTGCTTTTTTCAGTGATTGCAGCATATCGAACAGCGAAGCAGGAACATCCAGGTTGTCGGCACCGATATTCTGGCGACCGGGAGGATGGTTGTAATAAATCAGGGCGACTTTCTTGTCTGCATTAGACTTGGCTTGCAGTTTTTGCCAGTTAAGGATGCGTGTCACCAGTGACTTGACCTCGGCAGGCAGGATTTGCGGCAACTTCAGTTCCACTCCCGTTAATTTGTCCAGCGTGGCCGGGCCTGCGGCAGCCACCACGATAGGCTGTGAACTCCCTTGGATTTCAGGCATGGCTACCCGGTACTGCACGGAGTTAATTGGCAATCCATCCTCGGACAATTGCCAGGCGGAAGCCGTGCGATCTGTGAGTCTCATGGCTTTGTATACGGGGACATCCAATGTTTTTAGCAGCTCGGTAACGGCTTCCCGTCCCTCGGCAGCCCCGACGACAAAATCCTGCAGTACGACCAGCCCGGTGGGAGTGGCGGGTGCCAGTAATTTTTTCAGGTTGGCAATGGCATCGCGGGAAGTTTCACCCCAGCGTGCCATCATGGTGATACATGGCATGCCGCGTTGCTCGCTGGCAGCGCAGATGGCATCCGCTGGTTGCGGGTCGCTGGTGCTCAAGTCCAGCACTGCCAGCATCGGCCCTGGCTGGGTATTGAGGGTATGCTCCAGTTCCTTGCCGCCACGTCGCAGACTCAGGGTCTGTTCAGGCTGGATTGTGGGCAGGCTGGCAGCGGGATGCAGCAACTGGCGCATGAACGCCGAAAGGTTTTCGTTGCCTCCTGCCTGCCATAAATCATGCAATCCCAGCCACTGGTTGGCGGCCTTGTGCTGCTGGGCTAGCTCTGCCACTTTTGGGGAAAGATTGTTTTGCGTGAGTGTGAGGCTTTTGGCATGTGAAAAATCGCTCACTGGCTGGTCTTGCCAACGGCTACGCAGTGACAGCGCGCTATCTCCATTGAAGGCTATGAAGTTCTTCGGTTTACCTGCTCCAAGTTGTTCCAGCTGGGCCTGTAATTGTTGCGAGGTTTCCGCATAGACGGCGACGGCGAATACAGCATCTGCCTGTTGTAACCAACGTCTGAATGTGCGGCTGTCTGCAGCTAATACCTGGGACTGCGTACGCAGGATAATCTGGTCTTTGCCTTTGCTTGCCTCAAGCACCGTATGGGCCGCCGCTGCCGCTGCAGGCGCTGTACGGTCTGACACTACGCCGAAGATGGTGGCAGCTGAGGCTGGCAATGTGCTCAAGCCAAGCACCAGAAAAAGCATGGAAGATGTATAGCGAAGATTCATCATGAGAAAAGACTGGCGATGGCGCTGGGGTTGGATGGGAAATAAAAATGCAGGTAGCTCGCGGTCAATGAGCCATGGCGATAGATGGCCTCGCCAGCCTTTCCACGCTGTGAAGAAGCGATGCTCAATGGTTCAAGGGCACTGACGAAGGTGGAATAGTGAAAAGTGTGAGCATGCAGGCGGCCTTCGGGCAGCTCTGCAAACTGTACGCCCAAGCCCTGGAAGCGTGCTTGCATGACGGAATTGCCGGGCAATAGACCAAAAGCGGGGGATTCATTGATGGATTGGCTGGCGGCCATCATGCCACCGCATTCTGCCAGCATGGGCATGCCGTTTTTCCAGGCGGCATGTAAGGCACTATGCATGGCCTGGTTGGCGGAGATTTGTTCAAGATGTAGCTCGGGGTAGCCGCCAGGCAGCCAGACTGCATCGGCATCAGGCAGGGCCCGGTCGTGCAAGGGGGAGAAAAACACAATGTTTGCTCCCAGTGTTTGCAGGCATTCCAGGTTTGCTTCATAAATGAAACAGAACGATTCATCCCGCGCAATCGCAATGGTCTTGCCAGCAAGCAGCGGTTCAATGGCTGATGTTTCAGGAGCTTTGAACTCAACAATGGGTGGCAGTGCCAGCGAGGCGGATTCAGCCAGCATGCTAGCCGCAGAGGCGATACGTGCTTCAAGGTCATTGATCTCGGTGGCGCGAAACAGGCCCAGGTGGCGCTCCGGCAAGGCGAGCTCATCCCTTTTTTGTAAGGCGCCCATCCAGGCAATATGGGCTGGCAAGCTGTCTTTCAAGAGGCTGGCATGATGTGGACTGCCTGTGCGGTTCGCAATGACACCGGCGGGAATTAGCGAAGGGTAATGAGAAAATAATCCTGCAGAAAGTGCGCCAAAGGTTTGTGCCATCCCACTGGCATCAATAGTGAGTGCCAACGGCAAGTTGAATTTGACGGCAATATCTGCGCTGGATGGATTGCCGTCATAGAGCCCCATGACACCTTCGACAATGATAATGTCGGATTGCTGTGCTGCTTCATGCAGTCTGGCTGCGATATCCGTTTCGCCGCACATGGCCAGATCAAGGTTGTAGACTGATCTGCCGGTAGCGGTCTGCAGGATCATGGGGTCGAGGAAGTCCGGCCCACATTTAAACGCCTGTACTTTCAGGCCCTGATTGCGCCACGCTCTTGCCAGCGCTGCTGTGATGAGGGTTTTCCCCTGATTCGAGGCAGGAGCAGATACCAATAGAGCGGGACAACTGACCGTCATGAGATTGCTCAATGCCGTTTACCACTCAACCCCAGGCATGGCCTGCACACCGTTCTTGAACGCATGCTTCACCATGGTCATGTCGGTCACCGTATCGGCAAGTTCTACCAGTTCTGGCTGTGCAGCACGACCGGTGATGATTACGTGCTGCATGGGTGGGCGTTGCGTGATATCTGCCAGCACTTGTGACAGTTCCAGGTATTTGTACTTGAGCACGATATTGAGCTCATCAAGAATGACGACGCCTACATCAGGATCCTTTAGCGCTGCCTGGGTAGCAGCCCAGCCTTGTTGCGCTGCAGAGATGTCGCGGTCACGGTTCTGGGTTTCCCAAGTGAAGCCTTCACCCATCACATGCCAGGTGACACCTGGCTGATCACGGAAGAAAGCTTCTTCCCCCGTATCTGAACGGCCTTTGACAAACTGTACGACCACGGCCTTCATGCCATGGCCCAGAGCCCGCGCCAGTAGCCCAAACGCGGCGGTGGATTTTCCCTTGCCATTGCCGGTGTTTACCAGCAACAGCCCGCGTTCGATTTTGGCGGCGTCGATCTTGGCATCGACAACTGTTTTTTTGCGCGCCATTCTTTCTGAATGGCGCTGGTTGAGGTCAGTGTTTTTCTGCTCTGTCATGCCGTTTGTTTGGCATCGGATCGCAGCGCCTTCACCACAATGTGGATGATGGCGGCAGTGGCGACGTAAAATGCCAGTGTGCCTAAGGAAGATGGATAATATTTTGCGATGCGTGGCAAATATTCAGCCAATGTTGGATCCGCATAGCGACCGGAGAGGAAGTAAAAGCCACCGCTGGAGAACAGATGACACACAAAGCTGCTGGCTACGACACTGGCGGCCAATGTCGCAACGGATTTGAATGCAAACTGGTAGTGCTTGGCAAACCAGCGACCGCCCAGCCACAATGAGCCATATGCAGGAAGCAGGAAGCCATAAGCCGGAGTAGTGCAGAAATTGCTGACCCCACCCCATGTGACGGCGGCAAAGTCCAGGCCGGCAGCCACTGCCAACAAGGCAGGAAATACCCAGACTGGACGCAGGTAAACGCCAGCCAGGAAGAAAACTGCCCACGAAGCACTGGGCAAATGGTTAATCGCAGCAAAGTGGTGGCCGCGCGTCAAAATCAGCAATGCTGCAAGCAGCAAGCCGATCAATATCTGGTGGTTCTTGTTGAGTGTCAGCATGTTAGTTTGTCTCCAGGCCGGATAAATAATGAATAACGCCGAATTTTAACTTAAATGTATGTGTATGATCTGGTTTGTTGCAGGCCGCCACACTATGGTTATCCACATTACATCGATGGCGTGAATCTTACGGATACAAACAGGTTGGTACCGTAAGTGCCATAGTCTTTTGTCAGTTCATAATTGCGATCAAACAAGTTGTTCACCCGTGCATTGAGTGCCCAGTCATCATTGATACGGTAGTTTGTATAGAGGTTGACTAGGGTATAGCCACTCATCCTTACCTGGTTTTCTGCATCGTTATACCTATGCCCGGAGCTTTCAATTTCGCTGCCGATTTCCCAGTCGGCCATTCTTTTGCTGATCGCTAGCGTTCCATGTTCTCTGGCCCTTCGTGGGAGCAGGTTGCCGGTTTCGCGATCTTCGGGGCGTTGCAGGTCGCCATTGGCGCGAATATCTAGGCCAGCCAGTTTCCCTTGGTAGCTGAGCGTCAAGCCGGAAAGTCTTGCTTCACTGATATTTTGCGTCACACCTGTAAAATTGCTCGTCGGGCTGCTGCTTGTCGTAGGGTTGATGATCAGGTCATCAACTTCGTTCAGATAGTATGTCGCTCCCAGGCGATGCGCGCCTTTATCGTAGTGGATGCCGATTTCTTTGTTGCGTGACTTTTCCGGTTTCAGGTCGGCATTGCCAAAGTTCGGGTAATACAGCTGGTTAAATGTGGGCGCTGCAAAAGCAGTACCAAAAGCTGCATTTGCCTTCCAGGCAGGCGTGAGCTGGTAAGCATAAGCGATGCTGCCAGTGGCCTTGCTGCCAAATTGGGAGTTGTCGTCATTACGAAGGTTGATCTGGAAACTGTTTTTATCAAAGTTTTTTTGCCAGCCAGCCAGATACGACTGAATGTCGCGCTGAGTCACGGGAAGCGGAGGCATGGAGTTAGTCTCAACCTCTTGTTCCCGTCTTTCTATTCCAAGGTTGAATAAACCGGCTGGCGTGGTGATATTGTTTTGCCAGAGGTATTGGTCCTGGGTAGTTTTGATAATGTCCTTGGTCGTAAATGTCGGGCGTTTCGTGTAAGAGGTTAAGTCATCAATACTTCTAGAAATGCTCAAGACGCTGGTCCAGTACTGATTAAATCTATTCTTGCTATGTAAGGTATAGCTTGAAAGCGTTTGCTCAAGAAAATAATCAAATCTTGCTGCAGTGATTGTACGTCCGGAGTCGTTGAAGCTGCGGCTATCACTGACAAGAATACTCAGCCCTACTTCATGATCTTGATCGAGATGCTGGGTAATCTTTGCCGAGATGTTCTGGTTACGGTATCCATCGGCATCAGGGTTATAAGCCCTGTTGGTTTTATTCTTGATAGTGCTGATACCGTTTACATGAGTCATGCCGCCCTGCAGGCTGTAGCTTGTGTTGCTGATCCTGCCACTGACTCCTGCGTCACCTATTGCTGTGCCATAGGTGCCCAGGCCAGCCGATGCATTGAACTTCGGGCTGCCTTTGCCGGATTTGGTGAAAATCTGGATGACACCTCCTACTGCATCGGCCCCATACATGGCGCTTGCCGGACCACGCAGTATTTCTACGTGCTCAATCTGGCTCAAAGGGATATGTTGAATTGCGGTAACGCCAGTGGTGGCGGAGCTGATGCGTACGCCATCAACCAGTATCAATGTGTGAGTGGCATTGGCGCCGCGGATGAAGATATCGGATGATTTCCCGACTCCGCCATTGCTTGAAATTTCAATGCCTGGTTGCATGCCCAGCAACTCGACCAGGGTGGTTTGTCCGGCTTTTTGAATCTGGTCTTCTGTAATCACAGAGACATCGCCGATCACATCTGTGACTTTTTGTTCTGTGCGTGATGCCGTGACAACGATGTCTTCCAGCCTGGTATCCGCAGCCTGTGCGGTAATGGTGGTTGAGAATATCGATGCGAGGGCGATGGTGCCCACTGAATAGCGAAACATGACTGCAAACTCCTGAAGCAATAGCGTCCCCGCAATTGCTGGTATACGAATGGAGTGTGCACGGCATAGCCAGGATGAATGGGTATGTCATCCTCAGGCAGGCTGCATCCCCGCAGCACATCCTTTTTCATTTCCAGGCCGGTCTCCGGACTTGCATATATACCATACCGCCTTCCCATGATGAATGTCACAGTGGCATGAAGATATGGTTTGAATTGCTTACCGTTGCGGGGGCAGTACAGGAATAGTTCGGCTGTTGAGCCAGAAAGCACCTGTTTCCCAGTTTCACCTTGACCACATAATTGTGGATCTGGCACCTGAAAACTTGGCTGGATTATAATGGATTCACTGCTTAGATGGTAAAATAAGTTTCAAGTATAAGGCGTTGTAATCACGTCATAAATCCTGAACTTTAGTTGACCGGTTGCAGATTTTGCAATTATAGTGGCGCCATGGATTCTGATTTGATCGCTTTGGAAGAAAAACTCGGCCAGCTTATCTCGCTGTGTCATTTATTGCGTGCTGAGAATCTTGAGCTAAGGCAGGAGCTTGTGAGTGCTCAAGATGATAACAAGCATCTCAAGGAAAATATGGCGCTTGCCACTACCAGGCTGGAAGCCCTGATTGAGCGCTTGCCGGAAGGAACGCTATGAGCGCGGTAAAGGGTGTAGATGTCAATATCATGGGGCGTGAGTTCACGATTGCCTGTACTGACGAGGAGCGTGAAGGTTTACTGCGCTCGGTTGATTATCTTGACAAGAAAATGCGTGAAATACGCGATACCGGCAAGGTGATTGGTGTTGAAAGAATTGCGGTCATGGCTGCGCTCAATATCACACATGAGTTGCTGACTGCTGAGGTTGGTGGTTTTGACATTGGCGATTTCAAGCGTAGAATCTCCCAGATGCAGGAGCAGATTGATGTCGTAGTGGGTGAGCCTAACCAGCTTTTCTAAGTACGGTATCCCTCAAGATTTATACAGGAATCAGCGTTGCTGGTTTCTCCCTTTTGTTCCCTGCAGTGCTGTTTGAGCCATAGATTCCTTGAACCATAAATTTGGCCTCGGTTTCGGTCTGTTAAGTAGCTGTGTGCGCGCTCCGATGCGGGTGTACCTGATGTGGCTTTAGATCGTTACCACTTGAACCGTACAGGTTCAGGATGCCGGCTCGGATGGCATTTGCGGGGAACTCCCTATTGATGCCCTATCGCAAGGCGTGATATTTCAAGTCTGCCAGGCTGATGATTTCCAAAGCACGTTCGTGTGTGGCTTCCAGGATCACCGGCGGCGCAAAGCCCTCTTCAGCAGCTTCATGCCAGCGGGAGGCGCACAGGCACCAACGGTCGCCCGGTTCCAGCCCGTCAAATCCGTATTCAGGACGAGGGGTGCTGAGATCATTGCCCTTCGCTTTTGAAAAGACGAGAAACTCTTCTGTCATCATCGCACACACAGTGTGGCTGCCGATATCTTCCGGGCCGGTTTCGCAGGATCCACTACGACTAAAGCCGGTGATGGGATCCATGCTGCAAGGTTGTAAAGTGGTTCCAAGTACGTTGCGGGGCATGGGGGCTCTGAAATGAAATGTAAGTCGGGTTATGATACGGAATCTGGATTGATTTGAGAAACTCATGCGTTATTGGTTAATGAAGTCTGAGCCTGGCGATGTATCGATAGATGACCTGGCTGCCTTCCCCAATCAGACTGTGGACTGGTATGGTGTACGCAATTATCAGGCGCGTAACTTCATGCGGGATCAGATGAAGGTTGGTGATGGTGTATTGTTCTATCATTCAAATTGTGCGGAACCTGGTATCGTTGGCGTTGCCGAAGTGAGTAAGCTGGCGTACCCCGATCGTTTGCAGTTCATTGAGGGGCACAAGTATTATGACCCGAAAGCGACGCCGGAGAGTCCACGCTGGTTTAATGTTGATGTGAAGCTGGTGCGCAAGACTTGCTTGTTGAGCCTGAAGGAGATGCGCGATATGCCGGCATTGGAGAATCTGCGGATTCTGCAGCGCGGTAACCGGTTGTCAATTACACCAGTGGATCCGAGGGACTGGGATACCATCATGAAGTTGCTGGCATAGTTCCAGGCGTAGCTCTGCAACAAACGTGCATGTTATGCATGATATGATTCAATTATCGAGCGCTGACTCAAATTAAAAGGAGATGATTATGGGCATAAAAAAAGAGGACGGGGCACTCGATCCACATCAGGATCTCAGGAATAGTGGCCTCAAGATTACTTTGCCACGGCTAAAAGTGCTGGATATTTTTCGTAATAGTGAACAGCGCCACCTTGCTGCAGAAGATGTTTACCGCATCCTGATCACCGATCATTCAGAATTCGGCCTAGCAACGGTGTACCGCGTGCTGGCCCAGTTTGAGCAGACTGGTTTGCTGAAGCGTAGCCAGCTTGGTAACAACAAGGCCGTCTACGAATTGAATGACGGTGAAGAGCACCATGGCCACCTGGTCAGCACTAGTACTGGCGAAGTCCGTGAATTTTATGACCAGGGCATAGAGGAGCGCCTCAAGGTGATTGTGCGCGAACTGGGCTACGAGCTGACCGATTACGATATTACAGCCTATGGCACACCGACGCCCAAGGGTTGATGTAACCCTGGCTGGTATCAATGAAAATGCCCGCCGGTTGGCGGGCATTGCTTTTACTGTTTCTGGTTAGCCCAGGAACAGTTTGTAGGCAGGGTTATTGCTCTCATCCCAGTATGGATAGCCAAGATTCTCCAGGAATCTCCTGAATTCGCTTTCCTCTCCTGGCGGCACCTGCATGCCAACCAGCACACGGCCAAAATCAGCGCCATGGTTGCGGTAATGGAATAGGCTGATATTCCAGTCATGGCGCATGCTATCAAGAAAGTTCATCAAGGCGCCCGGTTTCTCCGGGAACTCAAAACGGTATACCTGCTCATGTTCGGCCTGTGGTGCATGGCCGCCTACGAGGTGGCGCAGATGTAGCTTGGCGACTTCATTCTCGCTCAAGTCCAGTGCTGGCAGCCCGTGTTGCTGTAGTTGCTCGACCAGCTTGCCAGATTCGCTAGGGTCCTGGATTGCTATGCCCACATAGATGTGTGCAGCGCTGGCATCGGCGTAGCGGTAGTTGAATTCGGTGATATTGCGGTTGCCGATCAGGCGGCAGAACTGCTTGAAAGAGCCGGGGCTTTCAGGGATGGTGACCGCGAGTACAGCTTCACGTTTTTCACCTATTTCGGCACGTTCCGCAACAAAACGCAGGCGGTCAAAGCTCATATTGGCACCAGAAGCAATCGCGATCAGCGTTTTATCTTGTAACTGATGTGCCTGCGCATACGCCTTGAGCCCTGCAAGTGCAAGAGCGCCAGTAGGTTCTAGGATAGCGCGTGTATCTTCAAATACATCCTTGATGGCTGCACATATGGCATCGTTATCCACCAGGATCATTTCGTCTACATATTCCTGGCACAGGCGGAATGTTTCCTCCCCCACTAGTTTAACGGCCTTGCCATCTGCAAACAGTCCAACCTGGTCCAGTGTGACTCGCTTGCCTTGTTGCAGGGATATGGTCATGGCATTGGCGTCATTGACCTCGACTCCTATGATGCGGATCTCTGGGCGTACATGCTTGATATATGCGGCCATGCCTGCGATCAGTCCGCCGCCACCGACTGGACAGAAAATGGCTTCTATAGGTTCGGGATGGTCTTCCAGGATTTCTACCGCAACTGTGCCTTGACCGGCGATCACATCCGGGTCATCAAACGGGTGCACAAAGGTGAGCTGCTGTTCCTGTTCCAGGCGCAGCGCATGATTGTAGGCATCCGTATAAGACTCACCTGCCAGCACTACTTCGCCACCGCGGTTACGTACGGCGTCTACCTTGATTTGTGGGGTGGTCACCGGCATCACGATCACAGCCCGGCAGCCAGCATTCTTGGCGGCTAGTGCCACGCCTTGAGCGTGGTTGCCGGCAGAGGCTGTAATGACGCCACGTGCGAGCGCTTCCTTGGATAGGTTGGCCATCTTGTTATAAGCGCCACGCAGCTTGAATGAAAACACGGGCTGCATGTCTTCGCGCTTCAGCAACACGGTGTTGTGGATGCGGCTGGAAATGCTGGATAACGGATCAAGCGGAGTTTTGCTGGCTACGTCATATACGCGGGCGGATTGAATTTTTTGCAGGTAGTTGATTTTCATTGGGGTGATGCGGTCCAAGGCTGCAGTATGTGATGCAGCAGTGTATTATTCAGGGTTTGGTTCTAATGAACCTGAATTATAAAGAAAACATAAGGGTTAAAGTAAAAATGGCTACACAAGACGAATTGAAGCAACAGGTTGCCAAGGCGGCAGTTGAGTATGTGAAGGGTGGCATTATCGGTGTTGGTACTGGCTCAACCGCCAATTTTTTCATTGATGAGCTTGCCAAGGTTAAACAACGTATCGATGGCGCAGTGGCGAGTTCTGAAGCAACAGCACAACGTTTGCGTGGTCACGGGATTGAAGTGTTTGACCTGAACGATGTCGATGGCATGGAAATTTATGTGGACGGTGCTGATGAAATTACCGAGCACATGCATATGCTCAAAGGAGGCGGTGGCGCCCTGACCCGTGAAAAAATTGTTGCTGCCTGTGCCAAGCAGTTTATCTGTATCTGCGATCAGAGTAAGCTGGTATCAGTGATTGGCAAGTTTCCGTTGCCAGTTGAAGTGATTCCGATGGCACGCAGCCATGTGGCGCGTGAACTGGTGAAGCTTGGTGGCCAGCCAAAATTGCGTGATTTTACAACGGATAATGGTAATGTCATTCTTGATGTTCATGGCCTGGAAGTCCTTAATCCGGTTGAACTGGAAAATAAGATCAACCAGATCGTCGGCGTAGTCACTAATGGCTTGTTCGCTGCCCGTCCGGCAGACGTGCTGCTCCTGGCAACCGCAGATGGCGTCAAGACACTGACCGCCAGGTAAGGGCAGTAACGCAAGCGAACCCAACATTAAATTGTCACAATCGGCAATTAAGCTATAGAGTTGACTCATAAGCCTGGCCGGTTTTCGCGCAGACTGGTCGGCATCAATCACGGAAGGGATCGCGTTATGCAATTTGAACATACGTATAAGCAATACGATGCCGAACTGGAATCGGTGCGTGCAAAAGTATTGGAAATGGGCGGTCTGGTAGAGCAGCAGATAGTCAATGCGCTGGAAGCCCTGGTGACTGTTAACCTGACCTTGGCGGACAAAGTGATCGCCAATGATCACAAGGTGAATGCGCTTGAAGTCCAGGTGGATGAAGACTGCAGCCATATCATTGCGCGTCGCCAGCCTGCGGCGGGTGATTTGCGCATGATCATGATGGTGGTCAAGACCATCACCGACCTTGAGCGGATTGGTGATGAAGCGACCAAGATTGCCCGTGTGGCACAGAAGGTATCCGAGTCTGGACGTCTTTATACACCACGTTTCAACGAGATCAAGACCATGGTGGGCCATGTACGCGAAATGCTGCGTACTGCGCTTGATGCCTTTGCACGTCTTGATGTGACCAAGACAGTGGATGTGGCGCGCCAGGATGAGCAGGTGGATGAGCAGTTCCGCGCCGCTATGCGCCAGTTGATCACCTTCATGCTGGAAGATCCACGTACGATTTCCATGTCGCTGGAAGTATTGTTTGTCGCCAAGGCGATTGAGCGTATCGGTGACCATGCCAAGAATATTGCCGAATATGTAATCTACATGGTAAAAGGCAAAGACGTGCGTCATACCACGGTGCAGGAGATGGAGCGCGAAGCTCAAGAGCCCTAATCCCGTCATGGCGGTTTAGTTCATTATTCATGGCATAAGGTCGACGTTGGTTACAAAAAAACTGGAGTTCCCCGAAATTGCAGCGGTCGATCTGGGATCCAATAGCTTCAGGCTGCAGTTGGCACGCGTGTCGGATGGGCATCTGATCTTTCACGACTCCCTGCGCGAGGCGGTACGCCTCGGTGCCGGGTTGGATGAAAAAAACAATCTTGATGCAGATGCCCAGCGTCGAGCCATTGACTGCCTGAAGCGTTTTGGCGAGCGCTTGCGCGGTTTGCCGTCGCAAGCGGTTCGTGCCGTGGCTACCAATACTTTTCGCGTGGCGCGCAATGCGCCTGAATTGATGCGAGAAGCCCAGGACGCCCTGGGTTTTCCCATAGAGATCATTGCAGGTCGGGAAGAAGCGCGCATGATCTTTGTCGGCGTCAGCCACAGCCTACCACCTGCAACACATAAGCGTCTTGTGATTGACATTGGGGGCGGCTCTACAGAATTCATCATCGGCCAGGGTCTGGAGCCTGTCGAGATGGAAAGCCTCTATATGGGCTGTGTCAGTTACAGCATGCGGTATTTTCCTGATGGCAAGTTGACGGAAACAGCCATGGATCGCGCCCGTATCGCGGCTGCCGCTGAAATCCAGAGTATACGGAAACATTTTATTGCTGAAGGCTGGGATGAGGCCGTAGGCTCTTCCGGCACGGCCAAAGCGCTGGGTGAGATCATACGCCTGAGTGGCCTCAGTGAAGGTGAAATTACGCGGGAAGGACTGGAGTTCCTGCGACAGCAATTGCTCAAGGCCAAGGAAATCAAGAAGATCGAGTTGCCAGGCTTGAGCGTTGACCGTGCAGCCGTCCTGCCCGGCGGGCTTGCCATCATGACTGCTGCTTTTGATGCGCTGAAGATAGAACGTATGACCTCAGCCAGTAGTGCCCTGCGTGAGGGAGTCTTATACGAGTTGCTGGGCCGTTTGCATGACCAGGACGTCCGGGAGGTCACTGTCAATAGCTTCATGCGGCGCTATCATGTAGATGCGGATCAGGCAGAACGAGTACGTCAGATGGCGCTGATACTGCTGGAACAGACTGCTGACAGGCTGCAGCAAGTGGATGAGGAAAGTGCGACGCAATATCTGACCTGGGCGGCCAAATTGCATGAGATCGGAATTTCGATCGCTCATGGAGCCTATCATAAGCATTCTGCCTATATTGTTGAAAATGCAGATATGCCGGGGTTTTCCAAAATGGAACAGGAAACCCTGGGAATATTGGTCAGGGCCCACAGGCGATCACTCAGCAAGCTGCAAGGCGGTTTACCTGTCAGTTCTGACCGGTTGCTGATTATTCTGATTCTCAGGCTGGCTGTCTTGTTCCACCGTAACCGTTTGCCTGATAACCGGCCGGAACTGAAGCTTGCCACCGATAAAACAGGATACAGGCTCCTGATTGAGCGCGGCTGGTTGGCCGACAACCCCTTGACTGAGGCCGAGTTGGTGAATGAAGTGGGGTATTGGAAAGAGATCGGCCTTAGCCTTACGTTTTCATCCTGAGATTTTTCAGGGGTTAGGGAATGCTGATACTATTGCTTGATAGAAAAAGGGCCAATATTTGGCCCTTTTGTTTCATCTTGGGATGATGAGGATGAGGTCACGCTTCTGGCAATACTTCCTGCCCAAATTCGGTCATGAGGAATTGTTGCGCACCGAAACTTGTGCGCTTACTTGGCCTTGACTCGTAGGTGCCATCGGCCAGCATTTCCCATGCGTTGATATTATCCCTGAGGTAAGGTTCTAGGCCTTCCTTGAACACGCGCTTCTTTACCTTGGCATCCAGTATGGGGAAGCATACCTCGATGCGGCGGAAGAAATTGCGGTACATCCAGTCCGCACTGGAGAGGTAGGTCTGTTCGGTACCATTATCGTAGAAGTAAAAAATACGGGTATGTTCAAGGAAGCGTCCCACAATCGAGCGGACCTTTATATTCTCGGAGATTCCCGGAATGCCTGGGCGCAAGGCGCAGACGCCACGGATAATCAGATCAATCTGTACCCCGGCTACCGAGGCGTCGTACAAGGCACGAATGACGTCCGGATCAAGCAAGGCATTCATCTTGGCGATGATGCGTGCTTTCTTGCCGGATTTTGCAATTTCAGCTTCATGTTGTATGGCCTTGACCAGGCGCTGATGCAGGGTGAATGGTGATTGCCATAGGTGACGCAGCTTGCTTGCGCGGCCAAGGCCGGTCAACTGGGCAAATACATCATTCACGTCTTCACTGATTTCTTCCTGGCAGGTGAGCAGGCCGAAGTCGGTATACAGTCTGGCAGTGCGCTGGTGATAGTTGCCAGTGGCCAGATGGATATAACGACGCAGTTTGTCTTCATCACGGCGTACCACCATGGCCATTTTTGCATGGGTCTTGTGACCTACTACTCCATACACCACATGGGCGCCCGCATTTTCGAGCTGGGCAGCCCAGTTGATATTGGCTTCTTCGTCAAAACGCGCCAGCAACTCCACCACAACGGTAACTTCCTTGCCTCGCTGGGCAGCCTCGATCAGCGATTTCATCAGAGTGGAGTCGGCGCTGGTACGGTAGAAAGTCTGCTTAATGGCGAGTACTTGAGGGTCTTCTGCAGCCTGCTTGATAAACTCAATGACAGGATTGAAGGACTGGAAAGGGTGATGCAGCAGGATGTCCTGTTTGCGGATGGCCTTGAAAATATCCGCATCCTTGACAAACTCCTTGGGCAGGCTGGGTGTGTAGTTTGCAAACTTCAGGTCAGGCCGGTCCACGCTGTCAGGAATCTGCATCAGGCGTACCAAATTCACCAGGCCGTTCACTTGGTAGAGATCGTCCTGGGTCAAGCCGAACTGGCCCAGAAGGAACGAGGACATTTCTGCGGGGCAACTGTCTGCTACTTCCAGCCGGACGGCATCGCCATACTGCCGGTGTGTCAGTTCACCCTGAAGCGCCAGGCGCAAATCCTTGGTTTCATCATCATCCAGAATCAAGTCGCTGTCGCGTGTAACACGGAACTGGTAACAACCTTTGACCTGCATGCCTGAAAATAGCTCATTGACGTGGGCATGCAGGATGGAAGACAGGAAAACGAATCCATGATCGCACCCGGCAATTTCACGCGGCAGACGGATAACGCGTGGAAGTGCACGGGGTGCCTGCACGATTGCCACGCCAGAATTGCGGCCAAATGCATCCTTTCCTTCCAGTTCAACAGCAAAATTCAAACTTTTGTTGAGGACGCGAGGAAAGGGGTGTGCGGGATCAAGACCGATGGGGGTAAGGATTGGCATCAGCTCACGGAAGAAATAGGCCGCGATCCATTCGCGCTGTATTTCATTCCAGTGCCCGCGCCGGATGAAATGGATCTCTTGCTCAGCCAGCCGCGGCAGGACTACTTCATTCAGGACTTTGTACTGGAGATCAACCAGCTCATGCGCCACACTGCTGACCTTGGCAAAAGCCTGTTTAGGCAGCATGCCATCGGCGCCCACCTGTGGTGAGTTGTACTTGATCTGGTTTTTGAGGCCTGCAACGCGCACTTCAAAAAACTCGTCCATGTTGCTGCTGAAAATGCAGAGGAATTTCAGGCGCTCAAGCAGTGGGACGCGGTCGTCTTCAGCTTGGGCCAGAACGCGGCGATTGAAGGCAAGAATGCCCAGCTCGCGGTTGATGAAGTATTCTGGACTCAATTTTACGGGCAACAAGATAAAAACCTCACTCTATGCCCGTAATGTGACATTTATATGAAAAATTTGTTCAAGGGCTTGGCGGAACGTAGCCGGAAGCAGTGTCCGCCCCTTCACCGAAAAAATACGCTTCAGTTTGTTGCGATAGGTATTTACGCGCTTGCGGGTCTGCCAGGCTGAGGCGGTTTTCGTTCACTAGCATGGTTTGCTGCTTGAGCCAACCTGCCCAGGCTTCCTTGGAGACGTTTTCGAAAATACGCTTGCCGAGTTCGCCAGGATAGGGCGGGAAGTCCAGGCCATCAGCATTGCGGCCAAGTTTGATGCAAAAAACGGTACGTGCCATGATCGGATCTTAAAGAGTTGCTGATAAGAACGTCATGATAGCGCAAGCTGCACCGCGGCGCGATAACCTCGCGCCGCAGGCATGCGGTCTGTTGGTTAGAACTCGCCTCTGAGCCCTACCAGTACTGACCTGCCACCCATAGGGGCAATATCCTTGAGGATGGAAGTGTGGTCACGTATGGTCTGATCCAGCAGGTTATAAGCCTTGGCAAAGGCTTCAAGCTGGAATTTTTCCGGAGTCGGCAGCTTGTAGGTGAGTGTGGCATTGACCAATGTGTAACCATCGGTGACCAGCTCGTTTTCATCGGTACGGTTTTGCTTGAAGGCTCGGAGCACATCCAGCCTGGAACCAAAGCGATTGAAACGGTAGTCCAGGCCAAATCCGAGCTTCAATGGTGAAATGCGAGGTAGCGAGTCACCCGTGTCGCGGTTGGTGGCGCGTACATAGTCCCCGCGCAAGTTGAGGTCAAGCGAGCCTATGGTGTCATAAACCCGGAATTTACCCTCAGCTTCCAGACCTTTGAAAACGGCTTTGGCGGAGCGGAATTGTGCTTCTGCAATATCGGAATCAAGTTGTCCCGCTTCTCCTTCTTCATTCACCAAAGTGCCGCTGTTGAAAAGGCCAATAAAACTGCTGAAGCGGGTGTAATAGGTGCCAAAGCTGAATGAGTTATGGCCTTCCTTCCAGCGGATCTGCGCGTCTATACCGTTGGAGCGTTCTTTCTGCAGGTCAACGGAGCCGACTTCATATTGATCAGTGGCAACATGGACACCGTCCGCATAAAGCTCGAAATAGCTGGGCGCACGCTCATTGTGCGACAGGTTGGCGGTGAGCGACCAGTTCTTGTCCAGATTGAACAATGCACCTGTTGCCAAGCTGTACGGTGTGAAGGAGCGAGATTGTGCAGGGCCAAAATCATCCCCGCCGTTTGACTCTATCTTGGCATGTTCAACCCGTCCGCCAAACGTCAACTTGAGTGCATCGAGTGGCAGTTCCTCGTATATGTATAGTGCCCGGGTGTTGGTGCGGTTACTCGGAACGAACGCCTCTTCACCCAGCGCCTGGAATTTTGAATTGTGGAACTGCAATCCGATCACGCCGCTCAATGGACCTATATTGCCATGCGAGGCTTCAATGGAGCCTTCTATACCCTGATTCTTGAAGGTGGTGCTGACTTCGCCGTCTTCCAGTTCCTGATGCTGGTAATCGGTATAAGCCATGCGCACCTTGACCTTGTTGATGATATTGCCAAGGTCTCGCAGTTCTGAGGCAAAATCCCAGCGGTCACTCTTCATGTCGATCAACACATCGGGTTCGGCAACGGTACCGTATTTATTATTGAAGGTGGAGTAGGACAGGCCAACATAGCCGCTATCCAGCGCAATCGAGGCACCGATGGCACCGCCATCTGCATCCGAGCCGCTATTGACCAGGCGGCCCTTGCTTTCTCGCGCGTCGCCATCCCTGGCGCTCTTGCGGCTTGAAACGGCATAACCGGGAATATCAAGGTCGTCAGTCTTGCGCTTGTATGCATCGGCATGCACGGTTAAAACACCATTGCCTGCATCCAAGACGATAGCGCCATTTTTCTGGTTTTCTGCACCTCCAAGCCGTACTTCCCCACGGCCAGTGACGCCGTCTATAGCTTCTTTGGGAATACGGTGATCGATGGCATTGACCACGCCGCCTACGGCACTACCACCATAAAGCAGCGCCGCTGGTCCACGCACAACGTCGATCTGCTCAATGACGAGGGGGTCTATGGCCACTGCATGATCAAAACTCAGGCTGGAGGCATCCAGGATGCCAACACCATTTTGCATGATGCGCACGCGTTCTCCATCCATCCCACGGATCACCGGACGCGAGGCGTTAGGGCCGAAATAAGTGGACGATACCCCAGGAATGGACTTCAGGGTTTCCCCCAGGGTGCTTTCACGTTGCAATGACAACTCGCGTCCACTCAGCGTGGAAACCGGTACCACCAATTCATCCGAGGCTACGCCCAGTGGGTTGGCAGTTACGGCAATCGTGGGCAGGGAAATATCAGGACTGGGGCTTGCGGCGTGCGCCGATGGGATACCAAACAGGAAAGAGCTGCCGCATGCCAGGGCAACAGCCATAAAGGTTTTTTTCGGTACTAAAGAATGTACCGCGTGATGGTTCTGCATAAGAGTCTCGCTTGAATACTGTGGATTGGCTACCGGTCATTGCATATAGGCATGACTGGATGGGAAGCTTGGCGATACGATCATGCAAAGACTATGCAGCACGGCTGCAGGGCAATGCATAAAGGAATTCAGCCAATGCAGGCCACAGGCGGTGCACGCGAGGAATAGGCGGCAAGAGAGTCATGAGGCAGAGAATGCGCCTGCTGATTGTCTGCGGTACAGTTATCGATGAAAACAGGCGGTTCAGCCTGGAAGGCCGTAACGGCACTATCGAGACTGCCATAATTCAGGCACTTCTCACAGAACGGGCTGTGAGGGGATTGTTTTTGCGGCTCTGAATAAGGAGCGTAGTCTTCAAGGTGGGAAATCTGATGCGCCAATGCACCTTGCTGGCTTAACAGCAGGCAGATGGATAGCACATAGCTCAGGAAGAATTTACGCAACATGGTTGCAATTTTACCAGCAAGTGATGAAAAAAAGAAACGGCCAGGACTATAAAAGTCCTAGCTATTGTGAGAGGTGCTCCCTTGTAAGTCCTGTTGTTAACGATCCAAAAGCCTGGTTAATTGCATTGGTTAGTTCACCCGTTGGTTTGCTGTCGCCATTTGGCTTGAAACCATTCCAGCAGAATAAGTGGTTTCCTATCTTGCTGCATTGCTGAAAATACTATCTGAAGGCTTGAAAACGATTTCCTACAGGGCGGCATTTTCGAACTCTGTATCCTTGATCAGGTTGTTCAAAATCCTAGTTTTATGAAGTAGCGAGATCATTTGAAAACCAGTTGGGGCATGGAGCGGGACAAGCCGTAACTTAATAGGCTATTTCTTTCGCGCCCTGGGGTGGGCAGCGTCATAGACTTTTGCCAGATGTTGAAAGTCCAGGTGAGTGTACACTTGGGTTGTGCTGATATTGGCATGCCCTAGCATTTCCTGCACCGCCCTTAAATCACTGCTGGATTGCAGCACATGGGTGGCAAAGCTATGGCGCAGCATGTGCGGATGTACATTGCTGCTGATACCTTGTTTGAGCGCCCAATGCTTGATGCGGTATTGAATGGCCCTTCCGCTGATGCGCTGACCATTGCGATTGAGGAACAAGGCCTGTTCGGCCTCAGAAGCCAATGCCGTGCGTGCTGGCAGCCATGTATTGATGGCCTTGATGGCATGACCGCCCATGGGGACGATACGCGTCTTGCTGCCCTTGCCAGTAACGGTGACGGTGCCTTCCTGCATGTTCAGGTCGTGAAGGTCGAGGTCTACCAGTTCAGAGAGGCGAAGACCGGAAGAATAGAACAATTCAAGTATGGCGTGATCGCGCAGTGCAAGTGTGTCCTCGCTCTTGATATCAACCAACTTGACTGCCTGGTCTATCGAAAGCGCATGCGGCAAGGATTTGGGGGCCTTGGGGGCACGCATGTCATGACAAGGGTTGTGACTGTAGCCGTGACGTTGGGCAAGGTAATCAAAAAAACCGCGCCAGCCTGAAAGATGGCGCGCAATGCTTTTGCCGCCAAGGCCCCGGCCGTGCAGGGTAGCGATGAATCTGCGGATATGGCTGGGTTGCAATGCTGCCAGCGCCTGTTCAGATGACAGCTCCAGCAGCAGCTTGATATCCCGGCGGTAATTTTCTATCGTCAGTCGGCTCAGGCCGCGTTCAAATTGGAGATATTCCAGGTATTGCTGACAATAATCTACCGGCTGGCGCGCGACCATCTGCGTCAGGCAATGTGTTTCAATAGGGCAGCGCTGACCAGCTCCCCAATACGCTTGAGATAAAGCGTGCCCATGTCAGGGTAGAAGCGTTTCTCATCATCGCTGGCCAGGGCCAGCAGGCCGAAAACCTTTTCGCTGCGTAAGGCAATGAGTGCAAATGAAGCAGGCTGCGCGCCTTCGCCAAACCAGCTTTCCAGCGGCAAGCCTGGTTTGCTTCCGCAGTAAGGGGTTGCCAGGCTTTGAGCCCAGTGTTTCAGTTCGTCATCAACGCTGTTGAACGTGGCTAACGTACTATGCTCCTGATGTGCGGGCGTGCCCCACAGGCGCAAGCCCACGTGTGGAATCTGGAAATCTTCGCGCAAACTGTGTTCCAGTAGGCGAATCATGACTTCCAAGTCTTGGGTTGCGAGCAATCCAAGGCTGAGTCGATGCACTTTGTCGCTGATGACATCATTTTCTTCACCGTGCTTTATCAACTGGTTAAGCTTGACGTCCATCACGCGTATGCGATCACGCTGGGCCAGTTGTTGGCGTTCTGCAAGTGAGACTGTGCCATGACCATGCGGGCTTGGGAGGTAAAGCTCGGAAAGCAGGGTGGTGTGATGCTCGAAAAACTGGGGGTGCGCACGCAGATAACTGGTGACCTGGTATTCGCTGGCCTGGGGTTCGCTATCCTGATTGTTAAAGTCCATATGATTCCTTTAGGGCTTGTTGTTAAGCCGGTTAAATATCGATTTCGCCTTCAAAGACTGTTTCTGCTGGGCCGGTCATCCAAACCGGCGCATGACCGCCATCCCAGGCGATGTTGAGTTCGCCGCCGCGAGTGGTCACCTTGACCGGTGATTGCAATAATCCGCGCCGGATACCGCTGACGACGGCAGCACATGCGCCGGTGCCACAGGCCAGGGTTTCTCCACTGCCGCGCTCATAGACGCGCAGGCGGATATGATGAGGGTCGACCACCTGCATGAAGCCGGCATTGACGCGTTGCGGAAACCGGGTGTGCGTTTCCACCAGCGGTCCCAGAACGCCCACGGGCGCACTATCTACATCGCTGACTACAGTGACGGCATGGGGGTTCCCCATGGAAACTGCGGAAATTGTCAAGGACTCACTCCCTGCCTGTAGCGTATAGGTAGTGGCTTCCTGTTCCGCAGCAAATGGGATCTCGCTGGGTGCAAATCGGGGCTCACCCATATTGACTGTAACCAGTCCGTTAGACTCAAGGCGTGGGAAGATAATCCCGCGTGCTGTCTCTACTTTAATTTCCATTTTTTCAGTCAATGCCTTGTCATGCACAAAACGTACAAAGCAGCGTGCGCCGTTGCCACATTGTTCCACCTCGCCGCCATCAGCGTTGAAGATACGGTAGCGAAAGTCGGCATCTGGATTGCTTGCCTGTTCTACCAGTAACAGCTGGTCAAAACCAACGCCAAAATGACGGTCTGCCAGCTTGCAGATTTGCGCTGGGCTCAGAGTGACGGGATGGGTATAGCCATCAATGACGATGAAATCATTTCCTATACCCTGCATCTTGGTAAATTTCAGCTTCATTGAAGTTGTTCTCTTGGTGATATGGCTATTTTAGGCCATTGATGACCGGCTTGATAGTCATCGGTTGGATGGGTAGCCGCAAGAGATTACTCACTCCCCGTCTTGCCATGTGGCTTCGGCCGCTTGAAACGCCGGTAGCTCCAGAGGTATTGGGTAGGGCATTGCCGAACCAATTGCTCGATGCCGAGATTGATATTCTCAGCCGTTGGTTCCATGGATAACGGGGTAATATGAATCACATAGCCCCGCCCCCAGGATAGCCGCTCGCCAAATGCCAGGAGAACGGTTGCTCCAGTGGTTTCAGCAAGCTTGCCGACCAGGGTCATGGTATAGGCGGGGGTGCCGAAAAAATTGGCCCATGTGCCTTCACCAAATTCGGGCACCTGGTCCGGCAGGATGCCGATGGCTTCACCTTGTTTCAAGGCTTTCAGCAGGCTGCGTACACCTCGCAAGCTGGTGGGGGCCTGCTTGATCCGGCTGCGGTTGCGGCCTTCGTCTATCAGTGGTGCCAACCATTGCTGGCGCGCGGGCCGGTATAGCACGGTGATGGGTCGGCGGGCGGCATAATAAAGAGCAGTGATTTCATAACAGCCCAGGTGCGGCGTCAGGAAGATAATGCCCTGGTTGTTTGCGTGTGCTGCTTCCACATGCTCCCAGCCCCTGCATTCCCTGACCCACTTCAATACCCGTTGTTGGGGACGAAACCAGATGGCAAAAGTTTCGACCAGGCCTTTTCCGGTTTCTATAATGCTTTGCCTGACCAGGCGCTGATAGTCCTTGGTACTGGTGCTGATGGCCGCAATAGTGAGGTTCTTGCGTGTGCGGCGCATGGTCTTGATGGAGAAGAAATAGAGTATCCAGCCAGTCAATACCCCCATGCCGTTAATGAAGGGCAAAGGTAATTCGGCCAGGATACGTAGAAATGCTTTTAGCATGAACTTCTTTTTGAAACACAATGAGTTTGTTATTCTAGCAATCTTTTTGCACGATTGAATTGGCAGGAGCTAATGAGCGAATATCTGTTTACATCCGAGTCCGTATCCGAAGGCCATCCTGATAAGGTAGCCGACCAGATTTCGGACAGCATTCTTGATGCCATTCTTGAGCAGGATCCAACTGCCCGCGTGGCGGCTGAAACCCTGACCAATACTGGCTTGGTCGTATTGGCGGGTGAAATCACCACGACTGCCAATGTGGACTACATCAAGGTTGCGCGTGATACCGTCAAGCGCATAGGTTACGACAATGCCGACTACGGCATAGACTACAAGAGTTGCGCAGTGCTGGTGGCTTATGACAAGCAGTCTCCAGATATTGCCCAGGGGGTCGATAATGCCAATGATGACCCTCTCGACCAGGGTGCTGGCGACCAGGGCCTGATGTTCGGCTACGCTTGTGATGAAACGCCCCAATTGATGCCATTGCCAATCTGGCTTTCACATCGCCTGATGGAGCGCCAGTCGCAATTGCGCAAGGATGGCCGTTTGCCATGGCTGCGTCCCGATGCCAAGAGCCAGGTCACCATACAATATGTGGATGGCGCGCCACACAAGATTGATACTGTGCTGATTTCCACCCAGCATGCGCCTGATGTCACACTTGATTCTGTCCGGGAAGCCGTGATTGAGGAAATCATCAAGCCTACTTTGCCGCAAGAACTGATCAAGGGTGAAATCAAGTATCTGGTGAACCCGACCGGCCGTTTCGTGATTGGCGGTCCACAAGGGGATTGTGGACTGACTGGTCGCAAGATCATTGTGGATACATACGGCGGCGCCGCTCCTCATGGCGGTGGTGCGTTCTCCGGCAAGGATCCTTCAAAAGTGGATCGTTCTGCTGCCTATGCTGGCCGCTATGTCGCGAAGAATATCGTGGCGGCGGGCCTGGCTTCACGTTGCCTGGTACAGGTGTCTTACGCGATTGGCGTGGCAAGACCGACCAGCGTCATGGTGGAAACCTATGGTACTGGCAAGGTTTCCAATGAAGTGTTGACCCAGTTGGTGCTTGACCACTTTGACCTGCGTCCCAAGGGTATCGTCAAGATGCTGGACCTGTTGCGCCCGGTTTATTCCAAGACCGCTGCTTACGGCCACTTTGGACGTGACGAGCCCGAGTTCACTTGGGAAGCCGCCGACAAAGCGGCGCAATTGCGCGCGGCGGCAGGTATTTAATGCCAGGCTGATACGAAGCGGATTAAGGGATGCTCAAGAAAATACCCATTGGTCAGCTGCGTATCGGCATGTATCTGCACAAGCTTGACGTTACCTGGATTAACCATCCATTCTGGCGTAGTGCTTTCCGCATTAGCTTACAGTCTGAGATTGATGACTTGATCAGTAGCGGGGTGACAGAAGTCACCATTGATACCAAGAAAGGCCTTGACGTCGTACGCGAGGTTAAGGCATCACCACCGCCTCCTGCCCCGGTTCCCAAGGCACCGCGTAAAGTCGAAATCACTGAAGAGCTGGAGCAAGCTGCCAGAATATGTACTAAGGCCAAGCGCGAAGTGGAGCTGATGTTTCATCAGGCACGCATGGGCAAGGCGCTGGATGGTAACCAGGCAATGGCCCTGGTCAGCGAAATTTCCTCTTCTGTGACACGTAATCCCAGTGCACTCATCAGCCTGGCAAGGTTGAAGAACAAGGATGACTACACTTACATGCACTCGGTGGCGGTATGTGGACTCATGATTGCACTCGCCATGCAGCTGGGGATGAGTGAAGAGGATGTGCGCTATTGTGGGCTGGCTGGCCTGTTGCATGACATTGGCAAGATGGATATCCCGATGACCGTTATCAATAAACCAGGAAGCCTGACGGAGAAAGAGTTTGAGGCCATCAAGCGTCATCCGGAAACTGGACATGCGTTACTGTCTGCCAGTCATCACATCCATCCCATCGTGCTGGATGTCTGTTTGCATCATCATGAAAAGATAGACGGTACCGGTTATCCGCATCAGTTCAGTGCCGACCAGATCAGCCTGTATGCCCGCATGGGCGCAATCTGTGATGTTTACGATGCCATTACTTCTGATCGCGCTTACCGCAGAGGCTGGCATCCGGCAGACGCCTTGCGCAAGATGACAGAGTGGACCAGCGATCATCTGGATGCCGGGGTTTTCCAGGCATTTGTCAAAAGTCTGGGTATTTATCCCATTGGATCGCTGGTGCGTCTGGAGTCAGGCCGGCTTGCGGTTGTCGTGGACAAGAACCAGTCTTCATTGCTGAAGCCCAAGGTCAAGGTATTCTTTTCTACCAAATCGAATGCGCGGATACTGCCTGAAGTCATAGATCTTTCGCAACCAGGTAGCACGGATAAAGTCGTTGCGATTGAAGACCCCATAGAGTGGAACTTTCCGGACTTCAACCAGTTGTGGTCGGACGGCGTACCTTATCTCTGAGAATGCTTGTCTGGTTACAAAGCGATATAAAACCTCTATAATGCAGCCTCTACCGAGGAACGTTGCAAGGACGAAACCCAATCCCCAGGCTCGGTTGGCGAAAGCATGGCTTTCGTAGAACGGCGTTCACCAGACTAACTCGTGCCGGACACGGGATGATGGTGAAAATGTCGTGACTACCGTTTCAACCCCTCTCCCTGCCGGCCACACTCAAACTTTTCTCAAGGATGAATACTGTGGCTGAAACTAAAGATTATGTAATTGCCGATCTCGGTCTGGCTGAATGGGGCCGCAAGGAAATTGCCATTGCCGAGACTGAAATGCCTGGCCTGATGGCGATTCGTGAAGAGTATGCAGCAACCAAGCCCTTGCGTGGTGCGCGCATCACTGGTTCGTTGCATATGACCATCCAGACTGCAGTGCTGATCGAGACACTGCGTGATCTTGGTGCTGAAGTACGCTGGGCTTCATGCAACATCTATTCCACCCAAGACCATGCTGCTGCTGCCATTGCAGCACAGGATATTCCAGTATTTGCTGTGAAGGGAGAAACCCTGGATGAATACTGGGACTATACCCACCGCATCTTCGAATGGACTGATGGTGGTTATAGCAACATGATCCTGGATGACGGTGGCGATGCCACATTGCTGCTCCACCTTGGTACCCGTGCGGAAACTGACGCCACTATCCTGAATCATCCTGCCAGTGAAGAGGAAGTGAGTTTATTCAAGGCAATCAAGGCCAAGCTGGGGCAAGACGGAAAGTGGTATTCCTCCCGCCTATCCAAGATCCTTGGCGTGACCGAGGAAACTACTACCGGTGTGCACAGGCTTTACCAGATGCACAAGGAAGGCAAGCTGGCCTTCCCCGCAATCAATGTCAATGACTCGGTGACCAAGTCCAAGTTCGATAACCTCTATGGATGTCGTGAATCCCTGGTGGATGGTATCAAGCGTGCCACTGATGTAATGGTGGCTGGCAAGATTGCCGTGGTGGCAGGTTATGGTGACGTGGGCAAGGGATCTGCCCAGGCATTGCGTGCCTTGTCTGCCCAGGTCTGGGTCACTGAAATCGATCCGATCTGCGCCCTGCAGGCGGCGATGGAAGGCTATCGGGTAGTGACCATGGATTATGCTGCCGAGCATGGCGATATTTTCGTAACGGCGACTGGTAATTACCATGTGATCACTCATGATCATATGGCCAGGATGAAAGATCAGGCCATTGTCTGTAACATCGGTCACTTCGATAACGAGATCGATGTTGCCTCTATTGAGAAATACCAGTGGGATGAAATCAAGCCCCAAGTGGATCACGTGATATTCCCAGACGGCAAGCGCATTATCCTCTTGGCCAAGGGGCGTCTGGTCAACCTGGGTTGTGGCACCGGCCACCCAAGCTATGTCATGAGTTCCTCCTTTGCCAACCAGACTATTGCGCAGATCGAGCTTTATACCAATACAACCAAGTATCCTGTTGGCGTTTATACTTTGCCCAAACACCTGGATGAAAAGGTGGCTGTATTGCAGTTGAAAAAACTCAATGCACAACTGACTGTGCTGACCGATGAACAGGCGACTTATATCGGCGTGGACAAGCATGGCCCGTTCAAGCCCGAGCACTACCGCTATTGATCGCAAGTAAACAGGGCCCGCTTTGTCGGGCCATTTTTAAGGAGATTGGTCTATGAAGCTGCTGATTGTCTGGTTGTTGAACGCCCTGGCCCTGCTGGCTGTTGCCTATCTGGTGCCTTCAATTCATGTATCTGGGCTTGGTGGCGCGCTGATTGCAGCTGCTGTGATCGGCCTGGTCAATGTCCTGATCAAGCCGATACTGGTGATACTTACCTTGCCAGTAACCGTGCTGACGCTAGGACTGTTCCTGCTGGTGATTAATGGCCTGCTTTTCTTCTTTGTCGGTCACCTGCTTAATGGTTTTGAGGTTCAGAGCCTCCTGGCCGGGATACTGGGCGCCATATTGTATAGCCTGATTTCCTGGGTATTGATTGCCTTGGTGCTGGGTGACAAAGATTAAAATGAAAGCTGCATCTGTGATTAGTTTCGAATTTTTTCCGCCAAAAACGGCGGAAGGCATTGCCAAGCTGAGAGCTGCTCGTGAACAGCTGGCGGTATTTGCTCCCAAGTTCTTTTCCGTGACTTTTGGCGCCGGTGGGTCTACTCGTGACCGTACCATGGAAACCGTGCTGGATATCCATGAGCAGGGCTATGAAGCAGCACCGCACCTTTCCTGCATTTCTGCGGATAAAGAAGAAATCCGCCAGCTGCTCAAGCAATACCAGGAAAAAGGCATCAAGCGGCTGGTGGCCTTGCGTGGCGATATTCCATCGGGCGAAGTGAGCGCAGGGGATTTTCGTTATGCGAGCGAACTGGTGGAGTTCATCCGTGCTGAAACCGGGGACTGGTTCCAGATCGAGGTGGCGGCTTACCCCGAATTTCATCCGGAATCCACTTCACCCACTTCCGACCTGAAATATTTCAAGCGCAAGGTGGATGCAGGTGCCAATGCAGCCATTACTCAGTATTTCTATAATGCAGATGCCTATTTCCAGTTTCTGGATCAAGCTGAGAAACTGGGGGTCAGCATTCCTATCGTGCCAGGCGTCATGCCTATCTATAATTTCACACAATTGGCACGTTTTTCCAGTGTCTGTGGGGCTGAAATTCCACGCTGGCTACGTTTGAGGTTGCAGGATTATGGCGATGACTTGGCCTCCATGCGAGCATTTGGTGCAGATGTCATGGTAGATCTTTGTGAGCAGTTGCTTGCGGGAGGCGCCCCGGGCTTGCATTTCTATACCCTCAACCAGGCGGGGATCATTTCCGGCATTCTGGATCAGCTGGGCTTGGACAAGCATTGATGTGCTAAAGGCACAGCCTTCCGGCTGTGCTTTTTTTGGTTGATAGTCTGGTTTTTAATGCAGCGTGGGCCGGTTGTCGCTGAACATGGCATCCTCGACAAACAGGTAGTCGCTAGCCTTGTCCTGGTTCCATAAAGCCATCAAGACAATCCAGCGAGTCTCGTCAATGCCTATTTCGGTCTGTGGTAATGCCATGGCACGATCAATCACTAACTCGCGCTGGGCAGGGCTCAGCACCTTGGCCTGTTCCAGGAACATCATGAAACTCAGACTTTCGCTGCTTAACTTCTTGATTTCGATATCACTATAGACCCTCAGCCCCACGCCAAAACCAGTCACTTGCTCACCTGTTTTTGCCGACATGGTTTCAAGTGCACTGAACCAGTCGAAAGCGCCGTTTATATCATCCTGGTCGAAACCAGCGGCAAAGAGTTCTTTTGAAAGTGTATCGTGGTCGGGATGGATATCTGCTTCAAAGTAGTTTTCAAACATGTACACCAGGACTTCGAACATACATTCCCCAATCAATAATGACCCGGGTGACCCTGCTGCAAGGATAAATTCGACTTCAGGCAAGTTCTATGACTTCAATAGAATCGCCGTCGTGTCTTTATTTATATTATTCACAGAGTTAGGCGATGCGCTGGAAACGCCCTCCCGGTAGAGAGGTTACTTGATTTTCCAACTCCAGCACCAACAGCATGGCGGAAAGCCGATCACTCGTCAAGCCGCTTCGCTCAACCAATATATCCATACTGACCGGATCATAACCCATGGCCTCAAGCAATGGGCTTTCTTCACTGCGCTCTGCTTGGCTGCTGAATTGAGTGAGGCTGTGAACATGCAGTTCTTCAAGGATATCCTTGGTGTGGTCAACTAGCTTTGCCCCTTGCTTGATCAACTGGTGACAGCCTTTGGACAAAGGGGAGTGTATGGAGCCGGGAATGGCAAATACCTCGCGTCCTTGTTCTGCCGCCAGCCTTGCCGTGATGAGGGAGCCGCTTTGGACATTTGCCTCCACCACTAGGCAACCGCGGCTGAGGCCGCTGATAATGCGGTTCCTGCGCGGGAAATTCTGGGGTTTTGAAGGCGTGCCCAGGGCAAACTCGGAAATAATCAGGCCATGCTGCGCGATCTGGTGCGCTAGGTCTCTATGCCTGGCCGGATACACGATATCAAGCCCGGTGCCAACTACGGCGATAGTCTTGCCACCGGTCCTAAGTGCGCCGCGATGTGCTGCACCATCTATGCCAAGCGCCATGCCGCTGATAATGCATAAGCCATGCTGGCTGAGCGATGCAGAGAACTCTTCTGCATTCTTTTCACCTTGTGGACTTGCGTTGCGGCTGCCAACCACGGCAATTGCTGGCATATGAAGCAGTGATAGATCCCCTTTTGCATAGAGCAGGGCAGGTGGATCGGGAATTTCCAGAAGTGCTTGAGGATAGCTGGAGTCTGCCAGTGTCAGCAGGTGGTTTCCGGGCTGCTGCAGCCATTCCAGGGTGCTGGTGCAGGCTTCAATGTCTGGTCCGGTGCTGATGTGTTGCGCGATTTTTTCGCTGACAATATCATGCAGGCGTTTGAGTGATGCCGCGTAAATGCTGGCAGGGGTTCCGAATGCGGCCAGCAACTGGCAGAGCGTCTGGCTGCCCAGGCCGGGAATCCGGCTTAGGCTGATCCAGAGAGCTGCTTCCTGGTTGTCTGCCGTGCTGCTTATGGCGTCTCCACAATATCGAGAACATTGACTGGTTCGGTTGCCTGCATGATCAATGCATAGGAAACCTTGTCAAAGGTACGGAACACCATGGCCAATCCGATTCGCTCACTGGGAAGCTTGATGTTTTCAGGTTCGGCGGAGGCATCCTTGTTTTTCTTGTCATACTTGGGGTTCTTGATCACGCGCCCGGTTCGGTTGATGGCCAGTACGTGACCTTTTTCCAGGCTGTCAGTTTCCCCGCGGCTGATGGCAATGATAGTGTTTTTCCCAGCTTCGGCGACTCCGCCATAAATCGACAGGATGCGACCTTTGACTTCAGTTTCAGGGGCACGTGGGATAAAGTTGGTTTGAGGATTGTCTGGGGCTGCCACCAATTTGTCGTTGGCAAAAATTTCTTCTTTGGCGCTGACGATGGTGCCACTGGCAGGTTCACCATATTTGGTAATCCGTGCATCGCCGAGATAGATGGCTTCTGTGCCCAGAACCGCCTTGGTTTCAGGATCCACATAAGTCTTTCCTGGGCGGTAGATGTTCCACAATACACTTTCGCCCTCTGCGATTTTGTCCACGTAGACTCGTGCACCTGGGCTGAGTACTACCCGGTTTTCAGGGCCTGCAATGATACTAGGTGCGTCTTTCAGGGCTTCGCTCTCGATGATGAGGGGCTGGCTGAGAAATGGCGTGATGATGTTAGGGGAAATGGTCGGGATGGCTTCCCCTTCCAGGTTCTCGGTACGGATGCCTGGTTCCAGAGTCAAGGTCTGGCTAGCAATGGTTTCACGCAGCAGGCGCAGTTCCGGGGAGCCGCTGCTGGTATCCAGCACCACCACGTCACCAGGATATATCCAGTGGGGGTTCTTGATCTGGTCTTGGTTCATTTTCCAGACCTTGGGCCATTGCCATGGGTCCTTGAGGAAGCGACCGGAGATTCCCCAGAGGGTGTCTCCCTTGACGACGACATAACGGTCTGGGTGATGGTCCTGTAGCTTCACTTCGTCGGCCATGGCTGGCAAAATCAGGCAACAAAGCAACAGCGGCGTTATAATGCGTCTATACATAAGGGTAACCTTAGCCGGTGGGCGCAGATTTAATATTAATATTCTGTAACTTGCACTGGATTCTGCATTTAATCTATTAAACAATCAAGCTTTTATGGCAATTTTAGACATTCTGATTTACCCAGATCCCCGCCTGTACAAGGTGGCCAAGCCTGTGGATGACGTTAATGATGACATCCGACGGTTGGTACGTGACATGGCAGACACCATGTATGATGCGCCGGGCATTGGTCTCGCCGCCACACAGGTGGATGTACACAAGCAGGTGATCGTCATGGACTTGTCCGAGGACAAAAGTGAGCTCAGGGTCTTTATTAACCCCAAGATACTCAGCAGCTGCGGCACCCAGGATTATGAGGAAGGCTGCCTCTCAGTGCCGGGGGTTTACGATACCGTGACGCGTGCGGAGAAGGTCACAGTGGAGGCCTTGGATGAGCATGGCAAGCGATTCACCCTGGAGGCAGAGGGTCTGCTGGCAGTGTGCATACAACATGAAATTGATCATTTGCTCGGCAAGGTGTTTGTAGAATACCTATCGCCCCTTAAACAGAACCGCATCAGGAACAAGCTGAAAAAGCGTCAGCGTGAGCGGGTCTGAGCAACGCTGTTGAAGCAAAGATACCCCTATGAAAATCATATTTGCCGGTACCCCGGAGTTTGCGGTGTCCGCTCTGGATGCATTGATTGCATCATCCCATGAAGTCAGCCTGGTGCTGACTCAGCCTGACAGGCCAGCCGGGCGTGGCATGAAATTGAGGCCCAGTCCCGTCAAGGAGCTGGCCCTGCGGCACGGGATAGCAGTCTTCCAACCCGAAACCTTGAAAAATGAAGATGTGCAGGCGCGAATTGCTGCAGAAAATGCAGATGCAATGGTGGTGGCCGCCTATGGGTTGATTATTCCGACCAGCGTACTTGGCATGCCTCTCCATGGTTGTTTCAATATTCATGCGTCCCTACTGCCGCGCTGGCGTGGTGCTGCGCCTATTCAACGTTCATTACTGGCAGGTGACAGTGAGACTGGCGTGACCATTATGGAAGTTGTCCCGGCACTGGATGCAGGAGCCATGATCTCGCGTGGTGTGCTGCCCATTACCGAGAGCGACACAGCCCAAACCCTGCATGATGGCTTGGCCACTATTGGTGCGACGCTGATGGTGCAGGCGATGGATCAGCTGCAGTCCAATGGCCGTTTGGCTGCAGTGCCGCAGGATGAGTCACTGGTGACCTATGCAGAAAAACTGAGCAAGGCAGAGGCCGCCATTGACTGGGATCAAAGCGCGGAAATGCTTTCACGCCAGGTGCGCGCGTTCAATCCATTCCCGGTAGCACAGAGCCTGCTGCATGGTGAAGTCTGCAGGATATGGATGGCCCATGCTTTGCCCGGTCGTGCATCACCAGGGGAGATCGTGGCGGTGGGTGACGGCATCACAGTTGGTTGTGGTAGTGGATTGCTCAGGATTGATGAGTTGCAGATGCCGGGAGGCAAGCGCCTGAAAGCCAGGGATTTCCTGGCGGGCCGTATTTTGAGCATAGGTGAACGGTTTGGTGTTTAAGCGTTTGGTGCGCAATCTTTGCCGGACTTGAAATTTTCTATTTAGGCACTATCTAAGTAGGGAATAATTAACCGTATTAAGTGAGGGGCACATGGTAGGTAATTGGTTGAAAACATCCATCCTGATGGCAGGGATCGTCGTGCTCTTCGGGACGGTCGGGGCTGCGCTTGGTGGTGCTGGCGGCATGATGATTGCGCTGCTCCTGGCTGCCGCAATGAATGTGTATGCTTACTGGTTCTCTGACAAGGCTGTGCTGAAGATGTACAACGCAAGGGAAGTGGATGCCAGCAGCGCCCCAGAGTTTTACAACATGGTGAAAGAGCTGGCACAGAACGCCCAGCTGCCCATGCCCAAGGTTTATATTATTGATGAGGCACAGCCGAACGCATTTGCTACCGGGCGTGATCCCGAGCATGCCGCAGTGGCTGCCACCACGGGCATAATGCGCATACTGAGCCAGCGTGAGCTGCGAGGGGTGATGGCGCATGAGTTGGCACACGTGAAGCACCGGGATACGCTGATTTCGACAATTTCTGCCACGGTTGCCGGGGCCATCTCATCGATTGCGCAATTTGGCATGCTGTTTTCCCATGGGAGGGATCGCGGTGTGCATCCTGCCGTGGCAATACTGATCATGATCATGGCGCCGATTGCGGCCATGCTGATTCAGATGGCGATCTCCCGTGCGCGCGAATTTGAAGCCGACCGTGCAGGCGCCGAGATTTCCCGTGACCCGACAGCGCTTGCTGCGGCATTGAAGAAGATACACAGTTATGCGCACCAGATTCCCATGGAGACCGCCGAGCAACATCCCGAGACAGCCCAGATGATGATCATCAATCCCTTGTCGACTGATGGGATCAAGGGATTGTTCAGTACCCATCCCAACACAGAGGAACGTATTTCCCGCTTGATGGCGATGGCGAGCTGATCCCGTGCATATATCGCAGCAGCTTGCCGCGCAAGCAGTCGGACAGGTGCTGGCCGGACGTAATCTTTCCATTGTGCTGGAAGATGCTTTTCGCAGACACCATGCTATCACCCCACAGCAGCGTGCCGTAGCGCAGGATTTGAGCTACGGCACGTTACGTTTTTACGGCCGTTTGCAGGCCGTACTCGATATGCTGTTACAAAAGCCGCTGACGGACGAGTATATTCACCACCTGTTATTGGTGGCCTTGTATCAGCTTTCATTTGACCGTGCAGCTTCTCATACTGTAGTGAATCAGGCAGTGCTGGCTGCGGCCAAGAGCAAGAAATCATGGGCCAAGGGCCTGGTCAATGCGGTATTGCGCAATTTCCTGCGTCAGCAGTCCGAGCTTGAGGGTCGTCTGCAAGGCAATGAGCTTGCCCTTTATTCTTATCCCGGATGGTGGATCAGCAAGCTGAGGCAGCAATATCCTCAACATTGGCAAGCCATGCTGGAAGCTGGCAACCAGCATCCTCCGATGACGCTGCGTGTGAATCGCCGCCATGGCAATGCAAGCGGATATCTTGAGGAGCTGCACGGTGCTGGCCTGTCTGCGACATTGTTGAGTGAAGAGGCTGTGGTGCTTGAGCAGCCGACGCCTGTGGGCCGCATACCAGGATTTAGCGAGGGACGAGTTTCGGTCCAGGATTTTGGTGCGCAGCTTGCTGCACTAGAGCTTGATGTGAGTGATGGCATGCGTGTACTGGACGCCTGCTGCGCGCCCGGCGGCAAGACAGGACATGTGCTGGAGCTTGCTGATGTCTCCATGACGGCCATCGATCATGATCCACAGCGCTTGCAGCGAGTACGGGAAAACCTGGACAGGCTGCACCTTCAGGCTGATTTGATTACAGGGGATGCGGCTACGCCTGACAACTGGTGGAATGGGGTGCCGTATGACCGCATTCTTGCCGATGTTCCTTGCACCGCTTCCGGTATTGTGCGCCGTCATGTGGATATCAAGTGGCTGAGGCGAGAGCAGGATATTGCTTCCTTTACCAGGCAACAAGCCGTTATCTTGCAGGGTTTGTGGCGGTTGCTGGCAAAGGGTGGTAAATTGCTTTATGTGACATGTTCGGTTTTTCATGAAGAAAACCAGCAGCAAATCGATCAGTTTCTGCATACTCAGGCAGATGCCAGACTGCTACCCTACAGGCATGCACAGCTGGAATTAACCAAAGGACAACTTTACCCCGGTAAGGAACATGACGGCTTCTTTTATGCTTTGCTGCAAAAGGTTTAGCTTATTTGCATTGCTCTGCCTCGGGTTGGCCTCAATTGCAGTATGGGCCGGTCAAAGCAGTTTGCAGATCAAGTCTGCCGAATTGTTGCCGATTGAAGAGGCCTATTTGCTGGACGCCGATTTTGAGCTGACTCTCAGTCCTGCGGTGGAAGACGCGGTCAACAAAGGCATGCCGCTGAATTTTTTGGTGGAGTTCCAGGTGGTTTCTCCGCGTCGTTACTGGTTTGATGATGAGATTGTCAGCTTGACCAGTAAAGTTTCCTTGAGTTATCACGCCCTGTCGCGCCAGTATCTGGTGAATCGGGATGGGCACCAGTTGTCGTTCACCAGTATTCAGGAGGCCAAGGAAGAGCTGTCCAGTATCAAGGGATGGCAAGTCCTGGAAAAAGACCTGCTGAAAAAGGAAGAGGCTTATCAGGCTGCAGTGCGTATGCGCCTTGACCAGTCCAAACTGCCCAAGGCTTTGCAGGTGGATACCCTGAGCTCGGAAGACTGGAACATGATTTCCGAGCGTTTCCGCTGGACACCTGTACTCGGTAACTAAATGAAATACATTGTTTTTATCAGTGCGGCGCTGGGTGCAGTATTGCTGTACCTACTTTCGCATGCCAGCACGCCAACAGCAGCATCCGGGAGTTATTACACGGTCTTGCTGGTGTTGAATGTTGCACTGGCACTGGTTTTGATAGTGCTGATTGGTGTCCAGCTCTGGCGGCTTTACCGTCAGATGCGCAACAGCGTCATGGGAAGCCGCCTGACATTGCGGCTGCTGGGGGGATTTGCCCTGATGGCGGTGATTCCCGGAGTCGTGGTATATGCGGTATCTGTCAATTTCCTGACCCGCTCCATTGAGTCATGGTTCAACGTCAAGGTGGAAGCTGCGCTTGAAGGAGGGCTCCGGCTAGGGCAGAGTGCGCTGGATATCATGCTGTCAGACCTAGAAGACAAGGGCGAGACAATGGCATTGTCACTGGCTTTTCAACCAGGCAATGCTCATTTGAGTGTGCTGAATGACCTGCGTGAAAAAAGTGGCGTACGGGATGCTGTGCTGCTGACATTGCAGGGACGCATATTGGCTTTTTCCAGCAGTGATCCTTCCAGCTTTCTGCCGGAGCTGCCCAGCGTGCCGCAATTGAGACAAGGGCGTCAGCATGTCTATGGCGTCATTGAGCCCATACTGGGCAAAGGTCTTTATCTGCGGGTGCTGGCTCCCGTCACGATGACGGATATGGCTGGTGAAACGCGCATATTGCAATTGTTGCAACCTGTGCCCAAGAGTCTATCCGCCACGGCGGAAGCCGTGCAGGATGTCTATGAGGATTACCAGGAGCTTTCATTCAGTCGCGAATCGCTGAAAGAGGTATTTGCGCTGACACTGACGCTGGTCCTGATGCTGGCCATGTTGTCATCCATTGCGATTGCTTTTGTCCTGAGCCGGCGACTTTCTGCGCCCCTGGGCATACTGGCAGAGGGGACACGCGCGATTGAACGTGGCGATTACAGCATTTCCCTGCCTGCTCATGGCAAGGATGAGCTGGGCATTCTGGTGCAATCCTTTAACAGCATGACGCGACAGCTGAATGATGCCACCCAGGCCGCTGACCGTAACAGAGCCAGGCTGGAAGCAGCTCGCGGATACCTTGAAACCATATTGGCGCACTTGTCTTCCGGCGTGCTGGTGCTTGGTGAGCATGGTCAATTGCGCACATTCAATTATGCCGCTTCGCATATCCTGGGTGTACGCCTGGACGAGCAAACCGTGAACCAGCCGCTGGATATGCTGGCACACCAGCAGGCAACACTGGCGGGCTTCGTCAATCGCATCCAGGTCTATTTCAAGGCAGATGCGTCCGGCGAGTGGCAGGAACAGATGGAGGTCAACACGACGCAAGGCAAGCAGGTATTGCTGGTGCGCGGCACACGCTTGCCTGATGGCCCCGATGGTGGTTTTGTCGTGGTGTTTGATGACATTACCCAAATGGCCCAAGCCCAGCGCGATGCCGCCTGGGCTGAAGTGGCGCGACGACTGGCCCATGAAATCAAGAACCCGCTGACACCTATCCAGCTTTCTGCAGAACGCCTGGAGCATAAATTGGCTTCCAAGCTGGATACGAGCGATGCCGAAATGTTGAGCCGTGCCACGGCAACTATTGTGAACCAGGTGAACGCGATGAAAACCATGGTGAATGAGTTCAGCGAGTATGCACGTTCACCCGCCTTGAACCTGGGCATTGTTGACCTCAATCAATTGATTGAGGATGTGCTGGCGCTTTATGAGGCAGGCAATGTGGAGATCAGGCTGGATATGGCACCGGATATGCCCAAGGTGCAAGGCGATGCGACCATGTTGCGCCAGGTGCTGCACAACCTGCTGCAAAATGCACAGGATGCGTTGGTGGACGCCAGTGATCCGACAATTACTATTGCCTGTTCTGTGGTGGATGATCGGGTCAAGTTGTGTGTCAAGGACAATGGAGACGGGTTCCCCATGGAAATCCTCTCGCATGCCTTTGAGCCTTACATGACGACCAAGCGCCATGGCACAGGTCTCGGGCTGGCAATCGTCAAGAAAATCATTGAAGAACATAAAGGCAATATCAAGGTTGAAAACCTTGAACAGGGTGGTGCAATTGTCACCGTTACCATACCAATAGCGGAGCGTAAGCAATGACGGCAAGGCAGGTCCTAGTTGTGGATGACGAAATCGGCATCCGTGAGTTGTTAAGGGATATTTTGCAGGATGAGGGCTACCAGGTGCGGCTTGCAGAAAATGCAGCCGAAGCACGCAATTGGCGCCAGCAGGCACGCCCGGACCTGGTATTGCTGGATATATGGATGCCTGACTGTGATGGCATCAGCCTGCTGAAAGAGTGGGGCAATGCCGGCTTGCTGACAATGCCGGTGGTCATGATGTCGGGCCATGGCACTATCGATACTGCCGTCGAGGCTACCCGCATAGGCGCGTTCGATTTCCTGGAAAAACCCATTGCATTGCAGAAGCTGCTGAAGACGGTCAATGCGGCGCTCAAGCATGGTGAACAGTTGCCACGCTCCGATATCAATCTCTTCAATCTTGGCAAAAGTGCAGTCATTACAGAATTGCGCCAGCGGCTGGAGCAGGTTGCTCTGTTGAACAGCGCCCTGCTGATCATTGGGGCAAAAGGCAGTGGTGTCGAGCTTTGTGCCCGTTTTCTCCATCAACCGGGTACGCCTTGGTCAGTGGTGACCGAAACCGAGCGTCTGGCGATTGCGCCACTGGAACTGTTGGAGCATGCGACGGATGGCGTGGTGTTTGTGCCTGAAGTGGCGGATCTCAGCAAAACGGAACAAAAGGGCTTGTTGCTCCTGATTGCCAAGGCCGAGAAATATGATGCCAAGGTGATCTGTGGTACGGCGCGGGCATTGCCGCAACTGGTACAGGAGGGCAGTTTTGATGGCAGCCTGCTGCAGGCATTGTCGGTTACAACTGTCAGCGTCCCTGCCCTGGAAGATCATCGTGAAGATATTCCTGACCTTGCGCGCTCCATGGTGACATTGATGGTGGAGACCGGAGAGACTGCCTATCGCGAGTTTGATATTGCAGCGCTCAATGGTTTACGCAATGCGGATTGGCCCGGCAACCTGGCTCAGCTGGATAGCGTGATTCGCAATCTGGTGCAGACTTCATTAGGCGAGAAAATCACCCTGGCAGACGTGAACCGTGTGCTTGGCCAGTTTGCCCAGTTCCATCAAGTCAGCCAGCCGGTTTCCGAGACACCGGGCCAGACTGTTTCATTGGCATTTAACCTTGATCTGCCTTTACGCGAGGCGCGGGATGAGTTCGAGCGTTTGTATTTTGAGCACCATATTGCAAAAGCGGGCAGCAATATGAGCAAGGTGGCGGAAAATGTACAGTTGGAGCGTACCCATCTCTACCGCAAGCTCAAGCAGTTGGGTGTCAAGACAAAGTAGCGCCTGTATGGCGTTTGCTATCATATAGGCAGATGGCAAACGCCATACATAGCATGCCAACCGGCACGATCAGCGCCATATTGTGCAAGCTGATAGTGGCAAACCCTCCAATGATCGCCCCCAGCAGGAAGCATAGGCAGACCAGCCCGAACAGCCTGGCTTCATGCAAGGCGGAGCGGTTGCCGGTCATCCTGTTGAATAAACCTTCTATGCTGCGCCGCAGGTTTCCTGTCGTCATCACAGAGTTGTAGGGCGTTGTGCCGATATGGGTGAAGCTGGAGTTCTGCATGGCTGCTACCAGGGCAATGCAAGGAACCAGCCAGGCATCTGGAAAGCTTGCAGGCAGCCCGCTGCCTATACTGAGAATGATGATCTCCAGCCCCAGGCAGACCAACGCAGGATTAGGCAAGAAGCGGCGCACTCTGGGCAAGCGCAGACAATTGGCAAAAAACACCCCGAGTACAAAAGCCAGCAATGGTGGCAAGTGGCGCAGGGTTTGCGCCCAATCCTGCTCTGCCATGGATACGCCCATGAGCACAATGTTGCCGGTCATTGCGTTGGCAAACACATGACCATGCCCTACATAGCTGAAGGCATCAAGAAAACCTCCGGAAAGCGTCAGGAGAGCGGCAACACTGAGCGAGTTGTCCGCTTGCGGAACTGGAAGGCTAATGCGCTGGCTCATATCTTGTCGAATACAGAACCAATATCCGGGCTGAACATGCGATGATAAAGCCTGGTAGCGTAGACATCGGTCATGCTGGCGATATAGTCACAAATCACCCGTGGCTTGTTTTCACTGGCATGAAAGGCCTGCAAGGTGGACTGCGGTAATAAGCGGTCAGGATTTTCCAGCAATGTGGAGAATAGCCGCATGATCATCTGCTGCCCCTTGAATTCCAGTGCCTGGATTTGCGGACGGCGAATGACGATATCGAATACAAAGCGCTTGAGGATGTTGAGCAGGGTACGCGCCTCGGGTGCCATCTCCGCCTGTAGTTTGAGAAGCGGCGTGGTAAATCCCTCTTGTACGCCAATGCTGATATTGCCGATGAAATAATTCACCAGTTTGCTGATCGCATGTTTACGGTCGCGGTCATTGCCGGAAAACAGTTTGCTGTTGTAAAAGTCTGCCTCGATTTTCAACGGGCAGCCGGATAAAGTACTGGCTTTCGCCATTACCAGGTCATGCCATTGCTTGGCGGTGATCAGCTCCAGTGCCAATGCGTCTTCCAGGTCATGCACGCCGTAGGCGATGTCATCCGCCAGCTCCATGATGGAGGTGTCAAACCCCTTGTAAATGGATTTGGCATGCTTGCCATCAACCAGCTTTTTCTCCCTGAAGCGGATGCGATCATTGGCAGGCAAGGGCGCCAGTATCCATTCCAGGAGATCGGCTTCATCGTCATGCAGGCATTTGGGCGGGCGTGCATGGTCTATATTGGAGGCGCCGGTCTGGATTTGCGTTGGATAATGCGCGACCTCGCGGTGCAAAACCGGATATTTCAGCAAACCCAGCATGGTGCGGCGGGTGAGGTCCAGCCCGTGTTCAGGCGAGTATTCGCCCAGCCTGCCAATGATGCGCAATGTCTGGCCGTTGCCTTCAAAGCCGCCATATTCATGCATGAATGCATTGAGTGCTACCTCACCGCCGTGACCGAAAGGCGGATGACCCAAGTCATGGCCCAGACATATGGCTTCAATCAGGCTAAGGGAGGGTATCCATTCACTACGGCCTATATCGTCCGCATACCGCTGGCGCAATTGCTCGCAGATGCCGGAGCCGATCTGCGCAACTTCGAGAGAGTGGGTCAGACGTGTACGGTAGAAGTCGCTGTCTCCTATGCTGAAAATCTGGGTCTTGGATTGCAGGCGCCGGAATGAGGACGAATGAATGATGCGGGCACGATCACGCTGGTAGTCGCTGTCTGCAGTGCTGGAGTTGAAGGGTTTGCCTGCATAACCTGCGCTATAGCGGCGGCGGTCTATCCAGGCTTGCATTGTCAGGTCGTGGTTTTTCTGCATAGTGTGTGATATTGCCATGAAAGTGACTTGGCTTAGCGTCTGGCAGCCGGTTTTTCAGCTATTGATGATGGGGATTGCCCTGAACATGGCGCAACGGCGGAATATTTCCATGTTGAGCTGAGCCTGGTGTTTTCTTGCGACCCGGAGCGCCAGGCGCAACAGCATTTTGATATCCCGCGGCGCAATGCCTGGGAAAACGCTTACCAGTTCTGTGATGAGAGCTTCATCCAGTTCAGCCTGGTATTGCGCAGCCATGACGCGCCAGATGGCGGCACTGTCTTCCGGGCCCGGAGCGGTGTAGTTGATGATGGCGGCACAGCGCGAGATGATGGCATCGTCTATATCGTCCGGCCGGTTGGTAGTCATGAACAGCAGGCCATCGAAATATTCCAGAGTGCGCAGGAACTCGGCGACGATAGCGTTTTGCTCGATATTGGCGGCACGCTGCATCACAAAGATATCGGCCTCATCCAGCAGCAATACGCAGTTCCAGCGCTTGGCCTGCATGAATATGCGCTGCAGGTTCTTGTTGATCTGCTCGGGAATGGTGCCGAGGTTGCCCGAATGGATGGCATAGAGCGGCCGTTCGGTCAGCTCGGCATAAATCTCGGCCGTCAGGGTCTTGCCGACACCTGCCCGGCCTTTGCACAGGATGACATTGCCCGCGCTCTTGCCCTCGATCAGGTCATCCACCAGCACATCGATATCTGTGGTGAGCACATCCAGCAGTTCGCGGTGCGTATCCGGCAATACTAGCTTGTGCCGCAGGCTCTTGTCATAGTGATGCGGTGCCAAGCCGTCGCTGTGGACCCAGAGGAACTCATGGGTTTTCAGGTCGAAAATCCGGGTCAGCGGGTGTTCTGGGATATTGGCGGTGCCATGGGGCTCGCCGGGCCGGGCGGTAATCTCCGATTCGGCGTGGTGGGCGAATGCGGCATAGTCCGCCATTTCCAGGTCGTGGATGACCTTGCGCCCGTCGAGCGGCAACCCACGACGGCGGTAGTTGTTCTCCTCATAGCAGTAGGCAGCGCCATGCAGGCGGAATTGGCGGCCGAAGGCGTGCTGCACTACTTCCCTGTGCCGGGCCAGGGATGTCATATGCGCCGCTTTCAATTCGGGGGTTTCGTGGTACAGGCCGCGTACGGCCAGGATATCAGCGATGCGGTGCGTCAGCACATCCTGTGGCAGGAATACATGAGCCAGCACCTGGGGGCCATATTTGGCCTTGAAGCTGTCCTCGTTTGAATAGCCATAGGCCTGCGTATGCAGCATGACGGAAGGACTGGATTTGCCTGGAATGCCGGGCGTGGCGCTGATGCGGTTGACCAGTTGCGGATAAAAGCGTCCATCGTCGCCGGTGGCATACACCCAGCCATCGATCAAGGCCTGCTGAAAGAATGCTTGCAGTAAACCGGGAAAGGCATCGAAGCTCTCAACAGAAGCGGCTGGCTTATCCCTCATCAGCAGCAATGAGCCTGCGACCAAGGCCGTGGTGGTATCCCCCAGGGTGTGTGCCGCCATGACCAACTCCTGCAGGGCGGGCCCATCCAGCAGGCCGGTGTCGATATTGTAGCGGCGCGCGCTGTCCGCCCCGGCGGCCATGGCGCGGTATTCCTGCAAGAGGGCGCTGGTCGTTTCATGCAGCAGTTGGGTGCTTACGGTTAATGACATCACTCAGGCCTTAATATCCAGATACGTGGAGCAAGCAGCATATTGCCATGAAAGGCTTCATGGCACCTACCCCGGCTATGCCGCGCTCAGTCTCGGGTCGGGGCGATGCGGAAGGTACGGACTATGTCCATTTCCTGCAATGCCTGCGCCAGTACGGAAATATTGTCCTGGTTGGAAGTGCGCAGGATCATGCTGTATTCCAGCAGTTTGCCGTCATGGGAGATGGCATAGCTCATGTTGGCAATCGTGAAACCCTTGTCCGTAATGAACTGCCTCAGCTGCCCTTCCGGCATCGGGTTAAGCCGGTCGAAGCTGATTTGGTAATGCGCGTAGTAATGCGATGGCAACCGCACTTCTATCCAGCGGAACAGGGAAAGCGTTCCCAGCGTCATCAGCGTGGCCAATATGGCGGGGAAATAAAAGCCGATGCCCAGCATGATGCCGATGGCCGCGGTAATCCAGATCGAGGCGGCAGTGGTCAATCCCCTGACAGTGAATCCTTCCTTGAAGATTACCCCGGCGCCGAGAAAACCGATGCCGGTCATGATGCCTTGCGCCATGCGGGAAGGGTCGGCCTTGATGGCATCCAGCGGCACGCCTGGCAATAATTGCCACTGGTAAAGTGTGAGCAGCATGAGCAGGCTGGATGATAGACATACCAGGGTATGGGTGCGGAAGCCTGCGGGACGGCCATGAAAACTGCGTTCAAGGCCGATAATGCCCCCAGCAGCTGCAGCGCTGAAAAGATGGATAGTAATGAGAAGATAATCATGCATGCGGGGCCTCGCGGGAAAATTGCCGGGCGAAATGGTATCAATCGGTTTATTCTGCTGCAATTCATCCCGGGACCGCAAGCGAGGTTTCGCCGGATGCTGTTCTCAGGCAGGCTATGTCGATGGCAAGTTCAGCCGCCAATGGTCCCGCGTGTAAATGTCCATCTGCATGCGGTCAGCTCGAGTGTAATGAATTTCGGTGCCGGAGGGGACTGCCAGTTCCTGCAGGATCGTCCGCAAGGCGTGACGTGTTGCGTCGAGGTCGATGGTGGTAATGTCGATACGCTGATGCAGCAAGCGCTGGGATCCATCTTCCCCGGCATCACTCACAGACTGGCCCCAGCCTATCACCGTGCCAGCGCCTGCCTCCATCAGCAGGCGCGCTAGCTCGTTCTCCCGCTGATGGAATGGGTCTGCCCTCATATTCAGCTTGACTGGTATCTTGACGTAAATGAACAAGGTCTGTGCTTTTTGTTCAAATAGTGTACCCAGGCTTGTCTCATCGGTAGGTGCGCTCATTTGTCTGCTCCCTTGCTTTACAATGCTTTAACGGTGACCTGCCTGCAAACGTTGACATTTCTGGATTCAGCATCCGGCTGAAGGCCATTCCTACACACTATCGCGGTATTCGCTGATAACGCGCGGCAAGTACCCATGTAGCATGGAAACATCATTCAGGATCAGGAGAGTGGCAATGTCCAAACATAAACCTCTACATGAACAAGTCATGGTAATTACCGGCGCTTCCAGCGGCATAGGCTTGTGCATTGCTATTTTGGCTTCCGCGCTGGGGGCTACCGTGGTACTGGTGGCGCGTAGCGAGGAAACGCTGGAACAACTCACGAGTGAGATTAACGCTAGTGGCGGCGAGGCGTTCTGCGTTGCCGCCGATGTCTCGGAACGTTCGGAAGTGGATAAAGTTGTGGATCAAGTGCTGGCGCATTATGGCCGTATCGACACCTGGGTCAATGATGCCGGTGTCTCCATTTATGGCCGCCTTGATGAAGTTGGCGAAGAAGACAGCCGGCGCCTGTTCGACATTAATTTCTGGGGCGTGGTCAATGGCTCGCTCGCCGCGCTACCGCATTTGCGTCATAGCGGCGGCGTGCTCATCAATGTCGGCAGCGAGGTATCGGAAAGCATGGTGCCGCTGCAAGGCATATACACTGCCTCCAAGCATGCAGTCAAAGGATTTACCGATGCCCTGCGCGTGGAGATCGAGGACGTGGACGAAAGTGCAGTCTCGATAACCCTGATCCAGCCCACCGCAGTGGACACGCCTTATCCGGAACATGCCAAGAATTACATGACCCGCGAGCCCAAGCTGCCAGAGCCGATGATAGACCCGCAACTGGTAGCGGAGGCGATTCTGCAGGCCGCGCAGGAAGGCGGGCGCAACATCAAGGTAGGCATGATGGCGACCTTGAACACCTCGTTGAACAAGTTTATACCTGCATTGGCGGAGAAACTCTCTGCTCGCCTGGTAGACAAACAGCAGCAAGGCAGGCCGCCGCAAAACCCGCAAGGGACTCTATACCATGCCGGCGGCAATGGCCGTATCCATGGCACTGTGCGGCATTAGGGGTTCCTGAAAATACTCGATGCTTATGCCTCAGGCCGCCATAGCTGGGCATAATCCTGCCATGGCGTGCGCGGGGCGGCAGGCTTTGGAGTATTGGCAGGCGTACCGAGGTTCAAAAGGCCGATGATCTTGTCCTGCGGCTCAAACTCCATGATTTCATGCAACAAGGCGCCCAGCGGATCCGGCGCGCTGCTCCAGAAGCCGCTGTAGCCAAGCAAGTGGGCAGCATTGAGCATATTCATCGTGGCGGCGCCTGCCGTCAGCAATTGTTCGAACTCCGGAGCTTTGGGATGGGGCGTGATACGCGCTGCGAGCACAATCACCACTGGCGCTGTGGTGAGCTTGAGGGCGTATTTGCCATGCAAGGCGCGCACCTGCTCGGTTTGCGCGGCAGGATGCTGCAATACTCTTTCCAGGAGGTGCTGGCGGTTTTCCCCCTGCACTACCTTTAGATGCCATGGGCGCAAGCCAGCGTGATCTGGGGTGACTGCCGCGGCTTGAAGGATGGTCTCCAATTGTTTTGAACTTGGTGCAGGCTCGGTTAGCGGCCATGCCGAGCGCCGGGCCAGGATTGCTTCTATGGCTTGCATGTTGTTTTGCTGCATATTCAAGACTTTCAGAAATTTAAGTAAATGCGCCAGAACCTTCCCATATGACGGGTGCGCATTAAGAAACTTGGTAACCCGAAGACCGCCTTATCGTTGTCCTCTTCCTGCCATAGGCTTTACGCGCATGTCAGTTCCAGCACCACCGGCGTATGGTCTGAAGGCCGCTCCAGTTTGCGCGGGCTCTTGTCTATCCAGCATCGCAGGCAGTCATTCTTCAGTGCGTCGCTGACCAGGATGTGGTCAATCCGCAAGCCGAGATTGCGGCGGAAGGCAGCCATGCGGTAATCCCACCAACTGAAGCTGCTATCCTCCTGCTCGAACAGGCGGAAGCTGTCATGCAGCCCCAGCGCCGACAGGATACGGAATGCCTCCCGCTCGGGTTCGCTCACCAGCACCTGGCCGGCCCAAGCGGCGGGATCATGTACGTCCCGGTCTTCCGGGGCGATATTGTAATCGCCAAGCAACGCCAGCTTTGGATAACGCGCCAGTTCATCCTTGAGGTACGCACTGAGCGCTTCCAGCCAACCCAGTTTGTACTGGTACTTATCCGAATCCACGCTTTGCCCGTTTGGGATGTAAGCACATACTATTCTGACATCACCAATAGTTGCGGCAATCAGGCGTTTCTGCTCATCATTCAGACCGGGAATGCCTGTACTTACATCCTCCATTAGATGCGGGCTGAGGATGGCGACGCCGTTATAGGTTTTCTGTCCGCTGTGGATAGCGTTGTAGCCGGCCTCTTTCAGTGCGTCGTAAGGGAATTTGCTGTCTTCCTGCTTGGTTTCCTGCAGACAGAGCACGTCCGGTTTTTCCAGCGCAATCCAGTCCAATACATGGGGCAGGCGGACGTTGAGGGAATTGACATTCCAGGTGGCGAGTTTCATAGGACAAACAATTCATAATAGCTGAGTAACTGCAAAGTTTATCACTCTGCGCCGCTTGTTTTGCGGCAAAACGCCATGTCTAATTCTGTATTGCCTATAAATTTTTCCGAATCAAATGGGAAAATTCAGGGTCCTGGTCTGCATGCTTGGCAATATCGGTGATACGCGATCGCTGGCGCAGCGCCTCTAACGGCAGGGAGGTATCGAGACCATCAATATTGTAAAGGTACTCGGGCAAGTAGCCTGACAACAGCAAGCGGTAGTCCATAGGCAGGCCAGGAATGATCTGGTGCACCATGTGATAGACGATTGTAGTGCAGTTGGCGGTGACGGTGTGGTAAAAGCGCGGCTTTTCCGCCAGCTTGTTGGCTTCCGCCATGTAGGATAAAAACAGCTTGCGCATTGCGGCAGGCGGCATATTCACCCGGTATAGATAGACATCCTCGTCGCGGACATTGGTGCGCACGCGGACGATATCGCGCTCATCAGCGGCGATGAGACTGGTCTCGAACTGCTTGAAGAAGCCGCCAAACTCGGAAAAGCTTTCATGCCGCTCCTTGCGGATTTCTACCGAGAGTACCAGGTAGCGGCCATCGCTGAATCCAAAGGATACCAAAGTGTGGGCAATGGCAGGCCCAGTCCAGTAGGAAAGCAGCATATCCACGCTCTGGAGCTGATCCAGGTCATACCGGCGTTGCTCCCAGCGCGGCGTATAGTCGGTTTCGCTACGCCAATCGAAATTCCGCACATGACTGAACGTGACCACGCTTCCATCCTGAATTGCCGTCGTGGTCTCGGCAACATCATCGGCCCATTCCCGTTCATTGGAAGGCGCCAGGCTATGCCACCAGCTGAGCAGCAGCGCCAGTGCAGCGATGTAAAGCAAGCTTCCGCGCGTGGCGCCGTAACGGCGCCCTGCAAGCAGGCTGGCTCCGGCAACGCCTAGCCATGCCGCAGCCGCGAGGATTTTAAGTGCCTGGGAGAAGGGGAATTGGTAATAGAGCGCAAAAGCGCCCCAGGCGGTACTCAACAGAAGTGCGAGGCAAAACAGGACGCGGCTGGACAAGCGTAAAAAGCGGCTCATGGAAATCAGTTATCGGGCAACATGAACATCCAGCCCGGCCAGGATGAAACGCTTGATGTGGCTGTGCAACGCCGCCGCCTCGCACGATGTCGGGGAAATGCAGTTTGCCAGCACGTTGGCGTTCGCCATGTATGGAAATGAACACAGGGAAAATACACTCAGAAAACATTGGTCGACAACCATTGAATCGGCAGTTGCCCCCAATATTTCACTCAGTATCCGCTTGATGATACCGGTCTTGGAAGAGGCATCCTGGCTAAGATAATTGATGAATTCGGCCGAAGGAGAGGCAAGCTCCCTGAAGAACAGGCGGATCTGCCAGTCTTGCGAGGCCTGTGCCGCCAAGACCGTGTCGAGGATTTCCTCCAGTTTTTCTTTGGCCGGGCGCCGGCTTACCGCAATTGCTTCCAGCATTTCCAGGCGCAGGATACGTTGTGTCACCTCAGTCAATATTTCACGGTACAGCCCGGCCTTGCTACCGAAATGGTAATTCACCGACCCCACCGTAGCGTTGGCGCGCTCGCAGATTTCCTTGCTCGTGGTGTCGCTGTAGCCGCGCCTGGCGAAAATCTCGCCCGCGCACTGCAGAAGCAGTTTGCGCGTGACCAATCCGTCGGAACGGATTTCGCGGCCGGCAGCCTGGGGAATCTGTTGATAAGAAGCGTTCATGCGAATCTGGTTCGGTTGTTGATGGTCAGGATGTGCTGGCGCCTGTTATGCAGCGCGGCAAAAAGAGTTTCAATTGTAATTGAAACTGGAGTAGAGTAATAGCTAGTAAGTCTGGAATTTGCTTGTATCAGGGCAGGCAACAGGTTCCTTCATCACGGTCAAACTTAACGCTAGCGAGTGACGACAACAATGAAAAAAACCATCTCCTTGCCTCAACCACGTAGCAGGCACCGGCCGGCAGCTATTGCCGCCTTATGCCTCGTACTCGCGGGCTGCCAGTCCATGGCGCCCGATTATGAACGGCCGGCCGCCCCGGTGGCCGGACATTTCCCGCAAGCAGAAACCGCCGCAGGTACCGACGCGGCCAGCATTGCCTGGCAGGATTATTTCGCCGACGAAGCCTTGCGGAGCCTGATCCGGGAGGCTCTGACAAATAACCGCGACCTGCGCAGCGCGATACAGCGCGTTGAAGGCGCCCGAGCACTGTATGGCGTGCAACGGGCAGACCTGTTTCCCGGGCTCAATGCCCAAGGCAGCTTCGCACGCTCTCGCACCCCTGAAGACCTGAGCCTGATCGGGCGCCCCATGGTCTTGAGCGAATATCGCGCTGGGTTCGGCATCAGCAATTGGGAGCTGGATTTCTGGGGTCGCATCCGCAGCCTGAGGGATGCCGCGCTGGAAACCTTCCTCGCTGCCGAGTCGTCGCAGCGCGCTTCTACCATTTCACTGATCTCGCAAGTAGCTGATAGCTACCTCAACTTGCGCGAGCTGGACCAGCGCATCCTCATCGCGGAGAAAACCATAGAAAGCCGCCAGGAATCCGTACGGATTTTCCAGCGCAGATTTGATGTCGGCTCCACCTCAAAGCTGGACCTGAAGCAGGTACAAGCCTTGCTCGCCCAGGCGCAAACGCTGCTCTATCAATTGCAGCAATCCCGCGCTACCGAGCTTAATGCCTTGACAGTGCTGGTAGGCAAGCCCATCGAGCTTGCGCCGGCCAGCGACGCCTTTGCCAAAATGCACATGCTACGCGAACTCCAGGCGGGCCTGCCTTCGGAAGTGCTGGTGCAAAGGCCGGACATCATTGCGGCAGAACATATCCTGAAGTCGGCCAATGCCAATATAGGTGCGGCACGCGCCGCGTTCTTCCCGCGCGTCGCGCTGACTGCTTCACTGGGCACAGCCAGCCGCGAGTTGAACGGCTTGTTCGACGCAGGCAGCCACGCCTGGAATTTTGCGCCCAGCGTCTCCCTGCCGATCTTCGACGGATGGCGCAACCGCTCCAACCTGGAATTCGCCGAGGTCAGGCGCGACCTTGCCGTCACCAGCTACGAACAGACCATCCAGACCGCCTTCCGCGAGGTAGCGGACGCCCTGGCCGCCCAGAATGGTATCAAGCAGCAACTGATCAGCCAGCAGGAGATGGTGGATGCCCAGGCGGAACGCGCGCGTCTCGCCAAGCTGAGGTACGACCATGGCGCCACCTCGTATTTCGAGGTGCTGGATGCGGAACGCAGCCTGCTGGATGTGGAACAGCAACTGGTGCAGATGCAGCGCGCCTATTTCTCCAGCCAGGTTAGGCTTTATGCCGCACTGGGCGGAGGCTCGCAACAGCTGGCGAGCGAAAACAGCGCCATTGAGAACAGAAACTGAGCAGGTAGCCGCCCATGAAGAAAATCAAGAAATACATTCCCTTTGCCATATTGGTTCTATTGGCTGCCGGAGGCTATGTTGCCTGGAAGAAAATCGGCAACGATGAACTGCCGCCCGGCCTGTACAGCGGCAATGGCAGGATAGAGGCCGTAGAAATCGATGTGGCGGCAAAACTGCCCGGCCGGATCGAGGAGATGCTCGTCAACGAAGGAGATTTCGTCAAGGCGGGCCAATCGCTGGCCCATATGCAGCTTGACGTGCTGCAGGCGCAAAGCGACGAGGTCAAGGCCCAATACCAGCAAGCGCTGAACAATGTTGCGGCCAGCAAGGCGCAGGTCACCCTGCGCGAGAGCGAGAAACGCACGACGCTCGCGCAAGTGAAACAGCGCGAAAGCGAGCTGGATGCCGCAGAGCGCCGCCTCAAGCGCTCCTCTACTCTTTCCGCAGAGGGCGCCTCCTCCCTGCAGGAGCTTGATGACGACCAGGCCAGGGTGCAGAACGCACGCGCCGCGCTTGAAGCGTCCAAGGCCCAGGTAGCCTCGGCCGATGCCTCCATCGAGGCCGCCAAAGCGCAAGTAGTTGGTGCGATCTCGGCGGTGGCGGCAGCGCAGGCCACCGTGGCCCGCATCGAGGCGGATATCAACGATAGCCAGCTCAAGTCTCCCCGCGACGGACGCGTGCAGTACCGCATCGCTCAACCGGGCGAAGTATTGGCCGGTGGCGGCAAGGTGCTCAACCTCGTGGACTTGTCGGACGTCTACATGACCTTCTTCCTGCCCGAAACCGCGGCAGGCAAGCTGGCCATGGGCGCGGAAGCGCGCATCATCCTCGATGCCGCGCCGCAATTCGTGATTCCCGCGACGATCTCCTTTGTTGCCAGCACCGCGCAATTCACCCCCAAGACGGTGGAAACCGCCAGCGAAAGACAAAAGCTCATGTTCCGCGTCAAGGCACAGATAGACCGCGACCTGCTGCAAAAACACCTGAAACTGGTCAAGACCGGCCTGCCCGGCGTTGCCTGGGTCAAGACCGACAAGGATCTGCCCTGGCCTGACCACCTTGCGGTGAAAGTGCCCGAGTGAGCGTGGAGGAATCCAAGCAGGCGCCCGTCGTGTGCGTGCAGGACGTAAGCCTGCACTATGGCGAGACTGAGGCGCTTTCAGGCATCAGCCTGGATGTGCCCGCCAACTGCATGGTGGGCCTGATCGGCCCCGATGGCGTGGGCAAGTCCAGCCTGCTCTCGCTCGTGGCCGGCGCGCGCAAGGTACAGCAGGGCAAAGTGGAAGTGCTGGGCGGCGACATGGCGAGCAAGGCGCACCGCGACGCGGTCTGTCCGCGCATCGCCTTCATGCCGCAGGGCCTCGGCAAGAACCTGTACCCCACGCTTTCGGTGGAGGAAAACCTGCAATTCTTCGGCCGTTTGTTCGGCCACGATGCCGCCGAGCGCAGGCGCCGCATCGACACCCTGACCCGCAGCACCGGCCTGCACAAGTTTCTCGACCGTCCCGCTGGCAAGCTCTCCGGCGGCATGAAGCAAAAGCTGGGCTTGTGCTGCGCGCTGATCCACGACCCGGACCTCCTTATCCTCGATGAACCGACCACCGGTGTCGATCCGCTTGCCCGCGCCCAGTTCTGGGAGCTTATCTCAAGGATCCGGCAGGAAAGGCAAGGCATGAGTGTGATTGTCGCCACCGCCTACATGGACGAGGCGCAGCGCTTCGACTGGCTGGTGGCGATGGACGACGGCAAGGTACTGGCAACTGGCAGTCCGCAATCGCTGCTGGAGGAAACCGGCACGGAGTCCCTCGAAACCGCATTCATCAGGCTGCTTCCGGAAGACAAGAAACGCGGTTACAAGCCTGTGGAGCTCTCCCCGCTTAATCAGCAGGAGGACGCGGAAGTTGCGATAGAGGCGCGCGACCTCACCATGCGCTTCGGCGATTTCGTCGCCGTGGACCATGTCAATTTCCGCATCCGTCGCGGCGAGATTTTCGGCTTCCTCGGCTCCAACGGCTGCGGCAAGAGCACCACCATGAAGATGCTGACTGGCCTGCTGCCCGCCAGCGAGGGCGAAGCCTGGCTGTTCGGCAACGAGGTGGATGGCAACGACATGGCGACGCGCAGGCGCGTGGGCTATATGTCGCAATCTTTCTCGCTATATGGCGAATTGACTGTAGCGCAGAACCTGGTGCTGCATGCGCGCCTGTTCCAGGTGCCTGAGGCCGACATCCCGGCACGGGTGGAAGAGATGGCGGGCCGCTTCGGACTGGAAAAAGCGCTCGACACGCTGCCCGACAACCTGCCGCTCGGCATGCGCCAGCGTCTGTCGCTTGCGGTCGCCATGGTGCACAAGCCCGAGCTGTTGATCCTGGATGAGCCTACTTCCGGCGTGGACCCGGTGGCGCGTGACAATTTCTGGCGCCTGTTGATCGAGCTGTCGCGCCGTGACCAGGTGACCATCTTCATTTCCACCCACTTCATGAACGAAGCCGAGCGTTGCGACCGCATATCGCTCATGCATGCGGGGCATGTGCTGGTAAGCGACACGCCGGAAAATATCGTGCAAAAGCGCAAGGCGGAAACCCTCGAAGCCGCCTTCATCGACTACCTGGTGGAAGCGGGCGGCGGCACGGAAGCCGAAGATGAACAGGACAAGGATGAGCGGGTAACCGCCCAGGCCAGGCATGCGAAAAAGCCAGTCTGGTTCAACCCCGTGCGCATGATCAGCTATATGTGGCGCGAGGCGCTGGAATTGCAGCGCGACCCGGTGCGCGCCACGCTAGCTTTGCTGGGAACCGCATTGCTGATGTTCATCATGGGCTACGGCATCAGCATGGACGTCGAGGATTTGCGCTACGCGGTGCTCGATCGCGACCAGACCGGCCTGAGCCAGAACTATGCGCTCAACCTGTCCGGCTCACGCTATTTCATCGAGCAGCCGCTTATCCGCGATTATGACGACCTGGACCACCGCATGCGCAGTGGGGACATCTCGCTGGCGATCGAGATTCCGCCGGGATTCGCGCGCGACCTGCAACGCGGCAAGGAAGTGCAGATAGGCGCCTGGGTCGACGGCGCAATGCCGCAGCGTGCCGAAACCATACGTGGCTATGTGCAGGGCATGCACCAGGCCTGGCTGGCCGACCAGGCCACGCACAGCCTCGGCATGCCAACCGGCGGGGCCATGCGGATAGAAGCGCGTTACCGTTACAACCCGGATGTGCGCAGCCTGCCTTCCATGGTGCCCGCGGTCATCCCCATCCTGCTCATGATGATCCCGGCCATGCTGACGGCGTTGTCCGTGGTGCGTGAAAAGGAACTTGGCTCCATCATCAACCTCTACGTCACGCCGGTCACGCGCAGCGAATTCCTGCTCGGCAAGCAATTGCCCTACATCGTGCTCGCCATGTTCAACTTTGCCCTGCTCGTGGTGCTGGCGGTGACGGTATTTGACGTCCCGCTCAAAGGCAGCCTGGCGACGCTCACGTTCGCAGCCTTGCTTTACGTGATCAGCGCCACTGGCTTCGGACTCTTGGTTTCCACCTTCACCAAGAGCCAGATCGCCGCGCTCTTCATCACCATGATCGGCACCTTGATTCCCTGCATCCAATACTCTGGGCTCATCAACCCCGTCGCCTCGCTCGAAGGCAGCGGCGCCTTCATCGGCCAGATCTACCCGGCCTCGCACTTCCTCACCATCAGTCGCGGCGTGTTCAGCAAGGCGTTGAACATGAGCAACCTCGCCGACTCCATGTGGATGCTCGCAGCGGCCATCCCGGTGATCCTGGGGCTGACTGTGATGTTGCTGAAAAAGCAGGAGCAATGAGCGTGAACGTGTTCCTGTCCAATATCTACCGTCTCGGCATCAAGGAGTTGTGGAGCTTGCGCCGCGACGTGGTGATGCTGGTGGTGATCGTCTACACCTTCACCTTATCCATTTACGTTGCCGCCACCGCCATGCCCGAAAGCTTGCACAATGCGAGCATCGCGATTGTTGACGAAGATGCCTCCCCGCTTTCCGCCCGCATCATCAGCAGCTTCTACCCGCCGCATTTTCTCACGCCCAAGCTCATCACCCTGGCGGAAATGGACGCGGGCATGGACAAGGGCGACTACACCTTCGTGCTCAACATTCCGCCCGATTTCCAGCGCGACGTGCTCGCAGGCAGATCTCCCGCGCTGCAGGTCAACGTCGATGCCACGCGCATGAGTCAGGCTTTCACCGGCAACGGCTACATCCAGCAGATACTCACCAGCGAGGTGAACGAATTCCTCGCGCGCTACCGCAGCAATGCCGTGCCGCCCGTCGACATCGCCATCCGCATGCGCTTCAACCCCAACCTGGAACAAGCCTGGTTCGGTTCGCTCATGGAAATCATCAACAACGTCACCATGCTCTCCATCATCCTCACCGGAGCGGCGCTGATCCGCGAACGCGAGCACGGCACCATAGAGCACTTGCTGGTCATGCCGGTTACCCCGGCCGAGATCATGCTCGCCAAAATATGGTCGATGGGGCTTGTGGTGCTAGTCGCCGTCACCGTGTCACTCAATTTCGTCGTGCGCGGGGCCCTGCACGTGCCGATCGAGGGCTCCATTCCGCTGTTCCTCTGCGGCACGCTGCTGCACCTGTTCGCCACCACCTCGCTCGGCATCTTCATGGCGACGCTTGCACGTAGCATGCCGCAATTCGGCATGCTGCTGGTCCTGGTCTTGCTGCCGCTGCAGATGCTGTCAGGCGGCAGCACGCCGCGCGAAAGCATGCCCGAGCTGGTGCAGAATGTCATGCTGCTGGCCCCGACCACCCACTTCGTCGAGCTGGGACAGGCCATCCTCTACCGGGGCGCGGGGCTCGACGTGGTCTGGCAGCAATTCCTCGCCTTGCTGGTGATCGGCAGCGTGCTGTTCGCCCTGTCGCTAAGCCTATTCAGGAAAACCATCAGCCAGATGGCTTGAACAACTATTGCCAGCGTTGGCAACACCATTCGCGTTGCTGGTTGTCATCCAGAAAGGTCCAGGCGACGATCCGGCTTTTTTTCTGTCCTTGCGCCATCTCTATCGTTTTCACCTTGAATGCGCCGGCTTTTCTTAATGCGCGATAGACTGCAGGCAGCGTGGCTGCCTTTGAAACCAGCGTTGTAAACCACAGGCACTGCCTGCCAACCTGGGCACTTTCCTGCACCATGCGGCTGATGAATGCTTCTTCGCCCCCCTCGCAATAAAGCTCGGCAGCATGTCCGCCAAAATTGAGCTTGTCGGCAACCGGGAGCTTGCTGTTTTTCCCGGCAGGTTTACCGCGGTTCTTTTCCAAACCCCTCCATTTACGTTGTGTCCCAGCCACAGCATCAGCGAGGGAAGCATGAAACGGCGGGTTGCACATGGTCAGGTCAAAACGATCATCAGCCTGAATAATGCCCTGAAAAATGGCAGAGGCATTGGCCTGCAAACGCAAGGTCACGGCGCTATCCAAGCCGGGGTTGGAGGCAATGACCTGCCTTGCATTGCCGAGTGCCTCGGGGTTGATGTCGGCACCGACAAAATGCCATTCATACTCACGCTGCCCGATCATTGGATAAACCAGGTTGGCCCCCACGCCGATATCAAGCACCTTTACCTTGTCGCCGCGCGGAACCAGCCCAGCATTGCAAGCTGCCAGCAAGTCCGCCAGGTAATGCAGGTAATCCGCCCGTCCCGGAATCGGCGGGCAAAGAAAATGGGCCGGGATATCCCACGCTGCAATGCCGTAGTACTGCTTGAGCAAGGCCTGGTTCAGTGTTTTTACCGCGAAGGGGTCAGCAAAGTCGATGGAGGCATCCTGGTATTGATTCAGCCTGACAAAACGTGCCAACGCCGGATGCGTTTCTATCAACAGCGTAAAATCATACCTGTCCTTATGCTTGTTGCGCGGGTGTAGGCCTGATTTTCCGACCGGTTGGGAAAGCTTGTTCTTATCCATGAAAAACGGCTACGGTTTCATGCAGATGTCGGTAAGCCGGCGAAGGCATCCATGAGCAGGAAAATGCCTTCCTGTCTTTGGTAATGGTGGATCGCAGGCACCAACCGCCTAAAATGCTCAGTCTGGCAATGCAGGTCCAGCGCTGCTCGATCAGGCCATTCTTCAATGAAAATAAAATGCCCAGGGTCCTTCTGGTCAATGAACAACTCATAAGAAATACACAGCGGCTCCTGCCGGGTTTTCTCGATCAGCTCCGCATATAGAGGCAAGACCTGCTCGATATATTCTGGTTTGATAAAATCCTGTGCGATTACCTTCAGCATGGCTTGTGTCATCTTTTTGAAATCAGGTGGCAGGCAATACCCGGATTGATGTAAAACTGCTCAAGCGGCTTTAACGGCAATGGCTTGCACAACGGCCGCCTTTCCTGTGTGATAAATGCCTTCAACCACCTCACGTTCAAGCTCAGCCAGGTAGGTGAACGCCAGCTTGCTCAATTCACGGCGTAATGTCTCCGCGGTCATCATGCTATCGGCATCATTGCCACCACCGGTGCCATGCTGCAACTGGTCCGGTGTATAAGCCTCAAGCAGGAAGACGCCGCCAGGCTTCAATCCCTTGATGATCTTGGGAAAGAGGATGGCCTTCAATGCAGATGGCATCGGGCAAAAGATCGAGACAATGCCGTTCCATTGCTGTTCACCAAAATCGTACTCGGCAAGGTCGGCCTGCATGCACTCAATTGCCACACCGTTTTCTGCGGCCAGCTTCTGCGCCTTTGCCAAACCAACCTGTGATGCATCCACCGCCGTCACGGCATATCCCTGTTGGGCCAGAAACACCGCATTGCGCCCCTCGCCTTCGGCAATGCTCAGCACCTTGCCCTTGGGAATGGCCTGGAAATGCCCGGCCAGAAAAGTATTCGCGGTTTTGCCGTATGCATAGGTTTCAGCGTTGTACCGTTCGTCCCACATTCCTGATTTCTTTCTGATGTTATAAAAGTGCCGCCCCCGAATAAGTGCCGACACTTTGCAATACTATGCCAATGATAATGAATAGGAAGCCAAGACGCAGTAGACATTTGCGGAGTTCAAGCCTGCGCGGGGTCACTTGGTCATCGAATTCATTGTTCCTTTTCTTGATCTCATTAATCAGTTCTTTAGCATGGTTTTTCATACCATCCTCCAGCCACGACGGCACATCATTACGCAGGATGGCTTCTTGTATACGCCATGCCAATTGCTCTGCCGGCGTTTTGTTATGCATGTCTTTTCGTGCGGCTTCGATGTCGCTGCGTCCTTGCTGCACAGGATTGTCGTGAAGATTTTCAGCCTCGCGGAGAGCCTTTCGCATATAAAGAAAGAAAAACTCTGTTTTTTGCGCTAGCCAAACTTCATATGCAAGCAGACATACCCCTGCAAGATTGAGTCCCAGGCCAATCAGCGTCAATATTGTCGAATTGATGGCTGTGTTGAGTATCGACTCCATATGCTCAGCTCCCAGAAAATAACGGCTATCTCGAATTGCAAATGTGCTATGACAATACCTCGATTCATCGGCCCAATTTGCTCTTCGACTCAAGGACGTGTTCAAGTAAGCTACTATTCATGTAATAGCAATACCAATAATACACAACACATTGTCAATCATATTGTTTTTGAAAGGATATCCATATGGCATTGATCTCCCTTGTCACCGAATTGCTGAACAGCATGGCAATTCCGTTCACCGTGATTGAAATTCCCCTGAGCGAGGACAAGAAACCGGTACGCAATCTGGAAGAACTTTTAGAAAGCGAGGGACTTGATCCCAAGTCAGTAGTGCGCAGCGTACTGTTCCGCACCGGGTCGGAACAATTCATCCTGCTGGCGGTTGCTGGTGGCGGCCGTGCGGATTGGGCCATCCTGCGCAGTCATCTCAATGAACGCAAACTGCGCATGGCAGAATATGACGAAGTCCCCGAAGCTACAGGTTATGTGGTGGGGGCAGTGCCGCCGATTGCCTTGCCAGAAGGCATCAAGGTCATGGTGGACAACAGTGTGAAGGATTATGAAACCGTGGTGATCGGCAGTGGCGTCCTCGGCTATGCGTTGGCTTTGAAAGGCGCTGACCTGTTGAAAGCCCTTGGCGATGCGGAGCAGGGCAGTTTTGCCAAAGCATGATTTTGGTGATGTTTCTATTTACATAGCTAATCTTTGGTTGATCCGTGCGTGAGGCTAGCTGAGGCCCAAGCGAACAACCAGGTAATCAAGCTCCAGAAAAAGCACAGAAAGCCCCAGCCAAATATCGAGGGCGCACACCAACCCCAGCCGCACGCTCCATTATGCTGGAGCAATCCAGGCACTCCAATGCTATGAAACAAATAGATTGAGAGATAGGGTATTGCCAAGGCCACGCCCAGCGGAGAGTCTGCATAATCTGGCCGAATATGCACAACCAGTGATAGCAAAATAAATACTGCAATATATGCGGCAAGAAATTTCAGGGTTCGCGGTTTGAACATGATATTTGCCTGATGATTGAGCTAATTAGCCACTGATAGAACCTACAAACGTAGCCTGCAGATGGGGGAGTAGACCGAAGCTTTCAATCTCTCTAATAGTGACTGGCTATTTCCACTGCTCGCATTGCACCTCAACACTGCGCTCGCCATTGCTCAGCCATACCTGGCCGTCCTGTATCGTGCACTGCAAGTCCATGGTACGCTGTGCCAGCTCTTCCAGCGCCTTTGTGTTTTCCTGTGGCAGGTTGATGATGGTCAGGTTTTTAAGCCGGGCAAAGCCATCCTTGTTTTGTGCAAACCACATCTCCGCCGTGCGGCCCCCATAGGTATACAGAACCACCTCGTCAGCCCGCCCACAGGCTTTGCGGATCAGCTTCTCATCCGGCAGCCCCACATCAATCCACTGCTCGATCTTGCCTGTGAGATCCTTGCGCCAAATGTCGGCTTCCTCATCATCCGTCATGCCCTGGCCAAAGGCCAGCAGTTCATCTGCATGCAGGGAAAACGCAAGCAAGCGCACCATCATGCGCTCGTCTGTCTCGGAAGGATGGCGTGCCAACGTCAGCGCGTGATCGTGATAATAATGCCGTTCCATGTCTGCAATCTGCAGATTGGCCTTGAACACGGTGGACTTGAGCGCCATGGAACACCTGAATGTAATGAATGAAAGGCGAAGCTTAACGTAAATGGGTAGATATGCAATGCAGGTTGTTGCGTAGTGCAACCTGGATGAATCAGCCTATCGATCAATTCCGGGCATGCAATTCCCGAAGCTTCCCAGAACTTCGGATACATGCTGATCTTGGTGAAGCCGGATCGTATTGATTTCATTGACCAGAATTTCACCATTATCTTTAAGGAACATATCCACCCGACCCAAACCTTCGGCCAAAAGCACCTTGAACGTTTGCACCGCGATTTTCCGGGCCTGGTCGGCAATATCTTCTGGCAAGGCGGCTGGAATTTCGAGTGTTGCACCTTTCTCATCGAGATACTTTGCATCATAGGAATAGAACTCGTGACTAGGCTTGATTTCACCGATGACAGAAGCAATAGGGTTACTGTTGCCCAGAACGGAACATTCGATTTCTCTTCCGGAAATGAATTCTTCCAAAATGACTTTCAGGTCAAACATTGATCGGTCGGCAAAGGGCCGTGAACGCTAGGTTTCGCGGGGAAATCGCGTCACGGGCTTTGCGGGAATCGCTGGAAGTACCCCCAGTTGTACCCCCAAGGGGGTATCGGGATGATAGATCAGTCCGCATGCTGGTGCCAGCGCTGCACCCGATGGGATAAAACGGTTATGGCGCAGACCGCATTGTTGGCTGACGCCTGGAACGGTACGCGATGAGATGCAGGGGAACGGGCCGCCGTGGCCCAGACCTCGGAGAACTCTCATGACAGACCATCACACCCGCCACAACCCGCTGGGGCAAGACGCCCTGTTCACTACACCAGCTTCGCTCATGCTCGATGCCCGCCTCACGCCGCTGGAGCGCAATGGTTGGCAGGTTCTGCGCATGCTGCGCTCTGCGGAGGGCATCAGCCCGCTGGCGAATCTGGGACAGTTGCGCCGCTATCTCACCTCCACCCCGCTGGGGCAGAGGGCCGGGTACGAGACGGCCCGGCGCGTCCTCGTCGTGCTTCGGCTGACGGGGTGGATCAGTCTGGTGGGGCAGCACCGCGACCCTCTGACCGGTCATGTGCTCAGCGAGCTGTATCAGGTTCACGAAAGCGCCCTGGACTTCCAACAAGCCTGCGCGCTCGATGCCAGTCTGTCCGCGCTTCTGCAAGCCTCCATCGGCCACGAAAACAACCAGGTGGATCGGGTGGCTGTCCACATTCAGGCAGCGCTAGCGCAGGCACCTGAGGTCGCCTCCATTGCGACCCACGATCAGCGCCACGATGACGATGATTTGCCCCCTACGCCGCCGTCGCAGGCGAGCGAGGCAGCCGACCCACTGCCATTGTCTGGCGATTCCTCCGGCAGCACGCTTGTTCCGCAACAGACCGGGCACGCTCGCCACATGACGGCTGAGCAGGGCGGTACGTATAAGACGTATATGTATAAAAAAGAACGTACGTACCGCGCGCGCGAAGGCGACGGCGATCCGGCATCTCAGTCGGTGAGCTTGCCGCCTTGCCTGAGCAATGCCCAGGCAGATCAGCAAAAGGACGTGCAGGCCGCCTTGCGGCGGCTGCCGCCGCAGCATCGCCAGGAGGTGCTCGACGAGTTGCAGGCACGCAGCCAGAGCGGCGCCGTGCGCAATGTCGTGGCCTACTTCTTCGCGTTGGTGAAGCGCGTTTTTGCGGGCGAATTCCGCCTGTGGGCAGGTCGCAAGGAGACGTCTGCCGCGAACCGGCCTACAACTCCGCCGCGCACCGAAGCCCGCCCGGAACCGACTGCGCCACCCGCATCGCGTGAAACTGCCCTGGCGCACATCGCCAACATCCGCAAGATGCTGAACGCCCCGACGAACGCTGGGGACATCGCAGCGCAGGCAATGCAGGCCAGGGGATGGCAACCGCATCCTGCGTAGCAAATGCTGCCGCAAAACGCGGTCGTCACTGCACGCCGCAGTGACGACCCGCGCAACACCGCCAACAATGCGGGCGAAAGCCAGTTCCTATTGCGTGCGGCCTACATGATGATGGCCGCCCTAAACTGACCGGGCAGTTGCCAAGACCGATGGGCTTCGTACATCGGCAACCCCAACAGCGCAGGTTCCTGCAAGCGCAGGCCCGACAGGGTGGAGCCTTCTTCGTCTGTTTGAACTCATCCCTATCGCGCCGCCTGGCGCACGGTCCTTTGCAGCAATTGCCTGTGCGCGACGCACAGGGTTCCCGCTGCATTTCTCATCCCACTCACTTCATAGGAGGACTTGTCCACGTTCACATCACTTTCGTCTTGTAGTACCTCCGTCCGGGCTTCCAGCAGGGAGCAAGACGGACGCCTCATTTGAGGCTCTGGTGTCTCCTGAACACCATGCCCTTGCCCTCACGGGATCTCGCCTTGGCGAGCTGGCACCAACACTAACCACTGAATTTCAGGACAACGCAGTACGGCGCTTTGCTTGGAGGCCGGAAGATGGACGACTTGACCTACTCCCTGCGACAGCTCTGCCAGCGCAACCGTGACGGCAGCTACACCACGCAGGCCGACCGGATGCGTTCGCTGTCGCTGGCCGCGCGGCAACTGCGCGAGGCCGGTTTCCGGCAGATGAAGGCGTCGTCACTCAAGGGCAAGCACGCCCAGGCGCTGCTGGATCGCTGGCAAGGCGAAGGTTTGTTGTCTGGCACCATCAAGAATCGGCTCTCTCATCTGCGCTGGTGGGCCGAGAAGATCGGCAAGGCCGGCATCCTGCCAGCGGACAACACGCAACTCGGCGTGGCCGAGCGCCGCTATGTGACCAACGTCAGCAAGGCCCAAGCACTGGGCACAGGTCTTGAACAGGTCACCGACGCGCACGTACGCATGAGCCTTCAGCTACAGGCCGCCTTCGGATTGCGTCGGGAGGAAGCGATCAAGTTCCAGCCCAGTTACGCGGATCGGGGCGACCACATCGCCCTCAAGGGATCGTGGACCAAGGGCGGTCGGGAGCGAACTGTGCCCATCACAACGACAGAGCAACGCGACGCGCTCCACGCAGCACACCGCCTGGCGGGCACAGGATCACTGATCCCGGCAAACAAGACCTACATCCAGCAGCGGCACGTCTACGATGGACAGTGCAAGGCGGCGGGTCTGAGTTATATGCATGGCCTTCGCCATCAGTACGCGCAAAGCCGCTATGAGGCGTTGACGGGGAGGCCGCCGCCTGCGGCAGGTGGACCATTAGTCACGGAGTTAAGTCCAACGCAGCGCATAGAAGACCGCCATGCTCGTCAGACCATCAGCCGTGAGTTGGGACACGAGCGCGTTCAAATCACTGCCATCTACCTCGGTAGCTAGGTCAGGCAGTATGAGACCCCTGGCCTACATACACAGCCGTCCACCGGCTCAATCTGCAGGCCCAACAAACGTATTCAGCGCCGTTGCAATCCTCTTGCGTCGCTCAAGCAAGAAAGCCTTGTAGCTTCCCACTTCCAGCAGCGATGCCTCAACCGGGATGCACTGTGCTGCGAACGCTGGCTCGCCAAGCTGGCCCACCAGCGGGGGCAGGTAAACCGCCGGGGCCTTGTCGCTGATCGCGCGATTCGTCTTGCCGCCGATGAAGGCCAGATTAGCGATGTCATCCGCCTCGCGGGCAGTGAAGCTGGTCTTCAGTACGGCTTTGGGAAAGATGTGATGGAACTGCAAGCGATGCTGGGCGCCCGAATGATCCAGAGCAATGGTCAGATGACTGCGCCAATCTTTCGCACTGGCAGCGCGGAAAGCCAGGAACATGGTCTTGAACAGCGCGCTGCGCTGGTTGCGGCCTTCCAGTTCCTCCGCGGTAATGTCCAGGCGGCCGAACTGCAGGCGCAGCCGGTCGATCAGCTCGCTCACTGCTCCGCCCTGACGAATATTTGCCAAATCCTGATCCAGAATGGTTTCGCTGGAGCCTCGGGAGAAGCGGCCTTTGGCATTGGCCATCAGCGCCCAGTAGCGCAGTTGGCGAGCCTCGTCGTTGCTCAGCGCATAGTTGCGGCTATGCCCGAAATACGCCAGCACCACCAGCAGGAAAGGCGACGACAACAGTGCCGGGCTATCGATGCCCAGATTGCTACGCAGGAAGTTGAGCGCGAATTCCATGCCATCGCAGGCTTCTTTCCATGCCTTCTGCAGCTTCTCCACATTCAGGCTACCCACGATCTGGAAACGTGATTGACCGGTGGCAAACGCCATCAGGTTCTTCAGGTGCAAACCGAGATCGAGGTCAAAGCCCGTCTTGGCACAGGCCTTCTGAAAATCCTGGAACGTCTGCAGCGAGTGCCGCCACTTGGCGGTGATCTGCGCCAGAGCCAAGTCGGAACTGCGCAGCTTGGCTCCCAGTGAATTGACCCGGACGAAGATTTCCGTGACCTCATCGTAGGAAAGCGTCCGTTCCAGTACATCCATCCGATAAACGTACTTGCGGATGCCACGTAGCCGGGCCAGGCGCTGGCTGTACTTCTCGTAACGAGGATCGTCAAAACCACTGATGCCCGCACGTTTGAGGAACGGCGCATCGTTGTCGGTCTTGAACACTTCCGACACTTTCACCCAATGCGGCAACTGCTCCAGCTTCCTCGTGGCCACCACGAAAGTCATCTTGTTGAAGCGCTTGAGCAGTTCGTCCTCGGTCGAGTCCGTCTCATCGCCAATCAGTTCGCTATCGTCGTCAACATCGTCCTCGTCGTCGCCGTTCTCTTCCACTTCGGTCACGACCGCCAACTGGTCGGGATGTTCCAAGTTGAACAGCAAGTCGATAGGCCGACGACGGCCGCGCACCGATACTGGCTCGCCGCGAATGACGGCAGAGAGCGATGTCAGACGCTGCTGACCATCCAGCAGAAGCCGCGTGCTCTGGTAAGGATTCGTGCTCTGGCTGACCGCGAAATCCTGCAGCGGCACAGCTTCATCCGTTTCCCAAAGCAGGATTGCGCCCGATGGGTAGCCGCGATACAGCGAATCCAGCAGATCGCGCACTCGCGTAGAACGCCACACGTACTGGCGCTGCATCTCCGGCAAGCGCAGTTCGCCGCGCTCGATCATGGATACTAGCTCTTCAACGCTGGCTTCGGCCTTGGCCATGGTTGTTCCTTATTGCGTCATTCTTATCAAAGCGAATCTTGTGGATCAAACGGCGACGTTATCAAACATCTTTACCTAAGCGCTGATAACGCCGCTCAAACGCCTCTTCACCACCCTCCATCACCTGGCAGACTTCGCTGCGCATAGACTGATTCTGTAATGAGCCGGTCTGCTTCACATGGCACTGATGGTTGAAGTCCAGCACGTGGATCAGCTCTGCATCACCATTGACCACGATGTTGGGGTTATGGGTCACGATAATGAGCTGACGGCGCAGTTTGTTGCTGCGAATCTGCTGAACCACCAGTCCGTAGATTAGGTGGTTGTCCAGATCGTCCTCGGGCTGGTCGAGCACCAGCGGCTCTTTGCCATGGGCTAACAGGAAGGCCAGCATGGCGGCTGCACGCTGACCGGCTGAAGCCTGGCCAATGGATTGAAAGTCCCGACCATCGCCCTTGCGGCTGTATTCCACCTGCAAGCCGTCTTCGGGGAACCAGCACAAGATGTGGTCGGTAAACTCGGGGCGCTTGTCGGCTTCAGCTTTCAAGAATTTGTTGAACCAGCCACCGAACTCCGCGTTACCACGACATGCCTGCACCAGACGCCTTTTCTGGGCCAGTAACGCCTGCTCGAAGGCTGTCGCGTCCCGTGTTCCCGGCTGCTCGACAAGATCAACAGCGACCAGCAGGTCTGCCACGAGGCCCTTGGGAGGGGCACTATCCTGTTCCTGGTACAGGTCATCCACGTATTTGCCGTCGGCAGCCCCGAGCACTTCCCGCAACGAGCGCTCGATGCCCTGCGCATCTCGGCTGTAAGGAATCAGTTCGATCCGCACAAAGGGATTGATTTGGAGCGTTTCTTGAAGGAATGCGCTGCGTTGCGTGCTGATGGCACGGCGGGCGGACTGCACCTGCTCCAGTAGCGCTTTGGCTTTTTCGCGCAGGTCGGCGTGTTGCTTCTGCAAAGTCTCCAGCCGCTTGAGCTCGGCCTCCAGCCGCTGCTTTTCCTGCACCAGATGGCCGTACTCATTGGGATCGCTGACGCCCTGTTGCTGCAAATCGGTCTTAAGCTGATCGTAGGCTGCTTTGGCCGCGCCGATCCGCGCAAACCAGGGCGATGCTTCGAGCTCTCCTCGTAAGGCTTGCCCGCGCTCCTGCAACGCGACAGCCGCGTTCTCGACCTCCTCCCTGGCCTTGCCGATGGACGCGTGCAACGCCTCCATGAGTGTGAGTGCAGGACGATCTTCGTCGGCATCGAACAGCCCTTCAGCCAAGTCTTCTGCCAGTAAGTCTGCAGCAACGTCCTTCAAGCGGACAGCCAATTCGGAGGATGCTTCAAACTGGCGTTCCAGCTCGCGACTTTGCCGGTTGCTGCGCTGGTAGTTCTTCAGCACCGCTGCATGGTCGGCGCCCTCGAAGCGGGCCAGCTTGCGCTGGATGTCTTGCAGAGAAATCGTCAACGACTCGCGGCCTTGCAGCTTGCCTTCCAGATCGCGCATCTGCGCCCGAGAGGCTAGAAAAGCACGTTTGGCCTCCTCGAAGGCCGCTTGCTGCGATTGTGTGCCAGCCGCATCGTCGATCACCTTCAGCAGCGCCTGCTGGCTGTCGCCAGCCAAGGCCGCGATCTGCCCCTGGCTGAACAAGCGCACCGGAAACCGTTGTTCGGTGATGGCCTGGCTGGCCGAGGGCTTGAAGCTGTCTGCGGCGGCATCCCATTCCTCCACCGCATGCCCTTGGCCGTCCTGCCGCCAGATCAGGCGATAGGACGTGCCATCGCGATGCACTTGCACGTAGAGAGCTGTCTCCGTGCGCAGGCCGCCTTCGTCGCTGCGAGTCTTGGCGACCTTGTTGAATCGGTTGAAGGTTTGCCCGGCTTCTGAGGCGGACGACAGCTCCTTTTCCCGCCTATAGGCCAGGCGTAGGGCATGCACGACGGTCGATTTACCAGTGCCACGCCCACCGATCAGGGCATTGAAGTAGGGATTTAGCGGCAAGCTGGCGACCGTTCTTCCCCGCCCCATGTAGCGCGCGTCGCGGATTTCAATCGACTCGATAAAATGCTCTGGCGTATCGAAAGGGGCGAAACCGCTGCTCTCATCGCTACGCCGAACGGAGACCTCTTGCCCATCCAGCAACGCAAGGCGCAAGCCTTCCAAGCTGGGCGTGGCCATTTTGATCCAGGTGTAGCGTGAACCGGGAACGGCAACTCCCTGAAAGCTGTGGCAATCGCTGCCAACCACGTTGGCGAAGCGCAGTTTTAGTTCGTCCAGCACCATCGGTGCAGGACTCGTGGATGCTGCCCACTCCAGAGCCAAAATGCCAGGTTCCTGCAATACCTGCTTGACCGTAGTGGTATCCAGCAAGCATTTTCGTGTGCCGGGCTCGACCTGCAGCAGTCCCTTATCACTCTCGACGTGTGCCGGAATAGCAAGACCACCCGTCGCCAGAATGCGCTCCACCACCTTGGCTGCCCCTTCGCGGGTAACACCATCACTGTCGCCGCGCGTGCCGTCGTAGTCCGCCCTCGCCAGCAGATCGCTGATCGTTTGGCTGGTGGCAGACGGGTCGAAGATCGCCAACAGATGAAAACCGCCCTGTACCGAGATTTCCACGCCGGGGAACAGATGCAGTTCACGAAAACCGGCAGGCGCCGTTCCGGCGTCGGCGTCGTGCTTCATGTCCGCATAAGCCGCCTTGAGCTTGTCGATCCATTCGCCCGTGTTGTGGTCGGTGATCGCCACGCAGTCGATTCCGGCTGCCATGTACTTGAGCAGCCAGGTCAGCGGCGTCAGCTCGTTGGACGTGCCGATGACGGCTTGCCAGGCACCCGTGTCCTTGGAGGCAGGGGTATGGGTATGGAAATCGAACTTCCACCAGCGTGCGCCGGGATAAGGCCAGGGTTGGCTCATGTTCTTCTCCTGATTGGGGCCATCATTTCCTCCGCCTTAATCTCCGACCCAAAAAACAAAACGCATCATGAAATGCTCAAGGAAGGGGATGCTTCTCGAATAGCGAGCAATTTTTCAATCTGATTTTTGATCTCCGAAACAATTTCTGCGGATGAAGTGATACCAAAACCGATCTCTTCCCCAATGGCTTTCAGCTTATCAGCGGCATCCTTCGCAAGGATTCCCCGAACAATGCTTCGCTGCTCGTCAATGGATGGCAAAGGGATGAGAATCTTCTTTAGGTCGCTTTCGTCCAACGTAACGTTTGTGGCCCCGCACATCATTGGTACTAAAAGTTCATCTTTGAACTTCGACAAGTACTCGTGGATATATCTCATCTCCACTTCTTCTGGGTTTTTTACTTCGAGGCAACACATCGTATCTGCGAGAGCAAACCTTCCCTCCTGATAATGGAGACGCTTAATGTCAGCCTTGCCGTGCCCAGAAGATGATACAAGTGGTATGCAACTCGCCTTGAAGTCAAAGGAATAATCGGCTGATGTTTTTCTATCAGTCGCGGGGACCACAAGTGGAAAGTCTCCGGGCGGAGAACTCATGTTTGAGTGTTGTCCCCGATGGATATAGCAAATCTCGCCCAGCTCTCTCGCGCCAGGCATACGCTGTCGAAGCTCCTGAAATGTTCTCTCGAGCATGTACCACCGACCAACTAAGTGGCATCCGGCTGACGCAAGAATGTGCTCTCTTTTAACTGTGATGAAGTTCGGTCGTGAGAGATTTTGGACACTTTCCAACTGATTACGCTTAAATTTTTCAATTAAGTCCAACGCCGCAGGTAGCTCGTTCTCATCAACTGCTTGCCTGGTATCTGTCTGCGTATACCCATCAGCACCAATATTTATAAAAAGGACATCATCGAGACCCTTGGCTATCCCCTTGTCGATAATCAAGATATGAGTTTTAACGCTGGCGTACGGCTTGAATACACCATGAGGCAATTCAACGACAGCAATTAGAGACTTTTCTTGAATTAATCGCTTTCGCATTCCAACGTAGGCTGATTGACCGACAAAAACGATACCTTCGGGTACAACCACTCCTGCCTTCCCTGTGGGCGACAAGTGTTCAGCGATGTAGTCAAGAAAAAGCAATTCGGCTCGTTTTGACTGCAGGCTAAATTTTTTATGTGGCTTGATTCCACCCTTCGGCGTCATAAACGGCGGATTGGCCAATATCGTATCGTAGCTCTCTTTCCAGTGATCCTCTTGAGTTAACGAGTCATACTCTTCGATCAACGGGGACCGGAATCCATGCAAGTAAAGATTTACCAATGAGATCCTCACCATATCCGGCGAAATATCGAATCCCTTAATGTTTTCATGAACTCTTTGGCGCTCCGTCGGGGTCAGAAGACTCCCGCTATAGTGCATTGGACTCTCAATTGATGTTTCTGCGACTGAAGCACCCTGTTGTAGTTGCCAGCCACTTCGCTCTTCGATTGGCGAGTTCTCTCTAAGGATGTGTTTGTATGCGGAAATTAGGAATCCAGCAGTGCCGCAAGCCGGGTCCAAAACTCTGTCGTTTTTTTTCGGCCCAACAGCTCGAACCACGAAATCAATAATGTGACGAGGCGTGCGAAACTGGCCGGCATCGCCCTGGCTGCCCAGCACCGACAGCAGGTATTCGAAGGCGTCTCCGAGTCGCTCGGAGTGGTCATAGGAGAAGCCGTCGATTTCCTTCAGAAATGCCTTGAGCGTTTCCGGGTCGCGATACGGCAGGTAAGCGTTCTTGAAGATGTCGCGGAACAGTGCAGGCAAATGCGTGTTCTCAGTCATCTTGCCAATGGCTTCGGAGTAGAGGTTCAGCGTATCCTGACCACCCATGTTGGGTGCCAGCAGTTTGGTCCAGCTATATTTCTCGAAGCCATTGACGAAAAAGCTGCGCTTGCCGCCAAACTCTTCGGATTGCGCGTCCATGTCGTCCATGAACTTGTAGATAAGCGCGATGGTGATCTGCTCGACCTGGCTTTTGGGGTCAGGCACCTTGCCGACAAGGATGTCGCGGCAAGAGTCGATTCGGCGTTTGGTGTCGGTATCCAGCATTGTGTTGTTCTTCTCACTCGGCTGCCTAAGGCAGCCTCAGAAATTACTTACATGAATTGATTCAGAGGTACGTAGTCTTTGACGTACTCGGGTATGCCTTCGCGCCACTCGGGCGGCACGGCGCGCAGGTCACCCACGCCAAAAGCCGGGTTGACGTTCAGCTCGCCAAAACGCTTGTCGTCGATGATGGCGCGCAGGGCCGCGTCGGTGGAATACGCCTTGAAGAAGTACTTCATCGCCAGCACCGCTGTACCCTGGTCTTCTGTCAGCTTGCTTTGGTTAGCGAGCAGGAACTCCTGGAACTCGTCTTCCAGCAGCTCGTCCTTGCTCTTGAAGTACGGGATCAAGCCGAAGATTTTCTGCAGGATTTCCTTCAGGCTCAGGCGACGATCCACACCGGCTGCGCGCCGCAGCTTGTCCAGGTTGAAGTACTCGTTGGGTTTGTCGAACAGGTGGCTGGTCACGTAGTCGATGGCCAGCTCCCATTGCTCGCTTTCCACCTGCTGTTGCAGCGTGGGGTCGGCCTTGACCTGATCCTCGAATTTTTCGAAGAACATCCGGTCGATCTTCATGCCTTCGTAGCCGATTTGCTGCTCGGCCACGTGGAACATGGCATCGGTGCCGATGTGCTCGTACATTCCGCCCGTTGGTGGTGGCTCGCCTCCCTGGCCGTCACTCTCACTGCTACGCGCCGGCAGCTTGAGCACTTCGTCGTAGTCGAACTTCTCCTCAAAGTACTCACAGTTGGCGAAGAAGTCGAAGAACTTGAAGCGGACCTTCTCGGGCTCATTGACCAGCGGCTTCAGATCGTTATCGAACAGCTGTTCAAGAAAGTTGTGCTTGCGCGTGCCGCGCCCCTTGATCTGCACGAAATCGGACGGCGAGTACACCGGCCGTATCAGCGCGAGATTCAGAATGTCCGGGCAGTCGTAGCCGGTGGTCATCATGCCTACGGTGACGCAGACCCGCGCCTTGCTGGTCTTGTACAAAGCGTTGAAGTTGGCCGAGCCCAACAGGTTGTTGTTGGTGAAATTGATGGTGTATTGCTGGGCGTCCGGCACGCTGGAGGTCACTTGCACCGCGAAGTCTGACTGATACTTGCCAGGCCACAGTACGTCCGCCAGTTCGTTCAGGATTTGGGTCAGCTTGGTGGCATGGTTTTGGCTGACGGCGAACACTAGGCCCTTACCGAACTCACCAGTTACTGGATCACGCAGGCCGTTCTTGATGAAAGTCTGGCCAAACAACTCGTTGGTCGCCTTGGAAAAGAATTTCTTCTCAAAGTCCTTGGAGACAAAGCTTTGCTCCTGCTGCCCGTCCTCACCAGCCGGTGCCATCACGGCATAGCCCTTCTCGGCCAACAGTTTTGTGGTGATGTCGGTTCGGGCATCTACCACTACAGGATTGATCAGGAAGCCGTCCTTGACGCCATCCAACAATGAATACCGAAAGGTCGGTTGCCCGGAGTCGCAGCCAAAGGTGCGGTAAGTGTCCAGCAGCAGGCGGCGTTCCTGCTCTCGTGGGTCGCGGGTAGTCGGCTTGCTGGCATCAAAGCTCTTCAGATAGTCGCGGGGCGTTGCCGTCAGGCCCAGCTTGTAGCCAACGAAATATTCGAAGACAGCACGTGCATTACCGCCGATGGAGCGGTGTGCCTCATCGGAGATAACCAAGTCGAAGTCCGTGGGCGAGAACAGGCGCTGGTACTTGTTGTTGAACAGCAGCGATTGCACCGTGGTGACCACGATCTCGGCCTTGCGCCAGTCATCGCGGCGTTCTTTGTAGATAACCGTGGCGTAGTCGTTCTTCAGGTAGTCCTTGAATGCCTTCGCTGCTTGATCCTCCAGCTCCAGCCGATCCACAAGGAACAGCACGCGGCGGGCGTTGCCGGTGCGCAGGAACAGTTTGATAACGGCAGCAGACGTCAGAGTCTTGCCGGTGCCGGTCGCCATTTCGAATAGAAAGCGTGTCGATCCTTCAGCCGCCGCGTCCTGAATCGCGTTGACCGCTTTTTTCTGATAGTCGCGCAGAAATCGGAGCTTGTTCTTCGCGATGAAAGCCGGACGTTCGTCAGCGTTAATCCAGCCCGCTTCTTTCTCGTAACCCGGCTGCTGAGTCTGGACGATGTAATCGCGCCCGACGGCTTCGGTGATCAAGCGCTTCTGATCAGGTTCGAACTTCTGATAGCTCTTGAGCGAGTCCGGCGTCGGGAAGGCGGTGATGATGTGCGGATTGCCCTGCTGCAGGTCCCAGAAGTAGTGTAGGTTGCCGTTTGACAAGATCACGAATCGGCAGTTGAGCGACTTGGCATACTTTCGCGCCTGCTCCTTGCCGACCAGCGGGTTCTTGTCTTCGGACTTAGCTTCCAGCACCACCAACGGAAAGCTCTTTTCATCTAGCAGTAGAAAGTCAACAAATCCGTTCTTGGTCGATTCGAAGTTATCACCCAGATCGTTGATCTGATCCAGGCTGAGCTTGACGTTCGGCTCCAACGTTACGTTCGCCTTGCCCTTCGCATTGTTGAAGAACTGCCAGCCGGCACTCTCCAGCAGTTTGTTGATCTTGATGCGTGCTTGCGCTTCCTTCGCGTTCGCCATCTCAGGCCTCCCCCTCCGCTGATTCACCTTGAGAACCCAGCTTCAGGTTCTGCGCGCAGGCGTATTCCAAAACCGCCAGGAATTTGAACATTAGCTTCGCCCCTCTGCCTTGATCTTTAACCACTTCGCACCTCGCCCCTTGCCAGTCGATTCGATCAACCCCTCTGATTTCATCGCTCGCAGCACTAGTCGAACCATGTCCCGGCTCACGCCCGGGCAGGCTTCTTCAATCTCGGAAATCGAGAACGGCAGGGTGCGCCCCAGAACTTCCGTCCGCACTCGGTCGCCTTTGCTGCCACGTCCCCGTTCGATGGTGCCGACACGCTCCTCGAACTCACGGTAGGCCCGTAGCAAGGCACCCCAGAAGTAGTCGAGCCAGGGCTTTACGTCGTGCTGCCCCTGGTGCCAGCCCTGCGAGCTGGCTTCCAGCGTTTCGTAATAGCCTTCCTTGGTGTCCTCGAAGATGCGTTCCAGACTGATGTAGCGGCCCACGGCATAGTCGAAGTGGTAGAGCAGCAGCAGGGTCAGCAAACGGGACATGCGACCGTTGCCGTCCGGGAAGGGGTGGATGCACAGGAAGTCGAGCATCGCCAGCGGCACCAGTACGAGGGGGTCGGCCAGGTGCTGATCCAGCGCGGTGGCGTAGCGCCCAGCCAGATCGGTCATAGCCATGGGTGTGAGGTGCGCAGCGACCGGCTGGAAGCGTAGACGTGACGTGCCGTCCGGGTGACGTTCGATGATGTCGTTATTGGTAGCCTTCCAGCGCCCGCCCGCCTGCGGCATATAGCGGTACAGCAGGGTGTGGAGTTGCAGCACTACGCCCTCGCTGAAGGGCATGTGCGCGGCCGATTCGTGGATCAGCGCCAGGGCGTCACGGTAGCCGGCGATCTCCTGTTCGGAGCGGCTCTTTGGTGTTGCGTTGCGGATGACCAGAGACTTCAGCCGCGAAGGCGCTACGACAACACCTTCCAGCCGGTTGGACGACTCGGTGGACTCCACCACCGCGATCTGGCGTAGCCCCTTGAGGGCTTCGGGCGACTGCGCAGCGTAGAGTTGCTGCTTACCCTGGTATTCGCCCAGTGTGCGCAACGTGGCGGCCTGAGTGCCATCGAAGCGAAGCGCGGCAAGGTACTCGGGTGTGAGCGAGTGCATGGAAATGTAAGCCCAGACTGTGTAAATGGGGTAATCATAGCTCTTAAATGGGGTATTGTCTCTAAAAATGCCTCTTTTCTGGTGTTTGACTACCCCATTTCCTGAACATTGGACCGGTCGTGAGAGGCTGGTATGGCCGACCAAGAAGGAAATGAGCTATATGAATCTAAAAAGGGTAATAAATTAGAAATTACCCCATTTAATCCATTATTTACCCCATTTTCCAGCGCCCAGCCTTGGGCAAAGGCAAATGGCAAGGGAACGGCACTCAAGGGACAACGGCCCTATCCAGAAAAGGAAAAGGCCGCCCTGTCCATCCGTTCTGCAACACTCAGCCAACTCTTCCCTATGCGGTGCCGCTGTCCTCCGCCGCACTCAGATAGTCCGCCCAGTCCTGCAACAGCGTCCTTCTCTGATCCAGCAGCAGCGCCTTGTTGTACGTCGCCCGCACCTTGTTGCTTTCCACGTGGGCAAGCTGCCGCTCAATCGCATCAGGCCGGTATCCGTTCTCATTGGCCCAGGTTGAAAAGGTCGTCCGCCAGCAATGCGGCGTCGTGCCCCGGCCCAGGTTCATGTCGCGCATCGCGTAGGTGAGCCGGTTGGGCGTAGTGAAGCCCTTTCCGCTTCGGTGTGGAAACAGATAGCGCCCGCCACCCGTGATGTGCTGCAAGTCTTTCAGCACCGCTATGGCCTGCGTGGACAACGGGCTGACATGGTCACGCCGCGCCTTCATCTTCGCCGCAGGCCGACGCCACAATGCATCCTCAAAGTCGAACTCGTCCCACTCGGCATCCGCCGCTTCCCCTGGACGGCAGGCGGTCAGCGCAATCAACCGCAGACACAAAGAGGTTTCCGGATAGCCCCGGTAGCCGCACAACTCCTGATAGAACTTCTGGATTTGCTCACGCGTCATCGCAGCCTTGCTCTCGCTGGCCGGCACGCGCAGCAGCCCGCGTAGGGAGGGAATCGGATTGGCCTCAACCAGCCCCCGCACCACCGCGAACTCGAAGATTGCCGAAAGATCGCCTTTGACGTGGATGGCCGCCCACGCGCCATGTGCCTTGCATTCCTCCAGCAGCGGGCGAATCTGCTTCACGCCAATGCCGCTCATCGGCAACCCATCGAACTTGGGCGACAGGTACTTCCTGATGCGGGATTCTTTCGTGCGGTAGGAACTGAGCGCAAAGACGGGCTTGATCTCCGCCAGGTACGCTTTCGCCACCTTGGCGAACGAGCTTTCCTTTGCGCGCTTGCGTTCCTCCAGCACTTCCAAGTTGCGCTGCTTGACCTGCTGCCGCTCATGCGCAGGGTGGATACCTTGCTTGACCAAGGCACGCGCTTTCTCTCGGGCCGCACGCGCCTCCGCAAGGCTTACTTGAGGAAAACCGCCAATCGCAAAGAGGTTCTCCTTGCCCTGCAGGCGGTACTTCCACCGCCAGAGCTTGCCACCGGCGGGCTTGACCAGCAGGAACAGGCCCCCGCCGTCTGAAAGTTTCCAATCTCGATCAGTCGATTTGGCCGACCTGACCTTGAAGTCGGTGAGTAGGTTTTCGGGCATCGTTGGACTCCACTGCGGGGAAAAGTACCCCCACGGTTGAACACGAGTACCCCCAACGCTACCCCCGAATTTTTCAGACCTCGATGAACAATAGGAACGCTCAGCAGACCGTATTGTTTCTGCAACCCATTGATTTAAAACAGGTCAATCCGTCCACCAAGCGCTACTGAGCGCCACCGAGATCCAGCAAAAATCGTCAGACGTTGATCACACATTTAAACGAGAAAGCCAAGTTTACTGCTGTGCGATAGCTGGCTTCATCATGTACTTTGCTGACCTCCGACGGAGGAACCCATATTGGCTGGTTTCACAAAGAATGGAGAACCAAGCAAACTGGAAACTTCCGAGAAACCAGGAATCGGCTCGCTGTCTCTTAGTGTCAGAAATTTTCCGATCGGAATTCCAGCGTCGCGCAGCAATCTCTTCATGACATCCTTATCCATGCCCACCGCTGACCCCAGAACGCTTGATCCCACGAATGGGATATTAGCCAGTTTCAGAAAACCCTGGACAGTACCGTTCTCCCCCATCGGACCATGGAGGATAGGAAAGGCGACATCAATCGATCCATTGTGCTGTCGGTTTTCAATACTTGAAATTTTCCCGTTGCTTTCAGGCGCAAAGGTGATGCGATTTTGCGAGTTATTGAGGCTGATTTGTTCAGGACTATCTGCATCAATGAAGTAATCGTGGTTTGAGTTCAGCAACCATTTCCCTGCCTTGTCGATTCCAATCAGGACTGGCTCATATTTTTCACGGTCAATTGCATCAAACACGTTTCCGGCCGACTGCAACGACACCTCATGCTCGGCCGATTTTCCGCCAAAAATGATGGCTACTCTGATTTTCTTCATTTTGCTACTACACGACCTCTTTCAAGAATGGGCGGCGCATTATCCGTTAAAGCATTGCTGGCAACAGCAATGTTTGAGATCGTATAGTTCAATACCGGTTGCAGCGACAAACTGGCACTAGAAAAAATCGCAACCTGCAGCTCTGGAGCAAGACCCTGTTCAACGAATTGATAGCGCTTGTCACCAATATCAATCAGGGGATTATCTTCGATAATCTTCGCCACCTTGGTCAGGGAATCTATTCCTTGCTTGGAAAGAAACAGGATATCCACAGCAAATAACTGTGGAACCGTCTGCACCTGCCCGGTTGGCGATGTTTCTGGAGGAATGGGATTACGCGCTTGCGGCAGGCGAGCAATCCGCCAAGGCCATATCACTATCTGGGTGCGCAAGCTATTTGGATGCCCTACCCCAACCGAAAACGCTGTCTCGCTTTTAATGCGGCTTTGGATAGCTGCAATGGCGTCATCCATAGAATTTATCTCTTTACAGGTTAAGATTTAAGTACTTTAGCATCCTGCTTTTATATCATACCGTCCAGGCAATACAAGTTGGTAACCGGCCAGAGCTTGCAACCATACTACCTCCTATCGCGCAGGCCAAATGCTAAAGCTGTATTCACCAATGTTGCTGTAAACAAAAATTTCATTGAAGTTATGAGTGGGGCTAGCTTCTGTGACCAGTTTTTGCAAAAGCCCCCAGTCATCCGGCATGTAAGGATTAGTATCTAAACTGCAACTAATGATGAGAGTGGTGTTAGCTGGATACGGCTTTTTAGCCTTGTCTTTGATTCGCTTGAGCACATACTGTGCAAATTGCTCAACGAAATCCTGATTAGAGCGCAGGGTAGGGACAGACTTAATAGTCCTATTCTCCAGTCGACTAAGGCCGTTAGTACCGAATGCAAACCCTTGAGTGCTTAGAAGCTCTCGGTTTAGGTAATCCTTCGGATGTACTGCGCAGGTTACTTCAAGAAATCCTATTGAGGAGAAATAGCCTTGATCAATGTAGCTGCCGGCTTGATGCAATTCTGCATCATACGGTTGGCTGCCTGACTTCCAGCACACCGACATGTATCTGCCTGCTCCATACTTGGTTTGAAGGTATTTGCAAATGGGCAGGATTTCTTCAACAAGTTTCTTCTCGACAGTCGATGTACGCATGCGAAGTCGGGATGGGCCGTCTGGTTCGTTGCGGATATCTTCAAACAATTTGTACGCCAACCTGCAGAATTCCAAGCCATCGATGAGTTGATTATCGAATGCTGCGAGCCGGCTCATTGCCATAGTGTTAACTATTCAACTAACCGATGCACAATAAACCAAGTAAGACGCAATTCCATGATGCATTGCGCCCCACACTTTAAACCGTCATCCCGTTATGCCTCAGCAGCGCATCAATACTAGGCTCACGGCCCCTGAACGCAATGAACGATTCCAGGGCTGGGCGTGAGCCGCCTTGGGCGAGGATTTCGTTCCAGAAGCGTTTGCCTGCCTCGGCCGATAGCACGCCGTTTTCCTCGAACATGCTGTAGGCATCGGCCGAAAGTACTTCTGCCCACTTGTAGCTGTAATAGCCTGCGCCGTAGCCACCGGCAAAGATGTGGGAGAAGTTGTTGGGGAAGCGGTTCCACTTGGGTGGGCGGACCACGGCGACTTCATCGCGGACTTGCTCGATGAGGTCAAGCGCGGTTTGTGAGCCGAATGGGTTGAAGTCTGCATGCAGGCGCATGTCGAACAGGGAGAATTCGATCTGGCGCATGGTTTGCATGCCGGCCTGGAAATTCTTGGCGGCGACCATTTTGTCGAACAGTTCACGTGGCAAATGTTCACCGGTATCGACGTGCTTGGTCATGTGGCGCAGTACGTCCCATTCCCAGCAGAAGTTTTCCATGAACTGGCTGGGCAGTTCCACGGCATCCCATTCCACGCCCTTGATGCCGGACACGCCGTAATCTTCCACTTGGGTCAGCATGTGGTGCAGGCCATGGCCGAATTCGTGGAACATGGTGATGACTTCATCGTGCGTGAACAGGGCTGGCTTGCCTCCGACTGGGGCCGAGAAGTTGCAGGTGAGGTATGCCACGGGTGTTTCCACACCTTGGGCCTTGCGGCGGCGGGTGATGGCTTCGTCCATCCAGGCGCCGCCGCGCTTGTTGTTGCGGGCGTAGAGGTCCAGGTAGAACTGGCCGACTATTTTGCCTTGCTGGTCGGTAATTTCGTAGAAGCTGGCGGATTCATGCCAAACTGGGGCTGTAGTTTTTTTCACCTGCAGGCCGAAGATGGTTTCCGTGACCTTGAACAGGCCGTGCAGTACCTGCTCTTCCGGGAAGTATTGTTTGACTTCCTGGTCGGAGAAGGCATATTTGTCTTCACGCAGTTTTTCCGAGGCGTAGGCGATATCCCAGGCCTGTAGCTCAGTCAGGCCCAGGTTGTCTGCGGCATATGCCTTCAGCTCCTGCATGTCGCGCTCGGCAAAGGGTTTGGCACGGACAGCAAGCTGTTGTAGGAATTCCTCCACCTGTTGCGGTGTTTCTGCCATCTTGGTGGCAAGCGAGGTTTCAGCGTAATTCTTGTAACCGAGCAACGTGGCAGCTTCGCGGCGCAGCTTGAGTATGCTGGCAATCAGGGCGGTGTTGTCCCACTCGGGTTTGCCGAACTCGGAGGCGCGGGTGGCATAAGCGCGGTAGAGTTTTTCACGTAGGGCGCGGTTTTCTCCGTATTGCAACACAGGCATGTAGGAAGGGAATTGCAGGGTGAATTTCCAGCCGGTTTTCCCATCGGCCTGGGCAGCTTCTGCTGCGGCTTGCAGAACATCTTCCGGGATGCCTGCCAGCTCTGCTGCATCGTCTACCAACAGGGCGTAATCGTTGGTAGTGTCCAGCAGGTTTTCCTCAAACTTGGCAGACAGGGTGGAAAGCTCTTCCTGAATGGCCTTGAATCTGGCTTTCTTGTCTTCTGGCAGTTCGGCGCCGCCCAGGCGGAAGTCGCGCAGCTCGTTTTCAAGGATTTTACGTTGGGCAGGAGTGAGGCTGTCATAGGCTTTGCTGGCTCGAATGGCGCGGAACTTGGCATACAATCGTTCATCCTGGGAAAGGTCTGCATAAAAGGCCGTGAGCTTGGGCAGGTTTTCGTTATAGGCTTCACGCAGTTCAGGACTGTTGACCACTGCATTGAGATGGCCAACTTGAGACCATGCCCGTGAAATCTGCTCTTCAAAATCTTCCAGCGGGCGCGCGAAGTTATCCCATGTAGGCTCGGTCTGGTCTGCCACCAGGGATTCAACCAGGGCTTTGCCCTGTTCAAGCAAATAATCGACAGCCGGTGTGACATGGCTTGCCCTGACCTGGTCAAATTGGGGCAGGCCGGAGAAATCCAGCAAGGGGTTGTTGCTTGGTGCGTTGGTACTCACTTGGTGTCCTTAACTAATCAAACGTAGCGTAAATGGGTAACGGTATTCCTCGCCTCTGCTTGCGGCAATTGCAGCAATAATGCAAAGGATGATGTTGGCAATCCACAGGATGCCGCCGATTACAAATCCAATGAGGATATAAATCAATATGGAGCTGATGGCATAGCCTATCAAGAGGGTGATCTGAAAATTCAATGCCTCACGCGCATGGGTGCCGATAAACTCACTGTCATCTTTCTTCAGCAGCCAGACAATGAGTGCTGGTAGCAGGCTGAACAGGGTGCCGCCCAAATGGGTGAGAACCGCGATGTTTTTCTCGTCAGCACTGGCTACTGGGATAAGGTTGCTCATGCTTTGCTCCAGAAAATTGTGGGTAGATAGTTACAGATTGAGTTTGTGCAACAACGGTTCAATTTTATCAATGTCATAACTGCTCATGATTTTGCGTGAAATTGATGCCGTCGCTCTGAGATCGGATTGAAGTACCTGTTTCTTGATGGTGAGAATGTGTGCAGGGTGCATGGATAGCTGACGCAGGCCGAAGCTCATGAGCAGGCGTGTGAATGCAATATCCCCCGCCATTTCGCCGCAGACCGATACAGGCTTGTTCAGCTTGTTACCCGCGCGTATGGTCATTTCTATCAGTTTCAACACTGCAGGATGCGCCGGTTTGTAAAGATGAGATACGGAGTCATCCGTACGGTCAATTGCGAGTGAATACTGAATCAAGTCATTGGTGCCGATAGAGAGAAAATCCAGCTCACGGGCAAATGCCTCTGCATTCAGCGCAGCCGCGGGAATTTCTATCATGCCGCCCAACTTGATCTGTTCGTCAAATGGCAGCTTGTCCGCTCTCAGGCTTTCCTTGGCACGTTCGAGCAAAACCACAGTTTGGCGCAGCTCTGACAAGCTTGAGAGCATAGGGATCAATATCTTGATCTGTCCATAATGCGAGGCCCGCAGGATGGCCCGCAACTGGATATGGAAAATGTGGGGTTCTGACAGGCACAGGCGGATGGCCCGCAGGCCCAGCGCAGGATTGGTGCAGCTGCGGGCAGCATCGGGGTTCATCTGCTTGTCGGCACCCAGATCCAGTGTACGGATGGTCACTGGCAGGCCTTTCATCATTTCCGCGACTGTGCGATAAGCCGCAAACTGTTCTTCCTCGTTGGGCATTTCTCGCCGGTTCATGAACAGGAACTCGGTACGGTAAAGCCCGATACCGGTAGCACCGACAGCCTTAGCCTTGGCTACATCAGAAGGCACCTCGATATTGGCGTGCAGTTCAACCTCGATGCCATCAAGGGTAACAGCCTTGGTCAGCCTGAGACGCTTGAGTTTTTGTTGTTCGAGCTCCCACTGCTCCTGGCGCAGTCGGTATTCAGCCAGGGTATCCTTGTCCGGGTTGACAATCACAATGCCGTCATTGCCATCCACGATAATCAGTTCGCCATCACGGATAAGATCGCGTGCCCGGTGCAGCGCAACAATGGATGGAATGTTCAGGCTGCGCGCAAGAATGGCAGTATGGGAGGTGGCGCCGCCCACATCAGTGATGAAGGCTGCAAACTGGTGATGCTTGAACTGGATGGCATCCGCGGGAGACACATCATGCGCAACGAGGATCTGGGCGCGTTCATCCGGACGTATGGCGACCTCGCTGGGATGGCCGAGCAGGACCTTGATCACGCGCTCTACCACCTGTACCACATCCTGCTTACGTTCACGCAGGTATTCATCCTCAATCAGCTCGAATTGCGCAACCAGCTCGTTCATTTGCTGTTTCAACGCCCATTCGGCATTGCACAGCTCCTGTTCGATGATGGCTTTGGGCTCTTCGGACAATTGCTTGTCTGCGAGGATCATGAGGTGGGTGTTGATGAATGCTGCCAGTTCGGCTGGTGCATTGACAGGCAGCTGCCCACGCACGGCTTCCAGGTCGAGCTTGACCTTGGCTATCGCGTTTTCAAAACGGAGAATTTCTGAGACCAGGGATTTTTTTGGTACCTGGTAATGCACTACCTCCAGTAGGGCATTGGATACCAGGTGGGCGTTTCCAATAGCGATGCCGCTGGAAACGCCCACGCCATGCATGGAAAAACTTACCTTGGTGGTTTGGACCATGGATTTATTCCTGGGGGGAAGGAAAGGGCATGATTAATTTATTCTGGCTCACCAAAACGACTGTTGATCAGGTTGACCAGCGCGTCCATGGCTGCTTGTTCATCGCTACCGTTGGTTTCCAGGTTGATTTTGCTGCCCTTGCTGGCAGCCAGCATCATGACGCCCATGATGCTCTTGGCATTCACGCGGCGGCCATTGCGCTCTATCCATATTTCGCAGGCATGTTGGCTGGCGGTCTGTGTCAGCTTGGTAGAGGCGCGGGCATGCAATCCCAATTTATTGATGATTTCTATTTCTTGTTTAATCATGATGCTTACATGCGTCCTTGGAAAAATGTACAACCCCGTCGCGACCGCCACTGATGGCTTTCTCGACCAGGGTCATGATATTGGCGTTTCTATAAGTCAGTGCGCGCACCAGCATGGGCAGGTTGACGCCTGCCACGCCTTCCACATGGCCCGGTATCAGCAGCCTGCTCACCAGGTTGCAGGGCGTGGCACCGTAAATATCGGAAAGTATCAGCACACCCTGGCCTTCGTCCAGCTCCCTGATCATTTGCAAGGCTTGCGGCAGCAAGACATTCGGGTCGTCATGGGTGCCGACTCCCAGTTGCCTGAGCAATTGAGGGCGTGAGCCCATCACATGGCTTGCACAGTGGATGAGGCTTTCGCCCAGTGTCCCGTGGGCTATGATGAGTATTCCAATCATGCGTCAATGTCCTGTTTCACAAAGCATTCAAGGTATTGCTGATCTATCATTATAGATGGTGGCGGACTAGCTTTTTTCCAGTTCACGGTGCCGGATCAGCACCTTTTTCTGTTGCTGGCGGAAATAAGCTCCCAGGCGCTCCACCAGGTACACCGATCTATGCTGGCCGCCTGTGCAACCGATGGCGACGGTGAGGTAGCTGCGGTTATCCTCTATGAAGCAAGGAAGCCAACGCGAGATAAATCCCTGTATATCTTCATACATCAAGTGCACGTGGTCCTGCTTTTCCAGGTAATCACGGATGACGGCATCCTGGCCGGTAAAAGGCCGTAGTTCCTTGTCGTAGTATGGATTGGGCAGGCAACGTACATCAAATACATAGTCTGCATCGAGCGGGATTCCATGCTTGAAACCAAAGGAAGAGAACAGCAGGGTGAGCTCGCCATTTTTCTGGATGACAAATTCCTTGACCCAGTTGCGTAAAGTGTTGGCGCTCAGGTTGCTGGTATCTATGCGCAGGCCCAGGTCTACCAGTTGTTCCAGCAGGTGGCGTTCGTAACTGATGCTTTCGGCAAGGGTGCTGTTGTCTTTGCTCAGGGGGTGGCGCCGCCGGGTTTCACTGTAACGCTTGACCAGGGTTTCGACGTTGGCCTCGAGGAACAGCACCTGCACTTCTATGCCTTGGGCTTTGAGCTGGCGGATGTTGCCGGGCAGGGTCTCCAGCGCGGCACTGCGCGTATCTATGCTGATAGCGACCTGCTCGTTTTGTACAGTGCTGAGGTGCTCGGAAATCTGCGGCAACAGGGTAGCTGGCAGGTTGTCTATGCAATAGTAGCCACTGTCCTCAAGCATCTTGAGGACGATACTTTTGCCAGAACCGGAAAGACCAGTGACGATGACGAGCTGCATGATTTATTCCGCCAGCTTGAGCTTTCTTGCCGTGCGCGTCATTTCACGGTGCTGGCGCTGCATGAACTGCTTGGTGCCGTTGATGCCGCGTAGCAACAGCATATGGTTGCGTACGGCGACTTCTACCAGCACCGCGATATTGCGGCCAGCGGCAACAGGGATGACGACCTTGGGGATTTTGACATCCAGGATGGTCTCGTGTTGCGACTTGATCTTGAGCCTGTCCAGCGGCACCATGGTGTCGGCCATTTCCAGCTGGATAATCAGGTCCAGTGGCTTGGTCGGCTTCACTGCATTGTCGCCGAACAGGGCGCGTATATTGAGCACGCCCAGGCCGCGCACTTCCAGGAAGTCCTGCAACAGGGGCGGGCAACGTCCTTCCAGCCTGTCGGGTGCTATACGGTAGAAATCAACAATATCATCTGCCACCAGTCTATGGCCGCGTGAAATCAATTCCAGCGCGAGTTCGCTCTTGCCGATGGCGGGGTTGCCCTTCACCAGAATGCCAAAACCTTGCACTTCAAGGAAGACACCATGCAGGCTTTCCGATACGGCAACAGCTTGTGCCAGATAATGGCTCAATACATCCATCAATCCTGGGCTGCGCAGTGGGGAGGTGAAAAGTGGGGTGCTGTAGTCATCCGAGGCGCCAATCAGCTCACCAGGGGGGCTTTCACCATTGGCAACGATAATCGCAGCCAAGTCGGCGGAAAACAAATTCTTGATTGCTTGCTGTAATTCCTTGGATTTGAGGCTACGAAGGTAATCCATTTCGGCACATCCCAGGACCTGAACGCGATTGGGGTGTACGAAGTTAAGGTGGCCTACCAGCGCCAGGGAAGGCTTGGTCACGGTTTCGCTGGTCAGAGGGTTGTCACCGCCGGCAAGACCTGCAATCCATGTCAGCTTGAGTTTGCGGCGGGTATCCTTGTAAAGCTGGGTAACACTGATTTCAGCCATGGCGTGTACTTGTACCTTGGAATTGAAAGGAACTGCGGATCAAACTGCTGCTGCAAGTGCCCGGATGTATGCCCTATTAGTGGGCATGCCGGCTATCTGGGCACTTAACTGCAGCATGGTTAATGACTTTACTCTACAGCTTGGTGCTTGAGCGCACCGTTGGCTTGGTTGTGGTTGCCGATTTTTTCCTTATGCTTCACTACCTGGCGATCCAGTTTGTCAGTGAGTGTGTCGATAGCGCTATACATATTTTCGGCGCTGCTTTCAGCATGCAGGTCATTACCCGGCACGTGCAGGGTTGCTTCGACTTTTTGCACCAGTTTCTCAACGCTGAGCGTCACTTTGACATCAATCACGTGATCGAAGTGGTTACTCAGTCGCGACAGCTTGGACTGCACGTATTCGCGCAGTGCTGGGGTAACATCCAGATGGTGTCCGGTCAGGTGCAAATTCATAACGTTCTCCTTACTTGAAAAAACGCGCAAATCAAAGCGACTTGCGCTGGTTGGCCGCGGGTATCTGCAGAGACTCGCGGTATTTCGCTATGGTTCTTCTTGCAACAACTATGCCTTGTTTGCCGAGAATGTCGGTAATCTGGTTGTCAGACAAAGGTTTCTTCGGATTTTCCTCGCCGACCATCTGCTTGATCAGGGCGCGGATAGCGGTGGCGGAGCATGCGCCGCCTGATTCCGTAGCCACATGGCTGCCAAAGAAATATTTCAATTCATACACACCGCGTGGGGTCAGCATGTATTTGCGTGTGGTGACCCGTGACACGGTTGACTCATGCAACCCCAGCTCGTCGGCAATCTCCCGCAATACCAGTGGTCGCATCGCGACTTCGCCATGTTCGAAGAAGTTGCGCTGCCTGTCCACAATCGCCTGGGATACGCGCAAAATGGTGGAAAAGCGTTGCTGGATGTTCTTGATCATCCATTTGGCTTCCTGCATTTGGCTCATCAGGTATTGGCTTGAGCTTTCACGGTTGCGCTTGAGAATGCCGGCATAGAGCTGGTTGATGCGCAGTTTGGGCACGACTTCATCATTGAGGCTGGCAATCCAGATGCCCTTGACCTTCTTTACCACGATCTCGTGCTGGATATAGTGATCAGAGGTAATGTGGCTGAACTCGCCGCCCGGCCTGGGATTCAACTGCGTGACGAGCAACTGCACATGTTTCAGCACTTCGTCATCGCACTGCAGCAGCTTGCGCAGGCGGGCATAATCACGCGTGGCCAATAGTGGCAGATGGTGCTCTGCTACCTTGATGGCAAGCTGTATGTGAGGAGTATCCCCAGGCTGCGCCCGCAATTGCAGGGCCAGGCATTCAGCCAGGTTGCGTGCACCTATGCCGGGTGGGTCCAGGTTCTGAATGTGCTTGAGGGCAGTTTCCAGCTCAAGCTGGTCGATTTCCAGCTCATCCGGTAGCAGTTCTGCCAACTCTTCCAGGGACTGATCAAGATAGCCATCGTCGTTGATGGCATCTACCAGTACCATGGCCAGTGTCTGGTCACGCTCGGATAGGGGGAGTAACTTGATCTGGCTTAGAAGGTGTTCGCGCAAGGTGAGATTGACCGCTTCCTGGAAGCTGAAGTCATTATCATCATCATTGTTTGCGCCGCCTTCCTCCCAGCGGTTACTGCCCTGAAAGGACTCGAAGTAATCGTCTCCGCCGCCAAACTCATCAACGCGCGGTACCTCTTCAGTGGCAGGGGTGGCGCTTTCTGCGGGAGCGCTGGTCGCGATCTGGTCTGTCGGGGTATAGCTCTCCGGAATGTCAGGTACACCGTCTGGCCCATCAATACGTTCCAGCAAGGGGTTTGCCTGCAGCAGGGATTCCAGCTCCTGGTTGAGTTCCTGCGACGAGAGCTGCAGCAACTTGATTGACTGCTGCAATTGCGGCGTCAATGCTAGGTTCTGGGAAAATTTAAGCTGTAGACTCTGTTTCATGTTCTATTCCGCCTCATTTATTTCCTACAAGCGGAAGTCCTTGCCTAGGTAAACTTCTCTTACACTGCTGTTATGGATGATTTCACTGGGTTTGCCAGCGGCAAACACACGTCCCTCGTTCACAATATAAGCCCGGTCACAAATGCCCAGGGTTTCACGTACGTTGTGATCTGTAATCAGTACGCCGATATTGCGCTCGGTAAGAAACCGAATGATTTTCTGGATATCCAGTACGGCAATCGGGTCAATACCCGCAAACGGCTCATCAAGCAAAATAAAGCTGGGATTGGTGGCCAGGCAGCGCGCAATTTCCACGCGCCGTCTTTCACCGCCTGACAGGCTGACCGCCATGCTGTTACGGATATGAGTGATATGGAGTTCCTGCAACAGGGATTCAAGTTGTTCCTTTTGTTGCTCAGGGGTTATGTCTTGCAGTTCAAGAATGGACTGGATGTTTTCCGTCACGGTCATTTTGCGGAAAATGGAAGGCTCTTGCGGCAGATACGCCAAACCCATACGCGCGCGCTGGTGGATGGGCATGCGGCTCAAGTCCTTGCCATCCAGCAGGATACGGCCATCATCCAGTGGTACCAGGCCTACCATCATGTAAAAGCTGGTGGTCTTGCCGGCACCATTGGGGCCGAGCAGGCCGACTACTTCGCCACTATTAAGTTGCAAGGAAATGTCCTGTACGACGGTACGGGATTTATATTTCTTGCGCAGGCCTTCTACGATCAATTCACTCATTTATACAATAATCTTCTGAACCATATCTTTCATGTCAGAGGGCGTTAACCTCAGGGTGTTCCGTTTGCAGGTGAGGCAGTGCCTTCCTGGCTGGGTTTTTTCTTGGGCTGGATGATGGCGCGTACCCGACCATTGGGTGTCGCAGGAGTGGCCGCTTGAGAGCCGCCGCTGATGACCTCTGCATATTCGGCATTGGCATCGTACATAATGTAGTCTCCGTGCACGATATCTTCACCACGCTTGACCCAGGCTTTGACGAACAGCTGCACCTTGTCCATGCGTCCATCATACTCTATACGCTGACCACTGCCTTCCATGTATTCATTCTTGCCGTCACGTTTCTGCTTGAATGTTGTAGGGTTCCCATAAGATGTGCTGTGTTGGAAGCCTTCCTTATCTTCACGAACTACCAGCTTGTCACCCTTGATGACGAGCGTGCCTTGCGTGAGGATGACGTTGCCGGTATAGGTGCTGGTTTTCTTCGCATCGTTTACCTGTACCGAGTCGGCTTCCAGTTCTATCGGTTTCTCCCGGTCAGCCTTTTCCGCATGGGCGTTGAGGCAAGGCATGACAAGCAGCATGCCGATAATTAAAGAGCTACGCAACGTGCGCATATGTTCTCCACTGATGGATATTGTTTTATTTGGATTTAGTCGGGAGCTTAGCATTTTTAGCGGTACCGGACTTGGTTTGTTTGTTGCTTGAATTCTTGGCCGCAGGCTGGGCATTGGCTACCCGTTTCTGCACTGGCTTGGCTGCTTTCGGCTTGCTGGCTTTCTTGCCTGTATTTGGGCTTTCGTAGTGCGTGCGGACGCGTTTGTTCAATTGTATGGTTTGCTGTTTCTTGTCATATATCATGCCAACAGCATGTACCACACTCTTGGGGCCCTGGGTAATGACCACTGGCCTGTCGGTGGTGGCAATTTCCCTTTTTGGCTCAACTTGCAGGTAATCGGTAGTCAGTGTCATTTCTGCCTTGTCACCAAAGGCTTCTCGCACTACGCGAACATTGTCCCTGAACTGCACGATTTCGCCATTGCTTGATACTTGGCCACGTTTGCCTTCTATCATGGTGGTCGGCTTGCCGACACCGTATTGAGTAAAGTGGGGGTTTTCCAGCTCTGTCGTGTCGTCGTCCGGATAGTGGCGCATTTCCGATGCCCTCAGGATATGGCTGATATTGCCCGAGGCATCGGTCTTGGTGGTGACGAAATTATTGAGGACATAGTCCGGATCGTGGCGTGTACTCCCATCCACGCGCGGTTCCGGTGGTTGCACCGTGCGGTCTATCCATAGCGTGAGCAAGGCCAGCAGGCCAAGCACGGCAAGTGGAAACAGAATGGTATTGGTGCGTCCTTGCATGCGTGTCCGTTACTTCAGGTAAGGGGACATTTGTGCATCGAAAGTGCCTTGCGCTTTCATGATGAGTTCGCAAAGTTCACGCGCTGCGCCAAAACCCGCCTGGCGCTCGGTGGTGTAATGGGCATATTCCTTTACCAGCGGCATGGCATGAGGCACGGTCACTGCCAAGCCGGCACGACGCATGGGTGGAATATCGATTACATCATCACCCATGAATGCACACTCCTCGGCGGAAACCCCTTGTTTCTCGACCAGGTCCAGAAATGCTTCCAGTTTGTCGTCTATGCCCTGGTAGATGATATTGACGCCGGTATTCTCGGCACGTTTCACCACTACATTGGAAGTACGGCCAGTAATGTATGCCATGCGAACACCAGTGTTCTTCAGCAGCTTCATGCCCAGGCCATCCTGGGAGTGGAATATCTTGTATTCCAGGCCATCGTCACCCAACATAAGGCCACCATTGGTGAGGATGCCATCTACATCAAATACGACGATCTTGATGCGCTTTGCGCGTTCTTCTAGTGAAATCACGTTCTAAACCACCTTTGCCATAAGTAGGTCATGCATATTGAGTGCGCCGACCAGGTTGCCCTGCGGGTCCAGGACCAGCAGGCTGTTGATTGTACGTTGTTCCATCAGGGCGACGGCGTCCACCGCCAACTGTTCAGGCCCTATGGTTTGCGGGTTGATATGCATGACATCAGCCATGCGGGTGGTATGAATATCGATGCCATTTTCAAAAGCACGGCGCAGGTCGCCATCGGTGAATATGCCGATAGCGGTGCCGGCAGCATCAATGACCGCAGTCATCCCCAGACCTTTACGCGATATTTCCAGCAGGCCATCCTTGAGGAAAGCATTAGTACTGGTAGTAGGAATAGCCAACCCGGTGCGCATGATGTCTTTGACATGCAGTAATAGGCGCCTGCCCAGCGAACCGCCTGGATGCGATAGTGCGTAGTCTTCCTGGGAAAACCCGCGCTGGTCGAGCAAGGTGACGGCCAGCGCGTCGCCCAGGGCCAGCGCGGCTGTTGTGCTGGCTGTGGGCGATAGCCCCAAAGGGCAGGCCTCTTCCGATACATGGGCATCCAGGAAAATCGAGGCGGCTTTGGACAGGGTGGAGTTGCGGTTGCCGGAAATACTGATCAGCGGCACACCCATGCGTTTGATAGGCGGCAGGATTGCCAGCAATTCATCGGCTTCGCCGGAGTTTGATAGGGCTATTACCACGTCACCCTTGGTGATCATGCCCAGGTCGCCATGGCTGGCTTCGGCTGGATGCATGAAAAAAGCCGGAGTGCCGGTGCTGGCCAGGGTAGCTGCGATCTTGTGGCCGACATGGCCGGATTTTCCGATCCCAGTCACGACAACTCGGCCACGGCACTGTAAAATAAGCTCGACTGCGTTGACGAAATTTTCATCCAGGCGTTCGGCCAGTGCCTGGACTTCCCTTGCCTCGATCTGCAAGACTTCTCGCGCAAGCTGCAATGGCGGTTTTGCGCTGTTGCTTTTCTGTAAATTGGAAATTCCCATATCTGCCAAGTATAAAAGGGAATGTTCTACGAATAAAGGATATGCCGATAAAGTCGGCATAATTTTTGCGTGATTATTCTATTGAAGTCCAAAAACGCTCTTGTGCGATTGCTTCTGGAAAACTGGCTATGAGCCAGCATGTGTTGATTGCCGGTGGCGGTATTGTGGGTTGCCTGACTGCCATGGAGCTGGTGTCACGTGGCTGCCAGGTCACGATTGTCGAGCGTAACCAGATCGCCAGCCAAACCTCCGGGGAGTCATCCTGGGCCGGGGCCGGCATAGTATTTCCTTTACTGCCTTGGCTATATTCCGACCATGTCAATGTACTCACAAGCTATGGTGCCGAAAGCTATGGTGCAATCTGTCAGCGTTTGCTCGATGAAACCGGCATAGACCCACAATTGATTACCTCGGGATTCTTATTGCTGCCAGAGTTTGATCGTGCGGCAGCGCTTGCCTGGTGCGGGAAGAACCAGCTGCCTGTGCAACCTGTCAGGGCTTCTGCATTCGGTGTGCAGTCACTGAGCGGGGAAGATGCATTGTGGCTGCCAACGGTGAGCCAGGTCAGGCCGCCCTGCTTGATGCACGCATTACGAGCATGGCTGGAGCAGAACAATGTGCGCTTGCTGGAGCATACTGCGCTGGAACCCTTGGGTGAAACTGCCAGTTTGCGCGAGTGGCGTACGACCAGTGGCAAGGTATTGCAGGCAGACAAGTTCATTGTGACATCAGGCGCCTGGAGCTTTGACTTGTTGAAGCAGGTTGCCAGCAAGCTTAGGATCAAACCCATGCGTGGCCAGATTGTGCTTTATAAGCCAGAGCGCCAATTGGAGCAGGTGGTATATCGCGAAGGGTTCTATCTGGTGCCACGCCGGGATGGCTACCTCCTGGCAGGCAGCACGCTTGAAGATGTGGGTTTTGACCCCTCGACCACGCCCAATGTGCGGGAAGAAATTTGCGCCAAGGCCGAAGCCATCATGCCTGACCTCAAAGGCTTGCCTATAATCAAGCACTGGAGCGGGCTGCGGCCTGGTACTCCGGAAAATATGCCGGTGATTGCACAACATCCGGAAGTGGAAAACCTCTATCTGAATACTGGGCACTTTCGCTATGGGCTGACTATGGGGCCTGCCAGTGCCAGGCTGGTTGCAGCTATGGTATGCGGTGAAACGCCCTGGACCAATCCTGCACCGTTTGCGCTGCCGCAATAACAACGCTGTGACATTTTCGATGCAGCCAAGCAGCAATGGCTTGTGTCGTCTGGCTCTCTGGGCAAAGTAGCAATGCCAGGTTGGTCTTGACCAAGGGTTCCCCAGTTGGCTGTGCCGAGTAGCAGAGCGCTGGATGGACCAGGGCTTGCAGTTGTTTGAGCGATAGCGAGTTCTGCCAGGAAGGCTATTTTCGCCTAAAGCCGCGCAGCTCAATGTGGTCAGGTGGGAATGAAGGCCAACACCACAAACTGATCATTGCTGCGCTTGATCTGTCAGGTTGCGGCAGCTTGCCAGTGCCCAGACTTGCCGCCGGCCTTCTCCAGCAGGCGTATTTCGCGAATCTGCATGCCGCGGTCTATTGCCTTGCACATATCGTATATGGTCAGCAATGCCAGGCTGGTGGCAGTGAGCGCTTCCATTTCCACTCCGGTGCGCCCTACGGTTTCCGCAGTGACAGTGCAATGGATGGTATTGATGGCGTGCTCGATCTCGAACTCCACGCCGACTTTTGTCAATGGAATAGGGTGGCACAAGGGAATCAGCTCCGCGGTGCGCTTGGAGCCCTGGATGGCGGCAATTCTTGCAATGCCAAGCACATCGCCTTTCTTTGCATCTCCCTGCAGAATGGTGGCAAGTGTTGCGGGCAGCATTTGTATGCTGCCCCGTGCAACGGCAGCGCGTTGTGTTTCGGCTTTGTTGCCTACGTCGACCATATGTGCCTGGCCGCTGGCATCGAAATGGGTGAGGTTACTCATGATGTCCCTACTGGTTCGCGTTACTGATGTACAAAGCCAGACAGCTAGTGAACTTGGCGCTTGAGGTTGTTATCATAGCAATGATGAAACTGTTTTACCCGATTGTATTTCTTGCATTATTCGCCCCATGGGTATTGGCGGATGGTTTGCCCGAGCTTGGCGATTATTCTGCTACCGTGCTCTCCCCGCTCGATGAGCAGCGGATTGCCGATGAAATCATGCGCGACGTCTATGCCAGCAGCCAGGTGCTGGAAGACCCCGAGATCAACGACTATATAGACAGCCTGGGCCACCGGCTTGCCGCCAGCAGTCCCGATAAATACCAGCGCTTCAATTTTTTTGTGGTCAAGGATAATTCAATCAATGCCTTTGCCATGCCAGGCGGTGTGATTGGCGTGCATACCGGCTTATTAACGGCTGCCAATAACGAATCCGAGGTAGCCGGGGTGCTGGGCCATGAAATAGGCCACGTGGTACAGCGCCATCTCGCACGTATGCTGGCCAAGCAGAAAAATGATTCCGTCATCAGCATGGCGACGATGGCCTTGGCTCTGCTGGCCGCACGCAGCAATCCGCAATTGACCGGTGGAGCCTTGACAGCGGCAACCGCCAATTCCATCCAGAAGCAAATTGACTATACGCGTGAACATGAACGTGAGGCAGACCGCGTAGGTCTGCAGATTCTGGACAGTGCAGGGTTTGATACACGCGGCATGCCATCTTTTTTTGAAACCTTGCAAAAGGGCACCCGTTTTTCCGAAGGAAGTGCTCCGGCTTTCCTGCGTACCCACCCCTTGACCAGTGAGCGTATTGCCGATGTACGCAACCGGGTAGAGCAGACCGCCTATCGCCAGGTCAAGGAAAGCCCGGAGTTCCAGTTCGTCAAGGTCAAGTTATTGTCCAATATCGGTACCGCAGACTCAGTCATCAATATCTTTCGCAATAACTTGCAGGAGAAAAGTTATACCAGTGAAGCTGCACAGCATTATGGCCTTGCACTAGCCATGTTGCGCAAGCGTGACCTGTCGGGCGCCAGTAAGGAAATAGAGTGGCTGCGTAAAAATGCGCTGCCCAATGCCATGATAGAAACCGTGGCGACCAATATTGCTGTAACAGGCAAGAGTCCTACCGAGGCTGAAAAGGAGTATCTGGATGCGTTGAGCAAATACCCTGACCATAGAGCCTTGATTTACGGTTATGCTGAGCTCCTGCTGGCCACCCGCCAGGCGGACAAGTTGCTCAAGTTGGTTGGCGACAAACAGGGACAATATCCGGATGACCCTTATTTTTACGAGTTGAAATCCAGGGTCTATACCATGCAGGGCAAAACCATGCTGCGGCACCAGGCGCAGGGCGAGGCTTATGCGCGCCGCTACAACTTGCGTGCAGCGGTAGAGCAGATGGACCTTGCGTCCAAGGCGACCGATGGAGACTTCTACGAGCAATCCATCGTCGAAGCGCGCCTTAACCAGTTGCGCCAGCAGCTTGATGACAAAAAGCGCGATAAGTGACACAACAAATGATAAGGAAGTTGTCATGACGGGACGGCGCTCCATCTTGCAAATGTTGCTGGCAAGCTTGCTGCTGCCCTTGAAAGCGCTGGCGGCAGCCTGGAATAGACCTGCCTTTGAAGCCAGCACCATTGATGGCGCCAAGCAAGTGCTGGATATGCGCGCAGAGGAAAATAGTGCACAGATCGAGATTGTGGCGCCTGACTTCGCTGAAAATGGGGCGGTAGTCCAAATAGAGGTCATGAGCCGGATTGCCGGAACTGAAGCAATTGCCATTTTTGCAGAGAGGAACCCCGTACCCCTGGTGGCAAACTTCACTTTCAGCCATGGGGCACAACCTTATGTGATTACCCGTATCAAGATGGCTGAAAGTCAAAGCCTGCAAGTAGTGGTCAAGGCGGGCGGGCGTTATTACCAGGCCAACCGTGATGTGGCGGTGTCGGAAGGCGGGTGCGGTTGATGGCAACAGGAATCAAGATGCGCGTGCGCTTGCAGTCCGGCGTAGCTGAGGTCAGGGTTTTGATCAGCCATCCGATGGAAACTGGTCGGCGTGAGGATGATGCTGGCAAGTTAGTGCCAGCACATTTCATTCAGGTGCTGACAGCAACACTCAATCAGAAGCCAGTGTTAGAGGCGCAATGGGGGACTGGGATCGCGCGGGACCCTTATTTGGTTTTCTACGTCGCAGATGCCAGGATTGGCGATACGATCGGAATCGAGTGGCATGACAATAAGGGTGAAAGCGGCCGTCACTCAATTGTGGTGGCATAACGCCACCACAATCTGGCCTCAAGGAGTAATGGCGACCTTCATCACGCCATCGCGTTGATTTGCAAACAGTTCATAGGCCTGCTCTATATCATCCAACTTGAAGCGGTGCGTAACCAATGAGCGCAGATCAGCACGGCCAGAAGCTACCGTGTCCATGAGCCTGCGCATTCTCTCCTTTCCGCCCGGGCAGAGGGTGGAGACTATGGTGAAGTCTCCTAGCCCTGCGCCAAAAGCGTCTAGTGGCAGCCGCAAATCACTGGAATACACCCCCAGGCTGGAAACCGTACCGCCAGGCCGTAATACGCGCAGTGAAGATTCAAAAGTCTGTTGCGTTCCCAATGCTTCAATTGCCACATCCGCGCCGCGGCCATCGGTGAGGCGCATGATTTCCTGTATTGGGTCGTGGGTCTTGAAGTTGATGACGTGATCCGCGCCCAAGGAGCGGGCAATGGTCAGCCTTTCAGGAATGGCATCCACGCCGATAATTGTGCTTGCGCCCATGAGCCTTGCACCAGCAACCGCCGACAGGCCTATCGGGCCCAGGGCGAATACCACGACTGTATCGCCTATCTTGATATTGCCGCGTTCAGCGCCGGAAAACCCGGTGGACATGATATCGGGACACATCAGCACCTGTTCATCGGTCAGGTGGTCCGGGATGGCGCTCAAGTTGGCCATGGCATCCGGCACGCGCAGATATTCCGCCTGGCATCCGTCTATGGTGTTGCCGAATTTCCAGCCGCCAGCCACCTTGAAACCGTGTTTGCTGTCTGGCCCATCCTGTGCGCCACTGCCACACAGGCAGGCATTTGAATACCCGCTTGGTGTAATGGCACCTGCTATGACTCGTTGACCTTCTGTAAACCCGGTAACGGCTGATCCCAGTTTTTCTATGATACCCACGGGCTCATGCCCGACTGTCAGGCCCCGCGCCACTGGATATTCGCCCTTGAGTATATGGACATCGGTCCCGCAAATCGTGGTCGTAGTGATACGAATGAGGGCGTCAAGCGGGCCTATTACCGGGATAGGTTTTTCCTCAAGCATAATCCGTCCAGGTTCTATGAACACTGCTGCTTTCATCTTGGCCATGAAATACTCCTTTTTTAATAAGGGTTATTGGGTCATGGTAACAAAAATCCATGCGGGGGATGACTTTTAATGCTGATGTCTTATGGCCTATGTAGGTGGGTCAATAGTGTTTTTTCATTGACAAAGGTGATGTCGTACATACTACTCAAGCCTTGTGCATGCTCATCAGGCAGGTCTGCAACACAGAGAATGAACTGGGATTTCTGCAGTCCCAGGCTTTTTTTGAGCAGGCGGTATTTTTCTATGGAAGATTTGTATTCGCCGGTTTTGCACTCAATACAGACTGGCGTTTTATTGTCTATGAGCAGGAATACATCCAGCTCGTGCATATCCGCATTGGGCAATGTCACCACCATATTGCGTGCGCATGAAAATGGCAGGTTGCGTTGCTGGGCATACTCTAGCGCCTGCATCATGGCGAACCACTCCAGCCATATGCCATTGAAAAACTGACGGATGACCGGTGTCGGTTGCAGGATCAGGCGCACGGTTTTCTCGGTTTTCTGCTGGACCAGCCTCTGGATAAAGGCATAGTCATAAAGCCGTTTGCAGAAGCTGGTCAGCAGGCTGATTTCCTCAGGTTTTCGGTTTGCGAGATTGATAGTGGTGCCGTTGTAATTCTCTTTGTAGGCATGGCATATCTGGCCGAGGATGGGTTTAAGGCTGGCGTAGTGCTGACCGATTTCCATGGCTATCTCATCGAAGAAACCAGTGGTATCTACCGCTTTGGGATTGATCTCGGCATGGATGTTTTTCTGCTTGAACCATCGGAGTATTGGTTGGTGCTGAGCAGGGCTGGATAACATTTCCGTATTGCTGAAACCTGTAGTAGTCGCGATATGCGGGGTTTCTGCTGTTGAATCGTCTTCTGCGAGTTCGCTTTGCATGCGTTTGTGTGAGACCTGCAGTGCAAAATATTTTTCCAGCAGTTTTGAGACAAAGAATGGCGTATCCCACACCTTGTTCTGGTGCTGGCACTTGGGGCATGGAACATCCTGGCCTATGAAGCTCGGCTCAAGCTCCCTGATGAAGTTGCAATGGCTACAGCGGGAAATGGCCATGGTTATCCTTGATCAGCCAGGGGATAGTTGCAGCAGTTGTTTGAGCAAAGGCAGGGTGACCGCCCGTTTGTCAGTAAGTGACCACTCATCTAGAGCATCAATGGTAGCAATCAGGTTGGGCATGTCGCGGCGCAAATGGCGCAGGCAATAATCCAGGACTTCATCGGGCAGTTTCATGCCACGGGCCTGGGCATGGATTTTCAGTGCCTGGGCTTTTTCTTCATCACTGAGGGGATGCAACTGATAAGCGAGTCCCCATGCCAGGCGGGTGGCAAGATCATCTCGCAGACCCATTTGCCCCGGCGCAGCCTGGCCACTAGCAACCAAGCTGCCACCAGACTCGCGCAGTTGATTGTAGATATCAAATAAGGATATTTGCTCTTCGTCCGACAACAAATGCACGTCATCCACGCAGATCATATTGAGGCCGTGTTGGCCGGCCAATGCATTGCAAGCGGTGATCAGGTGGCTTTTTCCACAGCCGCTGGCACCCCAAAGATAGATGAACCTGGCATTGCCATCCTGCTGGATGGTGCTCTTGAGTTGGAACAATGCTTCTGCATTGCGGCCAACAACAAAATTCTCCAGGGTCGGAGAGGCGGGTGGCTGGATATCGAGTAATAATTGTTTCAAAGTGGATCACTTGCGGGCTGATTGGTAGTTTGCATGAAGGCGCCGGGGCTTACGTTGCATTGATTCCTTCATGTTGATACGGTCTTTTTGTCGATTACCGGGCCATTTAAGGTAAAATTATGCCCTAATTTTCTAATTTATCTTGTGGAAAGCGAGAACTCAACTTGAATTCTGAAAAAACCTCGATTAGCTATCGCGACGCCGGTGTGGATATTGAGGCCGGGGACGCCCTGGTTGAGCAGATCAAGCCATTCGCAAAACGTACCATGCGCCCTGAGGTCCTGGGCGGTATCGGGGGCTTCGGCTCCCTGTTCGAGGTGCCGAAAAAATTCAAGAATCCAGTGCTGGTATCCGGTACCGATGGTGTCGGTACCAAGCTCAAGCTGGCCTTCCAGTTGAATAAGCATGATACCGTCGGTATCGATCTGGTTGCCATGAGCGTCAATGATATCTTAGTGCAGGGTGCAGAACCGTTGTTTTTCCTTGATTACTTTGCCTGTGGCAAGCTGGAGGTTGGCGTTGCTGCGCAGGTGATCAAGGGCATTGCTGCTGGATGTGAGCAATCAGGTTGTGCCTTGGTCGGCGGTGAAACGGCTGAAATGCCGGGCATGTATCCTGCAGGCGAATACGACCTGGCAGGTTTTGTGGTAGGCGCTGCGGACAAGGAAGCGCTGATTGACGGGACGACCATTGCCGAGGGCGACGTGGTGTTGGGCCTGGCGTCCAGTGGCGCTCATTCCAATGGCTATTCGCTGATCCGCAAGCTGATCGACCTGTCCGGCGTGGACCTGGATAGTGATTTTTATGGCAGGCCGTTCCGTGATGTGGTGATGGAGCCAACCCGTATCTATGTCAAGCCGCTGCTCAAGCTGCTGGCGTCAGTCAAGGTCAAGGGCATGGCGCACATCACTGGCGGTGGCATCACGGAGAACGTACCCCGTGTATTGCCGGAGGGCCTGACCGCTGAAGTCCGCCAAGGCAGCTGGACCATGCCGCCGCTGTTCTCCTGGTTGCAGGAACAGGGCAATGTGACAGACCAGGAAATGTACCGGACTTTCAATTGCGGCATAGGCATGGTGGTGATTGTGTCCAGAGCCGATGCAGAGTCTGCCAGGCAACTGCTGGCCGCAGAAGGCGAGCAGGTATGGGAAATTGGCCATATCCGTCAACAGCAGGCTGGTGAGGCACCAACGATAGTTGTCTGAAGAACTTGCGCGTCATTCAGTTGCCAACTGGATGACGCGCTTGCACGTTAATGTGCTATCAATATTCTTCAGGAGGTCTTATGTCACAAGCAATAGTCCGTATTATCAGTATTGCCATGCTACTCTTGAGCGGCCTGGCGACTGCTGCACCGAAACAGGTGACTTTGGTGTACGAAGCCACCCGGAACGGTCAGGCATTTGCTACCGTCAACGAGACTTATCGGCAAGAGGGCAATCGTTACCGGATTGAGAGTGTGACCAAGGGCGTAGGTGTGTATGCCCTGTTTGGCGAGCGCCGGTTGACGAGCGAAGGGGAAGTGACTGCCAACGGCCTTAAGCCCGGCCACTTCGAATTGCATCAGGGCGACAACGAAAAGCGTTCGCTTTATACCGATTTTGACTGGGCCGCCAATCAGCTCAATATGAAAGTCAAAGGCAAGCTGAATACAGTGCCGCTGGAAGCAGGTGCCCAGGATTTGAGCAGCTTTGTCTACCAGTTTATGTTCAGCCCCCCTGCTGGCACTGAGCTGACCATGCCGGTGACGACTGGCAAAAAGTTGCGCCAATATCATTACAATATCGTGGCCAAGAATGAGGTACTGGAATTACCGGCTGGCAAGTTCAAGGTGATACATTTGGTTGATGCCGACAAGGATGCTGCAGAGGATGGCAAGGAGTTCTGGTTGAGCGCAGACCATCATTTCCTGCCAGTCAAGCTGATGATGCTGGATGAAAAGGGCTACAAGATAGAGCAGGTGCTCACCAACATCAATATTGAGTAGCGCGTTGTTGAGCCGCCTTCCCGGAGCAGAATCAATATGAGCCGCCTGTCTTATGGGGGCTTTGCGCTTGCATTGCTGTTGTCACTGCTGGTCCATCTACTGTTTTTCAGTGGTGAGTACTGGGAGCTGCCAAGTCTGGATTCATCTAGGCACCAAGCAGGGCAGCAGGTGGTTCATCTGGAAGCGCTTGCTCCGCCCAAACCGGTCACCAGTACAAAACAAGTGAATAAGCCCAGGCCAGCACCAAGGCCCAAGCCGGAGTCGGCATCTGTACCAATAGCCCCTGTGATGCCGGTTGAGGTGCCAGTGCCTGGTGGTGCAGAACCTGATGATGCGGAGGTGCCTGCCAACGATCAGCAGGGAGAGCATGAAGAGCCTGTTGCTATGGCAGAGGATAATGCTTCAGAAGAAGTCGGCATGGTTCATGATGTTCCCGCTTTCAGCTATGTGGATACCGAGTTTGAGGTATTGCGCGGCATTAATGGCAACAAGGTCGGAGTAACCCATATCAGCTACAAGCTGCTGGATGGCAACCGTTATGTATTGACTAGTACAACCGAGCCCAAGGGTCTTGCATCCCTGGTTGTGTCGGGGAAACTGCTGCAGCTCAGTGAAGGGCGAGTGACAGAGCAAGGCCTGCAACCAGACCATTTTTCCTATCAATTTGGCAAGAGCGCCAGTAAGCTGCAAGAAGCCAAGTTTGATTGGGAAAATGCCAAACTGAGCCTGACAACCTCCAAAAGTGTGAAAACAGTAGAGCTACCGCCTGATACTCAAGACTTGTTGAGTTTTATGTATCAGTTTGTGTTTGTACCTCCACTGGAGCAATTGCAGCTGAACGTTACCAATGGCAAGAAGCTGAGTGTATATGTTTATGGTTTCGAGGGTGAAGAAACGCTGAATACCGAGGCCGGCATGATCAACACCTTGCACTTGGTGAAGACCAGCCAGGAAGGTAGCGAGAAGACAGAATTATGGCTGGCGGTGGATTATCACTATCTGCCGGTCAAAATGCGCAAAACAGAAGAGGATGGCAGCGTAATTGAACAGTTGGCCGTCCGTATATCGACCGATTTACTGAAATGAGTGTATGAATCAAAACCTGTTAAGAATGGCCGGCGTAGTATTGGCCGATGTGTTGGGAAGCAGCGGACCGGCAGATGCCAAGCTGGGCAGTTTTTTCCGTGAGCACCGTGACCTTGGCACCAAGGACCGTGCCTTTATTGCGGAATCTGTCTATGGCGTGCTGCGCCGCAAGGCTTTTCTGGCCTATGTGGCGGAGAGCGAGGATCCCCGCCGTCTATTAGTGGCATGGATTGTGCGTGTGCAAGGCACCAGCCTGCGGGAGCTGGAAGAGGTACTGAACAAGCAGCAGAAGGAATGGGCGCAGGAAATCAAGGCCAAGTCGACGGATGGGATTACCCTGGCAATACAGGCGGATATGCCGGACTGGCTGTGGGATAAGCTGCAGCAGCAATATGGCGAGGAGGATGCGCTGGCAATAGCACGCAGCATGCACAAGCCAGCCAGCCTGGATTTGCGGGTCAACCTGGTCAAGAGCAACCGCGATGAAGTGCTGGCACGTTTTGCCAGTGAAAAGACCGAGGTCGCAGTGACGCCATATTCACCCACCGGCATCCGCATGCCGCAGCGTATGTCGATCAACCGCCACCCGTTCTTTACTGACGGCAAGATCGAAGTGCAGGACGAGGGCAGCCAATTGCTGGCACAGCTGGTGGCGCCAAGACGTGGTGAAATGGTTGCTGATTTCTGTGCCGGCGCTGGCGGCAAGACGCTGGCGCTGGGCGCGCTTATGCGCAACACCGGCAGGCTTTATGCGTTTGACGTGTCGGAAAAGCGCCTGCATAACCTGGGACAGCGCCTCAAGCGCTCTGGCCTGTCCAATTTGCACAGCCAGCTGATCAGCAGCGAGCAGGACCCCAAGCTCAAGCGCCTCAATGGCAAGTTTGACCGGGTGCTGGTGGATGCGCCGTGTAGCGGCCTTGGCACTTTGCGCCGCAATCCGGACCTGAAATGGAAGCAAACCGGGCAGGATGTGGAGGAGCTGACGGCCAAGCAGGCGGCGATACTGGCGCGTGCGGCCAAGCTGGTGAAAGCTGGCGGCAAGCTGATTTATGCTACATGCAGCTTGTTGCAGGAAGAGAATGAGCAACTGGCCGAGGCTTTCCTGGCTGCGCATCCGCAATTCAAGTTGCTGGATGCCAGCGAGATTCTCGCCCAGCAGCAGATTGAGCTCAATACTGGAAAATATCTGAAACTGCTGCCACATCTGCATCAGACCGATGGTTTTTTTGCGGCCGTTTTTGAACATGTCGCTTAAGGAAAAGTAGAATGAAATTCCCCAGCCTGAATACACAAATATTGCTAGGAGCCTTGTTTGGGGTATTGCTGGGGTTACTGCTTGGCGGGCTGGATGCAGATTCCAGCGTCCGCGAAGCCGGCTTCTATGCAAGCACGATTGCCGGAGGCATATTCGTCGGCCTGTTGAAAATGGTACTAGTACCTTTGCTGTTCACCTCCATCGTGGTGGGCGTCGCCAATCTGCAAGAGCACAAGCAGATGCACAGGGTCTGGGTCTCTACCCTGGTGTTCTTCAGCATCTCCATGGCAATTGCCGTATTGCTGGCGCTGGTGGCCACCAATATTTTCAGCCCGGGTGCCGGCATGCATCTCGGCATGTTTGCAGAAGCCATGAAAGATTTTCATGCCGAGAAGCTTACCGTGGGGGAGTTTTTCTCGCATTTCATTCTTGGCCTGTTCCAGAATCCTTTTACTTCGCTAGCGCAAAGCAATGTGTTAGCCGTGGTCATTTTTGCCCTGTTTGTCGGTATTGCGCTGGTGATCGGCGGCAGCCGCTATCGCAATTTCCTCGTGCTCATGCAGGAAGCATTTGATCTTGTGATGATGATTGTCGGATGGATCATGCGCCTGGCGCCATTCGGCATCATGGCCTTGCTGGTCAAGCTGGTGGCCACGCAGGACGTGACCTTGTTCGCCAGCATGGGCAAGTTCATGGCCGTAGTCATCGGTATCACGCTGGTGCATGGCGTGATTATCCTGCCTTCAATTTTATATGTGATCACGAGGGTGACCCCCTGGCAGTTCTGGAAAGGCGCGAGAGAGGCGCTGGTTACCGCATTTGCCACCAGTTCCAGTTCAGCCACCCTGCCAGTCACCCTGCGCTGTACCGAAAAGCATCTGCATGTACGGCGCGAGATTGCCGGGTTTGTCGTCCCCCTTGGCGCCACAGTCAATATGGATGGAACCGCATTGTATGAGGCGTCGGCGGCGCTCTTCATTGCCAACCTGGTCGGGGTTGAACTTAATCTGGCACAGCAACTCATAGTTTTTTTCATGGCGATGATTGCTTCGGTGGGCGCGCCCGGTATTCCCAGCGCTGGGATGGTGACCATGGTGATGGTGTTGCAGTCGGTTGGTTTGCCGGCAGAGGCGATTGCCATTTTATTGCCCATAGACCGCTTGCTTGATACGTTGAGGACTGCAGTCAATGTCGAAGGCGATATGGTGGGCAGCCTGATTGTGCAGGAGATTGTAAAAACTTCTGAACCGGGAGCTGTTTCAAGCCGATGATTTTGTATAAAATTAGCGCCTGCTGTCATCCGCTTGTTTAACCATGCGTTAATTAAAGTGCAAGTGACACTGGAAAGAAAGAGAAATTTAATTGATAATCTTTCTCAATTGAAATTTGGGATAATAAGCAAATGCTCCCATGCCGCAGCAAAACGTGGGGGCATAAAAGACCAAAAGCGGTAGTTTGTGTAGTAGTAATGAAAAGAGAAGTTCTATAACACAGGCAATATTGCCTAATTAGATGAGGGAAGTAATTATGAAATCCAGCAAAATCGTAGCTCTGTTGTTTGCTTCATTATTCTCAGGTTCTGTACTGGCAGCTGGCTGTTCTGTTGATGTTGAGGCCAATGATGCTATGCAGTTCAACACCAAGAACATTGATATTGAGAAAAGCTGTAAAGACTTCACAGTCAACTTGAAGCACACAGGCTCCTTGCCTAAGAACGTCATGGGCCACAACCTAGTGATCACCAAGACTGCAGATTTCAAGGCAGTCATGAATGACGGTGTTGCTGCTGGTGAAGCGGGCAACTTCGTTAAGGCTGGTGATGCTCGCGTTATTGCTCACACCAAACTGGTTGGCGGCGGTGAGAAAGACAGCGCCAAGGTTGACGTTAGCAAGCTGGCTGCAGGTGAGAAGTACACATTCTTCTGTTCCTTCCCTGGTCATGCAACCATGATGCGCGGTACCGTTACCGTTAAGTAACGATGTCTATGCAGCCGGCTTGGCTGCATGTTGATATAAAAAAGGGCAGCAAACGCTGCCCTTTTTGTTGGTTCATACTTCCGAACAGTTTAGAAATCGAACTGGGCGCGTGCAGTCAGCGCTTTTTCCGAATCTGCAGTGCCGGCGGCGCCTGTATTGGAGCTTGTGTAGCTTGCCAGGCCACCAGTGAAGCGGGTAGTCACATAGTCCAGCACGAAGCGGGTGTTCGGGTTCAATATCCATTGCACGCCCGCGGTCCAGGCATGCGCGCCAGTAGCAGTGCCTGCCGCTACGTCGCCAGAACCTGCCGGGCCGGAACCAGGAGCGAAGTCGCTGCCGTCAAAGTCAGAGTAGCGCAGACTCAAAAGCACGGCACCGGTACCATGGCCTGTTGCCATATCAAAATTCTGCTTGGGGTTGATGCGACCAAACAAGCCCATGTTGCCGTAGCTGTCAGCAAAATGTTCGCCAGTGACCAGCCAGCTCACGGCGGCGTACCAGGCTTTGATGTCCTTGTCGAAGTCCTGATGCAGGCTGGTCTTGCCTTCGTAGTTGTGTTTCATCCATTCAGACTGGATCTTGACTGGGCCTTGGGCTACTGCCACCTCAATGCCATAACGGGTGCGGGTCAGGTCATCGCTATTGTCATGTGTGAAGGTAGTTGGATTAAAGAAGGAAACGCCACGAGCCTCGGTGCGAGCAGTCGGCGCAGCGACCTGGTTAGGTGAGAGGTCTCCACGGGAGAACCCCGCTCCCAGGTGATATACAGCATCCTTGTTGCCCATGAGTTGTGCGAAGTTGACAGTAGCGCGGCCAATGATATCCAGGCCATCCACATGGTTGTCCGTGTTGTTGATGTTCTTGCCACGGCCGGTGGAAGTGGCGAGGCCATAGAATACGCCTTTGGTCGGGTTGCCGAATACCATGGCGCCACGCTCCTTGCCCGGGGTCAGGACATCTAGCAGGGCGCGTTCCTGGAATTCGGTGAAGATATCGCTGGTATCCTGCTCCATGCCGAACGGCATCTTGAACTGGCCGAAACGAAAACGTGCACTATCCCACCAGTTGATACCGAAATAGGCCTCGTCGAGGTGACTGCTGTTAGAGACATTGGCAAAATCGGCCGTGATGTTGAAATCGTAATATTTGTAGTAACGGCCTTGCATGGTCATGAAAGCTCGACGGACATCGAAGGTATCGGCGCTTTCAGCGGCATTTTTGTCGAAATGGCGATAGTCAGCCTGAATGCGGCCGTTGAAGCCAATCGATTGGAATTTGTCCGCAGATTCCAGGCGAATGCCATCCTTGAAGACCGGGCGAATATCGGATTTGTGGCTTTCTTCATCCGCCAGTTTCTCGCTTTTGCGGCGTTCTGCAATTTTGCTGACTTCTTCTTTGGTCAGCACTCCTTTGTTGATGAGCATTTCCAGAATGTCATCAGTTGAGTCTGCCATTGCAGCCGTACTGGCTAACATCAATGCGATTGGTAACACACGGAACAACTTCATTCTTTTCTCTCCAGATATTGAATATTGCAGCGATGGGGCGCGTTGCAATAAAGTCATTATTGGTGGCGAATATGACAGTTACGTGTCAGAACCTGGGTGATGGGACTAAGAAAAGCCTACTTTTACAGTGATTTACAAAAGAGTAAATTTCATTGTAATTAATCATTTAGATAGCATTGATGAAACATTGGCGATAAAAAAGGCGCTAGCATGTGTTAGCGCCTTGGTCCGAGGTTCGTTTCAATCAGGTGCGCTGGTCCACTGTGCGCATGATCAAGGAATATGCCGCCGGTACGACCACCAGCGTGAGCAAAGTGGAGGAAATCATCCCTCCAATCACCGCCACTGATAAAGGTCCATTGGTCTCGGTACCAGCCCCCAGTCCAAATGCAGCCGGCAGCAATGCCAGGATAATCGTGAGCGAAGTCATCAGCACGGGACGCAACCGGATCGGGCAGGCTTCACGTAGCGCTTCATCAACTTCTTTACCCTGCTCACGTAATTGATTGGTGAGGTCGATTAGCAGGATGGAATTCTTGGCAACCAAGCCTATCAACAGTATCAGGCCAATCATTGAAAAGATATTGAGCGAATGGCCGGTCAGCCATAATGCGAAGACGCCACCGATAATCGCCAGCGGTTGGGCAAGCATGATGATCAGGGGTTGCAGGAATGAGTTGAACTGACTTGCCAGCACCATATAAAGCAGGACAAGCGCCAGGCCGAACGCGAACACCATGCTCTTGACAGTTTTCTGCATTTCTTCCGCTTGTCCGGTCAGGTTCAAGGTATAACCTGGCGGCAGGATATCGGTGGCATATTGGTACACAAGATTGATGGCGTCGCCTAGCGGCATGGCGGGATTGGAATAGAGGCTTGCTGCATATTGCAAGTCAAACCGGCCAATCACTGCTGCTCCCAGGGTTTGCTTGAACTCGGCAACACTATCCAGTCGTATGAGCTCACCAGTGGCACTGCGCAGGTAGATTTTCTTCAGGTCTTCAGGATTCTCCAGGCTGCCTTCCTTGGCCTTGAGGCGGATATCGTAGCGTTGACCGTCGCCGGGCTCGTCGTTGAAATCGGCAACATCAATACCCCCAGTATATAAATTGAGCGCAGTTGCGAGGTCGGTGGCGGAGAGTCCGAGGCTGGCGGCCCGCACGCGATCAATTTTCATGGTCAGCTGTGGCAGGTCGAGGTCAAGGTCGAGGTCTACCTTGCCGATGCCAGGTGTGTCACTCAGCTTGCGTTGCATGGTCTTGCCAAGCTGGCTTACCTGTTCAAGGTTTTGACCCGTGATATTGAATTGCAGTTTTTCTGAACGTTGCCCCCCTACAATCGCTATCGGCACAGGGAAGGCACGCAGGCCTGGGATCTGGTCGATTTCGGCGCGTAATACCCGGATCAGTTCCTGCTGGCTCATGCGCCTGTCACGCCTATCATGCAGACGGAGGCTGACAGTCCCCTTGTTCACCTGGCCTTGTGCGCCCACGCCAATTGTACTGAAGTAGCTGGCAATCTCGGAGTCGTAACGGCGCATCACGGTTTCCATCAACTCCAGGCGGCTGTTGGTATATTCCAGGCTCGAACCCAGGGGCGTGCGGAACGAGATCATGAAGCGGCCTTCATCTGCATCAGGCAGGAACTCCTTCTGTACCTTGCCAAAGAAAAACCCGCTTGTCACCACAATGAGCAGGGTAAACAACATGACTTTCCAGCGGTGGCTCAGGGTCCAGACCAATAATCGGCCATAGCGCTTGTCCATGGCTTTGAATAGGCGATCTAGCCATAGGTAGAAACGACCTTGTGCTTCTTCGGCCCTGAGGTAGCGCGAACACAGCATGGGAGTGAGGGTCAGTGACACCATCAAGGAGACGAGGACGCCAAAGGTGACGACAACGGCGAATGATTTGAAGAACTTGCCGATGACTCCGTCCATAAAAATGACAGGTGCAAAAATACATACCAGAGAGAAAGTGGCTGCAATGACGGCAAACGCCACTTCTCGGCTGCCGGAAATTGCGGCAGCCCGCGCAATGACGCCAGGTGGTTGGCCCTCATTCTGCCGCATGCTTAAATGGCGGTGGATGTTCTCCAGCACTACGATGGCATCATCCACCACCACACCAATCAGCAATAGCAGGGCCAACAGGGTCATGGTGTTGAAGGTGAAGCCTGAAAAGTACATTACCGCAATTGCCCCCAGCAGGGATACCGGGATTGCTGTGGCAATAATCAGGGTAGACCTCACCGAACGCAGAAATAGCCAGACGATCAACGCTGCCAGCAATGTGCCTTCAACCAAGTGCTCTTGCAGGGCATGCACGATTTCCTGAATGTACAGGGCGTCATTGGTCGAGATATCCAGAGTCATGCCCGGAGGGAGGTTGGGACGGATATCGCTATCCAGCCTACGTATGACTTCGTCAATAATGGCCACGGTATTGGCATTGGCAACCTTGACAATACCGAGTCCAACAGCAGACTCACTCTTGTAGCGTGCAAGCTGGCGGTAATCGGCGACTCCGTCTTCAAGCTCGGCTACATCTTTAAGTTTGATGGCGGCACCGTCCCGGTAACTCACTACCATCTCTGCCAGGTCGCGCAGATTATGAAACTCAAGGTCAAGCTTCATGAGGTATTCGGAATGGTTACCTACCAGGAAGCCGCCTGGGAGTTGTACATGTTCGCGGTTGAAGGCATCGAGCAGGTCGGTTGCAGCGAGACCATAGGCGGCCATACGTTCCGGCAGGACATTGACCCGAATAGTGCGGTCACGGCGTCCACCCAGGCGTACCTCGCCAATGCCGTTGATCGTTTCAAGTTTCTTCTTTAGGACATTGAAGCCATAAAGATTAATTTGTTGCGTTGTACGGTCTCCGCGCAATGCGAGCCACATGATTGGCTGGGCATTGGTTTCTACTTTCTGTACTTGCGGAGGATCGGCATCATCAGGCAGTCGGCGCAATACCTGGTTAACTTTGGATTGCACCTCGTTATAGGCAACATCAATGTTTTTTTCCAGGCTGAAAGTAATGGTGATGACCGATACGCCTGGAGAAGATGCTGACTGGATATGCTCAATCCCGGGAGTAGTATTGACCGAGGATTCGATAATGCTGGTTATGCTTGCATCAATGATATCCGGGTTTGCACCCTGCAATGTCGTGGTGATGGATATGATCGGGAATTCAATGTAGGGCAGGCGATCCACCCCGATGCGCTGGTAGCTGATGATGCCAAGCAACACCAGCAGGCCAGACACCATCCATGCCAATACATGGCGCTTGATTGATATTTCAGACAGGGTCATGGCTGAGCCTGCTCAGGCTGGTTCTGGACCTGTACCCGTATTTTGTCAGTCAGGAAGGCGGCCCCGTCAACTGCCACTGTTTCCCCTCCTTTCAGCCCTTCCAGTATCTGGATATTGCCATCCTGATAGATGCCAGTCTTGACGATACGCTGCTCTGCTATGTCATCGGCAATCACGTATACCACTTCCCCCGCGGGCCGTAGCACGACGCTTTGCTCAGGGACGACGACCGCGTTGTCATATTGGCCCAGGATGATATTGCCTGTCACGCTGGCACCAGATTGCCAGCCTGGTTGGTCCACGATATCGACCAGGATGTCAATTGCACGATTGGTGCTGCCTATCACAGGCTTGAATTCGCGCAGTATGCCTTCAGCTTCTTCGTCAGATGTTGGCGTACTCAGCCGGACTTTCAGCCCTGGCCTGATTTTGGCAGCAAGGTTTTCTGGGAATGGCAAGTGGGCACGCAAGCGTTGATTACTAATGATTTGAAGTATGGGGTCGCCTACCTTGACGTAATCACCGGGGGAAACGATTTGTTTCTCTACCTTGCCGTCAATAGGGGAAAGCAAACGTGTCTTGCCGCCATTATGCGTGATGCTGGCAAGGCGCGAGCGAGCGCCTTCCAGTTGGCGCTTCAGTGCCAACCTCTGTGTTTCAAGGTCATCCAGTGCATTTTGCGAAATGAAGTTCTTTTCTACCAGTTTCTGGTTGCGTTCCACGTTGCGTTGTTGATTGAGCAACAACGCTTCCAGGCGGGCGACTTCGCTTTCTGCTTCATTTTGCTGCAAGGTATAGTCTTGCGGATCCAGCAATGCCACCACTTCACCTTTTTTGACGACCTGGCCAGGCCTGGCCAGGATTTTCAGTACGCGAGCCGGTACTTCGGCCGCCACTGTCGGATCCATGATGCCCTCCAGAGTCCCTATGGATTGTTCACGGATTTCAAGGCGTGTAGTGGCTGCAGTGGTGACACTTACCAATGGCAAAGGGGCTTTCTTGGTAGTGTCTTCCTGCTTGCTGCATGCACTGGCAAGCAGGGCCAGCAAGAGCATGAGGGCATGAGCCCATGGACGATAACCTGACATTTATTCTAGTTTTCCCAATCATGATGAAGCATCAGCCAGCCTCCTCCGCTGACTGGCCTGGGACAAGCAGGCATGATGCTGTATTCAATAAAGTTCAAGAGTCTATACTGATTTTGTTGGATTTTGTGCGCTTGAGGCTTTCAGCTGGGCCAGCCGTTGCCAATCGAAATGAGGGCCAGGATCGGTTTTTCTCCCCGGGGCAATGTCTGAGTGCCCAACGATATCGCGGATGGGGTAATGTTTGCACAAGCTTTCCGCCAGTGCAGTGAGCACTATATATTGAGCCGGGGTGAAAGCTTCAGAATCGCTACCTTCAAGCTCAATGCCAATGGAAAAGTCATTGCAGCGTTCTTGGCCTTGCCAGGTTGAGACACCCGCATGCCATGCCCGGGCTTCGCAAGGGACGAATTGTTGCAGTGCACCATCCCGGCGGATAAGGAAGTGTGCGGAAACACGCAGCTCGTGAATGGTGGCGTAATAAGGGTGTGCGGCGGGGTCAAGCTTGTTGGTGAAAAGCTCAGTAATTCCGGGCCCGCCGTATTCTCCTGGTGGCAGGCTGATATTATGAATGACGATCATTGAGATTGTAGCGCCTTCAGGGCGTGCATCATGGTTTGGCGAACTGGTGAAGTCTGCGCCTGTGATGACGCCATCCTGATCGATTGAGTATTGCGGCATGGTTTGTTCCGGGCTGTTGGTGACCGGCCTAATCCATTTCATCCTTGTCGGAAGGGTCTTTGCTGAGGCCCAGTTTGGACAGGCGATAGCGGAAAGTTCTGAAACTGACCCCCAGTAGCTTGGCGGCTGCCGTTTTGTTCTGGTTGGATTTCTCCAATGCATTGAGTATGGCTTTTTTCTCTATGGTTTCCAGGTAGTCGGGCAATGGCAAGCCTTCATCGTGTTCTGGCGTCGTCATTGTTTTTTCATTGCCATCCAGTAGTAAGTCCTCAGGCGTGATCACTTTGCCGTCGCAAAGTGCGAGCGCACGTTCCAGCACATTCTCCAGTTCCCGTATATTGCCTGGAAAGCTGTGCTTGAGTAATATCTGCTGGGCCTGTGCCGAGAGCTCGGGCACAGCAGAGCCTTGCTCGCGGCAGTGCTTCTGCAGCAGCGCATCCACCATCAGCGGAATATCTTGCTGCATGTCACGCAGGGAGGGCATTTTCAGCTCAATGACATTTAAGCGATAGTAGAGATCCTGGCGGAATTCACCGCGTTCCATCATCACGCCCAGATTCTTGTGGGTGGCACTGATGATGCGGACATCCACGCTTTCCTCCTGGGTGCTGCCGACCATGCGGACTTTTTTCTCCTGGATGGCGCGCAGCAGCTTCACTTGCATTGCCAATGGCAGGTCCGCGACTTCATCAAGGAATAATGTGCCACCCTTGGCAGCATGGAACATGCCATCCTTATCCTGCACAGCGCCAGTGAAAGCGCCTTTCTTGTGGCCAAAAAACTCGCTTTCCATGAGATTTTCCGGGATGGCGCCACAGTTTACCGCGATAAAAGGTTCATCCCGGCGCGAGCTATTGCGGTGGATCAGTCTTGCAGCAAGCTCTTTGCCGCTGCCGGATTCACCGCTGATATATACCGGTGCCTGACTGCGTGATAGTTTTTCTATCATGGTGCGTACCTGCTGGATGGGTGCGCTATTGCCTATCATGGTCAGGGTGTCGCTGTCTGGGGTGTCTGATGCAGACAGTTTGAGTGCTGATTGCACCAATGGCCGCAGCTGTTTTAGTGAAATCGGCTTGGTCAGATAGTCGAAGGCACCAGCCTTGAGTGCGGATACAGCATTCTCTGCACTACCGTAAGCGGTAATCACGGCTACCGGCAGGCCAGCATAGGATTGCGCGATACACTTGACCAGGTCCAGCCCGCTGCCATCTGGCAGGCGCATGTCTGTCAGGCAGAGAGAGTATGTTCGTTGCTCCAGCAACTGTTTCGCTTCAGCCAGGCTGCCTGCGCTGTCAGCCTGGATCTCCATACGCTCCAGGGTTAGCACGACTAATTCTCTGATATCGGTTTCGTCGTCGACAACCAGACAGGTGGGTGTGTTGCTCATGCAGCGTCAGTACTCTTCAAGTGAATGATAAACAGGCAACCGTGCTCAGCCGGGACATGCTCAATGGTGGCCCCATTAGCTTCGCACAGTTCCCTGGCAATATAAAGCCCAAGCCCGGTGCCGGTACTTTCCGTCGTGAAAAATGGTTCAAACAAGTGAGGCAAGGCAGCGGGTGAAATGCCGTTGCCATCATCCTGGATTTCAATTTGCAGATGACGGTTTGCCGTATCGCTACGTAGTGCCAATGTCAGGCTGCCATGGTCTTGGCGGCTGTGGCGCCAACCATTGCGGCACAGGTTCCACAGGATTTGATGCAGGTGTCGATGGTCGAAGCGGATGGTGGGCTCGCTCTCGGCAGTATCAAGCACAAAGCCTTGAGCGGGGATTTTCTCAACCTGATAAAACTGGTCATGGAATTCGCGAAGAAAATCGGCCAGCGGGATATCCTGTTGCCGCGTTCTGTCGCGCCGGTTCAATTCCAGTACATCCTTGATCATCTGGTCCATACGCTGCACGTTATCGCTGATGATCTGCAGCATGCGCTCCGACGCAGGGTCATGGGATTCGTCTTCCTGCAGCAATTGGGTGGCATGGCTGATGGCGCTGAGCGGATTGCGGATTTCGTGCGCAATATTGGCTGTCAGGCGCCCAAGCGCTGCCAGTTTGAGCTGCTGGGCCTGGGTCTGGAGCTGGCTCCAGTCTTCGATAAAGATGACAGTGCCCTGGCGATGGTCTTCACCCACCGGCATCAATTTCAAGCGCAAGGCACGTTGTTCTATACTCAGTTTGATCGCCGCGGAATTGGTTCCGCGTCGATTTTCCAGCCAATGGCGCAACAGGGAAGCAAGTTCGGGAGCATATTCGGCCAGCGGCTGGTTGTTGCGGGAACCGCCTTGCGCACCCAGCAGAAAATCTGCCTGGCGATTGCGGTGGCGTAATACCAGCTCCGGGTCAACAACCAGTACCCCGTCGCCCATTTCCTCTGTGATCAATTGGTTGACCTGTGCCAGGTTTTCCAGGTCGATACCGCGTTGTGAAGCCAGGATTTCATTCTGGCTGATGCGCTTGCTGAAACTGTAAGCCAGCCATGCAGTTGCAAAGCAGCTGAGGCTGAGCATGACTGCATGGGAATAATCACCGAAATCCTCATTCCACATCAACATCTGGTAGGACTGCTCGAGCAACAATCCGATACTGGCGATGGCCGCATAAAAGAGTGCCAGTCTGCCCTGGCTGATCAAGCTTGCTGCCGCAATGGTCACGATTAACAGCAAGCCCAGTCCGCTCTTGATGCCGCCGCTGGCGTACATGAGGACAATAATGAAACCGATATCCGCCAGTGTTTGAAATGAAAGTTGTACCTGGAAACCCGGGGTACGCAGGATAATCAGGCCGATGGCAAGCAGACTGAATACCAGATAGGCAATCGTGGCGCTTAAATATAAGGTGTCGTTGTAATTGGCCCACACCCTGCTTTCCTGTAACAGAAAATAGGAAGCGATGAAAATACAGCACAGTATGATCCGGTACCCGCCAAACAATGCCATTGGCCGCCAGAATTGCTTTTCCGGTTGGCCGGCGGTATCAATCAGGCTATGTATTTTCATGCTGTTTGCGATGGGCTTCACAACAATATTGTTGATTGTGGCCGCTGCTGATGCTTTCGCTTCTCGGCAAATGGACATGGCAATAGGCACATTGCACCATGTCCTCTGCGTCTGCAGCAGGCTTGCCTGATGGTTTGTCCATGTTGCTACGGTAGCGTTTCAGTATGGTCAGCAATAACCAGAAGGCAATTGCAAGTAACAGGATTTTTGCCATGATGCCTTGTCAGCTAAATATTGTTAAGAGGGGATGGAACCTTGAATTACTGCTGATTGTAGCTAAAAGCTACAGGCGGAACAAAAAACAAACCTGCTATACTCAAAAAAAACGTCAATTTTATCATTTTCGTACTGCACTAAATATCAACATCGGCGTCGAACTTCGACATGGCAAGCATCCAGGAACTTTCAGATTTTCTCAAGCAGGTAGAGCGTCGTGCATTCAAGCAGACGGCTTATGCCGTGCGTGACGATCATGCAGCTATGGATATCGTGCAGGATTCGATGCTGAAGCTGGCGGAAAAATATAGCCAGCGCCCTGTCACTGAGTATCCAATGTTGTTCCAGCGCATTTTGCAAAATACAATGAAGGATTACTGGCGTCGCCAGAAAATCCGTGGTGCATGGACTACCTTGCTGTCATCACTCGGTGTTGGAAATGGTGATGACGAAGAGCATGATCCGCTGGAAACCATGGTCACGGATCATGTGGATGATGAACCGGAAGTACAATATGAACGACAGCAAACCATTGCCATTATCGAAGAGGCCATAAAAAGTTTGCCAACCCGTCAACGAGAAGCATTTATTATGCGTTACTGGGAGGATATGGATGTGGCGGAAACGGCTGCAGCCATGGGATGCTCCGAGGGGAGCGTCAAGACACATTGTTCGCGTGCTGTTCATGCGTTAGCGGCATCACTCGAAAAATATGGATTTAGTAAACAGATGCTCGAGAAAGCGGGGGTCGAGCGATGAATCACGAACAAAAGATAGCCAAAGAAATTGTCGAGCTGCTCAATGCAGGCATTGACGAACTTGAGCCGACAGTGGCATCCAGGCTTGCCGAGGCACGCCATGCGGCGGTCCAGGTGATGCTTGAAAACGCACGCACGACCACTCCTGATGGTCATAGCCTGGTGGCCTCTTTGGGAGGATACATGCGTCATCACCAGCGCCTGTTGTCCCTGGCAGCACTTGGCAGTGCCGTATTCTTTGCTTTTCTGCTGACTCAGCAATTAACCGGACATGGCATGGCAGAGCATGGAGATGCTTTTTTGCTGGCGTCCGAACTTCCCCCCGAGGCATATCTTGATAGAGGTTTTTACTCATGGTTAGAGCAGCAATAGTTGTCGGTCTGCTCTTGCTTGCCATCAATGCTCAAGCTGAAACAACATCCAAAGAGCCGGATTGGGCACAATTAACGGATAGCCAGCGCAAGGTGCTGGCCCCCTTGGCAGCAGAATGGGATATATTGCGTCCCTGGCAGCGCGAGAAGATGCTGGATATTGCACGTGATTATCCCAAGATGACCCCCGATCAGCAGGGCCGTGTGCAGAGACGGTTGAATCATTGGAGCCGCATGACGCCGTACGAACGTGAGAATGCGCGCAAGAAATACCAGGAATTCAACGTGCTGTCACCGGAAAAGAAAGCTGAAATTCACAAGAAATGGCAGCAATACCAAAGCCTGCCGGAATCCAAAAGAGAAGCTTTGCGACGCGAAAACCCTGATATTGATGGGTTTGATGACTTGGATAATTGAGCGGGAGCGGGATCAATCAAGCAGCCGATATTACTGTATTGGATCTCCGTCTTACAGTTTAGCGGCGCTCTACCCAGTAGAGCATGAATATCCCCGCCATCATAAACAGCAAGGTCGGTACGACGGCACTGAATAACGGTGACCAGTCGTTCAGCAGGCCCAGGTGCACAAACACTCGATTCAATACCTGATAGACAATCCCCAGCATGATGCCTGCGAATATCTTGGTGCTGGCGGTGCCGGAACGTTGTTGCAGGAAACCGAAAGGTAACGCCAGTATCACCATCACCAGGCAGGCCAGCGGATAGATCATCTTGGACCACAGAGCAATTTGATGGCGTGAGGTTTTCTGCTTATTGCTGGCCAGGTGGTTGATATAGAAATACAGGTTCCATGCCGACATTTTTTCCGGAACGACGAGCAGGACATTGAGCAGTTCGGGGCGGATCAGTGATTGCCAGGTAGCATCGGGGAAGAAGCTGGTACGTATCTTCTTGTCTTCAAAATGAGTCTGCGTCACATTGCCCAGATTCCAGTTCTTGCCGTCGAAGCGGCCGTCCTTGGCATTGCTGATGGTGCGCAGGCGGAACTCATTGTCAAACTCATAAATATGGATGTTCATGAGCCCGCTGTCCGGCATTACATCCTGTACGTTCACGAAGCTGTTGCCATCCTTGACCCACAGGCCGGAGCGGAAATCCTGGGCGACTACAGAATCCGTTGCCTGGATGCGGATCCGCTGGGCGGCCTTTTCGCTGAGCGGGGCGATCAGTTCGCCTACCAGAAATGTCAGCAGGGCAAAGATCAGGCCGACCTTGAGCAATGAAACGGCAATTTTCCGGATGGAAACCCCGCTAACGCGCAAAATGATCAGTTCCGAATAGCGCGAGAATTGCCCCAGGGCGTACATGGTCCCTACCAGCACTGCGACTGGTACTACTTCGTAGACATGCCCCGGTGCACTCAGCAGCACAAACAGCAATACCTTGCTGATTCCATAGCTGCCCTTGCCTATGCTTTCAAGCTCCTGAATCAGGTCGAAGAACGAGAACATCCCCAGCAAAGCCAGCATGATCAGCATAATGCTGGAGATGATTTCCTGCGAGAGGTAGCGATTGAGCAGTTTCATGGTTTATTCCTATGCCACAACCTGGGAATGAAGGGCAACAGGAACAATCTGCGGTAAAACATGTAAAAAGTAAGCAGCAGGAAAAATGCATGCACAGGCCAGAGGCCCACCAGGGGAGAAATCTTGCCTTGTGCCAGCCATGCCTGCATGATGCTGAGCAGGTTGTTGTAAACAATATAGATCAACAGCGCCAACATGAGGTTGGCAGATCGGCCCGAGCGTGGATCGACAAAGCTCAGCGGGATGGCCAGCAGGATGAGGACAAAGGCTGAAATAGGGATGGCCAGGCGCCATTGCAGTTCGGCATTGTTGTCCGGGCTGTTTTCAGCTAATAGTTCCACGCTGGCTTTCGATTGGGTATTCGGGGGTTGTTGTTGTACCTCGGCAGGCTCGATGCGGATGGCATAACGCTCGAATTCAGTAATGGAATATTCAGCGGTGTTGGGCGTACCTTCATAACGACGGCCATTCTGCATGACCAGAAAGTTATCGTTATTTTCAGCGGTTTCCCTATGACCCCGTGCGGCGACAATAATCCCCAGCTTCTGGTGCTGCATGGACTGCACAAAGATATTCTTGACGATGTTGCCCAGCTCATCAAAGCTTTCAACGAAAAAAACGCGGTCTGCCTGGCGCGATTCCTTGAAAACGCCAGGGCTGATTGAAGCAAGCTCGTCGCGGCTTTTCAATTGATCGCGGAATTCAGCGCCCTTGTTGGTGGCCCATGGGGTGACGAACAGGCTGAGGAAGGCGATGACCAGTATGACAGGCAGGCCGAATGTGAGGACAGGCCGTATCCAGCTTGATAGGCCTTGGCCTGAGCTGAACCAGACTACCATCTCGCTGTCACGGTGCCAGCGGGATAATGTCAGCAACACGGCAAGAAAAAGGGTGAGCGACAGCATCATGGGTAAAAACTTCAGCATGCTGAAGCCCAGCAAGGTATTGATGGCATCACTGGCCAGGCTGCCTTTTGCCGCTACGCCAATGTAGTAGGCAACGCGTTGGGCAATCACGATGCCGAACAGCACTAGAAAGCCGCCTATGGCTGTGCTGACTAGCTCTTGCAGTAATGAGCGTTTGAAGAGCATATTAGAGGGCTGGAGATGTTTGTATTCCGCAATTGAGGTTGATTTAGAGCGAAAACGCAGGATAATTCAAGCAGCTTAGTCATTTAATCATGAAGGATATTCAGGAATGGAATTTAGCATAAAAAGCGGCAATCCGGAAAAACAGCGCAAAGATTGTGTGGTTGTCGGTATCTTCGAGTCGCGCAAATTGAGCGAGGCGGCAGCATCTCTGGACCGTATATCCGATGGTTATGTGAGTGCGATTCTGCGTAGTGGCGACATAGATGGCAAGGCTGGCTCTACACTGTTGTTGCATAGCATTCCTGGCGTTGCAGCTGAACGTGTGCTGTTGGTGGGCCTGGGCAAAGAACGCGAATTGAATGAGCGCAGTTACCGCCAGGCAGTGCGTGCCTCGATCAAGGCACTGGGTGTCCTGGCATCCGGTGATGTCGCTACATTCCTTGCCGAGGTGGCGGTGAAAAAGCACGATGTCAGCTGGCGCGTGTGTCAATTGGTGGAAGTGGCCGAGGATAGTGTCTACCGTTTTGACCGGTTCAAGAGCAAGCCGGCTGATAGCAAGAAAGGCATTGCCAAATTGCAGGTGCATGTGGCTCAGCGCACTGATGTAGCAGCAGGTGAAGCAGGTCTCAAGCAAGGCCTGGCTTTGGCTTCAGGCGTTAGTTTCAGCAAGGACTTGGGCAATCTTGCGCCTAACTATTGCACCCCAACTTATCTGGCTGAACAAGCCAAGGCATTGGGCAAGAGCCATGGGCTGCAGGTGGAAGTGCTGGAGCAGGCTGATATCGAAAAGCTCGGCATGGGCTCTTTCCTGGGGGTGACCAAAGGCAGTGTGCAACCGCCCAAGCTGATCGTGCTGCAGCACAATAAAGGCAAGAAAAACCAGAAACCGGTGGTGCTGGTAGGCAAGGGCATTACTTTCGATACCGGTGGGATTTCACTCAAGCCTGGTGCCGATATGGATGAGATGAAGTATGACATGTGTGGTGCAGCCAGTGTGTTGGGCACCTTCAAGACCATTGCTGAACTTGGTCTTCCATTGAATGTAGTTGGTATTATCCCCACCTGCGAAAACATGCCGGACGGCAATGCCACACGCCCTGGCGATGTATTGACCAGTATGTCCGGCCAGACAATAGAGGTGCTCAATACAGATGCTGAAGGCCGGTTGATCTTGTGTGATGCATTGACCTATGCAGAGCGCTTTGAACCGCAGGCAGTCGTCGATATTGCGACCTTGACCGGCGCTTGCGTGATTGCGCTGGGCCATCATGCTAGTGGTTTGTTCAGTAACAAGGACAGTTTGGCGCAGGAACTGCTGCAGGCAGGCAATGAGGCCCAAGACCGTGCCTGGCAATTGCCATTGTGGGACGATTACCAAGGCCAGTTGGACAGCAACTTTGCAGACATGGGAAATATCGGAGGTCGTGCTGGTGGCAGTATTACTGCCGCCTGCTTCCTGTCTCGCTTTGCCAAGAAGTATGACTGGGCGCACCTGGACATCGCCGGCACTGCCTGGAAGTCCGGCAAGGAAAAAGGCTCAACCGGACGCCCGGTACCTTTGTTGACCGCATTCCTCAAGCAGCGCGCCGGGAAATAATAGGCTCATGACCAGAGTAGAATTTTTTTTCAATGTGGAGAACAAGTCGCTTCAAGTGGCCGCTCTTGGTAGCCGTGCGGTTGGCAAGGGCCGGCGACTGATGGTTTACACTGCCTCGCAGCAAGCGGCGGAGCAATTGGGGAATTTTCTCTGGAGCAATCCGCCCATAGGCTTTTTGCCCCATTGTCACGCTACGCATCCACGGGCCGCAGAAACACCGTTGATCATTGACTGGCGTAGTGAGGCCCTGCCACACGATGACATCCTGATTAACCTGCATAGCCAGCATCCTCCATTTTTCAGCCGCTTCAGACGTTTAATCGAGATTGTCGGCCTGGATGAAGCGGACAAGGCAGCAGCAAGGGAACGTTTCCGCTTCTATCGGGATCGAGGGTATGAACTGAGGACATTTGACGCCAATGGAGCGGCCTTGCCGTGAAAGGAGTCCACCCATGAGTGAACAGGCTAATGACGAACTGGCATTGGTATTGAGCCGGATTAATGCGCTTACCCGGCCCAAGGTGGAAACAAGGGACGAGAATCCCCCAACCGAACCCCTGGCAGCAGATGATATCCCCTTACTGACCGAAATTTATGATGGCCAGGAGGCCTTTAGCCCGGTGGAGATAGAGCAATTATTTGCTCCTTTTTATCAGGACGAAGAACTCCAGTCGGTGGTGGATGGTGACCCAGGGTTGATTTCAGAAACTGAAATGAACATGGATGAGGATATTCAGGCTCACCAGATTAAATTCCTGCCGGTGGAAGACAGTCAGCAGGATAGCGGCGAGTCTGACCAGCCTCTACCGGATGATCAGACTCTCGTGGCGGTCAGCCCGGAATTATTGCAGACGAATAGCGAGCTGGTGGAGGCGATCATGGCTGACATGAAGCCGCTTGTTCAACATGCTGTAAAGCAGGCGGTACAACAAGAGTTGCAGCATATTGCACTGGAGCTGGAAGCACGGCTGGAGCAGGAGTTGAATGCCAGCTTGCGTGCCAGGGTGCAACAGGAGCTTGGCGACTCTTTAACCTAGCAAGGCACGGTACTGTTCAGCATTGAGCAGGTTGCTGGGAGTATCGTTTGCGGTAAATGAGAAAATCCAGGCATCGTAGGGTTTTTCATTGATATCTTCGGGAGTGCTTTGCAGTACCTCGTTGATGGCCACCACGGTGCCGTTTGCCGGCGCATGCAGGTCTGAACCGGTTTTGACGGACTCCACCAGTCCGCATGGCGTGCCTGCAATGATGCTGGTTCCGGCAACAGGCGCCTCGACATAAACGATATCGCCCAGAAGGTCCTGTGCATAATCAGTGATACCAGCCAGCCAGCTGCCATCATCCTGCTGGCGTATCCACAAATGCTCGGCGGTGTAGTGCAGGTTCTCGGGAATTTTCATATGCTTAAAATCTTAATGATGATCAGGTTGAGGTTATTTTCTCATAAACTGGCTTGGGTGTTGGGGGAAAGAATATTTTGTTATAACTATTAAGAAAGTTTGTAAAGATCCGATGCTATGTTAATGACAAATCAAACTTTTTTATATACTATTCTTTCCGACTGTTGTGCGAGGTGGGCGCCATGATTCGTAAAATTACACTGCTATTGACTGTGCTGGCTTTATGCATGCCGCCTATGCTGGCTTACGCGGCTGATAAAAAACCGCAGAAATCCGCCTCCAATAAAGCCAAGGCGACTAAAAAAGTAGTTGCCAAGAAACAATCCAAGGCGGCCGTTGCCAAGAAGAACGAAGCAAGCGGCCGTATCATCAGTACCATACGTTCCAACAGTGCAGTTGCCAAATCTGCTCCCAGTTCTGGTGTGTTCAAGGACGAAAATGGCAATCTCCAGCTCGCTTCGACCAAGGCCTTGATTGTTAACCAGAACAGTGGTGAAGTGCTCTATGCCAAAAGCACGGACATGGCCACGCCAATTGCTTCCGTGACAAAGCTCATGACCGCGATGGTAATGCTGGATGCCGGGCTGGATATGGATGAAAAGCTGCTGATTACCCGCGATGATGTGGATACCCTGAAGGGCACCAGTTCACGCATGACCATAGGTACTTCCCTTTCCCGTGCCGAATTGTTGCAGTTGGCGCTGATGGCATCCGAGAATCGTGCTGCCTCGGCATTGGGGCGCAACTATCCGGGCGGCTTGAATGCTTTTGTTGCTGCAATGAATGTAAAGGCTTTGCAGCTTGGCATGCTCCATACCCGCTTTGCTGATCCCACTGGCCTTAACAGCTCGAATGTTTCCACTGCAGAGGATCTGGTGAAAATGGTACGAGCAGCTTATCAGTACCCGGAAATTCGCCATGTCTCAACTTCCACTGCCTATTCCGTGCCAGTTCATGGCATGCGTAATCCGCTAAATTACGTCAACAGCAATGTATTGGTGCGCAACAGTGACTGGGTCATTGGTTTATCCAAAACCGGTTATATCAATGAGGCTGGCCGTTGCCTGGTCATGCAGGCCGAAATTGCCGGTCAGCCACTGATCATTGTATTGCTGGATTCTTTCAGCAAGAGTTCACGCATAGGGGATGCCCAGCGTATACGCAAATGGATAGAAAGTAGCAATAACCTGCATCACATGAGTTGATCGGTTTCTGGGTGTTACCTCCAATAAAAAGCGGCCTAGGCCGCTTTTTTATTGGTTTGATTATTTCGGTGAAATATCCCAAGACCTTTATTCGCTGCTGGATTTCTTGCCTGCAGTTTTCCTGGCCGCCGGTTTTTTTGTCGGTGCTTTCTTCGCAGTTGTTGCTGTCTTGCTTGCAGTCGTTTTTTTGGCAGCAGCAGGTTTCTTTGCAGGGGTTTTCTTCCCTTTTGCCGGGGCTTCCTTCGCCGCCTTGGCGGCAAGGAGTTCCAGCGCCTCCTCCATGGTCACGCTCTCGGGTTCCTGGCTCTTGGACAAGGTTGCACGGATTTCCCCATGCTGTACATAAGGTCCGTAGCGCCCGGAGTAGATGGCTATCGTGCCTTCCGAAGTCGGATGCGCACCCAGCTCGCGGATAGGTGCGGGGCCAGAGTTGGCCTGCGCCAGCAGCTCAACGGCGCGGTTCATATCGATATCAAATACGCTGTCGCTCTTCGGAATGGACTTGAATTTGCCGTCATGGTTGACGTAAGGGCCGAAGCGCCCGATGTTGGCAACGACCTTTTTCCCGGTTTCAGGGTGCTGGCCCAAGTCGCGTGGCAGGGCGATAAGCTTGCGCGCAATTTCTAGATCCAGATTGGCTGGCGCGATCTCCTTGGGAATGCTGACACGCTTGGGCTTCTTCTTGCTGTCTTCCTCGGGCAAGCCGATTTGCAGGTAAGGGCCGTAAGGGCCGCTGAGCAAGAGGATATCCTTGCCGCTTTCGGTATCCTGTCCAATCACCACCGGCTCCGAGCTGGGTGCGGCAGTACTTGATGTGTTACGGATGTAATCGCATTCCGGATAGCCTGAACAGCCGATGAATTTGCCAAAGCGGCCAAGACGGGAATGAAGTGGCTTGCCGCACTTGGGGCAGGCTTCGTCCAGCACTTCAACACCAGGGCGCTCTACATTGCTTTTTTCTATAATCTGATTGTTGAATCCCTGCCAGAACTCATTCAGTACGGGTATCCATTCGCGTTCGCCTTCAGCGATATCGTCCAACTCATTCTCGAGGTTGGCAGTAAAACCGTAGTCGACATAACGGGTGAAGTGTTCGGTCAGGAACTTGTTTACTACGCGGCCTACGTCGGTCGGTGTGAAACGCTTCTTGTCCAGCAGCACATACTCGCGGTCCTGCAATGTGGAAATAATGCTGGCATATGTCGAGGGCCGGCCTATACCGTATTCTTCCAGCGCCTTTACAAGGCTGGCTTCGGAGTAGCGCGGCGGTGGCTCGGTAAAATGCTGGTCGCCAAATATTTTCTGTACGGCCAAGACTTCGCCGGTTTCCAGGTGGGGCAACTTGCTTTCGCCTTCCTCCTCCTCGTCGTCCACACCTTCCATATACACAGCAATGAAGCCGGGAAACACCAGTGTCTGGCCTGTTGCGCGGAACAGGTTGGCTTCGGTGCCGATAGCGAGATCAACGCTGACCGCGTCAAATTTGGCCTGTGTCATCTGGCATGCCAGTGCGCGCTTCCATATCATTTCGTAAAGATTGAACTGCTCTGGCGTGAGGAATGCATGCAGGCTGGCTGGTGTGCGCGAGATATCGGTAGGGCGGATTGCTTCGTGGGCTTCTTGCGCGTTCTTGGCCTTGGTCTTGTACATGATGGGCGACTTGGGCAGGTAGTCAGCTGCAAAATTCTTCTTGATATAGTCGCGGATCTGCATCACGGCCTCGGCCGCCAAGCTGAAGCTGTCGGTACGCATATAGGTAATCAGGCCGGTGGTGCCGCTGCCGATATCGATCCCTTCATACAACTGTTGTGCCACGCGCATGGTGCGGCTGGTGGTGAAGCCCAGTTTTCGCACAGATTCCTGCTGCAGGGTCGATGTGGTGAAGGGCGCGGCTGGGCTGCGGCTGCGTTGCTTTTTCTCAACACGGGTGACCGTGGTCTTGCCGGCGCTGGCAAGCAGCAGCTTGCCGACGATTTCCTGTTGCTGGTCATGGTTTGTGATGGTGAATTGCTCCACCTTCTGGCCGTCAAGCTGCACCAGGCGTGCGTCAAATGCATGCTGGTGCTTCAGTGACTCAAGGTGGATGGTCCAGTATTCCTGGCTCTTGAAAGCCTCGATTTCCAGCTCGCGCTCTACAATCAGGCGCAGGGCCGGGCTTTGCACGCGTCCCGCGGAGAGGCCGCGGCGGATTTTCTTCCAGAGCAATGGCGACAGGTTGAAACCTACCAGGTAGTCCAGCGCACGACGCGCCTGCTGGGCATTGACCAGCGGCATGGAAATGTCGCGCGGATCGTCTATCGCATTCTGTACCGCATTCTTGGTGATCTCATGGAACACTACGCGCTTCAGCAGCTTATCCTTGATCAGCTTCTTGCTTTTCAGGATTTCGGCAATATGCCATGAAATCGCTTCACCTTCGCGGTCCGGGTCGGTTGCGAGATAAATGGCATCTGCTGTTTTGACTGCCTTGGCAATTGCATCCACATGCTTGGAGTTGCGGTCGATGACTTCATATTTCATTGCAAAGTCATTCTCGGTATCAACAGCACCTGTTTTGGGGATGAGGTCGCGTACGTGTCCATATGAGGCTAGAACCTCAAAATCCTTGCCCAGATATTTCTTCAGGGTCTTGGCTTTGGATGGCGATTCAACGATCAGCAGTTTTGACATGGACACACGATTTGTGGGATGCGGAGCGGCAGATGATAAGAGTAAATTGCGCGCTACACAAGAAAGCTCTGTAAATTTAGGTGCTTGCCGCGCAATTTTTTCGGAAACTCTTCAGGCAAAACCCAATCCATATCGCCTGAATTCCGGCTCTGGCATTGCCAATCAGGCCAATTGGGCGGTAGTCCCGTATTTCAGGCGATATTGCGCTTGAACTCTATCCGGGTACCTTCGCTGGTGGCAAGCGTCAGTGCCGGGTTGTTCTCTTTGTCTATATCGCCAAACAAGGGGTCTTCGTCTTCCAGCTTGGTTTGGGTCATGTTCTTGAAGTCATATAGATCAGTATCGGCAAGGTGGGAAGGTTCCACATTGGTGATCGCCCGGAAAATATTGTTGACGCGGCCAGGCTGCTCGCGCTCCCAGGCCTGCAGCATGTCCTTGACCTTCTGCCGTTGCAGATTCTCCTGAGAACCGCACAGATCGCAAGGAATGATAGGGAACTCCATGCTGCGCGCATAGCTGGCAATGTCCCTTTCGGAACAATATGCCAGTGGGCGTATTACCTGGAACTCTCCCTTGTTGGTGGCGAGCTTGGGCGGCATGGCCTTCATTTTTGCGCCAAAGAACATATTGAGGAACAGCGTTTCCACGATGTCGTCCCGATGGTGACCAAGTGCGATCTTGTTCGCACCCAGCTCCTGGGCCGTGCGGTAGATGATGCCACGACGCAGGCGCGAACAGAGTGAGCAGGTGGTTTTGCCTTCAGGTATCTTTTCCTTGACGATGGAATAGGTATCAGCTTCCACAATGCGGTGTTCCACCCCCAGCTGCTTCAGGTAGGCAGGGAGGATGTGCTCGGGAAATCCTGGTTGTTTCTGGTCCAGGTTCATCGCGATCAGCTTGAAGTTGATGGGTGCGCGCTCTTGCAGGGCGAGCAGGACCATGAGCATGGTATAGGAGTCTTTGCCGCCACTCATGCAGACGAGTACGGTATCCCCTTCTTCTATCATGTTGTAGTCGCCAATGGCTTTGCCGGTGGCGCTGATGAGGCTGTTGCGCAGCTTCAGGAAGCTGTTTGATGCGGTATCTGGGTAATGTTTGATCATGATTGGGTAGTTCTTAAAGATTGAGTGAACGCCCGCCGTCAACGGCAATGACATGGCCGGTAATGAAGGGGGCATCCTGAAGCAGGAAGCGTACAGCCTTGGCAACATCGTCACCTTCGCCTATGCGCTTGAGCAATGTTTGTGAAATCACGCGTTGTCGATAAACTTCATCGAACTGCGGGTTGTCCTCGGGCCAGAGTACTGGTCCAGGGGCAACCGCATTGACGCGCACATCTGGGGCAAGCTCGTGGGCCAGTGATTTGGTCAGGGTCACCAGGCCAGCCTTGGCTACGCTGTAAACGATGTAACTTTTCTTGGGGCGTTCCACGTGCATGTCGGTGATATTGATGATGCTGCCGCGGTTTTTCTTCAATTCTGGTGCCGCTGCCTGGGAAAGAAACAACGGTGCCTTCAGGTTGGGGCCTATCAGGTCTTCCCATTCATCGGCTCCAATGGAGCCGAGTTCTGTGGGGTAATAACTGGACGCATTGTTGATCAGGGCATCCAGCCGGCCGAAATGAGAGACGGTTTCCTGTATCAGTGTCGGTAACACGCTCAGCTTCAGCAGGTCGCCCTGGATAATGGCCACCGAGTTGGGGCGCTTCAGGTTGAGTTCTGATTGCAAGGTGCGTGCCTCACCCTTGGAGCTGCGATAGTGAATCATCAGGTTGGCACCGCTAGCATGCAGCAGGCGGCAGATGGCCGCGCCCACGCGCTTGGCGCCACCGGTGATCAGTATGACCTTGTTTTCCAGAGTGGAATCCACGTTTGTCCCAAAGAGTCTGAAGCTTGCAGAATAACGAAGCATTATAATGCAATCCATGGACATCACTTCATTACCTGTGCCAGATCAGGACGCTTTGGCGCATAGCCGACAACTCACACAACATATTCATCATCAAATACATGCCGCAGGTGGCTGGCTGGATTTTGTCAGTTACATGAATCTTGCACTCTATAGTCCCGGCCTGGGCTATTACAGTGGCGGGGCGAAGAAATTCGGGGCGGCGGGCGATTTTGTCACGGCGCCGGAAATTTCTCCTTTGTTTGCCCAGACCCTGGCGCAACAGGTTGCACAAGTATTACAGGAAACCAAGGGTTCCATACTGGAGCTGGGGGCTGGCAGTGGCAGGCTTGCTGCTGCGCTATTACAGGAGTTGGCGGATTCAAGGCGGTTGCCAGAGCAGTACCTGATATTGGAGGTTAGTGCGCATTTGCGGCAGGTCCAGCAACAGTATTTGGGCATGGTGTTGCCGGCTGCAGTCTTCCAGTGTTTGCAATGGCTGGATCAATTGCCTGAAAGTTTCACGGGTATTGTATTGGGCAATGAAGTGCTCGATGCCCTGCCTGTCAGTCTGGTGCAACATAGCAACGGTGGACTGCAGGAGCTGGGTGTGGTGATGAAAGAAGGGGGAGGGCTGGATTTTTCATCCAAGCCCCTGGCCGCGGGGGAGCTTCATGACGCTGTTGCAAGCCTGGCGCTGGCTGATGGATACCAGACTGAAATTTGCCTGGCCGCACAGGGATTGATAGGCAGTCTTGGCAGGATGCTGGAGCGGGGCGTATTGTTGTTCATAGACTATGGTTTTTCCCGTGCAGAGTATTACCACCCCCAACGTAGCCAAGGCACCCTGATGTGCCATTACCGGCATTATGCCCACCAGAATCCTTTTCTATATCCCGGATTGCAGGACATTACCGCCCATGTGGACTTTACGGCAATAGCCGAAGCTGGCGTTGCCAGCGGCTTGAGTGTGCATGGGTATTGCGGGCAGGCCCAATTCCTGATCAATTGTGGTATCACGCAGATATTGATGCGCGTCTCGCCAGAAAACATTGTCAGTTACGCCCCCTTGGCTGGCCAGGCACAAAAGCTGCTGTCTCCTGCTGAAATGGGAGAGTTGTTCAAGGTGATTGCGCTGGGTAAGGGCATCCCAGGGGATTTGCTTGGATTTGTCTGTGGGAATCGCGTGCATACCTTATGAATTTGCCTGAATGCAATAGTCTATAATCCCGTTTTTTTAGTCATTGAATGCAGAGTATGGACGAGCAAAGTGTGCAAATGGACAGTGATAAAACCGAACTGTCAAAGCGGCCGATCAGAAGCTATGTGCTAAGACAAGGTCGTTTGACGGACGGCCAGCAACGTGCCCTTGAAACCCTTAAGCCTGCATTCGGGATAGAGTACCGCCCTGAAGTGCTCGATATCAATGCCGCTTTTGGCCGTGTGGATAGCCTGAAAATTCTTGAAATTGGCTTTGGCATGGGGGAGAGTACGGCAAAAATTGCCCAGGGCCAGCCAGAGCGTGATTTTCTTGGGGTGGAAGTGCATGCTCCTGGTGTCGGGAGTTTGCTGAAACAGATCGGTGAGTTGGATCTCAAGAATTTGCGCATTATCCAGCATGATGCTGTAGAGGTGCTCAACCATATGATTGCGGACGGCAGCCTGGATGGCGTGCATATCTTCTTCCCCGATCCCTGGCATAAAAAGCGCCATCACAAGCGTCGCCTGGTCCAGGCAGGATTTGTAAAGCTATTGTGCAGCAAGCTGAAAGCAGGCGCTTACATCCATGTGGCCACCGACTGGCAGGAGTACGCGGAATGGGTGCTAGAGGTATTGCAAAATGAGCCCTTGCTGGAAAATACAGCAAATGACTATGCACCCAAGCCGGATTATCGCCCGCTGACCAAGTTTGAAAACCGGGGCATCAAGCTAGGCCATGGTGTCTGGGATATTCTCTTCAGGCGTAAATAGCCATTGTCCAATAATGCCTTCGGCCTCCTCCACACCCTGTTTCTTCAGGCTGGAGAATAGCTGGATAGTGCAGTTGCCCCAGGTTTCATTCAGTTCTTTCCTGACTTTCTGCAATGTCTGGTTGGCTGCCTGACGGGAAAGCTTGTCCGATTTTGTCAGCAATATGTGGATAGGCCGGCCGCTTGGGCCGAACCAGTCCAGCATTTGCCGGTCCAGAGGTGTCAGTGGATGGCGGCAATCCATCACCAACACCAAACCGGCAATGGTGGAGCGATGACTCAGATAGTTAGCCAAGGTCATTTGCCAATGCTTGCGCATGGCTTCCGGGACTTTGGCATATCCATAGCCTGGCAGGTCGACCAGAAAGCGGTCATTACCCAGGCTGAAGAAGTTGATCAGCTGCGTGCGGCCAGGTTGCTTACTTACATAGGCTAGCCGATTATGGTTTGCCAATGTGTTCAGTGCGCTGGATTTTCCGGCATTGGAGCGCCCGGCGAATGCTACTTCAACCCCGGCTGGCGGGGGCAGGTCGCTGAGGTTGTGCGCCGAAATGTAAAAAGTGGCATTTTGAAACAAGGGCATGGAGTTATACGACCATAATTGGAAAAGGGAAAAATACTACCACGAAGTAGGGTTTTTATATAAAATGCGACCCTACGTTTTGACGTAGTATGCATGAACTAGGAGTCTTTATGGGTTTGCGTAAATTTGCGGTGCTGGTCGTTAGCATCATGATAATGGTAATAGGTGCAGCTTCCCACGCGGAAGATGAGGCTGACGCCGCAGAAGCAGTCAACAAGGCCCCTGCGTCGGCGCAGATCTGCGGCAGCTGTCACGGTGCCGATGGCAACAGCATGGTACCCATGTTCCCCAAGATTGCCGGGCAGCATCCTGAATATCTGGAAAAGCAGTTGAAGAATATCAAGGCCAATGTACGCATGAGTCCCGTGATGATGGGAATTGTGGCTACACTGAGCGATGAAGACATGGCCGCGGTGTCGCAATATTTCTCACAACAGGCTCCCAAAGTGGGGGCTGCGGCCGGTAACGCCGCAGGATCGGTGGGTGAGAAGATTTATCAGGGTGGTATCCCCGGTTCAGGTGTGCCTGCCTGTGCTTCATGTCATGGCACTAATGGACAGGGCCTTGCTCCAGGCTTTCCACGGCTTGCCGGCCAGCATGCCACTTATACAGATACCCAGGTCAAAGCATTCCGTGACGGCCAACGTAAGAATGATGCCGCAAAAATGATGCGCATGGTATCTGCCAAGATGACTGACGATGATATTGCTGCAGTAGCGGCTTATATTCAGGGTCTGAAGTAAAAAATAGCCAGGCCTGACAACCAAACTCCGAGATGAAGCGTTAAGGGTGGCACTAATGCCGCCCTTAACTTTTTGTATGCAGGGCGTTTTGCAACCAAACTCAGGCGAAATTGTCCTATCACAAATTTTTGAATGGCCCAGTTTTGAAACCCGTCCAGTCCAGCAGTCAACGGCTTTATGAGCTTCTAAGCTCAATGCGCTTTGCAGTAAGCGTGCTTGTTGTTTTGGGTATTGCCTCCATCATTGGCACAGTGCTCAAGCAAAATGAGCCTTATACCAACTACATTGTGCAGTTTGGCCAGTTCTGGTTCGAGTTCTTTGAATTCCTTGGACTTTACGACGTATACCACAGTGTGTGGTTTCTGATAATCCTGGTTTTCCTGGTGCTGTCTACCTCTCTTTGTATCTATCGTAATTCGCCCATTATGCTGCGGGAGTTGCGCGCATTCCGTGAAAATGCCAAGGAAAACTCCTTGCGTAGTTTCAGTCATCAACATGAATACCATGCGCCTTATTCTACTGAGGAGACGCAGTCCCGCTTGGTGGAGTTCCTTAAAGTTCAAGGTTTCCGCTTCAAGACAGTGGAGCAGGAAGATGGTGGCTGTTTGTTTGCCGCCAAGGCTGGTAGCTATCAGCGGCTGGGGTATATCCTGACCCATGCTGCGATTGTCATGATATGCATCGGCGGCCTTATTGACGGCAATGTCCCCTTGAAGCTGCAAGAGCTATTCGGATACACCAAAATCGAGACCAGGGACATTGCAGAAAAGGACGTGCCGGCCGAGAGTCGCCTGTCGCCTTCCAACCTTTCATTCCGTGCCAACATGACCTTGCCGGAAGGCGCAGGGGCCAATGCTGCGTTTATGCGGGTGAAGGATGGTTATCTGGTGCAGGAGCTGCCGTTCAGTGTTGCGCTGAAAGCTTTCCGCATCCAGCATTACGAGACGGGTCAGCCCAAGTCTTTTGAAAGCGACATCATGATCATTGATCCTGATGTCAAAGATCCGATCATGGCCACGATCAAGGTGAATCATCCCTTGATTTACAAGGGTGTTGCCATTTACCAGTCTGATTTTGGCGATGGTGGTTCCAGGCTGGATTTCAAGGTATGGAATATCCTTGGCAGCCATGCTGATGCCATGCCTTTCAATGGCAATGTCTTCAACAAATACACCGTCAGCGGTGGCGATAGCCCCTTGAGTGTCGAGCTCATGGATTTCAGGATGTTCAATATCCTGAATCTTTCGACGGACGGCAAGGGCAAGCCGCGCAATGTAGGCCCCAACGTGACCTTCAAGGTGAGGGATGCCCAAGGGCAGGCACATGAATATGTGAATTACATGAATCCGATGTTGCTGGATGGGCGCCGTTATTTCATGTCTGGCGTGCGTGCCATGCAGCAGGATACTTATCGTTATCTGCGCATCCCTGCGGATGAAGATGACAGTATTGATGGGTACATGAATTTCAGGGCCGCGATGTTTGACCAGTCGTTGTATCCGGAGATTGTGCGCCGTGTTTCCAAGGTTGCCCTGTCTGGCCATGGGGAGGTGGATGCTGATATGCACAATAAATTTGCGGACAGCGTCATGCATTTGCTGCGGGCATTTGGCCAGGGCGGTTTTGGCAAGGTGGCAGAGATGATTGATGCTGCCGTGCCAGAAGCCCAGAGAGCCGGTGCTGCACAGGCTTACCTCAAGGTGGTGACTTCCGCAGCCATGGAGGCATATGCCATCAGCCGTGAGCGTGCCAGGCTGCCGCCAGCGACCATGAGCGACGCACTGCAACCATTTATTGAGGATAGCCTGCATGCCATGAGCGATACTTTTTATTACGGTGCCCCGCTCTACCTGCAGCCTGTCGGTTTTGACCACAGGCAGTCCAGCGGGCTGCAATTGACGCGCTCTCCTGGTAAAACGCTTGTTTACTCAGGTTCGGTATTACTGGTGCTGGGCATCTTTGCCATGATCTATATCCGTGAACGTCGTATCTGGTTGCTGGTCAAGCCTGATACGCACCGTGTGTTGTTTGCCATGTCGGCAAACCGCAAGAATCGCGATTTCGAGATGGAATTTGCAAGCTATCGTGAAAAGCTGGCGCGTTTGCTGGAAAACCAGCATCTTTGAAATACTGTAATTAATCAAAGTAATCGAGGTCGATGATGAAGATTGCCTATATGGATGATGTTCCAGAACCATTGTTAAAGCGCCTGAGCCTGCCGGACTGGTTGTATGCGTTGGTATTGCTTGCTGGAGCTGTATTTGCATTCCAGCAATATGGCAGCTTCATGGATGCATATGAGGTTGGCTTCCTGTTTGGCGCTGTCGCCTTGTTCAGTTGGCTGGGCTGGCAATGGAAGCCTATGCGGGCCTTATTGCTGGTGATTGCGGCCATCAGCCTGTTTTCCATTAATCTCTACAGCGGGGATCAGGCCAGTGTTAACCAGGTGTTTCTCCTAAAATACCTCATTTCCAGCCAGTCCGCTGTCATGTGGATGAACGTATTGTTTGTACTGGCCATGCTGACTTATTGGCTTGCCTTGTTTTCGCGTTCTATATTCGCAGGCAAGGTTGCCTCCAGCTTTGTCTGGTCTGCCGTGGTGATGGGCTTTGTAGGCCTGATGGTACGTTGGTATGAGTCATACCTGATTGCGCCCGATGTGGGCCACATTCCTATCAGTAATCTTTATGAAGTCTTCATCCTGTTTTGCCTGATTACCGCGCTGGCGTACCTTTACTATGAAGGAAAATATGCAACCAGGCAGCTTGGCGGGTTTGTGCTGCTGGTGATCAATGCTGCTGTTGGGTTTATCCTCTGGTATACCTTTGATCGTCAGGCCTATGAAATCCAGCCATTGGTCCCCGCATTGCAATCCTACTGGATGAAGATACATGTGCCGGCCAACTTTATCGGCTATGGCACATTCTCGCTGGCTGCGATGGTAGGGGCAGCCTACCTGCTGGCTGATCGTGGCATCCTGGCTTCCCGCCTGCCCAGCCTGGATGTGCTGGATGACCTGATGTACAAGGCAATTTCTGTCGGGTTTGCCTTTTTTACCATTGCCACCATACTGGGCGCAATGTGGGCGGCTGAGGCTTGGGGCGGCTACTGGTCATGGGACCCGAAGGAAACCTGGGCCCTGATTGTCTGGCTCAACTATGCGGCGTGGCTGCATTTAAGGTTGGTGAAAGGCCTGCGAGGTCCGGTTCTGGCATGGTGGGCCTTGATTGGACTGATTGTCACGACCTTCGCCTTCCTGGGGGTGAATATGTTCCTGTCGGGCCTACATTCTTACGGTGAGCTATAACAGCTGCGGAAGCTAAGCTTAAGTAGAAAAGGGCGGTTGATCACCGCCCTTTATGTTTTTTAGTATAGCTACTCTTTACATTCAAGCCGAAAACTTACATTGCCCTGGGTGTTATGCACTAGTCCGAGTTGGTATCCTGCCTGTTGAGCCTGGCGTCCTGCCTGGTAGAGGCCTATTCCCAGCCCACCTTCCGACCTGATGCGTTTCCTGAACAGGTTGTCCGCAATTTCTTGTGGCATTGGGCTGCCGTTATCGGATATTTCTACCCAAGCCAAATGATCGTTTTTCAGGTGGGCATGGATAATGATCTCTGGTTCATGCTGGGCTTTGGCGATGGCGTTTTGCAGCAGGTTATCCACTACACTATCCCAAACCTCACTATCAATCTCAATGTCGGCAATATCAGGGTTGGATGAGAATGAAACCCGGGTCTCTGCGTAGCGTTGTTGTAAATTCTCCCACCACTCGGCCAACGGCAGCATACGGGTTTTTTCATTACGCGGAGCCCCCAGCTTGTCCAGTGTCAGCGCCAGGCGCTGGTTGAGCAGAGGAAGCTGGCGGCGTATCAGTGCTACCAGCCTTTCATTATCCTCATCGCTTGTTTGCTCTGCCGCGCTGCACAATGCGCTCATGGACTGCACGATATTTTTCATATCATGCGTCAGACGTGCGCCAGTTTCATAAATGGCTTGCATGTATGTATTTTGAAGCAAGGCTTCTTCACGTCGTTTGGCTTCGTGAAACTCGCCAAGTATCTGGGTCAGCAGCTTGATATGGATGGTCAGTGCTGGCGTCAAGGGCCAGCGGCTGTACAGTGTCAGGTGAAAGTCATGAAAGTCCAGATCCGCCTTATAGGCGGCTTGGATGCCGAATTCGCCCTGGTCTTCTTCGGTTTCCCATTTTCCACCGGCAACCCAGGGCAAGGTTTCCACCTCGGTCATGGCGGCTTGCATAAATTCCCTGGGGCTGGTTTCCCGCTCTGCCAGCTCGGCAATATTCTTGATCCAGCGTTCAAAGGGCAGGCCAACACTCAGTAGATACCGGGATAATAGCTGGCCTATGCCGCTGAAGCCCGCGCGTGGATTCCACAGCCAGCTGGCAATGAGCAATGTAGCGGCCAGGCCGAACACGACCCTGACAACCACTTCTGCATACTCCACCTCGCTGGATCGCTCAATGGTGAAGATGCCCAGGATCAAGGTGACGGAGAGCAGGAACAGCAGCAGCGTATAGAAAAAATCCAGGATGGGCGCATGCTGGTGTGTTTCTTGTTTCACCCTTAGAAACAAGATTGACAAAGGCAATATTGGCAACAAGTATTGCATGAAGAACTCTGCTACTACCAGGTCGGCAGAAGCGTCGAGCAGGCGCGGGATCACCCACAGCAACAGTACGGAAAGCAAGTAGGTGGCAGCAAGCAGATAGCTCATGCGTGACGCGCGTGCCGTAGTCGAGAAAATGCGTCCTCCCAGCAGCCCAAACATGGCAGACAGCCAGAAAGCAATCAGCCACCAATTGACGAATAGCGTCAGGAGCAGCCCGCCTGCTACAAAAAGGATGATGGCCTGGGGTGAGAGCTTTTCCTTGGTCTGCCAAATAGGCTGCCAGATCAGGAACACGCCGTAATGGCTGAGCAACAGGGCTTTTTGCAGTGGATCGTCAAACCCCCAGAGCAGCACACCATGAAATAGCAACAACATCAGCCCCAGCATCCATTGCTGCAAAGTGGACTGGCTGGGTCGGTAATGGAAAAGTTGACTGCTGAGGTTGGCCATGTAAGCTCAAAAATCCAAAGGGATATGTCGTAATCTTGTCATTTTAGATGAAATCTCAACACCGGGAGGAAGTCTCGGCAATTGCCTTAACTGCTGAAAATATGCCACAAAGCTGCGCTACTGCTGGTTATGCTGACAATTTCAGGCTGATCTGACTTGGCATGAGAGTTGCATATCTTGTACCAACCTATTTTGTGAAGATGCGATAAAGCGTCTTTCCGCGCAAGGATAACATAATGAAAAAACAATCCGGCTTTACGCTGATCGAGCTTGCGATAGTCCTAGTGATTATCGGCTTGCTGTTGGGTGGTGTGCTGAAAGGGCAGGAGCTGATTAATAGTGCTAAAGCAAAAAGTCTTGCAGCAGATTTTAAAAATGTTCAGGTGTATGTCTATGGATATCAGGATAAATTCCGTGCTCTGCCAGGGGATGATGCCGCTGCAAGGAATCACATTGGAGAAACGGCTACCAATCCATCTGGGACGAATGCAGGGAATGGGATAATTAATGGCAATTGGGATTCATCGACAGCATCTGATGAGTCCATATTATTTTGGCAGCATGTTAGGCTGGCTGGATTTGCGCCAGGTCCTACTACCCTAGGCAATACGGCGGACGAGGTAATAGCGTTTGTTCCTAAAAATGCAGACGGTGGAAGAATAGGCATACAAAGTGTTACAGGTGCTACAAATTTACCTACTACTCCAACACGGATGAATGGTGGTTATGTGATATGTTCAGCAGGGATTCTCGGCAGATTTGCCAAGCAAATAGATCTTACCCTTGATGATGGTGATACAAGTACTGGATCTGTACGCGCATATTCAACTAATACCACATGGGTTCCAAGTACTGGCACTGGCAATGGAGTAATTGTGGATGCGGATGCATATAATGTTTGTATGGCATTTTAGGTGTTAATGGTGTTGCTTAAAAGCCCGCTCTTTGCGGGCTTTTACTTTTCAGGTTATGCCTTCGTGCGCTTTTGCTTTAAAATAGCCCGCTGATCAGAAAGCGGTGATTATGAGCGACAACATCGTCGAAATTGACAATCTATCCTTTGGCTATAAAAACCGGCTGTTGCACAAGGGCATCAATATGGTGTTCCCTCGTGGCAAGGTGGTGGCCATCATGGGCGGTAGCGGTAGTGGCAAGACCACGCTGTTGCGCCTGATTGGCGGGCAGCTCAAGCCCGTCTCGGGCAAAGTGCGCGTTGCCGGGCAGGTAGTGCATGAGCAGGACCGTGCAGGCTTGCATGCATTGCGGCGGAAAATGGGCATGCTGTTCCAGCAGGGTGCACTGTTTACTGATCTTTCGGTATATGAAAATGTCGCTTTTCCCATGCGGGAGCACACCGACCTGCCTGAGTCCATGATTCGCGACCTGGTGATGATGAAGCTGAATGCAGTGGGTTTGCGCGGTGCGCGCAACTTGAAGGCCACGGAGCTTTCCGGCGGGATGGCACGGCGCGTTGCCCTGGCACGCGCAGTGGCATTAGATCCTGCCATTATCATGTATGACGAGCCATTTGCCGGGCTTGATCCGATTTCCATGGCGGTGATCTGTAACCTGATCCGTAATCTCAATGATGCGCTGGGTGCGACCTCCATCATCGTTACGCACGATGTCGAGGAAGTGTTTGCGTTTGCCGATTACGTTTATTTTGTAGCCAATGGCGTGGTAGCTGCCGAAGGCACGCCGGATGATTTGCGCAAGTCTGAATTGCCGTTTGTGCACCAGTTTGTGCATGGGGAAGTAGATGGTCCGGTGCCATTCCATTATGCAGCCCCTGATTACAGGCAGGATATCTTGAGGAGTGGCAATGTTTAGTGCGCTGGCTGGGATGTTGGGTGGGATAGGCCATCGCATTATTGACCGCTTGTGGCGTTTTGGCTCCGGCCTCCGTTTTTTTGCTTACATCCTGATTTACTCCGGTGAGAGTTTTCGCCGTTTGCATTTGACCATACGCGAGATTTATTTTACCGGTGTATTGTCATTGATCATTATTTTGGTTTCTGCATTCTTTGTGGGGATGGTATTGGCATTGCAGGGCTATAACACCTTGCAACGTTATGGTTCTTCAGAAGCGATTGGCGTGCTGGTGGCTTTGTCCCTGGTGCGTGAGCTAGGGCCTGTCGTGACGGCCTTGCTTTTTGCCGGGCGTGCTGGCACGGCAATTACTGCCGAAATTGGCTTGATGAAAGCGACCGAGCAGTTGTCGGCCATGGAAATGATGGCCGTGAGCCCCATTGCCCGCGTGGTGGCACCGCGGTTCTGGGCTGGTGTGCTGTCCATGCCTCTGCTGGCGGCCTTGTTTTCAATGGTAGGGGTGCTGGGCGGCTATATGGTAGCGGTGCCCTTGATCGGGGTTGATTCTGGTGCTTTCTGGTCACAGATGCAGGCTAGTGTTGATTTCAGGGAAGATATTCTCAATGGGGTAATCAAGAGTGTTGTATTTGGTGTGGCTTGCACCTTGATTGCCCTGTTTGAAGGTTTTGATGCCCCGCCAACTGCGGAGGGTGTCAGTCGTGCCACAACGCGGACAGTAGTGAATTCTTCACTGGCGGTGTTGGGCCTGGATTTTGTAATGACTTCGTTCATGATTGTTGCGTAAACGCAACACACTGGAGAAAAGATGGAACGCACAACAATTGATCTTTGGGTAGGCGTGTTTGCAGCGGCAGGTGCGGCTGCATTGTTTGGCCTGGCCTTGAAAGTCGGGAATTTCAACAGTGCCACTTTGGGTGAAACTTATAGTGTGACGGGAGCTTTTGAGAATATTGGCAGTCTGAAGCCACGTGCGCCTGTTAAAAGTGCGGGTGTTGTTGTGGGACGTGTAGATAACATCAAGTTCGATACCAACACTTATGAAGCACTGGTGACTGTCAAGGTGGATAAGCGTTATCCTTTTCCCAAGGATACGTTTGCCAATATCTATACCGCCGGTTTGCTTGGCGAGCAATACATTGGCCTTGAGGCTGGTGGCGACGACAAGATGTTGCAGGACGGCGATAAGTTCAGCAAGACACAGGATGCCGTGGTTCTGGAGAAAATGATTAGCCAGTTCCTCTATAGCAAGGCATCTGAAACTAACGATACTAAAGAGGCAGAATAAGCATGAACAAAATATGTAAATGGTTCTTGGCCCTTGCCCTGGTGGCTTTTGCTGGTGTGGCTGCAGCAGAAGTTGCACCGGATGCGCTGGTGAAAAGTACTGCAGAAGATGTATTGGCAGTGGTGAAAAAGGATAAGGATATTCAGGCCGGTAACCAGAGCAAAATTTTTGCGCTTGCTGAAGAAAAGATCCTGCCGAACTTCAATTTTGACCGCGTCTCGCGGTTGGTGTTGGGCAAGGCCTGGTCCAAAGCCAGCCCTGAACAGAAGGAAGCATTCCAGCAAGAATTCCGTAGCCTGTTGCTTCGTACCTACGCGACTGCATTATCCAAATACCGCAACCAGACGATTGAATACAAGCCGTTCAGGGCCCAGTCTGATGAAACGGATGTCAAGGTGAAGACGCAGATCCTGCAACCAGGCGGCCAGCCAGTGGCGGTTGACTACAGCCTTGAAAAGAGTGGTGATAGCTGGAAAGTTTATGACATTACGATTGAAGGTGTCAGCCTGGTAACCAACTATCGTGGCCAGTTCAATAACGAAATCCGCCAGGGTGGCTTGGATGGCCTGATCCAGAAGTTGGCTGCCAAGAACCGTGATGCCAACAAATAAGTAAAGCGAAGATTAACTTGGCTCAAATTCAACAACAAGGTGACCGCTGGCTAGTCAGTGGAGACATGACAATTGCCCAGGTTGATGCCTTGCTTGCAGAAAGCAGGGCATTGAACATGTCTGGCGCGCTGGAAATTGATCTTGCGAATGTGCAGGAAGTGGATACCGTGGCCCTAAGCCTGATTTTTGAATGGTTGAGGCATGCGCAAACTGGGCAGGCAACCTTGTCCATCGTCAATCTGCCTGCCAATCTTGCCAGCCTGGCAACAATGTATGGTGTGCTTGACCTGATCCCCCAGGCCAGTCATTGAATTTCCGGGGATTTTCCCCAACCTTCACTCTATGATCCCCGCAATCGACATTCAACAGGTCCACAAGCATTTTGGCGATTTACATGCGCTGAAAGGAATAGACCTGCGCATAGAGCAGGGAGAGTTCTTTGCATTGCTGGGGCCTAATGGCGCTGGAAAGTCTACCTTGATCAATCTCCTGGCAGGGTTGTTGCGACCAACCAGTGGGCATCTGCAAGTGATGGGGTTTGACGTGAATACTCAATATTTGCAAGCGCGGCACGCCTTGGGCGTGGTGCCACAAGAGTTGGTGTTCGATCCTTTCTTTAATGTCAGGGAAATGCTGCGTTTCCAGGCCGGATATTTTGGTCGTGGCCGGGAGAATGATGCCTGGGTGGATGAGGTAATTGAATCCCTGGGGCTCACTGATAAAGCGCATACCAATATGCGTCGGCTATCTGGCGGCATGAAGCGGCGTGCGCTGATTGCCCAGGCGCTGGCGCACAAGCCACCAGTAATCGTGCTGGATGAACCGACTGCCGGTGTTGATGTCGAGTTGCGCCAGACCATGTGGGACTTTATCCGCAGGTTGAACCGTGAAGGCCACACGATCATCCTCACTACACATTATCTCGAGGAAGCCGAAACATTATGCAGTCGCATCGCCATGATGAAGCTGGGGCAGATTGTGGCATTGGACAGTACTAGAAACCTGCTTAACCGTCTTCCAGGCAAAAAGCTGCAGTTGAAACTGGATAATGCTTTGCCTCTCAGCTTGCAACCCCTGGTGCGTGACCAGCATGACCATTTCTATATCCTGGCATTGAGTGAGGTTGCCCAGCTTGAGTACATTCTGGCTGAACTTAGGCTGGCAAGCGTGGCTATTGAAGATTTGCAATTAGTAGAAGCCGATCTTGAGGATGTTTTTGTGGATCTGGTGGGATAGGGGTGGTGGATTTGATCAACAGCCGTATGCGTGGCCCCTGGACTCTGTTCAAGAAAGAGTTGCTCCGTTTCTGGCGTGTGGGATTTCAAACCGTAGCGGCGCCTGTGATGACAGCGCTGCTTTATTTGCTGATCTTCTCGCATGTGCTGCAGGATAAGGTACAGGTATATCCTGGTGTGGGTTATACCGCCTTCCTGATTCCCGGGTTGATCATGATGTCGCTATTGCAGAATTCATTTGCAAATAGCTCCTCCAGCCTGATCCAGTCCAAGGTGATGGGCAATATTATTTTTGTGATGTTGACTCCCATTTCCTACCTGCAGTTTTTCCTGGCTTTCCTTGCTGCATCAATTATTCGCGGTATGGTGGTGGGAGCATGTATTTATCTAGTGGCGATATTCTTTGTTGATTTGCCGCTTGCGCACCCGGGCTGGATTCTTGTCTTTGCACTGCTGGGGAGTGCCTTGATGGGCACTTTTGGCATTATTGCCGGGATATGGGCGGAGAAGTTTGACCAGATGGCGGCATTCCAGAATTTTGTCATTATGCCGCTGTCATTCCTTTCTGGCGTGTTTTACTCTATACATTCGCTGCCGCCTTTTTGGCAGCAAGTGTCACATCTCAATCCGTTTTTTTACATGATAGACGGGTTCCGCTACGGTTTTTTTGGTGCCGGGGATATTTCTCCATTCATCAGCCTTGGCGTTGTTTTGGCATGCTTTTTTGCCCTATCATTGGTGACTTTACGAATGCTGAAATTCGGCTATAAATTGCGAGGCTAATCTTGGTAAGCGCTCAGGACTTAAAAAATTATATAACGCAAGGCTTGGCCTGTGAGCACGTGCAGGTGCTGGGAGATGATGGCCAGCATTTTGAAGCAATTGTGGTGAGCCCGTTGTTTGTCGGTAAAAACATGGTGCAACAGCATCAGTTGGTTTACCAGGCGCTGGGAGATCGCATGCGCGAGGAGATTCATGCCTTGTCCATGCGGACCTTCACGCCGGAAGCATGGGGCAAGCTCAATAACACGCTTTAGTACAGACTGAATCAAAGAATTAACAGATAGCAAAGGATAGAACTATGGATACCCAAGAACTTATCAAGAGCCAAGTGACAAGTAACCCGGTTGTCTTATATATGAAGGGCAGCCCAAAATTTCCGCAGTGCGGTTTTTCCGGCCTGGCCGTGCAGATTCTGCAGGCTAGCGGCGTCAATGACTTTACCGCGATTGATGTGCTGGCCGATCCAGCCATTCGTGATGGCATCAAAATCTATGCCAATTGGCCCACTATCCCACAGCTCTATATCAAGGGTGAGTTTATCGGCGGCGCCGACATTATGCGTGATCTGTACCAGCAGGGCGAATTGCAGAAGCTGCTGCAGGAAGCCGTGGCCTGATACGTGGATACACTAGTCATTCAGGGCGGCATCCCTTTAAATGGTGAAGTGCGCATTTCCGGGGCAAAGAATGCAGCATTGCCTATACTTTGTGCCGGCCTTTTGACCGAAGCACCGTTGAAACTGGGTAATGTTCCCGATTTGCACGATATTGCTACCATGCTCAAGCTGCTTGAGCATATGGGGATCAGGGTAAATCGTGAGGGGCAGAATCAGTTGACACTGGATGCCAGTGATATCCATACCCATGAGGCGCCTTATGACATGGTGAAGACCATGCGTGCTTCCATACTGGTATTGGGGCCTTTGCTGGCACGTTTTGGGCATGCGCGTGTTTCCTTGCCTGGTGGCTGTGCCATCGGTTCTCGCCCAGTTGATCTGCATATCAAGGGCTTGCAGGCGATGGGCGCGGAGATTCACATAGAGCATGGCTATATTGAAGCCAGGGTAGACAAGCTCAAGGGGGCCCGCATCTTCATGGACATGGTGACCGTGACGGGTACAGAAAACCTCATGATGGCTGCTGCGCTGGCCGAGGGCACTACCACCCTTGAAAATGCTGCCAAGGAACCGGAAGTGGTTGATCTGGCTGAATGCCTAATCAAGATGGGCGCCCAGATTGAAGGGGCTGGGTCGGATGTCATTACAATCAAAGGAGTTCCTAGCCTCAGCGGAGCGTATCATGATGTAGTCTGTGATCGCATAGAAGCGGGTACTTACTTGGTGGCTGCAGCCATGACAGGTGGCAATATACGGTTGCAGCATGTACGTGCTGAACTGCTTGACGCCGTGATTGATAAGTTGCGAGAAACGGGTGCAACAGTTGCCCATGATGACACAAGTATTTCCCTCAACAGCATTGGTGTCCTTCAGGGAAAGGGCAACTTGAAATCCGTCAGTGTGCGGACTGCACCTCATCCTGCCTTTCCTACCGATATGCAGGCACAGTTCATGGCGCTCAATACCGTGGCGGATGCAGTGGCTACGGTGACTGAAACCATTTTTGAAAATCGTTTTATGCATGTGCAGGAAATGCAACGTCTGGGTGCCAATATCGAAGTGGAAGGCAATACGGCGATTGTGCGCGGTGTTGAATTTCTGGAAGGGGCTACCGTCATGGCGACGGACCTGCGGGCTTCGGCAAGCTTGGTGTTGGCAGCGTTGGTGGCAAGGGGCGAGACCGTGATTGAGCGAATCTATCACCTGGACCGCGGCTATGAGCGCATAGAAGATAAATTGAGCCAGCTGGGCGCGCGCATTCAGCGCGTGAAATAATGTGCAGCAAAGGCTGCCCTAAATCGCAAGAAAGACAGCAATGATTACAATCGCCCTCTCCAAGGGTCGCATCTTTGAAGAAACCACGCCGCTGTTGGCGGCTGCAGGCATTACTGCACTTGAAGATCCAGAAGCATCCCGTAAACTGATATTGTCGACCAATCGCCCGGATGTGCGCTTGATCATTGTTCGGGCTACTGACGTGCCGACTTATGTGCAATATGGCGCTGCCGATCTTGGCATTGCTGGCAAGGATGTATTGGACGAGCATGGTGGCGAAGGCCTGTACCAGCCCCTGGACCTCAAGATTGCACGATGCCGCATGATGGTGGCTGTGCGGGAGGACTTTGACTATTTTGGCTCGATCCGTCGTGGTGCGCGCCTCAAGGTCGTGACCAAGTATGTCAAGACCGCGCGTGAGCACTTTGCTGCCAAGGGAATGCATGTGGATCTGATCAAACTGTACGGCTCCATGGAGCTGGGACCCTTGGTGGGCCTGGCTGACGCGATTGTCGACTTGGTCAGTACTGGCGGAACCCTGCGGGCCAATAATCTCAAGGCCGTGGAAGAAGTTACCGACATCAGCTCGCGACTGGTGGTGAACCAGGCGTCTCTCAAACTCAAACGCGAAAGCTTGCAGCCGATCATGGATGCATTTGCACAAGTGGTCGCTGCCAATAATTAATCCAGGTTGAAATGATGAATATCAGACGTTTTTCTACAAGTGATGCAAGTTTCGATAGTGACTTGAAAGGGTTGCTGGCATTCGAAACTGCACAGGACGACAAGATCGACACTGTCGTTGCTGACATACTGCGCAATGTAAAACAGCGTGGCGACGAAGCAGTATTAGAGTATACGAAGCGCTTTGACCGCCTTGAAGCTGGTGATTTGTCTGAGTTGGAGATCAGCCATACCGAACTCAAGGCAGCACTTGATGGGCTGCCTGCAGTTCAGCGTGAGGCACTACAGCAGGCTGCGCAGCGCGTACGGGATTATCACGAAAAGCAACTGATGTCGTCATGGACCTATACCGAAGCTGATGGGACATTGCTTGGCCAGCAGGTGACCGCATTGGATCGCGTGGGTTTGTATGTACCTGGCGGTAAGGCAGCCTATCCTTCATCAGTACTCATGAATGCAATTCCAGCCAAAGTGGCAGGTGTGGCAGAGCTGATCATGGTGGTACCTACCCCGGGCGGCGAGAAAAACCAGCTGGTATTGGCTGCGGCGGCTGTCTGCGGCGTTGATCGCGTGTTTTGCATTGGCGGTGCACAGGCAGTTGGCGCACTTGCATATGGTACACAGACCGTACCGCAGGTTGACAAGATAGTCGGGCCGGGTAATGCCTATGTGGCAGCTGCCAAGCGCCGCGTCTTTGGCGTGGTGGGTATAGACATGGTGGCTGGCCCTTCCGAGATTCTGGTGATTTGTGACGGCAAGACCAACCCTGACTGGGTAGCGATGGATCTGTTCTCCCAGGCAGAACATGATGAATTGGCGCAGGCCATTCTATTGTCGCCGGATGCCGCTTTCCTGGACGCAGTCAAGGAAAGCATAGACCGCCTGGTGGAAGAAATGCCGCGCAAGGACATTATCACAACTTCGCTGCAAAACCGTGGTGCCCTGATCAAGGTCAACGATCTGGAACAGGCTGCCGAGATTGCCAATTACATCGCCCCTGAGCATTTGGAATTATCGGTGGAAGACCCATTGGCATTCAGCAAGAAAATCCGTCATGCGGGTGCCATTTTCATGGGCAGGGATACTTGTGAAGCCTTGGGTGATTACTGTGCAGGCCCAAATCATGTGCTGCCGACTTCACGCACTGCACGCTTCTCCTCGCCCTTGGGTGTCTATGATTTCCAGAAGCGTTCCAGTCTGATCATGGTATCAGCAGAGGGTGCGCAGAAATTAGGCCGCATTGCTTCTACCCTGGCTTATGGCGAGGGCTTGCAAGCTCACGCCCGTTCGGCTGAGTTCCGCTTGAAAGGCTGATCTTGAGCAAATTCTGGAGTCCTATTGTTCACGAGTTGACACCCTATGTGCCGGGCGAGCAACCCAAGATCAGCAATCTGATCAAGCTCAATACCAACGAAAACCCTTATGGCCCCAGCCCCAAGGTGCTACAGGCATTGCAGGCAGAGGCAGCGGATACTTTACGGTTGTATCCTGATCCGAGTTCTGATCGTTTACGCCATGCAGTGGCTGAGTTTTATGGCGTGGACACCGCACAGGTATTTGTTGGGAACGGCTCTGACGAAGTGCTGGCACATGCGTTCAATGCGCTGCTCAAGCATGATCAACCTATTTTGTTCCCTGATATCACCTATAGTTTCTATCCGGTTTATTGCAGGCTATATGAAATTGCCTATCAGGCTATTCCTTTGAGTGCAGGGTTTGAAATCCATGTGGATGATTACCTGCGTCCAAACGGCGGTATTATTTTCCCCAATCCCAATGCACCTACTGGCCGCCTGTTGCCGCTGAGTGAAATTGAACGTTTGCTACAGGCGAATACTGAATCCGTTGTGGTGGTTGATGAAGCCTATGTGGATTTTGGTGGTGAGTCTGCGGTTGGTCTGGTAGGGCGGTATCCTAATCTGCTGGTCACCCACACTTTATCCAAAGCCAGATCCTTGGCTGGATTGCGAGTGGGTTATGCTATTGGACATAGTGCCTTGATTGAGGCCCTAAATAGGGTGAAAGACAGTTTCAACTCTTATCCACTCGATAGGTTCGCAATCAGTGGTGCGGTAGCGGCGATTGAAGATAAAGCCTATTTTGAGGAAAGCTGCCGCAAGGTCATTGTCACGCGCGAAAAGTTGGTGCTTGCATTGGAGGCATTGAATTTTGAAGTGTTGCCTTCAGCAGCCAACTTCATATTTGCACGCCACGCTACTTGCGATGGTGCAAAATTGTCCAGTCGTTTGCGCGAGCGCAATATCATTGTCAGGCATTTCAGCAAACCGGAGCGGATTTCACGGTTCCTGCGTATCACCATTGGCACTGACGACCAGAGCATGGCCTTGATTCAGGCCCTGACAGAGATTCTAAAATAAGTTTAAGGCTGTAAAACTGATTATCTGACGGTAATTTCTGCTATCTACTGTATTGATTTTTCAGAAAATTAAGAGAATAGTCCGCGATGACTTCCCTTAAAGCTTGGAAAAAATGTATTATAGCGCGGTCAGTACATCATAATTCTGTAATTAAGCGGAGGAAGCATCGTGGCAAAACCATTAGTTCAAATGGCATTAGATTCATTGGATTTCGATCAAACAGTAGCACTTGCTACGACTGTTGCACCACACGTTGATATTCTTGAGATTGGTACACCATGCATCAAGTACAACGGTATCAAACTGCTGGAAACCCTGCGTGCAAAGTTCCCGAACAACAAAATCCTGGTAGATCTGAAGACCATGGATGCTGGCTTCTATGAAGCTGAACCATTCTACAAGGCCGGTGCCGACATCGTTACCGTGCTGGGTACTGCTGATATCGGCACTATCAAGGGTGTGATTGACGTTGCCAACAAATATGGCAAGAAAGCTCAAGTCGACCTGATCAACGTAGCTGACAAGGCTAAGCGTACGCAAGAAGTTGCCAAGTTGGGCGCGCACATCATTGGTGTTCATACTGGTTTGGATCAGCAAGCTGCTGGTCAAACTCCTTTCGCTGACCTGGGTCTGGTATCCGGTCTGAACCTGGGTGTGGATATCTCTGTTGCTGGCGGTGTTAAAGCGACTACAGCCAAGCAAGTCGTTGATGCTGGCGCTACAATCGTTGTGGCTGGTGCCGCTATCTACGGTGCTGCTGATCCAGCTGCTGCTGCTGCTGAAATCAGCAACGCAGCCAAGGGTACCCAAAGCAGTGGTGGTGTGTTCGGCTGGCTGAAAAAACTGTTCAGCTAAACAGGCTGTACACTGACGACATCACACGGTGATGTCGTGATCTACCTCGCAAACCGCTGCAAGACCTGTTAAAAGTTTTGCAGCGGTTTTGATTTTCTTAATCTAGAAGATTTAAAATATTGCCATGCGTAACGCCGAAGTAAGTCGTAATACCTTGGAAACCAAGATAGCTGTTTCCATCAATCTGGATGGTACCAGCATATCCAGGTTAAACAGCGGAGTCGGGTTTTTCGACCATATGCTGGACCAGATCGTACGTCATGGCATGATGGATATCATGGTTGAGTGCCAGGGCGACCTGCATATTGATGCGCACCATACCGTTGAAGATGTGGGGATTGCACTCGGCCAGGCTTTTAGCCAGGCGCTGGGAGACAAGAAGGGCATACGCCGCTATGCACATGCCTATGTGCCTTTGGACGAGGCGCTCTCTCGCGTCGTACTGGATATTTCTGGTCGTCCCGGGCTAGATTTCAATGTTGAATTTACACGTGCCCGCATTGGCGAGTTTGATGTTGATCTTGTACGTGAATTTTTCCAGGGTTTCGTGAATCATGCAGGCATCACTCTGCATATTGATAACTTGCGTGGGAAAAATGCGCACCATCAGGCTGAAACCATTTTCAAGGCATTTGGCCGTGCTTTGCGTGCAGCGGTTGAACTCGACCCCCGGATGGTGGGTATAATGCCTTCAACTAAAGGCAGTTTATAGACTTTCCTCAGTCTTCTTAACGCAACCATGACACATATAGCTGTTGTTGATTATGGCATGGGCAATTTACGCTCCGTGTCCAAAGCCTTGGAGCATGTTGCCCCAGGTCATAAGGTGCTTGTCACCAGTGATCCAGCACAAATTGCTGCTGCCAGTCGCGTGGTGTTTCCTGGTCAGGGAGCGATGCCGGATTGCGTGCGCGAGCTTGATGCACGTGGCTTGCGTGATGCTGTGATTGCAGCGGCAGCTGAAAAACCTTTTTTAGGCATTTGCATAGGTTTGCAATTGCTGTTTGAGCACAGCGAAGAGGGCAATGCCGCTGGTCTTGGAGTCTTTGCAGGCAAAGTAAAGCGCTTCGCTGCTGCTGACATGCATGATGTAGAAGGTGCCAAGCTCAAGGTACCTCATATGGGTTGGAACCAGGTATATCAGAGCCAATCCCATCCTTTGTGGCGTGGCATAGAGGATGGCGAGCGTTTTTATTATGTGCATAGTTACTATGTTGCGCCTGAGGATCAGAGCCTGGATGCAGGTTTTAGTGAATATCCTGCCAGATTTACCAGTTGTGTCGCACGCAATAACATATTTGCAGCGCAATTTCATCCGGAGAAAAGCCACAATGCTGGGCTTAAGCTCCTTTCAAACTTCGTCCAGTGGGACGGGGGTAATTAAAACTTAACCTAAACATCATGCTCATTATTCCTGCTATCGACCTAAAAGATGGTCATTGTGTACGTTTGAAACAAGGTCTGATGGAAGATGCTACGGTATTTTCCGAAGATCCGGGCGCCATGGCGCAACATTGGGTGGATCAGGGCGGCAAGCGCCTGCATCTGGTCGACTTGAATGGTGCATTTGCTGGAAAACCGGTCAATGAGGAGGCTATCAAGGCAATTGTCAGTGCTGTAGGTAATGACATTCCTATCCAGCTTGGTGGCGGCATCCGTGATCTGGAGACCATAGAGCGTTATCTGGATAACGGGATCGGCTACGTGATTATTGGCACTGCTGCCGTTAAAAGCCCGGGCTTTCTGCATGAGGCTTGTTATGCGTTTCCTGGCCAGATCATGGTTGGTCTTGATGCCAAGGATGGCAAGGTAGCGGTAGATGGATGGTCCAAGTTGACTGGCCATGACGTGATTGACCTAGCCAAGAAATTTGAAGATTACGGTGTGGAAGCTATTGTCTATACTGATATTGGTCGCGATGGCATGTTGACTGGCGTCAACATTGAAGCAACAGTGGCATTGGCACAAGCGTTAACCATTCCTGTGATTGCCAGTGGGGGTGTAACCAATCTGGACGATGTGCGCCGCCTGGCAGAGGTGGAGAGCGAGGGCGTGATCGGTGCAATCACCGGTCGTGCTATTTATGAAGGTACCCTGAATTTTTCCCAGGCCCAGGCCCTGGCTGATGAGTTGGCGGGTTAATGGGCTTAGCAAAACGTATCATTCCCTGTTTGGACGTGACTGACGGCCGGGTGGTCAAGGGCGTCAATTTCCTTGAATTGCGCGATGCCGGCGATCCAGTGGAGATTGCTCGCCGTTACGACGAGCAGGGTGCGGATGAGCTGACTTTCCTGGATATCACCGCCAGTTCAGATAACCGCGGCCTTATCCTCCATATCATTGAAGAGGTTGCCTCGCAAGTTTTCATCCCGCTAACAGTCGGTGGTGGTGTAAGAGCGGTTGAGGACGTGCGGCGCTTGCTTAATGCGGGCGCTGATAAAGTGAGCATCAACACTTCTGCCGTGACTAATCCACAATTGGTGGCTGATGCTTCTTCCCGTTTTGGTTCACAATGTATTGTGGTGGCGATTGATGCTAAACAGGTTGGGGATCACTGGGAGGTGTTCACCCATGGTGGTCGTCAGGCAACTGGTATTGATGCGGTAGAATGGGCTCGCAAGATGGTGGAGCTGGGTGCCGGTGAGTTACTCGTGACCAGCATGGACAGGGATGGCACCAAGATAGGCTTCAATCTTCCATTGAATCGTGCGATCAGTGATGCAGTGGATGTTCCTATTATTGCATCTGGTGGGGTGGGCAATCTTGTCCACTTGGTCGAGGGAGTGAAAGAAGGTGGTGCAGATGCCGTATTGGCTGCCAGTATTTTCCATTATGGTGAGTACACTGTACGGCAAGCCAAGGAATATATGCGCGACCATGGGATAGAGGTGCGGTTGTGAGTACGCAATGGCTGGATAAAGTCAGTTGGACTGCAGACGGCCTGGTGCCCGTGATTGCCCAGGAGTATGGCACCAACAAGGTATTAATGTTTGCCTGGATGAATCGTGAAGCATTGCGCCTGACTGCAGAAACCGGGCAGGCTGTTTATTGGTCCCGTTCGCGTGATCGTCTTTGGCACAAGGGTGAAGAGTCAGGGCATGTGCAGAAAGTGCATGAAATCAGGCTCGATTGTGACGAGGATGTGGTTCTAATTCTGGTTGAACAGGTTGGTGGCATTGCCTGCCATACAGGGAGGCACCACTGTTTTTTCCAGAAGCTGGAAAACAATGATTGGATAGTAGACCAGCCTGTCGTGAAAAGTCCCGAGGAAATCTACCATCATGAGTGATGTGTTGAACAGGCTGGCCGAGTTGCTTGAGCAGCGGAAGCAGGCAGATCCTCAAACTTCCTATGTGGCCAAGCTTTATGCCAAAGGGACGGACACTATACTCAAAAAGATAGGCGAGGAAGCAGCGGAGACAATTATTGCCGCCAAGGATGGGGATACTGACAAAATTGTTTATGAGACTGCAGACCTCTGGTTTCATTGCATGGTGATGTTGGCTAATGCTGGTCTCGGACCAGAGCATGTCCTGAATGAGCTGGCCAGGCGTGAAGGCTTGTCTGGCATAGAGGAAAAAGCGTCCCGTCCGGCTGATTGACCAATGGGAACGCATATCGGTTTTTATGAGGTGAACAGGAATATCTGATGAGTACTGACTGCATTTTTTGTAAGATAGTGACGAATGATATTCCCTCCAACAAGTTTTACGAGGATGATGAGGTCATAGTCTTTCATGACATTCGTCCTATTGCACCGGTACACTTCTTAATAGTGCCCAAGTTGCATGTCGAGAGCCTGGCGGATTGTGATGAAACGCATCAGAACCTGCTGGGGAAAATGCTTTTATTAGCGCCCAAACTTGCTACCCAGCTAGGTCTGAAGGGGTTTCGCACCATGATCAATACTGGGCGTGAAGGTGGACAGGAAGTTTTTCATATACACATACATGTATTTGGCGGCGGCGAAACGCTGCCAAAGACCTAAATATCAGGAGAACTGGCAATGGGTTCATTTAGTATCTGGCATTGGTTGATTGTACTGGCTATCGTCGTGTTGATTTTTGGCACCAAGAAGTTGCGGAATATTGGTAGTGATGTGGGTGGAGCCGTTAAGAGTTTCAAGGAAGCCGTCAATGATGGCAAGTCGGCCCCCGCTCTTGGTGACGAGGGACAAAATAATCCTATAGAGAATGAAGTTAGATACAAAGAGAAGCAGTAGCTCAGAGAGATTCTTCATTGTTTGATATTGCTTTCTCTGAACTGGTAGTAATTGGCGTTGTGGCCCTGATTGTGATCGGCCCGGAAAAGCTACCAAAGGTTGCCCGCACCGTCGGCTTGCTGCTGGGGCGCGTTCAGCGTTATGTAAATGGTGTAAAGTCAGATATCAGTCGTGAGCTTCATTTCGAAGAGCTGCAACGCTTGCAAAATGAAGTACGGCAAGGAATCAATCAGGCAGAATCTGCTGTGACCCGGGAAGTTGACCGAATCGGAGAGTTAGGCAGGGAGGTTGAGCATGGCCTGAACCAATCTCTGGATGTGAATGCAACTCCAGAAAGCCTGCCTCCGGCCGAAGATATTCAAGAAAATAAAGCTGGTAAACTGGATTGAATCCTTCTGACACTTTTATATCGCATCTGGTAGAGCTGCGTGATCGGTTGTTGCGTATTGTTGTGGGCCTGCTTCTGATTATTATTGCATTGTTTCCTTTTGCTAATGATATTTATACTTTTCTGGCCCAGCCCTTATTGAAAAGCCTGCCGGCCGGTGGTCAAATGATTGCCACCGATGTCACTACTCCTTTCTTTGTCCCTATGAAGGTAGTGATGCTCACCGCCTTCATTGTTTCACTGCCGCATACCCTTTACCAGATCTGGGCGTTTGTTGCGCCAGGTTTATATACCCATGAACGTCGCTTGATTGGCCCATTGGTCTTTGCTAGCACGCTTTTATTTCTGTGCGGTATGGCATTTGCATATTTCCTGGTGTTTCCTGTCGTGTTTGGATTTATCACAGCGACTGCGCCCACAGGTGTTGCGGTTATGACGGATATAGGAAAGTACCTGGATTTTGCCATCACGTTATTCATGGCGTTTGGTTTGGCATTTGAAGTGCCAGTGGCGGTTGTATTGCTGGTGAGTGCTGGCGTGGTCAATGTACAGGCACTGCGTCAAGCCAGATCTTATGTGATAGTCGGAGCCTTCGTTTTGGGGGCTATCTTCACGCCGCCTGATGTCATTTCGCAAATCATGTTGGCTGTCCCCTTGTGGTTGCTATATGAGGCAGGGATATTGGTGGCAAGCCTGATGCAGAAAAAGAAAGCCCCTCAACTGCGTTGATCAAGCTGTATTGCTTTCGGCAGTTATTCTTCATTGCGGGCTAGCTCTGGTTTTGGCCGTTTTCCGATCACAATCGGGATTGTCATTTCTTTCTGGTTGCGCGCGATCTTGACCGTAACCTTCTTCTCGGGTTTCAGGCTGGAAATCACGTTAAGCATGGTAGAGCTGTCAATGACTTCTCTGCTGTCGATTTCCAGCAGGATGTCACCCGGGCGTAAACCGGCCTTGTCTGCAGGTCCGCCGCGAAGTACCCCCGCAATCAGTGAACCACGGATTTGCTTCATGTGAAATGATTCTGCCAGTTCAGGTGTAATGTCCTGTGCTTCTATTCCTATCCATCCGCGCGTGACGCTGCCTTGGCGAATGATTTGTTCCATGACCTGTTTTACCAAGCTGACGGGGATTGCAAAGCCTATGCCCATTGATCCGCCGCTGCGCGAGTAAATGGCACTATTGATGCCTACCAAGTTGCCATTAGTATCAATCAACGCGCCACCTGAATTGCCGGGATTGATCGGGGCATCGGTTTGGATGAAGTTTTCAAAAGTATTGATCCCCAAATGATTGCGCCCCAAGGCACTGATGATGCCTTGAGTCACTGTTTGGCCAACACCGAACGGATTCCCGATAGCGAGCACTACATCTCCAACGCTGATGTTTTCCTGCTGGGCAAATGTGATTGCAGGCAGGTTGCGGACATTAACCTTGAGTAGCGCGAGGTCTGTCTCCGGGTCTGTACCGACCACGCGAGCAGGGACAGTTCGTCCGTCTGCCAGGGCAATTTCAATTTCATCGGCAGCTTCAATCACATGATGATTGGTCAGTATCAGCCCCTGGCTGTTGACGATGACGCCAGAGCCAAGACTGTTTTCGCGCTGGCTCTGCTGTTCGTCCTGTTGCTCACCAAAAAAATGCCGGAACAATGGGTCATCCATGAATGGGTTTTCTGCGGATTGAGCAGCTTTTTTCGAGGTGAAAATATTCACTACGCTCGGCATCGCGGCTTTTGCGGCTACACTGTAAGAGCCTGGCTGGGCACTGTTTTCTGTCGTGTTGGTGGGTGCTTCCTTCACGACCAGAGATTTATTGTGGCTAGGGAGTAGTTGTGGGTAAAACAGCTGTACTACGAAAAGTGCAGCAAGACTGATGGTGACTGTCTGTGCAAAAATAAGCCAGAGTTTGCGCATGTTTTTTCGATTTTGCGTAGATCTAAATATGGAGATTGGCAATGGAGCTGAAACAGCTGGTTGATTATACCGGACAAATCTTGCAGGTAGAGCGTTACCGTGATTATTGTCCGAACGGCTTGCAGGTCGAGGGCAGGCAGAACGTTGAGAAGATAGTGACTGGTGTCACGGCTAGCCTGGCTTTTTTGCATGCTGCACAGGAGGCAGGGGCGGACGCAGTACTGGTGCATCATGGCTATTTCTGGCGGAATGAGAATCCAAGTGTGACGGGCATCAAGCAACAGCGCCTGAAATTCCTGTTGCAAGAGGATATCAATCTGCTTGCTTATCATTTGCCGCTTGATGCGCATATTGAATTTGGAAACAACGCCGAGCTTGGTCGTATCCTAGGGCTTGAGGTAGAAGGCTGGGCGGGTGAGCAAAAACTGATTGCGTATGGCAGCTTGGTGAAGCCAGGCAGTCTGGACGCATTTGCTCAAGAAATGGGGGCAATCCTGCGCAGGAAGCCCCAAGTTTTTGGCGAACCGAGAAGGAAAGTTCGCAGAGTGGCCTGGTGTACTGGAGGTGCTCAGGGTTATTTCGAGGAAGCGATTGCTTTGGGTGTGGATGTGTTTATTAGCGGCGAGGTTTCAGAACAGGTTTATCATCTGGCCGCTGAAACCGGTGTTGCCTATATTGCCGCAGGTCATCATGCGACTGAGCGATATGGCATACAAGCCCTGGGACGGCACCTTGCGCAACGCTTTCAACTGGAGCACCAGTTTATTGAAATAGAAAATCCAATATAGTCATTTAACTTTATGATTTAAAAGTAGAAATTAAGGTATTTCTTTTATTCTGTATCTAAAGTCTGTAAAATACCCGCCAGATTGCGAATTTGCCTGAAAATTTTCCTGGATATGCAGTAAGCCAGAATTTTTTTGGCGAATCTGGATTGATAGTTTTATATATGGACGAAAATTCCGGCATGGAATTTTCGTCTGAATTTTTTCATCAGCCGGGATTGAAATTATTATGATGACTTTGTATTCGGGTACTACCTGCCCATATAGCCACCGTTGCCGTATCGTGCTATTTGAAAAGGGAATGGACTTTCAGGTGATTGATGTTGATATGGCAAACAAGCCGGAAGACCTGGCAGTGATCAATCCACATAATACGGTTCCTGTTCTGGTTGAGCGTGACTTGGTGTTGGAACAGGCCAATATCATCAATGAGTATATTGATGAGCGTTTCCCCCATCCACAGCTGATGCCTGCCGATCCGGTCATGCGTGCTCGCGCACGCTTGTTCCTGCATAATTTTGAAGATCAGTTGTTCGGTCATATCGGAGATATCGAGTCAGGTAATGCCAAGACGGCAGACAAGGCAAGGGCGACTATTCGTGACAATCTGACACAGATTGTGCCTTTGTTCAGCCGTCAGCAATATATTCTGGGCGATGAGTTTTCCATGTTGGATGTGGCAATTGCACCTTTGTTGTGGCGCCTTGGACATTACGGTATTGAGTTGCCTAAGCAGGCAGCCCCTTTACTTAAGTACGCAGAACGTATATTCTCTCGCCCGGCTTACATCGAAGCGATGACACCTTCTGAAAAAGCAATGCGTAAATAGGTGGTGAGATGAGCGAAATTACCTCAACCAAGCCATACATGGTTCGCGCTATTCATGAATGGTGTATGGATAACGGCTTGACGCCGCATTTGTTGGTCGCGGTGAATTCGCAGACGCGCGTGCCAATGGCATATGTGAAGGATGGGCAAATAGTGCTGAATGTTAATTACAGTGCTACAAAAAATTTGCATATTGGCTCAGATGCTGTTACATTCTCAGCCCGTTTCAGCGGTGCATCGAATGACTTGTATGTGCCGATTGATGCGGTGCTGGGGATTTTTGCCCGCGAAAATGGACAGGGCATGTTTTTTGAGATGGATCCAGAAGGTTCTGGTCCTGACAAAGGCGATGCTGGAGGTGGGGAGAGGGGTGCAGGGAATCCGTCTGATCCGCCGGTAGTAAAAAAGCCATCCTTGAAGGTGGTTAAATAAGAGTTTTGTGGTTGTGCCGGATTAGCTCAGTTGGTAGAGCAGCGCACTTGTAATGCGAAGGTCGTCAGTTCGATTCCGACATCCGGCACCATTTCTTCTTTGAAATGCGTTTGACACTTCGTCAAAATATACGCATAATCCCGGGTTCTGTTTGGAGGGGTGGCCGAGTGGTTAAAGGCGACGGACTGTAAATCCGTTCTCTCAGAGTACGAAGGTTCGAATCCTTCCCCCTCCACCAACATGATATTTGGAGCCAGGGTATAGATTTCTGGTTAGATGTGCGGGTGTAGCTCAGTTGGTAGAGCACTTGCCTTCCAAGCAAGATGTCGCGAGTTCGAACCTCGTCGCCCGCTCCATAGAATTCAGAATTTTAAGAAACGCCCATGTGGCTCAGTGGTAGAGCACTCCCTTGGTAAGGGAGAGGTCGCGGGTCCGATTCCCGCCATGGGCACCATTTGGTGCTTGGATATTAAACGCACTCATTAACTTGATAAAGTCGGTTAAAGGAAACGGAAATGGCAAAAGGTAAATTTGAGCGGACGAAGCCGCACGTAAACGTAGGTACAATTGGTCATGTTGACCATGGCAAGACCACGCTGACAGCTGCGATCACTACC
>NZ_JAJAVD010000004.1 GCF_020532705.1 Methylobacillus caricis
GGGGCGCATTATACAGACCTTATTTACTCGGTCAAGTCAGTTTCGAAATTATTTACTATCAACTTCTTCACCAACTTCGCTTACCACACCTCTCTCAGCGAGCCGCGCATTTTACAGATCAGAATATTTTCGTCAACTACATTCTGTAAAATATTTTTACTGGTTGCGGGGACAGGATTTGAACCTGTGACCTTCGGGTTATGAGCCCGACGAGCTGCCAGACTGCTCCACCCCGCGTCCGATTCGGCGCTTCGTTATGTACGTTGCGTCGAGAGGTGAAACTATAGCAAATTTGGAGATTTAATGTCAATGCCTTTCTCACGATTCCTTGAGAATTGAAGGCAGCAAACAAGTGGCTTCCGACAATTACACTTAGCAATCAAGGAGATTGTCCATTCAAGTCGCTTGGGGTCAGAACGGCAGGTTTTCACTATTAATAAGAACTGAGCGCACATAAGCCAAATCAGACTCTGTATCCACACCCGCGGCTGGCGCTTTAGCTGTCACTTCAACGCTGATTTTGTGTCCATGCCACAGCACTCGAAGCTGTTCCAGCGATTCGAAATGTTCGATAGCAGCAGGTGGTAGCGCTGCATAGGTACGAAGAAAGTTGGCACGATAAGCGTAAATGCCTATATGCCTATATATAGGCATATTTGCTGGTATGTCCTGATTCGCAGCAAATGCATCTCGCGGATAAGGGATAGGCGCGCGACTGAAATACAGTGCATGCCCTTGCTGGTCAATCACGACCTTTACAATATTGGGGTTCAGTATTGATGGCGTATCATGAATACTGTGACAGGCGGTAGACATGGAGGCCTGAGGGTGAGAAGCCAGATTATTTGCCACGTCCTGTATTAGTACAGGATCAATCAGCGGTTCATCGCCCTGCACATTCACGACAATGGTGTCATCCTCCCAGGATTGCAACTGCACAACCTCAGCAATTCGGTCTGTTCCTGAAACATGGTCCGTACGGGTCATTACTACATTGTAGCCATATGCGGTCACCGCTTCTGCAATGCGCTCATGATCCGTCGCCACCACAACTTCTGCAGCGCCACTCGCCATGGCCTGCTCAGCCACACGCACTACCATGGGCTTGCCAGCGATATCAAGCAATGGCTTTCCTGGCAGACGACTACTAGCATATCTTGCCGGGATCACGACTTTAAACGACACAGGCCTATACCTCTTCTTCTGCTGGTAGTTTTCGTGCCTCATCTTCCAGCATCACAGGAATACCATCATTAATCTGATAAGCAAGACGGCATGGCTTGCAAACCAGCTCCTGTTCGGTTTTTTTATATTGCAACGACCCCTTGCAGACAGGACATACAAGCAGTCCGAGTAATTTTGTATCCATTAATTGTTTTCCTTGAGGTTGGTGCTGGCCAGCTTGCTAAATATCTTATCGGCTAAGGCGTGATCTATCTCTGCTGAAATTGGCAAAAACCACCAATTGGCCTGCGCAAACGCTACACACTTAACAGCATCCTTTTCTGTCATGAGTATCACGTCGTCTGCTGCAAATTGCAAATCCAATGGAGTGAACTCATGATGATCAGGAAAGCTATGGCTATCAACGTGCAAACCCATCAGTAGCAATTGGTTGAAAAAACGCTGCGGGTTGCCAATGCCTGCCACTGCATGTATCCGCTTCCCTATGAAGGCATCCGCGGATACCCGCCGGGTTGGATCCAAAAGATTATGAAACTTGCCTGGCACCATATGCATGAGATAAGCACCCGCCGCAGGCGCACCACCATTGAAAATCACAGCGTCAACTTGTGAAAGTCGTGATGGCTTTTCCCGCAATGGTCCTGCAGGCAACAATTGCCCATTCCCAAACTCTCGCTCCCCATCCACAATGACAATTTCCATGTCACGTTGCAATGCATAATGCTGCAAGCCATCATCAGTAATAATCAAGTTACATGAAGGAAACTCCTTCAAGAGATAACGAGCGGCCCTAGCTCGCTTTCTGCCAACATACAAAGGTACCCCAGTACGCTGAGCCAGCAAGGATGGCTCATCCCCCACCACCTGCGGCAGACTATCCCCATCAACGCTTTGTGTGTGTCCAGAACTGCCACCGTAACCTCGGCTCACAATCCCCGGTCGCCAGCCTTGCTGTTGCAATTGCTCGACCAGCCAGATCACAAAAGGTGTCTTGCCGGTACCGCCAACGCTAATATTGCCGACCACGATGACAGGCACTGGCAATTTGTGAGATTTAAAGATACCCAGACAATAAGCCTGCCTGCGTAGAAATGAAAGGAATCCGAACAACCAGGACAATGGGCGCAGCACTATCTGCCACGGGCCACTGTGGTACCACTGCTCTACTAGCCATGAACTGAATGGCTGCTTCATCACTTAATGAAATTGCTTTTTATAGAGTTTGGCGTAATGGCCACCCAAGGCCAACAGCTCTTCATGACTGCCACCTTCAATGATCTCACCCTGCTCCATGACCAGGATGCGATCAGCATTCTCAATGGTGGACAAGCGGTGCGCAATCACGATTGAGGTCCTGTTCTGCATCAACTCATCCAATGCTGCCTGGACATGGCGTTCAGACTCGGTATCCAGGGCTGAAGTCGCCTCATCCAACAGCAATATCGGTGCATCCTTGAGGATGGCTCGGGCAATTGCCAAGCGTTGGCGCTGCCCGCCCGACAACCTCACCCCACGGTCCCCGATCTCACTTTGCAACCCCTCGGGCAGTTGTTGTATGAACTCCCAGGCATGGGCTGCCTTGGCCGCAGCAATTACTTCAGCCTCGCTGGCGTTACGCAGCACACCATAGGCAATGTTGTTAAACACGCTATCGTTGAACAAGATCACATCCTGGCTGACCAGGGCAAATTGTTGTCGCAGGTTTTGCAGGCTCATGCTGCGTACATCGACGCCATCCAGCATGACCGTCCCCTGTTGCACTTCATAAAACCGTGGCAACAGATTGACAAGTGTGGTTTTACCACCGCCAGAACGCCCGACCAAGGCTATTTTCTCACCAGGCTTGACAGTAAAGTTGAGATTCTTCAAGGCAGGTCTTTTTGCATTGGCATATTGCAAAGTCACATTCTGGAATTCGATCTCCCCATGGACGCGGGCAATCTGATTGGCCCCGAGATCGTCCTCTGGCACGCTGTCCATCAACTCGAATACACTATGTGCGGCAGCCAGCCCGACCTGCAATTCTTCATTCAGGCTAGTCAACGTTTTGACTGGCCCGATCAACATCAACAATGCCCCGATAAATGCGGCAAACTCACCAGCACTGAATTTGCCTACGGCATAGTAAACCACTAGAGCGAGCGCAATACCTGCCAGCAACTCCACCACCATGCTGTTAATGCCCGAGAAGCGCGCAAGACGAATTTGCATATGACGGTTCTGCCCTGCTACCTTGGCAAAACGCTGATATTCATACTCACTGCCACCAAAAATCTTGACCATGCGTTGCCCAGACACCGCTTCCTCTATGACCTGAGTCATGTCGCCCATGCTTTGCTGTACTGCCTTGCCTGACGACCGCAGCCTGGGCGTCATGCTTTTCAGATACCAGGCCATCAGGGGAGCTACCACAGTGAAGATTAAGGTGAGTTGCCAATCCAGATATAGCATATAACCGATCATGCCAATGATGGTTAGTGTATCGCGCACGGCACTCATGGCCACCTTGGTCGATGCTCCAGCCATTTGCTCAGTATCATAAGTAAGCTTGGATGTAACAGCACCGGCAGACGTCGCATCAAAAAAACTCACTGGCAAGCTCATCAACCTGGTGAAAGCATCTTGGCGCAGATTTTCAACCACTCGCCTGGAAACCCAACGCATGGCAAAGTTTGAAATAAAACCAGCCAAGGCACGAATTGCAAGCAAGCCAAACAGCATAAAAGGAAGCACATGCAGCTTGGTGGAGTCTTGATTCACAAAACCTTCATCCGTCACCATTTTGATAGTGGCCAGAAAACCGGTGTTGGTGGCTGAAAATGTCACCAGTGCGATGACACTGATCAGGAATACCCCCCAGTAACGGGCTGCATATTTGAGAAGGCGCAGATAGAGGACTTTTGCATTGGGGGCAGAAGCCTTCGTCACCTTCTCAGGCGCGTCTTTGGACATATTGATACTTTTAAAAATTAAGAGCCGGAACGGACTTGTGTTGCAAACGTAATCTGGTTGTAACCAGCTTGTCGCGATGCTTCCATGACATTCACCACTGCCTGATGAGTACTTTTGGCATCGGCACTGATGACAATGGTAGGATCCTTGCCATCCCCTACAGCCTTGCGAAGGGCATCTGCAATTCCCTCAATTGAACCATCGGATACATCTTTATTATTCACGACGTATCGGCCACTCTCATCAACACCAACATTAATCATCAGCGGCTTATCCTGAGGGGAGTTGGCTTCAGCCGTTGGCAGGTTGATTTGCAGCTCGGTAACACGAGAAAATGTAGTACTGACCACCAGAAAAATAATGATCACCAGCAACACATCAATCAGCGGCACGAGATTCATCTCGAGCTCTTCGTGTTTTCTGCCTCGTTGAAAATTCATTCCTTGCGCTCGCCTTGGATAATTTCAACCAATTTTACGGCTTCCTGTTCCATTTCAACAATGAAACCATCAATCCTGCCACGGAAATAGCGATAGAAAATCATCGCTGGCACCGCCACCACAATACCGCCTGCCGTGTTATACAAGGCCACGGAAATACCACGCGCAAACTGCGCAACATCATGGCCTGTTGCAGTGAATGCGCCAAACAGCTCTACCATCCCGATCACCGTCCCCAGCAGTCCCAGCAAGGGGCTCACTGTGGCAATTGTTCCCAGCGTGGTCAGGTATTTTTCCAGCTTGTGGGCTACAGCGCGGCCAGATTCCTCAACAGCCTCTTTCAGCACATCTCTCGGCGCACCCAGGTTTTTCAAGGCACTGGCAAATATTTCGCCCAGCAATGAGTGCTCTTCCAGCCTGGCCAATGCGTCACTGGTAACACCGGCACGCCCTTGGCCCAGCCACTTTTGCACCTCTGGCAGCAAGGTCTTGGGTGCGATATGATTTTCGCGTAGCGCGATAAGTCGTTCAATGATAATAGCAACTGCGACTACTGATGCAAAAATCAGCGGCCAAATAGGCCATCCAGCCGCTTTAATAATCTCCCACACGAAAGTGCCCCTCATGTTCTGTAAAGTGGCGTTACTTTATCTTGCGTAGCCAGTTTCAGCAAGGGAAGACGATGTAAAATCCGCAACCTCATCATGCCAGTAGCGCTTCACCTTCTCCCGCCAACGGGTCATGACAATTCCTTGCTCCTGCTTGAAATCCATGATTACGGCACCATCCCAATCAGATCGGTAAGATATTGCTCCCAGGGCCTCGTAACGTGCAACGACTTCAGGACGTGGATGATTGAACCGATTGCGGTAGCCCATTGCAAAAATTACCGCTTTCGGCGTTGTTTCGTTGACAAACCTAGGAATTGAAGAGGTTTTGCTGCCGTGATGTGGTGCAATCATAATGTCTGTTGGCAGTTGCTGCGGCACCCTATCAAGCAATTCGTTTTCCGCTCCCCGCTCGATATCCCCTGGCAACAGAATACTTCCTGCAGCGCTCTGGATACGTAATACGCAACTACGGTTATTGGTCTTCTGGCGGGAGATGGTCCCTTCTGCCGGATACAGTATTTCAAAGCGCACTCCATCCCAAAGCCAGGTCTGTCCTGCATGGCAAGACAAGCGACGAATCCTCTCCAGCTCGGCTTTATCTTCCGGCAGGGAGCTCAAGACCCAATCGATCGGTACCTCAGCCAATATTGATGGCAATCCGCCGGTATGATCCAAATCGTCATGACTCACCACCATGCCATTCAGCTTGCTCACACCCTCTCCACGCAGATACGGCACAACCACCTTGTTGCCGGCATCACTATCAGCAGAGTATCGAGGCCCAGTGTCATAAAGCATGGCATGTGTCGCCGTCTGCACCATTACCGCCAATCCCTGACCGACATCCAGTACCGTTACACGCATATCTCCCGGCAAGGGCCTTGAAGGCGCAATCATCAGCAATGGTAAAATCAAGACCACCCCGAACCAGCGCAGGGGGAAGCCTCTAGGCAACAAAATCCATAGCACTCCCAGCATGGATAACAATAGAGCCCATGCTGGCGGCGCATATTGCTCCCAGACCGCGGCTGGCAAGTCACTCAGCGGAATCAAGACCTTCATGGCTAGCTGCATGACCCAGTATGCTAAGTCCAAGGCCCAATCCAATGGCAACAGGCTGCCAAGCAAGGTAAGCGGCACGATCACCAGACTTACCAGCGGAATCGCGAATGCGTTGGCCACGGGGGAAATCAGTGAAAACTGCTGAAACAGGACAAGTAAGGGAGGTATCAATCCCAAAGTTACGGCCCACTGCGTGACAATGGCATCCCTCAGCCAATGGGAACGCTGCAAACGGCCGGCCATCACGTAAGCAATCAGGGCTACCGCCCCAAAAGATAGCCAGAAACCAGCGGCCATGACTGCCCAGGGATCCATCAGTACGACAACCAGCAATGCAACCGATAACACTCTAGCAATACTTACCTGCCGCCCTGACCATAGCGCAAGCGCAAACACGACCAGCATGAACAAGGTACGCTGGGTTGGTACTGAAAATCCTGCGACCAAAGAATAGGCCAATGCTGTCAAAGCCCCCGCAATGACTGCTGCCTTGCGCGCAGGCACATGCAATACCAGTTTGGGTATCCTGCACCAGAGCTGGTAGACCATTGCGTAGAGCATGCCTGCCAACATGGTGATATGCAGGCCGGATATACTGACAAGATGCACAATGCCAGTACGCCGAAACACCTGCCAATCGTTCTGGCTAATGGCACTATCATCACCAATAGCCAATGCTTTCAGCACACCAGCATAGCGCTGCCCCTGCAATACATCGTCCATGCGCTGGCGTATTTTTTCCCTGACAGCTTCAATCCAATAAGCTGGACCATGTACAAACTCATCCAGTCTGACAGAAAGCGGTGATAGCCGGATGTAGCCACTGGCACGTATATTTTGCTCAAGTGCCCATAACTCAAAATCGTAGCCATGCGGATTGGAGGTGCCATGTGGGCGCTTGAGCCTGACTGTCAATTTCCATCGCTCGCCAGCATGAAGCTCTGATGCCGATTTCCCAACTGGTACAAGGCTCGGCTGAGGGGATCGAAAATTCGCTGCAAAACCGCCATGATACTGCATCAAGGAAATGTGCCCAGGAACAATAGCACCCGCTGTCAGCACTTGTTCCACATCAAAATCAAACCGCTCGCCACGTTCATGCTTGCTAGGCATGGATGCAACCACACCTATCAATTGGATATCCTTGCCCTCCCATGCATGCGGCAGCTCATCTGCCAAGCGTAGATTTGCCATCAAAGCAGCCCAGAAAACCCCGGCCAGAAAGCCAAGCAGGCCTAATGACAATAGCCGCAAGTAACGATGCCGGCGCAGATACCAGGTAATTAACAAGAGCGCCAGCAGGCCCCACCCCCATTGCAGGGAGGGCAATACTTGCATCTGCTGCAATGCCCAAGCACCGGAAACAAAGGTCAGTGCAAGAATAAGCATTACATTTCAGTGCATTTAGGCCGGACTTAGGCTGCCGTCCTGCAAGCGATATTGACGTTGCATGCGTGCAGCCAGTTCAAGGTCGTGCGTGACCACCACCAGACTAGTGCCCTGATCCCGATTCAACTCAAGCAGCAGATCAAACACTCCTTCTGCGGTATGCCGATCAAGGTTGCCTGTGGGCTCATCTGCCAGCACACAACGTGGATTAGTCACCAAGGCCCGCGCCACTGCGGCGCGTTGCCGCTCACCACCAGAAAGCTCGCCTGGCATATGCTCAAGGCGATGCCCCAACCCAACGCGTGTCAGTATGCGTGCGGCATCATCCAGAGCCTGCTCTCTAGGCAAGCGCCGGATCATTAAAGGCAGGGCGACATTTTCCAAGGCAGTAAATTCGGGCAACAAATGATGGAACTGGTAAACAAAACCCAGTGCATGGTTACGCAACTCGCCCCGTCCAGCCTCACTTAATGTGGACAACGGCTTGCCCATGACTGTCACCGCGCCGGCACTTGGTTCGTCAAGCCCGCCCAGCAAATGCAATAGAGTGCTTTTACCAGAGCCGGAAGTACCAACAATCGCCACCTGCTCGCCCGTGCCGATTTCCAGGCTGATGCCATTCAGCACTGCGACATCAAGGCCGGCATAGGTCTTCTGTAAATCGACACACTGGATAATTGAGGTATTACTCATAGCGCAATGCCTCCGCAGGATTGATTCTGGAAGCACGCCAGCTAGGATAGAGCGTCGCCAGCAAGCTCAGAATGAAAGACATGACGGTGATCACTACCACATCTACCCACATCAGCTTGGATGGCAAGTCGCTGATGTAATACACATCCTTGGCGAGGAACTGCACTCCAAAGACCCTTTCGATAAAAGGCACGATGGTGTCGATATTCAGCGCAACCAACACGCCGAAGAATGCTCCAACAACAGTACCAATCACGCCAATCAAGGCGCCCTGAACAATAAATATCTGCATGATGCTACGAGGACTGGCACCGAAAGTCCGCATGATCGCAATATCAGCACGCTTGTCCGTCACAGCCATCACCAGCGTTGAGACAATATTGAATGCGGCAACCGCTACAATCAGCGCGAGGATGATGAACATCACACGCTTTTCCATCTGGATGGCACGGAAAAAGTTGGAATGCTGCTGAGTCCAGTCACTGATATAGTAATTACCCTTGCCCATCAGCCTCTCACCCAATTGGCGTGCAACCCGAGGAGCGCTGAACAGGTCATCCAGCTTCAAGCGAACGCCTGACACGCTATTCCCCATGCGATAAAGCTTGGCTGCATCATCCATATGAATCAGTGCCAGTCCCGCATCATATTCATACATGCCGATCTCAAACAGGCCAACCACCTTGAACTGCTTGATACGTGGCACGATGCCTGTAGGCGTAAACTGCCCCTGGGGAGCCATCAGCACTACCTTGTCGCCCAGCACCACTCCCAATGACTGGGCCAGTTCAGAGCCAAGAACAACGCCAAACTCACCCGCCTTCAGATCATTCAATTTGCCTGCACGCATATGGCTACCCAGCTCTGCCACTCTGTCCTCGTCCATCGGCAACACGCCCCGAATCAGAGCTCCCTGCACGGCCTGGCCAAAAGACAACATACCCTGGGCCATGACATAAGGTGCCGCCGCCTGCACATGCGGAGCGCCTTCAACACTGCCTGCCAGACTCTGCCAGTCATCCAGAACATTATTTGGTCCCGTAATCTGCAAATGCGAGGCCACCCCCAGAATGCGGTTGCGCAACTCATCCTGAAAACCATTCATGACTGACAGCACCACTATCAATGCTGCCACGCCCAAGCCTATGCCTATCATGCTGGTCAAGGAAATAAAGGAAATAAAGTGATTGCGCCTTTTGGCCCGCGTATAACGCAAACCGATAAAAAGCTCGTAGGGGAGTTGTCTGAAAAATGCCATGCGGCATTCTAGCCTGAAAGACACGGAAGAACAGCATGTCTGGCTGGATTTGACCGAAGAGGGAATAAAAAAAGCCCTTCCAATACTGGAAGGGCTTGGCGCTCAACCGCTAGCTCGAAAATATTTTTAGAAGCGGATAGACTCAGTACGACGGCGACGTGCAAATAATGCAATCAAACCCATACCCAGCAGCAGCATACCGTAAGTTGCTGGTTCAGGTACTGCAGCAATCGGAGTAAACACCACCAGGTCCTGATATTTGGAGTTCTTCAGATATTGCAGGCTATAGTCACCTGTAGCAGCGACACTGCTGTCGTTGATGCCAGCCAACCATGTCTTGGCCAGAGCGATGGCAGCCAAGGAGTCTGGATCGTCTACTGTTGTAGTTTTCCATGAGCCAAAGATAGGGATCCATTTATTAGGAACCCATTCTTTAGTAGTGTTGGTTGTGTTGTCAGCTTCAAAATTACCTTTGTCCAGATCAAGGCCTTTCTTGGTTTCTGTCACGATTTCCCAGATAGCGACTTGGAAAGCAGCAGAAGAAATTGCGTCATCAACAAACGAGTAATACTTGTTAGCCAAGGAAGTCAGGTTGCTTGCTACGACAGAAGAGAAAGTGCCTTCAGTATAAGAAGTCAGCTTGCCCCATGGTGCTAGGCCTTGGGAGATTTCTACGCAGAACGCGGCAAATGAATCGCCATTCTCCCAAGTCCCCTTGTAGGCGCCTGCTTCCACAGTAGTCCATTTGCTGCCGCCATTTGAGCTGATCTTGACATCAACCACATCAGAATACTCAAAGCCTGTTACCTTGGCCTTAAAATCCTGGTTCGCCAATACAGACTGGCTCATTACTGCCATGCCCAGCAACATAGCGCCGGCAATCGTCCCCTTGAAATTCATCATTGCAACTTCCTTTCTTGGTTTTAATTTATCTATTTCAGTTATGTTGAAAAATCGACATCACCGTTGAATACTTATCTGCTTCCACTATGTGTTTTCCCGGAAGCGTCCGGAACCGGGGCTACTCCCATTCTTTCCGACAACGGCAGCTTCACAGTTGCAAAACTTGGGCCAACATTTGAATCATTTCAAATGCCTGCCTAGCAAACTGACGCGAAGTATACTTTTAGTAATATTTTTTTGATTTAGTCCGTATGCACTAATTAGTGCATACGGACTAATTAAGCTGCGTCCAACAACAATTTTTCACCCCGATTCGATCAAAATATTCTTAAAGAAATATGCGGGTAAATGCGCCTTAGCCAAGAGGACGTCTGCTAAAATAAGCTCATGTTTACAGGTATAGTTCAGGCTCAAGGCCAAATTAAAACCATCATCCAAAATGGCGAAGACGCAAGACTCATCATTGCAAGCGGTGATTTGGATATGAGTGATGTTGAAATAGGTGACAGCATTGCGGTGAATGGCGTCTGTCTGACGGCGATTAGATTGGACAATGCAGCATTCGAGGCAGATGTTTCCAGAGAAACCCTATCATGCACAGTGGGGCTCGATACTCTGCGCGAAGTTAACCTAGAAAAAGCACTGCGCCTATCCGATCGACTGGGCGGACATTTGGTTAGCGGCCATGTGGATGGCGTGGGCCAGGTAGTGCGCTTTGAGCCAGTCGGTGAAAGCATGCTGTTGGTAATTCGCGCGCCGCATTCACTCTCACGCTATATTGCCGCCAAGGGCTCGATTACCATTGATGGGGTGAGCCTTACCGTAAACTCGATAGACAAAGACGATTTTAGCGTCAATCTGATTCCACACACCGTAGAGATCACTACACTCAGAGCACTGGGAATAGGCAGCCGGGTCAACCTTGAAGTTGACCTGATTGCGCGGTATGTGGACCGCATGACGCAATGGAGCACTGAAGGCGACAGCGCCTGAAGCCTCTGAAGATTCTAATGAGCAAGAAAAACCTACCATGATCAGCCCAACCGTAGAAATTATCGAGGAAATGCGTCAAGGACGCATGGTGATACTCGTTGACGAAGAAGACCGCGAAAATGAGGGCGATATTGTACTGGCAGCACAGTTCACCACTTCGGAACATATCAACTTCATGGCTAAGCATGGCCGTGGGCTGGTTTGCCTGACATTAACAGAAGATCGGTGCAAGCAACTGAATTTGCCGGCCATGGTGCAAAAAAATGGCAGTGGCATGGGTACAAACTTCACAGTCTCGATAGAGGCTGCCACAGGCGTCACCACCGGCATTTCAGCCAGCGACCGGGCACGCACCATTCAAGCTGCCGTAGCCCCCAACGCGAAGCCTGAAGATATTGTCAGCCCAGGCCATATTTTCCCGGTAGCAGCCCAGAACGGTGGCGTTTTAGTGCGTGCAGGCCATACGGAAGCAGGTTGCGATCTTGCAGCATTGGCAGGATTGACCCCTGCCTCGGTGATTTGCGAAATCCTCAAGGAAGACGGTAGCATGGCCCGTCTTCCCGACCTGATTGAATTTGCACAGCAGCACAATCTCAAGATAGGCACCATTGCTGACTTGATTCAATATCGCAATGAAACAGAATGCTTGGTCAAGCGCGCAGCCGAGCGTGATGTCACAACCCCATATGGCAAGATGCGCTTGATCGCCTATGGCGACATGATCGCCAATCAAACCCACCTAGCGTTGGTCAAGGGGAATATCCATCCCGATCAGGAAGTACTGGTAAGGGTTCACGAACCCTTGTCGGTGTTTGACCTGATTGATGAAAGCAGCCGCTCACACTCCTGGAACACCTTGCAGGCCATGAAGGAAATCCAGAATGCAGAAGCTGGGGTTGTAGTTTTGCTGCACAACAGTGAGTCTGCTGCCGACCTGGTCGAACGCATCAGGTTTGCCGACGAGCCGGTCCGCATCCGCCAGGATCTACGTAACTATGGTATCGGCTCACAAATCCTGCTTGATCTCGGCGTCAAGAAAATGAAACTGTTGGCAGCTCCGCGCAAGATGCCAAGTATTGTCGGATTTGGTCTGGAGATTACGGGTTACGTCGACGCGTCATAAAGCCTGCAATCCAGGCGCTGATATATACGATATATCTATGAGATAATATCCCCGTGGAAAACGTTAATCTCACTGGTCAGTTCCTGGTTGCCATGCCTGCAATGACAGACCCATACTTTGCAAAATCCGTTACCTTTATTTGCGAGCATAATGCAGATGGCGCAATGGGGGTCGTCATCAATCGCCCCATCGATATGAAGCTGGAAGCCCTTTTCAAACAGGTAGACCTCCAGTTGAATGACAACCCTCTCGCCGCGCAGTCGGTGTTCCTTGGCGGTCCTGTGCAACTTGATCGCGGGTTTGTCCTGCATCAACCCGAAGGGGACTGGAACTCGACGATCAGCATCAATGGCAACACCGCGCTAACCACCTCAAAAGACATCCTGGAAGCCATTGCCAACGGCCAGGGCCCTAGCAAAATCCTGATCACGCTGGGCTATGCCGGCTGGTCTGCCGGCCAGCTGGAGCAGGAAATCGCTCAAAATGCCTGGTTGACAATAGAAGCTGACATTACCGCCCGCGATCATCTGATTTTTGACTTGCCCCATACAAATAAAGTAGAAGCTGCCATGGCCTTGCTAGGCCTCGACTTTGCCCGCTTCGCAGAGGAAGCAGGACATGCCTGAGCCATCGCCAGAATCATCGGTAAGCGCCAAAGAAGGTTGCGTACTCGGTTTTGATTTTGGCGAAAAACGCATAGGCGTTGCAATTGGCGAGCACCTGCTGGGCATTGCACACCCCTTACAGACCATCGAGGCCGAAGCCAATGACAAACGGTTTGGCACCATCGCCAACCTGATTGCTGAATGGCACCCAGTAGCTCTGGTGGTTGGCCTGCCACTCTACCTCAATGGTGACGAGCATGCCCTTACGCTGCTTTGCCGAAAGTTCGCCCGCCGCCTCGAAGGCAGGTTCAACCTGCCTGTCATCATGGTGGATGAACGCCTGAGCTCAGTGGAGGCCAGCCATGCACTCAAGGAAACTGGTATATTCGGACGCAAACAGAAACCCTTGCTGGACCAGGTTGCCGCGCAACATATCCTGCAATCCTATTTCGACGGACTAGCCTCATGACCACTTCAGTACACAACCTTCCTGACGCCGAGTCGTTGCTAAATACCCTGACAAGCAAGCTCGCTGCCTACATCAGACCGGATACGGCAATAGTGGGTATTCATAGTGGCGGCGCATGGATCGCCGAAAAAATCACCCCTTTGCTACGTCAATCCAATCCAGAGAGCGAGCTCACACTTGGAGTACTGGACAGCTCTTTTTATCGGGATGACTACAATCAACGGGGCCTGCATGCGGAAACCCGCCCATCTCAAATTCCATTTGATGTCCAGGACAAGCATATCCTCCTGATTGACGATGTGTTCTATACCGGGCGCACCATCCGCGCTGCCATGAACGAACTGTTCGATTATGGCAGGCCGGCCAGCATCACGCTCGCTGTACTGATCAACCGGGGCGGTCGCGAACTGCCCATCTGCCCGCAGGTTACCGCTCTTGAACTTGAAGTGCCTCATCACCAGAAACTGCAGTTATCCCGGGATGCCGACAACCGCCTCCATTTCACATTGGAAGAAAATGCCTGATGTATAACCCTCAATTGACGAAAGATGGCAAACTCAAACACCTCCTGACCATAGAGGGATTGCCCCGCGCCATATTGAACCAGATCCTTGACACCGCTGAATCGTTTGTCGGTGTAGCCGAGCGTGAAGTCAAGAAAGTCCCCTTGCTTCGTGGCAAGACCGTATGCAACATTTTCTTCGAAAACAGCACCCGCACCCGCACCACCTTTGAAATAGCGGCAAAACGCCTGTCTGCCGATGTCATCAACCTCAACGTCAACACATCGTCGCAATCCAAAGGCGAAACCATACTGGACACTGTAGACAACCTGACGGCCATGCACGCCGACATGTTCGTGGTACGTCATGCAGAATCCGGCGCTGCTCACTTCATTGCGAGCCATGTTGCGCCACACATCCACGTCATCAATGCGGGGGACGGCCGTCATGCCCACCCGACACAAGGATTGCTGGATGTATTCACCATCCGCCGCTACAAACCTGAGATGCATAATCTGCGCGTTGCCCTGGTCGGTGATGTATTGCATTCCCGTGTGGCCCGCTCTGAAATTCATGCATTGACCACACTGGGTGTGCCAGAGGTTCGCGTGATAGCGCCCAAGACCCTGCTGCCAAAGGATGTGGAAAAGCTGGGGGTGCAGGTATATCACGACATGGACAAAGGCTTGAAGGATGTTGATGTAGTGATGATGCTACGGCTGCAGAATGAACGCATGAGCGGGGCCTTGTTGCCAAGTGCGCAGGAGTATTTCAAGTGTTATGGCCTGACGCCGGAAAAGCTTCTCCTGGCCAGGCCTGATGCTATCGTCATGCATCCGGGGCCCATGAACCGCGGGGTAGAAATCGACTCAGCCGTCGCCGATGGCAAGCAATCAGTCATCTTGCCGCAGGTCACTTATGGCATTGCGGTACGCATGGCAGTGATGAGCATACTTGCAGGGAATTCCGAATGAAAATTCATATCAAGAACGGTCGGCTGATAGACCCCAAACACCATATAGATGCAACACAGGATATTTTTCTCGCTGCAGGCAGGATTGCCGGGATTGGAGAAGCGCCAGCCAACTTTGTCGCCAACCAGGTCATTGATGCCAGCGGCCTCATAGTATGTCCTGGCCTGGTGGATGTATCTGCACGACTGCGCGAACCTGGCAATGAATACAAGGCAACACTGGAAAGCGAGATGCGCGCCGCTGTGGCCGGCGGTATCACCAGCCTGGCGTGCCCTCCCGATACCGACCCGGTGCTGGATGAACCAGGCCTGGTGGAAATGCTCAAGCATAGAGCCAAGCAACTGCATTTGAGCAATGTGTATCCACTTGGCGCCCTCACCCGCCAGTTGGCAGGCCAGCAGTTAACAGAAATGAGCGAACTCACAGAGGCAGGATGTGTCGGCTTTGCCCAGGCTGACAGGGCGATTGTAGATACGCAAGTATTGTGGCGTGCCATGCAATATGCCGCCACATTCGGGTTTACCGTTTGGCTACGCCCAGAAGAGCCATACCTGGCAAAAAATGGCATTGCCCATGATGGTGAAGTATCTGCGCGCCTGGGCCTCAAAGGCATTCCTGTCGCTGCTGAAACGCTGGCGCTAGGCACCATCCTGCACATCGCCAGGGAGACTGGTGCCAAGGTTCACCTGTGCCGCCTCTCAACCGCCGAAGGCATAGACATGATCCGCGAGGCCAAGCAGTGTGGCTTGAACATCAGTTGCGATATCAGTGCCAACCACCTGCACCTGACAGAACATGACATTGGATTCTTCGACTCAAATTGCCATCTGAAACCGCCCCTGCGCAGCCAGCGTGACCGTGATGCCCTGAGGCAGGGACTTGCTGACGGTACTATCGATATTGCCTGCTCAGACCACACCCCGGTAGATGATGATTCCAAGCTCATGCCATTTGGTGAAACCGAAGCAGGCGCCACCGGCCTTGAATTATTACTGTCCTTGACCCTGAAATGGGCCATGGAACAACATATACCATTGTCACAGGCGTTGGCTCGCGTTACGCATGCGCCAGCCGATATCCTGGGCATTGACGCTGGCCACCTGGGCTTAGACGCCAGGGCGGACCTCTGTATTTTTGATTCGGATCAATACTGGAAGGTAGAGCCCAAAGCACTGCTGAGCCAGGGAAAGAATACGCCTTTCCAAGGCCTGGAACTGGTGGGCAAGGTATGTTATACCCTGGTGAATGGCCAGATAGTTCACGAAGCCTGATTCGACACCGTAGCATCAATAAAAAAGCCTGTTCGATTAGAAAAAAACGAACAGGCTTTTTTACGTCACAGAGAATGCCACCTTATTAATTGTCTACCGTTTTTTTACGTAGCCTAAGTGGATTTCTTGCATTGGCCCGTTTACGCATTTTGATATTGAGCATTTCAACTGCAACAGAGAAAGCCATGGCGAAATAGATGTAGCCTTTGGGCACATGTACATCAAAGCCTTCCACCATCAATGTCACACCCACCAGGATGAGGAAAGACAAGGCAAGAATCTTGATAGTAGGATGCGTATCAACAAATTCACCAATGGATTTAGCCGCAAACAACATGACTCCCACCGCCAGAATAATGGCAATAGCCATGATAGCCACATGATCGGCAAGCCCCACGGCCGTAATCACGGAATCCAGCGAGAACACGATATCGAGCACAGCGATCTGAACCAGTACCATGCCCATGCCCATGCTGGCAACGGCAACGTTGCCTTCGTTGTGGCCATCGCCCCCCTCAAGACTGTTGTGAATTTCATGCGTGGCCTTGGCAAGCAGGAACAATCCGCCACCTATCAAGATCAGGTCGCGACCTGATACCTCAACGCCAGCCACATCAAACCACGGCTTTGTCAGTCCCATTACCCATGAAATGGAGAACAGCAAGGCCAGCCGTGCAAACATGGCAAGGCTCAGTCCCACCCGCCTTGCAGTAGCACGCTGCTTTTCAGGCAAACGGCCCACCAGGATGGAAATAAATATGATGTTGTCTATGCCCAGCACGATTTCCAGTGCGGTCAGCGTTGCAAGTGCAATCCAGGCTTCAGGGCTTGCAAACCATTCAAACATGTTCTGCTTTCAGAAAATTAACAGTAGAGAAAATGCCATCCATACACCCGGCAGGATGATAAGCGAATCCTCACACAATACCAAGGTTATCCAGGCCGGCCGAAAGGTCCCTATCCTTGGCATCCTTGCCTTCAAGCTTGATCCTGAGCCGCAAGTCATTCACCGAGTCGGCATTACGCAAGGCATCCTCATAGGTGATCTTCTCCGCCTCATGCAAATCAAACAGGGACTGGTCAAATGTCTGCATCCCCAGCTCACGCGATTTGGCGATTATCTCCTTGATTTCGTGCACCTCACCGCGGAAGATCAGATCGGAAATCAATGGAGAGTTGATCATGATTTCCATGGCGGCAACACGGCCTTTTTCACCCTTTTTGCTAATCAGGCGCTGTGAGACAAACGCCTGCACATTCAGCGACAAATCCATGAGCAGTTGATGCCGGCGTTCTTCCGGAAAGAAGTTGATAATACGGTCCAGGGCCTGGTTGGTACTGTTGGCATGCAAAGTCGCCATGCACAGATGCCCTGTCTCAGCGAAGGCAATCGCATAGTCCATGGTTTCGCGGTCGCGTATTTCACCGATCAGGATCACATCCGGCGCCTGGCGCAAGGTATTCTTGAGCGCCGTCTGCCAGTTATCCGTATCTACCCCGACTTCGCGTTGGGTGATGATGCAGTTTTTATGCTCGTGGACAAACTCAATCGGGTCTTCAATCGTAATGATATGGCCGTAGCTGTTTTCATTGCGATAGCCCACCATTGCCGCGAGTGAAGTCGATTTCCCCGAGCCTGTTCCACCGACGAAGATCACCAGCCCGCGCTTGCTCTGCGCAATATCCTTGAGGACTTCCGGCAGGCCAAGGTCTTCAAAGCGGGGAATCTTGGTGGTAATGGTACGAAACACCAGGCCTGTGCTGCCGCGCTGTATGAAAGCATTTACCCGGAAGCGCGCCACGCCAGGCATGCCAATGGCGAAATTACATTCATGGCTGGCATCAAATTCCGCCGCCTGCTTGTCGTTCATGATGGAACGTGCAATTTCCCGTGCCTGTTGGGGGGTCAATGCCTGCGTTGTCACAGGCGTCATCTTGCCGTCAATCTTCATTGCAGGCGGAAAACCCGCCGTAATAAAAAGATCTGAGGCTTTTTTTGTCAGCATCAGCCTTAAAAGGTCGAATACAAATTTCTCTGCCTGGCCCTGGTCCATCCTGTTTCCTTATCAACCTCAACAATCGGACTTAGCCGACAAAAGCGTCCTTGTTTGCAGCCTTGGCTCTCGCCTCTCCCAGCGAAATCACGTTCCGCCGCACCAGATCCTGCAAATTCTGGTCCAGGGTCTGCATACCTACATTCTGTCCGGTCTGGATAGCTGAATACATCTGCGCAATCTTGTTCTCGCGAATCAGGTTACGGATTGCAGGAGTACCTATCATGATTTCATGGGCAGCCACCCGTCCCTGCTCGTCCTTGGTCTTGCACAGGGTTTGTGAAATCACCGCACGCAAGGACTCTGACAACATGGAACGCACCATTTCCTTTTCCGCGGCGGGAAACACGTCCACGATCCGGTCTATGGTTTTCGCAGCTGAACTGGTATGCAGGGTGCCAAACACCAGGTGGCCTGTTTCCGCCGCGCTGAGCGCCAGCCGTATAGTTTCCAGGTCACGCATTTCACCTACCAGGATCACATCAGGATCCTCGCGCAAAGCAGAACGCAATGCATTGGAGAAAGACAAGGTATGCGGGCCTACTTCACGCTGGTTGATCAGGCACTTCTTGGAGGTATGCACAAACTCGATGGGATCCTCAACCGTGAGAATATGGCCAAACTCGTTCTCGTTGATATAGTCGACCATGGCCGCCAGGGTAGTGGATTTGCCAGAGCCGGTAGGGCCTGTCACCAATACAATGCCGCGAGGATTCTGCGCAATTTCCTTGAAAATGGGCGGACAGCCAAGCTGGTCCATGGTCAGGACCTTAGATGGAATGGTGCGGAACACTGCGCCAGCGCCCCGGTTCTGGTTAAAAGCATTCACGCGGAAACGCGCCAGGTTGGGAATTTCAAATGAAAAGTCGCATTCCAGTGTCTCTTCATATACCTTGCGTTGACCATCATTCATGATGTCATACACCATGTCATGCACCTGGCTATGATCCAATGCTGGAACATTGATTTTTCGTACATCACCATGCACCCGGATCAAGGGAGGCATTCCTGCAGAAAGATGCAAATCAGAGGCTTTGTTTTTCACTGAAAACGCGAGTAAATCCGAAATATCCAAGAGTGGCTCCTGTTATAATTTTGCCCAATGCCAAGGCTTCAGTATTGTCTGGACTTCAGCATTTTTTGCAATCTTGCGATCGTTGCAATCATGGAAGATGAGCGGATTATGGACACAATTAGCGAGCGCTGGCAAGCAATCAAGGCCCGCATGGATGCCGCAGCGCGTGAAGCGGGCCGCAGGCCGGAAAGCGTTACGCTGCTGGCTGTGAGCAAGGCCCACCCAGCGGCGGCAATTCGGCAAGCCTGGGCTGCAGGCCAGAAGCAATTCGGCGAGAACTACTTGCAGGAAGCCCTATCCAAGCAAACCGAACTTGAAGACCTGCCGATCGAATGGCACTTCATCGGGCCAATCCAGAGTAACAAAACACCGTTGATTGCCAACCATTTTGCCTGGGTACACGGAGTTGACCGTCTAAAAATAGCTGAGCGGCTCAATGCTGCACGTAGCGAAAACCTGCCCCCCTTGCAGGTATGCATACAAGTCAATGTAAGCGGAGAGGACAGCAAAAGCGGAGTCAACGCAGACGAGGCGCTATCACTTGCTGGTGATATCGGCATGTTACCGAGGTTGCGCCTGCGTGGATTGATGGCTATCCCTGCACCAACGCCAGATAAGGCAGAACAACAGGCGCAATTCCATCAGGTGCGCACAATCTATAACCGCCTTGTCCAGCAGGGAATAGCGCTGGATACCCTTTCCATTGGCATGTCGGAAGATTTTCCCGCAGCCATTGCCGAGGGTGCGACAATAGTCCGGGTAGGCTCGGCAATTTTTGGCCCCCGCTCCCCCAACAACCCAGCATGATAGAAGCAGGCAATATGAAAATCAGTTTTATTGGCGGCGGCAACATGGCACGCGCCATTATCGGCGGCCTCAAGCAAAAAGGCTTCAATACAGCAGACATCAATGTCATCGAGTTGGATGCGGAAAAGCGGACGCAACTGGAGCAGGAATTCCAGGTTCAGACATCTGAGCACCTGCCTAGCGTTAACCAGTCGGACGTGATTGTGCTTGCAGTCAAACCACAGCAGCTGCGCGACCTGTCGATTTTTCTTGCCAGTTTTCTCCAGCAACAGTTGATCATTTCGATTGCTGCCGGCATCGGCTGTGAAGCCCTTAGCCGCTGGCTGGGAGGCTACAACGCCATTGTTCGGGTCATGCCCAATACGCCGGCCCAGATCCAGGCTGGTGTTTCAGGCATGTACGCAGCCGCAGGGGTCAGCATGGAGCAAAGGGAACAAGCCGACCTGTTATTGGCTGCGGCAGGCTCCACCCTATGGGTAGACGATGAAAGCAAGATAGACGCAGTCACTGCCATTTCCGGCAGCGGACCGGCTTACGTGTTTTACTTCATCGAGGCCCTGGAACAGGCAGCGCTGGAACTGGGCCTGACGGCAGACCAGGCCAGGTCGCTCAGCCTGCAGACGTTCGCAGGCGCCAGCCAGCTTGCAACCCAAAGCAATGTTGCCCCTGCCACCCTGCGCGCGCAGGTCACCTCCAAGGGTGGCACCACAGAGCGTGCGTTACTCAACATGGAAAACGCCGGCGTGAAACAAGCCATCATCGGTGCCGCACATGCCGCGGCAGAACGTGCTCATGAACTGGGCGAATTACTAGGAAAGGATTAAGCAAATGCCCCAAGCCCCCCGCTTATGGAGACAGTATGATAGATAATGCCCTGCAATTCCTGCTGCATACACTGCTAGGACTGTTCACGCTGGCGCTATTGCTGCGCTTCTATCTGCAAGTGACCCGAGCCCCTTTCCATAACCCGGTTTCCCAGGCAGTGGTTGCCGTCACCAATTTTGCCGTCAAACCGATACGCCGGTTTGTCCCTGGCATAGGCGGACTGGACACCTCCACTCTGCTGCTGGCCTACATCGCCCAATTTCTGCTGCAAGTAGGCTCACTCTGGATACGGGACTTTCCATTGCTGGTCGCAGGCAACACCATCTGGATTGCACTTCTGGGATTGGCCCTGGTCGGGCTGCTCAAGCTCAGTATCTATATTTTTCTCTATGCCGTGCTGCTACAGGCAATTCTGAGCTGGATCAACCCTTACACCATTATCACACCGGTATTGGAAGCACTGACCCGCCCATTGCTCAAGCCCTTGCGCAATCGCATCCCAACAGCCGGCGGATTTGACCTCACACCTTTAGTGGTGTTTATCGTAGCCGAACTGCTGCTGATCGTCATGATCACGCCAACAGAACAACAACTTCTGCGCCTGTTTTAAAAACCACTTGTTTTAAATCCAACACAAAACAAACCGCCAAATAAAAAGCCGACTGTGGGATCGGCTTTTTATTTGAATGGCATTACTCAATCCTACATCAGCACAATATCGTAAGTTTCCTGTGCGTACTGCGTTTCAGCCTGCAATGAAATAGGCTTGCCGATAAAATCAGAGAGATTGGCCAAGCTCTGGGACTCTTCATCCAGCAACATGTCTATCACTTTGGTAGAAGCCAGTATCCGGAATTCACGGGCCGTAAACTGCCTGGCATTGCGCAGCAGCTCACGGAAGATTTCATAGCACATGGTCTGTGCCGTTCTGACTTCCCCGCGCCCCTTGCATGATGGGCAAGGCTCGCACAGGATATGCGCCAGGCTTTCCCGTGTGCGCTTGCGGGTCATTTCCACCAGTCCCAGGGTCGAGAAGCCATTCACACCGGTACGTGCCCTGTCCTTGAACACGGCCTTCTTCAGTTCAGCCAGCACGGCTGTTCGCTGTTCCTCTTCATCCATATCGATGAAGTCTATGATGATGATGCCACCCAGGTTTCGCACGCGCAGCTGACGTGCAATACATTGGGAAGCCTCCAGGTTGGTCTTGAAGATCGTGTCGGACAAACTACGTCCACTGACAAAACCACCGGTATTCACATCCACCGTGGTCAAGGCTTCCGTCTGGTCAAAAATCAGGTAGCCTCCAGACTTAAGTTCCACTTTGCGTGACATCGCCTTATTGATCTCATGTTCGACGTGATACATATCGAACAGTGGGCGCTCACCTTGATAATGCTCAAGCCGCTTGACTGCGCCAACGGCATAATGCTCGGCAAAATCGAGGAGCTTTTGATAAGTCTCGCGCGAATCCACCAGAATACGCTCGGTTTCCTCATTGACCACATCCCGCAATACGCGCATGGGCAGGTCCAGGTCCTGGAACACCAATGACCGGTCGGCCGCACCATGGCTCGCAGCCTGGATATTGCTCCAGACCTTTTGCAGATAATCGATATCAGCGAGCAACTCTTCATCGGTTGCCGCTTCAGACATGGTACGTATGATGTAGCCACCCTTACGGTCTTCCGGCAGGAGGCGGATCAAGCGTTCACGCAGCAACTCGCGCTCAGCTTCGTCCTCTATCCGCTGCGAAACCCCTATATGCTGCTGTTGCGGGAGATAAACCAGGAAACGACCGGCAATACTGATCTGTGTGGTCAGGCGTGCGCCCTTGGTACCAATAGGTTCCTTGATCACCTGTACCATCAGCGGCTGCCCTTCATGCAGCACTTCCTGTATCGGCTTTTCCTTCTCCGGACTACAGCACTCGAGAATATCCGCTACATGCAGGAAAGCTGCACGCTGCAAACCAATTTCTACAAAAGCCGATTGCATGCCTGGCAACACACGGCACACCTTGCCCCGGTAGATATTACCCACCAGCCCGAGAGAGGTAGCACGCTCGACATGCAGCTCCTGCAGCACTCCCTGTTCTATGATGGCAACGCGTGTTTCCTGCGGTGTTACATTGATTAGAATTTCTTCGCTCATCTCACCATCAATACTTATTTATTCCGCACGGCCGGTATGGCAATGCCAGCATTTCTCAGTAATCTCGCCGTCTCAAACAGGGGCAGGCCCATCACGCCGGAGTAGCTACCCTCAATTCTCTCAATCAGCGTCCCTCCCAATCCCTGTATGCCATAAGCGCCCGCTTTGTCGCGCGGCTCTCCAGTAGCAACATATTCGGCAATCAAGGTATCCGGCAACTCGGCCATTTTCACGCTGGTCGCTGAAAGCGCCAGTTCAAGGCCCAATGGTGATAATACCGCAATCGCTGTATACACCTCATGCCAGCGCCCGGACATGAGCTTCAGCATGCCATAGGCATCTTCATCGCTTTCCGGTTTTCCCAATATCCGGCCATCAACACACACCGTGGTATCGGCTGCCAAGACTGGCAGGTCAACTTCCAGCAGCAAGGCTGCACCAGCGGCAGCTTTCTCCGCTGCCAAGCGCTGCACATACTCGGAGGCACCCTCTGCATTATATACAGACTCGTCTATTTCAGAAGGTAATATTCTAGCTTCAATGCCTATCTGCTGAAGCAGCTCAGCACGTCTTGGCGATCTGGAAGCGAGATAAATCCGGCTCATACTTAAACACTCCTCTATTAAGGCCTGCTATCCTATCCAGCCACAGGCAACTTTCATGACCTGGCAAAAACCAGCCATAAACACCGTGTCAGCTAAGCCCAAGGGCGAAGATACTAACTGATTACATTGACTGACAACAAGCTGACCAAGGAGTCGACAATGGCAGAATGGGCACTTCTTTTCAAAATAGCTATTGCGTTATTTGCCATCGTCAATCCGATAGGCGTCATCCCGATTTTCATCAGCGCCACTGACGGATGGCCGGCCAAAGACAGGACTCACACGGCCAATACCGTGGCCATTACCGTATTTATCGTGCTGACTGTGTCGGCCCTGTTGGGTGAAAGTATCCTGGAATTCTTCAGTATCAGCATCCCCTCTTTCCAGGTAGGGGGTGGCATTCTCGTGATGCTGATCGCAATCTCCATGATGCATGGCAAGCAAAGTACCACACGACAAACACCGGAAGAAGCCCAAGAGACTGCTGAACGTAATGTGATCGCTGTAGTGCCATTAAGCATCCCCTTGCTTGCAGGCCCTGGCGCTATCAGCAGCATGATTATCACCGCCCAGCAGAGCGGCAGCTTTTGGGGTCATATTTCGCTTGCACTGCCAATTGCTGCAGTCTGCCTGGCAATCTGGCTGGCATTGCGCCTGTCCATGCATATTGCACATCGTCTGGGCATCATCGGCATCAATGTGGTGACCCGCCTGATGGGGCTGATACTGGCCGCAATGGCGGTCGAATTTATTGCACACGGCATCAGCGGACTGTTTCCATCGCTGGCTTCATCAGCAATCCCGCTGTAAAATTATGGGTTTACGCAGGAACAAACCAGCTGACTATGCTCCGGCTCATTGCCGTACCAATGTAATATCGGCATCGCTGTGCCTTGCCATCATATTTTGTTGAAGAGCCTCACACGATAAATACCCATGATCTGGAAGCCCAATACCACTGTTGCCGCCATTGTTGAACAAAACGGACGCTTTCTCCTGGTCGAGGAAGAAACCGCAGAAGGCATACGCCTCAACCAGCCTGCAGGCCATGTTGAGAATGGCGAGACATTAATTGAGGCCGTGGTAAGGGAAACCCGTGAGGAAAGCGCTTACCGCTTCGTCCCCAAAAACCTGCTCGGCATCTACCATTGGCGTCATCCGCTCAAGGATATCACTTACCTGCGCTTTGCCTTTATCGGCAATGTGGATGACCATCGCCCGGAGCAGAAACTCGATGATGGGATATTACGGGCACTATGGCTGACCCCGGAAGAAATACGCGCCTGTCGCGAGCAACACAGAAGCCCGCAAGTGCTGACTTGCATAGAACATTATCTGGCGGGACAACATTTCCCCCTCAACGTGATTACACACCTATAGAACGCGCATCATGAAGAAAAAGGTTATCGTCGGCATGTCCGGCGGGGTCGACTCATCAGTCACCGCATTATTGCTGAAGGAACAAGGCTATGAAGTGGTCGGCCTGTTCATGAAAAACTGGGAGGATGACGACACAGACGAATATTGTCCTGCCAAGCAGGACCTGATTGATGCGGTCGCGGTTGCCGACAAACTAGGCATAGAGATAGAAGCGGTCAATTTCAGCAAGGAATACAAGGAACGGGTATTCGCAAACTTCCTGGAAGAATACAGTGCAGGCCGCACGCCGAACCCAGATATCCTCTGCAACTCAGAGATCAAGTTCAAGGCGTTTCTTGACCACGCCATGGCGCTGGGTGGAGACTTGATGGCGACCGGCCACTATGCGCAGGTACGGGAGCGTAATGGCCTGTATCAGCTCATGAAAGCTGATGACGGCACCAAGGACCAAAGTTATTTTCTGCACCGGCTCAATCAGGCGCAACTGTCCAAAACCTTGTTCCCGCTGGGCCATCTGCCCAAGCGGGAAGTGCGCGAGATCGCACGGCGCGCAGAACTGCCCACCAGCGAGAAAAAGGACTCCACCGGCATCTGCTTTATTGGCGAGCGCCCGTTCCAGGAATTCTTGAGTCGTTACCTGCCGCGCACACCGGGCGAGATGCAGACTCCGGACGGTCAGGTAGTAGGCCAGCACAATGGACTGATGTATTACACCATGGGCCAGCGCCAGGGCCTGGGCATAGGCGGTTCGCGTGAAAGCAGTGGCGAACCCTGGTTTGTGGCAGGCAAGGATATGCAACGCAATGTATTGATTGTGGTACAGGGGCATGACCATCCATTGCTTCTGAATGATGGCCTGACAGCCAGCAACCTGCACTGGATTGCAGGAGAGAATCCCAAAACTCACTGGGTATATGCGGCCAAGACGCGATATCGCCAGCCTGATGCTCCCTGTGAAATTGAAAGGCTGGAAGGCGATATCACCGAAATCCGCTTCGGCCATGCCCAGTGGGCCATCACTCCCGGACAATCGGTAGTTGTCTATGAGAGCAACGTCTGCCTTGGCGGCGGCATCATCACCTCTGCACTGTAAAGTGCAGAAGGTTTGTGCAACAAAGAATGTGCCAGGAAAACCTACATAGTAACAGGCGGCGCAGTATCCCGGAATGAAGCCCGCTTCATAAGTGCAGCGTAATGCCGTGCCAGATTGGGATAGGCCTGTTGCCAGTCGAGATGCTGGTAACGCAAGTCCAGATAGCCCAGCACGCAGCCTAGCGCAATGTCCGCAAGACTGAAGGCATCATTGACACACCACTTGTTCTTGCCAAGATCGTCATTGAGCACTCTCAGACCACGCTCGACCTTGCCAAGCTGCTTCGCAATAATGGCAGCATCTTGCATGGCTTCAGGGCGGCGTCCTTCCATCACTGCAGCAATGGCGGCATCGCACACACCATCGGCCAACGCCTCCCAGCGCCTGACCCAGATCTTGCCGGAATGATCCTGCGGAATCAGGTGGGCAAGCGGGGTGCGGTTATCCAGATACTCCACAATGACTCGCGAGTCATAAAGGCTATCGCCATCGGCCAGAATCAGCACCGGAATTTTGCCCAAGGGATTATGGTCATTCACCGGGCATTCAGGGTCGGCAAGCACCACAGGTACCATGGTGACATCAATGCGCTTTTCACTGGCCACGATGCGTACTTTGCGGGCATAAGGACTGGTGTTGGAATACAGAAGCTTCATCTTGATCAAGCGCAGAGATTGTAATGCCTGCATTATAATGTAAATCATGGATCCGACATTCAACAGCACACAACTATCTCACGCCCTCCAGTCAGCCATTGAAGCCGATATAGAGCGGGCAATCATTGAAGACGTCGGCACAGGCGATGTGACAGCACAACTTGTACCGGTCGGGGAGCTGGCCCAAGCCACCATTATCAGCCGGGAAGACGCTATCGTGTGCGGCATACCATGGGCCACGGCCTGCTTTCAGCACATTTCCCGCAGCATCATATTGGATTGGCAAGTCGAGGAAGGCAGCCCGATCAATGCCGGACAAGTGGTTTGTGAAATACAAGGTCCCGCCCGTGCCTTGCTCACAGCTGAACGCTGTGCACTCAATTTCCTGCAGACGCTCTCGGCCACGGCAACCATGACACGGCGCTACGTCGATGCCATCGCTGGCACCAGGGCGCGTATCATGGACACCCGCAAAACCCTGCCCGGCTTGCGGCTTGCGCAAAAATACGCGGTCCGGACAGGAGGCGGACTCAACCAGCGCATAGGGCTTTATGACGGTATCCTGATCAAGGAAAACCATATTGCCGCCGCTGGCAGCATAGAAGCTGTCCTGCAAAATGCGCGGGACCTGAATGCCGATGTGCCCATACAGATAGAAGTGGAAACACTGGATCAGCTGCAGAGTGCCCTCAACGCTGGTGCCACCCTTATCCTGCTGGATAATTTCAGCCTGGAACAGTTACGGGAAGCCGTGCGCATCACACAGGGCCAGGCAGTGCTTGAAGCATCCGGCGGCATAGAACTTGGCAACGTACGCGAGATTGCCTTGACGGGGGTAGACCGCATTTCGATTGGCAGCCTGACCAAACATGTACATGCCATAGACCTTTCGATGCGTTTCAAAGAGTAAAAAGGCAGATCGACTTTTCACCGGAGAGTCTTTAGTATAAATCCACCATGAGCCAACAACCCATCCCGATATTCCAACCGGCACCAGGCCGCCTTTCGCTGGGTGATGCCTTGCGCATGTTGGTGAATGATGGCCTGCTGCACAAGCTGCAGGCGGAGCAGCTTTACAAGGATCGCAGGCTGGATAGCTCCAACCTGCACCCGCTCATCATCATCGGCGAGCAAAAATGGAAAAACCTCACCACTCCCAACAAGGTGTTATCCATTGAAGCCCTGACTGCCTGGCTGGCCAAGCGGGCTGAGCTTGATTACTACCATATAGATCCGCTCAAGCTGGATTTCGGCTCGATCGCCCAGGTGATCTCCAAGGCCTACGCCGAACGCCTCAAGATCATGCCCATCAAGGTCAGCAACAACGAGGCCGTCATCGCCACGGCTGAACCGTTTTTTACAGAATGGATACCTGATCTGGAGCGCATCCTGCGCCTGAAGATTCGCCTGGTAGTGGCCAACCCACGCGAAATCAACCGCTACCTGCCCGAGGTCTACAACCTCGCCAACTCGATCAACCTTGCCAACACGGCGAAGGCTGGCCAAGTAATAGGCGTGCAGAACCTTGAACAGTTGGTTGAGCTGGGCAAGAACAAAAACCTGGATGCCAACGAACAGCATGTGGTCAACATCGTAGATTGGCTGTTCAAGTACGCTTTTGAGCAACGTGCCAGCGATATCCACCTGGAGCCCCGGCGCAACATGGGCATATTGCGTTTCCGTATCGATGGGGTGCTGCACCAGGTTTACCAATTGCCCACTGCCATCATGAATGCCATCACCAGCCGCATCAAGCTGCTCGGCCGTATGGACATGGTGGAAAAACGCCGTCCGCAGGATGGTCGCATCAAGACCTTGACTGATGAAGGCGAGGAAATCGAGTTACGGCTTTCCACCATGCCGACTGCGTTTGGTGAAAAACTGGTGATGCGTATCTTCACACCGGAAATCCTGGTCAAGGACTTTATAGAACTAGGATTCTCCAGCAGCCAGGCACAACAATGGAAACAGTGGACGCAAACACCCAACGGGATCGTATTGGTGACAGGGCCAACAGGCTCAGGCAAAACCACCACGCTTTATTCAACACTCAAGCTGCTGGCAACCCCGGAGGTCAATGTCTGCACGATTGAAGACCCGATAGAAATGGTCGAGCCCGCATTCAACCAGATGCAGGTACAACAAAATATAGGCCTGAGTTTTGCCGATGGGGTTCGTACACTGCTGCGCCAGGATCCCGACATCATCATGGTGGGCGAAATCCGCGATGTCGAAACTGCGGAAATGGCGATACAAGCTGCACTGACCGGCCACCTGGTGCTATCCACCTTGCATACCAACGATGCTCCTTCAGCAGTGACGCGGCTGCTTGACCTGGGCGTGCCTCCGTACTTGATACACTCGGCGGTCATCGGCATCATGGCCCAACGCCTGGTGCGTACGCTTTGCCCGCATTGCAAAACGCCCTCCACCATCTCCCAATCGCGCTGGGATGAACTGGTAGGTGCATGGAAACTGCCCAAGCCAAAACAGATCCATGTGGCCAATGGTTGCCTGGAATGCCGCATGACCGGCTATCGTGGGCGTAGCGGTATTTATGAAATGCTTTCCATAGACTCGACGCTCAAAAAACTCATTACACATGATGCAGACCTGACAAACATCAAGGCGCAGGCTCACAAGCAGGGGATGCAACCCCTCATGATCAATGGTGCAGAAAAAATAGCGGCGGGCATCACTACAATAGAAGAGCTACTCAAAGTGGCGCCACCTCCCATGGATTGAGCAGCAACAAATCTTTCTTGAATATCACTGATTTAAAGGCATTTAGCCGTTAATCATCCTTGACCAAATCGGCGCAAACCGTTAGTGTTCTACGTTTCCCGAACTCTTGGCATAACAAGCAATATCTATGGAATTATCTGGCGCAGAAATCGTCATCCGTTGCCTGCATGAAGAAAACGTAAAATTCGTTTTCGGCTATCCCGGCGGTGCGGTGCTCAATATTTACGACGCAATTTTCACTCAGGACAAGTTCAAGCACATCCTGGTCCGTCATGAGCAAGCAGCGGTCCATGCAGCTGATGCGTATGCACGCGCCACTGGTGAAGTCGGTGTTGCCCTCGTTACCTCAGGCCCTGGTGCTACCAATGCTATTACTGGCATTGCGACTGCGTATATGGACTCTATCCCACTGGTCGTGATCAGTGGTCAGGTGCCTACGCCAGCCATCGGCCTGGATGCCTTCCAGGAAGTCGACATGATCGGGATCACCCGCCCATGTGTAAAACATAACTTCCTGGTCAAGGATATCAAGGATATTGCAACCACTATGAAGAAGGCTTTCTTCATAGCTGCGACAGGCAGGCCTGGCCCAGTAGTCGTGGATATCCCCAAGGATATCACTGCCCAGCTTGCCGATTTCGAGTATCCAAAGTCAGTGGAACTGCGCTCCTATACGCCTATCCTGAAGGGCCACTCAGGCCAGATCAAGAAGGCGATCAAGCTCATGCTGGATGCCAAGCGCCCCATGATCTATTCTGGCGGCGGTGTCGTGCTGGGAGATGCCTCTGAGCAGTTGATCAAGCTTGCACGGAGACTGGGCTTCCCTGTCACCAACACACTGATGGGTCTGGGCGGATACCCTTCCACTGATAAGCAGTTTGTCGGCATGCTGGGCATGCACGGCACGCTTGAAGCCAATATGTCCATGCAGGACTGTGATGTATTGGTCGCGATTGGCGCTCGCTTTGATGATCGCGTGATTGGCAATCCAGAGCACTTTTTCAACAAAAACCGTACCATCATTCACATTGATGTGGATCCATCGTCCATTTCCAAGCGCGTGAAAGTGGATGTGCCTATCGTGGGCCATGTACAGTCAGTGCTGACCGAGATGAACGAGTTGCTGGATGCAGAAACCCGTGCTCCTGATGCAGCAGCCCTCAAGGCCTGGTGGACCCAGATTGAGGAATGGCGTGGCCGCAACTGTCTTTCCTACAATCGCAATAGCGAGATTATCAAGCCACAGTATGTGATAGAAAAACTGTGGGAAGTGACCAAGGGCGATGCCTACGTGACTTCAGATGTTGGCCAGCACCAGATGTGGGCGGCGCAATACTACAAATTCGACAAGCCGCGTCGTTGGATCAACTCCGGCGGCCTTGGCACCATGGGTGTGGGCCTGCCTTACGCCATGGGCGTACAGTTTGCTGACCCCACCGCGCAGGTTGCCTGTGTCACCGGCGAAGGCAGCATCCAGATGAACATCCAGGAGCTGTCCACCTGTAAGCAGTTCCACCTGCCGATCAAGGTCATCCTGCTCAATAACCGCTATCTGGGCATGGTGCGTCAGTGGCAGCAGTTCTTCTACGAGAATCGCTACTCTGAATCCTATATGGACAGCTTGCCCGATTTCGTCAAGCTGGCAGAATCCTATGGCCATGTCGGTATGAACATCGAGAAGCCGGGAGATGTGGAAGGCGCACTGACTGAGGCATTCAACCTCAAGGACAGGTTTGTCTTCATGAACTTCCTCACGGACCAGAACGAGAACGTGTTCCCCATGGTGCCAAACGGCAAGGGCCTGTCTGAAATTATTCTGGCTGAAGAACTGTAAGAAGATCAAGCATGAAACACATCATCTCAATATTGATGGAAAATGAAGCTGGCGCACTCTCCCGCGTGGCTGGCTTGTTTTCCGCACGTGCATACAATATCGAATCCCTGACCGTGGCACCCACCGAAGATGCCACATTGTCACGAATGACCATCGTCACCTCCGGATCGGACGACGTGATTGAGCAAATCATCAAGCAACTCAACAAGTTAATTGATGTGGTCAAGGTTCTGGACCTCAACGACGGCCGCTTTATCGAGCGTGAACTGATGTTGGTCAAAGTCAAGGCCACCGGCCCGTTCCGCGATGAAATGAAGCGTATGTGTGACATTTTCCGTGGCCGCATCATTGATGTTGCAGACGGCAGTTACACCATAGAACTGACAGGCTCCGGCTCCAAGCTGGATGCTTTCCTGGAAGCTCTGGACAACGCTGCCATTCTCGAAACCGTCCGCACCGGCGCATCCGGCATAGGTCGCGGCGACCGTATCCTCAAGCTTTGAAACCGAATTTGTGGGCCATGCGTGCAGCATGATCCGCAGTAAACCATTTGTATTGAAAGGTAAAAAATGAAAGTCTATTACGACAAAGACGCAGACCTGTCCTTAATCAAGAAACTCAAGGTCACTATCGTTGGTTACGGCTCACAAGGCCATGCCCACGCACAAAACCTGAAGGACTCCGGCGCCACTGTGACTATCGGTGCCCGCAAGGATGGCAGCTCCTTTGCCAAGGCTGTTAACGCAGGCCATGATGTGAAGGAAATCAAGGATGCCGTGACTGGTGCCGATGTTGTCATGGTATTGCTGCCAGACGAAACCATGGCTGAAATCTACAAGGCAGACATTGAGCCTAACCTCAAAAAGGGCGCAGCCCTTGCCTTTGCCCATGGCTTCAATATCCATTACAACCAGATCGTTCCCAGCAAGGACATGGACGTAATCATGATCGCGCCGAAGGGCCCAGGCCATACTGTGCGTTCCGAATACCTCAAGGGCGGCGGCGTGCCATCATTGATCGCTGTTTACCAGGATGCTTCCGGCAAGGCCAAGGATATCGCGCTGTCTTACGCAGCTGCAAACGGCGGCACCAAGGGCGGCGTGATTGAAACCAACTTCCGCGAAGAAACAGAAACCGACCTGTTCGGCGAACAGGCAGTGCTCTGTGGTGGCGCAGTTGAACTGGTCAAGGCTGGCTTTGAAACCCTGGTTGAAGCTGGTTACGCGCCAGAAATGGCCTACTTCGAGTGCCTGCATGAACTGAAGCTGATTGTGGACCTCATGTACGAAGGCGGTATCGCCAACATGAACTATTCAATCTCCAACAATGCAGAATATGGTGAATACGTGACCGGCCCGCGCGTCATTGCTGACCAAGCCCGCGCTGCCATGAAGGAATGCCTGACCAACATCCAGAACGGTGACTATGCCAAGCAGTTCATCCTCGAAGGCCGCACCAACTATCCATCAATGACTGCGCGTCGCCGCCTCAATGCTGCTCACCCAATCGAGCAGGTGGGGGGCCAACTGCGTGCCATGATGCCTTGGATTGCCAAGAACAAACTGGTTGACCAGTCCAAGAACTAAGCTTGACCGTTAACGGTTAAACTATGAAAGAGGCCGGGCCTGCCCTGCCTCTTTTGCTTTTCTACTACCCTGTCCTGCAATTATTAACGAGGCCAAAGTGTCCAAACGTTTTTCCGTGCTGGTTCAATATATCGCGCCCAAACAGGCGTTGACTGCCTTTGCTGGCAAATTAGCGCATGCTCAGGCAGGCTGGCTCACCACGGCGGTGATCCGCTGGTTTGTTCAACGGTATCAGGTCAACATGGCTGAAGCTGCCAACCCGGATATCAGCAGCTATGCAAGCTTCAATGATTTCTTCACGCGCGCGTTGCGTCCAGGAGCACGCCCACAGGCAAACACAAAACTTACCTGCCCTGTAGATGGCGCCATCAGCCAGTTTGGATTTATCACAGCAGACCAGATATTCCAGGCAAAAGGACACAGTTACTCCACAACCGCCCTCGTTGGCGGCAACAAGGACATCGCCGCCCAATACCAGGATGGCAGCTTTGCCACCATTTACCTCAGCCCTAGGGACTATCACCGCATCCATATGCCATGTGACGGCAAGCTACTCAGCATGACCTATGTGCCCGGTGACCTGTTCTCGGTCAACCCGGCAACGGCAGAAGATGTTCCCGGCCTTTTTGCACGCAACGAACGTGTGGTATGCGAGTTTGCAAGTACGCAAGGAAATTTCGTCCTGGTATTGGTCGGCGCCACCATAGTGGGAAGCATGGCAACAGTCTGGCATGGCATTGTGAACCCGCCACGGCCGGGCAAGATCAAGTCCTGGGACTACCGTGGGCACAATATCTTTTTGAAACAAGGGGAGGAAATGGGACGATTTCTGCTGGGCTCCACTGTCGTACTCCTGTTTCCGCAAACTGATGCAGTGGCATTCAACCCATCCTGGGCGCCTGCGCGTACTGTCAGGCTGGGCGAGGCCATGGCAACCTCTCCACATGAGAATCAACTATAAAAAAACCGCCCCAGATCATTGCTGACCAGGGGCGGTTCCGATACGGCAAAAATAAGAAGGTTAACGAATAGGCGCACCCAGCTTATCCAGCAAATGATTGCGCTGCTGGCGGCGACGCTCTCCAAGATGGGACGACAGCTCCTTGAGCGCCAAGCGATACACGTCGCGCTTGAATTCAATTACGCTGTCCATCGCCACCCAGTAATCGCTCCAGCGCCAGGCATCAAACTCCGGATGTTCTGTCGCACGCAATGACACATCACTATCGCGCCCAACCAGACGCAACAAGAACCAGATCTGCTTCTGCCCTTTGTAGCTACCGCGCCATTCACGCTTGATCCAGTTGGTAGGCACTTCATAACGCAACCAATCGCGGGTCCTCCCGAGGATTTTCACATGCTCGGGACGCAGACCAACCTCCTCCATCAGTTCACGGTACATGGCTTGCTCAGGACTTTCGCCATGCTTGATACCACCCTGTGGAAACTGCCAAGAGTGTTCGCGGATGCGCTTACCCCAAAACACCTGATTGCGGGCATTACATAAAATAATGCCTACATTCGGGCGATATCCATCGCGATCTATCATGACAACATACCTCTTTAATTTGTCGTAATTCTTCCATATTTCGCCCCAGATTGAAAGGATAACCGCCTGATTACAGCGGGCAATCAGGTCAAAACCGGCCCAGGATCAAGCCTTGACGCTATTTGCACCGCGCCCGTATACTGCCAAGTCAACCTGAAGCAGTCCAAGCACGTTTAAAGATCATTGACAGAAAAACTCAACCTCCAGTGAAACAATTCATCATTCTCGTCATTACTGCGATTTTTGCATTCAGCCTTTCCGCTGCCAGCGCTGACGAGGCCTACATCACCAACCAAGGTGACAACACTGTATCTGTCATCAACCTGACCAATCATCAAGTGGTTGCCACCATCCCCGTAGGCAAGTCTCCTGTAGGTGTAGCAATCTCTGCCGCGCTCAGCAAAGTGTTCATTACCAATGTGGATAGCCACTCGGTTTCCGTGATTGACACTAAAAACTACCAAGTGGTTGACTCCATTGACATCCCCGGTTCCCCCGTAGGCATCGCCCTTTCTCCTGACAGCAGCACGCTTTACGTCGCCGACTGGAATGACAATCGCATACTCATTATCAACACTGCAGACACCCAGCAGCGCCGTGAAGTCAGCATAGGCAAGGCGCCGGCAGGCCTCGCCACCAGTCCTGACGGCAGTAAACTCTATGTTGCAAACCGGGATAGCAACGACCTCGCCATCATCGATACCGCATCCCTCAAGATATTGGGCCGCATCGCCACTGGGGCGCATCCGTTCGGGGTAACCGTTGGGCCGGATGGCCAACACCTTTATGTAGTCAATGTGTATGAAAATAGCCTGTCCATCATTGACACAAACAACAATCAAAGCCGCGTTATCAAAGTTGGTGAGCATCCTTATTGTGTGACTGTCAGCCCTGACAGCCAATATGCCTATGTCACCAACACCCAGGCTGATACGGTTTCAGTCATCAGCCTCCAGCAAGACAAGGAAATTGCCAAGGTTCACGTCGGCGGTTTTCCGGAAGGGATCAACTACGATACTTCCACCAACAGGATTTATGTCGCCAACTGGTTCGACAACTCGGTTTCAGTGATAGACGCCAGCAGCAATAAGCTTATCGAAAACATCCCGACAGGCAAGCAAAGCCGGGCTTTCGGTCAGTTTATACTCAAGACGTCACATTGATCAGGACCTGCATAGCAGTTCCACTTTTTAGCTAAATACATGGAGAACTATAGATGAAGAAATTACTCGCCCTGCTGGCTATCGGCATGCTGCCGCTGACTGCCGCCGCCCACGGCCCATCGCCACAAAAGGTAGAAAAAACCGTCATCATTGATGCCAGCCCCGACAAGGTCTGGGCATTGGTCAAGGATTTCGGCAATTGGCAAAAATGGCATCCGGCAGTTGAAAGCACCAAACTTGAAACCAAAAAGAACGAAGCAGGTGAAGAGGAAACTTTGCGCCTCCTCACTCTCAAGGGCGGCGGCACCTTGCTGGAAAACCTGAAGAGCCTCGATGAAGAAGGCAAACAACTCAAGTACGGTATTGTTGAAGGCGTACTGCCAGTGGCTGACTATTACTCCACCATCTCGGTCAAGGCTGTTGAAGGCGGAAAGGCTGAAGTCAAGTGGATGGGCCGCTTCTACCGCGTGTACAAGCTCAACCCGCCAATTCCTCCAGGCCAGGATGACAAGTCTGCCCTGGATGCAATCAATGGCGTCTATGACGCTGGCTTGGCCAACCTGAAGAAAGTTGCTGAAGGCAAATAAATGACCCGTCTTGTCACAAACTGACAAAATTTGTCAGTTCCAAGCAATAAAAAAGCGGTGCTTCAAGCGCCGCTTTTTTATTGTTCACAAAAAATCACTTTAAATTCAAACAGTAAAAAAATCCTACAGAAACTGGCACGCTCATTGCCATATGTTTAGCATGCGGTTTCCACTGAGGCCGTAACCACTTAAACTCACTCCAAAGGGGATTAATAATGAAGAAAGTACAACAAGGTTTTACGCTGATCGAACTGATGATTGTGGTAGCTATTATTGGTATTTTGGCAGCGGTGGCTATACCTAATTATCAAAACTATACAAAGAAAGCAAAATTCACTGAAGTAACACAAGCCACCCAAGCACTAAAAACAGCAGTGGAAGTTTGTGCACAAGACATAGGAACAATAACTGGATGTAGCGGTGGATCTAATGGCATTCCAGCAGATATTGCTAGTGATGTTAGTCCATATGTTGCATCACTCGCAACAGCTAATGGCGTAATTACTGCTACAGCCAAAACAGCAAATGGCCTAAATGGTGAGACATATACTCTTACACCAGTCTTTGACGCTGACAAAGGAATTTCTTGGACAACAGGTGGAACATGTAAGACCAACTCCCCTCCAATTTGTAAGTAATCTAACCTTCGCAATCCTTAAGCCCCGGGTATCCGGGGCTTTTTATTGATGCCAACGCATAGGGCGCAATAACCAACGGACATTGCGCCATACAATACACGCAGAAGACAGGCCATGATTATCTGGCCTGTCTCCTGTTTCTTTTATCACCATATGGCAATACATCACCTACTCTAATGGCGAAGGTATCCATCGCCATTTCGCATTCCCTTTTGCAGCACCCGTATATTGAACCCATACCCCAGCAGAATAATTGCGGCAGCGGAACTCCTGCGGCCTGTGTGGCAATAGGCAATATAAGACTGTGCCTTGTTCAATTGCCCAACAAGGCTGCGTAATTCATGCAATGGTGCATTCACGGCCCCTGGCAAGTGCTGGTAGGCATATTCGGCCGGCAACCTCACATCCAGCCAGATGGCCCCATCATTGATCATTTGCTCGGCTTCCGGTACCGAAACCTTCGCCAACAATGGCTCTTGCAATAACTCAATGAAGTCTTCCTTGCTTAATCGCAACAGCATGCCATCAGCTTTCATGGACACGGTGGCATTACGCCTGTTGTTGGAAACCAGCGCCTCTTCCCCAAAGGCAGAGCCTGCTTCCAACTGTGCAATCAGCGCATCCGGCTGGCTGGGCACGGACCGCCGGCTAACCAGGGCTGTGCCGCTATCGATGAGATAGTAATAATCCCCCTCTTCCCCCTGCCTGATGACAACTTGCCCGGCTTTCACCGGCATAGGTTCCATCCTGCGGAACATTTCCTCAATATTGGCAGGCGGCAGGCGGCTGAACAGTCCATTTTGCAATTTTCTGGCACTGAACACCTCAGTGTCCTGCATCCATCTGCCACTGCCATGGCTGACTGCAGCCAACGCAGGTGGAGCACTATTTCCATAACCGGCGATCTGGTCCCAGGTCATCATGATATCCAGCAGGTCGGTGTCTATCCGCACTATCTGGATTTCGGTCAAGGCAATGGTATCTTTCACGGGCAAGGAGCCACAGCCCACTGGATACTTGGCTGCTTCACTACCGCCACGCAGTATCTTTTTGCTTCCATCCACATAGCGCAAACCCAGATCACCCTTTAGCAGGTAAAGCACTTGCGGGCTTTTCACCACATTCATGCGCAAAGGGTCTATATCCTGATTCACATGCTCAATGAAGCACAAGCCAGCCAATTCTTTCAAGCGGCCTTTGGAAAGGGCAAGGATAGGCTCGAGTTGTAGAAAGAATGATTCCAGATTGTTCATGTTTGACCAGGCTTATAAATGAATGACCTGCCCCTGCTGCAAGCGGGCCGGATTCAAAGGGTGATGGCAAGCGGCAATTTCCTGCATGATGATGTCGCCCTCGCCAGGTTTGAGGTGAGTAATATAAACCTGAGGCCTGCCATGTAATTGGTCCAGCCCTTCAAGCAACAGGGATGGGCACAAATGTCTGGAAACCCAGGCCAGTTCAATTTCCGCATTGCTGAAAGAGGTTTCTATAATCAAACAGGCAAGGTTCCCCACTTGATTCACTTGCTGCCAGAATGCATCGCAACTGGTTGTATCCCCGCTGAACGCGATACTCTGGACTCCGTTATCAAGCAAATATCCAACGGCAGGCACTGAGTGATTGGCCGGCAAAGCCGTAATCACCCGACCATTCAACCCCAGGGCCTTGCCAGGCGATAAAGGCTGATATTGCAGGAACGGGTGTTCTTGATGCGGGATTTGGTTGAAGTCCGGCCATATGTGCCAATTGAAAACATGCGTTTTCAATACTTCTATTGTTTCAGGCAGGGCATGCACGGTCACAGGCGCTGATCGCCTGCTCATGACACTGTCCAGCAGAAAAGGCAGGCAGGCAATATGGTCCAGGTGCGAATGTGTCAGGAAAACATGGTTAATCGCGGCAAGTGCTTCCAGCGAAAGATCACCAACGCCGGTGCCAGCATCAATCAGGATATCGTCGTCAAGCAACAAAGAGGTTGTTTGCAATCCCTGGCCTATGCCGCCACTACAACCGAGCACTGTAACCTTCATTTATCCTCCTTGCTTGCCTTCAAAATTGATACCCCCTATCAATAATGCTGCTGCAACCCATCCAACTTTCACATCATAACGGCTATGGTGCCGGACTCAAAGACAAGAACAGGAGGCCAATTTGCACCCAATAAACTCATTTGCCATTGCGCCTGGCTCGCTATCCGCCTTCAATATTCCGCCTATCACAAAAACCATGGGGCTATTCAATATCAATGAATCAGAGAACCTAGAGCCAGGCCAATTGGCATCATCAACCTGGGAAATTCAAGGAAATATTCCCATGCAAAACCCCTGATATGCATGTCCAAGTTACAACATCATGGCAAAATACCACATTCACGATTCAAAACACCCTTATGCAATTACTAGATTTTATTGAGATTTCCTCACAAGAACCCATCCGCCACAGCATTATCTGGATGCATGGCCTGGGGGCCGATGGCCACGACTTTGCTCCTGTTGCAAGAGAACTGGCCTTGCCAAATACACGCTTCATCTTGCCGCATGCACCAGTGCGGCCAGTCACGGTGAATAACGGTTACGCCATGCCGGCGTGGTACGACATTTATGGTTTTGGCCCTAACTTCAAGCAGGATGCCGAAGGCATTGCTGCAAGCCAAAAGCAAATCGAAGCATTGATTGCCAATGAAGCGAAGCGCGGCATTCCAGTCAACCGCATCGTGCTGGCAGGATTTTCACAAGGAGGTGCCATCGCGCTGCATACGGCCTTGAGATATCCAGAACCTCTTGCCGGTGTACTGGCCTTGTCTACCTACCTGCCGCTGAGCGAGCAACTTGCTGCAGAATGCAACCCCGCCAACAAGACGTTGCCTATTTTCATGGCTCACGGAACATTGGATAACGTGATCACGCTGGATAGATATCAAGCATCAGCCGAATTTCTGCAAGCACAAGGGTATCCGCTGGATTTACATGAATATTCCATGCCGCACTCGGTTTGCATGGAAGAAATCAATGATATCCGCACCTTCCTGCAATCCAGGCTATTACAACATCCATGAACTTAATCATGGTCTCTCAGGACCGTTAGGCGTAAAATAGCGCCAATTTTCCATCAATTCCGGGGCACCGACATTTGACCAAACATCATGATTTTGCTACGGTTCCGTCCCTTCAGCGGTTGGTTTCATGAGTAAAAAAGCACAAACGGAACAACAAGCCAGCATGTTTGAGGCCTTGAGTTTTGAAGACGCAATGGCAGAACTTGAGAGCATTGTCGGACAAATTGAGTCGGGCCAGTTGCCACTTGAGCAATCTCTGGCAGCTTATAAACGCGGCTCGGAATTACTGCAACACTGCCAGAAATCACTGGCAGAAGTTGAGCAGCAAGTGCGAATACTCAGCGAATCCAACCAGCTACAACCCTATACCGATACCAAATGACTGATTTTCAAAGCTGGGCTCGCCATACGCAACAGCGCATGGAGCAAGTACTGGATACCTTGTTACCCGCCTCTGATATTGCGCCACAAACACTGCATGAAGCAATGCGCTATGCAGTGCTGGGCGGCGGAAAGCGTGTGCGCGCATTGCTTGCCCACGCGGCAGGCGAACTCTGCGGCGCTCCCATGGAAAAAGTGGATATCGCCGCTTCAGCTGTCGAGCTGATCCATGCTTATTCCCTGGTGCACGATGACATGCCTTGCATGGACGACGACGACCTGCGTCGCGGCAAACCTTCCTGTCATAAGCAATACGACGACGCCACCGCATTGCTGGTTGGCGATGCCTTACAAACCTTGGCATTTCAATCCTTGGCAACTCCCCAGCTTTGCACCTTTCCAGAACGTCAACTGGAGATGCTAAACCTGCTTGCCATTGCCAGCGGCTCACGAGGAATGGCTGGGGGGCAGGCTATAGACTTGGCGAGTGTAGGCAAAGAGCTGGATCAGTCAGAGCTGGAATATATGCATATCCATAAAACCGGGGCATTGATTCGTGCTGCCGCACTGCTGGGCGCACATTGTGCTGATGATGTGGATGCCGAGCGCCTCAGTGCGATCGACCACTATGCACAATCGATAGGCCTGGCTTTCCAGGTAGTGGATGATATCCTGGATGCAGAAGCTGACAGCGAGACCCTGGGCAAGACAGCCGGCAAGGATGCGGACAGCAACAAACCGACCTATGTCACGATTCTTGGCATAGACCGCGCCAGACAACTGGCACAAGAGCTACTGGAAAATGCGCTGGCCCCCCTTGCAAGTTATGGTGACAGTGCCATCCGCCTGCGTCAGCTAGCCCAATTCATTACACAACGTAGCTTTTGAGCGGACTCAATATGTATGCACTGCTAGAAAGCATTAACTCACCCGATGATTTGCGCCAGCTTGATCGCAAAAAACTGCCTGAACTTGCCCACCAGCTACGTGAATTCCTGATTAACAGTGTCGCCCAGACGGGTGGGCACCTGTCATCCAACTTGGGCGTGGTAGAACTCACGATCGCCCTGCATTACGTCTTCAACACGCCTGAAGACCGCGTGGTATGGGATGTGGGCCATCAAACCTATCCGCACAAGATACTCACTGGCCGCCGGGAGCTGATGGAAGGGTTGCGCAAGCCGCAAGGCATTGCTGGCTTTCCTCGCCGCACAGAAAGTGAATACGACACTTTTGGCACCGGCCATTCCAGCACCTCCATTTCCGCAGCATTAGGCATGGCGGTAGCCGCACAGAAAACGGGATCTGATCGCCGGTCCATCGCCATCATTGGCGATGGCGCGATGACAGCTGGCATGGCTTTTGAAGCCTTGAACAATGCAGGCGCCATGGATACCAACATTCTGGTGATCCTGAATGACAATGACATGTCCATTTCTCCCAATGTGGGCGCACTCACGAATTATCTTGCCAAGCTGCTTTCCGGCAGGCTTTACACCACCATGCGGCGCTCCGGGGAAAAAATGCTGGGCGTGGTTCCGCCAGTGCGGGAATTTGCCAAGCGTGCAGAAGAACATGTCAAAGGGATGATGACGCCAGGCACCCTGTTCGAGGAGTTTGGATTCAACTATATCGGCCCTATCGACGGCCACGATATCGATGTGTTGATTGCCACCCTGAAAAATATTCGCGAACTCAAAGGTCCGCAGTTCCTGCATGTCGCCACGCAAAAGGGGCATGGCTACCGGCCTGCGGAAGACAACCCTGGAAAATACCATGGTGTTGGCAAATTTGATCCCAGCAACGGCTGCTCCATCGCCAATACAGGCAAAAAAACCTACACACAGATATTCAGCGACTGGCTGGTCGACATGGCCGCTGAAGACCGACGCCTGATCGGCATCACGCCAGCCATGTGCGATGGTTCCGGCCTCAATGCCTTTGCCGAGCAATTTCCTGAGCGCTTCTATGATGTTGGCATCGCAGAGCAGCATGCGCTGACATTTGCTGCAGGCATGGCCTGCGATGGATTGAAACCGGTGGTCGCAATCTACTCCACTTTCCTGCAGCGTGCCTATGATCAGTTCATTCATGATATTGCCCTGCAAAACCTGCCTGTGATGTTTGCAATAGACCGTGCTGGCCTGGTGGGGGCAGATGGCCCCACACATGCGGGCAGCTTTGACCTGAGTTATCTGCGCTGCATCCCCAATATCATCATCATGACACCCAGTGATGAAAATGAATGCAGGCAGATGCTATACACCGCCTACCGTCATGATGGGCCATCTGCTGTGCGCTATCCACGCGGCAGTGGTCCTGGGGCAGTCATTCAAGAAACCATGCAGGCCATTGTCATTGGGCAGGGTGAGCTTCGCAGGCCAGGCAGCAAAGTTGCCATCCTTGCCTTTGGCAGCATGTTGCTTCCATCCTTACAGGCAGCCGAACAGCTGGATGCCACTGTTGCCAACATGCGATTCGTCAAACCATTAGACAAAGCATTGGTGAATGAATTGGCCACCACTCATGAGTTGATTGTCACTGTTGAAGAAAATGCCATCATGGGCGGTGCTGGGGCTGCCGTGATGGAAGCCTTGCAGGAGCTGGGGTTGGAAACGCCCATCCTTTGCCTTGGCCTGCCGGACGAGTTTATTGAACATGGTGTGCATGAAACCATGCTTGCAGAATGCGGTCTTAACGCAGACGGCATTGCAGCTGCAATTGAGAAAAGATTAACCAAGTAGTATACTCAACTATTACCGAATACAACTTTTAGATTTCCAGGATCCACATGAACCAGCCCTCCATTCCTCCCATTGAAGATGTGCAGAATACCCCGGACACCCGGCAGCTTGCCATTGACAAGGTAGGGATCAAATCAATACGCCACCCGGTGAAGGTAAAAGACAAGACCGGTGGTGTACAGCATACTGTTGCTACATTCAACATGTATGTCTTCTTGCCGCATAATTTCAAGGGTACCCACATGTCGCGTTTTGTTGAGATTCTCAACATGAACGAGCGCGAGATCTCGGTGGACTCCTTTGAAAGTATCTTGCGCGCCATGGTTGAGCGCCTGGACGCGGAGTCCGGCCATGTGGAAATGAGCTTTCCATACTTCGTCAACAAGGCAGCCCCTGTTTCCGGTGTTGAAAGCCTGTCTGACTATGAAGTGACTTTTGTTGGCGAGATCAACAAGGGCAAGTACGACATTACCGTCAAAGTTGTGGTACCGGTAACCAGCTTGTGCCCGTGTTCCAAGAAAATCTCTGATTATGGTGCGCACAATCAGCGCTCACATGTCACCGTGACTGCCCTGATCAATGACTTCATCTGGGTGGAAGACATCATCCGCCTGGTGGAAGACCAGGCATCTTGTGAGGTCTATGGCCTGCTCAAGCGTCCTGACGAGAAATATGTGACCGAGCGCGCCTATGACAACCCCAAGTTTGTTGAAGATATCGTACGGGATGTAGCAGCACAGCTGAATGCAGAGAAGAAGATCGATGCCTACACTGTGGAATCAGAAAACTTCGAATCCATCCACAATCATTCTGCTTATGCACTGATCGAGAAAGACAAGCGCAAGAATTAACAGATATAAAACACCGCAATAAAAAACGGCAGCCCAGTCTGCCGTTTTTTATTGCCCATGTCGCGGATCAATATTTCTTGGTCAGTGTCAGAGCAATGCCATCGCGCTTCATCTCGACCCGGTTCAATGCACTCATGCCAAGCAGAACAACCGCCGGAGAACCACCCTCCATCACGATTCCATCCACCTGATGCAGCACCAGGCCATTCAGCTTCACACTATTGATCACCACCCGATAAGCCTGGGCAACTCCATTGGCAGTCTGCACGGAAACCGGCACGCCTTTCTTGTAGTCGATCTTGGCATAGCGCGCATCGCCACTATTCATCACAATGGCAGAGGCCCCGGTATCCACCAGAAACCTGAGGGTTACGCCGTTGATCTGACCCTCGGAAAAATGGTGCCCGGCTGAGTCAGCATACATGGTGACACTGCCACCACTATTGACTGTCCCAGCTATCGAAGCAACAGACACGGCCTGCCCCATTTCCAGCTCACGTCGGCGGCCTTCCACTTCGAGCACAGCCTTATTGCTATCTGCCGATATCAGCCTGATGCCTTCAGTCGTCACATCATTCTCGGACAAGGTCTTGGGCTTGCCACCGTTGATCACGAGTATGGCCTTGCCATGAAAAAGTCCAACCACATTGATCTGGGTTTCCGCCAGCGCAAACTGTGGCAACAGACATGACAGCAATCCTACCCATCCCCACCTCATCGCGCCTCTCCTAGTCTTTCCGCATCATGAACATGAAAAAGATAAACCCGAGCATAGCGCAGAGTGCAGATGCAGTAAATGTCCAGCTTGGGCCTATGCTATCCCAGGCAAAACCGCTAATCACAGCCCCCATGGTCCCTCCTACCCCATAGGAAATGCTGGTATAGAGCCCCTGCCCCTTGGATTGGTGCTTCCCCTTGAAATATCGATGGGTCAAGGCCACGGCCGCCGCATGATAAGAGCCGAATGTTGCTGCGTGTAATATTTGAGCCAATACAATCAACCACCAGACATCCACTGCCCAGCCTATGACAAAAAATCGCACAAACGCCAGAAAAAGGCTGCCCAGCATGATGCGACGCAATCCAAACATCGCTGTCAATCTTGGCATGTTGAGAAACACAAGAATCTCGCATATCACGCCTAATGCCCATAGCCAGCCAACCACCCCCTTGCTGTAGCCGTGATCCACAAGATAAATCGAGTAAAAGGTGTAGTAAACCCCATGTGCGGCAGACATAGTGAAACATGCCGCCATCAGGGCCATCACTTCCTTGCGCCTGATGATGGCCCAGAGCGAACCCTCACTCTCCCGCTGCAATGTCACCAGAGGATCTGACAATCTCCAGGAAAGCGCCCATACCGCTCCCAATAGAATAAAAATTACCCACAGCAATGCAGCCATGCCGGCATACTGCAATGCATAGCCCAGGCCAACCACCGCACAAACAAAACCGATAGACCCCCAAAGGCGGATATGGCCATATCGATCAAGACGGTCACCCAAGTGACCGAGAGTCACTGCCTCAATCAACGGCAGAGAGGCGCTCCAGAAAAAACTCAGGGTTAGCATCACGGCAAAAAGCCAATAGAAACTTTCCCCGAAAAAGACGCCAAGATAAGCCAGCAGGCTGCAACCAGCCAGCCACTGGATAATGGGTACTCGATGGCCGCGCCGATCCGCTACCCACCCCCAAAGACTTGGTGAAAAGCTCCGCGCCACCTGAAACAACGACATGAGGATGGCAATCTGGAAGGCATTAAAGGACAGCGACTTGAGATATAGGGTCCAGAAAGGCGTAAACGCACCCACAAAACCAAAATAAGCAAAATAGAATCCGGATAACCGCCAGTAAGGGAGGGGAGTTTGCACAATATCTTTCAGCAAGAAAAAAGGAAGCGCATCAGCGCTTCCTTCAATCGGGAGACTCTGGAGCCCGCCTGCATCTATATCTTGACGGTATCAACCGCCACATCTGCATTCTGTCCCCGGTGACGCAGTGCATGGTCTATCAGTACCAATGCCATCATGGCCTCTACGATAGGCGTCGCACGTACCCCTACACAAGGATCATGGCGGCCGGTAGTCTGCATCTCAAGCGCGGCACCTTGCTTGTCTATAGAATGACGCAGCTGTGGAATACTGGAAGTCGGCTTGAATGCAACATGTGCAACCAAGTCCTGCCCGCTGGAAATACCCCCCAGCACGCCACCCGCATGATTGCTGGCAAAACCATCTGGCGCCAGCTCATCGCTATGCAACGATCCCCGTTGGGCCACACTGGCAAACCCATCGCCGATCTCCACCCCTTTAGCCGCATTGATACCCATCATGGCATAGGCAATATCGGCATCCAGCCTGTCATAAACCGGCTCACCCCAACCAACAGGCACGCCCTGGGCTACGACAGTAATGCGCGCCCCGACGGAATCACGCTCATTGCGGATTTTGTCGAGGTAAGCCTCAAGCTTAGGCACGATATCGTTATCCGCAGCGAAAAATACATTCTCGCGTACGGCATCCCATGAGCGGAATGGAATCGCAATCTCGCCCAATTGGCTCATATAGCCACGAATATTTACGCCATAGCGCTCCTTGAGCCATTTTTTGGCAATGGCACCAGCGGCCACGCGCACTGCGGTTTCCCGTGCGCTGGAACGCCCCCCGCCACGATAGTCGCGTATGCCGTATTTCTGCCAGTAGGTGTAATCCGCATGCCCGGGACGGAAAGTCTCGGCTATCTTGCCGTAATCCTGGCTGCGCTGATCCTGATTGCGGATCAGCAGGCCTATTGGCGTGCCAGTGGTTCTGCCCTCAAACACGCCTGAGAGGATTTCTACCGTATCCGGCTCCTTGCGCTGGGTCACATGACGTGAAGTACCCGGCTTGCGCCTGTCCAGCTCCTGCTGAATATCCTCAACGGATAGCTCCAGTCCCGGCGGACATCCGTCGATCACCCCGCCTATGGCCGGGCCGTGGGATTCGCCAAATGAAGTCAACGTAAACAGGGTACCTATGGTATTGCCGGACATGGGCCGTCTCTTTTAATCAATATTGTTCGGAAGTAATGCGCGAGTTTAACATATCTGTTTTGCGAATTTTGCCAGCAATGGCCTTGCAGAACAGCCATAGACGACTCTTACAGTATAATCACGCTATGCTTTTCCAGGCTCCTGGCTCTATCCCATCCAGGGTATGCGCTCCCACAGCGTAGCGAATCAAGCGGAGGGTAGGAAAGCCAATATTGGCTGTCATCCTGCGTACCTGGCGGTTCTTGCCTTCACTGATCTGCATTTCCAGCCATGTAACAGGAATTGCCTTGCGTTCACGGATCGGAGGGTGGCGTGGCCATAATCCGGCAGGCTCATCCATTCGCCTTACCTTGGCCGGACGGGTGACAAAGTCGCCCAGATCCACTCCTTGCCTCAATGGCTGCAAGTCAGCATCAGTAGGATCTCCCTCAACCTGTACCCAATAGGTTTTGAATTCTTTGTGCCTGGGATGCGATATACGGTGTTGTAGCACGCCATCATCGGTTAAAATGAGCAGACCTTCACTGTCAGTATCCAGCCTCCCTGCAGCATAGACTTCGGGGACGGCAATATAATCCTTTAACGTCTCGTGTTTTTCATGTGGGCTGAACTGACAGATTACACCATAGGGTTTGTTGAATAAAATCAGCATCTTGATCTCTTGCAATAATTACGCCTGTTAACTCTATAGCGTTTGAATAGGATTGTTTTGAATGTCTACGAAAATTAATGTGCCAGCGCATGGCGAGAAAATCACCGTCAACGCCGACAATACGCTCAATGTACCCAACAACCCGATTATCCCATTTATCGAGGGTGACGGCATCGGCGTGGATATTACTCCACCAATGCAACATGTAGTGGATAGCGCTGTTGCCAAGGCGTATGGCGGCCAGCGTGCCATTGCATGGATGGAAGTATATGCTGGCGAAAAATCAGTCAAAGCATATGGTGATAACACTTGGCTGCCAGATGAAACCCTAAAGGCTGTCAAGGATTATGTCATTTCCATCAAGGGCCCACTGACCACCCCTGTCGGGGGCGGCATACGCTCACTGAACGTTACATTACGCCAGGAACTGGACCTCTACGTCTGCCTGCGCCCTATCCAGTACTTCCAAGGCGTGCCAAGCCCAGTCAAGCATCCGGAAAAAACCGATATGGTCATTTTCCGCGAAAATACTGAAGACATTTATGCCGGTATCGAATGGGCGGCCGGCACTGACGAAGTGAAAAAGGTCATCGGCTTTCTGAGCGACATGGGTGTACGCAAGAAAATCCGTTTCCCTGAAACGTCTGCCATCGGCATCAAGCCGGTATCTGTGGACGGCAGCAAGCGTCTTGTACGCAAGGCTATCCAGTACGCCATAGATAACAACCGCAAGTCCGTGACGATAGCCCACAAGGGCAATATCATGAAGTTCACCGAAGGCGGCTTCAAGACCTGGGGATATGAAGTTGCCAAGGAAGAGTTTGGTGCTGTAGAAATTGATGGCGGACCATGGTGCAAGCTGCCTAATGGCATCATCATCAAGGATTGTATCGCCGATGCATTCCTGCAGGAAATCTTGCTGCATCCAGCGGATTACGATGTGGTAGCTACACTTAACCTCAATGGCGATTATATTTCCGATGCGCTGGCGGCCCAGGTCGGCGGTATCGGCATTGCTCCTGGTGCCAATATCTCGGATACCGTTGCCATGTTTGAAGCTACCCATGGCACGGCGCCCAAGATTGCCGGCAAGGATATTGCCAATCCCAGCTCGCTGATTCTTTCAGCCGAAATGATGTTGCGTCACTTGGGATGGACTGAAGCAGCTGACTTGGTGCTCAAGGGTGTTGCCAGCGCAATCCAGGCAAAACGTGTGACCCATGACTTCTCATCGCAAATGGAAGGGGCTACCCAAGTGGGCAGTGCCGAGTTCGGCGCGGAAATTGTCAAACACATGTAACCCCCTCAACCGAGGACCAAAAATAAAAAAGGCCGGATTTCTCCGGCCTTTTTTATTTTGAAGACTATATAGTCATCAGTGAGCCAAGCTTAGGCCTTCTGGATATTAGAAGCCTGCTTGCCCTTTGGGCCTTCGGTAACATCAAATGATACGCGTTGACCTTCCTTCAGACTCTTGTAGCCAGCTTCTACAATTGCGGAGAAGTGTGCGAACAAATCGTCGCCACCATCGTCCGGGGTAATGAAACCAAAACCTTTGGAATCATTAAACCACTTTACGGTACCTGTTGCCATTTCATACTTCCTTGCTTAAAACATTCAAGGGGAGGCGACCCCAAAAGTTTGTACTTCAAGAATTTAAGTCGGTAGTTGCCGGCTACAATGCACTCGAATTCCAAACGCCTGAACGCGTTTTTACGTGGGTTATTCGAATAAGTCAAGCGCTTTTATAGGTTAATTTGCATTTTTACCGGATTTTCATAAAAAAACATAGAGAATAAATGCCAGCTGCGATGGATGGGTGCTTTACAAAAAAAATGCCAGCATGCATCATCAATGCCTAATTATTGATTGGATTTTGCGTGATCATGAAGGGGTCGGCTGAATACTGATGGCTGCTGTGACTTTACCAAGCAAGTTAGGCGGACTTGCGCGCATGCTCATTCACCAAAAGCTGCTTAGCGAAGATGAGGCCATTGCACTACAATCTGCAGCCGTCAAGCACCAGAACTCCTTTATTGCCCAACTCCTGCAGAGCAAGCGGCTTTCCCCTCTGCAAATCGCCGAAGCCGCTTCCCACGCTTTCGGCTTCCCGCTATTTGATCTGAATGCATTAAGCCAGGACTACCTTCCTGCCAAGGGCATCAATCCCCAACTGATGCGCAGCAGCCGTTCCATGGCATTGCATAACCGCGGCAATAACATGTTTGTTGCCCTTTCAGACCCCACCAATTTGCATGCGCTGGATGATGTCCAATTCCAGACCGGGATGACACTGGTACCGATCATTGTTGAAGATGACAAACTGGGCAAGTGGATAGACAAAATTGTCGAGGCCAGCGACACCACCCTGCAGTCCCTCTCCGATGATGATGATTTTGGACTGGAGCTGGCGTCGGAAGAAAAGAGCAATGAGCCTGATCCAGCAGCCGCTGAAATTGACGATGCCCCTATCGTCAAATATATTCATAAGATACTGATGGATGCCATTAACATGGGCGCATCAGACCTGCATTTCGAGCCTTATGAAAAATTCTTCCGTATCCGTTACCGGGTAGACGGCATATTGCGCGAAATCGCCCAACCGCCATTGGCCATCAGGGAAAAGCTGGCCTCGCGCATCAAGGTCATTTCCAACCTGGACATTTCTGAGAAACGGGTGCCACAGGATGGACGCATGAAACTGGTGCTATCCAAAACACGCACCATTGACTTCCGTGTCAGCACATTGCCCATGATCAATGGCGAGAAAATCGTCATGCGGATTCTTGATCCAAGCAGCGCCAAGCTCGGTATTGATGCCCTGGGATATGAACCCGAGCAAAAAGAAGCATTGCTGCATGCGGTCAGTCGTCCTTATGGTCTGGTGCTGGTAACGGGGCCGACCGGTTCGGGGAAAACAGTCTCCTTGTACACCTGCCTCAACATTCTCAATGACCCTGAGGTCAATATTTCCACCGCAGAAGATCCAGCAGAGATTCCCTTGCCAGGTGTCAACCAGGTTAACGTCAATGACAAGCAGGGCCTGACATTTGCCGCAGCGCTCAAATCATTCCTGCGCCAGGATCCAGACATCATCATGATTGGTGAAATTCGAGATCTGGAAACCGCCGATATGGCGATCAAAGCTGCCTCTACCGGACATATGGTGCTTTCCACCCTGCACACCAACGATGCGCCATCAACACTGACACGCCTGGTGAATATGGGAGTGGCACCCTTCAACATTGCGTCGGCTGTTTCTCTCATTACTGCGCAACGGCTGGCTCGCAAGCTATGCCCGCATTGCAAGCAGCCCGCTGATATTCCGCGAGAAGTCTTGCTGAATCTTGGCTTTCACGAAGAAGAACTGGATGGCAGCTGGCAACCCTATGAACCCAAGGAGGGCGGATGTGATCTGTGCAATGATGGCTACAAGGGCCGGGTAGGCATTTACCAGGTAATGCCGGTATCCGATGAAATGAGCCGTATCATCATGAAAAATGGCACATCGCATGACATTGCAGACCAGGCACAGAAAGAAGGAGTCAGGGATCTCAGGCAGTCTGGCCTGTTGAAGGTAAAACAAGGGCTTACCTCGATAGCAGAAATCGAAGCGGTCACTAACGAATAACGCGAAAGCAATACGATAGGAAGCACATGGCTGCCAAGGAAACCAAAGAGGTCACGTACTCGTGGGAGGGTACGGATAAAAAAGGCAAGCGCGTCAAAGGGGAGATGAAAGCGTCGGGTGAGGCTTTCGTCAAGGCCACTCTGCGTCGCCAGGGCATCAATGTTCTCAAGGTATCAAAACAGCGCGGCTTCAAAAGCGGGGGCAAGGTTACCGACAAGGATGTCACGCTATTTACCCGCCAGCTTGCCACCATGATGAAAGCTGGCGTGCCATTGCTTCAAGCCTTTGATATCGTGGGCAAGGGCCACAGCAATCCGGCTGTGAGCAAGTTGCTGGGCGACATCAAGGCTGACGTGGAAACCGGCAGCAGCCTGAGCCAGGCATTCCGGAAATATCCACTGTATTTCGATAACCTGTTCTGCAACTTGGTCGGTGCAGGCGAGCAGGCAGGTATCCTAGACTCCCTACTTGACCGTTTGGCCTCGTATAAGGAAAAGATTCTCGCGATCAAGAGCAAGATCAAGTCTGCCCTCTTCTACCCGGTTTCGATTATCGTCGTGGCATTTGTCATTACTGCGGTCATCATGATTTTCGTGATCCCTGCATTCAAGGAGCTCTTCAGCAGCTTCGGGGCCGACCTACCTGCACCAACACTGATTGTGATGTCCATTTCCGATTTCTTTGTTGAATACTGGTGGGCCATTTTCGGTTCGATAGGTGGTGGCCTGTGGTTCTTTTTCTACACATGGAAACGTTCCGAGAAAATGCAATCCACGATGGACAGGCTGCTCCTGAAGCTTCCCTTATTTGGTGAGCTGATCCGCAAAGCCACCGTTGCCCGTTTTGCGCGCACGCTTTCCACCATGTTCGCTGCGGGCGTGCCCCTGGTTGAAGCCCTGGACTCAGTAGCAGGAGCTTCCGGTAACCGCGTTTATTTTGATGCCACCAAGAAAATCCAGAGTGAAATCAGTACGGGTACCAGTTTAACGGTAGCGATGCAAAATGCAGAAGTGTTTCCCAACATGGTGTTGCAGATGGTAGCCATCGGCGAGGAGTCCGGTGCATTGGACTCTATGCTGTCTAAGGTTGCCGATTTCTATGAAGGTGAAGTGGATGACGCAGTAGAAGGATTATCCAGCCTGATGGAGCCTATCATCATGGTGGTATTGGGTACATTGATCGGTGGCTTGGTGATTGCGATGTACCTGCCGATATTCAAGATGGGACAGGTAGTCTAGTTGCAAGCTCACACGATATTGAGCTTGCAGTAATTATTTCTTGGCACTTGCCGCACCGGCCATGGCTTTTTCAATATCCTTGGCCGGATAGGCGCCCAGCATGCGTTTGCCATCAGCAAATATCAAGGTGGGGGTGCTGGTTACATTCATTTTCTTGCCAAGTTCGGCAATTTTCTCTATGGGTGTATCGCAGGTACCTTGCGCCTTGGGGAGCTGTCCATTCAATACCCAATCCTGCCAAGCCTTGGAACGGTCAGGGGCACACCAGATAGCCCTGGATTTGTTACCCGCATCAGGATGCAGTTGTTCCAGTGGAAAGAGGAATGTATAGATGGTCACATCCGTGATACTGGTCAGCTCTTTCTGCTCCAGCCGCTTGCAGTAGGGACAGTCGGGATCTGAAAATACGACCAGCTTCTTGCTGCCATTACCCTTGACCACCTTGATTGCCTGATCCAGTGGCAATGCGGAGAAATCAACACGGGTCAGCTCATCCAGCCGCTCGCCAGTAATGTCCCGTTTGGTTTTAGGTTCCACCAGCCGGCCTTCGGCAATCAGGAAGCTGAATTTGTCGTCCGTATAGACAATCTGTCCATCGAGAAACACCTCATAAAGCCCGGCATAGGGTGTCTTGACTATGCTATCCACCTTCACTTTTGGATAAGTGGCTTCAATTGTTTTTTTCAGGCTCGCCTCATCTGCACATGCACTGCTTCCCAACAGGGTAGCTACCAGCACAGCAATCCACTTCTTCGACATACTCGGCATAAATATCTTTCTCAATTCAAATAATAGCTTGTTGTATCAGGTGCTTCTTCAGTCCAGCATGCATATTCACCTGCTGTAATCCCCAGCTCCGCAGCTTCTTGATCCATGGCTGCTCATGCGCAAACAGGCCATGCAAGCCGTGGGTCACGACACGCATCGCCATCATATCTCCTTTGCGCGCTCGCTCATACCGGCGCAAGGCAGCGATATCTCCGGGCATACGCACCGGATTTGGCGCCCCTAGGGCACTGGCAAGGGCCACAATATCCCGAAATCCCAAATTGACCCCCTGTCCGGCCAGCGGATGTATCTGGTGCGCAGCATCCCCCACCAAGACCAAACCTGGCTTGACCAGTGCCGCAGGGGTTTGCAGCAGGAGCGGAAAAGCGGCAGGAGCAGTAATCAGGCGAAAATCTCCCAGTTGGTGCTGGCCGGCAGCGGCGACCTCCTGTGCAAAAGCCACGGCATCCATTTGCATCAACTGCTCAGCCTTGGCATTGGGAGCAGACCACACCATGGAAATTCGCTTACCCGGAAGCGGAAGCCAGGCCAGTATCTCCTCGTCCAGAAACCATTGCCGCGCGCGAAACTGATGAGATTGCTGGCATTCAAAATTAGCAACCACCCCTTGCTGCGCATAGTCGTGTCGCTGGCTTGTGATATCTGCCTGATGACGCAGCCATGATCCGCCGCCGTCAGCAGCCACAAATAGACTGGCATACCACTGCTTGCCAGCCGTATCCGCAAGTACTGTGCTGCCTGGATGAAACTCCACTGCCTCACACTCAATACCGGAAAAACGCGGGACATCCAGCTCATGCAGCCGCTGATGCAAGGCATGCTGCAAACGCCCGCCTTCAACTATCACGCCCAGATCGGGCAGGCTGGATTCATAGGCATCAAATTCCAGGGAAGCCTTTGTGCCAGCCCAGATATCCATGTTCCTGATCGGGCAGCAGCGTGCTGCATCGAGTTTGGCCCAAACCCCCAAGCTTTGCAGCCATGCCACATTGCCAGGGCTGATGGCATAAATCCGGCTATCCCAATCCGGACTTACATCCTTGTCAGCATGACCACGATCAATCATGGCCAAACGATAGCCTTGCAGCGTTAAAGCTACAGCGCAAGCGGTGCCAACCAGGCCACCGCCCACGACAATAATGTCAAAACCTTGGTGATCAGTCGTCACGCATCATCCTTTCGGCCCAAAGCTCATTTTGCCCACCAGGCGGTTTTTCGCCAGTGGCACAACATCGAGCAAGCCCAGGCCTAATGCACGTAGCTTGCGCAGCCCAACAATATCATTGGAAAACACATTGACCAGGAAATCGGTGAATATGAGGCCGCTGCGGGTATCTGTCTTTCGACTGGACTGATAGGCACTCAGCATGTTTTCACTTCCCCATTCGCTCGGCACCGTTTGTGCCAGCATCTGAGCCAGCTCCCAGGCATCACGCATTCCCACATTGAACCCCTGGCCGGCAACAGGGTGCATGGTTTGCGCTGCATTACCGATGATCGCAAGATGGGGAGCCGTCACGGACTTCAGATAGGACAGGCGTAAAGGAAAACTCAGGCGTTTGCCAACGGTAAGGAACCTGCCCACCCGATCGCCAAAATGCTCATGCAAGGCACTTAGAAAAGCCTCGTCCTCCAGCTTCAGCAATTTGGCAACCTCTTCCGCCTTGCCGGTCCAGACCAGTGAAAAATCACGATCCCCATTAGGCAACAACGCCACCGGACCTGCAGCGGTAAAACGCTCATATGCGATATTGTCGTGCGGCAGCTCGCACTGCACCTTGGCTACCAGCGCATCATGTCCATAATGCTTGGTTTCCCGTTGCAGACCTGGAATATCGCCCAGGCCGCGCCCGCCGTCGGCAAGCACGGCAAATGCAGCACTATATGCATGCTCCCGGCCTTGATGCCGATAACTGATATGAACAGCATCGGAGGCAGGATTGATGGCTGTCGCTTCAGCCCCATTGACGATGCTGATTCCAGGGAAATTCTTCATGGCGTTATCCAATGCCGCGCTCAACGCACCGTAGGACAACACGTATCCAAGCGCGGGCTGACCATGCTCATTAGCCTTGAGCAAAGTGCGGCCAAAACTGCCGCGTTGAGATACATGAATAGTATTGATCGGCGTCGCCTTGGGCTCCAGCTCCGTCCACAAACCCAGTCGTTCCAGTATCAAGCGGCTGCCATATGATAACGCCAATGCACGCTGATCCTGATGCGAGGCTCCTTGCTCACGTGCCTCAAGCAGGGTGACAGGTACACCTGCCTCCTGCAATGCCAATGCCAGCGTGGCTCCCACCGGGCCTCCACCTACAATCATGATATTGGTATCCAGCCCCTTGCTCATGAAATACCTGCTTTCGCCATCAACTGCTCAATGTCAGCGACTGTTTTCGGTGCCGCTGCCGTGATCACTTCACAACCCTTCGTCGTGACTGCCACATCATCCTCAATGCGGATGCCAATGTTCCAGAAATGTTCGGGGACATTGTCTGCCGGACGCACATAACACCCCGGTTCCACCGTGAGTACCATGCCCGGCTTTAACTTGCGCCAATCTCCATTGCTATCCTTGTACTCACCGGCATCATGCACATCCAACCCCAGCCAATGGCCAGTGCGGTGCATATAAAAACGGCGGTAATCGCCAGACTCAAGCACGGATTCCACACTGCCCTGGCACAAGCCAAAATCAATGAAGCCGCGAACCAGCACTTCCAGCGCTGCTTCATGTGGAGCATTCCAATGCTGGTTTGGGTTAACCTGTCCAATCGCCGCTTGTTGCGCTGCCAGTACCAGCTCGTAAAGGTCTTTTTGCGCTGCAGTGAATTTGCCATTCACCGGAAAAGTCCGGGTAATATCGGCTGCATAGCCATTCAATTCGCAGCCGGCATCAATCAGCAGCAATTCATGATCATTCAGGCGGGCAGAATTGCTGACATAATGCAACACGCAGGCATTGGCCCCGCCGGCAACAATGGAGGTATAAGCTGGTGCCCGACTGCCATGGCGATAAAACTCATGCAACAGTTCCGCTTCAACTTCATATTCCATCATGCCTGGCCTGGTTGCCAGCATGACGCGCTTGTGGGCATGCGCAGTAATGTTTGCTGCGTGCCTCATGACATCCAGCTCCGCTGCTGACTTGACCAGCCGCATCTCATCCAGCAATTGCCTGACGTCTACAATATTGGCTGGCGCAGCGGTACCATTGCGGCTCTGCGCGCGCAATTGCTGCAACCAGCCTGTGACGCGCTGATCCCATGCAGCATCTGCACCCAGGCTGAAATACAGGTTGGGCTGGTTGCCCAATAGCTTAGGCACCAGCTCATCAAGATGGCTGATCGGATAAGCCGCATCAAAACCAAATGCAGACTGCGCACCCTGCGGACCATGGCGGAAACCATCCCAGATTTCTCGCTCCATGTCCTTCTCGCGGCAAAACAATATACTCTTGGGCTGATCGCCCGCTATCAACAACAACAATGACTCCGGCTCATCAAACCCGGTAAGGTAATAAAAATAGCTGTCAAATCGATATGCATAGTGGCTGTCACGATTTCTTATAGCCTCTGGTGCTGTCGGAATCAAGGCAGCGCCCTTTCCCATCTGCTGCACCAATTGCTGCCTGCGGGCGCTAAAATCTTCTGTCTGGCTCATGCTCTTGGGTAACTCGCTCACTATATAATCGATATTAATTTGGTCCGGCACGCAATTGCTGGCCGAGAGCCTGCAAACGCTCGGGAGTGCCGATATCATGCCAGAGGCCAGAGTGATATTCTGCACCAGCCTGTTCTCGCATAACGGCTTCCTTCAGCAATGGGGCCAGCTTGGCCACCTGCCCACGCATGATTCCATTGAACAACTGCGGCCTATATACCGCCACGCCTGAAAACGTCAGGCGCTTTTCCCCCTCCAGCAAGAGCTTGCCATCATCAAAGCCAAAATCCCCGTTGGCATGCTGCGGTGGGTTATCCACCAGCACCAGGTAAGCCAGTTGCGTCTCGGACAGGACATTGGCCAGGTGTGCAAAATCCAGATCGGTAAACACATCACCATTCACTACAAGAAAAGGCTGGTCACCCAGCAGTGGCAATGCGTTGGCAATCCCACCTGCAGTCTCTAGCGCCGCCTGCTCCGGCGAATAAGTAATGGACAGGCCCCAGCGGGCTCCGTTCCCCAGGGCCGCCTCGATCTGGCTGCCCAAATGGGCGTGATTGATGACGACTTCGTTGAAACCCGCGTCTGCCAGGCGTTCTAGATGCCAGATAATCAGCGCTTTGCCGCCAACTTCCAGCAGGGGTTTGGGGGTGTGATCAGTCAATGGCCGCATGCGCTCGCCTCTGCCGGCCGCCAATATCATGGCTTTCATCAGAAGGTGAGCCCTTGTTGCGATGCCACGCCCTGGAGCTCATCCAGCAAGCGCAACAAGGGCCGCAACTCAATGTAACGTGCACATGCACGACGCAGGTAATCCATCACCAATGGCATATCCTTGAGATACGCTTCTTTACCGTCCCGATGATAGAGACGCGCGAAAATCCCCAGCACCTTCAAGTGGCGCTGTACGCCCATCCACTCAAAATCCCGATAGAAATCGGCAATATCCTGCGGCACCGGCAAGCCCGCCTGCTTTGCATCCTGCCAGTATCGAATCAGCCAGTCCAGCACCCGGTCTTCTTCCCAGGAGATATAGGCGTCCTTGAGTAACGACACCAGATCATAGGTAATAGCGCCATAGACAGCGTCCTGGAAATCCAGAACACCGGGGTTCTCACCACATACCATTAGGTTGCGGGAATGGTAATCACGATGCACATACACCTGTCCTTGCGCCAGGATGTTGCGGTTGAGCAGGGCAAAGGACTGCTGAATCACTGCCTGCTGTTTTTCTGTAAGGGTCAAGCCAAGATGCTTGCCAATGTACCAATCAGGGAAGAGCTGCATTTCCCGATTCAGCAAGGCCTCGTCATAAGGCGGGAACTCTTGCGGCGTACTCGCGGACTGCAGTTTGATCAGAGCCTGGCAGGCATCCCGGTACAAACTGTCAGCAGTCTCCGCAGTAAGCGATTGCAGATAGGTGGTATCCCCAAGGTCATCCAGCAGCAGGAATCCCCGCTCCAGATCTTTGGCACGCACCCGGGGCACATGCAGTCCGGCGGCGGAAAACACCTCGGCCGCATGAACAAAAGGACGGCAATCCTCCTGCGGTGGCGGGGCGTCCATTGCAATCAGGGTGTGCCCATCAGCAAGAGAAACGCGGAAATAGCGCCTGAAACTGGCATCAGCAGAAGCTGCCGCCAGGGAAAAAACCTTCCCTTCAAGCACAATGGCAAGCCATTCATTTAATTGTTCAAGGCGGGATACCAACAGTAGGAACCTTCTTATTGATCATGATAAAAACTAGTAAATATTTAATTTACCAAGCGAAAATTAAACTTCCTTTAAATTCAGCAACAAAGCTAGGCAGTGTTTTATTTATGGATTGCTTAAAACAGCAAATTATGCGATTTTATCATCCATAAAACAAACACGCGCCCACTCCTTCCGTTTACAAACATACATTGTGAAAATTCGCCCGATTACTTTCCTCGTTGCAGTTGTTTGCTTAAGTTTCGGCTCAGCACATGCAGAAGACCTCCCTACAAGTCCTACTCCAACAGACAGTACCACACCGGAAGCCGATGCAGGAACCAGTCCTGACAGCATTGTGATCGAAGGGGACAAACTCGAGGTATACCTGGACAGAAAACTGAAGTCGATTGGCAATGCATCCCTGATGACTGGCGATGAAAAGGTCTACGGCGACACTATAGAATATGATGTGCAAAATGAAGAACTGCATGTCCTAGGGAATGCCCGCCTGGAAACCAAGGGCGGGAAAATGATGGGCCCGGAACTACGCCTCAGACCTGGTGATAGCGTGGGCGAAATGAAAAACCCCAAATTCGAGCTGGATAGCCAGTTTGCCAACATGCCCCAGTTCGGCGTCAGTAACAATGATAAAAACCGGGACCAGGACAACGCAGTGACAACATACGGCGCCACTGGCGCCAATACCTCGCTGACCCACCAAAATATCGAAGAAAGCGGTTATGCACCCGGTCTCAGCCGGAAACAGGGTGCATCACGTGGCGATGCAAAAGGCGTGGTATTTGAAGGCCCGGACCACAAGAAACTCAAAAGTGCGCGTTATACCACTTGTGAAGTGGGTTCAGATGATTGGTATATCAAAGCCAAAGAACTGCAGCTTGATGACTACACCAAGACCGGCACCGCACGCAATGCGCGCGTTGAGTTCAAGGGTGTCCCCATACTCTATACCCCCTGGATCAATTTCTCTTTCCTCAACCAGAGGAAATCCGGCCTGCTGGCACCTACCTGGGGAACCACCAGTCGAAGCGGTTTCGAGCTATTGACGCCGTTTTACTGGAATATCGCACCCGATATGGATGCCACCCTTGCAACCCGCTATTTGAGCAAGCGTGGCATGCAGTATCAGGGCGAATTCCGGTATCTGGATGACAATTACCAGGGCACAGCTAACTTAGAGTACCTGCCTAGCGACAGTAGTAGCGGAGAAAATCGTTACTACGCCAAGTTTGCACATTTGCACGATTTCCATAATGGCTGGACTGCAGCCTACAACCTGGAAAAAGTCTCAGACGACAAATACTTTTCTGAAATGTCCACCCGCATTGTCACCACCAGCCGGGTGAACCTGCCGCAACAAGCTTATGTCAATTATGCAGATGACATATGGACTTTCAACGCATTGGTGCAAAAATACCAGACACTGGATAACCTCAACTACCCGTTGCAACGCCTGCCGCAACTGACTTTGGCCGCCAATGATGACTGGGGGCCGTTCACGGTCAACCTGCAGAGTCAATGGGCAAATTTTGACCGTGATTCCAATGCAATCAGCACCCAGGCCACGCTTTCTGGCGGCACGTTAGATACCCTGGTTACTGGCAAACGCCTAGTGGCCTATCCGAGCATCAGCCTGCCAATGGCCCGCCCTTACGGCTACATTACGCCCAAGCTGGGTTTACATCACACAAGCTATCAGGTGGATAACGGTGACTTTAGAGTAAGCGACAGTAATGGCACGCTGCTAGAACAAGGCGAGTATCAGTCCCAAAGCCGTAACCTGCCGATATTCAGCGTGGATAGCGGGCTTTACTTCGACCGTGATGTGCGCATAGTCAAAAACCGCTATACGCAAACACTGGAACCGCGTCTTTACTATACTTATATCCCCTATCGCGACCAATCTACGATCCCCGTCTATGACTCCAGTCTGGCCGACTTGAACATGGGCTCACTGTTCCTGGAAAACCAGTTTACCGGCAGTGACCGTATCAACAATGCAAACCAGTTGACCATGGCGGTAACCAGCCGGCTCATCAGCAAGAAAACCGGTGAACAACGCCTGGCAGTAACTCTGGGTCAGCGTTATTATTTTACAGACGAGAAAGTCTATCTGCCAGGCGTAACACCGCGCTCCGGCGACACTTCCGACATCATCGGCGAAATCACTGCCAAATTGCTCAACAACTGGAACATAGACATCTTCGGCCAGTACAATACCGACCGCAATGTATACGTCCGCAACAATATCAGTGCCCGCTACAACCCCGAGCCCGGCAAGACACTCAATATCGGCTACCGTTACACGGAAGACCGCCTGGAGCAGATCAATATTTCCGGTCAATGGCCCCTGGGTCAAGGTTGGTATGGCCTGGGACGCTGGAACTACTCCCTCCGCGAGAATCAGCCGATTGAAGGTATTGCCGGACTCGAATACGATGCTGGCTGCTGGCAGGCCAGAACCGTGATGCAGCGTGTGTCGACGGCAACTGCCGATGCCAACTATGCACTCTACTTCCAGCTAGAGCTGGGCGGCCTTGCGTCCATCGGACAGAATCCGCTAAAACTTCTTAACCGTGCCATTCCCGGCTATACTAGCTCCAGCCTGATTCCGGACTCCTACCAGTAATTATCCTATGCGCAATCTTTCATTTATAGCACTGGCAAAGGTTTTCTTTGCCCTGATGACCCTTTCCATTAGCAGCAGCCATGCCCTGGCTGCCGCAGAAGTCGCCAAGCTCGACCGTATTGTGGCTATCGTTGACCAGGCCGTGATCACGGAAAAAGAACTGGCTGACCGTATTCAAACCGTCACAGCCCAACTGGAAAAACAAGGTACGCAACTGCCGCCAAAAGAAATATTGGAAAAGCAGATTCTCGAGCGGCTGATCAATGACAGGCTCCAGTTGGAATATGCTGCCCAGACCGGCCTGCGCGTGGACGATGCACAGCTGGACAAGACCATAGAGCGCATTGCGGAGCAAAACCAGCTTAGTACTGGCGAATTCAGAAAAGCGCTGGAAACCGAAGGCATTCCCTATCGCAAGTTCCGTGAGGACATTCGCAACGAAATCATCCTGGCACGCCTGCGCGAGCGCGAGGTCGATAACCGCATGAATGTCACAGAATCGGAAATTGACAATTTCCTGACTACGCAATCGTCGCGAAACGATATTCAGGATGAGTTCGAAGTATCGCACATTCTGGTGCGCGCGCCTGAAGAAGGCAGCCCGGAAGAGTTGCAGAAGCTCAAATCAAAAGCGGAAACCGCTTTGAAAGAATTGCAAGGTGGCACTGATTTTGCACAGGTCTCGGCAGCCTTTTCAGATGCTCCCAATGCACTGGAGGGCGGCAATCTGGGCTGGAAAACAGCGTCCCAATTACCATCCTTGTTCGTGGATGCATTACAGCCGTTGCAAGCTGGACAACTCACCACAGTTTTGCGTAGCCCCAATGGCTACCATATCCTGAAACTCACAAACCGGCGTGGTGGCAGCTCTCCTCTGGTAGTTGACCAGACCCACGTCAGGCATATCCTGATCAAACTGAGCGAAGTCGTTTCAGAACAAGATGCCGAGCACAAAATCGGCTCGATCAAGGAACGGCTGGATAACGGTGCAGACTTTGCCGAACTGGCACGCCAGTATTCAGAAGATGCCTCAGCCAACAATGGCGGCGATCTTGGCTGGACCAACCCAGGAGATACCGTACCCCAGTTCGAAAAAGTCATGAATGCCCTGCAACCGAATGAAATCAGCGAGCCGGTGCGCACACCTTTTGGCTGGCATATCATTCAGGTAGTTGAGCGTCGCAAGCAGGACATGAGCAAGGAAGCCGCACGCCTCAAGGCCCGTCAGGAAATACGTGCTCGCAAGTCTGATGAAAGCTACCAGGATTGGGTACGAGAATTACGCGATCGCGCCTATGTTGAGTACCGACTGGAAGACAAATACTAGTCACGCGGTGAACGTCCTGACTCACATCGCCCTCACCGCAGGCGAGCCGGCAGGCATAGGCATTGACTTGTGCGTCATGCTTGCCAGCCGCCCCCTGGAAGCCAGCATTGTCGTGATCGCCGACCAGAAGGTGCTCATCGAACGTGCCCTTCAGCTTGGCTTGCCGCTGGCCATCACTCCCTACCAGTCTGGGAAAAGACATCGCCATGAGGGTGGCGACACGCTGACCGTATTACATATTCCAGCCTCGGAAAAAGTGGTGCCAGGCCAGCTGGACAGCCGCAATGGGCAATATGTACTGCATACTCTGGAGCGTGCCATCGAAGGCTGTATCCAGCACGAGTTTGATGCGATGGTCACAGCTCCTGTACACAAAGGGATCATCAACGATGCCGGCATTGCCTTCACAGGCCATACCGAATTTCTCGCTGAACGCACCACCACTGACCAGGTTGTCATGATGCTTGTTGGTGGTAATCTGCGGGTAGCCCTGGCAACCACTCACCTGCCCTTGGCAGAAGTCAGCCAGGCCATCACAAGGGAAAGCCTGGAAACTACCATCCGCATCCTGCATCACGACCTTGTCAAAAAATTCGGCATTCCCAATCCACGTATCCTGGTCACCGGCCTTAACCCTCATGCAGGCGAAGGCGGGCATTTGGGTATGGAGGAAATCAATGTCATCACTCCAGTGCTTGATCGCTTGCGTGCTGTAGGCATGCAGCTCAAAGGCCCCTTGCCTGCAGATACATTATTTACCCAACACAACCTGCAGCAAGGGGATTGCGTGCTCGCGATGTATCACGACCAGGGGTTGCCAGTTTTGAAACATGCCAGTTTTGGCGGAGGCGTCAATGTCACACTGGGCTTGCCCATCATCCGCACCTCGGTGGACCACGGCACAGCATTGGATCTTGCTGGACGCGGCAATATCGATATCGGCAGCCTGCTGGCAGCCATAGACCTTGCCATCACTCTAGCCCGCCATGGCAGAAACAATATATGAAGCATATTGCAAAGAAACGTTTTGGCCAGAATTTCCTGACTGACCGCGCCATTATCAACAGCCTGATTGAAGCCATCGCGCCACAAGCCCAGGATTCCATGATTGAGATTGGCCCAGGCCTCGGCGCCATGACGCAGCCACTGTTACAGCACCTTGATCACTTGCACGTGGTGGAAATAGATCGCGATATCATCAGCTGGATGCAGGAATTTTATCCTGCAGGCAAAGTCACCATACACAATAGCGATGCCCTGAAATTTGACTTTACACGGATAAGCGACCATATCCGTGTCGTCGGCAACCTGCCGTACAACATCTCCACACCGATACTGTTTCATCTGTTGGACAACGTTTCTCACATTATCGATATGCATTTCATGTTGCAAAAGGAAGTGGTGGAGCGCATGGTGGCAGCCCCTTCAACATCCAGCTATGGCCGCTTGTCCGTGATGCTGCAATACCGCCTTCAGATGGAGTACCTGATCACCGTACCGCCTGAGGCATTTGACCCCGCTCCCAAAGTCGAGTCCGCTTTTGTAAGGGCTGTCCCCTATGCCACCCTGCCGTATCCAGCAAAAGATGAGGCCTTGTTGGCCAGGATAGTCACAAGCGCGTTCGGCCAGCGCCGCAAAACCTTACGCAATACGCTGAAAGGCTTGCTGGACGATACAGGCTTCACTGCACTGGGGCTGGATTCACAATTGCGGGCAGAAAACCTGTCCGTTGCTGAATTCGTCAACATTGCCAATTACCTCGCCGATTAAGTGGCAACTGATATAATTACGGATTGAAAAGAGGAGACCACATGAGAGTCATACTATTAGGCGCACCGGGCGCAGGCAAAGGCACCCAGGCGACCTTCATCAAGGAACAATTCGGTATTCCTCAAATATCGACAGGGGATATGTTGCGGGCTGCGGTCAAGGCTGGCACCCAGCTTGGCCTGGAAGCCAAGCGTTATATGGATTCCGGTGGCCTGGTACCCGATGAAGTCATCATCGGGCTGGTGAAAGAGCGCATCAAGGATGCCGACTGTCAGCAAGGCTTCCTGTTTGATGGTTTCCCACGCACTATCCCCCAGGCAGAGGCCATGAAAGAAGCTGGCGTGAATATCGATTATGTTGTTGAAATCGACGTGCCTGACGAAGAAATCATCAAACGCATGAGCGGCAGACGCTCGCACCTGGCTTCTGGGCGTACTTATCACGTCATATTCAATCCGCCAAAAGTGGCAGGCAAGGATGACGTGACTGGAGAAGACCTGGTTCAGCGTGACGACGACAAGGAAGAAACCGTCGCCAAGCGGTTGGAGGTATACCATAGCCAGACCAAGCCTTTGGTCAATTACTATTCCAGCTGGGCCAGCAATGGCGGCGAACATGCGCCAAAATACGTGAGGGTTTCCGGCCTGGGCGAAGTGGATAAAATCCGCGAGGGCATTCTGGAATCGCTACGCAAATAAACAGCGACATCCCAATAAAAAAGCCGGGCCCATGCCCGGCTTTTTTATTTAGTGGGTGAATTAAAATTCAGTCCAATCATCTCCAGACATTGGCGATGCCGCTATTGATGCAGAAGCTGGCGTACTATTGGCAGCGGCCGGCTTCGTACGCGCTGGCCCGGACTTGACAACCGCCTTGGGCTTGATGATATTGCCGGGTTTGGCTTTTACTGCAGGAGCCCCAACTGGCTTGGCTTGCCATCCGCTGATCTTGAATACGCTGACAGCCTGGGCCAAATTGGCTGCCTGGTCCTGTAAGGACTGTGAAGCAGCGGCAGCCTCCTCCACCAATGCTGCATTCTGCTGGGTAACTTCATCCATTTGTCCGATGGCTTGATTGACCTGCTCAATACCCGTGCTTTGCTCTTGGCTGGCAGCGCTGATCTCGCTCACAATATCCGTCACTCGTTTCACACTGTTAACGACCTCAGTCATGGTGGAACCAGCCTGTTCAACCAGTCTGCTGCCAGCATCCACGCTAGCAACTGAATCACCGATCAAGGTCTTGATTTCCTTGGCGGCATTGGCCGAGCGTTGCGCCAGGCTACGAACTTCCGTGGCCACTACGGCAAAGCCACGCCCCTGCTCTCCCGCACGCGCCGCCTCCACCGCCGCATTCAAGGCAAGAATATTAGTCTGGAATGCAATGCCATCGATCACACCGATAATATCGGCAATACGCTTGGACGACTCGGTAATTGCACTCATTGTGGCAATGACCTGCTCGACCACTTCTCCACCCTGGACAGCGACACCAGAGGCGGATACCGCCAGCTGATTGGCCTGGCGGGCATTATCCGCATTTTGTTTCACGGTTGAAGTCAGCTCTTCCATTGCCGAGGCCGTTTCTTCCAACGAGCTTGCTTGTTCTTCAGTACGGGAAGAGAGATCGAGATTACCTGTAGCAATTTCGCTGGATGCGGTCGCAATCGTCTCGGTACCATGGCGCACCTCGCCGACAATATTGGCAAGGTTTTCATTCATTGCCTTCAATGCTGCCAACAGTTGCCCGATCTCGTCTTTGGAGTCTACGGTGACTACATTGGTCAAATCTCCATCTGCCACGGCTCTTGCCACATTGACCGCTTTGGATAATGGACGTGTGATACTGAGGGAGAGACGCCAAGCAAAGGCGGCCCCTATAATCAACGCAATCATGCCCAGCGTAATCAATACCCAGATACTGGACTGCCTCACTTGCTGAATTTCTTCCGAAGCCTGGTTGATAACATCTTGCTCAAACTTCACCAGGGCATTAATGCTATCGAAATACTTCTGGCGAGCAGGGATAAATTCCGCCACTATTTTCTGTTCCAGCAAGGCTGCATCAACACCGCTCTCCTGCAATGAGAACAACATATTCCGAACCTGGTTATATTCCTTTTGCTTTTCAAAGACGTCATCCAACTTCGCCTTCTCTTCAGGCTTCGTCAATATGCCTTCGAGCTTTTTCGCCAACTCTTTATTGATAGCAGCAACTTCCTGAATCTGCACCTTGTAGTAATCCTGCACGTTCTTGTCTTGATTCTTGAGTGCTGCCAGGGTCCTCAAGCCATTCTGCACGCCATTAGACGCCCACTCCGTGGTAACCCGCTCTGTAGGCAATTCCACCTCGGACATCCTTCGGGCAGTATTTCCAACCTCGCCTAACCGAGTAATCCCCACAATCACCATCACCACCATCAACAGTAAAATAACGGTAAACCCCCCGCCCAATCTTGCGCCTATTTTCAGGTCAGTCATTTTCATCTTTCCATACTCCTTTTAATTTATTGTTTTTTTATAATTTTTATTAACAATTCCCAACTAACCGAATCCAATACAATGAATATCATTAAACGCTCAATATTCGACAGCCTTTCCGCACCTCACTCTTGCCAGCAATACTTGAGCGACATTTTCACCCGTCACATTCATCAACAACCGCAATGCTGATTCCGTTGTACGACTATGAATCACATATGTAAGCAATCAGCATCCATCATCAGCTTAAACTTTCTATTGCGTTCCCTCTTAAAAACGACTTGTAATGCCAAATCTTGAGAAAAAAAACCGTCTTTGTAAAAGTATGATAAAACGGAGGCTGCCACCTATAGCATTCCCGTCTATTTTCCCTCTCTGAATCAAGGCATACGAAGAAATTCATACTGCTTCAGGTATAATTTTCTTTTTAAAAATTAAAAGACGTCTGACCCACCATGCAGCAGCAGTATCCATTCCGCGAAATCGAACAACAGGCTCAAGAATACTGGGAATCCAACCAGACTTTTGCAGCCAGCGAGCAATCCGACAAACCCAAGTATTACTGTCTCTCCATGTTCCCTTACCCCTCTGGCAAATTGCATATGGGGCATGTGCGCAATTACACCATTGGCGATGTGCTGAGCCGTTATCACCGCATGCGTGGCTTCAACGTCATGCAGCCCATGGGTTGGGATGCATTCGGTTTGCCCGCGGAAAATGCTGCCATCAAGAACAATGTAGCGCCTGCTGGCTGGACCTACAGCAATATCGAGCACATGAAGGAACAGCTTAAGAGCCTTGGCCTGGCAGTCGATTGGCAACGTGAAATCGCCACTTGCAGGCCAGACTATTACCGCTGGGAGCAATGGTTGTTCACCGAGCTTTACAAAAAAGGCCTGATCTACAAGAAAACTGCCACCGTCAACTGGGATCCAGTGGACCAGACCGTACTTGCCAATGAACAGGTCATTGACGGACGCGGCTGGCGATCCGGTGCGCTGGTGGAAAAGCGCGATATTCCACAGTACTTCATGAAGATCACAGCCTATGCAGATGAACTGCTGAATGACATGGACCAGCTGGAAGGCTGGCCGGAACAGGTCAAGACCATGCAGCGCAACTGGATAGGCAAGAGCTATGGCTGCGAGGTGGAGTTCCCGCTGGACGAAGGCAATGGCACGCTCAAGGTATATACCACCCGTCCGGATACCTTGATGGGAGCAACCTATGTTGCCGTCGCGGCCGAACATGCACTGGCCACCCAGGCTGCAAAAAACAACCCGGAGCTGCTTGCATTCATTGAAGAATGCAAGCGTGGCAGCGTGGCAGAAGCCGACATCGCCACTGCCGAGAAAAAAGGCATGGCTACCGGCCTGTTTGTCCTGCACCCGTTATCTGGTGAAAAATTGCCGGTATGGGTGGCCAATTACGTGCTGATCAGCTATGGCGAAGGTGCAGTCATGGCCGTGCCAGCACATGATGAACGTGATTTTGAATTTGCCGGAAAATACCAGCTGCCAGTCAAAGCTGTCGTCAAACCCGTGCATGAAGAACTAGTGTTGCCGTTATCCCAGGCTTATACCGAGCACGGCATCCTGTTCAACTCGGGTGAATTCAATGGCCTGGATTTCAACAAGGCCACTGATGCGATTGCCAAAGCTTTGAGCAGCAAGGACCTGGGCCAGAAACGCACACAATATCGCCTACGCGACTGGGGCATTTCGCGCCAGCGCTACTGGGGCTGCCCAATCCCTATCGTGCATTGCCCAAGCTGCGGTGAGGTGCCAGTCCCTGCCGATCAATTGCCTGTGGTACTACCGGAAGACGTGGTCATGGACGGTGTAGGATCCCCGATCAAGAAGGATCCGGGCTTCTATGAAACCACCTGCCCAAGCTGCGGTGAAAAAGCGACGCGTGAAACCGACACCATGGATACCTTTGTCGAGTCTTCCTGGTATTTCGCCCGTTATGCCAGCTTTGATGCAGACAATAGCATGGTCGATGAACGTGCCAACTACTGGTTGCCGGTAGACCAGTATATTGGTGGCATTGAACATGCCATTCTGCACTTGCTCTATGCCCGCTTCTTCAACAAGCTGATGCGCGATGTTGGACTGGTCAAACATGACGAACCGTTCAGCAAACTCTTGACCCAGGGCATGGTACTCAAGGACGGCAGCAAGATGTCGAAGTCCAAGGGCAATACCGTAGATCCACAAGAACTTATCGACCACTACGGTGCCGACACTGCCCGCCTGTTCATGATGTTTGCCGCACCGCCCGAGCAAAGCCTGGAATGGTCTGATGCGGGCGTGGAGGGTGCCCACCGCTTCCTTAAACGCGTATGGACTGCCGTTGCCAACCATGTGGAATCGGGCGTCGCGGCAGCCTTTACCACTGGTGAGTTGCCAGCAGAGCTCAAGCACTTCCGCCGACAATTGCACCAGACCATAGATAAAGTAAGCGACGATTATGGCCGCCGCCATTCATTCAACACTGCGATTGCCGCGGTAATGGAGCTGATGAATGCGTATGCCAAGCTGGAAGGTAACGACACGACTACGCGTGCCATTCGACAGGAAACCCTGGAAAATGTGGTATTGCTGTTATCCCCTATCGTGCCGCACATCAGTCACACACTATGGAACGAACTCCACCCTGGTAGCAATTTGCTGGATACGCGGTGGCCAGTTGCCAACAAGGCAGCCATGGTGCAGGACGAAATCGAGCTGATGCTGCAGGTCAATGGCAAGCTGCGCGGCAGCATGACGGTGGCCCGGACCCTGGACAAGGCTGCCATCGAGGCGCTGGCTGTGCAACAGGAAGGCATCCAGAAATATCTGGCTGAAGGCAGCGTACGCAAGATCATCGTCGTACCCAACAAACTCGTTAACATCGTTGTAGGATAGAACATGCATATGCGCGCCGCCCGCTGGATACTGATCGCCCTGTTGCTGGCCCTGACTGCCTGCGGATTCAAGATGCGCGGCGTGGCAGATCTCAAGTTCAACACGCTTTACATCCAGGGCCCCACCATCTCCATCTCCAAACCGTTCAAGCGCCAGGTGGCCATCAATGGCGTCAAGATCGTCAGCTCTGCCGACCAGGCAGACCTCTTGCTGGAGATCATGAGCGAAGCGCAGGAACAGCGCATTCTTTCCTTGAGCGGCCGCGGTCTGGTACGTGAGTACGAGTTGTTCTACACAGTGAACTTCCGCCTGCGCGACCCCTCCAGTGAAACCTGGGGCGATGTGCAAATCATCAAGGGCAGGCGTGAAATCACCTATGATGACTCGCAACTGCTAGCAAAACAGCTGGAGCAGGAGCGTTTGTACAATGACATGAAAGATGATGCAGTACGCGAACTGCTGCGCCGCCTGGTGGTACAACGACCGGATAAAAGCAAGCCGCGCGCTGCCGACCTCAAGTCACTAGACGACGAAACGGTGGAATGAGGCTACAGCCACAACAGCTTGCCCAGCATTTGAGCCAGGGCTTGCGCCCGCTATACATACTCATGGGCGACGAACCTCTGGCGCAGCGCGAATGCCTGGATGCAATCCGTGCGGCGGCACGTGCCGCTGGCCATGATGAACGCAGCAGCCTGGTGGTGGAACGCAATTTCAATTGGCAGCAGGTTGCGGCCTTCGGGCAATCCATATCTCTCTTTGCCAGCCGTCGCATCCTGGAAATCGCCATCCCTTCCGGCAAGCCAGGCACCGATGGCAGCAAGGCCTTGCAGGCACTGGCTGAACATCCGGCAGAAGATACCGTCACCATCATCATCCTGCCCAAGCTGGACAAGGATGGTAAAAACAGTGCATGGTATAGCGCATTGGAAAATGCGGGCGTTTCGCTGGCGTTGCTGGAAATTGATCCCGCTCAACTGCCACAGTGGATATCCACCCGGCTCGCCTTGCAGCAACAACAGGCTGATCGCGAAACTCTGGAATTCCTCGCGCACCAGGTAGAAGGCAACCTGCTGGCGGCGCACCAGGAAATCCAGAAGCTGGGATTGTTGTTCCCCACAGGCATGCTGAATGCTGAAAGCGTACGTGAGGCAGTGCTCAATGTGTCTCGCTATGATGCATTCCAGCTTGGTGAAGCGGTGCTCGCCGGTGATGACGAGCGTACCGTGCGCATACTGCATGGATTGCGGGATGAAGGTGCCCAGCCGGTTGCCGTCATGAGCGCGCTGGGCTGGGGATTGCGCGGACTGATCAAGGTCAAGTACGCTGAATCTCAGGGCAACAATGTCACTAGCGCCATGCAGCAGGCACGAATTTATGGCGACAGGCAGAACCAGGTCAAACGTGCGCTGTCTCGATTAAGCATGCGCCAGCTGGAAGCCGCGTTGCAGAAACTGGCTGAGATAGATAAGGCAGCCAAGGGCCTCATGCATAATGACGCATGGCTGGAGATTTCGAGGCTATGCTTCGGCCTCGCCCGCATAGGCAGAAAATAAAAGGCAGGAAATGGACGATATCAAACACTATATGCAGCAATTAGGCATTGAAGCCCGCGCGGCTTCACGTGCCATGGCCAGGGCCAGTACCAATACCAAGAACCAGGCACTACGTGCCATTGCTGCGGCCGTCCGTCGCGAGCACTCCGCGCTGCTTGCCGCCAACCATGCAGACCTGGAAGCCGCACGCCGCAATGGCCTGGAACCTGCCATGCTGGATAGATTGGTACTGTCAGAAAAAGGCATACACACCATGGCGGAAGGCCTGGAGCAAATTGCCGCGCTACCTGATCCTATTGGTGAAATGTCAGACTTCAAATACCGCCCTTCGGGCATCCAGATCGGCAAGATGCGCGTACCGCTGGGCGTGATCGGCATCATCTATGAAGCCAGGCCCAACGTCACGGCTGACGCCGCCGGCCTCTGCATCAAGTCGGGCAATGCAGCCATCCTGCGCGGTGGCTCTGAAGCCATCCAGTGCAACCAGGTGCTGGCCGAGCTGGTACACGAGGGCTTGGCCGCCGCTGGCCTGCCTGCAACAGCAGTACAGGTGGTCACCACCACAGACCGCGCAGCCGTAGGTGAGCTCATTACCATGAAGGATTATGTGGACGTGATTGTGCCTCGCGGTGGCAAGGGCTTGATAGAGCGTATCTCCAATGATGCCCGCATCCCTGTCATCAAGCACTTGGACGGTAATTGCCATGTGTATGTCGATGCAGGTGCAGACCTCGACAAGGCAGTACGCATACTGGAAAACTCCAAGACCCAGCGCCTGGGCACCTGCAACACCGCGGAGTCCCTGCTGGTCGCGCGCAGCATTGCAAGCGAGGCCTTGCCTCTGCTTGCCAACATGCTGCTGGAAAAAGGCGTTGAAATCCGTGGCTGTGAAGAAACGCGGACCCTGGTGCCGGCAGCTAAGCCAGCCACCGATCGAGACTATTACACTGAATACCTGGCAGCGATTATCTCGGTTAAGGTTGTGGCAGACGTGGACGAAGCCATTGCCCACATCAACAAATATTCGTCACAACACACTGACGCCATTGTCACCGAGGACTATACCCGTGCCCGGCAGTTCCTGCGCGAGGTGGACTCCAGCAGCGTGATCGTCAATGCCTCTACCCGCTTTGCTGATGGTTTTGAATATGGCCTGGGCGCCGAAATCGGTATCTCCACCGACAAGCTGCATGCCCGCGGCCCGGTCGGACTGGAAGGCCTCACCAGCCTCAAGTACATTGTGCTGGGTGATGGTGAGGTCAGAGCCTGATGGGTTCAAACTCGCCTTGCAGGAATGTCAGTTAACCCAACAATAGCCAAACCAGTGCCACTCATTGGCGTGATGGGTGGCACCTTTGACCCCATCCATTTCGGCCACCTGCGCATGGCGCAGGAACTGGCAGATGCCCTGAAGTTGGCAGAAGTACGCTTCATCCCCGCCGCCAACCCGCCGCATCGCGACCAGCCCATGACCTCTGCCGCACAACGCGCCGAAATGGTCGCTCTTGCGATTGCCGACAATCCCCTGTTCAAGCTGGATAGGCGAGAGCTGGATCGGGAAGGCTACTCATACACCATAGATACCCTGCAATCCCTGCATGAAGAGCTGCAAGGCAAAGCAAGACTTTGCCTGCTGATGGGGCTGGATGCTTTTGCGGGAATCACTAGCTGGCATCGCTGGCAAGACCTGTTGCAGTTTGCTCATATTGTTGTAGCAAGCCGCCCAAATGCAGCATTTCTAGCAGACTGCTCGACCCTGCACCAGTTTCTGCAGGACCACATCCTCACAAATGCACAACAGCTACATGAACAATCGCGATATGGCATCTGGATGCAAGAAATTACAGCGCTGGATATTTCTGCGACAAAAATTCGCTACCAGTTGGAACAAGGCTTGATGCCACGTTATCTTTTGCCCAACGAAGTACTATCATATATTCAGCAACACAAGCTGCTAGCTGAATAAAACATATCCCATCCGCAATTCGTCATTGATTCGTGAAGCATGATCTCCAGTATTGATGGATTTCTTTGACGATTTATTCATGAGCCCATCTGCGCGGGACAATGAAGTTGGAAAGAAGATGATCGAAGCATTAGCCCACATAGGTAAAGCAAAGCATTGGGCAAGAAGCGCTATGACAAACTAGCCAATAAAACTCATTAGCTTACTTACGATATCAAATTATAAAAACCATTTACCGTGTAACCAATGCGGAAACAAGATGGATGTCAGCATCGATATTCGCCTCCTCTTGCCATGCTACAAACCCTAAGTAACTTCCTGGCATGCGCTGACGCAATGTCTGCAGGTTCTCTTCCAGCATCGCCATCTCAGGATCAACCTGATTCGCCACCCAACCTGCCAGCTTCAATCCGCGCCGAGTGATAGCTTCCGCCGTCAACAACGCATGATTGATACAGCCTAAACGCATGCCGACCACTAGAATCAGTGGCAATCCTAACTTGACTGCCAGATCAGCAACATCATGCAGCTCGTCCAGCGGTACGTAAAAACCACCAGCGCCCTCGACAATCACGACATCCGCATTGGCTTGCAAACGCTCGAAAGCAGCTTTGATATGGTTCAGGTCTATCTGCACACCTGCTTGCCGGGCGGCAATATGTGGGGCAATCGCAGGCTCAAATGCGTAGGGGTTGATATCAGACAAAGGCAGATCAACGTTGCTTGCAGCCAGCAATTGTGTCACGTCTTCAGAGACCAGTTGCCCATGCCGGCGTTCGCAGCCTGAGGCCACTGGTTTCATCCCCGCACTGCGCAAGCTACGCTGGGCAAACTGGCGCACCAGCATGCTGCTGATCGTGGTCTTGCCTACCCCGGTATCCGTGCCGGTCACAAAAAAAGCATGCTTCATACACTGCGCTTTTTGGGGTGGAATTCTACAGTAGAAATGCCTGAAGCCTTGCTATGCACCGGTTTCCAGGCATGCCCATAGACCACTTCATAGGTTGCAGGCAACTTGCCTTCACTGCGATATTGCTCGTAAGCGGCTGTCAGTTTTGCAAGAAAGCCTCGTCCCAGCAAGCCGCGCGGCCTGCCCGCTGCGGCATTGTGAGCACCGATGGCCTTGAGGTCTCGCATGACGGCCATGACATCATCATAGGTAAGCACAAAGCGCTCCACATCCAGCACTGGTGCGCTGAAACCGGCACGCACCAGCGCATCGCCGATGTCATGCATATCAATGAAGCGGCTGACATGTACATGGGCCGGCTCGGTGCTGGATGCTGCGCGTAATTCTTTCAGAGTATCAGGCCCGAACGTGCTGAACATCACCAGCCCTTCAGGGCGTAATACGCGATGCATTTCACCAAATGCCCGGTCAAGATCATTACACCACTGGATGGCCACGTTTGACCACACCAGGTCTACACTGGCACTGGCAAGCGGCAATTGCTCAATATCGCCACAGATGGCTGATGTCCGGCTGAAACCCAGAATACGTTTGAACAACGGCTGTTGCGCCAGGGTTTTTTGCAACATGCCGAGCGCAATGTCCAATGACAATACCTGGCTCCCGCTAAAGCGTTTGCCCAGTGCCACGCTGGCATGGCCAGTGCCACACCCGGCATCCAGGATAGCGGCTGGCTGGAGCTTGATCAGGTCAAGCCGTTCAAACATGCGGCCACGAATTTCCTGTTGCAGGATGGCAGAAGCATCATAGTTATCTGCCGCACGATGAAATGAAGCCCGCACCCTGGTTTTGTCTATCTGGTATTCATCCATCATGCTGTCAGCTCGGGATTTGGCGACTGCAACGACTGCTCAGTTTGCAAGAACGCAATAATGGATTCGATAAATTGTTGCGGATGGGAGAGGAAAGGCGCATGCCCGGCCCCTGCAATTACACGCAGTTGCCCGGCTGACAGATGCTGCGCCAGCCAATGAGCCGCTTGCACAGGTGCCAGCGTATCGCGGTCGCCATGGATCAGCAGCGTTTCCTGCCGCAGGGATGCTACCTGCTCCCTGAGATCATTCTCAAGCAAGACATTTAACGCCCTTTGCAATGATGCCGCTGAAGGTACAGGCCGTTCAGCAATTGCATGGCGCAACTGCTTGATTGTCGCACGGGCATCACTGGCACCCATGCATTGCAGGGTAAGGAATTTCAGCAAGGTCGCATGGTAATCCTCCCCTACCTGCCGGGCAAATTTTTCAAACACGGCAGCCGCCATGCCATTTAGCCAAGGCTGTGGAGCGTCAGCATCGGTATTGATGAAGCGTGGCGTACTGCCCACCAGTACCAGCCGCCTGACGTACTGAGGATGGCTAAGTGCGAGGCTCATGGCAACCAATCCACCCAACGACCAGCCACAGATATCAGCATTTACCGGCAATTGCGGCAGCAACGCCTTTACGATCTCTTGCAAACTCTCGGCTGAAATATCCTGGCTGAACCCCATGCCTGGAAGATCGACAACATACAGCTCAAACTGCTTAGCGAGCTTTTTGACCAGAGGCTGCCACACACCGCCATGCATGCCCCAGCCATGAATCAATACCAGCGGGCGCCCGCTGCCAGTGATTTGCACATGCAGTTGACTCATGCGGATTCAGCCTTCTCTAACACAGCAATTAAATGGCGAACATCTGCCACAGTATGTGCGGCAGAAAGGGAGATACGTAAACGGGCAGTGCCCTTGGGCACGGTAGGCGGACGGATGGCAGGCACCAGAATTCCCGACTCACGTAAGCACTCACTCGCTTTCAAGGCATCTTCGTTACTGCCGACAAGAATTGGCTGGATGGCGGTTTCTGAAGGCATCAACCGCCAACGCTGTAATCGGCATTCATCATGCAACAATTTGATCAACCCATGCAGGTGCTGGCGGCGCTGACTGTCCTGCTCGATCAACCTCACCCCAGCCAGCGCTGAGGCAGCTACTGGTGCCGGGCTGGCGGTGGTATAGATATAAGGCTTGGCTGTTTGCAACAGATAATCCACCAACACTTGCTCGCCAGCAACGAAAGCACCGGCGGCGCCGGCCGCCTTGCCCAAGGTTGCCATATAGATAATTCGCTCGGAATATAAGTTGAAATGCTCCAGCACGCCACGGCCTCCAGCACCCAGAACGCCAAAACCATGCGCATCATCCAGCATCAGATAGGCGTCGTACCGCTCACACAATGCCAGCAATGCAGGCACCGGGGCGATATCCCCGTCCATGCTGAACACCGCATCAGCGATAACCAGCTTGCGCTTGGCTGCGCTGTTGGCCAGCATTTTTTCAAGTGCAGCCAGATCATGATGCGGGTAACGATGCAAATCCGCACGGGACAATACGGCAGCATCATTTAATGATGCATGGTTGAGCTTGTCCGCAAACACTGCATCGCCACGCCCGACCAGCCCAGTAATAATTCCGAGGTTTGCCATATAACCGGTGGTAAACAACAATGCGGCTGGCACTTTGAGGAAGCGGGCCAACTGCTGCTCCAGCCTGTCATGCATCAGCTGATGCCCAGTCACCAAATGTGACGCGCCAGTGCCTGCCCCCGCTTGGTCTGCGGCCAACTTCATCGCCTCCACCAGATCAGGATGACTTGCCAACCCCAAGTAATCGTTACTGCTGAACGAGAGTAGGTGCTCACCATCTACCTGGACATGCGCACCTTGGGCGCTCTGCAATACGCGTCTTTTGCGCAATAACCCCTGTAGCGCGCGCTGGTTGAGCTCAGCCTGTAGCTCATCCAGCATATTGGGGGAAGGGCTTGGCCGGTTCGTGATTGATCCCACGAGGTGTGTCATTCTGGAAAATAATCAGAGTGGATGTATGCCCAGTTTGCCGAATAGCTGCTTGTCAGCTTCGGCCTCTGGATTACCCGTAGTCAGCAGTTTCTCGCCATAGAAAATGGAATTGGCGCCAGCCAGAAAGCACAAAGCCTGTATTCCCTCGTGCATGCTTTGACGGCCAGCTGACAGGCGCACAAAACTCTGCGGCATGGTAATCCGGGCAGCAGCAATCGTACGTACGAACTCGAATGGGTCAAGCTCATCAATACCGTACAGCGGTGTGCCCTCAACCTGGGTCAGCAGGTTGATTGGCACACTTTCAGGAGGGCGCTCCATATTGGCCAATTGCGCCAACAAGCCTGCACGTTGATTGCGGGATTCACCCATGCCGATAATACCGCCGCAACAGACGTTGATATCCACATTGCGTACACGGTCCAGCGTATCCAGCCTGTCCTGGTAAGTCCGGGTAGTAATCACATCGCCATAGTACTCGGGCGCGGTATCCAGGTTATGGTTATAGTAATCCAGGCCTGCATCCTTGAGCTGTTCTGCCTGTCCATCCTTCAGCATGCCCAGGGTAGCGCAGGTTTCCAGACCCATGGCCTTCACTTCCTGGATCATTTTCAGCACAGGCTCAAGATCGCGCTGTTTGGGACTGCGCCAGGCAGCGCCCATACAGAAACGGCTGGCGCCATTTTCCTTGGCGGCACGGGCAGCGGCCAACACTTCCTCCAGCTGCATCAGATCCTGCTTTTCCACATCTGTATGGTAGCGCGCAGCTTGGGGACAATAACCGCAATCCTCCGAACACCCGCCAGTCTTGATGGAAAGCAAGGTGCTGACCTGTACCCCATTGGGATCAAAATTCTCGCGGTGCATGGTTTGCGCCCTGTGCATCAAGTCACTGAATGGCAATTCGAACAAGGCCACAATATCATCAACACTCCAGCGCTTGGGAGTCTCTGCATGTGCTGCTAATTTGGCACGTTCGCCGCCGTCCAGGCCACGAATATCAATTATTGATTCAAGCATAGGGTTTTCCTTATTCCGTTGTTTCTATGGTCACTTCCTGCCATGGCTCTCTCTTGGCCCGCAGGATGTCACGTACGCCTAAAGGCACAATGATAAGAATACTGACAATCCAGATGATGATCGCCAAGTTCAGGCCGCCGCCTACCCATCCAGCCATGTTGGAACTAAAATTAAGCACTACCACCCATGTACCCAACAATCCATAGAACCGGTATCCAGCAGGTACAAGATAGTCACATACCCGGCTACAGGGATGTTGTGCCATGGAAGCATAGATAAATATGGATGCCGCAATCCAGATCGGAATCAAAACCGGCACAATCACAGCAATACTGGAAAAGAAGGGAAAGCTTTGTGCCGCCCGCATCTGCTGCCTAGCTGAAATGATTTTGGTAGCCATAACCTGAAAGTGGGATCAAAAGCGGATTATATCCTGTCAAACAGTAAGGCAACAATCATTTACAATTGACTAAAAATTAATCAATTATTCATCAGGGTCATCTAAGTGTATTGAACAAGTAAACCTTTTCGAGGCATCAGTCTATGCAATCTCTTTTATACTGTGAGAATACTTAAACTAAAGAAACTCCTGCTCATGTTTCCAGATACTGCACTAACACCACAAACGATTTACCTCAAAGATTACACGCCAGCCCCTTATCAGGCATCCCATATCAATCTCACTTTTGAGTTGTTCGAGGATAGGACCATTGTCAGGTCCGAAGTGCTGTACATCAAAAACCCTGCCGGCATTTCAAATCGTCTTGTATTGAACGGACAGGATCAGGCTGTCCTCTCTGTTGAACTGAATGGCGCACCATTTGATGGGTACAAACTCGAAGGCGATCAATTGATCATCGAAGGTGCGGGTGACAAATTCAGCCTCTCCATTACCTCCGAGATACATCCCGAATCCAATACCGCGCTTGAAGGCTTATATAGATCGCAAGGCACATTCTGCACACAGTGCGAGGCCGAAGGATTCCGGCGGATTACTTACTTCCAGGACCGCCCGGATGTATTGAGTATCTTCTCCGTACGCATCGAGGCGGATAAAAACCAATATCCTGTGCTGCTTTCCAATGGCAACCTGGTTGATTCAGGTGACCTGGAGCATGGCCGTCACTTCACCGCATGGCATGATCCATTCCCGAAGCCATGTTATCTCTTTGCATTGGTTGCCGGTGATCTGGTCCGGATTGCTGATACATTCCAAACTGGGTCTGGCCGCAATGTGGACTTGCATATCTATGTCAGGAGCGGGGACGAGGGCCAATGTGCGCATGCCATGGAATCGCTCAAAAAGGCCATGAAATGGGATGAGGACAAATACGGACGGGAATACGAGCTCGACCTGTTCAACATCGTGGCGGTCAGCGATTTCAACATGGGGGCGATGGAAAACACATCGCTTAACATCTTCAATACCAAGCTGGTGCTCGCCCATCAGGAAACCGCCACCGACACTGACTTCATCAGCGTCGAGGCCGTGATTGCGCATGAGTACTTCCATAACTGGACTGGCAACCGCGTGACTTGCCGCGACTGGTTCCAGCTATCGCTGAAAGAAGGCCTGACCGTGTTCCGCGACCAGGAATTCAGTGCGGACATGAACTCGCGTGCCGTGCAGCGCATCGACGACGTTGACCAGTTGCGCCGGCTGCAATTCCCTGAAGATGCCAGTCCATTGGCCCATTCCGTGCAACCCGACCACTTCATCGAGATCAGCAATTTCTACACCATGACGGTGTATGAAAAGGGCTCTGAGCTCATTCGCATGCAGCATACCCTGCTGGGTGCAGAGTCATACCGCAAGGCCACCGACCTCTACTTTGAGCGCTATGACGGGCACGCAGTCACCATCAACGATTTTGTACAATGCATGGCCGATGCCTCGGGCCGCGACATGTCCCAGTTCTTCCTGTGGTACAAGCAGGCTGGCACGCCGGTTTTGAAAGCGACTGGACGCTATGACCATGAGGCGCATCAATACACGCTGACATTAACGCAATCCCAGCCGGACACGCCGGGCCAGACCGGTAAAAAGCCGTTGCATATTCCTGTTGCCGTGGGTCTGCTCGATGAGGAAGGCAATGAAACGCATCCCACCCAGGTGCTTGAAATGACCGAGCAGGTACAAAGCTTTGCTTTCGAGAATATCCATTCCCGTCCGGTGCCTTCCATCCTGCGCGGATTCTCTGCCCCGGTGAAATTGACCACCGATTTGAGTGACGATGACCTGCGCCTGCTGCAACTCATGGATACCGACGGATTCAATAAGTGGGAAGCAGGGCAAACCATTGCGCTGCGCACTATCCAGCGCGTGATGGCAAACCCTGAAGCTGATATTGCCCAATTCATCGGTGATTTCGGCGTCCTGCTCGACCAGGGCATTCGGAATGAAGTCGACAATGCCTTGCTGGCACGCGCTTTATCCCTGCCCTCCATTGCTGTCATTGCACAAGCCCAGGACATTGTTGACCCTGCCGCTATTGACCTCGCACGCACTGTCATTCTCAAGGCCATCAAGGGGACCCACAAAGATACTTTAGCCCGCCTATATGAGCAAAATCGCAGCACAGGTGAATTCTCCATCACACCGCATGCTATGGGCCGCAGGGCACTGCAGAACACCGTGCTGGAATTATTGACCGTGACCAATGGCACCGGATGTGCCGCCAGGGCCAAGGCACATTATGACAATGCCGACAACATGACAGACCGCGTTGCGGCATTATCCTGCCTGTCCGACAGCACCCAACCACAACGCGATGAAGTCTTTTCCGACTTCCATCACCGGTTCAAGGATTACCAGCTCGTCGTGGACAAATGGTTTTCGCTGCAGGCTATTGCCAACCGGGAAGCCATATTCGAGGACTTCGCAAGACTGCGCCGGCATCCGGAATTCAATATCAAGAACCCCAATCGCGTGCGGGCGCTTTACTCGGCATTCGCAGTGAATAACCCTGCCAAGTTTCATGATCCAAGCGGCCAGGGCTACGCAATCATCAGGGACGCGATTATTGAATTGAACGCGATCAACCCGCAAATCGCTTCCCGCCAGGTAACCCCTTTCCGTGAATGGAGGCGTTACACGCCGGTGCTCCAGGCCCAAATGAAAGCCGCGCTTCAAACCATCATGGATGCTCCCAACCTTTCTAACGATGTGTTCGAGGTCGTGAGCAAATGCTTGAAATGATCAGTATTATTGAGTCTTCACTCATGCTTTCATTTTTTATTTAGTGCAATGTAGGGAGTCTTTAACATTGGTGAATACCTCGCACGGGTTCTGCCCGTGCAAGCCAGCCGCCATGGCCATGATCAGCGCCAACGAAAGGCACACCAAATTGTTCTGCAGTTCGTATTCCTTGCGCGGGTGGATATTGGGATTATAGAAAAATGGTGAGTCAATGCCGGATGCCAGCATGGCTTCCATGACCTCACGGGCATGAAGGTAAAAGCATTTTATTCTGTCTGTTGGATCGGGGAAGCGGGTTGAGTTTGAAATCCCTGGGTTCGCTCATGCCTTATGTTCCTGCATGTCATGTCTTGCTTGTGCCAATTCGACAAAAGCCTTGACGTAATCAATGTGTGCATCGGACTCACGGATACCGAGGAAAATCTGTTTGGCGATGCCGTGCTTACCCAGCCTGACTGGGGCGACATCAAACTTGGTTGTGTATTCGCTCACCAACCAGCGTGGCAATGCCGCAACACCGCGCCCACTTGCCACCATCTGCAGCATGATGTCGGTGGTTTCGATCGGCTTATGGCGCTTGGGGCTGATGCCGGCTGGCATCATGAATTGCGTATAGATATCGAGCCTGTCAATCTCAACCGGATAGGTAATCAAGGTTTCTTCCGCGAGTTGTTCGGGCTGGATGAAACCTGCATTGCGCAACCGGTGCTGCGGCCCGACCACCAACACTTGCTCATAATCGAATACAGGCTGGAAATGCAGGCCAGTTTTGTAAAGAGGGTCCGGGGTGACCAGCATGTCTATCTCGTAGCCGAAGAGCGCGCCTATGCCGCCAAACTGGAATTTCTGTTTCACATCCACATCGACATCCGGCCAAGCTGCCAAGTAGGGTGAAACCACCTTGAGCAGCCATTGATAGCAGGGGTGGCATTCCATGCCGATGCGCAACGTGCCGCGCTCCCCTTGGGAAAACTGGCGCAGGCGCTCTTCCGCAAGCGTCAATTGGGGCAGCACCCGGTTAGCCACTTCTAGCAGATACTGCCCTGATTGTGTCAGGCGCAGGCTGCGCCCTTCGCGTAGCCAGATATCAGTACCCAACTGCTGTTCCAGTTTTTTCATACTATGGCTCAGCGCTGATTGTGTCAGGCACAACACATTTGCCGCAGCAGTCAGCGAGCCTTGCTTCTCGACTTCCTGGATAATAGTTAAATGGATTCTGTCTAACATAACGTATGAATAATATTCATCAATTTGTGAAATAAAACCATTTTACCTCATGATTGTATCTCTCTACCATGATGTTATTCCAATTCAGAGTCCGGAGATTCATCATGACCACTATCCATAACCTTGGATTCCCACGCATTGGTGCCAAGCGTGAATTGAAGTTTGCATTAGAATCGTATTGGAAAGGCGAGACATCCCGCAATGAACTGAAATCACTCGGCACAACCTTGCGCAAGCACCACTGGGAGGCTCAGTCTGGGCTGAACCTTGTGCCCGTTGGCGATTTTTCCTTCTATGATCAAGTGCTCGACATGAGCTTTACACTGGGCAACCTGCCGGAGCGCGTGCGTGATTTTCACGGCGATGCGCTGGATAACTATTTCCGCGTGGCACGCGGCCGCTCAGCACAGTCTGCAGAGGAACATGCTGCGTGCTGCGGCGGTGTTGCAGCTGGCGAGATGACCAAGTGGTTTGATACCAACTACCACTATATCGTCCCGGAATTCAACGCCAATACTGAATTCAAGCTTGATACATCCCGCCTGCTGGAACACTTGGCTGAAGCCCGGGCTCAGGATGTCAAAGCAAAGCCTGTCATTATCGGCCCGGTTACTTACCTGGCGCTTGGCAAGGCCAAGGATGATTCCGACAAGCTCGCCTTACTGCCACGCCTACTGCCTGTGTATGCGCAGCTGCTGGAAATACTGGCTGCACAGGACATTGACTGGGTACAGGTTGATGAACCGATCCTGGTCACTGAACTGGATAACAAATGGCAGGAAGCGTTCAAGACAGCCTATGACTATTTCAAGAATGTAAAAGTCAAACTGCTGCTGGCAACCTATTTCGGCCAATTGCTGGAAAACCGTGAGCTTGTGGCCAGCCTTCCTGTAGCTGGCTTGCATATTGACGCAATCAACGGACGCGAAGATATCCAGCCGCTGCTTAATCTGTTGCCAGCAGAAAAAGTATTGTCTCTGGGCGTCATTAATGGCCGCAACATCTGGAAGACAGATATCAATGCAGTTCTGGACTGGGTTGAGCCGCTGGCGCAACAACTGGGCGACCGCTTGTGGATCGCGCCATCCTGCTCCTTGCTGCATGTACCGGTAGACCTCGACAGCGAACAACGACTGGATGGAGAAGTAAAATCCTGGCTAGCCTTTGCCATGCAGAAGCTTGATGAATTAAAGATACTGGCTGCGGCGCTGCGCAATGGCCGGGCATCAGTCAAGCAAGCGCTGGATGCCAACCAGGCGGCAATCGAGGCCCGCGGCAATTCGCACCGTGTGAACAACCCGGCAGTGAAGGCTGCCCTGGGCGAGCTGAATGCTGCACTTGGCCAGCGCAAGAGCCCTTATGCCCAACGCGCACCCAAGCAGGCCGCCTCCCTGAAGCTGCCGCTTTACCCAACCACGACCATTGGTTCATTCCCGCAAACGCCGGATATCCGCCAGGCGCGCAGCCAGTTCAAGGCTGGCACGCTGGATGAGACAGGCTACAAGGCGGCGATGCAGGACGAGATCGCCCGCAGTGTTCGAGAACAGGAAGCACTCGGCCTTGATGTTTTAGTGCATGGCGAAGCAGAACGTAACGACATGGTGGAGTATTTCGGCGAACAACTGGAAGGCTATGCCTTCAGCCAGTATGGCTGGGTACAGTCCTACGGTTCACGTTGCGTGAAGCCGCCCATCCTGTTCGGTGACATCAGCCGCCCTCGCCCTATGACCGTGGAATGGATCAAATATGCGCAATCACTGACCAGCAAGCCCATGAAAGGCATGCTGACTGGCCCGGTGACCATTCTCAACTGGTCCTTTGTGCGCGACGACCAGCCTCGCTCAGTCAGTTGCTATCAGCTCGCACTGGCCATCCGTGCAGAAGTGCTTGACCTGGAGAAAGCCGGTGTCCATGTCATCCAGATCGACGAGGCCGCATTGCGTGAAGGCCTGCCATTGCGCAAATCCCAGTGGAAGGAATACCTGGACTGGGCAGTGGAATCGTTCCGCATCACGGCTAATGGCGTTGAAGACGAAACACAGATCCACACCCATATGTGCTACTCGGAGTTCAATGACATCATCGCCTCGATTGCGGATATGGATGCTGACGTGATCACGATTGAAACCTCGCGCTCGGACATGGAGCTGCTGGATGCTTTCGACAATTTCAACTATCCCAATGAGATCGGGCCAGGCGTCTATGACATCCACTCGCCCAATATCCCATCTCAAGAGCACATTGTGCAGTTGATGAAGAAAGCAGCAGAGCGCATCCCGGCCGAACGCCTGTGGGTGAATCCTGATTGCGGCTTGAAGACGCGTCAGTGGACAGAAGCTATTCCGGCTTTGACCAATATGGTTGCCGCTGCGAAAACCCTGCGCGCCTGAACTTATCGGCTATTGCAATGTATGTAGCCTCTTGACCTAACAAGTGGATCGCCATGAGCGGTCTACTTGTTTTAATACGCCTAGTAAACAGTCCAACCAGGACGGTATCCATGAAACACTCTCATACAATTCTGTGAAGATATAAAGAAGGTCTCTATATTTAACGGATATCAAAGCAGTGGAAATTAGTGATAGCAGTCTGGGCTTTAAATTTATGCTTGATTGCATGCGGGTATAGCCAGGCCTATTTGCAGAGATAGGTGGATGATCCATTGTTTAAGATAGGGTATCAAAACAGGTCAATTGGTCAGATTTTGCACAACTATTTTCCTTCAAATGCGCCTATTAACGTTATCTATCTGGCGACAAGGTCAAAAAATAAAGGGCTGCATATCTGCAGCCCTCTAAGTCTTCAAACTATATCCGTGAGTTAAATGCCATTCTCTCGTGGCATATATCACTAAGCCTTTTTAACGAGTGTTAGACCAGTTCTCTTGGCCTTCAATAACACTTCGATTACTTCGGGGGCAGTAACCTTGTGCAGCTTGATGACTTCATTTAGTTTCTCAATCAGCTCAGGTATCCCCTCACTTTTTGAATCCAAAGAAGTAGGAGTTTCCAAAGCCTCTAGTTTAGCTTGCAAATCTGCAATCTTCTGTTGAAGTTTTGCACGACGATCACCTGTAGCCATTTCACCTCTCAATGATATTTGTTAGGAATCGATATTATATCAATCAAATCAACGGATAGTGTAAATAGAAAAAAAGTGACGTGAATTTATTAAAATATCGCGAAGTATCTGACAGCAGAAATGAGCCAATTTAAAGAGCAATAGTGATAAATTTTCCAGGATAAAATTAGATTAGGTGCTGGAACATGACAGACTTATAAAACATCGCCAAGCCAGTCAGCACATGATTTACGGCACTGAATACCCGAAGAAAATATAGATAATCGCAACATTAAGAGAATTGATTGGCTTGAGCCCAATACTGTCACAATTGCTCGACTCCGCATTGATTCAGATTGATTGCCAGAATACATGCCGGTAAAGATTAATAAGGTTAGGAATCTAGCTTGCACTCGCAGAAGCAAGAGCACTACAAGTACCTGTCATTCATATTCAGCAGGACAATGATGAACTATAGCGGCGGATACAGTAGAGAAAATAATTCGTATCTACTTTGCAATGATGAGCCATTAACAACAGATAAAACGCACACAAGCTCATGTCTAACTCCCATTTTCAAATGGCTAATCAATCCCTGCAATCCCCACACCGCGTTACAATCCGATCTCTGCTTTAGATTGCCAGTACTTCAAATGATCGCAGCCAAAATCAGAGACTTGTTATTTCCGCAATCCTGCCTGCTATGTTCGAATAGGCAAGCAGGTCCTATAGGTATTTGCCATAGCTGCCTGGATGACATGCCGTGGCACATTGATAATGTCTGCCCCCAATGTGCATTGCCGAGTGTGAGTAATCATCTATGCGGACGCTGCCTACAGAAACCACCAGCCTTTGATGCCACCCTCAGCCTGTTTCAATACCAATATCCTGTTTCAGCGATGCTGCAGCAATATAAATATGGGCAGATGCTGACCCTGGCGCAGACCTGGGGGGAGATCCTGGCAATGCGTATTGGAGAACGAGTATTGCCGGACCGCATCATCCCTATGCCATTACACAAAAAACGCCTGCAGGAACGCGGATTCAACCAATCCATGGAAATCGCCAGGACACTCAGCAGGCATCTGAATGTTCCCCTGGATATCAGCTCATGCATGCGTACCAGGTTCACACCGCCACAAGCCAGCCTGCCTTACAAGGAACGTATCAGGAACATGCATGATGCCTTTAGCTGTGAACAAAACCTGCAGGGACTACGTATTGCGCTGCTGGATGATGTCATGACAACCGGCGCAAGTCTCAACGCGTTGGCAAAAACAGTGAAATCCGCAGGCGCGAGCCATGTAGAATGCTGGATTATTGCCCGTACTTTCACTCCCTGACCCATGTTTGATATCGTTTTATACCAACCTGAAATCCCGCCCAATACCGGCAATATCATCCGCTTATGCGCCAACAGCGGCACCCGGCTGCATCTGGTCAAACCACTGGGTTTCGCTCTCGAGGACAAGCAGCTGAAACGCGCAGGGCTGGATTACCACGAATATGCCAGTCTACAGGTACATTTAGACTGGCAGGCCTGCAAGCAAGCATTAGCCGGACATCGCATGTTTGCCATGACGACAAAGGGCAGCACCCGTCATAACGATATACGGTTTGAGCCTGGGGATGTATTTGTATTTGGTCCGGAAACACGCGGACTGCCTGAGGAAATACGTGCAGAATTCAGCCCGGAGCACAGAGTGCGCCTGCCCATGATGCCGGAAAGTCGGAGCCTCAACCTGTCAAACTCGGCTGCCATCCTGCTTTATGAAGCCTGGCGCCAGCATGACTTTGCTGGCGGGCTATAAAATACAGTCAATAAAAAAGCACCTGCCCAGTGCTTTTCAGCGTTACAAAAACTCGGATTTTTGCTCTCGGCTCAGCAGGTTTTCCACCGCTTGGCGCGGTGAACGCCCATGAGATAGTACCTGGTCGACTTCATGGGTGATGGGCATTTCCACTCCCAGCTGGGTAGCACGCTTGATCACTTCCCGGGCCGTGTGCACGCCTTCAGCAACGTGCCCCAGAGTCTGGAGGATTTCCTGCAAGGTCTGGCCATTTGCAAGGCGCAAGCCGACTTCCCGATTACGAGAGTACTGGCCAGTACAGGTGAGTATCAAGTCGCCAGCCCCGGTCAGTCCCATAAAGGTCTCTTTGGCACCGCCCAGGGCAACGCCAAACCGTGTCATTTCAGCGATGCCACGTGTAATCAGTGCCGCACGAGCATTATTGCCACATTGCATTCCATCACTGATGCCTGCTGCAATCGCCAGCACGTTTTTCAATGCGCCCCCGACCGAAACTCCGGCCACATCGGTGCTGGTATATACACGGAAATTACCACCATGCAGCATGGCACCAGCGTGTGCCGCGAATTCAGCATCATTCGCTGCCAAGGTCACCGCTGTCGGCAACCCGCGCACCAGCTCGGCTGCAAAACTTGGGCCGGACAATACGCCCCAGTGACGGCTATCGCCAAGCTCATCCTGGGCAACTTCATGTGGCAACTTGGCAGTTGCTGCTTCCAGCCCCTTGGAAGCCCAGATCACTGGCGCATCGCTGCCCAGCCTCTTGATTTCCTTGAGGGTATTGCGGAAGCCATTGGTCGGCACCACGGAAACAATCAGCTCGGCGCCATCCAGTGCCTTGGCGAGGTCGCCTTCAACTGTCAACTGATCGCCAAAAGCAAAATCGCCAAGATATTGAATATTGGCACGCGTGATCTGCATATCCATGATATGCGCCTGATTACGCGTCCATAATGAAACCTGGTGCTGGCGGCTGATTTGCAGGGCTAATGCCGTGCCCCATGCGCCAGCGCCTAAAACTGAAATTTTCATAAGAGCGCTACTTAAAAACCTGCATCAGAAGCCCCATAACGAGGATGAAAGCACGTAGCCGGTCAAACCATCACGATGCTTGACCTTGATCCATCCATTCACAGGTGGTTCTAGCATGTCCAGCACAACATCCTTGTCCAAACGTCCCAGCAAGGTAGAACTGGCATCAGCCGTCTGGCGCAGGTCAGCCTGAACGCCCTTGACCAGCACAGTACGCTTGGTTGCCAATTGCTGGGCTTCTACCCAATTCAGTCCGCCCTGCGCATCACGCACCTTGAGCCAGTCGCCGAGATTGACGATTACCTCAACCGGATAGCCTTGACCAAGAATAAATGTTTTCTTGCCTTGGGCAGAAGGCGCATCATAAAGCACGGCCTTGGGAACGGAGATAGAACGAAATTCCAATGCCGACGCCACAGCGGGCAGCAGCATTGGAATGCAGGCAAACGCCACCCAGGCGGCATTTGTCAGCTTAGTGCGTAGTTGCGCCATTAGCCTTTGCCTGCTCTTCTTTTTGTTGCGCGTACAACGCTTCGAAGTTAACAGGATTCAACAGCACTGGTGGGAAACCAGCGCGTGTCACGATATCGGAAATGGTTTCGCGGGCATATGGGAAAATGATATTTGGACAAGTCACACCAAGAATCACTTCAATGTTTTCTTCCGGCACATTACGGATCTGGAAGATACCAGCCTGGGCTACTTCCACCAGGAACACGGTTTTCTCGCCTACCTTGGAAGTCACCGTCACAGTGACGACAACTTCATAAATACCATCATCAAGCTTGGCTGTGGCATTGCTTAGCTCAATTGCCACTTGTGGCGCTTCACGTTGGATAAAAATTTGGGGGGCGTGCGGAATTTCGAGCGAGAGGTCTTTTACATAGACTTTCTCGATACCAAATGCCGGTTGCTGCTCTTGTGCTTGTGCTGCCTGTTCTTCTGCCATGTCTCTTCCCTAATCGAGTCAATGCTTGCGCATATCCTCATTCATTAATGATTAAAAATAAAAACTACTATCAAAAAACTAGTGTTGCATTCTATCCGCTTACGCGCGGCTTTTAAACCATAAATCCGTGAAACTATTTCGCAAGCAACGCATCCAGCTTGCCTGCCATATCCAGCGCGCGCAAATCGTCAAAACCACCCACATGCAGGTCATCAATATAAATTTGCGGTACAGTGCGCCTGCCAGTCTGCTCCATCATTTTTATGCGCAATTCAGGCTCCAGGTCGACCCTGACTTTATTGATTTCATTCACGCCCTTGCTTTGCAGCAAACGCTCTGCATTCATGCAGTAAGGGCAAAAGCCCGTGGTGTACATCAACACATTCGCCATGATTATGCTTTCACAACCGGCAATTTGGCATCCTGCCAAGCCTTGATGCCGCCTTGCAGTTGATGCACCTGCTTGAACTCATTCTTGACGAGGATATCAGTCGCCTTCGCCGAACGCTGACCAGACTGGCAATACACCAGCACTGGCTTGTCCTTGAGTTTCACGAGTTCCTTCAATCTTTCCTGCAACTGTGCCACCGGAATATGCTTGGCATCGGTAATATGCCCTGCAGCAAACTCTGCATCATCCCGCACATCCAGCACCACCGCGTGTGAACGATTGATCAGCAGCACAGCGTCATTGGCACTGATGCTGGCAATACCACCCGCACCTCGCCTGATCAAAGGCCACAACAGCATGAGGCCAGAGCCGACGGCCAAGCCTATCAGCAATGCATTTTTAGTCAGAAAATCCACAATTCCCTTTCAGATGCTATTTCAGTCTATATTGTAACCAATAACGTTAATCAATATTTGCGACCATTCTGTCCGAGATGATGGCAGGCCGACAAGAATTCAACCCCCATCATGGATAAAATCTCTTGGCAGAGACCGGTATACGGCAAATAGGCAAGATTTATTGGGCAAAATTCTCTAAAATATCAGGCATTCCCTTGAACCAACCTGGAATTTAGACCGCAATGAAAGTAACACCTGCCTTACTCGTGATACTCGATGGTTTCGGCTATCGCGAAGACTCTCAAGACAACGCGATTGCCCTGGCAAACACTCCAAACTGGGACAGGTTGTGGCATGACTATCCACACACACTGATCAATGCCTCAGAAACCTTTGTCGGCTTGCCTAACGGCCAGATGGGAAACTCTGAGGTCGGCCATCTCAACATCGGTGCCGGCAGGGTAGTGTTCCAGGACTTCGAGCGCATTAATCGCTCGATTACTTCCGGGGAGTATTTCCAGAACCCGGTACTGCTTGAAGCGGTAGGCAAGGCAAAGGCAAACGGCAAAGCGGTGCATATCCTGGGACTGGTATCGGACGGCGGCGTACACAGCCACCAGGATCATATCCACGCCACCATCGAGATGGCCGTGAGATCCGGCGTGGAAAAAGTCTACGTGCATGCATTCCTTGATGGTCGCGACACTCCTCCCATCAGCGCCAAGCCTTACCTACACAAACTGGAAGATGCGTGTGCTCGCATTGGTGGCGGCAAGGTGGTATCCATCTGCGGCCGCTTTTATGCAATGGACCGCGATAAGCGCTGGCCACGTGTGGAAGCTGCCTACAACCTGATTACCGATGGGGAGGGAGAATTCACTGCCAGTAGCGCAATTGCCGGTCTTGAAGCTGCCTATGCCCGTGAGGAAAAAGATGAATTCGTCAAGGCGACAGCTATCGTTGCGCCTGGCAGCGCACCGGTTAAAATGGAAGATGGAGATGTGATTATTTTCGTCAATTTCCGCTCAGACCGCGCACGACAACTCACACATGCCTTGCTGGATCCTGACTTTGAAGGCTTCAACCGCCGGCGCCAGCCGCAACTTGCAGGTTTTTATACGCTGACACTCTATGACAAGGCCGAAACCCGTGCCAAGCCGATTTTTGCGCCTGTTGAAATCCGCAACACCTTTGGCGAATATGTTGCCAATCAGGGCCTGACCCAGTTAAGGATTGCCGAAACCGAGAAATACCCCCACGTCACATTCTTCTTCAATGGCGGCGAGGAGCAGGTATTTGCAGGCGAGGACCGGATACTGGTGCCCTCCCCCAAGGTCGCCACCTACGACCTGCAGCCGGAAATGAGCGCATTTGAGCTGACAGACAAGCTGGAAGCCGCCATTCTCAGCGGGAAATACGATGCCATCATCTGCAATTATGCCAACTGCGACATGGTAGGGCACTCTGGCGACATCGATGCCTCAATCAAGGCGGTGGAGACCATAGATACCTGCATAAACCGCATCGTCAAGGCCATGGAGAGCATAGGCGGCCAGATGATCATTACCGCAGACCACGGCAATGTGGAAATGATGCGGGACTACGAAAACAACCAGCCGCATACTCAGCACACCACCAATCTGGTACCACTGGTATTTGTCGGTAGAGCTGCTTCCCTCGCCGTTCCGGGTACTGGCTCCCTGTGTGACCTGGCACCATCATTGCTGGCAATGATGGGCTTGCCGCAGCCTCAGGAAATGACCGGCAAGTCATTGGTAAGCTTTACGGAAACGCCTGAAAAGTAATATGCGCAACAGCTGGCGAATCCTCTTGCTGGCTGCCTCCCTGGCAGCCCAGCAAAACGCCTTGGCGGCCAAAACCGACAAACCGGTGGAAAAACCCAAGGAAGCCCTGGATGAAATCCACCAGCGTCTGGAGTCCTTGAAAAAAGAACTGGATAGCTCCAAAGAGGCACATGCCGAAGCCGCAGATGGCTTAAAAAAAAGTGAAAAGGCTATCAGTGAGGCCAACCGCAAGCTAAATGACCTCAATCAGCAACAACGTGAAAGCAATGAAAAATTGCAGGCACTGGAGCAGCAAAGATCTGCTCATGAAACCGAGCTTGGACAACAGCAAAAACTGTTAAGCCAGCAGTTTTATCAACAGTATCTCAAAGGCCAGCCCAGCCAGGTACAAGTATTCCTCCAGCAACAGGACCCCAACTCTGCCGCACGACAATTGCATTACTACCGCTATGTTTCACGCGCGCGCAATCAACTGATTGCTTCGGTGCAAAGCAATATATCCAAGCTGGAATTGCTGAATGCCGAAACCAGCCAAACACTGGAAAGACTGGACTCGCTGAAGGATCAGCAGGAAAAGGAACGGCAAGAACTGCAACATCAAAAGACTGAGCGCGATAAACTAGTCAAGCAACTATCCAGCAAGATCAGCGCCCAACGCAATGAAATAGACAAACTCAAGCGCGATGAACAAAGACTGACGCAATTGATGGAACGTCTGGCAAAAGCCGCCAGAGAACAGGCCGCGCGCGAAAAAGCAGCCCGTGAGAAAGCCGAACGGGAAGCGGCACGTCAGGCCAAGGAGCAACAAGCTGACAAATCCACTGGCATGCCTCCCAAAAATACGCGCAAACCCTCCACCTCGGTCGGGCGCAACGACACTTTACCCAGCAACGCATTTGACGGCACCAGCTTTGCCTCGCTCAAAGGCAAGCTGAACCTGCCAGTGCGGGGAGAAATCACCAACCGCTTCGGCAGCAGCCGGGAAGATACGGGAATTTCATGGAAAGGCCTGTTTATCAAGGCTAATGAAGGCAGCGACGTCAAAGCCGTGGCCAGCGGACAGGTCGTTTTTGCCGATTGGCTACGCGGCTTTGGTAACCTGATGATCATCGACCATGGCAGTGGTTACATGAGCCTGTATGGAAACAACCAGGCCTTATTGAAACAAGCAGGCGAGAACGTCAAGGGCGGGGACACTGTCGCCGCTGTAGGCAACAGTGGCGGCAACGAGCAGCATGGCGTCTATTTTGAATTACGTTACCAGAGCAAGCCATTTGACCCGCTGAGCTGGAGCGTGGTGAAATAAATCTCCGCTACTGCAACACCCATAAAAGCACTCAGACTTCCCTGAATAAAGTTGCAATCAAACAGCGGCAGTCAACTACTCCCCCAGCAGATGCAACAGCACCTTGCGTGTATGAGCCATGCTGCGATGCTCATAAAGAAAAATCCCCTGCCATGCCCCCAACGCAACCTTGCCTCCAGTCACCGGGATGGAAAGGCTGGTTTGCGTCAAGGCAGACCGTACATGGGCAGGCATGTCATCAGGGCCTTCTGCCGTATGGATGAACAAGGGATCACCATCCGGTACCAATCTGGCAAAAAAACTTTCCATATCCACCAACACATCTGAGTCATAATTTTCATTGATCAATAAGCTGGCAGAAGTATGCTGGATATAAAGCGTCAGCAAGCCGCTATTAATTTCAGAGTCTGCCACCCAACGCGTAATAGGCGGGGTAATGTCATAAAGACGACGTCCATGGGTTTTCTGGATGATCTGGTGATGTTGCTGCTGCATGGTCGCTCCTGAACTGTAGAAAACATTGCCCTTACAGTATACCGGCTCAGGAAAAGCTTGCGATTAGCGAGGCTACGGATAGAATTGGTCGAGACAATCACCAACCCAGAACATATCATGCTTTTAAGCCGTTTCCGCCATTCCATTACACCGCAGTATTTGGCAGTACTCAGTGAGGTGCCGTTGTTCTCAGGCCTTAACCGGCATGAACTGGATACCCTGAACAACCTCCTGCATCAGCGGACATATGTGCGTGACGAGATCATCTTTGACCAGGATGAAGAAGGACAGGCCATTTACTTCATTCTATCCGGCAAGGTACGTGTATCTGTGGAAGGTCAAATTCTCTCCACGCTTGAAGCAGGCCAGTTCTTTGGTGAGCGTGCCCTGCTGGAAAACGTGCCCAGGTCATCCCAAGTAAGGGCACTGGAAAATTGTGTCATTGCCGTATTATTCAGGGAGGACTTCCTGCATTTATTGCATACCTACCCTCAAATTGCGTCCACCATTACCCAGCACTGCAGTCTGAGGCGTACCCAGTATCCGGAAGCAGAAGACAAGGTCGCAGCTCCCCCACTACTGGCCAATGTGAACAGCGGACCCGGCCCGGTGGCATGGGCTGGGATCATCGCCTCAACCTGCCTGCTATTGCTGATTTTCAAAAAGATATTATGGCTGGTAGTGCCTTTCCTGCTGGCCCTCATTCTTTACTATCTCCTGGCACCACTGGAAAAAAAGCTGGTATTGGCTGGTACCAGTCGTCATCTGGCTGCCATCATACTGAGTGGCGCTTTTCTGGTATTCACCATACTCGTGCTTTTGCTGGTGTATCCGCTTGTAGTGTCGAACGCGGCATCCTGGCAGGCAGGATTCATCCACTACTCCTCAGGTGGGGCGTCCCTGGCTGAACAGGTATTGGGCAGCCTGCAAGAGCAGTTCAGTTTTCTGCAATCAGCCCATTTTGGCAGCAATATCTACCAGCGTTTCACTGACTTTTCCGAGCATTTTTCTGATAAATACCTGGGCAAGGTCCTGACCGCCCTTGCAACATGGCTGCCTTCACTGCTGCTCACCCCAATCATCACTTTCTTCATGCTCAAGGACGGCGCCCATCTGAGAAAAATGCTGGGAGCTGCGGTCCCTAATGCCTTTTTTGAAAAAACCTTGTATTTGATCCATGCGGTAGACCAGACTGCCAGGCTCTATTTTGTCGGGCTCATGAAAATAACCCTGATTGATACCATACTCACCACGCTTGGCTTATGGGCCCTGGGCATTTCATCCCCGTTGATACTGGGACTGATTGTGGCAGTCTTGTGCTGGATCCCCTATCTTGGCCCGTTGCTGGGCTTCGCCATTGTGGCACTGGTGGCATCCACCGACATGCCCGGCAATATAGGCGTGATCTATAGCTTGGCTGCGCTGTTCATCCTGATCCGAATGCTGGATGACTTTTTTTTCCTGCCAGCCATTGTCGGACGCAGCCTGCGCATACACCCCTTGCTCACTATCATGATGTTCCTGATCGGCGAGGCAATTGCTGGCGTAGCCGGCCTAATGCTGGTCATCCCTATCTTGGGAGTCATCAGGATTCTGGGGGAGACTATGGAAATCATACTGAAAGACACCCGCTTGCAGGCGCGCCACCGCTATTCCGAGAAGTTGCGCTGGCGAGCCGCAACACGTGATCTTGAAAGATAGGTCATGCAAACAGTGATGCCACTCATGTACCTAAAGCAGTCACATGAACAAGAAGACGCTTTCGGCGGCCCTCCTGCCGCCTTGCCGGCAGGCTGCGCTGGCATCCATAGCCGCATCGGAATGATTGATGCTATGCGCCTCCAGGCAGCACGCAATGCAGCAACATCTGATCTTCAACCCTTCCGAATTTCGAGCATGCGCTGAAGCAACTCCTGAAGAAGCTGCTGATCTGGCGCGCTGAGCTGTTCGATGATCGGCGCCAGTGCCTGTTGCCCCTGGACACGCAGCCGCTTGACGAGCTTGGCCCCATCGCTCGTGAGAAAAACGTCTGTCGCCCTTCCATCCTCTTCGTTCGGCGCACGCGCTACCAGCCCTCTCTTTTCTGCTCGGGCGATAAGCCCCGACATCGTCTGCTTCTCTAACCCGAGGTAGCCAGCGAGTTCGGCCATTCGAGGGCGTCGATCCCACAGGATTCCCAAGACGCGGATCAGCGAGAGGGACAAGTCATTCTCGGCGCCAATCTTGTTGATCACGGCCATCGTGACAAAGGCAGTCGTCACAAGTGCATCGGCCAATCCTTCATCGGACACGGAGGCTTGCTTCATGGATATTTGCTTTTTCATAGTGGCTCCATCTTGACATAGTTCGTAATACGCATCAATAATAGATCGTATTGCGAACCTTATTAATCATATATCCCTTGAAGGAGAACCCCCTTGAAAGCTGCCGTCATCACCTCGTTCGACCAACCGCCGCACTACGGCAACTTCGCCGATCCTGTGTCAAAAGGGCCCGATGAAATGCTCGTCGAAGTGCTCGCGGCCGGCCTGCATCACGTCACTCGCGGCCAGGCTTCAGGCGTTCATTACTCCAGCAGCGGGGGGCTGCCGCTCGTCCCCGGTATCGATGGCGTCGGGCGCGGTACCGACGGCAGGTTGCGCTACTTCGTGCAGGGTCCCGGGCAGATCGGCACGATGGCCGACAGGACGGTGATCGAACTCGACCACAGCATCGAACTGCCGAGCGACAGCGACCCGGTGACGGTCGCGGGCGCGATGAATCCCGCGATGGCGTCCTGGCTCGCGCTGCGTTGCCGCGTGCCGTTTCAGAGCGGGCAGAAGGTGCTCATCCTCGGTGCCACCGGAAGCTCAGGAAGCATGGCCGTGCAGATCGCCCGGCACCTGGGCGCATCGCAGGTCATCGCCGCGGGTCGCGACGAGCGCAAGCTCACGAAACTGCCCGCGCTTGGCGCCTCTGAGATCGTGACGCTGGGGGATGCCCGGTTGGGTGCCCTCACGCGCGACGTGGATGTCGTGCTCGATTTCGTCTGGGGCGAGACCGCAGTGAAAACCATGGAGGCCATGCTCAAGCAGCGGGCAGATCGCAGCCTGCCGCTCACCTGGATACACGTCGGCTCGATGGCAGGTGAAGTCGCGGCCATCCCCGGCGCCTTCTTGCGCTCCGCGAATCTCCAGATCGTGGGCAGCGGGCACGGCTCGGTGTCGGGTCGCGAGATTCTCATGGAGTTGCCAGCGCTGGCGAAAGAGATCGTGCGTGGCACGTTCCGCATCGACGTGAAGGCCATGCCACTGCGCAATGTGGAGCAGGCGTGGGCCGAGGCAGCCCACGCGAGCGAGCGCATCGTTTTCACGCCATGACGACCCGTCCTCTGTCCTCCATAATCGCGTCCTGCGGGCTGATCCCGCTGTTGGCCGCGGCTATTGATCTGCTCGAAATTTGGCGCACGCCTTTGCCCCATGGATGACATCACATTACTGCGTTTCATCGCCTTGCCGGCGCAATGCCAGCAAGGCGAGTCGGAGATTGATATCCTGCTGTAAGAGGTGCCATTGTCGCAGCAGACTAAGGGGTTGCACGACGACCTCTACGACATGAGGTTTGCGCAGTCCGCCGAAGTGGGCGACGGTATCCTGGCCGAAGTGGCCTGGAGCGATCCGCGGCTATGCGAAGGCCAGGCTGGCAGGTCGCGCGCGTTCTTCGCACTGTGGACGCGGAACCTCTTGTCGCGGAAGAAGTGGCCTCACATGAACCTAATGTTGGCGCTGGTGGCGGCAGGATACTTCACGTTGCATGCACAGAACTACGGCGAGGCGGCTGAGGTGGTAAGGTTGATCCAGCACATGCTGAAAACGTTTATCGCACGAGATAAAGGATTCAGACCGGGAAAACGCCGTCAGCGTCTCAACGGGGAGCGGCGAATGCCCGCTCGGATACGCTAGAGACCACAGTGGCGCCGCTCTTATGTGGGTCCTAGCCTCCTTGAGTGGTACTGTCCGAAGGGCTAGCGAAATTACCCAAATACTTGTCTCATTATAGGCTTCAGGTAACCCGCCTACCTTACGAGAACGCTTGATAAACGTAATTTTTTATGACTACCAGCCCCAACGCGGCCCGTAGTACCCTCGCCCCCAATATGGGCCGAATCCTGGTCCCCAGAAGGGGTCATAATTGCGGTAGCGCCATTGATAATCACGGCGCAATTTTTCCTGTTCTATCAGCTTTTCCTTCTCACGCTTGTTCAGCTCTTCGGCAAAGCCATCCCGCAATGCCTGCTCACGTGTGGTATAGATATAATCCAGCACCTTGCTGCTGACTCCTTGCTTGCTGAGTTCCACGGCCTTGGACGGCGAGAGGTCGTAGCGCGAATTGCTTTCCTTGATTTTGGCAATAATATCGTCCGGGGTGCTGCCAGCCTTGGACAGGCGTACCAACTCGTCATAAGTAATATAAGGAGTAGGTTGTGGCATGAGCTTTTCAAGCTCCGCTGGCGATATGCGCTGAATCTGCGGCTCTCGTTGCTGTTGAGTAGTTGCACAACCCGATAACAGTATCAGGCTGCCGAGAGCTATTGCTGTGCTTACTTTCATCTTATCCTCCTGGCCATGTGCCAGATCAAAACTATAGCCAAACGGGCTTAAGGCTATGACCGCTAACTTCAACAGCAAATTCCCGGTTTTTCCATGCAGCGCTGAAAATATTTAAAAATACCGGATACAGGCATACGCCTGTATCCGGCCTTGTTGCCTGGTCAAGCCTTGGAAAACACCATGCGGCTACCCTTGAAATCCACATGCACCGTATCCTTGGCTGCAAAAGTACCGTTGAGGATTTCCTTCGCCAGGGGATTCTCGATCTCGGACTGGATAGCACGCTTTAGAGGGCGCGCGCCATAAACCGGATCAAACCCGGCATTGGCAATTTCACCCAGGGCAGCATCCGAAACCTCAAGCTGCATATCCATTGCCGCCAGTCGCTTAGCCAGGCTTTGCAACTGAATGCCCGCAATGGATTTTACGTGTGACTCGCCCAAGGAGTGGAATACCACGACTTCATCAATCCGGTTCACAAACTCCGGCCTGAAGTTGGCCTTCACTTCGCCCATGACCGCCAGCTTCACTACCTGGTAATCATCCCCTGCCATATTCTGTATCATCTGCGACCCCAGGTTTGAAGTCATGATGATGACAGTATTCTTGAAGTCCACAGTCCGGCCCTGGCCATCGGTCAAGCGACCATCATCCAGTACCTGCAGCAATACGTTGAACACATCGGGATGCGCTTTTTCCACTTCGTCCAGCAATATCACTGAATATGGCTTGCGCCGCACAGCTTCCGTCAGGTACCCCCCTTCTTCGTAGCCAACATAGCCCGGTGGAGCGCCGATCAGGCGAGCCACGGAATGCTTCTCCATGAATTCGCTCATGTCTATGCGGATCAGGTGATCTTCTGAATCAAACAAGAAGCCCGCCAGTGCCTTGGTCAACTCGGTCTTGCCTACGCCGGTAGGGCCCAGGAACAGGAATGATCCATAAGGCCTGTTGGGATCAGACAAGCCAGAACGGGAACGGCGAATGGCATCGCTCACCAAACGTACGGCCTCATCCTGCCCCACGACGCGTTCGTGCAGCTTGTCCTCCATATGCAGCAGCTTGTCACGCTCACCCTGCAGCATCTTGGAAACCGGGATGCCAGTCGCACGGGAGACCACCTCGGCAATCTCTTCTGCGCCAACCTGGGTGCGCAGCAAGCGGTTCTGCTTCTGCGCACCCTTTTCTTCCGCACTGGCGGCCTGCTTCAGCTCGTTTTCCAGCTGTGGCAACTTTCCATACTGCAGCTCGGAAACTTTTTGCCACTCACCCTTGCGGGTAGCTTCCTCTATCTGGAGCTTGACCTTCTCGATTTCCTCCTTGAGATGCTGGCTGCCCTGCACCTGGGCTTTTTCCGCCTTCCAGATTTCCTCCAGGTCGGCATATTCTTTCTCCAGGCGGCTGATCTCTTCCTCGATCAGGCCGAACCGCTTCTGCGAGGCTTCATCTTTTTCGCGGCGCACAGCCTCGCGCTCGATCTTGAGTTGGATCAACCGGCGCTCAAGCTTGTCCAGTTCTTCCGGTTTGGAGTCAATTTCCATCTTGATGCGGGATGCCGCTTCGTCTATCAGGTCAATCGCCTTGTCCGGCAAGAAACGGTCGGTGATGTAGCGATGGCTAAGCTCGGCTGCAGCCACTATCGCCGGATCGGTAATCTCGACGCCATGGTGCACCTCGTACTTTTCCTGCAGGCCGCGCAGGATGGCGATGGTGGCCTCCACGCTGGGTTCGTCCACCAGCACCTTCTGGAAGCGGCGCTCCAATGCAGCATCTTTCTCGATGTACTTGCGGTACTCGTCCAAGGTGGTCGCGCCGACACAATGCAATTCACCGCGGGCAAGGGCAGGCTTGAGCATGTTGCCGGCATCCATGGCGCCTTCCGCCTTGCCGGCTCCGACCATGGTATGGATTTCATCGATGAAGACGATAGTCTGTCCCTCATCCTGCGCCAGTTCCTTCAATACCGACTGCAGGCGCTCCTCAAACTCGCCGCGATATTTGGCGCCTGCCAGCAGGCTTGCCATATCCAGCACCAGCACGCGCTTGTTCTTGAGGGTTTCCGGCACCTCGCCATTGACGATGCGCTGGGCCAGGCCTTCCACAATCGCGGTCTTGCCTACACCGGGCTCGCCGATTAATACCGGATTGTTCTTGGTGCGGCGTTGCAGCACCTGGATGGTACGGCGGATTTCATCGTCGCGGCCTATCACGGGATCCAGCTTGCCGGAACGCGCGCGCTCGGTCAGGTCGACTGTGAACTTCTTCAGGGCCTCGCGGTTGCCTTCAGCTTCCTGGCTATTCACTGGATCGCTGCCACGTACGGCACTGACTGCCTGCTCAAGCGCCTGTTTGGTCAAACCATGGGTTTTAAGCAAGCGGCCCGTGTCGCCCTTGTCGTCAGCCAGGGCAAGCAGGAACATCTCGCTCGCAATATAGGCGTCGCCACGCTTTTGTGCATTTTTGTCCGTGACGTTAAGCAGGTTGTTGAGATCGCGTGAGATGGATATTTCACCACTATTTCCCTGCACCTGCGGCAAGTTGTTAACCGCAAGCTGCAATGCTGCCTTGAGCGGTACCAAGTTGGTACCAGCACGAGATAATAGGGAAGCAGTACCGCCGTCCTCCTGGCTTAGCAAGGCAAGCAAAAGATGCTGAGGCTCTATGCTGGGATTGTCGTGGCCGACCGCAATGCTTTGCGCATCGGCAATGGCTTGTTGGAATTTGGTTGTCAGTTTGTCGAAACGCATGGGATTGCCTTCCTTTGAATTATTTAACTAACCATAAGATGCGGGCGCTCTCTCTTAATTCAAGGCCGCCAGCAGAGTTGCCTGCCGGCTAATCAACGTATCGCCAGCCATCCAAAATGACAGGCCAATACTGTCCCATCCGCTAGCGCTTACTCCAAGAGCGGCCATCATCATCAGAAACCATCAGGTTTGGCATGGAAACATTATTGGCAAGCTCAAGCCAGCTCAGTGAGACACGGCTATCATTAGTCAGCAGCTCTACCTGCGTTACATCAGCAGTAGTCATGCGTTTGGGGGGAGACGACACCCAGGCCTCGCCATCCATACGGGCATAGAACAAGCCCTTGCGCATGCGCATCCAGGCCAGGTGCCAGCCCCAGTTTCCGCCGCGGGCAATCGCAAGAAGGGGGAAATGGCAACCGGCTGCCTGGCTGCCGCCATAAGTCACGCGGCGTATCCCCTGCAGGCGGCCTTCCAGCGAGGTTGCCATCACAAGATCGCGCGTACCATCGCTGAATGTATATTGCCAGAGGAATACCGGCTGGCCATTGGTGTCTCGCGTAGCGGCTACACGACAATTGCTGGGAATGCGGTCTGCCATCTGGCGCAGCTTGACATCATCCTGGCCATCGCCGGCAACTTCTGTCCCGGCATATGCTACAGATATGCCAATTAGAATCCCGATAATTCCAATAATCTGGTGTTTCATGTTTTCTCTGACTATTGAGAGCATGATGCGTGATTGAAATAATATTTATTGCTATTATCCGTGCATGATTCTTTTTAAGCAAAAGCGTCGACTGATCGCCCTGCTGTCGTGCATCGCTGTTTTCTTCAGCGCATTGGCGCCTGCGGTTTCTCACGCGCTGGCAGCCCATGGCGACCACCAGGCATGGATGGTGGTCTGCTCAGCTTCGGGCAGCAAGTATATGCCTTTGCCGCTGGAAACGGCAGCGCCTGCGAAGAAATCGCCTGAAAAATCCATGGATATGGCGCATTGCCTTTACTGCAGCATGCATGCACACACGCCTGCCTTCATTATCGGCAATGCGCCCAAGCTGCTCTCAGGCAACTTATCCTACGAACTGCCCGAACTCTACTATCATGCCCCGCAGCCGCTATTTGCATGGGCGTCCTCCAACCCCAGGGCTCCGCCGGCCAATTCCTGATTTCGCCTGAAACTTGGCCCCCGCCATCAAGCGGCACAGCCGCATGTGCCGAAAGCCATGTCTTATAGATAAAGAAATCCAGGAGTACTCAATGAAGTATCGCTACAAGCTATTACCGCTATATATCATGGCTGCATTCAACAGCCATGCCCATGCAGACCACGTCACCACCAAGAGCACTGATGGTGATTCCACAGTGACTGTAGGCGGCATCGTGGTCACTGGCAACCGCGCATCTTCATTGCCTGCACGCAGCATTCTTTCCTCGGTCGATGTTATCGGCAAAGATGCGATCGAGCACCAAGCGGTACAAAACAGCTGGCAACTGTTCTCACGCGCACCTGGAGTACAACTTACTGCATTCGGCATGGGAACTACTGGCGGGCAAATATCGTTCCGTGGCTTCAATGGCGAGAGGGAGCTCAATGCCGTCAAGCTCTTGATAGACGGCATTCCCAGCAACAGCAACGACGGCAACATGCCCTACCTGGATATGATCATGCCGCTGGACATCGAAGCGATCGAGGTTGTGCGCGGCACCAACGACCCGCGTTATGGGCTGCACAATATCGCCGGCAATGCGAATGTGGTCACGAAGATTGGCGGCAACTATGCCACGGCACGCGCGAGCTACGGCAGTTTCAATACACGTGAGTTGCAAACTGCGGTGGGTATAGAAAAGGACGGCTTCAGCCAGAATTACTTTGCGGCAGTACAAGAGTATCAAGGCTATAGGGACCACTCGGACTCGCGCAAAAGCTCAGTCGCAGGCAAGTGGTTTTATGATTCGGCAGATGGCCGTTTCCGCACCGGCCTGATCGCACGCCACTATGAACAGGATGCGCAGGAAGCTGGCTACCTGACCTATGCCCAATCCCGCGCCCAACCGCGCCAGTCCATGCCGCACAACAATACCGATGGCGGCGAACGCGAACTGAACCAGCTCAGCCTCCACTTCGACTGGAATATCAACGATAAGTTGTTCTGGTCAAACAAGGCCTATCTCAACACCATGAACGACCAGCGGTGGGTCAGGTTTTCCGTACTGGATACATCCCAGCAGGAACGCCTCTCCAAGGAAAACCACTCAGGCGCACTTTCCAGCCTGACGTGGAGGCCAGAAGTCAGCTTTCTGCATGGCTTTGCCCTGGAAAGCGGTTTCAGTGCCGAATGGCAGGACAATGAAAGCCGTCGCTACACTACCATCGCGCGCGAACGGCAGGCTATCACGCGAGATCAACGTTTTGAGCTTAATACTTACGGTACCTACCTACAGGCCATCATTCGTCCAACGGAAACCCTCAAAATAGTCCCTGCTTACCGGATAGATAAAATTTATGGCGACTTTACCAATCTCAGCACTGGAGCCAAAGCCGATGTCGAAGACTACGGAGCGATCCGGCAACCCAAGCTCAGTGCGGTCTATACACCTTCAGAACACTACAGTGTTTATGGCAACTGGGGGCGCAGTTTCCAGGTGGGCGTAGGCGCGGCCACTTACAAGACCAACCCTTTGGCTCCCGACATCCGGCCGTCTATCAACGACGGCTGGGAGTTTGGCGTCAAGCTCACCCCGGCTAGCTGGGTGGATGGGCGGATTGCCGTCTGGGAGCAAGAGGCGACCAACGAAGTGCGCCGCATACTCGGCAGCGCCAATAACGACTCGGAAAACATAGGCAAGACATTGCGGCGAGGTATAGACGTACAGGCTAATCTGCGACCTACAGACAAACTTGATATCTGGGCGAATCTTTCTGTGCAGCGCTCAGAAATCCTCAAACCCGGCAACACCGAGCTTAGCAACAAGGGCAACGAAATCGACCATGTACCGCGGCAACTCTATGGCCTAGGGGCAGATTATCGCGTACTGCCCACGCTCAAGCTCTCTGCCTGGGCCAATGGACAGGGTGACTATTATCTTGAACGGACCAATGCGCAAGGCAAGTTCGGCGGCTACTTCCTCATGAACCTGGGTGCGGTCTGGCAGGCACAAAAGAATATCAGCCTGGAGTTACAGGTACGCAATCTGGCCGACCGTTATTATGAGTATGCATACTGGGACTCAATCAATGGGCAAACCCTGCACTCGCCAGGCGAAGGGCGCGGAATCTACGGCTCAGTACGCCTCGACCTGTAAGCAACAAGGAAGCACACACATTGGAAGCATCCGCAGCCCCTGCCCCTGACTTGAAAATGCGCCGCCTATGGCTGGCGGTGCATCTCTACCTTGGCTTGTCGCTAGGGCTAATGTTTGTGTTGCTGGGCCTGACCGGCAGCTTCCTGGTGTTTTACACCAAGATAGACGGACTGCTCAACAACCATGTACAAATCGCGCAAAGTCAAAGCCAACTTTCCCCGCAGGCCATACTAGACAAACTCAAAGCCAGCTATCCTGAGAGGACAGCCGGATGGCGCATTGAGCTCCCAATGCAGCAGGATGACCCCGTCATGGCGCGCTACATGAAACCCTGGGAAACGCGTGAATCCCATTTCGCCCCGCTGGTCGTTACTCTGGACCCTGCCACCTTAAGCGTCACATCAAGCCGTTTATGGGGCACATTCGCCAGCACCTGGATTTACGACCTGCATTACACGTTGCTGCTGGACGCTACCGGCAAAACCATGGTGGCAATCGCCAGCATAGGCATTCTCATCTCGCTGTTATCCGGCATTTACCTCTGGTGGCCGCAGAGCGGCAACTTCCGTTCAGCGTTCAGCTATCGGCGCAACTCGCATGTATTCCGCCGTATTTACGACTGGCACAAGCTGAGTGGCATTTATGGATTGATATTGCTGCTGATGCTGACAGTCACAGGCATTATGCTGGAACGCCCCGACTGGTTTGAGGACATGTTGGGCGTGAAATCCGGCATGCAGCATATGGGCAGCATGCCGGCACCACCAGCGGGGGCAAAACCTGCCCGCAAGGCCAGCGTCAACCTGGATCAGATGGCACAAACAGCCCTGCGGCAATTCCCTGGTAGCGAGCTACGCTGGATATACACGCCTGACAGCGACCAAGACCAATACCAGTTCAGGCTATACCAGCAGGGCGAGCCCGGGCGCAGGTTCCCCAAGACGATAGTCTGGATCAATTACGACGGGGAATTAACCAATATACGCGACCATTTTGCCGATAATGCCGGCGACAAGATCATGAGCTGGCTGCACCCCCTCCACAACGGCGAGGCACTAGGGCTGGTCGGGCGCTGGATTGTCTTTGTCAGCGGGTTCCTGCCACTGATTCTGTTTATTACAGGCTTCCTGCGCTGGCGTCATAAAAAACGCGCCGCCAGAACCATCAATGACAAAAAACTCAGGGTACAGGTATCAATAAAAAAGGGCTGAGAACCAGCAAGGTCTCAGCCCTAGGCAGTCCATAACCAAGACTGTGATGAGGTATCCTTGAAAGCAGGATGTGGTCATCTTAATCAATTCACTTTGCAGCAGGAATGCGACATGTTGTCGCAGCCCGGTACAGCGAGCATCCATGGGCTTACAGCGACAGCACCCACTGCACCAGCGTCTTGATATCCTCATCCTTGACATGCACATTGGGCGGCATGGGCATTGCACCCCAGCTACCGCTGCCACCAGTCTTCACTTTATTGATCAGCCTGGCTTCAGCCTCTTTGTCGCCCTTGTATTTGGCAGCAATATCTTTATAGGATGGCCCTATCATTTTCTTTTCCACACCATGGCAGGCCAGACAGCCACTCTTCTGCGCCAGCGCCTCTGCCGGGGCAGCAGCGCTGGCAGCCTGGATGGTTATAAGGCAAATACTGCAGGCGCATAGCGCCTTTGATAAAGCATGCATACTTTCTCCTTGATCGGTTCTTATGTATCCCGTCAATCCGGGCTACCATGATTTTAAGGAGCGCCATGCATTTCAAGAATGTGGCATTTTGCCGCCGTGACATTTTGTCGCATGCGTCGCCAACATGGGATTGGGTTAAAATGCAGGCATGTCATCACTAGCATCCATCACCAATCTGCGGCGCCTGCTCTGGCTGCGTGTAGTGATGATGTTTGCACTGGCGCTGGCCAGCATAGTCGCAGTGCAAAGCTTCCATTTTGCCCTGCCGATTGCACAGATATCTACCGCCATCAGCCTCATGCTCTGTATCAACTTGTTAAGTTGGCTACGCTTGTGGCGCAAGGCGCGCATACTGGAACCCGAACTGCTGGCGCAACTGCTGCTGGATATCGCATTGCTCACATGGCTGTTTTATAACACCGGGGGCTATAGCAATCCGTTCGTATGGATGTACCTACTGCCGCTCGCAGTAGCTGCCGTGGCCTTGCCCTGGCAGCATACCTGGCTGGTTGCCGCGTTGGTCATCGGCTGCTACAGCCTGCTGATGTTCTGGTACCAGCCCCTCACCATCACTGTTGGCGCGCACCTGCATGCCCATGGTGCAGCAACTGCCTATCACCTGCAGGATGAAGGCTTCAACCTGCATTTGCTGGGCATGTGGAGCGGCTTTGTAGTGAGCGCTATGGTTATCGCTTTTTTTGTCGAGCGCATGGGACGCAACCTGCGCGAATACGACAGGTTACTTGCACAGTCCCGAGAAAAAGTGCTCGCAAGCGAACGCATGCTATCGCTCGGGACATTGGCTACCGGCGCAGCCCATGAACTCGGCACGCCCCTATCTACCATGGCTGTGATTACACAGGACCTGGCCAAGGAGTACAGCAGCGACGCTAACCTGGCAGACTCACTGAAAATCCTGCGCAACCAGATAGACCAATGCAAGCAGATACTGTCCTCCATCACGGCCTCGGCTGGCATGATGCGATCTGAATCCAGCACGCGGATAGCACTGGATGAATTTATCAGGCAAATCGTCCGGCGCTGGCGCGACATGCGGCCGGTTACCCCTATCAGGCTGGAGCTACGTCTACCAGAGCCAGCCCCTGACATCACAGGAGACCTGGCATTAAGCCAAGCCATTACCAATCTGATCAACAATGCAGCTGATGCTTCACCTGAAGGTATTGAGCTCATTGCCAGCATCAAGGAACAATCACTATGGCTGGAAATCCACGACCGGGGACAATTTCCTGATGCATCCACTTTTGCCTCTATGGGACAGCCCTTCATCACCTCCAAACAAGCCTCTGGAGGTCTAGGACTGGGCGTATTTCTCGCAAAGTCCGTATTGGAAAAATTCAATGGGGAAATACGCTTCGGCCCGTTGGAGCCCCGAGGTACCTTGACTAGCATCAGCATCCCCATCGCCAACCTTGCAGTGAAGATCACCAAGTGAATACAGCCCTTGCCAGTGAAGACTATCCAGACCTGCTATTGGTAGATGACGACGAACTGTTTACCCAGGTACTGGCAAAAGCCATGCAAAAACGTGGCTTCAATGTCACTGTCGCACACAATGTGAGCGATGCAATTGCCATGACTGCGGAAGAAGCTCCCGAATACGCAGTCATAGACCTCAAGATGCCAGGGGATTCGGGACTCACACTGGTCAAACACCTCAACCAGATCGACAGCCAGACCCGTATTGTCGTACTCACTGGATATGCCAGCATTGCCACAGCGGTAGAGGCGGTCAAGCTGGGCGCCACGCACTATCTGGCAAAACCGGCAGATGCCGACCAGATATTGGCCGCATTTGAGCGTACCGAAGGGGATATCAATACCCCGGTGCCAAGCAATGCACTCTCCGTCAACCGGCTCGAATGGGAGCATATCCAGCGTGTACTACAGGAAAACGAGGGCAATATTTCTGCCACTGCACGCAGCCTGAATATGCATCGCCGCACCCTGCAACGCAAACTCAATAAATATCCGGCAAAAAAATAGCGCCGACGCTGGCCAAGCAGGCCGGTTTTATTAGCCCATTTGGACTAGCACAGCCCCTTCTCAAGGCCAGATTGTGATCTAATTCACCCTGAAGAATATATCGCCCATAGTTTTTTTGCTGAACGGATAACAGTTGAACGTGACAGAAAAGGCCAGATTAAGGCAAAATATCGGCTTTCTTATCTGCATCCCCTTAAAATCTTTAGCCTTTTAGTATTAATCCCCCGATAGCTCATGCTTTCTGAATTGGTACTGGAACAAAAACTTACGTGCGCCAAGCGCCATGTAACTGATGGAGAGTAAACATGTTGGATTACGTAATCGCCTTTGACAAGCTGCGCATCAGCGATGTGCCTGCAGTTGGTGGCAAGAACGCCTCTTTGGGCGAAATGATCAGCCAACTGACCGCCAAGGGCGTACGAGTGCCTGGTGGCTTTGCCACTACTGCCGATGCCTATCGCCAGTTCCTGGCAAAGGACGGGCTGGATCAGCGTATCAATGCTGAGCTCGACAGCCTCAATGTGGATGACGTTGATGCACTGGCTGCAACTGGCCAGAAAATCCGTCACTGGATTATCGACACTCCATTCCCACAAGAGCTGCAAGATTCAATTGCGGAGCACTACAAGACACTGACAGCTGACTCTGGCGATGACATCACGTTTGCCGTACGCTCCTCTGCCACTGCAGAAGACTTGCCTGATGCCTCATTTGCCGGCCAGCAGGAAAGCTTCCTGAACATTCGCGGCCTGGACAACATCCTGCATGCGATCAAGGAAGTGTTTGCCTCTCTCTACAATGACCGTGCTATCTCCTACCGCGTACACAAGGGTTTTGTCCATGCAGACGTCGCCCTATCCGCTGGTGTACAGCGCATGGTACGCAGTAACCTGGGAAGCTCCGGCGTGATGTTCACCATGGATACCGAGTCCGGTTTCCGTGACGTAGTATTCATTACCTCCTCCTACGGCCTCGGTGAGACCGTGGTGCAGGGCGCAGTCAACCCTGATGAGTTTTACGTGCACAAGCCTTTGCTGGCACAAGGATTCCCAGCTATCGTACGCCGCAGCCTGGGTTCCAAGCTGATCAAAATGGTGTTCAGTGACAGCAATGTTGCAGGCAAAAGCACCCATACCGTGGAAAACAGCAAGGAAGACAGTACCCGCTACTCCCTGCAAGATGAAGAAATTCTGGAACTAGCCCGTTTTGCCGTCATCATCGAACAGCACTACAAGTGTCCGATGGACGTGGAATGGGGCAAGGACGGCGTGGATGGCAAGCTTTACATCCTGCAGGCCCGTCCTGAAACCGTTAAGTCGCAAAGCGGAAACATCATTGAAAAATTCCAGATCAAGACTGAGGGCAACACCGCTGTCGTGACTGGCCGTGCAGTGACCCAGAAAGTAGGCTCTGGCCCGGTTCGTGTGGTCAAGCACGCTTCAGAAATGAATACGGTGCAACCAGGTGACGTACTGGTGGCAGACATGACTGACCCGAACTGGGAACCTGTCATGAAGCGTGCCTCTGCCCTTGTCACCAATCGTGGCGGCCGTACCTGCCACGCAGCGATCATTGCGCGTGAGCTGGGCATTCCTGCCATTGTCGGTAGCGTCAACGCTACCGATCTGCTGAAAGATGGCCAGGTCGTGACCGTCTCCTGTGCTGAAGGCGAAACCGGTTATGTCTATGAAGGCGCCATCCCCTTTACCGTAACCCAGGAAGAAGAAAAGAAGCTGCCACCATCACCGGTCAAAATCATGATGAACGTGGGCAACCCTGACATGGCGTTCAGCTTTGCCCAGATTCCTAATGAAGGTGTGGGCCTGGCTCGCCTTGAGTTTGTCATCAACAACATGATAGGCATCCATCCCAAGGCTATCCTCAATATCGGCGACGTGCCCGCAGACCTGCAAGAAGAAATCAAGCGCCGCGCCCGTGGCTACGAAAGCCCTCGCCAGTTCTATATCGACAAGCTGGCTGAAGGTGTTGCCACTATCGGCTCTGCATTCTGGCCAAAACCCGTCATTGCACGCATGTCGGACTTCAAGTCCAATGAATACCGCAAGCTGATTGGCGGCGAAATATATGAACCAGAGGAAGAAAACCCAATGCTGGGCTTCCGTGGCGCTGCACGCTATATTTCCCCAGACTTCCAGGATTGCTTCGAGCTTGAATGCATTGCCATGCGCAAGGTGCGCGAGCAATTGGGCCTGACCAACGTTGAGTTGATGATTCCTTTCGTCCGCACCCTGGATGAAGCACGCAAGGTAGTGGAAATCCTTGCCAAGCATGGCCTCAAGCGCGGTGAAAAAGGCCTGCGCCTGATCATGATGTGCGAAATTCCGTCCAATGCATTGCTGGCAGAGCAGTTCCTCGAATATTTCGACGGCTTCTCCATTGGCTCTAACGACCTGACACAGCTGTCACTCGGCATGGACCGTGACTCCGGCCTGGTGGCTGATGGCTTTGACGAGCGGGATCCAGCGGTGAAAGTATTGCTGGAAATGGCTATCAGCACTGCCAACCGCTTGAACAAGTATGTCGGCATTTGCGGCCAAGGCCCTTCCGATCATCCTGATTTTGCTGAATGGCTGGTCTCCAAGGGCATCAAGTCCATCTCCCTTAATCCGGATACCGTGATCAGTACCTGGCAACGTATCAGCAAATAAGCACACAGCTGACTGGAAAGTAAATGCAGAAACGCAGTGTATTTTTTATCTCCGACGGTACAGGTATTACCGCCGAATCCGTCGGCCACTTGTTGGCGCATTTTCCTACGGTCAGCTTTCGTCATATCAGGCTCCCATTCACCGACTCCGAACAGAAAGTGGAGGAGGCGCTGGTACGTATTGCCGAGGCAGAAACTACTGATGGCGTACGTCCCATCATAGTCATGACGCTGGTCAATACCGACCTGCGCGACAAGCTGAAGCAAAGCAATGCCTTGCATCTGGACGTATTCGGCTCCTTTGTGGACCCATTGGCAGAAGAGCTGCAGGAGCAGCCATCTCGCACCTCAGGCATTGCGCACAGCGTGCTTGGCAATAGCTATTACGAACGCATTGACGCCATCAACTTCACGCTCAACCACGACGATGGCATGACTGACTTTGGCTTGAGCGAAGCCCAGGTGATTCTGGTCGGCGTTTCGCGCTGTGGCAAAACTCCTACCAGCCTTTACCTGGCCATGCAGTTCGGTATCAAGGCCGCCAATTATCCGCTGATCCCAGAAGACCTGGAGCGTGGAACCCTGCCTGAAGCCTTGAAAAAACATCCGGACAAGCTCTATGGCTTGAGCATCAATGCGGAACGCTTGCACAGCGTTCGCAGTGAGCGTCGTCCAGACAGCCATTATGCGTCACTGGATAATTGCCGCCATGAAATCCGCTTGGCAGAAGACCTGATGCATCGTGAGAAAATCAGCTGGATTGATTCTACCAGCCGTTCCATTGAAGAACTCTCTACCATTATCCTGCAAAAAATACGCGTGAACTCCAACCACTAAACCTGGGCTCAGGTTTACATAAAACGAGGTTAAAGGGGCTTATGCCCCTTTTCTGCTTTTGGCACTGCCTCACTATCATTTGTTTTAGTTATCGTTAAAATAATTACAATCAATTTTTATTATTAAAACAAGCCCCTTATGATGAACACGTCCTTGATCACGATCATCTATCAATATCCTGTCGTTGATTAAGAGATTAATAAAAACCACTCATCAGCAAGGAGAAAGTCATGAGCAATCGCGTATTAACCACATCTGCCGGCGCGCCCGTTGCAGACGACGACAACAGCATCAGTGTAGGTCCTCGAGGTCCACTTACCTTCGACAACCATTATCTGTTTGAGAAACTTGCACATTTTAACCGTGAACGCATTCCCGAGCGTGTCGTCCATGCGCGCGGTACCGGTTCATATGGCACGTTCACCCTGACCAAGAGCCTGAGCAATCATACGATCGCCAGTTTCCTGCAGAATGTAGGTGACAAAACCGAGGTATTTGTGCGATTTTCCACCGTTGGTGGGGGCCAGGACTCCAGCGACTTCGCGCGCGACCCACGTGGTTTTGCCATCAAGTTTTACACTAAACAAGGCAATTTTGACCTGGTCGGCAATAATACCCCGGTCTTTTTCTTGAATGACCCGATCAAATTTCCGGATTTTATCCACTCACAAAAAAAGGATCCCCGCACCAACCTGCCCAACCCGGCAAATGCATTCGAGTTCTGGGCCAACCATCCCCAATCACTGCACCAGATGACCATCCTGATGTCTGACCGCGGCATCCCGGCCTCTTACCGCCATATGCACGGCTTCAGCTCGCATACATTAAGCTTCTGGAATGAACAGGGACAGCGCGTATGGGTCAAGTGGCACTTCAAGAGCAATCAGGGTATCAAAACCATTACTGGCGATGAAGCCGCAAAGCTTCCAGCCCATGGTGCCCAGCAAGATCTGGTAGCCGCTATCGAGCGTGGCGAATTTCCTTCATGGAGTGTCAAAGTGCAGATCATGACCGAAGCCGAGGCACGCCAATACAAAATCAACCCATTTGACCTGACCAAGATATGGCCGCACAAGGATTACCCATTGATTGAAATCGGCCAGCTGGAACTGAATCGTAACGTGGACAATTATTTTGCTGAAACCGAGCAATCAGCATTCGCCCCCAGCAACCTCGTTCCAGGTATAGCGGCTTCGCCAGACAAAATGTTGCAGGCACGCCTGCTGGCCTATCAGGATGCACACCGTTATCGTGTTGGGGTCAATGCCAACCAGTTGCCGGTGAACGCCTCCCGCTGTCCCGTGCATCACTATCAACGCGATGGGGCCATGGCAGGTGGCTGCCCGGTCACTGGTCACGGTGCCGCCAGCAGCGATCTTGCCAGCGTACCTAATTTCTACCCTAATGACAGTCAGACATCGCCCAGTCCGACTCCACAATATGCGCCTCCTCCCATGCCGATGCTGGAAAATGCATGGATTGGCTACCACGATCAGTCAGATGAGGACTACTACAGCCAGCCCGGTGATCTTTTCCGGTTGATGAATCCAGGCCAGCAACAGCAATTATTCAACAACATTGCAGGCGGGCTATCTCAGGCCAACGCTTCAATTCAGGAGCGCATGCTGGCACAACTGGCAAAGGTAGATCCTGCTTATGCAGAAGGTGTACGCCAGGCTATTTCCAGGATTGGAGTTGCCTGAGCCATCTGATTGATGGTCCAACCAAGGGGCGAAAGCCCCTTTTTCATTTGCATCAACTACATAGCACTCCGGCAAAAATTGCTTTAAGGTTGAGTCTGGGTATGGGCAGCCATGACCCAAACATACCAATATAAAACAGGAGAAGATAATGAATCAGTATGCACACTTAATTGGTCGTATCCTTATTGCGGTAATCTTCATAATTGCAGGGGCAGGCAAAATTGCTGATCCTGCAGGGACGGTGGGTTATATGGAGTCTGTCGGCGTTCCCGGCATCCTGCTATGGCCGACCATAGCCCTCGAGCTTCTTGGCGGGATTGCAATTATCGTGGGATTCCAGACCCGATTGGTGTCCTGGTTACTTGCGGTCTTTTGCATCGCAGCAGCCCTCCTGTTTCACTTTGACCTCAATGACTCGATGCAAACCATCCTGTTCCTCAAGGATCTTGCCATTGCAGGCGGATTCCTGATGTTGGCCAGCACCGGCACTCAAGGCCTGTCCGTGGATAAGCCCGGCCGCTAATTAACCCAAAAAATAAAAGCCCCGTAAATCCTGGATTTACGGGGCTTTTTGTTACTTTCATCGCCTCACCCGCTGACTGGCTCAAGGGTGAAGCCGATTCAGATCATACGATCAATAATTGAATATCAGAGACAACATTGCAGACCTGCCGGCCGCCACATTGGCGAAGTGCGTAGTGAATGTCTTGTCATAGTATCGCTTGTCCGTCAGGTTCAATACATTGAGCTGCAAGGTCAGGTTCTTGTCGATCTTGTAGCTGGACATGGCGTCAAACCTGGTCCATGAAGGCAGAATAATGGTATTGGCAGTGTTGGCGTACACACGGTCCATATAGTTCGCGCCACCGCCCACTGTCCATTTCTCCGTCACATTGTAAGTGGTCCAGACATTGGCGCTGTTCTTAGCAATGCCCGGGAACTCATTGCCATTGTTAACTGCATCTGTAGCACGCGGACCATTATTGACCAACTCGCTGTCAAGATAGGTGTAACCGCCAAACACCTGCCAGACCGGAGTCAATGAACCAGCAAAACCGATTTCAAAGCCCTTGACCTTCTGCTCGCCGTCCAGAGACGTTGTGGTGCCATCGGTCAATGTCACACGGGCATTGTCCTTCTCGGTGTGGAAGATCGCGGAAGTCAGGGACAGGTTGGTCAGCACGTCCCACTTGAAACCGATTTCGTAGTTCTTGGTACGTTCAGGCTTCAGGTTCTGGGTAGCTGCGCTGAGGTTTTCAGTACCGTCGCCATTAGAAGTGCCGCTCGCGGTTGAAGAAGTACCGTAAGAAACATAGACACTGGCATTGGGCTGAATCTTGTATACCAGACCGGCTTGGTAATTCCAGAATGCAGAATCATTATCCAGCTTGGTACGTACATTGGTTGAACTGTTCAACGCATCTGAATCTGTCGAATAGATATCACGGCGCAAACCTAAGTTCAATATCCAGTCCTTGGCAATCTCGGCACTATCAAACACATAGAAAGACTTGGTCTGTGTCCTGGTTTCTGTAGTGGTCGCCCCCTTGGCGACAGTACCTAGCCATGGATCAGATGGATTCGGATTATACAGGTCGGCGCAGACCGAAGTTACCGCAGTACATCCCGTTGCTCGCACATAGCCGTCTACCACGCTATAGGGCGTATTGGTGGTATCTTCATAGCTGTATTCAAAACCGGCGCTCAGGTTGTGCTTGATTTCGGCAGTATCGAACTTGACACTGAATTCGCTCAAGTTGCCGAAGGACTCGGTCTTGGAGTTACGGCTTTTGGATGAACGCCATACATAACCTCCTGGAATATTGCCAGCAGAGTCATCTGGATTGGTCACAATGTAGTCATTGGTGGAAACCGCATAGCGGGTCACGTTGCGGAAGCTGACGTCGTCATTGAACGCATGCTTGATGGTCGCCGTACCGGCATCGATTTCGGTCTTGCGGAAGTCGCGGTCTTTCAGGCCGTAGAAATTATCCTTGCTGATACCGCTTACAGGCTTGCGGGTCGTTCCCGCTGGTATGTTTGAGGTCAACGGCAGGCCGTAATCCGGCATATCGTCCGTCTTCAGCTTATAGTAGCTCAAGGTCATGGAAGTGGGCGAGTTCAGGCCGAAAGTGATGGACGGCGCAAATCCCCAGCGCTTCATATCCACGTCGTCACGGCCTGGAACATCCGCATCATGCGCCATGGCATTGATACGGATTGCGACATCCTCGCTCAACAGGTAGTTGACATCCAGGGTGCCGCGCTTGTATTGGTCAGTACCCAACCCTACGCTGCCCCGGACGAAATTCTCGGCCTTGGGGGTTTTGCTCACGATGTTGATGCTGCCGCCGCCGGAACCACGGCCATCAAATGCGCCGCTTGGCCCCTTGAGGACTTCGACTCTCTCGATATTGAAGATTTCTCGTGATTGCGAACCCAAATCACGCAAACCATCCACAAAGGTAGATGAGCTGGAATCATAGCCACGAATGAATGGGCGATCATTCATCGGTGTTCCACCTTCACCAGCACCAAATGTAATGCCCGGAACCGTACGCAATGCCTGTTCGAAAGTTGTGGCGCCTTGGTCTCTGATCAATTCTTCAGTAAGCACTGTGACGGACTTCGGTGTATCCAGCAGCGGAGCGGTAAATTTGCCAGAAGAAGCACGATCGACCTTATAACCATCGGCAACAGCATGTTCTTTTGTCATCTTGACTTCTACTTCAGGCAAGGTGCTGGGTTCGGCTGTTTTCGCAGTGTCAGCGACCTGTTCTGCCGCATATACTGACCCCATAGTGGAAAGTGCAATTGCCAGCGCAGATACACTAGGTTTGATGAGAAATAATGAAGAATGATCGGACATTGCTATTAAAAACTCCCTGCCAAGTTAGAATCCATTGACCTTTGCAATAGCCTGCAACTGTCAATTCATGTAAAAAATTTTGGCAGATTGTAATGCAAATAATTATTATTAATATAATATTTTGCATATTTATGGATTGTAAGGAAATGATAAAGATATCGATTCAATAGTTTCCGGAACACATATTTCTTTCTTATATAGCCGAAAGAATATACGCGGTATCAAACTTGGATATTGTTATTGATATGAAATATATCGTTTTCACAATTCCACAATATGAAATTGTGAAAACGATATATTTCCATTCATTGGATCAATCAATCGCGTCATAATGCCAACATCGTTCAACTTCTTCCTAACTTTTACTATAGGAGTGCCACAATGACCAAAGCCATCAGTTACGCGGCTCATGACCCCAAATCACCACTATCACCCTTTTCATTCGAGCGTCGTGAAGTGGGTGCCAATGATGTACAGATTGAAATTCTTTACTGCGGCGTCTGTCACTCTGACCTGCATCAAGCAAGAGATGAGTGGGGCAATTCCACATTTCCCATGGTGCCAGGACATGAAATTGTTGGACGTGTGACCAAGGTAGGTAATGCCGTCACGAAGTTCAAAGTGGGTGACCTAGCAGGTGTCGGTTGCCTGGTGGACTCTTGTGGCACCTGCCCCGATTGTGCTGAAGGCCTGGAGCAATACTGCAACAATTCTGTATTCACTTATAACAGCCCGGACAAGCATAATGGCAAATCTACTTATGGTGGTTACTCCAACCTGATTGTGGTTGACCAGAGCTTCACCCTCAAAGTATCGGAAAAACTTGATCTGGCCGCCGTTGCCCCCTTGCTTTGTGCCGGCATCACCACATATTCCCCTTTGAAGCACTGGAAGGTTGGTAAAGGCCACAAGGTAGGGATCGTTGGCCTAGGCGGCCTGGGTCACATGGGATTGAAGTTTGCTCATGCATTCGGTGCGCATACTGTGCTGTTCACCACCTCCCCAGGCAAGGCTGAAGATGCCAAGCGTTTGGGTGCGGATGAAGTTGTCATCTCCAAGAATCCGAAAGAAATGCAGCAACACCTGCAAAGTTTTGATTTCATCCTGAACACGGTGGCGGCTCCCCATGACCTCGACCAGTTTATGAGCCTGTTGAAACGCGATGGCGCCATGTGCCTCGTGGGTGTGCCTGATAGTCCACATCCCTCTCCTAGCGTAGGCAACCTGATTTTTAAGCGCCGTACACTTGCTGGCTCCCTCATTGGCGGCATCAAGGAAACTCAGGAGATGCTGGATTTCTGTGCTGAACACGGCATCACTTCTGACATCGAGCTAATCCCTATCCAGCAAATCAACGCTGCATTCGAACGCATGCTCAAGAGCGACGTGAAATACCGCTTTGTCATTGATATCGCGAGCCTGAAACAGGCTGCCTGATAATCAGCAGACAATAAAAAAGCACACCCTGGGGTGTGCTTTTTTTTATGGCTCGCTATTTTTTATACAGCAGGCTTTCTCTTCAAACTATCCCAGATCAACAAGGCCACCCCCACGCAGATTGCCGAATCCGCCACATTAAAGGCGGGCCAATAATAATCCTGATAATGGAAAAAGAGGAAATCCACTACATATCCCAGAGTGACCCGGTCATACAAATTACCTAGCGCCCCACCTAGCACCAGTGACAAACCTAGGCAAAACAGGGTTTGCCCGGGATGCTTGCGTAACAGGTTGATGATGATGGCGGAGGCAACCAGGGCAACTGCACTGAAAAACATGCGCTGCCATCCTCCAGCGCCAGCCAAAAAACTGAAGGCAGCACCTTCGTTGTGGTAGCGCACGAGATCAAAAAACGACGTCAGAGCGACATGATCACCATATTCAAGCGCACTCTGCACCAAATGCTTGCTGTAAAGATCCAACGCAATCACAACTGCGCTGAGGGCTAGCCATTTACGCATAATGCCTGGATTCGCCTTGACCAAACAGGTTGCTGACGCAGCGGCTGCAGATTGAAGGATGGACGGCATCAGCGCCTACATCAGCACGATAATGCCAGCAGCGTTCGCATTTTTGATACTTGCTAGGATTCACCACTACTTCCAGATCCCCGGCACGCTCATGCAGGGTGGCACGTGAAGTCATGAGCACAAAATGCAAGTCATCGTCCAAATGCTTGAGCGCTGCATAGGTATCACCACTGGCATAGATATCAAGCTCTGACTGCAGAGAAGCCCCCAGCTTGCCTTCTGCGCGCAGCCCTTCTATCGCCTTGTTGGAAACATTGCGCACCTCAATCACGACCTGCCAGGACCTCAGGCCCTGTTCATCCATGCCGTGATCCGGCAATTCGTACCAGGTTTCCTCAAACACGGTGGCATCTGGATTCATTCCCAGGGTCTGCCAGACCTCATCAGCGGTAAAACTGAGGATAGGCGTCATCAGGCGCATCAAGGCGTGAGTGATATGGTAGAGCGCACTCTGTGCAGAACGTCGTGCAAGGGAATCCGTACCGGAGGTATAAAGCCTGTCCTTGAGAATATCCAGATAGAAGCCTCCCAGCTCTTCAGAGCAAAAACCAACCAGTTTCTGTACCGCCAGATGCAGTTCGTAACGGTCGTAATCGGCCACTACCTGTTGCTGCAGCTGCGCTGTCAGGGCCACGCCATAGCGATCAAGCTCCAGCCATTGCTCCACAGGCAGCAGATCCTTGGCAGCATCAAAATCTGCCAGGTTGGCCAGCAGGAATCTCAGAGTGTTGCGGATGCGGCGATAACTATCGGTCACGCGCTTGAGGATTTCCTCGGACAAGGACATTTCACCGGAATAATCCGTGGAGGCAATCCACAGACGCAACATATCAGCCCCTAGGCGGTTACAGATATCCTGCGGTTCTATGCCATTGCCACGGGACTTCGACATCTTGTAGCCTTTTTCATCCACGGTAAACCCGTGAGTGAGCAAGGCATCATATGGCGCGCGGCCATCAATGGCACAACCAGTCAGCAGTGAAGACTGGAACCAGCCACGATGCTGGTCCGAGCCTTCCAGGTAAAGGTCTGCCGGGCTTTGCAGTTCAGGCCTGCGTTTCAACACTGCGGCATGAGTAGCACCTGAATCAAACCACACATCCAGCGTATCCGTGACTTTTTTGTATTGTCCGGCATTATCCGCTGCATGCTGCGCCAGGAAGGCTGCGCCATCCAATGAGAACCAGGCCTCTATACCTTGCTTCTCCACCTCCAACGCCACGATCTCCAGCAACCTCAATGTCTCAGGATGTGGCTCGCCGCTTTCCTTATGGACAAAGAATGGCATGGGCACACCCCAGTTGCGCTGGCGCGACACACACCAGTCAGGGCGATTCTTGACCATGGCTTCCAGGCGCGCCCGGCCCCACGCAGGAAAGAACTCGGTATCATCAACCGCCTGGTTGGCCAGCTCACGCAAGGTCTTGCCGCTCTTGCCCTCTTGCTTCATACCGATAAACCATTGATGGGTCGCCAGCTGCATCAGTGGCGTTTTGTGCCGCCAGCAATGCGGGAAACTATGGTTGAGACGTGCGCTTGCAAACAATACGCCCTTTTCCTGCAATACAGTCAGGATCACCTTATTGGCTTCCTGGCGTGCAAGCCCGCGTATGACAGCCAATTCGACCAGTTCGCTATTGAAGAATTTGCCATCGCCACCGATCAGCACGCGCGGCTTTTCATCAGGATAGTTGGCTCGCATCACCAACCAGTCATCATTACCATGTGCAGCAGCGGTATGCACCAAGCCGGTACCCGCATCCGTCGTCACATGGTCGCCAGTGATTACAGGCACTTGGCGCTGATCAAACGGGTGTTGCAACAACAACCCCTTGAGCGCTTCGCCCTTGGTGCTTGCCAGGACATGACTATCCGCCTCGGCATAACGCGCCAGAGTAGCCTCAGCTAACTCGTGCGCCAATACCACCAGGCCACGCGATGTCTGGATCAGGTCGTAATCAAGATCAGCGTTGACACTCACCGCCTGGTTGGCTGGCAGCGTCCATGGCGTGGTAGTCCAGATGACGGCATAGGCATCACCAGTCACCTGCGTATCGAAAGCCGCGCCCAGTGCAGCACTGTCGGCAAATTTGAATCCTACATCGATGGCTGGTGAATTTACGTCCTCATACTCCACCTCTGCCTCAGCCAGCGCCGAACCACAATCCACGCACCAGTGCACAGGCTTGGAACCCTGATATAGATAACCATTTTGGTAAATGTCGCCCAAGGCACGCATGATGTCAGCCTCGGTGCGAAAATCCATGGTGAGATAAGGATTATCCCAGTCACCTAGCACACCCAGGCGAATGAAATCCTGCTTCTGCCGCTCCACCTGGGTTTGCGCATACTCGCGACATAATTCGCGAAAACGGGCTGGAGGAATATCCTTGCCATGCTGTTTTTCCACCACCAATTCAATTGGCAAGCCATGGCAATCCCAACCAGGCACATACGGTGCATCAAAACCTGACAAGGTCTTGGACTTGACGATGATATCCTTGAGTATCTTGTTAACTGCATGGCCAAGGTGGATTGCGCCGTTCGCATAAGGAGGGCCATCATGCAGGATAAATTTCTTGGCGCCCTGGCGCGCGTCGCGGATGCGCTGATATACCTTTTTCTCCTGCCATGCCTTGAGCCAGCCTGGCTCACGCTTGGCCAGGTCACCACGCATAGGGAAAGTGGTTTCCGGGAGGTTCAGCTTGTATTTGGTGTTTTCGCTCATTAGTCTGTTTTCAAAATTACTTTAAAGAATACTGTGGGCCTTGAAATAATCACGCGCATGGTCTGCATCCTGTGCTATCCAGTATTTCAGTGTCTCAAGGCTGTCAAATTTCATTTCATCCCGAATCTTGTGCATGAACTTCACGCGCACATGCCGGCCATAAATATCGCCACTGAAATCGAACAGGTGCACTTCCAGCGTCGGCTTGCCGTTACTCTTGACGGTCGGCCTGACACCCAAACTGGCAACACCGGGCAGGTCATCGCCATAGCCCGCGCCAGCCAAACCTTCCAATTTTACCGCATAGATACCGAAAAGCGGTGGCCTGTCATGCAACATATGGATATTCGCCGTCGGGTAACCAAGCTCACGTGCAAGTTTGTCGCCGTGGATAACTTTGCCACTGATGCTGTAGGGACGCCCAAGCAACTCCGCAGCGGCATCAAGCTGCCCATTAGCCAATGCATCACGGATAGCCGTGCTGGAAACCCGGCTCCCATGCAGGTCTACCTGTGGCTGGCTTTGCAGGTTGAAACCATCGCGGACGAAGTCCTCCATGCCGCCTTGACGCCCTGCACCAAAACGGAAATCCTCGCCAACCAGAACGGCACGCGCATCCATGGCATTGCGCAGTATGTCCTGCATGAAATCTTCTACACTGATCGCAGCAAACCTGCGATTGAAATGACAGACATATACATACTCCACCCCAGCCTCGGCAAACAATTCCAGCTTTTCGCGCAGGGAGGTCAGGCGGGTTGGTGCATGGTCTGGCGTAAAAAATTCTCGCGGATGTGGCTCAAATGTCATCACGGCAGCCTTCAGGTTCTGGGCCCTCGCCACTTCGATAAGGCGTCGCAACAATGCCTGGTGCCCCAAATGCACGCCATCAAAATTTCCGATAGCAACTGCCAACGGATAATTGGCTGCTTGATGAAAATGCCTGAATATCTGCATGTGTCAGCCTTAAGTTGCGCTACGCTTCATGAAATCGCGAACACGAAGGCCAAGTAGCCACAAGGCTCCGAAATAGACCAGCGCACCCAACGCAACCAGACCCGCCAAGTGCGACAACTTGACTATCAGATGATAATGCATCCATAAACCGCTATCCCCGGCTGCCAGCCACAGCACCAATGCCATCGCCACCAATGCCAACACCAAGCGTAATATAAATAAAATCCAGCCTGGCTCAGGCTGATAAATGCCCGCCTTGCGCAGGTGATAATACAACAGGCTGGCATTGATACAGGCCCCAAGACCAATTGCCAGGGCAAGCCCCGCATGCTTGAAAGGACCGATAAAGGCAAGATTCATTACCTGGGTAGCCACCAGGGTAAACACTGCAATCTTGACCGGGGTCTTGATATTCTGCCGCGCATAAAAAGCCGGAGCCAGCACCTTCACCAAAATCAGGCCAAGCAGTCCCAAGCTATAAGCAACCAGCGCTTGCCGGGTCATCCAGACATCATGTTCGGAGAAAGCGCCATAATGAAACAATGATGTCACCAGAGGCACGGACAATACCGCCAAGGCCACTGCTGCAGGCAATGCCAGAATCAGGGTCAGGCGCAGCCCCCAGTCCATCAAGGCAGAATATTCCCCTTCAGCCTTATCGGCAAAACTCTTGGATAGACTGGGAAGCAGAATAGTGCCAAGCGCCACGCCAAGCAAACCAGTGGGAAACTCCATGAGTCTATCCGCATAGTAAAGCCATGAAACGCTGCCGCTTTCGAGAAATGAAGCAAAAATCGTATTGATCAGCAATGACAATTGCGCGATTGATACGCCAAACACAGCAGGCCCCATCAAACGCAGGATACGCCAAACGCCATCATCATTCAGGCTAAGCCTGAAACGCGGCAACATGCCGATCTTTCTCAGGAAAGGCAGCTGAAACGCCAGTTGCAAAAATCCTCCGACGAACACAGCCCAGGCCAGGACCATGACTGGAGGATCAAAATAGGGTGCGAAAAACAAGGCTGCCACGATAAAGGCAATATTGAGCCAAACCGGTGTAAAGGCCGGCACAGAAAATTTGCTATAGGTATTGAGCACACCGCCCGCCAAAGATACCAGCGAGATCAGCAGGATGTAGGGAAAGGTAATGCGCAGCATATCGACCGTCAGGGCAAAGGTCTCGGGCTCGCTTTGCGCCCAGCCCGGCGCACTGACATAGGCAATCAGGGGAGCCGCTATCATGCCCAGCGCTGTTACGATCACCAGCACCAGGCCAAGCAGTGTCGCCACATTGCTCATCAAGTTGCGCGTCGCCTCATGGCCCTTGCGATTCTTGTATTCTGCCAGCACCGGCACAAATGCCTGGGAAAATGCTCCCTCGGCAAACAAACGACGCAACAGGTTGGGAATCTTGAAGGCGACAAAGAAGGCATCCGTATAGATACCTGCTCCAAATACGCGCGCAATCAGCGTATCCCTGACAAAACCCAACACCCGGGAAATAAAGGTCATGCTCCCGACAGCCGCCAACGCTTTCAACAAATTCATTGCACACGCATCATGAGATAATGGAAATTAGCCGGTTAAGCCAATAAAAAAGAGGATTTTAGCATGTCTGATCAATCATCTCATGTTTCAAATCTACAAGCTCCTTGCATTTGATTCAGAAATTAGTTAATATTCTCGGCTTCGTATTTTGTTAACTAATTTAGGGAATATCCATGGCTAATAGCGCACAGGCGAGAAAGCGTGCACGTCAGGCAGTCAAGCAACGCGCCCACAATGCAAGTTTGCGCTCGGCTTTGCGTACCGCGATCAAAAAGATCATTAAAGCGGTTGAAGCCGGTGACAAAACTGCAGCACAGAGTGTATACAACGAGAACATCAGCGTGATCGATCGTATTGCAGACAAGAAAATCATCCACAAGAACAAGGCTGCTCGTCACAAGAGTCGCCTGAGCGCTTCGATCAAGGCACTTGCCTAATTAATCGACAGCATCTTGTTAAAAAGCCGGGCATCAAGTCCGGCTTTTTTATTGTCTGAAGTAACATAAACCTCGCGTCAGCAGATCTAGGTCTACCCGGACAGCCATCTCTACCCGGGTGATTATCTATAGAACCAAACTAATTACCGACGCCCAGCATATCCCGCGCGCGCATGGCCGTTTCCAGCACAGCCTCAGGAGAACCGCCAATCACTGTGAAATGTCCCATCTTGCGCCCTGCACGTGCCTCATGCTTGCCATATAAATGCATCTTGAGCGCAGGCTCAGCAAGCGTCTCCGCCCAGGCAGGCTCGCCATCTTTCCAGATATCGCCAAGGATATTCACCATCACTGCTGAACTATGCAAGCGAGGCTCGCCCAAGGGCAGGCCAGCCAGCACACGCACCTGCTGCTCAAACTGGTTGGTGACACAGGCATCTATAGTGTAATGCCCCGAGTTATGCGGGCGTGGCGCCATCTCGTTCACAAGCAGCCTGCCCTCACTGACAAAAAACTCAACTCCCAGCACACCGATATAATCAAGCTTACGTGCCACTTCGATCGCCAATTGCTGTGCTTGTTGCCGTATGGCCTCGTCACCACGCGCAGGTACAATGCTTACATCCAGCATGCCATTGAGGTGGCTATTTTCCGCCACGGGAAAAGCTTCCACGTTGCCATCCGCATCACGCGCGAGCACTAGTGAAACCTCGTAATCCAGCTTGAGCATGCGCTCCAGTACGCATGTTTCACCACGGAACTGCTCAAATGCGGCCCGCGCTTCATCCTGGCTGGCCACTCTCGCCTGCCCCTTGCCGTCATATCCAAAACGTGCCACCTTAAGTATGGCTGGGTACAGGCCACTATCCAGCCCAGGCACATCATCCACTTGGCGAATCACGGCATAGGGCGCCACCGGCAAACCCGCATCACGGAAAAAATTCTTTTCTGCCACACGATTCTGGGCGATCGCCACCGAAGCAGCAGCTGGCCGCACAGTACAATATTGCGCAAGAAATTCCAGGGTTGCTGCTGGCACATTCTCAAACTCGGTAGTAATTGCCACGCAATGTTCAGCCAACCGTGCAAGGGCTGCCTCATCATCATAAGCCGCACAGATATGCAGGTCCGCGATCTTGCCTGCCGGACTGTTTTCATCCGGATCAAGCACTGCCACGCGATAACCCATTTCATGGGCCGCAATCACAAAAAAACGGCCTAATTGCCCGCCGCCCAGCATCCCCAGCATAGCCGGAGGGAGAATGGTAATTGCACTACTCACAAAAAATTCCTCAAACTAGATATTCAGCAAAATAATTTCAAGGCTGGTCAGGCAATTCCATTACCAGCACCCGAGCAGTTTGCGCCTCGCGGAATGCAGCCAGCTTTTGCGCCAGGACGGTATCCGTGGTTGCCAGGATGGAAGCTGCAAACAAGCCGGCATTCGCTGCCCCTGCCTCACCAATGGCAAAGGTGGCCACTGGGATACCCTTGGGCATTTGCACAATGGACAGCAAGGAATCCTGTCCCTGCAAATGCCTTGAAGGCACAGGCACTCCAAGCACCGGTACTGTCGTCTTGGCTGCGACCATGCCTGGCAAGTGGGCAGCACCTCCTGCCCCCGCAATAATGACACGCAAACCATTTCCGGCTGCCTGCTCGGCAAATTCAAACATCAGGTCAGGCGTGCGATGTGCTGAAACAACGCGCGCCTCATATGCAATACCAAGATCAGACAACATTTGTGCTGCTGCACGCATCACGGGCCAGTCACTATCCGAGCCCATGATGATGGCTACCAATGGTTTGGACATCTATTTCCCCTTAAACCAGAATCAGGTTATCGCGATGAATCAATTCCGGCTCATCGACATAACCCAGTATGTCTTCAATTTCACTACTTGGCTTGCGCAAGATGCGTGCAGTTTCAACTGCGCTGTAGTTGATCAATCCACGTGCAATCTCATGCCCTTCCGGATTGACACAGGCAACCACCTCTCCACGCTCAAAAGTCCCCTCGACCGCGGTCACACCAATTGGCAACAGGCTTTTCCCACCCTGTTGCAGCGCCTTTGCAGCCCCGGCATCCAACATAACCTTGCCAGCCAGACGCAGATGATCTGCCAGCCATTGCTTGCGCGCCAGGATCTTGATCTGTCCAGCCTGCAAATGCGTACCAACCACTTCACCGGCGGCCAGACGTACCAGCACATCCGGCTCACGTCCAGAAGCAATAATCGTATGAGCACCGCTACGTGCCGCGCGCTTGGCGGCCAATATCTTGGTCAGCATGCCGCCGCTGCCGATCAATGTACCAGCCCCCCCTGCCATTTTCTCCAATTCGGGATTGCCGGCCGTTTCATATTGGATAAATCTAGCGTCCGCATGCTTGCGCGGATCGGCAGAATACAGGCCTGACTGGTCCGTCAATATCACCAGTGCGTCGGCCTCTATCAGGTTGGCAACCAAGGAACCCAGAGTGTCATTGTCACCAAAACGGATTTCATCTGTCACCACGGTATCGTTTTCATTGATTACCGGGATCACGCCTAAATCAAGCAAGCTACGCAGAGTCTTGCGTGCATTGAGATAGCGTTTGCGGTCAGCCAGGTCAGCATGCGTGAGCAGTATCTGGGCAGTATGCAGGCCGTGCTTGCTGAAGCAGGTTTCATACATCTGCACCAGACCCATCTGCCCCACAGCCGCAGCGGCCTGGAGTTCATTAATGGCCACAGGACGCTTTTTCCAGCCCAGGCGCTGCATTCCTTCGGCAACAGCGCCGCTGGATACAAGCACCACCTGCTTGCCACCTTTCACCAGCTGGGCAATCTGCTCGGCCCAGGCAACGATAGCCTGCCCATCAAGACCGGCACCATTATTAGTCACCAGGCTGGAACCCACCTTTATTACCAGGCACTTAGCATTCAACAGCAAAGACGTCATGCTCACACTCGACTCTATCACTAGACCAATGAGGCATCGGATGCCGTATCTTCGTGGCGATTAGCCTCTATATGTTCCATGATCGCGTAAGTCAATTCACGACAACCAATTCCGGTTAAGGCGGAAATAGCAAAACAGCGCCCCTCCCAACCCAGTTTCTTCACGAACTCAGCAACATGCTCCTGACTGTTTTCCAGCATGTCGACCTTATTCAACACCAGCCAGCGTGGCTTGTTGTAAAGCTCGTCATCATACTTCTTCAATTCTTCAACAATCGCACGCGCTTCACGCACTGGATCAACCGCATCATCAAAGGGCGCCAAATCAACCAGGTGCAGCAACAGGTGTGTGCGAGCCAGATGCCGCAGGAACTGGTGCCCCAGCCCTGCTCCTTCCGCAGCGCCTTCAATCAAGCCCGGCACATCGGCAATGACAAAGCTACGGTTGGTATCGACACGGACTACACCAAGGTTAGGATGAAGTGTCGTAAATGGATAGTCAGCCACTTTGGGTTTGGCAGCAGAAACGGAACGGATGAATGTTGACTTCCCAGCGTTTGGCATGCCCAGCAAACCAACGTCAGCCAATACCTTGAGCTCCAGGTACAGCTCGAACTCCTCGCCCAGCTCACCCTTGGTGCACTGCCGCGGCGAACGATTGATACTGGACTTGAAGTGAATATTACCCAAACCACCATTGCCACCCTTGGCCACCATCACCTGCTGCCCATGCTCGGCAAGATCAACCAGCATCTGGCCTGTTGCCTTGTCACTTACAACAGTCCCGACAGGCACACGCAGCAGCATATCATCCCCGCCAGCCCCATACTGGTCAGACCCACGGCCATTCTCGCCGCGCTTGGCACGGAACAACCGGGTATAACGGTAATCCACCAAGGTGTTGATATTACGATCAGCAATCATGAAGATAGAACCGCCCTTGCCGCCATCTCCGCCATTGGGCCCGCCCATGGGCTCATACTTTTCACGGCGGAATGTGGCCACGCCGTTTCCGCCATCGCCGGCATAGACTTTGATGGTTGCTTCGTCTATAAACTTCATGATGAACTGCCTAAATTAATTGTCGAAAAAATCTGCATTTTCAGCATAATACCGCCTGAAACAAAAAAGCCCTATCGGATCGATAGGGCTTTTCCTGAATCGCTTAAAGCTTAGGCCGGAATGATGCTGACCAGCTTGCGACGCAGTGCGCCTTTTACAGAAAAGGCCACTTTTCCGTCAACCTTGGCAAACAAGGTATGATCCTTGCCGATACCAACATTTTCGCCCGGGTGCATACGTGTACCACGCTGACGAACAATGATGCTGCCAGCAGAAACAAACTGCTCGCCGAAAGCCTTAACACCAAGTCGTTGCGCCTGTGAGTCGCGACCGTTACGTGAACTACCGCCTGCTTTTTTGTGTGCCATTTATATTACCCCTTACTTAGCAGCAATCTTTTCGATCTGGATTTCAGTAAAACTCTGGCGATGGCCTTGAGTCTTACGATAATGCTTACGACGGCGCATCTTGAAGATCAACACCTTGTCGCCACGGCCATGAGCCACAACCTTGGCCTGTACGCTTGCACCTTTAACCAGAGGAGAACCGATAGTCGTGCTTTCGCCATCGGAAACCAACAATACCTTGTCGAGAGTGATTTCACTGCCGACATCACCAACCAACTTCTCTACCTTAAGCTTATCACCAGCGGCTACGCGATATTGTTTGCCACCAGTTTTGATAACTGCATACATGGTTATGCCTCGTTTGCTACGCATTCAAATGAATCGGGCATTATACGGAAATTAACAAGGAAAGCAAATGCAATATGATGCCCGATCTTCAAATAGGTAAATCAACAAGCAGGGTGCCAGCCATAAGGCTCAGGACTCAGTTTCCCCGCGCCTATGTTAGAATCTGCTGACTTATTTTAGGCAGCCCAACGTGTCCTTAGCTTTTATTCAGTCCTGTATCGCAGAAGACATGCAGAAGGTCGATGCGGTCATTAGAAAATCATTGCATTCCGATGTTGCCCTGATCAACCAGGTGGCGGATTATATAGTCAATAGTGGCGGCAAGCGGTTACGACCTGCCCTAGTGTTGCTGTCAGCTGGCACATTCGGCCATATTGAGCCACGCCACCACGAGTTGGCTGCTGTCATTGAACTGATCCACACTTCCACGCTGCTGCATGACGACGTAGTGGACGAGTCTGCCCTGCGCCGGGGAAAAGCAACAGCCAACACTCTATTTGGCAATGCAGCCAGCGTACTGGTCGGTGATTTTGTTTACTCCCGTACCTTCCAGATGATGGTAGCCGTCAGAAACATGCGTGTCATGGAAGTGCTATCCGAGGCTACCAACACAATTGCGGAAGGCGAAGTATTGCAACTGCTGAATGTACACGATGCCGACATCACCGACGAAGCCTATCTCAAGGTCATTCACTATAAAACTGCCAAACTTTTTGAGGCCGCTACCCGCCTAGGCGCCATTATATGCAACGCATCCGAGCAGGATGAGGCTGCCATGGCAGAATATGGCATGCGGCTAGGGACGGCATTCCAGCTTATTGACGATGTACTGGACCTCAGCGGTGACAGCTCGGAAATAGGCAAAAACCTGGGGGATGACCTTGCTGAAGGCAAGCCTACACTCCCGCTCCTGTTCGCCATGCGCAATGGAAATGAAGTCCAGCGACGAACCATCCGCTCTGCAATTGAAGAAGGTGGATTAACAGAATTGCCAGCAGTGATTGATGCCGTCAAAGCGACGGGGGCACTGGACCATGTGCGCCAAATTGCGAAAACAGAGGCGGAAGCCGGCTGCGCAGCCATTGCCCACCTGCCAGATTCACCTTTCCGGCAAGCCTTGGTGCAGCTTGCCGAATTTGCGGTTAGCCGCAGTTTCTGACGCAAGCTGCTTTTTGGTCAAGATAATTGAATCATTAGTTAAGTGTAATCAAGTCCCCGCTATCAGCACGGTAATAGCTCAAATGGGCGCACTCGCTAGTTGCTGGCGTCAAGGCTCCATCAAATAAAGACTCACCATCCACGTCCACCATGGCATAGCCATTGTGATAAAGCGTTACCTCCGCATGCTGCAAACCATGTCTCATGGCAAAGCTCATGTAAGTCTCATCCTCGGACTCCTCATAGACTTCCCAGTTTGCCCGGCCTGTCAATTGCTCCAACCAACCCGACAAATCCACTTCCACACGGCAAACAACAGGAGCATCCCATGCTGCTTGAGTTCCAGTCTCTATCATTTGCGTTTCCTTTCAGGTTAGTTATCACTCAACGCTTAGTTGGCGGCGGTTTTCCTTATTTCAAGGTTATATGGCAACTTTCACCGATGCGGTTGCCATACTTATATAACGGTGGGATGATGCGAAAAGTTTACTAATGACATCCTTATGCCTGATTTTATTTTTGAATTCCTCACTCTACTGCGTGACAATCCACCTTTTTTTATCGGCTTTTCGGTATTACTGGGACTAATGATTGGCAGTTTCCTCAATGTCGTCATCCATCGCCTGCCGCGCATGATGGAAATGGAGTGGCAGCGCAATTATGCGGAACTGCAAGGCACAACCGCAGAAAGCCAGGCAGCTTACAATCTGGTCAAGCCGCGCTCAGCATGCCCGCACTGCGGACACCAGATCACGGCAGTGGAAAACATTCCCGTCATCAGTTATCTCTGCCTGCGTGGCAAATGCAGGGGCTGTAAAACACCTATCAGCCTGCGCTATCCACTGGTAGAAGCTGTCACAGGCATCCTGATAGGCTTGGCAAGCTGGCATTTCGGATACTCGGGCATGGCCGTGGCAAGCTGGATATTGATTTGCGCCCTGATCGCACTCACATTTATCGACCTGGACACACAACTCCTCCCTGATGACATCACCCTGCCCTTGCTATGGATAGGCCTGCTTTACAATTTCCACACTGGATTCACCGATCTGCAATCTGCTGTCGCAGGTGCTATAGCAGGCTATCTTATCCTATGGTCGGTCTACTGGCTTTTCAAGCTGGTCACTGGCAAGGAAGGCATGGGGTATGGCGATTTCAAGCTACTGGCAGCCCTGGGAGCATGGTTTGGCTGGCAACTTCTTCCGGCTGTCATTTTATTATCATCCCTTGCGGGCTCCATAATCGGCATAATCCTGATTGTCTTTGCCAAACACGGGCGCAGCAAGCCCATGCCCTTTGGTCCTTATCTGGCTTTGGGCGGGATGGCAGCACTATTCTTTGGCAAACAGTTATCGCAATTGTATTTAGGAACTTAACATGTACGTTGTTGGACTCACCGGTGGCATTGGCGCTGGAAAAAGTGAAGCTGCAAAAATATTTGCCAACATTGGCGTACCGGTAGTAGACGTGGACGTCATTTCACGCAAGCTCACTGCCGCCGGTCAACCCCTGGTTGCAAAGATTGCTGAAGCCTTTGGCCAGGAATATGTCACCTCTGATGGCGCAATGGATAGAGGCAAGATTCGTGATCGTATCTTCTCGAATGACGCAGACCGCAGGCTACTGGAATCCATCCTTCACCCAGCCATACACACCGAGGCCCTGCGAGAGCTGGACAGCTACAATCATGCACCATATCAGATCCTGGCCATTCCGCTGTTTTTCGAATCCAACCGCTATGAAGGCATTGTAAATCGCACACTGCTCATAGATTGCGATGAAGACAAGCAGATCAGCCGTGTTGCCAATCGAAACGGCTTTTCCGAGAAAATGGTGCGCTCCATCATTGCAGCCCAGGCATCCAGAAGCTTTAGACGCGCACTGGCAAATGACATTATCGACAATAACGGCACCTTGGATGAACTAGAGGCAAAAATTCTGCAGATACATGAAAAATTCATTCAGGCTTGCATAGTTAGCGAATAAATCTCATAATCCACCACAACTTAATATCCTAGTTGCTCAGCCTCGAGAAGCCCGTGCCCAGCTACGACTACCCTTTTAACGAACGTATCCGTACCCTGCTGCGCCTAGAAGACCTGTTTATCAAGGTCTTGCACAATATCGAAGGGGAACATGAGTTCCATCACCACTGTGCATTGCTCTCGATTTTCCAGATTCTGGATGTGATTGAACGGGCCGAGCTGAAAGTTGACCTGCTGCAGGAACTGGACAGGCAAAAAATGGTGATGAACAACCTGCGCGGCAATCCCTCGATTGAAGAGCAAGTCCTCAACGACCTGGTCACCGATATAGAGTCGGCAGCCAAACCATTGCGCAACACCCCTGGAAAACTCGGCCAAACCCTGCGCGACAATGAATGGCTGATGAGCATCAAGCAACGTTCGGTTATTCCTGGCGGCGTTTGTGAGTTCGACCTGCCTTCATATCACTACTGGCTAGGCCTGAGTGAAACCCGCAGGCAAAATGACCTGAATTTCTGGCTAAGCCCGCTCATGCCGCTATATGATGCCATACGCATCATCCTGCATATCCTACGCGGCAGTGGGGCCACCACTTCATTGACTGCAAATAATGGCGCTTACCAGCAAATGCTGGGAGGAGCCAAGCCGGCCCAGATGCTGCGTGTGGAAATCCATGACGACCTGCCATGCTTTCCAGAAGTCAGTGCCAACAAATACGCTATCAATATTCGATTCAACAGTCTGGACAATGCGCAAAGACCTCGGCCCTGCGAATCAGACATCAACTTCTCGCTGACACTGTGCAACCTGTAAATACCTCTACAAAGAAACGCCTGGTTTCCTGCCCTCAATGTGGCGAATTATCCGAATATTCCAGCAACAATCCATACCGGCCATTCTGCTCTGAACGTTGTCGCCTCATAGACCTTGGGCAATGGGCAAGCGAAAACTACCGGATTCCGGATACTGCAAAACCAGAAGATATTCCTGACGACACGGAATAATCCATTATCAGGCGGCTTCCTATTAAGGATTCGCAGTAAACCCCAGTTGGTAAAAACGCTTACCGCTGGCAGTATCAAGCTCCAGGTTCATCAACCAGTCACTTTGCCCGCTCATGCATACCGGCAATGTCACTTTGGCCAGCCAGTCACCATCCTGCTGGCGTACGAACCTGTATTGATTCAAACCCATCTGCATATCGCGCATATCGAATTTTGCTAGCACTGCCTGAGCCTCACCTACCTTGATACGTAACTCGAACGGCTGCATGACTCTGGGCGCCTGATCAGCCTGCACAAATATCCCCGCATTGCCGCAGCCTCGAACAATATCAGCACATGCTAGCTCTTCGAATGCCGGTATAGCAGGTTTAAGCAACCACCAACCGCCGATGGCAATCAATGTCAGCAATAAAACCATCCCTGCATGTCGCAAGCGCATCATTCCGCCCACACTGCGCGTTGCATGGCCAGGCCATGTGCGCCATGCGCCCAGGCCTGTCCCATGTCAGACAACTGCAATCCTCCCAAGGCATATACCGGCAAGGCATTGCCGCCCGCTATCCGGGCAAAACCATCCCACCCCAACACCTGTGCGCCTGGATGACTCAGGGTATGCTGTACCGGGGAAAGCACGGCAAAATCCAGCCCCAGCTGTCCCGCCTTATCCAACTCCTGCTGGGAATGGCATGAGGCAGCACATAGCAAGCCCTCAGGCCTGCTCTCCAGCGCCAACAACCTGTCTGATGACAGATGCACACCATCCACCCCAAGCTTCCTGGCAATATCAATACTGCCATTCAGCAACACGCGCGCCTGGTAAGGTCGTGCTTTTCGCAGCACATGGCTGACAAATTGCTCCAATGCATCTTGCTCCAGATGTTTCTCGCGCACCTGGATCAGGGCGAACCCTCTGTCCAATGCACGTTCCAGACCAGCGAAAAACCTGGACTCTCCCAACTCTTGCAGATTGGTAATTGCATAGATCGGCGGCAGGTTCAATGCCGCCAAAATAGGTTCATTTGCTGGCAGCATCGGACTAACCGTCAGGCCTGCCGGGGATTGCCAGCTCAATACCTGGCCTTCACATCCCTGTGGCTCATTGTGCCATTCCCGCACAATGAAGAAATGTAGCCGGACATGGCGGTCAGGATATTCAAAACTGCGCGTGAGCCATGGAAAAGCTTGTTTTACCTCAATCCCCAATTCTTCCCGCAACTCCCGCTGCAAGGCATGCAATGCAGTTTCGCCTGCCTCTATCTTGCCACCTGGAAACTCCCACCAACCAGCCCATGGCTTGCCCTCAGGTCTTTCCGCCAGCAATACACAACCATCATCGCGTCGCAGAATAGCCACTGCAGCATTCACTATCTTCATGATTTCAATTGCTCGGCAAGTGCACTACGGCCAATATGGTCCCGGGCAAACTGGTACGCCACACGCCCGCTGCGTGCACCGCGTGTATTCGAAAACAGCAAGGCATCTGCCCGGGTCTGCTCCGGCATTTCCTGGATGCCATAATGTTGCAGCCACTGCTGGACGACAGCCAGATACTCATCCTGGCTAAATGAGTAAAATGAAAGCCAGAGACCAAAGCGTTCAGATAAGGATACTTTCTCTTCTGTCGTATCTCCAGGACGGATCTCACCCCCATCATGCTGCACCTGCAGATTTTCAGACATAAACTCCGGCATGAGATGACGCCGGTTCGATGTGGCATATACCAGGACATTATCTGAGGTCGCCGCAATAGAGCCATCCAGCACTACCTTGAGTGCCTTGTAGCCAGGGTCACTGGACTCGAATGAAAGGTCATCACAAAACACGATGAAGCGTTCCGGGCGATTGCGCAGCAAGCTGACGATCTCTGGCAGGGCTACCAGATCCTGCTTGTCTACCTCCACCAAGCGCAAGCCCCGTTCAGAAAAACGGCTCAAGATGGCCTTAACAAGTGAAGACTTGCCAGTCCCCCTGGCTCCGGTCAGCAAGACATTATTAGCCGGATATCCATGCACAAACTGCTCGGTATTGCGCACAATTTCTGCCTTCTGCTCATCGACATTTCGTATGTCATCCAGCTGGATATGGTGTGGATGTGGTACAACCTGTAAAAAGCCACGACCATTCACATGCTGCCAACGCCAGGCAATCGCCGACCAGTCAGGCTCGCTCACCGGGGGCGGCAGGAAACTCTCCAGGCGGGCAAGCACACGCTCAGCCCGCTCAATCAATTGTTCAAAATCAGCCATCTGCCAGAAAAAATCCTATCTTTAGTTAACTGCGATAATCTGCGTTGATGCGCACATAGTCATAGGAAAAGTCACAGGTCCAGACTGTGACACCAGCCTGACCGCGATTCAACACCACCCGCACTGTAATTTCAGCTTCCTTCATCACAGCGGCACCGAGCGCTTCCACATAACTTATTGCCCGGCCACCATGTTCAGCCACCAGTACATCTCCCAGGTAGAGCTGCATCGTGTTGACATCAAGATCATCCACCCCTGCATAGCCAATTGCGGCAAGAATGCGGCCCAGGTTTGGATCAGAGGCAAAGAATGCGGTTTTGATCAAAGGTGAATGTGCAATGGCATAGGCCACCTTGCGGCATTCATCTTCATCACGGCCAGCTTCCACCTGAACGGTCATGAACTTGGTGGCACCTTCACCATCCCTCACAATCGCTTGCGCCAGTTCAACAGCAACCTCTGTCATGGCATCACGCAACGCCAGATAATCAGCGCTGGCAATGTCGCCAATTTCGCTGTTATCTGCCTTGCCTGTTGCAATCAGGATCAAGGAGTCATTGGTGGAAGTATCTCCATCCACCGTGATACAGTTGAATGAGCGATTCACGGCATAATCAATCAATGATTGCAATGCAGCCTGGCTGATGGCGGCATCTGTCGCGATATAGCCAAGCATGGTTGCCATATTGGGGTGAATCATGCCGGAACCCTTGGAAATCCCCGTGATGGTGACTTGCTTGCCACCCAGTATGATCTGACGCGAAGTGCCCTTGGACACAATATCCGTTGTCATAATGGCCTCAGCGGCATCAAGCCAGCGGTCTTCCTGCAAGTCAGCTACACATTGCGGCAAGCCTGCAACCAAACGCTCCATGGGCAGTTGCTCCAGGATGACGCCAGTGGAAAACGGCAGCACTTGCTCGGCCCTGATCTGCAACAAATCAGCCAGTGCCACACAGGTAGCACGCGCATTCTGCATGCCTTGATCGCCAGTACCCGCGTTGGCGTTCCCGGTATTGACCACTAATGCCCGGATGTCATCAGGCTGTGCCAGATGCTCTTTGCACAAGGTGACGGGAGCAGCACAAAAACGATTCTTGGTAAACACGCCTGCCACCCGGCTGCCTTCTTCCAGCAACATCACCAGCATGTCCTTGCGATCAGGTTTGCGGATATGAGCTTTGGCAATGCCCAGTTTGACACCAGGTACTTTTAAGAGAGATTGCGCATCAGGCGCGACGAGATTGACTGGCATGATAGGTATAAAGAGTGACAAAAGATTGATTCTACCGTATTCAGTTGGCGATTGATGCTGGCAAACAGGTCATCACCTGCTTAAACAAGGGATTAAAGGCTGGCATGATGCAGCATTGACCTTCTGGATTGAAACGGTACCCACATCCTCAAAAGCAAGACCAGTAGCAATATGGCGCACAAACGTAAACTAGGAACAAAATGAAAAGGCCGGAATCCCGGCCTTTTCATTTTGCTGTCATTGACACTAACTCAGTAATTCGGCTTCACGGGCACTGGCTTTTTCAATTACCTGCTTGCGCTCAGCATTTCCCATGGCACGCCAACCGCGGATTTCATCAATCGTGCGGAAACACCCCTCGCAAAAACCATGCTCATCGCCAATCAGGCAAACGCCAACACAGGGAGAAACCACCACATCGGCATTCATTGCCAGAATTCTCTTTAGCTCAGCTTACCGTGACATTGCTTGTATTTCTTGCCTGATCCGCAAGGACACAGATCATTACGGCCAACCTTGTTGCCATCGCGCTCGAAAGGACGTATCGCCACCCGGGCGTCACCATCTTCAATAGATTCATCCTCTGTAGATTCACCATAGCTGGCATGTTGATATTGCACATTTTCAGGCTCCACTGGCTTCTCAACCGCCTCCACGTCCGCCTCGCTCTGCACCTTGACCAGCATGGTCACTTGCGTTACCTCTCTCTTGATGGTATCCAGAAGATTGGAGAACAAGGCAAATGCTTCACGCTTATATTCCTGCTTGGGGTTCTTTTGTGCATAAGAGCGTAGATGGATACCCTGGCGCAAATGATCAAGCGCGGCGAGATGCTCACGCCAGTGGTTATCAAGGCTTTGCAACATGACAGCACGCTCAAACTGGCGCATCACACCAGCAGAAGCCTGCTCTTCCTTGGCTTTGTATGCTGCATCAGCCGCATCCTGGATATGCTGACGCAAGGTTTCTTCATGCAGGTTGGGATTTTCCTCCAGCATTTTCTGCAATGGAATCTCGAGACCCAATTCAGCTTGCAACGCTTTCTCAAGACCGGCAACATCCCACTGCTCTTCAAGACTTTGCGGAGGAATATAGGTGGTCACGGTATTCTGAATCACATCCTCGCGCATGACAGAGATGGTCTCGCCCACATCCGCCGCCTCCAGCAAATCGTTGCGCTGTTGGTAAATGACCTTGCGCTGGTCATTGGATACATCATCATATTCGAGCAATTGCTTGCGTATATCGAAGTTGCGGCCCTCAACCTTGCGCTGCGCGTTTTCGATGGCACGTGTCACCCATGGATGCTCAATCGCTTCACCCTCAGGCATTTTGAGGCGTTCCATAATGGCAGAAACACGGTCCGATGCAAAAATACGCAGCAACTGGTCTTCTAGGGACAAGTAGAAACGGCTGGAACCAGGATCACCCTGGCGACCTGAACGGCCACGCAGCTGGTTATCCACACGGCGTGACTCATGACGCTCGGTACCAATAATATGCAAGCCGCCCGCCGCCAGCACGGCATCATGCTGCACTTGCCATTCAGCCTTAACAGCCGCGATCTTGGCGGCCTTGTCGGCTTCGGTTAGCGCCTCATCCTGCTCGATTGCCGCAATTTCAGGTTCAGGGTTACCACCAAGCACAATGTCTGTACCACGGCCAGCCATATTGGTGGCAATCGTAATTACCCCTGGGCGGCCAGCCTGGACGATAATATGCGCCTCACGCTCATGCTGCTTGGCATTCAAGACTTGATGTTCCAGCTTGGCTTGGTCCAGCAAGGAAGAAATCAGTTCGGAATTCTCAATCGAGGTAGTGCCCACCAGTACCGGCTGACCACGCTTCTGGCACTCCTTGATATCCTCGATCACCGCCGCATACTTTTCCTTGCCGGTACGGTAAACCTTGTCCATATGATCTTTGCGCTGAAGGCCTCGGTGCGTAGGGATCACGACCGTCTCCAGACTGTAGATCTGGTTGAATTCGTAGGCTTCAGTATCGGCAGTACCTGTCATGCCTGACAGCTTGCCGTACATGCGGAAGAAATTCTGGAAGGTAATGGAAGCCAGGGTCTGGTTTTCCTTTTGGATGGTCACTCCTTCCTTGGCCTCAACCGCTTGGTGCAAACCATCGGACCAGCGGCGGCCAGCCATCATGCGGCCGGTAAATTCATCGACAATGACAATTTCGCCATCGCGCACCACATAGTGCTGGTCGCGATGATAAAGTGCCTGCGCACGCAGCGAAGCATACATATGATGCACCAGGCTGATATTGGCAGCGTCATAGAGGCTGCTGCCTTCTGGCAGCAGGCCGGCTTCGGCCAGCAGTGCCTCGGCATGCTCATGGCCTTGTTCGGAAAGCAATACCTGGTGCGATTTTTCATCCACCCAGAAATCGCCTTCGCCTTCCTCCTCCTTCTGACGCACCAGCTTGGCGGCAATGCCATTCATCTGCAGGTAGAGGTCTACGCTGTCATCGGCCTGCCCGGAAATGATCAGAGGGGTACGGGCTTCATCAATCAGGATGGAGTCAACCTCATCCACCAGCGCATAATTCAGGCCGCGCTGCACACGCTCTTCTGCTGTGAATACCATGTTATCGCGCAGATAGTCAAAACCGAATTCATTGTTGGTACCGTAAGTGATATCAGCTGCGTACGCCTTCTGTTTTTCATCATGCGGCATCTGAGAGAGATTGATACCAACGCTCAGACCAAGAAAATTGTAGAGGCGGGACATCCACTCGGCATCACGGCGCGCCAGGTAGTCATTGACGGTAACCACATGCACACCCTTGCCGGTCAGCGCATTAAGATAGGCAGGCAGCGTAGCTACCAACGTCTTGCCTTCGCCTGTGCGCATTTCTGCAATCTTGCCAGCATTCAGTACCATGCCGCCAATCAGCTGTACGTCAAAATGGCGCATGTTCAATGCCCGACGCCCACCCTCACGAACTACGGCAAATGCCTCAGGCAAGAGCTTTTCCAGGCCTTCACCCTGCTGGTATCGCTGCTTGAATTCTTCCGTCTTGCCACGCAACTGCTCATCCGTCAGTGCCTGCATGGTACTTTCAAGATCGTTGATGGCACGGACGTTCTGTGCATATTGTTTTACCAGCCGGTCGTTACGGCTACCGAAGAATTTTTTGAACAGCGCGGATAACATGAAGTGACACCAATTTTCCGCCTACGCGGAAACCTCTAGGTTAGCTTTGATAATTGAGAAATTAAGGATAATTACAAAAAAACACTTAATAAAATCGTTTTAAATACTTACTTCATACTTTGCAGATACTTGCGTGGGTCAAGTGCAGCCCCGTTCAATCGCACCTCAAAATGCAGATGGGCGCCAGTGGAACGACCTGTGCTGCCAACACGGGCTATCATCTGCCCTCTTTCTACACGGTCACCAGCCCTTACCAGCAACTCGGACGCATGCGCATACCGGGTTTCCAAGCCTGAGCCATGGTCAATCCTCACGATTCTACCATAGTCGGATGTCTGCTCAGAAGCCGTTACAATTCCATCAGCAGAAGCATACACAGGCGTGCCATTCTCGGCTACAAAATCCAGGCCTTCATGAAAAGCCATTTGTCCGGAAAATGGGTCTACACGCCAGCCATAACTTGAGGAGTTATACGCAACATCGGTAGGCATGGTACTGGGCAAAGTGTCCGCCTTCAGGCGTTTCTGCAACATCAAGGCTTCCAACATGCTCAGCTTTTCGCTCCGGACATCAATATCCCGCACCAGTTCAGCAAGCCTTTCCCCAAGCTCCTGCTCTGACATGCCATAGGCATCCACGGCTGGGCCGCCCCTGCCAGGTGGCAGAATGTCGCCCTCACTTTCCTTGACACCAGCAAGAGAAGATAGCCTTGCACCCAGGGCATCCAGGCGCATCACCTTGGCCTGAACCTCTCCCAGCTGCATCGCCAAAGCATCAATATGCTCCTGCTCGGTGGCCGAAACAAACTTCAATGTTGTCGGCAACTGGGCTTTTACTCCTTGGTGCTCATGTCCACCATGTGGCACAATAAAAGCCCAGACCAGCGCTGCTGGCACCAGGCTGAAAAACGCTATCGCAAGCAATAGCAGATTCAAGGAAACTATCCTCGGTCTTGCCATGCTGTTTGAAACAAAAATTATGTTCATTGCTTCCCCTCGGGAGATTTCCGGCATGCTCCGCATTAGCGCACTTTTTACTGAAAATGCCGAACTGGCAGCCTTGTCGGAACAGGCAGAAAAACTGACACTGTCGCAACAGAAATGGAACGCTGTGGTACCGGCTCCACTCAAACCATACACTCAGGCAGGGAGCATCGGCCATAAGCGGTTGACGGTATATGCCGATAACGGTGCCGTGGCTGCCAAAATCAAATTATTGTTGCCCAGCCTGATGGTTGGACTGCAAAAACAAGGGCTTGAAGTTACTTCAATTCGGGTGGAAGTGCAAGTCAAATCTTCCCCGGCAAAACCAGGCAAAAAACTGCGAGTTATCAGCCCTGTAGCCGCGGCCAGCCTGGAAAAACTTGCCGAGGATCTGAAGGGATCAGCCCTCGGCGACGCAATAGCGAGACTATCAAGACGCCGCTGATTCAGTCATATCAACCAACCCGTCATCATGGATCTTTTGTAGCTCTACTAATGGAATTTTTACTCTACTTTATTGCAGGCGCAGGGGCAGGTATTCTTTCGGGACTCCTGGGAGTAGGTGGTGGCACCGTCATTGTACCGATACTGGTATTCATCTTCACTGCGCAACACTTTCCCGAACAACATGTCATGCACATGGCCCTGGGCACCTCGCTCGCTACCATTATCCTGACCTCAATCTCCTCGGCGCGTGCGCATCACAAGAAACAGAATGTGCACTGGACAATGGTCAAGCGCATTGCCCCGGGCATCGTGATCGGCACCATACTGGGCGCATTGCTCGCAGGGCAATTGAATACTGCTATCCTGAAAACTGTTTTTGCGGTGTTTGTCTTGCTGATCGCCACCCAGATGATCATGAACTTTACCCCCGCTGCCCACCGGCAATTACCCGGCAAGGCCGGCATCTCCCTCATGGGCGGCCTGATCGGTGTGATTTCCAGCCTGGTAGGTATAGGCGGCGGCTCGGTTTCAGTCCCGTATTTGATCTACTGCAATTTCAATGCACGATATGCCATAGGTACCTCCTCGGCCATCGGCCTGCCAATCGCCATTGCTGGTACAGCGGGCTTCATCCTGGCAGGATATTCTGGGGCGGCACTTCCCGCTTACAGTATGGGCTATATTTATTTACCGGCGTTTATAGGCATCGCGCTGACCAGCATACTGACAGCACCTATAGGCGCTTACCTTGCTCATAAACTACCTATCCCTGTGCTTAAGCGGCTGTTTGCCTTATTGCTTTACATCGTTGGACTCAAAATGCTCTGGAGCCTGTTATGATGACCAGTCCCCAAGTCAGCAGCGACAACGTGATTGAAGTCACAGGCCTATACAAGCACTTCGATCAGGTGTGTGCTATCAACAACCTCAGCTTCGAGGCCAGGAGAGGCGTCACCACCGCCCTGTTAGGTGGGAATGGCGCAGGCAAGACCACCACTATTGCCATGCTGCTAGGCCTGTTGCTGCCCAGCAGCGGCAAGATCAGGATATTGGGTGAGAATATGCTGCAGCATCGTTATCGCTTGCTTCATCGCATGAACTTCTCGTCACCTTATGTGGATTTGCCACAAAGGCTCACCATCAGGCAGAATCTCACCGTTTACGGCCACCTTTACCGGCTGCCGCAGCTCAAACAGCGTATAGAGGAACTTGCAGAAGCATTGAATCTATCCAAATTGCTGGACAGGAAATACGGCCAGCTTTCTGCCGGGCAGAAAACCCGCGTATCGCTTGCCAAGGCATTGTTGAATGAGCCCGAGCTTTTGCTGATGGATGAACCCACTGCATCCCTGGATCCGGATACCGCAGACTCCATCCGTACTTATCTTGAACAGTACCAGCAACGTACCGGTGCCAGCATATTGCTTGCTTCGCACAACATGGCAGAGGTCGAACGCATGGCCAGTGATGTGATCATGCTCCGCCAGGGCCAGGTAGTGGATAGTGGTTCCCCACAGGCACTGATTGAGCAATACGGCAGGACCAATCTGGAAGAAGTCTTTATAGATATTGCACGCCATAAGGAGCTGAACTGATGGCGGCGCAAGACGTACACTTCTCTATCCGGCGCATAGGGGCAGTCGCCTTGCGCCACCTTTACCTCATGCGCTCATCCTGGCCGCGCGTGCTGGAAATGGTGTATTGGCCCACAGTGCAGATGATATTGTGGGGATTCATCACCTTGTTCCTGCAGAACAACAGCAGCTTCATCGCCCAGGCCAGTGGCGTTCTGCTTTCCGGCGTACTGCTTTGGGATGTGTTGTTCCGCGGCCAGTTGGGCATTGCCCTGGTATTCATGGAGGAGATGTGGTCACGCAACCTGGGTCACCTGTTTGTCAGCCCATTGCGCCCCTATGAAATGGTGGCCTCGCTCCTGCTCATGAGCCTGATCCGGACCCTGATTGGCATTGGCGGCGCCACCCTGATTGCCATCCCGCTGTTCCACTACAACATTTACGACATCGGCCTGCCGCTCATTGCCTTCTTCCTCAACCTCATCGTCATGGGTTGGGCCATAGGCCTGATTGTCTCGGGCATTGTCCTGCGTTATGGCATGGGAGCTGAAAGCATTGCCTGGGTCAGCGTGTTTGCCATACAACCACTATGCGCCATCTATTACCCCGTAGCCATCCTGCCTAGCTGGTTACAACCCATCGCCTGGGCGTTGCCCGCCAGTCATGTATTTGAAGGTATGCGCGAGTTGCTGTTGCACCACACACTCAATATCGCTCATATGCAATGGGCAGCCCTGTTGAATATCCTTTACCTGGGCATAGGCATCGCCATTTTCCTGGGCTATTTCCATACCGCAAGGAAAAAAGGCTTGCTACTGCAAGTAGGGGAGTAAAGCGAGTATGACAATAAAAACGGCGCTTCAAGCGCCGTTTTTATTGTACGTCTAAAGACGTGAGTGTTGGCTTACTTGCCGTGACGTTCAACGCCGGCCACGATTTCAGCCTTGGCTTCGTCAACACCCTTCCACTCGCCAACCTTGACCCACTTGCCCTTTTCCAGGTCCTTGTAGTGTTCAAAGAAGTGGGCAATAGGCGCCAGCTGGAACTCAGGAATGTCTTGATAGGACTTGATGTCCTTGTATTGTGGGCAAATCTTGTCTACGGGTACAGCCAGCACCTTGGCATCCACGCCGCCATCATCCTCCATGGTCAATACGCCAATGGCACGGCAGCGGATCACTACACCCGGCTGCAATGGGATAGGGGTAATCACCAGCACGTCCACCGGGTCCCCATCTTCAGACAGAGTCTGCGGGATATAGCCATAATTGCATGGATAATGCATGGAGGTCCCCATGAAGCGATCAACGAAGACCGCGCCGGAATCCTTGTCCACTTCAAACTTGATGGGCTCGCCACGCATGGAGATTTCGATGATGACGTTAAAGTCGTTAGGGATATCTTTGCCTGCCGGCACATTACAGAGGGACATCGCTCAATCCTTATATGAGTTCGTTGGTTGTATATTTATTGATAACGCGGGATTTTAGCGCAAATCAGCCATGAACATCATCTTTGCCGCACATGTCCGGCATCAGTCCTGTGCTGGTGTAGGTGCCAGATTGGCAGCAGCCACCTGCTGCCTGCACTCCTGGATCAGGGACTCAGGCACGCATTTCAACCCCAGGTAAATCAGGCCCGGCACAATCACCAGGTCATCCAATTGACCCAGCACCGGGATAAAATCGGGAATCAGGTCAAACGGCAACAAGAGATATCCAATTGCCAGCCCCAGCAAGGCTTTCGCCAGCCAGGGCGTTTGCGGATGACGCAGCACCAGCCGATACACTGCCAGCTCGGTCTTGAGGCGCTGCGCTATCTGCTTTAGCTGACTCAGGAGATAGACTTCCCGGTCAGGCGCTCGAATGCTTCACGGTATTTTTCACCGGTCTTGGCTGCCACATCCGCAGGCAGCTCAGGGCCTGGAGGCGTCTTGTCCCAACCCGTGGACTCAAGCCAGTCACGCACATACTGCTTGTCAAAACTGGGCGGATTCTTGCCCACCTGGTACTGGTCTGCAGGCCAGAAGCGGGAAGAATCTGGCGTCAGCACTTCGTCAATCAGGTAAAGATTGCCCTGGTCATCCAGGCCGAACTCGAACTTGGTATCAGCGATGATGATGCCACGCGTCAATGCGTACTCAGCGGCTTCCCTGTAAAGCTGCACACTGATGCGGGCCACCTTGTCTGCCAGCTCCTGTCCCAGCAACTGGGCACATTTTTCCAGGGTGATATTTTCATCATGATCGCCGACCTCTGCCTTGCTGGATGGCGTAAACAGCGGCTCGGGCAGTTTGGCGGCTTCTTGCAGACCGGCGGGCAGATTGATGCCGCATACAGTCTGGCTGGCCTTGTATTCCTTCCAGCCGGAACCTGCCAGATAGCCTCGCACGATGGCCTCAATTGGCAATGGCTTGAGCTTTTTCACCACCAGTGCGCGGCTGCCCAATTGGGATTTTTCCGCGGGATCAGTCACCACGCTGTCAGGATCAATCCCGGTCAGGTGGTTAGGCACTACGTGCTTGAGCTTTTCAAACCAGAAATTGGCAATCTCGGTCAGGACAGCACCCTTGCCTTCGATAGGCGTAGGCAGGATCACATCAAATGCTGACAGGCGGTCACTTGCCACCAGCAGCATGTGGTTTGCATCAATATCGTATATATCACGCACCTTGCCCTGATTGATCAGCTTGAGGCTTTTGATGCTTGATTGCATAAGGGGTTTAGTCAAAGCAATTACCTTTATCTCTAATTACTATCTTGAATGATGATCTTGCTCAGGACCATCGGAATACGGAAATTTCACATGCCCATAGCGCACCACCAGGATGGCAACGGCGATCAGCAGAACCGAGGCTGATACTGCAAAGATACGCCAGGCTTCAAGCTCCTTGATATCCAGCACCAGGTAACGCGCCAGCGCGATGATGCCGATATACAGCGGATACCTGACTGGCAGGTTGCCTGAACCCAGGTAATGATTGAGCATGGTGAGGATTTCCAGGTAAAGGAACAGCAGCAGTAAATCCGCCACGGTCACAGCACCCGCCACCCAGATATGTACCATTGCCTGGCCGGTGGCAACGATAGTGGCAAGGGTAATGAACACCAGCATGGCCTGCTCGATAAAGCCTATGCCGTGTTGGCCCATCTTGCTGAATTTGTTGGGTTGCATATTGACAGTCTGTCAGGGCTGATAATGGCAGGATTATACCTGATGGCTGCCAACGACAGATGACTGGAAAAGCCGGCAAACAGATATTTTATGTAGTAGAAACAGCGCTGTCTCATCACTGCCTGTATCTTGCTGCCATGTCAGCAAGTGGCAAGGGCCTGATAGCAGCGGCATGCCCGGCAGAGCCAAAGGCTTCAAAGCGTTCCTGACATAATATGCCCATGGCCTTGGTCGCTTCCAGCAGGAATTTGCGCGGATCAAACTCACTGCGATATTGCTCCTGCGCAAGAAAACGCCGCACAGCGCCAGTAAATGCAATACGCAAGTCCGTATCTATATTGACCTTGCGCACTCCGTTCTGGATACCTTTGACAATCTCCTCCACGGGCACGCCATAAGTCTCCGGGATATCACCGCCATATTGGTTAATTATCTGCACTAACTCCTGCGGCACGGAAGATGACCCATGCATCACCAGATGAGTATTGGGCAGGCGTTGATGAATCTCGCGTATGCGGGCAATCGACAGCGTTTCACCAGTGGGCGGGCTAGTAAATTTATAAGCGCCGTGCGAGGTACCGATGGCAATGGCAAGGGCGTCCACGCCAGTCTTGTCCACGAAATCCACGGCCTCCTCCGGGCTGGTCAACAACTGGGACATATCAAGCTCGCCTTCTGCGCCAACCCCATCCTCCTCGCCGGCCCTACCGGTTTCCAGGGAACCCAGCACTCCCAGCTCCCCCTCAACGGAAACACCCACCGCATGTGCAGCCTGCACCACGGTCTGAGTCACCATCACGTTGTATTCATAGCTGGCAGGCGTCTTGGCATCCTCCAGCAATGATCCGTCCATCATCACACTGGTAAAGCCTGTCTCAATCGAATGAAGGCAGATCTGGGGAGAGGCACCATGATCCTGATGCAAGACTACGGGCAGATGGGGGTAGCTGTGCACGGCAGCCTCAACCAGCTTGAGCAGGAAGGCCTCACCCGCGTATTTCCTGGCTCCCGCAGAAGCCTGCAGGATGACAGGGCTATCACAGGCATCTGCCGCCTGCATGATCGCCTGCACCTGTTCCAGGTTATTGATATTGAAGGCAGGTACGCCATAACCATGCTCAGCGGCATGATCCAGCAATTGACGCAGGCTGATCAACGCCATGGCGTTTTCCTATCCTGCTGCATGAAAGCCAACGCTTGCTGCACTTTGAATAGTCTCCTAATAGATTTCAATATCAGTCAGCACTGTAAACCTGGGCAATAGACTATGGCCTATCCATCAACACTATTCCGACGAGTTGCAAAAGAAACATCAAGAGCTCTAGGGGTGCTCCCGCCTATGCTCGCCCACCTTCACGATCTGCAAGGTATTAGTGCCGCCGGCCTTGCCTATGGGCTCTCCAAAGGTCAGCATCATGAGGTCATCCTTTTTCACTGCCCCCAGCCTAAGCAACGTTTCCTCTGCATCGTAGAGTATATGGCTCAGGTCATTGGTCGGCTGCTCTATGTGATAAGGATAGACACCTCGATATAGAGTGAGTTTACGCCTAGTGTTACGCTCTGTAGTCAGCGCATAAATAGGCACGTTAGTATTGGAGCGTGACAACCACGTGACGGATGAGCCCGACTTGGTCAGAGCAGCAATGGCCTTGACGTTCAAGTGCTCCGCCGCATGAATAGCCGCCATGGCAATCGCTTCATCAATGAAGCCAAACTCATCATTGACCTGTTGCTTGAGGTGCTGGCTGTCATATTCCTTTTCTGCCTCTATGCACACCCGGTGCATGGCCTGTATGGCCTCCAGCGGATAATGCCCCGCCGCGGTTTCTGCCGAGAGCATGACCGCATCAGTGCCATCCAGCACGGCATTGGCCACATCAGAAACCTCAGCGCGAGTCGGGATGGGATTGCTGATCATGGACTCCAGCATCTGGGTGGCCGTAATCACCAGCTTGTTGCGCAAACGTGCCATGCGGATCATGCGCTTTTGCAGTCCAGGCACTGCAGCATCCCCGACCTCCACGCCAAGGTCACCACGCGCCACCATGATCACATCGGAAGCATCAATAATTTCCTCCAATGCATCAATTGCCTCTGCACGCTCTATCTTGGCCACGATGGCAGCATGTCCTCCCGCATCCACTACCAGCTGGCGCGCTATCTCGATATCCGCACCCGTTCTAGGGAAAGACACTGCAATATAATCCGCCTCCAGCGCCACTGCAGTGAGGATGTCCTCCCTGTCTTTCAGCGTCAGTGCTGCCGCTGAAAGCCCGCCGCCCTGCCGGTTGATGCCCTTGTTGTTGGAGAGCATGCCGCCTGAGGTAACCGTACAAAAAATCTCGGCATTTTTGACATCGTCCACATGCAACACGATGCGCCCATCATCCAGCAGCAGCACCGCGCCTGGCGTCACCTCTGAAGGCAGCGTCTTGTAATCCAGCCCCACTCGTTGCTGGTTACCCAGCTTGCAAGCCGCATCCAAGATAAACGGGTCCCCCACCTTGAGCAGGATACGATCATTCTCAAACTTGCCTATGCGAATTTTGGGGCCTTGTAAATCACACAAGATACCTACCGGCTTGCCACTACGGCGACAAATATCGCGCACCAATTCAGCGCGCGCAATATGATCCGCCGCTGTGCCATGCGAGAAATTGAGCCGCACCACATCCACCCCGGCATCAATCATCCGCTCCAGGATACTTTCCTCACTGGAAGAAGGGCCCAACGTAGCCACTATCTTGGTTTTTCGTAATGCCATGACTGCCTTTCCTAGCGATTTCTCAGGGATTCATCATAACCCTGACAGCATCCAGCAGGAATCGTGCATATTTTGTGCCATGGGAATGACAAGGAAACGACAACACCATGGCCAGTGATTTTTACCACGCACGCACGAATGAATGACCGGCATAACTTACTCATGGCAAGAACTACATCAATAGCATTGAGAAATTCTGGAAACAGGCCCCCAACACCAATTAAAGACATTCGATGAGTTGGCTGATATTTAGACTTTATCTAGTACATACAGCCTCAAATATTAATAAAACGCTAACAAAACATTCATTCCAGACTGTCAGAATTCTTGCGTAGTTTCTAGCAATAGTTGGGGCTGAAACTATGCCCCGATTTTATAATCTTGGCACATGAAAGGTAGAATCATGAAACATAAGCATTCCCTGCGGGCGCTGGCCATGGCAGCAATCACCCTTGGATTCGCGAGCGCATCGCAGGCCGATACCATCGCTGACTGGACCTTCGAGAAACCTGTCTACTATGGCACACCGACCTCGGTTCCCTATACCGCCGATGCCGGCAACGGCACGCTCGATATCTTCCATTCAAAGAGCGGCTCGACTTACTTCACCGCCAACGGTCCCGGCGTGGGCAACGGCTCCTATGGTTCAGTGCGCACCAGCAATTGGTCAGTGGGCGACTACTACCAGTTCAGCATCAGCACGGCAGGTTTCGAAAGCATCGTGCTGGATTGGGACCAGACCGGCACCGGCGGCCCCCTGAACTGGGCACTGCAGTACAGCACCGATGGCAGCTCCTTCACGGACTTCGCCAGCTACCAAGTACTGGAGAACGGCGCCTCCACGACAGTGGTCTGGACCAGCGTCGGCACACCCAATGCAGCGTACCACTTCTCCTATGATCTTTCTTCGATCACGGCACTGAACGATCAAGAGGCAGTGTACTTCCGTCTGGTGGATACCAGCACCACCAAGACCGTGTGGAACAACCCCAATGGTTCCGGCACAGTCAGCAGCAGCGGTTATAGCTGGGTGGATAATTTCGTAGTCACGGCATCACCCGTAGCGGCAGTGCCAGAACCCAGTACCTGGGCACTCATGCTCATCGGCCTGGGCCTCGCCGCTGGCGCCGCGCGCCGACGCCGCGCTAATCCAGCCTTTTCGTCCTGCCGCTGAAGGCGGCCGATAACAGACCAGTCAGGTTCTTGCGGAACGTCCTAGCAATACAGACCACAATTTATCAATACAAATAAATTGTGGTCTGCCCCTATTATTTAACTCAGCACGGGCAATAGGTCTTGCGCAGACTCATGCCAGAAATAGAGCCGCACGTCTAACCCGGCATTCACCAGCGCTATCACCGCCCCGCTTAACTGGGTAGCATGCCTGTTAGTTATTACTTCCTACGCGGACCAAGATTGGAAAATATGGCATCTAAATGACTTATTGGTATTCAATTGTTCAAAGTTATTGAGATTTCACTGATATCTTCTGAGTCAAGATGGAACCATTCTCCACGTTTTCTTTTGTGACTATATGTTTGATGAAGCGCCTTCTCCATATTTAAGGCAATCTTTCTATTAATGTATTTCTTTGCGGCAATAAGGTCGATTTTAGGCTGCTCACTTTGTAAAGTTTTTTCGCGAATGCCTGGTTATTAGAAATTCCAATTTTATGTAAGCCATTACGAAGATCCTTCATCAAGTAAACAAAGCATTCTTCATTAGTCAATTCTTTAGTTATTGTGATATTAACGGAAGTTGGGAGTGAGAATAAAACATCACCCCATTCCTCTACACTTGAAAATTCAGAGCAAAATAGTAACGGAATATCTGACCATTTAATTTTGTGGCTTTTCTCTATGCCACTTATAGATGGAGTAAGATTGTTTATTGACCAATCTGAAGAAACAGGAAGTTTATTGTATTCACTTAATGTTTTTCGAGCCAACTTTCCCCAATTAATAAGAATTTCTCGAAGCTCAGACTTCTTAGAAGAAAATTGATTCGGAGAATCGCCAGCTAGTTCTTGAAGGCGACTAAAAGCATTGCCTCCCTCAAATACTTTGAAAAGCTCCCTCTTTGGGAAGTCCTTATAAAACTGCCTAGAGGACGGTGGTTTTCCAAGTTTCTCCCGTAGATTTGTGTAAGCTTCTAAGGCCTTTTTAACTGGCTCGTTCATATATATTTTCTTAGGTTTCAATGGCTAACATAAAGTATGCCATATCAATCGTCTTTGTTGTCATATCCTTAGAAACGCAATTTATCCCTACATTGAGAGTCCATATGCACACCAATCAAGGGCGAGCATAGCGATATTAAGTGGCCTTGATTTTTAGTCCCGTCTGGCTGCGCTAAGTAGCGGAAATCCTGCCGGACAAGGGGCAAGACCATTTGTTGCCTTTAAACCCTTAGTACCTTGAACTCAAAGATTGTTAGTCTCAATCACTACTGCGGCATTATGCAGGGATGGGTTTCGCCTCACCGGGCGAGTCACTTTGCTTTGTGTCGCCAAGTACCAAAAATAAAGGAGCCCGAAAGCTCCTTTATTATCAGACCAATTCAGCAAACTAACCCTTGGCACGCTGTTCCAGAATTTCCACGGCCGGCAATTTCTTGCCTTCGAGGAACTCCAAGAACGCTCCGCCTGCTGTAGAGATATAAGACACCTTGTCGTAGATGTCGTATTTCTGGATAGCCGCGATAGTGTCGCCGCCCCCTGCCAAAGTAAAAGCTTTGGTTTTGGCAATGGCTTCGGCTATGGTCTTGGTACCTTCGCCGAATTGGTCGAACTCGAATACGCCAACCGGGCCATTCCAGACAACAGTGCCAGCATTCATGATGATCTCGGCCAATTGCTTGGCAGATTCAGGACCTATGTCGAAGATCATGTCATCAGCCTGTACTTGGTCCACGGATTTCAGTACTGCAGGTTCATCCGGGTCAAACTGCTTGCCGCAGACCACATCTACTGCAATTGGTACTGCTGCGCCACGATCAGCCATGGTTTTGATCAGGGCTTGTGCTGTCGGCACCAGGTCATCTTCGCTCAATGAGCGGCCAATTGGCTTGCCAGCGGCCTTGAGGAAAGTGTTAGCAATACCGCCACCCACCACCATCTGATCGACTTTTGCTGCCAGGCTTTCCAACACGGTGAGCTTGGTGGACACCTTGGAACCGCCGACGATGGCCACCATGGGGCGTGCTGGTTCACACAAGGCCTTGCCGAGTGCGTCCAGCTCACCCACCAGCAGGTTGCCTGCTGCTGCCACTGGCGCATACTGTGCAATGCCATAGGTGGAAGCTTCTGCACGGTGTGCGGTGCCAAAGGCATCCATCACAAACACATCGCACAAGGCAGCGTATTTGCGTGCGGTTTCTTCTACGTTCTTTTTCTCGCCCTTGTTGAAGCGGCAGTTTTCCAGTAATACCACTTCACCTTCAGACACTTCAAAACCACCGTCTATCCAGTCCTTGACCAGGCGCACAGGCTTGCAAAGCTTCTCAGCCAGGACATCGGCTACGGGTTGCAATGAGTTTTCTGCGGAATAGACACCCTCTTCAGGGCGGCCCAGATGCGAAGTCACCATGACGCATGCACCGGCTTGAAGTGCCTGCTGTATGGTAGGCAAAGAGGCAGTGATACGGGCATCGGAGGTCACTTTGCCATCATTGACAGGCACGTTTAGGTCAGCACGAATGAATACGCGCTTGCCCTTGAGGTCCAGGTCAGTCATTTTGATTACGGCCATATATTCTCCAGCTCAGGACGCGACGTGTTGCACCAAGCGCATCATGTTGCAGGTATAGCCATATTCATTGTCGTACCAGGCCACGACCTTGACGAATGTAGGATCCAGCTGTATGCCTGCATCTGCATCAAAAATCGAAGGATAGGCATTGCCGCGGAAATCCGTGGACACCACTTTTTCATCGGTAAAACCAAGTACTCCCTTGAGTGGACCACTTTCGGAAGCAGCCTTCATGGCTGCGACGATCTGTTCGTAAGTAGCTTCCTTTTCCAGTTCAACAGTCAGGTCCACGACAGATACGTCAGAAGTCGGGATGCGAAACGCCATACCCGTGAGTTTTTTGTTCAATGCCGGAATCACCTTGCCTACTGCCTTGGCTGCCCCGGTGGAAGAAGGAATGATATTTTCCAGGATACCGCGCCCACCGCGCCAATCCTTGTTGGATGGCCCATCCACGGTTTTCTGTGTGGCAGTGGCTGCATGCACTGTGGTCATCAAGCCGCGCTTGATGCCGAAACTGTCATTCAATACCTTGGCCACCGGCGCCAGGCCATTGGTGGTGCAGGATGCAGCAGAGACAATCGCCTGCCCCTTGTAAGTATCATGATTGACGCCATACACAAACATGGGCGTGTCGTCCTTGGACGGTGCAGATTGCACCACTTTCTTGGCGCCAGCATCAATATGTTTCTGGCAGGTTTCTTCAGTCAGGAAAAAACCGGTGCATTCAACCACGACATCCACGCCGACCTCATCCCACTTCAAGTTGGCAGGGTCGCGCTCTGCTGTCAGGCGTATGGGCTTGCCATTCACGATCAGGTTGTTGCCACTGACTGAAACATCTCCGTTGAAACGGCCATGCACAGAGTCATGCTTGAGCATGTAGGCCAGGTAATCTGGCTCCAGCAGGTCGTTGATTGCCACTACTTCGATATCAGTAAAATCCTTGATCGCCGCACGGAATGCCATGCGGCCGATACGGCCAAAGCCATTAATGCCAACCTTGATTGTCATGAGTTTTCCCTGTCCTGATTGTGTCTTCAAAAACAAAAAGGGAGCCAGCATGACTGGCCCCCTTTTTTTTATTTACTACCTGTCATTACAGCACGGACTTGACGGTCTTCACTACATTTTCAACAGTGAAGCCGAAGTGCTTGAACAACACGCCGCCTGGAGCGGATTCGCCGAAGGTATCGATACCAACGACAGCACCTTCCAGACCAACATACTTGCGCCAGAAGTCGGTCACACCGGCCTCAACCGCTACACGCTTCACGCCTGGGGTCAGCACGCTGTCCTTGTAGGCTTGGTCTTGGCGATCAAATACGTTGGTCGATGGCATGGAAACCACACGCACCTTGGTGCCGGCAGCGTTCAGCTCAGCAGCAGCCTTCACAGCCAGATCCAGTTCGGAACCGTTACTGATGATGATGACATCAGCCTTGCCTTCAACGTCGGAGAACACATAACCACCCTTGCGGATCAGGTCGAAGTGCTTCTCGTCGTGCTTGACGCCAGGAACGTTCTGACGGCTCAGCACCAGGCTGGTTGGGCCATTCTTGCGCTCAACCGCAGCAACCCAGGAGATTGCAGTTTCAACGGAATCAGCAGGACGCCATACATCCATGTTAGGAATGTAACGCAGACCAGCGGTGTTCTCGATAGGCTGGTGAGTAGGACCATCTTCACCCTGACCGATGGAATCGTGTGTCAGGACAGCGATAGTGCGCTGCTTCATCAACGCTGCCATACGCAGAGCGCTCTTGGCATAGTCAGAGAACATGTGGAAAGTACCGCCGAATGGCAGCAAGCCACCGTGCAGCGCCATACCGTTCATGATCGCGAACATACCGAATTCACGCACACCGTAGGAGATGTAGTTGCCTGGCTTCTTGCCGTCAACGTGCTTGAAACCGGAGTAGCTGGTCAGGTTGGAACCTGTCAAGTCAGCAGAACCGCCGAGGAATTCTGGCAGCACTGGAGCCAGCGCAGCAATCGCGTTTTGCGAAGCCTTACGGGTAGCGACTGCTTCAGCCTTTTCGTTGGTTGCCTTGATGAAAGCGTCAGTCGCTTCCTTCCAGTTAGCTGGCAGTTCACCAGCAGTACGGCGCTTGAATTCTGCAGCTTCAGCTGGGTAAATCTTGGCATAGGCTTCAAACTTGGCATTCCAGTCGCTTTCCAGCTTGTCACCCTTGGCCTTGGCATCCCAACCGTCATAGACTTCTTGCGGGACAACAAACGGCTCATGCGGCCAGCCGATGGCTTCACGGGTTGCAGCCACTTCTTCCAGGCCCAGAGCAGAACCGTGGCAGTCATGTGAACCGGACTTGTTTGGTGAGCCCTTGCCGATGATAGTCTTGGCAGCAATGAAAGTCGGCTTGTCCTTAACCTTCTTGGCTTCCTGGATAGCCGCTTCAACAGCAGCAGCATCGTGACCGTCAACGTTAGGAATCACGTGCCAGCCGTAAGCTTCAAAGCGCTTAGCGGTGTCGTCTGTGTACCAGCCTTCGATATGACCGTCGATGGAGATGCCATTGTCATCCCAGATCGCGATCAGTTTGCCCAGGCCCCAAGTACCAGCCAGCGCAGCGGCTTCGTGGGAAACGCCTTCCATCAGGCAGCCGTCACCCAGGAAACAGTAGGTATAGTGATCAACGATCTCATGACCGGGCTTGTTGAACTGGTCAGCCAGCAACTTTTCAGCCATCGCGAAACCAACCGCATTGGTGATGCCCTGGCCCAGAGGACCAGTAGTGGTCTCAACACCAGGAGCATAGCTATACTCAGGGTGACCAGCACACTTTGAATGCAGTTGACGGAAAGTCTTGATATCTTCGATACCCAGATCATAGCCTGTCAGGTGCAACAGTGAGTAGATCAACATGGAACCATGGCCGTTGGATAGGATAAAACGGTCACGGTCAGCCCAGTTAGGGTTCTTTGGGTTGTGACGCAGGTGGTGGTTCCAGAGAACCTCTGCGATGTCTGCCATTCCCATCGGTGCGCCAGGGTGTCCAGAATTTGCCTTCTGAACTGCGTCCATGGATAGCGCACGGATGGCATTTGCTAAATCTTGACGAGTTGCTGCCATACATATCTCCCTACGGTTGAAGAGAAAAAGGCTCCGCCAGCACAACAAGGCTGGAAGAAGCCTTACCTCAAATTCTTTGAAAACCCCTTGGAACTACAGGATGCTGAAACTGTTGCAAGCCACAGTTTCGCAGAGGTATTTAGCCCGTAATTATTCCTTAGATAAAGCTTTTCAGCAATACCAGCATTAATATTAATGTCTTTGAAAGACAAACTTACGTCGGCTATTTATCCTCGCTAAACCACTTAATGGAGCAACCTATGGAAGGCACTTGCTCAACCGGGCCGTGACCGGTTTCAGCCACCAGCTTCATGGCCTGGTAAAGGTCGCGTGTCCGGTTTTCAACCGGGACCATCACACGTCCCTGGTTATCAAAGCGTCCGCGATACTGCAACTCAAGATGCGCATTAAACCCGAAAAAATCCGGGGTGCACACCGCACCATAGGCCTTGGCAACCTCCTGGCTTTCGTCAAAGAGATACGGAAAGGGAAAATGGAATTCACGGGCTACTTCCGCCATCTTCTCGAATGCATCATCAGGATAAGTCACTGCATCATTGGAGGAAATTGCCACGGCATTGATGCCCAGCTCGCGCAAGGCACGCACATCGGACACCAAACGCTCACGGATGGCCTGCACATAAGGGCAATGATTGCAGATGAACATCACCAGCGTACCATTCACCCCCTTGACCTCTGATAAAGCCCAATCCTTGCCATCAACGCCCGGCAACTTGAAGTCCGGGGCTTTCCAGCCAAAATCACACACTGGCGGATTAAGACTTGCCATTTTCCACTCTCCTTCAATTAGAATTCTCGTTCATATTAACAGTAACACCGCACACCGATGAGCACTCCACGCTTCTACTGTCCACACCCGCTTTCCCCTGGAGCACACATAGACCTGCCAGGCAACGCGGCAGTCCATGCCAGCCGCGCGCTGCGTATGCAGGCAGGGGATCAGGCCATCCTCTTCAATGGGGACGGGCACAATTACCTCAGTGAATTCACCAGCATGAGCAAAAATAGTGTACATGCCACCATACTCTCTGCAGCACCAGCAGAGACCGAATCTCCGCTAAACATCACGCTAGCGCAAGCCATTTCTTCCGGTGACCGCATGGATTTCACCATCCAGAAAGCCGTGGAAATGGGTGTCAGGGCAATTCAGCCAATTGCCAGTCGGCGCAGCGTAATCAAACTGAGCGGGGAACGCGCAGAAAAACGCCGGGAGCATTGGCAGAATGTCGTCATTTCTGCCTGCGAACAATCCGGCAGGGCAACAGTGCCTCTAGTTGCCATGCCAATCTCCCTGGCAGAATGGCTCTCGCAAAAGCCGGACGCCGGCACCTTCATCACACTCGCTCCAGGCTCTGAAAGAGTGCTGACAGACCTGGCACCTCCGGCTGGTGATATCTGCTTCCTGATTGGCGCGGAAGGCGGCTTCACTGACGAGGAAATCGAACTAGCCGCCAACCACGGATTTACAACCGTCCGTATGGGCAAACGTATCCTGCGCACAGAAACTGCCGCACTGGCTGCTCTCGCGGCCATGCAAATACTTTGGGGTGACTTCGGCCACTAGTTTTATTTGCACTCAAGGCATATTTATATTTAAATATGTCCTAAAAGCAGCAACCCCTTACAATACCGGATTCTTGCCATGTCCCTAGGTAGTGCCATTCGTAAACGCCGCAAGGCACTCAATATGACCCTGCAAGAGCTGGCACGCAAAGTAGATGCGAACAGCGGCAACCTGTCCCGTATTGAGCGCGGATCGCAAGGCGTGTCAGAAAGCATGTTGCACAAGCTTTGCAATGCACTGGATTGCAGTGCCGCCTTTCTTTACGCTCAAAGCGAGAGCGAGTCAGGCAAGTCCACCTCGACATCACGGCTAACCCTGCAGCAACCACAGGAGTTCGTTCGCTGGTTTCGTGCGGCAGCACCTTACATCCATGCATTTGGCGGGCGCACCTTTGTCATTGCATTTGGTGGCGAGGTTGTCGATGACGGACAGTTCGTCACCCTTTCGCATGACCTGAACCTGCTTGCCAGCCTGGAAGTAAGGTTAGTGCTGGTACATGGCTCACGTCCGCAAATTGAAAGCCGCCTGAAGCGTGCCAAAATCAAGACCCATCTGGTGAATGGCCTGCGCGTCACCGATGACGAGGCCATGGAGGCAGTCAAGGAAGCCAATGGCGCAGTACGTGTTGAAATAGAATCCCTGCTTTCCATGGGGCTTATCAACTCGCCGATGGCGGGGGCGGATATCCGTGTAGCCAGCGGTAATTTCGTTACCGCCAAGCCACTGGGAGTGAGAGACGGGGTAGACTTGCAGCATACCGGCGAAGTACGAAAGGTAGATGCCATCGGCATCCAAAAGCGGCTGGACGATGGCGAGCTGGTACTGCTCTCGCCGCTAGGGTACTCCCCCACCGGCGAGGTATTCAACCTGACACTGGAGGATGTGGCAACCAGCGCTGCCATTGCACTTGACGCAGATAAATTGATTTTCCTGATGGACTCTTCCGGGGTTCACAATATTCGTGGGGAATTGTTACGGGAAATGACGGCTGACAAAGCCAAGAATCTGTTGCGCCATAGCGAGAACAATGGCGGACAGAATATTACGGAAGATGAACTTTATTACCTTCCCGCAGCCGTCCGCGCCTGTGACCAGGGCGTCGCCCGCACGCACCTGATCAGCCGCCATACCGATGGCGCCATCCTGCAGGAGCTCTTCACCCATGACGGCATAGGCACCATGGTGACAGAGGCCTCGCTGGAAGCCATGCGCAAAGCCGATATCGGTGATGTCGGCGGTATATTGCAACTGATAGAGCCGCTGGAGAACGAAGGCATACTGGTCAGACGCGGACGCGAACGCCTGGAAATGGAAATTGACCGGTTCCACGTCATGGAGCACGACGGCAAGATCATCGGCTGTGCAGCGCTTTATCCCTTCCCTTCAGAAAAAACTGCAGAATTGGCGTGCATGGCGATTCACGCCGCATTTCGCCGTGGCGGGCGCGGTGACCGGCTGCTCAGCTATTGCGAGGAACAAGCGCGCGAACTCGGCTTGAAATCTGTATTTGTCCTGACCACTCGCACCGAACACTGGTTTCTTGAACGCGGCTTTACAGAAACTGATGTAGAGAAACTGCCAGGCGAAAAACAGAAGTTGTACAACCTGCAACGCCGTTCCAAGGTGTTCAGCAAACGCATCTGAGTACGCAGCAATTATCCGTTAACTCCAAAATTACTGTTGACCTTTTAAATGAGAATAATTATTATTAATTAATCGATTGTGTAAATGATATTTATTTACGTTAATTGATTATTCTCATCGCCTGCTCACGCTCATAGTGCTCAGGCACTAACCAGCATTTAAGGGGAAAATAATGAAATTTGCTTACACCAAGGGCATTCTTGTTCTAAGTCTGCTTGCCACAGCTTCGTTCGCTCAAGCAGCCACCGCCACCAGCGAATATTTCACCAATGTCGCAGATTCTCTTTCTACCGATGGCTTCAACCAATTGATTGCCACCCGTCTAGGTTCCGGCACAACTGGGGTAACAGCAATAACAAATGGGGTTGTCAGTAATGCCCCTGCTGGAGATGCAGAACTTACTCGCACATCCGGCACAGCCTACCCTGCGAGTTTCGGTCTTTATGAATACATGGGCCCTTATTCTACATTTACCGTCTCGGATAGCACCGTGATTTCCGATCTGGGCTCCATCGTATTCCAGAGCCATGTCAACCCTGGTGGAAACTACTCTCTCGGTGGTGCAGGTGGTATTGATGCTGCAATTTCAGACGTATTCCTGAGCTTTAACGGCGGCAGCCAACTCCTTTCGGCTACTACTTTCAGCCTGACAGATGCCATTGACAACCCAGGCTCACCTTTCTATGACCCCAGCAATCCAGTTGTCGAGGCAGCAATTGGCTACTTCACATGGGATTTGAGCGGCATCAGTGACCCGATTACCTCTTATTCCATTTCTTTCGGTACCCATGCGCACAGCAGCATCATCGCATTCCAGGTTGACCAGATCGCTGCCGCAGTACCTGAGCCTTCTGCTTATGCATTAATGCTTGGCGGCTTGGCATTGGTTGGTTTCGCAGCGCGCCGCAAGAAAGGCTAAGTCTAGTTAGGCTTCCTCACCACCTACCCCGGTGCGGCAATCTTCCCAGCAATAACGGGCAGGTTGCCGCTTTTATTTTATCTTCCCTTCCTAATATAGCCCAACTACGTGGCCGTTATCATCAATATCAATCCGGGTGGCGCAAGGTTCCTTGGGCAGGCCTGGCATGGTCATGATGTCATCACAGATCATCACTATAAACTCGGCTCCTGCGCATAAGCGCACTGCACGGACTGTCACCACGTGCTCGTGCGGCAAACCGCGCTGTGAGGCGTCGGTTGAGAAGGAATACTGGGTTTTCGCAATACAGATTGGATAATGTCCATATCCATCATCCTGTAGCTTGTCTATGATGGACCGGACTCGGCGCGATGCATGAATATCACTGGCCCCGTAAATATTGGTCGCCACTTTACGTAACTTCTTCCAGAGATCATCTGCATCGTCATAGACATAACGCATGGCCGCACCTCGAGCTTCAACCAGCCTGACCACCTCCTTTGCAAGCTCGATTGCCCCCTCCCCGCCCTTGGCCCAGTGTTCAGCCAGCACAACCCTCACACCGAAGGGTTGCATATGGCGCTGCACCAAGGCTATCTCGGCATCAGTATCATGGCTGAACCGGTTAATCGCCACTACGCATGAAAGACCATAATGGCGAATAACATTTTCCACATGCTTTTCCAGATTGGCCATGCCTGCCTGCAAGGCTGGCAGATTTTCCTGGTCAAGTGCAGCCACGTCCACCCCGCCGTGATACTTGAGCGCACGCATGGTAGCCACCACGACACAGGCATCAGGCTTGAAGCCTGTTTTCCTGCACTTGATATCAATAAATTTTTCTGCGCCCAGATCAGCGCCAAAACCAGCTTCAGTCACCACATAATCAGCCAGTTTGAGCGCCGTGCTAGTCGCAATCACAGAATTGCAACCGTGGGCAATATTGGCAAAAGGGCCGCCATGCAGGAATGCCGGAGTATGTTCCAGCGTCTGCACCAGGTTGGGCTTGATCGCCTCCTTCAACAATACCGTCATGGCGCCATGTGCCTGCAAATGGCGCGCGGTAATTGCCTGTCCATCATAGTTATATCCAATCACGATATTGCCCAGGCGCTCCCGTAAATCCTTCAGCGAAGTCGCCAGGCAAAACACTGCCATCACTTCCGAGGCCACGACAATATCAAATCCATCCTCGCGCGGCTGGCCATTGACCTTGCCACCCAAACCTATGACTACCTGGCGCAAGGCGCGATCATTCATATCCACCACCCGCTTCCAGCTCACCTGTCGAGGATCTATCCCCAGGGCATTCCCATGGTGTATATGATTGTCTATCATCGCGGCCAATAAGTTATGTGCAAGCGCAATGGCAGCAAAATCACCTGTGAAATGAAGATTAATGTCTTCCATGGGCACCACTTGGGCGTAGCCCCCCCCGGCCGCCCCTCCCTTCATGCCAAATACAGGCCCCATAGAAGGCTCACGCAAGCACACTATTGTTGGCTGCCCTATCTTGTTCAATGCATCCCCAAGGCCGACCGTTGTAGTAGTCTTGCCTTCTCCTGCAGGGGTGGGACTGATCGCCGTGACTAAAATCAACTTGCCATCAGGCCGGGACTGCAATTCCGGGTTCGCTGCCAGATCTATTTTGGCTTTATAGAGTCCATAATTCTCGATAGAGTCTTCACTGAGCCCGAGCCTGAGGGCAATATCTTTGATCCTTGACATACTCGCCTGCTGGGCAATCTCTATATCACTGGGCATGCTTCATCCTTTTAGCAATCCATGACGGTGACACTGCTGAAATTATTCAAAGATTAAATTGCAGTCTACCTGCCAGAGTGGGGCTTTAACAGCGAGTTTGTCACTCGGACGCACGATTTTCACATCAATCAGGTTAAAATAGCTGCCTACCCATTTACGCTCACCAGAGAGAGTCAATGCTCAACCAAACCACCGCTGCCCAGAAAGCCCAGACCCTTGCCGAAGCGCTACCTTACATCAAGCGCTTTTTCGACAAGACCATCGTGATCAAATATGGCGGCAACGCCATGACAGATCCGCATCTCAAGGAATGTTTCGCCAGCGATGTGGTATTGCTCAAGCTGGTGGGTATGAACCCGGTCGTTGTCCATGGAGGCGGCCCGCAAATCAATGAACTGCTGGACAAGCTAGGTAAAAAGGGCGAGTTCATCCAGGGCATGCGCGTTACTGACGAAGAAACCATGGATATCGTTGAGATGGTACTGGGCGGGCAGGTGAACAAGGAAATCGTCAATCTCATCAACCGCAATGGCGGCAAGGCTGTAGGCTTGACCGGTCAGGACGGCAACTTCATCCATGCGCGCAAACTGCTGGTGCAAGACCTGCAAAATCCCGCAAACCTGATCGATATTGGCCAAGTGGGTGAAATCAGCGGTATTGACCCCAGCCTGATCCAGTTTCTGGACAGTGGTGATTTCATTCCCGTGATCGCCCCCATCGGTGTAGGAGCGGACGGTGAAACCTACAATATCAACGCAGATGTCGTGGCAGGCAAGCTGGCCGAAATCCTGGGCGCCGAGAAGCTCATCCTGCTCACCAACACCCCTGGCGTATTGGACAAGTCCGGCAACCTGCTGACAGGTCTAACGCCCAAGCAGATTGATGACCTCGTCGCAGATGGCACGCTCTCCGGCGGCATGCTGCCCAAGATCAGCTCGGCACTGGATGCAGCACGCAGTGGCGTCAAGTCCGTGCACATTATCGATGGCCGTGTCGAGCATGCCCTGCTGTTGGAAGTATTGACCGACGCTGGCGTGGGTACGCTGATTACCGCCAAGTAAGCACGCATTTACACTCCACAGATGCGCGATCAGGTCTGGATTTTTGACCTTGACAACACCTTGCATGATGCAGATGCGGAAATATTTCCGCATCTGCACATAGAGATGACGCGTTACATCATGAATGAGCTTGCCCTGGAAGAAAGCGCCGCCTGCCAGCTGCGCCAGCACTACTGGCACACATACGGCGCCACCCTCAAGGGCTTAATGCGCCATCACCAGATATCCCCCCGGCATTTCCTGCAGCAGACCCATCAACTTGATCAACTGCCAGCCATGGTGAAAACTGTAAAAAGGCTGAGACACATGCTGCAGCAACTCTCTGGCCGTAAGGTAGTATTCACTAACGGCCCAATGAGTTATGCCAAAAGAGTGTTAAAATTACTCGCTATCGACGACTTATATGAGCAGGTCTTCAGTGTGGAATCCTCTGGCTTCCATCCCAAACCTGCCATGCGCGGCTTCCAGCATCTGCTGGGGGCGCTCAAGGTCAAGCCAGGCAGCTGCATATTGCTGGAAGACAGCCTGCCAGCGCTGATGACCGCCAAGCGCCTGGGCATGAAAACCATTCATGTATCCAGTCGTCTGCACAAGCCAAGCTATGTCGATGCACGCATTTCCAGCATTCTGGATTTGCCAAAAACACAAATTTACAAAACATATAACAGCGCAAAGTGTTACGACATCTTGCCCAGATAACGAGGTAAACCATGGCTCTTAAACCCGGAGAACGCAAACAGCAAATACTGGAGACTCTGGCAAAAATGCTGGAATCCCCAAAACGGGAAAAAATTACGACTGCCTCCCTGGCGGCAAAACTGGAGGTCAGCGAAGCAGCGCTATATCGCCATTTTCCCAGCAAGGCAAGAATGTTTGATGGCCTGATTGAGTTCATCGAACAAACCCTGTTCGGCCTCATCAACAAGATCACTACTGAAGAAACCGACGGCTTGCGCCAGGCACGCCGCATTGTCACCATCTTGTTGCTGTTCGCAGAGAAAAATCACGGCATGACCCGCGTTCTGATTGGCGATGCCCTTGTCAATGAGGATGCCAGCCTGCAGACCCGCATCAACCAGCTGTTTGATCGCATTGAGTCTACCTTGAAGCAAAGCCTGCGAATCGCCGAAACGCAGACCGGCCGCAAGTTTGACCCTGAATCGCAGGCCAACCTGCTATTGTGCTTCGTGATTGGGCGCTGGCACCAATTCGCCAAGAGCGGCTTCAAGCGCAAGCCCATGGAGTTTGTACAGCAGCAATTGACGCTGCTATATGGATTGGAAGAATAAAGTGTAGATAGACGCCAAGTCTTTTAAAAGACTTGGCGTCTATCCGTATATGTCCTAATAACTATATTTCAACGTCAGCATGGCATTTCTAGGCGTGCCATACATGTTATTACCGTTGGTTTCATTGAATGCCGGAATGTAATAGCGCTTATCCAGAATATTGTTTAGGTTTAACGCCAACAATACTTCAGGCGTAACCTGGTATGCCATGCGCGCATTCAAGACCGAGAACCCTGGCACCTCATACTCCCGGTTATATCCCAAGGTATAGCTTTGTGCATTGACCCCTCCTCCGAGACTCAGCTTTCTCCATTCACCAGGGAGCTGATAATTAGCCCATATCCGCAACATATGTTTCGGAGTCCATTGGCTAAATACTTTTCCTTCATTGACTGGATCATTGATGAACTTTGTCGTGTTGAAAGTATACCCTGCCGCCAGTTGAAAGCCAGCCACCGCTTCGCCACTCACTTCGGCTTCCACCCCTTCGCTACGCACCTTTCCTGAAGCAACAGAACAATAGCTTCCACTGCAGGCAAAACCAGAAGCATAGTCGGTCACGGCCCGGTTCTCATGGTTATATCTGAATAAGGCCAGCGAAGCATTGGCCCGTCCGCCCATCAATTCGCCCTTGATACCAAGCTCATAATTGGAGCCGATAATCGGATCGAGGCTCTTTCCACTTAAATTTCTCTCTGACTGGGGTTCAAAGACATCGGTATAGCTCGCGTACATAGACCATTGATCATTCAACGCGTAGACCAACCCGAGATAGGGCGTCACCTCGCCGGCAACATTATTGACTGCCTCATAATTAGTCGATGGCTTGGCATAAGAATAGTCATACCAACTGGTGCGTGCTCCTACAATCGCAGTCAATGGCTCCGTCAGCCTAATACGCCAGCTACCATAGATGCCTTTCTGCCTCACATCGTAATTGGTAAAGCTATCAATGCCTCCAGCAGCCATAATGGACGCATAATTCTGCCAAGGCCTGTGGTGATCGATGGCGAAAATATTGCCGCCGGGAGTAAAAGTACGAGCCCACATGTCATTGGAAGTGTATTTCGAGTAGTTAGCGCCAAGGGTCACTTCATTTTTAAGTGCAAACGCCTCAAACTGGCCCCGCACATACATATCCAAACCAGTCTTGGTAGCGTCGAAATCCGTGGCCCAGTTCGCGAACGTCAGTCCGCTGCCATCGGCTGCGACATCTCCATGCATGCGTTGATGTACGGAGGTATTTCTCTCCCGCATACGCAATGCGGAAACCTTAACCTTCCAGTCACTATTGAAGTGATGTTCAAGATCGGCATACAGCGTGGTCTGGTCGATCTCGGCCCGATTCCATACCGCGCCAACGTAAGTGGATCGCGGCAACCCGATATCGCTGCCATCGGGATAACGAGGCAAGCCACGTATCATGGGACGTGAATCGCTATCCGAATTACTGATGCCTATTCCGATCGTGGTATCGGGCCCCAAGTCATAATCCAGCGCGGCATACAGCGACTGGGTATTTTGCCAAACATAATCAATAAACGATTTCGTACGATCCTCATCGATGACGATACGCCCGCGCAGGCTGCCTTCTTCATTTAATGGCCCGCCCGCATCAAGTTGTAATCCATAATGATCCCAAGATCCCGCTTTAACGGTCATCACGATGGTTTTCTCCAATTGTCCGCGCTTGCGCACCAGGTTGATAGCACCTCCTGGGCTGCCTGTTCCCTGCAGCAGCCCCGAGGCCCCGCGCAATACTTCCAAGCGATCGAAAAACACCATGCCCTCGGCCCCCCAGTTACCCAGTGCATACGTATTGCGCGGAATGGGAACGCCGTCATATTGCCAGGCATCAATCTGGAAACCTCGCGATGAAAGCACCATCCCCTGACCAACCCCCGCCACACCGACCACTCCGGTTACAGTATTGGCGGCATCCCTCAAATCAGTAATACCCATGTCATCCATGCGCTGGCGTGTCAGCACGCTGACCGACTGCGGGATATCTTTGAGCGCCAACTCACCCTTGCCTATGCTGACCACGTTGGAGGCATAAGATCGAGTACCTTCCGTAGTAGTCGTCCATCGCCCATTCTGCGCCCTTGCCACCACATTTACTTCAGGCAAAGTATCAGCACGCGTTGATGAACCAGCAATAGCGGCCACCTTCAAACTGAAGCTGCCTATATCAGTGGTCACCAGCGCCAAGCCAGTACCCAGCAAAGCCTGCTGCAATGCCTGCTGTGGCGTAAAATCACCGCGTACCGGGGCTGATTTCTTGTTGGCAAGTAATGTCGCGTCCACCGTTAGCACAGCACCCGTTTCTCGGGCTATTTGGTTTAAGGTCGCGGCAAGCGAACTTGCTGGCAAATCGTAGTAGCGCTTGTCATTTTTTTCTATGGCGTCAGCCGCCATCGCGGAATGAGTGGTAACGTCAAGCACTGAGACTGCGAGCATGACGGCCAATATCATGAGTCGCATCGATACTGACTGAGCACAATGTTGAGTATTAGAATCTGGACGAACAGCAAACAAAGTGAATCCCCTTATCAATAATGGAAAAGCAAACGCTTTCCCTTGTTTGCCGAACAAGATTAAGAAAGTGATAGAGGGGGAAGTGAAAAAATTCTTGTTTAGATTATCTGGGATTGGCCTGGGCAAAACCAACTTCTTTAGGTGGATCAAAACTCACCCAGAAACCTCCGATATTGCTAATTCGCACAGGAAGCGCGGCTGCCAAGGCTGAGAAGGCAAAGTCCGTGTCATCTACCGGGAATGTCCCAGTCACACGTAATCGCGCTACATCTGGATTTACCCTGATGCGCCCCAGACGATATCGTGCCAGTTCCGCCACCACATCTTCCAGGGCAGCATTTTCCACCATCAGCATGCCATCCTTCCAGGCATCCATATAGGCATGGCTGGTCAGCATGGGAGATAACTCATGGTCATGCAGAATGATGGACTGGCCTTCTTCCACCAGTTGCTGCGGATCACACTCGGCAGCTGGCTGTGGTCGGCATATCGCGGGACGGGCAATCACAGCAGACTCGGTCACACTGAGCAATGCACTACCATCGTCAAGGGTACGTACAATAAAGCGGGTGCCCAGGGCACGCATATTGCCTACGGATGTGAGCACCACCATCGGGCGTGACTCAGCCTCATCATGACCAGTTTCCACCTCGATTTCACCATGGTGCAGTATGATGGCGCGTTGATCCACATCGTATGCCACATCAATCGCGGTACGGGTATTCAAGTGAATCACCGTGTTATCCGGCAAGACAATCAGTCGGCGCTCACCTGTTGCCGTATGGTAATCCGCCAGCAAGCCACTGAAAGGCTGATACTGATTGAATGCTGCCAATGTACCAACAAGCATCAATACCAGGCTGAAAGTAATGGCACCACGCTTGATACGGCGCGCCTTAATCGGTTTGGTGAGGATGGAACGCAGGGTAGAAGATTGTGCAGGGGCAATGGCGGCATCCAGCATGCCCAGTTGAAGCCAGGCACGTGCATGATCAGGATGAGCTGACAGCCAGAAGTCCAAGGCAATATTGTCGCGCTCCGTGCTTTCGCCGGAACTCATACGCAATTGCCAGTCTATGGCTTGGTCCAGCACGCGCTGGGAGACTGGCAAGTTCTCATTACTCATGGGAAACGAGCGGAGTTATCGGCAACACTTCTGCACTCACGCTCTCCGTCGAACCAAAGCGCAACGTATAGGCCTGACGCGCAGCACGAGCAAGATATTGGCGCACTCGCGGCACAGAAACTCCCAACAATTCGGCAATCTCAGCATGCTTTAGGCCATCAAGACGGCTGTACAACCAGGCTGCTCTTGCCTTGGGACTGAGACCTGCCAGCAGGCTATCCATTTGCTGCAGCAGTTGCAGGGTTTCAAGCCTATCTTCTGGTGAGGGCTGCAAGGCTTCTGGAAACTGGGCAAGTGCCTCCAGATAGGCTCGTTCAAGATCGGCACGACGAAAGAAATCCACCATGATGCGCTTGGCAATAGTGGTGAGGTAAGCCCGTGGCTCATTGATTTCATCAATTGGCCGCGTCTGCTGCGCACCCAGAATGCGGATAAAGGTATCCTGCGCAATATCCGCAGCATTGTCAGGGCAGCCAAGCTTTTTGCGCAGCCAACCCCTCAGCCATTGGTGATGGCTGGCATAAAAGTTATGCAACAGATTATGTTGTGTTTTGCGCATGAAACCCTGAAATGCTGAGAAACATTTATTGAGAACAATTCTCATTTTATCAGTCCTCCATTCGCTTGAATAGTGTTAACCCCTTTGGCCTTTATACTTTTACATCACGTTTTTATCGTTTTACTCGCGAAATCAAAATTCTGCTTGATTGCATCCACCCGCGCATCAAACACTGCATCCTTGATATCGGCAGGATTTTTCTGGGCAGCAGCAATTGCGCCTGCATCCACCTGCATCACCACATTCAGCACTTCCAGCAAGCATTGAAAGTGCGGTAGGTCCTGTTGCTCAAAATTGGTACGTCCTCGCGCATCAGCCTCGCATGCAGCGAGAAAATCGCGAAAACGCTGCGGTTGGCGTATCGCGTCTGTTTCCAGAAGAAATCGTAACACAGTATCAGGACGCATTTCATTGACCTGGTGTACCTTGCCATGAAATCTGGCCACTACCTGCGCCAATTCCTTACAATCGTTGGGCACGCGCAAGCGCTTGACCACATCCTTGAGCAAATCCATGCCGCGCTCTTCATGCCCTATGTGTCTTGGCAGTATCTCTGCAGGAGTGGTGCCCTTGCCCAAGTCATGTGTCAGGGCAGCAAACCTGACAGGAAGCGAGAACCCTTGGCTGGCAGCATAATCAATCACCATCATGATATGGATGCCAGTATCTATTTCAGGATGATACTTTGCAGTTTGCGGCACACCGAACAGGCGGTCCAGCTCGGGGAATATGCGTTGCAATGCCCCACATTCGCGCAACACATCAAACATGCGGCTGGGACGGGACTCCATCAAGCCTTTGGCCAATTCCTGCCAGACACGCTCTGGCACCAAGGCATCCACTTCCCCTTCATTCACCATCCGCCTCATCAGCAGCATGGTTTCATTTGCCACGGTGAATTCGGTAAAGCGTGCTGCAAAGCGTGCTGCCCGCAGGATACGTACTGGGTCTTCACTAAATGCAGCGCTGACATGGCGTAATTGCTTCGCCTCAATATCAGCCACGCCATGATAAGGATCTATCAATTTTCCAGCCTGATCCTGGGCTATGGCATTAATAGTAAGGTCGCGGCGCGCGAGATCTTCCTCCAGGGTGACATCAGGTGAGGCATGTACCTGAAAACCCTTATATCCCTTGCCAGTCTTGCGCTCCGTACGGGCAAGGGCATATTCTTCATGGGTTTGGGGATGCAGGAATACGGGGAAATCCTTCCCTACAGGACGATAGCCCAAAGCCACCATTTCCTCCGGCGTGCTGCCAACCACGACATGATCACGGTCCTTGACCGGCAGGCCCAGCAATTCATCCCGTACGGCACCGCCCACCGAGAAAATGTCCATACCCCTACCGCTTGCTGAAACTACGCCCGGCCAAGCTACGGAAACGGTCATACGCACTTCTGGGCGTGTCGCCAGCCAGGTACTCTGCAGCCACGGACTCCAGTGCTGTTGGCTGTATACCGAACAGGTTGGACACATCCCCATCACAAACGCTATCGACTTCCATCGAAAACAGGTTGTCGCGCGTCATCAGCTTGATGGGCATCAGTTCCAGGGCATATGCCTGATAGTAGGAAAACCTGTCATTGAGCGAAATGATGCGGCGCTTCTTGCCCAGAATGAAGGCAACAAACTCGATCAGCTCCTTCAACGTATAGACACGAGGCCCACCCAGATCAAAAGCACGGCCATAAGTACTGATGTTTTCCAGCGTGCTGACAAAAGCATGCGCCACATCTTCCACCCAGATAGGTTGAAACCTGGCTTGGGGCTTGGCAACGGCAATCACCGGCAAGATTTTGACCAGGCTGGCAAACAAACTGAGGAAACTGTCGCCGCGGCCAAAGATCACCGAGGGCCGGAACACCGTAACCTGGATCTCACCAGACCTGGCCAGGACTGCTGCCTCACCGGCCGCCTTGGACTTGAGGTACTCACTCCTGGCGCGGCTGCTGGCTTTCAAGGCGCCCATATGCACTAGGCGGCCGACACCCTGCTTGCAGCATATATCAGCCACACGGCGCGGCAAATCGACGTGCAGGGACTGGAATGTTGCATTGCCTGACTCATGCAATATGCCCACCAGGTTAATCACCGCATCCTGGCCATGTATGTGGCCGGAAAGCGCGGTATCGTTGAAAATATCGCATTCCACCACCTGCACGTTGGGCAGCAGGATCAGATGCTTGCTGCTTTCGCGCCTGCGCGTTAGCACTTTCACGTCGTATCCCGCAGTGCTGAGGCGTTGCACAACAGCACTGCCGACGAAGCCAGAGCCACCCAATACACATATTTGTCTGATACGTTGCATCAAATACAGTCCTTACTTTATTAGTATGTCACCAAGCCACGGCCAAACCTTCTCCCAAGGCGGCAGTGTTATCACTTTGCCTCAATCCTCTTCCGCGCTGACTGCGCTGCCTACACCAGGCACCACGCCCAAACGCTCCTTCAGCGTCAGCTTCCTGGTCCCCAACTGTTGGGAATAGTAATAAGAATTGCCCAGCACCTTTTTCACATAATCACGCGTTTCACTGAAAGGGATGGTTTCAGCATATACCGCACCTTCCAGTGGCTTGTTCGAAGCCCAGCGCTTGGGACGCCCCGGGCCTGCATTATAGGCAGCTGTCGCCATCAACGGCTGACCGTTCATCTGGTCCATGGTGTAACGCAGATAGTGCGTACCGAACTTCAGGTTGGTATCCAATTGGTTGATCATGGAAGGCTCGTAATGGCCCATCCCTATCCGCTTAGCTATCCACTTGGCGGTAGCTGGCATCACCTGCATCAGGCCAGAGGCACCAACGGAAGACTTGGCCCAGCTGACAAAGCGGCTTTCCTGCCGAATCAGTCCATACACCCAAGCTTCGTCCAGCGAGTTTTCGGCAGCATAGCCCTGCATCATGTCACGGTATGGTGTGGGATAGCGCAAAGCAAAGTCATGCAGCAACTTGGTTCGGTCTGCAGTACTGATGGCAATATCATACCAGCCTTCCCGGAAGGCCACTTCAGCCGCTGCGATCAGCTGTTTGTCGTCAAAATCGCTGGTGGCGTAAACCCATTCCGCCCTGGATTCCCAGCGCATATCCAGGCGCCGCAATGCCAGCGAGCGCTGTATGCCGGGATATGCCAAGGCAACACGCACTTCTTCTGGGGTTGCCTTGTAAAAAGCGGGAGGAGCGGTCACCACATCCCCCATCTCCTCTTCGGCCAGCAAACCATAATAATTGTTTTCCTTGGATAACCTGACGAGTATCAGGTTTGCAGCCACCAGCTGCTTTTGCTCTTTGAGTGCACGCGCCTTCCAGTAACGCCACACCCCTTCATCCTGCTGGGCTTCCGGCATCTCGGCAATGGTGGATTGCAGGACTTTCCAGTCGCCATTGCGCAAGGCAGAACGTGCTTTCCACTCAAGCTGATCCTTGTCCAGTACAATATTGCCGGCACGGTCGTAATAGGCCAACGCCAGTGGATCATGCTTGCGTGCGGCATGTACTGCAAAGCGCCCCCAGAAATAGTCACGATCAGCAGGGTCAAAATTAGTATGGACTTTTTCCCATATATCCAGCGCCAACGCTGGCTGGCTTTTGCTCAAGCGTTCCAGCGCGTAAAGATTGAGTTCTTTACCCAGGCGGCTCTTGAAGGAAACCTGGCGTTTCTCCAGCACCTGCTGTGGATTCTGGTACACCCGGTCGAGCAGTTTCAGGCTGGATTTGTCAAAATTAGGCATACGCTGCAGCACGGTCTTGGCAACCGTGATCTTGGAACCTTGCAAGAGCAGGCGGGTACGCGCCCAGATATCCTCTTCACGCAAAACCCCGCCCTTTTGCAGGCGGTCGAATACAGCCTCGCAATTGGCTGGCAGCTCACTGCCGGTCATCCACAAAGTCTTGCCATCCAGTACCGCGGCCTCAAGACCTTGTTGAATACCCGCGTCAATCGCATAGCAACTGACAGTAGCGTCATCGCGCTTGAATTTTGGGTACTCATCAAAGAAGGTCTGCCAATCCTGCCTGCGGGCCAGTGCCTTGAGCCATTCGCCACGCACGCGGTCGGCAAAGGGCAAGTCGGCATAACGGTCAAGAAAACTGCGTACGGTCTGGTTGTCGGCCTGGCTCAGGTTAAGCAGCATTAACCAGTAATCGGCATAGGGCGCCAGCACATGGTGCTGTGCCTGCAGTTTCTGTGCAGCCTCGGCAAGTACTGTAACGTTACGGGAGTTATAGGCATTGCGGGCGCTGACGAAAAGGTCATCCGGGCTTGCCGCCCACAGCGTGCAGCTGCAAAAAAGAGCAGCCGCCACTATCATCCGGCCGAAGATGGCCAACAGAAACCCAGCAAATGTGACGCAGTTGCCTGCCATACTTGCTGCATTTCCTGTATTGCTGCGTGCTGCTATACAGCTTGTGTTAGCCTCTCTCAACTGCATTTTGTATTACCTGACTCCATGAAGCTCAATCAAGCATAGCATAGCCATTCTGATAAATGGCTGATGTCGCCTGAAACTAATAGAGAATGATGCGGCCCATGGCGATGACAAGCGCCACCACCAATAGCATGACCAGGGTGAACTTGATCAGCTGCCAGGTGAATTTCAGGTAACGTTTGTCACCTGAAATAATGTAGATACCCATTGATACCGCGACTGAAATCAGCCCCAGCACCAAGAGAATACGTAAGACCAGCATGGTTATATATATTGCAACACTGGCGGCACGCCTATCGGTGTCTGGAATGCCCCCGGCGCTTCTTCAAACTTGTCGAAAGTGGCATATTCCCAGGCATCGGCATCGGCGAGCAAGGTCCGCAGCAGTTGATTATTCATATAGTGGCCGGCCTTGAAGGCGCTAAATGCACCTATCAGCGGATGCCCTAATACATAAAGATCGCCGATCGCATCGAGCATCTTGTGTTTGACGAACTCATCGTCATAACGCAAGCCGTCAGTGTTCAGTACGCGATACTCATCCAGCACAATGGCATTATCCAGGCTGCCGCCACGGGCAAGCCCCATGGAGCGCAAAGCTTCCACCTCATGCATGAAACCGAAGGTGCGTGCGCGGCTGATTTCCTTGATATAGGAATTGTCGGCAAAATCAATGGACACCTTCTGCCCAGTATGTTCCACGGCAGGGTGGTCAAAATCAATGGTGAAATCCAGCTTGAAGCCAAAATAAGGGTCAAAACGCACCCACTTGTCACCCTCGCGATATTCCACGGTTCTCTTGATGCGGATGAATTTCTTCATCGCTGGCTGTTCGACAATGCCGGCCTGTTGCAGAAGGAAGACAAAAGGCCCGGCACTGCCGTCCATGATAGGCACTTCACCCGCATTGAGCTCAATATGGATGTTGTCTATGCCAAGCCCGGCAAGTGCAGACATCAGATGTTCAATCGTGGCAACCCTTGCACCGCCGCAATCCAGTGCGGAGCAGAGCTTGGTATCGGTAACGAGATGAGGTTGCACCCTGAATTCCGCGGTATCGGGCAGATCGACCCGACGGAATACAATCCCGGTATCAGGCGCGGCCGGCCGCAAGGTCAGGGTAACCTTGTCGCCCGAGTGCAATCCCACACCGGTGGCACTAATAGTCGTTTTCAGTGTTCTTTGTTTAAGCACTGTCGCCCCCTCTCTCGAGAGCCCTCATTCGTTTTCAATTGCCTGATTATAACACGCTGGCTGCACCTGCCATGGCAGGCGTCATCATCCACAAAGTCCCCATACGGGCAACCTATCCAGCTTACAGCTTGCTACTTAATCAGCCTGTTTGCGCAGGAATGCAGGAATGTCGTATTCCTCCACGCCTGACATCTTCATGGCTTCAACCTGTGCACGACGGCCGTTGGAGCTGAATACGGCAGGGCCTTCTTCATCTACGCCACCTACGTACATGGGCTGGTTGGTCGTACCATCGCGCACCTGCGTCATGACACGCAGCTCCGGCTTTTGCTGACGACGGTTGACAACACCGTTGAGGCCAGTGGCCACCATGGTCACGCGCAGTCCGTCACCAATGGATTCATCAAACACATTGCCCACAATCACGGTGGCGTCTTCGGCAGTGAACTCCTTGATGGTGTTCATGACATCATAGTATTCCTTCATCTTGAAGGAAGTGCTGGCAGTAATGTTAACCAAAACACCTCGTGCATTCGCCAGGTTCACGTCTTCCAGCAACGGGCTGGCAACCGCCTGTTCAGCCGCAATACGGGCACGTTCGCTACCAGTGGCAGTTGCAGAGCCCATCATCGCCATGCCCATTTCAGACATCACGGTGCGCACGTCTGCAAAGTCGACGTTCACCATGCCTGGGCAATTGATGATTTCGGCAATACCCGAAACCGCATTGTGCAACACGTCATTCGCCGCCTTGAACGCATCCAGGAAAGGTACATCCTCACCCAACACCTGCATCAGCTTTTCATTGGGAATAATGATAAGAGAGTCCACGTGCTTGGAAAGTTCTTCCAGGCCTTCCTGCGCCACCTTGGTACGCTTGCCTTCAAAAGAGAAAGGCTTGGTGACGACAGCTACAGTCAAAATGCCCATTTCCTTGGCTACTTCGGCGATGATGGGGGCTGCGCCCGTACCAGTACCGCCACCCATGCCGGCGGTAATGAACAGCATGTCGGCACCATCAATGATCTCGGCAATGCGGTCACGGTCTTCCAGCGCGGCTTCACGGCCGATTTCCGGACGTGCTCCAGCACCAAGGCCCTTGGTAATGTCAGTACCGATTTGCAGGACTGTCTTGGCCTGGCTCTTCTTCAACGCCTGCATATCAGTGTTGGCGCAAATAAATTCCACGCCGCCGACTTCCTTGGCAATCATGTGGGCAACAGCATTACCGCCGCAACCACCCACGCCTATCACCTTGATCACGGCCTCTTGTGAGTCCCTGTCCATAATCTCAAACATGTTAAATCCTCCTTAAGTTACGTCTGCCTAAACTCGAAAAAATCTGCAACACACTACACATTCATGTTTACTACTAAAAATTCCCCTGGAACCAACTCTTCATGCGGCTGAACACCTGACTGAAAGAATTGGATTCCATCTGGCCCTGGAACTGCCGTTCCACCTGCTGCTTGCCCATCAGGACCAAACCCACTCCGGTGGCGTAACGCGGATTTCCCACCACCTCGGACAACCCTCCCACATAACGCGGCATGCCTAAGCGCACCGGCATGTGGAATATCTCCTCACCCAGCTCCACCATGCCTTTCATCATGGAAGAACCGCCTGTAATCACGATGCCGGAGGCAATCATTTCCTCCATGCCACTGCGGCGCAGCTCGCCGAGCACAAATTCATACAGCTCAACTACCCGCGGCTCGATCACCTCGGCCAAGGTCTGCACCGACAGCTGGCGCGGATCACGCCCATCTACACCAGGCACCTCGACCACTTCACGCGGGTCGGCCAGTTGGCGCAATGCACAGCCATGCTTGATCTTGATTTCCTCGGCAGATTGCGTTGGCGTGCGGAAAGCCACGGCAACGTCATTGGTAATCTGGTCGCCAGCGATGGGCACCACTGCGGTATGACGAATCGCGCCCTGCTTGAACACGGCAATGTCGGTCGTGCCGCCTCCTATATCCACTAGGCAAACACCCAGTTCCTTTTCATCGTCGGTCAGCACAGCCATGCTGGAAGCCAGCGGCTGCAGGATGAGATCGCTCACTTCCAGGCCGCAACGCTTGATGCACTTGACGATATTCTGCGCGGCCGACACGGCCCCAGTGACGATATGCACCTTGACCTCGAGCTTCATGCCGCTCATGCCCAATGGCTCACGTACATCCTCCTGGCCATCGATGATGAATTCCTGGGTCAGGATATGCAGGATCTGCTGGTCGGAAGGCAACGCGATTGCACGTGCGGTCTCGATTACACGGTCCACATCCATCTGTGTCACCTCGGCATCCTTGATCTTGACCATGCCATGCGAATTGAGGCTCTTGATATGGCTGCCGGCAATGCCGGTAAACACGGTACTGATCTTGCAATCCGCCATCAGCTCAGCCTCTTCCAGCGCACGCTGTATCGCCTGCACCGTGGAATCTATATTCACCACGACGCCCTTTTTCAGGCCGCGCGAAGTGTTCTGTCCCAGGCCGATGACCTTGAGGCTGCCCTCTGGCTGCAACTCAGCGACAATGGCAACAATCTTCGATGTCCCAATATCCAGCCCGACAATGAGATTTTTATCTTCCCTCACCCTGCTCATTTATCTCTCCAATTTTCCATGTTACTCAGGCTGCCCCTGTCTCTCGTTTGGGCACTGCCACTTCAGGCTTGCGTACCGCAAAGCCATTCGGGTAGCGTAAATCGGCGTAACTGATGCCCACTTTCAATCCGCCCAATGTCTGGCTGTACGCACCCGCAAATTTCTGCAAACGCTCTTCCATCTGTTCCCGGCCCAGTTCTATCACCAGCCCCTTGTCTGTTTTAATCTGCCATGCACGACGGGGTGTCAGCGCCAATTGCGCAATACGCATACCGTTCACCCCTGCCAATATCTGGCTGTATTTTCCGTAGTACTGCGCTACTTCCTTCACACCATCACCCGGCCCGTAGAACACCGGCAAATCACTGTCTGATGCGGCATGGAACAATTCGCCATAGGTATTGACCAGCGCAATATTGCCCCAGCGTGCCAGTTCCTTTTGCTCTTCCACTACCACTTCCAGTTTGTCGGGCCAGCGTTTGCGCACGCTCACTTTGCGAGCCCACGGCAGCTTCTGGAAGGAATCGCGTGCCTTGACCACGTCTACCGTAAAAAAATTGCCTTGCAAATGACGGTCCACAATCAACTTGATCTGCTCCCGTGTCACATGTTCCAGCTGTCCTTCCACCCGCACTTCCTTCAGCGGGAAGATAGGCAAGTGCACCACCACGTACACCAGGCCATACAAAAACATCACGGCCGCCAATGCATTGAGGAAGTTCGCGATCCAGTTGAGGACGCGCGGCTTATCCCACATGTGCAGACTCCAGCACTCTCAACACCAGCGCATCAAAATCCAGCCCCGCAGCCCGCGCACCCATCGGTACCAGGCTATGGTCCGTCATTCCTGGCGAGGTATTCACCTCGAGGAAGTAATGCTTGCCAGCCTCATCCATGAGGAAGTCCACCCGGCCCCAGCCACTGCCGCCTATGGTGCGAAATGCTTGTATTGCCTCGGCCTGGATCTGCATTTCCTGCTTGGCAGGCAATCCGCACGGGCAGATATATTGCGTATCGTCCCGTAGATATTTGGCCTCATAGTCATAAAACTCATTGGCAGGCACGATACGGACTATCGGCAATGCGGTATCTCCCAGAATGCCTACCGTATATTCACCACCGCCGACAAACTGTTCCGCAATTACCAACGGGTCAGATTGAGCAGCCAGCTCATAAGCGGCTTTAAGCGCGCCCGACTGTTTCACCTTGCTGATACCTATGCTGGAACCTTCATTGGCAGGCTTCACAAACAAGGGCAAACCCAACCTCCGCTCTATCGCATCAAAATCACTGTTCGCGGTTACCAGCTCAAAATCCGGCGTCACTATCCCGGCTGAGCGCCACAGCAATTTAGTACGCCATTTGTCCATGCCCACGCTGGATGCCATGACACCGCTGCCTGTATAGGGAATCCCCATCAATTCCAATGCGCCCTGGATAGTGCCGTCCTCGCCATAGCGGCCATGCAGGGCGATAAATACACGATCAAATGCTGCCAGCTCATGCAAAGGTTTTTCGGCCAGATCAAATGCGTGCGCATCCACGCCGCTACGTTGCAAAGAAGCCAATACTGCGCCACCGCTATTGAGCGATACCGCGCGCTCACCGGACTTACCACCCAGCAGCACAGCCACTTTGCCAAACTGACTACTCATGCCCACTCTCCAATTACCCTGACTTCCTGTTGCAATTCCACACCCTGTTTCTGCTTCACTGTTTCACGCACATGCGCAATCAGGTTTTCTATATCGGCAGCACTGGCTTCACCTGTATTAACGATGAAGTTGGCATGCTTTTCTGACACTTGCGCACCGCCTATGCGATATCCCTTGAGCCCACTGGCCTCGATCAACCTAGCGGCATGGTCGCCCGCCGGATTGCGGAATACCGAACCTGCATTTGGCAGGTTCAATGGCTGGGTGGCCAGGCGCCTTGCCAGCAATTGTTTGATTTTCAGTTCCGCTTCGCTGGCATCGCCTTCTTCCAATACAAACCACGCGCCGACAAACCATTCATCTGCCGCTGGCATTTCCACATGCCGGTAGGCAGTGCGGAATTCTGCCTTGCTGCGTGCATGCAGCTGGCCTTGGCGGTCTATCGTCAGCACCTGATTCACCACATCCCAGGTTTCACCGCCATGGCAGCCTGCATTCATTGCCAGCGCCCCGCCCACGGTACCGGGGATGCCCGCCATGAACTCGGCACCATGCCTATGCTGGCGCGCAGTAAATTTGGCAAGCTTGGCGCATGTGACACCGGCCTCGGCAAACACCATGTCGTTGTCCATTTCAAGCGCAGTCAGTACGCCATGCATCAATATCACCGTGCCCCGCACGCCTCCATCCCGTATTAACAGGTTGGAGCCCAGACCGATAAACTGGACGGGTTCTCTCTTCCCCAAGCCAGCGAGGAAATTCGCCAGATCATCCAGGTCTGCTGGAATGTAAAGCCTGTCGGCAGCACCACCTGCACGCCAGCTGGTGTAACGCGCCAATGGTTCGTTCAGCAACAAAGTGCCTGAACCGGGTTCGCGTTGCGCCATCACTGGGCAAGCTCCCTGGTTTTTGCAGCCACCTGGCCAATAGAGCCAGCGCCCATGACAATGACCACATCATCACTTCGCGCCATATCCAGGATTGCCTGCGGCAACTCATTGGTCGTTTCCACAAACAGCGGCTCAACCTTGCCCGCCACGCGCACCGCCCTCACCAGAGAACGCCCATCCGCGGCAACAATAGGTGACTCACCAGCGGAATAAACTTCTGTCAGCAAGGCCACATCTGCGCTGGAAAGCACCTTGACGAAATCCTCGAAGCAATCACGCGTCCGCGTATAACGATGAGGCTGAAAGGCCAGTACCAGGCGACGCCCGGGAAACGCGCCACGGGCCGCGGCAATCACGGCCTGCATTTCAACCGGGTGGTGGCCATAATCATCGATCAGGGTGAAAGTACCCCCATCCCTGGCCTGCACTTCGCCGTAACGCTCAAAACGGCGCCCCACTCCCTTGAATTCTGCCAATGCCTTGATGATGGCGGCATCCGGTACATTCAGCTCACTGGCAACGGCAATTGCGGCCAGTGCATTCAATACATAATGATTGCCCGGCAGGTTGAGCGTGACATCAAACGTGGTAGTCGCCCCATTGATGCGGCTCACCGTGAAATGCATCTTGCCGTCTTCAGCCCGCACATTGCTGGCACGTATCCGGGCTTCTTCGGAAAAGCCGTACGGCATCACCTGCTTGGAAATCTGCGGCAGGATGGCACGCACATTCGGGTCATCTATGCAGACCACTGCCATGCCGTAGAATGGCAGGCGTTGCAGGAACTCGACAAACGCGCCCTTAAGCCGTTCGAAATCATGGCCATAGGTGTCCATGTGGTCTGCATCTATATTGGTCACTACCGAGATGATAGGGGTCAGATGCAGGAAAGAGGCGTCGGATTCATCGGCCTCTGCCACGATAAATTCACCGGTTCCCAGACGCGCATTGCTGCCAGAGGCTTCCAGCCGGCCGCCAATGACAAATGTCGGATCCATGCCGGCTTCAGCCAAGATGCTGGCAATCAGGCTGGTAGTCGTGGTCTTGCCGTGGGTACCCGCAATCGCAATCCCCTGGCGAAAGCGCATCAGTTCAGCCAGCATCAATGCGCGCGGCACGATGGGGATGCTGCGCTCGCGCGCCGCCGCCACTTCAGGATTGTCATCCTTGACCGCGCTGGAAATCACCACTACATCGGCACTGCCCAGATACTCTGCCGCGTGGCCCTTGCGCACAGTAGCGCCAAAGCCTGCCAGGCGGCGCGTAATCGCGTTATCGGCAAGGTCGGATCCGCTGACGCTAAAGCCCAGATTGAGCAGCACCTCAGCAATGCCGCTCATGCCTGAACCGCCGATACCGACAAAATGCACGTTCTTGACCTTGTGCTTCATCGCGCCACCTCCGCACAAATATTGGCAACAGTGGCTGTTGCTTGTGGCTTGCCCAGCGCACGCGCCTTGAGCGCCATGTCCAGCAGCCTGTCGCGGTTCATATCTTTAAGAATGTCCAAAATCACGCCTATGGTTAAATCTTTTTGTTGTACCAACAATGCGGCGCCTCCCTCTACCAGATAGGCCGCGTTATACGTCTGATGGTCATCCACGGCATATGGGAAAGGCACCAGCACACTGCCGACGCCTGCTGCGGATAATTCCGCCACAGTCAAAGCACCTGCACGACAAATGACCAAATCGCTCCATGCGTACATTTCTGCCATATCCGCAATAAACGCCCGTGTATCCGCCTCGACCCCCGCATTGCGATAATGCTGTTGCAACTGCTCTATATGTTTCACGCCAGCCTGATGCACGACCTGCGGACGTTGTTCAAGCGGAAGCCTTGCCAGTGCTTGGGGAATCACCTCATTCAGTGCCTGCGCCCCCAGGCTGCCACCCACTACCAGCAGGCGTAGCGGACCCTGACGGCCCGCCATACGCTGCTCTGGCGCCTCAACCTGGGTGATTTCCTTCCGTACAGGGTTACCGACCAACTGTGCCTTATTGCCAAATGCGCTAGGAAAGGCTGCGAGCACTCGTTTGGCAAAGTTGGCCAGACTGCGGTTGGTCAATCCGGCAATTGAATTCTGCTCATGAATCACCAATGGACGACGCAACAGCCAAGCTGTTACACCACCTGGAAATGCAGCAAAACCTCCCATGCCCAATACCACTCCAGGCTGGTATTGGCGCAATGCACCATAACTTTGTGAAATCGCCACTGCCAGCTGCATCGGTAACATCAACCAGCGGTTGATGCCGTTACCGCGCACGCCCTTCATGCGAATCACCGAAACATCGTATCCCTTGCCTTCTATCAGGCGATTTTCCATGCCTCCCTCGGTCGCCAGCCAGACTATCCTCCAGCCTTGGGCGCGCAGGTAATCAGCTACCGCCATTGCCGGGTAGACGTGTCCACCAGTGCCGCCAGCCATCACCATGAGGGTTTTGTTAACCATGCAGCACCTCCACTGACAAAAATACTGTGGAGAAAGAAGAAAGAATTTGGCGACGACCGATGCGCTCAACCTGATGGCGCAGATCAGCCTTCGCTGAAACAAGCGCCTGACAATGCTGGTGAATCCCTCGAAGCATCATGCTGGCAACCCCTTCTGAAGCCGACGATTTTCCCAATCAATCCTGAGTAGGATGGCAAGCGCGATGCAGTTGGCCAGGATGCCGCTGCCGCCGAACGAGAGCAGCGGGAGGGTCAGGCCCTTGGTGGGGAGCACACCCATGTTCACGCCGATATTGATGATGCTCTGCACGCCTATCCAGACTCCTATTCCCTGTGCCAGCAAGGCAGAGAAGTAACGCTCGTTATTGACGGCTTCCTTCCCAATGCGGAAGGCACGGATGATGAGCCAGGCAAACAAGCCGATTACCACCAGGACGCCAGCAAAACCCAGTTCCTCAGCAATGACGGCCATCAGGAAATCAGTATGCGCTTCCGGCAAGTAAAGCAGTTTTTCAACGCTGGCACCCAGCCCGACTCCCAGCCATTCGCCACGGCCAAATGCGATCAGGGCGTGGGAAAGCTGATAGCCCTTGCCATATGGGTCGGCCCAGGGATCCATGAAACCGATCACGCGCTGCATACGGTATGGTGAACTCCAGATCAAGCCAATCACTGCAACTGGCAGCAGGGCAATCAGCCCACCAAAGATGCGACCATTGATGCCCCCAAGCCAGAGGATAGCCATTGAAATGGAAACGATCACACTGAAAGCGCCGAAATCAGGCTCGCGCAGCAACAGCCAGCCCACCACCACCATCACACCCACCATAGGCAGGAAGCCACGTTTGATACTGTCCATCACCTCGGCTTTGCGTATGGTGTAATCCGCCACATAAATAGCGGCAAACAGCTTCATAAATTCCGACGGCTGTAGGTTGATCACGAACAATGAAAGCCAGCGCTGGCTGCCGTTCACATTGCGGCCCACGCCAGGAATCAGGACCAGCACCAGCATGGCAAGCCCCATCATGAACAAGTAGGGCGCCATTTTCTGCCACATGCGTGTAGGCACTTGGAAAACCACAAAGGCGGCAGCTAGGCTGATGGCGAGGAAAATGGAGTGACGCACCAGGAAATAAGTTGGCTGGTGGCCAGTCATCTTGTCTGCTTCTGCCAGGGCGATAGAGGCTGAATAGACCATGACCAGGCCTATACCCAGCAAAATCAGGGTGACCCAAACCAAGGCTTGGTCATAAGGCGATGAAGGGGCAATGCGCTCACGCCCGCTCAGCATATACATCATGGCTGTGACTCCCTTGCAACAAGGGTTTGAACTGCCGCCACAAAGACCTGGGCACGATGCACATAATTACGGAACATATCGAAACTGGCGCAAGCCGGGGAAAGCAATACAACATCGCCCGGCTGTGCCAGGGCATATGCCTGCTCTACTGCCTGCTCCAGACTGGCGGCATGCTCAAGTTCAGCCCCGGTTCCGGCCAGGGCAGCAGCGATTGTGCCAGCATCTCGGCCTATCAGGACAACAGCACGTGCATTGCTGCTGACAGGGCCAATTAGCGGTGAAAAATCCTGCCCCTTGCCATCACCACCGGCAATCAGTACCACCTTGCGCTCCAGGCCTGCAATCGCAGCGCAGGTGGCGCCCACGTTAGTGCCCTTGGAATCATCATAGAAGGCAATATCACCGGCTTCGGCTATCCACTCCACACGGTGCGGCAAGCCTTTGAACTGGCGCAATGCGGCAATCAATGGATCATATGGCAATGCCAGGGCGCGACATAACGCCAATGCCGCCAAGGCATTGGCTGCATTGTGCAATCCAGCGATTTTCAGCTCAGCCATCTTCAGCAGCCGCTGTTGGCCTTGTGCCAGCCATTGTTCACCTGCATGCGATACCAGGCCAAAATCATTATCGAAAACTGGCGCATCCGTACCAAAACTGATGATATGCCTGCCAGGCAAAGCCATGGACTTGCTCCAGCTATCCTCACGGTTGAGTACCTGCACACCCAGGCTGCTGAATATGCGTGCCTTCGCCGCGGCGTAATCACGCAGGCCGCTATAACGATCCATGTGGTCTTCGCTGATATTCAATACAGTTGCAGCGTCTGCCACCAGCGAGTGTGTGGTTTCGAGCTGGAAACTGGAAAGCTCCAGAACATAGACGTCTGCCATGTCATTGATGGCATCAAGTACCGGTAGGCCAATGTTGCCTGCAACCACTGTCTTCAAGCCTGCTGCCCTGCACATTTCACCTACCAGGCTAGTCACCGTGCTCTTGCCGTTTGCACCAGTAATGGCAATCAGCTTTGCCGCGGGCGAACGGAATTGCGCAAACAATTCAACATCGCCCACCACCGGGATACCCTGCTGGATAGCTGCCTGGATTTGCGGCTCAGCCAATGCAACCCCTGGACTTGCCACAATGACATCGGCCCCGGCAAAACTCTCCTGACTGAAACTCCCCAGATAAATCGGCACTTCTGGCAGCTCACGCTGCAGTATCTCCAATCCTGGAGGGACCAGGCGTGTATCTGCAACAGACAGCAACGCGCCCTGGCGCTTGAGCCAGCGCAATGCTGACAGGCCGGTATCACCCAGCCCCAGCACCAATACGTTTTTGTCTTTGAGTTGCAGCATGTTGTTTATGTCTTACCTCAGCTTCAATGTTGAAAGGCCTACTAAAACCAGCATCATGGTGATGATCCAGAATCGCACCACCACCTGCGTTTCTTTCCAGCCTTTCAATTCATAGTGATGATGTAGCGGCGCCATGCGGAATATGCGTTTGCCGGTGAGCTTGAATGAACCTACCTGCAACATGACGGAGATAGTCTCCATCACGAACACGCCACCCATGATGAACAGGACGATTTCCTGACGCACGATCACGGCTACAGTGCCGAGCGCAGCACCAAGTGCCAGCGCCCCCACATCTCCCATGAACACCTCGGCTGGATAGGCATTGAACCAGAGGAAGCCCAGGCCGGCTCCACCAATCGCAGCACAGAACACGGTCAACTCACCGGCACCGGGCACATAAGGCACACCTAGGTATTTTGAAAAGTAGAGGTGACCTGCAACATAGGCAAATACCGCCAGCGCACTGGCCACCATCACGGTCGGCATGATCGCTAGGCCATCCAGGCCATCCGTCAGGTTGACGGCGTTGCTGGTACCGACAATCACAAAATAGGTCAGTACGATAAAACTGACAGCACCCAGCGGTATGGCAAAACTCTTGATAAACGGCAGGATCAGCTCGGTTTCTGCTGGGACACTGGCGGTATGGAACAGGTATACCGCCACGCTGATGCCAATCAAGGATTGCCAGAAATACTTGGCCTTGGCTGACAGGCCTTTGGGATTGCGATATACCACTTTGCGCCAGTCATCAATCCAGCCAATCACACCAAAACCCAGCGTGGTGAAAAGCACCACCCAGACAAAGCGGTTGGAAAGGTCAGCCCATAACAGGGTGGAAACAGCGATTGCGACAAGAATTAGCGCTCCTCCCATGGTCGGCGTACCAGCCTTGACCAGGTGGGTCTGGGGGCCGTCATCCCGCACTGATTGGCCGACCTTGTATTGCGTCAGTTTACGGATCAGTGCAGGGCCAACCAGGAATGAAATCGCCAGTGCAGTCAAGGTTGCCAACACTGCACGCAGCGTCAGGTAATTGAAGACATTGAAGCCGCGCACATCATGCGCCAGCCAGCGGGCAAGTTCCAGTAGCATTATGGTTTCTCCGTTTCATCTTGCAGCAAGGCCACGACCCGCTCCATACGCATAAAGCGCGATCCTTTAATCAACACAGTGGTTGTTGCATCCAGCCATGGCTTGACCGCAGCAACCAGCTCATCCACAGAACCGTAATGGCCGGCACTATCACCAAAGGCAAGTACCGTATTGCGACTGAGGTCACCCAATGCAAAAAGACGCTGGATGCCTGCCTGCCGTGCATAAGCACCCAGCTCCTGATGCAGTTGTTGTTCATCCGCGCCAAGCTCTCCCATGTCACCGATGATCAGGAGACGCCGACCGGCCTGCTGGCTCAATACATCTACTGCAGCATGCATTGAGGCCGGGTTGGCGTTGTAGGTGTCATCTATCAGCACGGCCGCATTAAGCCCGGTTTTGCGTTGCAAACGGCCATTGACCCCGGCAAAACCTGTGAGACCCGTACTGACTGACAGTAGTGAAGCGCCCATGGAAAGTGCTACCGCAGTTGCAGCCAGAGCATTCCGTACATTGTGCAGGCCAGCCACAGGCAGGGTGACGGCGCTTGTGCCTTTAGGCGTATGAATAACCAGCTCGGAAATATCGGCCTTTAATTCGTATTGCGCATATACATCCGCAGTATCGTCCAGACCGAATGTCACGACTTGATGTTTGGCCGCCAAGGATTGCCAAAGGGAGGCATGGACATCATCAGCATTGATGACGGCAATGCCGCTATCTGCCAGGCCCTCGAAAATTTCACCCTTGGCGTGGGCAACGCCCTCTACAGACCCAAGCCCGCCGAGATGCGCAGAGGTTGCATTATTGATCAGCGCAACGTCCGGCTTGCCTATATTGGTGAGATAACTGATCTCGCCAAAATGGTTCATGCCCATTTCAGTCACGGCGAAACGATGCTCGCCCCGCAGGCGCAAGAGGGTCAGCGGGAGGCCAAGATCATTGTTGAGGTTGCCCTGGGTAGCAAGCACCCTGTCATCTGCACCGGCCTCTACCCGCAATATGGCTGCCAGCATTTCCTTGACCGTGGTCTTGCCATTGCTGCCAGTAATCGCGGCCAGGGGAATCTTGAATTTGCTGCGCCAGCAGGCGGCAAGGTCACCCAGTGCCCGCCGGGTATCTTTCACCAGCAACGCTGGACGGGCAAGGGCTGAATCGTCAGACACCATGACAGCTGCAGCCCCACCCTCCAGCACTTGGGAGACATAGTCATGCCCGTCAAACCTGTCACCATGCAAAGCGATAAACAATTGCTGCGGCTCAAGCTTACGGCTGTCGGTGCCCACGCTGCTAAATAACACATCATTACCCAATACCTGGCCTTTAGTAGCGATAGCAGCTTCAGACAAACGCATCATGCCGCACCTCCGCGCTGCCATGCATTGAGCGCCTGTTGCGCAATTTGTGCATCATTGAAGGGATACTGACCCCCCTCGATCTCCTGGTAGTCCTCATGCCCTTTGCCTGCCACCAGCACCACGTCACCTGCACGGGCAGTATTGATCGCTGCGGTAATAGCCAGAGCCCGGTCCGGCTCTATTTGATAAGCCCCTTTCAAGCCAGCCACCACTTCTGCAATAATCTGCGTCGGATCTTCATCGCGCGGATTATCGGAAGTCACAACAACCTCGTCTGCCAGGCTAGAAGCCACTTCCGCCATCAGTGGGCGCTTACCTTTGTCGCGATTTCCGCCACATCCGAAAACGCAAACCAGGCGGCCAGGGGCTTGCTCGCGCAGGGAGGCCAGCGCCTTCTCCAAGGCGTCTGGCGTGTGGGCATAATCAATCACCACCAGGGGTTGTTGTTTACCGCCCAGCTGTTGCATACGGCCGGGTGCGGCAATAATCTGCCCAAGCACATCCACAGCACGATTGAGCTCAACGCCTGAGACCAGCAGCGTGGCCAGTACCGCCAGCAGGTTATACGCATTGAAACGACCAAGCACTGCCGCCTCGACCGTAGCATTGCCGTAAGGCGTATTTACCTGCATTTGCAGGCCCGACTCATTGAAAGCAAGCTGGGTGCCGCGCACATCGCCGCTATCCAGGCCATAGGTCAATACATGCTTGCCTGTTTCAGCCAGTTCCACCGACAATTGACGACCAAAGGCATCGTCATGGTTAAGAATGGCGTGCCCCAAGTCTTCAAATGCAAACAGCTTTTTCTTGGCATCGGCATAGGCATGCATGTCACCGTGATAGTCCAGATGGTCGCGCGTCAAATTGGTCAGCACGGCTACATCAAAATGCACTCCATGCACGCGGCCTTGCTCGAGGCCATGCGACGATACTTCCATGGCAGCCGCCACAGCACCTTGGGCCAGATAGTCCGCCAGCATGCCATGCAGCAAAATGGGATCAGGTGTCGTATTGACAGCAGCAGACAACGCTCCAGGAAAACCATTGCCCAGGGTACCGATCACGGCGGTCTTGCGCTGCAATAAAGTGAACGCTTGTGCCAACCAGTGGGCACAAGAAGTTTTGCCATTGGTACCGGTGACACCTATCATCCATAGCTGCTGTGACGGACGACCATAAAACGCATCTGCAATATTGCCGGCCTGCTGGCGCAAACCACTCACGGGTTGATTTGGCAATGCCCATCGCGCATCCCAGTCGTATCCTTCACGTTCCCACAGCACAGCTGCTGCTCCTTGTGAGATAGCCTGGGCTATGAATTGACGACCATCAGCTTTTTCACCAGGGAATGCCAGGAACACGCTGCCCGGATGCACCTGGCGGCTATCGGCGGTGATTGCGCTGAAATGACTGCGATCAAGTGTGATGTGCTCAAGACCCAGCAGACTCATACTACCTCCTTGATTTCAGGAATATCGTCTACCGGAATCACCACGTTATTGTTTGGCGCGTCCTGCGGAATGGCCAGCATGCGCAGGGCACCTGACATCACCTTGCTGAATACTGGCGCGGCCACCGTGCCGCCGTAATACTTGCCTGCACCCGGATCATCGATCATGACAGCAACAATCAAGCGAGGATTGGAAGCCGGTGCCAGGCCGACAAAAGACGATACATAATGATTGGCCTGATAACCGCCAACACCAGGCTTGTGCGCAGTACCGGTCTTGCCCGCCACCCGGTAACCCAGCACCTGGGCCCTTGGTGCTGTACCGCCGACCTGGATGACAGTCTCCATCATGTCTTTCAGGTGGTTGGCAGTAGCAGGGGTATAGACCTGGTGACCTACTGGTGGCTCTTTCAGCTTGAGCAGGGATACGGGCAACAAGGTGCCATTATTGGTAAAAACAGTATAGGCACGCGCCAGTTGCAGCAGGGTCATACTGATACCGTGCCCATAAGACATGGTCGCCTGCTCAATCGGCCGCCAAGTCTTGTAATTGCGCAGCTTGCCTGATGCCTCGCCAGGAAAACCTATGCGGGTTGGGCTGCCAAATCCCACTTGATTGAAAATGCTCCAGAGATAATGCGGTTCCAGGCTCAAGGCCATTTTGGCCGAGCCCACATTGGAAGATTTCTGTATGACTTGTGCCACTGTCAGCAGCCCTTGCGGGTGTGCATCCCGGATGGTAGCTGAGCCGATGCGCATGGCGCCTGGCGAAGTTTCAATCAGCGTTTCCGGCTTGTAACGGCCGCTATCGAGGGCTGCCGCCGCTGTAAACGGCTTAAGTGTGGAGCCTGGCTCAAAGATGTCGACAATGGCACGGTTGCGCGAGCGCCCAGCCATATTGACCGGATTATTCGGGTTGTAGCTAGGCAGATTGGCCATAGCCAGCACTTCGCCAGTCTTGGCATCCAGCACCACCACTGAACCGGCTTTCGCCTTGTGCTCTTCCACGGCGGCAGCCAGCTCGCGATAAGCGAGATACTGGATTTTACGATCGATGGACAAGGCCAGGTCATGTCCATCCTGCGGCACCTTGACTGCTTCCAGATCTTCGACAATGCGCCCCTGCCTGTCCTTGATCACGCGGCGGCTACCGGCCTTGCCAGACAACCAGCCTTGGGAATGAAGCTCAAACCCTTCCTGGCCATTGTCATCAATCCCGGTAAACCCGACCAGGTGGGCGGTCACTTCCCCTGCCGGATAATAGCGACGGTATTCCCGCTGCGTAAACACCCCGGGAATATGCAGGCGCATGACTTGTGCAGCCAGTTCCGGTGGCAAACGACGCTTGATATAGACAAATTCGCGCGGATTATTTACCAGTTTTTTCGTGATGACATCCGGCTTGATTTTGAGAAGGGTGGCTAATTTCACCAGTTGCTCTGGTTCAGCCTTCACATCGGGAGGGCTGGCCCAGATAGACTCGACTGGTGTACTGATTGCCAGCGGCTCGCCAAAACGGTCAGTGATCTTGCCACGATGTGCAGGCAACGTAATCATGCGGCTGTATCGCGCATCGCCCTTCTGCTGCAGGAAAGCCTTGTGCATGCTTTGCAGGTAGACGCTACGTCCAAGCAACACAGCAAAGCCTGCCAACACGGCAATGAGCAAGATACGACGGCGCCAGGTCGGCATCTTGACTACAACCCGCGACTTGGCAGCAGAGCCCAGGCGTGCAGCGCGTATCATGGTGCCACCACCTGAATTCGATTCGTTTCAGGCACCTGCATATTCAGGCGTTTTTCAGCAATCTGCTCAATGCGAGAATGCATGGCCCATGTACTTTGCTCCAGCTGCAACTGCCCCCACTCAATCTCATACAGTTTGGATGCATCCTGTTGCTGCTGCAGCTCTATATAGAGTTTGCGCGCCTTGTGTTGAGCCGTGATCACGCCTAGCGCAGTCACTATCAGCACAAGAAACAGGATGAGATTAAGCTTGGTCATATCTAGAGCACGCCCGTTCTTTCAGCCACCCGCAGCACCGCACTACGTGAACGGGGATTGCGCTTCACCTCCAGCGTGCTGGGCTTGATCGCTTTACCCACAGCCAGCATGCGCGGTTGCGGCAAATCCTTGGCACGCACAGGAAAATTGGCAGGCAGGTCGTCCCTGTCCTGCTCTGCACGGATAAAGCGCTTGACGATACGGTCTTCCAGCGAGTGAAAACTGATGACCGCCAACCGCCCTTGAGGCGCCAGAACATTCAAGCATTGAGGAAGGATCAGCGACAATTCCTCAAGCTCCTGATTGACGAAAATCCGTAGAGCTTGAAAGGTGCGCGTCGCCGGGTCTTGGCCAGGCTCGATTTTGGGGACCGCCCCTGCCACGATCTTGGCAAGTTGTCCGGTAGTGGAGATGCCCACCCCTCCTGCGCGCTGCGCAACAATCGCCCTTGCAATCTGTTTAGCAAACCGTTCTTCACCATATTCTTTTATAACCCCCGTAAGTTGCTGTTCCGTCGCATTTGCAATGAAGTCAGCTGCAGTTTGGCCGTGAGTCTGGTCCATCCGCATATCAAGCGGACCATCAAACCGAAAACTGAAACCGCGCTCGCCTTCATCAATTTGCGGCGATGAAATACCCAGGTCCAGCAGAACACCATCAACCTTATTAATATTGAGATTCGCCAGCACTTCGCCAATTGCGGCAAAATGACTGTGAACTATCGTGAAACGTGCATCGGCAATATCAGAGGCGGCACTGATGGCAGCAATATCCCTGTCCATTGCGATCAATCGCCCACCCTTGCCCAGTTGCTGCAAAATCTTGCGACTGTGGCCACCGCGGCCAAAGGTGCCATCCACATAAGTGCCTTCTGGCTTGATCGCCAGCGCTTCCACTGCTTCATCCAACAAAACCGTTACATGCTGAAAAACCTGGGGAGCCGGTACCTGGGTCAAACCCGCACTCACAGCGAGAAGCCCTCCAGCTCGGCAGGAAGGATCATGTCCTCTGCCGCCATCACCTGCTGCAATTGGGCGCGCCAGGCATCCATATTCCATAATTCAAAATGGCTGCCCTGCCCCACCAGCATTACTTGCTTCTCAAGGCCTGCAAATTCCCGCAATACGGGAGAAACCAGCAGACGGCCAGCACTATCCAATTCAATATCCTCGGCAAACCCCACCAGCAGTCGCTGCAAGGCACTGGACTGCCGGTCAAAGCTGGACAAGGCCATCATTTTTGACTGGATGGGCTCCCATGCTGGCTGTGGATAAAGCAGCAGGCAACGATGAGGGTGAGCGGTAAGGACAAGACTGCCCTCGCTTTGAGAGTGCAAGGCGTCACGGTGCTTGGCTGGCACAGCCAGCCTGCCTTTGGCATCCATATTCAAAGATGTCGCACCGCGAAACATGAGGCCCCTTTATTAGATACTGGGACTGCTTCACACGCAGTCCAGCAAGAATGCAAAAAGTGGATAAGGGATCGCCAGCCTTCGGAGATGAGCAATCAACTTCGACTGGCAATTACCCACAAAACCCCACTTTTCTCCACTAGTGCCCACTATAGATAAAAAAAAAAGGCAACGCAAGCGCTTTTTGGTGATTTTTCCTTTACAGGACAATGACTTAGATGATTTTTGCTGGAAAATTTTTATCCTTAAAAAATAAGGAGATAGCAAACTATATGAAAGTGCTTTATGAGAAGTAATTAAGAGGTAGTTGAATCTTGGTGGGAGAATAATTAGCAAGAAAGCAAAGATGGGAGAAAACCCATCATGGAATAGTAAAAAATAAAAAAGAAGCTGGCCGATAAGCCGGGTTTTGTTCCTGCCTCGCAGCAGGCGGCAGCCATTCATCTAGGCCCATAATTGCTCATGGGCTCAAGCAACCTACCCGGTAGCAGCGCGAGCCACGCTATCGCTACCCTATTTGGCCTTGCTCCGGATGGAGGTTACCGCGTTTCACATCCGCCTTGCGGCTTACTCGTCTCTGTGGCCCTGTTCCTCGCCTCACGGCGTACGGCTGTTAGCCGTCATCCTGCTCTCTGGAGCCCGGACTTTCCTCCCCTCACTAAGTGAGCGGCGGCTGCCTGGCCAGCTTCGGCATGCATTCTACCAGTCCTGTTATATTTCCCTCCACTTTATCCTCAAATGATTAGTCCTTTCGGCCTATTTCCCCGCCTCATATTTAAGTATATTTTCAGCGAGGCGGTCTAATATTAACGGGGAGATCAACTATGAAATCAATGTATTACATGGCAGCCATTGCTATAACCACGCTTTTCTCGGCAAACAGTCATGCCGAACTTAAGGGCACGCTTACCTACCTGCAACCGTACGACAGCATCAGCAGCACTGACAGCGCCGTCGTCAATGTCCGGCTGACACTGAATGATGATTCAGACTCATTAAACTTCACCCGGTCAGAAAACCTAAACAACTGGCTCCAATTTGCAAACGAGCAACTGGCCAATCACTGGGATCCGGCATTCAACACGCTAGAATTCGTCCATATCGAACATATATATCTGAATACCTGGTTTGAATGCTCAGGCACATTCACCGCCAGCTGCAGTGACGGCCCTCCGTACAACTTCGACTTCAACAACCAATTACTGAGCGGCGAAGAGTTATGGAATATTGATCTGGCCCTCGCGCCGGGCGAAAGCATAGACTATAACTTTGGCGTATTCACCCCCAGCCACGGCCCGGTGGCAGCAGACACCTACGAGTTCTATCGCGCAGGATTCACCTTGAATTTCGCTGGATATACGGCGGATGACTATGATGAAAACGGCGAGCTGAAGCTGGATGAGAATGGCTGGACAATTCAGGCCAGGGAGGTTTCCTATGACCTGGCCACTACCTGCCCGCAGTGCGCCTTCACTCGCACCGTGGTGGCAGCCGTTCCTGAACCATCCAGCTACGCCTTGATGGGCTTGGGTCTCGGCATCCTGGCTTATTCGGCACGCAGGAGAAAAGCACGAAAAATCCAATAACCTGCCTGCGCCAATACAAATAACAAGGCCCAATACAATGGGCCTTTTATCTTTATATTGTCATGCCCTTAACTTCCAAGCGATTGTGCCGCCTGCGCGCAAGGGCACCAGCTCATCGTCAGCAAACGGCAGGCTTGCCGGCACTTCCCATGCGCTCTTTTCCAGGGTGATCCTGTCCGCATTGCGCGGCAGGCGGTAAAAATCCGGCCCATGGAAACTTGCAAATGCTTCCAGCCTGTCCAGCGCGCCAGCCTCGTCAAACACTTCGGCATAAAGCTCGATCCCGGCATGCGCGGTATACATGCCGGCACAACCACAAGCCGCTTCCTTTGCGGATTTCGGATGTGGTGCGCTATCAGTGCCCAGGAAGAACTTGGAATTGCCGGAGGCCGCCGCCGCAACCAAGGCCAGGCGATGCTCCTCGCGCTTGAGTACCGGCAGGCAATAATGGTGCGGACGGATGCCTCCGTTGAACATGGCATTGCGATTCATGAGCAGATGGTGTGCCGTGACGGTGGCAGCGACGTTCCCGGATGCCTGGGCAACGAACTCTGCCGCATCCCTGGTCGTGATGTGCTCAAACACCACCCGCAATCCCTGGAAACGCTCCAGCAACGGGATCATATTGCGCTCGATGAATACCCGCTCGCGGTCGAACACATCCACATTGGCATCGGTCACCTCGGCATGCACCAGCAAGGGAACCCCGTGCTTCTCCATGGCCTCCAGCGCCTTGACGCAATGCCCGAGGTTGGTCACCCCCGAGTCCGAATTGGTCGTGGCACCTGCCGGATAAAGCTTGACGCCATGCACCACACCGCTTGCCTTGGCACGGATGATATCTTCCGCACTGGTATTGTCGGTCAAGTACAAGGTCATCAACGGCTCGAAGCGCGACCCATCGGGCAATGCTTGCAAGATACGTTCGCGGTAGGCCAGGGCCAACTCAATGGTAGTCACTGGCGGACGCAGGTTGGGCATGACAATGGCGCGCCCAAAACGCCGCACGGCATCCGGCAGGACTGCCGACAAGGCGGCACCGTCACGCAAATGCAGGTGCCAATCGTCGGGACGTGTAATCGTAATCGTCGTGGTCATGTAATTCTCTAAACTAAATAATCATTGATACTATTCTGCTTGCTTAAGACTCAATGCCAGCTCATAAAGCGCATTTTTCTTCGCACAAGTAATATCGGTTGCCAGCTTGACCGCTTGCTTCAACGGCAACTCGGCAAGCAACAGCCTCAGCACCCTCTCGGCCTCGGCATCAACGGGGCCAGTTTCCTTGGGCGTAGCGGGCTCCACCAGCAGCACAAACTCGCCGCGCTGGCGGTTGGCATCTTCCTCCAGCCAAGCCCGGGCCTCTGCCAATGGCAAGCGATGTATGGTTTCAAATGTCTTGGTCAGCTCACGCGCAATCGTCAACACACGTTCGCCTCCCAGCGTGGCGGCCATATCTTGCACGCTATCAAGCACACGATGCGGTGCCTCGTAAAACACCAGCGTCACAACAGACTCTGCCAGCGCTTGCAATGCGGCACGCCGCTGACTGCCGCCAGCCGGTAAAAAACCGTGAAAGCGGAAACCCGGTGTCGCAATGCCTGCTGCAGACAGCGCAGCAATCACGGCAGAAGGACCGGGCACAGGGACAACCTTGATACCAGCCGCCTGTGCCATTGCCACCACGACAGCACCCGGATCGCTTACACCGGGCGTACCCGCATCACTGACCAGCGCAACCGATTCTCCGGCCTGCAGCCTCAGGAGCAGCTGCTCACCCGCCTTGCGCTCATTGTGCTCATGCACCGCAAGCAATTTTTTCTGTATGGCGAAATGCGAGAGCAAGCCTGAAGTGTGACGGGTATCTTCGGCCGCAATCACATCCACGGCCTTCAATACATCCACCGCCCGCAAGGTTATATCCTGCAGGTTTCCAATTGGCGTGGCTACCACATATAATGTCCCACTATGATTCAACGACTACTAGCCCTTCTCTGTCTGCAATGGATTCTGCTAGGAGCCGCATTGGCTGCGCCTGCTTTCCAGAACGAGTCCTCTATAGAATCCCATTTTCATGATGGCATTATCTGCCTGCAGAAAACTGATGCCGAATGTGCGAAACTTGCCCTCAATCTGATTCCCAGCCAGTCCATCTATGCAAAATTACTTGCTGGAAACATCGCTGCTGCGGAAAAAGATTTCGACACGGCATTCCGCCTGTTGTTGCCACTTAAAGCCAATCCAACACTGAATGCTGAAGCAGCCGCAAGTTTACACGCAAGCCTTGCCGTCGCCTACGATAACCAGCCGGATACAATGCGTTCATTGGAACATCGCGTAACCGCCGAACGCTTTCTCAACACGCCCCAGAGCCTGCAACAAAACCATGAAATGATCTGGCAAAGCCTGAGCCAGCTTCCAGCCAGCGATCTGGTAACGATGCGCGGCGACAGCATGGACACCGACGTCCAAGGCTGGATCGACTTGGCACTGGCAGCCAAAGAGCAAGATAGTAATGCCCTCAGCAACTGGGGGAAATTTTACCCAGGACATCCCGCAGCATTGGGTTTTAGCGAGGAATTGCTGACAAGGCATCCAAGCCCGGCGACAAGCACAACAACTCCCATGGCAGAGCCAGGCGACAAAATAGGCTTGATATTGCCATTTTCCACCGAAATGTACTATCCCGCAGCAGATGCAATTGAGCAAGGCTTTGCGGCTGCCCAACAACAAGCCGGGGATCAGAGAGAGCTTAAGCTTTACGCCACCACCGGTGATAAAGAAGCCATTGTCAGCGTCTACCAGCAAGCCGTCAGCGATGGCGTCAAGATGGTACTTGGCCCATTAACGCGTGATGAAGCCACCGCCCTGAGCCAGCAACCAGAATTACCTGTGCTCACACTTGCCCTCAACCAACCTACGGATAATGGACAATATCCAGCCACACTGCATATTTACGGACTTCCACTTGAATTAGAAGTTGCTCAGGTTGTTCAGATGGCGCAGCGCCTGGGTATGCAGACGGCTACCGTGGTCATTGGTGGCAATGGTCTCGCCTTGCGTATGGCACAGGCATTTATCGATAAGTGGAATGCATCTGGCGGGCAAATCACGTTGCAACTCGCAGCAGCAGAGAGCAGCAGTCCAACAGAACTACAAGCACAGATCAATGCCAATCCCGCCGACATGATATTCATTGCGGCCAATGCCGAAGAGGCTCGTACCCTCCGCCCATATCTGGATGCCGCCACCCCCACCTTTGGCATATCGCACCTTTATGCTGGCATCCCACATGATGCCAGCGACGATGTGCTTTCCGCAGTACGCTTCATCGACATGCCCTGGCTGCTAAAACCAGACGCCGCAGAGTTCTCTGCCTACAAGAACGCCGCATCCGACCTCCCTCCTGGAGAAATGCAACGCTGGTTTGCACTGGGAGTCGATGCTTACAATATCCTGGACAGGCTGAGCCGCAACCCTGGGCAACCTTTCATGCTGCAAGGACTGACTGGCAAGATCAGTGTCAACAGCTCGGGGGAAATCACACGCGAGCTCACCAGTGCCCATTTCAGCAATAATGGCCTGGTGGTGGAAAACTCACCGTGAAGATACGTGGTGACAGTGCCGAGCAATTGGCGGCCGACTATCTGCAAGAACAAGGCCTCCAGCTGGTCACAAGAAACTACCATTGCCGGTTTGGTGAAATCGACCTGATTATGCAAGAGCAGAAAACATTGGTTTTTGTTGAAGTACGTCTGCGCAGCCATGCTCAATTTGGAGGCGCAATCGCAAGTATCACCCCCAGCAAACAATCCAGGTTATTACGCACCGCCGAGCATTATCTACAGCGGCATGGCGACGCAGCCTGTAGGTTTGATGCCATACTGATGGAACAGCTGGACAGCGCCAGCATCCAGTGGATAAAAGACGCTTTTAGCGCATAAGGCACAGCACTCAACATAACAAGCTCGGTTCGGCTAGCAACTATACTTAGCATATTTTAAGAAGCATCAATCATGACAGACCTCAGCGCCCGCATTGCCAATCACTTTGAGGAAAGCGGCCGCCTCAAACTTGAATTGGGTGCATTGCTGGCAGCGCCTATTGCAAACGCGGCAGAAATGATCGTACAAGCCTTGCTGAATGAAAAAAAAGTACTGGCTTGCGGTAATGGCGGCTCTGCTTCCAGTGCCCAATACTTTGCCTCGCGCATGCTAAACCGTTATGAAATGGAGCGCCCCGGGCTTGCTGCCATCGCCTTGCCCGCAGACATTTCAACCCTGACATCGATTGCCAATGACAATCATTTTGAGCAGGTATTCTCGCGCCAGATATCGGCATTGGGCCATCACGGGGATGTACTGCTGGCACTCAGCACAAGCGGCAACTCCAAAAACATACTGCGTGCGATTACTGCGGCCAAGGAATCCGGACTTACGGTGATTGCTTTCAGCGGCGGTGATGGCAGCGGCCTGGTTGAACTTCTTGGTGAAGAAGATATCCATATCGGTGTACCTCACGAACACCCCGCCAGGATTCAGGAAGTGTATATTCTTACCCTGCATTGCATTTGCGATGCTATCGACTGTCTTTTGTTAGGAGTGAATTAAACATGCGTTCCATTACCCCATTGCTGCTGGCCCTGGTGATTTCCAGCCAGCTTGCTGCCTGTGTCCCGGTTGTCATTGGCGGCGCAGCCGCAGGCGGTGCCATGGCTGCAGATCGTAGAACTTCTGGCATTTATATTGAAGATCAGAATATCGAACTTAAAGCCTCAAAAGCCATTGCTGACGAGCTTGGAACCAAGAACCACATTACCGTGACCAGCTACAATCGCAACCTGTTGTTGACTGGTGAAGCGGTGGATGCAGCAAGCAAAGCCGCCGCTGAGGCTGCCACCAAAAAAATAGAGAATGTACGCAATGTGACCAATGAGATTGTTATTGATACCAAGAGCACACTGTCTGAACGCAATAACGATGCCTACATCACATCCAAGGTCAAGGCGCGCATGTTGAAGGAAAACCGTTTCCCGGCAAACTATGTCAAGGTCGTGACTGAAGCCACTACCGTATTCCTGATGGGTCTGGTCTCGCGCCAGGAGGCTGAAGATGCCGTTGATATTGCACGTAGTACAAACGGTGTAGGCAAAGTGGTCAAGGTGTTCGAGTATGTAGATTAATGAGCTGCGCAACCGACTCAGGAGGCTGCCACCATTTACCGGGCGGCAACCCCTGAGCGCGGATTGCAATGCTACAATTTAAGGCTATCTCCAAAGATTACGGTTAACGGCATGAGCACGACAGACAAATCAGGTATCAACGAAATCATCATTCAGGGCTTGACTCGCGCAGGCAAGCCTTTCCGCCCCAGCGACTGGGTTGACAGGATGTGCAGCACCTATGCCACTTTTGGGGCTGACCGCAAACTGCGCTATTCGCCCTATCTCAAGCCACGCGTGGTAGAAGGTATTCGTTGCCTGGCCGTTGACCTCCAGCTCAAGGTCAGCAATCCAGAGGGCTTTACCCAGCTCATGCATTTTGCAGAAGAGAATCAACTCAATGTTCTCGATGCCGCAGGCAACAGCATCCCGGTTCCAAACTAAAAGATTCCCAGCTCATGAATGCCGTATACAGCTGTATACGGCATGGCTATTAGACCTGACGGCCTGCAAGGTTCTCGCTCAGACACCGTGACAAATCAGCCAAGACTAATTACCATCCCCATATATTAAGGGGGTAATTGGTAATGATCTTGAATCTGAACGTGCCTGCGCTGGTTGAAAAACCACTGATTATTGCAGAAACGCGACCACACAGAATCGCAAAGTTTCTCAACTCGCTGCCCGTCACCAATGCCCCCGAAACTGCACTGGCACTCCAGGAAGAGCTGGAGATACTCAATCGCCAGAAAATCTCCCCCGATGCTAGAAGTAAAGCATTGGAAACCTATCGCCCCATGGTGATAGAGATTACCGACAGCCTGACCACACATTTTTGCAACGCCGCCCTACCGCTTTCCGAGCAGGAAAAAAGTGATGCCGCACTCGCTTGTGCGTTGTGGATCGAATTGGGATATGGATACAAACTGGTGCTGCTGGACCAGGAGGCCAAGCTCTTCAAGTTTGGTCATAACAAGTTACTGGCCTTAAGCATCCAGCGTGCGATGGATGCAATTCGCCGATTAAATATCATTCATTATCAAACCTACCATTCTCCGAGTACCGGAATATGGACAGAATTACACCAGCTTTACCAGTTTGCAGTCTTGCGCTCGCTGCAAAACATTGAGACAGAGGACCAACCTATACTTCCAGGACCAGGCGACAGCACCATCAGCCATGTTTACAAACAAGCCCTGCTAATCAGCCTGATTGATCCTCAGCATTTATCAGCAAAAGACATCAAACAAGTCAACGATTATATTAAGCGCTTTGCAAGCCTGGCGCAGATACAGTCGCCAGGAACTTTTGACAGCTCGGTTGGCATTTTCCTGATTTCATCCAACCAGGATACCCCCCCAGTCGCTCATGGTAAAAGCAAGAAGAAAGTAGATCCTGACAATGACCTGTTGTTGATCACCACGGACCTGGCAAGACAGGTTCACAATCACATCAAGCTATTACAAGCTGGTCAGAATTTATTGAGTACAGGCCTGCCGGAACATGCCAATCAGCCAAGATATCAGGACTTGCTGGCATACTTGTTACGCCACTGGGGCGCCTCACCCAAACGGATATTCAACCGTACCGCAAAGAACGATGGGATAGAACTTCTGATCGGACTCAATTCCTTGCATTACGCCATCAGTGGAAAAGCATATCAAGCGCCAGGATCCGCTACCGCCATCCCATCTTCAGAAAAAGAATCTGCAACGATCACCACCTTAAAGCCGTCACGTTGGCAAGTGGTCAACATCAGTGCAGGTGGGATGGCTTTACGTAAACTGCCTGTCACCGATTGCCATATACATATAGGAGATCTGGTCGGGGTCAAGATCACGCCTTCCTCCCATTGGTCACTAGCCTCGCTCCGCTGGGCCAGCCATCATGACAACCACCAATTAGAGATTGGCATACAGATGATTTCGCCTGACGCAAAACCTGCCGGGGCAAGGATCGTAAACCAGGATGACTTCGTCCCTGTACTGCTGTTGCCAGAGATACCTGCCTTGAAGCAACACGCCTCTCTGATCGCTTCCCCTGGTACTTACAGTCCGGCCCGGCTCATGGACCTTGAGGAAAATGGCACAATACAGCGTATTATGGTGACGCGGTTAGTCGAGCGCAGCCATCACTTCGATAGATTTTATTTCAGCGTGCTTTAGCACCAAAACAGAAGGTATGGCAAAGTCATTGCACTATTTAGGTGCGATCATTTCCTCGCTCCACTGGATATCAAAACAAAGCACAGCAATTTTCCCATCCAATACAACCGCCATCGAAAGGGTAACGCACAACTGCCCGGTTGCAATGGAAAGATAAGGACGGGTCATCTGCAATGAACCCGGATTCTGCAACGCCCTGCGTAGATAAGGCCTGCGTAGCCAGATAGCCCCATCGCCTTCGGCCAATGGTTGATAGCGCTGACTGACTCTTAGGGCTGCCGTCTCGCCGGCCAACAGACTGGAACCCAATTGCACTCCCTGTTGATCGAGAATATAACAACGATCAGCCCTATTCAACGCAAGCAAAGCCTGGCATGCCATGTCAGGAGGATCACCAGCTTGCATTTGCCTGACAGCGGACTTAAATGCCTGTCCATAAAAATCAAGGCACTTTTGGCTTAATTCAAAGGATGATGACACTTGGTAGCGCCGAAACAGATCGTTTACTTTAATGGACTCATCTTCAATGCATAGCTGCGAATCCGGCATGCCAAAATAATTGCCCTGAACCAGATCAACATCTGTTTCCATGGCAATCATGGCTTCTTCCACAGTCTCTATGCCTTCAATCAAGACCAGGCTGCCAGCCTCGTGAATCAGCGAAACAATGCCGGGCAAGAGCCGCCTCACCATGGATTTTTGCATTGCCTGCACAATCATGGAGCGATCCAGCTTGACGATATCTGGTGCCAAACGCCAGATGCGCTCAAAATTAGACTGCCCGGCGCCAAAATCATCGATCGCTACCAGGCATCCCAATTCTTTATAAAAGCCGACAGATTCAGAAAGCTGCACCTCGTCATCTATCGCTCCCTCCATAATCTCCACCACCACTTGTTCTGGCAACACTCCGTGATATGCCAGCAATTCCTGGAAGAAGGAACCATAATATTTTCCCTGCACAATGACACGAGGGTCCACATTCAGGAACAGCCAGCTTGCCTCACCTTGTTTCATCCTGCAGTAATTATGCATATGCAAGGCTCTGGAAAGCCTGTCCAGATGCACAATGCCAGCTTCATCCAGCGCACGCGAAAATATTTGATAGGGTGGTATCTGAATATCGCCTTGCGATGCACGTAACAATCCCTCGTAACCGACAACACGACAATGGGAAAGACTATAAATCGGCTGAAAAGCACTTCTCAGTTCTACTTCCTGATAAGTAGCAAATACCTTTCCGCTAGCATCGGACTCTTCTGAAAAGAAAAATGCTTCTGATATCTTTGAGGTCATTGTCTCAACTTGCCCCTTTATAAATGTCGGCATTGCTTGCATGCTAATAGTTCTGACTTTACAAAATGCAAGCATCCCAGCAATATTTATGCCCGAATTGAATACTTCACTTGAAGGATTTTTTTCGCTACGATAGCGAGATTGCTTGAATTAACCGTTACGGCCTCACGACGACGACACATAATCCTAGCGAAACCATTAACAACTAGAGGTTCAAATGAGCGAACATATTACCCATATCAGTGACGACACTTTCGATCAGGAAGTTTTGCAATCCCAGGTACCCGTTCTGGTAGATTACTGGGCGGAATGGTGTGGTCCATGCAAAATGATCGCTCCTATCTTGGACGAAATTTCCAAGGAATACGCAGATCGCCTGAAAATCGCCAAGCTAAACATTGATGAGAACCAGAACACTCCTCCTAAATATGGCATTCGTGGCATTCCAACCCTCATGCTGTTCAAGAATGGAAATGTCGAAGCTACCAAAGTAGGAGCCTTGTCAAAGTCTCAGCTAACAGCCTTTATTGACAGCAATATTTAATAGCGCTACTCTAGCGTCAGGTTCCACTTTTAATTACTCATGTAATGCCTTTCGGGAACCTGACGTTTATCTCAAAATAATCCCCGTTAAGTTTTTCGCAGCTGTTCCAATTCCCAACGAGCCCTCCCAATATGCATTTATCCGACCTGAAACACCTACCTGTCACCGAATTAGTCGAAATGGCCATTGCCAATGAAATCGACGGCGCCAGTCGCATGCGAAAGCAAGATCTCATTTTCGCCATTTTGAAAAACAAGGCCAAGAAAGGCGACAGCATATTTGGTGACGGCACACTGGAGGTACTGCAAGACGGTTTTGGCTTTTTGCGTTCGCCAGATACATCTTATCTAGCGGGGCCAGATGACATCTATGTTTCGCCCTCGCAAATCCGGCGATTCAATCTGCATACTGGCGATACCATCCAGGGTGAAATCCGCACACCAAAAGACGGTGAACGTTATTTTGCATTGGTAAAGGTAGACAGCGTCAATGGTGAAGCTCCGGAAAACAGCAAGCATAAGATCCTGTTTGAAAACTTAACGCCGCTCTTCCCTACCAAGCCATTGATCCTGGAAAGAGACATCCGCAGCGAAGAGAACATTACCGGCCGCGTCATCGACATGATTGCTCCTATCGGCAAGGGCCAGCGCGGCTTACTGGTTGCACCACCAAAATCTGGCAAGACCGTGATGATGCAACACATTGCACACGCGATTACAGCCAATCACCCTGATGTCATCCTGATAGTCCTGATGATTGATGAGCGCCCGGAAGAGGTCACGGAAATGACTCGTTCAGTCAAGGGCGAGGTAGTAGCGTCCACCTTTGACGAACCTGCAACTCGCCACGTGCAAGTAGCAGAAATGGTGCTGGAAAAAGCCAAACGCCTGGTGGAACACAAAAAAGACGTGGTTATCCTGTTGGACTCCATCACCCGCCTTGCTCGTGCCTACAATACCGTTGTCCCAGCATCCGGCAAGGTATTGACTGGCGGCGTGGATGCCAACGCTTTGCAGCGCCCGAAGCGCTTCTTCGGGGCAGCCCGCAATATCGAAGAAGGTGGATCGCTCACCATCATTGGTACCGCACTGGTGGATACCGGCTCTCGCATGGATGACGTCATCTACGAAGAATTCAAGGGCACAGGCAATTCCGAATTACACCTGGACCGCCGCATGGCAGAAAAGCGCATATACCCTGCGATCAACGTCAACAAGTCTGGCACCCGCCGCGAAGAACTGCTGATTGAGAAAGACGTACTGCAGAAAATCTGGGTGCTGCGCAAACTGCTGTATCCGATGGATGACTTGGAAGCGATGGAATTCCTGTTGGACAAGCTCAAGGCCACCAAAAACAACGGCGACTTCTTTGACTCTATGCGCAGAGGCTAGAGAAAGAAACAGTAAGCTTTTGTTGCAAAATCCTGGCGGGATTACTATAATTCCGCTTTTCCGCTTTAGGTGGAAACCCCATTTATCCGCCGCACAAACCGGCAACACAGAGGTAAACATTATGAAACCCGGCATTCACCCAGAATATCGTGAAGTTGTATTCCAGGACATCGGCGCTGATTTCAGCTTCCTGACACGCTCCACTATTGCAGCCAGAGACACCATCAAGTGGACTGACGGCAAAGAATACCCATTGATCAAGATTGAAGTTTCATCTCAATCTCATCCTTTCTATACAGGCAAGCAGAAGATTCTTGACACTGCCGGTCGTGTTGAGAAGTTCCGCCAAAAATACGGCATGTAATCCCAGAATTACATGTTTTGGTAAAAAGGGCAGCCTTGGCTGCCTTTTTTGTTTTCCTTCGCTGGAACGACGATTAAAATACCCGGTATTGGCAATGGCAGCCCTCATTACAAGAAAAAAGGATATTCATGGCATTCGAGCTTGAGCATGACTGGCAGGCGCACTTGGCAACACCACGCGCTCGCGTGGGCGAGCGTGCCAAGACGCACCTGCTGATCCTGCTCTGCATCGCCTGGATTTTTCTTGGCTTGGTCGGCCACGAACCATGGAAACCTGATGAAGCCCAAACCATCAGCATAATCAAGGCCATGATGCATGGAGATCAGTTGCTCAGCCCACTCGCTGCGGGGCAGACAAGCATTGAATATCCACCGCTGTACTACTGGAGTGCCGCAGCATCTGCCAAACTGTTTTCTGGTTGGCTACCCATGCATGATGCAGCCCGCCTGGTTAATGGCCTCTGGATGTCCGTTACCCTGCTCATGATCGGCATGCTGGGACGGGAAGTGTGGGGAACCGGCATCGGACGGCAAATCACCTTCATATTTATCGCATCGCTTGGACTGGTCGCAGCAGCACACTTATTGATGCCGCAAGTGGCAGCCCTGACCGGCCTGTCTATGGGTTTGTATGCCCTGGCCTTGGCCAAGCGCCGCCCTTTTCGCGCCTCGGCCCTGCTAGGTTTGGGCCTGGGCATCAGCTTTCTGTCCACGGGTCCGGCTACTGCCTTGATTCTTTTAGGCACAATGCTGTTATTACCTGCATTGTTCGTCCAATGGCGCAGCAGGAGCTTTCTTACCGTGAGCGCACTGAGCCTTTTGATGGCCAGCCCCTGGCTGGCTGCATGGCCCCTGCTGCTAAACTCATCAAATCCTGAACAGCTTGCACATTGGTGGAAAGAGGCTATCACAGGGTCTGCCACCATCAATCATTTGTACTTTAGTCGGACACTTGCATGGTTTTCCTGGCCAGCATTGCCTATTGCTGCCTGGGGAGTCTGGCGCTATCGCACTACGCTATTCATCAAACCCAAGCTGCAGCTGATGCTGGTATTTTTCGCCATCAGCCTGCTGGTGATAGGATTTGCTTTTGATCGCCGTGAGATCCACGCCTTGCCCTTGCTGTTGCCATTGGCTGCCCTGGCTGGCGGCAGTGTAGAAACACTGAAACGTGGTGCGTCCGGCGCGCTGGACTGGTTTGGCATGCTGCTGTTCGGCATCATCGGCTTTCTCACATGGCTGGGCTGGTTTGCCATGACAACAGGTACGCCAGCAAAAATCGCTGAACGCATGCATTATCTTGCGGCCACACAAGAAGCTCACATCAACCTGCTGGGCTTAGTTGCAGCCATCACGGTGACCATTATCTGGTTGTTCATCATTGCCAATAGCAAACGTTCCAACAGGGGCGCTGTGACAAACTGGGCGGTCGGCATGACCATGGCCTGGGGTTTGCTCATGACCCTGTGGCTGCCCTGGATTGATAATGCACGCAGTTACAAGCACGTCATGATGCAGTTGAGTTCCGCCATGCCTGCAGAACGTTCATGTATCAACAGCTATGGCGTGGGTATGGCGCAAACTGCATTGCTTGATTATTACGACGGCCTACGCCTGCAGCCTCAAAGTACTCTGAACCAGAGCAATCCGGGATGTGATTTTTACCTGATCCAGGACGAAGGCAGCCGCTCGTCACTGGCACCGGTAGGAGGGTGGGAATTGCTGTGGGAAGGCAACCGCATCATGGACAGGCGAGAAAAATTCAGGATATTCCAGCGCACATCCAGTTCCGAAGGCAACTAGACTGGCAAGAGTAGCTCAGCCAAAGCGTCAGCATCGGCAGCGATGCTTTTATTTGCCTTGGCTTCCATCTCCCGATAGCGCAACAAAACATCCCTGCCAAACTCGGTAACTTGAGCACCACCACCATGACTACCACCTGTCGCAGTTGCTACCAGTGGCTGACGGAAACTCTTATTCATGGCATCCACCAGATCCCAGGCACGCTTGTAAGACATCCCCATGGCACGTGCCCCAGCCGAAATTGAACCATTACGGTCTATAGCTTCAAGTAGATCGGCCTTGCCTGGCCCTATGGCTACCAGATTCTGATGAGGAATACGAATTTTGATACTAATCGCGCTCATGAGGAATTTCCGTTCACTATCCGATGTCTTAACTTCAACATTGTTTATACACGCTGAAGCACTTACAATCCAGCATCTTAATGCATACTGCATAAGGCTATAACACCTACTTCATGTTAACTGACGCCCATCATCCTCAACTCATAGACCAGTTCGGCAGAGTGGTGGATTACATCCGCCTCTCTATCACTGATCGCTGCGACTTTCGTTGCATCTATTGCATGAGCGAGGACATGAGTTTTCTGCCCAGAGACGAAGTGCTGTCACTGGAAGAATGTTCACGCCTGGTTAAAGCTTTTGTTTCACTTGGAGTCAGCAAGGTCAGAATTACCGGTGGCGAGCCTTTGGTACGAAAAAACGTATTATCCCTGCTTGAAGATATAAGCAATCTGCCGGGACTCAAAGAATTGGTCATGACAACCAATGGCTCCCAGCTGGAACACTTTGCAGAACCACTGAAAAAAGCTGGTGTGCGCCGATTGAATATCAGCCTGGACAGTCTTGATGCCGAGCGCTTCCGGAAAATTACGCGGGTAGGCGACCTAGGCAAAGTGCTACGTGGGCTTGCCGCTGCAAAACAGGCCGGATTCGAGCGCATCAGGCTCAACACTGTCCTGATGCGTGGCGTCAATGATGATGAAGCATTGTCCATGCTCCGGTTTGCCATTGATCAAGGCATTGATATCTCCTACATTGAAGAAATGCCATTAGGGGAAGTAGACCACAGCCGTGGATCAACCTATGTCAGCAATGAAACCACACTAAAACTGCTGGGAAAGCATTACCAGCTTATCAGCAGCATGGAGTCCAGCGGCGGTCCGGCCCGCTACTGGCGCGTACCCCACACCCAGACCCGAGTCGGGTTTATATCTCCACATAGCCACAACTTCTGCGAATCATGTAACCGGGTACGTATCACCTGCAAGGGCGAACTGTTTTTGTGCCTAGGCCAGGAAGACAAAATTGATCTCATGCCGCTCTTACGCAACCACCCAAATGATGACCAGCCTTTGATCAATGCCATCCTTGGTTCCATGCGGACCAAGCCCAAAGGCCATGACTTCGACTTGCGCCGCAATGCGCCGGCCGTGATCAGATTCATGTCGCAAACTGGTGGCTGATGCTGTAATTGTATTGAAAATAAAGTAAAATTCCCTTTATCTTGGCGAGGATAGTACTGCTACTGATGGTGGCAAATCATATCTGAAATGAAAAACTCATGAGTATCACAGGAATTGTATTGGCCGGAGGCAAAGGACGCCGTATGGGAGGCGCCGACAAAGGACTTGTCGACTTCCTGGGCCACCCCATGATCGGGCATGTCATCAACCGTATTGCCCCGCAGGTTGACGAGGTCCTGGTCAACGCCAACCGCGAAATCGAGCGTTATAAAACATTCGGGCATCGCGTCATTCAGGATGAGATCGCCGATTTTGCCGGCCCTCTGGCAGGATTGCACAAAGGCATGCTTGAGGCCAAGCATCCGTATATCCTGACCGTGCCTTGCGATTCCCCTTTATTGCCTGCCAACCTTGCCATGCGCCTGATGAATGGCCTGATTGAGCGCGATGCCGATATCGCCGTCGCCAGGACCGGCATGCAGACTCATCCGGTGTTCTGCCTGTGCCGCCGCTCATTGCTTCCTGGCCTTCAAGCCTTTCTGGATAAAGGTGAGCGAAAAATGGCGGATTGGATCAGCACCCTGGACAGCATAGACATTTCCTTCACGGACCACTCACAGGCCTTCACCAACATAAACACGCTAGAAGAGTTACGGTGGCTGGAACAAGCAGCTTAGACGCCTACCAATTTCCCAAACCGCTACTCGGATTTTGCGCATACGGTAGCGGTGCAGGCAAAACAACCTTGCTCACCAGCCTGATCCCTGTCCTGATTGGGCGAGGCATCAGGCTATCCATCATCAAGCATGCGCACCACAAATTTGATATTGACCAGCCCGGCAAGGATAGCTATCGCCTGCGCGAGGCAGGAGCAGTACAAACCCTGGTGGCATCCAATATCCGTTGGGCCTTGATGACGGAACGCCACCGCATTGCAGATAAAAAAAATAGCGAAGTAGGACTGGCAGAACTGCTGCCTGAAATTGATAGCGATATGGTCGATCTGGTGCTGATTGAGGGCTTTAAGCAGGCTAAGATTGACAAGATTGAAATCTACCGCCCCAGCCTTGAGTATCCATTATTGGCTTCGGATGACAAGAGCATCATCGCAATTGCTACTGATGCGCCTTTGGCTCACCACCTGCCCACACTGAATTTGAACAACCCGGAAAACATTGCCGACTTTGTCATGCAATGGATGAAAGTATCAACCCAATGAGTAAGAAATCTCTGTCTGAAATCAGTTGCCAAGATGATTATGATCCTAATTCCATGCCCGTCAGCCAGGCCCGGGATTTCATTCGGGATTATCTGACACCGATTACTGAAACCGAGACCCTGCCACTCAAGCTGGTGCTTGGCCGCATACTGGCGGGTGACATTGTATCTCCCTGCAATGTGCCCAATCACAACAATTCCGCAATGGATGGTTATGCTTTTCATAGCCATGATGCAGCAGCCAATTCACTAGAAATAATAGGCACTGCCTTCGCAGGCAAGCCATTTGACGGTGTAGTCAAAACTGGGGAATGTGTACGCATCATGACCGGCGCAGTCATTCCGTCCGGGACAGATACGGTAGTGATGCAAGAGCGCGTGCTCACAGAAAACAATCGCATATCCATGACAGAGGTACCAAAACCAGGTGCCAACGTTCGGCTTGCGGGAGAAGACTTGAAGCAGGGTGAAACTGTATTGCCTCAAGGTCGCAGCCTCCGCCCATCCGATATCGGCCTGATTGCATCATTGGGCATAGGGGAAGTCACCGTTTATCGCAAACTGCGGGTTGCTTTCTTTTCTACCGGAGATGAACTGATCAGCATCGGACAACCCTTGCAGGAGGGACAGGTCTACGACAGCAACCGCTATACCCTGCATAGCATGCTGAGCAAGGTAAATCTCGACATCCTTGACATGGGCGTGGTACCGGATGATCCGCAACGCCTGGAGCAAGCACTGATAGATGCCTCGCGGCAGGCAGATGTCGTGATTACCAGTGGTGGGGTTTCAGTAGGCGAAGCAGATTTCATGAAGTTGCTGCTCGAGAAACTGGGCCAGGTGGTTTTCTGGAAAATTGCCATGAAACCAGGCCGGCCACTGGCATATGGCAAGGTAGGAAATGCCCATTATTTTGGCCTGCCAGGCAATCCAGTCTCTGTGATGGTCACGTTTTACCAGTTTGTGCGCGACGCCCTGCTTTACATTATGGGCCAGCAAAACCTGCAACCTCAACCTTTACTCCAGGTAATCTGCACTGAAGACATTCGCAAGCTTCCTGGCCGTACAGAATTTCAACGCGGCATCCTTTATACCGATGAAAAAGGTACATGGCGGGTCAGGCCAACAGGCAACCAGGGTTCAGGTATATTGCGCTCCATGTCAGAAGCCAACTGCTTTATCGTATTGGATGATGACACAGGTAATCTGCCGGCAGGCACCAAAGTACAGGTACAGGTTATGGAAGGCATTTTGTAAGCAACTGCACTAATGTAAGTGTAAGCGCAGTTGCTTATCAGGGCCTTGCTCTTACTTTAGTTTTTCGAGGTATTTGGTTAAATCCACCTTTGTCCCTTTTGTAAGATCTATCTTGTCTGTTGAGATCAACAAATTGTATTGAACCCATGCGCCCTTGGCTCTGGTCCAGTAGATCACACCTCCCTGAAACCTGCTCTGTCGGCCGCTGCCCTTGCGTGGTTCTTCATCCGAGACTGGATAGCCCAACTTGCCGCGCTCCCATCCAAGCGTCGCCCACTGATTACGAATAGAGCCCGTTACTGACCATGCTCCCGTCTTGGAAGTCCAGTAGATTGATCCTCCCTCAAAATGGTTATAGCGTCCAACACCGTCTGGAGTGCTTCGCTCGTCAGTAAGTGGTCTACCAAGGAAACCATTGACGCCTCCCAATGCTGCATATTTAGCACCAATTGCACCTGAAACAATGAACTCGCGACGAACGCACTCTACAATATGGTTGAAATTCATCTGGATCACGGAGGGAAATGCTGCCCGTCCGCCATGCTCACCCAACCCGCCGATGAAATTGGATACGCTGTTCAATATCTTGCTCGCCACATTGGCAATTGCACCATACTCCTGCCCGAATATGCTGGCAGCCTCTGTGACCAAGCCCGTATCAAACTGAGGATTGCCCTGGATTTGTACTCGCGTCTGCCACTGAATCAAGGTGCCCTGATTATCAAAATACATATCAAGCTGGCAATGATCGTCCTTGGCTGCCCCTCTAATATGATCAAGTTTGGTAAATAACTGTAGCCCCCCGCCCAACGGAGAAGAAACCGTCGGCTTGTAAGTACGATAATTACTGCCTGCAGCTTTATATTCTGCTGCCGTGCGATTCTTATAGCGCCAGCCGCCCAACCTGCCTCCAAGTTCGTTTAAGTCCAAAGTTATTGTTGCCATCAGATGCCTTCCGGGGGTAATTAAGGGAAATCAAATAATAGTATAATTATAATTATTTGAATATATCTAAAATTGATTCTCTCCCAACCCCAGGATTCCTGTTGTTGCTTCCAGCCCTGGACGTTAATATGCTGCTGGACATTCCATACAAGCCTCTTAATCTCCATTGAAGAACATCAAAGACAAATGCAACTGTATCGCCAGCTTGGTCACTCTGGACAAAAGCGCGACAGAACCTCTATATGCCCAGCTTTACAAGCAGCTTGAAGCTTTGATCCTGAAACAGGAGCTGAAACCCGGCACGCAGCTACCCACTGAAACTGCTTTTGCAGAAGCACTGCAAGTCAGCAAGATCACTATCAAGCGCAGTTACATGGAGCTACGCAACCGCAAGCTCATCACCAGCAACCGTAAAGGCGGCACCAGCGTACTCACCCCGGGACGGCTGGATACCCATATGTTCAAACTGCGTGGGTTCACTCAGGAAATGCAGGAACTGGGCATAACACCCTCCTCAAAAATTCTGGAACAGACGGTGATTCAGGATAGAGGCATGGCATCCATGTTTGGCTTGAACTCGAATGCGCCCTTGCTCAAAATAGAGCGCATACGCTATGGCGATGAAAAACCGCTCTCGCATGAAGTCGCGTGGTACAACCTGCATCATTTACCCGAGCTAAAATCCACTGATTTGACTGGATCGATTTACCAGGTGATCAACCAGCACTGCAACCATTCGCTGGACTGGTGTGAGCAAACGGTGGAAGCTGTCTTATCCAACAATATCGAGAATCAGGCTTTCGGCTTTACGTCGCCGCAACCATGCCTGTTGATCAAGCGGCGCAGTTATTCGCACGATGGTATCCTGCTGGAGTATGTTGAAGGCACTTTCCGCGGGGATGCCTATGCCTACCGAGTCAAAATGAAGGGCTGACGCTCAACTGGAACAAGGTACCCATGCTGGCAAGCTTTATTGAACAACGCTCACAGAATCCCCGAAAACCACCATCGGCCTTTGTATTGGCCAGCCTGATGGTTGCTCATGTCTTCTTTGTCAGGCGCTTCCCATCCGCAGGCGAATCAGTGAAAGCCGAGAGGTTTTACTGCGAAATCGGCGGTAAGGGACTGAATGTACTGGTAGGACTTCATAAGCTTGGCACCCCTGTCGATGGCATCATTCCTGTAGGCAACAATCCTGCCGCCCAATTGCAATATCTCGAGACATTGCAAAAATGGGAATTACATACCCCGGAACTACTCAAACTGGGAGAACACAACGGCACTGGGGTAGCGCTCATCAACGATACAGGGCAAAACGAGATCACGCTTTACCCAGGTGCGAATGCCCTGCTGGATCCCTCCCATATTAGAGCGCACGCATCCCGCATCACACAGGCAGATATTGTCTATGCATCATTTGAAACCCCTGCACCCGCTATTACGGAAACCTTTCTTCAGGCAAAGCATGCAGGCCGCCTGACGATCTTGAATCCCTCTCCTTTTCACTCAATTTCACCTGTGTTATTAGCATCCACAGACGTGCTCATTATGAATCAGACCGAAGCCGCCGAGTTTTTCCACGTAGATGCCAACACATTCCATCATACGGAAAGCGCCCGGCTTTTCCTCAACCGTATCTCATTCAATCAGCTACATCCAGGCAAAAGCCTTGTCCTTACCTTAAGCAGCGAAGGAGCAATCACCATACTGGAAAACGGCCAATTTACGGCACATCCGGCTTTCAGGACCGAGGCCATAGATAGCATTGGTGCTGGCGATGCCTTTGCCAGTGCTTTTCTGCATATGCTGCTTTCAGGGCAATCCATTGAGAAATCCATGCAGGCGGGCTGTGCCAGTGCCAGCATAGTGATAGGTACCAGCGGGCTGCTGCATCATCTTCCCACTAATATGATATTGAATTCATTTATAGAGAACCACCCACCTATTTCTCCCGGAACTCAATAAAATCGCACTTCCCTCCGTAAATTAATGATTATCTTGATGGTCAAAAATAAGTCTTTCCCATAAGCTCGCATCATTAAAATTTAATTGCAGCATTCGGGGGAGACACCATGCACAAAAAATCATATTCACTAAAACTCATTCCACTTGCTATATTGAGTGTATGGGGAACATCTGCTCCTGTCATGGCAGAAGATACAGACGAGAGCAAGGAATCCTTGCAGGTAATCTCTCCAGTTGTGGTGACAGCCACACGGGCAGCCCAAAGAAGCTTTGACCTGCCAGTAGCGATTGATGTTGTCACCAAAGACCAAATTCAAGACGGTCAGGCGCAAATGACCCTGTCGGAAAGCCTGATCCGCGTCCCTGGCATTACTGCACAGAACCGTACTCAAATGTCACAAGACCCGCAAATTTCCACACGCGGCTTTGGTGCGCGCTCTGCCTTCGGAGTACGCGGTGTACGTGTGTATGTGGATGGCATTCCTCTAACCTATCCTGATGGCAGTGGGCAACCTGGAAGTGTCGACCTTGGTACTATGCAAGGCATAGAAGTCATGCGGGGTCCGTTCTCCGCACTTTACGGAAACTCCTCAGGGGGCGTATTGCAACTGCTAACAGAAAACGCGCCAGCAGGTCATGAGTTATCTGCAGGCATATTATTCGGCAGCTATGACACTCGTCGCGAGAATGCACGGGCCGCAGGCACTGCAGATGGACTGGAATACCTCATTAACTATAGCAATTACTCATCCGACGGCTACCGCGACCATAGCAGCAACAAGAAGGAGCAAGGTACTGCCAAGTTCCGTTTCAACCTGAACGCGGATACCAAGCTCACTACTTTGATCAACTGGTTTGACCAGGAGGCGGATGATCCGCTTGGGCTGAACCGTAATGAAGTTCGCACAAACCGTAAACAGGCGGCGCCAAGCGCATTACGTGCTGATACCCGTGTTTCCCGTAGCCAAACCCAAGTGGGATTCAATCTTGAACATAAGATTAATGAGAGCAACTCGATCAATCTGATCACCTATGTAGGCAATCGCAAAAACGAACAATATCTCTCGATCAATCAACTAACTGCAGTGGGCCGTGCCAGCTCGATAGATCGTGAATTCTGGGGTACAGACCTGCGCTGGAACAACAAAGGCGAGTTGCTCAACCGGCCTTATACCATAAGCCTGGGCCTGACTTATGGGAAAATGAAAGATGACCGTCTGGATATTAATGCAAACAATGGCGTAAAAACCGGTGTCTTGAACCGCGACGAAGAAAACATCGCCACCAACTCCGACAAGTACATTCAAGCCCAGTGGTCCGTGCTTGACAATCTCGACCTGCACTTGGGCGCTCGCCGCACCAAAGTCACATTGGAAGTCGATGACAACCTATTGACGGTGGGTGGAGATAACAGTGGCCGGGTTTCCTACGAAAAAACCACTCCTGTATTTGGCGCAGTCTGGAAAGTCACGCCAAGTTGGAACTTCTATGCCAATTACGGCAAAGGATTTGAAACTCCAACCTTCATTGAGGCCGCTTACGCAACTGCCGTATCTACCAGCGGCCCTAATCTTGGCTTGAAACCCAGTGAAAGCCGTAATTTTGAGGTTGGCACAAAAGCATTCATTGGCAATAACACCATTGCCAACCTAACTTTATTCAATATCAGGACTGAAGACGAAATCTTGGTGCAGGAAAATAATCTAGGTACCGTCAGCTATATGAATGCAAGCAAAACTAAGCGTAATGGAGCAGAGTTTTCAGTAGAGTCCAAATTCAACAATAACATCTCATTGTTTGGCTCTTATACATTGCTTAACGCAAAATTTGATGAGGCCTACACCTATGTTGTGAATGGAACTCCAAATTTTGTCGCGTCCGGTAACTACATACCAGGTACATATCGTACCCAGATTTATGGTGAGGTTGCTTGGAAGCATCAGGCCAGCGGATTTAATACCGCCTTTGAAGCCCGTCACAACAGCAAAGTTTATACCGATGACCAGAATACAGAGTCTGCTGGTTCGTACACGATTTTCAACATTCGCGCTGGTTTCCAGCAAAAACTTCAAAACTGGCGCTTCAGTGAATACGTACGTGTAGAAAATATATTCGACAAGGACTATATCGGTTCCATCCGTGTCAATGATGGCAACTCACGTTTTTATGAGCCAGCAGCTGGCCGCAACTGGCTAATGGGCCTCAACGCCACCTATATGTTCTGAGCTTCCTCCTCCCTCATCCGGGGTTTACTGCACAGCTGTTATTACTGTGCAGTAAACCCCGTCTTTGTTGTATGCTTGGCAAAATAATAAAAACATACTGGGTGGTATATGGAGATGAGAGATCATGACAACCGCATTCAATCGCCGCATTATCATTGCACTGACAACCATCACTATTGCAGGTACAGGCAATACTGTATGGGCTGAGGCCTCAACCGAAATCTGGCCGGTCATGAAAGAAGGCTTTTTTCCCAAACGGACTATAGAGGAAGCTGACTTTATCAAGCTTTCTGGCCCCAAGCGTGCTGAAAGCGGTGCCCAAGTACCCATCACATTGACAATAGACAAGCCACAGAATGCTCCCGATGCCATCAAGTCGGTCTATATCATCGTTGATGCAAATCCCATCCCGCTGGCAGCCACCTATCACCTTTCGGAACAGTTAGGAAAATTGCAGCTTTCTACACGTATTCGCCTGGAAACTGATTCATACATCCATGCTGTTGGCGAAACAGCAGATGGCAAACTCTATATGACCGCCATTCCCATTCGCGCCTCCGGTGGCTGTGGTGGCGTTGTTGATGGCGATGACAAGGCGGTGCTGGCCGCTGCCGGCAAGATTAAGATGAACGTCGAAACGCCAGTGACATTCGCGCAGCCAACCACCGCCACATTTATCATCAAGCACCCGATGTTTACCGGACTGCAACGGGATCTGGTATCACAAGGTTTTCGTCCGGCTTTTTATATCCAGAAAGCCAGCTTCACCTATGATGGCAAGCCGGTACTGGATGTCGACTTTGGCGTAGGCACCAGTGAGGACCCTTATCTGCGGTTTGATTTTGTACCGCCAGCAGCCGGTACGCTTGAGGTCAAAGCCAGTGACAATGAAGAAGGGAAATTTGCGTACGCTGTCACAGTGGAATGACCAACACCAGCAATAAAAAAGGACGCCACAGCCGCGTCCTTTTTTATTTAAACCATACAGTTATCGTCATTTAAAAAATGACATGCGCTTCATCGTATCGTCCCGGTCAATCCATCTGTGCTTGAGGGCAGCAGCAATATGCAGAGTGATCAGCAAGAACAGTATCGTTGCAGTGAGCTCATGCGCGGATACAAAAAAATCTCGCAAATCAGGCTCGTCCAACCCCGGCAATACGGGAATGGAAAACCAGCTCAGGCCATATTTACTGTAAAGCGTGGTCAACATCCCCGTCACGGGCATCAGTACCATGAGCAAATAAAGCAAGTGATGGGTGCCATGCGCTAATACTTTTTCCCAGCGCTTCAATGAGTCTTGTAAAGGAGGGGGTTGATGAGTCAATCGCCAGTAAACCCTCAAACCCACCAGGAAAAAAACCGTCAGCCCAACGGATTTATGCAGGTTGAAATAGAAGGTACGGGGGGATACAGCCTCTGACAAATGCAAGGTATAGAGCCCGAGATCAAACAGGTCAAAACTCATTACCTTTGGGCCGCCTTTAGGCAGTTCATTCATGTACCAGCCAAGACCGAACAGGACAAGAATGCCCAACCCCACCAACCAGTGCAGTGCAATGGCAACTTTGCCATATCGTAAAACCGCGTTATTCATTTCTTATCTCGCCAATAGAACATGCCGACTATGGCGTGGCTATCCTGCACATAACAACCACGCCCTGTCAGCATGATGGTCTACTTAGTGTACAAATACACCCCAGGGTGTGTCACCGACTGTGATTTCCTTGATGGCCTTGTCACTTTCTGTATCAATCACAGATACAGAATTGGACTTGCCATTGGCAACATACAATTTCTTGCCGTCTGGTGTGATATCCATGTTCCATGGACGCTTACCCACAGGAATAGTGGCAGTGACCTTGTTGGTCGCAGTGTCAATGACGGACAATGTGCCGTCACCGCCATTAGAGATATAGACCTTTTTGCCATTCGGCAGCACTTTAACGCCATTGGAACGCAGGCCTACAGTGATCGTCGCAACCACTTCATGCTTGCTAGTATCAAACACTGATACAGTGCCGGCAGCTTCATTAGCTACATAGGCCCTTGAGCTGTCTGGTAGGAAACCAATGCCGCGTGGACGCTCGCCCACTTCAACCAGTTTCACGGAAGTGCGTTTTGCTATATCCACCACGTCAACGTATTTGGCTTCTTCAGCGCTTACATACATCCATTTCCCATCAGGGCTGAACTCGGCATGCTCTGGGTTCTTACCCTGCATTTTGACTTTGTAGCTCACTTTATGCGTGGCGGTATCAATCACCGACACCGTGTTGTCTTCCTCATTGGCAGCAGAAATCCATTTGCCATCATGGGAAATACCTACGCCCTCAGGAGATTCATCCAGCTTGATTGTATCGGAAATGGATTTCTTGGCGAGATCAATGACCAGTAATGCATTCTGTTTCTGATCGCTGACAAACATATACTTGCCATCATTGGTAATTGCCGCGCCACGAGGCTTCTTGCCTGCCTTGAAACTTCCAACAACTTTGTCCGTTTGGGTATCGATAATGGATACCGTCCCCGATTTTTCATTGGTGGAATAAGCAAAAGGTGCTGCCAGCAGCGAACCTGAAAAAAATAAAGCAGCAGTCGCCGCCACGAGCTTTAACTCAATTTTGCATTGCATAACGTTCTCCATGTTCTTACAAACTCATTCTAGTCGTTTTTATAACGCATTGTTTCAGACGCCGTACGATTGCTCAAGTTCCATCTGATGTTTACAGAGTGGTATACAGACATTTAACATGTGCATTTACACTTGGACAAGCCACTTCCCAATGATACCCGTTTCGGCTGTTGATTTTTCACGCATGATACTGGGCACCTGTTTCAGAATAGTAACAGGGCTGGCAATAATAAATCTCGGATTCATCATATCTGCCCAGGCAATCGCAGCAGACTTGTTGATCAAAGAAGTGGCTCCTGGCATTTATGTGCATCAAGGCGCACATGAAGACCTGGATGAAGGTTACCACGGCGATATCAGCAATATCGGCTTTATCATAGGAAGCAAAGGAGTCGCCGTCATTGATACCGGTGGCAGCTATCTCGTTGGCAGTGCATTACGCCAAGCGATCGCTGCGGTCACGAAGCTGCCAGTGCTTTATGTCATCAACACGCACATCCATCCTGACCATATTTTTGGTAATGCGGCATTCCTCGCGGACAAACCAGCGTTCATTGGCCACAAGAAGCTCGCCAACGCCATGGAGCTACGCAAGGACGCCTATATACGGCAAGGCAACAATCTATTGCAGGAAGCATTTTCAGGCAGTGAAATCGTCAAACCGACAATGACTGTCGACAATACCCAGGCCATTGACCTGGGCGGAAGAAAGTTGCTACTCACGGCCTACTCCACCTCTCACACCAATACGGACCTCACTGTTTTCGATGAAAAAACCGGTACTCTCTGGACTGGCGATCTGCTTTTTATTGATCGCACCCCTTCTATTGATGGTGATATCAAAGGCTGGCTGGTGACCATAGGCACTCTCAAGCAGCTACAAGGTGTCAACATCGCAATCCCTGGGCACGGCCCTGTGACTACAGCATTCAGCACTGCGCTGGACAATGAATCCCGCTACCTGGAACTATTGCTTAATGATGTACGCACTTCTATCAAGAAAGGCAGGACCATGGAGCAGACCATGCAGTCTGCTGCAGAGCAGGAGCGGGACAAATGGGCGCTGTTTAATGCCGTTAACCGGCGTAATGTGAACCTGATCTATCCTGTTCTTGAATGGGAGTAGGCAGGAATATGGAAAATGTTTCCTAGTGCCTGGTCCAATAATTCAGCTATACCGCATAATAAGCAGCATAAAAACTTCACGAACCCTCATGTCGGCCTCTATTACACTACCATCATCCGGTAAGGATCGGACACTAGGCTGGGCCATTCTGGGCTCCCTGGCATTGCATGCAATTATTGCCTTGCAGTTGCCCGCTTTCGATTTTGCACAGGATGACGAGACACCTCCAGTACTGACTGTAGAACTTGCCCCGTCGGCTGCACCTGCATCACCCGTCGCCCCGGCACCGGTGTCAGAACCAGAGCCCCAAAAAATACCGGAACCAGAACCTGTAAAGAAACCTGAGCCGATCAAGCCGCTCCCGAAGCCTGTGCCTGTGGCTCCAGCTGTCAAACCAGCTCCCAAAGTGATTGAGGAAGTGGCGCCAAACAAGCCAGAAGAACCCACAGAAAGCGCTCCTCCACCAGCGTCTGCTGCGCCTGAGGTCATGTCAGTAGCCCCCAAAGAACACTCTGTGCCGGCTCAAACTGTTCCAGCACCTCTTCCTGCACCGCCGCCTCCAGTCCAGGCACAAGGCCCCAGCCAACAGGATCTGGATGCAGCGCGCAACCTTTATGGCAGTATGCTGGCGCGTGCAATTTCCAAATACAAACAATATCCAAAGATCGCACAGATGCGAGGCTGGGAAGGCGAGGTCATCGTCGAGGTTCAAAGCGATGGCAACGGAAATATCATCTCGAGCAAAATCCAGAAATCCAGTGGCCACAAGGTTCTGGATGAACAGGCATTGACGATGGTGAAGAAAGCTTCCCCATTGCCTACTCCGCCGGAAATGTTACGGGGTAAAACACTGAATATTCTTGTACCCATTCCTTTTAGCCTGGAAGACTCATGAGCCAACAAGCCCGCTCAAAATCATTGAAAGATGTATTGCTGATCCATGAGCTGACGTTCATTTTGCTCGTCGCGCTTGCGGGCACTGCAGGTGTGATCGGTATGCGGTTGTGGGACCAGTCCTCCCAGGAATCACAGCGAATCAACCTGATGGTGCAAGAAATTCAGCAAACCCGCGGTGATCTTTATCGCCAGATGAAAGAGCTGTTTGATATGTATTTCCTCAAGGATCCGCAGGCGCAGGAGGAATACAACGTCTATACACAATCCATAGGTGTGCACTTCCAGAAACTGCTTGAACTGACAGTGGACCAAGAAGAAAAATCCGCCATTCTGGACCTGCAGAACAGCTATCAGGCATTCGTGATTGAAACACAGCATTTTTTCAGCCGGCCGCAAGACTATAGCGACGAAGCCCTGGAGAAGACGCTGAACACCCATCTGGAATCAGGCATCTTTCATCGTTACGAGATCATCTCGGCACGCGCCGAACGACTTTTGCTGGTCAAGCAGCGTGAATTATCCTCCAGGCTGGAGGAGGCCAAAAGCACATCCATTACCTTGCTTATGGTACCAATAGGGCTGGCCCTGCTGTTGCTTGTGTTCTCCCGCATATTCCTGAATCGGGCCATAGTGCGCCCAATCCGGGGAGTATTGCACGCCACCAATGAAATAAGTACAGGTAATCTGGACTACAAGGCGCCGGAAGAAGGTGTTGCCGAACTGGCAACATTGTCCCAATCAATCAACCGCATGGCAGAAGAGCTCGCCCACAGCCAGGAAGCCCTGGTACGTTCGGAAAAACAAGCGGCTTTGGGCCTATTGGTGCCCATGCTCGCGCATAACATCCGCAATCCGCTCGCAAGCATCCGCGCAACAGCCCAGGTTGCAGACAGCAATGAATTGGATCAGGAAACGCGAGACTCCCTCAAAGCCATCATCAGCACGGTAGACCGGCTTGATCGGTGGACGCACGCCTTGCTGGCTTACTTGCACCCCCTTAAACCCCAGCCGAGCTTCACCACCCTGAGGCAAGTACTGCAAGGGTCTCTTGTCCCATTGCAGCAAAAAATTCAGGAAAAATCATTACGCCTGGTCCTGCCTGACTGGCAAGATCAGGATGATCGCATTTTTACGGATGAAAACCTGCTGGAACAAGCGCTATACAATCTACTACTGAATGCGGTTGAGGCCTCTCCACCCCACACCACTATAGAAATCCGGAGCGCACTGCAAAAGGATATGATTCATATCGTGATCAATGACCAGGGTCCAGGCATGCCTTTCACGCCTGATCCCCACGCAATCAGCCCCGGTCCCACCACCAAACGCTTTGGTACCGGACTTGGTATTCCATTTGCCTTCAAAGTGTTTGAGGCATTATCCGGCAATATTTATTTCAACTCCCACATCAAGGGAGGCACGTCCACCGAGTTGACATTGCCTCGCAATCATCAGCAAAGCTAGTTTTATTCTTGGCATAGATCAGAACCCGCTTGCTTTAACAGTTTTTTTTATCAACAATGTGGGGGTCTACCGTTTAATGTACATTATGCTGAATCAAGTTATCCCAGACTTTGAATTACCCTCCACCAGCGGAAAGACATTCAAGCTTTCCGCATATATTGGCAGAAAACTGGTCATCTATTTCTACCCGAAAGATAACACCCCAGGCTGTACCAATCAGGGCAAGGATTTGCGTGATCTTTACCCGGCTTTCCAGGCAAGCAATGCTGAAATTGTTGGTATTTCACGCGACAATCTCAAATCCCATGAAAACTTCAAGGCAAAATTCACATTCCCGTTTGAGCTGCTATCAGATGCAGAAGAAAAGGCCTGTACGCTATTTGACGTAATCAAGATGAAGAAAATGTATGGTAAAGAAGTACGTGGGATAGAACGCAGTACCTTTGTCATTAACGAGAAAGGCGTTCTAGTCCATGAGTGGCGTAAGGTAAAAGTGGATGGCCACGCCCAGGAAGTGCTCGAGTTTATTCAATCTATTTGACCAGGAATCTGCCAGATGATCAGAAAGCGTACCGCAAGCACCAAACTGTTCGTACTCGACACTAATGTTCTGATGCATGATCCCTCAAGCCTGTTCAGATTTGAGGAACATGACATTTATCTCCCCATGGTGACATTGGAGGAACTGGACAATAACAAGAAAGGCATGACGGAAGTTGCGCGGAATGCACGCCAGGCCAGCCGCAACCTGGAAGAGATAGTAGGCACAAACCTTTCCAGCCTGGAACAAGGCTGTCCCTTGTCCATCAATGGCAACAAGCATGTCAGCGGCAAGCTGTTCCTGCAAACTGCAGCCGTGACAACAGAATTGCCCATGCTGGCCGGTAGCAAGGCAGACAACCAGATACTCAGCGTTGTTCTGGAGCTGCATAAATCACAACCTCACCGTGAAGTGGTACTGGTCAGCAAAGATATCAACATTCGCATCAAGGCCCGGGCCATAGGCGTTGCAGCGGAAGACTACTTCAACGACAAGGTACTGGAAGACACCGATCTGCTATATAGCGGCATGAAAGAATTGCCAGCAGACTTCTGGGAGAAGCATAGCAAGGCCATGGAGTCCTGGCAGGATGCAGGCCGCATGTTCTACCGCATCAACGGACCGCTCTGCAAGAGCTTCCTGATTAACGAATTTATCTATTATGAGTTTGAAAAGCCTTTCCATGCGATCGTGAGATCAACTGAAGGCAATAGCGCAGTGCTGGAGGTGGTCAAGGACTATACCCAGGCCAAGCATAATATCTGGGGCATCACTGCCCGCAATCGCGAACAGAACTTTGCGCTTAATCTCCTGATGGATCCTGAAGTCGACTTTGTCACCCTGTTAGGACAGGCCGGTACTGGCAAGACCCTGCTGACACTGGCATCTGCCTTGACACAAACACTGGACAAGAAAATCTACAGTGAAATCATCATGACGCGCGTCACTGTTCCCGTAGGAGAAGATATTGGATTCCTGCCTGGGACAGAAGAGGAAAAAATGGCCCCATGGATGGGCGCATTGGAGGATAATCTCGACGTACTGAATAAATCTGATGAAGAAGCTGGCGAATGGGGCAGAGCGGCCACCCAGGATCTGATCCGCACCCGCATCAAGGTAAAATCATTGAACTTCATGCGTGGCCGGACTTTCCTACATAAATTCCTGATTATTGATGAAGCTCAGAATTTGACTCCCAAGCAAATGAAAACACTGATTACACGTGCAGGCCCAGGGACTAAAGTTGTCTGTTTAGGTAATATTGCGCAAATTGATACTCCCTACCTCACCGAAGGTAGCTCGGGGCTGACCTATGTAGTTGACCGGTTCAAAGGCTGGACACATAACGGCCATGTGACTTTGGTACGTGGTGAACGCTCCAGACTGGCGGATTTTGCAGCTGATGTTTTGTAACAATTGAAGATTAGAATGACAAGCACTGGCACTGCCAGCTACAAAAACAGGATGAGAAAGCACCAAGTATTTCCTGGTGTGACAAGGCAGCGATGAATCCGGGTTTCTATATCATATTAGTAGCGCAGTTTTTATCAGCGCTAGCCGATAATGCATTGCTGTTCACCGCAATCGCCTTGCTCAGGGACATGGAGGCACCAAGCTGGCATGATCCCTTGCTCCAATGGTTTTTTGTCATTTCCTATATCATCCTGGCGCCGTTTGTAGGGTCTTTTGCCGATGCCTTTCCCAAAGGCAGGGTCATGTTTGTCTCCAATGCCATCAAGTTTGTCGGTAGCACTGCCATGGTGTTTGGTATGCCGCCGCTCTATGCCTACGGGATTGTAGGTATCGGTGCTGCGGCCTATTCCCCCGCCAAATACGGCATCCTGACCGAATACCTGCCGCAGGAAATGCTGGTGAAAGCCAATGGCTGGATGGAAGGCTCAACTGTCATGGCAATCGTATTGGGGACAGTCATTGGTGCCATCCTGCCTGGTATCAATATACAAGTAGCCATGATCGTGATTACTGTGCTTTATATGCTGGCAGCCATTTTCAATATGTATATTCCCAAGGTCCCTATCGACCACAAATTGAACAAGAAAAACCCGCTTTACCTGATCTCGGACTTCTGGCATTCATTCAAGGCGTTGTGGAAGGATGCACAAGGCCAGGTTTCCCTTGCAGTCACTACATTATTCTGGGGCGTAGCCGCTACCCTGCGGTTTGTCGTACTGGCATGGGCAGGCTTTGCCCTCGATTTCAACCAGGAACAATCCACTTACATGATGGTGGTGGTTGCCATAGGTATCGCCATAGGCTCTATTGCAGCGGCCCGCATGATCAAACTGGAACAGTCGGTCAAGGTGTTACCCGTCGGCATTATTGTAGGTGTCCTCGTCATCAGCATGATATTCATCACCAACTGGATTCTTGCCTGTGTGTTGCTGCTGCTGATTGGAGCCCTCAGCGGTTATCTCGTTGTGCCACTGAATGCGTTATTGCAACATCGAGGGCATTTGCTGATAGGCGCAGGCCATTCTATCGCGGTACAAAACTTTAATGAGAATCTGGGGATTGCTGCCCTGATCAGCATTTACACACTGATGGTCAAAGCAGATATCCAGATAAATTTCATTATTGTGGCGTTTGGCTTGTTTGTGAGTATCAGCATGGCAGGCATTTACAAGCTCTACCAGGCACAAAATGCGATAGCAAAAACCATTAAATAACTGAAAGCATGCAATAGCCAACAGGCTGTGAAAAAATAAAAAGCCCGGTTGTTCGGGCTTTTTATTTTTGATGATAAGGCAGGGTTAATGCAATTTAACCCTAGCTTCCGTACGACGGGTAATCAGCCTCGCCAGTATTTGCAGCATCACGGCAAAAAAGCCATGCAGAGCCATGAGGTGCATCTGGTATAAAGATTGATACATGATGCGTGCAAAGATACCCTCAATATACATTGAACCGCCAGCAATTGCCCCCATCAGGCTACCTACGGTGGAGTAGCGACCGAGATTAACCAGCGAGCCATAGTCGCGATAAGTATATTCCGGCAACTTGTCACTCTTGCCAGCCACCCGGTTTTTTACCGTCTTGACCAGCATGGAGGCCTGCTGATGGGCAGATTGTGCCCGTGGAGGCACATTTTCATCATGTCCCGGCCATGGACAAGCTGCGCAGTCGCCAAAGGCAAATACATTGTCATCCAATGTAGTCTGCAAAGTGCGTTTTACAATCAGCTGATTAATGCGGTTAATTTCCAGCCCATCTAGTTCACGCAGAAAATCCGGGGCCTTGATGCCAGCAGCCCATACCACCAAGGCTGATGGGATAAACCTGCCACTATGGGTGTAAACGCCCTTACTGGTCACCTCTGTCACGCGCTCGCCAGCGTATACATGCACGCGTAGCTTCCTCAGTTCCACATCTACCGCCATGGAAAGCTTGGGCGGCAAGGCAGGCAGGACACGATCGCTCGCTTCGATCAGGGAAATCTTGATGTCTTTGTCTGGATCAATCTTATCCAGTCCATATGCGGCAACCTCACGCGTTGTATTGTGCAACTCTGCAGCCAGCTCGACACCGGTGGCGCCGGCTCCAACAATCACAACTTCCAGTTGGCCAGCCTGAATGGGCTCAGCCTGGGTCTGGGCACGGATCAGTGCATTGTGCAGGCGCTGGTGAAAGCGCTCTGCCTGGCCCTGGGTATCAAGCGCAATCGAATGCTCACGTGCACCGGAAATACCGAAATCATTGGTGGTGCTACCCACTGCAATAATCAGGGTGTCATATTTGAAAGTACGGCGTGGAATCACCTCCACGCCATCCTCATCATGATAAGGCGCTACATAGACCTCTTGCTTGGTACGATCCAGGCCATCCATATTACCAAGACGGAAATGGAAATGATGCCAGTGTGCCTGGGCAATATACTCCAGCTCATGCTTGTCAGGATTCATGCTACCTGCTGCAATTTCATGCAGCAATGGCTTCCACACATGAGTGCGAGTACGATCGATCAAGGTGATATGCGCCTTTTTCTTACGCCCGAGGCTATCGCCAAGGCGGGTGGCCAATTCCAGGCCGCCGGCGCCACCGCCAACGATCACGACATGATGCAAATCTGAACTTGTTTGCGTTTCCAATTGCATAACTTCACTTTCCAGGTCTAAACAATATTAACCAGCTTGGGCAAGCGCAACGTTCTACCCAATCCACCACCATGCTGAATATCGGCTTTGGTGGCCGGCTTACGCCTAATTTATCTTCTCCTGATTTTACCCCTAAAGCTTGGAACCCGCATAAAAAAACGGCCACTGTTCTAAACAATGGCCGCTCTTTTTACAAGGTGGTAAAAACAGAATAACTGCTTAATTACCCGCAATTCCTTGCATCATCTAACATCCTGAATCCTTACTGAGGCTTTTCAGTCAGCCAAGGCTTGTCACCGCCGCCCTTGTACTGGCTGCGCAGGAAACCAATAATTTTCAGGATTTCATCTGTAGTCACCAAATCAGGGTTGCCAGAGACTTGTTTATGCCAAGTCGCCATCCCGCCATTGGAACCACCGGCGATAGTTTCAAACATACCCTTGTCGGTGATATGTTTGTTGTACTGCCAACGGTCATCAGTAATAGATACTGCTACTTGGCCGTCCCCGTTAGGGCCGTGGCATGTAGTGCAGGAATACAAGCCAAACTTGCTCTTGCCCTGCTTAGCCTTGGCTGGATCATCTGCAAAAATCTTTGTATAAGGATTCACACAGGTTTCCAGAAACTGCTTGGCCTCAGGGGTATCCTCAGGTTCGATCTTGATATTCAACGGACTATTGTCCTTCGTCGATACCAAATTACATGCAGCACTAGCCTGCATAGGCATTGCCAGTCCTACCAGCGCCAGAATAGAGGCCGCCAAAGTTGCTTTTACCACTCCATGATTCAACATACTTTCTCCTTGCTTTTATAAACTCTTAAACTTCGACTGATTAAATTGCGTATGCATCAGCCTGCACTTCAATTAACGAGTCAGACATCTAACCAGTTGACTCAGTTCATGAAAAATTCTTACTCAAATTTGGGAATAACATCCCCTTTATCCCTGCCTTTTTTCTCGACGCTATCTCCCTCGACCACTGGAACATGCGGAATCCCATATTCATCGAGTATCTTGATAATGTCGTCATGGCGGCGGTCCAGCACCTCTTGCAACACAGCCAGGCGTTCTTTGTCGCGCTTGCGTACCGCCAAGGAAATATTCCAGTACTCCTTGCCATGTATATTTTCCTTTTCGTACTCTGGCGCAGGGACAACTACCAAAGGAACGCTTGATTTCTTAGCATAGTAGCCAGCAATTGGCCCCCAAAGCACCGCCACATCAATATCCCCCTTCACCAAATCATCGATGATAAAGCTGGGCGGCAGGTTGAGATCGCGCATGATGCGGTAGGGGCGGGAATTACCCAGCAACCCTTTATCAGAAAGAGGGCGAGAAGGTGGAGTCTGGCCAACTACACCAATAAGACCTTTACGGAGATCCGGGGAATCCCAGTCCTTGATGTCATAGCCACTATCCTTGCGGTAAACGAATACATAGCCAGAGCGATAATACGGCTTGGAAGTCAATAGCATATCATTGCCATCAACTGTTCCAATGATCACATCGCAACGATGTGCATTGATTGTGTTTCTAATGAAACCCATGCGGTCATACCAGAACTGATATGACAAAGTCTTGCCAAGATCTTTAGCGATCAATTCGGCAATCTTATTTTCAAAACCTTCTTGCTTGCCATTGGAATACGGCAAGTTATCAAAATCTGCACACACCTTAAACTCATTCGGGTTATCTTCCCGAACCGGCAAACCACCACGGCCTACTTCACTATCCACATCCAGTGTATTCGTAGCCGGCCCATCAGCCAAAGCTACCTGAGTAAATCCAGTTAATAACAATAAAAGGGAAACTTTTTTCAGCGTTTTGAGCATTACTGACTTCCTTCTTCAGTGATAAACAATCGCATTTGCATTTGCCTATCAAAGATAAAAAGCACCCCGCCATAAGCGGGGTGCTTGAGAGCAACTAACCTGATGTTAGCGTTGCAATTTCTGCATTAGCAGAGATTACAGGCTGAACACGTTCAGTGCACCGCCGCCAGGAGCAGCGTTGTACTTGGTCAGTTCTTTGTAACCACCAGCTGCGCCCAGCGCATCAGTGGAGTTTTCCAAACCAAGGTTCATCGCTACACCAGCCCAACCGCCGATACCGGACAGTACGCCAACGTATTGCTTACCCTTGTGGCTGTATGTGAATGCATTGCCAATCACACCAGAACCAACTTGGAACTTCCAGAGTTCTTTACCGGACTGTGCATCAACAGCCTTGAACCAACGGTCCAGAGTACCGTAGAACACCAAGTCAGAAGCTGTAGTCAGAACACCACCCCAAGCAGAGAATTTCTCCTTGTTGTACCACTTGCTCTTGTTGGTCATTGGATCATAAGCAGCAAAGCCACCCATTACACCATCAGGACCAGCAAACATGGTCAGAGTAGCGCCAACCCATGGCTGACCAGCGATGTACTTGGACTCAACTGGTTCGTATGTCATACAAACGTGGTTAAGTGGTGAGTACACTAGGCCAGTACGTGGGGAGTAAGCTGCAGGCTGTTGGTCTTTTGTACCCAGCGCTGCTGGGCAAATACCCTTGGCGTTGTAATCTTGGTGAGTAGAGTACTTACCATCTTTTTGTGGCACGCCAGACTTGATGTCAACACCAGTTGCCCAGTTAACGAATGGATGCACTTTTTCAGCAGCGATGATGGTACCGTTCGATGCGTCAAATGTGTAAGCAAAACCGTTACGGTCATGGTGCCAAGCGTATGTCTTGCCGCCCTTGTCGAACAGGATGACTTCGTTGATGCCGTCATAATCCCACTCGTCGTGAGGAGTCATTTGATAACCCCACTTAGCGATACCAGTGTCCAGATCGCGAGCAAAGATTGTCATGGACCACTTGTTGTCACCTGGACGTACGTCTGGGTTCCAAACAGATGGGTTACCAGTGCCGTAGTAAACCAGATTAGTCTTCTGGTCATATGGCCACCAACCCCATGTAGAGCCACCGCCGTGTTGCCAGCCGTCTTTAACAGCTTGTGGCTTCAGCCATGTCTTAACACCAAGGTCTTTTTCTGGGAACTTCAGCTTTTCCTTAGGCAGAGCCTTGAAGGAGCCGCCTTCTTTGTTACCACCGTTCACGTCTTCATAAACAGACAATGAACTGTAGTGTGGATTGTCCTTGTTGAAGTCAGCGCCGATCAGTACTTCAGAGTCAGGACCTGTGCTGTATGCCTTCCATGCCAGGGAGCCGTCTTTCAGGTTGTACGCAGCCAGGAAGCAACGAACACCGAATTCAGCACCTGAACACCCAGTCAGAACCTTATCCTTGATCACGTGAGGAGCGTTAGTGTTAGTAGCGCCAACCTTAGGATCATTAACCTTTACATCCCAAACCTTCTTACCGGTCTTGGCATCAAGAGCAATCAATACACCGTCGTTCTGTTGCAAGAAGATCTTGCCATCGCCAAAGCCCAGACCACGACTTACGTTATCGCAGCAGAGAACGGCTTGTACAGATGGGTCTTGCTTAGGGAAATATGACCAAACAATCTTTTGATTGTCGTTCAGGTCAAGGGCATATACGTTGTTAGGGAATGCTGTATGTACATACATCATGTTGCCATTAACAACAGGTGAACCTTCATGACCGCGGTTTACACCAGTAGCAAAGTTCCATGCTGCCTTAACGTTCTTTACGTTGCTCTTGGTGATTTGATTCAGGGTGCTGTAACCCTGGTTGTTGTGCTGACCACGTGGGTGCACCCAGTTATTTGGATCCTTCATAGCGGCTTCTTGATCTGCAGCTGCGGATGCAACCATAGGCAATGCCATGGCCATACCGAATGCTACACCTAGAGCCAGCTTGACTTTGCTCATCTCCATTTTTATAAATCTCCATAGTGATACTACTAAGGGTTTAACAAGACTAAGTCCACATTGCGCGCGACCCGTTTATAATTACGGATTTACAACACATCCAGACATTGCCTCTTACTCACTCTGAAGCGAGTAGATTGCATATTAGTTCACAATAAAACGTTTTGCAATACTCCATTTACAATTTACTTACAATTAAATAATTCCTTAATTGGATAAGAGAAATTCCCACATAAAAATATATATACTCCCGATACCACAGGACATCCCTCACAACCATGACTACCACACTTTTCCCGGAAATTCAGCCTTATCACCACGACTGGCTTAATGTATCGCCGACCCATCAAATATATTTTGAACAGTCAGGCAATCCCGGGGGACAACCTGTTGTGTTTCTGCACGGTGGGCCGGGCAGCGGTTGCAATCCAGGACAGAGACGATACTTTGACCCCGAACACTATCGGATCATCTTGCTGGACCAACGCGGCTGTGGTCGGAGCAAACCGCAAGGCTGCATAGAGGAAAATACGACGCCACACCTGGTCGAGGATATTGACGCCCTGCGCCAACATCTGGATATTGATCGCTGGCTGGTATTTGGCGGTTCCTGGGGTAGTACGCTCGCACTGAATTACGCACTTGCATATCCCCAACACGTGACCGGGCTTGTATTACGTGGCATATTTCTCAGCCGCCCCAGTGAACTTGCATGGTTTCTGCAGGACATTGAACACTTTTTCCCTGAGAACTGGGCACAACTGCTTTCATATTTGCCAATAGCGGAACGCAGCAACCCCTTATCAGCGTTTGCCAAACGTGTATTTTCCGAAGATCCTGTTATCAGCGAAGCTGCAGCGATCCACTGGAACGCATACGAGGCCAGCATCATGACCCTGCTCCCATCAACACAGACAAATAGCGGCCCTATCAATGGATCACTGGAACTGGCCCGTGCCAGAGTGCAGATTCACTACATACAGAACCAATGCTTTGTCGGACATCGCGATTTGCTCAAGGAAGCCAGCAAATTGGCCCATATTCCTACCGTGATAGTACAGGGACGTTACGATATGGTGTGCCCCCCCCTGACAGCACACCTGCTCCATCAAGCCATGCCCCATGCAGAGTTCCATATGATCCCGGATGCCGGGCATTCAGGCATGGAACCAGGCACCAGTGCCGCTTTGGTTGCCGCTACCGAGAAATTTAAGAGACAATCAGCGCTCGTCGGCTAACTTCCAGGGATTGCTGTTTGTGGCTTTCAAATTCAACCGAGTGAAAAACCTCGGCACCCATCCAGCAATAGCGATATCGCGGCGCGCTTATGCACGCCATCGATACAACACGCCATTTTTCGTACTGCGTGAAACGCTGAACAGCTTTCAGGTACATAACGGCTTCGGTATTTCAGCATCGCTTTCATTCTATGCGATGTTTGCGCTGATACCCTTGATCCTGCTCATGTTTTTCATGCTGAGCCACTTGGTGATCTCATCCAATTACGCCATTGTCAAACTGGCTATTCTGGTCAGCAACCTGGTACCCAAGCTCAGCAATCGCATCATGGTCGAGGTTTACAATGCCTCTCAACACAAGGCAGCCTGGGGCGTATTCGGGATGATCGCCATGTTCTGGATCGTCATCCCGCTTGCAGGCGCATTACGCTCAGCTTTTTACACCATAGCCAGCGTCATAGAAGCCCCCTCTTTCATCCGGCGCCAAGTCAAGGATATTCTTGCCGTTCTGGGAATATTGCTCATGTTTTCCCTATTTACCATCCTGGGACTAGGGATAGAAAAAGTCATCAGCGTCCTGGAGCCTCACGCCTCCCACTCTAGATACATCAACTCAGGCACGTCCCTATTACTCACCACATTACTCATAGGAATCTTTTATCGCGTCTTTTTTCCGGTAAGGGTCAGCTTGAGGCATATCCTGATCGGTTCGTTGATCACTGCCTTGCTGTGGCTGGCCATGCGGCCCGCATTCGGATTGTTTTTATCCATCAACCCATCGTATGGCGCGGTTTTCGGCGGCATGAAAAATCTGTTCATTTCAATCGGGTGGCTGTACTACACCTTTGTCGTCTTCATGTTTGGGACAGAGCTGATTTCAACCCTGCGAAAAAAAGACGTGCTTCTGTTACGGGGACTGTTTGATCGCATGCCAGACGATAAGGACACCTATCTGGGGGAACTGATGGCACGCTACGGAAAACATTATAAAAAAGGTGACTATATCTTCAGCAAAGGCGATGCCAGCCACGATCTGTACTATCTGGTATCAGGCAAAATCACCCTGACACTCAATGGTCGCTCATTGCGTAATTTAGACCCTGGAGACTATTTTGGAGAAATCGCTTTTCTTACCCAAACGCCGCGTGTTGCTGACGCCAAGGTGATATCTGATCATGCAGAGGTGGTGGTGGTCACTTCTGCCAACGTCGAGACACTGCTGCTCGGTGAGCCACGCATCGCCATGAACTTTCTGAAACAAATGGCCAATCGCCTGCAAGACAACCACGTGCAGAGCACTGCCTGAGAATCACCTTAGCTATCGGCCCACATGCGTAAAAGATTGTGGTAAACACCTGTCAGACTGATCACTTCAGCATCTTTCCCGCCCTTGTCTACAGCAATTTTCTGAATAGCGTTATCCAACTGGAATAACAATGTACGCTGTGCATCATCCCTCACCATACTTTGCATCCAGAAAAAAGATGAAACCCGAGTGCCACGCGTTACCGGCGTGACATGATGCAGGCTGCTAGAAGGGTAAAGCACCATATGCCCTGCTGGCAATTTGACCTCTTGCGATCCGAAGGTGTCTTCTATGGTCAGCACTCCGCCATCATAATCTTCCGGCTCAGAAAAGAACAAAGTCGCGGACAAATCGCTTCGAATGCGGAAATTGGTGCCGCGCAATTGACGAATGGCATTATCCACATGCGTACCAAACGCCTGCCCGCCCTCATAGCGGTTAAACAAAGGCGGAAAAACCTTGAGAGGTAGAGCGGCAGAAATAAATAATGGGCTCATCCCTAATGCATCCTGGATCAAATCACCGACTTGACGTGCGACAGGAGAACCCTCAGGCAACTGCATATTATTCTTGGCGAGCGCGGATTGACTGCCCGATGTCACGTTGCCATCCACCCACTCAGCCGCATCCATCAACTGCCGACACTGTGCCACTTGCTCTTTGGTCAATACCTTTGGAATTTCAATTAGCATCTTGCCTACCCATTTGCTCACAAGTAAAAAAACCCTATAGAGGTTAACACCTCCATAGGGTCAAAGCATTAAGATATATACACTACAGCACGAAATCTAGAACTTGAAGTTCAGTGACAAGAACGCAAATCTTCCAGCAGCCACTGTCGCCAGACCACCATGTGAAGAACCTGAATTACTGAAATAACGTTTGTCTGTCAGATTCTGTACATTCAGCTGCAGATTGATACGCTCGTCAAATTTATAGGTAGCCATCGCATCCAGACGCACATAAGACGGCACCTTCAGCGTATTGGCAGTATTCACATACATTTCACCTGTATAGAATGCACCTCCACCTACGGTCAATTGCGGCAGCAGCTCATAGGTAGTCCACAAGCTGGCGCTGTTGCGTGCCACGGTAGGTAATGGCTTTCCCTTACCCACCAGTCCAGCAGCATTAGTAGCTGTTTTTACCTGCTCGCTATCCAGGTATGTATAACCAGCAAACACACTCCACTTATCCGCCAGACGACCTGCAGCACCAAGCTCCAGCCCTTGAACCTTGGTTTCCCCGATATTGTCCAGCAGTCCAGTGTCTACATTGGTTACCCGACTATCTGTACGCTTGATATGGAAAATAGCAGCGTTCAGTGCTAACCCATCCAGTACATCCCACTTGGTACCAACCTCAAAACTCTTGACACGCTCTGGATCAAGATCCTGAGTGGCTACAGCAATATCTGATCCATTATCTGGACCAACAGCACCATTGCTAATACCCATAGGAACTGTTGAAGTAGCATAGGTTGCATAGATACTGCCATTAGGTTGCACCTTGTACACCAAACCCAACTGATAATTGAAAGATCCATTATCGGACTCTCCGATACTTTCATCCCCGGCCACAATATTGACGTGTCTTCTGGCTTCGAACTTGTCATAGCGTACACCCGCATTCAACAACCACTGATCATTGAATTCAATCGTATCAAACGCATAGATGGAGCGGTTGAAACTGGTGCTTCTATTGTTGGCATCGTGGTCTGGGAAACTGACCGTTGCCACACCGGCAGGTGCGGTATTATCTGGATTGTGGGCATCCACATTCGGGTTCAATCCAGGAACTGCCACATTACGGTATTGATATGTCACATCCCGACTGATAGTCACGCCCACATTCATGGTGTGCTTGATTTCAGCCGTATTGAAGCCAAATGAGACATCTGTCGTATTCGCCACACTTGTCGTTTTAACTTTACGCGCGTGATTGGTACGTGTCAGGAATGGAAAATTGGCTGCAGCTCCACCTGGGGAAGTCATCACATATTCATTATCCGATGTGCCATAACGGCTGGTATTTCTCAATGTCACATCGTTATCAAAGGTATGCTTCAACTCAAGTGTGCCAATATCCGTATTGGTCTCTTGATAATCCCGATTGGTATACCCGAAAAAATTATCCTTGCTGACATGAATGGGCTTGCCGTTCAGGAATGGGAAACCGCGGTCTGGTGTATCATCCGACTCCATGTGATACCAGCTTACTGTAGCAGTGGTTGGTCCATTCAGCCCCAGCGTCAGAGATGGCATGAACCCCCAACGCTTCACATCTACACCATCCCGTCCTGGAGTATCGGCATCATGGGTCATCCCTACCAGACGGATAGCAGCATCTTCCCCTAACATATAGTTGCCATCAAACGTCACACGCCGATAATCATCTGTCCCGATACCCACAGAACCCGAGGTAAAATTATCTGCCTTGGCTTTCTTGGTAATGATATTAATACTACCTCCGGCAGAGCCTTGCCCATCAAATGCACCACCCGGCCCCTTGATTACCTCAACACGCTCAATCGCAAAAATCTCACGATTCTGCGTCGCAAGGTCGCGGAAACCATCAACAAAGATAGAAGCCTGTGCATCATATCCTCGAATAAATGGACGATCAGACATGGCGCCACCTGAGCCGCCTTCGCCAACCCCAAATGTAATACCCGGTGTTGTACGCAAAGCATCCTGCAATGTCAGGGAGCCACTATCCTTGATCACATCCTCTGTAATCACAGTGACAGTCTTCGGCGTATCCTTCAGTGACGCAGTAAATTTCTGGTTGGCAGACCTCTCCACCTTATAAGGATTTTCCTTCGCGGATTGGATCTGCAATTCAGGCAATGTCAGCGCCTCATCTGCCGAATATGCTGCCCCGGCAAAAAGCATCGCAACCGCTGTTGCGACGGGCTTCATCACAGCATCGTAGTTTTTTGTAATCATTTTGCGCATTTCCCTTAACTTAAATTTACAAAATTTTTGGAAACGCCAATATAAATGAGAAACATCAATGATACAAATAAAAATTGTTTCTATTTTCTTTTGTATTTAATCCACATAAGATATAACTCTATGTCTTAAAAATAAAAAATCCCTGTCAGACCAGTCTGGCAGGGATTACTTTTTAAATATTGAAAATATGTTGTGCTTTAGCCTGCAGAAACCAATAGCTCCGCAGAGCTAAAGCACAGAAACAGGCCCTAGAACTTGAAATTCAAGGACACAAATGCCAGTCGCCCAGGAGCAACAGTTGCAAAATGACGTGTATATGTCTGATTGAAATAACGCTTATCCGTTAGGTTTTGTAGATTGAGCTGCAGACTGATTCGATCATCAAACTTGTATGAAGCCATCGCATCCCAGCGGACATAGGATGGAACATACAATGAGTTACCTGGATCAGCGTATACCTTGTCAACGTAAAACGCACCACCGCCAACAGTCAATGCAGGCAACACATTATATGTCGTCCATATACTGGCACTGTTTTTTGCAATACCTGGCAAGTCCTTGCCCTTATTCGCAGCACTTCCAAGGTCAGTCATGCCCCCAGCAAACTGACCTGTCTTGGATTGCTCTGTATCAAGATAAGTATACCCAGCAAACACATCCCATTTATCTGTAATTTTTCCTGCTGCACCAAGCTCTATACCCTTAACCTTCACCTCACCCGCATTGGCATAAACACTATTAGCAACTAGAACCCGCGCATCATACTTTTCAGTATAGAAAGCCGCGGCGGTCAATGACAAGCCATCAAGGACATCCCATTTCGTACCAACTTCGAAGCTCTTGGTGCGTTCCGGCCTTAAATCAGCGGTAGTACTTGTAATCAAATAACCATTTTCCTGATTACCATCGCCATTATTCAAGCCCACTGGAGTACTTGATGTGCCATATGACACATACACATTGCCTCTGTCATTGATCTTGTAAACAGCGCCAAGTTGGTAATTCCAAAAAGTGTGATCTGCTGTCGCATTATCTGCGGCTGTTGTTGAGTCCCTGTTGATCTTGAATTTATCGTATCGAATACCTGCATTGAGCAACCATTGCTCATTCAACTCGATGCTGTCGAATGCATAAAGCGAATGGTTTCTGCTGGTAGTTGTATTGGAAGGCGTACCACTAAAACTGACATCAAGGTTCGAAGGCCTGCTTGGGTCTGGATCATACATATTTACCGGAGATGACAATGTTCCTGACGTCAGCGCATTGAATTGATCAGTTTCTACCTTGGACCATTCAAATCCCACATTCACGGTATGCTTAATGCTGCCAGTGGCGAATGCAAAGGAAAGGTCTGTCAAATTACCTAGTGACTCAGTCTTGGTGTAGCGTGCCTGGTTATTGAGGTCCAGTAAACCGGAAGCGCCGCCTGCAGCCTGCACCAAGGCACGAGTGGTCACGTACTTATTCTTGCTAATGCCGTAACGTGAAGTGTTTCGCAGCACTACATCATCATTAAAAGCATGCTTAAGCTCCAGCGTCCCAATATCACTATCGGTCTTTTGATAGTCCTTATCCTTGAACCCATAGAAATTGTCCTTGCTGACACTTAGAGGACGATGATAAAGAACACCGCTATTGTCTGCATAAGGCAAACCACGATCAGCCATATCATCTGTTTCAAAGTGGTACCAATTTGCCGTTGCCGAGGTGGGGCCATTTAATCCTAGCGTGATAGATGGCATGAATCCCCAGCGCTTTACATCCACAGAATCTCGTCCTGGGGTATCCGCATCGTGCACCATACCGACCAGACGAATGGCAGCATCATCGCCAATCATGTAGTTGCCATCAAAAGTGGCACGACGGTAACTGTCTGTACCCAAGCCAATAGAACCAGAGGTAAAGTTATCAGCCTTAGCGCGCTTGGTCACAATATTGATACTACCGCCAGCGGAACCCCGGCCATCAAAAGCACCACTGGGTCCTTTCAGTACCTCCATTTGCTCAATCGCAAACACTTCACGGGTTTGAGCTCCAAGATCACGCAGACCATCTACGAAAATAGAACTTTGTGAATCAAAACCGCGAATGAATGGTCTATCAGTCATCGCAGATCCACCACCCTCTCCAGATCCGAAGGTAATTCCTGGCACTGTGCGCAGGGCATCCTGAAAGGTATTTGACCCTGTGTCCCTAATCACATCCTGAGTTACTACCGTCACTGACTTTGGAGTGTCTTTCAGCGTAGCTGTAAACTTTTGGTTGGCAGATTTTTCAACCTTATATGGATTTTCTTTTTTTCCTTGAACCTGCAACTCAGGCAATGCACCACCTTCTTCAGCTGCGAACGCAGACCCTACAAAAATAAGTGCAACAGCCGCACTTACAGGTTTTAAATTAATCCCTGCTTTTTGACCTAATACCTTCAGCACAATTTTCCCTTTACACAAGTTTACATATACCAAGAAACATGAATATAAATAAGAAAGATTATCAATACAAGATATATTTCTTAATTGTTGCTAAATAACAACAATTAACCACATGAAAAATATGGAAATTTAAATTAGAATATTGCGCTTGGTCATTTTTAGCATGTTGTAATCTAGGGCATACAATTCTTAATTATGCATTCATCTGATAAAAGAGATGCCTATTCACTTTTATCCCAATCGCGAGAGTAAACCGTGTCAAATATTGTCGTTGCCGCTTTATATAAATTTGCCAGCCTGCCGGATTACCAGGAAATTCAACCAAGGCTACTTGCATTTTGTAATGAGCAAAGCATAAAAGGCACGCTGCTATTAGCAGAAGAAGGCATCAACGGCACCGTGGCAGGCAGTCGTACTGCGATTGATGCCTTGCTGGCTTATCTCCGCAAGGACACTAGACTGGCTGACATTGAACATAAAGAGTCATTCACTGATGAGTTGCCTTTCTATCGCATGAAGGTCAGGCTCAAGAAAGAAATCGTGACCTTGGGAATACCAGGCATAGACCCCAATAAAAAAGTGGGCACTTACGTCAAGCCAGAGGATTGGAATGCATTGATTTCAGACCCGGATGTTATTGTGATCGATACACGCAATGATTATGAATATGGCATAGGCACATTCAAAGGGGCGATAGACCCCCAAACAACCACTTTCCGTCAATTTCCTGACTACGTAAGCAAGAATCTTGATCCGGCAAAAAACAAAAAGGTTGCCATGTTTTGTACCGGTGGAATCCGTTGCGAAAAAGCCAGTTCATATATGATGGAACAAGGATTTGAAGAGGTTTACCATCTCCAGGGCGGGATCCTTAAATATCTAGAAAATGTCCCCCCTGAAGAAAGCCTGTGGGAGGGAGAGTGCTTTGTCTTTGACCAGCGTGTTGCTGTCAAACATGGCTTGGAAGTTGGCGATTACGATCAATGCTTCGCTTGCCGCCATCCCATTTCCGCTGCAGATATGACATCAGGAAAATATGTCAAGGGAGTTTCTTGCCCTCGGTGCTATGACACACTCTCGGCTGAAAAACGCGCCAGCATCCTGGAGCGTCAAAAACAAATCGACCTTGCCCGCAAACGGGGGGAAGTCCACATTGGTGATGATGCAAGGAAATACAAAAAAACAACCCCTGACGTTTGATGTTCAGGGGTTGCAGGTAACGCTGACAACTGCAATTGCCAGCAAGTAATCTAGTTAACGCCTACGTATCTCTTTACCTTGAAATGATGCTTTGGATGGGTAACATAAACAAACTTCTTGCCTGCATTACGGTCTGCACTGACGCCACTAGTGTCAATTTTATTGACGTTGAAATGGTGCCTGAAATGCGGCCTGAGATTCCTTGATTTCACTACATCTTTATGAGATGCAACGGCCTGAACTTCAGAAACCTGCGGATCAACTGAGATGGTGTTAGGGTTGATATTGGCAGCAGCCATCATTTGGTTGTTCAACAAAGCATCGGTATTGTCAGCCTGAGCGAATGGAGCCCAAGCGGCGACTAAAGCAATTACTGCAACTGACATTGTCTTTCTCATGATTATCTCCAAGTTATGGTCTTTGTAAGTTTTCTTTACAATGGTTCCCATACTACTAGACTAATATCCAGAGAAAAACATACTATTTGTTGATGAATACTTCGAGAAAAACGTAGTATTTATCTCCATGTAATGGAGAACAACCATGAATTACAAGCAATTGAGCTATTTCTGGGCAGTCGCGAAGGCAGGAAGCCTAGTCAAGGCCAGTGAGCAACTAGGCGTTAGCCCACAAACCTTAAGCGGGCAAATCTCGTTGCTGGAAGCCGACCTCAACGTTACATTGTTCAAGCGGGTGGGACGAGGACTGGAAATGACCGATGCAGGCAGAATGGCCTTGCCATATGCAGAAAACATTTTTGAAACTGGCAGCATGCTGGAAGAAAATCTCCGCCATCAACCCAAAAAACGTCCTCGACTATTCAATGTAGGGATTGCAGAATTTGTTCCCAAATCGATTGCCTACCACCTGCTATCTGCGGCAATGTCCTTGGAAGAACCCATCCGTATCGTCTGTCGTGAAGACAACTTTGAAACATTGCTTGCCCAACTAGCCATCCACAAACTGGATTTGGTATTGGCGGATCGCCCCATGCCAAATGAAGTCAATATCACCGGCATCAGTCACAAACTAGGGGAAAGCGGCACCAGCTTTTTCGCCAAAGCAGAACTTGCCCTAAAATACCCTGGTGTATTTCCCGAACGCCTTCACAGGGCTCCCATGCTGGTAATGGGGGAAGATAGCCTGATCCAGGGCCAGCTCATGCGCTGGCTTAATGAACAGCATATCGCACCCAATATAGTAGGAGAATTTGACGACAGTGCATTGATGAAAGCCTTTGGAATGGCTGGCATCGGCTTTTTCACCGCATCATCTGTTATTGCCCATGAAATCGAACAAGAATATGGCGTGATCAAAATTGCGGAAACCAAGGAATTCACCCAACATTTCTACGCAATCTCAGTACCCAAACGCGCCCACCACCCTGCCGTAGTAGCAGTCAACGAATCAGCAGACCAGCTATTCCTGTTCAATAAATCAAGCACACTCGACTCATAACTTAAAAATAGGTGATGTACCTAATCCGCCAGCTGAATTGAGCATTGGTCCAAGTTTGCCTTTAGTATTTGGAGGGGTTGACCTCTTTTGATGTGCCTATTCATGACAAAAAGCTGAACATGATTAGAACCAGAAAATATATCGGGCGGCATTACTACGGTTTGGCATCTTGTAAAGAGAATCGCAGATAAACCATATATAACTAGGTAAAAGATACCATTGCCGAATTGCTCGGTAAGTCTATCTGGCAATATTGCAATAGCAGATACGACTCTTGATATTCATAAGGGCAACTGATCCAGCAATTTCATGCCTCCCAAAATTGGAGGCCGATCAAATACCGCTTTGTGCACTTGATTCTCCTGAGCAAGCGCGCCCTGGATCAGGAGTTTTCAGTATGAAGGAATGGCAGAAACTACTTAGGTTTAGCGGGCTCTACTTCGACGATTTTCCAACCATCATCTAGCCATGTCTTGGCAACAAACTCAGCCTCAGCATACGAGGCCAATTTATCCACATCTTCCAAGGTGTCGAATAAATCAACACCACCCTTACCGTTTGGGCCTAAATATTTCGAACCTACCATGATGACGAATCCAACATTCATGGGTACCACCTTTCGTACGGAACAAATCCGATGAAAAAATCCCCGATATTGAATGCTCAACTGCGTATGAGATTGACACCAGTCTTATCAGATAACCTTACTGGATTGATCAAAAGTATAACGCCACATCCCAGCTTAGGTCAAAACCGGGCAGGATCTACCGCAATGATTTCAAATGGCGGCTTGGCATTCTGCACTGCGCATTTTTGGGCTTCTTCCCAAGTATCAAATACGCCAGCTTCAATGATGGAGGCTGTGTATCCCACATCGCCATCCTTACTTGGATACAAATACTTATCTCCAGCCTTAACCAGATATTTAACAGCCATTGCTTTATTCCCTATGTGTTACCCCTATCAATTATCTAACGGACTCAGCTCATGAAAATTAAGACGCCGTTCCATTTTACATGCTGATGCGCATGTACTTGCAAGGTTCAGGAATTGTTATGAAAGCTTCCGCCGATGCATACCATTCTGAACAACCTAGCACAAGCCAGCTTATTCACAGCCTCCGCCATATTTTCGCAAGCCACTTCTAATGAATGATGGAAATATCCTGACCTTGCAACGCATCCTCGGCCATAGCTCAATCACACTATAAACATGAAATATGCTCATCTAATCCTGAGCACATCCGAGATACAAAAACTCTGCCCCTCAGCTCTATGACGATAAATGAAAAAAGGAGTTACGTTTTCACGTAACCCCTTGATTCTTTGGTGGGCCTCCCCGGAGTCGAACCGGGCACCAACGGATTATGAGTCCGCTGCTCTAACCATGCATGAGCTAGAGGCCCTAAACCTTTACAGTTTAGTCGTTGCCAGTTTCGAGGAAACTGCGCAGACGTTCTGAGCGAGTTGGATGGCGGAGCTTGCGCAGCGCCTTGGCCTCAATTTGACGAATACGCTCACGCGTTACATCGAATTGCTTACCTACTTCTTCCAGCGTATGGTCGGTGTTCATTTCAATCCCGAAACGCATGCGCAGGACTTTGGCTTCCCTTGCGGTTAGCGATTCTAACACTTCTTTGGTAGCTTCGCGCAAGCTGGCGTAAACAGCAGCATCCACAGGCGCCAATGTTGTCATGTCTTCAATGAAGTCGCCAAGATGGGAGTCATCATCATCCCCAATTGGAGTCTCCATGGAGATAGGTTCCTTGGAAATTTTGAGGATTTTACGAATCTTGTCCTCCGGCATTTCCATTTTTTCCGCCAAGGTCGCTGGATCAGGCTCAAGACCGGTTTCCTGCAATATCTGACGGCTGATACGATTCATCTTGTTGATGGTTTCGATCATGTGTACAGGAATACGGATAGTACGTGCCTGGTCAGCGATGGAGCGTGTAATCGCCTGACGGATCCACCAGGTAGCATAGGTGGAAAATTTATATCCACGACGGTATTCAAATTTATCAACGGCCTTCATCAAGCCAATATTGCCTTCCTGAATCAGATCCAGGAATTGCAAACCGCGGTTGGTATACTTCTTGGCAATGGAAATCACCAGGCGCAAATTGGCTTCAATCATTTCACGCTTGGCACGGCGGGCACGCGCTTCGCCTGTCGACATCTGCTTGTTGATTTCCTTCAGTTCCTTGATAGGAATGCCAACACGGTCCTGAATGGCAAGTAACTGCTGTTGCTGGTCATCAATGGAGTGCTTGAAGCGTTCCAGGCGCTCCACATAAGGCTTGCTCACTGTAAGTTCAGTGGCCAGCCAATCGGGATTACCCTCATTGCCTGGGAAAGTCTTGATGAAATGCGGCCGTGGCATGCCTGATTTTTCAACACAGAAGTCCATGATCTTGCGCTCATGGCTGCGGATTTCCTCCACCATGCCACGCACTTGATCACACAAGGCCTCAACCTGTTTGGCGGAGAAGCGGAAAGCCATCAGCTCATCAATGATGACAACTTGCAGCTTTTGATACTCTTTATCTTGTGAGCCTTTGTTGACAAGAATGATCGACATTTTTTGATGCGCGTCGCGAATCACGGCAAAACGTGTGAGCACCTCTTCCTTGAGCTTGGCCAGCGCTTCAGCAGAGATAGCGGCAGCTTTTGCACCGTCGTCATCTTCTTCCTCTTCATCACTGTCGCCATCAGCGTCTTCATCGTTCTCGCCGGCCTCTTCTGCAGCCATTTCCGCACCAAGGCCATCATCTGCGTCAATCAGGCCGTCAACCAGATCATCAACGCTTAGCTCGCTTTTCTCCACCCTATCCACCATTGCCAACAACTCGGCAATCGTGCTCGGACAGGCAGCAATGGCCTGCACCATGTGCTTGAGGCCATCTTCAATGCGCTTGGCAATTTCAATTTCGCCTTCGCGAGTCAGAAGATCAACCGTACCCATTTCGCGCATATACATGCGTACAGGGTCGGTAGTCCGTCCAAATTCGGAATCTACTGTAGAGAGTGCCTGCTCTGCTTCTTCAACCGCATCCTCATCGGTAACGGGAGCTGGAGCATCTGACATGAGCAATGCTTCGGCATCAGGCGCTTCTTCATACACCTGGATGCCCATGTCATTAATCATGCCGATAATGCCATCGATCTGCTCGGAATCCTGTACATCATCCGGCAAGTGGTCGTTGATTTCGGCATAGGTAAGGTAGCCACGCTCCTTACCAAGAACAATGAGCGTTTTCAACCGGGTACGGCGTATATCTGCGTCGTTTACCTGGGTATCAGCCTTCTCGTTTATATTGTCGTTCTGTTGCTCTTTAGCCATGCTTGACCTCAATCTGTCGAACCGCAAGGTTGATTTACGGAAAACCCTAGATTATACCTTAAAAATACCCATAATTTTTAGCAGAATTAGGGCAACTCTTACTAACTTAACGAGTGCTGATCGACTTCAACAGCTCCCGCTCTTCTGCTGTCAGCTGGCTCAGGCTTTTTTCCTTGAGCCTATCCAGCATGGATGTCTGCTGACGTTGCATATACATGTCCCTAATCTGCTTGCGGACTCCCTCAAATTCAAGGGCCAGATCCAAATTCTCATCAAGAATATGCAGTTCACTCTGTATTTCACGCAAAACACGCACATCAATCAGCGGCTCCAGGCCATGCAATATCACGACCGGCTTTGAGTTTGGGCTGGCGATCGCAAGCCGCATTACCTGCCGCACCATTTCATCTTCATCTGCAACACCGGTCACCCAGTGCATATCTTGTTCTTGAACCAGTTGCGGCTGCATGATGGCCATCAATGCAAAGCGGCGCTGCAAAGACATGGTTGTACGTTCCTGTCTAGGAGCAGACCTCGGCCTGCTACGATTAGTTTCAGGCAATTTGAGCATAGCCCGCATTTCCTCACCGGATATATCAGCCAGCTCGGCAATACGTTTACGCAACAACAATGCCAGGCGCGGTGCCTGAATCTGCTTGAGAATGGGTTCAGCCTCATTGAGGAACTGCACCCTATCCTCTTGCGACTGCAGGTTGTTATTGGCACTCAACTCCTGAACCACATACTGCGAAAGCGGCAAAGCCTGCAATATCAATGCTTCAAACGCCTCCTTGCCATACTCCCGCACATAACTATCAGGATCATGCTCTGCCGGCAGGAACAGAAAACTGATGCGCAATCCGTCTGTCAACGCAGGCAAGGCATTCATGGCCGCACGCCAGGCTGCACTTCGCCCGGCATTGTCACCGTCGAAACAGAATACAATCTCGTCGGTCTGGCGCATCAGCTTGGTAATATGCGATGGCGTCGTCGCTGTTCCCAATGCTGCCACAGCATATTCAATGCCATACTGGGCCAAAGCCACGACATCCATATAGCCCTCGACCACCAACACCCGCCCGGCATCACGAATAGCACGCCGGGCCAGGAACAAGCCATACAGCTCATGTCCCTTCTGGAATAGGGGGGTTTCAGGGGAATTCAGGTATTTGGCACCTGCGTCATCCTTTTCCAGAACACGCCCGCCAAAGCCGATAACCTGGCCTTTCTGGTCATGGATGGGAAACATGATGCGATCACGGAATCTGTCGTATCGGCGCCCCTGTTCATTCTCTATCACCAGGCCAGCCGTCTTGAGGACTTCGTGCTTATAATCTTCAAATACCGTTTCCAGATTCTGCCATCCATCTGGCGCATAGCCTACCTGGAAACGCGCTGCCACCAGGCCGCTCAGCCCGCGCCCCTTGAGGTAGTCTATCGCCTTGGCCGACTTCTTGAGCTCAGCCTTGTAGTAATTGGCTGCCTGCTGCATGACATCCTGCAGACCAGGAATAAACTTGGCCCTGGCCACATCTATATCACGCGTTTCCTGCGGTACTATCATGCCCACAGACTTTGCCAGCTCATGGATAGCCTCGACAAAGCTGATGCCCTGATATTCCATGACGAAGCCGAGCGCGGAGCCATGCGCCCCACATCCAAAGCAATGATAGAACTGCTTGGTAGGACTGACCGTAAAAGAAGGGGATTTCTCGTTATGGAATGGACAACAGGCCGAATAATTGGCTCCGGCTTTCTTCAACGGTACGCTACGGTCAATCACGTCGACAATGTCAACTCGATTAAGCAACTCTTGTATGAAGGAATCAGGGATCATTATCTGGAAATAATAGCCGAAAAAAACAAAAAAGGAGCTTCAAGCTCCTTTTTCAATCCATACTTTCGGCAAGAAGTGCTCAGGCGCCCAATCTCGCCTTGATCAGGCCCGATATCTTGCCCATGTCGGCCCGGCCAACTACTTTTGGCTTGATTGCCGCCATGACCTTGCTCATGTCCTTGATGCTGGCAGCGCCAGTCTCTGCAACCACCTCTTCAAGAATGGCTGAAATTTCATCTTCGGTCAGCGCTACAGGCAAATATTCCTGCAGCACAGTGACTTCAAACTTTTCCACATCTGCCAGATCCTGACGGTTGGCAGCTTCATATTGGGAGATAGAATCCCTGCGCTGCTTCAGCATCTTCTCGATCGCCTCAATCACTTGAGTATCATCGAGCTCAATCCGCTCATCCACCTCACGCTGTTTTATTGCAGCCTGCAACAGACGTATAGCACCGAGCCGCGCACTATCCTTAGCGCGCATCGCGGTTTTCATATCTTCAGTAAGACGAGCCTTGATAGTCACAACAAAACTACGCCAGGCTTAGTAAAGCTTAGTAGGCAGAGTCTGGCTGCGGATACGGCGATAGTGACGCTTAACAGCTGCTGCTGCTTTACGCTTGCGTTCCCAGGTTGGCTTCTCGTAGAACTCGCGCGCGCGCAAATCTGTCAGAAGGCCAGTCTTTTCAATCATGCGCTTGAAGCGGCGCAGAGCCACGTCAAATGGCTCGTTTTCTTTAACACGTACGCTAGACATTTAAATCACTTTCCTTTGAGAAAGGGCGAAAAAGTTTGCTATTCTAGCGGCTCGCTCCTGATTTATCAATCATTATCCTTATTTTCTTATGTTAATTCTTGGCATTGAATCCTCCTGCGATGAAACCGGCCTCGCACTTTACGATACCAAACAAGGCCTGTTGTCACATGCGCTGCATTCGCAAATAGAAATGCACGCTGAATATGGTGGCGTTGTTCCCGAACTTGCCTCGCGCGATCATATCCGCCGCGCCTTGCCATTGACCCGCCACGTTCTCAATCAGGCTGGTAAAACCCTGCAAGATATTGATGGCATTGCATATACACAAGGACCGGGCCTCTCAGGAGCACTGTTGGTAGGCACCAGCATTGCAGAAGCACTGGCTTTCAGCCTGAACCTCCCTACGATAGGCGTCCATCACCTGGAAGGCCATTTGCTGGCACCATTGCTGGAAGCCAATCCACCCGCATTTCCTTTCGTCGCGCTCCTAGTGTCAGGCGGGCATACCCAGCTCATGCGGGTATCTGCCATAGGAGACTACGAACTGCTGGGGGATACCCTGGATGATGCTGCAGGGGAAGCGTTCGACAAAACCGCCAAGTTGCTGGGGCTGAGCTATCCAGGCGGTCCTGCAATTTCCAGGCTGGCCAGCCAAGGAACAGCCGGCGCCTGCCAATTGCCACGCCCCATGCTGAATAACGGGGACCTCAATTTCAGCTTCAGCGGCCTGAAAACCGCGGTACTGACCCTGGTCAACCAATATGGAAACCAGCTGGATGAACAAGCAAAAGCAGATATTGCCTACGAATTCCAGGAAGCCGTTACTGAAGTGCTCACCAAGAAGTGCATGGCAGCCTTGCGCAACACTGGTCTTGACCAACTGATTGTTTCCGGCGGAGTCGGCGCCAATGCCAGACTGCGCGAGCGCCTTGATGCAGCTACAAAGCGCAGACACTGCCATGTGCATTACCCCAGACTGGAATTCTGCACCGACAACGGCGCAATGATCGCCTTTGCCGGCGCAATGCGCATGCAACACGCCCACATATCAGATCACGGCTTTACCGTGCGACCCCGCTGGGATCTGGCTGAACTGCAAACGCCTTAGGGCTTTTTGCCAAAACCCGACTCAGTACCATCCAGCAATTTGCGGATATTGCTACGGTGTCGCCAGATCAGCAACAAGGAAAGAATAAATACGACAATGATATAGCCTACATGCGCAAGCAACAGCCAGGCAAAACCCGGAGCCAATGCTGCAGCAGTAAGGGCCGCTAATGAAGAAAAGCGGGTCAGCGCAAAAATAGCAACCCAACTCAGCATTGCCAATCCGGCCAGCAAAGGGGAAAAGCCAAGCAGCACTCCCAACGCGGTTGCCACTCCCTTGCCGCCTTTAAAGCGATAAAATACCGGATACAAATGCCCCAGGAATACCGCCAACGCAACCCAGCACACCACTTCCATCGGCAAACCATAATATTGAGCCAGCCATACCGGCAGCCAGCCTTTGGCCGCATCTCCCAACAATGTCAGCAATGCTGCCAACTTTTTGCCGCTGCGCAGCACATTGGTCGCCCCGGGATTGCCGGAACCTACAGTACGCGGATCAGGCAGGCCAAACGCCTTGCTGACCAGAATGCCAAAAGAAATTGAGCCGAGAAAATAAGCCAAGACGACGAAAACTGCGTTATTCATGTGGATTGGATTAAAATTGAATTGCCGTATTCTATCAGCCCTCAAGCCCTAACGCAGGATCCCCGCCATTATGGATATTATTTTTCTCAGTGAAGTCAAAGTTGAAACCCACCTGGGCGTACCAGAATGGGAACGCCTGACAGCCCAAACCATCATCCTGGATATTGAAATTGCCATGCCAAACAGCAATTCATGTCAGACCGATGAAATTGATGACACCATAGATTACGGCGTGGTCGTCTCCCGCATCCGGCAAACACTGGCAGAACGCTCGTTCAAGCTGGTTGAGGCACTGGCGGAACACATTTGCCAGCTCATCATGCAGGAATTCGGTGCACCCTGGGTCAAGCTGCGCGTAGCAAAACCCGGCATATTGCCGGGGTTGAAGGCGTTAGGGGTAGTAATTGAGCGGGGGAAGACTCACTGACACTATTTTGCAAACTAGACATTAATCAGATGCAGTTGATGGAATAGTATCAACCAATGCCCCCAGATTCGTTACGTCTTTGAAAATCACATCCTTGGCCAATGCAAAATGCCGACGGCCACATTCGATTTTTAGATTCTCACTTTGTCGTCTATCACTCTGCACAGTGCTGGATTTGGTTTCAGCAACAAAATACACGCGTGAGTCATTTTCAAAAACCACAGCCCAATCCGGATTGTAACTACCCAATGGAGTGGCAATTTTGAACCTGCCAGGCAGCTTGAAAAAGAATTTCACTCGCTCATCCACCGTGCAATCATGGGCAAAGCGACTTTCAACATCGCTATCGCTTAACACACAAGCAAAGGCATCACCCAGCGCTTCTTTTTGCTCATCAATTGGCTGCGCTTCGAGAAGCGTTTTGTTGACAGATATTGTCAGCTCATCATTAGCGGGCGGGTAAACACTGCTCAGATAGGTTTCAAGCTCTTCGTCAAACAAGGTCATCTCATAACGGCGACCGTTGATTTCGTGGTATTGAATGCCTTCCACCAGCAAGTCTTGCAGGCTGTTTTTGATCGCGGCAATCGCTGTATCCAGAAATGTCTGGGGGTTAATCAGTAGCTCGCCCAAGCGTTTTGATTCATCCAGAATGGCAAACAGCGTCGAGCGCGATAAATGCACACGGTTCTGAATGTAGGCATAAACATCAGGAATTGCCACGCTTTCGGCCGATACCTCGCTTTGGCCAACTCCGACCTCAATGCCCTGCACACCCTGTTGCGACATCCGGATTTTAGCCTTGCGAGCGCGTATTTTGGGGGCTTGAACTTTGGGATATTGATTAACATCGGCCAAGGCTGCCACACATTTCTGTATTAATACCGACGTATCCAAGGCCACGCTGTAACGCGTCTGATAATTGATTTTTTGCCAAATCGCCTTGAACAGTGACTCCTCTTCCGCATTCAAGGTTTTGCGTTTGATGCGCACCTTGGCACGCGCGTTCTTCACCCGCCCGGCAAAACTTACGCCGGTTTCCTCTTCAATTTCCTGTTGCAGGGTTCTGGCAAAAGCTTCGTAGCTTTCATTGGGAATTACGGTCAACACATTCACACGCTTGTCTTGCACCCGCTCGCCCGATTTGTTGACACATAGTCGCAAGCCACGCCCTATCTCCTGACGTTTTTTCATTGCGCTGTGGGTTTCGTTGAGTGTGCAAATCTGGAATACATTGGGATTATCCCAGCCCTCTCTCAAGGCAGAATGGCTAAAGATAAACTGTAAGGGTTCGTCCGGGTTTAACAGTCGCTCCTTCTCTTTCATGATCAGCGCATAGGTATCATCATCCTTGGCAACGTTGCCCTTGGTGTCCACCCACACTGTTTTGGCATTGGCACCTTTGCCCTTCTTATCGCCCGAGAAGTACCCGTTATGCACTTCACTGGCCTGATGCGGAATCATGCCCTTGTACTTGGGCATACTGGCGTATTTATTGAACGCCTCCTCAAACCACACGCCAAACTTGCCCGGCATGGCGTTGTCCTCTTCGTCATAAGCGCGGTAATTCGCCACCTTGTCGATAAAAAACAAGCTCAATACCTTCACGCCAATGGTCTGCAAATTTTTCAACTTGGCAAAATGGCTGGCCACTGTGCGCTCGATCTGAAAGCGCATGACATCCTCCGTCAAACCGCCTTGTTGTTCCCGCATGCGTAATACCCGCCCACCTGAGAATTCAATTTCCTCATCGTCCGCACGGATTTCATTGAGGATATAACCCTCTGCATACACATCACGCTGATTGGATTTTGCAAACAGGTCATCGCCCAGCTTCAGCGTCAGTTCTTTACGATTAACACCCGTTTTGTCATTCACATCAATGCACACCCTGGCGGTAATGCCTCTGGGCCTGGCATCAACGCTCACCAGCTCGATAAAAACCTGGTTGTGGCTTTCATCCGCCTGTACGCCATCCACCTCAATTTGCTTGACCAATCCCAGGTCATAGGCTTGCACAGGGTCCAGTGAGTACAGCAAGTTATAATGGTTTTTATGGGTTGCGGAATAGCGCAAGGTACATAGCGGGTTTAAATCCATCAAGGCACGGCGGCGCACATCGGTTTCAAAATTTTGCGGTTCATCCACAATCACAATCGGATTTACCGACCTGATGTACTCAATCGGCGCAAAGGCTTTCTCACCCTTTTGCTTAATTTTGTTATTGTCTTTGGTAAAACTGTCGATGTTGATCACCAGTACACTCAACGCATCGCTTTGCGCAAAATGCCGCAACTCCGTGAGTTTGTTGCTGTCGTATAAAATCGGCACACAGGGCACATTGGCATAATCTGCCGCAAAATGGCTGCGCGTGATTTGCAGGTTTTTCATCGCACCTTCACGAATCGCCACACTCGGCACCACCACCACAAACTTTTTAAAACCGTACAGTTTGTTCAGCTCATACATGGTTTTGATAAAAGTGTAGGTTTTTCCGGTACCCGTTTCCATTTCGATGGTGAAATTCAGCGGACAAAAAACCTCGTTGCCATTATCGGATATGGATACCTCCAATCCATTAGACACCGCCACCCCATTGGCTTCCTGCACCTTTTGCACATTAACCAAGAGTTGCTCGTCAGAAAGTTGGAGCACATTACCAATGCTGCCATCCGCCGCATAGTCCACACTGGCGTTTTGTCCTGCCAAGGCAAACTCGCTCTCAGCTAAGGGTTGGCCGTCAAACACTTGCACCACCGCTTGTACAGCGCGATTCTGGTAGTCCTGATGGGTAAATTGCAATTTCATGGTTTGCGTCATGATCCAGCCCTCAAATCACCAGCAAGCCAATATCCAGACCGACCATTTCGAGCTGTAAATTGCTCAGCAGCTCATCGGCCTTGTCACCTATAAAGCAGGAATTCAGCAGAATCACCTGCGCGGGCCTGGCTTTCACAATTTCGTCTTTCAGGGCTTCGGTATAAGACTCAAAACACAGCCATAACTGCCGGTCATCCTGCATCAATACTCGATGAACAGTGACGCCAGCCAATGTTCTGGGTTTGCTGATAGCATGCACGCCCAGCGCACCCAAGCCGTATTTAAGCAACAGCTCGGCAAGCATGGCAGTTGACACATCTACATCTTGAATAGCTTTGCCATTTTTCTCGGTGCTGTTTTTTTCAGCCCTTTGGAAAATATCCAACTGCGCACGCAACGCATCAGTATCAACTATATCGCTACGCCATACCTTGAAGTTCGAGGGTGCCAAGGTGAAATGGGCACAGGCCAGATCAGTGGTTTTGTCGGGGTGTTCGGCTTTGAGCTTGGTAATGACTTTATCGATTCGCGCACGGGTGATGTCGGCAATGGTGCGGTAACCTGCTTTGTAGGCTTCGCTAGTTTCTTCCAACGCCTCCGGTAGCTGCACACAAATGCACTGTCGGTTGCCTCCACCTTCAAGGTTCAGTTCCATTACCGCTTGGGCGGTAGTGCCGCTGCCAGCGAAGAAATCAAGGATGATGTCACCCTCTGTAGTTGTAAATGAAGCTAACCATTTGATAAGCGAACTAGGTTTTGGATAACCAAATGGATCAAAACCAAATATTTTTCTCAATTCAGCTGAACCAGTTTTTGTAGTTCCAATTTCTTTGTTAATTATTGTTTTGGGGTGGATGCTTCCTCTTTCTTTTTCGTACCAAAGAATCCCTTCTTTATTAAAATAAAACCTTAAGAGTTTTTGCCCCTTACTATCATATGTTGGTTCACCAATTATCCAAGTTTGAATTTGTTCTTTCATTCCCCAACCAGCAGACAAAGTAGCTGCCTCTGCCAACTTACCATTAACAAACCTCATTTCTTTCGAGATGATCGTTTGCTTTTCACTTCCGCCAATAGTTCCAGTAAAAATAGCTGACTCACCTTCAAACCCCATTCCAACAGGAAATGTGATTTCACTTGCTGGATTTGCTTTAGATATTTTTTTTAATGCTCCATGAACTATTTTGTCGTTCTCGCCAAAATCTTCCAATTTAAAGAATGGCAAAATACTTTTATTTTTCGCGTAACACAAAATGTACTCGTGCGCATTCGCAAAATGACCAGCTGTTGTTCCAGACTGCTGCCAAATTAAAGCTGTCGGTGACTCTGTCAACGAGTTTTCGACTCCAAACAATTCATCACAAACAGTCCTTAAATTAGACATCTCATGATCATTAATAGAAATAAAAATCACTCCATCATCACGCAATAAATTGCGCGCCAGATACAAACGAGGGTACATCATGGAAAGCCACGCGCTATGGTATTGCCCGCTTTCCTTACTGTTCTTTTTCCACAGGGTTTGTTTATTCAGGTACCCAACCTCACTCAATTCACCTGTACGTTTCTGGTATTCCTCCAGCGTTTCAGAATAGTCATCGGGATAGACAAAACTGTCGTTGCCGGTGTTGTATGGCGGATCGATGTAGATCATCTTCACTTTGCCGTAGTAACTTTTCTGCAGCACGCGCAACACTTCGAGGTTCTCGCCCTCAATAAGCATGTGGGGGGCTTGTTCAGGATTACTGGCAGTGGGCAGCAGGGTGTAGCTGGTAGTTTTCTGGATTTCGCGCCGTGCGGCGGCTTTGCCTGCCCAGCTTAGCTCGTAATGTTCAGCAGGAGCAAGGAACTCCTGGCCCAGCAGCTCCTTGAGCCGCTCAATATCAATTTGATTATCGCTAATAACTTCGGGGGCAGCTTGGCGAATCAAGGTTAGTAGTTCCATTTGGCGCTCCGCCAGTGCATCGGGGCTGTAGCCGATTTCAGTATTCTTTTCGTCCGTCACGATGGTTTTCCTTGATATCTTTAATTCAAATTTTTTAGTTTTTTGTAAAGCTTTTATTTCACCTGCCAGCGGATGGTGAACAGCGTTTGGGTTTCGGTTTTCTCTTGCAGCCGCTGCTGGAGCGAGGCAATCAGTGCGTCACGTTTTTCGATGATCTCGTCCTCGACGGTGAAGATTTCCTGCCGCAGGTGACGCTGCTTGCGCTCCAATTCGGCCAGATCACGTTGAATGCTGTCCTGCTCTTGCAGGGTGGTGGCCTTGCGGGCGTCGCGTTTCAACTGGGCGATGCGTGCTTTGGTGTTCTTGAGGGCTTCTTCAGCCGCCAAGAGTTTGTCATCGGCCCAGCGCTCCAGCTTGTCACGCTCCTCGTTGAACAGGCGCTGATTGGCTTCCAGCACATCGGCAATGGTGGCTTGTACGCGGCGCTGGCTGTTGGCTTCAAGGTCACTTGGTGCAGCATCATGGATGGCAACAGATTTACCCATCGCCGGGATGGTTAGCAGCTTTTCACAGGCTTCCTGATCGAGTGGTTCACCATCATCAGTGAGGCCAGAGAACAGCAGGGCCTCGGTCGTCTCGAAAGCGGTAACTTCCAGCCGTACCAGCGTGAGCCAGCCGGACTTGCCGCGTAGCTTTTCAATGATGGAGATACGCGTACCGTGCTTGCCATAGTCCAGCGTAAGCGTAGCGGGCGGGGTAGGCGCGTTGAGGCTGGCAGCGATACTCCACTCGCCCAGCGGATGGCTGAGGCGGTAGGCATGGGCCAGCATGTCGGGTTGGGCTGCACCACGGATGAGCTGGTACCGGCCCGACGCTATGCTTTGCGGTGGACTACTAAGGAAAAAGGCGTAGGACTGCTCATCGAAACGTGCCCGCTCACTCAAGGCATAGCGTGTGACACCCCAGAACCAGCGGCCCAGCTTGTCTAACCGTGCTTCGGCTTCGTCCAGCCGCAGTTTGAGACGATCGTGGACATCCTCATCGAAGTTTGCCAGCAACTGACTCTGTGTGTCCTTGATACGGTCGGCTATGACTTCTTCCAGTTCCGTTTGCAGGGCGTTAAAGGCAGCCTCGATCTGCTCCGGCTGGCGGCAGGTGTCGTAGATCTGCAGGATGCGCTTTTCGAAGTCGAGGCCGCCTTCGATACGACCGAGTACTTCATCAGATGCTCCGAACACGCCGGAGAACAAGTTGAATTTTTCGGTGAGCAGCTCCAGCACACGCTGATCGGCCTGGTTGCGGGTATTGAGGAAGTTGATAACCACGACGTCGTAGCGTTGGCCGTAACGATGACAGCGACCAATACGCTGTTCTACACGTTGCGGGTTCCACGGCAGGTCGTAATTGATGATAAGCGCACAGAACTGCAGGTTGACGCCTTCGGCGGCGGCTTCGGTGGCAATCATGATTTCTGCGCCCGTGCCGTCGTCCTTGCGGAAGTGATCGATCAGCGCCGTGCGGCGGTCCACCTGCGGTGAGCCGGTGACGCGATCCGTGCCCTTGAATTTTTCCAGCCAGCGTTGGTAGATAGCCATGGAGTCTTCATGGGTGTTAGTGCCGCTGAACAGCACCAGCTTGCCCGCGTAGCCATTGGCAGAAATAAAACGATGCAGGTATTCCTGAGTGCGCCTGGACTCCGTGAAGATGATGGCTTTGCGCGGCGCGCGCAGCTCAGCCATCTTGTCGAAGCCCAAGGTGAGAGCCTTAAGCAGCGCCTGCGCCTTGGTATCTGTTTGCAGGGCCTGTGCAGCATCGATGAAAGCGGTCAGCTCGACGATTTCGGCGCGGAGGATGTTGGAGTTGGGCTTATTGTCGCCCGCTGCCCCCGATAATTTGGACGCTTCATCTGCTGGTGTGTCTTCGTCCTCTACGGCCTCCTCTTCCAGATAGTCCTGCTCCAGATCGTCTTCGACGATGAGCTGTTCGACAAGTTGGGTGCCGTTATCATCGGCTTCGCCATCCAGCAACCGTTCAAGCCGTTGGCGAATGGTAATGAGCGTGGCCGCAACGGCGTGCGAGCTGGAAGCCAACAGCTTGCGCAGGATGAGTGCGGTGAGGTGGCGCTGCTGCTTGGGCAGGGCGTAGGATTCTTCGCGCTGCAAGAAGGACGAAATGCGTTCGTAGAGCGACTGTTCGTCATCCGTCGGTTCAAAAGGCTGAGTCAACGCTTTGCGCTCGGTGTACTTGATGTACTCAAGCACGTCACGCCGCAGCGTGCGCTTGGCGAAGGTTGCAAGGCGCCTGTGCAGCTCGCCCATGCTCGCGGTGCCGCTCATGAACTGCTTGCGGAAAGCTGCTTCATCGCCGAACAGATGCTCGTCGATCAGAGTGGACAAGCCATACAGCTCCATCAGGGAGTTCTGCAACGGCGTAGCGGTGAGCAGAAGCTTCTTTCGGCCGGCTAGTGCGCGCTTCAGCGCCTGGCCTGTGCGATTACTGGCACGATGCGCATTTCTAAGCTTGTGCGCTTCGTCGATAACCACTACATCCCATGGCACTGCGCGCAACTCAGCTTCCAGCCTGGCAGCGAACTGGTAGGACATGATGATGACTGCTTTGCCGACCAATCCCTGAAACGTAGTGAACATGTCACCTGTAGTCTGTTTGCGCAGGTAAGCTGCATCCACCACTGTCGTTGGTACTGCAAACTTGTCGAGCAACTCCTGTGCCCATTGCTTGCGCAGACTGGCCGGACAGATCACCAATAAGCGACGACGACGTTCCGCCCAATACTGGCAAACCACGAGCGAAGCTTCAATGGTCTTACCAAGACCAACTTCATCGGCCAGCAGAACACCTTCCTGCAGCGGGTTACGCAGAGCGAACAGCGCCGCCTCGATCTGGTGCGGGTTCAAATCGACGCTGGCATCGAACAACGACTGAGAAAGACGATCCACGCCATCAGCAGCATGACGTCGTGTTAGCTCATGAGCGTAGTATTTGGCATGATAGGCAGAGATCACCGGAAACCCTCATCAGCCTGAGAAAATGCGCTCAATTCCTCCACAAACATTTTTATTGTTAATCCACAAACTAAACTATTAGTTTAGTTCATAACTAAATTTTTATGTCAGTTTAGTTGCTGAACTACATCACCATGCGCATTTAATCTGCACATGGATAAAGCCAAACAGAATTTTGCGATACGGTTGAAAGAGGCAATGCTGGCCGCCGGATTTGAGCCACGGCCAGCGGTACTTGAAAGGCACTTTAATCTCCACTATGCAGGAGAAAAGCCGATGACATTACAAGGGGTAAGAAGATGGCTGCTAGGAGAAACGCTCCCCTCGCAAGACAAGCTGATTGCACTGGCACAATGGCTACGCGTGCCGCCAGACCAGCTACGTTACGGTGCTGAAATCAAAAGCGAGATTCAACAGGCAAGACAACGCTGGGATGATGCGATTCATTTTCAGGAACGCGAGACTTTTGAAGCATTTCTTGCCTTGCCAGCTCCACAACGCAAGATAGTGCGAGAAGTCATACTAACTTTTGCCAAAGCATACCCAGAAAAGACATAAGCCTGATATAACCAGCCCTAGCAGAAACTGACAGTAGGCATCATCGCAATTCATTTGATCATTTGCTAATCGCAGAAGCAAGAACATTGCCAGCCACATTGCTAACCATGGATTATCAACTCAAGAATTATTCAGATTTGGTGCAATATATACCACTGAAGTCATTACCCCCTGGGATGATGCACTTGATGTAATTGCTTCAATCTTTCCCGCGCCACATGGGTATAGATTTGCGTGGTGGAAATATCGGCATGGCCCAGCAGCATCTGTACCACCCGCAAGTCTGCGCCATGGTTCAGCAGGTGGGTGGCAAAAGCATGCCGCAGCACATGAGGGGAAAGCTGAGTACGAATACCCGCCTGCAATGCATAGCGCTTGATCAAATACCAGAAAGCTTGCCGCGTCATGCCCGAGCCGCGCTGCGTGACAAACAGGTGATCGCTCAGACGCTGCTGCAATATATACGGCCGCCCCTCTTGCAGATAACGCGCAATCCAGTCTACCGACTCTTCGCCCAATGGTACAAGGCGCGTCTTGCTGCCCTTGCCAGTCACACGCACTACACCATCGGTCAGGCTGGCTTGCGTCACTTCCAGGCCAACCAGTTCCGACACACGCAAACCGGTAGCATAGAGCGTTTCCAGCATGGCGCGGTCACGCAGGCCAACTGCATCCCGCACGTCAGGTGCCTGAATCAACCGCTCCACATCCGCCTCGCTCAGACTCTTGGGCAGTGAGCGCGGTAGCTTGGGCGATTCTATGCGCAGGCTGGGGTCCTCATTGATATGATTTTCGCGCAATGCGAATCTGTACATGCGGCGCAAACTGGCAACCAAGCGACCGATACTGCGTGGTTTGCTTTGAGGGAATCGCACTGCAATATAGGCCTGAATATCGTCCTGCCTGGCGTCAAGCAGCCGCTTGCCTTTTGCTCCATTCAACCACGCGGCAAAAGCTGCAAGGTCAAGGCGGTAACTGTCCAGAGTATTTTTTGCCAGCCCGTCTTCCAGCCATAGGTGGTCAATGAAACTGTCCAGCAATACCTGATTATCCAGTGTCATCACTGCTTTTCGTGTTGCAGCAACCAGCGCTTGATTTCAAGCCCCTTGGCAGTTCCTTGCATAAATCCCCCTATACCGCTCTTGGCCACTATGCGATGGCAGGGAATCAACAATGGCAGGTGATTGGCTCCACAGACATTGGCCACAGCGCGCGGACCGGAAGCAACCTGCTCCGCCAGCTCGCTATAGCTCCATACCTGCCCAAGGGGAATCTCGCTCATTTTGCGCCAGACCCTCTTCTGGAACGGCGTCCCTTGCAAGAGATGTGGAATATCCAGCGTGGTTGATGAATCCTGGAGATATTGTTTCAGCTGTTGCGCGACATATTGTGCAAAAGGTTGTGGAATACAGTAAGGCGACATGGATTCCGGAATGAGATTTATTCCGGTGACATACTCCTCATCAACCAATATGCCTACCGCCCCGAAGGGCGCTTCAATCAATGCGTCAAAATTCTGGCGAATGTGCTTATCCATGAACCCATTTTAGCCCAAACCCCAAGGACGAAAAACCTTGTGCCAGAAAATAAAAAAGCCCCGGAAACCGGAGCTTTTCTGGGAAGCAAACTGCAGCTTATTCTGCGCTGCTTGTTTCCTTGTTGGTGTCTTTGGTGCGCAGTTGCAACTTTTCCTTGATACGTGCGGACTTGCCTGAACGCTCACGCAGGTAGTAGAGCTTGCTGCGACGTACGTCACCGCGGCGCTTGACTTCGATGCTGGCGATCAGCGGGGAGTAAGTCTGGAATGTACGCTCAACACCTTCGCCGGAAGAAATCTTGCGAACGATGAAGGAGGAGTTCAATCCACGGTTACGGATGGCGATGACAACGCCTTCGTAAGCCTGCACACGCTTACGTGTGCCTTCAACCACGTTCACACCAACCACTACGGTGTCACCAGGGGCAAAGCTAGGGATAGTCTTGCCAAGACGGGCAATTTCTTCCTGTTCCAGTTGCTTGATAATATCAGCCATTTTGTGCTTCCTTTTAGTTATGGGAATCTTGTTCCTGCTCTATTTCCATGAGCAGCCGAGATTCCTCTTTCGTCAACGACCTTGCGGCCAATAAATCCGGGCGCCTGGCCCGGGTTCGCGTCAGCGATTGTTTCAATCGCCATCGCTTGATCTTTGCATGGTTGCCGGAAAGCAGCACTTCCGGCACCCTCTGTCCCGCATACTCCTCGGGACGCGTGTAATGCGGGCAATCCAGCAAACCATCGACAAAGGAGTCTTCCTCTGCCGATCCGGCATCGCCGAGACTACCCGGCAACTGCCTGACGATGGCGTCTATCAGCACCATAGCGGGAATCTCACCGCCGGATAGCACATAATCGCCTATCGAATATTCTTCATCCACCACACTGTTGAGCAAGCGCTCGTCAACACCTTCGTAGCGGCTTGCCAGCAATATCAAGCCCGGCTCCTCACTCAATTGCATCACATGCTCATGCTTGAGCGGTATGCCCTGGGGTGAAAGATGGATCACCTTGCTGCTTGCCACCCCTGCTTGCTGCTGCCTTACCTTGGCAGCCTGGATTGCGCTTGCCAGCGGCTCTGCCAGCATCACCATGCCAGGACCGCCACCATAGGGCCGGTCATCTACCGTACGATAATTGTCGCTGGTGAAATCCCGTGGATTCCACAATTGCAGATCATATATCTGGCGTTCAAGCGCACGAGAGGTGATACCAAAGTTACTCAAGGCCTCAAACATCTGTGGAAACAAAGTCACCACATCAAACTGCATAGTGCGCTTCACAGATAGCTTATCTGCCTCGCTCAAAACTCCGCATCCCAGTCAACCAGCATCGTTTTGGCAGCGACATCAACCTCAAGCACCACTTGCCCGATAAACGGAATCAAACGCTCCCGCTCACCTTTTACAACAATCACGTCATTGGCACCTGTGGCAAATACATCGGCAATCCTGCCCAAGTCAACCGCCTGCTGGTTTTTGACTTCAAGCCCGATCAGGTCCGACCAGTAATACTCATCTTCTTCCGGAACAGGCAATTCATCCCGCGGCACTGCCACTTGCATGCCCTTGCAGGCAAAAGCGGCGTCTCGGTCATCCACACCCGCCAGCTTGACTAAAAGCAGCGCGTTATGAACCTTTGCCTTTTCAACCTCAAGCTCACGCCACTGAGTGGAATCTTGCGGGTTGCCCCGCCCCAACCACCAGTTGTCGTAATCGAACAGGCTATCCAGGTACTCTGTATCTGGCTGGATTTTCAGCCAGCCATAAACGCCATAAGGGGCGACAACGCGCCCCATAATGACTAATTCACTCACAAATCAGCTACCCGCCGTTTTACAACGGCAAGGCATTAAGCAGCTTTGGCAGCTTGCTTGACCAGACGAGCAACACTGTCTGACAGTTGTGCGCCATTGCTGCGCCAGTGAGCGATACGCTCGCCGTTCAGGCGCAAGCCTTCTTGACCTTCTTTAGCCAAAGGGTTGTAGAAACCTACACGCTCAATGAAACGGCCATCACGGCGGTTGCGGGAATCTGCCACAACAACGCTGTAAAAAGGAGCTTTCTTCGCGCCACCGCGGGCGAGACGAATAATCACCATAATCTTGTTCTCTTTAGACTAGACAGAAAGGCGCGGATTTTACGTTATTTTCTATGCGCTTGGCAAGACAATTATGTATTTCTTGCCGAATCCGCATAACGCGTCGGGTCCGCCAGGCCCGCCGCAATAAAGCCCTGCCTGCGCAAACGGCATGAATCGCAAACGCCGCAGGCATGGCCGCGGTCGTCAGCCTGATAACAGGAAACCGTGCTGGCGTAGTCCACGCCCAGGGCTGTGCCCTGGGTGACAATCTCGGCCTTTGTCATATCGATCAAGGGCGCATGGACAGTAATGGTCTTGCCTTCAACGGCACTCTTGGTCGCCAGGTTGGCCATGCGTTGGAAAGCTTCCACATATTCGCCACGACAATCAGGATAACCCGAGTAATCCAGCGCATTGACACCAATAAAGATATCCCGCGATTCCAGCACTTCCGCCCAGGCCAACGCCAGAGAAAGCATGATGGTATTGCGCGCAGGCACATAAGTGACCGGTATGCCCTCTGTGGGCTCCTGTGGGACATCTATTGCATTGTCCGTGAGGGCCGACCCACCAAACATGGAAAGATCGAGCTGAGCGGTACGGTGTGCGGCAGCGCCAAGCAGCTTGGCTACATTCTCGGCTGCATGCAATTCGGCGCGATGACGCTGGTGATAGTCCAAACTCAGGCAATAGGACTCATAACCCCGGCTACGCGCGATGGCGAGCACCGTGGCTGAGTCCAGTCCTCCCGACAGGAGCACTACTGCTTTCTTACTCATGAATTTAATTCCGTACAAATACTGAACGCCAGACAGGCTGAAACCTAATTAAACCAGTCACTACATAAAACAAAAAGGATTTCAGCCAGGACCAGCTACAGTAAACCACCAAGAGGATTGACTCACAACTGCTCAACCTACTTGCCAGGAGTTTCACCCCACAAGATTTTATGCAACTGCACCTGCATACGTACCGGCAATCTATCCTGCAGCACCCAGTCTGCGAGGTCTGTGGGTGTGACCTGGCTGAACACCGGCGAGAATATCACCTGGCATTTCTCATTAAGGGCATGCTCGGCCAGCAACTGCTTGGCCCAGTCGTAATCCTCGCGACTGCAGAGCACAAACTTGATTTCGTCATTGGGCTTGAGCCGCTGCAGGTTTTCCCACTTGTTATTGGCCAATTCGCCGGAACCAGGGGTCTTGATATCCAGGATCACCGCGACACGCTCATCCACGCCATCAGTGGCAATAGCGCCACCAGTTTCAAGTGAAACCTCGTAACCCTCGTCGCACAAGCGCTTGAGCAAGTTGAGGCATTCCTTCTTTTGCGCCAGCGGCTCGCCGCCCGTGACGCAGACGTACTTGGCACCGTAGCTCTCAACCTGCGCCATGATATCGTCAAGCAACATATTGCTGCCGCCCTTGAAGGCATATTCGGTATCGCAATAGACGCAACGCATCGGGCAACCGGTCAGCCGTACAAAAACGGTGGGCATGCCTACACGTGACGACTCCCCTTGCAGGGAGTGGAATATTTCATGGATGCGCAACACGGGAAAGCTATCTGGACTTGATCGAGTCCAGCACGTTCAGGCGCCGTTTGGCACTGGGAGCCAGCTCGTGATTGGGAAACTTCTCAAGCAGGCTGCGCAAGGTTTTCTTGGCATTATCTACCTCGGAGAGCTGGATCTGGCTGTTGGCAATACTAAACATGGCATCCGGCACTTTATCGCTATTGCCATATTGTGAAATCAGCTTTTGTTGCGTGCTGATAGACGCTTTGTAATTCTTCAACGAGAACTGGGCGCTGCCCAAGCCCAACAAGGCCTCTGGCGCCTTGCTGCTACCGGGGTGCGCTTGCAGGAATTTGCTGTATGCATCAAATGCTTCCTTGAATTTGCCAGAGGCAGATAATGCTTTTGCAGCCTCCAAGTCCTTCAGTTCACCACCGTCTCCATTTTCTGCAGATGACTGTGGCTGGCCTTGCTCGTCTGCATTGTTTGCAGCATTAGCGCCGCCAATACCGGCTTCTTCAATTTTACGCAGACGCCCATCTGTGTCAGCGTAAAGGTCACGCTGGCGTTGCTGTACATTTTCAATATTATGATTGGCGACTTCCAGATCGCCCTTGAGGCGACTGATTTCCTGATTAAGCTTGTCTATCTGACCCAGGAGATCCAGCATGCCCTGGCTTTTCATTTCCAGGGCTTGCTGGCTTTTCTTCAATTCAGCCAATGCTGATTGCGTTTCCTGATTCTGACTTTGCACCTGCTGTTGCAGATCGGCGATTTTTTTTCTTGCTTCATCATCACCAAAAAGCGCAGCCTGCACTAAGTGTGGCAGTGAGAGAAAAGCTGCTACCAGCAGAACCAGAGAACGCTGCATGATGAATTACTCGCCTTGATAGATGATATCAACGCGACGATCTTGCTTGTAGCAAGAGTCATCAGCACAAGTGGTGTTTGCCTTTTCCTTACCGAAACTTACAGTTTCGATCTGCGCATCCTGCACGCCCAGCAGGTTCAATACCTTCTTGACGGAAACTGCACGACGTTGACCCAGGGACAAGTTGTACTCACGAGTACCGCGATCATCGGTATTGCCTTGCAGGAATACCTTGGCATCGCTGTGTGATGTCAAGTACTTGGCATGAGCTTCGATCAGAGGACGATACTCAGACTTAACAGCATCGCTATCGAAATCGAAGTACACGTTGCGCTTGGACAGGATGTTGTTGGGATCCTTCAATGGGTTGCTGGCCAATGATGAGTCACTTACGCCACTGGTAGCAGATTCGTTGCTGGTAGTAGTTTGGGTGGCCACAGGGCTCTTGTCTTCAACAGCTGCCTGTGGGGTTTCCTTCACGGCCTTGCTTGAACAAGCTGCCAACATCGCTGCCAACAACACGCTCATCACTAAACGTTTATTCATTTATTCTCTCCTTTAAATAAGACACACACTATCAACTGGTTACCACACTAAAAACTTGCTGATGTTTATTGACTGACGACAGGACCCCAGGCAGGCTCGCGTACATCGCCGCCGGTTTCGCTCAAACGCTGCCTGACCTTTCCATCTGCAGACACTGCAGCCAATGCGCCCTTGCCATTGATGCGTGTCGCATAGAGGATCATGCGGCCATTTGGAGCGAAGCTGGGTGACTCGTCCCTGGCTGTATCGCTGAGAATTTGCACTTGCCCACTCGCAACATCCTGCAAGGCAACCCTGAACCTGCCTTCGTCCCTGCGGATATAAGCAAGAGACTTGCCATCCGGCGAGATACGTGGACTGACGATATAGCTGCCTTCAAATGTCACGCGCGAAGCATCGCCACCACTGGTGGACATGCGGTATATCTGCGGATTGCCGCCGCGGTCTGAAGTGAAATATATATACCGGCCGTCAGGAGACCATACTGGCTCGGTATCAATTGCACTGGTATGCGTCAGCTGCTGCAAACCGGTGCCGTCCGCATTGATGCTGTAAATCTGCGAGTTGGCAGCATAGGTCAACACAATGGCCAGACGCTTGCCATCGGGAGACCATGACGGCGCACTATTGTTGCCCTTGAAGTTAGCCAACACGGTACGCTGTCCAGACACCAGGGACTGCACATAAACAATGGGCTTTTTCTTTTCAAAGGAAACATACGCCAACCTGGTGCCGTCAGGCGACCATACAGGGGAAATGATGGGCTCTACCGAGGACACCACGGTTTGTGGATTATAGCCATCCGCATCAGCGACCTGCAGGGAATAACGGCCATTCGTTTTGGTGACATAGGAAATGCGGGTGGCAAATACGCCCGGCTCTCCAGTCAGTTTTTGGTAGATCACATCAGCAATGCGGTGTGCAGTCATGCGTAGCTGGGCAGGCGTAATGTTGTATTCCATCCCGACCAGCTGATTCTGCTTGTAAACATCCAGCAAGCGGAAAGACACCTTGAGGCGGTTGCCAGGCAAGGTTTCTATACTGCCGATGGTCAACGCCTGTGCCTGGATTGCCGCCCAGTCAGAATAACTTACCTGGCTGATGTCGCTCGGCTGGTTGGCAACACCGCGTGTTTCCAACACACGAAACAAGCCGCTGCGCCGCAAGTCGGCACCAATGATGTTGGCAATGGTGTCCTGCTGCCCGGCGATCTGCCCCGGCTGGGCAAAAGGCACAATCGCAATGGGAATCTGCTGGGCGGCGCCACCGACAATTTCAATTGTCAGGGCAGCCTTGGCAGACAAAGGCAGGATAAAAACTAAAAGACTGAGAAATAAGCGTAATTTATTCATTTGTGGTTAGGGTAATAAAGTTATGCAAAGTTCCCCGGCTGGCAAGCGCACATTCTATCAAACTAGTTATCATTATTAGGGCTGAATTTAAGCTTTAAATCGCGAAACTGCGAAAAAAGCTCCGGCTGCGGCGGCAAAGGCAGCGGTTGTGACTGCAAAATCGCACGCTCCACAGCCTCGTCACAAGCCGGCAGCCCGCTGCTCTTCAGCAAGCGCGGTGTACCAATGACCTCTCCGGTTGGCATGAGACTGATACCTACCTCAAGCTCGGGCTTGCCGTTACCGCACAACTGTCGGTTCACGTTGCGCTTAATCTTTGCCTGAATCAACCCGATATACTTGCCGACCTCGCTTTGATTGATGACATTGGCACCCTCCTGGGCGGGCCCCTGCTTCTTGGCTGGTGCTGGTTGCGAATCCTCTTCCAGCAACTGCTGCTGCAGTTTCTTCAACTCCTCCAGCTTCTTTTTATCGTCTTTCTTTGGTTCAGGCTTGGGTTTCTCCGGCTCAGGCTTCGGCTTTTCCGGCTTGGGCTTCTCTACCTTGGGCTTCGGCTTTTCCGGCTCCTTCTTCACCTGGATTTCTGCCTCAGGCTGTGGCTCTGGAGCAGGTTCAGGCTTAGGCTCTGGTTTTGGCTCAGGCCTGGGTTCCGGTTTTGGCTCTGGGGCAGGTTCCGGCTTGGGCTGGGGAGGTTTTGCCACTGGTTTTTCCGATGGCAGGTTTTCCCAAAGCTCGACTTGCGCCACTATTACTGGATGCTCAGTTTTCCAGTTGAATGAAAACAGCAGCAGGGCCAGTAGAATTATATGCACCAGGAAAGAAAGTGCACCGGCCCGAACAATAAAAGGATTCGCTTGACGTTTTTTCATTAGCGTCTAGTTGTTTGATGCAGGCTTGAGCAGGAGACCAACCTTGTACTGTTTCAGGCTATCCATCAAGGTAACGACCTTGTCATACTGCACATTTTTATCTGCAGCGATCACAATGGCGCGCTCTGGCGTTTTTTCCAGCAGGTTCTTCACTTCGAACAGCAGTTGGTCACGTTCCATCACCTTGCTCTCGATTTCAGCCTTGCCGTCAGCCTTGACCGTGATCACGATAGGCGCAGCGGTTTGCTTGAGAGTCTGCCCCACCTGCGGCAACTCAACCACACCGGGATTGGTCATGGGTGCCGTCACCATGAAAATCACCAGCAACACCAGGGTAACGTCGATATAAGGTACGACATTAATCTGGTTCATCAGGCGGCGGGATTTACGACGACTCATCAGTCCTCCTTAAGCCTTGCGTTGCAGGATATTGGTAAATTCTTCCATGAAGCTTTCATAACGCACTGCCAACCTGTCCACTGAGGCGGTAAAGCGGTTGTAGGCAATCACGGCAGGAATGGCCGCAAACAGGCCTATGGCAGTTGCCACCAGCGCCTCGGCAATACCGGGCGCCACATGTGCCAAGGTTGCCTGCGCCATATTGGCCAAGCCACGGAATGCATTCATGATGCCCCAGACCGTACCAAACAAACCAATGTAAGGACTAACAGACCCAACCGAAGCCAGGAAAGGCAGGTGAGAGTCAAGTTCGTCCATTTCCCGGTTGTATGCGGCACGCATGGCACGCCTCGCGCCTTCGGTAATGTCGCTGACCTCCAGGCCACTCTGACGCCTGAGGCGCGCATACTCCTTGAAACCTGCCTCAAAAATACTGGCCAAGCCCTGCACATTGCGTCGACCAGAGGTCACGCTTTCATACAACTGGTTAAGGTCGCCGCCTTTCCAGAATACACGCTCAAAATCCTCTGCCGCGCTGTCCGCAGTCTTGATGGTGAATACCTTGATGAATATATACCACCATGAAACCAGCGAAGTCAGGAGCAGCAAGGCCATGACAATCTGCACCGGCACACTGGCGCCCGTAATCAGCGTTAAAAACGACATGTCTTCAGTAAGATTCATTCAAACTCCGTAGGATTGATCACATTGCGCATGATGACCGGTATGGCAACCGGCGTAAATTTTTCAGCGTCTATACAGACGACTTCTATGGCGGCATCTACCAGCAGCTCATCATCACGATAAATAAGCTGCTCAAACTTGATCAGGCTGCGGCCCAGTTCAACAAGACGGGTCACAACCTGTAATGCATCATCGAAGCGGGCTGGGCGACGGTATTTTAGCGCAAGGCCGCGCACCACAAACAAGACTCCGAGATCATCTCTTAGTTCCGCCTGGCCGAAACCCTGGCTGCGTAGAAATTCAGTGCGTGCGCGTTCCATGAACTTGAGGTAATTGGCATGGTAGACCACGCCACCACTGTCTGTATCCTCATAGTAAACACGTATCGGCCAATGGAACTCCCTGCTTGCACTCATTGCTGCCAGAGCTCTCCTGTACCGAGTTTTCCTGGCACTGCCAGCCCGAAATGCTGGTAAGCCTGCTGGGTGGCGATACGTCCGCGCGGGGTGCGCATGAGGTAGCCCTGCTGGATCAGGTAGGGCTCAAGCACGTCCTCGATAGTGTCACGTTCTTCACCAATCGCGGCCGCAAGATTGTCGAGCCCGACTGGGCCGCCATCGAATTTCTCCAACACGGCCAGCAGCAGCTTGCGGTCCATCACATCAAAGCCCAGCTTGTCCACATCCAGCATTTTCAGAGCGGCATCCGCGATTTCAGGGGTCACCACTCCGTCCGATTTCACTTGCGCATAGTCCCTTACACGGCGCAGCAAGCGGTTGGCAATACGCGGTGTGCCACGCGAGCGGCGCGCGATTTCCAGGGCGCCTTCCTGTTGCATGGAAACTTCAAGCAAGCCCGCTGAACGATAAACAATGCGTGACAGCTCTTCAGAAGTGTAAAACTCCAGGCGCGACACTATGCCAAAACGGTCCCGCAAGGGATTGGTCAGCATACCAGCGCGAGTGGTGGCCCCGACCAGGGTGAATGGCGGCAGGTCCAGGCGTACAGAACGTGCCGCCGGGCCTTCGCCTATCATGATGTCGAGGCGGTAGTCTTCCAGCGCAGGGTAAAGGATTTCCTCGACCACGGGCGATAGCCTGTGAATCTCGTCGATAAACAGCACATCGTTGGGCTCGAGGTTGGTGAGCAAGGCGGCAAGGTCGCCCGCACGCTCCAGCACCGGCCCCGAGGTCTGGCGCATATTGACGCCCATTTCCCTGGCGATAATGTGTGCGAGCGTGGTCTTGCCCAATCCGGGCGGCCCGAACAGCAGCACATGGTCGAGCGCCTCGGAGCGGCCGCGCGCAGCATTGATGAAAATCTCCAGCTGGGAGCGAGCCTTTTCCTGTCCCACATACTCATCCAGCACTTTGGGGCGCAAGGCACGCTCCAGCGCTTCTTCCTGCGGGCTTTGGGGAGAGGGGGCGATTAAACGGTCAGTTTCTATCATCAGTTGGAATTTTTAGCTTTGCTTCACTCCGCAGCTGCAACCAGCCAGCGACATATGCGCATGATACAGAAAAGCCAGTGATTGTTCTCCACCTTGCCTTAAAACATTACATCATGATTATTTCCACTCGCTGGAAGAACCCGCCCATAAATCAATGCCGCCTTCCTGGGCGAGCGTGTCTATGGCTGCAAGCTCGTCCTGTGAAAATGCAAGGTTCTGCAATGCGGCAACATTCTCGTGGATTTGCTGGCTATTGCTGGCGCCGATCAGGGTGGAGGTCACCCGCTCGTCACGCAATACCCAGGCCAGCGCCATCTGCGCGAGAGATTGGCCGCGTTGCAAGGCGATCTGGTGGAGTCCGCGGATGCGGTTGAGGTTTTCCTCGCTCAAATGACTGGGTTGGATGGAACTACCGCCTGGACGGTTAATGCGTGCATCCTGCGGGATACCATTGAGGTATTTATCTGAAAGCAGCCCCTGCGCCAGGGCCGTGAAAGTGATGCAGCCCATGCCTTCCTGCTGCAGGGTGGCAAGCAGGTCTTTTTCTATCCAGCGGTTCAACAGATTGTAGGAAGGCTGATGGATCAGGCAAGGCACTTTCCATTCCCGTAACAGCCGGGAAGCTTCCAGTGTTTTGGCTGGAGAATACGACGATATGCCCACATATAGCGCTTTGCCTTGCTGCACTGCACTGGCCAGGGCGCCCATGGTTTCCTCGAGAGGCGTTTCCGCATCGAAGCGGTGGGAGTAGAAAATATCCACATAGTCCAGGCCCATACGCTGCAAACTCTGGTCGAGGCTAGCAAGCAGGTATTTGCGCGAACCGCCGCCCTGGCCGTAAGGGCCGGGCCACATATCCCAGCCTGCCTTGGTGGAAATAATGAGTTCGTCGCGGTAGGGCCGGAAATCCTGCTTGAATATCTGCCCGAAATTGGTTTCCGCGCTGCCGTATGGCGGGCCGTAGTTGTTGGCGAGGTCGAAATGGGTAATGCCGAGGTCGAAAGCGGTGCACAGCATATCGCGCTGCACGGCAATATTGGTGTTGTCGCCAAAGTTATGCCACAAGCCCAGCGACAACAGCGGTAGCTTGAGCCCGCTGTTGCCGCAACGGCGGTATTGCATCTGGTCATAACGGCTGGCATTGGCCTGGTAAGTCATTACTCACTCCTTCAATTCATCAAAATTCAAGCGCTCTCTCGCGCAATCAATTCACAGTCGAGCAGGTTGAGGCGCTGAACCGGACCTTCGACAGACGCTTCTCCCAATGTCTGCAATATCCTTAGCGCCGCCACCTCGCCGATCTCTCTGGCAGGCGGGCGTATGGTAGTCAGGCTGGGCAACAGCATCTCGGAAAAAGCATAGTTGCCAAAACCGAAGATGGCGCAATCCTCGGGGAAACGCATGCCGGCGCGAGCGCCTGCGAGCATGCCGCCCGCAGCCAGGTTGTCGTTGGCAAAGATGATCGCCTCGGCGGGTTGCTTGCGCAACAACAAGGAATTGACCGCCTGCCGCCCCGCCTCGAATGGGTCTGCCTGGGTAGGCACAAACACCCAGGGTTCCAGGCCATGCTCGGTCATGCGGGCGATATAACCATCGCGCCGGTCAAGTGCACTCAAGTCGCCGATCAGGCTGTTCTGCACAAATGCGATCCGCTTGTAACCCTTGCCATGCAAATACTCTACCGATTGCCGCCCGACATCAACATGAGAGAAACCAACCTGCACGGGCTTGCGCTCGGGCACGTAGTCCCAGGTTTCCACCACAGGCATGGTGGCCTTTGCAATCAGCCGCTCCGTTCCCTCGGAATGGTACTGGCTGGTCAGGACTAGGGCAGCGGGAGACCAACCGAGGAAAGCACGCACGGCATCCTCTTCCTTTTCCACGGAGAAATAGCTGGAAGCAAGCAGCAATTGGTATCCGTGCCGGTTCAATTCATCACTGAAACTCTGGATGGTATTGGCAAAAATGGGGCCGGAAATATTGGGAATCACCATCGCCACGATGCGCCCCCGCGTCGAGGCCAGCCCACCCGCTGCATGGTTGGGGAGGTAATCCAATGCATTGACTGCCTCGGCAATGCGATCACGCAATGCCTGCGACACGATATCCGGCTGCTTGAAATAACGCGAAACCGTAATTGAAGACACGCCCGCCAGCTTGGCAACGTCATGAACCGTTGCCCTTCCCAGGCCCTTGCGCTTACCCGACATGCTTATTCATCTCTTTTCTATATAACATTTTTAACTATTTATTTTTTATTTAATTCTTTGACAGCATACAAAGACTTGCCCAAACTTTTCGCAATGTTACCGGTAACATCATCGAGATTATCAGTGTTTATTCAAAATTCAAAACAATTGTTTACGGGGAGGAGCAAGCTCTTCTTGAACACCGCGCCCACCTTCACGCCGCAGTCAGGAAGATATGGCCAAGCTTAGCCTGCAACGGCTGGGCAAGCATTTTGCCCAAATGCCCATTCTCAAGGAAATCGACCTTGATATCGCCTCAGGCGAGCTCATCGTCCTGGTCGGCCCCTCGGGATGTGGCAAGTCCACGCTGCTGCGCATCCTGGCCGGCCTGGAAGAAGCTGACGAAGGCCAGGTGATCCTCGACGGCCGCAGCATCAACCGCCTCCCGCCGCGCGAGCGCAACATGGCCCTGGTGTTTCAGGACTACGCACTATATCCGCACAAGACCGTTTATGACAATCTGGCCTTCGGCCTGAGCATCCGCGGCACGCCCAAGCATGAAATCCAGCAAAAGGTACATGCCGCCGCCGATCTGCTGCAGTTGACAGGCTTATTGCAACGCAAGCCCGCTGCCTTGTCTGGCGGTCAACGCCAGCGCGTCGCGATCGGCCGTGCGCTCGTACGCGAAGCTCAACTTTTCCTGTTCGACGAGCCGCTCTCCAACCTTGATGCCAAGCTGCGCACCGAGATGCGTATGGAGATCAAGCGCCTGCACCAGCGCCTGGGCAAGACCATGATCTACGTCACGCACGACCAGGTGGAAGCCATGACGCTGGCCGACCGCATCGCCGTCATCAACCATGGCCGCATAGAACAGCTGGGCACACCTGCGGAAATCTACCAATTCCCGGCGACGACGTTTGTTGCAGGTTTCATGGGCGCCCCTCCCATGAATCTGCTCACGCTGCCTTTGCAGTTGTCAACCGGAAACGCCACTGCTTTTATCGCGGGGCAGGCATTGCCTACCCATCCCCTGGAAAACCATCTAGAAAAGGAAATTACGCTCGGCATCCGGCCGGAGCACTTGCACGTTAGCGAGTCCTTCCTAAATGGCCAGCCTAGCTTGGCCCTGAATGCCGTTGTTGAACTGGTGGAGCCGCTGGGTTCCGAGACCATTGCCACATTGCGCCTGGAACAGCCTACGGCGAATCTTGAGCAATACACCGTGCAGGCCCGCTTTCCAGGCAACCAGTCCATATCGAGCGGGCAAAAGCTGCAAGTCCATGTCGCCTATGCCAACCTCCACTGGTTTGACAGCAATAGCGGCATTCGCCTTACCACCAGCCAAGCCAGCAATGCGGAGCAGGTAGCATGATTAGCATCACCCCCCCATTGCGCATCATTAGCCTGTGCCTGCTTCTGCTGAGCACAATTTCTGCGCAGGCAGAGACCGTGCTGCGGGTCTTTATCGGCGGTGCAGCGCAGCGCCCGGATTTATTCCGCACATTGGCAGACCGCTATGAAGCCAGCCATCCCGGCATTCGCATAGAAATCGGCAGCGGAGCCGCCACCTCAGAACTGCAACGCAAATACCTTTCCGTATTGCTCAATGCGCACGACCCGAGCTTTGATGCCTTGATGCTGGATATCGTCCATCCATACCAGTTTGCCACTGCGGGCTGGATTGCGCCTCTCGACCCCTATTTCGGCGAAGAAAGGGAAAAACTGCTGGCCGACGGCCTGCCGGTCTACCGCCAGACCAACTTGGTCAAGGGCAGGCTCTACACCTTGCCTGCGGTAACCGACGCCATGTTTATGTATTACCGCAAGGATCTATTGGCGCAATACGGCATCGCGCCCCCGCAAACCTGGCACGAGCTGGAGACTGCCGCACAGACGATCCTCAAGCAAGAGAAAAAATCCGCCCTGCAAGGGCTTTCCATCCAGGGCGCGCCGATCGAAGGCACAGTGTGCAGCTTTCTGCTGCCTTACTGGAGCCAGGGCAAGGATATCCTGGATGCCAACGGCAAGCTGGCGCTGGATAAACCCGCGGCATTGCGCAGCCTGCAATTGTGGAAAGGCCTGATCGAGAAGAATGTGATCCGCCGCCACGTTGCCGAGGTCAAGACCGGCGACACCGTCAATACATTCAAGGCTGGCAATGCCATTTTCGCGATCAACTGGGGGTTCGCCTGGGGCGTGTTCCAGAACGACGCGGATTCCCGCGTCAAGGACAAGGTCGGCATCATCCGCATGCCAGCGATGCAAGACGGGGAGCATGCAACCTGCCTGGGCGGCTGGCAGTGGGCGCTCTCCAACTATTCGCGCAACAAGGCGCAGACAGCCGACTTCCTGCGCTTCTTGGCATCGCCTGAAAGCGTGCGCTACATCACCCTGCAAGGCGCGCTGCTGCCGCCTTACCTTTCGCTTTATGACGACGCGGATGTCCAGGCCATCATTCCCTGGCTCAACAATGCCAAACCTGCCCTGATGGGCGCCAAGTCACGTCCGCTGACCCCGCGCTACGCCCAGGTATCGGACGTGCTGCGCATATCGACTTCCGCCGTGCTGGCGGGCTCGCTGACAGCCGAAGAAGGCCTGGAAGACATCAGCCGCCGGCTGGAAAGGATATTGCGTTGAGCGTGCGCACACTTTTCAGTCGGCAACAGGACGGCCTGCGCAACAGGCTGGGAGACATCAGTGAAGCATCGCTGGCGTTCTGGCTATTGCTGCCCGCAACTCTGCTGCTGGGACTGATCGTGGTTTATCCGGTTGCCAAGGTCATCCATGACAGCCTGTACTCCATCAGCCTGTTCAGCGAGAGCGGCCCGGTGTTCATCGGCCTGGCCAATTATGCAGACGCCCTGCGTGACCCGGATGTCTGGCGCGCCGTCCGCTTCACGCTGGCCTTGTGCATCGTCACCGTTCCCGGCGCATTGCTGGTCGGCCTGGTGCTGGCGCTGCTCGCCAACCGTGAATGGAAATGGCGCTGGCCGGTGCGGCTGGCGCTGCTGCTGCCCTGGGCATTGCCGCTGGCATTCTCCGGCATGATCTTCGCCTGGTTCTTCAACACGGAATACGGCGTGGTCAATGACCTGTTGCGCCGTGCCGGGTTTGCGCCCATCTCTTTTCTGCTGATCCCGCAATGGGGCTTCCTCGCCATCTGCATTGCCACCATATGGAAGACATCCTCCTTTGTTGCGCTGATCCTGCTCGCGGGCCTGCAAACCATCCCGCGCAGCCTGTACGAAGCCGCAGAGCTGGAAGGCGCCAGCCGCTGGCAAATATTCCGCCACGTCACATTGCCATTGCTGGTTCCCGCGCTGATGGTCGCGCTGATCTTCCGCACCATCAGCGCATTGCAATCCTTCGATATCCCGTATGCCATGACGCAAGGCGGCCCGGCGCGTTATACGGAAACGCTTTCCATCCTGATCAACACCACCGCCATCGAGTACATGGATGTCGGCTATGGCTCCGCCCTTGCAGTGCTGCTGTTCGTGCTTTCCATGGCCGCGAGCTCGCTCTACCTGCGCAAGCTATACAAGGGGACGCTGTGATGCTGAAGCTACCCTTGCGCTGGATTGCCGCCGCCGTGTTGTTGATCAATGGCTTCTTCCCGGCCTTGTGGATATTGCTGACTTCGTTCAAGAGCGATATCGAGCTTGCCCAGACGCCGATCACCTGGCTGCCGCAGAATCCCGGCCTGGGCAATTATATCCATGCATTCAGCGACCAGCCCTTGCTGCTGTTCCTTGGCAACAGCTTCGCTGTCGCCCTGCTTTCCACCTTGCTCACGCTGTTTGCCGCCACCGGCGCCGCCTATGCGTTGACCCGGCTGCACCTGCGCCACCGCGGGCTGATTCTCACCTTGCTCGTCGCCGTGGCGATGTTCCCGCCCGCCACCCTGCTGGTGCCATTGTTCGAGATCATGCGCGGCCTGGGCCTGATCAACACCTACGGCGCGCTAATCCTGCCTTATGCCGTGCAAAGCTTGCCGGTGTGCACACTGGTGCTGGCAAGCTTTTTCCAGCAAGTGCCAAAGGACATCGAAAACGCCGCCATGCTCGACGGTTGCACCAGGCTGCAGGCGCTTTACCGCATCGTCCTGCCATTGTCTGCTCCTGGAGTCTTCACGGCAGGCATCCTGGCCTTCGTCAATGCCTGGGATGAGTTCCTGTTGGCATTGGCATTGAATGCCGCACCGGGCAGCCGGACACTGCCAGTAGGCATTCTGCTTTACCAGGGTGAGTTCACCTTCCCGTGGCCAGTCATTTCTGCCGCCTTGGTGGTCGCCATTGTGCCGCTCGCCATCCTCATCATTGTATTCCAGGAGCGCGTCATCAGTGGGCTGACAACGGGAGGTATCAAGGGATGAACAACGTTTTTCATTTTTCATGGTTTCCCGACAACGGGTATCAGACTGACTACTACATCAATATTTATAACTAGATTAGGGGAATTTTCATGAAACCAAACCACACTCATCTACAACAGTTCCGGCGCCGGGGCATTAGCTTGGCACTGGCATCCGCACTGCTTTCCGGTGGCATGTCTGCCGCACTCGCTGCCGAAGGCGATGCTGAAGCCCAAACTGAAAACACGCCAGCCACCGCCGAGCAGGAAGCCCAGCCTGCGCTTGGCACCATCACTGTCACCGCCACCCGCCGTGAAGCCAGCCTGCAGTCGGTTCCTGTCGCGGTATCCGTGCTGGACGGCCGCAAACTTGAGCAATCCAACCTCAACAGCATCCAGACGATTGCCAACGAAGTCCCCAGCCTGACTTTCCGCCAGCAAGGCGGCAACAAGGACTCCTCCATCCTGATCCGCGGCGTTGGCACCATTTCCACTTCACCCGGTATCGAACCTACCGTCTCCACCGTGATTGACGGTGTCGTCTACGCCCGTCCGGGCCAAGCCACACTGGACCTGCTGGATGTGGAACGAATTGAAGTATTACGCGGCCCGCAAGGCACCTTGTTTGGTAAAAATGCTTCTGCTGGCGTGATCAATGTTGTCACTCGTGAACCCAGTGCCGATCCTCACGCCTATGTCGATACTTCCTACTACGAAGGCGGAGAAAAACGTATCCGCCTTGGCCTTTCCGGCACACTGGTGCCCGACCTGCTCCATGCCTCCATCAATGCCCTCTGGGCCGACTATGACGGCAATGTGAAAAACGTGCTCGGCGGCCATCTCAATGGTTATGAAAGGGAAGGCGCACGTGCCAAGTTCCTGCTGACCCCGACTGAAGACCTCGACATCACCCTGATCGCCGACTATACCCATGGCACCAATAGCGTGCCCGGTGCAACCGGCGTACCTTATAGTTCCAGCAATGCAGCTTTCAACCAGGCCATCAGTCCTGTTAGCGCTAGCAAGGGCAACCGCAAAGTCTACACCGATGGCAAGAGCGAAGTCACCGATACAAACCAGGGTATCTCTGCACAGATCGACTGGCGCTTCAATGACTACACACTGACATCGATCACGGCTTTCCGGACCTGGGATAACACACAGAACACCTCAACATCCCCGATTGGCAACAACTATGACCCATTGCGGATCACCGCAGCATATCCGGCAACACGCGATCGCGGCACCGTAGACTCCAAGCAGTTCTCGCAGGAAGTCCGCATCGCATCGCCCAAGGAACAATTTCTGGAATATGTCGCGGGTATCTACTATCTCAAAGGCAAGACTGACGAGACTTATCAGCGTAGCGGCACTGCTAACGATGGTACTAATTTCATAGGACGAGCCGATTATGGTATAGAAAGCGACAGCGTAGCGTTGTTTGGCGAAAGTACCCTGAATTTCACGCCTGAATTCCGCGGCATCGCCGGCTTGCGCTATACGCATGACAAACTTTCCTTTGACCATGTCCGTAACTCGCCTGTCATTGGCTCAGGGGTACAAATCAGTCAACCCTTGCGCAAGGATAGCACCAGCGAAAACGCCTATTCCGGACGCCTTGGTCTCCAGTATGACCTGAGCAAGGATCTCACCACTTACTTCACTTACTCGCGTGGTTACAAGGGCCCTGCTTACAATGTATTTTTCAATATGAATCAGGCAAATGGCGATACATTGCCGCTAGATCCTGAAACTTCCAACTCCTTCGAGTTCGGACTTAAATCCGCTTATTTTGACAACCGCCTGATCCTCAACGTGGCGGCCTTTTACACCAAGTACAAAAATTACCAGGCCAATTTCTTTGACATGGTCAGCGGCACTGTTGTGACACGACTGGTGAACGCGGGCGGCGTCTCTACCCGTGGCATAGAATTTGATGCAACAGCCAAGCCTACTTCCAGGCTAACCCTGGCTGGGTCACTTGCCTACGTCAATGCACGTATTGATGAGTTCAATTGCCCGGCCAATGCCGCCGCATCTTGCGCTGTCGACGGCAAACCGCTGCCCTTCTCACCGGAGTTTAAATCCGTAGTACGCGCAAACTATGCCATTCCGCTCAATGCCGGTTACGTGATCGATCTTGGTACCGACTATACATGGCAAAGCAAACAGCAATACAGCCTGACCCAGACCAAGGACACTATTCAGGAAGCCTACGGCATCTGGAATGCCAGCGTGGCGCTCTCCACCCAGGATGGCTGGCGCTTCGCCCTGGTCGGCCGCAACTTGCTTGATCGCTCATATGCCAGCAACCTGGTGAGTCACACTACCTTCGTCAACCGCTACGTCCCTCGCGACGATGCACGCTACTTTGGCGTTCAAGTGAGGAAGGATTTCTAATCATGAGCCAACCCCGTCAACTCAGCCTGGGCGCGTTTCTCATCCGCAATGGTCACCATGTCGCAGGATGGTGCTACCCGGACAATGTGCTGGATGACGACCCGTTTGCCGTCTATAAGGAAGCGGCGCAATTGGCCGAAGTGGCAAATTTCGACGCCGTGTTTTTTGCCGATGCGCTCACCGCAGCTGCCGGCCCTGCGGGGCTGGAGCCGCTGACATTGCTCAGCGCGCTGGCGGCGGTGACCAAGCGCATCGGCCTGATCGGCACGGCGACCACCACCTATAACGAGCCTTATCATATCGCACGTAAATTTGCGTCTCTCGACCAGATTTCGCGAGGTCGCAGCGGCTGGAACCTGGTGACATCGGACAATGCCTCCGAGTCGGCCAATTTCGGCCTGCCGCAGCATGTTTCCCATGCCGAGCGCTATGCCAGGGCACGGGAATTTTATGATGTGGTGACCGGTTTGTGGGATAGCTGGGAAGAAGGCGCCTTTCTCAACGACAAGGAAAAAGGCATCTGGTTTGACCGCAGCAAGCTGCATGCGCTTGACCACCACGGCAAGCACTTCAATGTCGCCGGGCCGCTCAATGTGGCGCGCAGCCCGCAGGGACGGCCGGTGATCGTGCAGGCAGGCGGTTCCGAGGCAGGGCGCGAGCTGGCCGCAGAAACGGCGGAAGTGGTATTCACTGCCCACCCCACTTTGTCATCGGCACAGGATTTTTATCGTGATCTCAAAAGCCGCCTTGCCAGATATGGCAGAAAACCGGAAAGCCTCAAGATCATGCCTGGCATATTCAGCATTGTGGGCAGAACGCAGGCCGAAGCCAAGGCCAAGTTCAACAAGCTGCAGGAACTGGTCGACCCTGAGTCCGGCCTGGCATTGCTGGGACGCATGATAGGCAACTTCGACCTTTCCGCCTATCCAGTAGATGGCCCGCTGCCGGAACTGCCGCTGACCGACAACGGCCAGCAAAGCCGGCAGAAATTGCTGATCGAGCTGGCCCAGGGGGAAAACCTGACCATACGCCAGCTATACCTCAGGATCGCCGGCGGGCGCGGTCACCTGACCGTAATCGGTACTCCAGATACGGTTGCCGACAAGATTCAGGAGTGGTTCGAACAAGGTGCTGCTGATGGGTTTAATGTAATGGCACCGTGGCTGCCAGGAGGGCTACGCGATTTTACGGAACTGGTAGTCCCGGAACTACAGCGGCGCGGCATTTTCCGCACGCAATATCAAGGCAGCACACTGCGCGAGCACCTAGGATTGGAAAAACCGGTGAATCGGTACAGTAAAGCCTGATAGACATTAACAGCTGCCTTACAGCTTGATTGGACTTGCAATGTCTGGTGCTCAATCACCAGGCATTTTTTTCCTGAATCACCATACTCACTATGCAAGGGCGAGCGTAGCAAAGCCAAGTCGCTTCCGCTTTTGACTTTTCTCCCATGTGACCGCGCCAAGCAGCACAGCTTTCAGCGGATAAAGCCTTGCAGCGAGTTCTTCAAGGCCCGCTGAAAGTGAGCAGCGCAGGGGATATCGCGGGCAATTGGGTCGCCTTTTCTTTGGTCCTGTTTCTTTTGGCGAGACAAAAGAAATGGACTCGCTGGCAAGCGAAAGGCAACGGTTCAATGGCTTGCAATAGTGGTCAAGGCCATTGTGACTGAAAACTCTTTGTCACCTTAAACTCAACGATTTTTCTGGTCTTAATCAATACTGAGATTAGCGAGGGGATGGGTTTCGCCCCGCCGGGCGAGTCACTTTGATTTGTGTCGCCAAAGCAAAGTAACCAAAAGAAAGGCGACCCGGTTGTCTGCGTCCCGGAGCAAAGCTCCGGGCAACCTGCGTTGCTCGCTTTTAATGGGGACTGGCTGAACTCGCTATCGCGCAGACAGATGCCAGCCCTTTTCCATTAAAAGCTGCGCTACTCGGCGCAGCCAGACGGGGACCCTAAAGTCAACAGCAACTTGGCTTCGCTACGCTCGCCCTTGCTCTGCAAGTCGTCATCCTAATCCTGCCTGGCATGAATAGCAAAATTCCGGGGCATTGAACGGCATGACGTCAGAAAATTGAGATACTTTAATTTATGTTTTAGAGAGCGACTTGAGGGAAAGCTTGATACCTTCGGCAACCGCAACATCCGCAGGAAGCTGCTTGACCGCAGCCAGGGCTTCGCGCTCGTTGTAGCCCAGGGCCAGCAAGGCATTGAGCACATCCCCGCTTGCTGACTTAGCCTGACCACCTGTTGCCGATACAGTGCCGCCATCGATGGAGAACTTGTCCTTGAGCTCTAACAGGAGACGCTCTGCAGTTTTCTTGCCGATGCCCGGCACTTTGGTCAGCAAACCAGGCTCCTGTAAAGCAACAGCCTGTACCAGGTCGTCTATCGACAGGCCACTCAGGATAGCTAGCGCTGACTTCGCACCGATGCCATTTACCTTCAATAGTTGTCGGAAAGTGGCCCGCTCCTGCTCGCTGCCGAAACCGTAAAGGAGCTGTGCGTCTTCTCGCACAATGAATTGGGTGAGTAGAACAACCTTCTCGCCCGTAGCTGGCAAATTATAAAAAGTGCTCATGGGCACTTCGCATTCGTAGCCAACCCCATTGCAATCTACCACTACTTGCGGCGGTGTTTTTTCTATGAGGATACCGCTCAATCTTGCAATCATATCAACCTGCCACCCTTTACCCTGAACCCTGCCGTTGCCAATTTACCAAGCCCCTGCCCGCCGTGCGCATGGCAAATCGCGCAGGCCAATGCATCTGCCGAATCCGGCCTGGGCAGGCCGGGCAGGTTAAGCAGGCGCTTGACCATTTCCTGCACCTGATCCTTGGCCGCATGCCCGTTGCCCACCACTGACTGCTTGACTTGTAACGCCGTATACTCGGCAACCGACAGATTATTCAGCACCAGGGCGCTGATTGCGGCCCCGCGTGCCTGGCCCAAAAGCAGGGTGGATTGCGGATTGACGTTGACAAATACTTTTTCAATGGCCGATTGCTGGGGCTGGTAGGTCGCAATCACTTCCGCCAATCCATCCAGAATGGTCTTGAGCCGTGTCGGCAAGTCCTCGATCTCGCTGCCCTTGCCGGTGGTGGTCTTGATGGTGCCGCTCGCCACATAGGCGATTTTTTCACCCGTTTTCTCGATCACGCCGAAACCCGTGAGCCGCAGGCCGGGATCGATGCCGAGGATGCGAACGGTCATTACTCCTCGATCACGGCGTTAGTATAGACTTCCTGCACGTCATCCAAGTCTTCCAGCGCATCCAGCAGTTTTTGCATCTTGGCAGCATCGTCACCGGTAAATACGGTTTCATTTTCAGCCCTCATGGTGACTTCAGCCAGCACGGCTTTCAGGCCAGCAGCCTCCAGCGCTTCCTTGACGGCTGTGAAGTCGGCAGGGGCCGCGATGACTTCCACGCTGCCATCCTCATCCGTGACAACATCTTCCGCGCCCGCATCAAGCGCTGCTTCCATGACCTGGTCTTCGCTGGTGCCCGGTTCGAACACCAATACGCCACAGTGTTTAAACATGAATGACACCGAACCATCAGTGCCGAGGTTGCCGCCATTCTTGCTCAGCGCATGACGCACATCTGCCACCGCGCGCTGCTTGTTGTCCGTGAGACAATCAATAATGATAGCAGCCCCGCCGATACCGTAGCCTTCATACCGAATCTCTTCGTAGCTCACGCCTTCCAGTTCACCAGTACCGCGCTTGATGGCACGCGTGATGTTATCCGCAGGCATGTTCTGCTCCTTGGCTTCAGCCACTGCAGCGCGCAAACGCGGATTAAAGTTGATGTCACCGCCTGCCAGACGGGCCGAGACGGTGATTTCCTTGATCAGCTTGGTGAATATCTTGCCACGTTTAGCATCCTGACGACCTTTGCGATGCTGGATATTGGCCCATTTTGAGTGCCCTGCCATTTGTAAAATCCTTTGATTGCGAATTGTGCAAAAAACCTTGCGGATTTTACCATAGAGGACATGCCGAAAATACGGAGAGCCACTTCACAGCCCCAACAAAAGGCCTCAGGTTAAAGAGCGGATTATGCTCAGCGCTTCTTGATGGGTAGCGCACATCAGTCCTGCCCCATGGCAGGATCCACAGGCGCTTTGCTTCGCATGCTCTGGATGGAAATGATGAGAAGCGCCACGCCTATCAACAGCATGCCAATCACTTCACCCTGGCTCGGATTTTCACCCAGTTGCCACCAGGCCGCCAAGACACCTATCACAGGTGCAAGCAAGGAGGTCATGCTGGCAATGCCAGCTGGCAGATGTTGCAAGGCATAAAGCCAGAGCAGCCAGGCCAGTGCATTGCATAACACAGCATTGAACAGTACTGCACCTATGAAATTCGCTGTCCACTGGATGGGCGGGGCAGGCACCAGAAAGGCCACTACCACCAACGGCAAGGAACCAAACAGCATTTGCCAGGCAGTGAGTGACATAAGGTCTATGTCCGGAACACGTTGATGCAAGCGCTTGGCGACAATCACGGAAATGGCCCAGAATACGCCACCGAGAATTGCCAGCATCATGCTGAAAAGGTCGGCCCCCAGATGCAGCGGGTCCAGGATAAACAGCAGTCCCGTCACTGAAAACAACGCCGCCAGCCACTGTATACCACGAATCCTCTCGCCCAGCAGGGGCCACGCCAGCACCATGACCCAGAACGGCATGGTATAGGTCAACACGGCCGTCTTGCCGGCACCGCCTTCCACCAGCGCCCAGATGATCAAACCGGTAAAACCACAGGTCTGCAATATCCCCAGCGCGATCAGGCTGGGAATTTCTCGTGGACGCAAAGGCTTGCGCAGCAATAGCAGCAAGGCAAACAGGCATACGGCTCCATAAAAGGTACGCATGGCGCCAAACTGGAAAGCTCCGGCATAGTCGAGCGCATGCTTCATGACCACCCAGTTATATCCCCACAACACCGCCAGCAGCAGCAAGGCGGCAAATGCGCGTATTGTGGTTGAGCTCCCAGCTTTCATACCAATGATCCCGGTTTTTATGAATTTAATTCCAGATATGGGTCAGCAGCTTCCAGCTGCCGTCGGCCTGCTGGCGGTAGAGCAAGTGCACATTGCCGTTAAAGTTCTGGCGCTGCCCTTCTGCATCAACCACTGCTGCGCTCCACAAACCGCGCTGAAATGCCAGGCCGCCATCCACTCCAGCTTCAATCAACTCGAGCTTGTGGTCGATAATGCCCTGGGCAATGGAGTTTTGCCAGAAAGTCACCAAGGCCGGTTTGCCGGTCACTTGTGCAGCCCCTGCAGGCAGTACGCTTGCGGCAGCATCATAAAAAGACGCAACCAGTTCGTGATCCTTGGCGTTGAAAGCCGCATCCCAGGCTTGATTCAGGCTGAGGGCTGTGGTCTTGAAGTCGGCTATGGTCATAAATTTTCCTTTCAATCAAAGTAAATACAAAAGCGGGAAAGTTAATTCCAGGTATGGGTTAATATTTTCCAGCTGCCGTCAGGCTGACGCTTGTAAAGCAGGTGCAAGTTACCGCTGAATTCCTTGCGCTCGCCATCGGCTTCCGGACTCTTCAGCACCGCGCTCCACTTGGCGCGTTGATAAATGGTGTTACCTACCAGGCCAGCTTCCACGATTTCGATCTTGTGCTCTGTAAAACCCTTGGCAAAGAGGCCAGACCAGAAATCGGCAATCGCATTGTTGCCAGTCACTTGTTCACCGCCCGCTGGCAACAGGCTGCCATGCTCATCGTAATAAGAACTGATAGTGCCGGCGGAAGCTTGGGCAAATGCTTCATCCCAGGCGGCATTCAATTCGGCAACAGTGGCATTCACCTCTTCTGCACTAGGTTTGGCTGTGCATTTATAAACTGCAGCCCCTGCCACACCCAGCAACACGAGCAAAATAACGACGATAATTGTTTTATTGAATCTCATGATTAATCCCTTCTCTTGGTTAAGTACTGCTAAAACTTGCTGATGACTGATCATCACTTCGATAGGCGGCATGGATATCAACGCCCTCGCCTGCAGCAGCGGTAAATGTGGAAATTCCAGCATCCAGCTTGAGCAATATCCCGCTTAATGCATCGCGCTCTGCCTCGGTGACACTTTCCATGCACAACCTCAAACGCGTATAGTAATCCGGCATCACTTCATCCAGCTTGGCTTGGCCAGCCGCCGTAAGCTGGATCGACACCCGCCGCCTGTCATCAGTATCAAACAGGCGGGCAATCAAGCCGTTTCGCTCCAGTCCATCAATCAGCCCTGTCATAGTGGCGCGGCTTACGCCAGCCCTGTCGGCCAAGGCGGAGGGAGTAGAAATGCCGTTTTTTTCTCGCATGAGTAGAATCAGCACCCACCAGCGACCCTGCAGCAAACCGTGCCGACTCAGGCAATTATCCAGCGCTGCAGACAAATCAGTAGCCACCCGCAGCAGATGCAGAAATACAGAAACAGCGCTCACGTCAGCCTCGGGATACCGTCCGGAGAACTTGTCGAGCACTGATTTATCAGGGAGATCACGTAGCTGCAACATAATTAGTCCAATTATAATTAGCCAGCTAATTATGTCAATAAGAAATTGTATATATGATGCAAATACATATTTTCCTCGGCTACCTGATCAGATAGGAGCATGGTTTATCAACCAAGGAATACATTGCAAACAAAGATTAGAAAGCCGACATTGCCATAGCAGGCCAATATTTAACCCTCCTCCATTAAGGTGTATATTGCCCTTACGCCAATAAAAACTACGGAGGAGGGAATTATGAAAACCGTACAACAAGTCCTGGAAACCAAGGGCAGCACGATTTACTCAGTAGCCCCAGAAAGCCTGGTTTACGATGCATTATTGGTAATGGCTGAGCACCATATAGGAGCACTGGTTGTCATGAAACGTGATGAAATTGTCGGCATTTTCTCCGAGCGCGATTATGCACGCGAAGTGGTGATCAAGGGTAAAACCTCCAAAACCACTACGGTACAAGACATCATGTCTGTACAACTCACTACAGTCAGCCCTGAAGACACCGTGGATTACTGTATGAACTTGATGTCAGGCAAGCGCATACGGCACCTGCCAGTCCTGGAAAACGGCAAACTGGTGGGGCTATTGTCGATTGGTGACCTGGTCAAGGAAACCATCGCTTACCAGGAATTCCTGATCAAGCAGCTGGAAAGCTATATCCAGAGCTAATGATCTGTAAGCAGCCCGTATCAGGGCTGCTTGAAATCCCCCTCCCAGGCCTGGTTGTTGTGGCCTGAAATTTCGCTGTTCATTTCCTGCTCAAGAGTACGGGCAAGATCCTGCCTGGTTCTTACGCTATAAGAAACCACCTGTTGCATATCGGTATGAATGGGATGGATGTCGTGCATCATTTTCTCGTCATGCTGCCGGAATCTCCAGGCTGCAGTGTACGCCTGGAAAGGGCTATGCCCCATTTCGCGCAAGGCCTTTTCCCCCAAGTGCACAGCGCCCAGAAAGGTCTCTCGCACGCAATCTATTCCTATATCCATATAGTCGAAGACATAAGTCCGGTTGCGCGCCCTCGCCAATATTTTGACCTCAGGATAATGCTCGCGCACATAACGCGCAGTTTCCAGGGCATCCTGCGCATTATCAATCGCCAGGATCAACAGCTTGGCGCGCGCAATTCCCGCAGCACGCAAGACATCGGGACGAGTGATATCACCATAGTGGGGGCGATAGCCGAAGCTGCGCATGAGTTCAATCTGATTAGGATCATGCTCGATCACGGTAGGCACCACACCCACTCCCGTCAGGAGACGGGTGATGATTTGGCCAACTCTGCCAAAGCCAGCCACAATCACAGGGCGCTCTTCGTCAAACTCATCATGCTTGGCATGCTTACGCCTACGGTTAAGGCGTTTGCGATATGCCACATTGAAAGCAAGTAGCAGCAATGGTGTAGTAACCATGGACAAAGCCACCACCGAGTTGAGCAGGGCGCTGCTTTCATCACTGATCACTCCGGCATCCACGGCAGCGCTGAAGATGACAAAAGCGAACTCGCCCACCTGGGAAAGCGTCAGCGCAAACATCATGCTGTCAGCGTTCTGCAGCCTGAACCCCTTAGCCAAGCCAAATAACAGCAGCAGCTTGAATGCCACAAGGCCTGCTGCCAGCCCAAGGATGAAGAATGGCTGCTGCATCACCATGTCAAGATTGACCGACATGCCAATAGAGATAAAGAACAAGCCCAACAGCAAGCCCTTGAATGGCTCTATATCCAGCTCCAGCTCCTGCCGGTATTCGGAATCGGCCAGCATGACCCCGGCAATGAACGCCCCCAATGCCATGGATAAACCCACCAGGGTCATGAGAATGGAAACACCGATAATCAAGAACAAGGCAAATGCAATAAAAATCTCGCGCAGCCCCGTGTTGGCGATATAGCGTAGTACCGGCCGCAGCAGGTACTTGCCTCCCAGCACCAGCAGCACAATCAGCGATACCGCTTTGAGGATGGCAAGCCAATCCATATGTACACCATGGGAAACATGGGTGCCTGGCGCAATCACCAGCAACAGCACCATTAGTGGGATCACCGCCAAATCCTGGAAAAGCAGCACGGAAAATGCCGAACGCCCGGCTGGGCGGTTAAGTGCGCCTTGCTCCGCCAGTATCTGCATGGCAATCGCAGTGGAGGACATCGCCACGCCCATGCCTGCCACCAGGGCCAAACGCCAATCCAGGTCGAAAGCGATACCAAGGCCAAACACAACGCCGCCGGTGGCAATCACCTGCAGCCCGCCCATGCCAAAAATTGGCAGGCGCAACTCCAGAAGTTTGTCCGGCTCGATCTCTAGGCCGATCAGGAACAGCATCATGACCACGCCGAACTCGGAAAAATGCATGACGGTTTCCGTATCCGCCACCAACCCCAACACCCAAGGGCCGATGATAATGCCAGCAAACAAGTAGCCCAGGACAGACCCAAGGCCTATGCGCCTGAAAACAGGCACAGCCAGCACGGCGGCACCCAGATACATTGCACTTTCCAGCAGGAGTGTTGGGATATGCGGATCCGCCATCAAGCAATCCCCTTTTCAATCTGGGGAGCAAGGTATTCAGCCTGCTCGGATTGCAGGCTGTCTACTTCCGGCGGCAACTCACCGTTTGTCAGCTTCTGCAGCCAGCCGGCATACTCCTGCGCTTTCTCTTGCAGGTATTCATCGCTAAGCGTATCTACAGCCTGGGTAAGGAAAGGCTGCAGGTATTGCATGGCACAAAGCCTGGCAGTCTGCTCAAAAGGACGCAGGAACTCAGCCAGTGAAAATTGATTATAGCCACGCCGCTGGTAGACGCTATCGGAACCGCCAGTGGAAATTGCATGCACCCAGGACTTCCCTTGCAGCTTGCCCGCGTTATCGCCAAAAGCCCAGCCGTAGCTCAAGACACTGTCCAGCCAGTTCTTGAGCAGGGCCGGACAGGAATACCAGAACATGGGATGCTGAAATACCACGATATCATGCTGATCCACCAAGGCCTGTTCATGCTTGGTGTCTATCATCTGCTCCGGATAATGCGCATAGAGGTCATGCACATGCACATGCTCACAAGCAGCTGCGGTGTTCAGCAACGCCCGGTTGACGCGAGAGCTTTCAAAGGCGGGATGTGCAAAGACCAACAGGACTCGTTTGCACATTGAATTATTCGCCTATCACCTTGACCAACACACGCTTGTTACGGCGACCATCGAACTCGCCATAAAAAATCTGTTCCCAAGGGCCGAAGTCCAGCTGGCCATCGGTAATCGCGACTACCACTTCCCGCCCCATCACCTGTCGCTTCATATGCGCATCAGCATTATCTTCACCAGTGTCATTGTGACGATAGCTGCGAACCGGCTCATGTGGTGCCAATCGCTCGAGCCATTCCTTGTAGTCGTGATGCAGGCCGGACTCGTCATCATTGATAAATACACTGGCAGTAATATGCATTGCGTTCACGAGGACCAACCCCTCCCGCACCCCACTTTCACGCAGACATGCTTCCACTTCGTGTGTGATATTGATAAAAGCCATGCGCGCAGGTGCATTAAACCAGAGTTCTTTACGATAACTTTTCATGAGATTGGCCTTATGAAATTGGAAAGTGAGGAAATTATATCCTGCACCTGTTGTCATTCACCTGATGCGTTCTGTAATTTTGCATTTACAGGCAATTTAAGTTAAAAGATAAAGAGCTTGGCATTTGGCCTGGCCTCCATTTAGTTTCAATTTCTTGTTTCAATTTCCCTAACCATTCCGAAGGAGATACCCACTGATGAGTGACAAAATTTTCATGCGCGTAGGCGAAGCCCTTGTAGCAGGCGGCCCCCCTGGCACGGCAGCAGAGCCTGAAGTCATTATCGGAGAAATGGACGGGCCAATGGGGACGGCATTCGGCACCCTGCTCGGCGACCAAGTCAAAGGACACTCGCGCGTCCTGGCCATCCTGAATACGGATATCATGGTGCGTCCTGCCACTATCATGGTGAGCAAAGTGACCGTCAAGAATGAACGCTATACCAACATCCTTATGGGTACGGTACAGGCAGCGATTGCCAATGGCGTACTGGATGCTGTACGCAATGGTGACATCCCCAAAGATAAGGCCAACGATCTCGGCATTATCGTTTCGGTCTGGCTCAACCCCATCGTGGTAGAGCAGGACAACCTCGATCATAAAATCCTCTTTGACATCCATAGAGAAGCCACTGCCAAGGCGATCCACAAAGCCATGTGTAACGAGCCTGATATAGACTGGCTGCTGGAAAACCAGGAAAAGATCGTGCACAAATATTTCCAGATGGGTCTGGACGGCAAGATTTAAGCTCTGCTATAAACCCGTAAGGCCGCAGAAGAATAAGGACTGCCCCGTTTGCATTCTTCTGCCACGCACGACTCCAATAATCCGTGCAAGATTCAAGCTCACCAAATGGTGGCATCTGATCCCAGTAAAGGACGCTAATGGCTGCAGCAAGTTTTCAGGTTGACCAGAATGCCCAGGGCAGGCAAAAAGTCTTGCTGCATGGCCAATGGTCATTGCGCGCGCAGGAAAACGATTTCGCCGGGCTGAAGAAATCACTGCAGCCTTTTTTTTCAGATCCATTCGCCCAATGGGACCTAACCCAGGTCGAGCAACTTGATACTGCTGGCGCAGCCGTTCTCTGGTCCGGCTGGCAAGGCAAGATAGATGACAAGATAACCCTCACCGAGCAGCAAACCGCCATATTTGACACGCTGGGGGAAATAGATAGCCAGCCACAACCCCAAGCCCCCCGACACGACTTGCTAAGCCTGATTGCCAAATGGGGCACCTTGTCCATGTTTGTCAGCAGTCATGTCTCGGATTTCATCCGCCTGCTTGGCCTGTTAGTCTTGGAGCTGGGATACCTGTTAAGGCGTCCGCAGGATTTTCCCTGGCGTGAATTCAGTGCCAACATCTACAAAAGCGGCATCACGGCACTTCCAGTCACAGCCCTGCTCGGCTTCATGATAGGCGTGGCCATGAGCTACCTGATGGCGACACAGTTACGCGCGTTTGGTGCAGACATCTTCATTGTGAACATCCTCGGCTTGGCCATCATTCGCGAGCTTGGCCCCATTCTGATGGCAGTCCTGGTCGCAGGCAGGTCAGGCTCGGCCATGACGGCACAAATAGGCGTCATGCGGGTCACCGAGGAAATTGATGCGCTTGCCACTATGGGCATTTCACGCATATTGCGCGTAGTCCTGCCAAAGGTGTTAGGACTTACTTTCATTGCACCCATGCTGGTGATATGGACCTCATTGTGGGCCCTGTTTGGCGGGGCCTTATCTGCCAATATGGAGCTAGGCCTGGGCTTTCGCTTCTTTTTCGACTACCTCGCCACGGTAGTGCAGCCTGTCAACCTGACACTCAGCCTGATCAAGGGCCTCATGTTCGGCTTTATTGTCGCACTGGTTGCCTGTCATTTTGGCTTGCGCATCAAGCCCAATACTGAAAGCCTGAGCCGCAGCACCACCAGCTCGGTCGTAACAGCCATCACCTGTGTCATACTGATTGATGCAGGCTTCGCCATCCTCACCAGTGGCATAGGGGTATAGCATGGCGACGCAGCCCATCTGTGAGATACGCAAGGTATGGACAGTATTCGGCAGCAACGTCGTGCACCAGGACCTGGACCTCACCATCAATGCAGGCGAAATAGTCTCGCTGGTAGGCGGTTCCGGCAGCGGGAAAACCACGCTGCTCAGGCATATTGTTGGCTTGACCCGCCCCAGCAAGGGCGAGGTGCTGCTATTTGGCAAGAACCTGCATGAGATGGACCGGGTAGCCCAGCAGCGCCTGATGAATCGCCTGGGAATGCTTTTCCAGCAAGGAGCGCTATTCTCGGCCCTTAGCGTGTTTGACAACATAGCCTTTCCGCTGCGAGAGCTCAAGCAGTTCAACGAAGCAACCATACGTCGGTTGGTGCTGCATAAGCTCTCCCTGGTAGAAATGGAGGCTGACACCAGCTCACGCCTGCCCTCCCAGCTGTCAGGCGGGATGATCAAGCGTGTCGCGCTGGCGCGCGCGCTGGCACTTGAGCCCGAGCTCCTGCTGCTGGATGAGCCAACTGCGGGACTGGATCCTGATCGCAGTGAGAAGTTTGTTGAATTGATCAAGGACATCAAGCATGCCTTGGGCCTGACCGTGATTTTTGTCACACATGACCTTGATACATTAGTCTCGCTGACTGACAAGGTAGCCGTGCTCGCAGATAAACGCATTGTTGCCAACTGTACCTTGCGTGAACTTGGCAACGTAGACCATCCCTTTGTGCAAAACTTTTTCCAGGGCGTTCGTGTCCGATTGGAAAGAACGGAATAATTTATGGAAAATCGTGCTCACGCCATTATTGTTGGCATTGTCACCCTCGTGCTACTCGCCATCCTTGTCTTTGCTTTCTGGTGGCTCAGTGGAACACGGCAATCACTGATTGAATACAAAATCATCTCCAGGCAACCGGTTACCGGCCTGAGCGAGGAGGCATCCGTCAAATTCCGGGGCGTCAATGTAGGCAAGGTCACCAAGATTGCACTGGATCCCGACTCGCAATCCTCCATCGAAATCACGATACGCGTCGATGGCAAGCTGCACCTGACCAAGGACACTTACGCTGAATTGCGCTCCCAGGGCGTGACAGGACTGGCTTATATCGACCTCAATGACAATGACGGCAGCGGCGAGCAATTGTCGCCCGGTTCGCTGATCACCATGCGTCCATCACTGATTGACCGCATTTCGGAACGCATTCCGCAACTGGCGGATAAGGTAGAAGCCTTTATCAACAACGGGGCTGATACGATAGCGCACGCCAATGAGGTCATGCACAAAATTGACGTGGACCGCCTCAACAATACCCTGATCAACCTGGAACAGGCTTCAGCCAAGCTGTCCCCGACGCTGAATTCAGCCAATGATGCATTCAGCAAGGCAAGCAAATTCATGTCTGAACAAAACCAGCAGCAACTGACCCAAACCCTGGACAACCTGCAGAATGCCACCAACGCTGCCACTCCCTTGCTGTCAGAACTCACTGCCACGGTACAGGATGTGCGCAGCATGACAGCGGATATCCGCAACAGCACCGGCCTGATCGGCGATACGCTCAACAATGAGACCCTGCCGCGAATTAACGAGCTCACCATGACTGCAAACGATGATGCCCGCCGCTTCAGCCGCCTGCTGGACATGCTGGAAGAAAACCCGCAAAGCCTGATTTTCGGCAAACCGGAAATACGCCCCGGCCCTGGCGAATCCGGCTTCAAACCTGCTCCATGAGGTATCCAATGCAAAAACTTTTTCTCATCATCACTACCATTCTGGCAAGCAGCCTGCTTGGCGGCTGCGTAGGTTCAATCAAACCTGATGCCAAGGCCCTGGATTTTTATGACTTTGGCTTGGCATCAGCGCAATCCCGGATCGAGCCAAAGCTGCCTATAGACAGCCTCAGTGCAAGCGATGCCATCCAGAACAACAAAATACGGTATCGCCTCAACTACAGGAACCCTACGCAGATTTACGGCTTTGCAGAAAGCCGCTGGTCGACACTGCCGCTGGACCTCGTACGGCAAAAACTGGGAAATGGCACATTACCCCAGCAACAATGCAGCGTGAAATTACAGCTTGTGGCATTTGACCAGGTGTTTGACAGCCCCAGCAGCAATAAAGGGGTAGTGCAAATCCAAAGCGCCCTGATTGACCGCAAAAACCGCAGTGTGCTGGCTTCTACATTGATAGAAGCCAGCAGCGATGCGCCCTCTGCCGATGTAAAAGGCGGCGTGACAGCACTGGATGCTGCCAGCAGCACAGCATTGAAACAGGCCCTGAGCTGGGCGGAACAGGCAGCTGCCAACACAGCTAATTGTTATCCACCGTCGCCAACCAATTAGTTGGGCCGCGCTGTATGCCAAATCAACACAGTCACCCAGTATTTACCGACCTCATGGGCTGCGGCCCTGACCCCGACCTCTCGGCCCAGCCGGTAGTCGGCCGTGTAGGCTTCTACTCCAAAGGCTGGGTGGTGGAAACCCACGCCCACAATCGCGGCCAGCTCATGTTCGTGACTAAGGGCAGCATGCGCGTTGAAACCGAGGATGGCTCATGGATCACTCCGCCAGGCCGTGCCTGCTGGATACCCGGTGCCGCCAGACATAGCGTCACCTATATTCAGGCGGCTGAAATGAAAACGGTATTGATCAGTCCCGAACTGCTGGAACCTTTACCGAAGAAATGTTGCGTGATCAAACTCAGTCCGCTATTGCGCGAGCTGGTATTGCAGGCAGTGGAGATCGACTGGGATTACTCGCTGGATGGTTATGAATTCCGTTTGATGCGGGTATTGATAGACCAGATCAGCATGGCCAAGGAAGCACCGCTTTTTCTGCCTGAAGGAAAAGACCAGCGTTTGCGAAAAGTCACATTAGCCTTGCACACCAACCCAGGCGATGAAAGAAACATAGAAGACTGGGCTTATATTGCAGGAGCCAGCCCGCGCACCCTGGCCAGGTTATTCCAGAAAGAAACCGGCATGACGTTTTCTGCCTGGCGCCAGCAGTTATGTCTCATACGGGCGGTAGAAATGCTGATAGAGGGGCACAGTATCACCAATATCTCAATCGCCCTAGGCTATGGCAGCACGGCCGGATTCACCAGCATGTTTTCCCGCTTGATGGGCGAGTCACCCAGCAACTACCTCACGCGCTGGGGACTAGATCACACCATACAGGACAAGCAGCGCCTAGTCTGATTGTCTCTTTAACTAGCGGACCCGCTATCGGTATTTTTTCCTTGGTTCATTGCTGGCTGATCCTGCCAGCCGCCGCCCAAGGCACGCACCAGGTCTATGCTGGCACGCAACTGGCTGACATTGAGGTCTAGCAATGTGCGTTGGGTCTGCAACGCCTGGGTTTGCGCCGTGGTCACTTCCAAGTAGTTGGCAGCACCTTCACGATAGCGGTTCATCGCGAAATCCAGCGATTTCTGTGCAGCATCTGCTGCGGACTTTTCCGCTTCCGCCGCAGCCTGGTAGTGATTCAATCGGGCCAGGTTATCTTCCACCTGCTGAAAAGCGCCCAACACCACGCCACGATAGCGTGCACCTGCCTCATCCAGCACGGCTTGTGCCTGGACAACCTGTGCCTTGCGGCGCCCTGCATCAAACAGCTGAAACACCATGGAAGGCCCGATAGACCAGAAATTGCTTGGTGCATTCAACCAATTTCCCGTAGAAACGCTTTGATAGCCAAAGGCTGCGCTCAAGCTCAGCGCCGGGAAAAATGCTGTTTTGGCAACACCTACGCTGGCATTTGCAGCTTCCACGCGCCGCTGGGCCGAGGCAATATCCGGCCTGCGTTGCAGCAAGGTCGATGGCACACCCAAGGGAATCTGCGGCAAGGCAATGACATCCTGCTCGGAAGCAATATTGAATTGTGAAGGCGATTCACCCACCAATGCTGCAATGGCATGCTCAACAACCGCGCGCTGAGCCTTGACCTGCTCAAGCTGGGACCTGGTGGTATCAAGCTGTGTTTGTGCCCGGCTGACATCAAACCCTGGCACTATGCCGGCATCATGCCGGGTAGTGGTCAGTGATAGGGCCTTGGCATTGGCATCCACAGTTTCCTGCAGAATCTTCAACTGCTGGTCCAACCCGCGCAACACAATGAAATTGTCTGCGAGCTGGGCCTGCAGGCTCAAGCGGGCAGATTCAAGATCTGCCTGTGCAGCAGCAGCCTCCGCGTCACCCGCCTTGACTGTATTACGTACACGGCCCCACAAGTCCAACTCATAACTCGCCTGCAAACCTATGCTGTAAGCAGGGTAAGTCGGGGCAATACTGGCATTAGGCGGAACCAGGGGCCTGTTTTCAGACACCCGATTACGTCCGGCAGAGCCATTGGCAGAAAGAGAGGGGAACAGAGCAGAGCGCGACTGATCACTGTATGCCTGGGCCTGTTGATAATGGGCCAGCGCCGCAGCCAGATTGGGATTATTGGCAATCAGCTTCTCCTGCAGGGTATTGAGCTGGTCATCACCATACAGCGACCACCACTTGCCACGCGGCAATTGGTCTGCAGGCTGGGCCTGAACCCATGGTTGCATTTCCTTGTAGGCTTCGGCTACTGGCACCTCGGGGATCCTCAGCTCCGGTGCAAACGAGCATGCACCAAGCAAGGCCACCAAGCCCAGGCTGGCTATCTGCTTGCTGTCCATCATGGCCTGCCGGCCTCCGACTTGGTTTCCGCATCTGCAACCCGCACAATCAGGCCATCGCTGATGTCATCTGGAGGACTATCCACCAGCTTGTCATCAGCATTGATGCCAGAACTCAGCTGTATGGTCTTGCCCAGATCACGAGCAATGACGACCTCCTTGAGGCTCACCTGGTTGTTGGCTCCCACAATGGCCACATGCAAACCATCCTGACGCACAATAAGCGCACTGGCAGGAATGCTCAGGCTGGGAGTATTCGCGGGCAAATCCAGGCTGACACGGGCAAAACCGCCAGGCAATAGCTCCCCGTCAGGATTAGGTACCAGGAATTGGAACAAGGTGGTACCGGAGGAAATATCCACTGACTGAGAAGATGCCACCAGGGTAGCCGTGTAGGTCTTGCCAGGCTGTCCAGGAATGGAAACCTTGGCGACAGTCCCCTTGCCAATACTTGAAGCATAATTCTGCGGCACACTCACATACAGGCGTAACTTGCGGATATCGGACACCACAAACAGGGGCAGGCCGGCGGCACTGCCCACATTGATCAGGGCACCGATATCGGTGGAACGAGCAGTCACCACACCATCAAATGGGGCCACCAGCCTGGTGAAACCCTTGGTTGCCTGGATACGGTCCAGATTGGCCTGCGCTGCCTGCAAAATAGCCTGCTTGGCAGCATGGTCACCCATGCGCTCATCCACTTCCTGGCGTGAGACAGAATCAGTATTAAGCATGGACTGCCAGCGCTTGGCCGTTGTTCCCGCCAACTCGGCATTGACCTTGGCGCTGGCTACATCAGCCTTGGCTTGCAGCAATTGTTGATCAAGGTCTGGAGTTTCAATCTCGCCCAGCTCCTGGCCGGTTTTTACCTGGGTGCCAATATCCACTTTCCAGCTCTTGAGGTAGCCGCTGGCACGGGCATAAATGGGCGCACGAGCAAAGGCCTCCAGACGGGCTGGCAGTTCCAGGGTGCCCGTACTGGTATCGGTAGTGGGAGATACCAGCGTGACGGTTGGCACGGCCTGTTCATCCGTCCATTCCTTCAGTTCCCGGCCTTCCTTGGCGCGCGTGGTCAGACCATAGGCCACAATCACTGCGGCAATAATCACTAGTACCAGACCGCCTCTACGCAGGGTACGACGTGGCGCTGAACGATCAGATGACATTTACTTCTCCAATTGTAGTATTCGTTGCATTACTTTTGCGCTGCTTGTTGTGCACCATACTGAACACCACTGGAACAAAAACCAGGGTAGTAATCGTTGCAAACAGCAAACCGCCAATCACGGCACGGCCCAATGGGGCATTTTGCTCACCGCCCTCACCCAGGCCTAACGCCATAGGCGCCATTCCTATCATCATTGCCAATGCCGTCATCAATACGGGACGGAAACGCACAAACCCGGCTTCTATGGCAGCCTCGGTGGCATTCCCCAGCTCCAGCAACCTCTCCCGGGCAAAGCTGATCACCAGCACACTATTGGCAGTTGCCACCCCCATGCACATGATGGCTCCCGTCAATGCTGGTACTGACAATGGCGTAAAGCTGGCAAACAACATCCACACAATACCGGCAATCGCAGCAGGCAAGGCGCTAACAATCACAAAAGCATCACTCCATGACTGGAAGTTGACCACAATCAATAGGTAGATCAGTACGATGGCGCCCACCAGGCCGAACAACAAGCCGGAGAATGCGCTCTCCATGGTTTTCACTTGCCCCAGCAATGTCACTGTTGACCCCTTGGGAACATCGGCAGCAGCTTCATCCAGGATATGGCGGATATCCTTGGCAACCGCTCCCAGGTCACGTCCCTGGGTAGTGGCATTGATTTGTACCATAGGCTGGATATCGTACTGGCTGACCAATGCATTGGAGTTACTGCGTGTAAATGTGGCAAGTCCTCCCAGTATCTGCGGAGAGATGTCTGCCCCACTGCCATTAATGGGCAAATTCTCGAGGGCAGCAATACTGTCCATACGATATTGGGGCGTCTGCAGCACGATAGGATAAGAGACACCGTTAGCAGGATTCAACCAGAATGTGGGCGCTACCTGGCTGCTGCCTGCCAGGGTAACCACCATGTTATTGGTGACATCCCGTGTATTCAAACCCACCTCCTGTGCACGGGAACGGTCAATATCCACATTAATGACGGGATTGCGGCGCGACTGCTGTATGCGCACATCAGCAATACCGGGAACCTTGCGCATTGCGGCGACCAGACGGTTCGCATAGTCAAAATTGGCCTCCAGGTTATTGCCACGAATCTGCAGATCAATCGGCGCCGGCGAGCCGAAATTCAATATCTGGCTCACAATATCGGCAGGCGGGAACGAGAATGTAGTGTCAGGGAACTGACGCGGCAATTGCTCTCTCAACTGCTTGACGTAATCTGCTGTCGGCTTGTGGCCTTCAGTCAGGGCAATCTGGATGTCGCCATCTTGCACCCCCATGACACCGGTGTTGTTGTAGGTCAGGTTGATGGAACTGATCGGCAGGCCGATATTATCGACCAAAGTCTCAATTTCATCCCTTGGAATGATGTTGCGGATTGCCGACTGGATATTGGCAAATTTGGCAGCCGTATCTTCCAGGCGCGTGCCAACCGGCACCCTGACATGCATCAGTATCTGCCCGCCATCCACTGCTGGGAAGAAATTGCGCCCAAGGAACGGCACCAGGGCAAAGCTCAACAAAACAAAGACCATAAAACCCACAACGAATTTCTTGCGATTCTCCAGGGCCAGTTGAAGCATGCCGAGATAGCCTTCACGGAAATGCTCAAAGCGGGCCTCGAACCCACGCTGGAAACGTATCAGCGGATTGCTGGATGGTGGCAAGTTTGCTGCATTGCCATGCGCATCCGTATGTGGCGCATGGGGTTTGAGCAAATACTTCGCCATCGTAGGCACCAACGTACGCGACAGGATGAAGGAACTCACCATGGCAAACATGACTGACTCGGCCATGGGCACAAACAGGAAACGTGACACGCCCTCCAGGAAAAACATGGGCACAAACACGATACAAATGCATAACAGTGATACAAATGCAGGCGTCACGATCTGCCTGGCGCCATCAAGAATGGCAGGCTCCACTTCCTTGCCCTGCTCCAGGTGCCAATTGATATTTTCTATGGTGACCGTCGCATCATCCACCAATATGCCCACAGCCAGTGCCAAACCTCCCAGGGTCATGATATTGAGCGTCTCACCGATCATTGCCAATCCGGCAATTGCACCAAGAATAGACAATGGGATGGAAATCGCAATAATCACGGTAGAGCGCCAGCTCCCCAGGAACAACAGGATCATCACACTGGTCAACGCCGCTGCAATACATCCCTCCAGGATTACCCCCTTGATCGCGGCACTGACAAAGATGGACTGATCATTAATGGGACGTACTTCCAGCACATCAGGCAAAGTGGGTTTTATTTCCTCCAGCTTTTCCTTGATGCCCGCAACAATTGCCAATGTGGACGTCGCACCGTTCTTCAAAACAGACATCAATACCGAACGCGCACCATCAACGTGTACCAGGTTGGTTTGCGGCGGATTACCGTCGCGCACCTGTGCAACATCACGAATATAGATAGTAGCGCCGTTGACAATCTTGATCGGCAAATTTCCCAGATCCTCCAATGCGGAGGGCGCATTGTTCAGTTGTATCGTGTATTCAAAATTACCGATCTTCTGCGTGCCGACCGGCAAAATCAGGTTTTGTGCAGCCAGCGCATTGGCCACATCCTGGCCAGACAGCCCTCGTGCCTGCATGGCGTCGGGATCGAGATCAAGCTGCACCTGGCGTGTTTTGCCGCCAAAGGGATAGGGAATCGCCGCACCGGGGACTGACACCAGCCGGGTTCTCACTGCATTCATGCCGAGATCGGCCAGGTTCTGTTCAGTCAAGCCTTTGCCTGCCAATGCCAGTTGGAGGATGGGGACTGTAGAGGCATTGTAATTAATGATCAGAGGAGGTTGCGTGCCAAGAGGCAGCTGCCTGAGCGTGGTTTGTGAAATAGCCGTCACCTGGGCATTGGCCGTCGCCACGTTCACACCAGGCTGGAAGAAAATCTTGACGATACCAAAGCCGGTATAGGAATTGGCCTCAATATGTTCAATATCATTGACTGTTGTTGTCAGCGAACGCTGGAATGGGGTCATGATGCGGCCCGTAACCTGGTCTGGCGACATGCCAGTATATTGCCAGGCAACAGCAATAACCGGGATACGGATCTCAGGGAAAATATCTGTCGGCATGCGCAATGCCGACAAAATACCGACAATCATGATCAAGATCGCCATTACAATAAATGTATAAGGGCGCTTGAGTGCTACTTGTACAATACCTAACATTCGCGTGTTCTTGACAGAGTAATTTAGTCAGAAATTATCCGACACAAGAATGATTTTTGTTTCATCAAACCTGCCATATTCTTACTTATTCATGCCATTATGTCCCGATAGAGAATAGGGCTTTTGCTCATATCACGCAAAAACCAGCCGTATGCACCGGCCATCAATATAAAAAGCCGCTGTCGCAGCGGCTTTTTATATTGCCAAACACCCATTACTGCTTGGGGGCAGCCTGTGGCACTTTGCAGTTGGCAAATTCATGCTTGTATCCATCCTCCAGCTTGGCAATGTCGCCTTCTATCGCCAGCGTGGTAATACCGTTGCTGAATTGTCCCGCACCCTCAGTCTTGTTCAGCCCCACTTCACGATCGGGCAACACCAGCCAGGCAACGTTGCCTCCATCCTGTATCCGCACATAAAACTTGCGGCCCTTGTCGCACTGATACTCGGTGGAACCCGCAGGGCCCCTGGACGTTTTGGCTGCATCATCCTCACCAAAAGGCCAGAGGCTGAAACCACCACAACCTGACAACATGAAAGTGCTGGACAGCGTGAGCACCAAGGTGCGTAAAAGAGCAATATTCCTAATCGGCATTGTTAAACCTTAATCAATTTTCCAGAAGCGCATTAACGTGCACCAGTCAGCTGGCAGTATAAACAATATGCCGTGACTAGAGCTAGCCTGCCCGCTTTATAGAGCTGCCGGAAAACCTTTCAGTCAAATGTTCGGCCGGCATGGGTTTCCCCAACCCATATCCCTGCAGCTCATCACACCCCAAATCCTGCAGGAATGTTTTTTGTGCTTCAGTTTCCACGCCTTCCGCAACAATCCTGAAGTTCAAGGTGTGGCCCAGAGCGATAATCGCCGACACGATAGCGCCATCGTCAAAACCGCCTGCCCCCAGATTCCTGATAAAACCGCGATCAATCTTGAGTTCATTGGCTGGCAGGCGCTTGAGATAAAGCAGGCTTGAATAGCCTGTACCAAAGTCATCAATAGAAATCCTGACCCCCAGCCTGGATATTTCATGCAGGATTTCCAATGTTGCCTTCACATTATGCATTGCTGTCGACTCAGTGATTTCAAGTGTCAGGCAGTGGGCTGGCAAGCGCCATTTGATCAAGGTGGATTTAACCACTTCCAGCAATCTCTCATGCCCAAACTGCAGGGCCGATAAGTTGACCGAGATGCTCCAGCTGGTATGGCCGGAGTCATACCAGGCAGACATCTGGCGGCAGGCCTCATCCAGGACCCAATCGCCGATTGGAATAATCAGGCCGGATTTCTCCGCCAGGGAAATAAACTGGTCAGGCGCCACCATGCCCAATTTAGGATGCCGCCAGCGCAACAAGGCTTCCGCACCCACAATATGCTCTTTATCTGCATCAAATTTAGGCTGGTAATACAATACAAACTGTTTGTTCTCTAATGCCACCCGCAAATCCAGCATCATATCCAGGCGGTTCTGGGTATTGATATGCATCGATGCCTCAAAGAAATGGTAGCCATTCCTGCCAGAGCGCTTCGTGTGATACATGGCGCTATCTGCATTGATTGCAAGCTCTCGGTAGGTCTGGCCGTTATCGGGATGAATCGCAATTCCTATGCTGGCGGAAACCCTCAGCTCACGCCCGCTGCTTGTGAACGGCTGAGTAAATGCAAACACAATCTTTTCTGCCACAGTCGCGGCATCTTCCGGTGTTGCAGAATCAAGCAATACCACGAACTCATCACCACCTACGCGCGCGACTGTATCCTGGGCCCGCAGGATTTTGCGCAACCTTACTGCCGCCTCCACCAGCAGGGTATCCCCAACGTGATGGCCTAGAGAATCATTGATGGTCTTGAAACCATCGATATCAATAAACATCAGTGAAAAACTGCCGCCATCCCGCCTGATCTTGTGCAAAGCCTGATTGACCCGGTCTTCCAGCAAGGTCCGGTTCGGCAACTTTGTCAGCGTGTCGTGTAAAGTCTGCTGCAGCAACTCTTCGTTGACCTTTTCCAGGGAAAGAGCCAGCGCCGCCGTCCTGCTCTCCAGCCTTGAGTCAAAAATCGAGATTAACAGCGCTATCACCAGGATGCCGCTGCCTCCCATGACAACCATGATCGCCAGGGCATCAAGGTTGCCACCATCAGTTGCTGCGCGACAAACGGTGCCAATAGGGAACTCTGCTGCTGCAATTCCTGTGTAGTGCATACCGCAAATCGCTATGCCCATGACCAAGGCTGCAGCAAACCTTGCCAATACAATATGCGGCACATGCTGGCGCAGTTTGAACGCAATCCACAATGCAACCGCTGAAGCGCCAATTGCAATGACAAGAGACAGCGTAAACAACGTGGGCTCATAGTTTGGCGCAGGATCCATGAGCATCGCTGCCATGCCGATGTAATGCATGGAGGCAACCCCCAGCCCCATAATGACAGCACTGACCAGCAGACGCTTGATTGGCAAGGTTTCTTGTGAAACCTGCCAAAGCGCAAAACCGGAAACTGCCACAACGACCATCAGGGAAAGGAAGGTGATCCCAAGGTCATAGCCCAACGGAATAGGCAAATGGAAAGCCAGCATGCCAATAAAGTGCATGGCCCAGATACCAACCCCCATGGCAAATGCTCCACCTACCAACCACCAACGGGCGGCCTTGCCTTGGGCTGTATTGATACGCTCCGCCATGTTGAGTGCCGTATAAGATGCAAAAATGGCAACCAATAAGGAAATAACCACCAGGTTGATATCGTAGAACTCTTTTAACATCACAAAATTCACTAATAGGGATGAAGTTGTTACGGTTCATTGAGGCGCATCTTGAGGTGAGCCATTGTAAATAAGATATTTGGGGTAAATGACTAGCGAGGCAGCATCATGCAAAAGACGTGAGGGAGCCTGGCCCCAGGCAAGATCGTCAGAAAAATAGACAATCCTGAGGCAACTGCAAGCTGGATTTTATTGGCAATACGGCATTAAATGATTAATGCCTGATCGTCTCATTGCTTTTCCTTATAGCCTACCAGCCCCATCATCAACCTCACGGCCATGTACACGAACAGCGAAAAGAGGCGCTTGAACACATGCCGCCTGGACCAGTCCTCTGGGCGCACACGTACCGACTTTTCCGCAATCGCCCGCTCCAGGTCGGCTTTCAGTTCTGCATTGAACGCTTTGTCCTGCACCATGATATTGGCTTCACGCGCCAGCAACAGGCTGAATGGATCGATATTGGATGAACCTACGGTCGCCCAGCGGCTATCGATCACCGCCACCTTGCTGTGCATGAAGCTGGCACGGTATTCATAGATTTCTATGCCATGATGCAAAAACAGGCTATAGACCTCATGCGTGGCAAACATCAGCCAGTATTCCATCCGTCCCTGCAGCAGCAGTCGTACCCTTACACCACGCTTTGCTGCCTCGATCAGGCCCTGACGGAATTTCTTCCCCGGCACGAAATAGGCGCTCGCAATGATGATATCCACCCTTGCCTTGCCTATGGCCTTGAGATAAGCGCGCTCTATATCCCGCCGATGCAGCACGTTATCACGCACAACAAAAGCGGCACGTATCCCGTTGGCAATGAACACAGGGAATGGCAATGGGATATGCGCCTCCACCTGCCTCAAGTGCAGCCAGGCAAGGCGCCGCCAGAGATTGCGCACACTGGCATGCAGGGCAAATACGAGCGAGCCATCCACCCGCACTGCATAATCAACACGTGGCGCATTCAGGTTGCTCGGCACATTCATGTCGTCAATGATGTTGATGCCGCCCACATAACCATGCTGCCCATCAAATACCGAGACTTTGCGATGCAACCTACGCAGGCGGCTACGCTTGAATGACCAGGCAGAAATCTTAGGACGGTAGAACATCACCTTGATGCCGTACGATTCAAGCTCAAGTACATACTTGGGCGACAACTTGCGGCTGCCGAACCCATCCAGCAGCAAATTCACCACCACTCCGCGAGTAGCGGCCTGTTTCAGTTTCTCCCCTATGCGTACGCCGGTAGCATCCAGTTCATAGATGTAGGTCTGAATGTAAATCTCATATTGAGCCGCTTCAATCGAGGCTTCCAGCGCAGGGAAAAACTCTGTTCCATTCCGCAGCAAGGTGATGCGGTTTCCAGCCTGCCAGCGCATTATGTCCTCGACAACACCGCGGTCAGCGCCGCATGATCAGATACTTTGACGAATCGCGGCCCGGCATGCACCTCCACATGACGCACATTGAAACCGCGCACATAGATGCGATCCAGCCTGAATACCGGCAGGAAAGAAGGAAAACTGCGCGCAGGCTTGCCCCCACCGTGATGCTCAAATACTTCATGCAGGTGAAGGCCATGTACCAGCTCACGCCCGGATGACATGCTCCAGTCATTGAAATCACCCGCAATCACCAGCGGTGCATTTTCCGGCACCACCTCCATAATCCGGTCGCGCAGGGTCATGATCTGTTTACGACGCCAGCCTGCAAACAAACCCAGGTGCACACAAATGCAGTGCAAAGGTTGCTCCCAGCCAGGCACGACAATTTCGCAGTGCAACATGCCGCGCTGTTCACTGCTATGGGCAGAGATATCGATATTCTCGTATTTCAGTATGGGATATTTGGACAACAAGGCATTGCCGTGATGGCCTGCGGGATAGACCGAGTTTTTGCCATAGGCAAAGTCACTCCAGACAGCGTCTGCCAAGAACTCTACCTGGCCTGCCAACGGCCAGGCGCTGAACCTGCGACTGTGCTTGATGTGCTGGTCCCGCACCTCCTGCAAAAAGACAACGTCCGCCTGCAGTTTACGGATCAGCTCACGCTGTTCATGCAAGGCAAAGCGTGCATTGAAACTTGTCACACCTTTGTGGATATTGAAGGTGGCAATACGCAGGACGTTCTGCAAACTTAGTCCTTCATCAGGATGCGTCCAGCATACGTTGCAGGGTCAGGCGTGCCAGTTCAGCTTCATGTTCAGGCACCTTGATCTGGTTGACCACATTACCTTCCGCCAGGTTTTCCAGCGTCCAGGCCAGGTGCTGCGGATCAATACGAGCCATGGTGGAACACTCGCATATGACATGCGACATGAACTGGACAACCTTGCCCTCGGGCTTCATCTGCTCCGCCAGGCGGTTTACCAGGTTGAGCTCGGTCCCTACCAGCCAGCGCGTACCTGCCGGTGCATCGCTGACAGTCTTGAGGATGTATTCGGTTGAGCCGACATAATCGGAGTTGAGGCAGACTTCAAACGGCGACTCCGGATGGGAAATCACAATGCCATCAGGATGCTCGGCACGGAAACGCGTAATGTTCTGCTCGCGGAACATCTGATGCACCGCACAATGGCCTTTCCACAACAGGATTTTCGCATTCCTGATCTGCTCTTCCGTCAAGCCGCCCATCGGCAAATCAGGATCCCACACTGGCATCTGTTCCAGTGGGATGCCCATCTTATAGCCGGACCAGCGGCCCAGGTTCTGGTCGGGGAAGAACAACACTTTCTCGCGCTGCCTGAAGCCCCACTCGATGATCTTGGTGGCATTGGTCGAAGTGCAGACAATGCCGCCGTGCTCCCCGCAGAACGCCTTGAGGTCGGCTGCGGAGTTGATATAGGTGATCGGCGTGATAGTCGCATCAAAATCCAGCACCTTGGACAGCTCGCGGCGGGAACGCTCGACTTTGGCCAAGTTGGCCATATCCGCCATGGAACAACCAGCAGACAGGTCGGGCAGGATGGAAATCTGCTCAGGCCGAGAAAGGATATCCGCAACCTCGGCCATGAAGTGCACGCCAAGAAAAACAATGTACTGCGCATCGGTCTCGGCGGCAAAACGCGACAGCTTGAGTGAATCTCCTGTGTAATCCGCATGGCGGTAAACACTCTCCTGCTGGTAGTGATGGCCCAAAATGACCAGCTTGTTACCGAGTTTCTTTTTGGCCGCAATAATCCGCGCCTGCAATTCGGCTTCCTGGGTTGCCTGAAACCGCTCAAAGCGGATTGGCTCGGTTGCCACTGTCGCTGGTTTTTCCAGGGTTGAGTTCTCTAAAGTTGCTTGCATGGCTGATAATTCACAATGTTAAGTTATTCCGTTCACCCAACTTACGCAGGGCCTCGACATTTGTCCATGAAAATACACGTTTTGCTGCCTCGCGCCAGTCTACCCACTCATAGGCAACATGCTCGCGAGGAGCGAGTTGGACAACAACCGGCGCCGGTAATTCCAATCCAAAAAGATGCTCGGTATTTTCCGTCACACCAGGCGCATAGCGGAAACGCCAGTGCGGATAAATCTCGTATACATGCGACAGTTGCCAGTCAACCAGCTTGTAGTCAGCCGCATTGAGGCCGGTTTCTTCCTTGACCTCGCGAATGGCGGCATCCACAGGCTGCTCCAGCTCGCCGTTTTCCATGACTTCCAGGCTGCCGGTGACTGACTGCCAGTAACCTTGCTTGTCGGCGCGCTCCATGATGAGCACCTGCAAATCAGTCGTATGAATCAGCACCAGCGCCGATACCGGAATCTTGTAAACCGGCTGATGACTTCCCACTACTCGCCCTCAAACTCGCATAGCGTAAACGTGCTGTAACCCAATTGATGCAGTCTTTGCTCGCCACCGAGATCTGGCAGGCCAATGATGAACGCGCACTCAAATACGTTACCACCCAGCTTTTCGATCAACACCGTCGCAGCTTCTGCCGTACCGCCAGTGGCAATCAGGTCATCCAGCAACAGGATATTTTCATTGGGACTGATCGCATCACTATGAATCTCCACGCGGTCAGTACCGTACTCCAGCGCATAGTCATGTCCCAGCACATCACCCGGCAACTTACCTTTTTTGCGCACTGGTACAAAACCAACACCAAGCTTGTATGCCACCGCAGCACCGACAATGAAGCCGCGCGACTCGATGCCGACAATCTTATCAATCTTGGCAGCAGCATAACGCTCATACAATGCATCAACCACCTGCCGCAAGCCATCTGCATCTTTCAGCAAAGTAGTAATGTCGCGAAACTGGACACCAGGCTTGGGATAATTGGGAATGGTGCGAATTAAAGACTTAATCACAGCAGCATCCCATTCAAAATGAAACTCGCGCCGCGCTGGCAAGGCGTACCTTCGCAGACAGTACTATTGGTACGGCAAGAAGGCGCAACGCCGCCAGCACAAGCGAGTCCATTTTATCCTGCCGGATTTTGCTGGCGTACGCGTATATGCAGTTCACGCAGCTGCTTCTCGTCCACTTCGTTAGGCGCATTGGTCATCAGGCACTGGGCGCGTTGTGTCTTGGGGAAGGCAATGACGTCACGAATCGATTCTGCGCCCGCCATCAGGGTCACCAGGCGATCGAGACCAAAGGCCAGGCCGCCGTGCGGAGGCGCGCCGTATTGCAGGGCATCGAGCAGGAAACCGAATTTTTCCTGCGCTTCTTCTTTGCTGATCTTGAGTGCGTTGAATACCTTGGACTGTACTTCCTGCTTATGGATACGAACCGAACCGCCGCCTACTTCCCAGCCATTCAACACCATGTCGTAAGCCTTGGACAAGGCCGCGCCAGGGTTGGTAGTCAGTAGGTCTTCGTGGCCGTCTTTGGGGGAAGTGAACGGGTGATGCAATGCCACCCAGCGGTCATTTTCCTCGTCATGTTCGAACATGGGGAAATCAATCACCCACAACGGTGCCCAGGCACGGCCATCCACATGGCCTTTTTCATGGCCAACACGCGTACGCAAGGCACCCAATGCTTCATTGACCACCTTGGCCTTGTCGGCACCAAAGAACACGATGTCGCCGTTTTGCGCGCCAGTACGCTCAATAATCGCCTTAAGCGCGGTTTCATGAATGTTCTTGACGATAGGGCTTTGCAAGCCTTCTTCATTCAATTTGGTAATGTCATTGATCTTGATGTAGGCAAGTCCCTTGGCACCATAGATCTTGACGAACTCGGTGTAGGCGTCGATCTCGCTACGGGAAATTGCCGCGCCGTTAGGCACGCGCATGGCAGCCACACGCCCACCCACTGCATTGGCCGCCCCGGCAAACACCTTGAAATCAACATCCTTCATGACGTCGGTCAATTCGGTAATTTCCAGGGTCACACGCATGTCTGGCTTGTCTGAACCATATTTGTTCATGGCCTCAGAGAAAGGCATGCGCGGGAATGGGTTGGGCAGGTCTATGTCCTGCACGCCCTTGAACATCTTACGGATCATGTCCTCGACTATCGTCATGATTTCTTCTTCACCCAGGAAGGAAGTCTCAATATCCACCTGAGTGAATTCAGGCTGACGATCGGCGCGCAAATCTTCATCGCGGAAACATTTCGTGATCTGGAAATAACGGTCAAAACCGGAAACCATCAGCAACTGCTTGAACAGCTGCGGCGATTGGGGCAACGCAAAGAACTGACCGTGATGCACACGCGACGGCACCAGGTAATCACGCGCACCTTCAGGGGTGGAGCGTGTCAGCATGGGTGTTTCAATCTCGATGAAGCCATTGCTGTCCAGATGGTCGCGCAGAGTCTTGGCAACACGGTAGCGCAGCATCATGTTCTTTTGCATGGCAGGGCGACGCAAGTCGATATAGCGATGTTCCAGGCGTACCATTTCGCTCAGGTTGTCATCATCCAGCATGAACGGCGGCGTGAGCGATGCATTGAGAATCTCGATCTCGCTTGCCAGCATTTCCACCTCGCCGGTCGGGATGTTGGCATTGACTGTGCCATCAGGACGCGCACGGACCTTACAGACCACTTTCAATACAAACTCACTGCGCACGGTTTCAGCCAAGGCAAATGCAGCTGGTGTGTCAGGATCGATCACGATCTGAGCCATGCCTTCACGATCACGCAGGTCAATGAAAATTACGCCACCATGGTCGCGGCGGCGATGTGCCCAGCCGCAAAGGGTAACTGTCTGGCCGATGTGTTCACGGTTCAGGTGACCGCAGTAATGAGTACGCATATGAAAGAGATCTTATATTTTAGAGTTAGTAATAATGGGAGTTCTGGCAGGGGGCGCCACGACCCCCATGGATATAATGTATTTCAGGGCTTCATCAACGCTCATGTCGAGCTCGATAATGTCGGCAGTCGGCATCATCAGGAAAAACCCGGAAGTAGGGTTAGGCGTGGTTGGCACGTACACGCTCACATAATCCCCTTGCAGGTGATTCGCCACATCCCCGCCGGGCTGCCCTGTCATAAAGGCGATGGTCCAGCTGCCCTGGCGCGGATATTGCACCAGCAATGCCTTGCGGAAAGCATTGCCGGAATCGGAAAACAAGGTATCGGATACCTGCTTCACGCTGTTGTAGATGCTTTTGACCACTGGTACACGGCCAAGCAATCCTTCCCACAGCAAAATCACCTGCTTGCCAAAGAAGTTGGTGGCTATCAGGCCGGTACCAAAGATAATCAACAAGGTCAGGATGGCACCAAGTCCAGGAATTTCACGGCCAAACTGTTCAATTGGCCTCCATTCGTGCGGCAACAACAACAGGCTCTGGTCCATCAGGCCGATCAAGGTACTTAATACCCAGACAGTGATGGTCAGAGGCACCAATACCAACAACCCGGTAATAAAATAACTTTTCATGTTCACCTTAACAATTGAAGGCCAGCCAATATTCAATTAATGGCAGGCACAGCCGGTGCCACAAGCTGCAGCAGGAGCTGATTCTTCAGTTTTTTTCGCAGCAGGACTGCTGCCCTTGAAGTCGGTGGCATACCAGCCTGTTCCGTTTAGTTGGAAATTGGGCGCAGACACCTGCTTCTGGAAAGTTTCCTGATGACATTCAGGACAAACGGTAGTGCCAGCGTCGCTGACCTTGCGCATCACCTCTGTCTTGTAACCACAGCTTGTACATTGATAATCGTAGATAGGCATAGCAACATCCCGGTAAAAATGAAATTATACCCGAATGCGCGTTGCCTAAGATACGGGGAGGTGATATCGCCTGGGAAAGGGAGCGTCTGCACTAACAGGATGAATATGTAGAAATATTCAGGCAACCCTACAAAAACGAGAATGACTCCTGCAGTCACTCATCCATGGTGAAATCAATATTCCTGTTGCATGCCAGCAGCGCATCAACCCTGCTGGAATCTGCACATGAGCAGAGTGTACCATCTTGCTTGTGACGCAAGATCGCACGCTGACAGCCCATGCCATGCATGGGCCATATCAATATTACTGAGCCGCAGCCTGTACAGGCGCCGTTTCACAATTGATAAACCATAATAAGCCCGCAGTATGCCGGGTAAATAATTTGTGGTCATAACCCCTGTGGGCTGCAAGAATCTCATAAAGCCTGACCCCGTTGGCTTTGGGTGAATGCTCCATGAAAACAATCGCCACCTTGTGGCCAGTATTTACGCCAAGCTCCCGATTGATCTCTGGCAACCGGGAGGTCTCGTTGAAACTCAGGCCTAAAGTGACATTGCGCAAATCGACAATCAGGTTGTTAGTCTGATGGCGCTGCATATCAGCCAATATTTCCACGACCATTGTCCGATACTCATCTAACTTCATGGCACCAGACACGGTCAGCAGGCTGACATGATGCTCTTGAAGATAATCAATTTCGAATCGCATGAACCCTCTCTCTCGAACGCCTTACATCGTGCCGATCACATTGATGAAGAAGCCCCGGCTGCGATATGAGAGGTTCGTCAGGTCATCCGAGTAATTGGTGAAGTTATAGCCGACCCCTGCCTTGACACCTTCCGCCATATGGCGATAGACCGCCACCAGCGCACCGGCACGTGAGTCCTTGGCTTCAGTAGCACGCAGGTTGCGTAGTTCCAGCACTGCATCCCACTCCTTGACAAAGTGCCAGTCTGCTCGCAGGATCATCAGGTCGGCCCGGCTGGAGAACCATTGGCCATCCACTTTGCTGTCTTTCAGTTCGCCAATGCGGAAAGCGTACTTGGCACCCAGTGAGAGCCACGGTTTAACGTCATAAATGGTATCTACCGCCAGCACCTGGCTGCGCTGCGCATAATCCGCCGTGGAACCAGACGGTGAAATCTGTCCTGGCGAAGGCAGGTTGTAGAAGTTGGTGTACTTGAACAAGGTATTCCAGCGGTCATTGTCGATCGGGCGATACGCCGCACCGGCTACGATCTCGTGATAATCGCCATCGTAGAACGCCCCACGGCTGTTATTGGACACAGACCAGTTGAGCTTGCCGAGCAAACGCCATTCCGGCGTGGCCTGGTGGCCGAATGTATTGCGTATCAGCCAGGTATCACGGTCGCCCGAGGTATTGCTACTCTCATCGCGATACTCGATATTGCCGCTGTACTTGGTATTGTCACGCTTGTATCCAATCGCCAGACTGATCGCCTTACGCTTGAGGTCGCCTGACAATGGATGTGACACCTTCCCCACTTCGCCCTTGACGCCATAATTCCAGAAATCATTGGCGGCATAGTCCAGGCCGAAGGCATTAATCAGGCTTTGTACGCCGGAACCATCCACAGTACGGGTTTCACCAAAGACACGCATTTCATCGGTCACCCGGTAAGAAGTGCCAGTGACCCAGCTACCCTGGCGGCCGCGCCAGGCGTTGTCCGGACGTTCGTTCTCAACCAGGTAATTGGTATAGGCATTGCTGCGGTCGGACAGGCGGTAATCCGCCCCCAGCTTGACACCAGGTCCCAGGTTGCCCTGTGAACCCTCAGCCAGCAGCTTGATCCTGTCATTTACGCGCCAGCTCATCCCCATCCCGGCACGGTTGTTATCTTCACGCTCGCCATCGCGCGCCACCGTGCCCTGCAGGTAACCATAGGCGCTCCAGTCTTTCTTTGGTAACGGCTCACCCTGGCTTACCTCCGCCTCATGATCGACTGGCGTGTAATCCATGCGCACCTGCACATCGGTACGATTGCCATTGCGGGACAACAAGCTGCTGGCATTAGTCACATGCACATTGCGATCATCCTGGCGTACCGCCACACCAGCCTGCCATTCAGGATTAATCCTCTGCCTGACGCCTACTTCTACTGCCTGGGTGTCTATAGTGTCCGCGCGCCGCACATCACCCTTGGCATCGACAAAGGTATTGTCAGCGACCTGCACATTGGCCTTGAAACCATGCTGGTCAACTGCCTCCCCCGTTACTGATATCTGCCCGGGTGCCGAGAACCCACGCTCACGGTTCTGTACATAAGCAGTCACTTTGCCCTTGGCCTTGTCGGTCACATCCGCAAGATCTACCGAACCTTCGATGCGGAACGCCTTGGCAGGATCGCCTGTGGTGCTGAGTGTGTTGAAGGCAAAACCGCCATCCAGCGAGGTTTGTGCACCAGCCCCGGCACCCTGGGAATGTGCAGCCTCCAGCTTGATGAAGGTACCCGGCGTATAACGGACCGTCGCATCAAGACCGTTGAGTTTCTGCTCCAGCATGCCCTGCCCCTGCTTGAAACCGGTAATCCCGATCTGCAAATAGTCGTTCACCCAGTGCGAGACGCGCCCGCCGGTAGAAAAGTTATCCACCCTGGTCAGGCCCGGCACATATTCATAGTTCGCCACCAGGTAGATTTCATTGCCATTGATCGAGGCAGTGCTGATCAGACTGGAAGCTGCGCCAGTCGATGTCAGGGCATCACGCAGGATCAAGCGGCCTTGCAGGTAATTGATTTCATAGTCTTGAGCTGGAGCAAGCAGTTTACGCTCGATGACCAGGCCGGAATCCCGGTCGCGCACTTCCACCCAGATACGTTCGGAACCCATGGTGAGCGCTTGATTGCGCAAGTAATAAAGCGATCCGCCGGTGCCGCGGAATTCATCGCGAGCCCCCAGGGTGCCTGGATCTGCAGCAAACGCATCCACCTGCGTGGTTTTTTCACCATAACTTGTAGTGTTATCGGAACGATACTTTGCATTGGCGCCATACAAGCCGCGTGAGTATTGCAACAGCTCTGTTCCGCTCCAGCTGGTCTTGAAGTTGCCCCACATCACATGGGAATCGCCTCGTGCCAGCTTGATGTAGAACTTGCCTTGGGTCGGCGCATCATCCACTGTCGTGCTGTCATCGCCATAGACCGGGTAATACAGGTCAGGGTTGATATTACGCAACAGGTAGCGTGGATCCTTGGAGGAAAAATTGGAGAACAAGTGCTCCAGCGGCTGTTCTCTTGTATCTGCAGCAGCAGTAAGCAACCACTCTCCCTTGACCTTTCCCTTCACATAGAACGCCCCACGGCCATCCACATGGCTGGAACCATCATAGTGTTGCGTATCACCGGTGACCAGTTGCGCCGGGCCGCGTACATTGTTCTTGCCCGCAGTGATGTCACCGATCGCGATATAGAACCAGTCGTCATCGGCAATATTGAGGTTGCGGCGGAAGCTGGTGAACTCGCCGTCCGGCTCGACCAGCTTGACCTCCACGCTGTTCGGGCCAGGCGGCATGATCTGCTTAATGGCAAAACGGCCATTAGCATCTACCGGCACGGTCAGGCCCAGCGTTTCTATTTTTTGTCCGGGCTGGATAAAGCGGCCATTCACGGTCACCGTGCCACCCTTGACCGGGATATTTCGCAGGCTGAGGCTGTTCTCGCCATAGCCAATCAGCTCCTCCTTGCCGTCCTGTAGGTCGCTGGTGATGCGTGGCGTCGTGCTGGAAAGGATTTCCAGCGGCTTCATCACGGTTTCATCATAACGTCCCTGCTCGTCATACACGCGCAGCAGGAACAGCACCTGCTCCACATCCTCCACCTTGGCTTGCCATTTTGTCACGCCGTTCCAGTCCACCGGCAATACCGCGAGCGGGGTTTCCTGTGGCTGTTGGCCTGGAGTGAACAGGCGGATTTCCGCCTTTTTGATCCATGGCAGGTAATTGGCCCAGGTACGGAATTCCGCCTCTTCGCCGCGTACCACGCCAAGGGTAGTGTTCCAGACATTCATCTGCGGCAAGGTGGAAAGGTTGTCGTAACGCACCTGGATATCGGCTTTTTCCAGTGCCACATCGGTGCAACGCTGACGGTCAGCTTCCAATGGCCCGTCATCCAGGCTCACAGGCTCGCCATCAATACTGATACGGAATGGCGCACCGGCCCTTGCCACGCTGGTGGCCTCACAGGCGCTGCGCACCGGCGGCGCAACTGCCACCGGCTCTGCCGGAATGATTTCTTTCTCGTCAAACCATACCCGGATAATCACGCGGCGGTTCTGCGCCATACCTGCCGGATTGTCGTTGCTGGCCACCGGCTGGCTCTCGCCATAGCCGCTGATGCTGAACTGGCTGTCATCCAGACCCAACTGCTGCTTGAGGAATGCCGCCACGGACAATGAACGAGCCTCGGACAAGCCCTGGTTATCGCGGAAAATCTTTTTCGCATTGGGCGACAGGCGTTGGTTATCGGTATGCCCGGCAATATCAATGCGTATTCCCTGTTTGCCTTGCAGTTGCGCCGCCAGTTGTTCCAACTCGGCAATCGAGCTGGCCGTGAGGTCAGCCTTGCCGGATTCGAAACGCGCAGCGCCGCTGTTTTCCACCAGGCGCGTAAACACCTGCGGCTCGGCCTGCGGCACATTAGCCGCCGCTGCACGCATGCGTTCCAGTGCGCTGCTGCTGATGCCGGAAGGCAGGGGATAACTGGTCGGCCCTTGCCGTTCAGCCGGAGAAGGCATGCCATGGAAATCCACGCGGCTGTTGTCAATACGCTTGCCTGTTTCCTGTTCGAAATCAGGAACCGGCATATCGCGTGTCGGCAACATCGATGCCGCATAGCCCCTGTCGCTTATCAGCAATGATTCCGCATTGGCCCCGCTCATCATCACACTGATGGCGATAGCAATTGCTCGCTTCTTCATCATGGTTGCACCTCCACTGCTGTCTCGATGATCAGCGGGAAGGCTGCTTCATCCTTATTATTCTTATGCGCGTCATGCCAGAGCTTGCGGGCAGCCTTGGCAACGCTGTCCAGGCGTTTCTTGGCGAGTTTTTCTCCCCCGCCGCCCGGGTCATAGGCAATGCGCAACACAGAAGGCCGGCCATCAAGCTGCTTGACCATATCGGCGAATGCCTGCTGCCATTGCGATTGAAGATCGGTACCGGCGGGGACGAAGGCCTCATCATTGAGATCGAGCCTCACCACGCGGTGCACGGTAGCGCCAAAGTTGAGCTTGACCATCTTGCCTCGGGTCACGCGCACATCACGCGGATTTTCGGTGGTGACGCGATAACCGGAAGGCAGGGTGCGCTCGTCCAGCTTCATGACGAAGTTGGCGCCGCGGTCCATATTGGGAATGTCGGCACAAGTGACGTGGAAGCGTCCCTCGGCATCAGTGGTGACCAGCAGACCGCGCGCGGTCACCACGCGGACATTGGCAATACCGGGCTCGCCCTGGTCCTGGTAGCCATTGGCATTCTTGTCGTCAAATACCTTGCCGATGATGTCGGAACAATCGAAGGTGGGATCAGGCGTGACCCTGACGGTGGCGGAGCCGATGTTGGAAACCAAGGTGTCCACCAGGCCGTTTTGCGCCCATGCCTGATTGACATATTCACCTTCTCCCACACCGGTACCCACTACCAGAATCAGCTTGTAGGTCTTGCTTTCTCCTGCAGCGAAGGTCTGGTTCTTCCAGGTCAGGTCGCGCCCATTCACTTCAGGCTCAATCCTCACCGCATTGACCGAGGCAGAACCACTGCGATACTTGAAGCCAGGCGGCAAACGGTCAGTGATATCAATATTGGCAATATTGACTGTGCTGGTTGCAGTGATGATGTATGGCACCAGATCACCTCGCACCACATTGACTAGCGGAGTCACTTTGGTAATCGTGATGATGCCGCCCATGATGGGATCAAGCGGAATATGATTATTGACCAACTCGGCAGAAGAGGCTGGGTCAAGGGTAAAACTGAAATAATACCGAGTCGCCGCTGCAGCCAGGGCGCCGCTGCCGTTTGCAAATGAACCATCACTGCTGGTTGTGGCGCAAGTGGCTGGATCATGCGGCCCAATCCCGACTGCAGGAGCCCCATCGTTTTGCTGCACCAATACGGGATCGGGAGTGCTGGCAACCTGCAACGTGGCATTACACACCGGAATCATATTGGATGGCTGCGGGATGTAATTTGCCGGATAACTGGTAATCGCCAGTGTATACAAGCCTGCCGGAGCAGTTGGATTCAGCAGGAACTGGTACCCTCCATCAACTCCTGTTGTCTGTGAGGCATTGCCGCTGACCAGGTGTGCTGCAGGAGTAAAGCCGGCCGGGCCAGTAATGCTGACCACCGCGCCTGCTACGGGCTGGCGTGTGACAGCATCATAGACCACCCCTGCCGGGTCGAGCGGCAAGCTATGCTCGGTGATATTGTCCCCATCGGCAAGCGTGATGCCGCTCAGGCTGCCGTCAAGATTGCTGGCGCCAGCGGGGTTGCTTGTGGCATTCACCACACCGTTATCGAATGCCAGTCCACGCTCATTGGGTCGTGCCTGGCCAAAGATCAGGCCATTTGTTGGGTGCCGGAACCGTACCTGATAACCAGGGCCTGGAGGCAGGTTTGTAAAGCTGTAGGCGCCAGTGGCACTGGTTGTGGTACTGGCTACGAGGATGCCATTACGCAACAACTCCACAACCCAGCCGCTTTGTGGCTTATCCAACGCATCCGGGCTAATGCCATCAAAGGAGCGATCATGATTGCCATCCAGCCAGACATGGCCGCTCAGGCTTGCACTCCCCGCTGTACTGGCAATTTCGCCAAAGTTATAACCACTGCCACTGGAGGTCAGCACCACGGTAAAAGTGTCAGAGCCTGTGGGCAATACAGTGCCGGCACTGCCCTGGGTTGCACCTAGCGAGCCGACCTGGTCCTTGCCATCTGTATAACCGCCAGGCTGCGTTTCTGTGATCGTATAGCCAGAGCCATTCGATGGTGGCAGGCTGGTAAAGGTATAGGAGCCATCTACGCCGGTCTGGATTACGCAACTCGGCAGGGTGCTATTGTTCTGGGTACGGATAGTTGCCAGAACGGTACAGATGTCCTCACCATTGGCCGTAGTTCCGGAAAGGGTGATAGTCGCCCCTTCGATACCCAGTTCGCCCGGATCGGCCAGGCCATTGTCGTTGACATCGATGTACACACGTCCAGACAAGCTCAGGTTGTTAGGAGCAATGTCGGAACGCAGGGTAGTCGTTTCGTCTTCGGTATTGTTGGTGAGATTGCTGTCGTTCTCATTGGCAGACACTACCGCCACGCTATACATCACATCCCCGGTGACGGCTGGGGTTGTCAGCATGCGCACCGAGAGGTAACGGTTGCGATATTCACCATTGGCGATGCTGGATGCGCTACCACTATAGGTACATGTCACCGTCAAGGTATTGGGGCCGGTCACCTCGCTACCGATGTTGTTACAGATGCTGCCAGCCGGAGGCCCCATCACAGCGCTATCCCCAAGGAAGCGCACGGTTTTTCCACTTGGCGGGGTAATGGCATAGGTGAATTTGAGGCCCGTCGCCACCGATGGGCCATTGTTCACCATGTTGATGGTATAAATCACATCATTCTGGGCGTTGTCACCATCGTTGCTGCTGTCATAACCCAGCGGATCGACGTTATCGAGGTTATTCACCAGAAGATCGATAGCGGCGGCCTCTACAGTCAGCGTTGCACTCTTGCTGTTGTTGCCTCCATCGGTACCGTCCACATTCTCGGCAGTCGTAGTGCTGATACGCGCAGTGTTGCTGATACCCCATGTCTGGCCACTGGTTTGCCCAACCTTCCAGTTTGGGCGTACCAGTATCTCTACCGTGCGTTGCTCGCCATTGGAGAGATTGCCGCCCTGGCAGGTCAGTGTAGGCGTTGAACCAGCGCCATAACTCTGGCCAGCCACCAAACCGCTACAAGTCGGGCTACCCGAAGTCCAGGCTACAGGGGTGACGGAAAGAACGGTGAAGCCTGGATCGGCCGCATTGACCACAAAGCTGTCACTGACCGTGACTGACTGTGCCGCAGAAGGCCCATTATTACGGAAGGTCAACACATAACTGACATCAGTACCGGCACGCGCTGTTGCAGGCGTCACTATTTTTGACACCATTTCCACATCAGCAATCGGATCGATGACGACATTGACCGAGGCTGAATTATTGGCGGTGTTGATATCACCCTGGGTGGTGGATGACACACTGGCTGTATTGGTATGGTTACCAGCCGCAAGCGGGCGGGCGACCGGAATGGTCAATGTCGCAGTATCACCCTGCTTCAGCCTGGTGCCTGGTGCCTGCGTACATTGCAACACAGAGGTATCCACCATGGCGCAGGTGAAAGTGGCATCGGAACCATTGGCAGTTGTCACAGCGACGATATTCACCAGGGACAGGGTTGTTCCTGATACCCATCCAGGGATGGGATCCCTGACGACAATATTTTCGGCATCGACCGTCGCCGTATTATTCTGCACCACCAGGGTATAGGTCATGGTGGACTCGTTGGCCTCAAGCCTGGTGCCGACACCACCCGCCGTTGTTGCAGACTTGGTAATGGACAGATCAACCGAATTCGTGGTTTGGGTCACCCCTGCACTGGCTTGGATGGTCTTGACCGGATACCAGCAATTCTGGCCTGAATCACATGCAACTTCGGCAGTATTGGTCGCACTGTAGGCTGTGCCCTTGACCTTGGAACGGGTAACAATGATCAAGGGAGTTGTATTGGCGCTGACCCCCAGTGTATGCCGGTAGGTACAAGTCACCTGCGATACCGCTGGATCAAGACTGGTGCCGCTTGTTACATTGGTACAGCTCCAGTCCGCGGCAGCGGAATAACTCACGAACTCCTCATCCGCCGGCACAATGGTGTCAATCACTTGCACGGTGTCTGCAGCGGCTGCCAATGGCCCGCTGTTTGCCACACGCAGGGTGCTGTTGATAAGCTGTCCCTCGGCTACCGGGTTGGGGCTACGCGACTTGCTGATGGAAAGGCCAGCGCCATTTGGCCCCACATTCAAGGGAATAGTCGATTGATTGTTGCTCAGGTCAGGATCATCGGGATTGCCCCCGTTGTGAGCTATTGAGGCAGTCAGGCTATAAGAGGTAATCCCGGTTGTTTCTTGTGGGGCCTTGGCCACAATCACAATCTGATTGCTTCGGTCAGCTGCATAATTCTGGGTGTTGTCACAATGGACGGTAATGCCTGTGCCCACCGTGCCGGAGGTTGTACAAGCAGCCCAGCCGCTACCACTCGGTGTTGCCGACACATAATCAAAACCTGGCGGTAATTGATAGGTGACATTGACTCCGTTGGTTGCATCGCTAGGGCCATTATTGCTTGCCTGTAGAGTGAATGTCACATTCTGCTCAGATGCCACCAGCGAGGCATTTGCAGTCTGTACAACCTGCAAGTCAGCACCTGGGCTAATGGTGACAGGAGGTGCTGAAACCAGTTGGTTGTTGTTTGGTTCTGGATCTGCCGTCGAAGAGGAAATACGAGGCGTGATCGTCACATTGCCGGACGCCACGTCCACTACCGTGGTGACCAGATTCAACGCTGAGAAGGTGCCTCCGGAAGCAATCAATGAAGCAGCCGCGCAAGTCACGACCTGACCGCTGGCAGTACAATTAAAGCCCCCACCACTGCCAGAAACAAATTGTAGCGACCCTGGCAATTCCACGACTATTTGAGGATTAATCGCGTCATTAGGACCATTGCTGCCACCACTGATGCTCCAGTTGAGCGTACCTCCACCGACAACCGGATTTGGTGTACCCGTTACACTACTGATATAGACATCTGCACCGTTATTGATGGTGGTATTTTGGGTAGCAGTGTTATTGCTGGTGCTGCTTCCGGAACTTTCATTGGCAGCTGACACCACTGCTGTCACCTGAATGGTAGCGGGTGTCGCACCGCCAGTGCTTACAATCAAGTCGACATCTGTACTAGCTTGGGCAGGAAAACTGCCAGTATAGGTACAGAGCATGTCGCTACCATCAATGACGCACGTGCCACCCACCATGGCCGCCTGAGGGTTCGTGACTCCTGCAGGTATTGCTATCCTGACCTCCACCCCGGTTGCGGGGTCGGTGCCATTGTTGCTAACCCTGATGTCATATCTCACATTGCTGCCGCGTGGCGCCGGATCCGGAGAATCGCTCAGGTTTGAAATCAGCACATCCACATTCGCCATGGCGGGCAGGGCCACCATGGCTAACATGACAAATAGCAGCTTCTGCAAGACTGTCCACTTGGACTTCACATTAGCCTTGGCAGCGGCAATAGATGCCTCACGCCTCCCTTTCAGCCAATGCTGTATGCCATGCCATTTTGTCGCTACGGAAGACGCATTCTCCGCACGTCCACATTTTTTATTGATATGCACAAACTTCTCCCAACACTCACAATTTCTGAATGCATTACCTTCTTGCCGAATTGGCTGCCTTTTGAAAGCTGGGAAAATTTATCCATGTTCATAATATGGTTCATTGACAGTTACTCACCTAAACTCACATTTATTCACACCACATCATTGCCTAACAAGGGGACGAAATCGCCCAAAAGCTTTGCAGCGAGTGGACACAAGCAGGAGCATGTAAACGCTAAGGCCTTAACTTGCTGGATGGATTGGAAAGCTGGATTAGTACGAACGGACTAATCAAAAGAGAGAGGGCTAGATAAAGATACAGCGAGCAGTGAATGAAAAGCCAAATCCTGGCAAAGCCTTGATAGGCAGCAATTCACCAGTGATCGCCTTGCCTTTTCGTCGCAGGCGGGAAATGATGACTTCCACACGATGAAAGTCGAAATCATCAATTTCGCCACCAAACGCGTGAATAATATGGGCCCTTGGCACGGGTTCCCCACACTTTTCGACCAGGCGGCTCAGGAATGTGTATTCCTTGGGCGTGAGTGGAACGGAGAGCCCTTCTGGAGAAATGAGCGTCCAATATGCACGGTCGAGTTTCCATACCCCGGAAGAAGAAGGCTCTTCTTCTGATGATGCATGGACTACTGGTTGCTGTGGCATGTGCGCCATTGGCTGCCCCTGCAAACGACGCGCCAAGGACAACAATACCGAAGCAAGCTCCTTGAGATCGACAGGCTTGACCATATAGGCATCTGCTCCGTCATTGAGCCCTTGTAACCGGTCATCCAGGCTGCCACGTGCAGTCAACATGACAATGCCCATATTGCCTGAAGCCCGCAGGTAACGGAGGATGGATAAGCCATCCTCCCCAGGCAGGCCGATATCAAGGACGACAATATCGTATTTTGTGTTCACCAGCTCGCGATAAAGACCTGCAGCATCAGCAACGCCCGTGGCATCAATACCCAACGCACGCAATCCAAGCTCTGTTTCTTCTCTCAGGTCGAAATCATCCTCGACCAGAATGACGCGTAAATCGGTAGAGTTATTCACTTTTAAGTATAGAATCCACAAAAACCAATATCATCGATGATGAACACAATATACCCTTGATATCCAGACTCCTACGCATCGCTATCTTTTTCTGCCTGTTGTGTTCGCATTATGCACATGCATTGCAAGTGCCTACTCACCCACAACTGGGCATTGCCCTGGATGAAATCAATGCAGTTTCATACCTGCGTGACCCTTCGGGAAAACTATCACTGCAGGAGATTGTAGCGCAGGATATTGCCGGCAAATTCGCGCCTATGCCGTACAAATGGAATGCAGGATATACCAAAGACGCTATCTGGATGAAATTTACCTTGGAATTTGCAACCAAGGCAAGCGATGAATATTGGCTGGAAATCTCTCCAGCAATCCTTGATGACATCCAGTTATTCATCCCACACTCTGACGGCAGTTTTTCCCGCCAGCAGCTAGGGGATCACCAGCCCGTGTCGGCCAGGCCCATTCCGCACCGCAACTTCATTTTCCCGCTTCATCCGCCCACCGGGGTTCCGCAAACATACTATGTAAGGCTGCAGTCGACCAGCAGCATCAATTTTCACGCCACTGTATGGGAACCACGTATTTTCATCAACGCCCATGACCGCTCAGACAGCTTGATCGGCGCTTACTATGGGGTACGCTTATTTCTGGCCCTGTTTGCCCTAATCCTCTGGTTATGGCTACGCCACAAGATATTCATGCTGTATTCACTTTATCAATCCATCACCAGCATGATGCAGGCTTTTCTGGCAGGCACAGCCCAGTTACTGATTCCAGTTTCCCCATTATTGGCAGATACCGCACAAAAATCCCTGAGTTTCCTATTCATAGCCATGGTACTGATTTTCTACAGCGCCCTGTTTCAGTTAGATGAACACCAACCCCGCCTCATGAAAGTCATCAGGCTTTTGATTGGGTTCGACCTGGTCATGTTTGCTGGCGTACTGAGCGGGTTGGTTCCTTTCAATAGTATGGCCATCAACCTATCCGCCGTATTGGGCCTGGCACTCATGTTCTTTGCCAGCATCAAACTGATGCTCGCCAGACACTACGATAAATTGCTGTTCATCTTTGCCATCTGGATAGGTTTCCTGCCATTGGTACCCGCCATGCTTCATAACATCGGGATTCCGATTGGAACCCACGCTACAGTGATGGACAGCATGATCCTATGGCCCTTGTTATCCTTGATCCTCACCACTTTGGGGCTGATTTATGTGGCCAAGCATGAGGCAGAAAAGAAACTTCAGGCCAAGGAGGTGGCATTGGAGTTGTCCAAGGAAAGTGAAAGGCTGTTGGATCTACGAGTGGATGAAAGGACAAGGGAACTGGCACGTGCCAACGAGGAACTGAATAAAGAAATCAGCGAACGGCAGGCATTGCAAAGCAAGCTGGAAGTGGCCCTTGCAAGGAAAAAAGAACTGATGGCAGCACAACAAGAATTCTTTGCGATGGCATCCCATGAGTTTCGCACCCCGCTAGCGATTATCGACACCACATCCCAGCGATTGGCCTTGTTGGATCCAAGTTCGCTGAATGCAGAAACAAACGCCATCCTCATACCAGCCATGCAGAAAATCCGGCGCGCCACCCAACGCATGAGCCGGATGATAGATAACTTTCTGACAACGGATAAGCTGGACTCACTCGGTTCAGACACAGTCAACCAAGGGGAAACTTGCGATCTGAGAAATCTGGTGGAAATCACGGTCAAGCATTATCAGGAGCTCAGCTCCCGCCGTATAGAAACCGAATTATCAGAAACGGCAGCTCACATACAGTGCGATCAATATCTGATTAACCTTGTGGTTTCCAACCTGCTGGACAATGCACTTAAATATTCCCCAGTCGAGAGCATTGTGATTGCCCGGGTTTTTCATGGCCAACATTATTGCCATATTGAGATTGAAGATTTTGGTCAGGGTATAGCAGCAGACAAGCAAGAAACCATTTTCGGCAAATATACCCGCCTGGACTCAAGCGCTACCGTGAATGGCACTGGGCTGGGATTGCATGTGGCACGCATGATTGCGGAAAAGCATGGAGGCCTGTTGATTGTCCGCAGCGAACCTGGATATGGCAGCTGCTTCAGGCTAACCCTGCCCCGCTACGTCTCAACTGCCTGAAAACCATCTCAGGAAGCCATCGCGGCATGGTGCTCCATCACATCCATCACGCGGGCATCGCACCATATCCATTCCAAACCGACCTCGTTGCTGCGTATAGTCTTGCCATGCTTGGACACACAATAGTCGCCAACCACGATCTGCTCATCAAACACTGTACTGTCTCGTACTCGAGTATGCTCGAAAAGAATGCTGCGGGTCAGCTTCACATCCTCATGCAGGTAACAGCCATGGCCGATCCAGGTCGGTCCGATAATCTGGCATCCCGCCTCTATGCAAGTACCTGACCCTATATACACCGGGCCTTCGATATGCGTTCCACGCCAATCGATATGGGTATTCAATCCTGCCCAGACACCCGGCCGAATCTCACGGCCAGGCATCCTGATCCCTTCAACCTCGCCAAGCATGACCCGTTGCATGGTATGCCAATAGTCTGGCACCTTGCCGATGTCAATCCAGTTGAACTCTTGCCTCAATGCATGAAAAGTAACGCCTTTCTCCACCAGCAAAGGAAACAAATCTGCACCGATATCAAATACCTGTCCCTGTGGAATCAGATTCAATGCCTCTGGCTCAAAGATATAAATACCGGTATTAATTAAATTGGACCGCGCCTCAGCCAGAGAAGGTTTTTCCTGGAACGAGACAATCCGGCCAAGCTCGTCTGCCACCACAACACCATAACTGGACACCTCCTCCCATGGCATTTCCTTGGCCACAAGACTAACCATCGCTCCACAGCGCTTATGCGCCTGTACTGCCGCCGTAATATCAAGATCTACGATGGCGTCACCACACAGCACTACCGTTGTTTCATCAAAAAATCCCCCGAAATCCTGGATTTTCCGCATGCCTCCAGCCGATCCCAGGGCAAAAGGCACCATCTCGTCTTTCTGGATATAGCCTTCAAACGAATAACCAATTTCAACGCCAAACCGCCTGCCATCACCAAAATAATGTTCTATCCGTTGAGGCAAATGGCTGAGATTCACCATGATTTGCCTGACACCATGCTGGGCCAGCAACTCAACCAAATACTCCATCACTGGTTTTCCCATGATCGGAATCATGGGCTTGGGCAACTCATAAGTCAGTGGGCGTATACGAGTACCTTTGCCCGCAGCAAGAATCATGGCCTTCATGAGTACACCTGTTTTATGTAATTGAATTAGCTACAGAATAGTAGAAAGAGATGACACAAACGTGACGGAGGCTACTGCCTGGACAAATTAATTAAGCATGTCTTTTTTAGACAAAAAAACGGCGCCAAAGGCGCCGTTGTATTACATCCAGCTTTACAACAACTGATTACAACTTGGTTCTGCGACGACGAGCAACAGCGCCCAGGGCAGCGAAACCGATCATCAACATAGCAACACTGCTTGGCTCCGGTACGGCTGCAATGTTAATTGCGCCACTGTAGATACCACCAGCCACACCGCTGCTGGTACCTGCTACAGTGATGTAATAGTTGCCAGCTGCAAGATTAGCAAAAGTGAATTCACCACCAGCAACAGAACCAGCCAACCAGGTATCAGCAGAGCCATACAGGTTGAAACTCAAGCTGCTGAAATCCAGCACGCTAATGCCACTGTTGCTCAATGGCAGTTGGCTCAAGGAAAAAACACCACTGCTAATATCAGCAAGGCTGAAATTATAGTTGGTAGAGAAAGTGGTATCGGCAGCTACAGTACCGGTATAAGTGTTGATACCAGCATTGAGTTCGCCAAGGTCTACTACATCTGTTGCATATGCACTAGAAGCTGCAACTAAGAACGCTGCAGGAACCAATACGCTTTTGAGAATATTCATACAAACTCCTTTTTGTGATTAATGTCGATGATATTCCCCCCAATGCGGATTATACATTAAGAACTCAAATAGCAAAGAACTTATAGTTATTCCCATATAAAAGATATAGCTGATTTATAAAAGAAAAACGGCGCCACTGGCGCCGTTTTTTACCGTTCAAATACTAGAGAACTGATACAGGAATTACAGAGTCTTGCGACGACGTGCAACCGCACCCAGAGCAGCAAAACCGATCAGCAGCATTGCTACGCTGCTTGGTTCTGGTACTGGAGTCACATTGATAGCAAATCCATAGTTACCGCCAGCAGCACCAATCGTTGTGCCTACAACCTTGAATGTATATTCACCAGCAGCAAGGCCATTTACACTGAAAGGAGTACCAGCAACACTGCTACCCAAAACTACGTTAGAAGCATCAATAATGCTATATGTCACATCAGTAATATTAAATACGTCGAAACCTGGGAACTGTACAACAATATTATTTAAAGTCGTACTTACATCACTCAGCTCGGGCAATGCAAAAATGAAAGAATGAGTAAAATCGCCAACAGGATTAACAACAGCGGTGTATGCATTCAAACCAATATCAACTGTACCGATATCATTAGCATAAACGCTGCCTAAGCCAGTGTAAGTAGCAGTAGCGGCATTAGCACTGGAAGCCGCAACTATGAGCGCTACGGAAGCCAGAAAAGCCTTGATGAACTTCATGATAAATCCCCTATAAATGGTTAGAGAAAACTTTAATTGTTCTACAACGTGGACAGATTATAACAAGCCAGATTTTTTTGTCTTGGGCCCGAATGGACTAATCCAGCATGTTTTTAGAATAAGCTTATAAAAACCAAGACTATGTAGAATAAAAAACGGCACCTTCAAGGTGCCGTTTCCAAATTCATCAAATACTGAATTACAGGCTCTTGCGGCGACGTGCGACAGCACCCAGAGCGGCAAAACCAACCAGCAACATTGCTACGCTGCTTGGCTCTGGCACAGCAGCGATAGAAACGCCTACGCCATATCGACCAGCATCCTCATTAATACCAGATGCGACACCAGTGATCTGCAACACATACGTGCCTGCAGAAAGCAATGGAACTGTGAAATTGAGGCCGGAATCAATCTCATTGCTTTCAATATCGAAAAGAGAGACTGTCAAGTTGTCGATGAACTCGAACTGCTTCTTGCCAACGACGACGTTCAATACGCCGGCGCCGAAATCAGCCACGACATCTTCGCTGATTGTGAAAGTAATGGTGTCGGTGAAATTGCCCGCGGCAACGGTATATACCTGATAAGAGTCAGCGTCGTCTACACTCAACACACCCCAATCGTACGATGCTGCATTTGCACTGGAAGCCGAAGCTATAAGCGCTACGGAAGCCAGCAAGGTCTTGATGAACTTCATGAGAATCCCCTAAAAATGGAAATGAAAGACAATAGTTAGTTATTACTTTGAAACTAGGTCCATTATAAATGAGCCAATCCTCAAAAGCACTGCAACGCAGTGCTTTTGGAGTAGTCCGTTAGGACTAATCTATACTGATGATTATTACAATTTGAACTTGTCCTGGCGGCGGAGCCCTATAAAACCCATCAATACCATACCCGTCACCAGCAATGCATAGGTAGCAGGTTCCGGCACAGCAGTTACAGATGAGGTGATGACAACACCTGCATTTTCAACAGATAGATTGGCACTATCAGCATGGCTGACAGTCGACGCATCAGGAAAATGATGCACAGAAAAGGAGTTGATATCGTTTGCCAAATCTTCAGCTCGGGAACTATCTGACATATTCAGCGAATTGGCAGCATTCACACATACTGGCAATAACGCCATGGCAACCATGGCAGTCATCACGCTTTTCTTCTCCATTATATCGCCCCTATAGATTTGACTGATCAAGGAACGCCAGCAAGGCACCTGATGCGAATCATTCTAGGAGGTCAATATGACAATCTTAGGTGAAGAAATAGTCCGGTTGGAGCGGGCAAAAAAATGCCCCGGACAATTGCCGGGGCCAATGCTTTCCATAACAATATCAGGGCCTTATATCGCCTATCCCGACACGCGCCTCATCTATCTTGTCTCTGTAATCCTGCAATATATTTTCCAGCTCCACCCGTTTAAGCTGGGTAAAAGGTTCATCCCGCATCACCTGTTTATACAGGCTGGGGCGTTCATAAATCTTGATCAATTGCAGCCCAAAATCATAAAGCCTGGCGTTTTTCTCATTGCTGGCATTGAGTTGCTGTTGTTTGTTCACAAGCACTGCCTGCATTTCCTTTCGCTCGGCAGCGCCCTTGCTATTGGTCTCCAGCGTTTCTGCCAGCTTCTGTTGAGTGGATTCCAGCGTAGACGCAGTGTTTTGTTGCAGGGTTTCCAATTCGACCTTCTGCTTGCGTAGCGCCTCCAGCTCGGATGCCAGCTCAGCACTCTTGCGATTAGCCGCTGCAACGCTACCCTGCAAGGCAGAGTTTTTCTGCTCCTGTGCCTTGGTTTCTTCCTGTAGCTTGGCTTTTTCCTGTTCAAACTGAGTTTGCAGTTGATCCTTCTCCGCCTGCACCTGCTGTACCATCTGTCGCATGCGGCGCTCCTGCTGCTTGGCAGCCTTGTCCTTGTCTGCAGCCATTATCGGCAGTGACATGGCACCAAGAATAATAATTGAGCAAGCCATTACACCATGCTTGAACCCTGAAATTTTCGACATGAGCATGATCAGAACCTGGTTGTTAGATCAAACTGGAACACATCAATAGCCAGCGGCTGGCCACTGACCTCCTTGGTGCTGAGCCAGCGTGCCGTTAGCCAGGTATTTTTATCAATGCCGTAATTACCGCCCAGAATAAAGCCCTTGGCATTGGTGCCCCCAAGATGGAAGTCGGAATCCGTGAAAGCATCCATGACGGAGTCGGCCTCAAGCTTTTTATAAGCGCCAAACACCTGCCAGTCATTACGTTGCTGCATTTCCGGCATCCCGACGATCAACTTGAGTTGATACGCCCGGTTTTCCTTTTCATATAAGACATTGGTACGGCGGAATATCTCCTGCTGGTCAAAGCCGATGTTCACTGCATAATCTCCCTGCAGGATGACATGCACCGGGTCAAATGCCGCCAGATCCAACTGACCCGTCAGGTTGACCACACGAAACTTGGATGCAAGGCCACAGCCTTCGTTGGTATACGCCAATCCTGTTGTCAAAATCCCGCAAGTCCCCACCGGGCTACCAGAACGATTGATATCAAAAGTATTGTTGCCTTGCTGCCGATAAGGCATCACCGTGCCGTTGTAGCGTGAGTCAAACCCATCAATGTCATTGGCAATACCCTCAACATGCTTGAAATCATAAAAAGCCAGGCCAATTTTGGCAGAAGACTTGTTGGGGCTAGTCCACTCAATCCCAGCCTGAGCCCCCATAATCCACTTATCCTTGGCTTTATTCAGCGCACCCTTCTGCACTTGGTCAATGGGGAAAGCGCCTATCGTGCCAAACCCGCTCACGCTGTCAGTGAACTTGGGCATAAATGTGGCAGCGGCACCATCAAATGCCAATGAACGATCCCACACCATATCAGTGGAAAAAAATGGATTGGCAAAACGGCCTGCGCTGGCAGTCATCCAGCTATATGGATTGGCAGTAATAAATACGCGGTCCAGCCCCCAATCCAGCTTGGCAGCGCGAATGTCGATGGATTGATTCGGCGACAACGGGTTATCCATATGGCCAGTAGTCATGCGGATGCCAGCCGTGAGCCAGTCGCTTATTTGGGCATTCACACCGAATCGTGCACGCACACGGTAGCGGTCCTGGTCCTGCGTGCTGTTAGGTATCATGACCTGGCGTGAGGGATCTGAGCCCAACCATGCCTCAGATGCATTGCGCTCAGAAAAGCGGATTGGCTCATAGCGCAACCGGATATCCCCTTCAAACGAAATTCGGTCCAGCCAGCTTGGTAGCTTGAGACGCTCTTCCTCCACGTGATAGTTGAGCTTGGCCATCACGTCCTTTTCAATGTCGGCTCGCAGCTGTTGCTTGACGAACTCAGGCACGTATTGCACCCTCACAACGCTGCCATCATTGACAGCAGCCCCTGCCGCGGCGCCACCTGCAGCTAGAGCATTGCCATTCGCAGCTTCAGGTTGACGCGCATCCTCAGCCTTGCGGATCAGGGCGTCGGCTTTTTCCTTGGACAGGATTCCCTCCTGCACCAGTGCCTCAATCAGGCTCACCGTGGTGCTGCGCAATTGCTCGAGTGACTCACGCTCCCCGGCTAATCCATACAAAGGTGTGGTGGTCGCCACCCAAAGCACCAACCATGTAATTATCCCTTGTGTCTTCTTCATCTATCGTTCTGCCTTTGCTCTCGTGTCTCTTCTCGTCTCTGGGGCTGTCTGTTTTTCATATGCGATCGCATTAGCCTGCGCTCTTTGCCGTAATTCTCAATTTCACCGGTTGCGGCATATCGTCAGGCGGCGCATCTGCGATCCGCGTGATTGACTGCAAAGCCTTGCGCAACATGTCATCTTTTTTCTGGTCGCCGGTGGAAGACTGCAGCTCCAGCTTTTCCACTCGTCCATCCTTGTCGAGCCAGAGCGATACCACGAGCTTGTACTGCTCGCGCGCCAGCCCGGGCTGGCTTGCGATCGCGTCCTCTATCTGCCGCTTGATCTTGCTGGTGTACCAGGCATAGGCCGATAGACCTTTGCTACCGCCTATCTTCACGCCCACATCGCCGCCGCTATAATCGCTGGTGACTTTTCCTGATCCAAATGCGCTTGGCGCATCTCCCGCATCCCCCTCCATCTTGAGGTTTTGTGGCTCTGGCGGTGCTTCCACCGGCTTGGGCTGCTCCACCCTGATTTCCTTCGGCTCTTCCTTGGGTTGTTCCTTAGGAGGCTCCTTGGGTGGAGGCGGCGGTGGCGGCGGTGTATCCGGCAGGATCTTGATGGTGGTCACTGGCGGCTTTTTCGGGCCGGGTTTGCTGGATATCAGACCATATATCCCCCACCCCACCAGAACGGCCAACCCCAATCCAGTCAGCCATACAGCTATGCGTTTCCATACTGGCGACTTCCCAGACTCCCGCGCCTGCACACCATTGAATTCACCCGCGTTCACTGTCATCAAGTGCCTATCCTTGAAGTCACCAGCCCCACATTTTCAATCTGCATGCGTGTCACCAAATCCACCACTGAAATGATCCCGGCATAAGGCGCTCTTGCATCACCCTTGATCATCACCGAAAACTTGGGATCCCTGGCGCGGGCTGCATTGAGCTGGCTTTCCAATTCGGTCAAACTCACTCCCATGCCATTGAGCAGAATGGTCCCGGCTTCCTGTACCTGCACGATCTTCACCTCATGCTGCTCGGTGCTGGGCTTGTTGGATGGCTTGGGCAGGTTCATGGTGAGGCCCTGCACCGATGCGGTGGTCATCAAAATAAAAATCACCAGCAGCACATAAGCTAAGTCCAGCATCGGCGTGATGTTGATGGAATCGTAGGGCTTGGTATCGTCTTGTATCTGCATGGCTTATCCTTCTGCCCTCTTGGTGACCAGCCCCACCTCGGTGATCCCCAGCTTCTTGCATACTTCCAGCACCGCGGAGACTTTTTCGTAATGTGCAGCGGCATCGCCCTTGAGTACCACCGGCAGGTCAGGATTGTTGGATTTGTATTCCCCCAGGCGCTGCTCCAGCATCGCCATATCCACCGGATAGGCATCCAGGTAGACATCACCCTCGCTGGTAATGGTGATGCCGCGAATATCCGGCTTGGCCAGGTTGCCTGTGGCCTTGGTCTGTGGAATTTCCACCTTGACGCCTTGTACTGAAGCCGTGGTCATGATGATGAAGATCACCAGCAGCACATAGGCTAGATCCAGCATCGGCGTGATGTTGATCTCGTCATAGGGCTGGTTGTCTTCCTTGATATCCGCCATGGTCGCTCCGCTTATTTGCCGTAAAGCTCGGCAACACGCGTGACATATTCATCCACGAATATCTGCATGTCGGTATTGATATTCTTGATGCGGCTGGACAGATAGTTGTAGCCAAACAGCGCAGGGATCGCCACCGCAAGGCCTGCCACTGTTGCCATCAACGCCGCTGCAATACCTGGTGCAATTGCGTTCACATTCACGTCACCCGCTGCCGCAATTTCGGCAAAAGTGATCATGACCCCGATCACGGTACCGAGCAGCCCCAGGAAAGGGCCACCGGAAATGGCGATGGTGAGCAGCACGATGTTGGCATTGAGGCTTTTGTTCTCGCGGATCAGGTCCGCATCAATTGCAGCCTTGATCGCATCCATGGAAGCACCGCTCAGCGCAAGCTGGCCGTCCTTGGTATAGCGTTTGCGGATTTCGCGCAGGCCCGCCATATAGAGACGCGCCAGGGTTGAAGACGCTGTATCGGCACCCTGATCAAGCTCAAGCAGTTGGGCATTGCCAGTTTCGTTGAATAGTTGGAGGAATCCGCGGTTAGCCTTGTCGATTCGACTTACCTGCATTGCCTTGGTCACCATCACTACCACACTGATGGCAAACATGATGGTAAGAATGATGATGACTACCCAGGCATCCACGGTCAGGCTGTGGAAAAGCACCATGAAGTGGGATGAACTACCTTCCTCCTCCTCTTCGCCATCCGCGGCCTGCACCTTGAGCAACTGGCTATCCATGCTTTGGCCAGTCGCCGCCAGTTTGATCCAGTCTGCACTACGTGCGGTATTGGCCAGTTCCAGTTCATCCAGCTCACCCTGGTATCCCTCACCCACCTGTACGCTATCCTGCACATCAGCCAATGCTGCATCGCCGTTGGCAATTTCCGCACCATTCAGGTAAAGCGCAGCTTTGCCAGCACCGATGGTCACTGCCACATGCTGCCAGGTAGCAGGCTTGACCTCTCCACCAGTAATACTGGCAGCTCCGGAATTCAAGGCTAGTTTGCCGTCAGCCAATTGCACCGCCACCGACCCTTGTTTATAGAGCGTTGCGGTACCTGCAACATCAGAGGGCTTGATCCAGGCAGAGAAAGTAAACCCTTGTCCCGCACTGAGTGCTAAAGATGGATGGGCCGCAATGCTGATAGGTTGACCGGAAAAAATTGCTGCCTCGCCAATCAGCGCTGCTTTCTGCAATACAGGATTACCGCTTGCTATCAGCCCATTGCGGCTATCCTGCAAGAAGGTTTTTTCAGCAAAATGAAACGCTGCCACCGTAGCGTTATCCCAGCTGCCCTGGCCGTCAGCAGTTGAAGCGGCGGACTCGTTGCCAGAGTACAGCCAGAAATGCGCACCCTTGTCAGCGGCATCCACCTTGGGCAGCAATACCCAGATCACGGCCAGCTCATTGATGGAATCAAACTTTTCAATATGGAACTTGAGTTCAGTCTTGTCATCCGCGGCGATTACGCGCAAATCTGCGCCATCCAAGCTGGCCGACGAGAAATCGAAATTGCCGGAATGCAAGCGCACCACCACCGGCACCTGCTCTTGGGCAGCAGCTATACCAGCAGCATTCACCGTTACCTTGGCCCGGCTGCTCCATGCTTCATCCCAGGCAGCATGCGCCAAGCCCGGCACCAGGATAAACATCAGCAGTAAACAACACTTTCTTAACATCGGACCGCGCTCCAGGACAAAGCGCGTAATATAGATTTCCTATGTGACGGATGAGTGACCACTCCGTGAAATTGCTGAGTCACAATAAAACAAAAAGGACTAGTCATGACTAGTCCTTTTTAGTTGCAGCAGGTTGATTACCTCATGATATCGCCAAGTCCCAGCACTTCAACCGATACAAATGAAGGCAGCAGGTTGCGCGGACTGAAATCCTGCGGCGGCGCCAGACGGCTCATATCAGTAGCGGCACTGGTAGCAGAAGAGGCCGTACCGGTTGTACCAACGTTGGCAGCAGCAAGACTGCCAGTATCAGCGGCGGCAACCCCGGTTGAAGTACCTGCTACATTGATATTGCTGGTACCCAGAACCTGGGTTGCAACCGCGAGAAAATCACCCGCGACAATGCCAGCCTCGCTGGCATTGAGCACCCCACGCGGTGCCATCAGCGCCACCGAACCAAGCGTGGGGGCCTGTAAAGGACCGCCAGGCCCATCAGCATCATAAGTCTGTGCCTGGATACCACTCCCGGCGGCAGCGCCCTTCACCTTGCGTGTGGTGTTGCCATATACATCAGTGCTGATCTCGACCTCAGGAATGGAAAGCGCCGTCTTGGAGCCACGGCCCGCATCAATGTCGCCATTGTTCACCCAGACCGTGATATCGCTGCCATATTGCGTGATCACGCGTGACTGGTTGACCTGGAAGCCGGTATCGGCAAAGGCGCGAATATCTCCCCCGCCTTCCGTAACAATGCCGATATTGCCGGAACTGCTGCCTCCTGCCACCCCAACATTGATCATGCCGCCAGGTGCCAGTAAATCTATGCTGCCATCACGCACGGTACGGATGCGACTCTGGAACAGGCTCATATCGCCTTTGTAATTATCCTGTTGCCAGAGTGTCGCAATTGCGGCATCTCCACGTGCATGGCTTTGCGTCGTGGCATACCCTTTACCGGATGCCAACAGTTCTGATGAAAAATGCCGATAGGCAAAAATCGCCTGCTGATCCTTCTCCAATGCCAGGTAACGCGTCAATGCCTCAGCCTCAGAAAGTTCCTGGTCACCTGTCACTTCCCGCATGTATTTCGCCAACGCCTGTGCCGTAGCCGCACGGTACTCCGCCATGCCATCGGCACTCTCACTCAACGCTGAGGGACCACTTCCATCCGGCTTGATATAAAGGTTGATGTAATCATCCAGATTGGCACCCTCGCCCACGCCGGCCAATACAGTCACCGAAGCGCCTTGCGCAGGCAGTCCAGCATTCACGGTATTGGCAAGGCTGTTGATACCATTGCTGCGTCCAAGGTCAAGATTGCGCCCGGCTTCCACCAGCAGATTGCCAGGCCCGCTGACATTGATACCACCCGCCTGGACATTGGCGTAACTGATGTCGCGGCCAGCACGCACTACACTGAGGTCACTGTTATCCATGTTCTGCAGATTGGCATCCAGGTTGAGGATATCCAGTCCGGCAGCCACCACGGAGGCCTTTGGCAATGTCAGGCTCACAGTCTGGGTGCGCCATGGCGTCAGCGAGCCATCACGCGCCACGATTGACACCGGATTGTTGCTGTTGCGATGCAATGGAATGGCGGAGTGGCTGTTCATGATGATGTTCTCGAGGATCACCTGCGGATTCTGCATAGGAGAGGACACGCTCGGGATTAATGAACGTTCCGCATCTGACATCACAATCTGGTCGGCGACGATACTGCCAGCAGCCAGTAGGCTCAACTCACCTGTTGCCGATGGCATCAACTTCATGTTGCCGGTGTAAATGTCTCCGCCAAATGCTGTGGCCTGCACACTACCAGGATAAAACGCCAGGCTGTTCTGGGTATTATTCACTGTCGCCAGGCCAGTAAGTTTGCCAGTGATGTTGCTCAATTGATCCAGGCCAAAGGTAATAGTACCGGTCAAGGAGGCCACATCCACCGCAGCATAATCGGCATAGCTATTGAAGAAGGCGCTTCGGCCAGTACTGTTGGCGACTCCTGTCGGTCCTGCATTGGTGGTTGATTGGGCAAACAGGGTCGGGTTGAATACTGTTTCCAGGTAAACGCCGCCAGTGGCTGTCACGCTGGCGGTTGCATCCTGCAATGCCAGTGTTGTGCCGAATGTGATCGGATTACCCTGTGCATTCAATGTACGGCCAATCTCGCCAGCCTGCAAATCCATGTGCCCCTTGCCAGCGAAATACATGCCATTGCGGATGTCGCCATCTGCTGCTACGTTGAGATTGCCACCACCAGAAACGTCTGAATTGCCCGAGCCATCACGGGTAAAGCGTGCCGTAGTTGGCACGGATACGGAAAAATTGGTGATATTGCCGCCGGCCTTGACAGCCACATCTCCCCCGCCGAATGAAGCAACACCCTGCTGGAACAAGTCAGTACGTAGCCACCAAGTTGTATCTTTGCTGCCAGAACCGCCGCCTTGACGGAACAGCCAGTTGTTCACGATCTGCTGGGTGCCGCTGGCTGCAGCCAAAGCACCAGTGATGTCACCCTGCGTGGCAATATTCAAATTGCCGCCATTAGTGAGATATTGGGCGCCATTAGTGCCAAATCCATCAGTGCTGGTAGGTGCCACAAATCCATTGAGCTCCGCTGCAGCATTGCCTGCTGTATAAATCACCGAGCCGGTGTTGGATAGGGTCAGGTTACCACCCGTCGCCATATTGATATCGCCTGTGCCGGTACGCACCAGCTTGTTATTGGCAAGCACCATATTCCCGGATGTGTCACTCTTGATGGTGGAAAGATGATTCACCGCAGCCATGTCCGCACCTGATACCAGGTTGATGCTCCAGGAGTCGCCACTAGACAATGCAGCTGTGGCCGTCGCGTTGGCAAAGCCATCGCTGATGCTGCCGTTCAATTGCAGGTTCCCCGTGCTGCGGATAGTGAGGGCCCCGTCACGCCCCAATGACAGGTCGCGCAAGTTCCAGTCAGTGGCCAGTGTTGTATTGCCATTGGTGCGCAACTCGGTATGAGGTGCAACAATCGCAGTCACACCATCACTGCTCGCCTTGTAGGCCGCCGCTGTATTCCCGGAATCAGCGTAAAAGGCATTGGTATCAGTCCTGATATCATTCAGGGTCGTGGCATTGAGCGTGGTGGCCACATTCATCACCTTGACTGACTCCAGCAGTATCTTGTCAGCGCCTGCAACTGCTGCCGGCGCATCTGCATCCACCTTGAGACCAGAAGTCCCTACTCGTTCGGCACGCAAGACCACATCCCCGCGCTTACTGCCAGCCACATCAATCAATGCGGCATCCTGCCTGCGCGTTACGCCATCAGCCTCAAACACTTCGGCCTTCACGTTGCCGCTTTCGCTGGCAAGCAACACGTTACCACCCTTGCCATCAGACGCCTCGCCCTTGGCAAGCAATTGCCCGCCAGCTTTCAAGGTCAGGTCGCTCTTGGCATAAATCTGGATATCGCCACCGTTATTACCGCTGGCGTCCACCGTTCCGGCAATGTCTATCGCGCCACCGTCAGCACTCAGCACAAAATGACTGGCCTTCACTGTATCGCCTGCTGCAATCGTCACATCGCCATTACGGATGCGCAGCTCGCGCGAAGCATTAAAACCTCCGCTATTGAGCGCATCGTTCAAGCCGGAAAAGCCCGCAAGAGTTGCGCTATCCAGCACAAAACTGCCGGAGGTCTGGCCTTGTGCAGCCTGGCCATGCAAAGTGCCCGCTGCAATGTTCACATCACCCGCCGTTGCGCTCATTTTCAGGGTACCTGCATTGCCGCCTTCACCTCCGCTCACATCAATCGACGCGCCGCTGGCGACATTGATATCCGCCTGGTCGGATTGCAGGGATACAACACCACCTGGGGTATACCGTGTAAAGCGGTCAAAGCGGATTGCACGCGATGAGGTATTGATCCTGGCATCATCAGTAACATTAAGGTCGCCCTGGGTAGCGCGGACAGTCAACTGGCCTGAAGCCAGGTCTATATTGCCGCCAAGATTCATCTGTTGTGCCACCATGCTGAGCTTGGCTCCCAAGCCTGCTGTGGCAGCCTGTGCTGCGCTATTATTCGCCAGGGTGGTCAGCGCACCTTGGGCATTAAGGGTGTAATTGGTACCGGTCGCAGCCGTAATGCGCCCACTGGTGATACGGGTATCAGTGGCATTGATATCCAGTGTGCCTGTGCCGCTGAAACTGATATCACTGCTGCTGGTCAGTTGCACCTGATCAAATCCGCCAAGCGCAAAATTGCCAGCATTGGCGGCATTGCTGCTAGCAGCCGCATTTTTACCCTCCACGCTGATGCTGTTTGCGTCAATAGCCAGTGTGCTGCCAGTGTTCGATGCGGCAGGAGTCAATATTGCCCCTGCAGAGTTTTTCATCACCAAATGGTTGGCCGCCAGGCTGGACGTATCACCCACCGCCATATCATGGCCAACGATGCCAGCGGCATTGATAGTGACATCCAGAGTCTTGCTGCCGAAATCCACCTCGCCATACAAGTTGAGATTGCCATGGCTGTTCAGTGTCACTTGCTTGAGGTTGCCAAGGCTTGCAACCAGGTTGTTATCCACGCGCATGCCTGACACTGCAGCATCTGGATTGCCCAGCAATATACTATTGGCCCCCAACGTTACCGAACCGCCATCATCAACCCGGACTTTCCCATCCAGCGTTGACTCACGCGTGGCATCCAGAACCAGTGACCTTGCAGCCTGGATCTGGCTACCATTCTGAATATCCAGCGTCCCGGCGGTCGGATTGCTGGAAGCACCTGTACGATCAAACACAATATCGCTGCTACCAGACACGGCAAGCAACGCGCCATCACCATTCACGCGCAGGCTGGTGCTGCTTTGACCAGGTGCAGACTCTGCCTCTATCACAGCACCGTCAACCACCGTCACACGATCAGATGCGGTGGCAATCAGCTGGTTGACCTTGAGTGCCTGATTAGCATCATTGCTGAATTTAACTTCCTTGGAGATCGTGTTGATCTCGACCGCCTGATCACCCTGTGTGCGTGACCCGCCCAGCAAAATACTCTCAGCATTCATGTCCGTCAGGGATGCCGCCTTGATCTGTAGAGACCCATCATCAGCCCCCAATTCAGACACCACACTGATCTTGTCCGAAACAATGTCAACCATCGCCCCGCGACCATCTTTTGCCTTATCTGTCTTGAGAGTGGCATTCAGCGTCAATGTATCAGTGGCGGACAGTATCAACTGTCCAGCATCTCCCGCTAGCCTGGGCACCGCCAACCCGGCATTGGCGGCTTTTTCTGCAAAGAAGACATTGCCGCTGGTAATCATGTATTCAGATGGCGCTCGCGTCACGGTGCCAGCCGGAGTGCGGAACACGCTGCCGCTGGTCACGCGGAAAGTATCCCAGGTGGCATTGCGGCTAGAGCTGTTGACGTTGGTAAGATAGCCAGATACCAGGCTGGAGCCGTCATGTAACTGTGTACTGGTGCCCTGGCGTATGTTTTGGCCTGAATTGGCCTGCACTATATAGGCACCTTCAAGCAGCGCATAGCGCGCCGGCAGCAGGGTGTAATACCCTGCTGCCAACCCTGGGATGCCGGAGAGATAGACTGCCTGGCCTATTCCAGGCGCATTATCCTTGGTGTAGTCATAATCGAATGGCGCATATTCTCCCTTGATACTTGGCAGGATTGCGTATACGCCTTGTTGAGACAGGATATCCGTGGAGCCGCCTATTCCTTGTATCCACTCGTAGGCAAAGGTATCGCCGCTTCCGGAAATATCAATCACCGCACCGCTTTTCAGATCAATGTCCTTGGCGTTATAGCTGATACGCTTTTCAGCGGGTGTCTGGCCAATATTATTCGGCAGGTTCCAGCTGGTGCCACCCTGCATGGTAGTGCCATAGGGAATGCTCAGTCCTGCAGCAGAAGTCGACGTCAGGCTATTGGCGCCAAATATCAGGCTTCCATCCGGTGCATCCAGTGAAATCTGACCCAAAGGCGCCAAAAGCACGCCTTCTTGCTGAATGCTTTTCGCCTTTAGTCCAAGTTTTCCACCGGCGCTGAATACCGGCTTGTAAGCTTCCCCGCTGGAACGGATGATAATGCTGCTATCGTTGCCCAATGCTTCAATATTGAAGCTGCTGTTACTCACGGGATAAATCTGGCGGGCGGTCATGAGCAGGCTGCCATTGGTTTTCAATGACCCGGCATTGTCAAAAGTGAGCCCTCGCCCACGGATATCCAGGCGGCTGTTGAGTTCGGCCTGTTTGATCCCTGAAAGGTTGATGGTGCCATTGAGGTCTATCCAGTCGGCATTGACCTTGAGGGTGGCATCGCCTGTTTGCACCGTGTTGTTGACCTCTGGCGTTGCCAGTGTGACGTGTGAGGCATTGACTTGTGCCACGCCATTGCCGCTCACCTCAAACGATGAAGAGGTCAGCGCCATCGTTTCCGGGGCGGCCAGTGTCACGCCGCTTTGCAGCACAATGCGGTCACGTTGTGTGGCATTGGGATCGCGCCCCTGTGTAGTGCTTTCCAGGCTGACATGGTCAAACCGCCCGGCATTCATCTGTTCGGTAGAAATCTGCGCCTTGCCTTCAAACGCGGCCAAGCTGTCTCGCGCCTGCAGGCCATTGCCCACCACTTGTTTATCACTTGTCACAGTGAGCACGCGCTCGCCCGTGGGATGGCTTGGCGATTGTGTAGTACCTTTGAGATCGCCAGTGAGGGCAATTTTGAGGGTGCCTGCCTCACCAGTACCATTGGCGCCAGCACGGAAATCCCCATTCAGGATCATCCCGTCACGCGCACTGATGGAAATCGTGCCTGCACCACCGTCCAGTATCTGGCGTTGCATGCCACGGCCCGTGTTGACATCCACAGCGCCAGATGTGCCAGAGACATCCATGAGGCTGCCCTCTGCCGCCACCACAAATCCTTTTTGGGCATCAATGGTGATGCTGCCGCCATCCAGCACCTTGGCGCTGGCTAACGTAGGAGCTGTGGCGACCGGACGCACATAACTCCCGGTGACGCTGATGACCGACTGATCCCCAATCCAGATGCTCTGCTGGTTGTCGTAAGGCACCTGGTCCACATCGCCACTCAATTTCAGGCTGATATCGCCTGCAGGCGCCAGCAGGCTACCCATCAGGGTAAGCTGGTGGCTGGCTTCCAGGGCGATGGAACCAACACGGCCAGTAATATCAGGCGCGTCGGTGCGGATGATGGTATTGCGCAAAACAGTAAGGTTAGCGAGCGAGGTACCATCCCCCACAGCCGAGAAACTCACAGAAGACGGTCCTCGCTGGCCTTCCGGCAGCAATACCGCCTTGGCCACTTCGGCCATACTGGTGCCACTGGCCTTGCCGCTATAGCCAGAGCTCATCATCAATGTTTGCATCTTGGGGTGGATTAAGGTGGATTCGCCTGAGGCATCCCCCACCACAAATTCACCGCCGTTGCTTGAGTTATTAATCGCGTATGAAACAAAGCCGCCTTGTTCAAAGAAGGATTCACGCAACCACAAATCTCCAACATTGGCAGGCTGACCTCCGACCTGTATATTCTGCGCAGTGCTCACCGACAGCTTGCCGCCGTGGGTGAAACCATAGGATTGCACCCGCCCGCCCATGCTCACATTCTGTGCGGACAGCGTGATATCGCCACCATTGCCGGTATGCAACACGCCGCTACTGTCCAGCCATGCTCCTGCGCTGGCATCCAGTACCGAACCCTGCCCCAGCAGCAGATTTTCACTGGCGCCCAGGTTGATGCTGCCGCCATCAAGCGCAATTGGCATTTGCATGGCACCGGACAATCCAGGACTGTCGTTATTCCAGTTGCCTGCACTACTCAACCTTACCCCATCATCGACCACGACAGACTGATTTGCCAGTTGGGTAGCCACTGTAATGTCGCCCCCAGGCGTGACTATGTCACGATGAATATTGACGCCGCCGCCCTTGAGGTTCACAGAGCCATTGGGCGCTGTCACAATGGCTGTGTCTACATCAATGCTGCCCTGGCTGTTGACTCCCAGGTGATTGAACCCTGATTGCAAAAGGCTAGTGCCCAATATAGTTTCAGTGCTTGGATTGGCATCATTCACCGTGAAATCTGCCGGCACTTGCGGAGCAGACGCCTGGATCCTCACCGGGCCAGCACCTATGGTCAGGTTGAATTTTCCGCCATCTGGGAGATTGGTGCGCTGGGTGACGTCACTGCGGGTATTGGCTTGCATGTTGCCATTGAGCAGCGCGGGATTGTTGCTGTTGATATTGATGGTCCCGGCATCACGCCCTTCACGGTATGCCTGCTGCCAGGTTCCGCGGCCATTGGGATTTAAATCAATGCGCTTGGTCCAGCCCCATTTAGGATCAGTGAATTTATAGACATCTGCCAGGCCCTCGTAAGGCGTGTTGCGGTCAGCCTGGGAAATGGCCACGGCCCGGCCCTGATATATCAGCTTGCTTTCTCGGATATATCCCGCCGCATAATCAATCACGCCGCCAGATATGTCCATCACCGAGCCGGCCTTGGTCACCACATCACCCATCGAGGTGATATTGATGGTGCCGCCCTTGCTCATCTTTTCTGCAATGGTCTGGGTGCGCAGTGCCAGCAATGGCGACACATCAAACAAGTCTGTACCCTTCCTGGCATCCAGATAAACCGTCTCGCCGAACAGTGCGCCGCCGCGCAATATCGGGGTGTCCTTCAATTGGTCGGAATACAGTTGCACCTTGAGCTGGTTTTTCTCCATCGCTGCCGTAGTATCTACACCAGAGACATCAATGCGGGCATTGTCATTCAGCAACACGCGTACCGGCGTGGTCACCCCCTGGATACTTTCCTCGCCAGACTTGGCGGCAATATTCACTTCCCCGCCCTTGGCACTTAGCAGTCCGTTTACATCGACTGACCGCCCTTCTATGTTGATGCGTGAAGGCGCCAGTGTCTGGCTCGCCAATACCTCTTCCTTGTCAGCAGTTTCAACCCGTACTTCAGTGACACTATTTTTGCCTATTGTCACCGTTCCATAGCGAGATGGCTGATAGGTATAGCCCCCATTGCCATCGGGAATCGCATTAATGCTATCCCGTGCCAACAGGTGCACAGAACCGTTGGCCCGTACTGAGGTACTGGCCGAAATTCTCCCTTGCTGATTAACAGCCAGCCCCACCAAGGTCACATTGCCGCGATCGGCAATGATTTCGCCAAGGTTGGTTGCAGTCCCCCCAGAATCCACCTCTACCAGCAGACCTGCCGGGTCGGTACTGGATTTGAGATACACCTTCTCGCCCGCTGCCAATATTGTCTGTCCATCCGGCGTATTGATCACACCATGGTTCTCAACATCCTTGGCAAGCAGCATGATGCGGCCACCACTGGCTGCATTAAGCGCAGCACCTGCCTCCACCTTGACAAAACCGCCTGTGTTACTGAACACCGGGCTTTGGCTCAAGTTGGACAACAGACCATTGGTGAATAGGGCATCGGTCATATCAGCCGACGTCAGCGCCATCAAGGAGCCGACATTGACCTGTGCACCATTGGCAAAAATGATGCCATTGGTGTTGACGAAATAATTGGTACCTGGTGCATTGATAGTCCCGGCGATAATGCTCGGGTTAAGGTCATGGATGCGATGCAACATCTGCCAGTTGGCCTGCTGGTTGATGTTCAGCGTATGGTCACGCGCCAGGTTGAACTGTTGCCAATTGGCAATCGCCTGTGGCGCACTTTGCTGGATGGTGGTGATTGTGGGAGTGGCTACCGACACATAGGCATTGCTCCACGCACCGCCTCCTGGCACCAGACCAGAACTGGGTAAAGGAACGACATCAGCTATCGCATGACCTGTTGCAAGAGAAGCAATCAACGCAGCAATGGCGCGTCTGCGCACGCGCGCACTCATGCCACTACTGGAGGTTGCATTCGCCATCTCGTGCGCAGGCACATAAATGCCAAGACGCTTGTTGAACACCAGCCTGAATAGTCCTTGATTCATTTTTCCCTCTCCACCCTCTTGCTACCAGTCATAGGCCACCCTGAAGTGCAGCAAGGTATCGCCCTTGTCCACGACGCCCGCTTCCCTCAGCGCGCGCGCATAATCAAATACAGCCGTGACGCCATGCCATTTTCTGAACTGCAAACCCACCCCGATGGAAGCCAGGTTGAACACGCTGTTTTGCTCCGCAAGAGGCTTGAGGATGCGCACCTGGCCCGCGCTATAAAACACCGAACCCACCAGCTCGCCTTCCATATTCAGGTATTTGGCCAGTGAGGGGGTGCGCAGCTCGGCAGTGCCAAACAAGCCCTTGTCGCCCAGTGAAGTCGCTTCGTAATAACCGCGCACGGTATCTGCCCCACCGACGACGAACTGCTCGTTGGCAATGATGGGCGCCCCTGCCGCCTGCCCGGAGACACGGCCAAACAGTTCCCAATCCCTGGGAAGCTTGTAGGTATGCTTGATATCTCCACGCAGATAGGCAAAACTGCCTTCCGCCTCGGAGCGTTTGTCAAAGAATTCCTGTTCATCCGATCCCAAATTGCGCACAGCGAAGGTCAATCCCAGATTGAATTGGGTCGTGCTTTTTTCCGCCTGCAGCGTGCTGTCGTAGCCAACGAAAAATGGCATGTAGCTGATCGGGGTATTGAATCCGGTGCCTATCAGGCGCGTGGATTCCTTGAAATCCTTGTAATCGACACCCAGGGTCAGGTTGTGGAAATAGCCGGACAGCGCCGGAGCAGGCAATGGGTGGATGTAACGCAGGCCGAGGATGGTACCGTTACCGATCACACTGACATCTCCCACTGCCGCCACATCGCTACGCGACGAAACACCATAAAACGCCCAGTAATCACCGCCGGGTGTGGGAATCAGGTAGGTGGCAGACAATACCTTGGTCTCATCCGGATCTTCCGGCGTTACCTGAAAACTCAGGCTCAAGCTGTGATCCATCTGCCAGAGGTTGTCATAGCGGAGCGAGCCATTGAGGCGGGTGTGCGTGGTATTGGCAATATAACGGTTGTTGAGCTCCAGGTTGGCATGCAGGGGCAACTTGTCCTCAACCTTGAGATCAACCTCCACCCTGCCGGGAGTCTTGCCGGGACGCAACACTGGCGCCACCTGGCGATCAGCCTGCATATTCAGGCTGGCCAACTGGCGTTGCACATTGGGGAAATACGGCACCTTGCCCTCGGCAAGGTCGGGCGCCCGGGCCTTGATCGCGCCAAGTGAATAGTATTTCGCTCCCACTACTCGCAGCTTTTCGACCTTGCCTTCCTGCACATCAAAACGAACCATCTTGTTATTGACCTCCTGTTCAGGAGTGTTCACAAACACGGTGAGATAGCCCGCATCATGAAAGGCCTTTTCAAGCGCAGCCCGGGCAGCCTCCACATCGTCTATGGTCCTGGATTCTCCTAAAAATGGGTACACCGCCTGTTCGATTTTCCCTTGTGGCAGCACAGTGTTTCCCGACACCTGGAATTCCAGGATGTCAAAACGCGCGGCCTCTGCAGGAGGACTATCCATATCTTCCCCATTTGACTCTGGATTGTCCGCACCTGGAGGCAGGCTGCCTGCTTGTGTTTGCGCCTCAGCTTCTCCTGCAAAGGCTGATTGATTGAGCCCACAAAAACCCAGCCAAGTGATCAGGCATAAATAAAATAGACGCACGCTTGATAGTTTCCTGAAATCGAAAATGCTCATAAAAATGGCAAATAAAACAAATGGCATGCTGAGATATCACCTAACATTCACCCCATGCTTTATTGGCCACTCTCGGTCACTGGTCATTCACATTTAAAAGCTGAACCGGAGTGCACAGCATCATAAAAATTGCATGTGACAACACCATGACGAATCAGAGTAAAAAGCACTTTCCCGCTTGCGCAGGAAAGTGCGAGGACATGACAGGGGACAGACATCACCCCTTATGCTTGGAATAACTGATTAGAAGAACAACTGTTGTGGGGCGCAGTTGTTGCCGAAGCGAGTACCCTTGGCGACAACCGCCAATTCGCTGGAGCTACCGCTGCTGCAGCTGGAACCACCCAATGGGTTCAGTGTCAGGCCGCGTGGCACATCTGCGCAGTTAGCTGGATTACCAAGTGCTTCAGTGATCGCAGGAATCAGGTCACGACCAAAGTTGTCAGCTGTATTGGCTACGAAAGAGCGCATTTCCATGTGGAAAGCATAGTTGCCATTAATCGCTGTTTCACGCGCAAACTCAAGGCCATCAGCAGTGCCATTGCCATTTACATCAAGCGTACCAGCTTCAGGATGCACACCATCCAACTTCAGGTAACGGTAGCCAGCATTCTCTGCACTATCAGAGCGCCAGTTGTTTTCCATGGACAACACGCCAATCGCGAATTGGTTGCTGGTACCGCGTGTGGTTAGTGCAGTTTTTACGTTACCAGAACCACTGTGTTCAGTGACCACAAATGACGTAGTGGAATCTGCTACACCCGCTGGTTGAAGATTTGCGAATGCGCCATTAGAGCAAGGATTCTTCAGGAAATTAGCGTTGGAGCTAGCTTGAGTACCAGAACTAGCAACACGACGCTCTAAGTAAACAGCTTTGCCAGAACCGGTAGCACCAACCAATGGGCTCCAGTCAGTCTGATAACCAGAACCTTGGGCAATGATGGAGCTGTACTGTGCTGAAGAAATATTAGGCGCATTGGCTGGGCTAAATGCAGCATCAGCAGCGTTAGCTGCAGCAACAGAAGCATAAATACCTTGTGCAACCTGCAGGGCACGATACAGCGGAACAGTCACTGCCACACCAAAAGTTTGACCAACATTAGCCTCAACTTCAGTACCTGCAGAAGACACATCCAGACCGAACAAGGAAGCTTCGATATCAGAGAAACCACCTGCTGGCTTGGCAATTGCGCCATCAGGCGTAGCAGCTGGGTTTACCAGTGTGCAGCTCTTGTAGTTGACATGGCCAGGGAAGCTGCTGGTTGCCACTGCGCAACTGGCATTTTCCAGACGGCGCAGGCGTTGTAGCTGAGTGCCATTGACGTGTGGAGCATATGCGTTCAGGGATCCATCGAATACAGTATGGTAAACCACGGAAACAACGCCGCCACGAGTACAGGCATAAGCAGCATAGTTGCCAAGCGAACCAGGGCGTACGCTGGTGTCGGAACTGGCGTTGGAGAACAGGGATACGGAGTTGGCATCGCAACCCAGTTCAAAACCACGGAAAATGTTGAATGTCGGTGCTGACGCGCCAGAGATCCAGGTCTCTTGCAGTGTGCCAGCGTTACGGGCAGCACCGATCTGCGCTGGTGTGACAGGAGCGGCCAGTACGGAACCAGCAGCCAAGGTAGCCGCAACGGCCAAAATCAGTTGTTTTACTTGCATTTGAATCTCCCAGTATCAATCTTGTTGGATAAATCTGTGGAAGTGATCCCACGCTTTTGGCATGGAATCACACATAACATCATCAGAAATTAAGCAGACTTGCGACGGCGTGCAGCAGCACCCACCAGGGCCAGGCCAGCGAGCAGCAGAGCATAGGTTTCTGGCTCAGGTACGGCAGCTACTGTGTAACGCAGTACACCATCAGCCTCTAAGCTGAATGTGGCGTCATACACAAGAACATCACCGCGACTAATAACGCTGTTAGAGGTCAGGTATTGAACAACACCTTGCTCAGTGCCCAAGAAGTCAAGTGCTACTGGCCCCAGGTTGTAGAATTTATCGCCACCATAAAAATTACCAGCATAGGCTTTGCCGGAAGTGGCAACACTGGCACCATTTTCAACACTGGAGTGGTTACCCAGTTCGTTGTTGGCATTAATGTAGTCAGCCAGTCCTGTCAAAGGTGACTGGAACTGTGAATACACAAAATTTGTAGTCGGTGCGCTGCTGAGGCTAGTGTTGTAAGTAGTAATAAATCCTTTAGAACCGAGTTGATTCACAGCACCAAGGTGGTCACCTGCAGCTACACCCCACTTAATACTAGAAACGTCAGCAATCGAAAGGAAGCTATTCCAAGCATCAGCGTAATCACCTGAGGCCAAGTTCCAGCTAAAGCTGGAAGATGACTCAACACCACCCACGGCAAAAGTCTGGTAGTTAAATCCCAAATCAAACGTAGCAGATACGTTATTGGCACGATCGAACAGTGTTAACACTAAGCTGCTATTGTTACCAACGCCACTTACTGAAGAATCCAATGCAGCATTAGCAGCACCAGAAACGCTCATAACTGCAACTGCAGCAGCCACCAAGGCCTTCATCTTGATATTCATTGTCATTACTCCCGAAATAAAAGTTAAAGCAGAAAAAACTTACGAAACATCTTTGAGCCGCTACATTCGTCACGCCGCACCCTACCGAACGTACCCAACTGCGCCTTCTCAAAACTCGCGACTGGGTGCATCTTAAGAAGGGAATGTTAAGTGGCTGTGGTGATCGCCTAGTTCTTTAGGACTAGGTTGAGCTTCAGCAGGAATACAGTAGCGACTCAATGGAAAATGGCAGCAAAAGCACCAAGTTATCCAAGACTGATGGAGAAAAAGCCTAATGACGAATCAGGCCAAGGCGCGAGGCTTTTGCAGCAGCATGGCTGCGGTTCTGCACATCCAGCTTACGCAGGATGTTTTGCATATGGTTCTTCACGGTAAGCGGACTGATTTCGAGAATGGTGGCAATCTCCCAGTTGCTCTTGCCGGTGTGCACCCATTGCAGGATCTCTTTCTCACGCGTGGTAATCAATCCGGCAATTGCACTGTCTCCCAGCAGCTCGCCGGCATTGCTTATTCCATCGCTGATGCGCATCAACACCGAGTGCAGGTAAGGCACCAGCAACTCCAGAAGGTAGGCATGATTGGCGCCCAGCTCGCCGGCAATACGTGAGAAACAGAAAAAGGAAGAGATCATGCCGTCCGCCGAAGACAGGCCATACGCCACGATATTGCGCAGTTCGCTGGCTTGCAGGTTGGCGCTATCCGTCTTGGGTACAACAAATCCGCCAAAACTGCCGGGACTCAAGTAGGGATCTATCAGGACAGGCTGGCCTGACTCCTGCCAGGCGGAAATCGCATTCAGCACCACGCCATCCGGCGGATGCATGGCGATGCCCACATGCTCCTGCGCCACATAGCGTGTGCTGCTGAAACTTTCCAGGGAAAACGCCCTGTCCACCCCGATGGATAAGCCGCACAACAACACTTCATGCGGCAACAGGCTCTGAAAATAGCCCTGCAGCCAGGAAAAGAACTGTGCTTTTTTCTTGATGCGCAAGGATGCATCCACCACTTCCAGAAAAGCACTCGCCTGATCTGGCGTCAGATCCTTATTGTAGTTATCCATAACCCCGATTGAATATTCTTGCAGCAAAATACCATCCTCCCAGCCAGGTATTGTCTGCATAACAGGTTGCATGCAGATGAAATCTGTATGGCATTAGTATTTCATTATTGGGAATCTGTTTTTTTTATTCATCAATTTGATATTGCAGGGGTTTTATAACAACTCCATGTGACAGAAAAGGATGTCGCGGATAGTCCCAAAGAACTACCTTACCCAGTGTGATAGTTCACATGGTTGTTACAGCGATAGACCAGACTTTGATCATGTTCCTGAAACTTCCAGCCTCTTTCATCATCGCCATCTGGGTGTGGCTTTCGTTGATGCCTGAATCGCGGGCGGATATCTGCCTGCATGCGGAAGCAGGAGAAGAGGTATATATCAGCAATACAGAAGAGCAGGTATCCTGTGCCTTACTGCTGTCTGAACACGGCACTGCCGCCAGCAATCATGGCAAAAAAACCACTCCAGACAGACTGCCTTACATGCAGGTAGTCGCCCGTGCCGCTGAAAAAACCTCGATTGACCCGGCGCTGCTGCATGCGGTGATACAGATTGAGTCTGGCCACAATGCACAAGCGCTTTCCAGGCGAGGCGCCCAGGGATTGATGCAACTGATGCCAGCCACGGCACGCCAGCTGGGCGTCAACAACATGCATGACCCGGCGCAGAATGTCATGGCAGGCGCACGTTACCTCAGCCAGTTGCAACGAGACTTCAATGGTGATATCCATCTGGCCCTGGCCGCCTACAACGCAGGACCTGCCGCAGTGAAACGGCATGGCAACATCATTCCTCCTTATGCAGAAACCCAGGCTTACGTTCCCAGGGTATTGCAGGCATATCAACGCATCAGCGGCACATATTAACTACACCCAAACAACCGAGGGCAAGCGCAGCGATCAGTGATGCCAAGCGCTGTAGTTCCTGGATACCCATCTGACCGCGCCGAGCAGTGGAGCTTTCAGCGGAAATAGCCTTGCAGCATGTCTGAGCGATAGCGAGTTCTGCAAGGCCCGATGAAAGCGAGCAGCGCAGGGAATGTCGCGGGCAGCTGGGTCGCTTTTTCTTTCGTCTCATTTCTTTTGGCGAGACAAAAGAAATAGGCTCGCCCGGCGGGGCGAAATCTGTCCTCTCGCCATAGAGATATGGCCTGAGTGAATTTAAAGTGCAGTCAGGAGATACATCCAAAATAATTGGGTTAAACAATCCGGATAAAAGTAATGGTTGTAACTGCGGGAAGACGCTCTTCGCTTGCCAGCGAGTGTCTTTCTTTTACTTCGCCAAAATAAAGGCACCAAAGAAAACGAAGTTTCGGCGCAGCCAAAAGGCGACCCCGGAACCTGCGCCGGGAGCCAAGCTCCCGGTTCCCTGCGTTGCTCGCGCTGAATGGGGTCTTGCAGAACTCGCTATCGCTCAGACATGCATGCAAGTCCCATTCCATCCAGCCCTCCGCTACTCGGCACAGCCAGACGGGGATCCAAGAACCACAGCGACTTGGCATCTTCCCGCTCACCATCGCCTTTGCCTGTTCTCGCTCTTATCGCAAGCACTGCCGATAGCTACTAAATGCCGCCCCCAGGCAGCTCTGGCAAGCGGTTGACGTCAAGGCACCACAACCGCTGTGGCAGGACAGTTGGGCAGCATCCAGTGTAGCGCCGCAAGCGGCATATTTGTCAGCATTGGCTCCGGCATTCACTGGCGGCGGGTTCTCGGCTGTATTGGGCATCGTCGGGTTATTGCTGGTATCTTGAGGCAGGCCTCGATTGTTTGCCTGGCTGCTGCCTTCTGATTTCTGGTTGGCGACAAAGCGCCAGTCCTGATAGCTCTCGGCCCCTGAAAACCCTTCCAGTGACTGACTGAAATTGTCCTGCTTGAATGGCTTGAGCCTGGAACGGCTATATACACCCACAATGCGCTCTTGCTCCTTGACCAGTCCCCAATCCTGGCTGGCCGTCATCGGATCTATGTAAATCCTGCGCAAGTAATGTGCGGGCTTGGGGCCGCGCTTGTCTGTCAACAACGCCGCCAGGGTGGGAGGATATTCCTTGATCGGACTGGGTGTCTCCTGATGATAACGGGCAATCGCCTGCCTGAACTGCTCCCCTGCAAACAGAAGTTCCTGCTCTTTTTCCCGCTGTGAAGCGGTATGCCAGGCCTGCCCGATGGCCGCAAGCCCAATGCCGCTGATTGCTATCATCATGAGCAATCCAATATAAGTGAATCCCTGCGCTCCACCATGATGATGGAGCTTCATATGGCGATTATCAGGCCTACCATTCGCCATACTGCGAGCCATCCGCGGCAGTGCCTTCAGCTCCGCTGTGCAAGTCGTAGAGATTGCCGGGCAACTCCTCATCAGGCGGCACTACAATCCAGCTTTCAGCGCTTTCCGTGAGGGGATCAACCGGGATGGTCCGTATGTACTTACGCTCAGCCAGCTCCTCTAATGAGTCAGGATAACGCGCATTATCGGAATGGAATTTGTCTATGGCATCCCGCACCACATAGAGGGTCTGCTTGAGCGCCGCCTCCTTGGCTCTGTCCACGCCATTGAAATAGCGCGGTGCCGCCACGGTGAGCAATAACATGAGGATGGCCAGTACCACCAGCAACTCCACCAGGGTGAACCCGCTTGCAGGTATTCTGAAAAGGGACTTACGCATCACCACTCCCGGTAGGCTATGCCATTGAGTCCGCTGGCCGTGCTCAACGAGTAAACGTCAAATACATCCGCACCGGCCTGCAGTGAATCCGGCGCACTTTCATAACTGCGCTTGCCCCAGGTTTCTTGGGCGGGAGCATGCTGATCGGGAAACATGGGATCGCGCGGCAGGCGGCGCAAAAAGCGAATCATGCGCTTTTTCTCGCTGCTGGCATCAGGCACCCCTTTAGCCAGCACTTCAAGGTTGGGCGGATAACCGGTTTCTTCAGCTGTGACAATAATCTTGCCTTCTTCCACCGCTTTTTTATAAGCATCTATCGCCGTGCGTATTTCACGCAATGCAATGCGCAAGTCGGCCTCCTGCTGCCGCTTGACGCTCCACTGCCCCAGCGGGATCAAGGCGGTGGCAAGTATGCTGACTATCGTCAGCGTCACTACCAGCTCTATCAGCGTAAATCCCCGGAACTGCACCTGATGACGCATGCTCATGCCGTTTTACCTTTGAGGCTGGGGCGGTACTACTACAGGTGGCGCCACCGGCGGCACAACCGGCTTGGGTTGCGTGGACATGAAGTTGTCCTGGCTCAGGTCATTGCTTTCCGTCTGGACCGCCTCCGGTTCTGCAGCAGGCTCAGGTGGAGTTTCCGCCGGCTGTAAACGCTGCATCATGATCTCGCGCGTCGTCATGGTGCCACTGCCGGTGCCTGGCGCCACGATCTGGGGATGGTCGCTAATGCCGGTTTCGGTCCCAGACCAGTACTCCATCACCTCGGACTCAGGACGGCTGATGTTGTTGACTACGCGTGGCGTGATCGCGAGCACGATCTCGGTTTTCTTGCGGTTATCAATCTGGTTGGAGAACAAGCGTCCCAGCAAGGGAATATCGCCCAGGCCGGGCAAGCGGCTGGTGTTCTTGCGTTCCTCGTCATTGATCAGCCCGGCAAGAATCTGCGTCTCACCATTCTTCAGACGTAGCAGCGTGCTCGCATTTCGGGTGCCTATCTGGTAGACCACGCCGCCGCCGCTGAGCGTGGTTGAGCTGCCCAGGGAAGAAACCTCCAGCGCAATCTTGATATTGACGAAGTCATCCAGTGTAATGCGCGGCTCGGCTTCCAGCTTGAGGCCCACGTCGATGTACTGGACAGTTTGAGAAGATCCCACGCCAGCCGTCGCCACCGTGGTAATGACGGGCACCTTGTCGCCGACCAGCACCTGTGCCTTGTCGTTGTTGCGCACCCGTATGCGCGGATTGGCGAGGATATTGACATCGCCGGTGGTTTTCCTGAAATTCAGGCTGGGGTTGGCATCAAACAAATAAGTGCTGGAGTTGTTGCTGCGCATTGCCTCGATTGACAGTCCAGCCGATGCAGTCAGCGAAGTGGGATACTCGATGCCTAGCTCCTGCAGGCGCTCGCGCGTGACTTCCATCACCTCTATTTCCAGCATCACTTCCGGGTCGGCCAGGTCATTCGCGGCCACCAGCTTTTCAGCAATGCGTACGACATCGGGCGTATCGCGGATCACGATCATGTTGAGGCGCTCATCCGTGTGGATATCCTTGGTCTTGAGCATGGTCTTGACCATGGCGGAGACATCCTTGGCCTTGGCATTGGTGAGGTAAAAACTGCGTATCACCAGGTCCTGGTAATCCTTGAGCTTGGCAGCGGTGTTGGGGAACACCAGTGCCGTATTTTCCGACAGCACCTTTTTCTGCAGCCCATTAGTCGCCAGCACCATTTCTATGGCGTCTTCTATCGGCGCTTTCTTGATAAATACCGTCGCCTTGGTCTCGGGCTTGATGTCCTTGTCCAAAATGAAATTAATGCCGGTGGCACGCGACAATGCCTCAAACACCATCTTGATATTGGCATCGCGCAATTCCAGCGTCACCGGCTTGTTGAATGCCGGTTTCAGGCGTGGCGGCTCCATGCGCACAGTGGCACGCTTCTGTTTTATTTCGCGCTGCAGCCTAAGCGCGGCTTCATGATTTGGTGCCTCCAGCAATACCTGGCGCAATTTATCCCGCGCTTCCTCTACTTCATTTTTTTCCAGCAGGCTGGTGGCGACATCCACCATCTCGGCATGCTTGCGCTGGCTATCGATCAATATCTTGCCGGACTGCGCACGCGGGTTATCAGGATCAATTGCCAGCACACGCTGGTAAAGCTCGCCTGCATCCGCCATGCGGTTATCGCGCAAGGCGGCTTCCGCCTCCGTCAATAACTGGGTGACGCCCTGTTCCCTGGCCACCAGCATATTCTTTTTTTCCGGCAGGCTTTCCGGCTTTTTTTCGTGCAGCTTGCGCGTGTTGGCAATCTTTTCCTCAGGCGTATCTCCAGGAAACCCAGGCTTGGGCCACGGAGTCAGCGCGCAGCCAGACAAGACCGCACACAAGAGGTAAGCAAGACTGTGCCACGTAAAACTCAACCGCATTTAAAGATTCCCCTGTAAATCATCCGGATTACCCGGTAGGTGGCCGGCAGGACCAGCAGTCACGGCCAGATTTTTTTTCTTGAGCAAGGTTTTGCCCAGATTGAGCGGCAGGTATGTCAGCTGCAGGCTGTTGTCATCCTCTTTATCAAGGCGCCAGCTGCGGTCTATCGATTCTCCCACCGCGACGGAGTAGAGCCGGGTCGTCGAAGCCAGCAATATCACTGTCCCGCCAGGCCCGTCTTCCAGTTTGCCGATATAGGCAAAGGACGGCTCAGGTGCCACTGGCGCGGGAGGGGCCAGTTCTTCCGCGGTTTTCACCGGAGGCACATACCAGCTGTGCGATTTGAACAGATCAGCTTCTTGGATAGATTCTCCCTGGAATTTTCTGCCCTGCAGCGCCTGCCAGTTGAGGTATTGATCATGGCTCGTTTCAGCTTGGCGAGCATCAGCATGCGGAATATCAGGCCCTGCAGGACGATCAACCACCGCAATCGGTTTGCGCTCAACAGCCAATAAATCACCGTCGTCACTATCCTCCATGGAAAATACCAACGCGATTGTTGCCAACAAGGCAAGCGCCATGCCCCATTGACGCTTGGTGAAGGTATTCATGACGCACGCTTCCTGATAAAGAACACTAGGCGCAAGCGTGTTTTCACCTGGTTTTCCGCCACTTCCCCGCGCTCGAAGCTCAATTCGTCCAAGGCCACATTGGGCAGGCTGTCCAGGATGTCCAGCACCAATGCTTTAACCTGCTGATAACTGCCAACCACCGGCACATTGGCTTCAAAGCTGCGCAATACCCCCTGTTTTTTTTCCACCAGTGTGTATTCGCCCTTATGCACTTCCAGGCCATGTCCCTGCGCCAGGCGGAACAGCACGCCGAGCTCATCGCTCAGCTGCTCTATGCCAGAAAATCTGGCTTCAAACGTCGCTAACTCTTTTTCCAGGCCCTGCTCAGGCGTGACAACCGCCACCTGCGTTTTTGGTTGCTGGCGATATGACTGCTTGAGCTGCTCCTGCATATCCTTGAGTTCTCCACGCACCGGGAGGATGACACCAGCAATCAGCACGCTGGCAAGCAATGCCAGTACAATCACCGAGACGCCTTGCCAGCCCAGTCGAAAATACACGCGGCGCAAACTCCAGGTAAGCCTGCTGAACTCCAACGATCGATTCAGCGCAGCGGTCATGACACCTGACTCCAGCGCGCACTGATGCCAAATTGCACAGAGCGGCTTACTCCAGTCCCTTGTGCTTCTTCGATGATTTCATGCTTATCCAGCACCACATCCCTCATTTCAGGGATCAGTTCCAAGCGCTTGATATAAGCCAGCAATGCTGGGATATCCTTGGCTTCACCACTGAGTCGCAAGCGCCCCTTGCCCGCATCCGGGCGTATGGAGAGAATGGCCACATCCACACTAATGGCTTGTTCCAGCCGACCAAGCATGGCAGGCCAGGGGCGACCTAACTGTTCCAGCACCAGGTTGGCCTGCTTGATCTGCATTTTCTGCCCAGCTGACAAAGCTTCCGGCTTGATTTTCTGAACTTCTACTGGACGCGCCGCTGCCTGCCGGGTACTCAACTCCTGCTGCAAGGCATCGCGCTGATCTCGCATCTCGACAGATTTCCAGCCAACCAATAGCGCCAGCAGCAATGTCGCGCCAAACAACCAATTGGACAGACGCCATAAATGGTGTTGATCTGCATAATCAAGCTGGATTTTTATTGCTGTCCTCATACCGACAGCACCAGCGCAGCGCCAAAATAATCGTTGCCGATGGCAGATTGCAAACGAGCAGGCAACCCCGGTTTCACCAATGTATGATGCGATCCAGCGAGCAGGCTGGCAGTGGAGGCAGACTCCAGCGCACAGACTTGTACCGGCGTATCCGCAGGTAATTCAAACTGCATGCGCAAACGTGAGACATGGCTTTGCAACAGCACTGGCCAGTCTGCACCCGCGCGCTGTTGCTGCACAGCAACCCAGCTACCTGATTGCCATGCGAGCAGGCATAGGCGCTGCGGCTCCGCCAGCGCAAATATGCCATCGCCAGCCGGGCTGGCTGACTGGTTATAGGCAGCCATCAAATAGGGCTGTACCGATACCAGGCTGGCCCCGGCAGACTTCAGGTGTAAGCGCAACATCTGCGTCAATTCACGGTCCAGGGCGCTTGCTAGCGCGCTCCCGCCGACAGCAGCGAGACTCAGCTGCAACTCCCAGTCTGCCACTGCAGCCCCGTGCACACGTTCAAACGCATACCGGCAAAGGCTTTGCCTTTCTGCACGGCTGGTTGCGCCATCAGGGTTGGGCACAATCGCGTAGCGCATGAAATGATTGGAAATCAATACCCTGGCCGACAACCCGCCTGCACCAGCCTGGCTCAGGGCCTGGGGCAGGCTTTCCAGCACCGGCTGCCATGCGCCATTGGCCGTGGCAATCTCCAGTATGCCTTTATCTTCCACCTGGATATTCAATCCGCGCCTGGTACGCAGCCAGACAATACGGTCCGGATAAAGGGCCAATGTAATGGAAGACAACAAGCGGCGAGGCCGCCATTGCTCAAGCCACGAAGGTGACACGGTTGATCTCCTCCAGGGTGGTCTCGCCACGTGCCACCGACTCGAGCGCTGCCTCGCGCAAGCTCTTCATGCCGCGCGCACGGCCGGCATCCTTCAGTTTCCTCAAAGGCTCGCGCGCAATGATCATCTCGCGCAATTCGTCATCCAGCGCCAACAACTCGGCAATCGCCTTGCGGCCGCGATAGCCACTGCCGCGGCAATGGCCGCAGCCTTTGCCTTGGCGGAAACGATAATGCGCCGTCTCCTCGCGCTTCAGACGTGATTGCACCATCAATTCATCACTGGGCGTCACATCTTCAGCGCAATGCGGGCAGACCAGGCGCACCAGGCGCTGCGCCATCACGCCATTGAGGGCTGCCACCAGGCTGTATGCCTCCACGTTCATATGCAGAAAACGGCTGATCACATCAAATACGTTATTGGCGTGCAGGGTGGTAAATACCAAGTGACCTGTCAGGGCCGACTGCACGGCAATCTGTGCTGTTTCCGGGTCACGGATTTCCCCCACCATGATCTTGTCAGGATCGTGCCGCAAGATGGAACGCAGCCCCCGTGCAAAAGTCAGGCCCTTCTTTTCATTGACCGGGATCTGCAGCACGCCGGGCAATTGATACTCCACCGGGTCTTCAATCGTGATGATCTTGTCATGGCCGTGATTCACTTCGCTGATGGCAGCATAGAGCGAGGTGGTCTTGCCGGAACCTGTAGGGCCGGTGACCAGCACCATGCCATAAGGCTCGCTGACAAGGTGGCGAAACTCCTCGATGATGTAGTCATCAAACCCGAGCTGCTTGAGGGACAGTCCCTTGGCCTGGTCTGAGAGCGACTTGCGGTCCAACACGCGCAACACCGCATCCTCGCCGTAGATACTGGGCATGATGGAGACACGGAAATCCACGTCACGTCCCTGCATCATGACCTTGAAACGGCCATCCTGCGGCACCCGCCGCTCTGCAATATCCAGCTCTGCCAGTATCTTGACGCGGGAGATGGCCTGTTCCGCCATGTCAGCCCCCTGCATGCTTCCGACATGGGCCAGCACGCCGTCAATGCGGTACTTGACTACCAGCCCGGCGGCAACGCTCTCCATGTGAATATCGCTGGCACCCGCCTTCAATGCGTCATACAGCGTGGAGTTCACCATCCGTATTACCGGGCTGCTATCGGCATTGATACTTTGCAGGCTCAGGTGCTCCACATCCGTTGCCCTGGCCTCGCTGATCTCATTGCCAGCCAGCATGCTGCCATCCATGGCGCGCATGCTTTCCTCGTGGCGGCTGAGATAGGCCTGGATATCAGTGAAATGCGCAAGGCAGGTGGAAAATCCTGCAGGCAGCCACTCGGTAGCCCAGTCGAATACCGTGTTGTCGAATGGATTGGATACCACCAGCAGCAAGTGCTCACCATCTCGCAATGGCAGGCACTGATAGCGGCTGGCCAGGCTGAAGCTCATGGCGTCGAACGCTGGCTGCATCCGATGCAGCTCATCCATGGCAAGCGACTGCAAACCTGTCGCTTGCGCTAGTGCCTGCCCGAAATCGGCATCCTGCAGGTCAGCCACGTTCTGCAGCATCTCTATCAATGGGTGGCCACTGCTGGCAGCCAGCGAGCGGGCCTGCTGCATATGCTCGCGGGAAAAGAGCACCGGCGTTTCCAGATTCATTGCAGGCTCCCGGCCAGCTCAAAAATCGGCATATAGAGCATCACGACCACCGCCCCGATAATGAGGCCGATAAAGATCATCAGCAAAGGCTCGAACAGCCGGGTAAACCACTCCAGCCAACGGGCGATCTCCTCGTCATGCAGCGTCGCGATATGCTCCATCATGCGGCCCATATCGCCGCTTTTCTCGCCTACGCGCAACATGCGCAGTGAAACCGGCGTCACCAGTCCGGCAGACTCCATTGCCTCGGAAATGGACCGGCCCTCGCGTATCAGCGCGGACGCCCTGCCCAGGCTATCGTGGAATGAAGCGGTCAATAGCCCGCGCGCCATTTCCATCGCCTGGGATACTGTAATGCCGCCCTCCAACAGCATTCCCAGCGTGCGGTAAAACCTGGCAAGCTGGAACACCCGCATCTGCTCGCCAATGCCGGGCATGCGCCAGAGCAAGGCCATCATGCGCCCGCGTATGGCAGGCTGCATCAAGGCATAGATAAAGGCCGCCACGGCGGCTACAGCAACCATCAATAACGTCTTCCCATGTGCCTCCATCATGCCAGCCCAGCCCAATACAATCTTAAGCATCCACGGCTGGTTATCACCAACATCAGCATAGATCTGCGAAAACCTCGGCACCACATAGCCCAGCAGGAACAGCACGACAAGGCCGCCGACCGTCATCAGCAGGAAGGGATAAATTGAGGAAGCCACCAACTTCTTGCGCAACACTTCCACCTGCTGCTCATAACCGATATATCGCATCAAGGATTCGGGTAAATCGCCAGTACGCTCGCTGGCTTTGATCATGGAGGCATAAAGCCCGGGGAAGGCTTGCGGATAGGCTGTCAGTGCGTTGGATAAGGTCTGGCCACGATACAAGGCCTCAAGAATGCCGCGCAGAATACTGGCCACTTCAGGCCGCTGCTCTTTCTCGGCAATGCCTTCCAGCGACTCAACCAGGCCCAAGCCAGCCTTCAATAATGAAAGCAGCTCCTGGCTGAACAAAAGAAGGGGAAAGCGGGTACGCTTGCTTTTGCGCAGGCCTTTAGACTCTGCCTTGGTGGAAAGGACTTCATAGCCCTGGCTGCGCGCCTGCGCCGCCGCATCTTCTGCATGCTGGGCTTCCAGCTCAAGAGAGACCAGCTGTCCGCCGGTGATCGCCCGTACCTGGTAACGCATATCACCAGTTCACGATATCGACATTGTCGTCAGTGCCACCGGGCTGACCATCCTTGCCTAACGAAAACAGGTCAAAATCCCCATGCTCCCCCGGCGACTTGAAGATGTAAGGCCTGCCCCAGGGATCATTAGGCACGGTTTTCTGCAGATAAGGCCCTGCCCACTTGGTTTCACCAGCAGGCGCCGTATTCAATGCCGCCAAGCCCTGCTCGCTGGCAGGATAATGACCGACGTCCAGCCGGTATTGATCCAGCGCTTTTTCCAGCGCGCCAATTTGCGCACGTGCCGTCTTCACTTCCGATTTGCCGAGCTGGGCAAAATACTTGGGTGCCACATAACCGACCAACAGCCCAAGGATGACCAGCACCACCAGCAGTTCAAGCAAGGTAAAGCCTGCATGGCGACGAAAAATTAATATAGGATTGTTCATTGCGGATGACAGGCCTGCCCAGCCTTTTTAAGGTAGATTTGCCGCAAAGCATAACCATGCTTTATGACGTTTTCATTAAAACCTGCCTGCCATTCCAGCCCCATTCAACCAGGTCTGAACACTTCTCCTCATTCACAATTCTGCAACATGGCTATGCATAATCTGTCAGGAATACGATCCTCGATCGATATGTCCCTGACAACCAGAAAGCCCGCTGCAGCTGCTTTTCCAAGCCATGAATATCACAAAATCATTCCGCTTTATCAGAAGCGACGACAATCCCACGGTAAAACGCCTGTTGCGTACAGTGGAACCGGTACTAGACAGAATGCCATGCCTCAGTGTCCTGGCCATTTTCCAGGAATACCCGCACATCTTTGCCTTGCCGGTCGTCAATACATTGAATGTTCCCGTGGGTATTGTGGAGAGGCATGCTTTCGTTGAAACCTTTATAAAACCATACACGCATGAGATTTACGGTAAAAAGCCGATTAGCGAGTTCATGAATACCAAACCACTGATCGTCACCAGCCAGACCTCCATAGACGATATTTCCCGCATCATTATTGATGCAGGCATGCAGCATATGGTCAGTGGCTTCATTGTCACCGAGCATGACCAATATATGGGCATTGCCAATGGGCATGACCTGCTGGACGAGATTACCCAGCGGAAACAGGACAACCTGTTTTATCTGGCACACTTTGACCAGCTTACAAAACTGCCCAACCGGGTGTTGTTCATGGACAGATTGTCCATGGCCATTGCCGAAGCCAATCGAAAGCAATCCAAGCTGGGACTGCTATTCATAGATCTGGACAAGTTCAAGCACTTCAATGACTCCATGGGTCACGCTTTCGGTGATCAATTACTGATCACAGTAGCCACCATACTGACGCGCTGCTCACGCGAAACGGATACGGTCGCTCGGCTTTCCGGCGATGAATTCACCATCATTGTCGATGACATCAGCGGCCAGCAAGACCTGGACAAACTATGCTGGCGCATTCTTGACTCGCTCAAGCTGCCACAGCACATCATGGGACGGGAAGTCTTCATTTCTGCCAGCATAGGCACCACTACCTATCCAAGAGATGATGAAGATGCCAATAACCTGTTGGTAAAGGCAGATGCAGCCATGTACGAAGCCAAGCGTAGCGGCCGCAACACCTATCGTCATTACACCGCGGGCATGCGTTTGTATTCCCTGGACCGTATGTCGCTGGAAACCGATTTGCGCCTGGCCATAGAGCGCAATGAATTTGAGCTGTTCTACCAGCCGCAGGTTGCCCTTGATAGCGGAAAGGTCGTAGGCAAGGAAGCCCTCATCCGCTGGCATCATCCCGAGCGTGGCTTGCTGACGCCGATTCATTTCATTGAGATAGCAGAGGAAACCGGCCTGATCGTGCCGATCGGGCAGTGGGTGATCCGTGAAGCTTGTCGCCAGCATCAGGCCTGGGTGGGTGCAGGGTTGCACCCCATGAGGATATCCGTGAATATCTCCGCGATGCAGTTTTATCAAAGCAATTTCTGCGATGTTGTAGAGAAAATCATTCGCGACACTGGCATCAACCCGAGCTACCTTGAACTGGAACTGACAGAAAGCATGTTTATGCAGGATGCCGATGCGGTCATGCGCACATTGCGCAAATTGCATGGGCTTGGAATCAAGCTTGCAATAGATGATTTTGGTACCGGATATTCCAACCTCAGCTATCTGCGTAAATTCCCGATTGATCGCCTCAAGGTTGATCAATCATTCATCAAAGGCATTGAACACGAGCCAGTCAATGCCGAAATTATCAAGACCATTGCAGCGCTTGCCCGCAGCATGTCCCTGGAGCTGGTGGCTGAAGGAGTGGAAACCGACATTGAGCTGCACTGGGCAGAGTCAAGCGGTTGTAACTTTGTGCAAGGCTACCGGTTTTCGCAGCCGCTGCCAGCAGAGAAGTTCGCACGCTGGGTAGCAGATTACGAACTTCATACCTCCCTTCCACAACTCGTCAATTTATAGACAATTAATAATTCCACTTGAAGCGTTGCCCGCGCTTGTGATGCCAGCGCACTACCACACCGGCCAGCTCCAAGAGCAGCATCCAGAAGATAGAAGGTTCTGGCACGCCATTGCCGTATTCCGTCACGGCATTCGCATAAAAAACCCGGTTATTCAAAATAACCGGGCTTATCTATCAATGGATTGGATCAACAATCCTGAGAAATCCATCTACCCTCTAGAACGGTATATCATCCTCGAAATCATCAAAATTGCTGCCACCTGCCGGCTTGGCAGCTGGAGCCTGGCGCTGTGCCGGGGCCGCAGCTTGCTGTCTAGGGGCAGACTGCCCGCTGTAATCCTGGTTGAAGTCATCACCGCCACCCTCATAGCTGGCATTGCCACCACCACCGCCTTCACGGCCGCCGAGCATTTGCATCTGGTCGGCAATGATCTCGGTGGTGTAACGATCCTGGCCTTCCTTGGTTTGCCATTTGCGCGTTTGCAGGCGTCCTTCCACATATACCGGACGGCCTTTTTTCAGGTACTCGCCTGCAATTTCCGCCAGTTTGCGATACATGACAATATTGTGCCATTCAGTACGTTCCTGACGCTGGCCGTTCTTGTCTTTCCAGTTGTCGGTAGTCGCTATGCTGAAATTGCAGACCGCTTCACCATTGGGCATATAGCGGACTTCCGGATCACGCCCCAGGTTGCCGACTAAAATTACTTTATTGACCGATGCCATCTTTAACCCCTTATTAATTGCAGTGCTGCGGATTCATCCCAGCTTGCCTGCATGTCTACTTTCAATATCACCATGCCTTCAGCAGGCAATACTACAGATTCACGAACACCCGGCAAAGCTGCCAGCTTTCTGGACAGTTGTGCCGCATCCTGTGCATAGCCTTCAGGCAAATGATACATCTTGCTCTTGACCGCGGCAGGCGGCTGCATGGTCATCACGATGACCAGCCACAACAGCATCAATATGCTACAGAAGACAAAGACTGCTGAATACCCGTAGTTAGATGATAGCAAACCACCGGATACACCACCGACAAAAATACCCAGCGATTGCGCGGTGTTGAACACACCGATTGCCGTCCCCTTGGCTTCGCCCGGCGCCTGCTTGGAAATGGTTGAAGGCATGATGGCCTCCAGCACATTGAACGCAATAAAAAATGTCGTCAGTGAGGCGACTATGCCCCAGAAACTGTCAATCAGCAGGCCAAAGGCGATCTCTGCTGCCAACATGGTCAGGACAGTCGCGATGAATACCTGTTTAAGCTTGGCCTTTTTTTCGCCATAGATGATGGCTGGCACCATCAACACCAGGGAAATCACCATGATAGGCAAATAAATCATCCAGTGGTCGTTTTCACTCATGCCGCTGGTTTGCTTGATGGCAAACGGCACCACCACAAACATGGCCATGTGCGATGCATGCAAGGCGAAAATGCCAAAATTCAGGCGTAGCAGCTGTGTGTTTTTCAACACGGAACTGAGCTTGGCAGGTGCCGCCTGGGTGTCGGAATGAAAGCGGCTGACTTGCGGATCAGGCACCAGGTACTTGATATCCAGCATGGCCAGCAACGCCAGCACGCCAGTCAGGGCAAAAATACCAGGCACGCCTATCCACTGGTTAAGGGTAGGGCCAAGAATCAGCGATAACGCAAAGGTAATGCCGATAGTGCCACCTATCATGGCCATGGCCTTGGTCCTGTGCTCTTCCCGCGTGAGATCTGCCACCATGGCGGTCACGGCAGCGGATACGGCACCCGCGCCCTGGATGGCACGGCCGATGATCACCATATGGATATCTGTCGCGAAAGCGGCAACAAAACTGCCGGCGGCAAAAATCAACAGGCCGATGTAGATCATGTTCTTGCGGCCAAAACGGTCGGATGCCATGCCGAAAGGCAACTGGAAAATAGCCTGGGTCAGGCCATAGGCACCAAGTGCCAAACCGATATAGAAATGATCATGCCCTTCCGGCAGCGTTTCTGCATAAATGGCAAAAATCGGCAGGATCAGGAACATCCCCAGCATGCGCAGGCCATAAATGGAGGCCAAGCCCAGGGTGGCCCGCAGCTCGACAGCGGACATGCGTTCAGACTGTGACATTAAAAATCATTGAATTAAACAGGCGAAGTTGCGTATATTAACAGGTTGCCCCACCCTCGTTAAAATTAAACCGACAGGTCTACGACTTACATACATGGAATACATACGCATACGCGGTGCGCGCACGCACAACCTGAAAAATGTTTCACTGGACTTGCCCCGTAACAAGCTGATCGTCATTACCGGGCTTTCCGGGTCCGGCAAGTCATCGCTGGCATTCGACACCTTGTACGCGGAAGGCCAGCGACGCTATGTTGAATCGCTTTCCGCCTATGCGCGGCAATTCCTCGCGCGCATGGACAAGCCAGATGTAGACCTGATTGAAGGCCTTTCCCCGGCGATCTCCATCGAGCAGAAATCCACCTCGCACAATCCGCGCTCCACTGTAGGCACGGTGACTGAAATTCACGATTACCTGCGCCTGCTCTACGCCCGCGCCGGCGATCCAGAGTGCCCGGACCATGGCATCAAGCTGGAAGCCCAGACCGTATCGCAAATGGTGGACAGCGTACTGGCCTTGCCAGAAGACACCAAGCTCATGATCCTGGCACCGGTTGTCAGCAACCGCAAGGGCGAACAACTGGACCTGTTTGAGGAATTGAAGGCCCAGGGCTTTGTGCGGGTACGGGTAGATGGGGAGATTTACGAGCTGGATGCAGTGCCCAAACTGACGAAGACCGTGAAACATAATGTGGATGTAGTGGTGGACCGGCTCAAGATCCGCGCCGACATGAAACAGCGGATTGCCGAATCGTTCGAAACTGCATTGCGCCTGGCCGAAGGCAAGGCAGTGGCCATGGAAATGGATACAGGCAAGGAATATCTCTTTTCCGCCAAGTTCTCATGCCCGGTATGCGATTACTCACTAGCGGAACTGGAGCCACGGCTGTTTTCCTTCAACAACCCGATGGGCGCATGTCCCAAATGCGATGGCCTGGGGCAGATCAGCTTTTTTGATCCCAAGCGGGTGGTTGCCTTCCCCCATCTTTCTCTTGCCAGCGGTGCAATCAAAGGCTGGGACAAGCGCAACCAGTTTTATTTCCAGATGCTGCAAAGCCTGGCCAGTCATTATCAATTCGAGCTTGAAACTGCATTTGAAGCACTGTCCGAGCATATACAACATGTCTTACTGCACGGCAGCGGCAAGGAAACCATCACTTTCCAGTACCTCAATGAACGTGGAAAACTCTATGAAAAGAGCCACACATTCGAAGGCATCCTGAACAATCTGCAACGCCGCTATCACGAAACAGATTCCGTCACGGTGCGCGAGGAACTCTCGAAATACCTGAACTCCCAGTCCTGCCCGGAATGCAGCGGGACGCGCCTGCGCCGCGAAGCAAGGCATGTGAAGGTCGGTGGGAAAAACATTCACGAAGTATGCGAAGCACCTTTAAGGCAAGCACTCACTTTCTTTGAAGAAATCGAACTGACAGGTCAGAAATTGGCCATTGCAGACAAAATCGTCAAGGAGATCGGCAACCGTCTGAAATTTCTCACCAATGTTGGTCTGGAATACCTCTCGCTCTCCCGCTCTGCCGAAACCCTGTCCGGTGGTGAAGCGCAGCGCATCCGCCTTGCGTCTCAGATAGGCTCTGGCCTTACTGGTGTCATGTATGTACTGGATGAACCCTCCATCGGCCTGCATCAGCGCGACAATGACCGCCTGCTTGAAACACTGGTCAGGCTGCGGGACATAGGCAACAGCGTCATCGTGGTCGAACACGACCAGGATGCCATCATGGCAGCGGACTATGTGGTGGATATCGGCCCCGGCGCTGGGGAACATGGCGGCAACATCGTCGCCGCTGGCACTCCTGCTGAAATCCAGTCAAACGAACACTCACTGACCGGACAATACCTGAGCGGAACAAAGGAAATAGCCGTTCCCAAGAAGCGTCATGCTCCCGACCCAGAACGCTGGCTCAAGCTGGTCAATGCTACCGGCAACAACCTCAAGCAAGTCAGCATGGAATTACCGGTTGGGCTGCTCACATGTGTAACCGGCGTCTCCGGCTCTGGCAAATCGACATTGATCAACGACACGCTTTACCGCGCTGTGGCCAAGCACTTGTACGGCAGTTCCACTGAACCTGCACCTTACGGGGAAATCCAGGGCCTGGAGTTTTTCGACAAAGTCGTGGATGTAGATCAAAGCCCGATTGGACGTACACCCCGCTCCAATCCCGCCACCTACACGGGTTTATTTACTCCCATACGGGACTTGTTTGCCGGCGTACCGGAAAGCCGTGCACGGGGCTATGGTCCTGGCCGCTATTCATTCAACGTCAAGGGCGGCCGCTGCGAAGCCTGCCAGGGCGATGGCGTCATCCGCGTTGAAATGCACTTCCTGCCCGACGTATACGTGCCTTGCGACGTCTGCAAGGGCCACCGTTACAACCGCGAAACCCTGGAAATCCAGTACAAGGGCAAAAACATCCGTGAAGTGCTGGAGATGACTGTGGAACAGGCGAGAGTATTTTTTGATGCTGTCCCCGTGGTCGCGCGCAAACTTCAAACGCTGCTGGATGTAGGCCTGGGCTATATCACCCTGGGGCAATCAGCAACAACGCTATCAGGTGGTGAAGCACAGCGTGTCAAACTGGCGCTTGAACTGTCAAAGCGCGATACAGGCCGCACCCTGTACATCCTTGATGAGCCAACCACAGGCCTCCACTTTGCCGACATCCAGCTTCTGCTGGACGTCCTGCACCGCCTGCGAGATCACGGCAATACCATCGTCATCATCGAGCACAACCTTGACGTGATCAAAACTGCAGATTGGATCATTGACATGGGTCCCGAAGGCGGCGACGGCGGAGGCACCATGATTGCCTGCGGCACACCGGAAGAAGTTGCAAATACCAAGGCAAGCTACACCGGCAAATACCTGAAGCCGATGCTTAAACGCTAAAACGACATATACACAAAGGCAAACGCAGCGATGCCAAGTGCAGGCCTGACTTTCCCTCCCATGTGACCGCGCCGAGCAGCGGAGCTTGTAGCGGAAACAGGCTGGCAGCATGTCTGAGCGAAGCGAGTTCTGACAGTCCCGCTACAAGTGAGCAGCACAGGGGAAGTCGTGGGCAGTTGGGTCGCCTTTTGACTAGCGCCGAAACTTCGCTCACGCTTGTTTTCTTTGGTCCTGTTTCTTTTGGCGAGACAAAAGAAATGGACTCGCCCGGCGGGGCGAAATCCATCCTCTCGGAAATAGCAATATGGGTTAAGACCAGAAATTTTTGAGTTTTAACGGCAATCGCTTTGCCCCATATCGCAAATAATTAAACGATTGCCTTTTGCCTGCTAGCGAATACCTTTACTTTTGCTTCGCCAAAAGAAAAGATACAGTTTCGGCGAGGCCAAAAGGCGACCCCGATTGCCTGCGACCTGAAGCTTCGCTTCAGGCACCCTGCGTTGCTCGTACCGAATGGGGTCTTTCTGAACTTGCTTTGCTCAGACAGACGGAAGCCCTAATCCATCCAGCACTTGCGCTACTCGGTGCAGCCAAACGGAAACCCAAAGGTCAAAAGCAACACTTGGCATTACTGCACTCGCCCTAAAGAAAATAAAAAAAGCGGCTCTCCATTAGGAGAGCCGCTTTCATTCATTAAAACAATATTTTAAGCAGCCTTGCGACGACGTGCAGCAAAACCAACCAGGCCAAGGCCAGCCAGCATCAAGGCATAAGTTTCTGGCTCAGGTACGGCGGCAATAGTCAGGTTGGTCTGGCCTGGGCTACCAATATCGCCCACGGTGGAGCGCCAGGAGCCTTCGGAATCGCCAACCTGGGACAATACCCAACCTTGTACGTTATTAGCACCAAGCACATCAACGCTGGTAGGAATACCGCTATTGTAACGAGCACGGATCCCGCCAATAGTGTTATCACCATAGGTCAGGCGGTCTACCAGGTTCAGTTCATTGTCGTAGATATTGATTTCATCAGCACGGCCAAGGTTGGGGTTCAAAAAACCAATTACCTTGACGGAGTCATCCAGGCCCCAACGGGCACGGAATTCGTCAGCGCCGATTTCTGTCACGATGACAGACTCGCCAGCCTTCACGATACCGAAGTCGGAAAGGTTGAATGTCAGGCTATTGCGGCTATCGTCGTCATAGCTCCAGTTGGTGAAATCGACATCTGTTGTACCAAGGTTCGAAAGCTCGATATATTCACCCAGCTCGCTGGAATGGGCGCTTTGATAAGACCACTCGGTAATATAGACATTGTATGGATTAGCAGCTAACGCAGGAACAGCGGAAAATGCGCTTAGGGCCACAACACCGGCAACAATCAATTTATTGATAACACTCATGATAACCTCTCTGATTTAAGAATATTAATGGGGTACAACACAGGAACTACAAAACACTCGGATCATTACGACGACGGCGTGCAGCAAAACCCAGCAAGCCCAAACCTGCCAGCATCAATGCATATGTTTCTGGCTCAGGCACGGCTGGTGTTGGGGGCAGGAACACAAACACTCCCGGTTGCTCTTGGGTGATATAGATAATGCCGTTTTCATCGATGGTGACGCCTTCCGCGGTACCGGTGAGGAAACGCAGATCAATGGAGCCAAGGATTTCGCCCGTGCGGGTAACCTCAAGCAGCAAGCGCGATTCCTGGCTGATCACCAGCAGATTGTCTTCAAGGCCAGTGCCAAGGAAGGAAGGCACGGTAGCCAATACCTGTACATCCGCCAGATCAAGCACGCCCAGCAAAGAGGCATTGAACAGAATACCGTGGCTGCCGCTACCATCATTGAAATCGATACTGGCGTTATAGATGGCCTGCGGATTCTTTTCCTTGACCGCGATGAAGGTGTTATCGCGCGGATCCCAGCTGATACCTTCCAATCCCTCATTATTGCTGTAAGCGCCGAATGAATAAGCTGGCAGGCTATCGAGGCGGCTTACTGTGGTATCGGCCTGGTAAGTAATCTTGAACAGGCTTTGCGTACGTTCTTCGCCCAGTGCAAACTGGCCATTGCCTATATACGTCAGCGCCTCGGTATCGTCAAAACCACTAAGCTTCATGGAACCCACCACCTCGCCGGTTTTGGTCACTTCCACGATGGCCTCGGCCTCGTCGCCGACAACAAACAAAGTGCCGGTATCCCAGTTGTAGGTAATTGCCGATGCTTCTGCGGCCATGCCGGGCTGCCCAGGCAGCCTGAACTGGTAACCCAGCGTATAGCCTGCAAGATTGAGAGAAGGCTGGGCGAACGCCAGCAAAGACATGGAAAGCCCGGCAAAAAACACCAAGGTACGTGCAATCATTTTTTCTTACCCCTTTAAATTGAACCGTTCAATTGACTTGTTAGATTAATGCTGGACGCTATACTGCATCCGGCATAAGTCGCTTGAATGAAATTCTGGGGTAGTTCCTGACTAGTCCGAGGGGTGAGTGAGGATAAAGCGATAAAGAGGCATCCCGCAAGGAGGAGGATACGCTATGCGGGAAATAAGCTACTGAGGTATGACGGCATAGCGCATTCGCGCCTGTATGATGCCGGTCTTGCGTATCAGGCCACGAGCTTCGCGATGCTTGTCGTAATAGCGCGGATTGGGGATCATGGCCGCTAGTTTGGCTGCCTGGTAGGCACTCAAGTTGGCAGCGCTGGTTTTATAGTAATGTCGCGCGGCAGCCTCGGCCCCGAATACGCCGTTACCCCACTCGATGACATTGAGATATATTTCAAAAATCCTGCGCTTGCTCATCATGCGTTCCAGCATCCAGGTAATCGCCGCCTCTTCCAGTTTGCGCCATGGTGTGCGCCCGGTAGAAAGGAAAAGATTCTTGGCTAATTGCTGGCTGATAGTGGAACCGCCAGCAACGATGCGCCCCTTTTGCCAGTTCTTCTCATATGCCTTCTGGATACCATCCCAATCGAAGCCTTCATGATCTATGAATTTGGCATCCTCTGAAGCCACGACCGCTCGCTTGAGATTGTTTGAAATCTTGCGATACTCTACCCACTGATGCTGCAACCTGGCATCCGGATTGTCATCGCGCAGGGTTTGCAGACCAGTCCGCATGAATGCGCTGCTGGATGGGTTATGCTCAACCCACCAGCAGATGTGCAGGAATATCCATAACTGATACAACACTACAAACACCATCAACGCCAGTAAGAGGTGCCAGAATACCCGCTTGAGGCTCATGACCGTAGCTGCTTGATCACTGGCGCCGTCAGTGGACGCACCTTGCGCCAGCTATAGAATGCTTCCGCAGCCTGCTCGACCAGCATGCCCAGGCCATCCGCAATATGTTGCACTTTTTCTTGCCTTGCATACGCAATAAAAGGCGTTTCACGGCCATACATCATGTCATACGCCAATGCCTGTGGCGCAAACAACCCTGCAGGCAATGGCATGGCCTCATTGCTCAAGCCGCTGGAGGTAGCATTAATCACCAGGTCAAATGCCTCCCCAGTCAATGCTTCAAAACTGTGTACTTCAATTCTCGACTCGCCATGCTGTTTTTGTGCACGTGCAGCCATGGCGGTTGCCTTGTCATGGGTACGGTTGGCAATACACAACAGGGAAGGCGCCTGCTCCAGCAAGGGATATAGCACACCTTCTGCAGCACCGCCCGCCCCAAGCAGGAGCACGCGCTTGCCCTGTAAGGGGAATTCAAGATTGTGCAAAATATCCTGCACCAAACCAATGCCATCAGTATTGTCGCCCAGCACGCCGTCAGGCAGAAATGAGAGCGTATTCACAGCGCCCGCATTTAGTGCACGCGTGGTCAACTGGTCTGCCAGCGCATAAGCCTCGAACTTGAAAGGCACGGTGACGTTGGCACCCTTGTACCCATCGGCATGTAACTGAGCCACGGTTGCCGCAAAACCATCCAAAGGTGCCAACACCTTGTTGTATTCAAGCACCTGCCCCGTTTGTTTTGCAAATGCCTGGTGTATCAAGGGTGATTTACTATGCTCAACCGGATGGCCGATGACCGCGTAATAATCCATGCGTCAGTCTCAGGCATTCGTCCATGGCAAGCCAGCAGCTTTCCATCCATTGATGCGGCCGCGCTGCTTGGTATCTGCGGTAGATTCGCCCTCGAATCCTTCCAGGATATTGAAGGCCTCGGTATATCCAGCCTGGGTAGCCACTACCGCCGCATTATGGGAACGCCCGCCGGTGCGGCACAGGAACATCACCAGCGCCTCATGATCCACCTGCATATTCAGTTGTGAGAGAAAGTCCGGGTTGGCAACCATCCCTGGGTAAAATGCCCATTCGATATGCGTCGCGCCCGGCACACGGCCTACCAGCTCAAGCTCGGCACGCGTGCGCACATCCACCAGCTTGGATGAGGGTGCCAGATCAAGCACTTTTTTTGCCTCTGCCGGCGTCAAGGCACCTGCATAGGGCAAGCCGTTTTGTTCAGCCCGTTGTCTTGCGTTTTGTAAAATGGTCGTTAAGCTTTCCATGATCATCATCCTTACTGCTAAAAGTGTTGAAAGTATAGCCTTAATTCCACCTCAAACGATCAAGCACTTTTATGGTGCATAAAAATCAATCAACGCAATATTTTGGTGCATAACAACGCTGTTCTCTTTTATAAGCGTATGTGTGAAAATGATAATCTGCATTTTTTTCATGGCACAGTTCCTGCTAGTGGAATGTGTCAAGCATAGTGCTTCAACAACCCTTCTTAATTCAGATAAAAGAGCTAGGAGAATCAAATGGCGGTGGCCGACGTATTAAAACTCGTAAAGGAAAACGACATTAAGTTCGTCGATTTTCGCTTTACCGACACCAAAGGCAAGGAACAACACGTAACCGTGCCTGTTTCCGCATTCGACGAAGACAAATTTACCGAAGGTCACGCCTTCGATGGTTCCTCCATTGCTGGATGGAAGGGCATTCAAGCCTCCGATATGCAGTTGATGCCTGACCCTGACACTGCCAACATCGATCCATTCATGGACGAGCCAACACTGATTCTGACCTGTGACGTCATCGACCCAACAGACGGCAAGGGTTATGACCGTTGCCCACGTAGCCTGGCAAAACGTGCTGAAGCTTACCTCAAGTCCAGCGGTATCGGCGATACAGCATTCTTCGGCCCAGAGCCAGAATTCTTCATTTTCGATTCAATCAACTGGTCAGTTGATATGAGCGGCAGCTTCGTCAAGATCAATTCAGAAGAAGCTGCATGGGCTTCCGGTGAGAAATTTGAGGGCGGCAACACTGGTCACCGTCCTGGCGTCAAGGGTGGCTACTTCCCTGTTCCTCCAATCGACTCCCTGCACGACATCCGTTCCGCCATGGTAGTGGCCCTGGAAGAGCTGGGTGTGCCTGTAGAGGTGCACCACCACGAAGTCGCTACTGCCGGCCAATGTGAAATCGGCACCAAGTTCAGCACCCTGGTTCAACGCGCTGACTGGACCCAGATCCTCAAGTATGTCGTACTGAATACAGCGCACGCATACGGCAAGACTGCTACATTCATGCCCAAGCCTATTTTCGGTGATAACGGTTCAGGCATGCACGTCCACCAATCCGTATGGAAAGATGGCAAGAACCTGTTCGCAGGCAATGGCTATGCTGGTCTGAGTGATTTCGCCCTCTACTACATCGGCGGCATCATCAAGCACGCGCGTGCACTGAACGCCATCACAAATCCTGGCACCAACTCCTACAAGCGCTTGGTACCGGGCTTTGAGGCTCCAGTGAAACTGGCCTATTCAGCCAAGAACCGCTCTGCTTCCATCCGCGTTCCTTTCGTACATTCCGACAAGGCACGTCGTATTGAAGCCCGTTTCCCAGACCCAACTGCCAACCCATACCTGGCGTTCAGTGCCCTGCTGATGGCCGGCCTTGATGGCGTGCAGAACAAGATTCACCCAGGTGAGCCTGCAACCAAGGACCTCTACCATCTGCCACCAGAAGAAGATGCAGCAATCCCGACAGTGGCATCTTCTCTGGAACAGGCACTTGAAGCCCTGGACAAGGATCGCGAGTTCCTGACCCGCGGCGGTGTGTTCTCCGAAGACTGGATCAACAGCTACATCGACCTCAAGATGGAAGAAGTCACCAAGCTGCGCCAGACTCCACACCCAGTAGAGTTCAGCATGTACTACAGCGTTTAATCGCCAGTAAAAGCGATCATGGAAAAGGCGGGGAAACCCGCCTTTTTTATTGTGTGTGTTTTATAAGCAACCTATGAAGTGCAGATTGCCTGTACCCGGGTTCTGCACTAAACTGAATCGCATGAAAAAATCGCTCATCCACCTCTTAGCATGGCTCTCCTGCTTGTCCCTGACCCATACGGCCTATGCAGCCATTTATAAAAGTGTTGATGAAAATGGTCACGTCACGTATTCAAATGTTCCCAGCAAGGGCGCTTCAAAACTGGAAATAGATCCTCCGCCTCCAGCCAGCACTCAACCCAGCAGACCAAAGCCGCAAGCGACACCAAGCGATTTCCCGCGCGTGGACAGCCAGACCCAGAAAAAACGCGACGATCAACGCAAGAAAATACTGTTGGATGAACTGGAGGCCGAGAAATCAGCGCTGGAGGATGCCAAAAAAGCTTATGCCGAAGGCGAATCCAAACCCGAGGTTTACCGGGGAGCCAACGGGAAAACTTACCGCAACGTGGTTAAATTCGAGGAAAAAATGCAGCGCTTGCAGGCCGATGTAGATGCGCATGAAAGAAACGTGCAGCTTTTACAGAAAGAGCTGGACGCTTTTAAATAGCGAGTCTGGCTGGCCTGGCTTTTGCTTATCATAAGCCATGGTACATACAATTCCCCCCTCATTCGCCGGCCTTGAACATTTAGCGACCGCCGTTATCCTGCTGGACCAGAATCGCCATGTTGTTTACGCCAATCCCGGTGCAGAAGTTCTGTTTGCCATTAGCGCAAAACAGATTGCAGGCCTGCCTATTTTCCAGGTCTTTCCTGGATGTGACATCCTGGATTCCGCCGTTGAGCATGCTATTACCCATCATAGTCCGTTCCGGGAGCATGAGTTTCCGATTACGACCCTGCGCCAGCAATCTTTTGCTGTCACCTGCACAGTAACCCCGGTTGACCTGACCCCGGCCTGCCTCGTTCTGGAATTCCAGCATATGGATCAGCAGTTGCGCATTGCACGCGAAGAACGCATGCTGATTCAACAGCAGGCCAACGCCGAACTGTTGCGCAACCTGGCCCATGAGATACGCAACCCGCTTGGGGGATTACGGGGTGCGGCACAGTTGCTGGAACACGAACTGCCGCAAGTCAGCCTGCGCGAATATACCCAGGTCATCATCAAGGAGGCAGATCGCCTGCAATTGCTGATGGACCGGCTGTTGGTGCCGCATCGCGTTCCCAAATATGAACCCACGAACATTCATGAAGTTCTGGAGCGTGTTCGTAGCCTGCTACTGGCTGAATCGCCGCGCGGCATCAATATCCGGCGCGATTACGATACCAGCCTGCCTGAACTGATAGGAGACCGTGAAAAGCTTATCCAGGCGGTGCTCAACATTGCACGCAACGCGGTACAAGCCATGCAGAACACGCCGGGCATAGCAGCCCCTGAGATTATCCTAAGAACGCGCGCAGCACGCCAGGTCACGCTTGCAAAACAGCGTTATCGGGTTGCCATCAAGCTGCAAATCATAGACAACGGCCCCGGTATCACATCAGAAATCCGCGAACGGATTTTTTACCCCCTGGTTTCTGGGCGTGAAGGCGGCACAGGCCTGGGCCTGACCCTGGCCCAGACGTTCATCACCCAACACCATGGCATGATTGAATGTGAAAGTGAGGCAGGAAAAACCTGCTTTACCATCCTGCTGCCAATAGAAAGCACTGCCATGAAGGCATTTATTCCACGGCAATAGTTATTGTTGAATTCATCATCATTCAATAAAAATAGAAACCAACCAACAGGCACACACCATGAAACCGATCTGGATCATAGACGACGATAAATCCATACGCTGGGTATTTGAAAAAGCACTGGCTCGTACCGACATGGACTTCAAGACTTTCGCATCGGTACCAGAAGCGCTCAATGCGCTTTCACGTGAAGAACCACAGGTAGTCGTGAGCGACATCCGCATGCCCAATGGCTCGGGTCTGGATTTCCTGCACGAGATCAAGCAACGTTACCCTGAAATTCCCGTCATCATCATGACAGCCTATTCTGACCTCGAAAGTGCAGTGGCCGCATTTCAGGGCGGTGCTTTTGAATACCTGGCCAAGCCATTTGATGTAGACCAGGCGATAGAGATCATTCGCCGTGCAGTTGAAGAAAGCATGCGTCAGGCGACAGAAGTCGTCGCACAGGAAGAAACACCGGAAATCATTGGCCAGGCACCTGCCATGCAGGAAGTTTTTCGTGCTATCGGACGCTTGAGCCGCTCGCACTCCACCGTGCTGATCAATGGAGAATCCGGCACCGGCAAGGAACTGGTCGCCAGCGCATTGCACAGGCACAGCCCGCGCGTTGACAAGCCTTTTATCGCCATCAACACCGCAGCTATCCCCAAAGACCTGCTGGAATCAGAATTGTTTGGCCACGAGCGCGGCGCATTTACCGGCGCCCAGGCAGCAAGGCGGGGCCGCTTTGAGCAGGCCGATGGCGGCACCTTGTTCCTGGATGAAATCGGGGACATGCCATCAGACTTGCAAACGCGCTTACTGCGCGTCTTGTGTGACGGACAGTTCTACCGCGTCGGTGGTCACCAACCGGTCAAGGTCAACGTACGTATCATTGCCGCGACGCACCAGGACCTTGAAGAGCGCGTCAAGTTGGGCTTGTTCCGCGAGGACTTGTTCCACAGGCTGAACGTCATCCGCCTGCGCCTGCCACCACTGCGCGAACGCCGCGAAGACATCCACCTGCTGGTCAAACACTTCCTGCAGCATAGCGCGCGTGAGTTGGGTGTAGAAGCAAAACAGCCTTCAGCTGCCGCCCTGCGTTACCTCGCCACCTTGAGCTGGAGCGGCAATGTACGCCAACTGGAAAATGTCTGCCACTGGCTGACCGTCATGGCCCCAGGGCAAAACATAGACGTGGCTGACCTACCACCAGAACTGAAAGAAGATGCGGCCAAGCCAAACGGCACCACATCCTGGCAGGAAGCATTGGGCTCAGAAGTCACAGATGCGCTAAACCGCGGGGAACAGGAAATCCTGGAAAGCCGCACCCACGAGTTTGAACGCATCCTTATCACCAAAGCCCTGCAACACACAGGTGGACGCCGGATTGAGGCTGCTACGCAACTGGGCATGGGCCGCAATACTTTAACCCGGAAAATCCAGGAACTGGGAATAGACGAATAACCGAATAACCATCACTGGAGCAATTCTCTCAGCCTTAATCTCCAACTTCTTAAAGCTCCAGACAATAAAAAAACGGCACCCTAAGGTGCCGTTTTTACGCTTACTGTGTTCTAAACTAAATCTTACGATTTAATCCTAGAAGAACAGGATTGCGCCCAAGCTGATAGTCTTGGCCTTGCCGTCAACATTACCAGCTGCGGTATTGCTTGCCTCAACCTTTTGATGTGCATATTCTGCAACCAGGTTCAGGCTCTTGGTCAGAGGATGATAAGCGCCAACAATCCAAGACTTGTTTTCAAAGTCTACACCTGGATTGTAAATCGAACTGCTGCTGTTATCAGACTTGGAGATACCGTAGGAAACACCCAGCTTGGTACCAACTTGTGGCAGCTTGTATGTTGCTTGAACATAACCACCCTTGTCGTCGGACTTGTTACCACCCAAGAATTGCAGACCACCCAGTTGACCGCCAGTCTGAATATCCAGACCCTTACCATCATAGTAGTAACCAACCAAACCGAAATCAGCTACGTTGATCTTACCGCCAAGGTCATAACCGCGTGAACGGTAATCGCCTGTTGTAGAGTTGTTATGCTTCTGAGTAATGAAACCTGCCCAAACCTTACCGGAAAAGTCACCAGCCCACTCATAGCTAACCTTACCATCGAAGCCAAGTTCTGTCTTGTCATCAGCAGTCGCAGTAGTAAGAAGAACACCGTCATTACGCAGGCCTTCACGAGCAGCTACAGCAAAGCTGAAACCGTTCCAGTTAGGGGATGCATATTGAATTTGACCGATCCAGTCAGCGTATACATAACCTGAACCGATACGACCCAATGTGGAGTTACCAGGACCACCTGCACCAACACCAACACCCAACAGAGTCATGTCAGACAGGATAGCATCGGAACCGAACAGACCGAGGTCACGACCAGCCTTGATAGTACCCCAGGAAGCATCACCGAAAGTCAGGTAAGCTTGACGAATGTTGATGGAGTTGCCACCACCTGCACGGCTTTGGTAATTAGGACCTGCGGAACCTGTAGTACCAAAACCTTCTTCACCGTTTGCGCCAACGAAAAATGTGAACTGGAATGCGATATCCAGATCGTTTTGACGGGTCTTAGCACCAATGCCCAGAGCGGATGGCAACAGACCTGTGGAAACTTGGTTTTTCCTAGCTACACCAGCGAAAGCATCGCCAGAGAAGCGAGTGTTGGTGTAGTAAGTATTAACGTTACCACCGATATCTACAGTCCAGTCACCTGCTGGAATGATGATACCTGCGTTTGCTGCGGAAGCGCCAAATGCCAATACAGCACCGGCAACTGCCAAGCCTAGTTTCTTGTTCATGTATATCTCCTAATGCGTTTTAGTTAGCTCTCGTGCGGTTTTTTATCAACCACTTCAAGAGTATTTCGCGGACTTCTATTGAAAGAAGTTATGGGCAGTATGCCAAAGCCGCTTGAAAGACCGCAAGCAAAGATGTGGTTTTTTTTAGGATATGCGGGGATTTGTGTTGTTATTTTGCAACAACATCGAAATTTCCAAGAATACTGAACAGGAAAAACAATATATCTGAACCAGTTATATGAAAAAGCTAAAGTTCCCGCTCAGATATGGAGAATATGCGTTGATATTCGCGGATGGCGTAGCGATCCGTCATGCCTGCGATATAGTCCGCAATGGCCCGTGCTTTGTCCGGTCTGGATGCAGGCTGGTATTCAGGAGGTAAAAGGCCTGGCTCATTGATAAAAGCGCCAAATAATTCTCGAATGATCCGCCTGGCCTTGGAAGTCATGCGATTAACACGATAATGCTGGTAGAGGTTTACCCGCAGGAAGCGCTTGAGCTCAAGCTGTTGTTCCCGCATAGACTCACTAAAGTCAATTAAAGGCGGGAGCTGGCGTATATCGTCGACGGTATGGGGTTGATGTGCGGCAATATTCAGGTTGGTCTGCTGGCAAAGGTCAACCACCAGGGTATGAATCATGCGACGGACGGTTTCATGCACCAGCCTGCGGCCAGTCAGGCTTGGATATTTCTGGCGCACCAGTGCAAGGTGCTCGGCAAACACCCGGACTTCCGCAAGTTGATCCAGCGTCACCAGGCCGGAACGCAAACCATCATCAACATCGTGATTATTGTAGGCAATTTCATCTGCCAAATTGGCTACCTGTGCCTCCAATGAAGGCTGCGTTTTCTGAATGAAGCGCTCGCCCACTTCTCCCAACAACCTGGCATTGTTGATAGAGCAATGCTTCAGTATGCCTTCGCGCACTTCAAAAGTCAGGTTCAAGCCATCGAACTCGGCATAACGCTGCTCAAGATGATCGACAACCCGCAAGGATTGCAGGTTGTGCTCAAAACCGCCATGCTCGCGCATGCAATCATTCAATGCATCCTGTCCGGCATGGCCAAAAGGCGTGTGCCCAAGATCATGCGCCAGCGCTATGCCTTCTATCAGATCTTCATGTAAACCAAGGTTGCGCGCTATGGCACGCCCAATCTGGGCAACTTCCAGACTATGGGTGAGACGGGTGCGAAACAGGTCGCCCTCATGGTTGACGAACACCTGGGTTTTGTACTCCAGGCGACGAAAGGCGCTGGAATGAATGATGCGATCACGGTCACGCTGAAATTGATTGCGGGTAGCCGGCGCAGGCTCATCATGCAACCTGCCGCGACTATTCAGCGGATCGGCTGCGTATGACTTTAATTGGCTCATGCCGCCAATGCCAGGGTCTGCCTCAATAGCGCTGCATCATAGTCGCTGCTCACGACCGACTTGCCTATGCCTTGCTGCAATACCAGGCGGATTTTTCCATCAACCACCTTTTTATCCAGCCCCATCAGGTCAAGATAACGCTCCACACCCAGATCTGGCGCCTGTACCGGCAATCTGGCCTCGGCAAAAATATTGGCAATCCGCGTAATATCGGATTTATCCAGCCAACCCAAACGCCGGGAAAGATCAGCTGCCATCATGGTACCGGCAGCCACAGCTTCACCGTGCAGCCATACACCGTATCCCATGGCATTTTCTATTGCATGGCCAAAGGTATGCCCCAGGTTGAGCAATGCCCGCTCGCCAGACTCACGTTCATCAACCGCCACCACTTCTGCCTTGTTCTGGCAGGAGCGGTAAATGGCATAACTCATGGCTTCCGTATCCAGGGCCATCAGCTTTTGCATATTGGCTTCCTGCCAGGAGAAAAACTCGATATCGCGAATCAGGCCATATTTGATGACTTCAGCCAATCCGGCAGAAAGCTCGCGCTCCGGCAATGTAGCCAGCGTATCAAGATCGGCAAGCACCAGTTGCGGTTGATAGAACGCGCCTATCATATTCTTGCCCAGCGGATGGTTGATACCTGTCTTGCCACCCACGGAGGAATCGACCTGGGATAACAGGGTTGTGGGCACCTGGATAAACGGTACGCCTCGCAGGTAGGTTGCCGCAGCATAGCCTGTCAGATCACCAATCACGCCACCACCAAGCGCAATTACGGTAGTACTGCGCTCGCAGCGGTTTTCCAGCAGCGCATCGTAAATCAGGTTCAGGGTTTCCGAGTTTTTGTATGCTTCGCCATCCGGCAGAATGATAGGAATCACCGAAACACCAGCATCGCGTAAAGGCTGGGAAAACTTTTCCAGATACAAAGGAGCAACTGTCGTATTGGTCACGACTGCCACCTGCTTGCGTTTGAGGTGGGGCAGTATCAAGTCGGCCTGGCCTAACAGATTTCTGCCGATATGGATGGGGTAGGAGCGATCTCCCAGGTCAACGTTTAATGTCTGCATATCACTCTAGAGATGGTTAAGTTTCTGTTCGATCTGGTGCACGATGGCACTGACCGGCTGTCCGCCAGTATCCACAACAATGGAAGCTACCTCCCTGTACAACGGATCACGTTGCGCAAAAAGCTGCTCCAGTTTCTTTCGGGGGTTATCGCCTTGCAACAACGGCCTGTTCTTGTCGTTGCGGGTCCGCAACCACAATTCATGCACATTGGCGCGCAGGTAGATCACGACACCGTTTTGTTTCAGGTTATCCCGGTTCTCAGGCAACAAGACCGCCCCGCCACCAGTTGCCAGCACAATATTCTGCATGTTGACCAACTCGTCAATCACACTCGCTTCGCGCCTGCGAAAACCATCCTCTTTTTCCACTTCGAAAATAACAGGAATCGTGACACCAGTACGCCGCTCGATCTCGTGATCGGTGTCATAAAAAGTTTTATCCAGATGCCTGGCAATAATACGGCCTATGGTTGTCTTCCCCGCCCCCATCAATCCTACAAAGAAAATATTTCCTGCCATAAAAAATGCCCGCCATTTGCATGGTGAGCATTTTAAGGGAAACCAGCGCAGATGTCAGATATGACTATCGGACTGAAAGATTCTCATCCATCACTTTAGGGGTAATAAAGATCAAGAGTTCAGTCTTGTCATTCTGTTTCGTCCTGCGTTTGAAGACATTCCCGATGAAAGGCAGATCACCAAAGAATGGGACCTTATCTACATCATTACGCTCTGTTTGCTCATAAATGCCCCCCAGCACGGCTGTCTCGCCATTGGCAACCAGAACCTGGGTCTGCACCCGCTGGGTATCGATCGACGGTACACTGGCGAATATCTGGCCGACCTTATCCTTTTTCACTTCCAGGTCCATGATGATTTTTTCATCGGGGGTAATTTGCGGCGTGACTTCCAGGCTCAGCGAGGCATTCTTGAACTGGACTGCTGTCGCGCCACTGCTGGTTGCCTGCTGGAACGGAATTTGTGTCCCTTGCTCAATAATAGCTTTCTGTTGGTTGGCCGTTGTCACACGCGGACTTGATACAATCTTGCCGCGCTGATCGGTTTCCAGGGCCGACAACTCAAGATTGAGCAGGAAACCGGCAGGCAAACGGAACAAGCTGAAGGCAAAGTTACCAAAGGCATTGGCCACCGGCAGGTTCACGTTGAGGTCCTGCGCGCCATCGGCACTGACACCCACACCAACCGTTCCTGGAATGGAAGTGGTTGCCAATGTGGAGGAGCCGACACGATTTGCAATGGTTTCGGTAATCACGCCTGTGGTCGGGTCAGTTGTCCGTTGAGTAATGGTATTGCCCAAGGTTCCGCTGCTGCCATAGCGCGTATCACCACTGGCCTGCTGCTTTTGCACGCCAAAGCGCGCACCCAGGCTTCTGCCAAATTTTTCATCGGCAATCACGAGGCGCGACTCGATCATGACTTGCTTGATCGGAATGTCAATCTTGTTAATGATGTGCTGGATTTCTTCCAGGTGCTTGGAGGTATCCTGGACAAATACCGTGTTGGTCCTGGCATCCACCACTGCGCTACCACGCTTGGAAAGAATCTTCTGCTTGCTGTCACTGATAATGTTCTTGAACGCCTCGGCCTTTTGATAACGCAAGGTGAAGACTTCAGTACGCATCGGCTCCAGTTCCTCGATTTGCTGGCTGGCCTCGAGCAAGAGTTTTTCCTTGGCAGCCACTTCGTCAGAAGGCGCCACCCAGATCACGTTTCCGGTCTTGCGCTGGGTAAGCCCCTTGCTGGACATGATGATATCCAGCGCCTGGTCCCACGGCACGTCTTTCAAACGCAAGGTCAGGTTGCCGGTCACGGTATCGCTGGTGACGATGTTGAGACCGGTAAAGTCTGCAATTACCTGCAGTACGGAACGCACATCGATATTCTGAAAATTCAGTGAGAGTTTTTCACCGGCATAGCCAGGCTTTGAACCCTGCACTAGTTTGTTCGGATCCTCAACCACAGGTCTGATATCAATGATGAAACGCTTGTCAGCCTGGTATGCGGACTGCTCCCACAATCCCTGCGGCTCAATGATCAGGCGTGTATTGTTGCCTTGCTTCATCGCGTCCACATACAACACCGGCGTATTGAAATTGATCACGTTCAGGCGGCGCTGCAACTTGGCGGGCAACTCGGTATTGATGAAATCCACCACCACGGTCTTGCCTTGCTGGCGGATATCAATGCCTGCAGAAGCATCGGAAAGGTCCACCATAATGCGGCCTTCACCGTTTTTGCCGCGTACAAAATCAATATTGTTCAAGCTATGCAACTGCTCTCCTGCCTTGGCTTCTGCAAACCTTGACACCGCACCGCTGGCTGTTGCATTGAGCTCATTGGCTTGCAGGATGATGGTAGTCTCCCGGCCCTGCGTCGTGGTGTTGTAAGCGACCATCTTGGCAAGATTCAATACCAAGCGGGTTCTGTCCTTTGCCTGCGCCAGATTGACGGTTTTCAGTACGCCCTGGCCTGCTTGCAAGCTATTCTTGCCCAAACCATTGCCAATCGCAGGAAAATCAAGGGCAATCCTGGAAGGGTTATTCAAGGTAAATCCGGCGGGGGGATTGGCAAGCGGTTTTGTCGTCTGGATTTGCACAGCAACACGCCCGCCAGACATCGCCACAAAATCTATCTTTTCAATTTTATTGGCGAACTCTGACTGGTCGTCAGCATATGCCACCGATATCCCCGCAATAAATGCCACCATGACGTAAGAAAACCTTGTGGCCAATTTTATGATATTCATTTTTTTCACCCTTATTCCTGCAACTCAATGCTGGAAGTACGCTCTGTCCAGTCGCCGCTCAATTCATCCTGAATGATTTCTTTCAGCGTCACGCCACCTTCGGTAATGTCTGTCACCACTCCGAAATTCTGCCCCATGTATCCACCGATCTTGACCTGCTGCACTGTATTTTCTGGCGTCTGGATCAACGCATACTTCAATTTCTCCTTCGACAGGGATCCTACAAACTTGAGGCTTTCCAGGGGAAAAGCCTCCAAAGGCTCACGCGGGCGGTTCATATTCGGCTGCAAAGTGCTGCTGCGACTTGTAGTGGCTTTTCTCGCCTTGAACGGATCATTCAACAGGCCATCTTGGTTGTACACAGCTGATGAATAGGGCTGCACCTCTGGCAAAGGCTCAATTCGTACATGCATATCCTTGCCTGCATCCTGAATGAAATGATCAAGGTCGTCACCTTGCCCATCACCACAGGCCGCAAGCAGCAAGCAGAATGCCAGCACCCCATATCTTGCCTGCGCAACCACATTGGCGACCCCCGCACTTTCAAATTCGGTTGGCCTCATTTCCTGGCCTCTTTCTTTTCTGCCTGTTTCTTGCTGGCAATTTCATTGGCATCCAGATAACGGTAAGTCTTGGCCACAGCCTCAATGACCAGGCGCGCATCCTTGCTATCTTTATTGGGCGTGTTAACCACAATATCGTTCAGGGTCACAATGCGGGGCAGCCTGGCAATATCCGTCGCAAATACGCCCAGGTCATGATAAGACCCGGTAACCTTGATTGAGATTGGCATTTCTGCATAAAAATCGGCAATGACCTCCTGGCCAGGCTTGAACAATTCAAACTCCAGCCCTCTTTCCAATCCGGCCTGATTGATGTCGGTCAGCAAGCCGTCCATCTGGGAACGATCAGGCAGTTGTTTGACCAATGCTCCAAAGGTACGCTCAATCTCTACCATCTGCTGCTTATAGGCTTCCAGGTTGATGGCCTGCCTTTTCTTGGCAAGAAATGTTTCGCGCAACTCATTTTCCTTGGCTTTTGCCTGATCCAGCTCTTCCAGGGATGGGCTCCAGAAAAACCAGTAGCCGCCAATCACCAGTACCAACAGCAAAATGCCAAGCAACAGGGCCTTGACCGGTAACGGCAGGCTACCGGTATTATTGAGGTCGATATTATTTAATTCCTGCAGGTTCATGCTGGCCTGCCTTTCGTGACATCCGCTTCATCCTCAAGCGATTTCGGCGCCTTGAGCTGTACCGTCAAGGTAAAATTATTTTGCTTGAGGCCATTCACCGTAGCTGACTTGATCTCGACCAGGGTCGGCGTTTCCAGCCATTGGGAACCTGAGAGGTTGCGCACCAGTGTCGCTACCCGGGCATTGGTGTCAGCGACCCCTTCGAGAGTCACAACCCTGCCTTGCTGCTTGATGGCTTTAAGATACATCCCTTCAGGCATTTGCCGGCTCACTTCATCCAGCAGCATCACTGCCTGGCTTCGATTGAGCTGGAGATTTTCAACGACCTGCTTGCGTTCAAGCACATTGCGTATCTGGGTCTTGAGCTCCTTGATTTCCTCAATTTGCTTGTCCAGATTGGCACTGGCAGCTTCCAGGCGAGCATTACGGCTCAACTGCTCATCAAGCCTGCTGCTGATAATGGTGCTGCCCATAAATACAATGGCAACGCCTGCTGCTGCTGTCACAGCAAGCATCAAGTTAAACTGGCGCTGACGCTCTGCACGCCGAATCTGGCGATGCGGTAAGAGGTTAATCCGGACCATCAGGCAAACCTCCTCAATGCCAATCCACAGGCAATCATCAGCGCTGGCGCATCCGTCGCCACCTGCTGCTGCTTCAGGCGAGGGTTAATAGACATATGGTTGAAGGGGTTTGCCACTACGGTGTTCACCTGGGTTCTTTCCTGCACAGCCGCCGCAACACCAGGAATGGCTGCGCAACCTCCGGCAAGAAGAATCTGGTCAACCTTGTTGTACTGTGTGGAATTGGTAAAAAACTGCAAACTGCGGACCACTTCCTGAGCCAGGGACTGGACAAAAGGCTGCAGCACTTCAGCCTCATAACTTTCAGGCAAACCGCCATTTCTCTTGGCCAGCTCTGCCTCTTCTGGCGAAACGCCGAAACGACGCTGGATTTCCAGAGATAATTGATAGCCACCAAATGCCTGCTCACGGGTATGTACTGACTGATTGTCATGCAATACATTGACATGCATCATCAATGCACCCACATCCACCACCATGACGGTCTGCCCTTTTCCGGCTTTGGGCAAAGCGCTCGCGGCCAGCTCATAGGCTGCTTCAATGGCATAGGTTTCCACATCAACAATCACCACCTTGAGCCCGGCGCCTTCGGCAGCTGCTACCCTGTCTTCGATTTTTTCCTTGCGTGCAGCCGCGATCAGGACCTCAACTTCGTTCGGATTGTTCGTGGCTGGCCCCAGCTCCTGGAAATCAATATTTACTTCATCCAGGGAAAAGGGGATGTACTGGTTGGCCTCAGCCTCGACCTGGAACTCCATGTCCTCCTCACGCAAGCCGCTTTGCATTAGCACTTTTTTGCTGATCACTGCGGCTGCAGGCAAGGCAAGCGCCACTTTCTTTTCACGCGTAGACAGTAATTTCCAGGCTCGCTTGACAGCATCCGCGACCAGGTCAAGGCCGACGATATTGCCATCGACCACAGCATCCTTGGCAATGGAAGCAATGGCGTAGCCCTGCAAGTGATAAGCCCCCTTGCTCCCCTGTGCCAGCTCCACCATCTTGACCGAGGTGGAGCTGATATCCACACCAATCAGAGGCGTTGCGCGCTCTGAAAAAAAGTCGAATTTCAAACGAAATTCCCTTTCTATTGCGGTTAGTTACAAACGTTTTTAATAATTTACTTTAGATGCTAACAACAACTATAAACCGAGTAAAGCATATTATTGTTTTTAAATTAGCATCAATGCCACTTATAATAACGTCGTCTGTTTCCAATACTGAACCCTACCAATGCTTCCTAAAAAATGGTGGCAGTTCCTGATCCTGACCGGGCTGATCCTGGGATTGGTGGTAACTGCACTTGTAGGCCTGGCCGCCACGCTGATCTACCCCGAACTTCCCTCACTAGAAGCCCTTACCGACTACAAGCCCAAAGTTCCCATGCGGGTCTACTCCGAAGACGGTCAGCTGATCGGCGAGTTCGGAGAGGAAAGACGTGCCTTCATCAGCATTGATGCCGTGCCCAAGAAACTGAAAGAAGCCATTCTTGCCGCCGAAGATGAACGTTTCTACCAGCATGGCGGTGTCGATACCCTCGGCATACTGAGGGCGGCGATTTCCAATGTCACTTCCGGTAGTTTCAAGGAAGGCGCAAGCACGATCACCATGCAAGTGGCGCGCAACTTTTTCCTGTCCAGCGAGAAAACCGCCACCCGCAAGCTCAGCGAAGCCCTGCTCTCGATCAAGATCGAGCACAGCCTGACCAAGGACCAGATTCTTGAGCTGTATATCAACCAGATTTATCTGGGCCAGCGCTCCTATGGTTTTGCCGCCGCATCACAAGTCTATTACGGCAAGCCTCTGGATCAATTGAGCATAGCCGAAGTGGCAATGCTGGCAGGCTTGCCCAAAGCACCATCCCGCTATAACCCGTTTGCCAACCCAAAACGGGCGGAGGCACGCCAACGTTATGTGTTGCGCCGCATGAAGGACCTGCATTTTATTGAGGAAAAGCAATACCTGGCCGCCCTTGAGGAACCTCACCGTTTCCGCAAGTCCCGCAAGATACGTGATCTATCTGCAGACTATGTGGCAGAAATCGTCCGCCAGGCCATGTACGAACGCTATAAGGACGATATCTACAGCAGCGGCCTGAAAATCTATACCACTATCCGCCAAAGCAACCAGGAAGCGGCCAACCGCGCAGTCCTGCAAGGCATTATTGATTACGACAGGCGCCATGGTTACCGTGGCCCGGAAAAAATGGTCAAACCAGGCGTTGCACCTGATAATGGCAGCAACTGGCTAGACAGCGCTCTGGACGACACTGAGGAGTTCCAAGGCATGATTCCCGCAGTGGTTACCCAGGCCAGTGCAAAAACGGTCAGCGTTTACACCAAGAATGGTGCCAATATCGATATCAATGGCGACGGTCTGGCTGCTATCCAAAAGCTGCTGTCAGAAAAAGATCCGGCCAAACACGTGATCAAGCCTGGTGCCGTCATTCGAATCATGCGCCAGGGAGAGGCCTGGCATATTGTGCAACTGCCGCAAGTAGAATCAGGGCTTGTGGCCGTGGATCCAGAAAATGGGGCCGTCCGCGCCCTGGTTGGCGGCTTTGACTTCAACCGCAACAAGTTCAACCATGTGACACAGGCCTGGCGCCAACCGGGTTCCAGTTTCAAACCCTTTATTTATTCGGCATCCCTGGAAAAAGGCTTCACGCCCGCAAGCATGATAGAGGATGAGCCAATCTCGATTTCCGCGCGAGAAACCGGCAGTGGCTCAGCCTGGGAGCCCAAGAACTATGATCGCAAGTACGATGGCCCCATGCGCATGCGCACCGCTCTCACCAAGTCCAAGAACATGGTTTCCATCCGTATTCTTGAAGGCATAGGCGTCAACTATGCACAGGATTACATCACCCGCTTCGGCTTTTCGCCCAAGGATCACCCGCCTTACCTGGCGATGGCCCTTGGCTCAGGCTCAGTCACAGCTTGGCAGATGGCAGGGGCTTATTCCGTATTTGCCAATGGCGGGTATCGCGTCAAGCCTTACATCATTGCCAAAATTGTCGACAGTCGCGGCAAGGTGCTGGAGCAATCCAAGCCCCAGCTGGCCGGCCGGGATGCGCCCCGCGTGATTGATGGGCGCAATGCCTTCATCATGACCTCAATGCTGCAGGATGTGGTACGCATAGGCACTGCCACCAAAGCCAGACAGCTTGGCCGATCCGATCTCGCGGGCAAGACCGGCACCACCAACAACCAGATTGATGCCTGGTTTGCTGGTTTCAACCCAAAACAGGTCGCTATTGTCTGGATGGGGTTCGATAAACCCAAGTCGCTCGGCAATGTTGAAACCGGCGGCAAGGCTGCTCTGCCAATCTGGATTGACTATATGAGCTCCGCTCTGCGAGGCATTCCCGATGTTCCGCTGGAAGCTCCAACAGGAGTGACACCGGTGCTGATAGATCCTGCGACAGGCAGGCGTGCCACAGGTGAGCACAGCATGGTGGAATATTTCTACCATGAGTTCCCGCCGCCGGATGCGGAGGAAACTCCTTCGCTGATTCCAGGATTCCCGATCCCGGGCCATGGCCAGCCCATCCCGACAGAGAAACAGGACAATACGCCGCCTCGCGCCGACCAATTGTTCTGACAAGATTGAATAATGAGGCGTTTGCATCATGGCAAAAGAAAATGGCAATCGCCAATCCCAGTTGCGCCAGCTGATTACACAACAGGCTGCGCGCATGATGGCGGAAGAGGGTATCTCAGATTATGCCTATGCCAAGCGTAAGGCAGGGCGCCAGTTAGGCGTGACGGATGCGCACTGCATGCCGACCAATAGTGAAATTGAAGAAGAAATCAGGCTGTACCACGACATATACAGCAGTGAGGAGCAACCTGAGGCATTGTTGCAATTACGCAAGGATGCACTGGTCGTGATGCAGCTGCTCCAGCGCTTCAATCCTCACCTGACCGGGGCAGTACTGGATGGGACTGCCGGAAAATATGCGGAGACCCACATTCACCTGTTTGCGGATAGCCTGAAAGAAGTGGAAATGTATCTGCTCAACCAGCAGATCCCGTATGAAACTGATGAGAAATCCTACCGGGTCAGCGATAGGCGCAGCACGGATAGAAAAAAAGTACCCGTATTTACCCTTGATGGCCCAAACGGCATGATCAGACTTAGTGTGTTCGAGGTCGATGACATGCGTATCCCGACCAAGAGCCCTGTCAACGGCAGCAATGCCACCAAGGCAAATATTGAAACCCTGCAGGGCCTGATCAATCTTTCAGTATCAGGCAGCCCCGCTGGATAAGGCTATTATTGCTGGCCTTCCTTCAGCCACCTGGCAATATCCATCGCATAATAAGTCAGGATGCCGTCCGCACCTGCTCGCTTAAACCCCAGCATGGCCTCCAGCACCACCGCCCGTTCATCCAGCCAGCCATTGAGCGCAGCGGCTTTCAGCATCGCATACTCACCGCTGACATGGTAAGCATAAGTCGGCACGCCAAATTCCTGCTTTACGCGGCGTACGATATCAAGATAAGGCATGCCCGGCTTCACCATCACCATGTCAGCGCCTTCTTCCAGGTCCAGCGCGACTTCACGCAAGGCCTCGTCACTATTGCCCGGATCCATCTGGTAGTTGTACTTATTGCTCTTGCCAAGATTGGCTGAGGAACCGACAGCATCGCGGAAAGGACCGTAGAAAGCCGAAGCGTATTTGGCAGAATACGCCAGGATGCGGGTATAAATATGCCCTGCTTCTTCCAGCGCATCCCGTATTGCCCCTATTCGGCCATCCATCATGTCTGAAGGTGCCACCACATCTGAACCTGCCTCTGCATGGCAGATCGCCTGCTTGACCAATATGGCCACAGTTTCATCATTGAGCACATAACCGGTATCATCGATCACACCATCCTGGCCATGCGTGGTATAAGGATCCAGCGCCACATCGGTAATGATCCCCAGCTCCGGAAATGCAGCCTTCAAAGCACGCACCGCGCGCGGCACCAAGCCTTTCGGATTCCATGCTTCATCAGCATCAAGGCTTTTGTACTGCTGATCCACCACCGGGAACAATGCCAAGGCGGGAATACCTAGCGCCACACACTCGCCTGCGGTTTCCAGCAGGTTGTCTATGCTCTGACGCTGTACGCCAGGCATGGATGCAACTTCCTCAGCACGGCTTTCTCCCTCCAGCACGAACACTGGATAGATCAGGTCATTACTGGTGAGTACGTGCTCACGCATCAAGCGCCGCGAGAAATCATCCCGCCTCATCCGACGGGGGCGGATGGCAAGAAACTGGCGATTGTGATCGGTCATGACAATTCCTTATGCAAATACTTTGGCCAACTCGATGCCCGGATCAGGCTGGCGCATGAATGCCTCGCCTACCAGGAAGGTATGTACCCCATGGCTACGCATCAATGCAACATCCTCAGGTGTAAAAATACCGGATTCAGTAATGACGGTCTTGCCTGGTGGAATGCGATCAAGCAAGCCCAGCGTTGTATCCAGCGTCACATCAAAGGTGCGCAGGTTACGGTTGTTAATGCCCAGCAGATCAGTCTCCAGCTGCAAGGCAATATCCAGCTCTTCTCCATTATGCACTTCCACCAGCACGCTCATACCCAGGTCATGTGCGATGGCTTCCAATTCACGCATGCGTGGCAGATCTATGGCTGCCGCGATCAGCAGGATACAGTCTGCCCCCATGGCGCGTGCTTCGTAAACTTGGTAAGGATCTATCATGAAATCCTTGCGCAATACCGGGATATCACAGGCTGCACGTGCCTGTTTGAGGTATTCAGTACGGCCCTGGAAAAACTGCTCATCGGTCAGCACGGAAAGACAAGCTGCGCCGTGCTGCGCATAGCTGGCAGCAATCGCTGCCGGCTGGAAATCCTCGCGGATAATGCCCTTGGAAGGGCTCGCCTTCTTGATTTCCGCAATAACAGCCGCTTGACCAGCTGCAATCTTGCGGCGTATCGCGCCAAGAAAAGGGCGAGGAGATGCATTTTGTTCAATCTCCTCCTGCAATAAGGCTAACGGCCTGGCCGCCTTTGCGGTACTGACTTCCACCTGTTTGACATCAAGTATCTTGTTGAGAATATCGGACATGGTTCTGTAGATCATCCTGAGATTAAAGCCAACGGCTTATTGGTATACACGTTCATTGTGACGCAGCCAACCGCCAGTATGGCGGCCTTGTGGATCATGGTGGGTCCAGTGTATGACACCACCTTTATGGCCCCATTCATAAACGCCATAAAAATCCACTTCATCCCCAACCTTGAGGCCGGAAATCCGTGGTGCAAGATCAATATTATGGGCCACCAGCAAGGTCATGTCGTTATTCAGTTTCAAGATAAAACGCTGATGCCTTGCACCTTGCTCGTCATCCGGCAATACCTTGGCCACCAAGCCTCGTGACTGCACCTGTACCCCGTTCTCATGCTGGTCAAATGCCTGTTGGATACGCGCATCCGCAGCTGAAGGCTGCTTGAGCACAATCACATGTTCACTGCCTGGTAATGCAGCTTCACTTTCCTGCTGGGTACTGAAATGATAGCCGGTATAAACCAGCGCTATCGCGATAACCAGAAACAACCGGATCATAATTGCTGGCTCAGCACCTTCAAACGCTCAAGTTTAGCCGAAGCGGCACCGGAATCCAGGGACTGGGCAGCCTTTTCAATCCCGGCCTTGAGGTCGGATGCCAGTCCGGAAACATAGATGGCAGCACCTGCATTCAACAGGACAATATCGCGGGCCGGACCTTTCTCTCCCGTAAACACACTACAGATGATCTCGCTGGACTCCTGCGCATTTTCCACATGTATGCTATTGATATCATGCAACGGCATGCCGAACTGCCCAGGATTGAGTACGTACTCATGCACCTCGCCATCCTTGAGTTCAGCAACATACGTATCGGCCGCAAAAGATATCTCGTCCATCTCATCTGCACTATGCACCACCATTACATGCTGGCTGCCTAACTGTTTGAGCGTTAACGCCAGCAAACTCACCAGATCCTTGTGAAACACCCCCATGACCTGGCGTTTTGCTCCGGCGGGATTGGTCAGCGGCCCCAACAGATTGAACAATGTGCGCACCCCCAGCTCACGCCGTACAGGAGCAGCATACCTCATGGCACTATGATGATTGGGGGCAAACATGAAGCCGATACCAGCTTCGTTAACACACCGGGCAACCTGTTCCGGACCCAGGCCTATGTTCACGCCCAATGCCTCCAGCACATCAGCGGATCCCGTTTTGGATGAAGCTGCCCGACCGCCATGCTTTGCTATCCTCGCCCCCGCACCGGCAGCCACAAACGCTGAAGCCGTGGATACATTGAAAGCCTTATTGGCAGCTCCACCGGTACCACAGGTATCGATCAGGTGCGCCCCGTCTGCCACTACCACCTTGGTGGAAAGCTCACGCATGACCTGAGCGGCGGCCGCTATCTCAGTGACGGTTTCCCCTTTCACACGCAACCCTGCAAGAAAACCTGCAATCTGTACTGGAGTGAATGTGCCACCCATGATCTGCTGCATCACATCCAACATTTCTTCATGCGAAAAATCGACATGATCTATCAATTTCTGCAGGGCAGTTTTTGGCGTGATGCTCATTAATACGCTTTCAGGAAATTGTTCAAAAGCTCGTGCCCATATTGGGTCAGGATGGATTCTGGATGAAACTGCACACCCTCTATAGGCAGGCTCTTGTGACGTACGCCCATGATCTCCCCATCCTCTGTCCAGGCCGTGATCTCCAGGCAGTCCGGGATAGTTTCACGCTCAATGACCAAGGAGTGATAGCGGGTTGCGGTGTAAGGATTAGGCAAATCCTTGAACACCCCGACATTCGCATGATGAATCTGGGAAGTTTTGCCATGCATCAATTGCTTGGCATGCACGATATTTCCGCCAAATGCCTGGCCTATGCTTTGATGTCCCAGGCACACGCCAAGAATGGGAATCTTGCCAGCGAACTCATGTATGAGTGGCACAGAGATACCTGCCTCGTTCGGTGTACATGGCCCAGGTGAAATCACGATATGGTCAGGATTAAGCGTAGCCACCTGTTCTAAACTGATTTCATCGTTACGGTACACCTGCACTTCCTGCCCCAACTCACCCAGATACTGCACCAGGTTATAAGTAAAAGAGTCGTAATTATCCAGCATTAACAGCATGTTCTGCTTCCTTCGTCATCTTGCATTCAAGCCAGCCCGTCATTCTGGCTGGAATTTTCTATAAACAAAAGCCCATTCTCTTCCAACACCCGCTCAAACTCTTTCATGTGCAACGGCCTGGAAAACAGGTACCCCTGGAAATAGCGGCAGCCATACTCATTGAGCAGTGCCATCTGCGCTTCACTTTCAACTCCTTCGGCAATCACATTCAGGCCCAAGGTATTGCTCATGGCGATAATGGCCTGCACAATCGCAGCATCACTTGGATCTTCCGCAATATCCCGGACAAAAGACCGGTCGATCTTTACCTGCGACAGGGGCAATTGCTTGAGATAGGCCAGCGATGAATACCCGGTGCCAAAATCATCCATGGCGAAACGCACGCCGATCTCGCGTAATGCATTCATTTTTTCAACTGCATCTGCAATATTGTCCAGCACCACGCTCTCAGTGAGCTCAAGCTTTAGCAATGAGGGATTGGCACCTGTTTTCTCCAGTACCTTGAGCACATCATCCACAAAATCTGCTTGCCGGAATTGCCGTGCACTCACATTGACTGCCAACTGCAAGCCATCCAGCCCAGGATGGCCTTCCCACAGTTTCAATTGATGGCATGCGCTATAAAGCACCCAGCGCCCGATAGAAACGATCAGGCCGCTATCCTCGGCAATGCCGACAAACTCGTTGGGAGGCAACAATCCATGCTCTGGATGCTGCCACCTGAGCAACACTTCGGCGCCAAAGGCACGCCGATCTGCATCCACTTGCACCTGGCAATACATGCGCAATTGTTCCTGCACCAGTGCCAATCTTAATTGCAGCTCAAGATCCACGCGCTTTTCAAGAGCGGCCTGCATGGCTGGGTCAAAAAACCTCAGTGTATTGCGTCCTGCTGCCTTGGCTTGGTACATCGCAGTGTCTGAGCGCTTGAGGAGCTCTTCTATGCTGACAAAATTACCAGTAAACAACGCAATTCCCATACTCGACGAATTGTGGTGTTCAATTTCACCCAGATGATAGGGCTGGTTCACTGCCTCCAGTATCTTGTTGGCAACCTGCCTGGTCTGTACCAGCGCCTGCTCCATATCCGAGCTCAAATCCTCCAGGATGATCACAAACTCGTCCCCGCCAAGACGTGCGACTGTATCTTCAGCCCGCACGCAATCCCGCAAACGGCTGGCAACCTCAACCAGCAGCAGATCTCCCACATCATGGCCGCGCGAATCATTCAATGCCTTGAAATCATCCAGGTCAATAAATATGACTGCTCCATGTTTGTAATCCCGGATGCTGGACGCTATAGCCTGGTGCAGGCGATCTATAAGCAGGCGCCGGTTAGGCAGGCCGGTAAGCACATCAAAGAACGCCAGGTTGCGGATTTCCTGCTCCACCTTTCTGCGCTCGGTCAAATCACGGAAAAAGCCGGTAACCAGCGGCACACCTTTATCCATGAGTGAAGTAATCGTCAGTTCAACCGGAAATTCTGTGCCGTCAGACCGCATTCCAGTAAGCTCAAGCCGGCGATCAAACATGGTCGCCTTATTGGTATCGATAAACTTCTTGTGCGCCCGTAAATGAGCCTCTCGCAAGGATGGCGGAATAATTTTATCCACCATGGGTTGACCGATTACTTCTGCACGGCTATATCCAAACATGCGCTCGGCTGCCTGGTTGAACTCCACCAAACGGCCTTTGTCGTCGATGCTCACAATCCCGTCCTGCGCATTGTCCACCACCGCCCGTAACTTGGTCTCGCTGCTACGCAAAGCCTTGTCGGAGGTTTCCCGCGAAGATTGCAATGCAGTAATGAGTAACACCACCAATGACAATGTGCTCATAAATACCCACAACGCCCATGCTGGCTGATACTCAAGCTCCGTGGTGGAGCTTGGTTGGATATCCACTATCGAGCTGAGCGCTATCAAGGACAGTATCAACACTATAAAGGATGCGCCGGTCACTCCTACTCGCATTGCGACCAGCACAACGAAGGGCAGCACCAGAAATGCCAGCACCATGTATTGATCGGTATAATCAGCGATATACTGGAAAATCAGCCATTCAAGGATAAATACCATCAACGCAAACCCAAGGTAGCGCCTGCGCTGTTTCCAGAGTGCCGCCAATTCCTGCCGGGAGACATTGAGCAATAACGGAAGCAACATCAATATTCCCATTACATCTGCCGTCCACCATAAAAGGAGTGCACGCCAGAACATCCCTGCCTCCAACATGCCGGCATACTGCAATCCTGCAACTCCACCTGTGGCGGACACCAGCATGCCGATAGCCGCTGCCGCCACCATCAGCGGAATATCCCGTATTCTGTTCAATGAAGTATGGAAGAAAGTCCGTCTGAGTATCAAGGTAACCAAGACAGGACCTAAAGTATTGGCAACCGCCACGACTACAGGCAGGACTGGATCACCGCCATCCAATGAAGTCTGGAGATAAAAGTAACAATCAAGGAATGCGCCCGCAAGAATAGCAGGCCAATATCGCATGCCCCAGCGCATGAGCGCAGCCACGGCAATGCCCGATGGAAGCCAGAGCAGTACAATATGAGACATGACAAATGGCAAATATTGCAGCACTTTGCCAACTGCAAGGTAGGCCAGCGTCAGAATAATAAGCCGGCTTAATTGCCGGCTTGTCCCTATGGTCATGCTCAATCCTCGCTGTTATCGAGCCCTGATTGCACCATTTCTGCGGCGCGCAGCACCGCTCGCGCCTTGTTTTGAGTTTCCATCCATTCGTTTTCAGGCACGGAGTCAGCAACAATGCCGGCCCCTGCCTGGGAATAGAGCATGCCATCCTTGATCACACCGGTACGGATCGCAATGGCCAGATCCATATCGCCATTAAAACCAAGATAGCCGACGGCTCCACCATAGATACCGCGCTTACTCGGCTCCAGCTCATCTATGATTTCCATCGCCCTTACCTTAGGAGCACCACTCAAGGTGCCGGCAGGAAAAGTTGCCTTGAGTACATCGATTGCACTCATGCCAGGCTTTAGCTTGCCCTCGACATTGGAGACAATATGCATCACGTGTGAATAACGCTCTATCAGCATATTATCAGTAACACGTACACTACCGACCTCGGCCACGCGGCCCACATCATTGCGCCCCAGGTCCATCAACTGTACATGTTCAGCTATTTCCTTCGGGTCGGCAAGCAGCTCTTCCGCCAACGCTATATCTTCCTCGCGGGTCTTGCCACGAGGGCGGGTGCCCGCAATTGGGCGCGATGTCACGGTATCATCCTCAAGCCTAACCAGAATCTCAGGCGACGCGCCAACCACATAATGGTCCCCCATATCATAGTAGAACATATAGGGTGACGGGTTCAGGCTGCGCAATGCGCGGTACAGGGAAAGTGGCGGAGCGCTGAAGGGCTTGGCCATACGTTGCGACAACACCACCTGCATGATGTCGCCATCAAAAATATACTGCTTGGACTGCGCCACAGCATTTTTGAAGCTGCCTTCACCGAACTCCGATCCCGCCTCTGTTGCATCCATGGCTTGCGCATCGGGGATCTGTACCGATTGGCGCAGGCGGCGTACTAGTTCATGCAAGCGGGCGAGGCCATCCACATAAGCATTCGGTTGCGCAGGATCAGCGTACACAATGAAGTAAAGCTTGCCGGACAGGTTATCAACCACGGCCAGCTCTTCGGATACCATTAACAGTATATCCGGCACACCCAGCGCATCTGGTTTGACGGTATTCGCAAGACGGCGTTCTATATAACGTATGGTGTCATAGCCGAAATAACCAGCCAGCCCCCCGGTAAACCGCGGCAAGCCCTGATAGGGTGGAATGCGAAAACGCGCCTGGTATTGCTGTATGAAATCCAGCGGATTGCTGTCATCAACCGCTTCTTCTATGACGCTGCCATCCTTCAGTACTTTCAGCTTGCGGCCACGAACTTCAATCCGCGTCCTGGCTGGCAGGCCAATGATGGAATAGCGCCCAAAACGTTCACCACCCTGCACCGACTCCAATAGATAAGAGTAAGGCTGGTTGGCTAGTTTCAGGTAAAGCGAAAGTGGGGTATCAAGGTCGGCAAAGGTTTCTACGACCAGCGGAATACGATTGAAACCCTCACTCGCGAGGGCATCAAACTCTTGTTGATTGATGGTTTGCAACATACAGACTCCCGGATCCTGAATATTAAGATGACGCTGGCATTGACCTTGCCAGAAGGGTGGCTACATCAGCGCCACCATCGCCAGCTATTTGGATTGTTCAGGATCCGGGGATTCATTGCAGGGCCTAGACTTTTGCCAGCTCGGCACGCAATGCATTGATCACTGTGTCGTAACGGTTAGGATCGGTATCCTTGCCAGCACCGAACACAGCAGAGCCTGCCACGAAGGTATCAGCACCAGCGCGGGCAATGTCAGCAATATTGGATGGGTTGACACCGCCATCGATTTCCAGCCAGATCTCACGGCCGGTTTTTTCAGTATAGGCATCAATGCGGGCACGTGCCTCGCGCAGCTTGTCCAACGTGCCTGGAATGAATTTCTGACCGCCAAAACCAGGGTTGACCGACATCAACAACACCATGTCCACCTTGTCCATGACGTAATCCAGATAACTCAGTGGTGTTGCCGGATTGAACACCAGGCCCGATTTACAGCCGTGCTCGCGCACCAGGGAAAGGCTGCGGTCAATATGATCAGAAGCTTCAGGATGGAAGGTAATGATGTTGGCGCCAGCCTTGGCAAAGTCAGGAATGATGCGATCCACTGGCTTCACCATCAGATGCACATCAATAATTGCATCAGTCACTGGGCGAATTGCTTCACAGACCAGAGGTCCAATGGTCAGGTTGGGAACATAATGGTTATCCATTACGTCAAAGTGAACGATATCAGCGCCAGACGTGATGACATCGGTAATTTCCTGTCCTAGCTTGGCAAAGTTGGCGGAAAGGATACTGGGAGCAATTCTGAATGGTTTAGCCATGATATTGGGTCGTGATAGCGTAAAAAATGAGTATTTTAACCGAAAAACCGTGCAAAGCACTTTGTACAAGGGATATGTTGCAAAAATCCCGATAAAAACCGCATTTATATAGCGGCACAGGCCTCTTGGCAAGATTGAATCCCAAGCTTACGCTTTGGCTCAAACGGAGTATGATAGCGGCCTGCCATGCAGAATCAACGGCTTAATGACTTGAAATTGTTGCTTAAGTTGCCGCGATACAGGAAAATTGCAGGATGCATTTATTTACAGTCGGCGTGAACCACACGACCGCACCGATTTCCATACGTGAGAATGTCGCTTTCCAAAACGAGCATCTCGGCGTTGCCTTGCGTGACCTGAACTCATTCGGCATCAATGAAGCCGCCATCCTCTCTACCTGCAATCGCACCGAACTTTACTGCAACACTGACAACCCCCAAAAGGCCCTGAACTGGCTGGCACACTACCATCGCCTGCAACCCCAGGCTATAGAACCCTATATGTACACCCTGCCGCAGCAGGACGCAGTCAAGCACGCTTTCCGCGTGGCCTCTGGCCTGGACTCCATGGTGCTAGGAGAAGCGCAGATCCTGGGACAAATGAAACAGGCCGTGCGCATTGCTGAAAACGCCGGCACCCTGGGCACGCTGCTGCATAAACTTTTCCAGCGTACCTTCTCCGTTGCGAAGGAAGTACGTACTAACACCAATATTGGTGCAAATTCAGTCTCGCTGGCAGCAGCAGCCACACGCCTCGCCCAGAGGATTTTTGGCGAATTGTCTTCCCAGCATGTGCTGTTTATAGGCGCCGGCGAAATGATAGAGCTTTGCGCCGAACATTTTGCTGCCCAGCGCCCTGCATCACTGACAGTGGCAAACCGTACCCTGGAGCGTGGGGAAGACCTTGCCTTGAGAATCGGCGGCAATAGCATGTTGCTGGCAGACCTGCCCGACCGGCTGGCCGAGTTCGACATTGTCATCACCTCCACCGCCAGCCAGCTACCGATAGTTGGGCTGGGCATGGTGGAACGGGCAATCCGCAGCCGTAAACACAAACCCATGTTCATGGTCGACCTAGCCGTTCCTCGCGACATTGAAGCCGAAGCCAGCGAACTGGATGACGTATTCCTATACACCGTCGACGACCTCGCGCAAGTGGTCCAGGAAGGCATGGAAAACCGCCAGGAAGCTGCAGCAGAGGCAGAGGCCATTATCGATATGCGCGTGGAAAACTTCATGCACTGGCTGAAAACCCGTAGCGCAGTCCCCACTATCCGGGCGTTGCGTGAGCAGGCTGAAACCTATCGCCTGTCGGAGCTGGAAAAAGCACAAAAATTGCTCGCCCGCGGTGAAAACCCGGCCCTGGTACTGGAAGCCTTGAGCAATGCCCTGACCAACAAACTGCTGCATGGCCCCAGCCATGCACTCAACACGACATCTGGAGAAGACAGGGATCAGCTTGAAGCCATGCTGCGCCAGCTTTACCAGATTCAACATTAACTGCCGTTTTTACGATTTGAAGCAATGAAACCCTCAATGATAAAAAAGCTCGCCACCCTGAGCGAGCGCCTGGACGAACTCAATCGCCTGCTGAGCAGCGAAGATGCCACCAGCGACATGGACAACTACCGCAAGATCACGCGTGAACATGCCGAAATCACGCCTATCGTTGAACAGTTCCGCGCATACGAGAAAACAGAAGCCGACATCAAAGAAGCCCAGGCCATGCTGGCTGACCCCGAGATGAAGGACTTTGCCCAGGATGAAATCGAGAGCGGCAAGGACAAGCTGGAAGCAATTGCGGAAGAACTGCAAAAACTATTGCTGCCCAAAGATCCCAATGATGAGCGCAATATCTTCCTGGAAATCCGCGCGGGCACCGGCGGTGACGAATCCGCGCTCTTTGCCGGCGACCTGTTTCGCATGTATTCCCGTTTTGCAGAACGCCAGCGCTGGAAAGTGGAAATCGTTTCCGCCAGCGAATCCGAAATAGGTGGCTACAAGGAAATCATTGCCAAGATCGAAGGCTTTGGCGCCTACTCCAAGCTCAAGTTCGAGTCCGGTGGCCATCGCGTACAGCGCGTTCCTGAAACGGAAACCCAAGGACGCATTCACACCTCGGCCTGCACCGTCGCCATACTGCCCGAAGTCGATGAGGTGAGCGATATCACCATCAACCCAGCTGATATCCGTATCGATACCTTTCGCGCTTCAGGTGCCGGTGGCCAACACATCAACAAAACCGACTCGGCGGTACGCATCACTCACTTCCCTACCGGTATTGTTGTGGAATGCCAGGACGGCCGTAGCCAGCACTCGAACAAGGCGCAAGCGATGCAAGTGCTGGCAGCCCGGATCAAGGCCAAGCAAGTTGATGAGCAGCAAAGCAAGATTGCGAGTGAACGCCGCAGCCTGATTGGCTCCGGCGACCGCTCCGAACGCATCCGTACTTACAATTATCCGCAAGGCCGTATTACCGACCACCGCATCAACCTGACGCTATACAAGATTGATGCAATCACTGAAGGCGACATGGATGAGCTGATCAATGCCCTCGCATCGGAACACCAGGCAGACCTGCTTGCCACGCTGGGTGAAGACAACTAGGTCGCCATACATAGGGAAACAGGCATGAACGGCAGACAAGCAAGCCTGCGCGGTATTGCCTTGGTAGAGGCGGCAAAAGCCCTGCTGGTCCTGGCTGCCTCACTGGCTCTGTTCAAGAACCTGGGCACAAACTGGCAAAGTAATATCGAAACATTGATTGCCCACTTCCATCTCAATCCTGCCAGCAAGTACCCACGCATTCTGCTGGAGCTGAGCGATAACCTGACACACCCACGAATGCTGGCACTCGCGTTCGGCGCCCTGTTCTATTCCGCCATCCGCCTGCTGGAAGCTTATGGCCTATGGAAAAGCCGGCCCTGGGCGCTAATATTGGGAATTGCCAGCGCCGGCCTGTACCTTCCTTTCGAAATCCTGGAAATCATTGAGCACTCCAGCTGGATTGCGGTGGGCATTTTCTGCTCCAACCTCTTGATCATTGCCGTCCTCTGGTCCAACCATCGCAGCACATCATAATCATGGCAAAAATACGCAACCTTGCAGCCTGCGCACTCAATCGACTGCAAAAAGAATCGCAGCTGGAAATACCCGAAGCCCGTATCGAGATACGCGCCCTGCTGCGTCATGCCTTGGGTGACGCTTCACCCGCATGGCTGATTGCCCATGGCGAGGACACCATAGGGGAAGAGACGCGCCACCACTTTGAATTACTGCTGCAGCGCCGCATGCAAGGCGAACCTGTCGCGCATATCCTGGGCCAGCGTGAATTTTACGGACGTGAGTTTGCAGTCACTCCGGATACCCTGATTCCACGCCCGGATACCGAGACCCTGGTGGAAGTTGCCTTGGGGAAAATCCCGCAGGCGAAAGAGTTTCACATTCTGGACCTAGGCACTGGCAGCGGTGCCGTTGCCATCAGCATTGCACTGGAGCGGCCCCATGCGAGCATCGTTGCTGTTGACCGCTCGCACCCTGCATTGGTGGTTGCCCAAAACAATGGCACCAGACTTGGGGCCAATAATGTCCGCTTTATAGAAAGCGACTGGTTTTCTGCCCTGAATAATCAGTCGTTTGACCTGATCGTCAGCAATCCTCCCTATATTGCGCAGGATGATATCCACCTGCAACAAGGCGACCTGCGCTTTGAGCCGCTCTCGGCACTGGCTTCTGGTGCAGATGGCCTGGCTGATATACGCCGTATCTCAGCCTCCGCCCGCCGGTATCTCAATCCCCAGGGATGGCTGATGATGGAGCACGGCTACAATCAAGCCGACAAGGTAGCCGAGATACTGCATCAGGACCAATACCACAACATAATGACCATAGCCGATCTTGCCGGCCATGGCCGTGTGACCATGGGACAAAAAGACTAGTTTTTTTGCCGGCGCAAACTGATCATGAGCACGCCTGCCAATACCAGCACCGAACCAACGAATTGGACCAGCGACAAGGTTTCACCAAGAAACCAATATGCCAGATAAATAGTGGCAACCGGGCCAATAGCGCCGATCAATGAGGTTTGCATGGATCCTATCCTGCGCATGGCGGCTGCGAGCGTAAATGCGGGCAATACGGTTGAAAGCAGCGCCATGGCAAGGCTCAAGCCATATACACGACCAGATTGCACCATCAGTCCGCCTAGAGGATGAGTAAGCGCAAACTGCACCAAAGCCGCTAGACAAGCCACTGTCATGGCATAAGCCGTAAATCGCATGGCCCCTATCCTGGCAATGGTATGCCCAGCACCAACCAGATAAACCGCATACGCCAGTGCACTTGCGAACACCAGCCCCCCTCCAACCAGCACCCCATCCTCTTGCTGCACGCCAAAATCATGCAGAAACACCAACACAATTCCGGCATAACTCAGCAGCAGCGCCAACATCACGGTTTTGCCTACCCGGTGCCTGAACACGATGGCTGAAATCAATACGACCATGGTAGGGTAAAGAAACAGGATCAAGCGCTCAAGGCCGGCACTGATATATTGCAATCCAAGAAAATCCAGGAAACTGGCAAGGTAATAGCCGATAAACCCCAGCACCAGCACCGCCAACCAGTCCCTTTGCTGCATGGGCTCTCTCTTGCTATCCCGGTTGCCAAACCAGATAGCCAACACAAAGAATGGCACCGAGAACGCCATGCGCAATGCCAGCAAGGTAATGGCATCAACAGCTTCCAGATAAGCCAACTTGACGAAAATAGCCTTGGCAGAAAACCCGACAGCAGAAAGCAATGCAAACATGACGCCATAGACATGTTGGCGCGTAAAGAAAAAACCAGCGAAAAATTGATTCATTTCATGACTTTAGATAAGGACTCAAAAGAACAGGCCTTATCAGGACGGCAAGCAATCGAGACAAGGCCCGTGCTGCCAAGGGAAAACTTCAGGCGAGCAAGGGACACACCATGACAGATCGCCACAGTCGCTTGCTTGATAGATTTGTCTTGATATTCATGACTTCGACTTTACGGGATACAGCCAACAGTGTCTATGCCATTTACTCATGGCGCCTTTTACAGCACATCAATTAACTCAACATCAGATAGCCGCCACTGGATATTCAATCCAGATAATGGTTTTTCAAACGCATATAGTGATTGGCCGAATAAATAAAGTGGGCAATTTCCTTGTCTGTCAGCAGCCGCACCTTGCGTGCCGGGCTGCCCAGGTAAAGGTGGCCGCTTTCCAGCACCTTACCTTCGGGTACCAGGCTACCAGCCCCCAGCAACACGTGTTTTTGCACCACGACTTTATCCATGACAATACTGCCCATGCCTATCAGGCATTCATCCTCCAGAGTACATCCATGCAATATGACTTTATGCCCCACCGTGACATTATTGCCGATCAACAAAGGGCAGCCTTCTGGCTCCCAACTGGATTTATGGCTGACATGCAATATCGATCCATCCTGGATATTGCTGCCATTGCCGATCCGGATATGGTTAACATCGCCGCGTATCACGGTGGCAGGCCAGATTGAGGCATGATCACCCAACACCACATCTCCAATCACCGTGGCCGATGGATGGATGTAAACTCCCTCCCCCACTCGCGGAAAAATGCCCTGATATGCAGCCAGGCTTGCGCTCATACTGATCCTTGTACGAAGTCCGTTGAGAAGAATTATCGTCTTGCATCAGCCATAGTATAATCGCACCCATGCAAGAATCTTCATCCATAGGCCTAGTTGCCCCGCAAACCGCGCACTTCAAAGACCCCTTGACACTCAAGAGCGGCGAAATATTGCCGCAATTCGATATCGTCTATGAAACCTACGGGACACTGAATGCCGCGAAATCCAATGCCGTACTGATTTGCCATGCCCTGTCCGGCAACCATCATGCAGCGGGCAAACACGCCAACACTGACAAACATCCAGGCTGGTGGGACAACCTGATAGGCCCCGGCAAGCCTCTGGATACCAACCGCTTTTTTGTCATTGCGCTGAACAACCTGGGCGGTTGCCATGGCAGCACCGGTCCGGCAAGCATCAACCCGGCAACCGGAAAACCATGGGGATCCAGGTTCCCCATGGTGACAGTCGAGGACTGGGTCGCTTCACAGGCAAGGCTTGCCGACCATCTAGGCATCCACCAGCTGGCCGCCGTTGTAGGGGGAAGCCTGGGCGGCATGCAGGCATTGCAATGGACCCTGCACTACCCGGACCGTGTGCGCCATGCCCTGGTAATCGCTTCCGCACCCAATCTGACGGCGCAGAACCTGGCTTTCAACGAAGTCGCCCGCCAGGCCATCATGACGGATCCGGAATTTTACGATGGCGACTATTACGAGAAGGACGCCGTACCGCGCCGGGGCTTACGCATTGCGCGCATGTTGGGCCATATCACATACCTTTCCGATGATGCCATGGGCGCAAAATTTGGCCGCAAGCTGCGTGACGGCAATTTCAAATATAACTTCGACGTTGAATTTGAAATGGAGTCCTATCTACGCTATCAGGGCGATAAATTCGCTACCGCCTTTGATGCCAACAGTTACTTGCGCATGACCAAGGCACTAGACTATTTCGATCCGGCATTCGCCTGCCACGGCGACCTTTCATTGGCGCTGGCCAAGGCAAAAGCGAAGTTCCTGGTGGTTTCCTTCACCAGCGACTGGCGCTTTTCGCCCGCACGCTCCAAGGAAATCGTCAAGGCGCTCTTGGATAATGAACTATCCGTCAGCTACGCCGAGGTCACCGCAGCTCATGGCCATGATGCTTTCCTGATGCCGGATGCCCATTACCACCAGATACTGCGTGCCTATATCGACAATATCAGTACCGGGACAAGCGCATGAGCACAAAATTTGCACAAGCCGCAGAAAATAGACACGATTTTGCTTTAATAGCAAAATGGATACAACCAAGATCCAAGGTGCTTGACCTGGGTTGCGGTGATGGTGCCTTGCTTGGCTACCTGCGCGACAAACTGGAAATCAAGGCTTATGGCGTGGAAAATGACGATGCCAACCTGCTGGATTGCATCAGCAATGGCATCAGCGTGATCCAGATGGACCTAGAGGCAGGCCTGGCAGGGTTTGACTCATTGTCCTTTGACTACGTCATCCTGTCCCAGACCCTGCAGGCCATGGTCAATACCGAAGGCGTGCTCCGCGAAATGTTGCGCGTTGGCAAGCAAGGCATCATCACTTTCCCGAACTTCGGCTACTGGCGCCATCGCATCCAGCTCATGGCAGGCCATATGCCGGTATCGGACCGGCTGCCGCATCAGTGGTACAACACGCCCAACCTGCACCTTTGCACCATAGACGACTTTGAATCGCTATGCGACAAGATGGGCATACGTATCACTGACCGCATCGTCATCAATGAAGGCACGACGGTCGGCTTCATGCCCAACTTGCTCGGCAGCCTGGCGATTTACCGCTTTGAGCAGGCCTGGCCGATTACTTACTAGCGCCAGCCGAAAACTGTCAGCCATATCGCACGCCCGCGAGAGGCTGTCGGGCCTGATGGGCTTTTTCAAAACATGCGGTAAAGATTGAAAAGGCCTATCAGGCCGAACAATATCACCATCCCGCCGCTGATACGCCGCAACCATGGATTCTGTAACCAGGCTTTGAGCCGCACCGCCGCCATGCCCATTGCCAGCAATGTAGGCAGCGTGCCAAGGCCGAATGCAAGCATCAACAACCCGCCATTGACGGGATCTGCCATGGCAATCGCCGCCACCAGCACGCTATAAACCAGGCCGCAAGGCAGCCAGCCCCAAATTGAACCCAATACAACAGCCTGCGGCAAGGAACGCACCGGCAACCAGCGCTTGCTCAATGGCTGCAGCACCTTCCAAAGCCTGCCCCCCATGCGCTCCAAATAGACTACGCCATGCCAGACTCCGGCCAGGTACAGCCCCAGAACAATCAACATGATATTGGCGAAGGCGTAGAGGATTCTCTCAACGGGTATCACGTGCTGCAGAAAGAAGCTGGAAGCGCCGAGTGCGCCCGCAAGCATGCCGGCCACGGTATAGCTGCCTATGCGCCCAAGGTTGTAGCCTAGGAGCAGTGACAATCTAGGTCTGCTCCCCGGCATGCTCATACTGACTGCACCGACAATACCCCCACACATCCCCGCACAATGACCACCGCCCAGCAAGCCCACCAGAAAGGCTGCAAACAGGCTTAACTCAGGCATTGCGTTCCCAGCCTCGGAAGCGCCTGATCATGAGCAAGCCAGGAATAGCCAGCACTGTGCACAGGATAAAGAAGCTAGACCAGCCCATCTGCCCCACCATCCATCCAGTCGGCGTAGACAAGATGACGCGTGGCACCCCCATCAGGCTGGAAAGCAACGCATACTGGGTAGCAGTGAAGCGGCGATCCGTCATTGCTCCCATAAAACCGACAAAAGCCGCTGTGCCCAAGCCGCCAGTAAAGTTTTCCACAGCGATCACGCCCGTGAGCATGGGCAGGTTGTATCCGACATTGGCCAGAAGGACAAAACCGAAAGTAGACGCCATCTGCAGAAAGCCGAATATCCATAGCGAACGATAGAGGCCAATGCGCAGGATCCAGATGCCGCCCAGCGTGCCCCCAATCAAGGTAGCCCAAAAACCGAACAGCTTGGCGATAGCCCCTATCTCGCTCTTGCTGAACCCAATATCCAGATAAAACGGCACATTGATGGCTGAAGCCAGGGTGTCACCTAGCTTGTAGAGCAAGATGAAAGCAAGAATGGAAATTGCCTCCGGCCGCTGGAAAAATTCGATAAATGGTTCGATCACGGCCTGTTGCAAGGTACGGGGACTGCCTGCTACTTCACGCGGCTCAGGCGAAAACAGGGTCACCAGGATAGCGAGCCCCATGAACAATGCCATCAACTGGTACATCTGCGGAAATGAAAACAGGTCTGCGAGTATCAGACCACCGCCGCCAGCAAGCAGCATACCGACGCGGTAACCATTGACGAACATGGCAGCCCCCAGCCCTAACTCCTGGTCCGTCAGGCTTTCCCGTCGGTAGGCATCTACCACGATATCCTGCGAGGCTGAGAAAAATGTCACCAATAGTGCCGCCAGTGCAACCCCCCATAGGTTACTCGCAGGATCGCTGATGCTGAGACAAAGCAATGCCAGGGCCAGCGCTCCCTGGCACAAGGCCAGCCAGCCGCGGCGGCGGCCAAGCAAAGGCAGGGTATATCGGTCAAACAACGGAGCCCAAAGGAATTTTAGGGTATAAGGCAAGCCTATAAGGGCTGCCGCCCCTATCATGGTGAGGTCGGCCCCCGAGTCCTTAAGCCAGGCCTGCAAGGTAGACCCAGTCAGCAACAAGGGCAAGCCCGAAGAAAACCCCATCATCAGGGCAACCAGCATACGGCCACTTACTACAGCCATCAGGGTTTGCACCCAGCCCTGCTTAATCATTTATACATCCTAGAGTGTAGATTGGTAATCCACGGTCAATGGGGCATGATCGCTGAAACGCTCATCCTTGTAGATAGTGGCAGCTACCGCATGCGAGGCAAAGCCTGGAGTGGCAATCTGGTAGTCGATGCGCCAGCCCACGTTCTTGGCCCATGCCTGGCCACGATTGCTCCACCAAGTGTAACAGGCATCCGTGGTATCAGGATGCAGCAAACGATACACGTCCACCCAGCCCACACGGCCGAACAGGTCAGTCATCCAGGCGCGCTCTTCAGGCAGGAAGCCGGAGTTCTTGCGGTTGCCCTTGTAATTCTTGAGGTCAGCCTCTTGGTGGGCAATATTCCAGTCGCCACAGATAACGACTTCACGCCCTTCACGGATCAACGACTCCAGATGAGGCATAAACCTTTCCATGACACTGAACTTGAATGCCTGGCGCTCTTCACCGCTGGAGCCTGATGGCAGGTAAAGCGACACTACGCTGAGATTGCCAAACCGCGCTTCCAGATAGCGGCCTTCACCGTCGATATCGGGAATACCCAGGCCCACAACCACCGCATCCGCCTTTTGCCGTGAATAAATTCCCACACCGCTGTAGCCTTTTTTCTCGGCGTAATGAAAATAGCCATAATACCGTTCAGGCTGCAGCATCTCGGCTGTCATATCGGCTTCCTGTGCCTTCAGCTCCTGCATGCAGACAATATCTGCCTCTTGTTTCTGCAACCAGGGATAAAACCCCTTATTCGCCGCGGAGCGGATACCATTCAGATTCACGGATATAATACGCAACACATTAACCTTTCTTTTCTCGCCATGTCAGATTCCACGCAAGATTTTATCCAATTCGCCGTCCAAAAGCAGGTATTACGTTTTGGCGAGTTCAAAACCAAGGCTGGCCGCCTCAGCCCATACTTCTTCAATGCGGGCCTGTTCAACGATGGCGAAAGCCTGATGAAGCTAGGGGAATTCTACGCCGCCGCCATTATCCGCTCCGGCGTACAGTTTGACATGCTGTTTGGCCCCGCCTACAAAGGCATTACCTTGGCAGCCAGCATCGTGATTGCCTTGGCCAGGCAGGGTCACAATATTCCATTCGCATTCAACCGCAAGGAAGCCAAGGACCACGGCGAGGGTGGCACCATCGTCGGCGCGCCGCTTCAAGGCCGGGTGCTCATCGTAGATGATGTCGTTTCAGCAGGCACCTCGGTACGGGAGTCTGTCAACATCATCAAGGCCAGCGGCGCCATTCCCTGCGGTGTAGCCATCGCTCTGGACAGACAGGAGCGCGGCCTGGGCGCACTTTCGGCAGTACAGGAAGTACAAGAACAGCACCAGTTACCCGTAGTCAGCATCGCTGACCTGCGCGACCTCATCCAGTTTCTGGAAAACAGTCCCGAGCTGGCAGAGTTCAGGCAAGCCATCGCCGCTTATCGCAGCAGCTACGGCGTTTAAACAGACTCATATTCGGATGAGATGGCTCTAGTCCAAAGCTTTGCACCGGCCGCAGATGCGAACTGCCGGGTGCTGATCCTGGGCTCAATGCCAGGCAGGCTCTCGCTGGCACAGCAACAGTATTACGCCCACCCGCAAAACCTGTTCTGGCCTTTCATGGGCGAGCTGTTTGGCGCGCTCCCCACCATGCCTTATCAACAAAGGCTGGCGCAATTGCACACTCATGGAATCGCGGTATGGGATGTATTGCAGGAATGTTTCCGCAGCAGCAGCCTGGACGGTGATATTGAAGAGGCAACAATCATCGCCAATGATTTCAATCTCTTTTTTGCAGCCTACCCCAATATTCGACACGTGTTTTTCAATGGAAGCAAGGCGGAACAGGCCTATCAGCGTTATGTCGCCAGAAACCAGTTCATACCCGTCCTACATTACCAAAAACTACCCTCAACCAGCCCAGCCAATGCCTCCATTCCCCGTGTAATCAAACTGGCACAATGGCAGGCAGTGCGGCGCGCAGTAGAGAGCCAATAAAACGGCTTGCAGCCTTGACCCGAGTTGGCGCAGAATCCCTAAAAAATTTCAATAAATCGCCTGACCGCTACGGGAGAAGTCATGCATCGCTCGCCGCACCTATCAATCATTGTCTTTGCGCTCGCTATCAGCAGTAGCATGCTGCTATCCGCAGCCGAAAACAAACCAGCAGGCAAGATCATCAAGTGGGTAGATGAAAATGGCGTCACGCATTATGGCGATACAATTCCGCCACAATATGCTGGGAAACCCAGCACCAACATCAATTCGCGTGGCATGCCACAACGCGATCACGTGGATAAATCCGTAGGAAACGAGGTAAATACCAACAAGGAAACAGAGCAGAGCCGGCGTGATCGTACCTTGCAGTCCGTTTACTCGTCCGAACAGGAAATTGACCTTGCACGTGACCGCAACCTGCAAATGGATCAAGTGATGCTGGAAGGACTGGAGCAAAGAAAGCTAAGCGCCAGCAGCCGCCTGCAAAATCTGAAGCAATCGGCTGCCGACCTGGGAAAGCGCAACAAACCCATTCCCGAGGAGCTTAAAAAAGATATCAAGGATGTCAATCTGGAGATAGGCAAGATTGATGAGCAGATTGTGGAAAGAAAACAGCATATGGACGCCACCCGCCAGCGTTTCGACAATGACAGGAAGCGTTTTACCGAGCTAAAAACTGGCGTACCAGCCAGCGACAGCGCCGGCCAGCAACGCCAGTAAAGATTCACTAGCCAGCCAGCTTGCGCTTGAGTATCTCGTTGACCTGGGCTGGGTTGGCCTTGCCCTTGGAAGCTTTCATGGTCTGGCCTACCAGGGCATTGAAAGCTTTCTCCTTGCCCGCCTTGAACTCCTCAACCATTGCAGGATTAGCTGCGAGCACTTCATCTACGATAGCCTCAATCGCCCCGCTGTCGGTCACCTGCTTCAGGCCTTGCTTGTCGATAATCTCGTCAGCACTGCCTTCCCCTGACCACATGGCCTCAAACACTTCCTTGGCAATCTTGCTGGAGATGGTATTGTCGGCAATACGCTTGAGCAAGCCAGCAAGCAATTCAGGTGAAACTGGCGAGTTGGCAATATCCTTGTCCTCCTCGTTCAGCTTGGCACTGACACCGCCCATCACCCAGTTGGCAGCCAGCTTGGCTTCTCCGCCGAAGGCTTCCAGAGTTGTGGTGAAGTAATTGGCCACATTGCGTGAAGCTGTCAGTGCGGCGGCATCATAAGCAGACAATCCATATGCCTGCTCAAAGCGCAATTTCATGGCAGTTGGCAGCTCCGGCATTTCGCTCCTGATCGACTCAATGTCCTCTGCTGAAATTGCCAGCGGCAACAAGTCAGGGTCAGGGAAGTAACGGTAATCATTGGCCTCCTCCTTGCTGCGCATGGCACGGGTCTCGCCCGTATCCGGATTGAACAGCACCGTAGCCTGTTCTATCTTGCCGCCGTCTTCCAGTGTTTCTATCTGCCAGCGGGTTTCATACTCGATGGCCTGTTGCATGAAGCGAAAGGAGTTGAGATTCTTGATCTCACGCCGCGTACCCAGCTTCTCGTCACCCTTGCGGCGCACAGACACATTGACATCGCAGCGGAAACTGCCTTCCTGCATATTACCGTCACAGATATTGATCCATTGCACCAGTTCATGCAGCTTGCGGGCGTAGGCCACAGCCTCTGCCGCAGAGCGCATATCTGGCTCGGTCACGATTTCCAGTAGCGGCGTACCGGCACGATTCAAGTCTATGCCTGACTGGCCAGGGCTGGCGCCATGCACAGACTTGCCGGCATCCTCTTCAAGATGGGCACGAGTAATGCGTATGGTTTTTTCCTGCTCTCCCACCTGTATAGTCAGCGAGCCCTTGCCCACCACCGGCAGCTCATACTGACTGATCTGGTAGCCCTTGGGCAGGTCAGGATAAAAATAATTCTTGCGGGCAAACACCGATAGTGGGGCAATTTCAGCATCCACCGCCAAACCAAAGCGGATAGCACAGCGCACTGCTTCCTTGTTCAGCACCGGCAAGACGCCTGGCAGGGCGATATCGACCACGTTGGCCTGGGTATTGGGCTCAGAGCCAAAGGCGATGCTGCTGCCAGAGAAAATCTTGGATTTAGTGTTGAGCTGGGTATGGGTTTCCAGCCCGATGACGACTTCCCATTCCATTATGCAATTCCTTCAGGCATGCGGGTATGCCAATCTGTAACCTGTTGATAGGCATGCCCGGCATTGAGCATGCGCGCCTCATCAAAATAATTGCCTATGACCTGCAGGCCCACCGGCAACTCCTTGCCATCGTCAGCAGGGGCAAAACCGGCCGGGATACTCATGCCTGGCAAGCCAGCCAGATTGACTGCGATGGTATAGATATCCTGTAGGTACATGGCGACTGGATCATCGGCTTTTTCACCTGCCTTGAAAGCGGTAGAAGGCGCGGTAGGACCCAGGATGATGTCGCACTGCTCGAAGGCACGTTCAAAATCCTGTGCAATCAGGCGACGGATCTGCTGCGCCTTGAGGTAATAGGCATCATAGTAACCAGCGCTCAACACATAAGTACCGATCAGAATGCGGCGCTTCACTTCAGCACCAAAGCCTTCAGCACGGCTCTTGCAATACATATCCATCAAGTCGTCATACTCTGCGGCACGGTGGCCGAAACGCACGCCGTCATAACGCGAGAGATTACTCGATGCCTCTGCAGGCGCCAGCACGTAATAGACTGGGATGGAAAGCATGGTGTTGGGCAGGCTGATATCCACGATTTCAGCGCCTAGCTTGCGATATTCGTCTATTGCTGCCTCAACCACCTTGGCAACCCCTGCCTCCAGGCCTTCGGCAAAATACTCTTTTGGCAAACCGACTCTTAGGCCAGCCAATGGCTTGCCCAGATCCCGAGTGTAGTCCTCTTTCTCACGGTTGAGGCTGGTAGAATCGCGCTCGTCAAAGCCAGTCATGACATTCATCATCAGCGCCATGTCTTCACAGGACTTGGCCATGGGGCCCGCCTGGTCCAGGCTGGAGGCAAAAGCGATCATGCCATAGCGCGAAGCCAGCCCATAGGTTGGCTTCAGGCCAGACAAGCCACAGAGGGAAGCAGGTTGGCGGATGGAACCGCCGGTATCGGTGCCAGTGGCCGCCGCACAGAGGCGCGCTGCCACGGCGGCGGCGCTGCCGCCGGAGCTGCCGCCCGGCACGCGGCGGCGGTCCCACGGGTTCTGCACCTTGCCGTAATAAGAGGTCTCATTGGAAGAGCCCATCGCAAACTCATCCATATTGGTCTTGCCAAGATTGACCGATCCCACGGCATTGAAGCGCTCGATAATGCCCGCATCATAAGGGGCAATGAAATTCTCGAGCATTTTGGAACCGCATGTGGTCTGCCAGCCCTTGGCACAGAAAATATCTTTCTGCGCGATAGGGATGCCCGTCAGGGCAGAAGCAGTGCCCTGCGCCAACATCTGGTCGGCTGCAGCTGCCTGGGCCAAGGTTTTCTCCTGGTCCAGCGAAATATAGGCATTGATCTCGGGGTTATGACGGTCTATGCGATTGAGATACTCCTGCGTTAGTTCAACGCTGGAAATATCCTTGCTGGCAAGCATGGCTGCCAGCTCTTTGAGGCTTTTATTTATCATGATCCAGGAAACTATTCGATGACTTTGGGAACGAGGTAGAGGCCATTTTCCACTGCAGGGGCAATGGACTGCAGCAGCTCGCGCTGGTTGGACTCGGTCACTACATCCTCGCGCAGGCGCTGCGTCACATCCTGCGAATGCGACATGGGGGCAATACCTGTGGTGTCTACAGCCTGCATTTGTTCGATCAGGCCGAGAATGCCGGAAAGCTTTTGCAGGGTCTGCTCGGCTTCAGCTTCGCTGACCGCAATGCGTGCCAGGTGCGCAATCCGTTTAACGTCGGTTGTACTCAGTGACATTTATCAATCCAAATCTTAAATTTCTATGAGATATCGGGTATTATAACTTGATTTTACGCACATCTTCAGCCGCGGCCTCATGCCTGCATGACCTGCGGCAGCTCGCTCAGGATACAAACAATGTTCGGTCTTTTAAATAGTTATTTTTCCAACGATCTCGCCATCGACCTTGGCACCGCAAACACCCTTATCTATGTACGTGGCAAGGGTATTGTCCTAGACGAGCCATCTGTAGTTGCCATTCGCCAGGAAGGCGGTCCAACCGGCAAGAAAACCTTGCTGGCAGTTGGGCTGGAAGCCAAGCGCATGCTGGGCCGAGCGCCAGCCAACATCACTGCGATCCGCCCCATGAAAGACGGCGTGATTGCCGATTTCACGATCACCGAGCAGATGCTCAAGTATTTTATCCGCAAGATTCATGAATCTCGCCTGTTCAGCCCCAACCCCCGCATCATCATCTGTGTACCGGTAGGCTCAACCCAGGTTGAGCGCCGTGCGATCAAGGAATCCGCAGAGATGGCTGGCGCAAGGCAGGTTTACCTGATTGAGGAACCAATGGCGGCAGCGATCGGGGCCAACATGCCCGTCGCAGAAGCTACCGGCTCCATGGTGGTGGATATTGGCGGTGGCACCACTGAAGTTGGCGTGATCTCATTGGGCGGTATTGTCTACGCCAAGTCCGAACGGGTTGGTGGCGACAAGTTTGACCAGGCGATTATCGACTATATCCGCCGCAACTATGGCATGCAGATTTCCGAGCCAACTGCAGAGCTCATCAAGAAACAGATCGGTTCTGCATTCCCCGGTTCGGAAGTGCTCGAAATGGAAGTGACAGGCCGCAACTTGGCAGAAGGCCTGCCACGCAAGTTCACCATCTCCAGTAACGAAATCCTGGAAGCACTGACAGAGCCGCTGAACGCCATCGTAGGTGCTGTGAAATCCGCGCTGGAGCAGACACCACCAGAGCTGGGCGCTGATATCGCTGAGAAAGGCATGGTACTGACAGGTGGCGGCGCATTGCTTCGTGACCTGGATCGCCTGCTACTGGAAGAAACCGGCCTGCCAGTGATTGTGGCTGAAGACCCATTGAGCTGTGTTGCACGTGGCTGTGGCCGTGCACTGGAAGAAATGGACAAACTAGGCAATGTGTTTGCCTACGAGTAAGCCTGGACATTATTGCTGCACTACAGGCCATGTCACAATGGCCTGTTTTTTATCGGACGCACTTTTTCATCCGACCAACCAATTCATAATGAAACAACCTCACAGCAGGGCATGCTTCTAATGGCACGAGCCATAGAATCTCAACACCATACAGGCTTTTTCGTGCGCGGCCCCAGCGCCACGGCGAGGTTGTTCTTTTTTGCCGTACTTTCTCTGGTACTCATCGCCACCGATGCCAGATTGCATTACCTGGTGGAAGTACGCCAGGGCTTTATTGCCTTGTTGCACCCATTGCAGGTCATTGCAAATGCACCCCTCAGATTGATAGACGACTCCAGCCAATACCTGCACACCCAAACTACCGTGGTGAAGGAAAATATCCAGCTCAAAACGCAAGCTCTGGAACATGCAGCCGAGCTGCAGCGTTTTCAGGCCCTGGAGGTGGAAAATGAACGCCTGCGCAGCCTTTTGGGAGCAGCACTGATTTCAAGCCAGCCTGCACGACTGGCTGAAATCCTGCATATGGGCCGCGACCCGTTCTCTCATAAAATTGTGGTCAATCTGGGTTCTCGCCAGGGAGTTGTCGCAGGTCAGGCCGCTATTGATGAAACCGGTGTAGTCGGCCAGGTCACCCGCGTTTACCCATTCAGCAGTGAAGTCACACTGGTCACGGATAAAGAGCTGGCAGTGCCCGTACAAGTAGCGCGTAATGGATTGCGGGCCATTGCCTTTGGTAGCGGGCGAGATGCCACTATTGAGATGCCCTCCCTGCCCGCGAACGTCGACATTCGCAAAGGTGACAAGCTCATCACTTCCGGCATAGATGGTATCTATCCTGCTGGATTGGCAGTCGCAGAGGTGGTAATGGTGGATACAACGCCTGACTCTCCTTTTGCCCATATCGTCTGCAAACCGCTGGCTGGCATAGAGAATCATCGGCAATTGCTAATTGTCAGTATCCCCAAGGCTGAACTGCCTGCCAGCACAAGCACCTTAAATACTTCAACATCCGAACGCAGCAAAAAGGTAGCTCCGACTAAACGTCATGCGAACAACTAGCCTGAAACCTGTATATTTCTCACTGCTTGCAGCACTGGTGCTGCAAATGCTGCCCTGGTCCGGCATTGCGCTGGTGATGCGCCCGGAATTCATTCTACTCACCCTGTTGTATTGGACCCTGCGCGCCCCACACCTCTGCAATATCGGCACGGCCTGGTTCGCGGGACTAGTAGTTGACCTGATCACCGGCGGCCTGTTTGGCCAATACGCTCTGGCATTTGCACTCACCGCATTTTTTGCCGTGACCTATCAACGTCGCCTGGCACTGTTCAATATCTGGCAGCAGGCTGGATATGTATTCCTGCTGCTGATCTTTACCCAGGTCACTGTATTGATCCTCAAGTTATTTTCTGGCGGCGAGGTTCCTGGGTGGGAATACTTCTTTCCGAGTATCAGCGGTATCCTGTTGTGGCAATTTGTCATTTTCTCGCGTATCAATATTGATGGCCGCACCAATCAGGCCTGAACCTGGCATTTACACGAGATAGCCAGACAACAATGAGATCACGCTCCGAACTGAAGAACTACAAGAAGGAACAGTACGATTTTCGTATACGCCTCGCGACTGGCGGCCTGCTGGTACTCATCTGCTTCGGCATACTGATCAGCCGGTTCGTCTTCCTGCAGTTCTCAAAGTACGACTACTTCCAGACCATGGCGGAAAATAACCGCATTTCGCTGGTGCCGATCGTGCCCAATCGGGGACTTATCATGGACCGCAATGGAGTGGTACTGGCACAGAATTCCTTTGTCTACACCCTGGAAATTACCCCAGCCAAGGTAGAAAAAAGCGTTGAAGAAACTATCGATGAGCTGGCCAAACTGATCGAGATCACCAGCAATGACCGCAAACGTTTAAAGAAATTGCGATCCCAGACCCACAGCTTCGAGAGCGTACCTATCCGCACGCACCTGAATGAGGAGGAGGCTGCCAAAATTGCAGTCCATCGATTCCGCTTTCCCGGTGTGGAAATCCGCTCGAGGCTTTTCCGTCAATATCCCCAAGGGGAACTGGGCTCGCACCTGATCGGCTATATCGGGCGCATCAATGACCGAGACCTGGAACACTTGAAAGAATCTGGCGACCTTTCCAATTACAAAGGTTCCGACCATATCGGCAAAAGTGGCCTGGAACAGTATTATGAATCGCAACTGCATGGCATCACTGGCTTCCAGCAGGTGGAAACTGATGCGGGCGGCCATGCTGTCCGTACCCTCTCAAGCACACCGCCAGTGCCTGGCAACAACCTGATCCTCTCCATAGACAGCAAGCTGCAACGCATTGCCGAGGAAGCTTTTGGCAATTACCGCGGCGCATTGGTCGCCATTGAGCCGAGCACAGGTGAAGTGCTGGCTTACGTCAGCAAACCCAATTTCGACCCCAACCTGTTTGTTGATGGCATCGATAGTGAAAGCTGGAAAGAACTTAATGAATCACTGGACAAGCCTTTGATCAATCGCCCCCTGCGTGGCATTTATCCCCCTGGCTCCACCTTCAAGCCATTTGTTGCGCTTGCCGGGCTGGAAGCGGGCAAGCGAGCGCCGCCTTTCAGCATCAGCGATCCCGGCTTTTTCACGTTGCCAGGCAATACTCACCGATATCGTGACTGGAAAGCAGGTGGTCATGGCATGGTCGATATCCGTAAGGCTATCGCCGTCTCATGCGATACCTTTTTTTATGGCTTGGCAGTCGAACTGGGAATAGAGAAGCTGACAGACTTCGTCCGTCATTTTGGTTTCGGCAAACCCTCAGGCATTGACCTCAAGGGAGAAATGGGTGGATTACTCCCCACACCAGAATGGAAGGCGCGCCGCTTCAAGCAAAAGTGGTTCCCGGGTGAGACCGTGATTGTGGGCATCGGGCAGGGCTACACATTGGTCACCCCTATGCAACTTGCACAAGCAACGGCGATTCTTGCCAATAACGGCAGGGCCATGCAGCCACACCTGGTGAGCAGCATCCAGGAAAACAAGGAAGGGCGGATACATCCTGTCCCCCTGGTCGTCTCTGACCAGATTGTCCTGAACCCGAAAAACGTAGAGTTAATCAAACAGGGTATGATGGATGTTACCTTGCCCGGCGGCACCGCAGCGCGGCTGGGAGCAGATGCTGAATACCTGATGGCCTCCAAGACTGGTACTGCCCAGGTCGTGGGTATCAAGCAAAACGAGAAATACAACGAAAGCAAAATGGCTGAACGTCATCTTGACCACGCATTATTCATTACCTATGCACCCGCCGAAGATCCCAAGATAGCCATTGCAGTCATCGTGGAAAATGGCAAGCATGGGGGCTCTACCGCTGGCCCGATTGCCCGCCGCGTCATGGACTATTACCTGCTGGGCAAGGAACCCAAACCCACCCAGCCAGCGGTAGAGCCTCCAAGCGCCGTCATTGAGCAAGCACCAGAAGAGCACGGCCATGATGAATAAACTGCTCAAGCATTTCGTCAAACATATAGACGGATTCCTGATGGGCAGCCTGATCGCTACCATCCTCGTGGCATTGTGCGTACTCTATAGCGCATCCGGCCAGAGCATGGACAAACTCACCTCCCAGGCTGTCAATATTACCGTGGCCTTGAGCCTGATGTGGATTGCAGCCAATATACCGCCCCAGCATCTGGAACGAATTGCATTACCGGCTTATGTCATTGGCGTGCTGTTACTGATCGCCGTGGCATTGTTTGGCGAGATCAGCCATGGTGCCAGGCGATGGCTGCATATAGGTGTGGCCAAAATTCAGCCTTCAGAGCTGCTGAAGATCGCCATGCCCATGTTGCTGGCCTGGTACTTTGCCCGCCGCGATTCTTTGTCCACCATGAAAGATTACCTGGTTGGCGCCATATTGCTGGCAGTGCCGGTGGGACTCATCATGAAGCAGCCAGACCTCGGCACTTCCCTGATGATCGGCGCCTCGGGATTTTATGTCCTGTTCCTGGCGGGCTTGAGCTGGCGCCTGCTGCTCGGCGCCGTCGTCAGCGTTGGCATTATGGCCCCCATCCTCTGGAGCATGCTGCATGATTATCAGCGCAAGCGTATTGAAATCCTGTTCGATCCTTACCAGGATCCGCTCGGCGCGGGCTATCACACCATACAAGCCAGCATTGCGCTCGGTTCCGGTGGCCTGGCAGGCAAAGGATGGCTCAATGGCACACAATCACAACTGGATTTCCTGCCTGAACGCACCACAGACTTCATCTTTGCCGTATTCGGCGAGGAATTCGGCTTGCTGGGCAACCTCCTGCTCCTGCTATTATTCACCCTGATCATTGGCCGCGGACTGGTCATTGCCGCCCAGGCACAAAGCACATTCAGCCGCCTGCTGGCTGGCAGCATCACACTGACCTTCTTTACCTATGTGTTTGTTAACATAGGCATGGTCAGTGGCATTCTGCCTGTCGTTGGCGTTCCGCTGCCACTCATCAGCTATGGTGGCACCTCTTTGGTGACCCTGCTGCTGGGATTTGGTATTTTGATGAGTATCCATACGCACAAGAAACTCGTCACTTCATGACATGAAAGGAAAAACGCGAAACGCTCCCTGCTTTTTGCATAACATCCATGAATTCAGCACGCTACCTTCTTCCTGCCATTTTCAGCCTGCTGTTGGTCGCCTGTGGTGGCGGCACCAGCGTCAAACCTGATGCAGGCAAAACCCAGACTCCAACTATGCAGCAACCTGTGCCGAAAAAAGGCGGCTACTATCTAGATGACGGCCCTGGCGATAATCCCCCTGCGGATATCGACAACATTCCTGATGCAGTACCGCGGGCAGAAACTCCCTTACCAAGAGCCAACCGCCCCTACAGCGCGCTAGGACGCCGTTATACTCCGATGACGGAGCACAGTCCATACAAGCAACGCGGCGTGGCTTCCTGGTATGGCAAACGGTATCACGGCCAGAAAACCTCCAGCGGCGAGGTCTATGATATGTACAGCATGACGGGTGCCCATACCATATTGCCCTTGCCCAGCTATGTACGCGTCACCAACCCGGAAAATGGCCGGTCCGTCATAGTGCGCATCAATGATCGCGGGCCATTCCATGACGACAGACTGATAGACCTTTCCTATGCCGCAGCCTATAAATTGCGATTGATTGAAAAAGGGAGTGGCATCGTTGATGTGGAAGCACTGGACACAAACGGCAAGACCATTCCCGCGACTAACATTGCGGCATCGCCACAAGCCTCCAAACCTGCGGCCCCTGGGGACCAACCACTGCCGCCCGCAGAAAGCAATGCACCAGCCAACACCATGACAAACGCCATGAACGAGACTGCCATTAACCAGCCGGTTGCCGGAGATTATGTACAAGTGGGTGCGTTCTCCCTCAAGGCCAATGGTGATCGCCTGGTGGAAACCCTGCAACAGCATAATCTGACAGACAACGTACAGGTGGAGAATTGGTATAATGCCGGAACTTATCGGGTACGCCTGGGGCCATATAGCAGCCGCCAGCAGGCGGAAGCCGCGGCAGCAAAAATCAAGCAGGTGCTGAGCACCAATGCGATTGTCATTCGTCAATAATAGGCTTGCTGATTAACACCCCCTCCTCCTTAAGTTTGAGTAAAAGAAGATATGTCCGACCTATTTAGTAGCTACACCAGACCAATCACGGCCCTCGTTTCCGCCGCTGCCTTCAGCATTGTTGCACTGGGCGTTCAGGCTGCCGATATACCACCTCCGCCTGCACTGGCTGTCAAGTCTTACCAGTTGTATGACTTCAACAGCGACAAGGTAATTGCCGGGCAGGATGGCAGTTCTCGTGTGGAACCCGCCTCGCTGACCAAAATCATGACAGCCTACCTCACGTTCAAGGCGCTGAAGAACGGTCACCTTTCTCCCACACATACCCTGCCGGTCAGCGTCAAGGCCTGGAAAGTGGAAGGCTCCAAGATGTTCATTGAGCCGAACAAGCCCGTAACCGTCGACGAACTGCTGCATGGCACCATTATCCAGTCAGGCAATGATTCATCCATTGCACTGGCTGAAGGTATCGCTGGTTCCGAGGAGGGTTTTGCCGACCTCATGAACAAGGAAGCTGCACGCCTGGGCATGCGCGACACCCATTATGTCAATGCCACTGGCCTGCCAGACCCCCAGCACTACACCACAGCACATGACCTGGCATTATTGGCCACCGCACTGATCCGTGACTACCCGGACCAGTACAAGCGCCTCTATTCCATGAAGGAATATACCTATAACAAGATCAGCCAGCCTAACCGCAACCGCCTGTTATGGCTCGACCCCTATGTGGATGGCATGAAAACCGGCCATACCAAGTCTGCGGGCTATTGCTTGGTGACTTCGGCCAAACGCGGGGACACCCGCCTGGTTTCCGTGGTACTCGGCGCGCCCTCGGACTCTGCCCGTGCCACCGAAAGCCAGAAACTACTGAACTACGGTTTCCAGTTCTATGAATCCAAACTGGTTTACAAGCGCGGTACGGTAGTCAGCACGCTCAAGGTATGGAAAGGCGCAGAAAACAATGTGGTTGCCACTGTTGCCAAGGATGTCTCCATCACCTTGCCAAAGGGGGAATATGCACGCGTCAAAGCCAAGGTGACTAGCCAGCAACCACTGGTCGCGCCCATCAGTGCCGGTCAGCAGGTTGGCAAGATCGAGTTCACCCTGGATGACAAGGTGATCGCCGAACACAAGCTGGTAGCAGCCAAGGGTGTTGAAGTCGCTGGCATTTTCGGCCGCATGCTGGACAGCATCAAGCTGCTGTTCGAATAACTCAATGCGCACGGGTACCGGGCAAGCATGAGCCAAACCGTTTACCTGAACGGCACATTCCTGCCCCTCTCCCAGGCCACGGTCCCGGTACTGGATCGTGGCTTTATCTTCGGCGACGGCGTTTATGAAGTAATACCAGTATATTCAGGCCAGCCGTTCCGCCTGGACGAACACTTGCAGCGCTTGCAGCAAAGCCTGCAGGCCGTACGCATTCAAGCCCCCTTGATGCGGGAACAATGGCGCGAAGTGGCATTGGCATTGATCAAGGCCAATGCCGAATTGACGGACCAGTCGCTTTACCTGCATATCACGCGTGGCGTAGCCCCGCGCGACCAGGCGTTTCCTCCAGCGGGAGTGTCGCCCACCATACTGGCCATGAGCCTGCCGCTGGAAACGCCGGCCCAGGCGCTAGTGGATCAGGGGGTAGCTGCCATCAGCGCACTTGATATTCGCTGGGACAGGTGCCATATAAAAGCCATATCCCTACTGGCCAATGTTCTATTGAAACAGGAAGCCGTGGATGCAGGTGTTGCCGAAACCATCATGTTCCGTGACGGCATGCTGACAGAAGGCACCAGCAGCAATATATTCGCCGTAAAAAATGGCGTGCTGCTGGCACCCCCCAAAGACCGACATATGTTGCCAGGAATTACCTATGATGTAGTGTTGGAGCTGGCTGCATCAAACGGCATCAAGGTAGAGATAGGTCCTCTCAGTGAAGGCCGTGTGCGTGCTGCTGACGAATTGTGGATGACCTCATCCACCAAGGAAGTACTCGCCATCATCAGCCTGGACAGCCAGCCTGTAGGCAACGGCCGGCCAGGCCCGCTATTTGCGCAAATGTATGCGCTGTACCAGGATTTCAAGAACACAGTAATGCGACAACAGGTGCCACATGGCTGAAGATCAAGATACACTTTTAGAATTCCCTTGCGACTTCCCCATCAAGATCATGGGAGAAACCCATGACGAGTTCGCCAACACCATACTTCTGCTGATTCAACAGCATGCTCCCGCTTTCGATGCCAGCCGTATAGAAATGCGCGCCAGCAGTGGGGGCAAATATGTCAGCCTCACCTGTACTATAGAAGTGCACTCCAAGCCGCAGCTGGATGACATTTATCGTACCCTCACCTCCCATCCCAAGGTCAAGTACGTTCTTTAGCATGACGTTTGTCGCTAATTTCATGCACTATCCTGAAACTTGGGTTGGCGTCCACGCAAGCTCCAGTTTCCGCAGCATATTGTCTATTGCTCCTGCCATGTTCGGGCAGGCTGCATAACAAACCCACCATGGCCCGATCCATCATCATCCGCCATCTGGGACGGTCAGATTATGCGGCTACCTGGCAGGCCATGCAGCAGTTCACCGCCACACGTGGTGAACAGACTCCGGATGAATTGTGGCTGACTGAGCATGCTCCCGTTTATACCTTGGGGCTGAACCGCAAGCATGTACGCTCGCCCAGCCGTACCGATATTCCCTTAATCCTCGTAGACCGTGGCGGCAAGATCACTTATCACGGTCCAGGCCAAGTGGTGATCTATCTATTGATAGACCTCAAGCGTCAAGGTATAAGCGTGCGTCAGCTGGTCAGCGTGATGGAAAATGCCATCATTGAATTACTGGCCGAACATGGCATAAGCGCCATCGCCAGGACGGACGCTCCGGGTGTTTATGTACAAGGCGCCAAGATTGCCTCCCTCGGCCTACGCCTGAAAAACCAATGCAGCTACCACGGACTGGCCCTGAACATAGACATGGATATCGGCCCGTTCCTTGCCATAGATCCCTGCGGCTATCAGGGACTACAAGTCACGCAAGCCAGCGAACTGGGACTGGAGCTACCCTTCGAAAATGCAGGCGCACGCCTGCTGGAGAAATTGTCACGGCAGTTAGGCTATACTGACTGCTTGCAAGAGAAGAATTTATGACAGAAACAGCCGATAGAATTGCCCCCGCCCGCAAGATAGCCGGGGTCAAGGAAACCAGCGCCGAAAAAATGGCGCGCATCCCGATCAAGATCATTCCTATGCCTGCCATGCGCAAGCCGGAATGGATACGCATGAAGGTACCTGACAGCGCGCGCTTTCAGGAGATCAAGCAGATCCTTCGCAACAACAACCTGCACACAGTCTGTGAGGAAGCCTCTTGCCCCAATATCGGAGAATGTTTCAGTGGCGGCACTGCCACGTTCATGATCCTGGGGGATATCTGTACCCGCCGTTGCCCATTCTGTGATGTATCCCATGGCAAGCCCCTGCCCCCCGATGTGAAGGAACCGGAGAATCTGGGCCGAACCATTGCCCAGATGCGCCTCAAGTATGTGGTCATTACCAGCGTGGACCGTGACGACCTTCGTGACGGCGGCGCCCAGCATTTTGTCGATTGCATTGCGTCAGTGCGTACCCATTCACCCAATATCAAGGTCGAGATCCTGGTGCCGGATTTCCGCGGACGCCTGGATAGGGCAATAGAAATCCTCACCGCGGCTCCGCCTGACGTCATGAACCATAACCTGGAAACCGTGCCGCGCCTTTACAAGGAAGCACGCCCTGGATCCGACTACCAGAACTCCCTGACCTTGCTCAAGGAATTTGGTGCCATGCACCCCAACGTCCCGACAAAGTCAGGCCTGATGCTGGGCCTGGGCGAGACCGACGAGGAAATCATCGAAGTGATGCGCGACCTGCGTGCGCACAATGTCACCATGCTGACACTGGGCCAGTACCTGCAACCCAGTCCGCATCATTTACCCGTCAAGCGCTTCGTCACGCCAGCGGTTTTTGCTGAATTCGAGAAAAAAGCGCTAGCCATGGGCTTTACCCACGCAGCTTGTGGCCCCATGGTGCGCTCCTCCTACCATGCCGATAACCAGGCACAACAAGCGGGGATCAGCATTTGACCGCCTGACTGCGGCTAATCATCATGGAAAGTAACTTTTTACTCATACTGCTCGCATTCTTTCTTGTTCTCTTAAACGGCTTCTTTGTGGCAGCCGAGTTTGGCCTCGTCAAACTCAGGCAAACCCGCGTCAAGGCCATTGCCAAGACTTACGGCTGGCGCGGCCGCATCCTGGCCAAGGTACATGGCCAGCTCGATGCCTACCTGTCGGCTTGCCAGCTTGGCATCACATTGGCCTCGCTGGGCCTGGGCTGGGTAGGGGAGCCGGCGTTTGCCAAATTGCTGGAGCCATTGCTGCATCAGATCGGGGTAGACTCACCTGAAATCATTCACGGCGCCTCCTTCATCATTGCCTTCTTCACCATTTCCTATCTGCATATTGTATTGGGCGAACTGGCTCCAAAATCCATCGCCATCCGCCAGGCGGAAAAGGTTGGCTTATGGACAGGCGTACCACTCTATGCGTTTTACTGGATCATGTACCCAGCCATCTGGATGTTGAATACAAGTTCCAACTGGATATTGCAGAAAGCTGGACTCAGCACCGGCCACGCCGCCGACGCACAGTATTCCGCCGATGAATTGAAACTGATATTGCGAAGCAGCCGCGCTTCGGAAGAACTCACCAAGGACGAATGGAATATCCTGGCTCACACCCTGGATTTCAGCGACCTTGAAGTCGCAGACCTCATGCGCCCATTCAATGAAGCCATTTCCCTGTCTGCAGAAAATACTTTCGAGCAGAACCTGGAAATCATTTCCCAACACCGCTACAGCCGCTACCCTTTCGTGGAGAAAAACGGAAAAGTCAGAGGCGTCATCCACCTGAAAAGCCTATTCCTGGCGAAATTTGAGGCGGAAGAACTGCAGGACCTCAGCAGGTTTGTCCATCCCGCTCCCTTTGTCTCACCCGATATGCCGGCAATCGAACTGTTCCGCCGCTTCCGTGAGGGCAAGGCCACGCACTTTGCCATTGTTGGACGCAAGGGCCAGGAGCCGGTCGGCTTCATCACCCTCGACAATATGCTGGGCGCATTGGTAGGAGAAATTCGTGACGAATTCCGCCAAAGTCAGAATGACTGGACCAAACTGGACGACGGCACGCTGATTGGAAAAGGCAGCCTGCCCATTTTCACGCTGGAGCGCGCGCTGGGCGTGGAAATAGATAATGATGACGAGGTCGACTCAGTAGGGGGGCTGGTACTTTCCAAGCTAGGTGATATTCCCAATGAAGGCGACAGCATTCATTTCGACCAGTTTGATATCGTGGTCAAGAAAATGAATGGCCCGCGTATCATCCTGGTGCGCATTCATCCGAAACATGCCCATGAATAAGACTACCGCTGTCGATATTTTCATCGTGGGTGGCGGCATGATAGGCAGCTCACTGGCTGCCCAAATCGCCCCCAGCGGCATGCACATTGCACTGCTGGAAAACCGTGCCCCAGCTCCCTACGACCCTGCAAGTACGCCCGACCTGCGCGTTTCTGCCCTGAGTCCAGCCTCCATCAGCTTCCTGGAGGCTGCCAAAGCCTGGCCAGCCATTGCTGCCATGCGCAGCGCCCCATTCAGGCGCATGCAGGTTTGGGAGAACCAACGCGACCAAAGCACGCTCTTTGATGCTGCCGAAGTCGATGTACCATGTCTCGGGCATATTATAGAAAACCGCCTGGTGCAACTGGCCTGCCTTGAAGCCTTGCAAAACCATGAAAACGTCACCGTACTTTGCCCTGATGAGATCAGCCGGATCAACTACCATCCTGAAGGCAGCCATATCAGCCTGGCAAGCGGACAGTCCTTCGAGGCAAAACTCTTGATAGGCGCAGATGGCGCAAACTCCCAGGTGCGCAAGGCTGCCGGCATCGCTCTCGACAGCCGGCAATACCCGATGCATGCCTTGGTTGCCACCGTCAACATCGAAGGCGGCGAGCGCGACATCACCTGGCAACGCTTTACCCCTGACGGACCGCAATCACTACTTCCGCTGCCGGGAGACTATGCCTCGCTAGTCTGGTATCACCGCCCGAGCGAAGTCCGCCGTCTGCTCACTCTCGATGATACGGCGTTACTGGATGCATTCCGCCAGCACTTTCCTAAAGCCTTACCCGAAATTACAGGCTTGGTACACCGCGGCAGTTTCGCGCTCACGCGCAGCCATGCCACTCACTATGTCCGTCAGGGCGTAGCACTCATTGGAGATGCTGCTCACACCATCCATCCACTGGCAGGCCAGGGGGTCAACCTCGGCTTCCAGGATGCTGCTGTCCTGAGCAACCTCTTACTCAAGGCTTGGCACGACCACAAGCAAATCGGTGCATTATCCCACTTAAGTCAATATGAACAGCAGCGCAAGCTCGGCAACCACTTGATGCAGCGCGCAATGGATGCCTTCAGCTATGGTTTCAGCAATGACATCGCACCTTTGCGTTTTGCACGCAACCTTGGCCTCAGGCTTGCCAACCACCAAGGCCCTCTCAAACGTGAAGTCATCCGTTATGCCTTGGGACTGGGCACCTCCAGGCAACACTTACCTGCACCTTTGCGTAAACTCATCCCTCAGCGCACCGCCTGATATAGGGGATTGATGCATTAATGCCCGTGCTGTAGTCCACGCCTGTAAGCCAAGCGGTACAGCACAGGCAGTACCAGCAAGGTCAGCAGGGTGGAGGATACGATCCCGCCTATCACCACCGTCGCAAGCGGCCGTTGCACCTCGGCACCGGTGCCGGTCGCGATGGCCATGGGGATGAAGCCCAGTGAAGCCACCAAGGCCGTCATAAGTACCGGGCGCAATCGGGTAATAGCCCCTTCGAGAATGGCAAAATCCAGCGGTTTCCCGTCATCGCGTAATTGACGGATGAAGCTCAGCATCACCAGGCCATTGAGTACAGCCACTCCTGATAGTGCAATAAAGCCAACGCCTGCCGAAATGGAAAGCGGGATATCCCGCAACCAGAGCGAGAGTATGCCGCCCGTCATGGCGAACGGCACGCCGGAAAAGACCAGTATGCCGTCCAGCAGCCTGCCGAACATGGCATAGAGCAGGATGAATACCAGCATCAGCGCCAACGGCACCACGATGAGCAGGCGCTGGCTGGCGGATTGCAACTGTTCGAATATGCCGCCCCAGCTCAGCCAATATCCCGGCAGCAGCTGCACCTGTTGTTCTATCTTGAGCTGTGCCTCCGTCACGAACGATCCTAGGTCCCGCTCGCGCACATTGGCAGTCACCACCACCCGGCGCTTGCCGTTTTCACGGCTGAACTGATTGGGGCCAGGGGCGATTTCCAATGTGGCCAGCTCACCCAGCGGCATGAAACCGGCCTGGGCATTTGCATCTGCAGGCAGACGCACCGGAATGCGGCGAATGGCATTGAGGTCCGCACGAACATCGTCCGGCAGGCGCACCACAACATCAAAGCGCCGGTCGCCGCTGAACAGCGTCCCCGCCACACGCCCGCCCACTGCAATGGATATGGCCTCCTGAACATCCTGCACATTCAGCCCCAGTCGCGAGATCAGTTGCCGGTCGGGTTGAATGGTAAGTACCGGCAGGCCGGTCACCTGCTCCACTTTCACGTCATCTCCCCCGTCTATTGCGGACAATACCTGGGCAATCCGCCCTGCAGCCTCTTCCATGACCACTATGTCATCGCCGAACACCTTGACTGCCACATCGCTGCGCACACCGGAAATCAGTTCGTTAAAACGCATCTGGATCGGTTGTGTGAATTCATAATTGTTTCCTGGCACTTCCCCTATGGCGGCCTGCAGGCTGGCCACCAGCGCCTGCTTGGGCAGCCTGGGATCAGGCCATTCCTTCCTGGGCTTAAGCATGACAAAATTATCGGCCATGCTTGGCGGCATGGGATCCGTGGCAATTTCCGAGGTGCCAATCTTGGCAAATATGCGCTCCACCTGAGGAAACTCGCGCACCGTATGCTCCAGTTCGCGCTGCATTTCCACTGCCTGCGCCAGGCTGGTGCCCGGAATGCGCAGTGCATGCAGTGCAATATCGCCCTCATCCAGATTAGGGATGAATTCGCTGCCCATACGGGTCAGCAGCAACAATCCCAATATTACGCCGGTGACAGCAATAGTCAGCACGAGCGCGCTATAGTTGAAGGCCTGTTGCAGTAACCGCCTGTATGAGCGGCCCAGTCTCATCATCCATCCACCTGTTCTCTCGCTGACATTTCCTTTGAGGAACAGCGAAATGGCTGCCGGGATGAATGTAAGGGACAGCAGCATGGCTGCAAGCAGCGCCACCACCACGGTAAAAGCCATGGGATGGAACATTTTTCCCTCTATGCCGCTTAAGGCAAAGATCGGCAGGTACACCACCATGATAATAAGCTGGCCGTAAATTAACGGCCGCCTGGCCTCGCTGGCAGCAACCAGTATTTCCTGCCGGCGTTCCTCCCGGCTCAATACCCGCCCATGCCGTTTTTGCGCATGGGCCATCCTGCGCATGCAGTTCTCAACGATCACCACCGCGCCATCAACGATGATGCCGAAATCCAGCGCGCCCAGGCTCATGAGGTTCGCGCTCACCTTGCTGCCGAGCATGCCGCTGAAGGTGAACAGCATGGACAAGGGAATCACCAGCATGGTGATCAAGGCTGCCCTTATATTGCCCAGGAAAACAAACAGTACAGCAGTCACCAGCAGGGCACCTTCGATCAGGTTGCCCTTCACCGTGGCTATGACTTTTTCTATGAGAGAGGTACGGTCGTAGACGGTACGAGCTATCACGCCTGGCGGCAAGGTCTGGTTGATGGCGTGCAGGCGTTGCTCCACGGCCCGAGCAACTTCCCGGCTGTTTTCACCCATGAGCATGAACACAGTGCCCAGCACGACTTCCTCACCATTCTCGGTCGCCGCCCCATTGCGCAACTCCTTGCCGATATAGACATCGGCCAGATCCTTCACGCGCAAGGGAGTGCCATTTCTGGTAGCCACTACAACCGAGGCTATATCGTCCTCGTCCGCCACTTGGCCGGGCACGCGTATCAGGTATTGTTCGCCTGATTTTTCTATATAGCCTGCGCCTATATTGCTGTTATTGCGCTCCAGTGCATCCACCAGGTCGGTCAATGCAACTCCGTGCGCAACAAGACGCTCGGGATAGGGCGCCACTTGGTATTCCTTGTTATAGCCCCCTATCGTATTGATCTCGTTGACGCCGAGTACAGTGCGCAATTGTGGCTTGATGATCCAGTCCTGGATTTCTCGCAGATCGGTAGGACTATAGGGGCTGCCGTCGCCCTTCAATGCCCCTTCCCTGGCTTCCACCGCCCATATGTAGATTTCGCCCAGTCCGGTGGAAGTAGGGCCCAGCACAGGCGTGATGCCAGCGGGCAAACGCTCGCGCGCCAGTTGTATCCTTTCATTGACCAGTTGCCGTGCAAAATAGATATCCGTCCCTTCCTTGAATACCACGGTCACCTGCGACAGGCCATAGCGGGAAATGGAACGGGTCTGTTCCAGCCGCGGCAATCCTGCCATGACCGTTTCCAGCGGAAAGGTGATGCGCTGCTCGGTTTCCAGCGGCGAATAGCCGGAAGCCTCGGTATTGATCTGGACCTGCACGTTGGTGATGTCCGGCACAGCATCTATAGGCAGTTTCTGATAGCTGAAAATACCGGCGGCAGCCAGCACAAACACCATCATCAGGATCAGCCAAGGCTGATAGACGGAGAAGCTGATGAGCTGCTCAAACCATGTGTCATGCGTTTTCATGGCGGCTCCTAATGATCATGCGCTACGCTGGATTTTCCCAGCTCGGCCTTGATAAGAAAGCTGTTCTTGGCGGCATACTGCTCGCCTTCGGACAAACCATCCAGCACTTCGGCATACTTATCGTCGCTGCGCCCCAGCGTCAGTGGGCGCGCTTCAAATACATCGCCATAGCGGCCAAACACCACAGTCCAGTCCCGCAAACTTTGCAGGCCTTCCAGCGAGACTGCCAACGGCACCTCTATTTCCTCGGTCACCAGGTCTACATCGGCTGGAGCGCCGGGGCGCCATTTGCCATCCGCATTCGGCAAGACAATGCGCGCCATGGCAGTACGTGACTGCTCACCGAGTTGCGGCTGGATATAAGCCACTTTGCCAATGGCTTGAAGCTTGAGCGCGGGAGACCTCACTGTCACCTGCTGCCCTGGCTGTATCAAGCTGAGGTCGCGCGCGTAAACCGTTGCTTCCACCCACACGCTGGAAAGATCGGCCACACTGAAGATGGCATCATCCTCGCGCAACACCTGGCCTACAGCAACCTGCTTGAGAGTCACTGTGCCGTCCATGGGAGAGCGTATCTCGTAACTGGTAAGATCGCGGCTGGGGAACTGGCTGACGCCTAGCACCGCCAGCTTCTGCTGGGCGTTACGCACGGCAATTTCCTGTTCCTGCATGGCTTGTTTAGCCTGCAGGTAATCCTGCTTGGCAGAGATTTTTTCCTCCCAAAGCTGCTTCTCGCGTTCATATGTTGTGCGGGCAAGCTCCAGGCGCTCCCTGGCAGCCAGCAACTCGCTGCGCTGGTCCGCCAGTTGCTGGCTGGATATTATGGCGAGCAACTGCCCCTTGCGAACCTGGTCGCCAGCATTGACTGTCACGGATTGCACCAAGCCTCCCAGGCGCGGCACTATCACCACCGCACGGTCGGCATTCAACCTGATTTCACCTATTAACTTGAGATTGGCCTTGATGCGGGCTGGTGCTGCAGTGAGGATTTCTATGCCATTCATCGACAGCTGGCGTTCGTTCATTTGCACGCGCATCTCCTGCTGGGCATAACCAAACTGGTATTGCCTTCCTGCATATTGGGCCAGCAGCTTCACCTCAAAGGAGTGCGGCTCCACAATGGCGGTCTCATTGGTCAGGTAGTCCTGTTCCGCATGCAGGCGCAAGATTTGCACAGGCTGCCCCAGCCGCTCGATTTCCATGGTGACACGGAGGTCTGCCGGGTCCAGGGGCCGTACGCCGTCATAGGCATACACGCGGAATACCGGCGGGCCTCCCTGTTCGTATATGCTCACTTCCAGTGCAAGCCCTTCTTGCCGGAGCAGTTTGCCTGCATGCGGCCCCTTGGGAACTTCGGAGTTTTTTTCTTCATGATAATGGGGATTGCGGCCATGTTCATCCGGCGTGTCACTGCCAGATTGCCCGCTGCTCAATATCCACGCAGCCAGTAAAACTCCCAGCACAACAATGCCCAGGATCATCAACCACTGTCTTTTATTATCAAGGTTATTATTCATAGTAAGTACTTTCTCACTCACTTATTGTTCGGTTGGGCAGCCTGCAGGGAATTGCCCAGCAAGCGTCCGATTTCAGCGTGTGCACGGTGCACGCCAAGCAGGGCATTGAGATATTGAGACTGTGCCTGGAACAAAGTACGTTGTGCATCCAGCACATCGAGGAAATTGAATTTCCCCATTTCAAACCCTTTGGCCGCTGCTTCAAAAGCGCTGCTTGCACCTGGCAATATATCCAGGCGCAAGGCTTCGGCTTCCTGACTGCTGGCAAGCCATTGCTCATACTCCGCTGACAAATTGGTATGCATGCTGAGCTGCAAGGCTGCCAGTTCCACGCGTGCCTTGTCAGTACGGCTGACAGCCTCATGGATATTGCCCTGGTTACGGTCAAATACCGGGATAGGGACAGAAAGTCCAAACACAGCCTGGTTAATACCCAATTCCTGGTTGCGTTGCGCCCCCACGCTCACAGTGAGGTCAGGCACGCGCTTGGCGGTTTCCAGCCTTGCGATTGTCTCCCTACGCCCGATTTCCAGGCGTGCACGCTCAAGAACAGGGGATTGGGCAAGCTGGACACTCAGCTCCGCCAATTCGGGCAATATGGGCAATGATTCCAGGCTTCCCTCTGCTTCATCGAAATCTGCGCTGCCACTCCATAACGCAGCCAGGCGCTGACGCGCCACGTTCAGCGCACGCCTGGCCTGGGTTGCCTCTATGCGTACCGATGATTCAGCCACGCGGGACTTGGTCTCCTCTACCGGGGAAACTTTTCCTGCCTGTACCCGATTCTCGGCCGCACGGGTAGCACGTTGCGCCAGGTTGACAAAAGATGCAGCCAATTGCATGCGCTCTTGTGCTGCCAACACTTCATAAAAAGCCGTGGTGACAGCAGCTGCAATCTCAGCCTTGCGCGTTGCAATATCCATTTCTGCAGCATCAAGGCCCAGGCCGGCTGCCTCCATACGTGCCTGGCGCTTTCCACCCAGCTCCAGGGGCTGGTTTAGCTGTATGGTGGTGAGGCGGTTGGCATTGCGCGTATCCTCGATAGAAGAGGAAAGTGTAGGATTGCGCCGGGTTGCAGCCTGCATGCTGATGCCTACATTGGCCTCACGCTCACGCTCGGCTACCAGGATATTCGGATTGGCAGCCAGGGCCAAAGCCAGCGCATCAGGTAAACTGAGTTTGTTGTACGCATTGTCAGCGGAAAAACCGCTGTCGGCGCCCAGGGAAATCAAAGGCACGGCCAGCGCGATGCTGGCAAGGTAATAGGTAACACGCATCGCATTCTCCCAAAAGTCCAAGAAGAATCCAGCGTCGTGCCATTACGAAAAGGCAGGCCGTCACTGATGGCCTGAATGGGACAGCCGCTGGATTAGGCAGCGAGTGGCCAGTTGGGGCGGTCTATGCGCTCGGGAAAGATAAAATGATATGAAGGGAAATCGGGGAAGAAAGCAGATACAGCCTGGATTTCCGGAATATCCAGAAGTTGCCAGCTCAGCATATGGATATTGCAATCATGATGAATGCCCGCAGTGAGCACACTACCATCAGCAGTGTCGTTCTCGTTGCCAACGGGGGTATCAGACTCATGCGTATGATGACCGAAATGCGCAACCCTATCAGTTGCGTCATGCTGGCAATAACCCGCCGCAATCGTCCACACAGAATGCAGCGGGAGCAATACGATCATCAATGTCAGTAACAGTTTTTTCAAGTGGATAGGTTAGGCATCAGCAACATGAAGCCGTATCTTAGCGCTAAACGCTTGTTATTCCAACGCCATCATTGACGATACTTGCTGCTTGTCTCTACCATGTGTTGATAAAAAGCATAACTATCCTTTTCAAAATTTAGACAGGAGAGTGAGATGGGCGACTTCTATGGAGAACAGCACCGAGCATGGCAAAGGGATTTTGACAGCGTCAAGATGGCGGACCGGGTAAAGGATCTGATTGTAGTGCCCGCCATTGCGGAGGAGCATGCTGCATTTATCGCCAGCCGCGATTTCTTTTTCCTTTCCACGGTTGATCATCGTGGATTCCCTACGTGTTCATATAAAGGCGGGCAACCCGGCCTCGTTAAAGTTGTGGATGACAAGACACTCGCCTTCCCCAGCCTAGATGGCAACAGCATGTACCTTTCCATGGGCAACATTACACTCAACAACAAGATAGGCATGTTGTTCATCGACTTTGAAACCCCGCACCGCGTCCGCGTACATGGCACGGCAAGCATAGACCGGCATGACCCGCTGCTGTCTGAATTCCAGGAATCCGAACTGGTGGTACGGGTACATATTGAAGAAATCTTCATCAACTGCCCACGCTACATTCACAAACACCAGCGGCTGGAAACATCAAAATACGTACCGCAAAGCGGCTGTAAAACTCCAACACCACAATGGAAGCGCCTGGATATTGTGCAGGATGTGCTGCATGGCGAAGATAAACAATTGGTGGAAGCCATGGGAGGCACCATCACCTTTGAACAGTATGCGGAACTCGTGACAAAAGGTGATGCCTGATTCTATCTGATCCTCAAAAACAAGGAGCGCCGCCATGGCCAAATTGCTAGCAATCTCCGGTAGTCTGCGCAAGCAGTCCTACAATACCGCCCTGTTGCACGCCGCCAGCGCACTAGCGCCTGCAGGTGTGGAAATTGAGGTGGCGACCTTGCATGGCATACCACTTTACGACGGTGACCTGGAAGAGCGGGAAGGCATCCCGACCGCAGTACGCGCGCTCAAACAAAAAATCATAGACAGTGATGGCGTGATTCTGGCAACCCCGGAATATAACAACAGCATTCCCGGCGTATTCAAGAATGCCATCGACTGGCTTTCGCGGCCTGCTACTGATATCCAGCAAGTTTTTGCCCAGCGCGCATTTGCATTGATAGGTGCCACGCCATCCGGCTTCGGCACCCTGTTATCACAGAATGCGTGGCTCTCCGTGCTTAAACAGCTGGGTGCCTATCACTGGCCTGATCGTTTGCTGGTTTCACATGCACACGAGGTATTTGACGAACATGGCCAATTACAGGATGCCAGGGTCAAGCAAGACCTGCAGCGATTTATCCAGGGATTCACGCAATTCACTGACAAAGTCTAGATATGTGCTGAGCTTGTCACCACGGGCTTGAAGACATAGAACAGGTTTGGCTCGCTGATCACATAAATGCGCTTATCCGGCCCGATTGCCAGTCCTTCGGCCTGGGGGATATTGCGATCCAGGCCATGAAAACCGTGCCAGAGAGCCAGCGTCCCCAACATTTTTCCCTGGTCGTCATATTCGGCAACCATCCGCGAATCATCACTCAATAGCAGTATGTTGCCGCTGGTGTGGTCGTAACTGATGGCTGAAAGGTCGCGCAAACCATGGGATGAAGTCTGCGCCAGTTTCTCTATCCGCAACTTTATAGGCTGGCCGGGCAGCGCATCTACGAAGCCATGCACGGCAATCACGCGCTTGGGCGCGCGCTCTTTCGCCAGCAGCACTCGCTGATTGTCGGCATCCCACATCACTCCCTCAAACCCCTTGTTATCCACTGCATACATAGCAAGTGTCAATTTGGGATCATGAGTAACATCTATCTCTTCTATCCCTGGCTCCAAATTGGTCAGCACCAAGCTATGTTCATGCTCGTTGAGTAGAATAAAACGGTTACCACCGACATGGGCAATGCCTTCCATGTCGGCAATACCCTTGACATGCACCTTGCGCAGCACTTGGCCATCAAGGCCCAGCTCGACGATCAAGGGCTGCTTGTTGGAAACGGTAAACAAGGTATTGGTTTCACGGTTGTAGCTCAAATCGGAAAGATCGGCACCCACACCGGGAATTGCTATCGCTTCATGCTCCACTGTGTAATGTTTCAGATTCATGGTAGATGCAGGGGAGTGCCGTGAGCTGCTCCACATATGCCAAGCCAGCGCTTCCAACCGGAACAGATAAGCGGCAATCAGCAACACGGCAAGGCCTGTAATCGCCAGCATTAGACGCCGCCTAGCGAAATATCGGGAGATAGTCATTATAATTGTTGTCCTGTAGGGCTACGGCGGTAGGAAATTGAAATGTTCATTACAGTGATTATGGGATAACGCCGAAGGAAAGACCGGGATTGACAGCCAGAGTTCCGGCTGGCGCAGAAACTTTCCGTAATAAATTCTGCCAATCAACCAACAAGTAAAAGAAAGATACCTCCATGAAGAATTGCGAACTATGCTCCACTCCCGGTGGTGATCTCCTCTGGCAAAGCGCTTTGTGCCGGGTGGTTCGCATAGATGATGCAGACTATCCGGGGTTTTGCCGAGTGGTCCTGAACAAGCATAAAAAGGAAATGAGCGATTTGTCAGCGGATGAGCGTGATCAACTCATGACCGTGGTATTTGCGGTAGAGGAAGCCGTGCGGGAAGTGATCCGCCCGGAAAAAATCAACCTTGCAAGCCTGGGAAATATGACACCGCATTTGCATTGGCATGTCATCCCACGATTCAAGCGTGACCGCCATTTTCCCAATCCAATCTGGGGGCAGAGCCGTCGGGAATCCTTACCCCAGGTATTGGACCCCACCATAGCCCAAGCGCTCAAGGATGCCATCCAGCGCCGGCTTAACAAGGGGGAGCAGGTCTTTCTGGCCATTTAGATATAACCAGGTGGACATGGGACTCAACCTGCTCACGTACCGGTATCATTAAACTGGTTGCGGGATAGGTTCCCAGCCCGGCTGCCGCAACGGTCAAAACAACCTGCCCGGTTGATGCGCATCCTCCTGTCATTCCGGCTGAGCTGCTGATGCCAAACCCTCTGCCGCACCCAGGTTGCCACAACCGCTCTTGCTGCCTTTGCTCTGGTTCAGGCAGGAAGATCACATGGCGTTCAAGATGGAGCTCATTGTGTCGCCAGGCTGTCTTCCTTGGTAAACGTCCAGGTACGTGTAATCCCGATGATATCGAAATCCTTGCGGATATCTTCAGGAAAAGCCGCATAAGGCGCCGCCATTTCCACTATGCGCCTGGCAGCGTCATCCAGCACTTTATGGCCTGAACTACGGGTAATACGAATTTTTTCTATGGAGCCATCCGCCTTAATATCGACCGAAAGCTCCAGTTTCCCGTAGAGCTTTTGCTCTTTGGCAGCCTCGGGATAATTCAGGTTGCCTATTTTCTCCACCTTCTGCCGCCAAGATTCCACATAGGTGGCAAAGCGGTACTCCTGCGTACGGCCACCCAGCTCCTTGCGTTTGGGGCGCTTCTGGTATTCATCCTGTTGTTTGGCAATCTGCGCCTCCAACCTGGCAATATCCAGGCTGGAAGCGACCAGATCCCTGGCGTTGAGGTTCTTGGGAGCATCTTGCTGCTGGCCATTATCCGGCGTGGAGGTGGTAGTACTCTGGGCTGGAGCAGACTCCAGCTTTTTCTTGGCATCAAGCTGGGTCATGAGTTCTTGTGCCTGACGCTCAAGTTCAGCCACTTTATCCTGCTGTTTCTGCTCTTTCTCTTCACGTCCTGGGCGTGAAGCAACAGATGCCTCAGCCGCCTGTTTGGGTGCAACCTCGGTTTTTTTCTTTTTTGGGGGGGGCAGGGCAGTTTTCATCTGCCGGTCTGCATCGGTATTGCCGCCACGGTCGAGGTTGGCCTGCGCCAATGCATCTGCTTTTTTGGGCTTGGAGTCGGTTTTGGCATTTACCAGCACCACGTCCAGCGGAGGAATCTTGTCCTTGATGAACTTGAGCGCAGGTGCCTCAAAATTGACTGCCAGGATCAGGATAAGGTGAAATACCGCTGACAACAACAGAGCCCAGCCCAGAACTCCCATGCCTTTCAGGGCTGGTAAAATCACTGTGCCAGCCTTTGCAGCAGCTTCTGGTGTACTCCACCGAAACCGCCGTTACTCATTACCAGTATGTGATCACCTGGCTGCGACTCTGCCACTATCGCCTCGACCAACACATGCAGGTCATCGAATGTAGCTGCCTTGTGCTGAATGGGCTGCAATGCGGCTGCGGCATCCCATCCCAAATTGGCTCCATAGCAGAATACCTGGTCAGCTTCATGCAAGCTCTCCGGCAAGGCATCTTTCATGACACCCAACTTCATGGTATTGGAGCGGGGCTCCAATACCGCCAATATCCTGGCCTGGCCCACTTTCGCCCGCAACCCCTCAACAGTGGTGGCAATGGCAGTCGGATGGTGGGCGAAATCATCATATACCGTGACCTCATTCACCACACCACGCACTTCCATCCGGCGCTTGACGTTCTTGAACTCGGTCAGGGCGGCAATACCGGTAGCCACTGCAACACCGGCATGGCGCGCTGCAGCCAGCGCAGCCAATGCATTCATCCTGTTATGCTCTCCCAGCAGGTCCCACGCTACCCGGCCTTGCGGCTCACCCTTGAGGCTAATACTGAAGCTGCCCGCCGCATCGATTTCATATGCCTGCCAATCACTGCCGAAATACTCCACCGGCGTCCAGCAACCACGGGCTATCACCCGCTTAAGGCTATCTTCCCTGCCATTGGCAACCACCAGACCATTATGCGGAACAGTACGCACCAGGTGATGGAACTGGGTTTCTATGGCCGCAAGGTCGGCAAAGATATCCGCATGGTCAAATTCCAGGTTATTGAGAACGGCGGTACGCGGACGGTAGTGCACAAACTTGGAACGCTTGTCGAAGAAGGCCGTGTCATATTCATCAGCTTCAATCACGAAAAAAGGCGAAATGCTATGCGCATCCTGCGCAGGTACGCCAGGCAAACGTGCAGAGATATCGAAATTCTGCGGCACGCCACCAATCAGGAAGCCTGGCGCCAGGCCTGCATATTCGAGTATCCAGGCCAGCATGGAGGTAGTCGTGGTCTTGCCGTGGGTACCCGCCACGGCAAGTACCCATTTGCCGGGCTCGCCATTCCGTGCATGCAGTATATTCTCTGCCAGCCACTGCGGACCCGAGATATAAGGCAAACCGCGATTGAGTATTTCCTCCATTAACGGGTTACCCCGCGTCACCACATTGCCAATGACGTAGATATCCGGATTGAGCGAGACCTGTTCAGGCGAAAATCCTTCTATCAGCTCTATACCCTGTGCTTCAAGCTGTGTGCTCATTGGCGGATAGACATTGGCATCGCAACCGGTAACGCGGTGGCCGGCCTGTTTGGCCAGCACAGCGATACCACCCATGAAAGTACCGCAAATGCCGAGGATGTGGATATGCATAGCTATAGTGGTTAATTGGTTAGGTTCATTGTAGCAAAGTCAGCCTGCCCTGCTAGGACAGGTTGGGTGCCAGCCAGCGTTCCAGATACTCTTTGGGCAATCCTCTTCGCATTGCCATATCCAGCAATTGATCCTCTCCGATCTTGTCCACGCTGAAATACCTGGATTCAGGATGGGCAAAATAGAATCCGGAAACGGCAGCCCCCGGCATCATGGCAAACGAATCAGTCAGCGTAATGCCCACTTCCTCGCATTTCATGACATTGAACATATCCGGCTTGACCGTATGGTCGGGGCAGGCCGGATAGCCAGGCGCCGGACGGATGCCGCGGTATTTTTCCTTAATCAGCTCTTCGTTGCTCAAGGCTTCATCAGCGGCAAAGCCCCATAAATCCTTGCGCACACGTTCGTGCAGATACTCGGCAAACCCTTCAGCCAAGCGGTCTGCGAGCGATTTCAGCATGATGCTGCTGTAATCATCATGCGCATCTTCAAAGCGCTTTTCATATTTTTCTATGCCCAGCCCGCCAGTAACGGCAAACATGCCGATATAGTCCGCTACCCCCGAATCCTTGGGCGCAATGAAGTCGGCCAGGCACTGGTTGGGGCGTTGCTCGCCATTCACTACGGGCTTCTGCGTCTGCTGCCGCATGCCATAGTAAGTAAAGGCTATCTCGGTACGGCTGTCATCGGTATATATTTCGATGTCGTCGTCATTGACACTATTGGCGGGCAGCAGGGCCACTACGCCGCTTGCCGTCAGCCAGCGCCCTTCTATGATTTTTTTCAACATGGCCTGGCCTTCGGCAAACAGCTTGGTGGCCGCATCGCCGACGATTTCATCCTTGAGAATGGCAGGATAAGGCCCGGCAAGATCCCAGGTCTGAAAGAAAGGGCCCCAGTCGATATATTGGGCAATAGTTGCTAGGTCGATATTCTTGAACACACGCCTGCCGATGAACTTGGGCTTGACCGGCGCATATTCCCCGGTGAATTCCAGCCTGGCCTTGTTGGCCCGCGCATCCGCTATGCTGAGCATGGGCGTGCCCTTCTTGTTCGCATGCTGGGTGCGCACGCGCTCATAATCCAGCTCAATATCGGCAATATAATTATCACGCTGCTCAGGCGTCAGCAGGGACTGCATCACGGATACCGAGCGTGATGCATCTGGCACGTAGATCACCGGGCCATCATAGTGCGGCGCTATTTTCACCGCGGTATGCGCTCGTGAAGTAGTGGCTCCGCCGATCAGCAATGGCATTTTAAGACCGTGAAAGTACGGGTCGCGCTGCATTTCACGCGCCACGTATGCCATTTCCTCCAACGAGGGCGTAATCAAGCCTGACAAACCGATAATATCCGCCCCCGTGGCTTTGGCCTGTTCCAGGATTTCGGCACAGGGCACCATCACGCCCATGTTCACCACTTCGAAGTTGTTGCACTGCAACACCACGGAGACGATATTCTTGCCGATGTCGTGCACATCGCCCTTGACGGTAGCGATCACCATCTTGCCCTTGGGTTTGGCGACGATGCCGGTACGCTCTTCCTCGATGCGCTTTTCTTCCTCGATGAACGGCACCAGGTGAGCCACTGCCTGCTTCATCACACGGGCAGACTTCACCACCTGCGGCAGGAACATCTTGCCCTGGCCGAACAAGTCGCCTACCACGTTCATGCCGTCCATCAATGGCCCCTCGATCACGTGAATAGGACGTCCGCCATCATTCATGACTTTCTGCCGTGCTTCTTCGGTATCCTCGACGATGAACTCGGTAATTCCGTGCACCATGGCATGTGCCAGCCGTTTTTCCACGCTGACCGGATTTTCCTCGGTACCGCGCCAATCCAGCGTCACTTCCTGCTTTTTGCCGCCAGCGGCCAGCGTGGCGGCAAACTCGATCATGCGTTCGGTGGCATCTTCGCGGCGGTTGAGCACAACATCCTCCACCCGCTCGCGCAATTCAGGACCAAGGTCGTCATAAACCCCTATCATGCCTGCGTTGACGATCCCCATGGTCATACCTGCCTTGATCGCATGGTAAAGAAACACGGTGTGGATAGCCTCGCGCGCAGCCTCATTGCCGCGAAAGCTGAAGCTGACATTGGACACCCCGCCGGAAATACGGGCGTATGGCAGGTTTTCCTTGATCCAGCGTGTGGCATTGATAAAGTCGACAGCATAATTGTTGTGCTCTTCGATCCCGGTCGCCACCGCAAAAATATTCGGGTCGAAGATAATGTCTTCAGGCGGGAAGCCGACCTTTTCCACCAGCAGATCATATGCCCGCTTGCAGATGTCGATCTTGCGCTCAAAGGTATCTGCCTGGCCAACCTCGTCAAATGCCATGACGATCACTGCAGCGCCATAGCGGCGGCACAGAACCGCCTGGCGCAGGAATTCCTCTTCGCCCTCCTTCATGGAGATCGAATTGACAATTGACTTGCCCTGCACACACTTGAGGCCAGCCTCGATCACCGACCATTTGGAAGAGTCGATCATGATGGGCACGCGGGCAATATCCGGCTCCGAGGCCACCAGGTTAAGGAAGTGCGTCATGGCATGAATGGCATCCAGCATGCCTTCATCCATATTGATATCGATAACCTGGGCGCCGTTTTCCACCTGCTGGCGCGCCACGATGAGGGCTTCTTCGTATTGCTCGTTGAGGATCATGCGCGCAAATGCCTTGGAACCTGTCACATTGGTCCGCTCGCCCACATTCACATAGAGCGAGCCTTCATCAATGGTGAATGGCTCCAGGCCGGCCAGCCTGGTGGCAACCGGAATCCGTGGCACTTGCCTGGGAGCAATATCCCTGACGACTTCCGCAATCGCCTGGATATGCGGCGGCGTAGTGCCACAGCATCCCCCAGCGATATTGACAAAGCCACTCTCGGCAAACTCCTTGAGCAGGGCTGAGGTATCGGCAGGCTCTTCGTCAAAGCCGGTATCCGACATCGGATTGGGCAAGCCCGCATTGGGATAGATGCAGACAAAGGTATCCGCAACCTTGCTCAGTTCTTCGGCATAAGGCCGCATGAGGGCAGCGCCCAGCGCGCAATTGAGGCCGATAGTCAACGGACGGGCATGGCGTACTGAATTCCAGAACGCGGGTACGGTCTGGCCGGACAGAATACGGCCGGATGCGTCGGTCACCGTGCCGGAGATCATGATGGGCCAGCGTTTGCCGGTTTCCTCAAAATAGGTTTCTATGGCAAACAAGGCAGCCTTGCAGTTGAGCGTATCGAAGATGGTCTCAACCATGAGGATATCGGCACCGCCTGCCACCAGTCCCCGGGTCTGCTCCAAGTAGGATTCCACCAGTTGGTCAAACGTGACATTCCGTGCTGCAGGGTCATTCACATCGGGCGAAATGGAAGCGGTCTTGGGCGTGGGGCCAAGTGCGCCGGCAACGAAGCGCGGTTTGTCTGGCGTGGAATATTTATCACAGGCTGCTCGCGCCAGCTTGGCCGCTTCCAAGTTCATTTCATAGGCCAGGTGCGACATGAAATAGTCGTCCTGGGCCACACTGGTCGCACCAAACGTGTTGGTTTCTATGATATCGGCACCTGCCGCCAGATATCTTTCATGGATTTCCTGGATAATATGCGGCTGCGTCATGGTGAGCAGCTCGTTATTACCCTTGACGAATAGTTCACGTTCACCCGCAGGTGCCGCAAAATCGGCAAAGCGGCCATTCGGGCCGCCACGATAATCTTCCTCTGTCAGCTTGTATTGCTGGATCATGGTTCCCATCGCACCGTCCAGCACCATGATACGGCGCGACAATATGTCCCGGAGCAGCAATTCAGTTGGGGAAATCATGTTTTGTTTCATGCAGAACCTTAAAAACTGGCGGCCAGGTTAGTGACCAGACCGAAAATGTCAGGGCGTGATTATAAAACACCTCTGCAAGGGAGGACACTCATTGGCGCAACTAAACCTCTGTATTTCTGAGAAAAACACCTCAAAAAAAATCGGGGTTGAATTGGAAACGTTCTGCTAGGCCAGGTTGGCGCCGAGCAAACTGCCTATCCAGTATGTCAGGCAGCCTGCTGTTGCACCTATCAACAGCATGCGTACGCCGCCATACACCATGCTGCGCCCGCTAAACAGTGCCAGTACCGCTCCAATGAGCAGTAATGCCATCGCCGTCAATGCAACAGCGGTTTCCAGTGCACGGGACTGCATCGCCAGCAACCAGGGCAGCAATGGAATAGCGCCGCCCAGCAAAAACGCAGTAAATGATGACATTGCGGCAAGCCACGGAGAACCCAACTCATCCGGGTTCAGGCCCAGCTCCTCACGCGTCAGGGTATCCAGGCCCAACTCCGGATCAGCGATCATGCGTTGTGCCAGTGCCTGCGCCTCCTCTTTATCCAGGCCGCGTGCTTGATAGATCAAGGCCAGCTCGGCAGCTTCCTGCTCGGGATATTGTGCCAGTTCCTCGCGCTCCAGCCCGATCTGGTACTCAAACATCTCCCGTTGCGAACGCATGGAAATATATTCCCCGGCTGCCATGGAAAAAGCTCCGGCCAGCAATCCGGCGATCCCCGTGAGCAAAATCACTTGCACATTGGCTGCTGCACCAGCCACGCCCAATACCAGGCAGGCGATGGACACCAGGCCATCATTGACCCCAAACACGGCTGCGCGCAAACCGCCACTATTCCCTATGGTGCGATGCCGCGCGCCTATTTCCTCCAGGCTGGTTGGCATTGGGTGCCCAGCCACTGTCCGTTTGCTGGAATAGACAGACAGCCCCCGCACTTTGCTGGCGGCGAGTATATGCCGCATAGGCAGCATTCCAAAAAACCGCAACAGACATACCAGCAAGTGCGTCCGCAAGTCCGGGACATAAACGGGAACAGCATGCCCATCCCGGGTCAACTTGCCTTCCCAGATATCTGCCTGGTTTGCAGCCTCCTGCGCAAGTGCCAGGAACATCTTGCGGATAACCGCATCCTTCTCGATAGTCGCTATCTCACGATAAAGATGTGCCGCCCGCTTTTCCTCACGCCAGCTGTTCAAGGCGTGTGGCATATCAGGCTTCAAACCTGCGGTATTGCACCGCCTCGGCAATATGCACAGGGGCAATCTGCTCTGCACCCGCCAGATCAGCAATAGAACGTGCCACTTTGAGGATGCGCTGATATGCACGCGCGGACAAATTCAAGCGACTGATCGCCTGCTTCAATAATACGAGGCCAGCAGCATCAGGCTGGCAGAACAGATCCACTTCCTTGCTGCCAAGCAGGAAGTTGGCTTTGCCCTGGCGCTTGAGTTGGATGTCTCTTGCTGCCTCCACCCGCTGCCTGATGGCTTCACTGTGCTCACCGGCAGCAGAATTGACCAACTCATCTTCAGATAAGGCCGGCACCTCTATATTCATGTCAATCCGGTCCAATAACGGACCGGATATTTTGGCCTTGTAGCGCGCCACCTGATCCGGTGTACAACGGCATTTACCATTGAAATGGCCCAGATATCCGCAGGGACAAGGATTCATTGCCGCAATCAACTGAAAACGCGCGGGAAAGTCAGCCTGCCGCGCAGCGCGTGAGATAGTGATATGCCCAGACTCCAGAGGCTCCCTCAATACTTCCAGAACTTTGCGATCAAATTCAGGCAATTCGTCAAGGAACAACACCCCATGGTGAGCAAGTGATATCTCGCCGGGCCTGGGAACCCCGCCGCCACCCACCAATGCCACGCCAGAGGCCGTATGATGGGGCGCACGATACGGCCGTTTCCGCCAGGCATCCTGCCGGAATGCGCCATTAAGTGATTGAATGGCTGCAGACTCAAGCGCCTCTTCCTCCGTCATCGTCGGCAATATGCCAGGGAAGCGTGCCGCCAGCATGGACTTGCCAGTCCCGGGCGGGCCCGACATCAGAAGGCTATGTCCCCCCGCGGCTGCAATCTCAAGCGCCCGCTTGGCTTGCAACTGGCCTTTGACTTCATCAAAATCCGGGTAATCCGCTACCGTTGCCAGCTCGCTTGCCTGTTGAGGCACAAGCAACTCATGGCCGGAAAGATGAGCGCAAACCTGCAAAAGACTTTGTGCTGGCAATACCTTGGCATCACCCACCAGCGATGCTTCGGATGCACTATCCTGGGGCAGGATAAAGGCCCGGCCATTCCTGGTGGCTTTGTGCGTCATTGCCAACGCACCCCTTACCGCCCTGAGTTCGCCAGTCAATGCCAACTCGCCTGCAACCTCATATTGATCAAGCTGATTCGCCGGGATCTGGCCTGAAGCAGCCAGGATACCCAGGGCAATCGGCAGGTCATACCGGCCACTTTCCTTAGGCAGGTCAGCCGGCGCCAGGTTAACGGTAATACGCCGCGCAGGAAAATCAAACCTGGCTGTCTGCAAGGCAGCGCGGACCCTGTCCTTGCTTTCCTTAACCTCCGCCTCGGGCAAACCGACAATGGTGAAACTGGGCAAGCCATTTGCCAAATGGACCTCTACCACCACCTCGGGAGCATCCATGCCGACCAAGGCGCGGCTATGCAAAACGGCCAGGGACATCTCAGGAACGTGATCCCAAGCCAGCCTCTAACTCAGCTACTTGTTTTTCCAGTTGCTGAAGTTTTTCACGTGTGCGGCGCAAGACCTCAGTTTGCACATCAAACTCTTCGCGTGAAACAAGCTCCAGTTTGGTGAATGCGCCCTGCAACAGTGCATTTAAATTACGCTCTATGCCCCCTGCTGGCACAGATGAATATATATCCCTGATTTTTTTAGATAAATCATCAAAAAAAACTGAATCCATTTTTAATTTCCGTAGAAAAACAAACGAAGTTTATCAGGTTTTTTACTGGAAAAAATCCCATTTAAAACAATCAACTCAACCACTTATCAATAGTTATCAGGTGAATACCAATGAATTAACACTAAAAACATCAAAAAATACCCACTAAACATTTGTTTTAAAAGGATGTTGTTTTTATGGCACAGGTGTTGCTTATTAACCCATGCAGAATTCTCGTTGTCGTTTAACTTTAAAATCCTTGAAAGGGTAAATCATGCGTAATTCGCTTCTACTTGCTGCCATCATTGGCACTTTTGCAGCACCTGCCGCTGTCATGGCCGAAGAAGCTGCTCCAGCTGCTGAGCCAACCTCGCCACATACTGTGACATATAACATTGGCCTTACCAGCAACTACATTTTCCGCGGCACCAGCCAATCCGGTGACCGTCCAGCGGTCCAAGGCGGTGTGGACTATTCCCACTCCAGCGGTTTCTATGTTGGCACCTGGGCTTCCAGCATCAGCTGGCTGGCAGATACAGAAGTAGATGATGGCCGTGCTTATAACAGCTCCAGCATGGAGTGGGATATCTATGCAGGCTACACCGCTGAAATCGGCGAAACCGGCATTACCTACGACGTCGGCGTAAACCAGTACATCTATCCAGGCCGCCGCAATTCCGTAAGCGGCACCTATAACGCCGATACGACCGAAATCTACGGTGGTATTTCCTACAAGTGGGTTTCCGCCAAGTACTCCTGGTCTCCAAGCAAATCTGCCTTTGGTTTTGAAGGCCGTGGTGCGAGTTATGTCGACCTGACACTGGACATCCCATTTGGCGACAGCGGCTATAGCGCAATCGCTCACGTAGGCCGCCAAGAATTCGGTAATGGTCCTAGCTATTTTGACTATACTGACTGGAAACTGGGCTTGAGCAAGGCTTGGGATAACGGCATAGTTGTTGGTGGTTATTATACCGACACCGATGCTGACCGTGGCGCTTTCACTTACGGCCCAGTGTTCTCCGGCAAGGAAAACTGGACCGTCTTCGTACAAAAGACTTTCTAATAAGTCTGGTTTAAACAGGGGCAAGGCGCATGCCTTGCCTTATGTATTTAAAACATGAGGAGGCCACTATGAAATTCGTATCCGCTATCATCAAGCCGTTCAAGCTTGACGAGGTACGGGAAGCTCTTTCCGCCATTGGCGTACAAGGCATCACCGTTACAGAAGTCAAGGGGTTTGGACGCCAGAAAGGCCACACGGAACTGTACCGTGGTGCCGAATACGTTGTCGATTTCCTACCCAAGGTAAAACTGGAAGTCGCCATCAAGGACGAACTGCTCGACCAGGTAGTTGAAGTAATTGAAAAATCTGCAACTACTGGCAAAATTGGCGATGGCAAGATTTTTGTCTTCAATCTTGAGCAGGTCTATCGTATCCGTACCGGCGAGACCGGCGCTGATGCGCTTTAAGGGGTATGTCATGAAAAAAATTCTCTCCATGATTGCATTGGTCAGCGCATTGGGCTTTTCCGGCCTGGCACTGGCTGAAGAAACAACCGTTGTAGTTGACGAAACCGTCACTACTGAAGTGGCTCCTGCCGCTGCCGAAGAAGCGGCACCAGCTGCCACCGAACCAGCTTCAGAAGCTGCATTGACGTTGAGCGCCGGCGATACTGCCTGGATGATCGTAGCTACGGTGCTGGTGCTTGCCATGATTATTCCTGGCCTCGCTTTATTCTACGGCGGCCTGGTCCGCACCAAGAATATGGTTTCCGTTCTTACCCAGGTATTTGTGGCCACAGCGCTGATGTCCATTATCTGGGTGGTATATGGCTATAGTCTCGCATTCACTGATGGTGGCAGCCTCAATGCCTATATTGGCGGCTTCAGCAAATCACTGCTGTCAGGCATTACGCCTGACACTCTGCTGGATGGCGGCACTATTCCTGAATATGTATTCGTCACATTCCAGCTCACCTTTGCAGCGATCACACCAGCGCTGATTGTGGGTGGTTTTGCGGAGCGCATGAAATTCCCTGCAGTATTGGCCTTCCTGGCGTTATGGGTCACATTCATCTATATCCCTATCGCCCACATGGTATGGGGTGGTGGCTTCCTGGGTGAACTTGGCGCAGCTGACTTTGCTGGTGGCACCGTTGTTCACTTGAACGCAGGTATAGCTGCATTGGTAGGGGCCCTTGTGATTGGCAAACGTATAGGCTACGGCAAGGAAGCCATGCCTCCCCATAGCATTACATTGACCATGGTCGGTGCATCCTTACTATGGGTCGGCTGGTTCGGTTTCAACGTGGGCAGTGAACTGGCTGCTGACGGTATTGCCGGCCTCGCCATGATCAATACACAAGCAGCTACCGCTGCTGCCGTATTGGGTTGGTTGTTCGCTGAATGGCTGTTCAAGGGCAAACCTTCCTTGCTGGGTGCGGTTTCCGGTGCTATTGCAGGCCTGGTCGCCATTACACCGGCTTGTGGTTTCCTCGGCCCTGTTGGTGCAATCGTCCTTGGCTTCGTGGCTAGCGTCATCGCCTTCTGGGCAGTTACCAGCCTCAAGATCAAGCTTGGCTATGATGACTCCCTGGATGTTTTCGGCATCCACGGTGTTGCAGGCTTGATCGGCGCTCTCGGCACTGGCATCCTGATGAGTGCAGATTTCGGTGGTGTAGGTTATGAAGAAGGCGTCACCATGGGTAGCCAGCTGTATGCACAAGCCGTGGCTGTTGGCGTCACTATTATCTGGGGCGGTATTGGCAGCTACATCCTGTTCAAGATTGTCGATATAGTGATTGGCCTGCGTGCCAGTGAAGAATCTGAGCGCGAAGGCCTCGATACTTCCGAACACGGTGAACGTGCTTACCACTATTAATCCCTAGTTAGCAGTATTGCAATGCGAAACGGGCGCCTAGGCGCCCGTTTTTTTATGCAGTTGCGCTATAACAACGCGCACTAAATCAGAGCAGAGTTGCACCATTCCATGACGTTTTATTGTGTTCCTGCCCCAAGATACCCAAATATTCAGGGTCAAAAACTGGCACGGCAATTGCTAGTTATTAAGCAAGCGTAATTTGATCTTTACGTCGCAAGACTCGGAACATCTTACTGCCTAGTTTTATGCATTATCTCCTCCTCCTCTAGGGCGCATTAAGCGCCCTCTTTTTTTAGCCCTTTACATGCATCTAGGCTAAAATCAGCGTCATTCTAGAAAATGACAGGCTAATAAATCCTTTATGGTTCCCCACCTGACTACTGCTTTAAACGGTCCCCTACTCACCCTGGAAAAGCGTCTACTGGAAAGTATGCCGCGCATTGAACATTGGTTCCGTACCCAATGGCTGGAAAACAGCGCGCCGTTCTATGCGTCTGTAGACCTGCGCAATGCCGGTTTCAAGTTGGCTCCAGTCGATACCAACCTCTTTCCTGGTGGATTCAATAACCTGAACCCGGATTTTCTGCCCCTTTGTATACAAGCGGCCATGATCGCTGTCGAGAAAATCTGTCCTGAAGCTCGCAGGCTTCTGGTCATCCCGGAAAACCACACACGCAATACTTTCTATTTGCGCAATATCTATGCATTGACCCACATACTGCGCCAAGCAGGCCTTGAAGTACGCATAGGCAGCATTTCACCTGAAATTACAGCGCCCACCTTCCTGGAAACCCATGATGGCAACACCATTCTCCTCGAACCGGTCAAGCGCAAGGGCAACCGCCTTGTACTGGATGACTTTGACAGTTGCGCTGTATTGCTGAATAACGACCTGTCTAGCGGCATTCCGGATATCCTGCAGAATCTGGAACAGTCGATCATTCCACCTTTGCATGCAGGATGGGCGACCAGGCGCAAATCACAGCACTTTGCCGCCTATAACCGGGTAGTGAAAGAATTTGCACAGTTGATTGATATCGACGAATGGCTACTTAATCCATATTTTGAAACTTGCGGCGAAATAGATTTCCATGCTCGTACCGGAGAAGAATGCCTGGCGGCAAAGGTGGAAGAACTACTCGGGAAAATACGTCTGAAATATGCTGAATATGGTGTAACCCAAGAACCGTTTGTCATTGTCAAAGCCGATGCAGGCACCTACGGCATGGGCATCATGACGGTGAAATCTCCCGATGATGTCCGCGACCTCAACCGCAAGCAACGCAACAAAATGTCTGTGGTCAAGGAAGGCTTGCAAGTGAGCGAAGTCATTATTCAGGAAGGGGTATACACCTTTGAACACCTCAATGATGCCGTTGCCGAACCGGTGATTTATATGATGGATCACTTTGTGGTGGGCGGCTTCTACCGCGTACATACCTCTCGCGGCGCGGATGAAAACCTCAATGCCCCGGGCATGCATTTTGAACCACTGGCCTTTGAAACACCTTGCTCCACCCCCGATTGTGCCGGAGCTCCTGATGCCGTCCCTAACCGCTTTTACGCCTATGGCGTAGTTGCCCGGCTTGCCCTGCTGGCAGCCGCTATAGAATTGCAGGAAAGCGACCCGGAAAACTAAGCATGCGCATTGCATTTATTCTCGATCCACTGGAAAGCCTGAAGCCATACAAGGACACCAGCCTTGCCATCATGCGCGAAGCAGAGAACCGTGGCCATGAATTGTTTATCGCCATGCAACATGATTTGCTACTCCGCCATGACAAGCTACGCATCAGGGCTCAAACATTCCATTTCGATGCAGGCAATACATGGTACAGATTGGGAGCAACGACTGAAGCTGCCCCAGAAGAGTTCGATGCCATCCTGATGCGCAAGGACCCACCTTTTGACAATGAATACCTCTACAGCACCTACCTGCTGGAACAGGCAGTCAATCAAGGTGCCCGCGTCTTCAACAACCCCACTGCCATACGCGACTGGAATGAAAAACTGGCGGTACTCAACTTCCCGCAATTCGTGCCTGACTTCCTGGTCACCAGCCAGCAGGAACTGATCCGCGAATTTCTCATCGAGCACGGAGATATCGTAGTCAAGCCACTAGACGGCATGGGCGGCAGCAGTGTATTCAGGCTAAAAAATGGCGATCCCAACCTTGGCGTCATCCTGGAAACCATTACCCAGCATGGTCAACAGACCATCATGGCACAACGCTACCTGCCGCAGATTTCAGCGGGAGACAAGCGCATCATCGTCATCGATGGAGAGCCACTCCCCTACGCACTGGCCCGCATTCCCCAAAATGGCGAAACGCGTGGCAACCTGGCCGCAGGCGGCAAAGGCGTCGCGCAACCACTAAGTGAGCGTGATTGGCACATTGCCAATACCGTAGGGAAAGTGTTAAAGCAAAAAGGCCTATTCCTGGTAGGCCTTGATGTGATTGGCGACCACCTGACGGAGATCAACGTGACCAGCCCAACGGGTATGGTGGAGATTGCGGCACAGACAGACTGCAACCCTGCGGCAATATTGTTGGATAAACTAGAGGGCAGATTGCGGCAATAAAAAAGCCAGGGATACCCCTGGCTTTTTAAACTCCTTAATTACCAGCTTACTTAGTCAGCTCACGCCAGCCTGTTCGCCTGGAAGCTTGGTCAGATGCTACTGTATCAATTGGGACTTGAGGTTTTTCACCATCGGGACCACTCATTGTTCCGATTAATTTACCATTCGGCAAGCTCATAATAGTCAAACCTACAACAGAGCCAATCGGGAGCGTAACCCCAAAAGTGGTGGACCCTGGAATCATGAGACCAGTCCGGTAATCGAATTGATATAATCTTGCAGTACCTCCAAGCGAACAACCATCGGCAGCAGATCCCTCGTTATTGATCTCTGGGCTGTTGCTTGCCACAACCAATGTTCCCCTACTTAGCTGTGGATCAATATTAACGCGCTCACGGTTACCTGGCAGATCTACATACCATCCCCCATTGGCCCAATCTAAATTATCTCCAGAGATTGAAGATGTATTATCCCCCTGAGTAATCACTCTCTGTGTCAAAGAGCGGCCATTGTAACTTGTGCCATTATCTCGTATAGCATATATCGACTGTCGCTGATTATTGCCGACATCGCTTAAACCGAGATATCGGCCTGTACCAACAAACACAACAGGGTCAGTAACAGAGGGAACCTTACCGACGATAGGCCTAGTAGTGATTGGCTGCCCAATGCCTGCGGTATCCAACAGTGTTGCCATCCTTGAAATCGTAACGGCATTAGTTTGCAAATCCAATTTCCATAAGTTACCCTCCAGATCCCCGCCATACAATGCAACTACGGTCGCATCTACATCAGCATTTCCGTTAATACCAACACTGCTTGCTAACTTGGTAAATCCACTTGGAGTTGTAGATGTTCCTACACCCGTCCCTACTTTTTGTAGCAACGCTCCAGTCAGTGCATCGACAATATAAAGATAACCCTGTCCATTACCAGGTGAAATATTGTTATAGCCGGAGGTAAGCATAACTACCCATCGCCCAGCATAGGCACTACCTGCGGGCATTTTGGCAATCACTGGATTACCATAGGTATAGCCCAAATCTTCATCCCACAATTGGCAATGCGCACTACTATGGCAAAACTCCCACAATGCCTTGGGATTATCCTCATTCGTCACATCTAGAGCGTAGTATCCGCGGCCGCCAGAATTAAATCCCCCGACAAGAATAGTCCGCCAAGTATTGCTTGTAGTGTCATAGAAATCCCTAACTTGAGGCGAACCATCAACAAAATACTGGTGACTTTCGCCATAGTTTTTATCTGCCAACTTGTACATATTAGGCATTATAGAATGAGGCACGTAAGCCCAGCTTTCCGTACCAGTTTCTGCATTAAATGCATGCAGCATTCCATCATTTCCGCCAACATATACCATACCATGGCGACCAGCTTGCTCATTCTTGAATGATTGGTAATTACGTGCCACATTATCGGCATAATTGTAATTAGGCTGCTTGACATAAGCGGGTGTTGAGGAAACCAGATCTCCTAAAACATTGTTGCGTAGTCGATAAGCTTTGTCTGTTTGCACAGACTCCCCACTATTTCCTGATTGCCCTCGCAAATAATTCACCATATTCTGACCGGAGTTCGCAATGACTTTGGTGCTTTCATTGAAACCATTGCATTGTGAAAGTACGTCACATTTATTGCTGAAATAAACCTTTTGCTCGGACGTCATGCTTTCCCAAGAAAAATTTTCTAGCAATGGGGCATTGCTCTTGATTTTATAAATCCTCCGACTATCAGAAGAGGCTCCCGCCAAAGCATTAAGTTTGGCCTGAGCACCCCATTCTGCGGTTTCACTAATGGTTCCATCAACCGGATTAATCACTTGCGATAGTAATTCTCCATCCCAATATAAACTACGGTAAGTTGCACTAAATACTTTATTATCAGTTTGAGTGATATTGGGAGTGCTAGTGGTAGCGGCAGAAGACGATCCTGTGCGATCAGAAACTCCAGCCAGCGCGCGACGCAAACCTGAAATAAGCTCATTTGGTTGCTTAGCACTGAAGTATAGGCCTCGCCCATTCACTGCAGCGTGCCATAAATCATCCAACGCTGTAGGCGAATCTGCATCTGGCTTGGGCCAATTACGCAATCCTTGTTTGATCTCGGCAAAATGTCCTTCATTAACAATTTCATAATCAGAGCGATAATCCAGTTCACCATCTAGGCCAAGACCCAGTGTGAAAGTATTCATGTGCTGAGCGGTATTTTTATCCTTACTGGTAGTCGGTACTTTATTTTCCATATCCCGTAGATCTGTTTTGTAGTAATACATGGCAACATCTGCCAAAGTATCGCTTGCTCCACTGATCGCACCATCATATGCCCCATCGCTACGCTTCGAATAACCGCCATCTACATTATCCTGATTTCCGATACTACCATTGCCAATGGTTACTCCAGCAGCACCATTCCAATAACCATCCGTCGTCAAGATAGTGAAATTTTGTTGACAAGCAAATTGTACGGGATCGTCACTCATACCAGAATTAATGCCGTTAATCACACCAGCATAATGCCTGCCAACGCGGGACAATGCCTGCCGTAGAGGAGTGCCGCCAGACGCATCTGTCGAATAGAATTTTTTATACCAGTTTGTTTTATGGGCAGGCTCAAACTCATCAATCTTCAGGTACTTATTAGTTGATACCGGTGAACCTGGGTTAATAGTAAGAAAACCTACACGATAGGTATTATCTATTGTGGAAAATGCCAGACCAGCAGCAGTTTTCATAGTAAACAGACGTGTTCTGTAATAGGCATACCAATTAGCAAAATTGGTCATTTCTTCTGCATAACTACAAGTGTTTCCTAAGCAATCAATTCTATCTGGATACTTTGTATAAGTATTTCCAGAAGTAATGTCTACACGCACAAAATTGCCATAGCGGGCCCGAAGATGGTTCGCATCCAATTTAGCCTGACATTTATTGCTACCACCGGAAGTTCCACTAACAACATCCACTCTGTCGACATCATCGGCTGAGGCGCAATACCTCACATATGCAGGTACTGGATGAGTAGTACTAGCACTAGTAGCAAGCACGCAAATACTTAGTGTGCTATCCGTACAGTATTCTCGAGGAGTGATTAGAAAGTAATGTGGGTTACTGTTAATTGTACGTCGAGTAGTATAGTTACCATAAGGCCAGTCATAATCGCCATCGCGATTGTCAAAGGCACTATTAGTTGTTGTTGTTCGCTGATTTATGCCATTGCGCATGCAATCTGAGGTATTACGGCAATAGGCAAGTTCCGGGTATTCAGAGAGAATATTGGCTATGGATGAATTCTGTACACAACTGTTATTTAACGTATGCCCTTGTACTCTGACCGCAGCCCAACCATTTGTATTTGTACCGTTCATCGTTGGCAGTGATTGCGACACATCACAAGGATTTGTAGGTGGCGAGTAACTAATAGCTGGATTGTAATAGATAGCGTTGAAATGAGGACTATAGACGGGAGGATCGCCACCTGCAGTTGGCTTTTGATACCCAGTCTGCGATGTACCGGCACAGGAAATAGTTGTACGTCCTGTACTTCCAGAACGACATTTATTACCAGTCTGCGTATAGCCTACATGATCAGGCATAAAATTAAAGTTCATACTACCTGAATCATCGAGTACAAACATAACGTTAGGACGAATAACCGTACCAGACGCCGTGGAAAGAGGATTACTCGAAATATCTGTTACTGCCGCATGAGCTAACCAGCTATTTGCCAACATCCAACAGGTCAACAACATACTTAATCTGATCGTTATTTTCCGTTTCATTATTGTCATCCCCAAGAGGGCTATTATTCCCATAAATCAAACCGGCACCATAACGGTTGCCTGAACGATACTAGTTGTATTTCGTGGCCCAAGTACCCGAACCGTAATCCGGTAATATACAGATGGAGTAGTACTATACGCAGGAGAATCAACTCCAATCCCATTACCGGCATTGGCATTGGTAGCAGGGCTTTTCGACAAAGAAGTTGAACAATTATTTACCTGCCCTGCCCCGTCTTCTCCATTATAAGCACCAGTAGTAGTACACAAGCGATGAATAAGATATTGCACACGATTACTGGCAGCATCGGTACCTACATCCACCGCATTGTTCCAGATAGCATTGCTATACCAGTCCGGCTCTGTTATGAGGGTGTTGGCGATATAACCGTGGGGGAGGTTATTGTTATGCAGTGCATTGCGGTTGTTATCAAGCCATACCAATGCTGCCTGCAGGCCCCGGTCTGCAGACATAGTCGCGGATTGCTTGAAAGCGAGATTGCCGGCGATCACGTTGCCGGAATCTACGGCACGCCACAAGGCCAAGCCCGCAAGCGTCATGGCAATCAATACAACCAACGCCACCATGAGCACAACCCCACGCTGGCGTGACAGGGCATGGTGTGTTCGCATAGATGTCTTCATGTGGGAGGCTTCCATAGGATGTTGCGTATTACCACTGTGGTTTCAAACACCCGGTAACGGTATTGCTGCCAATCTGCCAGATTGGCCACATTGCTGAATGGGCCGCCCACCCATGTGGGTAAGTCAGTGGTGACGTTATCTGTTTCCTTCTTGCTACTGCGGCTCACTAGCCCAACACGAATGGCGATGACTTTCTCCCATTCATCCCAACTGATTACACCATTGCCATCCAGGTCTGGCGATGCGCGATACTCGTCCACGGTGTTTTCCGTATCGCCATCCAGGTTCAATCCATAATCGGCCTGCAAATCGACGATGCCATCTGCAATCAACTCCGTCTCACCCGTAATCTCGGAGAGCACCTGGAGCCCGCCATCCACAATCGAATAACGGTTGCTGACCGGATTCCGTCCCATGTTGTAGATTTGTGCACCACTGCTATATATCTGGCTACCGCGATAACGTGCTGTGGCAGCATGGGTAATATTATTTTGATAAGGAGTGCCAGGGGTCGCAGTAATCTGTGTCAAGTCACATTCCTGGCCGGGTGCCGCAACGACAAGGACATCATTCACGGTAAAACCAAATCGGTTGGAAACGACATAATCCGCATCGGCGCTTGCCATGGTCTGCATCAATGCAGATGGGCTGGTGACCATACTGGCATTGCTGTAGGTCAGCTGGATCACATCAGGGGCAGTATCCAGTCCTTGTGTAATGACTGCAGGGGTGAACAGAAAACGAACATCCCGTCCCGTAGTGCTATCAATACCCACCACCTGACAGCCCAGATTCTGCGACACATTCATGCCATACCCGGATTGACGAATGTCGCGCTCAATTGCCAATAAGGCCAACGCACCGTTTTGTTGCGCATCACCGCCTGTGCTGGTGGTCCGGTTGCTACTCTGGGTAATCGACAAGACCTGTGCGATCACCAACAGGCCAAGCAGGCCTATAGTCATCCCGACCATGACTTCAACCAAGCTAAAACCCTTATCGTGTCTCTTCATATCTGTACTCAAGGCGTAGGATTGCTATTGATATACGCAATAGTGGTATAACTATGCGGCTCTGTTTCTGCCGGGCTTTGCCAGAATACAGTCACGGTCGCTGTGAATCCGGCTGTGGCATCACCATCGATTATCACTGTAGGCGCCTTGTTTTCAGCCCCCGGCAGGCGAGTTTTCACATCGGCCAGCCACAAGGCCAAGTCAGATGAGCTCCCCCCAGGCAAGCCGTAATTGGCAATTCCGGAAGGTCCTGCCGTCCAGATATTCGCCACCAGGCGGTTGGCAAGGTAACTTGCCTCAAGTCGATATTGGGAATCCGATACTGTTTTCATGGCGGAAGCCTGCAAACCAACAATGGCAAGGATACCCATGGAGAAAATCAGGATTGCGATCAATCCTTCAAGCAGGATAGAGCCTTGCTGTTTTGGCAATATGAATGGTGACTTGACTGGCGTTTCTGCCTTTACGCACATACCCTAGGGTCTCCGACTGTTGTCACGTTAGGGTCGCAAAAATGCACACTGCCGCCCCGGATCAGGATACGCATGTTTCGAGTGTCAGCAGCATCGATACCGGCTGAATCAATATCCACTTGCCGCAATACATTGCTACCATCGTTATTGAAAGTGACACGTCCCAAACCATTGAACGTCACTTTGTTGGCCGCAGCGGGCAAAACCTCTATCGTCACAGCTGCCGCCCCTTCAACCGAAGGTTTTTCCTGTATCACCTCGGGGCAATCATCAACACCATCCGAGTCGCTGTCGGCTACCACCACCTGGCAACCAATCGACCAAGATGGCCCAACCCCTAATGTAAAAATCACATTGGCATTACGGCGTATAGCTTCTGCCCGGGCAAGTTGCAATCCACTATTCAAGCCCTCTGCTGCGGACCGGATCTGGAAATTGACCAGCATGCTGCGAAAACTAGGAACGGCAACGGCCAGCAGAATAGCCACGATCGTCATCGTGATCACCAGCTCTACCAGCGTAAATCCTTTTTGGGAGAACTCTGTCATTAACAACTACCACCAGGTTTTGTAATCCAGCAATTTGCAGGCACCGTTGAGTCAGGAAACCCTGTGGTGCGGCGTGCATTGTCCTGATTGATGGTGAAGCTATATCCACTCACTCCTTCGGTAGCCACGCCTGTCGCAGTAATAAGGAAAGTCTGGTTACCATTGGGATTGCTGCATGCATAGGTGAAATACCGCACAGCAGGGCTGGCTGGCATTGCCACCTGGCTACAGTCATAGAGACGCCGGTCCTGATAGCTGCGCTCCATGCGGTTTCTGATATCCGACAATTGTGAGATTGCCTCTGCAACCTTGGCACGCGCCACATATTTTGAATAGGAAGGCACTGCAATGGATGCAAGGATTGCGATGATAGCCACCACAATCATGAGCTCGATCAACGTAAATCCCTTATTGCTGGATTGCATATCTTTCCCCTTTTGCACTCATATATCATCCTCAAAAAATAGCACGATATCCACTCTCAGCCGATATTCGGCAATACGGTGCAGATAAGCGGTCTATTTCAGAGGACTCCCGCCTTTATGCTAAAATAAAATCTTTGAATTAATTACATAATGCGCACAATCCTGTTCATATTGATTGCTAGCTTAATGCTTGTTGCATGCGGTACAAAAGGAGATTTATATATCCCCGAGAAAGAGTACCCGCAAAACAGCACTCCGCAAAAATAACTTCCTGAGCCAGACCTTGACTTCATTCAGCCTCAAAAACGGCACACTTCACACCGAAAATGTCCCATTCACCAATATTGCAGCAGAGTTTGGTACGCCCTGTTATGTGTATTCCAGGCAAGCTCTGGAATCTGCATTCACGCGTTTCCAGGCAGGGTTCTCTGACACAGACCACCTTGTATGCTTCGCAGTGAAATCGAACCCAAGCCTGGCAGTACTCAACCTGTTTGCCCGCCTGGGTGCAGGCTTTGATATTGTTTCTGGCGGTGAACTCGCCCGTGTGCTTGCAGCAGGCGGCGACCCAGCCAAGGTGGTTTTCTCCGGTGTTGGTAAAACTGAGGTCGAGATGGAGGCAGCCCTGAAAGCCGGCATCTATTGTTTTAACGTCGAATCAGCCAGTGAACTTGAGCGATTGAATGCCGTTGCTGGCCGTTTGGGCAAGACAGCGCCAATTTCCTTGCGCGTGAACCCCAACGTGGATGCAAAGACCCATCCTTATATTTCCACTGGCCTCAAGAACAACAAGTTCGGCGTGGCATATGAAGATGCGTTCAGCTTATATCAACGTGCATCAGGATTACCCAACATTGCAATACATGGTGTTGATTGCCACATCGGCTCCCAGCTGACCGAGCTTTCCCCATTCCTGGATGCATTTGATCGCGTGTTGGCGCTGGTTGATCAGCTTGAAACAGCCGGCATCCATATACAGCACATTGATGTCGGTGGTGGCATCGGCATCTGCTATGCAGATGAAACTCCTCCTGAATTTTCCGCCTATGCCCAAGCAATGCTGAAAAAACTGGGTGACCGTCAAGTCAAGCTAGTGTTTGAACCTGGCCGTGCCTTGGTTGGAAATGCTGGCGCATTACTCACCAAGGTCGAGTATCTCAAGCATACGGAATCCAAGAATTTTGCCATTGTGGATGCGGCCATGAACGACCTCATGCGTCCGGCGCTCTACGATGCATATCATGAGATTGCAGCAGTGACTCCTGCCACAGAAGATGCCGATACGGTGTACGAGATTGTCGGCCCGGTCTGTGAAAGCGGCGACTTCCTCGGTCATGACCGCAAATTTGCACTGAAGCAAGGTGACCTGCTTGCCATTCTCTCGGCCGGCGCCTATGGCATGAGCATGAGTTCCAATTACAACACCCGCCCAAGAGCTGCAGAAGTCATGGTGGATGGCGACAAAGTACACCTGATCCGCCAGCGCGAAACGATAGAGCAGTTATTCGCCCTGGAAAAGATTCTGGGCTAAACTGGCGTTCAATAAGATATAGATGAAGAGGAGATTGAAATGCGCTTGATACTTGCTATTTTCCTGCCCTGGTTGCAGTTTTTCACCATAGGCCGCCCAATTGCCGGCATCATTTGCCTTATCCTGCAAATTACAGTGATCGGCTGGATTCCAGCAGCAATCTGGTCTGTATACGCATTGAGTGAATACAAGACAGACCAGAAAATCCAGAGAGCGATGCAGAAGTAGAGTCCAATAAAAAACCAGCGATTGCTGGTTTTTTTAATTCTATGTTTCACTAAGCTGAACGCAATAGTTTTTCCTTAGGGCCATCTGCCACAATCTTTCCACCATCCATCGCCACAATACGCTGCACTGCGGACATCATGGCCGCACTGTGACTAATCATGATGAGGTTTCCCTTACCCACCAGCTGCGGTAAACGTATGGCAAGTGACTGCTCACCTTCTGGATCCAGCCCCAGGCTGGGCTCATCCAGTAAAAGAATGGAACTCTGCTGGGCAAAAGCACGTGCCAATGCCACTTTCTGCCGTTGCCCACCTGAAAGATTACTTCCCCGATCAGCAATCGCCATGGTCAAGGTCAACCTTCCCTGACGCAACTCTTCATCAAGTCCAGATGCCCACAGCGCCTGTTCCATGCGTTCGCTTTGCGGTTTCACGCCGGCCAGAAGCAGATTGGCTTCCAGCGTACCCGCAAACAGCACCGGGTCTTGCGGTTTGTAGGCCATCCATTTTGCCCGGTCTGCAGGTGAAATAGCATGCAACTCGTAGCCATCAATCAACACTTCACCTTCATCCATAATACTCAAGCCGGCAATGGCTTTCAGGAGTGTAGTCTTGCCAGCGCCAGGGCGACCCAACAGGCCGATTTTCTCACCCGCCACTATATTCAAGGTGACATTTTCAAGGGCAGCAGGACGATCTGGATATCGCTTGGTCAGGCGCAGCAAGGTAATATCCCCCTTGGCTTGCGGCTTGCTGACCGCAAATGAGGCATGCGGTGCCGATTGCTCCACCTCATCACTTACACCTTGTGCCTGTTTGCCGCTTTCTAGCAGAGCATCCATGCGCTTGGCAGAGCGGGTAAAGTCTTCCCATTTCCCCAGCACGAGGTACAAGGATGTCACCAACATCATGGCGCGGGCGGCAAGCAGTGAGCAGGCAATCAACCCACCCACCGACAATGTTCGCGCCTCAATCAGGTATGCGCCCAATGCCAGTACAGATACCGTGGTGAATGTCATCATGCCGGCAGACAATGTGTTGCTGTGGCTGGCTGAAAGGCGGCGTGCAGACTCCAACTCACTTACTGTTTCAGACTGCGTACGCCAACCTTGCAATAATCCCGTCACGCCCGGCACCGTGCGCACAATCTCCATGCCTTGCAGCACTTCGCCGATATATGCCATGCGCTGCGTGGATTTATGTTCTGTCTCGCGATTAAGCCTGAGCGTCTGTAGCTGAAGCAGATAACCTATTCCAGCATAAAGCAGGGTCAACACCCCGACCAGAATCATCACGGGCCAGGCGATAAAACCGATCACCAGCATATAAAGCAGGTAAAACGGCAAATCAGCTATGGCGAGTAAATAGGTGGAGGAAACAAAATTGAGCGCATTGGTCAGGTCGCGGTAATGCGCCAGAAAAGTAGCGACGCCGCCCGACGGCATGTCGCGGTCCGCGAGCAGCTTGTGCCATAGCCCCTCATCCGTCTTGCGCGCCATGTCCGCTGCCACCCGCTCCACTGTCCAATTGCGGGTCACGCGCATGCCCACGTCCAAGGCGATGAAGATCAGCATGCCGATCACCAGCGCCCATAACGTCTCGAATACGCCATTGCTGACAATCTTGTCGTACACCAGCATGGAGAACAGCGGCAGCAGGATCTGGCCGCTGTTGATCAATAGGCTGGAGAGTCCGACTTCAAGCCAATGTCGACTTAATAAGCTTTTCAGGCTGGAGAAAGCAACAGAAGATTTTTGCGTACTGTTTTCCAAATTAAGCAACTACCCAGTGAACAGTTGCTGTTTGTGCTTGGTTTGCAGAATCGGTGTAACTTAATGTGTATGTTGTTGTAGTTTCGCCATTATTAGAGCTGGTGGATGGTGTGCCGATCAGATTTCCTACAATGAATATCGAGTCGCTAATATTCGCTTTGATCGTTAACTCGTTAGTTCCACCAGTAATTTTCTCTATAGATAATGCATCAATTGAGAAGGCTGTCGAGATAGGAGTGTCTTCACGTACATTAATCACATCAATATTGGTGACTTCTGCTCTTCCATCTCCAGAGCCTGTTCTAAAGGTTGAGAAGTTGAATGGATCGGTAGTGAGTCCTTTTAGGATTAAGGTATCCTTACTGCCAGCCTCTTGACCACCATCTATTAGAGTGAAGCGATTTGAATAAGTACTACCCCCGCCTTGTATTTCATCTACCGAGGCTGTAATGATGTCATTGCCATTCCCGCCATAAACGATGTCGTTACCGCCTTGTCCAGTGCCGGTGACGATGATCGTATCATTGCCTGCATCGCCACGAATTGTATTGTTCTCGGTACTGCCATAGATAACATCATTTCCTTGTGTGCCAATGACATTCTGAATATGCAGGAGCGTATCACCACTAGCACTATTGTGTAGTGGGTTATCAGCGCCTGTAATCGTTGCTTTACCAGCAGATAAATCAATCGTACCAATGTTCCCGGTGCCAGCTACATTGGCATAAGAAACCCAGTTATTGGTGCCTGAGCCACCATCCAGTATATCGTTACCGCCGCCGCCAATTAGAGTATCGCTCCCATCGCCGCCAATAATATGGTTGCTCTTTGAGTTGCCAGCTAATAGATCGTTTCCCTTACCGCCGGTGAGGTTTTGGATGCCATTCATGTATTCATCAATCGCAACATTTCCAGTGTTTGTGATGATGGCTTTTTCATCAGGGGTGTTAGCCCCTGAGTTTACATACCCCCATCCTGTGCCGTCGTCCTTGAGATAAGCATATACATGCTGGGTATTACTCATGGTTTCATAACTGGCAGTATTTTTTTCTGTGGTCAGAGCACCTGATATATCGCCACCATACAATTTGTTATTTCCGTTGCCACCAATCAGGGTGTCATTACCGCCTCCGCCAATCAATGTATCGTTACCCGATCCACCATTTAGTTTGTCGGCCAGGTCTCCACCTGTAATTTCGTTGTTGCCATTATTGCCTGTTAAGGTGTTTGAAGCAGCTTTTGATCCGATAATGTGAGTGAACTGACTCAATGTATCTTCTTGAGATGAGCCTACTTGGCCTTTTCCTGTAGCTAGGTTAACAGTGACTGTACCAGTGGTTGTTGCATGTTCGTAGCTGATGGTATTTGTTCCAGTACCACCAATCAGCGTGTCTCCAACAGTGCCTGTATTGGCAATGCCCTCAATCGTATCGTTGCCTGCGCCGCCTTCGATGCGATTTGCATTTTGATCACCGATCAGCAGATCGTCTCCTCCTGAACCAATAATATTTTCTATGTTAGCAAGTGTGTCTTTTAGATTGTTATTGGTTAAATCGCGGGTCTCTTCATTGCGCAGGTCAACATAAACGGAGTGGCTGGTTGCATATTCCACCGTGTCGGTGCCGGTTCCGCCATCAATCGTATTGCTACCATCGCGGCTGATGATTCGGTCGTTGCCCGAACCGCCATTCAGGATATTGTCACCGCCACCGCTGTCGATGGTGTCATTGCCGGCACCGCCATTGATGGTGTCATTCCCGGCGCCACCTGTAATCTTGTCGTTGCCTGCTCCGGCATTGACGAGGTTGTTGCCATTGCCTGTCTCTATGTCATAGCCAATGCCGTTGGCGGGCAATACCAGCCAGGATTTTCCATCCACGCTCACGTTGAAGTCGTCTGGACTGGTAGCATCCTTATAGCGGAAGTAAAAGTTTTCTGAAAACTTGAGTCCAACGGATTGAATGTCGCCTAACACTTCAGCACGTAGTACAAAGTCCTTTATATCAACTGGTGTGCCATCTGGAGTTAAGTCGTACACAATCTCGATATCCCAGCCACTAGCACCTTGCAAGGCAGAAGCTGGGATAGTCCATGTATCTGTCCCCGAAGCTAGTGATTGCCCATTAAGCAACAGATCGAATCCAGCAGGCTTATCCCCGGTTAATGTAATCGTGATTTCATCAACATTATCGATGCCATTGGTATTCAGAAAGAAAGTTTTATTCCATTGTGTTTCTGTAGCAAAGTTGCCGTTCAGGTCAATGACATCATCGCCTGCTCCGCCTTGAATAGTTTGCCGAATTGCTTGATTAGCAGGAGTAGCTGCATTGTCTAGAGCCGTTTTTTGCTGGTCTTGGTCAAGGCCAGTCAGGTCAGGGCGGGAGCCTATAGGGTTGCTCTCGGTTCCATTGACGCCTGCTAAACTTGCCCCAGTTTTGAATTCTGAGTTCACAAACAGTCTCCCACTCAGCACAGGTAAACCATTGTATTCGGGGTTTAGAGGGGGCAGAGCAGACTCACCTTGTTCGACCCTATTGCCCAATCGGTAGACTGGCGGCGACTCCACCCTCGGCGGAATAATCGCGTCCATCATCTCACCGCTGTTGTTACCGCGACCGTTAATGCTGCCGCGCTGCACTTGCGAAGACACAGGCAAGGTAGGCGCTTGAGGCAATGGCGCGGCTGGGGCTGTCGGCGCAGCTGTATTATTGTTCATCGCCATGAACAGGGAGCTGTAATCAATTTCGTCCGGTTGCAGCTCGGTAAGGCGGGTGTCGATATTTTCACTGATGATGCGCAGATTGCCGGCATCCGCAGCGTCGACGGTGCCCACCTGCTTGAAGAGATCAGTGAGGTTTGTATTGAAGCTGTCCCCAAACTGCACTTTAGGAGCATCAGGCTCGAGTGCATCTAAAGCACCATTGGGGATGATGATAAAAGTACCGTCGGCAAAACCCAGCACCAGATCAACGTCGGCCACATCCACTGACTTCAGTGCGCCATGGCTTTCCGTCAGGCGGATGATGCCATCTGCATCTGCATTGACGCGCGTGACGTTGGTCACGTGGTTCTGCTTGGCACTTGGTCCGTTACGTTGCTCGGTCACTGCTGGTTGTGTAATTGCCATGATCTGGTACTCCTTGCTATCGTTTTCCGCCAACCTTGGCTGGCGGCATTTACATCATTGTGGCTATATCGCTTAACGCCGATTGAGGCCACCCGATTGTTTGTTCACTTCCTCAAGCAGGCCTTCCATCAAGGCACGTTGCTCAGCGGGAGAGAACCTATCCATCATTTCGGTAATATTGGTACGTAACTCCATGGAGTCATCGGTCATACGCGTCATCATGTCGCTCATGCGCGCAAGATCGGTGCCCTGGCGGGCAGTGGTCTGGATCAGCTCGGAGAAATGATCGTTCAACTGGGTCAGCATGTCGGCATTGCCACGCTCCATCAGGCTAAGAATCGTGCCAAGCTGACGACCCACACGCTGCAACTCGCCACGGAATTGGGAGACAGACTCATTATGGTCAGCCATGGCACGCATCATTTCACTACGTTGCTTGCTGAAGTTATCCAATTCGGCCTGTAATGCCCTGTCCTGTAAGCGTGAAGACTCACTCAAGCGCTCTTCAATGCGACGCAATACGCGAATTTCTTCAGTGGCAATTTCACGGCGAAACTTGAGTTCTGCCGGGTCCATACCAGCAATATGTCCACCGCCCGTGCCAATCAGGCCGCCAACGCTGTCAACCACCACAGGTTCTGTGCCCCTGACGACTACATCATTGCCCTGTGCCTGCTGGCTGGTAGCAACACGGGCCAGTGCCTGTTCAATATGCTGCGCAACTTCAGATCCAAGCAAGGAAAGCACTTCCTGGCTGCAACGGCGCACCGCCACCATCATGAAACCAAGGATGATGGAACCCAGCAAACCGAACAGGGATGCCGAAAACGCAATCCCCATGGAGCGCATAGGCGCTCGCATACGTGCCACCATATCGCGGAATACTTCCACCGGGCTATCCACTGCCAGGTTCACTGTCGCAAAACTGGAAATCAGGGATGCAATATCATCCAACGTGGCTAACAAACCGATAAAAGTACCCAGCAGGCCAAGACCCACCAGCAGGCTGGTAAGGAACTGCGGCAAGGCATTGCGGTTGGTCAGGCGACGGCCTGCGCTGTTCAGTTCGGCATCAATCGCCACTTGTTCCTGGTGGGCAATGCCGCGACCACTGGAAGTTGCCATCATGCGCAGCACATAGGCAATATCACCATCATATGCCTGTGCCCTGTCCTGCAATTGAGCAGGGCCTTCGCCTGATTGTATCGCCGAGGTAAAATCATCCAGCCTGGCCGCTTCCTTAAGCAGTCGGTGTACTGTCATCAGAATCAGAATGCCACCAAGCAGAGTGATGAAAAAGATCACATAATTGATCTGCGGATGCGGGTTCTCGACCAGAGTTTTCAGGATGGCGTTGTGATAGAACGCTGCGCCCAGCAACAGCAGAACAAATGGCAATGCCGCGTAAAAATAATAGATTCTTAGTCGCTTAAGCATGAAGATCTTACCTTTAACAATTGATCTTAAAATTGATCTTTAATTATCTTGGATCGCGAAATACACGATCCCCGAACCGCATCATCGGCGACAACAGATAGGAAAGCACAGTACGCTTACCCACCACGATATCCGCCGTTACTGACATACCAGGAGAGATTGGCCCCGCCGACTTGGCCATCTTGATCTCGCCGATACTCCCTACATCTACCCTCACCCGGTAGTAATAGCCTTCGTGTTCATCAAACAGTGTGTCTGCACTTACTTCCGTCACTTTGCCTGGCAGGGCGCCATAAGTGGCATAGTCAAAAGCACCTATGCGTACACGGGCAGGCAAACCGTTACGCAGGTTAGCCCTGTCATCTGGCCTGGATTTCGTCTCCACCACGATATGCTCGTCTTCCGGCGTAATCTCCAGCAGCGGTTCACCGGGGCGAATCACGCCACCTACGGTAGACAGCATCATGCGGTTAACAAAACCTGCCATGGGAGCTCGCACCACGTTACGGTCCAAGCGGTCTGCACTGGTCTCAAACTCGAGCGATGAGCGTTGCAGCTCCGCCCTGACATCCGTCAATTGGGCCGTCGCATCTGCGCGAAAACGCGCCCATAACTCACCTATCTTGGATTCAATCTCGGATTGCGCAGCCCTCAACCTGGGCAATGCGGCTTCCGCTTCCTTCAATTGCGATTCCATGCGCTGCAGCCGGCTTTCTGCATCCAGCAGCTCCATCTTGGAAGCCGCGCCATTCTTTTGCAGGCCATCAATCAGCCTGTGTTGCTGGCGTGCCAGGTCAATTTCGCTCAACAGATTTCTACGCCTGGTTTCAATCTCGGCAATTTCGCCACGTCTTTGCGCGCTCTGGTCACGCAGCACCCGTGATTCCTCATTGATGCTGGATACCCTGGCCTGCAAAGCAGCTGATTCCACCTGCCTGACTTCCGGATCATTCAAGTCTGCCGGAAAGTCGATACTGGTCTTGCCCCTGGCTTCTGACAGCAACCGGGCTTCCCGACCACGCAATGAATCACGTTTGGTACGTTCCTGCCCAAGGTCTGAACGCACCTTGATGTCAGACAACTCGATCAGCGGCTGGCCTGCCTTGACCACTTCGCCCTCCTGAACCAGGATGGTGCGCACTATGCCGCCTTCAAGATGCTGCACAATCTGGGCCTTGCCGGCCGGGACAACCCGGCCAACAGTTCTCACAATCAGGTCCACCTTGGCAAGTGATGCCCATAGCAGCAAGCTGGCAACCGCAATCACTGTAATCAGCACGAACGCCCGCTGCGGAGTCATTGCGGCCCATTGACGGTTCAGCCAGTTCATCACTCAGGCTTGTTGGCTGCCGGGATCACCGACACCAGCGAGCTGTCAGACCTTGCGTTGCCATCCTTTATGGATACGCTGATGCGATCAGCAGGCAGCTTCATCTCCATCAGGAGATTACGCACAGCCATGGCACGATAAAAAGCCAGGCGGCGCGCTTCGGTAAACCCTGGAGGCACAGTCACTTCCAGCGTAGCGGCACCGCTGGCAACAATCGCCTCCAACGGGCCTCGCAACTCTGCCGCTTCATCGGTAGAAATGGTAATGGCATCATCAACGAAGTCCACCACCAAGCCACCACTGGCACCCTGTACCGTCATGCTTGGCTCTTCAGCCCTGATGCTGGCAGTGACCACTCGCCGCGGACCACCCTTGCCTATGGATTTCTCATGTTGCAATGCCGCCAGTTCTTCCTTGAGTCGCCTGGCTTCCTGATCCTTGCCTTTCAACGCGGCAAGTTGCTGCTGCAAGGCATCCACCTGCAGGCGCAACCTGGCGGCATCGTCATCGGATTGATTGGAAGTCGGCTCGATAGCCTCCATATCCGACGGAGTCAATTGGGAGACTCTCAATTGCTGCTCACTGGGCGGTGCGACCGGCGTTTCTGCTGTGACATGGCGACGCCCCAGCTCCATCGCAAAAATAAATACGGCGATGGTCATGATGACGACCACAAACAACAGATTCAGCACCAGGTTACTAACGGCATCAACGTAGCCTGGCCAGAAAATTCCACCGTCTTCCTGTTCGTTATCCACTTGCATGCATATTCCTCGCTTATTCCTTGACCAATGGCGCAGCAGCACCATCTTCAATTGGCAGCAACGGCGTCACTACGGTGTCAGACTCGTCAGCATCTGCGTTTCTGGCTGGAGCTGCACTGAAACCTGGAGAGCCAAGTGCAAGCGTGGTAGCAGGTTGTGTCTGGCCAAGCAGGCGGCTGATCTGAGATAGGGCATCAATTTCCTGGGCATGCAAGGTTACCAACCTGGTGCGTGCCTGATATTGGCGGTCATAGACATCGAGCAGATCAAGCAATGACTGGTTGCCGGCAAACATTTTTTCCGACATGGACCTGGCAGCCGAGGTGATCGCGTTGAGCTCACGATAACCTGCCACCAATTGCTCCCGGGATGATTCAAGAATGGCATATTGAGAAATCATGGCCTGGGTAATGCGGCGCTGCAGGTCATCCACGCGGTAGCGGACTTCCTCAATGCGGGACAGTTTTTCCTTGGTCATGTAGTAATCACCGCCGCCATTCAGCAGATTCCAGTTCAGGACCACCATAAACCGCTTGTCATCCTGCTCTCCAACCCGGCCGCCAGCGTTATCTGTAGTCAAGCGCGACAGTTCGAGGTCCAGGCGAGGCGCATAACGTGTACGCGCCACATTCTGGTCGATCTGTGCCGCCTTGAGCTCTTCACGCAGGGAAGCAATATCCGGGCTGTTATTCATGGCGATCTTGACTGCATCAGACGCTGTTTCTGGAATAACCCCCATATCCTTGCGGTCGGGCAATTGGATTTGCTGCGGTGCCATATTGGTCAGGCGGAGGAATTCAACACTGGCAGCAGAATGAGCAGCCTCCTGCTGAGTGCGTGCAGAACGGGCTGACAAACTGCGCGCCCGCACACGCTCTCTATCGGCGCTGCTGGAGGCGCCAGCATTGGCACGCTTATCCACATAGCTGAACAGCTCGTTCAACTGGTTTTCATAGCCCAGCGACAAATCTGCAATCAAGCGGCTGGTTGTCAGACCCAGATAAGCGTTGACGGTGGACAACCAGGCATCGCCCTGGCTGCCGCGACGGCTTTCCTCGCGAGAGCTGATCACAGCCTGGCGACGTTTCCAGTCGTAAATTGATGGCAAATCCAGCAATGGCTGGCGCAAGGTGATCGCACGGTCAGTACGGGTATGGGTAGACTCTTCCATGCGTGAGCCGGTACGGGCATCAATCGCGGAAGAAGGCGAGGAAATTTCCCGTCCCTTGCCATAACGTACGGACAGATTAGGCAACAGCAAGGCACGCGCTTGTTTGGATTGTGCCTCAGCCTGGTTAACACGCTCATCAGCCACGTGTACATCACGACTGAAATCCACCGCTGCATCAGTTGCGCCACGCAAATCCATGCTATCGATCACATTAGCTGGCACATCAGATGAACGACGGTCGGAATAATCGCTGCTCAGATATTCATTATGAATTTCATTGGCAACCGCCACTGGTATAGCACCCACACCAAACAGGCGCGACAGGCTCAACTCCCTTACTTCAGCGACCGACTGCGCTTGCGTAGGCAAGTCAAGATTCAGTGACTGCAGGCCTATCGGGGAAATATTAAGCTTGGCAGCCTGCTGAGGCTGGCTTTGAACAGAATTGGGAACAGCAACCACTGGTGGCGTGGCAAGCTGCTCTGGTGTAGCAGGCGCCACTACCAGTTGCGGCTGCTTCATCCCTTGTTCAGTTGCCTTGACTGCCTCGCTAGCGGCATTTGCCGCGGCAGTGGCAGCTGTGGCAGCCGCAGTCGCCGCCACAGCTGCAGCATTTGCAGCCTCAACGGCTGCATGCGCAGCACTGGAAGCAGCCTGTAAAGGCGTAACAGTGGTTTTGGAATCCCCTTGCAGATCAGCAGCCCAAGCCGTTGAAACCACTAACATAGGCCACGTGCACTTAAGCACGAAGTGTTTACGTTTGCTCAACACATGAAACCCTTAATTAATTTTTTTATATTTTAGTAATATTGTAATGACACTGATATTCACGACTAACCATCAGTCGCAACTTAGCCGAATTCAAGCACCGTCATTGTCAACTATTGTCAAATCAAATTCCCTGCAACTGTTCGTTATCGCAACAAAGTTCCTGCTCACACTCGCAGTGATGGTGGCAATTAACATGCCAACATCTATCCAGGCCACATAGCAGGAACGCGGCCTAGTCTAAAGGCATGTTTCTTAAATGTCAGTGTTTACAACTGCTTTTGTAAGGGTGTTAGTCCGATTGGACTATAGGCAGGTCAGGCTTGCAGCAACGAAAAAAAGGAAAGGCGGGCACTTCCAATCATATGAAGATATGCCGAAGAATCGGCATATCTGTCAATCTTTCAACACACTACCTTAGTCAAAAATCACCGTTTTATTTGCATACAACAGGATGCGGTTTTCAATATGCCAGCGCACCGCACGCGAGAGGACGACGCGCTCAAGATCACGCCCCTTCTGGATTAGGTCTTCTACTTGGTCCCGATGCGAAATACGTGCAATATCCTGTTCGATAATGGGGCCTTCATCCAGTACTTCAGTCACGTAGTGGCTGGTTGCTCCAATCAGCTTGACGCCCCGTTCGAATGCGCGATGGTAGGGGCGTGCACCAATAAATGCAGGCAAAAAGGAATGATGGATATTGATGACTCGATGAGGATAACGCCTGACGAATTCCGGTGAAAGAATCTGCATGTAGCGCGCAAGCACAATCAGGTCTACCTGATACTCGTCAAACAAGGCAAACTGGCGCGCCTCCGCTTCGGCTTTATTATCCTTGGTGACTTCAATATGGAAAAACGGGATGTTGTGGAATGCTGCCAGGCTTTCCGTATCACCATGGTTGCTGATGATCAATGGAATGTCGCAATCCAGCTCACCGCTTTTGTGCCTGTGCAGCAAATCAACCAGGCAGTGATCGTACTGCGATACCATGATGGCCATGCGTGCACGTCTGCGTGAGGCCTTGAGCTGCCAGTCCATCTCGAACTGCTCGGCAATCGGCGTGAAATGTTCGGAAAAGTTATCCAGATTAATGGCAGAACCATCCAGATCCCACTCTACCCGCATCAGGAACAGATTATTCTCGGCATCCTGATGCTGGTCGGCATGCAGGATATTGGCATCATGCCGATAGAGAAAATCGGCAATGGAAGCAACAATCCCCTTACGGTCAGGGCAAGTCACAAGCAGTGTGGCAGTGTTTTTCATGATGAGCTCAGCAAGCAGGTTGGCGCAAAAGCGCTATTATACTGACATTTAAGCCCCATGCAGCCCGCATGACGAGCTGCAAAAGTACTGTGACCCGGCCACTGGTATGTGGTATCTTTTCCACAGACAATCAATACAGCCGCATGCCCCCGGCAATACAACAACGTGAAAAAACAATTACCCTATTTCCTGCTGGTGTTCCTGGTCCCCGTTCTGCTGGTATTGTGGTGGTGGGGGTTGTTCTCTTCAGCTACCGTTGAAATCAGCGAGCGCGGCAATTATCGCTATGCCTATCTGGATGCGGAAGGCCCTTACTCCAAACTTTCGGCCAAACAGGAAGAAGTCTTGTATGAACTGCAACAACAGCATATCAAGCCGGGCCCTGAGATCACGCTGATATTCAGCGATCCTCGGACTACCTCTTATAAAGAGTTGCATGCCAGGGCTGGCTTCATCATTGATACAGATGCCGCGCCAGCCGCGCCACTCAAGGTGGACACCGTCCCCACCCGCAAGGTATTTGTAGCACAAATCAAGGCGCATCCCCTGCTGGCTTACGGCAAAACCTATTCCAAGCTGCTGGAATTCGTAAAATCCAAGCAAACCACGCTCAATCTTCCTACGGTGGAAATCGTGGATGACAGTGTATTATCAGTGGAAATGCCGCTGGAACCCTCCCCACAATCTGAAAAGACTGCAGGAGCAACACCTTGAATTTTATCGCGCTCATTGGAGCATTAGCGCTCACTTACTATAAACCGCACCAGAAACTGGACTGGCTACAAGAGATATTTTCCCCATTTGCCAACCTGCTGGAACGTAATTTCAATGGCGGCAACCGCTTGCAAGGACTAACAGCCTGGATACTGACGGTTTTTGCTCCGAGCTTGCTGATCGGCATCGTTTACTACATTTTGCTGGAAATCAACGCCATCCTCGGCATTATCTTTGGCGTGGCCATACTTTACTTTACCTTGCGATTGAGCCAATTCGGCCCCCGTGCAGAACAAATCATTGCCGCACTGCGCAACCGTAATATAGATGAGGCGCGTATCCTGCTCGCCAATTGGGAAAAAGTGGAAACAGACAACCTCAACACAGCCCAGATTGCCAAGCTAGGCATAGAAACCACGCTGACCCGTGCCCATTATGGGTTATTTGCACCCATTTTCTGGTTTGTCATCCTGGGGCCGGCAGGTGCGTTACTCTATAGACTGTCCCATATCGTGACCATGGAGTGGCAACCCAACGAAGCCACGCCGTTCAACCAACTGGCGCGCAAGATATTTTCCTGGCTCAACTGGCCCCCGTCCTTTGTCACTGCAGGCAGTTTTGCCATTGTCGGCGACTTTGAAGACGCAGTGTATTGCTGGCGTGCCCAGGCAGAAAGCTGGCCAGACAAGGCTTTGGGTATGATACTCGCCAGTGGCGCTGGCGCGCTCGGTGTGAGGATAGGTGAACCTTTGCCTCTCAAAGGCGTCTTGGTATTCAGGCCGGAAATTGGCCTTGGCGATGAAGCGGACGCAGACTATTTGCGCAGTGCGGTGGGCCTGGTCTGGCGTGTACTGGTATTGATGATAGGATTATTGTTGCTGCTGACGTTTGCGCACTGGCTGGGCCAGTAAATGCCATACCCGCAGCAACCTGCAAGAGCAACTCAGAGAAAACAATGGAAATAGTATTAGCAAATCCCCGCGGTTTCTGCGCCGGTGTTGATCGCGCAATCATTATCGTCGAACAGGCGCTGGAAAAATTTGGCGCGCCAATTTATGTACGCCATGAAGTGGTGCACAACAAATTTGTCGTTGATGACCTGAAAAAGAAGGGCGCTATCTTTGTCGAAGAGCTGGACGAAGTGCCTGCCGGCAATACGGTCATTTTCAGCGCTCATGGCGTTTCCAAGGATGTACGCGCAGAAGCAGAATCTCGTGGCTTGCAGGTTTTCGATGCAACATGTCCGCTCGTGACTAAAGTTCATATAGAAGTAGCCAAGATGCGTGCCACAGGCAAGGAAATTGTCATGATTGGCCACAAGGGCCATCCAGAGGTCGAAGGGACCATGGGCCAGTCAGAAGGCGGCATGTATCTGGTAGAGTCGCCCGAGGATGTTGCCGCCCTGGTAGTCAAGGACCCTGCACAACTGGCGTATGTCACCCAGACTACTTTATCCATTGATGACGCGGCCTCCATTGTCAGCGCCCTTCAGGCAAAATTTCCGAATATCACTCCGCCGCGTAGCGACTCTATTTGCTATGCGACACAAAACCGCCAAGATGCAGTGAAGGTCATGGCCAAGGATTGCGATCTTGTCGTGGTGGTAGGCTCCCCCAATAGCTCTAACTCCAACCGCTTGCGTGAAGTGGCGCAAAACCAGGGTATAGAGTCCTATATGGTGGATAACGCTTCATTGCTGGATCCGGCCTGGATTGTGGGCAAAAAACGCATAGGTGTGTCCGCAGGCGCTTCTGCACCTGAAGTACTTGTGCAAGAAGTGATCGCGAAACTGAAGGACCTGGGGGCTGCCGATGTGCAGGAGCTAAACGGAGTAGTAGAAAACGTGGTATTCAAGATACCGCGAAACCTGGCAGAAGCTTGAATATTCAAGGAAAATAAAAGGGCGGATCAACCGCCCTTTTTCACACGCCAAATATAATGCTCAGGATTTCTTGCGCAGATTGTCCAGGCTAAAGGCAGTAGGCGCATGCAAGGCCAGAGTGATATATCCGCCTGCAATTGCCAGATACTGCATAAACCCGATCAAGCCACTCCCTGGGGTTGGATCAGGCAGCTTGAGGAAAACAGCGACAAATATGGCATACACGGCCAGAACATAGGCAGACAGCCTTGTCTTGAAGCCCAGGAGCAAGGCCAGGCCGAATACCAACTGCACCAGGATCATGAGGGGTGCAAACAGGCCCGGCAGGCCGAAATGGCCAAGGTACGCTTGGTAACTTTCATATCCAGACGGATTTTGCAGGATGATTGCCAACTGAAACAGTATGGAGACCAGAAAAATTTGCGCCAGCAAAATGCGCCCAAGAAAACCTAAAAACTTAGTCATTATCTTACCTTCTCTTCCGTACGCACATTTGCAATGTGCTTTAGATTTAATTATAGGATCGCCTGTGGCGAAGAAGAGATGATGCCCGTAAGCGTCCGCTGCTGCAAGCCGACAAAAGGAACCCTTTTGATGAAAACCATCCTGGCCATACCATTACTCCTTATGCTGAATAGCTGTACCCCCAGCGATACTTCCAGCAACAAAATTGCCGAAAGCCAACGGGAGATGCTCAATCAAGCCAAGGATGCCGGCGCTACCCTGGAACAAGCTGCACGGCAACGCCAGCAGCAAATCGATGAATCAACCTCAGAGTAAAATGGCAACAATGAACTTCTATATCAAGACAGCCGATTGGCAAACCGAACACACACTGATTTCTGCAATCAGGGAGTATGTATTTATTCAGGAACAGCAAGTCCCTGCATCACTGGAGTGGGATGGACTGGACGAAACGGCCCTCCACCTTCTGGCACTCACAGAGGATGGCAGGCCGATTGGCTGCGTCAGGATACTGAGCGATGCCAGCATAGGCCGCATGGCTGTCATCAAGGATTGGCGTAACAAGGGAATTGGTAAAGCCTTATTGCAGGCAGCCATTGAAACCTGCAGACAGAACGGCTGGCTGGATATTCATCTATCGGCACAAACGCATGCCATTCCGTTTTATGAAAAATCAGGCTTCAAGATTGCCAGTGATGAATACATGGACGCCGGCATCCCCCATAAAGCCATGAAACTACACATAAGTAATTGATTGACCGCGGCGCTTATTTGCCCAGCTACTGTTGCTTGGGTAAAATACGCCGTTTAGTTCGTTACCACTCCTTAAGGATACCCAGATGTCAAAAATCGTTTTCAAGGCTGGTGAAGCCACCATTTTCAGCGAAGGCAAGGACGTTACCGCGGCCATGCCAGAAATCCTGATTGGCGCCGTTGATGGCCCAGTCGGTACTGCATTTGCCAACATGATGGCACAAAGCAAAGGCCACACAGCGATGTTTGCCGTGCGCGACATCAATCAGCTGGTACGTCCTGCTACCATGATGGTGCCTAAAGTCACCCTGAAAGACTCCATCAACATCGAACTGTTCGGTGGTGTTGTGCAAGCCGCTACCGCTGACGCGATCCTGGACTGTGTCATCGAAGGCATTATCCCCAAGGATCAAGTGAACGACCTTTGCATCGTGAGCCTGGTCTGGATTGATCCAGGCTGTGGCCCATTGGCCAAGGAAGGCAAGCTGGACAAGGCCGACATGTACAAGAACAACTACGAAGCCACCAAGCTTGCTATCAAGCGTGCACTGAATGATGAGCCTACCATTGATGAACTGATTGCCAACCGTCACAAGATCAAGCACTGCATGTGGGAAGAGAGCTGGGGCGATATCTAACTCTCAGCCTTGCAAGTAATTAAAAAAAAGCCCGCTATGCGGGCTTTTTTATACCTAAAACTTACCGACTTCGATTACCAATAGTAGGTAGCACTCGCTATCACCTGCCTCCGAGCACCCAGCCAACAATCACCACGCGCAATACAAGTGGATACATATTCCTTGTCAAACAGATTACTGGCATTCAGGGCATAGCGCCACGAGCCATAATCCAGCCCTAGCATCGCATCCACCAGGGTGGCATCTGGTGCCTTGATCTGATGATTGGAATCCGATGAGCTACCGAGGTAACGCACGCCCAACCCTGCACGCCAACCGTTAATCTCTCCTATTGAAAACCGCTTCACGGCCCATGCTGAGGCCAAGTGCTTGGGTATGGTCTCCACCTGATTGCCTTTCTCGGAATCAACATTGGTCTTGCTGTACCGCGCATCGGTATAACTGTAGCTGGCAATGATATCCAAATGGTTGGGCAACGAAGTGACCGCTTCAAGTTCAAGCCCCTGCGAGTGGATTTCTCCTTTCTGCACAGAGTTGTTAGGGCTGAGCGGGTCTGTCGTGGTGCGATTCTTGTCATGAATATCAAACAGCGCGGCCGTGAAGCGACTACGTGAGCCTACAGGCTGGTACTTGATACCCACTTCCCACTGCTTGCCTTCCTGGGGTTTGAATAGATCTCCTCCCCTTGTGGTGCCCGCCACCGGCAAAAAAGATTCCGCATAACTCACATAAGGTGCCCAGCCATTGTCTGCCACGTAACTTAAGCCGTAGCGCTGTGTCAGTGCATGATCGCGTTGCGCATCTGAGCCATCTGTCTGGTTTTTAGCTTCGTCCCGCCTGATACCGGCCGTGAGTATCCAGTGCCGGTCGAATTTCACCTGATCCTGCAGATACACACCCGTCTGGAATAGACGCGCCACCGGTTGGTCGGTTAACAACAAACCCGAGGTATCCACGGTGCTATAGACCGGGTCATAGACATCAATCGGGTTCCCTGTGCCATCATCGGACCCACTGGTTTTGGCTTGGCGGAAACGCGAGTAATCCAGCCCCAGCAGCACCGTATGTTCAACACTGCCAGTATTGAATTTAGCCTGCAGGTGATTATCGATATTAACCGTAGTGGAGTCGCTGATTGATACATCCACATAGCGATTCAACACGCGCTGGCCGGCATCGATATAGGGATTGCTGCTGAAGCTGTTGGGATAAAGGCTGCGGTAGTCATTGCGGCTACTGGTATATCTGGCATTCTGCCTGAAGCTGATTGTGTCATTGAATGCATGTTCAAACGCCCATCCCAAGTGGGTAGACTCTGTCGTATAGCGGTCAAAGCTGGGGTCACCGATATAGTGGTCACCGGGAATTTTGCCATTAGGGTTAGTCCGCAACACACCAGACCAGGGCAGAAATTGCGGGGTAGGCCTGCCATCATTGAGCTGGTATTGTCCCAGCAGGGTCAGGCTGGTTTTGTCGCTGGGCTTCCAGGTAAGGGAAGGCGCTATCAGCGTGCGTTCATCATAGGCATGCTTGACTTGGCTGTCGCTATCCCGACCCAGCAATACCAGCCGATAGAATAATGTGTCTGAATCAGCCACTGGACCAGTGAAGTCCGCCTGTATCTGCTTGCGCTGATAGTTGCCTAGGGAAACTCCCATTTCACGCTTTGCAATTTCCTGTGGCCGCTTCGAGACAAGATTGACGATACCGCCTACCCCACCCCCGCCATAAAGCATGGAAGAAGGTCCACGCAATACCTCTACCCGCTCCATGGCATAAGGATCAGGCCGTGTGGTTTCGGAATAGAAGGTATTGATGCCGCGCAAACCATTGAGATATTGCGTGGCATCCATGCCTCGCACCGCATAGCTGTCACCCCGGGAATCCAGGCCATACTGGTCAGCCACCACACCTGCGCTGTAACGTAATACTTCCTGTATGGATTGAGCGCGCTGATCTTCGATCTGATCCGCAGTGATGACAGAAATGGACTGCGGAGTTTCGAGGATGGAAGTATCAGTCTTGGTAGCCGTTGCGCTACGTTTGGCGGTATATCCCCGGACAAAGCCGGTCGGACTTTCTTTCTCGGTTTGAGTATTCACCTGGACTTCAGGCAGTTTTTCTTCCGCTGCCTGCGCAATCCAGGAGGCCAGCATGGATGAAACAACAATAGCGCATTGATAATAGAATGATGGAGGGTTCATGATGCTCCTGCAAAGTGTTGAAAACACACAGCAGCAAACCCGGTCAAGTGACACACTGAGCCGGAATATGCCAGACTGCGCATAATCCCCGATTCAGATGCCCTGCATTATAAAATCAAGATTTATTATTTATTTTAATAAAACTCATTAGCAATTATATAAAATAGTCACTTCAGATTCCACCTGTTATGAAAACAAGCCGTAATGCGTAAATATCTAGTTGTGCTACATCGCTGGTTTGGCCTGGCCATGGCTGCGTTCCTGTTGATTGCCGGTGCCACGGGGGCAGTCATATCCTGGGACCACGAACTGGATGAGTGGCTCAACCCCCACCTGTTCAAGGCCAATAGTACTGGCCAGTACCAGGATGCACTCCAGCTTGCCAATGCACTGGAGCAGCGCGATCCCAAGCTACTGGTGACCTATTTGCCGCTGGATATAGAAGCAGGGCATGCACTGGGGCTCGGAGTCCATGCGCGCATGGACCCTCAAACAGCCAAGGCCTATGAATTGGGCTACAACCAGGTTGCCATCAATCCCGTCAATGGCGAAATCCAGGGCAAACGGCTGTGGGGCGAAGTTTCCCTCAGCCGGGAGAACCTGCTGCCTTTCCTCTATAAGCTGCACTACAGCATGCATATTCCCGATATGTGGGGCATGGAGCTGGGTATCCTGTTCATGGGCATCATTGCCATCATTTGGGTATTTGATAACCTGATTGCCCTCTGGATATCCTTTCCCAACGTCAAGTCATGGCGCAAATCTTTTGTTTTTCGCTGGAAGCAGGGCGGCCGTAAGCTCAATTTCGACCTGCACCGCTCAGGCGGGGTATGGGTATGGCTGCTGTTACTTCTGCTGGCAGTCACTTCCGTTTCCATGAACCTCAACTTCCAGGTCATGCGCCCGATTGTAGAAACATTCTCCACGCTGACCCCCAACCCTTTTGCCTCACGCATCCCTAATGCAGAAGACCAGCCCATAGAGCCAGGAATCAAGCGGGAGGCAATCCTGGAGATTGCAAGAAAGGAAGCCAGCGGCCGTGGCTGGACAGCGCCAGCTGGCGCCGTGTTCTACTCACCTGCCTTTGGCATTTACGGTGTGGGATTTTTTGAGGCAGGCAATGACCACGGCGATGGTGGCCTGGGCAACCCCTGGCTGTATTTTGATGGCCAGGACGGATCACCTGCTGGCACTGTCATTCCGGGCAGCGGCAGCGCAGGCGATATTTTCATGCAAGCACAGTTTCCACTTCATTCCGGGCGCATCCTGGGCCTGCCGGGGCGTGTGATGATTTCAATCATGGGTGCAATAGTAGCCATGCTGAGCATTACCGGCATCATCATCTGGCTACGTAAACGCAAAGCCAGGTTGACTGCAAAAACAGCCTAACGCTTCAGTTTCAGGAAAATACCAGCTGCCGCTGCTCAGTAACAGGCATGGCGGAGTCGCGCTTCTGCAATTGCTGGAGAATCTTGCGTACCGGTACCGGCAATGCAGCCTCTATCGCCCGCGGCAGCTCCATCCACTCCCAGCCTGGTTCCTGTAGCGATAATGGGGACTCCAGAGCCATGACTGGCTGCGGCCGGATATGCAACTTGAAATGGGTAAAGACATGAGTCAATTGAGGCAATGGCTCCAGCAGGACCAGGCCATGCATATGCAGACGTTGCTGCGACCAGGCAATGGCATCATCATCCAGCGCCAGCTCTGGCAGGCTCCACAATCCTCCCCAGATACCGCTTCCCGGCCGCTTTTCAAGCAACACCCGCTCACCATGCTGCAGGATCACCATTTGCACTTGTTTCTCAGGAATGGCCTTGCGAGGCTTGGAGGCAGGCAACTCTTTCACTCGTTGCTGCAAATAGGCACCACAGCTTTCATGCAAGGGACAATCCAGGCAGCGTGGACGACTGCGTGTGCACAGCGTCGCGCCCAAATCCATCAATCCCTGCGCATAAGCGCCCATCTCGTGCTCCGGCTGCATATTTTCTGCAATCTGCCACATTGCTTTCTCCACCTTGGGCAGTCCAGGCCAACCTTCAACCAGGAAATGCCGGGCAAAAACACGCTTCACATTTCCGTCAAGAATGGGTTGAGAAAATCCAAATGCAAAAGAGGAAATAGCGGCAGCTGTAGAACGGCCTATGCCCGGCAAGGCCTGTATCGCATCAAAATGCTGCGGAAAGCGTCCATCATGCTGCTGCATAATAATCTGTGCCGCCTTGTGCAGATTGCGGGCCCGTGAGTAATACCCCAGACCGCTCCAATGCTGCATCACATCATCCTGGCTGGCTATGGCCAGGCTGGCGATATCCGGGAACCGTTGCATGAATTTCTGGTAATAGCCAATCACGGCAGCTACCTGTGTCTGCTGCAACATGATTTCAGATACCCAGATGGCGTACGGATCCTGGGTATCCTGCCAGGGAAGGTCGTGGCGGCCATGCACTTTCTGCCACGCAATCAGGCGTTCAGAGATAGAGACAAGGTCGGAGGAGGATGGCATTTACAGACTCACAAGCCCAATAATTTATTGAGTTTCTTCTTGGCTTTGTCTTCAGGCGTGGTTGCTGCTGGAGGCTGATTATCAGTACTTTCCTGCTTCGGGTCGTCCTGCTTCTTTTTATTCAACAGGGATTTCAGGGCATCCTCGCGATTGCCCTCCAGCAGGTTCTTGACTGCGTCAGCCTTGGCACCGCCAGCCCCTTCAAGCAACTTTTTTTGGGCAAGCGCTGTGGCCAATCCTGCAAAATCTATCGCATAAGCCGGCTTGGCAAAAGTCCCGGTCAGCTTGACCGGTACAGTCAAGCCGTTTAGTTCCTGCAAGTCCGCACCGCCTTGCCCCTTGAGAGAAGCCACGACGGTGGGCTTGGCGAGATAATCAAGCTTCTCGTGTGCAATATCGATATTGCCGCTACCAGTGATACGGAACAGCGGGGCCTTCATGCTGAGATCCTGGTTATGCGCCACACCATTCTGGATGTTGAAGCTGGCCACCATCTCGCTGAAATCAGTTTTCTTGCTTTTATCTCCCTCCACATTGCTATTGCCCTTGAGCATATTGAGCTTATCCTTGGCCCCACGCAGGGTACCGGCAATATCAATGCCCTTGACCGCGCCATCGCTTAAATTGAGGGCAGCCTTGCCATTCAACGCCTGCTTGAACGCACCCACCGTATCCCCTTTGGTTGTCACATCAAGACTAAGGCTACCCTTGCCACTCAACATATCGTTATTGATGGCATCTACCAGCAAAGGGCCAACAGCAATTCCTTTCATGTCTTGCTTGATGGCGATGCTTGGCGTAGCACGGGCGTCAACCGTCAGGGCGCCATTCATGGAGCCCTCATAGAGGTTGGCGGAAAAAGGGGATAATTCGGCCACCCCCGAGTCCGCTTTTAGTTTGATGCGTACGTTGGTACTTTTGACATTGGCAAGTTTGAGCCAGCCTATCCGCAATTCGCCATTAGCGTTGAGTTGGCGCAGGGCACTTAAATCTATCGGCGCATCTGGATTCGCTGGCTGTGCAGCCGCTTCTTTCTTGGCAGGCTTGGCTTCGGAGTCAGTGATGTAACGGTCCGCATCCACCTTGTCGATATCCACGTCGAAATTATAGATAGGCTTGGCAAACCGGCTGATGCCAAACTTGCCCTTGATTGTGGTTTCATCCAGCTTGACGTTGAACGGGTTGACATTCAACTGCTCGCCATCTGCCTTGATGCCGAGTTTGAGGCCGGACAAGCGGTATTGCTCGTAAATAATGCTGCCTATATTGACGTTGCCCTGCAACAGAAGGTCCTTCAATGCGGAAAGGTCCGGCGCTGGCTCGTTGCCTTTGGCAGCCGTCTTGCCAGCTGGCTTTTCTGCAGGTTTGGCGCCTGCAGTCTTGCTACCCAATAGCTTGTTGAGGTCCAGCTTGTCACCGTTGAGGTTGAACCTGATATCTGGTTTGCTGAAACCGGCTACGGCCACATCGCCCTTGAGCTTGGTATCTTCCACATCCAGGCTGAAATCGCTGTTCACTTTTTCCTGCTTGATGTCAGCCAGGAGCTTGAGAGCAAAATCGCCCTGGGCTGCCCCTTTTGGCAACGCCTTATCCTTGATATCTATCTTGCCTGCGAGTTTGGGCAATTCAAACACAAGCTGTTCCAGATTACCTTTGAACGGAGATGAGAACTTGCTCTCCACGCTGCGCTCAGCCTGCTTGATGGATACTTCACCATTGATACCGCTGCTTTGCAATTCACGTGGCGAGCCCTTGATGTCCGCCAATACCAGCTTAGCCTTGAGGACATCCGAACCTTTTTCCTGGCTGAAAGCCAGTTCCGCCTGCTCCCCGCTCACCGTATCTTTCTGGACTACCAGCTTGGGAGCAGCGATATCCGCCGTTAACTTTGCGCCATCCAGGTTGCCCGAAAAAGCCAGTTTCAAGCTGTTAACCAACAGTTCCATATTCTCAGGCCTGGCGTCCATGTCACCAGTCAGCCGGATATCAGCACCACTGACAGTAGCAATATCGCCTTTGACCACTGCATCAAGCTTGCTTGCAGCAAAATGCTTGGCTTCAATATCGGCCATGAAATTGCCGTTGAGTTTAACTATTGCATTAATCTTGGGCTGTGTAGTAGCCAGTTGAAAATCCGTCGCCAGATCAAATGGCGTAGCCAAAGCGACGCGGCCTGTCTCGAGATTGAATTTGCTGATGCTATATTCGCTATCAGTCTGCTCATCACGGAAATTCACGGCGGAATTACTGACATTGACGCCTGAAATATCAAACTTGATCTGCTCGGATGGTTCTTCCTCATCCTGGCTCAGCAAATCATCAAAATTGGTAGTGCCATCCTTGTACCGCACGATATTGGCTCTCGCGCCATCTACGTAAACGGTATCAACCACCAAATCCTTCTTGAGCAATGGCAATAGTGCCAAGGATACTTTCAGGCCGTTGACTGCAGCAAACTCCTTGTCACTGTTATGCTCCGAAAGAGATATCCTGCCAAGGTCTGCACCAAGCTTGGGCCAGAAGGCGAGCTTGATGTCCCCTTCTATATTCAGCGTACGCTGCTTCTTATCCTTCACTAGTTTGACGATCATCGGTTTGTAATCATTGGGGTTAAACGTCGCGGCAAACACCGCCACGATAATGACCAGCACCAGCACGAAACCACCGAGGCCAAACAAGGAGTATTTAAGAAGTTTATTCATCAACTCTTCCTGGTTATTGGGAACGAGAGGGGGAAAGTTTAACACTGCCCGTCAGTATCGGGGCAGCCAGAATTAGATGAAGCCAGGCCATCCCAAACTGGGCAAGCTTAACCGTGGGGGATAGCCAGGCCTTACCAGTAGTAGGCAAGCACGATGACGCCGAGCGCAATCCGGTACCAGGCAAAACCCTTGAAATCGTGGTTGGCAACATAGCGAATCAGGGTCTTGATCGCGATCAATGCCGCCACAAAAGCCGTGATGAAACCCACCGCAAACATGGCAATATCATCTGCCACAAACAGGGCGCGGTTCTTGTAAACGTCATAGACAGTCGCCGCCACCATCACCGGAATTGCCAGAAAGAAGGAAAACTCCGTTGCCGTTTTACGATTTAGGCCAAAAATCATGCCTCCAAGGATAGTGGCACCTGAACGGGAGACTCCCGGCATGATCGCCAGTGCTTGCGCACAACCCACCTTGAGCGCCTGTAGAGGACTGATTTCGTTGAGGTTGGAGGTTTTCGCCGCAGGCGCATCATCATGCGAGTAAATCCTTTCCACCAGCAAGATGACAAAACCACCTACGATCAAGGCGCCCGCCACGGTAATAGGCGAGAACAGGTGCTCCTTGATGAAACTATGTAGTGCAAGGCCAAACAAGGCTGCAGGAAGAAAGGCAATGAACAGGTTGAGGATAAAGCGTTGCGACGTCGAGGCATGCAGGCTGGTTGCTATTCCTGTCAAGCGCGTGCGGTATTCCCAACACACAGCCAGGATCGCACCAAGCTGGATCACGATCTCGAATACCTTGCCTTTGTCATCATTGAAATTTAGCAGGTCGCCGATGATGATGAGGTGACCAGTACTGCTGATAGGGAGAAACTCGGTGGCACCTTCCACGATACCAAGTACAAATGCTTTGAGTAACAGTATGAAATCCATGTCTAGATGCTTTTCCTGAAGACTTTATTGTTGATGTTTGGTGCTATGCCCACTCAGACGCTATGCCAGGCAATGTTCTATCAGGACACCGTGAAACCGGCATGACATAAAATGGCAAGGCTTAATTCTGGATAATGCAGTTAGCTCCTAAGCAAGGAGAATGCCCGCGCCATCAGCTCCACTTGGCTGCTGGGGACTTTGCCATCAGGGCTTAGCTTGTCTATGACCTTGGGCAAATATTCAGCAAGCTTGCTGCCAAACTCATCTGCAGGCAGATCAAATTTTTGCGCCATGGCCGTGACGGCTTGTTGGCCAAACACCTGCACAACCTGCTGTAGGGAAAGAGGAAGGTTGTTACCCTGGCCCAGCCATGAGTTTACCTCGTCATCCAGGCCATTTTCACGGAGCTTGTTGAGCACGCCTTCCGCACCTCCGTACTGGTTGATCAGATCCAGCCCGGCCTGCAGCATCGGGTTGGAATTGCTCCCTCCTGCCAGCTTGCCCATCATTGAACCAGCGATACTATCGAACAAACCCATTGTTTTTCCTATCCTTTTTCAATTATGTAGTTGGCACACCACCTTATAGGTAGCCGCCTCAGAATCGCTCGCCAGGACGCAGATAGCGCCATGTGCCAACTGGCAGCTTGCCCAGGGTCACACTGCCTATGCGCACGCGCTTGAGTCCGACCACAGTCAGCCCCACCAGTTCGCACATGCGGCGAATCTGGCGCTTGCGTCCCTCGCGCAACACAAAGCGAAGCTGATCCTCGTTCTGCCAGGAGACCTTGGCCGGCTTGAGCTTCACTCCATCCAGACTCAGGCCGAAATTGAGTTTCTTCATGCCTTCTTCGCTCAGGACACCTTCGACACGCACCAGGTATTCCTTTTCCACCGTGGAATCCTCGCCTATCAACTGGCGTGCCACCCGGCCATCCTGGGTCAGCACCAGCAGACCGGTGGAATCAATATCAAGGCGCCCGGCAGGCGCCAGGCCATGCAAATGCCCTCGCTTGAAGGCGGTCTGGCTGGGGTCTTCTGTCCATTGATTGTCTGGATGCACCAGCACCACAGCTGGCTGGTAGCCATCCTCCGCCTGCCCTGACACATATCCCACCGGCTTGTGCAGCAAGATGGTAACAATCTCGGACTGATGCTTCTGCGCCTCTTTGCTGATCTTGATCTCAGCCTGTGGCGAAACACGGGTGCCCAGCACATCAATCACCTTGCCGTCCACATTTACCCAGCCATTGACGATGAATTCATCTGCTTCACGCCGTGAACACAAGCCAAGCTCAGCCATGCGCTTGGACAAGCGCGGTTGTTCGGGCTGGCTCGAAACTGGCGGTGGCGAAAATTTGGGATTGGTCTTTCTATCCTGATTGAACATGCCTTGCTCAAAACCGTCCCTGAACTTGCCTCCACGGCGAGGCGTATCACGATCGGCAAACTGGCGTGGCTGGTCATCTTTTTGACCGTGCTGTTGCCTTGCAGCAGCAGGCTTATTGCCGCTTGGGTTTCTGCCTGCTCTTTCAGCCGAAGCCCTGGCAGTCTCTGGTTTGGCCTGGCGCTCCCTGCCAGGTGCAGGAGCCGTTGCAGGTCTCGATTGGGTCTTGCCAGGCTGGGGAGCTTCAGCAACACGGATTTTTGGTGCTGGCGCTGTTGTACGAGAACGCTTGGCGGGATCCGCGCGGCGCACCGGTGGCTTGCTCACATCTTTTGCAATGGAAGTAGAACCGGGTTTCAGTTTGAGCGTGGTCATGGAGTGATTTTAACATAGCGACCTCGGCAGGTCTGGACAGCTTGATATAGCATTCCCGCCTTGAAATGACTTTCACAGCAAGCGTACAAATAAAAAAAGCTGACAGCTTAACTGTCAGCTTTATTCATTGGGGTCATATGGCAACCATACTAATACCGCGGCTAGACTTTCTGGTAAACCTCCGAGCCTTTCTTGACGAACTCAATCGCCTTTTCCTGCATGCCCTTGCTCAAGGCCTCCGCTTCATCCACACCCAGCTTGTCAGCATAGTCCCGTACGTCTTGCGTGATCTTCATGGAGCAGAAATGCGGCCCGCACATGGAGCAGAAGTGTGCCTGTTTTGCACCTTCCTGCGGCAAGGTTTCATCGTGGAATTCCTTCGCTTTTTCCGGGTCGAGGCCGAGGTTGAACTGGTCTTCCCAACGGAACTCGAAACGCGCCTTGGACAAGGCATTGTCGCGAATCTGTGCGCCGGGGTGGCCCTTGGCCAAATCGGCAGCATGGGCAGCAATCTTGTAGGTGATGATACCGACGCGTACGTCTTCCTTGTCAGGCAGGCCTAGGTGCTCCTTGGGGGTTACGTAGCACAACATGGCACAACCGTACCAGCCAATCATGGCAGCGCCTATGCCTGAGGTGATGTGGTCGTAGCCAGGAGCGATATCCGTAGTCAATGGACCAAGCGTGTAGAACGGGGCTTCGCCGCAGTGTTCCAGTTGCAGATCCATGTTTTCCTTGATCAGGTGCATGGGCACATGGCCTGGACCTTCGATCATGCATTGCACATCATGCTTCCAGGCGATCTGTGTAAGCTCGCCCAGTGTCTTCAGCTCGGCAAATTGGGCTGCGTCGTTGGCATCATAGATGGAACCCGGACGCAAGCCGTCACCTAGGCTGAAGGAAACATCGTACTGCTTCATGATTTCGCAGATGTCTTCGAAATGCTCGTACAGGAATGACTCTTTGTGGTGGGCCAGACACCACTTGGCCATGATGGAGCCGCCACGGCTGACAATGCCGGTCATGCGCTTGGCGGTCATCGGGATGTAAGCCAGACGCACGCCAGCGTGGATAGTGAAGTAATCCACACCTTGCTCTGCCTGCTCGATCAAGGTATCGCGGAAGATTTCCCAGGTCAGGTCTTCAGCCTTGCCGTTCACCTTTTCTAGGGCTTGATAGATAGGCACAGTGCCGATAGGTACTGGCGAGTTGCGGATGATCCACTCGCGGGTTTCGTGGATATTCTTGCCGGTAGACAAATCCATCACGGTATCGCCGCCCCAGCGCGTACCCCAGACCATCTTCTCAACTTCCTCAGAAATGGAGGAACCCAATGCGGAATTGCCGATATTGGCATTGATCTTCACCAGGAAATTACGGCCTATGATCATAGGCTCGATTTCAGGATGGTTGATGTTCAAAGGAATAATCGCACGGCCACGCGCGACTTCATCACGTACGAATTCAGGAGTGATCACCTTGGGAATAGAAGCACCGAAATCATGGCCGGCATGCTGAGTTTGCAGCAACTCGGACATATTTTCGCGGCGCTGGTTTTCGCGGATGGCAATATATTCCATTTCAGGCGTAATGATGCCTTGACGCGCATAGTGCATCTGGCTCACGTTCATGCCCGGCTTGGCGCGGCGCGGCTTGCGGGTAAGGTTGAAACGCATGGCTGCCAGCGCAGGATCCACCTTGCGTTGTTGGCCGAACTCGGAACTCGGTCCATCCAGTTGCTCGGTATCGTTACGCTCTTCAATCCACTTGGCCCGCAACGCCGGCAAACCGTCACGGATATCGATTTTCACGTCAGGATCGGTATAAGGGCCGGAAGTGTCATACACCACGACTGGCGGGTTCTTCTCCGCACCGAATGCTGACGGTGTGTCAGAGAGAGTAATTTCACGAAAAGGCACGCGGATATCAGGACGCGAACCTTCAACGTAGATTTTGCGGGAATTGGCAAAGGGCTGCTTGGTGCCTGCATCAATTTCCGCGGTCTCATTCAGGAATTTGGCATGCAGGTTTTTGTCGGTGGCGTTCATTCATGGCTCCAAAAGATGCAGGGAGCGATGGAAATTTCACGGGGAATTATCGAATGATAATAGTGAACCTATGAAACCTTCAGCCGCTTCCCTACGGCGGGATGATCCGCGTCAGGTTCAAAGGGTAACTCTCACTGTAATCCTGAACAGGAAATACAGACCCCCAGCGATAGGTGGAATTTACGTTAAAACCCTGGTTAAATCAAGCTTATAGTGCGCAATTCATGCTTGGTTGCATCTGGTTTCGGTACTATCAGACCGGCAGCCAGACCTCCTCCTTGACAAGCACATCCACCATATAGCGAGCATTCACTTAGCCAAGTGCCTCCGGAGTTCTGCATAATGGCACAGCATGGCTGCCTGGGAATGCCTGCATAAGATGAGCGTTGTACCATGGAAATAAATCGCATTCCAGCAGACCGTCCAGCACCTGCTGGGAGACTTATGGCGCAATGCATTGTCTGCTGACAAGTTTACCGGCTACATATGCTTACTGTTTGCCCAGTAAAACCTTCTGCCAGAATAATGTGTGCCAGCTTGGGCTTGCTTGACATCGGTGAGCGTTCACTCTGGTATAAGCTCAGTCGTTATAAGCTGGAAAAACACACCGAACTCCAGGCAGGTTAACAATCGAAATTCAGCACAGCATTGAAACTCTGGCGACTGGCGCTATAATCGGCAAACCAATAGCCATGCGATGGATGATGTGATGCATAAAGATGTAGAGCAAGCCCGCTTCAACATGATCGAGCAGCAGATCCGCCCCTGGGAGGTCCTGGACGGTAGTGTTCTGGACTTGCTGGGGAAAGTGCCCCGTGAAGCGTTTGTACCTGAGCAATACCGGGGCCTTGCATTTGCAGACCTCGAAATTCCCATCGGGTTTGGGCAGACCATGCTGTCTCCCAAAATGGAAGGCCGCATCCTGCAGGCGTTGGAAATCAAGCCGACAGACAAAGTACTGGAAATCGGCACGGGCAGCGGCTACCTCACTGCCTTGCTTGCCACATTGGCAAGGGAGGTGCACAGCATAGAAATCAATGCTGAACTCAGCCAGTCAGCCCAGCTTAGACTTGCGCAGCAGCAGCTGACCAACGTGACATTGCACGTTGGAGATGGTGCCATGGGCTGGCCAAGCAATGGTCCTTATGACGTGATTGTCTTCACCGGCTCTCTGCCTCTATTGCCTGAGCAAATACAACAATCGCTGCATGTAAACGGCCGCCTGTTTGCCGTGATCGGGGAAGCACCGGCTATGGAAGCCACCATGATCCAGCGCATTGGCGCAGACACTTTCCGCAGGGACATCCTGTTTGAAACCTGCCTGCCCGAACTGGACAATGCAGCGCAGCCAGAACGTTTCACTTTCTAACTAAGTCACAGGAATCCAACAAAAGCAGCATGATTGCTGCTTTTTTATTCCCAATAACTTTACACCGTTAAATTAACAGTGTTCTAATAATAAAAATCATTATTTGGCTCACTCATGCCCCGGAGACATAAAACCCCAGAAGAACGCCAGCGGCTGAAAATGCTGATACTTGATGCAGCGCGGCAGCTCTTCATAGAACGTGGCATTGAAGCTGTTTCCATGAGGGAGATCGCCAAACGCATGGCCTACTCTCCCACCACCATCTACCTGCATTTCGCCGACAAGAACGATTTATTGCAAACCCTGTGCGACAACGACTTCCTGATCCTAGCTAATGATCTACAGCACATCAATGCCTCCAGCAAACAGGACATCACCGAACAATTGAGGCAGCTCTGCACGGCCTATTCCCGCTACGCGCTGGCTTACCCCAATCACTACCGCTTCATGTTCATGACACCCAAGCCTGTCAACAGCAAGGAAAAATCCAGGATCCGCCAGGGCAATGTAGAGCAGGACGCCTATGCGTTCCTGCGTTCCATGGTTACACAGGCATTCGAACAGCAGGTTTTTCGCCCTGAACTACAAAACATAGACCTGATTGCACAGACAATGTGGGCCGGCATTCATGGAGTGTGCGCCCTGGAAATCAGCATGATAGAAGATGACTGGGTAGATTGGCAGCCTATAGAACAACGGGTGTTTCTCATGCAGGAAGCCTTGATTCAAGGTCTTGTCAGACCCAGGCCAGTTCACTAGGAAATACATATATGATCAAGAAATCCGCGCTAATCAAAAGCTTCCCGAGAGATGCATCGCCGGCAAGCAACCAGCAAATGGCGGTCAGCAGGCCTCAGCGGCCTTACACACTGTGGCTCGTCAGCCTGGCGATCCCTGCGCTTGTTGCTTGCCAGAAACCAGCTCCGGAAACTCCTCCACCGAGACCTGCGCTGGTAATGAAAGTGAGCATTGCAGATGACATCAACCATGGGCATTGGCTTACCGGAGAAGTTCGTCCTCGCTATGAGTCAGCCCAGGGGTTCCGTATTGCAGGGAAGATTGTCCAGCGTTATGTGGAAGTGGGAAACCACGTCAGAAAGGGGCAGGCACTCGCCAGGCTGGATGCAGAGGATAATAACCTATCCCTCGCCTCGGCCCAGGCCGCTCTCCATGCTGCAGAGGCAGAACTGGCATTGGCAGCGGCCGACAGCAAACGCCAGCGCCAACTCTTCGAGCAACGCTTTATTTCCGCGGCTGCGCTGGACTCTGTGGAAACCCGCCTGAAATCATCCCATGCGCAGGTCCAGCAGGCAAAAGCCCAGGAAAATGTAGCCAGCAACCAGGCCCGATACACCATGCTGACTGCAGAGCGTGATGGTGTAGTCACAAGCATCACTGCAGAGCCGGGACAAGTAGTGAGTGCAGGGCAAACCATCGCACGCATCGCCGTGCCTGAAATACTGGAAGTCACCATCGCCATCCCTGAATCCCGCATGCAGAACAGGCTCACTGGAGATTCTGCGGTCATTCGCCTCTGGGCTAACCGTGACAAGGCTTATCAAGGGCGCATCAGGGAAATAGCGCCCGCAGCTGATCCGGCAACCCGCACTTTTCAGACGCAGGTGTCATTGCTGGATCCCGATGAACACGTACAGATCGGCATGACGGCCGGTGTCAGGCTGGATGATAATCAGCATGGATTTTTATTGCCTACCACTGCCGTTTCCCAGCAAAACGGACAGGCTGAAATATGGGTGCTTGATGCCAGCAACCAGGTACACCCTCAAGCCGTCAGCATTGGCGGCTATAGCGAACAAGGCGTCAGCATTCTTTCCGGCCTCATTGGCGGCGAAACCATCGTGATCACCGGCATACACACCCTCACTGACGGACAGGTCGTCACACCGGTCAATGCCGAGGTTAACCGATGAGTGAACAGCGCGGACATTTCAACCTTTCGGACTGGGCACTGCATCACCGCAGCCTTGTGCTTTATTTCATGCTGGTACTGACCGTAGCAGGCATGCTGGCCTACACCCAGCTAGGCCAGTCTGAGGATCCTCCCTTCACATTCAAGGTGATGGTAGTACGCACTTCGTGGCCTGGCGCCAGCGCCCACGAAGTGGAACAACAGGTGACGGACAAGTTGGAAAAAAAACTCCAGGAACTGGCCTACCTGGATATCCTGCGCAGTTATTCCCGTCCCGGCGAATCACTGATTTTCATCCTGGCCAAGGACTCAACACCTCCATCTGCAGTGCCTGATGTCTGGTACCAGGCAAGAAAAAAGATCGGCGACATCCGCAACACCTTGCCTGATGGCGTCCATGGACCATGGTTCAATGACGAATTTGGCGACGTGTACGGCAATCTCTATGCCCTGCATGGGGACGGCTATGACTATGCCGAATTGAAGAAGCAAGCCGACTCCATCCGGGGTGAACTGCTCAAGATCAAGGATGTAGCCAAGGTTGAGTTTGTTGGAGAACAAGCCCAGCGCATCTATATAGAACTGGCAAACGCCAAACTGGCCACACTGGGCATCAACACCAACACCCTGCTGGAAACCCTGAGACAGCAAAACCAGGTGAACAGCGCCGGGGCCTATGACAGCGGACCGGAACATCTCCGGATCGCCGTCAGCGGACGCTTTGACCGGCTGGATAATTTGCGGGACCTGAAGCTGCGGGCCAATGGCAATGAATTCAACCTGGGGGATATCGCCAGGATCTACCGAGGTTTTGAAGACCCGCCAACTTCGCGTGTACGCTTTATGGGTAAAGAAACCCTGTTGCTGGGCGTGGCCATGAACAAGGGCGGCGACATCATTCAACTTGGCCGCGCACTGGATCAGACTACCGCTCACATCAGCGCCCAACTGCCCGTGGGATTGCATTTGGACAACGTATCCTCCCAGCCCAGGGCCGTCATCAATTCGGTCAATGATTTTGTACACTCACTGGTAGAAGCGCTGGTGATTGTGTTGGGCGTCAGCCTGCTGTCACTGGGGCTGCGCACCGGCATCGTTGTCGCCATTGTCATTCCGGTAGTGCTTGCCATTACTTTTCTGCTAATGGAAATTTTTGACGTAGGCCTGCACAAGATTTCCCTGGGAGCATTGATCCTGGCCCTGGGCTTGCTGGTGGACGATGCCATCATTGCCGTGGAAATGATGTCTTCAAAGATGGAACAGGGCTGGGAACGCATGAAAGCAGCATCATTTGCCTTTACCTCCACTGCCATACCAATGCTGACTGGCACGCTGGTGACCGTGGCGGGCTTCCTGCCGATTGCCACCGCCGAATCTGCAACTGGCGAATATACCCGCTCGATCTTCCAGGTCTCAGCCATTGCATTGCTGGTATCCTGGGTGGCTGCCGTGATTTTTGTACCCTACCTCGGCTATTACCTGCTGCCTGACTATCAAAAACAAGCCGGTACGCCACCTTCCCGAGCCGCCTGCTGGCTGCAACGCATAGCTCCCAGGCTGGGCCGGTATATGGCAGCACGCAGGCAGCAACACCTGCAGCATATTGCTGCCGGGGAACATGCCAATATTTACGACTCCCGTTTCTACCAACGCTTGCGTCGTCTGATCACGCATTGTGTACGCCACCGCTGGATCGTCATCCTGACCACACTGGCACTGTTCATCGCCTCAGTGGCTGGTTTTGGCCTGGTCCAGCAGCAGTTCTTCCCCGACTCCACACGGCCTGAACTGATTGTAGACCTGCGCCTGGCCGAAGGCTCATCCTACGCCGCCACCGATGCGGAAGTGAAAAAACTGGAGCAATGGCTGCATCAACAGCCAGGCATAGAAAACTATGTGGCTTATGTCGGCAGTGGCAGCCCGCGTTTCTACCTGCCGCTGGACCAACAACTGTCACAACGCAGCTTCGCCCAGTTTGTCATCCTTACCGAAGGTGGAACCCAACGTGAGGCTTTGCGCGGCAAATTGCTACATTTGTTTGATACGGACTTTCCCGCCTTGAGGGCATCAGTCCTACGCCTGGAGAATGGGCCACCGGTCGGCTTTCCTGTGCAGTTTCGGGTTTCTGGTCCTGAAGTGGGGAAAATCCGCGATATCAGCCATCAGGTGGCAGACATCATGCGCAGCAACCCCAATTTAACTAATGTGCAACTGGATTGGGAAGAGCCCGGCAAGGTCATGAAAGTAGAGGTGGACCAATCCAAGGCACGGCTACTGGGGGTCAGCTCCACTGATATTGCCAACCTGCTCAATGCCGCCATGCGCGGACTGTATGTCACCGAATTCCGTGACGGTATTGAGCGTATAGATGTCATGCTCCGCGGCGACACTATGGAGCGCACCCACCTTTCTCACCTGTCGGAGCTAATGGTGCCAACTGGTACGGGAACAAGCGTGCCTCTTTCGCAAATAGCCACGATTACTTCCAGTTTTGAAGATGCTGTGATCTGGCGCCGTAATCGCATGCCCACCATTACGGTGCGCGCTAACCTTAACGGCAACCTGCAAGCACCCGTGGTATCCGGACAAGTGGAAAACAAATTGGCGGATATCCGCCAGCATTTGCCACTGGGCTATGAACTGCAAACTGGCGGTGCAGTCGAGGAGTCTGCCAAGGGTGGCCAATCGGTGGCTGCTGGCGTGCCGCTGTTTATTTTTGCCGTGCTGACCATCCTGATGCTGCAACTGCAAAGCTTCTCGCGCACCATGCTGGTGTTACTGACCGCTCCGCTGGGCCTGATAGGGGTCACGATCGCATTGCTGATCTTCGACAAGCCATTCGGTTTTGTAGCCATGCTGGGTACCATTGCCCTGTCCGGCATGATCATGCGGAATTCTGTCATCCTGGTGGACCAGATTGAACAGGACAAACGTGATGGCAAGCCTGAATGGGAAGCAATAGTCGAATCAGCCGTGCGCCGCTTCCGCCCCATCATGCTGACAGCGGCCGCCGCCATCCTCGCCATGATCCCGCTCACCAGAAATACCTTCTTCGGCCCAATGGCCGTTGCCATCATGGGTGGATTAACCGTGGCTACCGTGCTGACGATATTGTCATTGCCAGCGCTGTATGCCGCCTGGTATCGGGTTAGAATGCCTGACAATCAATCCCTGACCCGGCATTAAAAGACTTCCAGAGATGAATACCATGACATTTGTTCACATCCACAGATACTTAATCATCCTGGCCATCACAGGGTTAAGCACATTTCAGGCTCAGGCTGAAGATGGACAGAACTTGCTTGATATATACCAAATGGCCGTCAGCAATGACCCCACCTGGGCTTCTGCACGCAGCGGCAATCTGGCAGCGCAGGAAAAGATCGAGCAGGGCAAGGCCTTGTACCGCCCCACCGTCAATTTCACCACTGATGCAAGCCATTCGGAAACCAATATCCGCTACCTGGGTCAGAATGCCATTTTCCGCAATGCGGGACGTGAGTCTTTTGAGACGTTTGGCTTCGGCGTCAATTTCAGCCAACCGATCTTCCGCAAGGAAAACTGGGTGCAATACAAGCAGGCACAAACCCAGGTTTCACAGGCCGACAAGCAGTTGATCCAGTCGCAGCAGGAGCTGATGTTACGCACAGCCCAGGTCTATTTTGACGTGCTGATCGCACAGGACCAGATCGACCTGATCAACAGCCAGAAAGCGGCCATCAGCAAGCAACTGGAACAGGCACAGGCCAACTTTGATGTCGGTACCGCTACCATTACCGATGTGAATGAAGCGCAGGCCAGGTTTGATTTGTTAAAGGCACAGGAAATCACCGCCCTCAATGACTATGAAGTACGCAAACGTGCAGTACAAGCCGTGATAGGCCGCCTGCCCGCACGCCTGGCAACGATGCGCGCAGATATCCATGCCCAGCCGCCAGAGCCACAGGAAATGGAAAAATGGGTAGAACTGGCAGCACAGAACAATCTTGCCCTGAGCATACAGCAGGAGGCACTGCGCCTTGCCACCCAGGAAGTCGAGCGCATGAACGCGGGCCACCTGCCGACACTGGATATGGTCGGCAGCTACAACGATGTGCGCGCTGGTGGCAGCCCCAACGGCTTTGGCAGTGACCTGCAGAATGCCACCATAGGCCTCAGGCTCAACATCCCACTCTATCAGGGTGGGGCTATCAGCTCTCGCGTGCGTGAAGCCGTGGCAAACCAGCAGAAAGCCATGGACGATGTAGAGGTAGTCCGCAGGCGTTCGGAGCTGGATACCCGCCAGGCTTACCTGAACCTGACCGGCAGCGTTGCCCAGGTCCAGGCATACGAACAGGCACTGAACTCCAGCCAGAGCCAGCTTGACTCAACCAACCTGGGTTATGAAGTCGGCGTACGCAATAGCGTAGACGTGCTCAATGCCCAGCAACAATTGTTCACTGCCAAGCGGGACCTGCTCCAATCCCGCTATAACTACCTGATGAACGTATTGAGGCTGAAATCCGCCACTGGCCTGCTCAATGAAAGCGACCTGGTACAAATCAACGAAAGGCTGATCAACGCCAGCAGGGCTGAATAATGCAAAGTCAAAACGCCATGAAAGCTTCCTTGCTGGCGCAAGCGGATCAAAGCCAGCTTATCATCATCGACATGCAGGAAAAACTGGCGGCGGCCATGCCCGAGGACAGCATGCAGGCAGTCATCCGGAATTGCAGCATCCTGATACAAGCAGCCAGGCTGCTTGAAGTACCTACGGTGTATACCGAGCAATATCCCAAAGGGCTGGGACCTACCCTGGCATCACTGCAAACCCTGCTTGAGAATATCCCCAGGATAGAGAAAATGGCCTTCTCCTGCCACGCCGTTCCCGCATTCCGCAGCCAGCTCACCACTGACCGACCGCAACTGGTCCTGACTGGCATGGAAACCCATATTTGCGTACTGCAAACCGCCATGGACTTGCACAAAAGCGGTCATCAGGTATTGATTGTAGAAGATGCGGTGCTCTCCCGCACCGCAGCCAACAAGGCCAATGCCATGGAAAGGTTGCGCCAGGCAGGTATAGTAGTCAGCAATACTGAATCCATTGTGTTTGAATGGCTTGGCCGTGCTGAAGGTGAGGCCTTCAAGCAGATCTCCCGGCTGGTGCGCTAACCCGATAGAAGCAGCGAGCCTGGCTGCTAGGGCTGGATATGCCTGGCCACCAGGTCAGCGACTCGCTGGGTGGCGCCACCCGCACTGGTACTGAACTCCAGTGCCTTCCAGCTCATCGCCTGGCGCAACTCCGGATCGCCATATAGACGCTTCAAGGCGCGCGCCAGATCAGCCACATCACTGACGCGCCAGGCTGCCTTGGCCGCAATCGCCAACTCGGTAGCCGCCGCAAAGTTGAATGTATGCGGACCGACCAACACCGGCTTGCTCATGGCGCTGGCCTCTATCAGGTTCTGTCCACCTAGCGGTTGCAGGCTGCCACCTATAAAAGCAGCATCGCAGGCTGCATAGTAGACAAACATCTCCCCCATGCTATCGCCCAGCAACACATTGATCTTGGCAGGCAGGGGATGTTCCAGACGCGAACGCCGCAGGAAATGAATACCCCGGCGATTAAGCAGGTTGGCCACCTCATCAAAACGTTGCGGATGACGAGGCACAATCACCGTCAATAGATGGGGAATCGCGGCGGCAGCCACTGCTTCCAGAATCATGGCTTCTTCCCCATCCCGCGTACTGGCAGCAAGAAACACCGGACGTTGCCTGCCCAACACGGCCCTCAACTCATCGCCCTGTGATGCAGCCTGTTGCGGAGGCATTACATCAAACTTGAGATTTCCCATCACCTCGACATTCAGGGTATGTTCCCCTGTCGCGCCCAATTCTCGCAGCCGTTTGGCATCCTGCTCAGTCTGGGCAGCAATGGCAGTTAAATTGTGCAAGCCCTGCGCCACCAGCCTGCCCACCTTGGCATAGCCATGCGCGGACTTGGCGGACAAGCGGGCATTCACCAGCAGGATAGGGATTTGGCGCCGCCTGCAGGCCGCAATCAGGTTGAACCAGAGCTCGGTTTCCATCAACAAGCCGATTTTGGGCTGGAAGTGACGCAAAAAGCGTGAAACCGCTCCCGGCGTGTCATAAGGCAGGTAACAACGCAGCACGCTATCGCCAAACAACAGCTCACCTGCCTCACGCCCTGTTGGCGTGGCATGCGTGATCAGTACCTGGTATTGGGGATAACGCTGTTGCAGTTCCTTGATCAGCGGTGCCGCTCCCCGTGTTTCACCCACCGACACACAATGCATCCAGATTACTGGCCTGGTAACCGGGACCTGGAAAAAGCCAAACCGCTCAGCCCAGTGCTGCAGGTATGCGGGTTGACGTACGCCCCGCCACAACAGGCGCAAAGGAGCAAATGGCAATAAAAGGTAGATCAGCAGGCTGTAAAGTAGGCGTGGCATGGGGGCGATTTTCGCATGAATGGCCAATGCATAACATCCTGCACGAATAAAAGGCATAATCACGCCATTCTGTTTGATGCATACATACCCGACTGCGGTGATTTCAAGAGCCTTCGTTTTTCTGCTGTTTCTTTGCCTGCCATGGATAAATGGTGTCCAGGCTGCGGACCTAATCGTCAAGCGCGAAGTATTCAGTGATGCCAGCGGGCAGTTGGATATTGCGCAAATCCAGCAGCAGGATTTTCAACCTGTCAAAAACCTGCTGACTGCTGGCTATACTCCCGCCAGCCAGTGGTTACGGATTACCGTCGGCCCAACTTCCGAAAAAACCATTGAACTCAGGATACGCCCCACTTACCTGGACGAAATCACGCTGTATTATCAGGAGCCTCAACAACCGGGGCAATGGCGATCAAAAGCAACAGGCGACCGTTATGCCTACCAGGACAGGGAACGCCGCCACGCCATCACGCATGGCTTCGTGATTAACGGGGGATCCACGCCTGCGGTGTACTATCTCAAGCTACGCACCACCAGCACTGCCTTGATGTATGTAGAAGCGCTGCCACACGCAGAGGCCAATCTCAAGGAAATGCGGCAGCATCTCATGATGGTGTTTTACCTGGCAATCATGCTCTGGCTAGGGTTCTGGTCAGCCAATGACTTCGTCAGCAGGCCGCACCTGCTCACAGGGCTATTCACTCTTTATCAAGCAGGCCATATCACCTATGCACTGGCCATCCTGGGCTATTTTGCTCCCTGGGTTTCCCAGCAGCATCCTGCGCTTAATGACACACTGACCAGCATTGCCATTCTCATGGTGACATGGGTGAGCATCTTCTTCCATTACACCCTGCTATCACAATACAAGCCCAATCGATGGGCCATGCGCATCTTGTTAGGCTTGACCGGCTTCTGCCCTGTTCTGATCTTTGGGTTATTCCATGGCTATGCCCGGGAAGCATTGGCGTGCAATGCCTACATCATCATTCTGGCGACCCTGCTTCTGCTCCCGATCACCATGAGTACACGCCGGGATAATCCACCGGAAATAGCACCCAGCCGCAGGATGCTACAAATCATTTATACCCTGCACACCTTGTCGCTTCTTGCCTCCATTCTGCCTATCATGGGCTGGTCCTCTGCCGCAGAATGGAACCTCAATGCGATATTGGGCCACAGCATGATTTCGGCATTGCTGATGTATATCATGCTGCAACAACGCTCAACCATGATTCGCAAGGAATCCGAAAGTGCCAAACTATCACTCGAACTCACACAACAGGAATTGACCCTGGAACGTCAGAAGCGCGATGAAATGGGCTATTTCATGGCCATGATCACCCATGAGCTCAAAACGCCCTTATCAGTCATCCGCCTGTCACTAGACACCCTGCAACTCACAGGTCCATCGAAACGGCATATCGAGCAAAGCATAACCGATATCAGCAGCATGATTGACCGCTGCGCCCAGATCAACAAGATGGAAGACCAGCATATCCAGGTCAACTATGAAGCATGCAACCCGGGGGCGCTCCTGCATACACTGATCACGGAGTACGCATGTGCAGCACGCATAGAACTCTCCATCCATATCCCTGGGCCATTCCACTGCGACCAGCTCATGCTAAGGCTCATTCTCAGGAACCTGCTTGAGAACGCATTAAAATACTCACCCACCAACAGCCCGATCTCCATCAGAATCAATGCACAGACCGAGAATGATGGCAGAAGCGGGGTTGCCATTTCATTTGAGAATAGCGTGGACCAGCCTCCCGACCTCATCCGCATCTTCGACAAATATTATCGTGAAGCCAACTCAAGCAAGCATACCGGTTTTGGCCTCGGGCTTTATTTGTCACGCACTGTCGCGTTATCATTGAATGGTTCGCTGAACGCAAGCGTGTATCATCACCGTATCAGACTCACCCTATGGCTACCCAATTGAATATCGTGGTTGTGGAAGACCACGACGCACTGAGAGAAGTTACCGTCAACGCCCTTTCCAGCAAGGGGCACCACGTCACCGGGCTGGAGTCGGCTGAGGCGCTGTACGAGCATCCCAACATCCAGTGCATCGACCTGATGCTCATCGATCTCAACCTGCCAGGTGAAAGCGGGCTGACCCTGACCCATCGCATCCGCCAGATTCATCCCAATGTCGGCATCATCATCGTCAGCGCCAACAATCTTGCCGAACACAAAATGCAGGGCTACGACCAAGGTGCCGACATCTATCTGACCAAGCCTGCTGCCCTTGAAGAACTCAATAGCGCCATCAATGCGCTGACCAGGCGGATTAAGCCCCAGCAAAGCCCGAGCCTGTCTTGCCTGACGCTTCACTCCAGGACACGCCAGCTAGTCCTGCATCAGACAAGCATCTCCCTCAACTCCCAGGAGGCCTCTGTGGTCTTGGCCTTGCTGCGCGCGCCCGACCAACGCCTGGAAACCTGGCAACTGCTCGAGGTGGCGGGTCGCGATCATCCCGATTACAGCAAGGCGTCGCTCGAGGTGCTGATTGTCCGTCTCAGGAAAAAACTCACGCAGATCAGCCCGCAACCAGACTTGAACCCTATCCAGGCCATCCGCAACTATGGCTACCAACTCTGCGCCAGCATCACTATCGCCGATTAACCCTACATCCTGTAGGTTTCTGTAGGTTTTCTCCCCTCTTCCTTTGCTAGCATCCCGGCTCGTGCCAGATACATTGCACTTATTACATATTGTTATTCTCGGGGGGATTCATGAAACAGATACATACAGACAGGCACCAGTTGCCAGAAACCAAGCATTGTTCAGCAAAGCCCCGCCTTGGCACGCTTCTGGTAGCTAGCGCACTGGCCTCCATGTCGATGATGGCAGGCACCCAGGCATGGGCAGCCCCAGGCATTTGTGGCAGCGGGAGCACGTCCACCATCAATAGCGCCGAGACAAGCCAATGTCTGCCAGATAACAATGAAACCGTGACTGTTACCAGCGCAGGTAGCATCACCCCAAGCAGCGGAGCAGCGATTGATGCAAGCAGCCACACAGGCATTATCATCAACAATAGCGGCCTGATTGACGGCAATGTCATATTGGGCGGTGCCACGCTTAATCTTGAAGACACCAGCGGCCGCATTACCGGCACAATCACAGGAACAACAGGTTCCGCTATAAACATCAATGGTACTTTCACACAAGAAAACGCCATCAATGTTGGAGGAGTCACTATTGCAAGCACCGGCATATTTATACCTGGCAACTATGATGCCGGTCAGGCCATTTCCGGTAATATCGAGAATAACGGCAGAGTAGTACTCACTTCAGATAACCCGCACGGCCATATTAATGGCGATTACCACCAAACTGCTAATGCCATCCTTGAGATTGGTGCACGCGGTGCATCATACGGCGAGTATGGCCGACTGCATGTTCTTGGCAATGCCACCTTTGATGCCGGCACGGGTTTGCATGTCAATGTCGCTCAAGTGAATACCCTAGCCAATAACGACGTCTTGTCTAGCGTGGTCTATACCAGCGGGCTTACCGCAAGCACCTTCACCATCACCGACAACAGCCAGTTATTCAGCTTTGAAGCCATCGTGAACGGCAATAACATCGACCTCAAGACCATTGCCGCCAGCAGTAGCGGCGTGCTCAACAGCGTCAGGAACGAAGGCTTTGGCCAAGGCGTAGGTGCTGCGCGGGTATTGGACAATTTTGTGGTGGGCGGCGCTACGGGCGACATGGCGAATGTGGTCACAGCATTCGGCAAGCTGGGTTCCGACAGTGCAGTCTCCAACGCTGTTGCCCAGACCCTGCCGTTAATGAGCGCCAGCATAGACCAAGTGGCCACCAACAGCATGCGCGGTACCAACCGTGTCATCCAGGCCCGTCAGGAAGGCAATATCGGACGTTCTTCCGGAGAAGGTTTCCTGGGCGACAAATATTTCTGGTTCAAGCCGATTGCGGCCAAAGCCAACCAGGGCAACCGCAATGGCGTGGCAGGCTACAATGCCGATACCTATGGCTTCATCATCGGGGCTGACGCTGAAGTCAATGACACCAACCGACTGGGTGTCGCATTCTCGTATATGAACAGCAACGTGGACGGTAAATCGACCTCGCGCTACAACGGCGCTGATATCGACGCTTACCAAGTGATTGCCTATGGCAGCCACAACCTGGCCAACGATCCCGATGTAGAGATCAATTGGCAGGCCGACTTCGGCATCAACAAGAACGATGGCCGCCGCACGATCAATTTTGGCGGCTTGAACCGGGTAGCGAAGTCTGACTTCGACAGCACCACTGCACACATAGGTGCTGGCATCAGCCGCAGCATCCAGCTGAGCGAAAGAACCTCCTTCATTCCATCCGCCCGTGCTGACTACTTCTGGATCCGCAACGAATCCTATACAGAAAAAGGTGCTGATGCGCTGAACCTGAAGGTAGGCAGCGCCACCAGCGAGCAGTTGATTGCCATGGTGGAAGGCCGCTTGCAGCATCGCCTGACCGATCGTGCAGCATTCACTGCCAACGCCGGTGTCGGGTATGACCTATTCGATGAGCAAAACAGCATTTCTGCCAGCTATGTAGGTGGTGGTGCAGCGTTCCGTACCCAAGGGCTGGAACTGAGCCCATGGATTGGTCGTGCCGGTCTCGGCTTGACCGTCAATGCATCAGAACGCACCGAGATCACAGCACGTTACGATGTAGAAGGCCGCAGTGACTTTGTAGGCCAGACAGCATCACTCAAGGTGCGTTGGGCGTTCTAATACCTCTCCCAGGAATAGTTGATCTGCAAAAGCCCGCTTGCGCGGGCTTTTGCTTATGGCGCAATCATCAGTTACTGTTACAACAAAACACTACAACACTGCATGCATATGAAACCCGGCCTTTTCTTCGTCATCAGTTTCTGTCTCTCTGCATGCACGGAAATGCCCACTGTGCAGGATAGGCATATTGCTGCAGAGAAAGTGGCTTATGATGCTGGTTGGCAACGCTTGAATCTGGATGCAGGGGCATTTGTGCTGGCTGCATTTGTTCCACCTGACCTGCCTCGCTCCGATACCCTGACGATTTACATTGAAGGAGACGGGCTTGCCTGGGTCAACTCATACACACCGTCATTCGACCCCACACCACGTAATCCATTGGCATTAAAACTCGCCTTAGACGATCCCAACCATCATGCAGTCTACCTAGCGCGACCTTGCCAATATGTGGATGCAGAAGATCGAAAGAACTGTAGCACCCGTTACTGGACAAACGAACGATTCGCACCTGCAGTCGTTGCCTCTATAGATCGGGCCATCACTCAATTGAAGCAACGATATGGTGCCCTGCATCTTGTGCTGGTGGGATATTCAGGTGGTGGTGCGGTGGCGGCGCTGGTGGCCGCCAGACGCCATGACATCAAGAAACTCATCACAGTTGCTGGCAACCTGGACACAGCGGCATGGACATCACAACAACAATTAAGCCCATTGACCGGCTCACTCAACCCTGCCGATGCCTGGCCTCAGCTTGCATCCGTGCCTCAATTACATTACGCAGGCGAGCACGACAATGTGATTGGGCCTGTCTTGACGAAGTCCTACCAAAACCGGTTCCCCAGAGAGAAACTGCCAGAGATCGTCATCATTCCTGGGTTTGACCACTACTGTTGCTGGATAGAAGCGTGGCCCAGGCTGATGACGACACCAGAAGTACCACTATCCAAATAACCTTTAACGCATATTTTGAGCGATGCTTTTTTACTGGCATTGCAAGCTTTGCAGTATTGCTCAACCTCATCTTCTTGATCTTTCCTGCCCGGATTGGCCCAGATCATTTATTTTGACTTTAGTGAGCAAGGACTTACCCTAACCTAAATCGCCGCGACTCAAGGCATGCCGGGACATGCCAGTTTTTAATGCTCTAAAATTGCGCGCACGCACCAAAAATTACCCTTGACCAACACAATAAAATGACATAATTTTTCATGACATCACTATATCTTGTGGTCCATGCATAAGTGGCAGTACAGGCTGCATACTTAAAAAAAACGGCGATCTAGCCATCAACGGAGAGGAAGTCCCATGCTCAAGGCCGTGAAAACTGCTAACCCAGCCAATCAGGAGTCAGAAGTGCAAGAAGTGACAATGCAGTCAGTTTCTTTGGACATCTGGGACAAGAAGTACCGCCTGAAGACCAAGCAGGGCAATTTCATCGACCAGGACATGGATGATACCTACAAGCGCGTGGCACGTGCCCTGGCTGATGTTGAGGATACTGAAGAGAAACGCAGCCACTGGTTTGATCGGTTCCTCTGGGCACTGCGCCGTGGCGCCATTCCTGCGGGCCGCATTACATCCAATGCCGGCGCGCAGGAACATAAGCCTGCCACCAGCACCATCAATTGCACAGTATCCGGCATTGTGGAAGACAGCATGGACGGCATTCTGGAAAAAGTCCATGAAGCCGGCCTGACGCTCAAGGCCGGTTGCGGCATTGGTTATGAATTCTCCACGCTCCGCCCCAAAGGGGCATTTGTCGCAGGTGCCGGCGCCTATACCAGCGGCCCGCTATCCTTCATGGATATCTACGACAAGATGTGTTTCACCGTCTCGTCCGCCGGCGGCCGCCGTGGCGCGCAGATGGCAACATTCGACATTTCGCATCCCGATGTCACCGACTTCATCAAGGCCAAGCGTGAAGCTGGCCGTTTGCGCCAATTCAACCTTTCCTGCCTGATTACCAAGGAATTCATGGAGGCAGTGAAAGCGGATTCAGACTGGAAACTGGCGTTTCCCGTCACCGAAAAAGAAGCCAATATCGACCATCTCGACCTTCATGATGAGGAACAGGTGGTGTGGCGAGAATGGCCGGTCAAGGGCAAATACCTGACCCGTGAATCCGACGGCAAGGTGGCATGCCGCGTATACCGCACCATCCGTGCCCAGCGCTTGTGGGATGTCATCATGTCATCTACTTATGACTTTGCTGAGCCAGGCTTCATCCTGATTGACCGCGTCAATGAAATGAACAACAACTGGTACTGCGAGAACATCCGCGCCACCAACCCCTGCGGCGAACAGCCATTGCCACCTTATGGCGCCTGCCTGCTGGGCTCGGTCAACCTGACAAAGTTCGTACGCAAGCCGTTTACTGGCGATGCCTATTTTGACTGGGACGAATACCGTGAAGTGGTCGCAGTGTTCACCCGTATGCTGGATAACGTCGTGGAAATCAACGGACTGCCGCTACAACAGCAACGTGATGAAATTGCGCGCAAGCGTCGCCATGGCATGGGTTATCTCGGCCTGGGTTCCACCCTGACCATGCTCAAGATGAAGTATGGTGATAGTTCGTCCCTCGCTTTCACTGAGGAAGTGACCAAGATCATGGCTGAGGTGGGCTGGCAGGTTGGCATAGAGCTGGCGGAGGAAAAAGGCGCCGCACCCATCATGGAAGAAGAGTTTGAGATCACCGCAGACCTGCTGGCAAAACGCCCGGAAATGCTCAAGGATGGCATCAAGCTGGGTGATAAGCTCAAGGGCAAGGTGCTCATGGGCCTCTACAGCCGTTACATGCAGCAATTCCCGGAAAAGCTGCGCAAACAGATTGCCAAGACTGGCTCCCGCTTCAGCCACCACAGCTCGATTGCCCCCACCGGCACCATCTCGCTTTCCCTGGCTAACAACGCCAGCAACGGTATCGAGCCATCATTTGCCCATCATTATTCACGCAACGTGATCCGCGAAGGCAAGAAGTCCAAGGAAAAAGTCGACGTATTTTCCTACGAACTGCTGGCCTACCGTGAACTGGTGAATTCCAGCGCCATGCCATTCTCAGACAAGGCGGAAGAACAATTACCAGATTATTTCCTTGATTCATCCACCATCCAGGCCAAGGCCCATGTGGATATCCAGGCCGCCGCACAAAAGTGGATAGACAGCTCCATCTCCAAGACCATCAACGTCCCCACGGACTACGATTACGAGGATTTCAAGAACATCTATCTCTACGCTTACGACAAGGGCCTAAAAGGCTGCACCACCTTCCGCTTCAACCCGGAAGCCTTCCAGGGCGTATTGGTGACCGAGAAAGACCTGGAAAACACCACCTACAAATTCACGCTGGAAGATGGCACCGTGATTGAGGCCAAGGGTAATGACGAAATTGAGTATGACGGAGAAATTCACAGCGCTGCCAACCTCTACGATGCATTGAAGGAAGGTTACTACGGAAAGTTCTAGCACTGTCGTCACCGCTACCCCGGTAGACAAACGGATTAAGAGTCCGCCGCTCTACCGGAAACCAGATACAGCGTCTATTGCATTAGGAGACCACCATGGCAATCAAGATAGAGAAGAAAATCACCGGCTATAACGTCATCACCGAAGAGGACAAGGTCAAGGCGGCTGCCGAACAAAAAGCACATGAACAGAAACTGGCAGAAATCGTCCAGCTCGGCGAACCTCTTAGCCGTCCTGAAATGCTGGTAGGCAATACATACAAGATCAAGACCCCGGTTACCGAGCATGCGCTTTACATCACCATCAATGACGTGATCATGAACGAGGGCACGCCACAGGAACACCGCCGTCCGTTCGAAATATTCATCAACTCCAAGAACATGGAGCATTTCCAATGGATAGTCGCCCTGACTCGCGTCATGTCTGCCACCTTCCGCAAGGGTGGCGACATCACCTTTCTGGTTGAAGAACTCAAGAGCGTATTTGAACCAAGCGGCGGCTATTTCAAAAAAGGCGGCAAATATATCCCCAGTCTGGTCGCCGAAATCGGTGAAGTGCTGGAACAACACCTATACCAGATAGGCATGCTGAAAAAAACAGGGCCCGATGAGCACCAACAGAAACTCATCAACGAGAAACGCGCCGAATACTTGGAAAAGCATGCAGCATCAGGTGCTAAAACCAATGCCGAAGGCTTCCCGCCTGGCGCTCAGCTATGCAGCAAATGCAACACCAAGGCTGCGATCGTGATGGATGGATGCCTCACCTGCCTCAATTGCGGCGATAGCAAATGTGGTTAAGAAAAGCCCGCAAACGCGGCTTTTGTTTAATGTGCATAAAGGCATAAACCTAAATTCACTACCCATAAACATAAATATTTACTCTCAATAACTTAAATGCCCTCCCCCTCAATTGAGGGGTTTTTTATGAGAATGCGTATCTAATACCACATACGCGTTTATACCAATTAGCTATAAGACATTGACTTTTATTCGGAAATTAGGAATAATCATAGACCTGCCAAAACTAAGGACAATTTCTTCCACCTGGGTGGAGAATTCGATTAAAACAAATTAAATTAATGACTTAGATTTACCCGAACGGGTGGCATGAGTAGAAATGATGAACCCCGGAACAGTTAGCGCTGCCCGGGGTTCTGGTGGATTTAGTTACCCCAAACCCACCGATAGTCTGCTCTTTTAAACCCTGCATGTCAATTTTCACGACATGCAGGGCGACCACCCTTTTGCGCTAAAACCGTAAAAGGAGAATGCAAATGCAGTATCGCGACACCTATGATGTCAGCCTTGGCATCACAATAACCTTCCCACCTGCCGGCCAAATGGCTAGGCAATCTATCAACCGAAGTCAGTTACATCAACGATACAAAGGCATTTCTCACAAAGCCACTACGTTGAGGACTGTTAGGTGTGAGTCAAAAGCTGAGATCGAATTCCAACGCATGTTGGAATGCATGCCTGATGTCCTTGACTATCGCGAGCAACCAGCCACCATCAATTTTCTTCAAAATGGCGCGCAAAAAAGGCACTTCCCAGACTTTCTAGTGGACTGCGGTGATCACTATCCCACCTTTGTGGAAGTTAAGCCTCATCCAAGCAAAGTCAACCAAGAGATCATTGATCGCACACAGTTGCTTAGTGAAAATTTACCAAAACTTGGGTTTCGCTACAGGCTTGTAACGATGTCTGAGCTACCTACTCTTGTAGTTGAAAATTGCCACACTCTTCTCTTATACGCTCGTAGACCACGACTTAAATTCCTTACAGATTTACCAAACGATGGAAGTTTCAACTCCCCATCAACTTGGGGAAGTTATCTTGAAACACAAATACCTCTAGCAGCTCAGCTTATTTTGTCAGGACATTTACATATCAATATGAATGCTCCATTAGAAAGCGGAAGCATTGTGTCTCTTACACCTCCATCAGAAGGAAAATTATCATGGAAAAACTTCATTTAATACCTGGGAAAAAATTCAGCTTTAATGACGAGTTAGTGGTCATTGAGACTGTTACAAGTGACGGCATATCCGTATCTGATGAAAAAGGAAATTACACACTAATTTCTTATGATCAGCTACATGCAAATTTAATACAAAAAGAAGTTAAACCAAGCACATCACAAAGAGTTAATCCTTTTAAATTTGAAAGCAAAATCAGGAAATTACCAGTACTAAGTGAAGAAAAATGGGAAATTATAAACAAGAGGAAAAGATACATCAAAGCATGTGAAGGTCTTCCTCATGGTGAGCTGATGAGGCAAGCTATCGTTGATGCGCACAAAGCAATGAACGACCCGGGTAAAGAACCCTGCATTAGTGCGGTGCGGAATTGGAGAATTAAATATCAAGAATCAAACCATAACCCTGAATCTTTACTGCCTGACAACTCAAAAAAAGGTAAGTATGAAAGAATTGACCCATATGTGACAGATATTTGCTTAAGGAAAATTCACGAAAACTATCTGACGCTAGAGAAAACTTCAATGCAAAAAACAATGACAGCAATCTTTAAAGAAATCGAAGATGAAAATATAAATAGGCTGTCACATGAAAAATTGAAATACCCAAGCTTTGAATATTTACGCAGATTAATTAATGATATTCCAAAATATGAGCGTGATTTAGCACGCGATGGTGCTAATTATGTTAGGGCTAAGTATAGGCAGGTTATGAATCAACCAAAAACATATCCAAATGGAATGCATGTCGGTCAAATGGACCATACAATATTAGACGTCATGATTGTCGACGAAGAAGGTAGATTGCTTGGAAGACCAACACTGACAATCTTCATTCACGTTCCATCACGATGCATCTATGGCTACTATTTAGGCTTCAATCCTCCAAGCCTTAATATAGTAGCTAAGTGTTTTAAACACGCGGTTTCACCAAAGCCTGATCTTACTAACAAATATGTATCTATAAAAAACAAGTGGCTACCTTTTGGCCCATTTGACTTGCTAATGGTAGACAATGGATTGGAATTTCATGCCTCAGACTTTGAACGACTGTGCTCATATATGTATACAGAAATTCTTTATTGTGGCCGTGGTACACCATGGGAAAAGCCAAATAATGAAAGATTTTTTCGCACACTAAATACCCAGCTTATACACGTCCTTCCAGGTACAACTAAAAGCAACCCCAAAGAACGTAAAGATTACAAATCAGAAAAGTTAGCCAATATAACATTGGATATGCTTAAAGCCATAATGAATAAGTATATTGTTGACGTATATCATGAAAAACCTCATCAAGGGCTTAAAGGCGAGTCTCCACGCCAAGCCTGGCAACGATTAATTAATCCGAGTCAAATCCCGCTCATGACAGATATCGATGATATCGATCTCATATTTTCAAAATCAGATAGGTTAACCGTAGATCATCGAGGAGTTACTCTTGAAGATATCTGGTATTCAAATCGGAATTTACTGGAGCTAAGAAAACAATTTGGAGACGTTTTTGAAACAGAAATTCGATATGACGAGGATGATCTAAGCAAAATCTGGGTTTTTCTACCGAACGACAATGATAATTACATCGTTGTTGAAGCTAAAGATAAGGAATATACCAAGAACTTATCTCTTTATATGCATAAAACTATAAAAGATTATTGCAGAAAAAATGGTTTACCAAAAGACAATACGAGTTGGCGTATCGCATTAGCTGAAATTTATGACGTTATCCGGAATGAACCTAAAAAAATTGGAAAACGTGCTGCGAGATTCATTGAGCCTTCTTACTCAAACAAAGAACCTCAAGTAGAAGACGAGCAAATTACAATTGCTATTAGTGAATCCAACACCCTGCCTGCAGATGAATCTTCTCCAACCATTGCATTCACAACTAAAGTTGTTAAACGGCCAGGAGGATATGATGAATAATTTCTCGTTAGCTGACCAAGTAGAATCGATTGTAGTTGAACATTGTGCTTATAAAGCAGCCTTAAACAAATTGCATGATGTCTATGACAACTCCATACGTGGCTCCAGGCATAACTCTGTTGCTATCATAGGTGAGTCTGGCACAGGTAAGTCTACGCTCATATATTCCCTTTTAGCTGAAGCCCCAAGAAGAAAGCATAATGATGGTTGGTATATCCCCATCTTATATCTCGCACTACCTAATACTCCTAACCTAAAGAATACTTACGAGCAAATTCTAAGAGCATTAGGTGATCCGCTTTATTCAAAAGGCACACTGGGCGATAAGTTACAGAAAATACTGGTTCTACTAAAAGCATGTCAAACCAAAATAATCATCATTGATGAGTATCAACGTTTGATTGATAGGCAAACTAAGAAAAAAATTCTTGATATCAGTGAAATGGCTAAAGACTTTATGGATATGGATATCGGCATCATTGTATCCGGGCTCCCATCTTGTGAACCTGTCATTTTGGAAAGCAGCCAGTTCAAGCGCAGGATGTTGTCTAGCGTATACCTCAAAAGATTCAACATCAGCAAGACAAGAGACACGAATGAGTTCAAATCTATCTTGGACTCATACCAAAAAACATTAGAGCAATCCTTTAAGAATGTTCCAATGTTGTCATCTCCTCATTTCGTTAATGCCTTCTTCTGTGCCAGTGGTGGATTCATTGGCTATGTATCCAAAATCATTACCCAAACTGTCATTAATGCAATCAAGTCTAAAAAACGATCACTAGACTGGAAAGACTTTTCTGATGCCTGGAAATACAGTGTTCCTGATCACACTGTTTGGAATCATGCCGGAGATCCTTTTTCCCCCACCTTCGAACTCGCGCAAATACCTAACTATGTCAAATTAGCCCATGAGGTAGGTTGGGATGAAGTTAGAAACAATCCAAACTATACAAAGCAATCCAGGCGTAGAGTCACTCCTTCTCAGGTGTTCCAAAAATGAAAACTTTAGTTGTTACCCCCAGGCCTTTCCCTTACGAAAGCTTCCCAGGATATCTATTGCGGGTATCTGAATCCAATGGATACACAAGACCCTCTTTAATCTTGACGTACGCTGGCATCGATAATGATCATTTCACCACCAACCCCAGTGTTTACTCATCTTTGAGCCAAGCACTAGGTTTTAACCTTGCAGATTATTTTTCCTGTTCTACCCACAACAAGTACGCTTCTTTAACCCATGATATCGAAATTCCAGATGTCTATATGGGAAGTCATTCTCCACGCGTTTGTCCAATTTGCATCAAACAGAATGGGTATCACCATAATTTCTTTGATACCAAATATGCAATTGGATGCCCAGATCATGCTTTAGCTTTTAATCGGCAGTGCCCTACATGCGATAGAAAATTGAGATGGAACAGACCTGGGCTATTAAAGTGTAACTGTGGACAGACTCTTGAACACATCAACAGCGAATTATCTGAGGACCTCACTCAGATATTGCATTTGATCAAATGGAAGTTATACAAAGATGAACAATCTTTAAATGAAATCTCAGCTTCAAGCTATCCATTAGATCACTTGGAAAATCTGGATTTACTTTCTTTCTTGAGCATATTCAAGCGACTGGAGCTTCGCCCTCAGCTACATATTCAGAACTCAAGTTATAGCACGGCTAGAGAACGGTCACTTGAGGCTGCCCATGCAATGCTCAGCCACTGGCCAAATGGGTTTTGGGACTATCTTGAGAATCATGCGGCTGAACCGGAACCCTCTCTCAACATTACTACCCAATTTCGAACGTTTTATTTTGCCTTCTGCAAGGCAGGCCAAAAAAACAAACCTATTACGTTCCTACATACTAGCTTCATCGACTTTGGAAACCAGCGCTGGAAGAAATGTACTTTAGATAGGCGTTCTTTGCACCGGGCGAATTTGATTCCTAACATTATGGGTATCAACGCTCTGGCTGAGTATTTGAAGGTGACCAAGCCAACCGTTATGCAATACATGAAGGATGGTCTCATCTCAGGTAAGAAAATTAAGGCTGGCGCTAGCATTCGCTATATCTTTGATGTCAGCTCACTTCCCTTCTTGCCATCTGAAGGGGAGTCACTGGATCAAAGGCATGCTGCTGCCTGGTTGAAAATTTCGCCGAATCTACTTAAGGCACTCAAGTCAGAGCGTGTACTGATATTGGATAGGCTGGCAGTCGGTACTCATGGCTACAATCTGCTATCTTTAGAGGGCTTCCTGAAAAAAGTACTTGGCACCGTAGTGAAATCACGTCGAAACAACAATGGTGCCACAGTCACGCTTCAAGATATCTTGAAGAAGAAACACATCCAGCATACTGCGATCGCCAAACTCATTGGTCTAACCCTGAACGGAGAGATTATTCCCATTGATGGTACAAACCTGCCTAGCTTAACTTTCTTGATTGATGATCTTCAAAAACTGCAGCTGCAGCACAATTTGAATTTCCTAACAGGTAAGATTCATCTTGAAACTTCAAAATCTCTTTTTTAGATCAATGTACACAACATGCCTAGTAACTTTGATCTATACAAAAGCTCGAGTTTGCGCCTAGGCCAAATTTGCTCCCATGCGTTTACTCATACTCTCTGATTTACATCGCGAGCTTTGGTTGGATTCCGGCCCGCAGATTGGCACACATTCATCTGATGTTGATGTCGTTATTCTTGCAGGTGACATAGATTCTGGTGATAAGGCTGTGAAGTGGGCCCAAAAGACTTTTCAAAATACCCCAGTGATATACATCGCTGGCAATCATGAGTTCTATGGACATTGCATCCAGGACATAGAGGCCAAGATCTCAAGCGCTGCAAGTGCTACGTCGAATGTTCGGTTTCTCAATTGCAGTGAGATGCTCTTGGATGGCTATCGCTTCTTAGGTGCCACATTGTGGACCGACTATGAACTCTTTAGTGTAGATCTTAAGCAGAAGGCTATGTCCATGGCCAAAGATATTCTGGCTGACTACCGCTATATCAAGAGATCTTCTCTGACAAAAGAATTCATCACCCCTGAAGATACAATCGTGCTGCACCAACGGCATGTGCAGTGGCTTGAGGAGCGCTTGTTGCAGCCATTTGATGGAAAAACGATTGTGGTGACACACATGGGCCCCTCCATCAAATCCATCACCAAGACATACATCAATGATCCAGTGTCCGCTGGTTTCGCCTCTGATCTTGAATTCTTGGTCAAGCAAGCAGATCTATGGGTGCATGGCCATATTCACGAATCTGTCGACTACATGATTCAGGGATGTAGGGTACTGACAAATCCCTGTGGGTACCGGACAAGAGGTGGAGCACCTGAAAATTGGGAGTTTGATCCCAACTTGGTTGTGATTGTGTGATACACGATGAATTTAGTCTGACAGAGTCCTCCAATTGACTTCAATCCCACTCGCTTTTTGGGAGGGAGCCATTTGCTTGCTCTTCCACCGCGAATGAGGATCAACTTTTAGTTCGGCACCTACTTTGTATCAAAAGCCTCCAAAAGCGCCACCATGTGTGCTGCTGCCTCTGCATGTTGGGGCGAGCACAACAAAACTCTTGAGAATCTTTGGATCAAACTATCTGGCTCATCAAAACGAAGGGGCGCATTAATTTGCAAGAAATTGCAGTATTTTTGCAAATTCTTACTCACAAGTTTGAATTTCCCTGTTTCAAATTTTGATAGCTGACCGACATCAATCCTCAAGATCTTTTCAACTTCAACAAGCCTCAAACCCCTTAATTTACGGGCATTTCTAAGCCTTTCCGCCAATACACTAGCTTCCGATTTATTCTTGATTCTCTGACTTATCATAGCTATAATTATGCATAATATTTTGAAAATTACAATTATGACCATTTACGTTGATGACGAACTCATATCTTGGAAAGGTAAAGAATGGTGTCATATGGTCGCGGACACCTTGCCCGAATTACATCAATTTGCTGTTAAGCTAGGATTGAAAGCGTCTTGGTTTCAAAATGAATCAAAGTATCCGCATTATGATGTCACCGTTAATATGAGGGACAAAGCTTTGAGAATGGGTGCGAAACTAGGGGATAGAAGCACTATGATTTCTTGTGCAAAAGAACTAAAAACTCAGCTATACACTAACAATCACTCATGCCAAAATTCGTTCAGCCAACTTAATCTCTGGGGAGAAGACAGTCATCATGGTTGCACCAAGGAACGTAAAAACAATACAAGATCTTAAGCTAGCCGATTATCAAGCCAGGGCCTGCAAATCAAATCAATTCGAGGGAAAGACGGAAGCAAAAGATCAATTACGCTTCGGTTTTTTTGGAGAAATCGGCGGATTACTGTCTTTAATAAAGAAATCGACAAGGGATCTCCATGCCGCAGATCATAATGCAATTACAGAAGAACTTGGCGATGCACTCTGGTATTTAACTACTGTAGCCATTCAATATGACTTAACTCTTCAAGATGTGGGATTTGAGGCAATCACTGAGTTGCAGCAACGACTAAATGTCAATGCTCCGGCTGTTGCAGACGAATTAACCTTTGAAAAATTTGATGGATTAATGGCCTTCTCCAAAGAGGAGGCATCTACTGAGAAAATTACCGCTGCTCTCAAACAGTTAGGAATCCACTGCGGCTCTTTATTTAATGGTGAACAGCAGGATTTGGTTTACCAACCACCGCTAAAGATTCTGGCTGCGCTTTTAGCCGACATGGTGACTGTAAGTTCTCTCTTCACGCAAAATTTTTCTGAGGTTGCGAGATTCAACCTTAAGAAAATCGAATCCCGATGGCCTTCTGATCAGGCACAGTACACCCCTCTATTCGATGAAAAGTATCCAGCTTTAGAACAATTTCCTCGCCAGTTCGAGATGCGCTTCATTGAAAGGCACAACTCCTCTGGGAAGCCACATGTCATACAACAAATGCTAGGTATCAATATTGGGGACAGACTAACTGACAACCGGACGGAGCCAGATGGCTACCGCTTCCATGATGTTTTCCACCTTGCCTACCTCGTCCATTTGGGGTGGTCTCCTGTCATTAGAGCGCTTCTCAAGTTGAAAAGAAAGAGTGATCCTGACATTGATGAGAATGAGGATGGGGCCCGCGCCATCATCATAGAAGAAGGGATAGCTACTTGGATATTCAATCTTGCTGGTAGTAGAAATCATTTTGAAGATGTGAAGGTAGGTAGGTTAGACTACGGCCTCTTAAAGCAAGTCATGGACATGGTGGAAGGATACGAAGTGGCTGCTTGCCCGCTATGGCAATGGGAAAAAGCCATCCTTGAAGGTTTTAACATCTTCCGGCAAGTGGTACACAACAGTGGCGGGATCGTCCACTGTGATCTTGTTAACCGGACGATGAAATTTGAAACATTACCAGATGAGCAAATCGAGGCTCCTGTAAAAACGTATAGCACAGTACTCGTTAGCTCTGGCACACCTGCACACTTATTACCAAAATGAATGCAAAATTATTCGTTGAAGCACTATCAAAAATACATCTGCAAGAGGTATTCAATCCATATCGCGATCATTGTGGCATCCATGATTTGGTTGATGGCCCAAAAGTGCGCCGGAGAAATCTAACGAGCTATTTGGAAGCCGTAGAGAAACTTAAAACCGATACCATCTGGATGGGGCGCGATCTTGGTTATCGGGGTGGGCGAAGAACTGGGCTTGCTCTGACAGATGAGCAAAGACTGAGCCTCTTTGCTCAACTATACCCTGGGGCCCTGCCGCAAAAAGCAACTAAGGGGCCAGTTATAGCAGAAAGAACTGCTACTGAGATCTGGAACATTTTGACTAGATTGGCACAACCTCCACTCTTGTGGAATGTATTCCCTTTCCACCCTCACGAGCCTGGGAACCCATTAACAAATCGGCGGTTCACATCACGAGAACTGGCCATGGTATCTGAGCTCAACCATTCTCTCATCTCTTGGTTAGATATTAAACGCATCATTTGCATTGGTCAGGATGCCGCCGCATATGCCAAATCTTTAGGCCTGGAAGTTGATTGTGTCCGCCATCCTAGCTATGGAGGAATTGCAGACTTTCGCATGGGAATGAGAAAAGTTTATGGTCACGATCTGCAGGAGGGAATAGGAAGTCAACTTTCTTTACTTGCATGTCACTCATAAAGTTGCACTTAAGATGCTATAAGATTCAGCAACTCCACCCCAGCTGCCTATATCTAACTCAGCATTAGTAGAAATGCATGTAAGAGTACCAACTTTCAAGCCAGCCTCTTTAGCTACGTATGACATCAGCTGCCCCAACCCAATTAGGTTACCCAAGCCTCGTGCACAATAATGATGTGAACGATACATAACAGTAAGATTGAGATAATAAGATCCATTTCTCTCTTCACGCTTAAACGATAAATGAGATAAGCATGGACTCCCTAACCAGCGCCTCCCATCTTGGTCTGCATTATATGTTGGTATTTCTCCCCCTATATCCCTCACTCCATAAGCCAGGTCAATTTCAGGATCAGCAACACTAAGTTCGTAGGCATTAGGAAAGGACTTGCCTTTTGGTTGTTGTTCATGCGAGAGTTTTTGAATCAACATAGACAATGGATTTATCGTTCCTGATCCATCATGTTTAGATCTAACTGTCATTCGACTAAAGTAAGTACCCCAGGTACCTTCTTTTTTACCCCGATCTAGAGTTTTCTTATGTTCCTCAAACAATCCAGGATGACCAAATTTTCTATATAGGTCTAACGGAAAAATTGTACCTGCAACTGTTTTCAGAGTTAGTTTGCCTTTTGCCACCAACAGGTCATTAACTTGGTTATAAAGCTTGATCTCTGGCTCCAACATGCTTAAAGGATCCTCAATCTCAAGAATATAATTCGTGTCTTTTTTCCCTTGAGCAGTGTTGAGTGCTTTTGCAGCAGCTAACCATGTTGGTATTGTTCGCTGATAAGTGTTAAATAGTTTTGCCATAGTTATTTACAAAGAAAAGGTCCCGTAAAGATGAAGATCAAGATAAGATTTTGGCAACCAGGCATAACCTCCGACTCCCCAAGCGTCTCCCCAAGAGTTCCTAACTTTAAAATACAACTCCGTTGAATCTTTATGCTTCCCTAACCCAGTCACCACTAGCGCATGATACTCCCCAGGTAAAACATTACTTTCAAATTCAACTAAATTATCAACAGGGTAATAAAGGGATGTAGTAACGGCAACAGCGATGCCTACAATGTTACCTTTTTCGATAGTACTTATTACTTCATCCATTCCAAGATCAATATTATTGAACTTTACTTTATAAAATGGTTGCAAATTTGAAGGAGGAGGCGTTTTTGGAGCATACAGGTCATTAATATTATAAGGGTGTAAGGATTCATGAGGTTGCCCAAAAGTCTCAACTGCATGAGTTACAGTCGATACCATAAATCCCTCGCCATTCCAATTAGGTGTTAAATTCGCTGCATGATGAGCTAAATATTCAACACTAAGCTCTCCTGTGACGTTGGCATAAGAATTTATATCCGAAACTACAAACACCAAGCAAGTCGGACGACAACCCTGATTTCTTACAGCACCCAACGCTGCAGAATTATCAATACTAACCTCAATCATTACTTACCTCTTCAATGAAGCAAAGCGCTTCTCTTTTTCTTGTGTTGAGAGCCCAGCTTTCACTTGCTCAAACTCAGTGAAGAAATTTAACCGGTTAATATCGGACTCTGAAACCCACGAACGCTCTTCATTTAAAGATATCTCATTCCGAAAATTCAAAGACTCAGGATGCTCAAAGTCGTCATTATCATCTGCTTGCATTAGAGCATGCTCAAGTCTATATTTAAGTGTTGGGTTACCACCAATCATTAAATTACTTAATCCAATTTTTTCCTTATTTGATTTAGCTGGCTCTGTTATAGGATCCAAGCGAAAACCTTCAGAACGCAACTCATCTATAGTCCACAAATACCCAGAACTTGAATGATTCGGCAATTCGAAAATGAATTTATCGCCAACTACAGGTTGTAAGACTTGATTTTTATCATTATGGTCAAGAAGCCATACATCATTCAATCCCAAGGAATATTTAATCCCATCCAAAGTAGCTTCTTTAATTCTCTTTGGTTGAGTAGCTAATAATACTTTTCTAGTTTCAATACTTATTAAGTTCAAGTTAGATAAAGACCAAATCATCGCAGTAAAGCTAATTCCTAAACGCAATGATAATTGGTAGACAATGGCAGGGAGGGTAAGATGTGATAAAGTCCAGCCTCTTTGATTCATAACTGATGCCACCAACCATTTAGGTGCCAAGAGAGCATAAGCAAAATAGTTTGCCTCTTGCTCAACTATTTCTGCTTTTACTCCGTAATCAATCGTTTCATCAGCAGTACTTTCGTGATTGAGGAAAAAATGTCCCAACTCATGAGCACAAGTCATATGAATAAGACCTTTTGGTCTATCCACATTAACAATAATGCCAACAGCATTATCCTCCCGCAAAAACCCCCCCAATAACTTTTCTAAAGGTCGATACATGAGCGTAACATTTTCAGCAGCAGCAATTAAGGCTGGATCTATTCTAGTATAGCCATCCTCTTTAACACGGGCTTTCAGATTGTGATCCATGATAACTTCTGAAGCTTTTTTTGCTGCATTAAGAACTTGACCATGCTTTGCCATGCTTATCCTTATTATTATTTCCCAGGTGAATTTCTTAAGAATCTGGCAAATCGCTCCAGCTCCTTCAAATCATTTTCCGCCATTCCTTGAGTTGCTCGAGCTAGAAAAGCCACCCTATCATCTTCAAACTCCACTTCCCCATTAAGAAAATATTGAATGGTGCGTCCATAAAGCGTACTTAACTTATCTAGTTCGATTGCTTCAACTTTTCTTGACCCAGATTCAATATTAGAGATTGCCGGCCTAGTAACACCCAATACTCCAGCTACCTCTTCTTGAGATAAACCACAATATTCGCGTGACTCTTTGAGCCGCTGAGCAAGCAATCTTCGCTGTTCATCATTATCAACATACGAGTTGGTGTTCATTTTCCAGCCATCCACTCAACAACTTTGGTGGTCAGCTTGTCAATGAATTCTTCTTTCGTTCTATACCCACCTGGCTGAATAACGGTATTAGGCACTTTTTTATCCAGAAGTCTATCCAGCGTTGCAAGCACATCGACAGCTGTCATAGATTCAATACCATCGACCAGATCATCAACGCTAGTAATACCCCCCGGCCCTAAAGGGATTGCCCGCTCATCCCAGAAGTCTTCTAATTCACTTTTTATTCTAGTCTCAATATCTGACATGCAATTTCTCCCTAACCTATGTACGAAAATCATACACATTATGTATTATTTTTACAACCAATAATTTCACTTACGTTTCATTCTGTCATTTACCTATCACCTATTTTCGATAGATTGGAAAATCCAAGGCAATTAATCGTATACTTTTCCAACGTTTAAGGATTTTGCCTATGGCTCACTCTCCAGACTTTCTTGCATTTCACAAATCCATAACAACAGAGTTGTATGCAATCGAGAATAGGATACGAAACCTTGTCTTCCATTGGCCTTCAGACGGTGAATCGAAAGAAGCAGCATTAAGAAACGTTCTACGTCGCCATTTACCTTCATCAGTGGCGGGCGCAGGGCGGATATCAGGGGGCGGAAGATGCAGTAAGAAATGCTTTGATGCAAGAGTATTTCACCACGGCTCAAAAAGACTGGCGTGGCATCCATCTTATGACTATCCATAAATCCAAGGTAAAGAATTTCATGAAGTCATCATCTACGATGGCATGTTCAAATCTATTGCCAGGGCTCCTCAATATCCAAGGGCCTACAATCAGGATCTTTTAGCTTTGCGGGTGGGTGTTACTAGGGCAATGCGACACGCTACAATCGTTACGCCATTCGATAAGCCGTGTCCTTTCCCGTAAGTAACTGCTGTTTAATTAAGCGTAAGAACCCTCAAGCGCCTGCCTCAGTACTTTTGTCACCAGAGCCCGCCCTTGCGGTGTCGCCATAAGTTTAATTGGTGCAACCCCACCAAGAGTCGGAAGTGGTTCACTTAGCCAATTTCGGAGCCATTTCCCAGAGTCAAACCCATTTGCGATTGCCTCGGGATGCGAGTCCTTAACCGCTTGGTAAACCATATTAATTAAATGAGCGTCCTCAATCATCACCCATGGCAGCAACCGAGCAATGTTCTGAGCATCTGCTAGTGCTCTGTGGTGAGTCCCCTCCAGCTCGAGACCAGCTATCTGCAGAGCAGTGGTCATGCCAACCTGTTTAATACTCCGTGCTTTGGCAAATGAGCCTTTGAGATTGACATGAGGTAGATCTGCTAAAGGATTTTCGGTACCGTACCGAACGCACTCGCGTTCAATCTGTCGACGATCATAGGCGCCCCAGCTTCCCCAACATTCGCCGGTGTAACGCCGGGAAAATTCTAACAACTCCGCAGCGACTGCGGGCCAGTATGGTGCCGCATCAATACTGTCTTGCTCAATATGAGTGAGTGATCGGCAAAAGGATGTCAGCTTAGGTCGCTCCAGTGGCTTTACGAAGCGCTGAAAGGTTTCGATGGTTTCACCATTGGGCTTTGCCCATACTGCACCCACCTCGATGATTTCCATCTGCTCCGGCGGAATTGTGCCTTGATCACAGCATGTGGCCTCAAGATCAATAACAAGAATTGGGGTAGTCAAAAGCAAGTTTTCCTATTTATCTCATGTATATTAGATGGCAAGTAGTTCCATCTAGGACTGCTTTCACTCAGCACTTTCTGCCAACCACACTTCGCGATTCACCCTGGCATCATCCAGTGCATGATGCCTCCTGAAATGCTGCGTTGCATACATCTGTTCCACATGCCTGGAGTGCCTAGAAAGTGATGCTTCTTCCGTTGGAAGACATGATCTAGGTGTATGGGATAGGAGGTCGGGCCAAACATGCTCATGAAATAGCTCAACTACAAAATGCCAGTCAAATGAAGGGGCATCTGACCATAGCTCGGCATGCTTTCCGGCCTGCTCAAGCCATTGAGTTAATAAGTCTCTACATTGCGTTGCACTCACTCGCGCATAGATAGCGGTGAAGTCCAGTACCTCGGGTAATTCAGAAGCGTCCAGGAAAGGAAGCACACCCACTCGAACAAAATCACTGCATTGCTTAAGTGTGTAAGTGTCTGTCAGCTCAGCATAGAAGGTGCGCCTCCCGTCTTCTGTTATCAATCCAATACTGATGAGGGCTGGATCCTGAGCAATACCCAGCAGGTCAGTAAACTCTGTATCAAAAAACACCTTGGTTGATAGGGATTGATCACCACTACTATGCTTAGTCACTTTGCTTACTCCACCTGAGCCATACCATTTAGTAAAAGAAATAGGGGACGCCGAAGCCGCTCCCCAGCCCATCGCGATGAAGAATGGCGCAAACATTGATGAGCAACTGACTATCAGGCTCGCCTGTTACAAAATCCTCCACCCAGTACAAAGAACCAGATGCAGTAAAGACCATCCGTGTTTTTGGATCAAACCCTTCTATACGCGAAGTGTGCCAAGTGATGGTACGACCTCGCTCGTCCATAAAGCCCACAAGATATAAAGCCTCCTGCTGCAAGGCAGGAAAGATGCGTTTATAAATAAAGGCACCCCGCAACGCTCCTCTGTAAAAATCACCAGGTATTTGCTTTTGCATTTTTGCTAAATCCTGCTCAGTCGCATACTCAAGCTGCATTTGCTCACGGTTATTCCTAACTATGTCATCCAGAGTTTTTGGAATGATGTTTTGCAGTGACTCTACTTTGTCATTAAGCATTTCGGATCTCCTTGAAATCAGGCCAATCAGATGAACGAATGCACACTAGACGGACGTGTTTCAGCACCGGCGCTAGCGGCGCAATAACAACGTGGGTGTTGATATCAACGTCTTTGACTTGAACTTGAAATTGCTCTGGGCGAGCAATGGATGATTTGCTGATTACCATGACGACTCCTTATGGTCGCCATGACTGACGACCTAGTGTTGAATTAAGGAATTACGCACAGGAGGTATTCGTCGGCCGGTTGAGCCGATGCGTCTTAGGAACAAACTGAAGTGTTTGCGGAGAAATTGCATGGAAGAATTATGAACACAAATAAATACCACTGTCAAATCAATTATTTAACGTGAAATTATGTAATATCATATACGCAATTTCATTGTTACATGACCCGATTCTAGGTCCTGCTGATGAGATTACTACTTAGGTATTTATGCTCTTCAGAGTAAAAGATACAAATATTTAAACTCATGCATGGATTTTCATTTACTTTCTTCAAAGTAAAAATAATATATGTGATTGTTTTTATTTATTTTTCAATTTACGCTTTTGGATGTAAGCACATTTAATCTTGCATTGAGGCATAAGTTGAATTAAGTAGGTGCTCGTTTAAAAACTAACAAAAAGCCCATACTGATATATGGGCTTTCTTTTTGCATTGGGTTTTAGAACATCAAGGTGTCAGCAGGCCTGGCTCAGAAAAGACCTATTAATGGCCATAGAGGTCAAGGATCAATTCCAATAGTCCAGGAAACTTCTCATTGATTTCTTCGGCCCGGACGATATTGCGGTTTTCCACGCCTAGTTTTGCCGTCCGAATCAATCCAGCCTCTCTCAATACCCGGAAGTGATGCGACAAAGTGGATTTGGCCATGTTGGGGCAGGGAGCAGCTTCTGAACAGGACAAACAGCCTTCCACATTCATCAGGCTTCTCATGATTCTCAGGCGCATAGGGTCGGCAAGAGCCCCGAGCATGCCTTCCAAGGTGATGTCTTCTTTAGCGGGATGTACAAATTGAACCATGAAGGGATTCTAACATTTCAGTTGACTTGGTTCAATTGTTCAATAACAATGAACTATTGAACAATTCACGTCCAACCCTCAATTTATGGAGAGCAAAAAATGAGTAAACGATTAGAAAACAAGGTTGCAGTTGTGACAGGCGCATCAAAAGGCATCGGCGCCGGTATTGCGAAAGCATTGGCCGCCGAAGGTGCATCGGTGATCGTCAATTACGCTTCCAGCAAAGAGGGGGCGGATAAGGTGGTAGCGGAAATCATTAACCAGGGCGGAAAGGCTGTTGCGGTTCAAGGAGATGTTTCCAAGCAAGCTGATATCACCCATTTATTTGCACAAACTAAATCGATTTACGGTCAATTGGATATCTTGGTCAACAATGCCGGTGTGTTTGACTTTGCCCCGCTGGAACAGATCAATGAAGACCATTTCCATAAGCAGTTCAACTTGAATGTACTGGGCTTGCTGCTCTCTACCAAAGAAGCGTTGACTTTGTTCAATGAGACAGGCGCTAGTGTCATCAACATCAGCTCTGCCGTGACCACCCTGACGCCACCTAACTCTGCTGTATATACCGCCACCAAGGGTGCGGTGGATGCATTGACGGGCGTATTGGCAAAAGAACTTGGTGCGCGGAAAATCCGGGTAAATGCGATTAACCCCGGCTTGATTGCCACTGAAGGTGCCCATGCCGGTGGATTTACAGAAGGTGATATGAAGAATTGGGTTGAAACGACTGCTCCCTTAGGGCGTATTGGGCAAGTGGATGATATTGCGCCTACGGCCGTTTATTTGGCATCGGAAGATTCCAAATATGTTACTGGCGAAATAATCAATGTGGCAGGCGGTATCAGATAGATCTTACGCTAAATAATGGAGGAGGCTGAGCCAATGGATTTGCTTGAATAGAGGCTAAAGTAGTTAACCTTGCATTACCAATGCGAAACAAAAAGCCTGCAATTGCAGGCTTTTTTATGGATTAAATTTTCTTAGATGGAAGCTTTTTTAGATGCTCCTACTTATCTCACCATCCACCCTCAAAAAGCGTACTTAAAGGTCAGCATGGCATTTCTTGGCTCACCGTAATAGCCTGAATTGTAGAAACCAATATTGGTGTAATACTTTTTGTCGAAGACGTTATTCACGTTCAGGTTTGCCGATAATTGCTTGCTGATTTGGTACCTGGCCATCAAATCGACCACCCCATAAGCTGACTGTGAAAATTCCTCGGTACGGCCAAGCACCCGGTTGTTGATCATCTGCCAGCCCTTGCTTTGCCAACGTCCACCGCCCCCTATGGTCAACTGATCCAGCCTGCCCTTGAGCTTGTAGCTACTGAAGATCGTGAATTGGTCTTCCGGTTCCCAGGTTGAAACCTTGTCACCATGCTCATCCCTGATGATCTTGTGGGTGAACCCGGCTTGTACTTGCCAGCCCGGTGCCAGCTGTCCCGTGAGCTCAGCTTCAAAGCCCCTGGTCTTGGCATTAATCGCCTTGTAGGCATCAGTGATGGCCGGGTTGGTAGGGTTGCTGTTGTAGAGTCGGTCCGATTCCGGCCGGTTGTCCTGATGCACCTCGAAGTAGGCGAGGCTGGCGTTCAAGGCACCGTCAAAGAACTCTCCCTTGAGGCCTGCTTCATAGTTTTGGCCCTCATTCGGTTCAAGCAGTTTGTTGTTGCTGCTGCGGTAATAGGTTTGCGGCATGAAAATATCGGTATAGCTCGCGTAGAGCGAATAATTCTGGTTGAGCTTGTACACTGTGCCTATATAAGGCACGAGCCTGCCGCTCTCGCGTGACTCTTCATCGGGATTGGCCAGGTGATAGCTAGCCAGGCGAGTGCCCAGCAACAGCGACCAGTCATCAGACAAGTTGAATCTGGCAGTGACATAGCCGCCGGTTTGCTTGACGACTTCATCCCTGCGCGAGCTGACGGGGCCCCAATCAGGTTCCGTGATATTGCCATTCCACTGGGAAAAATCTGGAACCATATTATTGATATAGGTCAGGTCCCAGTAATCCTTGCCAGTCCAGTGCGAGCGGGAGACGGAGGCGCCCACCACCAGCTCGTGGGTGCGGCCAAACCATTCAAATGGGCCACTGGCATAGGCATCCAATGCATTGCTGGTAGTCTCGCCGGTGTACTTGTTGGCGTAGATGGATGCTGTGCCGTCGGCCCGTGGATAATTACCCTGGATGGAGCCCAGCGGCGCGTCATAGCCATTGGTCTGATGGTTGAATTGCAGCTTACCTACCCAACCGCCATCGAATTTGTGCTCCAGGGTAGAAAACACTGTGCGGCTATCCTGCTCCCAGCGACTCCACTTTGCGCCATTATTGAATGAGCGCGAAATGGAGTTGCGGCCTCCACTACTATTGAATAGCGGGAAGCTGCCCGACCATCCCGAACCTTTTGGGTCATTATTTTGGTAGTCAGCACCTACAGTCAGCAAGGTCTGCGGACCAAGGCGAACTCCAGGATGCCGTAGAACACACCGGTCTTGCGCTCGTAGTGATCCATGAAGGATTGTTTATCTTGGTAGACAATCACGGTTCTGCCGCGTACATTGCCACTCTCGGTCAAGGGGCCACTTACATCCAGTTGCGTGCGGTAGTTATCCCATGAGCCTGCACCCAGCGTGAACTCGCCGCGAAATTCAGAAGTAGGTTTTTTGCGTACCAGGTTGATGGTAGCCCCTATGGAACCAGCGCCAGTCAACAACCCGGTGGCGCCTTTCAATACCTCGACGCGATCATAGATCGCCATATCACTCAGGGTTTGGCCTGCCGAGTAGGCTGCATTGCGCAATGAGGGAATACCATCGTACTGGAAGTTCTCGACGGCAAAACCACGCGCCCAATAATTAGTACGCTCGCTGTCATAGTGCGAGACCGTGATGCCTGGGGTGTGCCGCATCACATCATCGATGGAGTTCAGATTAAAATCGTCGATGTGCTGCCTGGTTACAACGGTAATCGATTGCGGGGTTTCACTGGGCTTCAGCACCAGGCGGGTGGCAGTGGCGATGGTACCTGGCGTGTAGGAGCCGGTATCCTCGGTAATGGAGCCCAGCTGGTTGCTGACGACTTTGACTTCAGGCAATACCCCCACGTCCTTATTCGGCGACTGGCTGATTTTTTCCAGGGGTTTCAGGCTATAGCTACCATCCAGCTGCTTTACGGCTTGCAGGGTTGTCCCCAGCAAAAGGTGCGCCAGCCCTTCTTCCACCGTGTAATCCCCTTTCAACCCTGCACTACTGAGCTTGGCGGTGGTGGAGCTTGGGTATGAGAGCAGAATGCCTGCCTCCTTGCCAAACCTGGTGAGGGCTGTTTCTAACGGGCCAGCGGGAATGTCAAAGGCCTTGCGGCTGACCGCTGCCTGCTGGGTTTCGGCGGCCAGAACCTGGCTAAAAATCATGCCGCTGCTGAAAGCAGCCACGGTAAACAGGCTGGCGACAGCCACTGACACAGCCTTTAGCTTGGCTGAGTTTTGAGACGAGTGTGTATACATGCAGATTCCTGAGCAATGAATGATGGTTTCATCATCCATGTCTCTTGAGAATAGAAATCAGCCCACTTTATTTGCAATATTTTCTCTAGCTGGAATAATTTTTTTAATAAACTGTTGAAACAGTCACTTAGCAGGTGATAAACCTTGCTGGTTGAAACATGCTTCTATATTGGATTGGCCACGAAACAGGCCAGGTTAGCCCTCAAGCAGGCAGAAGATTCACCCAGTAGCGTGTGATGTACTGCAACTTCAAGGGCAGGATACTGGCAAGATTCTTCAGGATCAGTTCAGTATCGGCAAGGGGAAAAGAACCAGAAATCCTCAGGTCAGCCAGTGCCGGGTCGCAGCGCACGATGCCGCTGCGATGACGCCCCAGCTCCCGCAAGAAATCTTCCAGCCGCATCTGGCTGACCACCAGCATGCCATCCACCCAGGCCGCGCTGCGCTCGTTCCAGGGCAGGCGCTCACCCAGGCCATGCGCATTGAACACAACCAGCTCGCCGGGCATGACGATGATCTCCTGCTGTGGCAATCCTGCCGCGCTCAAAGCGACTTTGCCCTCCAAGACTGCCAGCTGGCTGAAATCCTCATCCAGCCTGACATTGAAGCGCGTACCCAGTGGCTGCATCACCCCGTGTTGCGTAGCAACCTGCATGGGGCGCTGTTGCGCATCCTTGGCAGTTGCCACCATGATTTCACCCCTGAGCAAGTCAATTCTCCTGTGCTGGGCCGTATAGTGAATATTCACCGCACTATTGGAATTCAGGATCAATTGCGTGCCATCCGCCAGGCGCAATGTTTTGTATTCGCCTGTGCTGGTGTGCTCATCCGCCTGCCAGTCAGTCCAGCTATCGCTTTGCGTCAGCACCCAGCCACTACCAGTGGCAAAGATGAGCATGGACAACAACTTGATGGAGCGACGACGGCCCGCAGATTGAGGTGCGTTCAGGGCTGCCTGCGCCATCGCACTGCCCAGCGCAGTTGAAGCACCGCTGAGGCTGGCATTCACTTCAGAGATTCGTTGCCAGGCACGCAGGTGATCAGGATGCTGGTTCAACCAGTCTGCTAGCTGCAGATGCAGCATGGCATCGTCAGAGCCCTTGATTTCCACCATCCATTCCACGGCTTTTTTTGCCACGCGCGCGGGGATGGATTTGGGGTCTATCGTGAGGCCTGCCCTGGCGTCCGGCTTGAAGTCGTTTATAGTATCGTGACTCATCAGAGGCTATCCGGGCTAATGGCGAAATAGCACTGGATGCCCGCACGCACCAGGTAGCGCTTGACCGTGGTGATCGACACTCCGAGTAGCTCAGCGATCTGCGCATGGCCGAGGCCATCCAGCTGTGAATAGAGAAAGGCCCGTTTGACGGCTTGGGGAAGACCGTCGAGCAATTGATCTATGGCCAGCAGGGTTTCGATCAGGATGGCGCGCTCTTCGGGAGAAGGGGCTGTGGCCTCAGGAATTTGCAATAGTGTCAGTTCATAAGCACGCTCAATCTTTTCCCGGCGCCAGTAATTACTTAACACCCGTTGTGCGACAGTCACCAAAAAAGCCCTGGGCTCCTGCATTACCACCAGCTCCTGCTTGACCATCAGGCGCAGGAATGTGTCATGGGAAAGATCGGCCGCCAAATGCGTACAACCCAGCTTTTTTCTCAGCCACGCATGCAACCAGCCGTGGTGAGCTCCATAAAGATCGGCCAGTTGGTTCTCCAAGGGATGCTTCCCTGTCGTTTGCAATTCGTATCCCTCAAGACTTTTTATAAACAATAACGATTATCATTGTATTCTTTGTCATGAGGAAACTCAATTTTAAGTGTCTGCCAAATCAAGCTTTGAATTCCTCTTGATATCCAATGCACAGCCACTTAACTCCAGCCGATACCTGAAAATCATAAAAACCAACTAATACAATAGGTTGAGGAATTTTCAAATTATGCCTACATTGTTTTCGCAAGATATTGATTGGCGCAAACCTGCAGAGATTCCACATTCCCAGGCTAACTCAAGAAATTTGATTCCCAACTTTCTTGCATGTGCTGACCTCTCTGCTTGGCAAAGGCCGTAATTTTCGATGGATAAGAGTTAAAAAAAAGCCTGCTTTCGGACTATGTTTGGTGAATTTTCTTTCACACCATCGACACATCCCAAGAGTACTTTGGTTGCGTTAGATAACTGTGCTAACAACAGCGGCACAGTCAATAAATTTGCTCAATCCCGATGTACGGCACATGCCCATCGTATGAGAATCAGCCAATGACTTAATAGGGGAAATAAAGATGACTAAAGCAGCACTGAAGATGAAAGTAATTGCCAGCCTTGTGCTGGTGTTCGCCGGTAACGCATTCGCAGACACCTATACCAATGTGCCGAGTGGTGCTAACGCCAATTTGCCGTTTGCCTATTTTGGCAACGCGGCAAATCCGAGCGGCGACTCGCCCAAGGTCGGCGAAGTGTTTTCCCTGACTTCGGAAGCCACGCTATCATCCTTCAGCTTCTATGCGATCGGCAACATTTCGTCGTCCTTGCAATTGAATGTAGCACAGTGGAACCCTGATACGAACGCCTTGAATCAGGCAACTAATTTTGTTGGGCCTATCCTGCTGACCACAACCGGTGCTGCTGACTTGACCTATAACTCAACTGGAGGCTACACCACCATTAGTTTCGACAACCTGGGTCTGAACCTGAATTCCGATATCAAGTACATTGCATACTTGACCAGCAATGACCCGACCGTGACCGGCATTCAACTGTCGCGCACCCAGACTGCTGCGGACACCTCCGGTTTCGGTGTTGGCAGTGCTTATCTCAGTAACATCCCAGACAATGGATGGCAGCTTCCATTCAACGGTTTCCTCAGCCTGCAATATACAGCCATCACGGCTGCGGTGCCGGAACCAGAATCATACGCTATGCTGCTTGTTGGTCTAGGACTGATAGGTGCCACGGTCAAACGCCGCAAGGCCATTCAATCTTAATGGCTTGATACACGAAATGACGGGAGCTCATGCTCCCGTTTTTTTCGGGAGAAGTGATCGCTTTTAGCAATGTGCAACTGAAATAATATTGCAACTTGATATGCCTGCTCATTAGCAGGCATTTTTATTGTGGGAGAGCCTGGTACATCCATAGACTCCAGCGCATTACTCAAGATGGCCGTTTCAAAAGCTAATGTAGTGTGAATACCACGGCTATTGGCAATAGATGCTTAGATGTTGTTGCTCCTAATATATTAAGTAGACCCATATGTTGAAGATAGTCTATTTTTAGATTACGAATATAATTTATATTTGACGTTCCGCCATCCCTCTTGTATATTTTGATTACGATCATAATCAAAATTATTGATTTCAGTATCTGTAATTTCAATCTAAACCAATAGAGGATGAATAATATGAAAACAAATAAGATTTTAATGGGCTTGGCCCTTGTTGCTTCCGGCTTCAGCTTTCAAGCGAATGCTTTTGATAGCCATCCAGTATTGGATCTTGAAACAGCGCAAAAGATCGCTGCCGGCTGCCAGGCCGAAGCATTAAAGAAAGGTTGGAAGATGAGCGTTACCGTGGTGGATGCAGGCGCTAATCCCATCTACTTCCAACGCATGGATGGGGCTTATATCGCATCGGGTGAAATTGCCAGTTTGAAGGCAGAGAACTCAGCCAAGATGCAGATGCCAACGAGCGCACTAGAGGATTTCTCATTCGGTAAAGACAAAAAAGGCGGCCCGGCACCTGGCTTGGCATTGATACCTGGATTCGTGACATTGGCCGGTGGCCTCCCTATTAAAACAAGTCAGGATTTTCTTGGCGCTGTCGGTGTAAGCGGTGGCATGCCAAATGAAGACGAAGCCTGTGCTCAGGCAGGGCTTGATGCGGTGAAATCCCTGTTGAAATAAATTAATAAGCGAATGAAATTGAACAACGGACCATTATCGATACCTAGTTTATTAACCTTAAACAAGACGCGGTGAATTTGCTGGCTACGCGATACCGTTTCAGGTACAGGCACTAATCCGGTGTTACCGGAACCAGCCCAAACAACCATCCTACCGTCCATGTGGCACAAGTAATTGGTAGGATGGGACAGGAGCGCCTGATGGAGTGGATACCAAGGTCAATACTTTTGCAAAGTTATGGAACATCCGCGCTGGTTATATCAATTGCCTAATACGATTTGGCGAGTGTCTGCCAAGTAGGAATTAAACGTATAGATCATAAGGAAGTGTAATGAAAGTCAGTCGGGAAAAAGCGGAACAGAATCGAGAGCTGGTCGTCGAGACTGCTGGTAAGTTATTCAGGGAACATGGATTCGATGGGATTGGCGTAGCTGACCTGATGAAGAGTGCTGGCCTCACGGTGGGTGGGTTCTATAAGAATTTCGACTCCAAGGAAGATCTGCTGGCTGAATCCTGCAAACGGATAAGTGATAGCACACTTGAAAAGTGGAAGGGCTATGCCGCTGATCCTTCCATTCCCGACCCTTTCAAACGTATCGGAACATCCTATCTATCGTCCAAGAATCGTGATGATCTGGCTAAGACCTGTATCTACTCTACGCTTGCAGGCGAAGCACCTCGTCACGAAGATGCAGTTAAAAGGGTATTCAGTGATGGCACTCAATCCATCATCGATTTCCTTGCCACGATCGTTGCCGGTGAAACCGAGGAAGAGCGCCGCGCAAAGGCGATCATCACATTTTCTCAATGGGTCGGTGCCTTAATGCTGTCTCGCGCTGCAGGCCAGTCTGAACTGTCAGACGAAATACTAAAGGCAGCAAGAATCGCGACCAACGTGGAGTAGTCACTGGAGATCTATCATGAATTATAAGAACTTTGGCAGGGGTACTGGGTTACGTGTCTCCGAGCTCGTATTAGGCTGCGGTACTTTTGGAACGCGCTGGGGCTATGGCGCTGAGCCAGGCGAAGCGCTGGCGATGTTCAACCTGTATGCAGACCATGGCGGCAACTTTATTGATACTGCTGATAGCTACCAAGTTGGGCAATCTGAAGAACTGATTGGCGAGTTCCTTGCAGGGCGGCGCAACGAGTTTGTGCTTGCTTCAAAATATACCTTAGGCGGACCGGGGAAAGGTGCAACGGGCACGGGTAATAGCAGGCAGGTGATGGTTGCTTCTTTGGAGGCCAGCCTTAAAAGACTCAAGACTGATCGTATCGACTTGTATTGGGTTCATATGCCAGACGGTCTGACGGCATCGGAGGAAATCATGCGCGCTATGGATGACTTGGTGAGCGCCGGTAAAGTCAACTATATCGGTCTATCGGACTTTCCTGCATGGCGGGTAGCACGTGCCGCTACAATCGCGGAAATACGTGGATGGGCTCCAGTGATCGCGATCCAGATGGAATATAGCCTGATAGAACGTACTCCAGATCGTGAGCTTATTCCCATGGCTGAGGCTTTAGGTCTGGGCATGGTGGGATGGTCACCATTGGCAGGGGGATTATTGACGGGTAAATACCGCCGCGGTGAAGAAGGCAGGGCTACGACATTTAAACGTTTGATCCATGCAGAAGATGATGTTCGCAAGAAAGGTATTGTCGACGTTCTATTGGAGATAGCAGCGGAATTGGCGGTAACCCCGGGCGAGGTTGCGTTAGCCTGGATGTCCTCACGAGGCGTCCTGCCTATTATCGGCCCTAGAACGAGGGAACAACTGGCAGAAAACCTGGCTGCGACTGAAATCAGCTTAAATGACTCACAACTCACGCGCCTCACAGCAGCAAGCGCGATACCGCTCGGGTTTCCCCATGATTTTCTTTCAGACCCAGCGCAACGCACTCGCCTGACAGGCGGTCAACCAGAACAAGTTGCCCCTTTAACCCCGATAGCTTGATGGAGTTTGATGTCAGTAATGCAGGGCCCGCAGTTGTAATGGCCCTGATAATTCATAGTGTTTAATATGTATTTTAAGGCGCTGATTTTATCAGTGGATTGCAGCCTTCACCGCAATCCGCATTCGTTGATAAATTCCGTCATTGCACCTGCTACGCAGGAATATTACGAATACTGCCTTCCCTGGCCCAGACCCGGTGCGACTTCAATGCCTCTGTCAACTGACCCTCCAAAGAAGAAAAGTTGCTGCCACTGATTAAGCCGGCGTCTTCCTTGAGCGGAAGGGAAGCCAGTAGTTTGGCCGCTTCGCCGGTCAAGACAATTGCTTTCAAATGCTTGTAGGCCTCAAGCAGATAATGTACGGCATCGCCATTTTCCAGGAAGGTGGATGCGATGCCCGAACCCTCCGGCACCAGGACCGCATCATGCAATATGGAGGGCTCGCCCTTGATGGAGCCGTCCACTTCCACGGCCTTGCCTTTGGAGGTTGTGACAGGAGCGCTTAAAGGGCCCAGCAGCATCAAGTTGACTTGGTGCTGTTTTGCCCAGGAAACGGCTTGCTGCAGATGCTGATCGGAAACGCCGTCAAATACCAGCACCGCCACTTTTTTTCCTGCCACGCTCTCAGGAAGAAGCGTTTGCTGGCTAAGTGCGGGAGATGTCTGAAGTTCAGGCTCCGGAACTTTGACGCTCGGCTTTTTCGGCGGGGCTATGCCCAAATTCTTGGCAACCGTGCCGGCAAGCTCCAGGTCGATGTTGGCAAGAATTTCGTTCACGACCCGTTCCCGGATATATTTCCTTTTCACCTTGCCGAGCTCAAAACTGTATGCGTCCGCGACGTGGGATTGCTCGTGGGGGCTTAGGCTCCGGTAGAACAGGCGCGGTTGTGAAAAGTGGTCACTGAACGATGGGGACCGCTCCCTGACCTTGTGTGCATCAATGCGCTCGTAATAACTCTCAAATCCTCCGTCCTTCGCTGCCGGCGGCGTCTCCAGAGGCCATCCGCCATCTATCGAATTGGGCTCATAGGAGGCCTGTCCCTTGTTGATGGTGGTCCTATGCAGCGCATCTCGCTGGTTGTTGTGAAAAGGGCAGACCGGCTTATTGATGGGGATTTCATGGAAATTAGGCCCGCCAAGCCTGCTCAGCTGCGTATCGGTATAGGAAAACACCCGCCCCTGCAGCAGGGGATCGTTGCTGAAGTCTATGCCCGGGACGATATGCGCAGGGCAAAAAGCCACCTGCTCAGTCTCGGCGAAGAAGTTGTCCGGATTGCGGTTCAGCACCAACTTGCCTAAGGGAGTGATGGGCACCAGCTCCTCGGGGACGACCTTGGTGGGATCAAGGATATCGAAATCGAACTTGTGCTCGTCCTGCTCCTCAATGACCTGCACGCCCAGCTCCCACTCGGGATAATTGCCGAGCTCTATCGCCTCGCCGAGATCGCGGCGGTGAAAGTCCGCATCCTTGCCGGCCAGCTTCTGCGCTTCGTCCCACACCAATGAGAGCACGCCCTGCTTGGGTGTCCAGATAAACTTCACGAACCTGGAGACCCCCTCATCGTTGATCAGCCTGAAGGTATGCACCCCAAAGCCCTGCATGGTGCGCAGACTACGAGGGATGCCACGGTCAGACATGGCCCAGATCACGGCGTGGGCAGATTCGGATTGCAATGAGACGAAATCCCAGAAGGTGTCATGCGCGCTGGCGCCAGTGGGAATTTCGTTATGGGGTTCGGGTTTGACTGCATGGACGAAGTCGGGGAACTTGATGCCATCCTGGATGAAAAATACCGGGATATTGTTGCCGACCAGGTCGAAATTGCCCTCGTCGGTATAAAACTTCACAGCAAAGCCGCGCACGTCGCGCACCGTGTCGGCGGACCCTCTGGGGCCTTGCACGGTGGAGAACCTGACAAAGGCCGGCGTCTGTTTGCCTTTTTCAGCGAGGAATCCTGCCTTGCTCAGTTTGGCATGATTGGCATAGGACTCGAAATACCCATGGGCGCCAACACCCCTCGCATGCACGATGCGCTCGGGAATGCGCTCATGGTCAAAATGCGTGATTTTTTCGCGCAAAATGAAATCTTCAAGCAGAGAGGGCCCGCGCGCGCCTATGCGCAGGGAATTCTTGTTATCCGCAATTCTCACCCCCTGGTTCGTGCGCAAGGCCTGGCCAGTGGCATCCGACTTGAATTGCTCTATATCCTGGATTTTAGGATTGGAGTTCTTCTTATCCAGAGCATCGGAACCTGCCGCCTGGCTTTTATCTACCAATGGTTTCTTATCCGCCATGATTATCCCCTCTCAATTATATGGTTATTAATCTGCACCATATTAGGAGTAGTTATAGGGATAAGTTGTAGGCTAATGCAGCGTCTTGTTGTAGGAAAATCAATACACCTACGCTGGATCAAGAATGGAAGATTTAAAAGGGCAAGGGACCTACGTCGGCCCGTGAAGGCTACTCTGCAGATATATCCTCACGCATGGGGAGCATATCCAAGACCCCAGGCAATCAATGCCCTTGTATCCTGCGGCTGAAACTCACGCTATAAGCCGCTGGCCTTGTCAGCAGTATAGGATCATTACTTGCGTCTATTCCATCCACCAGGTTGAGCGGGCTGAACATGACAGTTTTCTCAAACATGGCACTATCTGAGCGGAACTTGTCTATCGTCAGCGTGCCCAGTTCTACGATGCGGCGGCTTTCTGGCCAGGAGACTGTTGCATCGTCCAACGCATCCCCAGCTTCGGCCAATTGCACTGAGACGCGATAGCTGTAGGCAGCCTGATTGAGGCGTTTGGGCAGTTCATGCATCAAATAATCAGGCTCTACAGCCTTGGCAGCATCAGCACTGAGGAATTTGGCACCGTCAACAGGCTCAATCCGGTAACGGCCATAATGGGTTTCACCCTTGGCATTGGTGAACTTGAATGCGTTCACGCCAAAAAAGCTCTGGGTGGCAAAGCTTATCGGCAAAGGCTTGGGAGTGGTAACAAAACGTTTGGCTGCCGGATGCTGCTCGAGAAAAGTCTCGATTGGTTTAGGTTGAGCCTGGCTTTGCTGCGAAGCGGCGACTGCCTGCAACAGCCCAAGAAACTCTTCCGGGGTTGAAGCCGGAAAACCGTTGACCGAAATACATACCAAGTCTGCAATCGCATCATCGGCCAGTTGGAAGCGTATGGCGATTCCCTTAGGAAATGCGCCGCCATCATTGTCCGGGATATTCGGTACTCCTGTGGCATTGGAATAGCGTACAACAACGGGATTGGAATGGTTGAAAATCTCGGCTTTGGTTATTTCAGCGGCACTAGGCGCTGGCGTGAAATGCCCTTCTGTCACAATGCCTTTGGCATGATTGGCACGAAAGCCCGGATGCGGGCCGGCAGAAAGCTGGGTAAGCGTATCCACCAGCTGTTCGGCCACTGGCTTATCGGACGCCCCAGCTAGAGCGTTAGAGAGTGTGGATGCCTGAAAAACCAGAGTAGCCAGAAGGACGGAACGGACGATGGCTTGCATGTAGGACTCCTTTACAAAAAGCATATTGCCGATAGCAGCATATTAGCGCGAATTATCTAAAACAATATGATGGTCTTATTTATTTCAGCCTATCCATTCGCCACCTGCATTGCGATAGACAGGGATGTTCCTTGGATGGAACCGGGACATACCTGACACTCGGTTCAACGCCGCAGCTCTTCATGACTGTCTTGTTTATTTCATGCCTGATGTATTAATCAGGCCACCAGATTGCGGTTAAAACCTGCCACCAAATGGTGGCAGGAGATGGAACTACTCTGCAACAGTAACAAAACGGCCGTTGTTGTAATCATTGATCGCCTGGTCAATTTCTTCCCAGGAGTTCATGACGAAAGGTCCGTGCCCAACGACAGGCTCGTTTAATGGCTGGCCATTCAGCAACAGCAATACCGTATCTTCCACGGCTTCAATTTCCAGCTTGGTCCCCTCGCGTTCAAGTACTGCAAGCTCAGAAGGCCGTATCGTGTGGGTATCTCCTATCCGCACCGCACCATGCAAAATGAATAAAGCAGTGGTGTATCCCTCCGGCAACTGCACTGAGAAGACCTTGCCAGCCTTCAACTGCACGTCCCATACATTCATCGGGCTGAAGGTACGTGCAGGACCACGATGCTGCTCATATTCACCGGCAATTACTCGTACGCTGCCACCATCATTGCTCAATGCAACTTGAGGAATCTGTGCATTTTCAATGCCCTGATAGCCCGGAGAGGTCATTTTGTCCTTGGCGGGCAGGTTGACCCAGAGCTGTATCATTTCAAACGCACCGCCGCGTTTTGCATAGCCATCCCCATGGTATTCCTCATGGATAATGCCAGCGCCTGCTGTCATCCACTGTACATCGCCTGCGCCTATGGTACCGCCGGCATTGGTGGAATCATGATGGGAAACCTCGCCGTCATAGACGATGGTGACCGTCTCGAAACCACGATGCGGATGTTGCCCGACCCCACGTCTTTCTTCGGTGGGCTCGAAGCTGGCAGGACCTGCATAGTCCATGAGCAAAAAAGGTGACATTTCTTCATGAATATCCCGATATGAAAAAATGCTTTGCACGGGAAAACCATTGCCTACCCAATGCTTGCCGTTACTGCGTTTGATGAAAGCCAGTTTTTTCATGTCTGTCTCCTGGATTGGTTCACTGTGTTGATAGCTCTTACTATAAGGAGAAGACTTTTGTTTAACTAGATGGTTAAATACTAAATAAATTTTCAATAAACGGGATAATCTTGAATCTCAACGAAACTGCTGTATTTGTGAAGGTGGTGCAAGCTGGCAGTTTCAGTGGTGCCGCGCGACAACTGCAGTTGCCTACGTCCACTATCAGCACCAGAATCTCGAGGCTGGAAAAACGTCTGGGCGTGACGCTCCTGCAAAGGACAACCCGACGATTAAACCTGACGGAGGCTGGCAGCATTTATTTCCAGCATGCCTCCACCGGACTGGGTTATATGATGGAAGCGGAAGCGGCCATCAGCACTGCCATCAACGAAGCCCAAGGCAGGCTGAAAATCACGGCGCCTGCTGACCTGGGTGACTTCCTGCTTTCAAGCTTGGTAAACAAAGTGCAGGAGACTTATCCCAAAATTGAGATAGAGCTGTTACTGACGGACCGTTATCTGGACTTGGTAGCCGAAGGCGTGGACGCAGCAATCCGGACCGGAGAGTTACGTGACTCCAGCCTGATCGCAAGACAGGTGGGCACCGTATGCTGGGCAATGTTTGCCAGCCGGGAATACCTGGGCTCGGCCCCCATGCTCAATGCGCCCCAGGATTTACGCTATCACCCTTGTGTACAATTCACACCTATCGGCCGGGATGAATGGACGCTGACCAACAATACCAGTAGCATCACCATCCCAATGCAAAGGAGTTCGCTGGTGAACAGCATAGGGGTGGTAAGGGCCATGGTCATGGCAAACAAAGGGGTAGCACTGCTGCCAACCTATGTCTGCCGTCCAGAAATGGTGGAAGACAAACTGGTCCGGATATTACCTGATTGGCATGCCAAAGCAGACCCCGTACACCTGGTGTATCCCAGGCAGCGTTTTGTTCCAGTGAAACTTCGGGCTTTTGTTGACTTGGCGTCTGCATTGCTCAAAGACTGGTTCAACCAGGAGCAGCACGGTTGAGCTCGAAACCTGGAACATTAATCAATCAAAGACGATGAATAAGGCCACATCCAGCAGCCGGCTTACTGAAACAGGTATCTGGCTTATCCTGACGTTACCGCCACTGTTCTGGGCCGGTAACTTTGTCATTGGCCGTGCCATTCATGCCGAGATCCCGCCATTTACGCTTTCTCTGGGACGCTGGATTATTGCATTTGCCTGTATCCTGCCATTTGCATGGCAACCAATGCGCAGGGACTGGCAAAAATACTGTCATTATCGTTGGCGCATACTGGCTGTTTCGATTGCCGGGGTCGCCTCGTTCAACACACTGGTTTACAGTGGCTTGCATTACACCACTGCCACCAATGGCATCTTGCTCAATTCCTGCATTCCCATCCTGATCCTGCTATTTGGCGTGCTGTTCTATCAACTGCGCATTACACTGATGCAGGTACTCGGACTGGCCATTTCTTTTGCAGGTGTGCTGACCATTATTCTGCATGGTGATTGGCAACGCTTGCTGGCGCTGGATTTTTCAACGGGTGACCTCATCATCTTCATGGCCATGGTCTGCTGGGCGCTCTATACCTTGTGGCTGCGTGGCATTCCAGCCGAGATCAACCGGATTGGACTGATGGGCATACAAATCCTCATCGCCATCATAGCGTTGCTTCCTTTGTATCTATGGGAGTTGAGGCATGGCTCAGCGCCGATATGGAACCAGCACTCCCTGCTCGCATTGGCATATGTCGGCATCTTCCCCTCCGTCATTGCCTATTCTCTCTATACCATTGGAGTAGCACAGGTGGGAGCAGCCAGGGCAGGACTATTCATACACTTGATGCCAGCCTTTGGCAGTGTACTATCTGTGCTTTTTCTGGGTGAATCACTCTACCTGTTCCATTTACTCGGCATTGCCGCCATCCTTGCCGGCCTGTTTTTATCAAACCATCAGCCGAGCCAGGCAAAACTGCTGCATGGCCAGGACTCATAACCATTGGGAATTTGTCAGTTTTTCAGCATGATCGTCGAGATTAATATATTCCATCAAAACCTCTGCTTCTTATGCAGCCTGCCTTACCGGAAAGCTCATACAAGCTTCCCGAAGTCTGGCGCTTGCAAATGATGGCATGGTATTCGCTTATGCATATGCGCGGTTATTGGCATATGGCTTCTGCTTGTGCAAAATCGTTTGCAGGCCAACGCAACCAAGCCAACATAGATTGATAGCCCCATGGCAATGACAACAGAACCACATAGTACCGAGAGCGATGTCTATAAAACCCTGCTGGAATCGACCAATGCGATTCCCTGGAAAATAGACTGGAAGACCATGACGTTTGCCTATATTGGTCCGCAGATCGAACAATTACTGGGCTGGACGCCTGTAAGCTGGGTCAGCGCCCAAGACTGGGCTGAGCGCATGCACCCTGAAGACAGGGCGTGGGTAGTGGATTTCTGCGTGACTCAATCCAAGTCAGGCAATGACCACGAAGCAGACTACCGCGCCTTAACCAAAGAAGGCGAGTATGTCTGGATTCGTGATGTGGTACATGTCGTCCGTGACAAGAACGGTGAAGTGGAAGCATTGATCGGTTTCATGTTCGACATCAGCGAACGCAAGAAAACCGAGGAAAAACTGCTTATCCTGCAAAAAGAGCTGGAAGAGCTGTCGTTCAAGGACGGCCTCACAGGCGTGGCGAATCGCCGTATGTTTGACTCCATCATGGAAATCGAATGGGCAAATGCGCGGCGCAATAACCAGCCTTTATCCCTCATCATGTTTGATATTGATTTTTTCAAGCAATACAACGATTTTTACGGCCACATCCAAGGCGACGACTGCCTGAAACGGGTAGCCAGCATATTGGCTAGCGCAGCCTCTCGCTCTCGTGACTTTTTTGCCCGCTTTGGCGGCGAGGAGTTTGTGCTGGTATTGCCGGAAACGGATGCAGAGTCTGCCAAGGTAGTAGCGGAGCGTTGCCGTAATCTGGTATTCAAAGAACAGATTCCACATGCCAAGTCAGACAACAGCCAGATACTCACCTTGAGCATGGGGCTGGGCACCATTATGCCCGCGCACCAGGAAACCGTGCTGCAATTCATTGAGCAGGTGGACAAGCGCCTTTACCAAGCTAAGCAATGCGGCCGCAATTGCATCGTCAACAGCTAACGGCGGTCCATTAAACCAGGGTGGTGCCAGAGATCGCTGCCTAACCGCTACCGGTTCCATGGCAGGCACTCAGGATGACCCGCTCTGCTGCCTCAGGATTCTGCTTCTGCCGTTGTGGGGTCTATCATTCGCCTGATCTGCAAGATACGATTCGCAGGAAAGCCGCCTTCACTGGCATGCTCCCGGATCAATGCCTCGGATGGTGCGATATACACGCAGTAGATCTTGTCATCGGTGACATAGCTCTCGACCCACTGGATTTGTGGACCCAGCATTTTCAGCACACTGCAGGATTTCGCCGAGATGCCTTGCAAGTCCTCAGGACCGAGCTGTCCTGCATTCGGGATTTCACGTTCAATGATGAATTTTGGCATGACTTTTCTCCATTGGAATTTCAAGTATCAGGGCTGATCTCTAGGCTTTGGCTGAACTCGTTGTCTTCATTGTCGAGTATAGTGACGCGTAGCGTTCCTCCGCCTTTGGCAATGAAAGGGAAACGGATGCTGGGATCCTCGCTGACGCCGATATATGTGTCGGCAAGCAGCACTGGCTCATCATTGAAGCGGATATCGATCTTGTTGATGAAAAAAGCCGGACGGTAGCCTTGTGATTCCAGGTCACGCTGTAGCCCGGTGAACATGGGATGCTTGATCAGGAGCTTGGCATAACGTAAGTCCCCTTCGCCAGCCCCATCGTCAATCACCAACTTCATCTTGCCTGCATTGCGCTTGGCCTCTTCCTCGTCACCACCCACCGTACCGCCGCACCCCCCTGTAGCCCGGATCGCGATTGCATTGACATATAACTTGCCGTCGCTGGTCTCCGCCACCACATGTACCAGGGAGTCGACCTCCAGGCGGATGCGGGTCGAGATTTCTGCCTTGCCGCTTTGCGGCGTGAAATGGAACACTGCAACGACAGGCACCGGATTAGCATCAGCCACCACAGTGACCGTTTTCACGTATTGTCCTGCCTTCACTGGGTAATCCACCGAAAACGCAAACGGCACCTGTGCACCGCTTTCAGCACGTTGAGGGGCGGTAAGTTTGATGAATTCACCAGGCAACACCTGCTTGCCAGCAAACTGGTCGCGCTGGATACTCTCCCAGTAATTGTTCTCAACCTCGGCTGCGGCTGGCTGCGCAAGCAGCAGCATCGCAAAGATACTTATATAGATACGCCACATATTCATTGCACCTTGCTAAGCGTTTATAATACCGACTAGTTGGTATGTTAAATCAGTATACAGACTTGTCAAGCACAAGGCACAGAAAGCTACGTCCTGAGACTGCTTCTATCATCGGCATACAGACCGTTGGTATGCCATGACAGTCAATCCGCAGTAAGATGAGACAACATTAAGGACCCCGATGAAAACCAGTACACCCAGCCTATCCACCCGCGAGCGCATCCTAACGATTGCGCGCGACCTGATCCTGTCCCGGGGTTATTCAGCAATGACAATCGACATGATTTGTGTCCAAGGGGACATCACCAAGGGCGGCTTCTTTCACTACTTTGCCAACAAAGAGGCATTGGGACAGGCCGTACTGGAGAAATTCTGGCATGACGCAGGCGCACGGCAGCAACTGGCATTGGCAGCCGCGAACAGCCGTTATGATTTGCTGACGCGCTATCTCGATCACGCCATTACCGCTTACCAGGACCCGGAGATCAGCCAAGGCTGCATGCTGGCAATTTTCACCATGAGTCTTGCCGAGACCAATCCTCAACTGTTTACGATCTCACAGTCCTATTTCAAGGCGTGGCGTGAGGAAATGATTACCATGCTGACTGCTGCCAGTGGGGAACTCGCACTGAATACCTTCGACTCTGTTGCCTGGGGCGAGCTGTATATCACAACACTGGAGGGTGCGCTGCTGCTGGCCAAGGCCAGCGGTGACATACAGGTTGTACCGCGTACGCTGGGCTTGTACAAGCAACAGCTACTGCGTGCCATGCAAGGCTAATAGCTCAATTCGGCCCAATTCCCGTGCCACCCAATCCCATATATTTTTTATGGTTTTTTTCTTTACCTCTTGACATAAATTATGGACCCTAACTACCATAGTCCGTATATGTTGATAATCAAAGAGTTGCCGACCTCAGAGTCACTCAAGAAGTTTTCCCTCCGCTATCCTGATGCCGATATCAAGGCCATCTGGGAGTTCGTCAATATCCTGCGCGCTGCCTCTGATATTTCTGATGCACTTGATAAAATGCTGGCACAACATGGCCTGTTGCAAGGCCGCTGGTGGGTATTGGTGTTGCTGTTACGCGAGGATAACCTCACATCATCACCATCTGAACTGGCGGAAAAAGCTGGGGTAACCAAAGCCACCATGACTGGTTTTATTGACGGACTGGAAAACGAGGGACTGGTCAGCCGCCTGACCGACCGCAAGGACAGACGCAAACTCAAGATCAAGCTGACAGCTGCCGGCCTGCAAAAACTTGATCAGGTGATGCCCGACTACTACACCAAGGTCGCGGCACTTTTGTCGATACTCTCCCAAGAACAAAGAACCGCCCTCGTCGACAATATGCAATCACTCGGCGCCAACATCCACACCATGAAATAACCCAAGCCGGCAATGGCTTGGCCTTGCCATCGTATTTACTTATTTTCTCTCCCGTACCCTGGCCAAACAGCATAAACAAGGAGCAATTAGAGAAATTGCATCCATCAAGGACAAGCCTTACAAGATCGGCCAAAGGAAGTGACAATTAATATTGGCTATCTAGAAAAACCTACATGACTATGTCATGTAGGAATTGATTACCACAATTGTAAGAAAAATCCTACAAACCACGAAATTAAGGTATTTTCTCGTAAACAATAGGTGTTTTTTGCCGATATTAGGCTCCTTTGACGCCAGAAATTTCTGCAGGTAGGCTACACTAGCGCTTCTTGAAATCTGTAGAAAACACCATGACCGGGCAAGCCAATATCGATCAGGCCAGTTTCAAGCGCATCCTGCGCCGCAATATCATCCTGCCGCTGGGAGTGGGTATCGCCAGTGCAGCGGTGTTCGTCACCCTGATCATCAATCTGCTTTCTTCCATGAGCTGGGTGGAACATACTGAGCGTGTCATTGGCAAAGCCCAGGAAATCTCCAAACTGGCTGTTGATATGGAAAGTGGCATGCGCGGCTATCTATTGAGCGGCGATAATAGTTTTCTCACTCCATACCTGTTAAGCAAGCCAAAAATGCAAGCCGAGATTTCAAGCTTGGTACTGCTTGCCAATGACAATCCCACTCAGGTGGACCGCCTGAAACGGGTGCAGGCCCATATGACACAGTGGGATGCCTATGCCAGCATGTTGATTGATAGAAAGCGCGAACAGGAAGATTTTCTGCCTGTGCTGCGTGCAGGAGGCGGCAAGATCCAATTTGATGAAATTCGCCGTGAATTAACCAATTTTATTGATGAAGAACGCCGCCTGCTCAAAGACCGTAATGATACGGCTCGCAAAACCATCAGCTTCTCGCTTGCATCCTACCTGGTGTTCGTGTTGGGCCTCACTGGTTTGCTAGGTTATTTAGGCCGTCGTGAATTACTGGGCCTGTCCCAAAATTATGAAACTGTATTGCAGCACCAGCAGGAACATGCGGATATCCTGCAACAGCAAGCCTGGCTGCGCACGGGGCAATCCTCACTGGCAGAACTAGGAATTGGGCAGATGGCTTTGCCTCCGCTAGGTCGTACCTCGCTGGACTTTCTTGCCCGCTATATCAACATCCAGATAGGTGCGATTTATGTGCGCGATGACGATGGCACCCTGCGCCGTTTTGCTTCCTATGGCTTCAGCGCCGAGCAGGAGCAACGGGATTCCGTGCTCTATGAACACCAGGGACTCCTGGGCCAGGCAGTGTCTGAAAAGCGCTTCATGGAGCTTGATAGCCTGCCCAACGACTATTTCAAGGTCAATTCAGCGCTGGGCGATGCCAAGCCGCGCTACCTGATCATCGTGCCTATCAACAATGACGGCCACATCAATGGCGTCATCGAGCTTGGTTTCATGCACAAGCCAGAAGCGCGCTGTACAGAATTTCTACTGCTGATTGCCGGCAATCTCGGGATTGCCATCGAAGCGGCCCTGTCGCGGCAACGCCTGCAGGACGTGCTTGCCGAAACCCAGCAACTCAACGAAGAACTGCAAGTGCAGCAAGAAGAGTTGCGCACCAGCAATGAAGAGCTGGAAGAACAATCGCGCATCCTTGAAGAATCCCAGGCCACGCTGGAAAACCAGAAAGCCGAACTGGAACAGACCAATGACAAGCTTGCAGAACAAGCCCTGAACCTGGACCTGAAGAATACAGCCCTGCAAGAGGCACAAACCCAACTTGAAGAGCGCGCACGAGACCTGGAACGCGCCAGCCAATATAAATCCGAGTTCCTTGCCAACATGTCGCACGAGTTGCGCACACCGCTCAATAGCTCGCTCATCCTGGCCAAGCTGCTTTCTGACAACCGCGATGGCAACCTGACCGAGGAGCAGGTGAAATTTGCCAACACGATCTATTCTGCAGGTAACGACCTGCTCAACCTGATCAACGATATCCTCGACATTTCCAAGGTGGAAGCTGGCAAGCTTGAACTCAATCCCCAGCACCTGGCACTCAGCGACCTTACCCACACGCTGCAATCGATTTTCACGCCAGTGGCAACGCAGAAAAAACTCGAATTCAAGGTGGAGGTTGCCGCCGACACGCCGGTCAGTGTGTATAGCGATCGCCAGCGCCTGGAGCAAATCCTCAAGAACCTGCTATCCAATGCCATCAAGTTCACCGACAAGGGAGCCGTCTCTCTCAGCATTGCCCAGGTTGGCAACGACCAGATCAGCTTCGTGGTGGAAGATACCGGTATTGGTATAGACCAGAGCTTCCACGAAGCTATTTTTGCCCCATTCCGCCAGGTAGACGGCACATCGAGCCGCCGCTATGGTGGTACGGGCCTGGGGCTTTCGATTTCGCGCAACCTTGCCACCTTGTTGGGCGGGGCCATTGAAGTGAGCAGTAAAAGTGCGCAGGGCAGCCGCTTTACCCTCACCCTGCCACTCAATTGGCAACCTGCCCCTGTGTTGTTGCCAGCAGCCAAACCCAGCATTCCGGCGCCAATAGAGCCTGCGCCAGCACCTCAAGCCAAGCCAGAGGCAGCGACGCAATTCAGTGGCCCGGCCTTCCCGGATGACAGGGAACAGGCAGCAGACGCCAAGCGTGTGGTACTCGTGGTTGAGGATGAGGCCGCATTCGCCAAGATCCTCTACGATCTCGCCCATGAAATGGGTTATCGCTGCCTGATCGCCCATGGCGCAGACGAGGGCCTGCACCTGGCCGAACAATACCAACCACAAGCCATCTTGCTCGATATCCGCCTGCCTGATCAATCCGGCCTCAGTGTATTGCATGAACTGAAGGAAAATCCACGCACCCGCCATATCCCTGTCCATGTAGTGTCAGGCTCTGATCACGTGGAAGCCGCATTGCACCTAGGCGCCATCGGCTATGCGCTCAAGCCTGCCACCCTGGAGGAACTCAAGCAGGTGTTCGCGCGGCTAGAAGAAAAACTGACGCAGAAGATCAAGCGCGTACTGCTGGTGGAAGATGATGCGCGCCAACGTGAGAGCGTGCACCAGTTGATTGCCGATGACGACATAGAAATCATCTCGGTAGAGTTTGGCGAGAAAGCGCTGGAGTTACTGCGCAGCCAGATTTTCGACTGTATGATCATTGACCTCAAGCTACCGGACATGCAGGGCAGCGAATTGCTGCAACGTATGTCCAGCGAGGATATCTGTGCCTTCCCACCCGTGATTGTTTACACGGGCCGCAACCTAAGCCGCGATGAAGAGACCGAGCTACTCAAGTACTCCCGCTCCATCATCATCAAGGGCGCACGTTCGCCGGAACGTCTTCTGGATGAAGTGACCCTGTTCCTGCACAAGGTGGAGTCCGAGCTCTCTAGCGAACGTCAGCGCATGCTGCAAACCTTGCGCAGTCGCGAGCGTATCTTCGACGGTCGACGCATACTCCTGGTGGATGACGATGTACGTAATGTATTTGCCCTGACCAGCGCACTGGAACAAAAAGGCATGGCAGTAGAAGTTGCCCGCAATGGCATCGAAGCCATTGAGAAGCTCGACCAGGTCCCGAATATCGACCTGGTGCTGATGGACGTGATGATGCCGGAAATGGATGGACTGGAAGCCACCCGCCGTATCCGTGCTGATGATCGCTTCGAACGCCTGCCTATCATCGCCATCACGGCCAAGGCCATGAAGGATGACCAGGAACAGTGCATCAAGGCAGGCATGAATGATTATCTTGCCAAGCCAATTGACTTGTCACGCCTGCATTCATTGCTGCGGGTCTGGTTGCCTGCCGACATCAACCACGCCCAATAGTCATGAGCAAGGCAACGATCCCCACCAAAACAGGCGCTGAAAATACCAGGTTAAGCACGCTGGATATCGAACTGCGCTTGCTGCTTGAAGCGATTTACCTACGCTATAACTACGATTTTCGCGACTACGCCGGAGCCTCGCAAAAACGCCGTGTCGTGCAGGCCTTGCGTGCACTCAACTGCCAATCGGTTTCCGAGTTACAGGCTCTGGTCCTGCATGACCAATCAATTTTCATGCACCTCCTGCAATACCTCACCATCCCGGTAAGCGAGATGTTCCGCGACCCCAGCTATTTTGCACGCCTACGTGAAGAAGTGTTGCCTGTGCTCAAGACTTATCCCTCGCTCAAGGTCTGGATTGCTGGTTGCAGCACGGGGGAGGAGGTGTATTCATTCGCCATCCTGCTGAAAGAAGAAGACCTGCTTGACCGTACCATCATCTATGCAACGGATATCAATCCACAATCCCTGGAAAAAGCGCGGAAGGGCGTGTTTGCGCTGGATCGCATGCAGCTTTATACCAAAAACTATCAACAAGCAGGCGGCAAGCGGGCATTCTCCGATTACTACACTGCCGCCTACAATGCCGCACTGTTTGATCGTTCCCTATGCGACAACGTCACATTTGCAGATCACAGCCTGGCCACCGACACTGTCTTCTCCGAGACCCACCTGGTTTCATGCCGCAACGTGCTGATCTATTTCAACCGGGGGTTGCAAGACCGTGCTTTGGGCCTGTTTCACGAATCATTATGCCACCGGGGGTTCCTGGGCCTGGGCAGCAAGGAAAGTCTGGACTTTTCCGACTATAGCCACCGCTTTGAAGCCATTGATAAACGCGAGCGCATTTTCCGCAAGTTATGACACGCACACAGGCAGACTACACGCAACTCATCACCAGCCGACATATAGAGGCAGTGGTGATCGGGGCATCTGCAGGCGGAGTCGAAGCCATGCTGCACCTGTTCCGTTCATTGCCTCAGCGTTATCAGCTGCCCATCATCGCCATACTGCATATGCGGGAAATGCGCGAAAGCAAGCTGGCAGATCTTTTCCAGCACTATGTTTCCATCAAGGTCAAGGAAGCACAGGACAAGGAAACCATACGCAACAACACCTTGTATTTCGCCGGTCCGGGCTATCATCTCTCTATCGAGCAATCCCGCGAGTTTTCGCTCAGCTGCGAACCACCGGTACATTTCTCGCGGCCTGCGATTGACTTCCTGATGGAATCCGCAGCAGATACCTACGGCGAGCGTCTTGCAGGCATACTGCTCACCGGTGCCAATGAGGACGGAGCCGTAGGCTTGCAAAAAATCAAACACGCCGGAGGACTCACCGTGGTGCAAGATCCACAAGAGGCAATGGCAGACTATATGCCCCTGGCCGCCATCAAGCTGGCAGCCCCACATTTGGTATTAGGCCTGCGCGATATTCAACAATTCTTGATTGCCTTGGGAGAACAGCATGTCCATTAAGATTGAGCGGCTGCCAAGCAAACTGCTGATCGTTGATGACCTGGCAGAAAACTTGCAAGCACTTGAAGCTATTATCCGGGGGGAGAACCGCATCATCCACCAGGCCGCCTCTGGTGAAGAAGCATTGACACTGATGCTGGAGCATGAATTTGCATTGGCGATTATCGACGTGCAAATGCCTGGCATGGATGGCTTCGAACTGGCAGAACTGATGCGAGGCACCGCAAAGACCCGCCATATTCCTATCGTATTCGTCACTGCGGCCGCCACGGAACTTCACTTTGCCTTCCGCGGCTATGAAACCGGCGCCGTGGATTTTCTCTACAAACCCCTGGATGTGAATGCGGTCAAGAGCAAGGTGAATGTGTTTGTGGCCCTGCACCAGCAACGCCTGGAAACCCAGCGCCAGGTTGCAGCACTCGAATCTAGCCGTAGACAACAGGAAGCGCTGCTACATGAACTGCAGCTGACCCAGGCTGAACTTCAGCAATCCATCACCCAGCGCGACAACTTCATGTCCATGGTGGCGCATGAACTGCGTACCCCACTGAATACCCTGTTTCTGGATGTGCAGGTGCGCACCCTGCAACTGGAACGTAAAAACCTTGCCGCATTCAGCCAGGAAGAGCTGGGGAAAATGGTCGAGCGTGATCGCAGGCAGATAAAAAGCATGATCCGCCTGATTGACGACATGCTGGACCTCTCCCGCATCTCCAGCGGCAAACTCTCCATCCGCCCCGTGGAAACCAACCTGGCAGAGCTGCTGGAGCGCCTGGTTGCCGACTTCATGCCACAGGCGCAAGCGGCAAGATATACCATTAACCTGGACATTCAGCGGCGGATAGAAGGGCAATGGGACGCCTTCCGCCTTGAGCAGATCATTGTCAACCTGCTCACCAATGCCATGCGCTACGGCAATGCAAAACCCATCAGCGTCTCGCTACGGCAGCAGGACAATCAGGCCGTGATTACCGTGCGCGACCAGGGGCAAGGCATTTCGGCCGAGGACCAGGCGCGCATCTTTCTGGCCTTCGAGCGTTGCCAGGGCAACCAGGTCAGCTCGGGCCTGGGTCTGGGCCTCTACATTGCACAGCAACTGGCAGAGGCCCATCAGGGCAGGATATCGGTGGAAAGCACACTGGGCGAAGGCTCGGCCTTTACATTGCAACTGCCATTACGGATACAGCACCCCGCGTAAGAACTCTGCTCAAAGGCTTTTCATGGAGTACGCATGGATTCAAAACGTGCCCGGTCAAGGCGCGAGGCTGATTGCCTGGCTCAATTGGAGCCAGGAAAATTGTTGTACATGCAAAAAGAAGCAGCAAACGCTGCTTCTGGTTGAAAAAATTGGGCGCCCAGAGCTATAAACTACGGGCACCCAGCGCTATAGCAATCAGTGCGTGTCAAAGCGATCCAGCTCCATCACCTTGGACCAGGCGCTCACAAAGTCCCGCACGAACTTCTCACGTGCATCATCTGCCGCGTAGACTTCGGCAACAGCACGCAATTCGGAGTTGGAGCCAAAGACCAGGTCAACAGGCGTTGCCTTCCACTTGAGCTTGTCAGTGGCACGGTCATGTCCTTCGTAAACACCATCTACGGATGACTTTGACCATTTGGTCGACATGCTCAGCAGATTCACGAAGAAGTCGTTGCTCAATGTGCCGGGACGGTCTGTCAGCACACCATATTGCAATTGCCCGGCATTGGCGTTCAAGGCACGCATGCCACCCACCAGCACCGTCATTTCAGGCACCGTCAAGGTCAGCAGGTTTGCACGTTCAATCAGCATTTCTGCCGGCGAGCGACGGCTATCCTTGCCGAAATAATTCCGGAAACCATCCGCGGGAGGCTCCAGCGCTGCGAACGATCTTACATCGGTCTGCGCTGGCGATGCATCCATACGGCCTGGCTTGAAAGGCACCTGCACATCATGGCCAGCCTGCTTCGCAGCCTGCTCGAGCGCTGCGGAGCCACCAAGCACGATCAGGTCGGCAAGCGATACATTTTTTCCGCCCGTTTGTGCACGATTGAAGTCCTGCTGGACTTTGTCCAGGCGCTGCAATACCTTTGCCAGTTCAGCCGGATTATTGGCAGCCCAGTCCTTTTGCGGAGCCAGGCGGATACGCGCCCCGTTCGCACCACCGCGCATATCGGTCCCCCTAAAGGTAGCCGCTGATGCCCAGGCGGTCCTGATCAGTTCCGGCCCGGTCAGCCCCGATGACAGGAGAGTCTTTTTCAGGCTGGCAATATCGTTATCATCAATCAACGGATGATCCAATGGAGGGATAGGGTCTTGCCAGAGCAATGCTTCGGCAGGGGCTTCAGTACCAAGATAGCGCGCTCGCGGTCCCAAGTCGCGATGTGTCAGCTTGAACCAGGCTTTGGCAAAGGCAAGTTCGTACTCTTTCGGATTCTCAAGGAATCGTTTTGATATCTTGTGATACTCAGGATCCATTTTCAAAGCAAGATCAGTCGTGAACATGATCGGGGCATGACGCTTTTCAGGGTCGTGAGCATCTGGCACCAGGCTTGCGCCCTGGCCGCCCTTGGGAACCCATTGAATGGCGCCTGCCGGACTCTTGGTTTTTTCCCATTCAAAGGTATAAAGCCAGGTGAGGTATTCGTGTGTCCAGCGCGTGGGGTTGGTTGACCAGGCACCTTCCAGTCCGCTCGTGATCGTGTCTTCGGCATTTCCCTTGCCGCATTTGTTCTTCCAGCCAAAGCCCTGCTCTTCAATCCCAGCTGCTGCAGGCTCCGCGCCCAGGCACTTTTCCGGATCAGCGGCACCATGCGCCTTGCCGAAGGTATGGCCACCCGCAATCAGGGCAACGGTCTCTTCATCATTCATTGCCATACGGCCAAAGGTTTCGCGAATATCCTTGGCGGCAGCCAGTGGATCCGGGTTGCCATTCGGGCCTTCAGGGTTAACGTAAATCAGGCCCATCTGCACCGCCGCCAGTGGGTTGGCCAACTTTCTGTTGCCACTGTAGCGCTCATCGGCAAGAAACTTCTTCTCAGGGCCCCAGAAAACCATGTCTGGCTCCCAGTCATCCTCACGTCCACCCGCATAGCCAAAGGTCTTGAAGCCCATGGACTCCAGCGCGACATTTCCGGTAAGCACCATGAGGTCGGCCCAAGAAATCTTGCTGCCGTATTTTTGCTTGACTGGCCACAACAGTCGCCTGGCCTTGTCCAGGCTGACATTGTCCGGCCAACTGTTCAATGGCTCAAACCGTTGCTGGCCGCCGCCTGCACCCCCACGCCCATCACCGATACGGTAGGTGCCTGCACTGTGCCAGGCCATGCGAATAAAAAACGGCCCGTAATGGCCATAGTCCGCTGGCCACCAGGGCTGGGATGTTTTCATCACGGCTTCAATGTCTTTCTTCACGGCATTGATATCCAGGGTTTTGAACTCTTCGGCATAATTGAACGCCTTATCCATGGGGCTGGACTCGGCAGCGTGCTGGCGCAATGGCCGGAGATCCAGTTGGTCAGGCCACCAGAACTGGCTTGATTGCGGTGCGTCCTGCCCTGAGGCCGTCCTGGATGCGACTGGTGCCTTGCCTTCTTGCGCCTGAACCTGGCTTGCCAGCACCAATGCCGCCAATGAAAATACCAATACCTTGCTGTAGAAAATCGTATTTTCTTTCATGTTACTTTCTCCTCTGTTTTGTTATGTTCTGGCGCCATGCCACATGACGGTATGACGCCAACGCTCAGCTAGTGCAGGATGCTGGAGGCAAACAATGCGAGCGATTTATCGACATCCGGCTTGTCATTGCTGACAGCGGTTGGCTGTCGCTCACTCCTCCCTAGCAGGCTGTTGGCAAATAGGCTCAAAGACTGGTCAACATCTGGACGTTGATTACTGACGGCCTCGGGCAATGGCTTCCAGGTGCCGAGCAAACTGCTGGCAAAAGGCAAAATGGACTCTGCCTGGGCGGAGGAAACTGCAGATGCCATCAAGATGGCCGCCCCTATGATTTGTTTTTTCATGACTATCTCCTTTATAAATTAATGATTTCACTGATCTGCTTTCCTCCACTCCGTATCTAGAATTCAGATACCTAGTAAAGGAGTGAAGCCATTAAAGTTTTTTTTGGGCAGCGGGTGAAATTCATTCCTTCAATACCCCTATCGGCAAAATCAATAATCAGGAAATGGTGATATCGCTAGAATGGGCAGCAAAAAGCGGCTATCAATGAAATAGTCCAGCGAAAACTATGGTGTGGATGGAGCATGGAAGTGCGTTTGATGAAAAAGACACAAAGCCGCTGCAGGCATAGGCCTGGGCGGTATTGACAATGCACAACCGGCAAAGGTTAAGAAAATGAACTTGAGAGACTTGAACTATCTGGTAGCAGTTGCTGACTGCAGGAATTTCAGCCAGGCGGCAAACCAATGCGCTATTTGCCAATCGACACTGAGCACCCAGGTCAAGAAACTGGAGGATTACCTCAACGTCCCTATTTTTGTGCGCGAGAAAAACCAGGTCAGCACCACCGAGCTGGGAGAACAGATCGTACAGGTCGCGCGCACGGTGATGAACAATGTTGAGCATATCCGGCAGATTGCGGCGCAGGCGCAGAACCCGCAAGGCACCAAGCTATCACTTGGTGCGTTCCCCTCGGTGGCCAGCTACGTATTGCCAGAATATGTATTTCGCATCAAACAGCATTTTCCCGACATGAAAATGCTGCTGATTGAAGAGAAAACCAGCGCATTAATGGATCTTCTGCTGGGCATGAAGCTGGATGCGGCCTTGCTAGCCCTGCCGGTAGATCATCCCGAGCTTGAGTCCAGGATACTATTTGACGATCCATTCACACTCGCAGTTTGCCCTGACCACCCGCTTGCAGACCTGCAAGTGGTCGACCTCAACTCGGTAGACCGGGAAAACCTGCTGCTGCTCGATGAAGGACACTGCCTGCGCGACCAGGCGCTAAAGTTGTGCAATCCATCGCGGTTTGTCGAGGACGATTTCCGTGCCTCCAGCCTGGAAACGCTGCGCTTCATGGTCAAAAATGGCGTAGGCATTACGCTGATGCCTTCCGTGGCGATTCAACCGGACGATAGCGATATCCGCTATATCGATATCAAGCAACAGCCTAGCCGCACCATTGCCATGGTCTGGCGCAGGAACCACCCGCGCAAGAAACTATTCGAGCAACTCGCGGGGCTGCTTGCTTATAAACCATTACCCTGAATACTGCCCATCGTTCCAGATAATCCAGCCCTAACACCACTATCCTGGATTAACCATCCAGGCGGCCGCCTCAGATGAACATACCCCCAGAAGCCTCTATCCGCTGGGCATTGAGCCAGCGATTATCATCAGAAAGCAGGGATGCAACGACTCCTCCTATGTCATTGGGCAGGCCGGCGCGTCCCAGCGCAGTCTGGCTGGCCACGAAATTATTCAGATCTGCATTGTCCCGCACAACACCGCCGCCAAAATCGGTTTCAATGGCGCCAGGTGCCAGTACATTCACGGCAATCCCACGCGGGCCCAATTCTTTTGCCAGGTACTTGGTCAATACTTCAATGCTGCCTTTCATGGCAGCATATGCTGCAAAGCCAGGCAAGGCAAAGCGGGTAAGTCCGGTGGAAACATTGAGGATACGCCCACCATCCTTGATCAAGGGCAACAGTTTTTGTGTGAGGAAAAACACTCCCTTGAAGTGCACATTCACCAGTTCATCAAACTGATCTTCCGTAGTCTCGGCGATAGTGGCGTGCAGCCCCATGCCGGCATTGTTGACCAGAAAATCAAAATCGTTGCGTGCCCACTTCTGCTGCAGCACGTCAGAAACTTGGGCTGCGAAAGCACTGAAGCTTGCACTCACTCCAACATCCAATTGCAGGGCTGCTGCTTTTCTGCCCTGTTTCTCTATGCCATCCACTACTTCCAGCGCCTGCTCATGCCCTGCCCGGTACGTGATGATGACATCAACGCCTTTGGCTGCAAGATGCTGCGCCATGTTCTTGCCCAAACCGCGGTTACCTCCTGTAATGATTGCAATCTTGCTCATGTTTGCTCCTTCTCGGTCAATATTAGGGTTTCACATCATTCCTGAGTTGCTGGAACATAGTCTATTGCCATTATAAAAAGTGATAAACTGCAAAAAATTGATTTCACTGTTCATGTAATATGAACAAATATCCATAAGCGAGAAACCAATGGACAGGCTGAATGCCATGGAGATATTCATCCGTGTGGCGGAACTTGCAAGCTTTACCAAAGCCGCAGAGAGCCTGGGGTTGCCCAAGGGCAGCATTTCATCAGCCGTACAAAACCTGGAGTCCCATCTGGGATCACGCCTGTTGCATCGCACCACGCGCAAAGTAGTGCTGACCCAGGATGGCGAGGTGTTCTATGAGCGTTGCAAGGATGTGCTAGCTGACATGGATGAACTGGAATCCATGTTCCAGGCTGGGGGACACAATATCCATGGCCGCATCCGTGTCGACCTGCCGCTCGCGTTGTCACGCGACTTCGTGGTACCACACCTGCCTGAATTCATCATGCAACATCCAGGCATTCGTATAGAACTCAGCAGCACTGATCGCAAGGTTGACCTGATTGCTGAAGGCTTTGATTGCGTGATTCGCGTAGGCAACCTCACCGAGTCGGGATTGATTGCAAGAAACATGGGCCGCCTAAGTATGATCAACTGCGCCAGCCCGGCATATATTGCGCGCTATGGCATGCCCGGCAGCATCCATGACCTGCAAAAGCACTATCTGGTCAATTACGCCCAGACACTGGGATCAGGCAATGCTGCGTGGGAATGGCTGGACGGTAAAGACGTCCGCAGCATCAAAATGCCGTCTTTAATCACTGTCAACAACTCGGATGCCTATAGCCAAGCCTGCTTGGCAGGACTAGGCATCATCCAGGTGCCGTTGGCAGGGGCGAAGCGTTATCATTGCTTCCGGCGCAATGATAGAGATAATGCCTGACCACAGGTCTGCACCCATGCCTGTATCGTTGCTTTATCCCAACCGTCGCAACCAGCCTGAACGTATCAAGGTATTCATTGCCTGGCTGGCCGAGCGCTTGCAGGACTACATTGCCTAGCCAATTACCTTCAATTGCTGGCGAGACAAGACAGCAAGTAGTTCCTGCGCACATCACCTGCCAGGTTCATGGCAGTGGCATTGACCTGACACTGCTTGCGCATATGTGGCTGATTATCCTCGGAGGCACGTGACAGTATGCAGTTATTGAGGTAATGCTCGCGAACACCTCCATGCAGATTCATGGCGGTCGCATTCACATGACAGACTTTCATGAGCTCGAACTCGTTCTCATTTGACTGGGAATCGGCCTGGGCTGGCATAGCCAACAGGAGTGATACCGGGATGACTGCAAGCAGGGTTTTCATATTCGTTTCTCCATAGTCGAATGCGATTGATCACAGATCTTGAGTCTGTCTTGATCCCACGGCATGCACGGTACTTCAGGCTGTGTCCTGCATGAAGCCGGCACACTCATAGAGATGATATTACGCCTTTTGTAGTTGCCGAGCACTACTGAATCCAGTAGTTTAAAAGGCATTTATTACAGCCACTGGCACCAGCACCATGAATCACACAAGAGAAGAATCCCTGCCACCGGCCTGGATGGCCGCCATCCCTGAACTCCTGGCGCATTACACGGCCATTGCCGCAACACTGGCTAATGAAGAAGATGTACGACCAAGGAGAGGGTTGTGGTTTGAGGCATTACGCAGGGTTGCGCCAGAACAGGTCCGTGTGGTGCTGCTTGGCCAGGATCCCTACCATGGTGAAGATCATGGCATACAGCAGGCGCATGGGCTGTCATTCTCGGTTCCCGATGGTGTAAGGCCGCCTCCTTCTTTACGCAACATGCTAAAGGAGCTGCACAGCGACCTGGGGGTAACTTCCGTGATCAGTGGCGGCAACCTGACGCCATGGGCAGAACAGGGAGTATTGCTGCTAAACGCGGCATTAACCACGCGCGGTGGCATAGCCGGTGCGCATGGCAAACATTGGCAGGCATTTACACATGCATTGATGGTCTACCTGGGCAAACGGGAAAAGCCGCTGGTATTTATCCTGTGGGGAGGGCATGCACAGAAATTTCAAGAATTAATCGGGCCGCAACATATCGTGATCAGCTCGGTGCATCCATCCCCATTATCTGCGCACCGCGGCTTTTTTGGCAGCCGCCCTTTCAGCAAAACCAACATCGCCCTCGCCACACTGGGCACGCCGCCCGTCAACTGGTAACAGGACAACGCTTCAAGGGCGCTCTGAATGCGGCACATGCCAAAGCTTTCTGCTATCTGGCTGCCAAAACAACCAGGCCCAAGATGGGTTGATCAATCAGCCTTAACGCAGCAAGTCTATCGTCGTCAGCACTATAAAACTGATCGGGTCATACACCACGTTATAACCTTGATAGTAGCCAATCACATATCCCGGCGGCGGGGGTGGCAACCTGTGCAGGATCTGCACCGGCACCGGGGTAATATAAGGCCTATAGGCAGGGAGCACTGCATAGCCAGGCTGGAAATAAGGCCGGTGGTCACGGTTCACCATCCGCAGGCTGCGCTCATACTGGACACGCAGGCGATACCTGTCATTATCACGGAAATGATAGTGCACATCCTGCTGGACAATTACAGGTCGTACTATTGCCTGCCTATTGTTCCCGCGTTGGCCGTCATACCGGCTTGGCCCACGGCTTTCCCAGCGACCATCGTGTCCATTCCCTTTGCCTCCACGCTGTTCATACCGGTCGCGTCGGTCTCCGCGACCATCGCGGTCGGCATATGCGCTGCCGACGCTCATTACCCCCATCATCAGCCCCAGCAATAAAGCGGGCAGGGTACGCTTGAGTGACTTATTCATGACTTCCTCCTGGTAATGCAGTTATTCACTGTTGTATTGCCATCCACTACTGGATTCTCTCCAGCCCTAGTCAGCTTATTCCCGGTAATCCGGCGGTACCGTGGCTGACAGGGGTTGCCCTGTGTAACCTGGCGGTGGTGGAGGCGGAGGAGCAACGGCAGGACTGCGGCTGACGGGCTGAACCTGCTGGCGACCCTGCGCAAGCCTGCCAGAGACTGCCACCTTGTGGCCTTGGGCATACATACATTGGGTATAAGCGTTGTCATAACGCTGCTGGGCCGTGTAATAAGAATCTGAAGAAGCCTCGGCACCTGCTACCGTTCCTACCAGCAGGCCCGAGCCTGCCCCAACCGCTGCACCTTGATGACCGCCAACCGCAGCTCCCAGCAAACCGCCTACTACCGTACCAACAGCAGCACTGGTCACTGCACTTTCCTTGGCTGCGGCCTTGACTGAGCCACTCTGTTCCAGGCCAAACTGGCGGCATAAGCTATCGTCATAACGAAATTGGTCGAAATTCTTGCCAGTTCCCGGCAATGCCATACGGCTGGGGCCATCAGGCGGAACCGTGGCGCATCCCGCCAGCAAAGCCAACGGGATCAATAAAGCTGCAATTTTCATGATGCGCCCCGCTTACTGTGAGGGTGGCTGGGGAGCCACCTTCTGCCAGCCTTGTGGACATTCCTTGACGTAAGGATAGTAGCCTTCCGGCTGGTTGCAGTGATACCAGAAACTGCCTTCCTGGCTGGAAGCCTGGGGTGCCGGAACAGCCTCTTGCGGTGCCTGTTCTATGTAAACCGGTGGGGCAGCAGGAGCAGGCGCCACGATGACGGGTGGGTAATAGGGATAAGTGGGAACTGCGTAATATGGCCTTGGATAGTAAGGCCCCCAGCCTGGACCGTAGTAATTGGCGCCGAAACCTGGCCCAAAATAGAAGCCTATATTGGCGCCACCATGACGATGACCGCCGCGCCAGGGATCAGCATTGGCTGAACCGCTGATGACCAGGCCAACAAGCAACCCTAGTAACATGATCTTTTTGATTGTATGCATTTTCAACCTCGCCTTTAACAAACCCATCAAGTGGGCATAGATTAAGACTGGTGTAGCAAATGCGAAGTTTTAGCGGTTTCTGTAAAGATGAGTAATTTTTCGTAAGCCATCAAAGCGAGTGTTAAATCACAATTAATCACTTGATATTTTTGCAACAATGTTGCTTGATTGAAGCAAAATGCACTAGAATTTACATCCTTGATCTGACCCGTGTATTCATCATTCATTCTTTAAAGCAAAAATTGATCAACTGGGACAAGCTTGGGAACATCCTGTCTTTTCTCTGCCTGATCCACTGCATCGCGTTGCCTTGGTTAGCCTTGACCCTGCCCTTAGCCATATTGATGGATGAGCGTGTCCATGTATGGCTGTTCATTGCATTGCTGCCGGCAGCGATATTTGGTGCTTGGTCTGGATGGCGTCACCACCATGACCTCAAGCCCAGCATGCTGCTTGCCGGAGGCCTGACTCTTGTAGGCTTTGCCGCCTTCCTGCCAATAGGTGAAGCAGCAGAAGTCGCGGTAACAATACCGGGCAGTTTGCTACTGATTGCGGGCCACAGCCTAAACCGCCGCCTGAACACCCTTTCCCAGATTGCCGCCACCCAGGCAGCAAAACCGTCATAAATTTCCATTTTTTCCAAAATTCCCGGAACTCACGCTTTGTGACTTTTGCCATAAAGGTCTATAGTTTGCCTTGGAAGTCGCTGTACCGATTTGTATATATCGTTGCATTAAGCCGGCTTTCGTTCCTTTCCACCCTACTTAAATAAGAAGCAATCATTATGAGTACAAATACGGCAGATATTGGCCTCATTGGTTTAGCAGTAATGGGGCAAAACTTGGCATTGAACATCGCAGATCATGGCTACACGATCTCGGTATACAACCGCAATCCGGAAAAAACCCGCGACTTCATCACACATTGCAAGGAAAACGAGCCATCCGCTGAACGCCTGGTTGGTTTCGAGGATCTTGCCACTTTCGTTCTCAGCATCAAACGGCCACGCAAGATCGTGCTGCTGGTCAAGGCAGGCAGCGCCACTGACGTGACCATCAACGCCCTCGTGCCCTTCCTTGAAGAAGGGGACATCATCATTGATGGTGGCAACGCCCTTTGGACAGATACCATACGCCGCGAGAAAGAATTGCGCGCCAAGGGCCTGGAATTCATCGGATCAGGTGTTTCCGGTGGTGAAACCGGTGCCCGCTTCGGTCCATCGCTGATGCCCAGCGGAACACGCAAGGCATGGTCGTCACTGGAACCCATCTGGCGTGACATTGCGGCCAAGGTTGACCCGCGCACCGGCAACCCAATTGAAGGCGCCACCCCCGGAAAGCCCGTAGAGGGCGGCTTCTCATGTGCAGAATACATAGGCCCCGACGGCGCAGGCCATTATGTGAAGATGGTACACAACGGTATTGAATACATCGACATGCAGCTAATCTGCGAAGCCTACTGGCTCATGAAGAACTTGCTTGGTATGCGTGCCGATGAAATCGGCAAGGTATTCGAGGAGTGGAACAAGGGTGAACTTTCCAGCTTCCTGATCGAGATCACTGGCGATATTCTGCAACAAAAGGATCCCGCGGGTGAAGGCTTCCTGGTCGACAAGATCATGGATGCCGCTGGCCAAAAAGGGACGGGGCAATGGACTGCAGCAAATGCGCTTGAACTTGGCTCTCCAGCCAATGCCATTGCAGCGGCCGTGTTTGCGCGCGCGCTTTCCACCGTCAAGGATGAACGCGTAGCCGCCAGCACCATTCTCAAGGGTCCCGAAATCAAGCAGGAATCTGACCGTAAAAAGCTGATCGAATCAATCCGCAATGCCCTCTATTGCTCCAAGATTTGTGCTTACGCACAAGGCTTCCAGTTGATAGACAAGGCGCAGGTCGCTTACAACTGGAAACTCAATTTTGGCGAGATCGCCCAGATCTGGCGTGGGGGTTGTATCATCCGCGCACGCTTCCTGCAGAAGATCACAGATGCTTATGCGCTGGATTCACGCTTGAAAAACCTGATGCTGGATCCTTACTTCACCCAGGCACTGGAAGAAGGCCAATCCAGCTGGCGTGAAGTCGTGTCACTGGCAGTACGCAATGGTATTCCCGCCCAGGCTTTCTGCGCGGCCTTGTCATACTACGATGGCTACCGTAGCGCCACCCTGCCTGCCAACTTGCTGCAGGCCCAGCGCGATTACTTTGGCGCTCATACTTATGAACGTATAGACCAGCCACGTGGCCAATTCTTCCACGTTGACTGGCCCGAAGCCAAGCGCCCGCAACTGGAAGTCTAGGCAACAACAGGCGGGCTGCCATCGTGGCCCGCCTGGTCCTTCAGGTCACTCATGCTGCGCTTCAAGTTGCCTGGCAATTGCCTGCAGCTCGGCACTGGTGTCATCAAAATCCTCATATCGACGCTGGCTACGCTGGTACCAGTAGCGACTGTTCCATTCATCCCCTTCAATCTTGTGCAATACCGCGTGCAACCAATGGGCTTCCGGTGCACTGGAATCCTGGGCGATATGATGCGCCGCATCCCAATCACCACTTAATGCTGCCTGCACCGCAGCCAACAAACTGTTCTTCATGATATCCACCTGAAACCTTTCTGTAGGACCATACAAAACTTGCATGGCTTTCTCTGCACAGCTCTCCCTGCAAACATTGCCAGAAATTTTTTCAAGCCAGGGCACGAATGTCAAACCGAAAGCCAAGCTGAACTTAAGACGGGCATCCGAATTACCTCTTGAAGCCGGCAATATCACCGCCCCCGAAACCTCACAACATTATCTGGCTCTTCGCGGAATCACTGCGCGCAGGCATGCTTAACCCGGAGATCATGCCTGAAACTTGGAAATTTGCCGAACTAGGCACAACGTTTCATCAACCACTACAGCGTTGAATTGACACTCGAATGGATGCGTTCTCCATGTTTACAACCCTGCCAGGCAACTACCAGTTCCCGTGCCTACGTGGAAAACCTGCTGGATCACACCATTGTCATCATGGTCGGTGATTATGGCAAAGAGTTCCTGGGACATGGCTACTGGGGAATTCCACCTCCGTCAACGAACAGAAATCCGCACTGCTGGTCTTGTAGCTGCTAGGGATGAAGAGAAAGGGTACATAAGGAACTCAGCACTCCATATGGATATCGTACCGACATTGATGCCGTATCTGGAAGTGACCAATCCGGGGGCGGATTACTCCCTGGGACACGCCCTGACACGCTTTCTGGACAAGAAGGCCTGAATGAATAAGACAGGCACAAAGGACATCGCATGATACAAATAGTCAATCAATTCGCTTTACGCATTGCCAATAGCATTGCTCTAATGATTTTATATGTCCAGCATATTATTGTGCTATATCTGGCTGATCACTAAAGCAAGCCAATGCCTCGTATGTTGACAATAGATCACAATCTGCTTCCTCCTCTTTACATGCAATTGGCATAAGATATCGTGGTAGTTCATTCGACAACAACACGCTGAGGAGTTACACCATGAAAACACTGATCGCGGCCATCCTGCTTTCCTCCCTGGCCATCAACGTGGCATACGCCGGCACCCAGCAAGAGAAAATGAAAGCCTGTAACGCGGAAGCCTCTGCCAAGGACCTGGGGGGCGATACTCGCAAAGCGTTTATGAAAACCTGTCTTTCCGCCACACCTGACACGACGGAAAACACCCAGCAACAAAAAATGAAGGCTTGCAATGCAGAAGCAGGGGAGAAAAGCCTGAAAGGTGATGAGCGCAAAGCTTTCATGAAGAACTGCCTGTCTGCAAATCCGCAAGCCAGCAGCAACACGCAGCAACTCAAGATGAAGACTTGCAACACCGAGGCTTCCAGCAAAAAACTGGAAGGCAACGAACGCAAGACATTCATGCAAAGCTGCCTGTCTTCCAGCAAATAAGGCTGACAACGGGTTGCCCGCTGTCAGGCAACCTGCCATTTCCAAGTTTCCTAAGCATGATTAATCCTGCATTTCATGCTGTGCCGCGATAGAATATAAGCATTATCAATAGACCTACTGTGGGAGGAGCCACGCAATGCTGATTCAAAGCCATATCGCCGACCTGGAAACCCCAACCGGTGTCATGCGGACCTATGTTCACCGTCCTGCCGGTGAAGGCCGCTTCCCGGCCATCCTGTTCTACTCGGAAATTTTCCAGCAAACCGGCCCGATTGAACGTGCAGCCAAGATCATGGCGGGCCATGGTTACGCCGTCCTGGTCCCCGAGGTCTTTCATGAACTCAACCCGATAGGCACCGTACTGGCCTATGATGATGCAGGCCGTGACAAGGGCAATGCCGACAAGTCCGCCAAGGACGTGCAAGGCTATGACACCGACAACCGTGCCTTGATCGAATACATCAAGCAACAGCCATGGAGCGCAGGCGAAATCGGTGCCATGGGCTTCTGTATCGGCGGCCACTTGGCATTCCGCGCAGCATTGCAGCCAGAAATCAAGGCCACAGCTTGTTTCTATGCCACTGACCTGCATACCCAGGTCATCCCCAACCAGCCAGGCCAGCACAGCATGGAACGCTTGTCAGACATCAAGGGCGAACTACTCATGATCTGGGGCAAGCAGGACAACCATATCCCGACAGCAGGCCGCATACAGGTTTACCAACAATTGACGGAAGCTGGCCTCAGCTTTACCTGGCACGAGTTCAACGGCCAGCATGCCTTCATGCGTGACGAGGGAGAACGTTACGATCCACAACTGGCTGCCACTGGCTACCAGCTTGCGCTACAACTATTCGGCCGTACCTTGTAATTACTGCATCAAATTGCCAGCCCATATGTTGCCGGCACCGTTATAACCATCCTGTCCGTGACCGCGCGGACAGGATTTTTTGTATCTAGAAGGACGTTTTATCAGCCGCTGACCATTTGGAAAAAAGGAGTACTCCATGAAAAGAATTGCGATTTTCGCTGATGGCACCTGGAACTCGCCGGAACAGGGAAAACCTACCAATGTATTGAGCATGGCGCAGGCTGTACAACCCACGGCCAAGAATATTGACCAGGTAGCCTTTTACGACTGGGGCATAGGGTCTGACGGCAACAAGATCAGCGGTGGAATTACCGGCGCAGGCATAGACAAGAACATCATGGATTGCTACCGATTTATTGTCCATAACTATGACCCGGGTGATGAGTTATATTTCTTTGGCTTTAGCCGCGGTGCCTATACCGTGCGCTCTCTGGCGGGTTTTATCCGCAACAGCGGCCTCTTGAAGCGTGAATTTGCAGGCAGGATCCCCGATGCCTACAAGCTTTACCGCAAACGCTCCCGTACCAGCGGACCCAGCCAGCCCGATGCTGTCAAATTCCGGCAGGATTACGCGGTGGACGATATCACCTACATCAATTTCGTTGGCGTTTGGGATACAGTTGGCGCACTTGGCATTCCCATTCCGTTCTGGGGCACCTTGGGTGAACGTGAGTTCCTCTTCCATGACACAGAACCCAGCAAAATCATCCTACATGCACGTCATGCAGTCGCCATCGACGAAAATCGCAAGGACTTTGAACCTACGCTGTGGAGCGAGAAACCCGGACTGGATTTGAAACAGGTCTGGTTTGCGGGCGTGCATTCCGACGTCGGCGGAGGTTATGATCAGCCCGGATTAAGCTATTGCGCCGCTCAATGGATGATCAGTGAAGCTGAAGAATGTGGACTGATTTTTGAACCTCACCTGAAGAATGCCATCAAACCTGATGCAAACGACCAGCAACACAACGAACGGAAAGGCATTTACTTGGCGCGCGAAGAACATGTCCGCGAGATTTCTGGGCCACTTCATATGTCGGTCAAACAACGCTGGGATGCCAACACAGACAATTACCGCAGCAAGAGCAAAGCCCTGGCCCGATTATTGGAGGCAAGAGGTAACGACTGGGCAAATATACAGCTGACCAAGTAATTAACACGCCACTCAACTCCGTATTTATGCGCAGTTGCCGTTCACGGTAAATAAAAAAGGAGCAACATTGGCACTTAACAAGCGTAATTTCTCACAGGAAAACGGCCAGGCTGTGGCCATTTTCGGCGAAGTACTCGCCGATATCTTCCCTGATGGCAGCGTACTGGGCGGTGCTCCCTTCAATGTTGCCCGCCATCTGCATGCCTTTGGCTTGCACCCGGTCATGATCACACGCATCGGGCATGATGAGTTGGGGCAACAACTGCTGGATGAAATGACACGCCTGGGCATGGATACCGCCGGCGTACAGGCTGACCCTATCCACCCTACAGGGCAGGTCAAGGTACATGTCGAGGAAGATGGCCATCGTTTCGAGATATTGCCCACCCAGGCCTACGATTACATCAATGCAGGCGTCACGCATATGGTGACCATGTCGACCAAGCCCGACCTGGTCTACTTCGGCACGCTAGCCCAACGCAATATGGAAGCCAGGCTGGCATTGGATAACTTCCTCAATTACGGCACCAGCCCACGCTTCCTCGACATCAATCTGCGCGACCCTTGGTATGACAAGCATACGGTACGGCGCTCCCTGTTACGCGCAGACATCGTCAAGATGAATGATGATGAACTTGGCGTGCTGGCCACCATGTTGCGCCTGCCTGGCAAGACTGCGCTGGAACATGCTTCCGCGATGATCAAGCGTTTTAACCTAGACATAGTACTTGTTACTGTAGGAGCAGGAGGCGCATGGTTGATGGATCAACATGGCACGGTTACCGAGATCAAGGGCACCGAACTGCCGGATGCACTCGTTGACACGGTAGGGGCAGGTGATGGCTTTGCCGCTGCCTATATTCTCGGCATACTCAAGGACTGGCCAAAGGACATCACACTGCAACGGGCCAACCAGTTTGCTGCCGCCCTGTGTACTGTACGCGGTGCCGCGCCCAAGTCTTCCGATTTTTATCTGCAATTTCTCAAGGAATGGCAGATATGACGCCACCAGAAAAACATAATGAGCGCCCCATCTACATCCTGATGATCAGCATGCATGGGCTGATCCGCTCTGAGAACCTCGAACTGGGCCGTGATGCAGATACAGGGGGTCAGATTACCTATGTGGTGGAATTGGCACATGCGCTTTCCAAGCATGCACTGGTAGAAAAAGTAGACCTGCTCACACGCCTGATTGACGACGACAGCCTGCCTGAGGATTACAGCCGCCCCTGCGAAAACCTTGAGGACAACGCCCGTATCATCCGCCTGCCATGCGGCCCCAAGCGCTATTTGCGCAAGGAGTCCTTATGGCCGCACCTGGACCAGATGGTGGATCAGTGCCTGCACTTCCTGCGTAGCCAAGGCGGGCGCCTGCCAGACTTATTGCATACGCATTACGCAGATGCCGGCTATGTCGGGCAACAGCTGTCACTGCTGCTGGGCATTCCACAGGTACATACCGGCCACTCGCTGGGGCACCCCAAACGTGAGCGCTTGCTGGCATCCGGCAAGAAGCCCCAGAGCATAGAACGGCAATTCAATTTCGAGCGTCGCATTGCGGTGGAAGAGTCCGTACTGGAGCATGCCTCCATGATCATCACCAGCACACAGCAGGAAATTGATGAGCAATACAGCACATACCGTCACTTCGACCACCAGCGCTTCCGCGTGATTCCTCCCGGCACCAATACATCCCGCTTTTCCCCGCCGGGACGAAAGAAAATATCTTCCGGCCTGCAGCAAAATATAGACCGGTTTTTTTCTGACCCTGACAAGCCGCTCATCCTCACGATATGCCGTCCAGAGATGCGCAAGAACCTGAAAGGCCTGGTCACCGCGTTTGGCGAAGATCCTGAGCTACAGCAACAAGCCAACCTGCTCATCGTGGCAGGTACACGAGAAGACATACGTACCCTGGAAGAATCGCAGCAGCAGGTCATGCGGGACTTATTACTGGATATAGACCGCTATGACTTATGGGGCAAGGTATCCATCCCCAAGCATGTCACACAGGACGATATCCCCGAGCTTTACCGGCTGGCAGCACGCAGGCGTGGCGTATTTGTCAACGCCGCTCTGACCGAACCATTTGGTCTCACCCTAATTGAGGCCGCCGCCAGCGGCCTGCCTTTTGTTGCACCGGATGATGGCGGTCCACGCGATATTGCACACAATTGTCGCAGCGGCCTGCTCGCCAATACACTGGATAGCGGCGCCATTGCCCAGGCGCTCAGGGAAATCCTGTCAGACAAGAAACGCTGGCGTACCTGGGCCAAGAACGGACTGACCGGCATCAAGCGCCATTACAACTGGCAAGCGCATGTGAATGCCTATATGAGACAGGTACGCCATGTATTGAGGCGTGATCGCAAACGCTGGCGCCGCCAGCTCGTCATTACTTTGGACTCAGGAAAATCCTATATGCCGCTGGTGAATTCCGCCTTGATCAGCGATATCGACAACACCCTGTTGGGGGACAAGCGCTCCCTGCGTCAATTGATAGCCTGGCTCAAGGCCCACAAAGGCAAGCAGGCGTTCGGCATTGCCACAGGCCGCCCCTTGGAAAGCGCAGTCGCCGTCCTCAAGGAATGGCAGGTGCCTATTCCGGAAGTATTGATCACCTCGGTCGGTAGTGAAATCCATTACGGCTCACGCCTGATTCCGGACACTGGCTGGGCCAACCATATTCGCCACAAGTGGCGACGTGATGACCTTGCCATAGCCATGAACAAGTTCCCCGGCTTGACCTTGCAGGCTTCAGAGAACCAGCGGGAATTCAAACTGAGTTATATCGTTGACCAGGAAAAAATGCCCTCGCTGGAAGATATCAACCGCCAGCTGCGTGACCAACAACTTTTTGCCCAGTTGATCTACTCCCATGGCGAGTTTCTTGACATCCTGCCCATCCGTGCATCCAAGGGTCATGCCATTCGCTATCTTGCATACAAATGGAAAGTACCGTTACGGAACTTCCTGGTAGCAGGGGACTCAGGCAATGATCATGAAATGCTGGTGGGCGATACCCTCGGCGTGGTGGTGGGCAACCACAGTGAGGAGCTGGAAAAGTTACGCGGCATTGAGCAGGTTTATTTTGCCCAGGGTCATTGTGCTGCGGGTATCCTGGAAGGCATTGAACATTACCGCTTTGACGAGATTGAGCCAGAACCTGTGGTCGAGTACTAACCCAGGCACGCACGTCCTGTTGCAAAGGCGATCAATAAAAAAGAAAGTGAACCGGCATGTATGAACAAGTTTCCCACTCTTTACTCAACGACATCCTGATCGGACTTGACCCCAAGGTCGATTGTGATGACCTCAAGCATTTTTACATCCGCCTTGGGGCTAATTTCTATGCCATTCACTCCTTATTCCACCAGCTCTATGGTGATCGCCGCGATTTCCGCCTGCAGATGCACAAACTAGTGGATGTGATGGCCAGGCAATATACCAACCGCCCCACCGAATTACGTCAACGCGATCTTGCGCGCGAAAAAGACCACGACTGGTTCCTGAGTCAAAAACTGGCAGGATATACGCTTTATTGCCAGGAATACGCAGACAGCATTAACGGAATGCACAGCAAGCTGGACTACCTGCAGGAGCTGGGTATCAACCTGGTGCATGTCATGCCGCTGCTGGACGGCCCCAAGGGGCGTAACGACGGCGGTTATGCAGTGCGCGACTTCCGCAAGATAGATAGCAAATACGGCACCCTGCAAGATTTGGACAGGCTGAGTGCCGATATGCGCTCACGCGACATGCTGCTGATATTGGACGTCGTGGTCAACCATACCTCCGATGAGCATGAATGGGCCAGGAAAGCACGCAAGGGCAACAAGAAATACCAGGATTACTACTACACCTATTCCGACCGGAAAATACCTGACCTGTTTGAACAGACCATGCCTGAGGTCTTCCCCGAAACCGCGCCGGGTAACTTCACCTGGAACGAGGAAATGGGCAAGTGGGTAATGACGGTTTTCAATGACTTCCAATGGGACCTCAACTACAAGAACCCGGCTGTCTTCATCGAGATGATAGACATCATCCTGTTCTGGGCCAACCACGGCGCCGACGTGATCCGGCTTGATGCAGTGGCATTCCTCTGGAAAAAAGTGGGCAGCACCTGCCAGAACGAGCGTGAAGCCCACCTCATCCTGCAATTGATGAAAGACTGCTGCCAGGTCACGGCCCCGGGCGCACTGTTCATCGCCGAAGCCATTGTCGCGCCAGTGGAAATCATCAAGTACTTCGGCGAGGACGCAGTCAATGCCAAGGAGTGCGAGATCGCCTACAACGCCACATTCATGGCTTTACTCTGGGAGGCAGTCGCTACCAAGAAAGCCACCCTGCTGGAAAAAGGCGTACGCAGCCTGCCAACCAAACTGGACCGTGCCACCTGGCTCAATTACATCCGCTGCCATGACGACATCGGCCTGGGTTTCGATGACAACGATATCCGCGAAGCAGGTTATGACCCCCAGGCGCACCGCCGCTTCCTGGTGGATTACTACACTGGCCAATACCCGGCTTCCACCGCCACTGGCGTTGCCTTCGGCCGCAACGAGAAAACCGGCGATGCCCGTATTTCCGGATCCCTGGCTTCGCTGGCAGGGCTGGAAGCTGCCTTGCTGAACCAGGACGAGACCGCCATCGACATCAGCATCAAGACCATCATTCTGCTGCACAGCATGATCGCCTCGTTCGGCGGTATCCCGTTGCTGTACTACGGTGACTCCATCGGCACCCTGAACGACAACACTTACCTGACCGACGAGAACAAGCACCATGACAGCCGCTGGGTACATCGGCCACGACTGAACTGGGAGAACGCAGAAAAACGCCATATCGAAGGCACGGTGGAACACCGTATTTTCCACCCTATCAAGAAAATCCTCGCCATCCGCAAGCAGATCCCGGCATTTGCCGATCTCAACAACCGTGAGATGCTGACCATCGGCAACCCGCACCTGTTTGCATTCCTGCGTTTCACCTCCAGCGGCATTCATTCCCGTGTGCTGGTAGTTGCCAATTTCGATACAGCTCCACAAACATTGGATTTGAAAGAGCTGGAAGCAGTGAATGTGTTCGGGCACAGCCAGGTACGTGAGCTATACAGCGATAAAGTATTGTCCACCCGTCATGGCCAACTGGTGATTCCGCCACTGGGCTTTTACTGGCTGCAACTTTAACCACTAGCAAAGGAAGCATATGGAACAATATCTAAACTCATTGGGTATCTCCAACGCTGAAAGTCTCACACACTTCATCCAGTCCGGCCTAAGGATTATCCTGGTCATTATCGCAGCCCTCATCCTTATCCGCCTCAGCAGCAACGCCATCCGCCTGCTGAAAGGCAGGCTGCGCCAGCATGCCCAGCAAAACCTGGAAGAACTCAAACGCATAGAAACCTTAGGGCGCGTGATCAGCTATATCGCTACCACTGTGATTGGCGGTATTGCCGTCGTTGAAATACTCCATGAGCTAGGCATTTCCATCGCCCCCATTCTGGCTGCTGCCGGAATTGTTGGAGTGGCCGTCGGCTTTGGCGCTCAAAGCCTGGTCAAGGATTACTTCAATGGCCTCGTCATGCTGCTGGAAAACCAGATTCGCCAGGGAGACTCGATAGAAGCCGCAGGCAAACAGGGTATCGTGGAAGAGGTCACTCTGCGCCACATCCGCCTGCGCGATTATGAAGGCAGCGTGCACTTCATTCCCAACAGCGTCATCACTACCGTCAGCAACATGAGCCGCGACTTTGCCTATGCGGTGATTGACCTCAAAGTGCCAGTGATGAGCGATTTCAACCATATCATGCAGGCCATGCGCGAGATTGGCGCTGAGCTACGTACTGATAAAGATTACAAGGACAAGATAGACAGCGACCTGGAAATTGCCGGTATCGAGCAAATGGACCATGAAACTGCCGTGTTGCGCGGCCGCCTCCAGGTGAAGCCGCAGGATAAGAGTAGTGTGCGCCGGGAATTTATGTATCGGTTGAAACAAGCGCTGGATACACCAGTACAGGCAGCAAGCTAAGTAATTTTATGCTTCCTGTATATTCACCCATATCGGAATCTGAGGCGGCAGTGATTTCGGCAATGCTAGATGCTTATGAAATTCCATTCTTTATTCGAGGCGGCAGCTTCAGCAAGCTTTATCCTGGCATGCATGTCAAGGATTACAATACGCAAACATTTATGGTGCATATTGAATATTTAGATATCACGAAAGAATTGTTATCAGAATTCATAGCACCAGATAAGCTCGAGCTGAATTCAACCAAGCGGTCTACTCAGCGTTCACTGCGTGTTTTATTGGAAGCTGTCTTTTTTGGCTGGATTGTCACGGGTAGACGTTGGAAACCATAAGCCCAAAGGAATCCGGGTAATTATTCATCATGCAAACCAGGCAGGGGAATAACCATGATCCATTCGCCACCTATGATTTTTCATGACTTTCCCAAGCTCCTGCTCCCCGGCCCGCAGCGTTAAAGTAGCTGGCATACTCTGTGCTGTAATGCTTACTATGTGATTAGCAGCATAATCCTCGTGATTTCAGTAGTAGAATCCCTTTTTCTCTTTTTCCAGATACCACCATGGGCTTTGAACAACTCGCAGAACTGAAAAAACAACTGGCCGCCACAGCAAAGGCAGAGCACCCGGCCAAGCCAAAGGGCGTACCGCGCAAGCCGGCAACGGCCAATCCGGTTGACCCGGTAGTGCTTGCAATTGGCAGGTTGCAAAAGCATTTCCCCAAGACATTTCCCAAGAACCCGGCACCCAAGCTTCCACTCAAGATTGGCATTTACCAAGACCTCATTGCAAAATCCAAGGAGATTGGACTAGATGAAGCGACGATTACGGAAGCAATCAAGACTTGGTGTCGCGGCACCCGCTATTGGGCAAGCATCGTTGAAAATGCGCCTCGCATTGACCTGGAAGGCAATCCGGCAGGGCAAGTGACCGCACGGGACGCATCCCTGGCCCGCTCATTGGAGGCACGCCGAAAGCAGCCACGCAAACCCAAGAAGGAAGCCCCAGCCTCAGAACCTGTGGTTGATGAGCCAGAGCAACCCTCTGTGCAATGAGAATTACAGGCATTCTGCTTGCCGCTGGACACTCTCGCCGTTTTACTCGCGGCAACAAGTTGCTCCAGCCACTGCAAGCAGACCAGCCAACTGCTGCTGTTTCCGCCCACAACCTGATTACAGCGCTTCCCGATAGCCTGGCAATCACCAGGCCTGAGGTGCCTGAGCTTGCAGAGCTGATGTCAAGTGCCGGATTGAGGGTATTGACCTGTCAAGCGCATGAGCAGGAAATGGCAGACAGCTTGGCTGTCGCTGTGCGCCATGTCTCTTCTCGCAACCCGCCGCCTGATGCCATTGTGATTGCGCTGGCGGATATGCCCTTTATTCACCCGCAGACCATCGCCAGCATCAGGCAACAACTGGAAACTGATGCTGGCATTGTGGTACCGACGTATCAGCAGCAACGCGGTCACCCGGTGGGTTTCAATAAGCGTTTTTTTGCAGAACTCGCTGACTTAAATGGTGATGAAGGGGCACGATCCATCCTGCGTCGCCATGCGCAGGAGATTCATTTTCTGGAATGTAACGACCCGGGCATCCTGCAAGACATTGATACTTGGGAAGATATGGAGCGACTAAGCTCCAGCTAAGCTAGTTTGCCCAGGGCCTAGAACATGGCTTAACTGGCGCAAGCACTGCCTGTAGGGAAAGCCTGGGCAATTGACTGGCTGGTGAGTGCGGCAGCACGTTGTTGAGAGCGAATCTGGATGATCTCGGCCAGGATGGCGACAGCGATTTCAGCGGGCGTCCGGCTGCCAATCGGCAAGCCTACCGGGCCATGCAACCGGCCAATTTCCTCGTCATTCAAGTCAAACATGCGCAGGCGTTCGCGGCGCTTTTCCTGATTGAGTCTGGAGCCCAGGGCACCTATGTAGAACGCTTCTGACCTGAGTGCTTCCAGCAGGGCCATGTCATCCAGCTTGGGATCGTGAGTCACGGCTACAATGGCGGTAAAGGAATCAGGCGTAATATCCAGCACCACATCGTCCGGCATACCTGCTTGCCAGCTCACACTATCCACACGCCACTGCGCGCGCATTTCCTCACGCGGGTCACACATCAATACCTGAAATTCCAGGGCTTGCGCCATACTGGCCAGCATAGCACCGAGCTGATTGGCTCCGATGATGAGCAGCCTCCACTGTGGGCCGAAATAGCTGTGGAACCAGTCGCCATCCAGCGCTGCCACCGAGCCTGGCATCGCATCGGCCAGCATGACTTCGCCAGTACCCAGGCGTACAGATCGCTTCACCAAACGGCGCTCATGCAGACTTTGCAGCAACAGCTGGATGTGCTGCGTACTTTTCAATGGCTCAACAAATATCTGTAACCGTCCTCCACAAGGGATGCCATAACGCTGCGCCTCATCACGGCTGACCCCATACTCAAGCAGCGCGGTCTTGGTGGGCAGTACGCCTTCCCTGGCTTTGTCAGCCAGATCATCCTCAATACACCCCCCAGAAACCGAGCCAACCAATTGACCATCATCACGCACCGCCAGCAAAGCGCCCGGCAGGCGTGGCGCAGAGCCCCAGGTTTGCACCACGGTGAAAAGATGCACCTCATGGTCGGCATTCAGCCATGCCAACGCCTGCTCAAGCACTTCCTGATCCAGTGCATGCATAATGGCCATGGCTTAAGCCTTGCTCAACTGATCACGGATAGGCAAGGTACGTATCCGTTTGCCCGTTGCCGCAAAAATGGCATTGCAGAGGGCAGGCGCAATGGTCGGCGTGGCAGGTTCACCTATGCCGCCCAGTGGAACATCCAAGCCGTGTTCCACAATATGCACCTGAATATCCCGCGGGGCTTCGTTGATGCGCAGCACTTCATATTGGTGAAAATTGCTTTGCTCGGCAACCCCGTTCTTGAACGTAATCTCGCCGCTCAACGCCAAGCTGGCACCCATGATACAAGCGCCTTCCACCTGTGAGCGTATGCGGTCAGGATTCACCTGCGGACCGCAATCCACTGCCAGGTCTACGCGGGGAATGCTGATTTCACCATTGTCCGCGACCACGACCTCAACCACGGTGGCGACATACGTCACAAAGCTATAGCACAACGACAGGCCCAGGCCGTGTCCTTTGGGCAAATTACGACCCCATCCCGCTTTCTTGCACGCCAATTCAATCACATTGCGCATACGGCCGATATCCAGCGGATAACGCTCAGGCGACTCCCCATAATTCCAGCTATCGGAAATATCATCAGGGTTGATCTTGCGGGCCGGTCCGAGCAGGTCAAGCAGGTAATCCTTGTGATCGCGCTTTGCCCTGTGTGCCAGTTCAGCAGCAAAAGACTGCACTGCAAACGCATGCGGAATGTTGGACACTGAGCGGAACCAGCCTATACGGGTATGGGCAGCCACTTCAGGGGTTTCCACCCGCACATTAGGAATATTGAACGGCATGTTCACCGCTGACATGCCCAGCTCAAATGGTGCGCCACCTTTGGCGCCAGCCACAAATGTCGATGCAATGGTAGGCGCCGTGGTACGGTGCAGCCAGGCCGTGGGGAGGCCTTTTTCATCAAGCGCGCACTCAATGCGCTCCAGGGAGACCGTGTGGAAATAATCATGGTGAATATCATCCTCACGGGTCCAGGTCACCTTGACCGGCTTGCCTTTTATGGCTTGTGACAGGAGTGCTGCCTCAGCGACAAAATCCGGCTTGGATTTACGACCAAACCCGCCACCCAGCAAGGTGACATTGATCTTGACGTCTTCTGGCTTGAATCCCAAGTGCGCTGCTACTGTTTCAAGCGTGGCCTGTGGCGCCTGCACGCAGGCCCAGGCTTCGCACTTGCCGTTGATGATACGCACCGTAGCAGCAGGCGGCTCCATGGAGGAGTGCGCAATATGGGGCTGGTAATACTCCGCCTCAAATTTTTGCTTGGCCTTGGCCAATACTGCACTCGCATTGCCGTTATTGCGTACCGCCTTGGCCGGTTTACGGGCAGCGGCTTCCAGTGTTTTCCTGAAGGCAGGCGAGTTATAACTGGCATTTGGGCCGTGATCCCAGGTGATCTTGAGCGCTTCACGCCCCTTGGTCGCAGACCATGTGTTGGTTGCGAGCACGGCAATACCGCCCAGCGGATGGAACAGCGGTGGTAAATTGCTGCCCTTGAGCTCCAGCACCTTTACCACGCCTGGCACTTTCAACGCGGTACTCGCATCAAAGCTCTTCACTTTGCCACCAAACACGGGGGGACGCGCAATCACCGCATGCAGCATGCCGTCCAGCTGGGTATCGATACCGTAATGCGTAGCGCCAGTCACGATCTTCCGGCCATCAATATTGCGTGTATTCTGCTTACCGATATAGCGGAACTGTGCTGGCGTTTTCAAGTGCAGGCTCTCACGCGCAGGTACCGCGAGCTTACCAGCCGCGGTCGCAAGTTCGCCGTAGCCTAGCTTCTTGCCCGTGCGTTTATTGATGACCTCATGATGCCTGGCTTCCACCTCATTGACTGGCACTCCCCATTGGGCCGCCGCCGCGGTTTCCAGCATGTGGCGGGCCGTCGCACCCACGCGTCGCATCGGCTCAAAGGAATGGCGTATGCTGCGTGATCCGTCGGTATTCTGGTTGCCGTACCTGGCTTCATTGCCTTCAGCCTGCACCACACGTACCTTGCTCCAGTCAGCCTCCAGCTCGTCCGCTACCACCATAGGCAAGCTGGTGCGCACACCTTGGCCCATTTCAGAGCGATGGGCCACGATGCTGACAATGCCGTCCGTCCCGATGGAGACAAACACCAGTGCATCATCCTTGAGGCCACCCGGCATGGCGTCACCGCCAAATTTCTTGGGCTCTTCCACCGCTGCACGTACCAGTCCGCTAACACCGATAGTCAATGCCAGACCAGTGATGGCGCCCGCGCCCTTCAGCCACTGGCGGCGGCTGAGGTTGGGCAAATCCAGTTCAATCTCCAGACTCATTTTTCCGCTCCTGTTGCTGCCTGCTTGATGGCTGCACGGATGCGCGGATAGGTTCCACAACGACAGATATTGCCGCTCATGGCTTCATCAATCTCTTCATCGCTGGGATTGGGCGTTGCTTTCAACAGGGCAGTAGCAGACATCACCTGGCCAGCCTGGCAGTATCCGCATTGCGCTACTCCAAGATCCAGCCAGGCTTTTTGCACGGCTTTTCCCACCGGGTCAGCGGAAATCTGCTCCACCGTTGTAATTTTCTTACCGGCTGCCGCCGACACAGGGGTGACACAAGAGCGTACTGGCTCACCATCCAGGTGAATGGTACAGGCTCCGCACAGCGCCATACCGCAGCCAAACTTGGTACCAGTCAGGTGCTCGATGTCACGCAGGGCCCAGAGGATTGGCATTTCACCGGGCACATCCAGTTGCCTGTCCTTGCCGTTGATATTCAAACTGACCATGAAGCGTTTCCCTCATAAAAAGCAAAAATCCTGTTGATAACGTTATATATACTTGAATATATCGTTTAAAATCAACTATATGCCGAGAGTATGCGGAAATTCCCCTATTGAATAAATGGAAATATATTTATTTTAGAATTCCATAATATGGAATAATTGCGACATCAACCTTCCTATCGTCCCATCATGCTCAATCGCCTGGAAATGATGCGCATCTTTTGCGCTACTGCCGAAGCCTCCAGCTTCAAGGAGGCAGCCATTCGCCTTGGGGTATCGCCACAGGCCGTCACGCGCGCAGTGAAGGAGCTTGAAGCAATCCTTGCAGAGCCATTGTTCTACCGCAACACGCGGCAAATGCGTATTACCGAATTTGGTGAGCAACTGGCACTACGCGCACGCGACACCATTGCTGATGTGGACGAATTATTCCTGCGGTCAGGCAAACAGCTTGCCAGCGAGATGAGCGGCATAGTCCGTATCACGGCCCCCATCGTCATCGGCAAGCGCTTCCTGGTGCCGCTATTGGGCAAGATATCCCGCGAGCATCCGCAGATCACCATTGATCTTCGCTTGTCGGATACGCACAGTGATGTGGTGGAACAACAGATTGATATCGGGGTCAGGGTCGGCTTTTTACGCGACAGCAGCTTTGTGGCACGCGCCTTGTCCAAAGTATCCTTTCTGATAGTTGGCACGCCAGAGCTGGTAGCACGTAGCGGCAGGCCACGCACCTTGCAGGAACTGCATGATCATCCCACTATCGCCCTCGTCGACAAAAGTAGTGGCAAGACCTGGCCCTGGTTCTTTGCCGACGGACAGCAGCTGACTCCCAAAATGGCAAGTTTCATCACTGATGACTCCAGCGTAGAACTTGATCTCGCTTTGGACAGCATAGGCTTTGCCCAGATTGGCGCACCGCTGGTCATTCCATATATTAAAAGCGGGCATCTGGTCACGGTGCTTGATGAACACATTGCTCCCTCATGGGATCTGTATGTATATCGTCCACAACGAGGCCCGGTGCCGGATCGGATACGGCTGGTCTATGACGAAATCGCCAAAGCCCTCGGTGATAAGAAATTGTTTCCCATCCAGCCCTAGCCAGCTCTTGAAATCAGTGCAGGTCTCGCATGTTCAGTTTGCGCAGACCTGGCGCAAACCTGGCCACAGTCCCTACCACCGCAACTGTCATTGCCCCGCCAAATATCACGGATGGAATCAGGCCCATCAGGCGCGCCATCATGCCGGACTCAAATGCGCCCAGCTCGTTGGATGAACCGATAAAAATACCATTGATCGCGGATACCCGGCCACGCATGGCATCCGGCGTGATCAACTGCATGATGGTGGTACGCACCACAACCGAAACACCGTCACATATCCCGGAAATCAATAACAGGGCCGCCGCCATCCAGAAACTGCCACTCAGCGCAAATGCAATAATACTGAGGCCAAACCCAGCCACGGCAACCAGCAGAATGCGTCCGGCATGCAGGTTCACTGGATGGCGTGTCAACCATATCCCGGTGGCAATCCCGCCAATAGCAGGAGCGGCACGCAATATCCCGAGGCCTTCCGGACCATAATGGAATATATCGTGGATAAACATGGGCAGCATGGCTACCGCGCCGCCGAACAGCACGGCAAACATATCAAGCGCCTGCGCACCCAGCATGATCTGGTTGCCAAATACAAAGCGCAAGCCTTGCGCAATGCTGGCAAATACGGGCGCGCTATCCGTCGCTGGTGGCTCCTTGACCTTCAGGCTCAGCATGGCAACCACCGCAAACAGGGAAAATAAGGCAGAAGCAAGATAAGCTGCGCTGATGCCTGCCAAGGCGATCATGCCACCGCCGATCGCAGGCCCTAGCACCAGCCCTGTCTGCAAGACAGAGCTGCCAATGCTTGCAGCACGTGCAAATTGCTGGCGAGGCAATACCAAAGCAAACAGCGCACCGTAGGAAGGTCCGATAAAAGCACGTGCAAATCCCACACAAGCGACAGAGGCATAGATAAACAGTGAGGACTCGCTATCAGGCAATACCAAGCCAGCCCCAATGGCAGCCAGAATCAATGCATTAAAAGTGAGGACGACACTGGCCATGACGCCAAACATACGCCTGGAATAATGATCCACTGCATGCCCGGCAAACAATGCGGTACAGAAATAAGGAAAGACCTCCGCAAGGCCTATCAACCCCAGTGACAGGGGATCATGTGTAAGCTGGTAAATATGCCATCCCACCACCACCGCCATGATCTGGTAGGAAAAGGTAATACTCACCCGAAACGCCAGCAGGCGGATGAATGCCGGATTGCGTAAAGGATAGGATGATTCGTTTTCTTGGATATTGGACTGCATATAGGTTGCTTATGCTGAATTGAAGAATTGGCGAGCCCTATCCCACCAATATCTTATGATGCAAAACTTATTTCGATGACAGAATTCGAGAGGCCTAATAAATCCACCATTTCCTTAATACGGCAATCACAGGCAGCGCAGCAAACCCGCCCACTGCATCTGCCAGGAGGTCATCCAACCCTGCTTGGCGCCCCTGGATAAATATCTGATGGAACTCGTCAGCAGCACCAACAGCAATCACCAGCAGCCAGATCAAGAGCAACGGCACACGCGGAAACGCCAGGCCGGACAAGACGCCTATGGCGCCGAAAGCAAGGAAATGGACGACCTTGTCCCATGGCGGTGTAAATAAACCGCCAGCACCAGGTGCCTCGCCTCCAATAAAAATTCCCGCCACGATCAGGATAAGCATGCCCAGTGCCAATTGCGAAAGGCGTTCAGGATTAATCAATATATCAACTAGCTAAATGGTTAAATGATGATGCCGGAATGTCATGCGCTTTCACTGTTATCACACGAGAAAGCAGGGGGAAGAACGCTCACTGCAACGCATCAATATCGATACATCCTAGCATGTCCCCCTCCATCGCACCAATGTGCCTGATCCATCAAGAATGCTCCGAAGCATTAAGCAGCGCCTATATACGTTTGCTCATGGCGATATGCGGAATCCCCACCTGCAGGAAATACTGCCCTTGCTCAACAAAGCCGGCACGGCGATAAAAGCTCACTGCCGTTTGCCTTGCATCCAGCGTGAGTTCGGTAAAACCGCGCTCGCCCAGACATGCTATTGCCTGCATCAGCAACTGTCGCCCGAATCCACAACCTTGCAGCGAAGGGGCAACGGCCATTTGCCGCAGTTTTGCAACCGGCTTATGCTGTGGCTTGATCACGACGCACGCCTGCAATACGTGATCCTGCTCCAATCCCCAATGCCATTGGGCCTCTTCGCCTGCCAAGTCTGTTTCACTTAATATCAAACCCAGCGGGGTCCGTAGCACTAGCTGCCGCAAATCCAGGCTGGCCTGGTACAGGCCTGAGCCAAACTCGATTTCAAGCATCCTGCCCATCCGCTCCCACTACACGGTTGCGCCCGCTCTGCTTGGCCTTGTATAAAGCAGTATCTGCCCGGGGCAGCAGCTCGGCGGAAGGTTCGTCCTGCTTGCGCTCGGCAACGCCCGCACTGAACGTGATAAGCACACGCTCATTTTTGTGCATGAAGAAGCTTCGCGTCAGCTCGCGCTGGGAACGCCTTATGATATCTACCGCCTCCGTTTCACCAGTCCCGGGCAAGATGATAATAAACTCCTCGCCACCATAGCGTGCCAGCACATCGGTCGTACGCAGGGACTCCTTGATGACCTTGGCCAAATGAGCCAAAGCCTTGTCTCCCGTAGCATGGCCCAACTTGTCATTGAGCTGCTTGAAGTGATCAACATCCATCATGGCAACACTGAGCTGGGTGGAATGCCGGTCGGCCCGGTCAAACTCTCGCTCCAGCGCTTCTTCCATGCCGCGACGATTGAGAGTGCCTGTCAGATAATCCTCATGGGCCACCTCGCTAAAGTATTCCAGCTTGGATGTCAGCTCATCGATCAGGCGCTCTGCCTCAATCACTTTCAGTTGTGTCTCACTCAGCATTTCCCGGGACTGGCGTATGTTCAGGCCTATGTTCCGGGTGTCCTCCATCATGCTGTTGATAAGGCTGTTGAGTTCCAGGATATCTTCGGTCTCGGTAATGCGCTGCTTGTATCCATCGATCTTGTTCTGGTATTCGCTGGTGCTTTCCGTCATATCCGCCAAGCGTACGACAAATATTTCAGCCATCTTCTTGACCGCATCCCTGGCATCAATCAGGCGAGGCTTGATCTGCCCCTGCTTGAAAACCAGCTCCTTGAAGCTGCTCTCGGCGTCGTAGAGCATGTCCAGATTAAGCGGACGGGCAAGAATATCCCGTAGTATCAGGGTTTGCCCATGCAGCCATTTATCCTCCATCACCAGCTCGCTCATACTGGTCGTTGACAAGCGCAGTAACTGCAGCAAGGCTTCATGAATCCGGTGCTGTGTATCACCATGCATTTCCAGCGTAAACAAAATGGATTTGAGATTTTCACCCTGGCGTAGTACATCTTCCTCCGAATAGGCCAACTTGATATCCGCCAATACGGCCTCTGCCTTTTGCGCCATCTCCGGCAGGGCTGCCAATTGAGGAATAATGATCAGGCCCAATGTCCTCATCAGCATGTCGCGCCAATAGTCGGATATGCGTGCGTAATATTCGCGGGCGGGCTCTTTTGGTTTTTCGGTGTATGCCGGCACCGCATTGACCAATGGTGCTGCAACGTCATCCACAGAATCAACCACCTCGACCTCGTCACTGCTGGTGATACCCCATGAGTTGATCAGGGCCTGGATTTTCTGCGGCAATGCTTCATCATGCTCAAATTTGCTGAGCAGGCGGTTCAGGCCATCCCGCTTGCGCGTCAAGGTCACACCCTTGTGGCTCATTTCCAGCTGCTTCAACAAGTTGCGTATTGTTGCAGGCCAGCTCACATCATCATCTACCACACTGGAAACAGGTAACAGATTGCCTAACTGCTCTGCCAGCTTCGTCCAATTACGGCTTTCTATCGACTGCCTGACAGATTGGGCAGCCGCAATATATTTGGGATTCTGTTGCCCGGCGTTCACCAGGACTTCGTTCAAAGTGTTTGCAAGCTCAATCGAACTGTCTGCGGATTTAACACCGGCAATCTCATCATAAACCGTACGGAAATTATCGGGTGTAGGCTGGATCTTGCGCGACGCCAGTTGCATCAGGGTCTGGCGTGCAATATCTATGGAAGAGGCTGGTTGTTGCATGGTATCTGCATCTCAGGAAAAAGTTGAGTTGTCTCCCCCTGTACAGGGCCCCAGTCATCACACAATGTGATCACCGATGCAGTAGCATATAGCAATATTGAAGTTTCAATACACCGATCAGAGCGATTTTTAAAGGCTATTAATCCCTGGACCGGGATCACGGCCAATCATGTTTATTCCACCGAGAATACCTTGGGTTGCTGGCCGTTAGCAGGAATGTTGTAGACCGTGAGCGCCCCTGGCTTCATCTCACCCATGCCGGGAGAATTCATCGGCATATCCGGCACGCTGATGCCAATAATGGCGGGTTTTTCCTTGAGCAGCCTGTTGATCGCAGCGACAGGTACATGGCCTTCCACCACGTAACCGCCAACCAGTGCAGTATGACAGCTCGCCACCCTGGAGACGCCATACTTCTGCTTGATCTGCTGCATATCAGCACGATCAAATGCTTCCACCTTGAATCCATGCTGCCGCAAATAGGCAACATATTTTTGGCAACATCCACAATTGGCATCCTTGTACAAAGTTACCAATGGAGCAGCCCATGCCGTCATCGAGCTCATTAACAGCAAAACCGCGCAAAAACGTATCCCACCCAACATGGCGTCCCCCATCCAGTCATCAAGCATGAACAATAGTAAGCAGCAACTTGACCGTATTCTACTGCATAGCGTACACCCTCTATTGCAGTAAGGATCCCTTAAATGAAAAACCCCTTGGAGTTTCCAAGGGGTTTCCGGGAGTGTCTCCGACTACAGCCGGTCAATTTTATTTAGTACACTTTTCTTTTTTCTTGCTTTCGATTTCATGCACCAGGCCGTCCTCAATTTCCACTTCCACACAGGCGCCCTTGACCAGGGGACCATGGTCCTCTTCCAGTTCGGTATCCTTGGTCACATTCAGCTTGCGCCCACCAATCACCCATGTCCCGACATCTCCTTGCGGACGGCTCTCGATCACGCCATAAAACTCTTCATCTGCCGCCTGTGCTCCCAAAGACAAGCCGCTCAATACGCCCGCGGAAAAGATCACCAATAGAGCTTTTTTCATACTTTCTCCTCATATGAATACATCATTGCCATGAAATTTTTTCATGACATGAGGGAATAGTTCCCGATACTCCATTGAATGTCAACCGCTCAGGCCAATCCAAATTCCTGCTCAAACCGGATTAAAGGTGCAGGCATGCCGAACAAATAGCCTTGATAGGCCAGGCAGCCATTTTGTGCCAGGAATGCTTGCTGCTCCTGGGTTTCTACTCCTTCGGCAATCACCTTCAGGCCCAGACCCTGCCCTAGGGCAATAATGGTACGCACAATAGATGCATCGTTTGCGTCAATCAGGACATCGCGCACAAAGGTCCGGTCAATTTTCAGCTGCGACAATGGCAAACGCTTGAGATAGGACAATGATGAATATCCGGTGCCAAAATCATCCATGGAGAACCCCACCCCCATCGCCTTGAGGGCATTCATCTTGATGATCATGTCCTCAATGTTTTCCACCAGCATGCTCTCGGTCAGCTCAAGCTTGAGGTACATAGGGTCAACACCGGTTTCATTGAGGATGGCCAGTACCCGCTCAACAAAATCCGGCTGACGGAACTGGCGTGCGCTGACATTGACTGACAGGCTCAGCGCAGAAGTTTCTGCCCGTTTGGACCAAGCCACCAACTGCAAACAAGCAGTCTTCAAAACCCAGTTGCCTATCGGCAGTATCAACCCGGTTTCCTCAGCCAGGGAAATAAATCCTGCGGGGGACAACAAGCCGTGCCTTGGATGTTGCCATCGCAATAACACCTCCGCACCAAACAGCTTCGCCGCTTCATCCACCTGAGACTGATAAAAGAGCACCAATTCATTGCGCGCCAACGCCTGCCTCAAATCCTCTTCCATGGCGGCGCGCTGAGTGATGAGTGCCTGCATGGCAGGATCAAAGAAACGGAATGTGTTCCTGCCCGCTGCCTTGGCCTGGTACATGGCCACATCCGCCCGCTTCAGCAGCTCATCGACAGTCACTTGCTGCTGGGCACCAAATAAGGCGACACCGACGCTGCTGGAAGAATAATGCTCATATCCGGAAAGATGGAAAGGCGCCAGGAAAGTTGCCAGGATTTTCTCTGCAACCCCTCCCGCCTCCTGTGCTGCAACCTGCAAATCCTTACTCAGGCCGTCCAACACCACCACAAACTCATCCCCTCCCAGCCGCGCTACGGTATCCCTGATACGTACACTCTCGACAATACGCTGCGCCACCAGCTCCAGCAGCATGTCACCAAAATCATGTCCATGCGTATCGTTCAGGGTTTTGAAATTATCAAGGTCAATAAAAAGCAAAGCACCTGAATTATTGAGCTTGATGGAGTTCACTAGCACATGCTCCAACCTGTCCAGCAGCAACAGCCGGTTAGGCAGGTTGGTCAGCACATCATAGAAGGCCAGATGCTGGATCTTGCGTTCAGCAGCCTTGCGCTCCGTGATATCCCGCTCCACTGCCACCCAATGCGTGAATTGCCCTGCCGTATTGGCAATGGGCAGGATATCCATCTCCAGCCAGATCTCCTCGCCATTCTTTTTGTAATTGATTAATTCAGTTCTAATGGATTGTCCATTTTTCAGCGCGGCTTTCACCTTGCCTAGCTCATCCTGTTGCGTGTTCGGGCCATCCAACAGGCGCACAGGCTCGCCAATCACCTCCTCAGCAGTGTATCCGGTCAAGCGTTCAAATGCCTTGTTCACAAAAATGGTTCGCGGGCTATGCAACCCTTGCGGATCAGCCTCGGCAATCAGCACGATATCGTTCAGGCGGGCTATGCTGGCTTCAAGCAGCTTGAGTTGATTCTCCGCCCGGGCACGCTCAATCGCAATGCCTGCAATATGCGAACAGGCGCTGACCAGCTCCATCTCTTCATTTCCAGGCACGCGAGGATGCTTTCCATAGACTGCAAACGTTCCCAACACCTGTTGTGTGCTGGAGAAAATAGGCATGGACCAACAGGCACACAGATCATATTGCCTGGCAATCTGGCGATAATCCTCCCACAGCACGTCCCCCTCAATATCTGCCACCACCACCGTTCTGCGCTCATAGGCGGCAGTACCGCAAGAGCCGACGCAAGGGCCTATCTTTAACCCATTGAGCAATCCAAGATACGCCTCAGGCAACCTGGTCGATATCCCCCGGACAAAGCATTCATTCTTATCCAGCAACATGATGGAGCACATGACCTCTGGAAATTGCGCCTCTATCAACTCCACGACAGCGCTCAAGGTATCATCCAGCATGCTTCCTACCGCAATACGCTCCAGCAGCCCACGTTGCTCAATCCTCAAGTTCTCAAGCCTTTTTTGCTGCTCAATGTTCTCCACCACCTTGATGATATTAACAGGTGCTCCATCAGCTCCCAGCACACGCGAAGCACTGATACGCACCCAGACGGGACGGCCTGATTTTGTGCGATAGCGCTTTTCAGCCACTGAATAATTGATGCTGCCATCCAGCAACCGTTGTCTGTTGCTGGTGGCCTCGACACTGTCCTGCTCATATGCCAGGACATCACAAGTCAGGTCTTTTAATTCTTCCTCTGTATAACCGACAATCTCACAATATGCGGGATTAGTGAGTACGAAGCGACCGTCTATAGTAATCATTGCAATACCGGCTGCAGCTGCACCAAATGTCAGTTTCACCAGCTCCTGGCTGGATTGCAGCTCTTTCTCGATGAACTTGCGCTGCAAAATCTCGGCATTCAGTTCGCGCGTACTTTCTCGCACCTTGCGTCGTATCTGCAGATTCCAGAGCAGGACTAGCGCCATCACGATACCAACCACCAGGATGATCACGGCAAGCCACCGTATAAGATGAGCGCTTTCTTCAGAAGGCGGCCGCATAAAACCGGACAGGTCATATCCAGGCTTGGCAAAGCCGACATTCTCCATGACCTTGGCAATGAACTCCCAACGGGCCTGGTTCATGTGCCCGATTTCAACCACTTCCGGCATAACGTAGCGCTCCATGTCGCGCGCCTCGTGCAAGAGCTGCTTCATGGTGACATTTCGCTCTGCCACACCGGGCATCGCCAGAATCAACTGTGCAGTTTCGTGGGGATTATCCAACGCGTATTTCCAGCCCTTAAGGCTGGCACGGACAAATGCCGCAACGCGGTCGGGATGTGCAGCGATTTCAGCGTCAGAGGTAAATAGGGTATCGCCATAGAAATCAATGCCGTAGTCCATACTGCTCAAGAGCGCCGGCTCAACGCCCAGCTCTTTCATGCGTGCAGGTTCCACAGTGGCATAAGCAGAAATCACGTCCACTTTATCTGTCAGCAAATCCTCCAGGTTGCGACTATGAGGCACAATCGTCACAGCTCGGATATCAATTCCCTCCTTCAAGAGCAATGCCTTGTGCTGTGCGTCTCGCCTATCCCCAGACAACATGATGCGCTTTCCGGCCAGGTCTGCAGGAGTATTGATACTGCTGGATTTCTTGCTGAGGAGAATATGGGGAGAATGCTGAAATATGGCAGCAAGGGCCACGATAGGCTCTCCCTGCATGCGGGCTAATACAATTTCAGAGTCCCCGACGCCAAATTGCGCCTGACCGCTCATCACCTGCTTGATTGCAGCGCGGCCTGTCCCGCCTTCGATGAATTCGACATCCAGCCCTTCATCGCGATAGTAGCCCTGGGCCTGGGCTGCATAATATCCGGCAAACTGGAACTGGTGATACCACTTGAGTTGAAGAGTCACTTTTTGCAAGGGAGCTGCAGTAACATCAAGGCACGAGAAAAATATGACGAACAGTGCGGCCCATCTAACTGTACGATGAATTGAAACACGCTTGATGGTTAGACTCCAATCAAGCATGGCAGATTTTCTCAATACAATTCATATTCCCGGAATTTCATGTGGTATCTATTTTTATATTAGCAAAAGTTATACTTTGCACGTATTCGTTGATATATGAAATTTTACTAGCACGGGTTTAGCAAAATTAAGCTCTATCGGCAAACGTCACCACAAGCACATCCCGATAGGCTGGCAATACAGGATCAATCTGCTCTACAGGCGTCACTCCATGCATACGCCGCCTGTCATCCACCAGAGCCCAATCCAGCGGGTTGGTCAATGTGAAGCTGTCCAGCATCTGCTTATCCAAATCATGTAATGTGGTAGTGCCGCTGGAAATATTCACGCGCTTGACCATCATCACCAGAACATAATCGACCCCATCCCTGTGCACTCCCTCAGGCGCAGGTTGACCATGCTCACGCTGATTTGCCTCTATGCGGAACTGATGGCATTCGATATGCCAGCGTGCCTCAGGACGCATGTGACTGAACAGATCCCGGCAGAAATGCAGTACGCTTTGCATGGTCTGTCCCTGAATGATTGCCTCTGGAATGGGCTCATAGATGCGCGCCACGCCACCATTCAGGCTATTGTATTCACGGCTTTGGTAATGCGGCTGGTGAGGCTCCAATAAGATTGCCCCTTTACTGTCCGCACTCAAGGTGGCGAAACGCCGACGCCGATAGCGACCGCCATCCGCCATATACTTATCCAGCGGCATATTCTCCCAGCTGGCATCAAATGCCGCCCAATCTGCCAACGATTCTGCATTTTTTTCCTGCAGCCATGTTCGTGCCTGGGCACCATTGACAAAGCTGAAACCAGCTTCGTTGATTCTTGCCGCAAGGGATATCAAGTCTGTTACCTGCTGATCGCTCATAAATACTTATACCTAGGAAAGATAAGCATATTAGCGAATCACACAGCATCTTTGAAATAAAGTTATTGACACACTTAACTAAAAAACTAAATATTTAGTTATGAAAAACATCCGCCACATTCCAGCAGAGTGGAAAAACATCTCCGATTTATTTGTTGCTCTCGGCGATGAACACCGGCAACGCATCCTGCTCTCATTTGAATCAGGAGAACGCATGAGCATCAGGCAGATTGTTGATGCATCAACCCTGAGCCGCACTGCAGTAACGCATCACCTGAAAGTGCTGGAGCAGGGCGGAGCGCTTAGAAGCGAGAAGGTTGGCAAGGAAGTACTGTTCCATATTGATAAAAACCATATGCAAACCGCATTACAGGATGTTCTTAACTACATTAATGAAAAAATATAAACCAGAGGAGACCCCATGCTGTTGTCATTAACAAGGTGGATAACCAGGCTGCTGTTCCGTGTAGAAGTCACTGGCCAACAACATATCCCTGCACCGGAAAAACTGCTCGTCATCGCCAACCACGAGTCTTTCCTGGATGGCTTCCTGCTCGGGCTGTTTCTGCCCGTACGTACCACTTTCGTGGTTCATACTACAGTGCTGGATAACTGGTTTTTCCGACGAATACTCAGTTATGTGCCGCATTTGGCCGTGGACCCACACAGTCCACTGGCAATGAAGAAAGTCATCCGGCTGCTGGAAGCAGGCGAGTCGGTCATGATCTTCCCGGAAGGCCGGATCACGCTGACCGGCAGCCTGATGAAAGTCTATGCAGGCCCGGCATTTGTCGCCGCCAAGACTGGTGCCACTATCCTGCCAGTACGTATCATGGGAGCTGCACATAGCTGGTTTGGCCGCCTGGATAGCGGCTATCCGCACCAGCTTTTGCCAAAAATCACATTATCCATCCAGCCACCAACCCACATTCCCATGCCAGAAGCGCCAACCGCCAAGGCAAGACGACGTATTGCGGGCGAACGCATGCAACGGATCATGCAGGAAATGCTGTTCACCTCACGGCCTATTACCACCATTTACAGCGCATTCCTGGAAGCCATCAAGACTTATGGCAGGCGAACCAAAGTCATGGAAGACGCGCAAATGGTGGAAGAGAGCTATGGCGACCTGCTGAAGAAGAGCCTGGCTTTGGGCCGTCTGGTTGGGAAAATCACCAGGCCTGAAGAAACCGTAGGGGTGCTCATGCCTAATGTCACCAATACGGTTTGCCTGGTTTTCGGCATGAATGCCATGCGGCGCATCCCGGCTATGCTGAATTACACTGCAGGCACCAGTGGCATGCAGGATGCCTGCGCTACAGCAGCCATCAATACCGTAATCACTTCGAGAAAATTCCTGGAGACAGCGAAACTGACGGGCGCAGTTGAAAAACTGCAACACTTGAATATCGTTTATCTGGAAGATTTACGCAGCCAATTCACGCTGGCTGACAAATTGTGGCTGATGGCCTATGCAATCTGGCTACCCAGACGCATAGAAAAAAACCGCAATCCCGACGCTCCGGCTGCCGTGTTATTCACATCGGGCTCTGAAGGCAAACCCAAGGGGGTAGTGCATTCCCACCGCAGCATCATGTCAAATATTGCCCAGATCCGGGCCGTGATCGATTTCTCGCACAAAGACAAGTTCATGATGGCATTGCCGCTATTCCATGCATTTGGATTCAGCTGTGGCGGCATCATGCCCTTGGTATGTGGCAGCAAAACGTTCATCTATCCATCACCATTGCATTACCGCGTCATTCCGGAAGTTGCCTACGACCGTGGTTGTACCGTCATTTTCGGTACCAGCACGTTCCTCGGAAATTACGCCAAGTTTGCCCATCCTTATGACTTCTACAAGATGCGTTATGTTGTCGCTGGTGCTGAGAAACTCAGCAGCGAGGTTCGCAAGCTATGGATGGACAAGTTCGGCATCCGCATCCTGGAAGGATATGGCGTTACCGAGTGTGCCCCGGTACTTGCCGTGAATACACCAATGGCTCATCTTGCCGGCACTGTCGGCATGTTGCTCCCATCGCTGGATTACAAACTGACCCCGGTTCCCGGTATAGATGAAGGCGGCCTGCTCCATGTAAAGGGGCCTAACGTGATGCTGGGTTATTACTTTTACGACCATCCAGGAAAACTGCAGCCGCCATCGGATGGCTGGTATGACACCGGGGATATCGTCAATATTGATCGCAATGGCTTTGTCACGATCTGCGGCCGTGTAAAACGCTTTGCCAAAGTTGCGGGGGAAATGGTCTCGCTGGAAACCGCGGAACAGCTGGCCGTTATCGCATCACCAGGACATCAACATGCGGCAACTACACAAACTGACATACAGCGCGGCGAGAATATCGTGCTATACACCACTGACCCAGGCTTGGGCCGAGAACCACTGACAAGCGCCGCAAAAAAACTGGGGGCTAGTGAGCTGGCGATTGCACGCAAGATTATCGCCATAAAAACCTTGCCCCTGCTTGGTACCGGCAAGACAGATTACGTCACCCTTAAACAAATGGCTGAAAGCGCCTAAGCATGACAAGGCAGAACATGAACCAACCCGACCCGCTCCTTTCACGCGGCATGATCGCGGTAATGATTGCGCAGTTCATTTCTGCGCTAGCTGACAATGCCCTGCTTTTTGCAGCCATTGCCTTGCTCAAGAGCAATATGGCTCCTTCCTGGCAGATTCCTTTATTGCAGGAATTTTTCGTGATTGCCTATATTGTCCTTGCCCCGTTCGTTGGCCCTTTTGCCGACAGCCTTCCCAAGGGCAGGGTAATGCTCATTGCCAACACCATGAAATTCCTGGGGGCTGCCTCCATGCTGGCAGGCCTGCACCCCCTGCTGGCTTATGGCATGGTAGGGCTGGGAGCTGCTGCCTATTCCCCTGCCAAATACGGCATCCTCGCTGAAATGGTCAGTGCCGACAAACTGGTCAAGGCCAACAGCCTCATGGAGGGTTCCACCATAGTGGCCATTTTATTGGGCGCCGTGCTCGGCGGCCTGCTGGCTGACAACTGGTTGGCTGCCGCCCTCTATATCGTTGCAGGCTGCTATCTGCTTGCAGCCGCTGCCAACCTCATGATTCCGCGCCTGGTTCCATCCCACCCGGTTGCTGCCTTTGCGCCCATGACACTGCTAAATGATTTCGTCAATGCCACGCGCAAACTGATGGGCAATAGCGATGCGCGCTTCTCCATCATCGGCTCCAGCATCTTCTGGGGCGCAGGTAGTACATTGCGCTTTCTGCTGGTTGCCTGGGTACCGGTTGCCCTCGGCATGCATGACCTCAGTACCCCTGCCAACCTTAGTGGGGCAGTGGCAATAGGGGTTGCAATGGGTGCGATTGCTGCCGCGCGCTATGTATCGCTGTACACCATCAACCGGGCACTGCCTGCCGGCGTGCTGATCGGCCTGCTGATCATTGCTTTCGCATTCTCAAGCAATCTCTATGTGGCCAGTATGTGGCTGGTGCTGATAGGCTTTTGCGGCGGCTTTTATGTCGTCCCCCTTAACGCGCTATTACAGGAACGTGGTCATGAAACCGTAGGCGCAGGCCACGCCATTGCCATCCAGAACCTGTTCGAGAACCTCTGCATGCTGATCATGATGGGGATATACATTCTGCTCAGCCGGCAACAAATGCCTGTAATCCCTGCCACCGTGGCCATCGGCATGCTGGTATTCCTGAGCATCGGCATATTGGCTTGCTTGCGTATCAGGAGTGTCAGAATTGTCTGACATTCAATTCAGCTTGCATCCTAACCTGCTGCAGAGCTAAACGTTCTATATTGGTCACACACATTAATTTGTTAAGGAATAAGCAAATGAAGAAACTGACTGCTTTTTTGTTGCTATGTGGATTCATCATGCTCACAGGCTGTAATACCATGAAAGGCGCTGGCCAGGACATACAGCGCGGGGGCGAAAAACTTGAAGGTGCAGCAGAGCGCCATAATTAGTTAGCCACTGCCTCGTTCAGCTCATGAAAATCATGAGCTTCTTTTAATGGCTAACACTCATGCGTAGAAAGCTTGAGGCGGGTAAAGTCTGGTTCACGTGCTGCATAACAGTACGCTCACTCTGAAAATACTCTAAGGAGATCTACCATGTGGACCAAACCAGAAGTTACTGAAATGCGTTTTGGCTTTGAAGTAACAATGTACGTTTGCAATCGCTAATTGACCATTTAAAGTCAATCAATGCATGTAAGATCAACGGGAGCATAAGCTCCCGTTTTCTTTTCAGGAACTAGCTGTGGTTCTTGAACCAAGCTTGCAGAAAATCAGCAAATGTTCGCACCATCAAGGACGATTGCCTGTGCTGTGGGTAGAGCGCATACACAGCCCCAATATCGCCCGTGAATTCCTGCAACACTTCTACCAATTGCCCGGTTTCCAAGGCTTTTCTGACATAAAACTCCGGCAGCCCCGTAATACCCAAACCCGCAATGGCTGCTTCACACATCACTTCGCCGTGGTTGGATCTGAATGTGGGATGTACTTGCATCTTGAGCGTTTCTCCATTTCTCTCAAAAACCCACTCTCCTGCACGTGCAGTAATGCACTTGTGCATGCCCAGCTGCATTGGCGATTCTGGCCTGCCATGCTTGGCGATATAACCTGGACTGCAACAGTAAACCAAGGGGGAACTAGCCAGCTTACGAGCCACCATGCCTTCATCGGGATGCTTGGTAATGCGAATTACCATATCGTAGCCCTCCCCAATCACATCCACCATACGGTTATCTACATCCAGCGCCACTTCCAGCCTGGGATGCTGCAACATGAAACTATTGAGGGCTGGTGACAGTACCATACTGGCAAAGGATACTGGCGCAGAGAGACGCATCAGGCCCCGTAACTCCCCACTACTGCTGGAAACCTCCTGTTCCGCTTCTGAGACCTCTTGAAGAATGCTTAGGCATCGTTCAAAAAATACCTTGCCGAGCTCAGTGGGAGACAGCTTGCGCGTAGTGCGGTTGAGCAAGCGCGCACCCAGCCGCTGCTCCAGATCCATGACGCGGCGGCTGACCAGTTGCTTGCTGATTCGGAGATGGTTGGCCGCCGCAGTGAAATTACCGCTTTTGACCACTTCCACATAAATACGCATTTCTTCAAGTTGGCTCATAATTGTCAACCTATTATTGACAGTCCTACCAATTAAATCTGGATTATCAACATAAATATTCAACACTACAATACATCAATCCCAATCTTGATAAGGAAGTCTCCAATGAATGCCCTTTCCAGCACCATCTTGTTGCTTGGCCGCGCCCTGCTGGCATTGATTTTTATTGTCAGCGGTTTCAGCAAATTGGCGGACCCCACTGGTACCATTGCCTATATCAGCAGCATAGGAGCTCCATTGCCCGAATTGGGCTATGCAATTGCACTGATTGTAGAAATTGGCTTAGGCCTGGCCCTGCTGTTCGGTTATCGCACCAAGATAGCAGCAGTCCTGATTGCAATCTTCACATTGGCAACTGCCCTCATGTTCCATACAGACTTCAGCAACCAGATCCAGCTCATCATGTTCCTCAAGAACCTGGCAATCATAGGCGGGCTATTGCAAGTGGCTATCCATGGCGCAGGTGGTTACAGCCTGGATCGTGAACGGCGCTAACCCTGGCCAGAACAGAATTCCATGGCCGCATTTTCTGGCTCATCCACAGGAGTAACCATGACAACTCTATTCATCTCGCACGGTGCTCCAACCTTGGCAATGGAACCGGGTGCAACTGGGCGCTTGCTGGCGGAACTAGGGCGATCATTGCCACGCCCCGATGCCATCCTGGCCGTCTCGGCCCATTGGGATACGACACAACCACGCGTCAGTGCCGTACAACATCCGGAAACCATCCATGATTTTGGAGGTTTTCCACGCCAGATGTATGAAATACAGTATCCAGCCCCAGGCGCACCAGCCCTTGCCATGCGTGTTCTGGAAATACTGGCCGATTCTTTCCCTACCGCTCGCATGGATGCAAAGAGGGGGCTGGACCATGGTGCCTGGGTGCCCTTGATGCTGATGTACCCACAGGCCGACATCCCCGTCACCCAGCTTTCCATCCAAAGCAGCGCCGGGCCACTAGTACACTACAAGCTAGGCCAGGCATTATCAGCCCTACAACAGGAGAACATCATGCTGCTCTGCTCAGGCGCCATCACTCACAACCTGCATGATTTCTTCACCTCGGATAGGAATGCAGCCGTACTGGACTATGTACCAGCATTCAGCGACTGGGTAGCAGGAAGAATTGCCTCAAAGGATATCCAATCGCTGCTTGACTACAGGCAGCTCGCTCCAGGAGGAAACCGTGCCCACCCGCATGAGGATCACCTGATGCCACTGTTTGTGGCACTCGGTGCCGCCCAAGGCAAGAGCGTGCGCTACGAGCCGGAAAACACCTATGGCATCCTGGCCATGGATACCTATGTCTGGCATTAAACGAAGAGGTATGCCGGGATTTAATAGCCCGGACGTGTCAATCTCGAACCAAGGACATCATTGTTTAACAGGGACTCATACAGATAGCAGAAACCCTGCATTCACTCTCGGTTGAACTAGCAACAACAGGGCGGCTCCTGACGGAGGCCAGCCGCGCTATCTGCCTTACCAGCTCAGTGCATAATGCACGGATCACCCAAATATAAGCGATTAATTTCCAGCCGCTGGCAGGACAAAACCCTTGGGCAGCAATACCCAGATACGTCCATCCTGTTTCATGGAGCCGGCTTTCTGACCTGCTGCTTCACCGGCCCCCCAGAAGAAATCTGCTCGCACCCCGCCCTTGATGGCACCGCCAGTGTCCTGCGCCAGCACCAGGCGGTTAAGCGGAGTATTGCTATTGGGGTAGGTCGTGGCGAGGAAAACCGGGGCGCCCAGCGGGATATACTTTGGATCGACCGCTATCACACGCTCTCCCAGAATAGGCACACCAAGCGAGCCAAGTGGGCCTGGCAGACCTGCGGGAAGTTCACGGAAGAAAACATAGCTGGGATTGGTGTTCAGCAGCTCCTGTAACTTGCCTGGATTGCTGCGTGCCCAATTCTTGATGCCCTGCATCGAAGCCTTGTCCAGCGTCATCTCACCTCGTTCCACCAGGGTACGGCCTATGGATTGATACGTCATGCCATTCTGGTCCGCATAGCCCACGTGTACTTCCTGGCCATTATTGAGCTGAACCAGGCCTGATCCTTGCACTTGCAGGAAGAACAGGTCTATTGGATCACTCACCCACAACAACTCGTTGCCCTGCACTGGCGCCATGCCACCCTCGATCTCGGCACGGTTGTAGTAGGGGACCAGTTTGTTTCCCACCAATCGGCCGCGCACCCGTTTATTGGCAAGCTCTGGAAACAGGCTGGCAAGCTCCACCGTGATCAGGTCGGCAGGACGACCATACAGCGGATAACGATACAGCTCGCTACGAGTGCGGCTACCCTTGAGCAAGGGTTCATAATAGCCGGTGATCATGCCGCTATCGCTGCCGTCAGCATTGGTTGCCTGGTACACATTGAAATATTGCCTGAAATAGCTTTGCACCATGGCATCCGTGGGACTGACTGGCAACAGGCTGGCCGCCTGGCAGGCCGCTTGCCAGTGCTGGCGATTTTTCATGGTAGTACATCCCTGCAGCCAGGCGGGCCAAGCCTTGGCCAAATCCGCCTGTTCAAAACCAGCCAGTGCATCCCAAGCGGCTGGCTTCAATAAACCATAGTCAGGAATCTTGGTTGCCGATGGCTTTTCCACTGGAGGCTGCTTTGGAGTCTCAGGTATTGGAAGCGGCTGCGGGGCGGGTTGTTGTTCCGCAGGGCATGGACAGGTCTGGAGAGGGCGCTCCTCCAGCTTGACGTGCTTATGGCCGCCACAGGCAGCCAATAGCAATGCAATAATCAGGGGCAGATAACTTCTGGTCAGCGTCATGCGGCCGGGCTTAATGCAATACTCGTGGCATATTGAGGGTAAAAGGGGCGATCTCGCTGTCAAACTGCGTGCCATCCTCTGCCGTCATGTGATAGCTGCCACGCATCGTTCCCACAGGAGTAGCCACTATGGTGCCGCTGGTATATTCGAAATGCTCACCTGGCTTAAGTAAAGGCTGCGCACCTACCACGCCAAGGCCTCGTACTTCATGCACCTTGCCGGTGGCATCGGTAATGATCCAGTGACGGCTGATGAGCTGTGCTGCCACGTTGCCGGTATTGATAATACGGACAGTGTAGGTGAATACGTAGCGGTTCTGCTCCACGTCCGATTGATCAGGCACAAATGCCGTCGCTACCTTGACCGAGAACTCATAACGCTTATGTTCTGGCATGCGATGCCTCAGGCAATCAGGCCGCTGGTAGGCGAACTGGGGGAGGCGGAGTAGAGTTTTTTGGGCATGCGGCCGGCGAGATAGGCCTCGCGCCCGGCTTCTACAGCTTTTTTCATGGCAGCTGCCATCAGGACCGGATCCCTCGCCGCGGCAATGGCCGTATTCATCAACACCCCCTGGCAGCCCAGCTCCATCGCAATGGCGGCATCGGAAGCGGTGCCCACGCCTGCATCCACCAGCACCGGAATGTTGGCATTATCAATAATGATCTGCAGGTTCCATGGATTGAGTATGCCCATGCCGGAACCAATGAGCGAGGCCAATGGCATCACGGCGGCACAGCCCAGCTCTTCAAGCTGCTTGGCGATAATAGGATCGTCCGAGCAGTAAACCATGACATCGAAGCCATCCTTGACAAGGGTTTCCGCTGCCTTGATGGTTTCCAGCATATTGGGGTAAAGCGTATTGGGATCACCCAGCACTTCCAGTTTGACCAGCTTGTGTCCATCCAGCAGTTCACGCGCCAAACGCAGGGTACGCACTGCATCATCCGCTGAGTAACAGCCAGCGGTGTTAGGCAGGTAGGTAAATTCTTCCGGCGGCAGGAACTCCAGCAATGAAGGCTCGCCAGCGTTCTGGCCGATATTGGTGCGGCGTATCGCCACGGTGATGATTTCGGCGCCGCTGGCATCTATCGCCGCGCGCGTCTGGGCAAAATCCTTGTACTTTCCTGTCCCCACCAGCAGGCGCGAGTGATAGCTCTTGCCTGCAATATTCAATGTATCCATTAACCACCTCCTACTGCGCCGACAATCTCGAGTTTGTCATGGCTGTTTAATACCGCTTCGGCAAATGCGCCGCGCGGGACGATTTCACCATTTCGTTCGATTGCCAGACGTTTACCGGTCAGCCCGAGCCTTTCTACAAGCTCGCCAACTGTCAGGCTTTCAACCTCGAACTGCCGTGGATTTCCGTTGATGGTCAGATGAATCAATTGAATACTACCTAGTGAAATACCAAGAATAATTTAGATATCCGGCAAACATCATGCCGCCCCTGTATTTTACGTAGGTTCATGGACAATTAGCAAACCAGTTTGGAAAACTCGCTTGCCAAGGCGGCAACTCCCGAATAGCACGGTAATTACCTGACTGATCTCAAATTTCAATCCTGATAGCCGATAGTAATATCAAATACCCATCGTGCCTGCCGCCCCGCTTGACGGGATATGTCGCGGGATATAGGCTTGCGCAGGTTCTACCTAGCAATGGCAACATCATAATAAGTGAGATAGACAAGGCAAAGAAATTGTCACAGCAGCCAACCACCACCTCTGAAGAGTTATTCCAGGCCGGCCTTGATGCCGAAGCTGCGCACAATTATCTCGAAGCCCTCTACAAATTCACTGCGGCACTGGAACTTGGCGGCGACCAGATTCCGATTTGGCTCAAGATCGGCAATATTTTCCTGCGTACCATGAAATACCAGCAAGCCGCAGAAACCATGGAATTTGTGCTTGGCATGGAGCCTGGCAATATCCAGGCAATTTACGGTCTCGCCATTTCATATTTCTACCTGGGACGGCTGGAAGAGGCATGCGCTTTCATAGACCATGCAGTGGAAATGCAGCCAGACAACTCCTCATTTGCGCTGGATCGCGCCAATATCCACTCCATCGCCCATTCTGATCCACGGAAAAAACTGGCGCTTTACAGAGAGTGGGGAAAGCGTTTTGCCGATCCGCTTGGCGTGAACAGCAAACCCTTCAACTATGACCGCTCTCCAGACCGCATACTGCGCATCGGCTATGTATCTGGCGATATGCGTGACCATGCCGTGGCTTATTTCATGGAGCCAGTGTTTGCCCACCACAACCCCAAACAGGTCAACGTGCATGTGTTCTCCACATCCAAGCAACAGGATGCAACAACAGAGCGCCTGAAAAAACTGGTGCCTCATTGGCACGATGTGTCCACACTTGATGATGATGCACTTTACCACCTGATACGCCAGCAGAAGATTGACATCCTCATCGACTTGTCTGGCCATACCCAGGGACATCGCCTCTATGTATTTGCCAGGCGCGCAGCCCCGGTACAAGTCACCTGGCTAGGCTATGTCGGCAGTACCTTGGGGATGAAAGAGATGGATTACCGTCTAACTGACTGGGGTATGGATCCTCTCGGCAATGAGCAATTCTATGTAGAAAAGTTATACCGCCTGCACTGCATGGCAAGCTATATTCCGCCTGCCAATACACCGCTGGAGACAACCCCACCAATGCTACGCGGCAATCCGCCTACGTTGGCATCGTTGAACAGCTCGCGCAAACTGAGCGACCAGGCCTTGCTGGTATGGAAACGTATCCTGGAAGCCAGGCCCGAGGTTCAGTTGCTGATCCATGTGCAGGAAACCAACGTTGACGATGCGGTCAACACGATAGAACCTCGCCTGGTCAACCTTGGCCTACCTCTGGACCGCATTATCGTATCGCCCATCGTGCCCATGGAGGAGTTCATGTCCCGTGGTGATATTGTAGATATCGCGCTCGACAGTTTCCCGATTTCCGGCGGCACCACCACGTTGCATACATTGTGGATGGGATTACCGATAGTGGCCATGAACGCCACCGAGGCAGTTTCCGCTTCCACCTCTACTACACTGAAAGGCCTGCGCCTGGAGCAGTGGATAGCGGATAACGAGGAAGACTATATTGCCAAGGTACTACACTTGCTTGACCACCCAGAATTGCTGACAGAACACCGCAACCAGGCGCGCCATATCATGCAGCAATCCGCCTTGATGAGTTATGCCAACCGTTGCCGCAACCTTGAAACCAGTTATCGTCATATGTGGCTGAATTACTTGCTGGACACGCCAACATTTCTCATGGTGCAGGCACCATACGCCGATACCTTGCAGCAGTTGCGTGCGACCTATGAGCAATCCCAAGGACAATCCAAATGAGTGTGCGCACTGCCATCCCCCTTCTGACTCCGCTCTTGCCAGACCGGGATTCGCTCGCGCCCTATCTCGACCAGCTAGACAGGAACCGCCACTACTCAAATTTTGGCCCGCTTAACACCGCACTGGAACAGCGCCTGTCTGGCCTGTTTGAAGCACACAGCAACCACCCCATCCATGTCACCACCACCAGCAGTGCCACACTGGGGCTGGAGCTGGTGCTCAGTAGCCTGGACCTACCTCCAGGCAGCAAGGTGATTGTCCCGGCATTGACTTTTGTTGCATCCCTGACCACCATCATCCGTGCAGGCTATATCCCGGTCATTGCAGATATAGACCCGGATAGCTGGTTACTCACGCCAGCCATTGCCGCAGAAGCGGCGACTCAAAGCGGCGCAAAAGCCGTGCTTGCGGTGGCAGCATTTGGCCAGCCGCAAGATACACTGGGCTGGAGTGAATTCCAGCGCCAGTCTGGCCTCAATGTCGTGATTGATGCTGCAGGTGCATTTGGCAGTCAGTGGGTAGAGGCGCCAGATATTCCCGTGGTTTACAGCATGCATGCCACCAAATCGCTTGCAGCGGGTGAAGGAGGAATGGTGGTCAGCGGCAACGCCACCGTCAATAACACTGTGCGCCAGCTCAGCAATTTTGGCATCAACCTAGATGCAAACGCAGGCTTCCCGGTCGGCCATCTTTCCTTTGTCGGCAGCAATGCCAAGCTTTCCGAGTATCATGCCGCGGTCGCCCATGCCAGCCTGGATCAATGGGATGCACAGGCCCGCCTCAGACAACGCATTTATCACGACTACCGTGAAGCACTGGTGCAAGCTTGTGGTGCAGACCTGCAATGGCAAGCAGGTATACAGTTGGCAGCGCCAACGATTTTCTGCGTACGCATGGCTACAGATGCACGCGACCGCCTGGAAAAAATTTGCCAGCAACGACAAATTGCCACCCGACGCTGGTATCAGCCATTGCTGCACCAGCATGCAGCCAAAGTAGCGCCCATCATCAAACAACCAACCCCCATCGCTGAAGCAGTGGCGAACGGACTGATTGGCCTGCCGTTTTCTACCTTTATCTCGCGCCAAGACATTACAGATGTAGTAGAAGCCGTGAGCCTCGCCACCGTAAATATCGCGCCTATTAATCAATTGAAATGAGAATGACCATGGATAACATCGATACCTTTATTGAAAAATTCATCACTGCAGTGGACTTTCAGGAGGCGGTGGAAATCACCCCTGACACCGTCCTCAAGGACTTGCCGGAATGGGATTCCCTGGCAGCACTGGGCGTGATCGTCCTGAGTGATATGGAATACGGCAAAACGATTACTGGCGAACACTTGAAGCAAGTGACCACCGTCAATGACCTCTATCAATTACTGACTTAAGTTGTCGATATGGCCACTTCAACGCTAAAAAATGTACGTTTTGCCGGCATGGCGACCTGCGTGCCCAAGCATGTGGTCCACAACGTCAATGACGTGCCACCGCACCTGCGTTCCGAGCGTGAGCGACTGGTGCGCAATATCGGCATAGAGACGCGCCGGGTATGCCCGGACTGGCAGTGCTTTTCTGATTTAGCCTATGACGCTGCCGACAAACTGCTGAACGACCTGCAATGGTCACGCGACGAAGTGGATGCCTTGATTGTAGTAACGCAATCCCCTGACTACCTGGTACCGGCCACGGCCATCATCCTCCAGGACAGGCTGGGCCTGGCGCATTCCACGATTGCGTTTGACGTCAACCTGGGCTGTTCGGCCTATCCATTCGCCTTGCAGATTCTGGGCAGCATGATTGCTTCAGGAGCCATCAAGAAAGGGCTGATCCTGCTGGGTGACCGATCCAGCTACAAGCACAAGGACCCACTGAAGGATCCCCTATTTTCTGATGCCGGGACAGCGACCGCGCTGGAATACCAGGAAGGTGCGCCACCCATGTACTTTGACCTCAACAGTGATGGCAGTGGTTGCAAGGCGATCATCGTGCCGGTTGGCGGTCATAGAAACCCGTTCCAGCTTGAGCATGGCATTGCCCGCAAAGGAGACGATGGCTTCTGGCGCTCAGACCTGGACCTGATCCTGGATGGCCCCGCCGTGATCAGTTTTTCCACCCAGCGCGTGCCGCCCATGGTGGAAAAGCTGCTTGGATATGCAGATATCCCCAAGGAGGACATCGATTACTTCATCTTCCACCAGGCCAACCGCATGATCAACGAAACCATCCGCAAGAAACTGGGGCTGCCTGAAGAAAAGACCCCTTCCACCCTGCGTGAGTTCGGCAATACCAGCGGCGCCTCATTACCCGTCACCGTCAGCGTACGCCTGCGCGATGCCCTGGTGGCAGGCAAGAAACGTCTGCTCTTCTGCGGTTTTGGTGTAGGCTTGTCCTGGGGCGGCGCAATTGTGGATGTGGAAGATGCCATCTTCCCCGAACTGATTATTTCATGAGTGTAGCGCAGGACCCTTTTTCACTCAGCGGCAAGCGTGTGCTGGTCACGGGAGCTTCTTCCGGCATCGGCCGACAGATTGCCATCACCTGCTCGCAGGTGGGGGCAGAGTTGGTGATCAGCGGGCGCAATCCAGAGCGTTTGCAGGAAACTAAGGCCGCGCTACAGGGGGAAGACCATCTCGCCATCACGGCAGACTTATCGCAGCAGGAAGGCATAGACCAGCTGGTAGCAGTGGCGGACACACTCCATGGCGTGGTGCATGCAGCCGGCATTTCCAAGTTGGTGCCTTTTCGCCTGATCAACAAACAGCACCTAACCGACATCTTCGACAGCAACACATTTGCCCCCATGCTGCTGACCAGGGACTTGCTCGTGAAAAAACGCATTGCCCAGAACGGTTCCATCCTCTTCATATCGGCACTGGCCTCCCACAGCGGGGCCGTGGCAACGGGTGCCTATGCTGCGAGCAAATCGGCCCTGCTAGGCGCAATGCGCAGCCTGGCTATCGAAACCGCTAAACAGGGCATACGTGCCAACTGCATTGCACCAGGCTACGTACGTACGCCCATGCTGGATGGGCTTGCCCAAGGCGGCGCCAACATGGATGAACTGATTGCCCGCACGCCGCTGGGCATCGGTGAACCAGAAGACATTGCCCATGCCGCCGTGTTTTACCTCTCGGATGCCAGCCGTTGCCTCTCGCGTCACTACACCTTTATCGATGGTGGCTTGAGCATCCCGCTGGATATCTACGCATGAGCGCCCAGGCATTTTCACTGCAAGACAAGACCATACTGGTCAATGGCATGGCATCCGGCCTGGGACAAGTCATTGCCCAGGCTTGCAGTCAGCGTGGTGCAAAAGTGCTGCCAGCAGCACAGCCCAGGCAGCCCATCCATGGCCTTGTGCATTGCGTGGATCATGCACTTGAATGCGCAGTGGCTGACTTGAGCGAAGCAGAGTTGACCAGGCTGTTTCATTCGAATGTGGTACAGCCGGTCATGCTGACACAACAATTGCTGCAAACTGACAGCCTGGCGCCCAATGCCTCTATCGTGTTCCTGCTCTCCACCGCCGCCCATATGGGTGCCAAGGGGCAGGGGGCTTATGCCGCCAGCAAGGCTGCCTTGCTGGGCATGATCAAGTGCCTGGCTCTGGAGCAGGCGGCCCAGGGCATACGCGTCAATGGCGTGTCACCACGTGCAGATGAAGCCATCTGGCCTGATGTGGCCAACAGCGTGATTTTCCTGTTGGCTGATGCCAGCCGCTGGATCACGGGCACCAGCTTGCTGATCAATGGCGCTGGCTCGGACTCTGCATCCCGCTCGCAGATGGAAACAGGGGCAGCAGCATGAAAAAACTCTACATCATTGGCGCAGGTGGCTGGGGCAGGGAGGTGCTGATCCTGTTAAGGGACCACGTGGATTGTGGCACAGCCTGGGACATTGCCGGCTTCCTCGATACGCGACCGCACATGCTGGATGGTATTGATTGCGGTGCCCGCATCACGGGTGACCCACTGACGCACCAGCCACAGGCAGATGACTTGTTCGTATGCGCCATCGGCCTGCCCAATGGCAGGCAATCTTTTGCACAGCCTATCCTCGACAAGGGTGGCCATTTTCTCACCTTGCACGATGCCCCACTAGGCTGGATCAGTGTGCGTGTGCAGATCGGCCAGGGTGCTATCCTGTCGCACCGCGTGCAGGTGAGCCCTGATGTGCAGATCGGCGATTTCGCCAACATCCACAGTGCCAGTATCCTCAGCCATGACGTGCGCATTGGGAACTATGCGCAGATTAGCGCCATGGTGTTTATTGGGGGCGGCGCCCAGATCGGCAACAAAGCTATCGTTTATCCCCATGCCACCATCACGCCCGGCATCAAGATAGGTGAGGGAGCCACTGTAGGCGCTGGTGCAGTGGTGATCAAGGATGTGCCACCGGGTGCCACCGTATTTGGCAACCCGGCCAAAGTCATTTTCTAGCTACAGATCATCCAGGAAACGACTGATGCAATCGCGCATGCTCCCGAAATACTACTTGTCGCAGGAAATCTTTGATCGCGAACAGGCCAAGATTTTCCGCAAGGTCTGGCTGTTTGCAGGACTGAGCTCGCTGGTGTCCGAAAACAACGCCTTCATCACGCGCAAGATCGCAGGTATTCCGGTAGTGATCCAGAATTTCAAGGGTGAGCTCAAGGCATTCGAGAATGTCTGCCTGCACCGCAGTGCACCTTTGCAGCAAGGGTTTTGCGGACGCCGCGCATTGGTCTGCCCCTATCATGCCTGGAGCTATGATGAGAATGGCAGCATCAAGCATATCCCTGATTGTGACGCGCTATACCGCTTCAGTGATGCAGAAAAGCAATCGCTCAAACTTCGTGAGTTTGGACTGAAGCAGGTCGGTACGCTGTTGTTCATCAATCTCAGTGATGACCCGATGCCACTGGAAGCCCAGTTTTCGCCCAAGTTTATCGAGCTTCTGACAGATAGCTCCAATCAATATGACACGGAAGTCATGGTTACGACCTGGCATGCCAAGTTCAACTGGAAGCTGGTGTACGAGAACCTGCGTGATCTCAATCATGTGCGCTACATACATCCCAAGAGCCTGGGCCAGGCACTGAAATTCCAGAAACATGAAAGTGATATATTCGTTGATGAGGCAGCTGACCCGTTAGCTGACTTGTCACCCCAAGGCCTGCGCACGGAAATGCGCCGCTTCAGCCATGCCGGGGCAGAAGATGCAGAATATGCCCAATCGCGCCAATACGCCTGGATGAGCATGGTGGAGCCCTGGCAGGGCGTTCACGGCTATTACAATTGGCTGGCATATCCCAACCTGCACATTGCCAGCGGCACTGGCGGATACTCGTTTTCCATCGAGAACCATATCCCTGTCTCCCCTGGAGAGACAGACGTCGAAATCTATTACTTCACGGCAAAAAAGAAGCAGGCTTATGCCACCTCTCATCAAGTGCTGCTCACCCACATGCACTACAGCAAGAAGGTGGTCGGGGAGGATATCGCGATCCTGGAAGCTGTGCAGTCGACCCTGCACCACCATGCATCCATCCCCAGACAAGGCGCTTATGAGACGCAGAACCGCCTGGTGGAACGTTGGTATACCACCTTGATGGAGACCGATCATGAGATCTAGATGGATCGTTGGCGGGGGAGAGTACCTGGACCTGGTATATCACGCGTGGAAGCAGGCCAGCCGGGAAGAGGATGTGCAGAAAATCGAGATTGTGCAAGGCGAGGACTATGAATTCGATTTCTCTATCTTCAAGCAATTGAGCCCCGACAATGGGGATGTCTTCATTGCCGTCGATGACCGCTTTGGTAACTTCAAGCGCATGGAGTTGTTCCGCGCAGCGCTGGAAAGAGGCTTCGTCATGGCATCTCACATCAGCGCCAGTGCCGATGTGGCAAAAGATGTAGGAATAGGGAAAAACGTATTCATCGGTCCACGTGCAGTGATCAACCACGGTTGCAAGGTGGAATACAACAGCGTGATCCATGCCGGTGTGCAGCTCGGAGCCAACAGCCACCTGCGCTCATCCGTGTGGATAGAACCAGGAGTGCAGATTGGCAGCGGGGTCAAGGTGGGGGCACATGCCATCATCCGCACCGGCGCCATCGTGCACAGCAATATCAAAATAGGCAAGGCAGCCGAGCTGGGATGGCCACAAATTTACAGCGCCGATGTAGCAGACAAAACCGTATACGACATCCGTTACGATGAGCCGATATACGTCTACAACCATTAAGCCATCACTCACATGATGACCAGCCAAGCCAAGCCACCCCTCATCTCCGTGATCGTACTGGGCTCCCCAGCGTCCAGTTTTCTCCCACAGGCCCTCGCATCAGTGCATGCGCAAGGGATAGCTGACCTAGAACTCCTGATCGGCAGCAGCGTGACGGAGGCCAGCGGCAGGTATATTGCCTTTCTGGAAACAGATGGTCTGTTTGAACCGGGGGCATTGCAAGCCCGACTGGATTACCTGCAACAGCACCCTGGCACCAGGCTACTCCACAGCCCGGTCAAGCTGATTGATAGGGATGGCAACGATCTGGGCGCAGTGATTTCGCGGCCCAAGGCCATGACATTTGAAGCGGCGATCAACCCCATCCATCTCAGTGGCGTGATGATGGAAACCGCCTTGTTGCGAGAGATCGGTGGCATAGAAATAACTGTTGCGGGATGGCATGCGGGGTGGCTGACATTTGCCCGCGCATTACGCACGGGAGCCATCTCGCAATTCCTTGCCCATGGAGGAGCCAGTCACAGAATCCGGCAAGCCCCCACACTGGCATCGGAACAACAACTTCACAGGGCGGCCATCCGGGATGTACTCGACTGGATGTATGCCGCATCGCCAGATGCATGCACGGCACCGCAATATAGGCAAGGCCTGAGCAGCCCACCCCTTACAGCCGCCAAACGCTTGCGGGACTTATCGTTGTTCACCTGGTGCCTGGTGAGCGGTCATATGCAGGAATGTCGCTTCATGCTGGAAAACGCTGGCCTGGAGGCATTCCTCAATACCTGGCTGGTGGTCTCACTCAAGGAGGAAATCCAGAGGCAGATCGCCCGCCACTACCAGGTCAACCTGCAAGCGCATCCGGGACAATTAGGGGATAACATCAAGGCCAGGATGCTGAGTGATGCGCTTACACTAGGATTACGTGATAAAGCTCCCGCAGTATTGCTGGCCCTGTGTGAATGCCTGGGAATGCCCTATCCGCAGGAGCAGGCCAGCCATCATGAAGATCATGCTGCTGTTACGTCAGAGACTGCCATACCAGCCGGGCTACGTCCTTTCATATTGATCACAACATTTCGCAGCCATGGGCCCGCAACAGAAGTCAGCAACTGTAGAGAAATCCTGCTGGGAAATTGCAGCAACCCTTTGATCTACCAGGTACACGTCCTGCTCGAAGGGCCGATCGACAAGCTGGAACATGGCCTGCAAGCCTCGCAACTCATCGCGCTACGCCGCTTTGTTGAATCGGGCAAACTGGTGTTCTTGCCTCTCTCGTCACGCCCGCATTACCTTGCCCTGTTCACATACGCCAATGCCCTGGGGCAGGTCACGGCAGCCGTAGTCAATGCCGACATCGTGCTTACTGCACAGGCAGTCCATGACATCCAGCTTGGGCGCCTTGCGGACGGACATCCCGTGTATGCACTCACGCGCTGGAACCGGACAGCAACGGGCGACTTCTTGCAGGGCATGCAGGCACACCCACCCTGGCCAACATGGCCACCTGATGGACGCAGCCATTTTGAGCGACACTGCCTGTCTTACGACACCTATGTGTTTGATACACCTGTCACCGTGCCAGATGCCCTGGCTGACATATCTGTTGCCACCTATGGCTGCGATACGGCGCTGGCAGCCATCCTGCGCACGGAAGGCAATGTGGTGAGAAATCCATGCCTCTCGGTGCGGACCGTACACATTGACGAGAAAATGCGTGACTATATTGGTGAACAGGGCCAACAAGACCTGTGCACCAATATCCAGGCTTTTGCCAAGGTGATATTGGACAGGTATGGATCGCATCCATCCTATGGCGACAGCTTGCAACAGCTACACTTGTTGAACAAGCAAACGGCATGGCTGGGAGGCCCGGGTAATGCCGATGTCATGCATACCATGTTCCTCAACCTGGGTGCCAGTCCCTGGATGAAACTGGGGAAATACCCGGCTTTTTCTGCAATTAAAATCACTATCCCCCATGGTAACCTTGATCTTGTGGCGGCAGAGCTGGCACAAGTGCCCGATGCCATTGAGCATAATCTGTTCATCCACTGGGAGCTGTACGGCTTCCCCCAGGGCGGCCATATCGCTGACCTGCTGGTCAACCATCCCCAGTTTGAAGCCATCGGCTACCCACTGTTTCGTTATCAGTGGCAGAGCATGGTGCATAGGGATATCGCCAGTGAAGAGGCGCAACAAGTAATAGATAGCCTGGGCCAGATGGTGGCTGAGGTCTTGCACCAATAGCGGATTTTATTTCTATCGAATAACTATGATTGCCGTTTGCCAATAAACTGTCATGAACTCTACTCTTCGTATTCCTGTGCACATGCTCGGCCAATCGGGCTGCCGATTGGACTTTCCCGGCTGCACGGTCTATGTAGACCCCTATCTCTCGAACTCGGTCAAAGAGCTGGATGCGCCTGACCTGGAACGACTGCTGCCCATCCCCATGCTCCCGGAAGAAGTCCAGGATGCGGATTGGGTGCTGATCACGCATGCGCACATTGATCATTGCGACCCACACACCTTGCCCAAGCTGGCAGCCGCATCGCCGCAGGCACGGTTTGTCGGGCCTGCTCCCGTCATTCAGCTACTGGCAGAATGGGGTATTGCTGATGACCGCTTATTGCTTGCCGAGCAAACCTGGAGGGAGTTGAATGCTGGAGGACTACGCCTACATGCCATCCCGGCAGCGCATCCTGAGCTGGTGCGGGACAAAGCAGGCAACCTGGCCTGTGTGGGCTTTGTGCTGGAGTACGCCGGGCAAAAGCTCTATGTCGCCGGCGATACCATGGTCAAGCAGGAGATCATTGATGCCCTGACCCAGCTTGCGCCAATACACACTGCGTTCCTGCCGGTGAATGAACATAATTTCTTCCGGGGCAGGCGCGGCATCATCGGCAATATGTCGATACGTGAAGCCTTCCAGTTTGGCCAGGAGATTGGCGTGCGCCAGGTGGTAACGGTGCACTGGGACATGTTTGCCATCAATGCGGTAGACCCGGATGAAATCCGCCTGCTGTACCAGAAGCTGAATCCTGGGTTTGACCTGCTGCTGCGCCCGACCAGCATCAATTTGGGCCAGGTACGCGCCAGCATCATCATCCGCACCCTGAACGAAGCCCGGCATCTGGCATCCGTGCTACAAAGCATTGCCAGTCAGGCACTCCCCGACTGGGGACATGAAGTGATAGTAGTGGATTCAGGATCTAGCGATGGCACTCTGCAGATTGCCGAGCAGCATGGCTGCCGCATCCTGCATATCTCGCGTGAGGAGTTCTCGTTTGGTCGCTCGCTGAACCGCGGATGCGACGCTGCCATGGGCGATATCCTGGTCTTCATCAGCGGCCACTGCGTGCCGACTGATACGCATTGGCTGCACACGTTATGCCAGCCGATACTGGAACAGCGTGCGGATTATGTCTATGGCCGACAGTTGGGGGGAGACAGCAGCCACTTCAGTGAGAAGCGTATTTTTGCCAAGTATTTTCCGCCCACCTCGGCGGTGCCGCAAGCCGGTTTTTTCTGCAATAACGCCAATGCCGCGCTATCCCGCAAGGCCTGGCAACAATACCGCTTTGACGAAGAGCTGACCGGGCTGGAAGATATGGACCTGGCGCAAAAGCTGGCCAGGGATGGTGGCAAGGTGGGGTATATTGCCGAAGCAGGGGTATACCATCATCATGATGAACACTGGTCGCAAGTGCGGCGGCGCTTTGAGCGCGAGGCGATTGCCTTGCAGAGAATCATGCCGCAACTGCATGTGGGCCTGCTGGATACCGTACGCTATATCTTCAGCAGCGTCCGCAAGGATGTACGGCAAGCCTGGCGTGATGGTACTAAAATCAGCCTCTTGGATGTTTTCCGTTACCGGCTGAACCAGTACTGGGGCGCCTATAAAGGCAACCATGAGCACAGGCGCATGTCACGTGCCGAAAAAGAAAAATACTTTTACCCTCAATAATTTTTGTGTGAGCCAATGAACATGAGCAACCCCAAGCCACGCATCGTCGCGTTGCTACCGATGAAAGCCAATAGCGTACGCGTCAAGGGCAAGAATTTCCGTGAATTCTGCGGAAAGCCGCTGTTCCGCTGGATTCTGGACACATTGCTGTCCGTCGATGAAATTGACGAGATCATCATCAACACCGACGCACGCGATATCCTTGCCGAGAATGGCCTGGTGGATGGTGGCAAGATCCGCATCCGTGACCGCAAACCCGACATCTGCGGCGACCTGGTCAGCATGAACCTGGTGCTAGCAGATGATATCGCCGCTATTCCAGCTGATATCTACCTGATGACCCACACCACCAACCCGCTGATGTCTGCAGACACCATACGCCAGGCACTGGCAGCCTATCAGGCAAAGCTGGCAAGCGGGGAGGCAGACTCGCTGTTTACCGTGGACAAGATCCAGACGCGCTTCTACCGTGCTGATGGCAGCGCAGTCAACCATGACCCGGACAACCTGATCCGTACCCAGGACCTGGAACCCTGGTTTGAGGAAAACTCCAATCTTTACCTGTTCACAGCGGAAGGCTTTGCCAAGACCCAGGCCCGTATCGGCAAAAAACCGATGATGTATGAAGGACCGCGTATTGAATCGATTGATATCGACGATCAGGAAGACTGGGAGTTTGCCGTGATTGCCACCCATTACCTGCAAAGCCAGAAAGCGGGTGCCCAATGAAAATCCTGGTGACCTGCCCGCCCATGCTGGGCATGATAGACGCCTTCCGTCCACGCTTTGCTCAATATGGCGTGGAGCTGACCGCGGCCAAGGTGGTGCAGACCTTATCGGTGGAAGAACTGAAAGACATCGTGCCTCAGCATGACGGCTGGATCATCGGCGATGACCCAGCCACGCGCGAGGTGTTCCTGGCTGGACAGGCGGGCAAGCTGAAGGCTGCCGTCAAATGGGGCATAGGCGTCGATAACGTCGATTTTGCCGCCTGCAAGGAACTGGGCATCCCCATTACCAACACCCCCAATATGTTTGGCGGCGAAGTTGCTGACATTGCGGTGGGTTATGTGATTGCCCTGGCGCGCGAAACCTTCCAGATTGATGCCGCTGTCAAACAAGGCCAATGGCCCAAGCCGCGCGGCATTTCGCTGGCAGGCAAAACCGTGGCACTGGTCGGCTTTGGGGATATTGGCAAACACACTGCCCGCCGCCTGCTGGCCACAGACATGCAAGTGATTGCTTACGACCCCAGCGCCGCTGATGCACCTGAACTGACCTCGGTGCAACGCGCCACCTGGCCTGAGCGCCTGCCAGAAGCGGACTTTATCGTGATCACCTGCGCGCTGACCGCCAGCAGCCGCCACATGCTGAATGTAGACACACTGGCACAGGCCAAGGATGGCGTGAGAATTGTGAACGTCGGACGCGGGCCGATTATTGACGAACCCGCGCTGGAGGCCGCCCTGCAGTCCGGCAAGGTCTATTCCGCCGCGCTGGATGTGTTTGAAACGGAGCCATTGCCCTCGACCTCCTCATTGCGTTCCCATCCCCGCTGCATTTTCGGCTCACACAATGCCTCCAACACCGCTGACGCGGTGGTACGCACCAGTGAAATCGCCATCGACAAGCTGATGGGCTTCCTGGGAGTCAAGACACCATGACTGCCGCGCCGCAGCGCCATGTGCTGATCACGGGAGCCGCTGGCGGCATCGGCCGTGCGCTGGTGGAGACTTTCCACAACGATGGCTACCACGTGATTGCCACCGATATCGGCCCACAGCCTGCATGGTTAGCCAGTGATGACACCTGGTTGAGTGCAGATCTGGTGCGCGTAGTAAGGGAGCCGGACTACGCCGCCAACTTTCTTGTGGAAGTACGCACAGCGTTACAGCAATCCGCCTTGCACAGCCTGGTGAACAATGCCGCCATCCAGATCCTGGCCGGTACCGCTGAACTGAGTGATGCGGATTGGCAAACCACGCTGGATGTCAACCTGAGTGCCCCATTTCTGCTGATCAAACACCTGTTGCCAGAACTGGAAGCAGCGCGGGGGGCGGTGGTCAATATCAGCAGCATTCATGCAGCACAAACCAAACAGCGTTTCGTGGCCTATGCCACCAGCAAGGCCGCCTTGAGTGGCATGACCCGCGCCCTGGCCGTGGACCTGGGTGAGCGCATCCGGGTCAACGCGATAGAACCTGCCGCCATCGATACCGAAATGTTGAAGGCAGGTTTCAGCGACAACCCCGAAGGACTGGTTGCATTACAGCAATACCACCCGGTAGGCCATATCGGGCAGCAGGAAGAAGTGGCCAGACTGGCGCTGATGTTGTGCAGCGACATCTTGCCCTTTGCCAATGGCAGCTGCATTGCATTGGATGGTGGTATTCGTGGCAGGTTGCATGACCCGGATTGAGGCCTTGAAATGACGATGACCCATATTGTGTGCCTGCCGGACCTGTTCAAGGGCAAGTTTTCCCGCCAGCACGGTATATTTGACCTGATGCGTGAGCCCATTCTCCAGGGTTGTGGCATCCATATTGGCTACTCGCCCTCAGTCAAGAAAAACCCGACAGGATTGGCAGGATTTAACCTCGAAACATTTCTGGCCCTTGCCAGTGATGCGCAGCACAACATGCAACCCTTGCAATGGATCGCCCCCCAGGCATCTGTGGATTACCTGTTTTCCTGCCTGCCTGACAATAGCCTGGTGTTATCGGTGGACATGCCTCCCTGGTTGATCAGCGCCTGTGAAGAACGCGGTTATCACTACATCAACGTCACTACCTCTCCACTACGTTTTGCGCGCGATTTATACATGGCCATCCGCTGCTCGGATGCTGCCATTTTCCAAGGCATCAGCACTTATGCCGTCAAGCGGGAAGAAATCAGGCTCGAAGCCTCCGCATTGGCCGCCAATGTGCGCATGCACAAAACACTGCTGGAAGAAGAGGGCAGCTTTCATTTTGATGATCTTGAGGGCAGCCTGGTCTATATCGGCCAAAGCCCTTATGAATCCTCCCTGCAACTGGCAGATGGTCATATCCTGGTGTGTGATGATTTTGCTGACCAACTGCAAACCCTGAGCCAGGGACACCGCCTGCTTTACAAGGGACATCCACTAGTCGCGGATTTTGCACAGAAGGAACGTGCTGCACTGGCGCGCATTACCGGGCAAGCCGTGCCCCCCTGCATGCAAGGCAGCTATCAACTGCTATCAGCCATCGAAGACCTGGCATTGACCGGCATCACCGCTGAACTGCTGCAAGAGGCCGAATGGTTCGACAAGACAGCCCATATGTTGCACCAACCCGCTGTGCCATTGGGACAGCAGGCAGGGTTCTCCTCACGCCATTATCAGCAGGTACATTTCAGGGACTTCCTCTCGCCCGCGTTCTGGCACCAAGTGCTGACACCGGCACGACCAGCACCTGTAGTGGCCGCTATCCCTGTGGTAGCGCATCACCATGCGCGAGAAACCCTTGATCAATGGGATGACTATTCCGCCGTCCTGACCTGGGGCAGGTCGCTACCCAATGACGCATTCCTGCGTTCAGGTGGGCTCAGCCTGATCCAACGTATTGAATCACTGGAGGAGACCGCCGCGCAGCAACAGCCAACGGATAACGACTTTTGCCAGCACAGAAAGCTGGTCATCCTTGGCAACGGTCCATCGCTTAAAGGCTTTGACCTGCATAGCCTGACAGGTGTTGATACCCTGGGCATGAATGCGGCCTATCGCTACTGGGAACGCGTGAACTGGTACCCGGACCACTATGTGTGCCTGGATGATCAATTGATAGAGACCCATGCCAGTGCGATTCACGACATGATCGTATCAGGCAAGGTGAAAACCGCTTTCCTGATCGCCAAGATATTGAACGACTACCCAGACTTGCGTGGTAGGAAGAATGTGTTTTTCCTGGAAGGGTTCAAGAACTCATCCCGCAAGAGCGCCTATTTACGCGGGATCAGGATACAGTCTTCGCTCCCGTTCAAGGGCACCACCTCGCTGGAACACACCACGGGCGCATTTGCTGTCCGCTATGGCGCCCACCTGGGTTATGAAGAGATTGCGATCCTGGGCGTGGATTTACGGTACGTGGAAATCCTGCCCGAAGCCAAGCATGCAGGTGACATCAAGCTCATCATGACTGACACGCCCAAGCACAACCCCAATTACTTCTTTGACGATTACCAGCAGGCAGGCGATAAATACAATATCCCCAACCCGAGCTGGAACCTGCACGTAGGCGCATTCAAGCGCGTGGCAGCAGACAAGGAGGCTTACGCCTGGAACACGCGGATTGTAAACGCCAACCCCCAGTCCGTGTTGTTCGATGAAGCCATCTTTCCCTTTGTTTCAATTCAAGCATTCCTGGAAAAATAAATGCGCCGCTCAATCAAGGCAGGAACAGCTTTTCATCTGAGTCTATCCGGCAAGAGGCACTAAACGCATGTCACAGATAGCCTATCCCCGTTTGTTAGTGGTTGACCCAACCCCATTCGGGCTGATGTGTGCCACCAGCCAGTTGAGGCAGGTATTTATTGAAGGCTGGCCGCAAGATCATGTGTTGCAGGTGTGGTATGAAGATGAAGTTGCACAGCCCTTGCACACCATGACACCTGGGCAATCTTTCAAGGAGAGTGCCAGCCGTGCCTGCTCCCCAGAAGCTGTCCAGGAAGCATGCATCCGCTTCAAGCCTGACGTGATTTATTTCCGGCCAGTGGAGTCCGGCACCTTGCTGGGATTTGTGGAGCGCCTGCTGGAGAAGCTTCCCGTCTCGCTGATCGTGCATATGATGGATGACTGGCCAGAGCGCCTGCGCATCCAGAACCCTGCGCGATTTCCCTGGTTTGATGCAGGTTTGCGACGCATCCTGGCAAAAAGCCAGCGGCGATTGAGCATAGGCACGACCATGTCCCGGGCTTATGCATCGCGCTACGGCGGTTACTGGCTGCCCCTAGCCAATGGCGTGGCGTTATCAGACTTCACGCAATACCAGCCCAAGACCTACACCCTGCCAACCGCAGCATCGCCGTTCATCATCCGCTATATGGGATCGCTGGCAGAGGACATGACCTACGACAGTGTCCGGGATGTCGCCGAGGCAGTCACCTCATTACAGGGCGAGTGCGCAGTCCGCCTTGAAATCTACACCGGAGAAAAATGGTTTGAACAGGCACTGGATGCTATGGGGAGCTGGGCTGGGGTATCTGTGCTGCCCCAGGTAGATGCAGATGCTTACCATCGCACCTTGAGCGAGGCAGATGCCCTCCTGATTGCCTATAACTTTGATGCCACCAGTATCAGATATACGGGCTTGTCGATTGCCAACAAAATGCCGGAGTGTCTGGCCTCTGGTACGCCAGTACTGGCTTATGGGCCAGCTGGTAGCGCCACCATGGCCTATTTGCGTGATGCCGGATGTGCAGCGCTTGTCACCGACCGGGCGCCTGGCAAGTTAAGAGATGCCATTCAGGCGCTGGTGATGGCGCCTGAAGAGAGACAAGCACTGGCAGCCAAGGCACAGGCACATGCGGCCGACCACCTATCACGACAAGTAGTGCAAGAAAATTTCCGGCAATATGTTTCCCCTCGGCAGTTTGCGGCAGGGCATCTGCTGGTCGGGCCTTTCGAGAGAAAGCAATCCGCCCATTATGACGAAACGCAATCAATCGCCCATCTGCTGGCCGGGGCATATCGCCCTGGTAGCACCATGATCGATGTCGGTGCGCATGTGGGCTCCGCATTCCGGCCTTTCCTGAATAAAGGATGGCATATCTACGCGTTTGAGCCGGATGACACCAACCGGAGCAAGTTGCTGGAATGGTTGTCCTGCCATGTCAGCAGGCACCTGGTGACACTGGATACACGCTGTGTGAGTAACACCACGCAGCATGACCTGTCGTTTTACCGATCAGAACAAAGTTCGGGGATCAGCGGACTGTCAGCCTTTCATGAGTCCCACACAGAGGCCCAGCGGGTGAGTAGTGTCACGCTAAGCGACTTTTTTGCAGGCGGTGCCATCCCGGACATTGATTTCCTGAAAATCGATACCGAAGGACACGACCTTTTCGTGCTGCAAGGCTTCCCGTGGGACCAGACCAGACCTGACGTGATCGAATGCGAATTCGAGAATGCCAAGACCGTCTCGCTAGGGTATGACTTTCATGACCTGGCGCAATTCCTGGTGGACAAAGGCTACACGGTATATGTCAGTGAATGGCACCCCATCCTGCAATATGGCACGCGCCATGACTGGCACTGCCTGGCGAAATATCCCTATGCCCTACAGGATGAAGCATCCTGGGGCAACTTGCTGGCGTTCCGTGACCCGGTGGATGAACTCGCCCTCGCAGCCGCCGTCAGCAACCTGGTTCGCCTGTCTCCGCGCGAATCCTCATCGCTGGGCTTTGTGTCGCAATTGCTCAACCTTGATGGCCTGCCACTTGAGGTGCTGGATGATAAATTTGACGTGACCTGGTATCAGCAACGCAAGATTTTTGAAGAAAAAGCCTCATTGCTTTACCGCTTTATTGCTGACGAAGGGTTTACCCAGTTTGTCGATGTCGGTGCCAATGTCGGCTTTATCTCTATCCTGGCCCGGCTTGCTGCCCTCAGGCTGAATGTGGTTGCGCTGGAACCAGACCCGCGCCTGGTTGAGCTTATGCATCGCAATATTGCCCGGCTTGGACTCAAGAACATTGAAGTGATTAATGCCATTGTTGGTGCGGAGTCACGCCCCGATACCTCTTTCAGCCTCAATCCGCACAGCAGCCTGGATAATCGCGTCAATGTCAGTGGATGGCATAAAACGCTGCTGCCTATGGTACGGCTGGACCAGGTGCTGCATGACAGAGGCATCACGGGGAAAACATTTTTCAAGATTGATGTCCAGGGCTTTGAACATATGGTGTTGCGCGGCTGTGAACCATGGTTGCGCGCGCATCAGGACTGGGTCATCAAGATGGAATTTGCGCCAGGCCTGCTACGTTCACAAGGGGCAGACCCGCTAGCCTTGCTTGCCTGGCTGCAGGATGACTGCGGTTTTGCAGTCACCGAGCTCAGCGAGCGGATTCCCTATGGCACCACCGAGTTGGAATCATTGTTTGCCTACCCATTGCAGAAGGAGCAGAGGACAGCTTTTGTGTCCTATGTCACCTCCCTCAACCGGGGTGAGCTAGGCGGCCAGGTGGATGTATTGATTCGCCCAGGCCGGAAACATTGAGCTGATAGTCGGGCGCTATAAACCATGATGACACTGAACCATATGCCACCCGCAGCCCGGAAAGAACCTTCTGTGCGTGAGCCCTACCCTGTATGCGCCTCTCCATACACAGCCTATGTGAGGGATGTGCCTACACGCAGGACCAAGAGGCAGATCGCCTTGTTTTCTTGCCTGGAATGCCAGAGTTTCTGGAATCCCTCCGGCTATGTCGAAGATGTAGCCCAACTTGAAAAAGACCTGGCCTGGGGCTTGTCGGTTGAAAGCAGGAACAAGGCAGCCGCTGTCACCCTGTTCAACACACTATTGTCCCTGGGCGTTGAGTTTCAATCCATTGCCGAAATAGGCTGTGGCATAGACACATTATTGTCGGTCGCCAAGCAGCTCGGATATGAAACCATAGGGTTTGATGTCAATGCACTTGCCATTGAGCATGCCACTGTGGCGCATGGGCTGGAAGCCTACTCTGTGCTGTGGTCAGCTGAAACACCCACCAGGAAAATTGATTTGTACCTGTCGATATCGGTGCTGGAACACATCGAACGACCAAGGGAGTTGATTAGGAATCTCTGTGAAGCCGCGCTTAGGCATCATGCCACACTATTTATCAGTGTGCCCTTCCTGGAAAAAGCACACTGGAAGTTTATGCTGGCACCTGACCCATTTACACCCGGCACCCCATTTTTTGACAATGACGTGCACGTCACCCATTTTTCCATCAAAGGCCTGATGCAGGCGATGGCCGATTTTGGCTGCCACAACACGACTTACATCCAGGCCGGATTATGGAATGGCGTTTTGTTCACCCCGCCCCAAGCTGATCACTCCGGGACAACCAGTGCATAGCAGAAGGACAGATCAGCCAAGGCCAGCTCAAGATTGCATATGAAATATATAAGGCGATAAATGATGGCACAGTTGAAAATTCATGTTTGATATCATCCGCAAAACCGATTATTGGGCAGCCCTGGATGACCCTCAGGTATTCTCGCGGCTGGGAGGATTTACCCTCAAGGCACTGGATGGCTTGAAGCACATCCAGGATGCCTGGTCACTGCATCAATTGCTCCCACTACGCAATCTGCGGATCATTGAAATAGGCGGAGGAGTCAGCCGCGTATTGCCTGCGCTGGATGCAAGCAATGAACGCTGGAACCTGGACGAATTCCTCGGCGATGGCAATGGCGTAACAGCACCGGTGGAGCTTGAAGGATGCAAGTTGTTGCGCAAAAAACTGGGCGACTTTTCGCCCGAGCTACCAGACGCTTACTTTGATCTGGCATTCAGCATTTCCGTCATTGAGCACATTCCTGCAGAGGCCTTGCCTGATTTTTTTGCAGATCATGCACGCATCATGAAACCAGGAGGAATGGCCTACCATGCGATAGACATTTATGTCGGGGATGAAGGCAGACCAGAGCTTGAAGATAGTATAGACCTCTATTTGAACAGCATACGTAACCATGGCTTCGTTTTTGTCTCCCCTCCGGCATTGGCTCGTCCCGCCTCTTTCCGCTGCGAGATGGCATCCAATTCCGATTGGGGTATGTGGCGCTGGAACAAAAACGTGCCTGCGTTACAAGACATGCGGCGCATATCTCAATCTGTCAGCATTGCCATGATGATCCAGAAAGCCTTCTAAGCCATGTTCACTGCCAGCAAAAAATTGGTTGTCCTTGGCAATGGCCCATCGCTCAAGGGCATTGATTTCCATACATTGCATGGTGTGGATACGCTGGGCATGAATGCGGCATATCGCCACTGGGAAAGAATCCAGTGGTATCCGGACCATTATGTATGCCTCGATGACCAGCTGATTGAAACCCATGCTGATGCCATCCATGACATGATCGTCACCGGCAAGATCAGGACCGCTTTCCTGATCAGCAAGATACTGGATTTTCACCCAGACCTACGCGACAGGGAGAACGTTTTCTTTCTGGAAAGCTTCAATCCAGTGCGGCAAAAACGCGTGGCCGAGCGTGGCATCCCGTTTATCTACTCGGTGCCATTCCAGGAATCCGACGCCAGCAAGGTCACCACCGGGGCCTATGCCGTGCGTTACGGCGCCCATCTTGGCTACAGCGAGATCACCATCCTGGGCGTGGATTTGCGTTACGTTGAAATAATCCCCGAGGCGCGGCAGGCAGACGGCATCAAGCTGGTGATGGCTGAAACACCCCAGCACAACCCAAATTACTTTTTTGATGATTACCAGCAGGCGGGAGACAAATTCAACGTGCCCAACCCGGCATCGCATGGAGTCAACCTGCACGTGACTGCATTTGAAGTGGTGGCCAATGACCGCGAGCAATTTGGCTGGGGCACCCGCTTATTCAACTCGAATGCAGAATCTGTGTTGTTTGACGACCAGATATTCCCTTTCATACCCTTAGCGGAATTTATGCAAAAACGCGCCCTGGGTGCGGTGGTGGTGCCAACAACAACAGCAGAACTGGAGCAATTACTGCTCAATATCCAGATATGGGATCAAGCCGCCTTTTTCCCATTGCATGCAGAGTTGTCCAACCATCAAAAACCAGACCTCCTGTTTGCCTTCAGTGGCCAGCATGATGCAGCGATTGCGACCCGATTACGCGATGCCATGGGCGCCACACGCCGCCTGCAACATTGTTTCTCGCTGGTTGATGTGCACTTTATTGGGCTTGATGCCTCGTTGGATTATTACCAGCGCGATTACAGCCAACCGGTGACAGGCAAGGGCTTCAAATCCGGACCAAACGAGCAGTTCTTTACACTGATGGCCATGTGCAGGGATATGGGAGAGTTCATTTTCTATATGGAAAGTGACTGCATTCCCCTGCAGGCAGGCTGGCTGGATCAGTTGATCATGCTGGCAGCCAGCGATCAGGAATCATGGCTGATTGGCAGCTATTATCGCGGGATTGCCAAGCTCAACCCGCGATTCTTCCAGCATCTCAATGGCAATGCACTGTACCGGGTTGGCAATGCAGAATTCATGGCATTTGTCAGGGATTTCTGGCACCCGACACTGCACCACATCATTGACTCCGTTGACCCGCGTATGGCCTACGACTGCGTACTGAGCTATATCTTTACCGATGCTGACCCGGTGCAGGGCAATGACGCATGGCAAGCGTTCCAGCAAATTGGGCATCGGTTCCGCGCAACCGGGCTGATCCAGAATATTTCCGCATCGGCAGATACCGCCCGCGACGATATCCCCCAACTTGTGCATCACATATTGCAACAGCACCCGGAGACATTCCTGTTACACGGCAACGCCTTCATGACACTGGTGCAGAAACATGCCTCTCAAGAGGACATGCAGCAAGACAACAGCCTGTCCTGGACGAGCATCATTGCGCAGGAAACAGGCTGCACTTGATCTCACCATGACTGCATTGCTTGATGAGGCTGCTGCCCGCCGCAATTCGACTATTAACTGGTCTTTATCGCCACTGTTCTGGCAATCAAACCGCATGTCTCACGCCTATAATATTGCCCTATGATCTTGCTCAACAATCACGAAAAGGTATTTCAGGATGGCAGGTAGATTTCCGCTAGTCAGCATTGTCATACCCGCATACAAGATCAAGTTTTTGACAAAAACGCTACGCAGTGTGATTGGGCAGACTTATCCCATGCTGGAAGTCATTGTCTGCGACGACAGCAATCACCAGTACGTGGCAGAAATCGCCAACACCATTCAGTCCCAGACAGCCATTCCCATCCGGTATTTCAAAAACGATATCCAACTGGGTGAATTCAGCAGCACGGCAAAAGGCATCAAGCTCGCCCAGGGCCAATACATCAAGTTGCTGCATGACGACGATGTGCTGGAACCTGAATGCATTGCGCAACAGGTAGCCGCCATCGAGAATGAAGCCAATGTGTCCCTGGTGTCTTCACGTCGCCAGCGGATTGATGATGATGACCAGCCATTGCCGGACATCCTGCCTACCTGCTTCCCTTTTGCCAGTGATGTGCTGATTGATGGCAAGGAGCTAGTGTCATTTCTCGGCGACCATACCATCAACTTCATTGGCGAGCCCAGCTGCATCCTTGCGCGTCGGGATGACCTGCTGAAGATTGCTGATGAACTGATGTCACTCAACGGCAAGGTGATTCACTGGGTGGGTGACTTGGCGCTATGTGCCCAGTTGCTGCAACAAGGCAAGCTGGCATTTCTGTCTAGGCCTTTGGTCAAGTTCCGGGTATCGCAAGCGCAGTTCAGCCAGGTCGGACGGGATCAGCCTGGGATAGGCAAGCAGGGACATGATGATTTTCGCCAGACCATCCGCGACCTGGGTTGGTACCGCACCGTTGGCGATAACCGCTTGGTCAATGTAGCCCCCATCACGCGTCTCAAGGCACGTGTGTTCAAGCCGGTGAACCTGCTGGCAGCCTTGCACCGTGCAGCAGGCCTGGGTAGTGTGCCATTGTCGTCATGGCTGGAGGCACGTGTGCCCAGCGCTGCGCAACATCGCCTGATTGAGCAGCGCCTCTCATCCCTCCATAGCGGGCCGCGCATCGCCATTTTCTTGATTGATCGCACAGGGAACCCAGCGGCGATTGAACGTACACTGAACAGCCTGGCTGATCTCAATCGCTATCAGAACCTGGAAGTGTTGGTATTGACGCCATCATCCTTGCCCACGATTCAACAGCTGGCGAGGGTGTTAACTTTCAGCGAGGGTCATCTTCTCCATGTCCTCAACCAAGAGGCTGCCGGACTGGAAACAGACTGGCTACTATTGGTGGACGCTGGTAGCGAATTCATGCCCAGCGGCCTATTGATCACTGCCCTGGAGCTAGCCACCTTACCCGACACTTGCCATGCCGCTTATGCCGATGAACTGGTGCGCCTGGAGGATGATGAACTGGGGCTGATATTGCGGCCAGACTTCAACCTCGACCTCCTGCTCAGCTTTCCGGCGAGCGTGTCTCCGCATTGGTTGTTGCGCAGGACAGCCTGGCTGGACCATGGCGGATTCAATACAGAATTTTCACAGGCTTTTGAGCTGGAATACCAGCTACGCCTCATTGAGCAGCATGGTACAAACACTATCGGCCATATTAGTGAACCGCTACTGACAGGCAACTCTTTCTTGCTGGAAGAACACGCTGAAGAGCAGATGGTGATTGAACGCCATCTCAGAGCACGCGGTTATGAACAGCCCCAAATCACCAGCCGCTTGCCCAGATGTTACGACATCCATTATGGTCACCCGCAAAACCCCACGGTGAGCATAGTGATCGTCGTCAAAGATCGCCTTTCTCAGGTCCAGCGTTGTCTGGACACCTTGTTGGCAAACACCACCTACCCGCACTATGAAGTCCTGTTGCTGGATCATGGCAACCAGGCATCGGATGTCTGCACCTGGCTCGCTGGCATTGAAGCCATGGAAGTACCACAGCTACGCGTCTTGCGCTTTACGGGTGAACTCTCCCACACCATATTGTGCAACCAGGGCGCCCAGCAGGCGCGGGGGGATTTCCTGCTATGGCTGGGTGCCGGTGCTGGCATATTAAGCCAGGACTGGCTCCAGCAACTCCTCAACCATGGCCTGCGCCCTGAAGTGGGCGCCGTGGGCGGCAAGCTGCTGTCGGCCGATGGCAAAATACGCCACGCTGGCTTGCTGCTAGGCTTGAATGGCCCGGCTGGGCGCGCTTTTGAAGGGCTCTCCCATGATGATGGCGGCTATATGCAACGCCTGCAGGTGGACCAGAATTATTCCGCCCTCAGCAACGAATGCCTGATGCTGCGCCGGGATTTGTTCCTGGAAGCGGGCGGCTTTGATGAAGAGCCCTTGCTGTCACGCTGGTCGGATGTGGACCTGTGCCTGAAACTACAACAGGCCGGCTTTCTCAATGTCTGGACACCACGTGTGCAGCTACTGATGGATATGCCTGCTGCCACTAGCGCCAGCTCGGAGGAAGAGGATGCCATGTATGCCCGATGGCTGCCCGCCTTGGCCCGTGACCCGGCCTACAACCCAGGATTTTCGCTACATAATGAACAAGGCTTCAAGCTGGCCGAATCTTATTTGTCCTGGCAGCCATTACAATCCTGGCGGCCTTTACCGACCCTGCTGGCTCATCATTCAGATTTGGCAGGCTGTGGTCATTATCGGGTCATTCAACCATTAACTGCTTTGCGTGATGCGGGCGTGGTGGAGGGTGCGCTGTCCATGCAGTATCTATCCCCAGCCGAACTGGAACGCTTTGCGCCCGATGTAATTGTGCTACAGCAGCCTACCTCAGAGGATCGCCTGGAATCCACACGCAGGATCCAGGCCTTTTCCCAAGCCTTCAAGGTCTATGAACTGGATGACTATTTGCCCAACCTGCCCATGAGGAGCATACATCGCCAGCGCATGCCCAAGGACATCATCAAGACCATGCGGCGCGGATTGAGCCTGGTAGACCGCTTTGTCGTCTCCACCCCGGCGTTGGCAGAAGCACTTGCTGGCATGCATCCCGATATCCGCGTAATCAAGAATCTCCTGCCTGTTGCCTGGTGGAAGGGCTTGCAGGGCCAGCGCCGCACCAGTGCCAAACCACGGGTTGGTTGGGCCGGCGGAGACAGCCATACCGGTGACCTGGAGCTGATTATCGATGTCGTCAAGGAACTGGCTGATGAGGTTGAATGGGTATTTTTCGGCATGTGCCCAATCCAATTGCAGCCCTATGTGCACGAGTACCATACTGGCCTGCCCATCAGCCAATATCCGGCAGCCCTTGCGAGGCTGAACCTGGACCTGGCGTTGGCGCCGGTTGAGCAGAACCTGTTCAATGAGTGCAAGAGCAACTTGCGTCTGCTGGAATATGGCGCCTGCGGCTTCCCTGTCATTTGTAGCGATGTACGCTGTTATCAGGAAGACAATCTGCCTGTTACGCGTGTTAAAAACCGCTTCCGCGACTGGGTGGATGCCATCCGTATGCACATCCATGACCTAGATGCCACGGCCAAGGCCGGCGACGCACTGCAAAGTGTTATCCATACCGACTGGATGCTGGAGGGAGCGCATCTGGAAACATGGCGCACGACATGGATGCCAGATAGCCCCTGATCGCATCTGTTATCAGGCTCTGTCAGCGAGCACTGACACTCAGTTCAGTGAGCGACCGACTGCCCGACCACGGCTCTCCCTTTATGATGTGCTTCATGGTGAGTCGCATGGCGATCAATCACCAGTTTTTTACTCACTCCTAAGGAGCACATAATGAATTGGGATCAAGTTGAAGGTAACTGGAAACAACTTAAAGGCAAGGTTCGCCAGCAGTGGGGCAAGCTGACTGACGACCAGTTTGAACAGATCAAGGGCAACCGTGAAATGTTGTCCGGTAAATTGCAGGAGCTCTATGGTATCTCAAAGGAAGAAGCTGAGAAGCAGATTGAGTCCTTCAATAAGAGCTGTACTAAACACTAGTCAAATAGTGTGATTTGATTCTCCTCTAGTCATACCCCCCCATTTAACCGGTCCACGTGGCCGGTTTTTTTATGGCGGCTGGTGCAGCTTTTGCTTAACATGAAGGTAAATATCTTTCATTGATCCAACATATGCCCCTGCCCAGCTTCAGTTATGTCAATTGCAGTATTGCCGGAATGGACTTCATCCTGCGCATAGAGAGCAGACTGCTTCCGCCGGCCATACTTGCTGGCAGCAGAATCGTGCAAACCATGCCTGCCCCTGCATTTTGCCAGGGGATTCCTGTTGAATATTTTTCTGCGATTGAAGGCAACAAGCTATACAAGCTGGCATATTTCCTGGAAAACATTTCATCCCCGCCAACGACCAAATCCATCTGGAGCCACGGGTCAGCACAATCCAACGCCATGCTGGCCTTGAGTGCGCTTGCACAACTGATGGGCGTAGAATTCCATTACGTACTGCCTTATCTGTCTGATGAACTCAAAGCCAGGCCTCGGGGAAACCTGATGTCAGCATTGGAGCGCGGCATGCACATGCATATTGACAGCGAACTATACCGTCGCATGACACGCAAGGCTTTTGTGCCAGCTGAAGGAGACCTGGTATTCGGCGAGGGCGCTCATCACGCATCCGTCGGGTACGGTTTTCACCTCCTTGCCCAGGAAATCGGACAGGTGGCAGCAGGGTTGGGAATAAAGCGCGTATTCCTTCCATCTGGTACCGGGGTAAGCGCCTTTCATCTTGCAGGAGCAATGCATGAAATGGATGTATTCACTACACCGACATATGGAGATGCACTATACCTGCAAGCAGAATTCAACTCGCTACGGCAGCATGCCCAAATCCCGCACCAGATGCCGAAGATACTCACAGGCAGCCGCCATTATCATTTTGGCGCGCTTTATCGTGAACTATGGCGACTTCAGGCCGAGCTGCAAGCGGAAACCGGGATCGAGTTTGACCTGCTTTATGACATACCGGCCTGGGCCAACATTCTGGAAAACCGCGAAGCGCTCGGACATGGCTGGTTATACCTGCACCAAGGTGGCATACAAGGCAGCGTCACCATGCGCGAGCGCTACCACAGGATGTTTGGGCCGGCCATCCCGATGAAAATATCGGCCTGAGGCCTGGCTAGAAATCGAGTGTCAAACCAACATTGACCGAGCGGCCCATGCCAGCAACCGGCCCGATTGCGCCTTGTGAATTGTCGGCTTTCCAGTCTGCATAGTTCACGCCACCCAATGGTAATGCGTAGTAACGATCAAACAGGTTGGTGACGCTGAAGTCCAACCTGGCTTTCTGCCATTGGTAACTGCTGCGCAGGTCCACCAAGGTATAGCCCCCAGTTTCACGTTCAAAGCGCGCATCGTCCACCCGGGTCTTGCTGTCGACAAACTGCAAATCCAACCCATTGGACCAGGCATTCTTCTTGTGCTCCAGGCTAATACGCACATTGAGCGGCATGATCTGGTAGAGCGAATCCCCATTGGTGCGTTCGCCACGCGTCCACGCCAGGTTGCCACGCAGGCGGCCTTCGCCAAGCGAAGTATCTTCCCAAAGCTGTTTGGCAGCCTCCATGTTGATGCCATAAAAACGGGCATCTTGATTATCAAAGCGCAGGAATGCATTAGTGGTACCAACACGGTTCAAGGGATTAAACGTACCAATCTGTTCAACACCAATATAATCCTGCACATAGGTAAAGTAGGGCGTCACCCTGGCCTGCCAGGATTTTTTCTCAGCGTCATGCCAATCCAAGGTAGCGCTCAAAGTATTGGCCTTCTCTGGGTGTAGCCCAGGATTGCCCTCATAACCATTGGCATCGCCAAACCAGCCAATCATGGTACGGGCCATGGTTCCGGTTCCCCATGAGTAACGCTCGTAAAGGTTAGGAGAACGGGTTTTGCGGGCATAGCCAAACTCCACGCTGGCAGTCTCGGAAAATTCATACTTCCCTGTTGCAGTGAGATCCAGGTGATTATCACTGGCAGTGCGGCTGCCCCCATTGAATCGCTGGGCTGCAGCATTATCGGCAGCATTCATGCCCATGGTGGAATACGCCTGCACCTCTCCCGTGCTGGTGCGCACATGGTCTACACGTGCACCGAGCAAGGAACTCCAGCGGCTGTCCCATTTGGACTCCACCTCGGCAAAGATGCCAATGCGATCCCGGCGGCCATCGTTGATATTCACATAGGTACGCGGGCCCATCATCATGCTGCCTGCCACAGGCGGCCAGACATCATTCAGGGTATTGCGGTGAAAGTCATGTCCCAAGCGCAGGGTATGTACATCATCCAGTGGAATCGTTGCCTTGATGTTGTAACCCATATCCTTGCCATGGGTCTTCATCGGCATCATCCCGGTCTTCTCGGAGGAGAAGAATCCCATTTCATGCTGCACTTCTTGCCAATAAACGCGCGTATCCAGGTCACCCCAGCCAAGATGGCGGCTGTAACTTGCGTTGATCGAATCAGCTTGGTTGCCCACCAGATCCATGTACTGGTTAGGAAAGCCCTGATGCGGCACTTCCTGATGGCTGAGCCTTAATACAAAATCCTCGTTGTCGCCCCTGGCGCCGATGGTCAAGGTCTGGATGTGACGCTCAAACTGGGTAGCGCGCACCTTGCGGCCATTGCCATCCTCGTAACTCTGTCCGCGATCCATGGTGCTCGTGAAATTGAGACTGAGATTGTCGCTGGCAGCCGTCGCGTTCAGTGCGGTGCTCAGGCCATTGTTATTGCTGCGGTATACGGTAGAGAAACTGCCCTTATAAAGCCAGGCATCAGGATTGCTGGCATAAATGGGCTTGGCAGAATCCACAGTAATGGTGCCTGCAATACTGTCACCTCCCATACTGACCGGGGTAATGCCTGCCAGCACGCTGACATTTGCCACTGCCGTTGGTGAAATATAGGTTAGCGGCGCATTCATGTTATTGGCACAGGCCGCGGTCAATTCTGCTCCATCCACCAGAATACGAATACGGTTGTCATTCATGCCGCGAATATTCGGCAGGGCGGAGATACCGCCTGCCTGATAGGAATAGGCCCCGACGTAATCCTGTAATAACGATGCTGTATCGGCACTATTGATCATGTGCCGGTGGAGGCTGCTATCGCTAGCATGGGCATGGGCTTTCACCTCGACTTCAGGCAGCTCCTGCATTTCTTCGGCCTGGACCAATGCGCTCCATACCGGAGTTAGCAACAATATAGTCCATTTGATGCGACTACCTGGGATATGGCGAACAATAGGATGGCTCATTAAAGTCTTCTTTTATTCCTGACGGGTTCCTGCGACATGACACATGCCATGCCACAACAAAAAGGCAAAATTGTAGAGCCAAATACAAGGCGGGCAGATGCGGCATAATGTCGCATGCGGGATAGATGTATCGGGATAAACGGGTATAATGGCGCCCTGCGCGGGCGTAGTTCAATGGTAGAACGGCAGCTTCCCAAGCTGCATACGCGGGTTCGATTCCCGTCGCCCGCTCCATCATTCCATGCAAATGCCGCCTTTGGGCTGGTGCATCAATTATCCAACCCTCCAACCTCCAGTCAGTAGACTTGCCACTCACAATGCCTTATTTTCCGCTCCATCGTCGTCGTGCCTTGTTCGTGTTTTTCCTGGTGACCGGGCTTGCCGTCGCTTCCTGGGTTACGCGCACTCCAGCCATCCGTGACCAACTTGAGGTCTCATTGACGGAGATGGGGTTGATACTATTCAGTATTTCCATCGGAGCCATGACCGGCATTCTCAGCTCAGGCAAGCTGGTGCAGAAACTCGGCACTAAACCAGTGATTACAGCAGGCATGCTCATGATGTTGTCCGGGCTATTGGTGCTGGCTGCAGGGTTGGCCTTAAAGCTGGTACCAGGCGTGGCTGCTGGCCTGATGATATTCGGGCTGGGAATAGGAGTAGGTGAGGTTGCGCTCAATATTGAAGGGGCAGAAGTGGAGCGCATCATGCGTAAACCTGCTCTTTCAACGCTGCACGCAGGATTCAGCCTGGGGACCTTCATTGGAGGAGTTATAGGGATAGGCTTGAGCAGCATCGCATTCCCTGTCAGCTGGCATGTGGTACTCACTGCCGTAGTGACCCTGCCGCCCACTTTATGGGCATTCCAGGCAATCCCACCCAAAGTTGGGCAACAAACAGAAAACACCAGCCCCGCTAATATCCGCATGCTCGCCATATGGCAAGACAAACAACTTTTATGTATTGCCTTGATCGTGCTTGGCATGGCGTTGGCTGAAGGCTCCGCCACGGATTGGATCCCACTCCTCATGGTAGACGATCACGGTTTTGATGCTGCCATAGGCTCCATGATTTACACCGGTTTTGCCGGCATGATGGCGTTGGGGCGTTTTTCAGGCGATTTCTTCCTGGCCCGGTTCAGCCGGGCTGCCGTGATCCGGACCAGCGCGCTACTAGGCGTGATAGGTATAGGCTTGGTCATCTTTTCCCACCATCCTTATATTGCAGCCGGTGCCGTGCTGTTCTGGGGCCTGGGAACCTCACTGGGCTTCCCGCTCGCGATCTCGGCAGCTGGCGATACTGGCAGTAACCCAGCGGCCCGCGTCAGTGTGGTGGCGACCGCCGGCTATGTCGCATTTCTGGTAGGCCCGCCCTTGCTGGGCTTTCTTGGGGAACATTTCACCTTGCGCTACGCGCTACTGGTAGTATTGTTTTTCGTTGGCCTGGCTTTTATGTTGTCGCCTGCCGTCACTCCCGGCAAACATCAACCAAACTAAACCATCTCTTTGTCTGGTTGAACAATATGTTACCGGTCTCAACATATGTACAACCAGCTACCATACCCATCTGCTGGCCTTAAATATTGCACGAAAGCAATTAGTACGGTCTCATATCGATTTTTCAGTCAAATATCCCAAGGCATTAGCTTGGTACTCATGTAAATTCCTGGTTTGCCGTTATTCAAAACACGGTCTCTGGTTTATGATGCTAATGAGACTGAATCTCTGCAATACTTATCAACCGAAGTGATGCTGGCTTCAGCTTTAAAAGGAACAGGCAATACAAACTCCCTCCCCCAGGACTAGTAATAAGGTGTTTATGAAGAATCTGAATCTCGTGGATGCTGCCAAGGTTTTGATTTTGGACGACCAGGCCGTTAGCCGTTCAATTCTGTCAAAAATTGTCAGGAACCTCGGGCGCGGCATCAAAACTTTTGAGTTTTCCTCTCCCACCGAAGCATTGTTATGGGCACAAGACAATACTGTTGACTTGTTGTTGGTGGACTATGAAATGCCCGGCATGAACGGCCTGTGTTTCATTAGTGAAATCACTCGCTTGCCACAGTATCAGTCGGTCCCCACCATCATGATCACGATCAAGCAGGACGTGGAAATCCGCTATGCGGCACTGGATGCCGGCGTGACCGACTTCCTTACCAAACCTGTAGATATGCATGAATGCATGGCTCGCTGCAAGAACCTGATTACATTGCGCCAACAAAGGCTGAATCTGGAAGATAAAAGCCGCCTGCTGGAAAGCATGGTGCGCGAAGCCACCGAAAACATCCTCATGCGTGAGAAAGAAACCCTCATGCACCTTGCACGTGCGGGGGAATATCGTGATTACGATACTGCCCAGCATTTGCTGCGCATGTCACTTTACAGCCGCGTATTGGCCGAGGCACTGGGCTTTCCCGATGATGAGACAGAGCTGATTGAGCTTGCCTCCCCCTTGCACGACATCGGCAAGATCGGTATCCCGGACAGGGTACTGCTGAAACAGGGCCCGTTTACTCTGGAAGAAAAGAAAATCATGCAGCAACACCCGCTGATTGGTTATGAAATTCTGCAGGGCAGTCCATCCAAATATCTGCAAAAAGGCAGCGAGATTGCGCTTGCCCACCATGAAAAATATGATGGCTCTGGCTATCCTTATGGCCTTTCTGGGCAGGAAATCCCGCTGTCTGCCCGCATTGTAGCTATTGCAGATGTCTTTGATGCCCTCACCAGCAGCCGCCCTTACAAGGACGCATGGAGCGTGGACAGTGCGGTGGATTACCTGCTTGCGGAGAGCGGCAGGCACTTTGACCCGGAGCTGGTCAAGCTGATCCCCGAAGTACGGGTACTGTTTGAGGCAATCCACAAACGTCATGCCTCCTGAAGTTGTAAATTTCCCCATTAGGGGACTTGAATATAACTTTATCTAAGCGCACCCTATACAAAAATAAATGACGATAGTGAGCTGTAACCTCATTACGGTGCTTTCCAACCTTTAAAAAGCTTGACCAGCATGATGCCATTAATACAACCCTTCAAGCGGGCCAGGCAATACTGGCTGACGCTACGCAAACATTGCGATCCGCTGGAGCTTGAGCAGGCCACGATCCGCATCTGGCTATGCATGGCATTTCTTTCCTTCCTGGTCTATCGGCAAATAGCAGGGCTCAATGCAGACAGCCATGCCTTCCCGCTGGCCATTGCGATGACACTGGCATTCCAGTTGTTATCGTTTGTCTTACTCTGGCTCATTCTGTTCACAAGAAAGTACCCGACCCTGCGCAGGCTTTCCGGTGCGTGGCTGGATATAGGCCTTCCCACCATGTTCATGGCCATGACAGGTGAAATGGGCGTCATTCTGGTCGGGGTCTACCTATGGGTAACCTTCGGCAATGGTTTCCGCTTTGGCAAGAAATACCTGATCCATTCCCAGCTATTGAGCCTGGCTGGCTTTCTCTACACCATCAACGTCAATCCGTTCTGGCTGGAGCACAAAGCCATCAGCTACAGCCTGCTGCTCATGCTGGCGGCGCTGCCGCTCTATGTTGCCACCCTGATCACCCGGATTGAGGAAGCCAGGCAAAAAGCCGAAGTGGCCAACCACGCAAAAACACGCTTCGTTGCCAATATGAGCCATGAAATCCGCACCCCGCTCAATGGCATCATCGGCATCAGCACGCTGCTGCGCAACACGCAACTCAACAGCGAGCAGGATGAACTGCTACGCACCCTGGAAAGCTCATCCAAACTATTGCTCGCGCAACTCAACAATGTGCTGGATTTCTCCAAGATCGAGCAGGAAAAGCTGCAGGTGGAAAAAACCGAACTCTCCCTGCGCGAACTGGTGGAACAAACCGTGGAAGTATTCAGGGGCCAGGCGCTCAACAAGCGGATTGCCCTCGAGAGCATCATTGACATGAACGATGCTTATGTCAAAAGCGACCCTTACGTCCTGCAGCAAATCCTCGCCAACCTGGTAGGCAATGCCGTGAAGTTCACTGAGCGCGGCTCAGTCACTCTGGCTGTGCATACCCTGCAAACCTGGGATGGCCAAAGCACATATCGCTTTGAAGTAATCGATACCGGTGTGGGCATATCTACCGAACACCGCGACCGCATCTTTGAAAGTTTTACCCAGGCGGATATTTCCACCACACGTAAATTTGGCGGCAGCGGCTTGGGACTAACCATTGCAAAACGCCTGGTGGAAGCGCTTGGTGGCCATCTCGACCTGAATAGCGCACCCAATGTCGGCAGCCGCTTCTGGTTCGACCTCACGCTGGAAACCCTGGCCCCCGCACCTGTCGTCCCTTTGAATCCTACAGACACCAGCGCGCCTGCTACCAACCAGGCCCTCAAGATTCTGGTGTGCGAAGATAACGCCACCAACCAGACCATCATCGTCAAGCTGTTGCAATTGCCCGGCCACCAGGTTGCGGTTGCCAACAATGCTGACGAATTGCTGGACAAACTTGAGCTTGAACAGTTTGACCTGGTCATCTCCGACCTCAACATGGCGGAAATGAATGGCATTGATGCCTTGAAACTTTACCGGTTCCTGCGGCCGGACGACACTGAAACCAAATTCATCCTGTTCACTGCCGATGCCACGGTAGAAACTAAGACTGCAGCCGAAGTGGCAGGGTTTGACGCATACCTGACCAAGCCGATTGAAACCAAGCTGCTGTTTGATACCATTGCCAACCTGAAGGGCAGCATACCGGTTTCCAGCCAGGTGGCCCAGCTTTATGCAAGCCAAAACACCGCCCCGCGGCAGGATGCGTTGGACAATGATGTACTATCCGGTTCAACGCTGTCAGAGCTGGAGCTTTTGGGAGGCAAGGATAGTATGTTTGTACCCCGCCTGCTCGGCAAATATGTCACTGACTGCGGAGCCCTGATCAAGCTCATCAAGCAAAACCTCGGTGCCAGGCGTTACGGCGAACTTCATGAGTTCTGCCATGCGCTCAAGGGCAACAGCCTGAGCATAGGCGCCCTGACCGTCAGCAAGCAAGCTGATCTCATGGACAAAGCCAGTCCGGAGGAGCTGCGTTTCCGCGGCGCCATCATGCTTGAACAATTGGAAAATGAATTTGAGGCAGCCAAGCATGCCATCAACGACTATCTGAGTAGTCGCCAGGCTGCCTCCAGTTAGGCATTCAACCTGCTGCCTTTACAATCACTTCTTCCTGTTCGCCCACCTTGCTGTTCTGGGCGCGTACCAGGCGCTCCATCACCTTGAGATTGCGATCCGTCAGACGCATGGCAGCGTCCACCCAAATCTCCGTAATATCAAGCAGCTCTTGTTTGGTGAGCGGGTTGACACGCTGCTTGGCTTTTTGGATGGCCTGGAATGAGTTCAGGGACTTATGGGTCTTGCGCACCCAATCATGTAATGCCTTTTCACCCTGACCCGCTTCGGCCAGCACATCCACTACACCCATCTCGTACAATTCTTCTGCCGTGTAGATCTTGCCTGAACGAATCATCTTCTCAGCAGCATTCAAGCCAATACGACGGGAAAGGAAACTCATTGCCCCCATGCCGGGAAACAAATTGAAAAGTACTTCCGGCAAGCCCATGAGTGCGCCTTTCTCTGCCACCAGCACATGTGCAGACAAGGCAGACTCAAAACCGCCGCCCATGGCCTGGCCCTTGACCAATGCAATGGTGGTGATCGGGGCCTGCATGTTATAAAAGGTCCACACATTATCTATGCACAAATGTGCATACTCCAGCAGCTTGCTCCTTTCCTGTTTCTCTATCGCCTGCTTGAATATTGCCAGGTCGCCGCCAAGATTGAATATGCCTTCCACATCCGATGCCAGCACCAGATAGTTGGTAGGCTGTTGAGGGCGATGTTGCGGATTGGCATGCAAGGCTTCAATTTGCGTTTGATTGATCAAGAGCTCGCTCATGCAAATTTTATTGAAGCATGGTCGTGGGCTGGGCTGCATAAACAACCAAGTAATACCAAACTCAGGCTCATAGTGGGCACGCACTTGCTCAAACTGGATATTGCTTAAAGGATTGAAATCAACGATGGCATTCATAAGTAACTCCCCATAACATTAAGTTAAAAAAGCACTACATGAATAGACGTAGCACAATTATCCTCCAAGGTAAATGAATGATTCATCATTGATATTTATTAACAAACATGGATTTTTGCCGTTAATATCGGGAATGAAACTCTTGAACGTAGGACATAATTAATGAGCAATCGCACTGCTTTAGCTATTTTAATGGGGATGATCACAGTCCCTGCCTATGGGGCCGGGTTTGCACTGATTGAACAAAGTGCTTCAGGTTTTGGCAATGCCTATGCCGGCATGGCTGCGCGTGCCGATGACGCCAGCATCCAGTTCTTCAATCCGGCCAGCCTTTCATGGCTGCCTGCAGGCAGGCAAATCGTGTTGGGCGGCAGCGCCATTCTCCCTAGCGCCAAGCTCAGGAATGCCAATGCGAGCTATCTCGGCAACGGCGCTTCCGTTTCCGGCAACAATGGGGGAGATGTAGGGTCGCTGGAACTGGTGCCCAATTTCTACCTGGCCACTGACCTGGGCCAGGATCTCAAGTTTGGCTTGGGTGTGACGGTGCCATACGGGCTCACCTCAGAATACGACGATGGCTGGAAAGGACGCTACCAAGGGTTGAAATCCGAGGTGATGACCATCAATGTCAACCCGGCCTTGTCGTTCAAGGCCAGCGATAAGCTCTCGATTGGCGGCGGCGTCAGCCTGCAATACGTCAAGGCGGAATTGACCAGCGCCCTGGACTCGAGCGCGATCTGTTTGCAGAATGTAAACCAGGGAACGTGCAACGCGCTGGGACTTGGGCAAGCCGGTAATGCCGCCGTGGATAGTTACAGCAAGTTGAAGGGTGATGACCTCAGCTGGGGATTCAACCTAGGCGTGATTTATAGGCCGTGGGAGGGGACGAGCCTAGGGGCAAGCTACCGTTCGCATATCAAGCACAAGCTGGAAGGCGAGGCCAGCTTCCGGCGCTCTGGCGCCATTGACCAGATCGCGCCGCTTGCCGCACGGCTGAGCGGTTCCGATATCACCGCAAACCTCTCCATGCCTGAGAACGTTTCGCTCAGCGTAGTACAAAGCTTGACTGAAAGGCTGGAATTGCTGGCTGACGTGACTTGGACGAAGTGGAGCCGCTTCAAGGAACTCAGGGTCAAATTTGACTCCGGCGTTGAGGACAATGTCACGACGACCAAATGGGATGACAGCTACAGGGTTTCGCTCGGCGGCAACTATCGCTATAACGACCAGCTCACCCTACGCGCGGGCGTTGCGTATGACCAGACCCCGGTCCCCAGTTCCAGCCATCGCACCCCGCGCATTCCGGACGCTGATCGCACCTGGTTTGCAGTCGGGGCAAGCTGGAAACTGGATCCCTTCAACACTATCGAAGTCGGCTATGCCTATCTCCGTATGAAGGACTCCGGCATGAACCACAGTAGCGAAGGAGCTGTTCGCCACAATGTGCAGGGCGAATTTTCCTCCAGGGTGGATATACTGAGCGCGCAGTGGAACCGCTCGTTCTGATCAGCAGTTCATGCTAGAGGATTACTGCTAGCTGTCAAGCTTCTCCGGCAAGGGACTGGTGGACCAGTCCTGCATTGCTTGCTTGCCGGGACGATCCACCGTAACTTCGGCATTGTCCGTGGCAGTTACCCAGCTCACGGGTATATAGTGATGCTGGCCGCTTTCATCCTTTTGCAACTTGATCTGGTTGCTGCCTTCCATATGATCCACTGTGGCAAAACGGCCACCTTGTGAACAGACCACTGGCATACCGGGTAAAATTCCATGTGAAAGACCCATGATGTTCTCCTGACAAAGAATGAACCTTCATGTTAACCGTCATCCTATATTTATATGATAGGCAACATGCTGAAAGCCTTGTCAGAATTGCTTAGGATCCAGAGCCTTTACTGTGGAAACACCAATGCCAAGGCTCATAGATATAGCCATACCTGTTATTTCTGGGATAAGACATGAAAAAGCCGTAAGTGGACGCGTGCTGTGTCAACCATTGAAATGCCGGAGTATGTTCAAATGCAGCATCCAGGCTCAAACATTCTGGGCTAACAATATCCAGGGCCTTTCCTGAATGATGCTCGCTATATCCCGGGATCGCACTGACCGATAAGATTTCCTCGAGACTTCTGCCTTGTTGCAACTTGCGACGAATGATGTCGGCTTGATAATCAAGACTACGAAACGCGGACAACACCACCAGCTTGATTTCATTACGGTTCGCGGCTTGGCACATGGCTTGCCAGGCGCTTGCCGTGCTGGGCTCCAGAAGAAATGGCCTGCCATCTTTACCGACAGAGGAAGTCTCGACCAAAACCTCTGCCTCAGGAAATAATGGCAAACCCCTATCCACTACAATATGCATCGGGATACCAAGCTCGCACATGACCGCATCAATCCGTGCCAAGTAATCTGCTCGCATCCGGCTTTCCTGGTATCAGCTCCGTGCAATCAGCACATCACATGGCACGGTATCCAGTATGCGCGTTGCCACGCTTCCCAGCAGCGCTCCCAGCAACCCACTGCGTCCCTTGGTAGCCACCACCACTAAATCTATTCCTTTATCCAGCACATATTTTTCCAGCAACAGGTCAGGCTCGCCATATTCCACTAGCACCTCCATCTGCGCGGCCACTCCATCCCCAGCCACGCTTGCAATAAACTCCTTGCAGTTCTTGATTGCGTCGCTGCGCAATTCGCTTTCATAACCAGTTCTGTCATCCATGCGGCTGGCAAAATGGGCATAGGCAGCATGGAACAACACGATATTGTCCGGGCCGAACAGATCAAGTGCGCGTGCCAGGGCCGGACGGGACACTTCTGAAAGGTCGGTAGCCACCACGATTTTGCGGTAAGGCACCCGCGCGCGTTTCTTGACGACCAGTACCGGAACGCTGGAGCTGCGTGCAAGCTCGGTCACCGTATCTCCCAGCAAAGCTTTCTCAAAAGCGCCGTCTCGCTTGATGCCGGTCAATATCAAATCCGCCTGTTCCTCCTCGGCCACCTTGAGCACGGCTTCGGCAGGCCTGCCGCGCACCACTCGCGCGCTGACGCCCGGCAGCACTGTGGCTCCCAGCTCCTGTTCCAATGCTACCTGGATTGCAAGCGCAGGATCTTCAGGATGTCGCCAGCGTGGCTGGTCTGAATAATCATGTTCTGATTCAAACGCATGTACCAGGGTGAGTTTGGCCTGCCAGGCCTGTGCCAGCTGTATCGATCGGTCCAGCGCACGGTCGCAACGGGCCCCAAGGTCGGTAGCCAGCAAGATATGTCGTGGTTTATTGGTCTTGTAATCAACAGTCACTGCATTTCCTTTCTTAAACTTCAGACAGTATGTTTGTCTTGCCCCTACGGCGTATCAATGCCTTCTCGGCTTCCAGCACCAGCATGAATACCACGCCTATCAGAATAATCACCAGCCCATCCAGCAATGCAATAGCTGCGCTGGAGAACAAGGCCTGCAAAGGAGCAGCATAGGTGAAAGCCAATTGGGCGACAACCACCACTGCCAGCGCAATCAGTAGCACTGGCGTGCCCAGCATGCCGCGCCAACTGAATGAACGCGTATTGATATACCGTACATTGAACAGATAGAAAATTTCCATGACCACCAGCGTGTTCACCACCATGGTACGCGCAACGTCTTCTCCCAGCGCACGCTGCATGGCGTATTCAAAAATGATGAATACCCCGATGGTGAACAGTACCGACACAAACCCGACACGCCATAACAAAAACCTGGAAAGCAACGGCGCATTGCGCGAGCGTGGCGGACGCTCCATCACATCCCGTTCGGCAGGCTCGAAAGCCAGCACCAGGCCCAGTGTCACGGTAAGTATCATATTAATCCAAAGAATCTGCGCTGGCGTCATCGGCAGGGACATGCCCAGCATCAATGCCACAATCACGGCCAGTGCCTCACCACCGTTGGTGGGCAACGTCCAGGCAATTACCTTGCGTACGTTGTCATACACCGTTCTGCCAGCATGCACCGCAGACACGATAGTGGCAAAGTTGTCATCCGCCAGCACCATTTCAGAAGCCTGCTTGGCGGCCTCTGTTCCCTTGAGGCCCATGGCAATTCCGACATCCGCCTGTTTGAGGGAGGGCGCATCATTGACGCCATCCCCGGTCATTGCCACTACCTCGCCGTTTTCCTGTAAGGCACGCACAATCCGCAGCTTGTGTTCAGGGCTGGTCCGTGCAAACACGCTGGTTTTTTGCACAACATGCCGCAAATCCTCATCCGACACCTGCTCCAGCTCTGCGCCTGTTATCACGCCGGGCTGGTCTGCCAGCTTGAGTTGTTTGGCAATCGCCGTGGCTGTGGCTGCATGATCACCCGTGATCATCTTGACGGATATGCCTGCCGAGCGACAGCTGGCAATGGACTGCAACACCTCGTCCCGCGGCGGATCTATAAATCCCATGACGCCAAGAAATTCCAGCCCATGCTCCACCTCGTGGTTACTCAGGCTATGCTGCCCATCATCTTTGCACTTGAGTGCCGCAAACCCCAACACGCGCTCTCCCTGGCCTGCTGCTTCGGCAATTCGCTGGCTCCAGTAATCACTATCCGGCTGGCCGGATAAACCTGATTGCAAAGCGCATTTTTCCAGCACGCTTTCCGGCGCTCCCTTCATGAATATCCAGGTGCCGTGCTGGGCATGGCGGTGAAGCGTCGCCATGAATTTGTGCCGGGTATCAAAGGGAATTTCATCCAGGCGCTGCCAGTCATTACGCACTTCCTCCGTTGTCCAGCCAGCCTTCATGGCCAATGCCACCAGCGCGCCTTCCATGGGGTCCCCCAGCACCTGCCAGTGCTTTTCCTCCTGTTTGACCTTGGCGTCATTGCAGAGCAATCCAGCCAGTATCAGGCGGTCTCGCATGGCTTCATCCGAATCCTGCTGTTGCGGAACTATATCGCCTTCGGGCTGGTAGCCTGTCCCTTCCACCAGATACTCCTGCTCACCAGACACCATCCTCTTTACCGTCATTTCATTGCGTGTCAGTGTCCCGGTCTTATCAGAACAAATCACCGAAGTCGCCCCCAGTGTTTCCACTGCCGGCAACCTGCGCACAATCGCATTGTGTCTGGCCATGCGTTGTACACCGATGGCAAGTGTGATGGTAATCACGGCAGGCAGGCCTTCAGGCACCAAGCCGACAGAAATCGCCACCACCACCATGAAACCGTCTATCCAGCTGTAACCCTGTACCAACTTTGCAAACGCCAGCAAGGTGGCAGCCAGACCCAGCGCAAACCAGGTGAAGATCCGGCCAAACTTGTTGATCTGCTGCAACAAGGGGGTTTCCAATGCCTGCACCTGCGAGATCATGGTGCTGATGCGGCCTATCTCCGTAGCGGCACCCGTCTCCACCACCACGGCCCGTCCCTGGCCAGCTGCCACAATCGTACCGGAGTAGACCATGGAGAGCCTGTCACCAAGCGCAGCGTCTTTGTTTACCTGCTGTTCCTGCTTGTGCACAGGCACGGACTCGCCGGTAAGTATGGCTTCTTCCAGCAATAGGTGTTTTGCCTTCAGCAAACGGGCATCGGCAGGCACGCTGTCACCTGCTTCCAGCACTATCACGTCGCCGGGCACCAGGGCCGCAATCTCAAGCTGTTGCCGATGACCGTCGCGCATCACTGTCACATGCGGCACCATCATGTTCCGTATGGCATCCAGCGCCTGCTCTGCCTTGCCTTCCTGGATATAACCAACAATGGCATTGATCAGCACCACAGCTACAATCACTGAAGCATCCACAACGTGATTGAGGAATGCAGCCACTACGGCAGCGCTCAGCATGAAGTAAATCAATGCATTGTTAAACTGCGAGAGAAAACGCATGAACGGGTGCTGCTTCCTGGGGGCAGGCAACTCATTCGGCCCATGCTTCTGCAGGCGCTTTTCTGCTTCTGCCGTTGATAGCCCATGTCTGCTGGATTGCAAATGGTCAAGAACTTCATGCTCCCCAAGGGCATACCATTCACGGGGCTGGCTGGAATCATTCTGGCTGGATTGCTGCATGGGGCAATGGCCTTTCAAGGATGGTGATTCTTTTTATTGTGCAGTTTTGTATGGAAGAGGTAAAACCATTTTATAAAAATGGAATATTTTCCTGACCATTAACTAGCCATGATAGTTCAGCCTCACAACAGTTTTCTGCATTTTCAATGATGTTAAAGAACGATTAGGCTAAAATACCTTTCTCGATTGCATTTGTGCGCGGCCAAGCATCGGATAATCCCTGATCGGCCGCTGCCGCATTTACAGGACAACCTAGCAGCCATGGATATAATGAACCTGATGCCCCCAACCGTATTGACTTTTGCTGCCAGCGACCCCAGCAGTGGCGCTGGCTTGCAGGCTGACCTGCTGGCGCTGGCGAGCATAGGATGTCATCCCTTGTCGGTAGTCACCGCCATTACTGTACAGGACACGGTAGGGGTGGAAAATGTAGTCGCACTGGATGCCGACCTGGTCAACGAGCAAGCGCGTACACTGCTTGAGGATATGCAGGTTTCCGCATTCAAGCTGGGTATGCTGGGCAGTGTGGAAAATATTGCCGTGATTGCAGAAATTGTCGCCGACTATCCCGATGTACCCTTGCTGATAGACCCGGTGCTTTCGTCAGGCCGTGGCGATGAACTTGCCAATGATGCCATGCAGGAAGCCATGATAGACCTGCTGTTTCCGCAAGCCACGCTAATTACGCCCAATAGCCTGGAAGCCCGCCGCTTGGCCTACGCCATTGATGATAACGACGACATGGAAAATGCCTCGCTGGACGACGTGGTTGAGAGGCTACTGGCACTTGGCCCTGAATATGTATTGGTGACAGGCACGCATGAACGCTCGCCCCAGGTCATCAACAATCTATACGGTTCACAGAAGCTCTTGCGTTCCTACCCTTGTGAACGCCTACCGGGCAGCTACCACGGTTCTGGCTGCACGCTGACCTCCGCGATTGCGGCATGCATTGCGCATGGCCTGGGTATGGAAGAGGCCATAGCAGAAGCGCAGGAATACACCTGGCAGTCGCTCAAGCATGCCTTTCGTCCCGGCATGGGACAGTACATCCCGGACCGCTTGTTCTGGGCACGTGAAGAAGATGGCGCAGAATAATTCCACCCTGCGTATTCGCGGACTCTATGCGATTACGCCAGATGAAACCGACCTTAAACGCTTGCTGAAAAATTCCGAGGCTGCGCTCGCAGGAGGCGCCTCGATCCTGCAATATCGCAACAAGCGTGTGCACGGGTCAGCGGCAAAAGAGCAGGCACAGGCGCTGCTGGCTTTATGCCGGCGTTACCAGGTACCCTTCATCGTCAACGATGATGTCGGCCTGGCTGCAGAACTGGATGCTGATGGCGTACACCTGGGCATAGATGATGGCGACATCGCTCAGGCACGAGTGCGCCTGGGAACCGGCAAGATAATTGGGGCATCGTGTTACAACAATCTGGCGCTCGCCCAGCATGCCAAACACCTAAGCGCGGATTATGTAGCCTTTGGCGCATGTTTCCCTTCATCGACAAAACCCAATGCCCCGCGGGCAGACCTTGCGCTTTTTCAACAGGCGGCTGTTCTCGGCTTGCCTGTGACAGCCATCGGCGGCATCACCCTGGAAAACGCCAGTACGATCATCAATGCAGGTGCCCATGCCATTGCTGTAATCGGCGCCCTGTGGAATACGCCGGACATAAGCAATACCGCTGAACAATTTACCCAACTTTGTACAGAGTCACCTCAATGAGCAGAAACCAGCAATTATTTGAAAAATCCAGAACCCTGATTCCTGGAGGCGTAAATTCACCGGTGCGTGCATTCGGATCAGTCGGCGGCACCCCTGTATTTTTCAAGCGCGGCCTGGGTTCCAGGTTGTGGGATGAAGATGGCAAGGAATACATAGACTATGTGGGCTCATGGGGGCCGATGATTCTCGGCCATGCCCAACCTGATGTCATTGCCGCAGTGCAGCAAGCAGCTGCCAACAGCCTGTCTTTCGGTGCGCCGACAGCACTGGAACTAGAAATGGCGGAGCTGCTCACGCAACTGGTGCCCAGCATGGAACAGGTTCGCCTGGTGAGTTCGGGGACTGAAGCCACCATGAGCGCCATCCGCCTGGCGCGTGGTTTTACCGGTCGCTCCAAGATAATCAAGTTTGAAGGTTGCTACCATGGCCATGCAGATTCCCTGCTGGTCAAGGCAGGCTCCGGTGCATTGACTTTTGGCCAACCCAGCTCGGCTGGCGTGCCGCCAGAGCTGGCCGCCCATACCCTGACCCTGCCATATAACGATAGCGCTGCGCTGGATCAATTGTTCAGCCAGGTAGGTCACGAAATTGCCTGTGTCATCCTGGAGCCAGTGGCAGGCAATATGAACCTGATCAGACCCAAACCTGAATTCCTCAAAACCCTGCGCGAGTTATGTACCCAATCTGGCGCCCTACTGATATTTGACGAGGTCATGACAGGTTTTCGCGTGGCTCTGGGCGGCGCACAACAATTGTTCAACATCAAGCCCGACCTGACCACGCTGGGCAAGGTCATCGGCGGCGGCTTACCCGTGGGCGCATTTGGCGGGCGGGGCGATGTCATGGCGTATCTTGCGCCGCTTGGCCCGGTCTACCAGGCCGGCACGCTATCGGGCAATCCGGTCGCCGTTGCTGCAGGGCTAGCCACTCTCAAGCTATTGCAACGCCCCGGATTCCACGCTGAGCTGTCTGCCAGCACAAGACTGCTGACTGAGGGGCTGAGCCAGGCAGCGCATGAAGCAGGCCTGGCCTTCAGTGCACAAAGCGTGGGTGGCATGTTCGGCATTTATTTCAGCGAAGAGTGCCCAACCAGCTTTGAAGAGGTCATGCAAGCCGACAAGCCGGCCTTCAACCGCTTCTTCCACGCCATGTTGGAAGCTGGCGTTTATCTTGCCCCGTCCGCCTTTGAAGCCGGCTTTGTATCAATTGCGCATAGCCAGGCAGACATTGACCAGACGATAGACGCAGCACGAAACGCCTTCAAACACATGGGCAAAAACAGCTGACCCCTTCTCTTCCTCTGCCGTATCTTATTGAAATAATTATCATTTACTGAAAAATTTATTGCTGTCCCTTCTTGCAATTTAACCGCAGTAATACTAAGGTTAAAGGCTTTCCAGGCATCGCCCGCGTAGCCGGTTCAAACGTGGGCGAAAGTGCCGTTGGCCACAGATATGCAAGAGGGTAACCACAATGAGTTCCAGCAGGTCGTCGCAAAATCCAGCGGCTAGTACCCGCCTGAATCCAGGCAAACAGGGGATGTACGATCCCAGGCAAGAACATGATGCCTGTGGCGTGGGGTTTATTGCCAACATCAAGGGTATAAAAAGCCATCAGATCGTGCGTAATGGCTTGCGTATCCTGGCAAACCTGACCCATCGCGGCGCCACTGGTTATGACCCCAAGCTCGGTGATGGCGCAGGCATTCTCATGCAGATGCCAGATGCCTTCATGCGCAAGGAAACCATCAAGCTTGGCATACACTTGCCTGCCGAAGGCCAGTATGCCTGCGGGACGATCTTCCTGCCGCAATCCAGCAATGGCCGCCTGGCCTGTGAATCCATCATCACCCGCATCATCCATGAAGAGGCCCAGCAATTCCTCGGCTGGCGAGATGTGCCGCGCGACAACAGCAACATTGCGGATGCCGCGCGTGCCGTAGAGCCTGTCATGCGCCAGGTGTTCATACAGCAAGGCTCCACCGTGGCGGACCAAGCGGCTTTTGAACGCAAGCTGTTTGTAATCCGCAAACGCGTGGAACACGCCGTGCGCGCGCTCAAGCTGGATGACATGGCGCAGTTCTATATTCCTTCGCTTTCCAGCCGCACCATCGTCTACAAAGGCATGCTGCTGGCCAATGAAGTTGGCGTTTACTACCAGGACTTGCAGGATGAAACCATGGTGTCGGCGTTGGCGCTAGTACACCAGCGATTTTCCACCAATACCTTCCCAGCCTGGGATCTTGCCCATCCGTTCCGCATGATCGCCCACAATGGCGAGATCAACACCATGCAGGGCAACGTCAACTGGATGGCGGCCCGGCATGAAACCATGCGCTCCGCCCTGATTGGGGAAGACCTGGAAAAACTGTGGCCTCTCATTGTGGAAGGCCAGTCCGACTCGGCCGCATTCGACAATGCACTGGAACTCCTGGTGGCAGGGGGTTACTCATTGCCTCATGCAATGATGATGCTGATTCCTGAGGCATGGTCGGGCAATCCACTCATGGATGAAGACCGTCGGGCCTTCTATGAGTATCATGCCGCCCTTATGGAGCCATGGGACGGCCCAGCTGCCGTAGCTTTCACGGATGGACGCATGATAGGCGCCACGCTGGATCGCAATGGCCTGCGGCCTGCACGCTACCTGATAACCGATGATGACCACGTCATGCTGGCATCGGAAATGGGCGTACTGACTTTTCCGGAAGAACGCATCATCAAGAAGTGGCGGTTGGAACCTGGCAAGATGTTCCTGATAGACATGGAGCAGGGCCGCATTATTGATGATGCGGAAATCAAGAACAGCCTGGCACAGGCCAAACCCTATCGCGACTGGATTGAAAAGTCCCGTGTCTTCGTCGGCAATCTTCCCAGAACCAAATTCCGGAGCAGGCTCCAGGAACCATTGCTGGATCTGCAACAGGCTTTTGGCTACTCACAGGAAGACATCAAGTTCATCCTGCAACCCATGATTCAGAATGGCGAGGAAGGCGCAGGCTCCATGGGCAACGACAGCGCGTTGCCAGTGCTTTCCAACAAGCCGAAACAGCTTTACTCCTACTTCAAGCAGCTGTTCGCTCAGGTGACCAACCCGCCCATAGACCCGATACGGGAAGAACTGGTGATGTCGCTGGTCACCTTCATAGGCCCCAAGCCCAACCTGTTTGGCGCAGATGATGCCAACCCGCCGCTGCGGCTGGAAGCCAGCCAGCCTGTACTGACGCTCGAAGAGCTTGAACAGCTGAAGACCATAGACAGTGCCACTGACGGCCGTTATCGCGCCCTGGTGCTGGATATCACATATCCTGTCAGCCTTGGTGCGCAGGGCATGTCGCCTGCAGTGGAAGCCTTGAGCAAATCCGCCAGGGATGCCGTCAACGCCGGGTTCAACCTGTTGATCCTGTCTGACCGCAATGCCAGTGCCAACCGCCTGGCGATCCCCGCGTTGCTGGCCTGCTCGGCCACGCATCAAGGCCTGGTGCGTGCAGGCCTGCGCACCAGCACCGGCCTGGTGATAGACACGGGCTCAGCACGCGAGGTACACCATTTTGCCCTGCTGGGTGGCTATGGGGCAGAAGCTGTCTGCCCTTGGCTTGCCTATGAAACCATTGCCCATATGCTGCCAGCAGGCACTGACCCAGCCGCCAGTTACAAGAAATTCATCAAAGCCATCAACAAGGGCCTGCATAAAGTAATGTCCAAGATGGGGATTTCCACCTACCAGTCCTATTGCGGTGCCCAGATTTTCGAGGCCATCGGGCTTAATTCGGAATTCATCCAGAAATACTTCATCGGCACTGCCACAACTATAGAAGGCATCGGCCTGGCTGAAATGGCCGAGGAAAACCTGCGCCTGCATCAAAGCGCCTATAGCGATGATCCCGTGCTGGCCAATGCGCTGGAGGCCGGTGGCGAATATGCCTTCCGCGTCCGCGGCGAAGAGCATTTGTGGACACCTGAATCGGTAGCCAAGCTGCAACATGCCACACGTACCAACGAATCCAGTACCTACAAGGAATACGCGCAACTGATCAACGACCAGACGCGGCGCCACATGACGCTGCGCGGCCTGTTTCAGATCAAGCCGGTCGGCTCCCCAATCCCATTGAGTGAAGTGGAGCCAGCCAGCGAGATCGTCAAGCGCTTTGCCACCGGCGCCATGTCACTCGGCTCCATTTCGACCGAAGCCCACGCTACCCTGGCAGTAGCAATGAACCGCATAGGTGGCCGTTCCAACACGGGCGAAGGCGGGGAAGACCCCAAACGCTTTGTCACACTGACAGAGGACAGCAGCATGGCAGCCGTGATCGGCGCCAACAATATCGCAAAAGATACCCCTTTGAAGGCGGGCGACTCCCTGCGCTCCAGCATCAAGCAGATTGCATCCGGCCGCTTTGGCGTCACCGCGGATTACCTGGCCAATGCCGACCAGATCCAGCTGAAAATGGCACAGGGGGCCAAGCCAGGCGAAGGTGGCCAGCTACCCGGCCATAAGGTCAGCCCCTATATTGCCCAGCTGCGCCATTCCGTGCCTGGCGTGGGCCTGATTTCGCCACCACCCCACCATGACATCTACTCTATCGAAGACCTGGCGCAACTGATCCATGATGCAAAAAATGCCAATCCCAAGGCGGCAATCTCGGTCAAGCTGGTATCTGAAACCGGCATAGGCACGGTGGCGGCAGGCGTCGCCAAGGCCAAGGCGGACCACATCGTGGTAGCCGGGCATGATGGCGGCACCGGTGCCTCACCCATTTCCTCCATCAAGCATGCAGGCACGCCATGGGAGCTGGGCCTGGCTGAAACCCAGCAGACACTGGTGCTGAACCAGTTGCGTGGACGCATCGTCCTGCAGGTGGATGGCCAGATCAAGACCGGGCGCGATGTGGTGATTGGAGCCTTGTTAGGCGCGGACGAATTTGGCTTTGCCACCGCTCCGCTGGTGGTGGAGGGCTGCATCATGATGCGCAAGTGCCACCTCAACACTTGTCCGGTAGGCGTGGCAACCCAAGATCCCATATTACGCCAACGCTTTACCGGACAGCCTGAACACGTTGTGAACTACTTCTTTTTTGTTGCAGAGGAAGTGCGTGAACTGATGGCACACATGGGCCTGCGCAAGTTTGATGAGCTGGTGGGCCGCTCGGACCTCCTGGACGTACAAGAAGGCATCGCCCACTGGAAAGCACGCGGCTTGGACTTTACCCGCGTATTCCACCAGCCCGTGGTTGACGATACTGTATCCCGCCGCCATACCGAAACACAGGACCATGGCCTGGACAAGGCACTGGATAAGAAACTCATCGCCAAGGTGGGCAATGCTTTGGATAACGGCGAGAAAACTGTGATCGAAAGCCCCATAGTCAACACCAATCGTAGCGTGGGAACCATGCTGTCCTACGAAGTTGCCCGCCGCTATGGGCGTGCCGGATTGCCGGACGATAGCATCACCATCAAGCTCACTGGGACTGCAGGCCAGAGCTTCGCTGCATTTCTTACCAGGGGCATCACCCTGGAGCTCAGCGGTGAAGGCAACGATTACGTGGGCAAAGGCCTGTGTGGTGGCCGCATCGTCATCAAGCCGCCTCTTGCTTTCCACGGTATTGCCGAAAACAACATCATCGTCGGCAATACCGTCATGTATGGTGCCACCTCAGGCGAAAGCTACTTCCGCGGTGTTGCCGGTGAACGTTTCTGTGTACGCAATTCTGGTGCCTCGGCAGTAGTCGAGGGCGTTGGCAACCATGGTTGTGAATACATGACAGGCGGCACAGTAGTCGTGCTGGGCAGCACTGGCCTCAACTTTGCCGCAGGCATGTCAGGCGGCGTGGCTTATGTGCTGGATGAGGACGACTTGTTCCATAGGCGCTGCAACATGAGCATGGTCAGCCTGGAAAAGGTTGAGGCGAGCAGCCCAGAGGCTGGCAAAGCCAACCATCTGGGACTGGATGACGAGACTATATTGAAGTCGCTGATAGAAAAACATGCTCGCTACAGCGGTAGTGAAAAAGCACAGGCCATCTTGCAACACTGGGATACTTATCGCCCCAGGTTCATCAAGGTCATGCCTGACGAATACAAGCGCGCCCTCACTGAAATGGCCGCAGCACCACATAAGGAAGCAGCATAGATGGGCAAGGTCACTGGATTTCTTGAATTTGAACGCCTGTCCGAGGCCAACCTGCCGGTCATGGATCGTGTGAAAAACTATCGTGAGTTTGTACTTCACCTGAGTGATGCAGAAGCCGGTATTCAAGGTGCACGCTGCATGGATTGCGGCATCCCGTTCTGCATCACCGGCTGTCCCGTCAACAATATCATTCCTGACTGGAATGACCTGGTCTACCAGCAGGACTGGCACCAAGCTATTACAGTCCTGCACTCCACCAACAACTTTCCCGAATTTACCGGCCGCATTTGTCCCGCACCCTGTGAAGCCGCCTGTACCCTCAACATCAATGCCGATGCCGTGGGCATCAAGTCAATTGAGCACGCAATCATCGACAAGGCCTGGGATAACGACTGGGTGCAAGCACAACCTGCTGCCGATAAAACCGGTAGGAAAATAGCCGTGGTCGGCTCTGGCCCTGCCGGGCTGGCGGCCGCCCAACAACTGGGGCGGGCCGGGCATAATGTAGTGGTGCTGGAAAAAGAAAGCCGCATCGGCGGGCTATTGCGTTATGGCATTCCCGATTTCAAGCTTGAGAAAAGCCAGATAGACCGCCGCATGGAGCAAATGCAGGCGGAAGGGGTGGAATTCCGCGTCAACCAGCATGTAGGGGAAAACGTGGATGCAGACGAACTGGTTGAGGATTATGACGCCGTGATCCTGGCTGGCGGCGCCGAGTACCCGCGCGACCTTCCTATCCCCGGCCGTGAACTTGATGGCGTGCATTTCGCCATGGATTTCCTGGTCGCACAAAACAAGGTCGTCGCAGGGGACAATATTCCCAACCAGATCATGGCCACCGGCAAGCACGTAGTCGTGATTGGCGGGGGCGACACAGGGTCTGACTGCGTAGGCACATCCAATCGCCACGGCGCAGCCTCCATCACCCAGTTCGAATTGATGCCACAGCCACCAGCCAGGGAAAACAAGGAGCTGGTCTGGCCCAACTGGCCGATCAAGATGCGCAGCTCCAGTTCCCATGAGGAAGGCTGCGAACGTGACTGGTCGGTGCTCACCAAGGAACTGATTGGCGAGAATGGCAAAGTGACTGGCCTCAAGGCCGTGCGGGTGGAGTGGAAAGACGGGAAGATGATTGAAGTGCCCGGCTCGGAATTTACCCTCAAGGCAGACCTGGTACTGCTGGCCATGGGCTTTGTCAGCCCCATGCAGAAAGTGCTGGATGCGTTTGGCGTGGAAAAGGACAACCGCGGCAATGCCAAGGCCACAACTGAAGGCAACCACAGCTATGCCACATCGCAACCCAAGGTATTTACCGCAGGAGACATGCGCCGAGGCCAGTCGCTGGTGGTATGGGCGATCCGCGAAGGCCGCCAGTGCGCCCGTTCGGTGGATGAGTTCCTCATGGGAAGCAGCACCCTGCCAAGATAATCCGGGATTTGCCACTATCAAGAGCTGCCTGTTACTAATCCAGGGCTACCGATATTCCAGGTGGCCCTTTTCATTTCACCGCCATAGAATATAGCCTCACATACGGAACCAGCTGCAATGACTTCATTGAAAAACGATACCTTTCTGCGCGCACTGCAACGCCAGCGCACCGAATACACCCCAGTCTGGATGATGCGCCAGGCAGGCCGCTACCTGCCTGAATACCGTGCCAGCCGCAAGAATGCCGGTAGTTTCATGAGCCTCTGCCAGAGCCCGGACTTTGCCACTGAAGTCACCTTGCAACCGCTGGACAGGTATCCACTGGACGCCGCCATTCTCTTTTCCGATATCCTGACCATTCCCGACGCCATGGGGCTGGGACTGTATTTTGAAGAGGGCGAAGGCCCTAAGTTTGAGCGGACATTGCGCGAGGAAAGCGACATTCTCAAGCTGGCGGTCCCTGACATAGGCACAGATCTCAAATATGTCACTGATGCCGTCAGCCAGATTTACAAGGCTCTGGATGGTCGCGTTCCCTTGATCGGCTTTTCCGGCAGCCCATGGACTCTCGCGACCTACATGGTAGAAGGCAAGGGTGGCACTGACTTCCTCACTATCAAGCAGATGGCCTATGCCCGTCCGGACTTGCTGCATCACATTCTCAGTATCACTGCACAAACCGTGACGGCATATCTCAATGCACAGATTGCAGCAGGTGCCCAGGCTGTCATGATTTTTGATTCATGGGGCGGGGCGCTTTCGCACCATGCCTATCAGGAATTCTCGCTGCAATACATGAAACAGATTGTCAGTGGCCTCACCAAGGAAAACGCAGGGCGCACCGTGCCAAGTATCGTGTTTACCAAAGGCGGTGGGCTATGGCTGGAAGCCCAGGCGGACACGGGTGCCGATGCCCTGGGACTGGACTGGACCATATCACTGGGCGAAGCCAGGAAACGGGTAGGCAACAAAGTTGCCCTGCAAGGCAATATGGACCCAGCTATCCTGCTTTCCACACCAGAGGCAGTGGAAAAGGAAGTGGCGCGCATCCTGGCTGATTACGGCATCGGCAATGGCCATGTGTTCAACCTGGGCCACGGCATCACCCAATTCACCCCGCCAGAAAACGCAGAAGCCATGATCAAAGCCGTTCATGCGATCAGCAGCAAATACCATTTATAACTGCTCAACCCGGGGCCGGAATAGCCATGGTTGGAATTCAGGATAAAACTATTAGCGCTTACACTGGTCGTAACGGCACAAGCATGTGCAATCCGCCTCTCGCTTCAATAAGAGTATGATAGCCATGCCATCCCGCAAGATGATTAGGCCTGGCAAATGCCAGGCTGGCCGGATTGCCCACCAATCTGGGGCCCTGTGTCCCGTCAATAAAACCAACAGGAGACTCATATGAAACTGGTTTCAAAGTCCGTTCTAGCCTTATTCCTTGCCAGCCTTGCACTCAGTGCATGCAGTAGTAAAGAAGAAGAAAATGTGGAGGCCGCTGCCGCCCAAGCGGTTGAAGAAGCAAAAGATGCCGCTGAACATGCCGAGCATAAAGCCGAGGAAGCCGCTGAACATGCGGAACACAAGGCTGAAGAAGCTACTGATAAAGTAGAAGATGCTGCCGAGCATGCAGAGGAAAAAAGGGACGCTGCCGACTAATCCCCCTGATAAATAACAAAGCAAGAAGGCCATCCCATGATGGCCTTTATCTTTTCGAAGACCTGCAATTTGGATATACGTCAGGGTAGCCTGATTCCTACACCAGGATCAGCAGGTTACCGATAATCCTTTATGTATCCGGCTCATACACTATCCTCATCAATAAATGAGGATAACAAAATGAAAATCCGCACATTATTCAGCACCCTTTCATTCCTGACTGCCAGCACCTTGCTCATGAGCAATCCCGTACTGGCTGGTTCCGAATTCAAGGGCCGCATAGATTCACGCCCTGCGGGCAACCTGGGCATTTGGACAATCAGCGGCCAGCAGGTGGAAGTTACCGAGAAAACAGATATTGATCCCGACCAAGGCCCTCTAGTGGTTGGCGCCTGTGTAGAAGTGGAACATAAAAAGGGCGTGGCGTCAGAAATTGAAACCATCAAGCCAGAAAAATGCGGTAAGTAAATATCCCGCGTAGTTCTTAGTTACCCTGCCTAGAACTCCTGCGGGTCCACATCCAATGCCCAGCGTATTTTATTGCTGAGTGGATGGGCTCGCAGCAATGGCACCAATTGCCGCAAGACCACTTGTAGCACTTGGCGATTGTTTGCCTGGAACAGGAGCTGTCCACGCTCCATGCCCTTTAATCGCTCCATTTGCGGCCTCACCGGGTCATATACCAATACCTCATTGCCCAATTCGCGCGCCGTATCGCTGGCGTATTGCAGGAAGCGATGTACCGGGCTGTAATCATTCGCCTCAGCCTTGACCAGCGCAAGAAACTCATAAGGCGGGAATTGGGCGGTTTCACGTTCATGCAGCAAGCTCACCGCATAGGCTGGAAAATCTTGCCTGCGTAAGGCATTGAACAGGCTATGTTCTGGAAAGGTGGTCTGGATCAGCACTTCTCCCGGCTTATCAGCACGCCCGGCTCGTCCTGCCACCTGCATCAGTTGCGCAAACAGGCGTTCTGCAGCCCGGAAATCCGGGCTGAACAGCGCGCTGTCAGTATCCAGCACGCCGACCAACGTGAGATTGGGAAAATCATGCCCCTTGGCCAACATCTGCGTCCCCACCAGGATATCTACCTCGCCCGCATGTACAGCCACCAGCATATCGCTCAGGGCGTTCTTGCGCCGCGTACTATCCCGGTCCACGCGCAAGACGCGCGCCTCCGGCAATAGCTTGGCCAGGGTTTCTTCCAGTCTCTGAGTGCCATGGCCGGTAGGATGCAGGTCTGGATTTCCGCAACTCGGGCACTGCCGCACGATCTTCTGCTCATGCCCACAATGGTGGCAACGCAGGAAGCCTTGGCGCAAATGTACCACCAGCCTGCTGCTGCACCGCATGCAAGGTGCTATCCATTGGCAGGCAGTACATAACAGGACGGGTGAATAACCGCGCCGGTTGATGAACAGCAGGCTTTGCTCGCCCCGGTCCAGCCGCTCCCGCATGGCTTTGATCAAATGGGGAGAAAGGCCATCCCGTAATTCCACCTTGGATACATCCACACATACCACTTTGGGCAATTGCGACTGGCTGACCGCGCGCTCATGCATGGACAGCAGGCCATAGCGTCCACTCTGGGCATTGTGCCAGGTCTCCAGCGCAGGCGTGGCTGACCCCAACAGGATGGGGATGTTACGCCGCTGCGCCCGCACCAGCGCGACGTCACGGGCGTGATAGCGCATGCTGTCCTGCTGCTTGTATGAGGTGTCGTGTTCCTCATCCACAATCACCAGCCTAAGCCTTGGCAATGGCGTGAAGACGGAAAGACGGGTGCCGATGATAATCCTTGCCGCTCCCGATTGGGCCAAACGCCAATTTTGCAAGCGCTCACTCTCGCCAAGATTGCTATGCAGCGAGACCAAAGGAAATTCCGGCAAGCGACTGCGGAAACGCGCTTCCAGTTGCGGCGTCAGGTTTATTTCGGGCACCAGCACCAATGCCTGACCGTCGTTATCAGCCAGCATTGCCTGCAGCAAGCGGATGTAAACCTCGGTCTTGCCGCTGCCGGTAATGCCGTGCAGCAACCAGGGCTTGAAGCTGCCAGACTCGGCGAGGATAGCATTCACCGCATGCGTCTGCTCCTGGTTGAGCTCGGGCTGCACTGATGATGCCGTCAGGCTCTGGCGCAAGCCAGCAAAGGTTTCTTCTGCCTTTACCCAGCCGTTTTCCAGCAAGGCGTTGATCGCCTTGCGCCAACAGGAGCTGACCTCGGCCAGGGCGCTCTCGTTCAGGCTGCAATGCTCCAGCAAGGCAGCATACACGCGTCGCTGGACTGCCTGCCGTGCAGGAATGGCATCGACCCCTGCAACCATCCCCGCTGGAGTCAGCGCATAGGAAAATTGCTTCCGAGTGGTGGCAGGCTCAGTCTGGCGCAAGCGGCCCGGCAGGGCCGAAAGCAAGGCCTGTCCGTAAGGATATTGATAATAATCTGCACAAAATTTAAGCAGCGCAAATATCTCGCTATCCAGCGGGGGCTCGTCTTCAAATGATTGCAGGATGGATTTGAGTTTTGCGGCAGGAACATCGGTGCTACCGGTGACTTCCAGCACAATGCCCACCTGTTTGCGCGGTCCGAACGGCACCACCACACGCTGGCCAACCGCAACACCGGAACCATTGCCACGGTAGTCAAACACGCCGTCAACCGGGACATCCAGGGCGACCCTGAGGATTTCACCCATGGTTTCAGTCATGGGCATTACTCAGGAACTTCGATAATTGCATATCAGTGCAAGCGTCCAGTAGGTTAAAATAGCTTTTTTATTCACGTTCTTAATTGTAGCTCGCCTTGAAAGCACATCTTACCGAATTACTGCATGCGGCCGCAAACAGCCTTGCATCTGATGCTGGAACGCTCTCCATCCAGCTGGAACGCCCCAAGACCGCCCAACATGGCGACTTTTCCACCAACCTGGCCATGATGCTGGCCAAGCCCTTGCGCCAAAACCCGCGCGCGATTGCCGAAAGCCTGATCAAGGCCTTGCCCGCCTCGCAATATGTCAACAAAGTGGAAATTGCTGGCGCCGGTTTCATCAACTTCTTCCTGAGCCCCGCTGCCAAGCAGGCTGTGGTCAAGGAAATCCAGAAGCAAGGTCCCGCCTTTGGCCGCAATGCGCACGGCAAAGCCCGCAAGGTACAGGTAGAATTTGTCTCCGCCAACCCCACCGGACCATTGCATGTCGGCCATGGCCGTGGGGCAGCGGTCGGCGACTGTCTGGCGCGGTTGCTGGATGCCAACGGTTGGGATGTCACTCGCGAGTTTTACTATAACGATGCAGGCGCCCAGATCGATAACCTGACGGTTTCCGTGCAATCCCGTTGCAAGGGCATACATCCCGACCATGCAGAATGGCCGGAGGCAGGCTACCGTGGCGATTACATTGCCGATGTCGCTGCAGCCTACATGGCCAGGCAAACTGTAACGGCCGATGACCAGGAAGTCACAGGGGTTGGCGACGCGGACAATGCTGAAGCCATACGCCAGTTTGCCGTGGCTTACTTGCGTCACGAACAGGATCTGGACCTGAAAGCTTTCCAGATCAATTTTGACGTGTTTTCCCTGGAATCCGCGCTATACAGTGACGGCAAGGTAGAAGCAGCCGTACAGAACCTCATCAAGAGCGGCCATACCTATGAGCAAGATGATGCGCTATGGCTACGCACCACGGATTTCGGCGATGACAAGGACCGCGTGATGCGCAAGCGTGAAGGGGGCTACACCTACTTCGTGCCTGACGTGGCCTACCACCTGGATAAATGGCAGCGCGGCTTTGAGCGCGTCATCAACGAGCAGGGCGCGGACCACCACAGCACCATCACCCGTGTGCGTGCAGGCTTGCAGGCGCTGAACGTCGGCATTCCACAAAACTGGCCGGATTATGTGCTGCACCAGATGGTAACCGTGATGCGCGGCGGCGAGGAAGTAAAGATTTCCAAGCGTGCCGGCAGCTATGTCACCCTGCGTGACCTGATTGAGGAAGTCGGCTGCGATGCCACGCGCTACTTCCTGGCCGCACGCCGTGCCGACTCGCAGCTGGTGTTCGATATCGACCTCGCACGTGCACAAAGCAACGACAACCCGGTGTATTACATCCAGTATGCCCATGCACGCATCAACAGTGTGTTGAACGAATGGGGCGGTGAGGCTACCAGCCTAGCGCAAGCTGACCTGGCTCCTTTGAGCACCGAACATGAAGCCGCACTGATGCAGCGCCTGGGCGAGTTTCCCGAAACTGTTGAAAATGCCGCTGCAGAACTGGCGCCGCATATCATTGCCAATTACCTGAAGGAGCTGGCAAGCGATCTGCACAGCTATTACAACGCACACAAGTTCCTGGTAGAAGATGCCACACTGACCACTGCCCGGATGGCGCTGGTCAGCGCCACCCAGCAGGTGTTGAAGAACGGCCTGTATTTGCTGGGTGTCAGCGCGCCAGACAAGATGTAACGCGGTCAATATGCGAAATTATTAAAGCCTACCGGTTGTCTCTAGTCAGCATCTGGAATCACCAGCCGGCGCAACCTGTTTAAAGAGGAATTATCGTGAGTCGAGATTACAAGCCAGCACAGCGTAAAGCCAGTACCAACAGCAAGGGCAGCCCCTTCTTTACAGGCCTGCTGGTCGGCCTGTTGCTGGGTGTTGGCATTTCCGTTGTCGTAGCCGTACTGGTCATGGGCAGCAGCAGCCCCTTTGTCAACAAGGTGGGCAAGAACAATAAAGAAGATGGCCAGCTTGAACTGCCCAAGGCTGAGCCTGACACCAGCAACAAACAGAATGCCGACAACCAGCAAGGCGCCAGCGAAAAGCCACGTTTTGATTTCTATACCATCCTGCCAGGCAGTGAAAGCCAGGTAACGGAGCAGGAAATCAAGCAGAAGGAGTCCGATGCAGCTCCTGCACAGACCCAGGAAAGTTATTTCCTGCAGGTAGGCGCTTTTCAGACTGAGCAGGAAGCCGATAACATGAAGGCCAAGCTGGCATTGCTGGGACTTGAAGCGATTGTACAAACCGCGACCATTCCCGACAAAGGGGTATGGCACCGTGTGCGCGTAGGCCCGTTCACCGATCTGGACCAAATCAACAATGCCAAGTCTGAGTTGGCACAAAATGGTTTCAAGGCAGATTTGATCAAGGTGAACAGCCCGGGCCAATAAAGTAAGCTGTATGCAAAATCAGGCTTGTGTGCGTTATAACAAGCCGGAATCAACACAACATAAACAAACCAATAAGGACCAACCATGAAAAAGTTTCTCGCCGCCCTGATGCTGCTGGCTTCTGCGACGGTAATGGCCGAACCGCAACTTGGCAACGAATTCAACCAGACAGCAAAAACCATCAAGACGGATACGCCAGCCAAAATCGAAGTGCTGGAGATTTTCTGGTATGGCTGCCCCCATTGCTACCATCTGGAACCCATCCTGGAACCGTGGGTGAAAAAGCTGCCGGCTGATGTCTACTTCAAGCGTGTACCCGGTGTGCCACGTCCTGATTGGGCGCCAGCAGCCAAGGCATTTTATGCCCTGGAAGCCCTGGGCCTCACCAACAAACTGCATACGCAATTGTTTGACGCTATCCACAAGGCACGCACCCTCAACCCAACCGTTGATGCTCCACTGATTGATTGGATCAGCCAGAAGGGTGGCCTGGATCGCAAGAAGGTGGAAGAAGCCTTCAACTCATTCTCCACCAATAACAATGTGGTCAAGGCCATGAACACCTTCCGTGACTCAGGTGCGACTGGCGTACCGGCACTTATTATCGATGGCCGTTACATCACTTCCAGCTCAATGGCTGGCGGCAATCAGGCCGTGTTGAAAGTGGCTGACTACCTGATTGAGAATGTACGCAGGGAAAAAACCGGCGGCACTGCTAAATAAGCCTGGTTCAAACTCTCCCTTTAATGCTGAATCAGCAAACAAGAAAACCCGCTGCCAACCAGCGGGTTTTTATTACTGGCGCTTCCAGCGGCATCGGCCTGGCGCTGGCACGCCATTACCTCAGGCAGGGTGCAACCGTGGGCATTACGGGACGCAGGCTGGCACCATTGGAAGCGCTGGCTGCCGAGTTTCCTGCCAAGCAGTGCTCCATTTACCAAGCGGATGTGCGTGACGCCAAAGCCATGCAAGCCAGTGCACAGGCTTTTATTCAGACAGTAGGTGTGCCGCATATCGTCATCGCCAATGCAGGCGTAAGCTGCGGCACGCTGACCGCCGAAGCAGAAGATATTGCAGCTTTCCATACCGTGTTCGAAATCAACGTCTTCGGCATGGTGCATACCTTCCAACCGTTTATTGCTGTCATGCGCGGATCAGGTACGCCCGGCCAACTGGTAGGCATTGCCAGTGTGGCAGGTATACGTGGGTTGCCTGGCGCCGGCGCCTACAGCGCCTCCAAGTCGGCCGCGATTACCTATCTCGAAAGCCTGCGCACCGAAATGCAGCATTACGGCATTGCCGTCACCACCATCGCTCCCGGATACATCCGAACTCCCATGACGGATGTAAATAATTACCGCATGCCTTTCCTGATGGATGTGGAAATCGCTGCAGCCAGGTTTGCCGACGCCATCGCCAAGCGCAAGCGCTTTATGATCATTCCCTGGCAAATGGGCTGGGTGGCGCGCATATTGCGCATCATTCCGCGCTGGCTGTGGGACAGGCTTACCCGCAATGCCCCGCGCAAGCCCAGAACTATCAGTTAAAACCCGCCAGACATGTTGATGCATCACTGCATTACACATATGTTGCCGCCGCATCAAAAATTCATCCATACACTCTCAATTATCAGTTTCCTACTGCCGTTAATGTAATGTAGGCATCGTCCTACAGACGCAAGCAGCAGTGCAGGTATTGGCAGTCCAATTAATAAAAACACATTTTCTTGCAACATAACCTCATGTCGCTCTCGACCTCCCGCATCGGTGTTGCCGACATAAGAATAAATTGCTTAAGCAAATAATAAGAAGGAGATTTTCAATGTCGTTTTCCCGCCTGACAGTAGCAAGACGCCTATATGTAGGGTTTGGCCTGATCCTGCTGGTATTGGTCGTGGTGACGGGTATCGCCATCGTGAAGGCCAGCATTATCAATAGCGCATTGCGGGCGAATAGCGACCAGCATGTATTGATACAGCGTTATGCCATCAACTTCCGTGGCTCGGCGCATGACCGTTCGATCGCCGTACGCGATGTCGTGCTGAGCAAGACACCTGCCGAGCGCCAAAAGGAAATCTCGACCATCAATGCTCTGGCCGCTTTCTATGCGGAAGCAGCAACCCCATTGGAGAAACTCATCGCATCACGCGGCGCCGCCCCCGAACTGGTCAAGCTCTATGACGATATCCGCCAGATCGAAGCCCAGGCGGTGGCCACAACGCAATCCATCATAGCGCTGGCAGAGGCCGGAGATGCCTCTGCAGGCGAATCATTATGGACCCTGGCCAAGCCTCAATATGTGCAATGGCTGGCAGCCATCAACAAGCTGATCGACTTCGAGGAAGCGCGTATCCAGGCGGAGAACAAGACCGCCCTTGAACAGGCGGCAGGCTTCCTGACCGTGATGCTGACAGCACTGGTCCTGGCATTGCTGCTGAGCGGCATGGTGGCCTGGTTGGTGTCACGGAGCATACTGGACCAGCTGGGTGCTGAGCCGAATGCACTTGCCGAAGTGGCAGGCCATGTGGCTAACGGTGACCTGAGTCCCGTACCGGGTTCAAGCCGGGCGAAATCCGGTAGCGTGCTTGCATCGCTGGGCGCGATGCAGGCAAGCCTGGCCACCGTGGTAGATAAAGTACGCCGGGCTTCCGATATCATGACAACAGGTTCAATGGAAATTGCCAACGGCAATTCAGGCCTGCTGCAACGTACCGAGGAGCAGGCTGCCAATCTGCAACAGACCAGGTCTTCAATGGAACAGATGACCGACACCGTCAAGAACAATGCCGATTCCGCACGGCAAGCAACACAATTGGCAGCATCCGCCAGCACTGCAGCAGAAAAAGGGGGCGTAGTAGTCGGCCAAGTCGTCACCACCATGAACGATATCACCGATAGTTCACGCAAGATTGCCGACATTATCAGCGTCATTGACGGCATCGCGTTCCAGACCAATATCCTGGCATTGAATGCCGCAGTGGAAGCAGCACGAGCCGGAGAACAGGGCCGGGGATTCGCCGTAGTGGCGAGCGAAGTGCGTAACCTGGCACAACGCAGTGCGGTCGCGGCGAAGGAGATCAAGACGTTGATTGACAGCAGTGTATCGAAGGTTGAGGAAGGTTCACGCCTCGTGGGAGATGCGGGTACAACCATGACCGATATCATGACGCAGGTGCAACGCGTAGCCAGCCTCATCAACGAGATCAGCACTGCCACCATCGAGCAAACCGACGGCATTGCGCAAGTAGGCGATGCCATCGCTCACCTGGACCAGTCCACGCAACAAAATGCCTCGCTGGCCGAGCAGAGTGCGATGGCAGCAGACAGCCTCAAGGAGCAGGCAGCTCACCTGTCCGAGGTGGTAAGCGTTTTCAAACTGGATCGACGCATCGCATAGCGCATACGCCGTTGCCGAACGAAAGCAACAGAGCGAGGTATCGGAGGCCGGATATTGTGATCTTTGAAATAATCGAGTGCGGCGTAATACTCCATTTAGGTTGATATTGCTCTGCATCGGCAAGGGCAGGCCGGGAGTGAGCATGGACAGAAAAAACCGGCGGATATTTTTGCCAATTTAATCCATGGATTGGATGTCTGGCAGAACAGAGGAAAGAGCGTTAAAAGCGCTGACTGCTACACTCGGATACGAGCAAAGACAAGATTTACTTTAGCATTTGCTAGTCAGCCTGCTTCCCCGACCTCTTGCCAGAAGCGGAAGCAAACACCTGTCAGATGGGCAAGACGCGCTCAATCCGCCGAGTCGGCAGACCGCAAGGCAATATTCAGTTGGTCAATCATTTCTGCCCAGTCTGCATCCTTCAACAATTCTTCACGCAAGAAGGTTGCCTGGGCGGTTGTCCAGAAAGGTGCGTCAGGCAAGGCAACATCATGTGGCAATGGAGAATGCGTCGCCAGGAAATGGCTGATACCTTGTTCGTCAGCAGGCAGGCCAAGCTGGGCAAACAGCTCGGAGAAGCGGTGAAAGGTCTGGCTCATGACTGGCTCCTACTCTGGAAGATGTGCAAATTGCACAGAAGATCAAGGACTAGGCCATTTAAGCACAGCCCGCAATACCATTCAACAACATGGCGTGAACTGTGTGCCTTGATCAAATCCCCTTGATGTCTTTCCAGTCGATTTCTATGACTTGCCCCGGCCCCGCATCGATCAGGATGTAGAACTCGCCTTGAGGACGCTTGAAGCGGATGCGGGAATGGTCGTCCAGCTTGCCGGAAAACTGCATGTTTTCATCGTAGTCGATCACTTCCACCAGCGCGTTCAGCAGCGGATGGCCATCGGATTCGCCGCCCTCGCAGACGATTTCCCTGGCTTCCGTCCAGCATTTGCCTATTGGGATATGCACGCCGTGCGCCCATGCTGCTGAACTACCGAACAGTGCCAGCAGCATGATGACACGGGAAATGAAGGTGTTGACAACTTGCATGCTATCTCTTCCCCTTGATGAACATTGCCGTAGCGGGAGATAGCCGCTCGATATCGAACGCCTGGTGATACACCTCGCCGTTCTTGCTTTCCACCGTCAGCCAGATCTGGTCTTCCAGCGTGGCAGCGGGAGGAATGTAAATGGCCACTTCCCTTGTCCACCTTGCACCCTGGAACGCCAGGCCTGCAGCGCGCAGGGAACGCGGCTTGCGTATCTTGAGATAGGCGGCGCGGATTTCGCCATCGCAGGCTTCGCAGAAGCGCAGATGGAATTCCTTGACCGGCGTCTTGCCGGCAAAAAACTCCGGGCCATCCTGGTTTTCCTCGGCGATCACGAACGTCCAGGGGCCGATCTTGCCATGGATGGCGTCCTCGCGCAGCACGGCCTGCTCCGACATTTTCCAGGCGTTGAACGCCACCCATGCCGGCAGGGCAATCAACGCCAGGACCAGCAAGGCCCGCAAAGGCAAGGGCAGGACTGTATCCCGCAATGGCGGCAGCGGCTTTTCCTTGCGCGGCGCATGCCTTGGCTGCAAAGGCCACCAGGGCAGCATGAACGCGATCAATACGCCCGCCACGCTCAGCCAGCCGAGCAGCACGACCGGGCCGATATTCCAGTGCCATCCTGCCACGCCGCATGCCAATGCGGTTGCCAGCAGGCTCCAGCCCAGCCAGTACACCCGCTTGCGCTGCCCTGCGGTCAGTGCGCGCCCGGTCAGCTCCCTGCCGTGCTTCTCCATGCTGGCGGCCAGCGCGGCAAAGCCTGCCAGGGCGAACAGCAGCACGGCGACATGGTATGCGGTCATGCGGCGCCTCCCGGCATCAATAGCCAGCAAGCCAGCGAAATCACGGCCAGGGGAACCAGCAGGCCGATCCAGGCCCGCGTCGCACTGCGTGCATGAAACACCCAGATGACGATGCCCGCGTAGACGGCAAAGCTCAACATGGTGGAAGCCAGCACTGCCTCGGCCCTGGGGACCGGCAGCAACAGCGCGAACAATATGGATACCGCGGAAGCCAGGGCATAGCCAGCGACGACCGCGGCTGCTATGCGCGAGGCGACCGCCAGGCGGTAACGCGCCGTTTCGCTCATGCCTTGCCCTCCTGCGTGAGCCACCTCTTCTTGAGTTTATGGGCAATATAGGCGAAGGCGGCGGCAAACGCCAGCATGGTCAGGTCGAAGCCCGCCAGCACCCAGTCGCCATGGGGCAGGGTGACGCCCAGGTGCTTGTCGGTGGTGAGGAAATTCAGCACGGGGATCAGGCCGAACGCCGCCACGGCGATATATAGGCTTTCCAGCCAGGAACGCTTGAGCGGGCGCAGGCCGGCATAGATGAACATCCAGCCCCAGGCGGCAAACAGGCAATGCATTTCCCATTCGCCGCGGTCCGCCATTTCTATCGGCAGCAGGCGGTTGGCCCAAAAGTAGGCGGCCACGGCCACCGGCAGGCCGACGATGGTGCCGACGTTGAGCACTTCCACCAGACGGTGGCCCAAGCCCGGCGTGACGCCGTGCTTGCCAAGGTAGTTGTTGCGGCGCTTCACCGTCCACAACACGAGGCCGGTGCCTATCATCGCGCAGCCGAGCACGCCGGAGAGGAAATACAGCCAGCGCAGCCACCACCCGGCAAAATGTCCTTCATGCAAGGCCAGCATGACGTTGCGCGTCAGCATGGAGGCATTGGTCTCATTGTCGAATTCCACCGGCTCGCCCGTCACCGCGCTGAAGCGTAGCTTGGGCGGAAAGCCGCGGTTGAGCGTGGTGGAGTAATCGCCGATGATGTCCACATACGGCCCTTCGGCGGCCGGGTGGCGCAACATCACCGTGGCGACGGGCACCTTGCCCCATGCCGCCTGGGCCGTCGCGATCATGTCCTCCACGGAAGCGGCAGGACGCTTCACCGGTTCAAAGACTTTATCCACCGGGTCGCGCTTGAACAATTCATCGTACAGCTGCCGCAAATGTTTTTCTGAAGAGCCGTAGACGACATTCTTGACGACCGGCATGTATTGGAAGGTGTAAAACACCAATCCGCTGTAGGTGATCATGAGGAAGAACGGCAATGCCATGACGCTCACCAGGTTGTGCGCGTCCAGCCAGCTGCGCTGGCCCTTGCCCGGGCGGAAGGTGAAGAAGTCCGTGAAAATCTTCTTGTGCGTGATCACGCCGCTGATGATCGCCAGCAGCATGAACATGGTGCATACGCCGACAATACGGAACGCCACGTCGTAATCGATGTAATGCAATGCGTAGTGCATTTCGTACAGCTCCCAGCCGCCGCCTGTTTCACGGCCTTCCACAGGCTGGTCCGGCACGCCGGTCACCGGGTCGAAATTCTCGTTGCCGCGCCGTCCGCGCTCCAGCCCCGGGCGGGGCATGTCTTCCCAGGCGATACCGGCTTCGCGGTCCGTGCGTTCGGCCAGCCCGCGATGCGGCAAGGTGATGCTCCACATCCTGGCATCGGGCGCCACCTGCTCGAGCCGGCCGAAGGCCAGGTCCAGCACTTGCGCCGGCGGCACCTCGACCACTTTCTTGGGCAAGGGCAGTTCCGGCTGCATCCAGCGCGTAATTTCGGCATTCACATAGCCTGTCGTCCCGGTCACGAATACGAAAAACAACACCCAGCCGACCAGCAGGCCAACCCAGGTGTGCAGCCAGGCCATGCTCTGGCGAAAACCTTCTTTCACGACAAATCCTTGCTCGATTCAATCAAAAGGCGGATAGGGCACTAGGCCATGTCCGCCTTCAATAATAGAAAATTGATGAGATTGTATATCATTCACACCAACTACCTGCACCGAGGATGCGCTAAACAATCCCCCTCTATTAGTAATGACACTTGAGAATCAAAAAAGGACACCCTGACATGCAAAATTATTTTTGGCGGGCGGTCTGCGCCCATCCTTTAGGCAACTGCCACTTGATGGCGGGGCATAAAGGATTGGAATTCTTCCTTGATGACAACATCCCTCATCCCTGAGAATTAAATAGTGCTCGCGAGGGATGAGGGATGAGAGATGCTTGAAGATGATAGGCTTAGAAACTACCGCGCAAGGTCAGCATGAAGTTACGCGGCTCGCCAAAGTAAGTCTGTCTTGTCCACCCTTCGACCTTGGAGAAATACTTCTTGTCGAACAGGTTATTGCCAGTCAGGCTAAGGTCCCAATGCGGATTGATGTGGTACGCCACTTGCAGGGATGCCAGCGTATAACCGCCTTGTTTCCAGGTTGTGTCGCCATCGACCGCATAGACGCCACTATTGATATTGAGCCCGCCCCCTATGCTCCATCCCTGGGCGGTATCCCCACTGAGCTTGTACTTGCTCCATAGTTTGAACAGATGTTTGGGATTGTTGGGGGCAAATCTGGCTCCTTGCAGCGTTTCTTCTGCATCGAGGTATTTTGTGTCGGTATAAGCATAACCTGCCATCAAATCCAACTTCGGCATCACGCGTCCGCTGATCTCGCTTTCAAAACCCTGGCTGCGGACTTTGCCGGAGGCCAGCGAGAAATCCGGGTTACTCGGATCGCTGACGGGACGGTTTTCATCAATGATGCGGAATATGGCGGCGTGCATGTTCAGGCGCCCCTCATCGAACTCGCCTTTGATGCCTAGCTCTGCTTGCTTGCCGACCCGGGGTTTCAATATGCTGAAATCCGCTTTCTGTGCAGTTTGCGGTACGAATATGTCGCTGTAACTGCCATAAACCGAGAACTGCTGGTTCACATCGACAATCAGGCCGGTATAGGGCGTGAATTTCTGCGTGATATTGTCGTGGGCAAGCGGGTTGTTCTTGTCTTCCGTCTTCCAGTTGCTGAGCCTGCCGCCCAACACCAGCTTGGTGTTCTCCAGCACTTGCAGGATTGCGCGTCCATAAATGCCGGTCTGGGTAGTCTTGGTGATACTGGGGTCATCAAAAACGAAATCAGGCTTGGCAATATCGTTATCGGGGTCGAAAATGTTCTGTGTCGGCCCGCCGGCGTATGCATAGTTGGTTGAGAACCGGTAAATACGCGAGTTGATGCCCAGCATGAATTGATGCTCGCTGCCCATCAGCTCCAACGGCTTGCTGACGTAGGCATCCATGCCATAATCATGAGCACGCGTCTTGGCACTCAAAGAGCGGGTGGCAAAATTGCCAGTAGTACGGTCGATGTATCCATTGCCATTGATGAACTCCACATCCATGTCTCTGTCCAGGGCGCTCAACCTGAGCTTGGCTTCCCCGCCGGTTTCGAATTTACGCTCAAGTTCCACAAAGTAACTTTTACTGTGTTCGGTCTTGTTGTCCCAGCGGGCACCGATAAAGGTCGAGCGGCTGATATCAGGCAAGCCTCCATCTGGGTATGTTGGCAACCCGATGGTAGGCACGACATCCATGTTTTGGATCGTCACACCTGCCGACACAGTGGTATTGGGTGCCAAGTCATACTCCAGGGTGCCGTAGAGCAAGGGTTTGCGCGAATTGACATGATCAATGAACGATCCACGATCATCATAAGCAGCCACCAGCCTCCCTCGCAACCTGCCTTCGCCATCCAGCGCGCCTGTGATGTCAAACTCGCCGCGGTAGGTATCCCAGGAGCCAGCCAGAAAATTTGTCTTGATTGCAAAATTAGACAATGCCCGTTTCCGCACCAGGTTAATCGTACCTCCTGGTTCTCCAGCCCCTTGCAGTAAGCCTGCCGCACCGCGCAACACCTCGACTCGGTCATAGGTGGCAAGATCATAACTGCTGTTACCCCACGTCCCCTGGTCTGTGTTGACCGCGATGCCATCCACCTGCAATGCCTGGATTTGATAGCCACGCATCATGAAGGCATTGGTGCCGCTGCCATAACTCACTACCGTCACGCCAGACGTCTGCTCCATGGCTTCCGCTACAGTGGTCATGTTTTGATCCTCAATCCGTTGGCGCGTGACAATACTGATGGATTGGGGAATATCACGCAGGCGCTGTGCTCCCTTGCCAATGGCAACCCGGTTGGATGTATAGGATCTGCTGTTTTCGGTCGTAATATCCGCTTCATTTCTTGTGGTCACAGCCACTTCCGGCAAAACATCAGCATCCCTCTGCACGCTGGTCAAGGTGACCTTCTTCAATGTATATCCGCCATCTGCGGCAGGAATCGCTTGCAGGCCTGTATCACGCAGCAAGGCGTCGAACCCTTGTTTGATGGTATAGCTGCCCTTGAGACCGTTGCTGGTCTTGCCTGCGGTCAGCGCTGGGTCAAATGAAAGCACGACGCCGGCAGCCTGGGCGAAATTGTTGAGTACGCTGGTCAGTGAACCGGCGGGAATATCGTATGCATGTTGGCTTTCCGCTTGGCTGCCGGTGTCGGCCTTCGCCGATTGCGGTATGTAAAAAAACGTGACGGATGAAAATGCCAGCAGCATGCGCAAGGCGATGGCCAAAGGCTTCTGCTTGAGGTGGAATGACTGCATTGAAATAAGGCTCCCTGAATGTTGTATTCACTATCGATGACGCACCAGTCAGGAAGAGGGACAGTGAATCCCGGATATTTTTACTTCGCAGGTTTGACGACGGTCAGCCAAGGCGTGTATTGCATCATGACAACGGGGGTTGTATCTGCGAGCACCTTGAGGGTATGGGCGGTATCATCCAGCGCGAATACGCCGGAAACATGGACGTTGCCAATTGCCTCGTCGTTGAAGTAGAGATGCCCGCGATGGTAGCGCTGCAACTCCTTCAGCAACAATGGCAGCGGCATGTCGTCCGCCACCAGCTTGAAGCGCGTCCAGGCGGTTTCGGCCTGGATGTCGACCTGGGCCTTGGTGAGCGCCAGGCCGCGTTGCAGGCGGGCCGACTCGCCAGGCTGCAGGGTCACGCACTCTGACTGCAAGCCGCAGGCCTCGACACTGGACTCGATGACAGTGACCTGCGTCACTTTCTTCTGCCGCCTGACGGCATATTGCGTGCCCAGCGCCCGCGCCGCTCCTTCTGCGGTTTCGACGATGAACGGCCGCTGCTTGTCCTTGGCCACTTCCACCAGTATCTTGCCTTGCAGCAATTCTATCCGGCGCTGCCCGTGACTGAAATCCACATTCACCGCACTGTGGGTATCCAGCGTCACCCGGCTGCTGTCCGCCAACCGGATCACGCGCTGCTCGCCGATGCCGGTGTTGTAATCCGCCCTCATGACGCGGGCAGGCTGGGTCTGCGACGCCAGGCCAGCCGCCAGAATGACTACCAGCAATGACAATATCCTGATGGCCGTTTTCATACGTTTGCGACGCGCCGGCCTGAGCACTGCCTCCAGCACAGTCTTGCCTGGCCCATCCTGCACCTCGTCAAAACCCGACCAGAGCTTTTCCATACGGGCATAGGCTGCTGCATGGCTCGCATCTGCCTGGCGCCATTGTTCAAACTCTTTATGCTCTGCCTCATTGGCATCACCAGAGTGGATATGTGCATGCCAATTGGCAGCCTGCTCGATGATGCTGGAAGGAAGATGGGAAGCGGAATCCTGCATGATGTTCAGGCACCCTCGGCATAGGCAATGTCATGGCAATGCACCATTGCCGCGGCGATATATTGCTTGACCATGCTGCCAGACACCCCGAGCACCTCGCCGATCTCAGGATAAGTGAGATTTTCGAAACGGCTCAGCATAAACGCCTGGCGCGGTTTCTCAGGCATGCTTTCGAGCATGGTTGCAACCAGGGTTAGGGTTTCCACAATAGTGAGATGCTGCTCGGGCGAGATGGCATGGACTCCGTCCTGAGCCAGTGCCAAGGCTTCGATATAAGCTTGTTCAACCTTCTGCCGTCGCACCTGGTCGATGATCAGCCGGGTTGCCGTTGTTGTCAGATAAGCACGCGGCGTCCTCAACGCAGCAAGATCCACGCGCGATGCCGACAGCAGGCGGCAGAACGTCTCCTGTGTCAAATCAGCCGCCTGGAAATGGCAACCCAATTTGTGGCGCAACCAGTTCTGCAACCAGCCTTGATGGTCGAGATAGAGGTTGCGCAGCAGTTCTGTCTGGGAAGGAAGATTTGCTGAAGACATAGCAGCGAAACTACAATCAGTAAATAGTAATAGTTCTCATTTTATTCTATGAAACATATCTTAAGCAATAGAAAAACTGCCATCTCATTCTATGTAGGATGGTAGGCCATGGCTGATTTAATATTTAGTATGCCCTGACCAGCAAAAAGAAGGCCAGCAATCAATGCCAGCCTCTGGAATGACATTATTGGCGGAGAAAGTAAGAGTGCCAAGAATGTATAACCGCTATCGTGTGTTAAATAAGAATCATTGTCAACATTATTCGCAACAATGTTGACTTCATATCTCTGCGTAGTCACCAAATCATCATTTGGTCACAATAAAAATGTCATGTTCCCATTGCAAAATGGCACCAAGTAGCGTGGGTTATATCAACATTCCCCCCGAAGGCTAAAGATCACTCCCGCTACCAGGCCCTGTTCAAACAGGGCCTTCTTACTTGGCAGCAGGTTAGAAATTGCCGCGCAGTGTCAGCATGACGCTTTGCGGTTCGCCATAAAAGGTTTGCAATGCGTCAAGATAGTAACGCTTGTCGAAGAGATTGTTGATATTCAACGCTGCCGACCAGTGCTCATCTATCCTGTAACTCGCCTGCGCACTCCAGACCGCATATCCACTCTGCTTACGCCTGACATTATCTGGCGTTGTTGTAAATGAAGTTTCACTCTGCGATACCACCCCCTCGCCAATCGATACGCGCTCCAGCTCGCCCGGCAGCCTGTAAGTATTGTTATGGTCCCCATTCAAGCGCGCGGCTGCTATCACCCGCTGTGACATATTTGGCTGAATTGAAGGTATAGCCTGCGAAACTTGCCAGCCCGGCAAATAGTCAGCCATAGTGATCACTTGAGCCTGACCAAGCCCGGACGATCTCGGTGGAATAGACACTCGACTGCTTGAACAGGGATACTCAACTCAGGCTGATATAAAGAGAAGCTTCCTGTTGTGCCTGCACATGGCCCCGGTGTGCCGCGCAGCGCAGCCACCAGCGTCCCACGGAGAGGCTGGCGATGTCTCCCTGGCCCAATAGGAGCCCGGCGTATGCATAGGCATCATGCTCATCGCCCTGTTGCGCGCATTTGTGCAAGGCTTCCATGCCCACTTGGCGCAAAGCCGGGTGAGGGTGCTTGAGCAAGTTGGCCGCCATGGTACGGGAAAATGCCAGGTGCGCATTTTCAAGCGCTTCTCGCATCCAATGGCGTGCATTTTCCGCCTGGCCGCGCTCCGCCAGCATGAGGGCATAGTTGTATTGCCCGCGGAAATCGCCTGCCTCGGCCGAACGGCGGTAATAGTCAAAGGCTTTTTCCTGGTCCTGCGCTCCCAGCCAGCCTTCCTCGAAGAACCTGCCGACCACGCCCAGCGACTTGGCGTGCCCCAATTCGGCAGCTTTGTGATACCAGTCGAACGCCTGCTGCTCATTTTTCTCCACGCCCAACCCATGCAACAATAGGTTGGCATAGTTGTACATGCCCCAATCCAGCCCCTGGTTGGCTGACATGCGGAACCAGTACACAGCGCAAGCGTGATCCACCGGACCGCCCCAGCCCTGGTCGTAGGCGCGCCCGAGCATGTTCATTCCGAGCAGATGGCCTGCTTCCGCGGCCTTGCGGAACCAGATTCTGGCCTGCCTGGGGTCTGGCTCCAGGCCATGCCCGTCAAGATAAGCCTGCCCGAGCAGCGCCTGCGCCTCTGGCTCCCCTTGTTCAGCCAACGCCCGTATCCATTGCACGGCCTCGCGCGGATCGCCCGCGAGACGGCGCTTCAGCTCTTCCGCACTGATGTTGTTCAGGTGTTCAGGGGTAATGGATTGGGCGCTGCTGGCAGACATGCTGAGTGAGAACAGGAATTAATCAGGAGGTGACTATACACCAAATCCTGCCCAACGATCCTGTCCAATGCCGTCAACACGCACGCCCTGTGTTACAGCTCTTGACATTGAACGGTTTCCTATTGCGAGCGTTGCCAGCCTCCGCCCAAGGCGCGGTAAAGATCGACCGCGGCTTGCAGGCGTTGCTGGCGCAGCTGCAGATCCAGGTCCTGTGCCGTGAACAAGGTGCGTTGCGTATCGAGCATGGTCAGCATGGTTTCCGCGCCCGCCTGGTAACGAGACTGGGCGAGGGCAAAGGCACGCTCGGCATTCTCCAGCGCCAGGGTTTGTGCGGTGGCCTGTTGTTCCAGCCCGGCAATCCGGTTGAGCGCCGCCTCGACGTCGCCCAGCGCGGCAATGATGGCTTGGCGGTAATTCGCCAGCAGCTCCTTGCGGCGCGCAATCGCAAAGTCGCGTTGTGCCGCCAAACGGCCGGCATTGAAGATGGGAGCCGTCAGCCCGGCCGCCAGGTTGTACAACGGCGCATCGAAGAAGTCACGCAAGTGCTCACTATGGCTGGAGAACCCGCCCGTCAGGCGGATGCTGGGCAGCATGGCGGCGCGCGCCACCTGGATGTCGGCATCGGCGGCGAGCAGCATGGCCTCGGCCAAGGCGATGTCCGGCCGGCGGACCAATAGTTCGGAGGGCACGCCTGCGTCAACCACCGGCAGTTGCAATTGGCGCACGCTGTTCTCCATGAGCTGCAACTCTCCCACTGGCATTGACGCCAAGGTTGCCAGGGCAGCCTCGGCATTGCCTTGCTGTTGCCGCAGCAAGGCCACGGTACGGCGCTGGCTTGCCACCAGGCCCTGCTGCTGGGCCTGCTCGATAGCGGTAGCGGCCCCTGCACGGTAGCGCGACTCGACCAGGGCCAATACCCGCTCGGCGTTCTCCAGGTTGCGCCTGGCAATGCCCACTCTTTCGGCCAGGCCGACTGCCTCCACCCAGGTCATGGCGACGTTGGCGCCTAGCGTCACCCGTATGCTGTCGCGATCGAACTCGGTGGCGCGGAGATTGCTCAACGCTCCCTGGTAGGCGGCGCGGTTCTTGCCCCAGAAGTCGATTTCGTAACTCGCGAGCAAACCTGCGGAATAGGCGCTCAGGCGGTTGGCATCGCTGCTTCCCCCCAGCCGCTGCTGGCGGCCGATATTGCCTGCGGTGGAGACTTCCGGCAGCAGGGGCGCCCCGGCCACCACGGTCAAATGCTGGGCCTGCTCGACACGCGCAACGGCAGCCGCAATATCGTAGCTGTCCAGTTGCGCCTGCTGCACCATGCCCGCAAGCGCATTGCTGCCGAATGACTGCCACCAGTCGCCATCCCGCGCCTGGGCCGCTTCAAGCTCAATGCTGGACGCGTTATTGCGCCATTGCGCTGGCAGGTTGCGCAGGCCGTCCTGCGCCTGCAATTGCGGCGGTTTGACATGGGTACAGGCAGGCAATAGCAACAGCAGGAATAAACGCAGGACTTTCATGTCACTCACTGGCAAGGGCGACCACCGGGTCAAGCTTGGCGGCCTGGCGCGCAGGCATGAAACCAAAGACCAGCCCGGTAACCACGGAACAGAAGAAAGCACCGATGATGGCGCTCAGGGAAAAGATCACGGGCATGCCCCAGAACACCAGGATGATGCCTATCGCCAGGCCGAACACCACCCCGGTGACGCCTCCTACCGTGGTGACCAGCACCGCCTCGGTGAGGAATTGCTGCAGGATGTCGCGCTGGCGCGCGCCGGTCGCCATGCGGATGCCGATCTCGCGCGTGCGCTCCCGCACTGTCATCAGCATCACGTTCATCACGCCTATGCCGCCGACACCTAGCGAAATGACGGCAATCAGGGCCAGCATCATGCTCATGCTGTCCTGTGTCTTGGCCTGGGCGGCAATCCAGGCAGCCGCGTTCTGCAGGCCGTAATCCCGGACTTGGTGCCGGGAAAATAGTAAATCATCCACGGCTTTTGCCGCTGCATCCACCTGCTTCATGTCGCCCACTTCCAGGGTGACATAGGAAGGGTCGCGCTCGCCAAACACCCGCATGCTGGCGGTGGAATAGGGAATGACAACCAAGTCGTCGTCGCTCTGGTCGCCCGTCACGGCGCCTTTTGAACCCAGCACCCCGATCACCTGGAACGGCACGTTGCCGATCAGGATAGTCCCGCCCACCGGGTTTTCCACGTCCGGCATCAGGTTCTGCGCCAGGCGCGGGCCGATGACCGCCACCGTCGCCATGCGCTGGTCATCCTCTTCGGTAAAGAAAGACCCATTGACCACCGGCCAGTTCAACATGCGCGACATGGCCGCGCCCGACCCCTTGATGCGGGTCTGCACATCCTCGTTGCCATAGCGTACGACCTTGCTGCCGGAGAGGTTGGGCAATACATAGGTGATCTGCGGTAGCTCGCCCAGCGCTTCAAGGTCGGCAGTGTTGATGCCGCGGCCCGGCACGCGCGAACTTTCAGGCTTGGAGTTCACGTAGATATGATTGGTGCCAAAGGCGCCCAATTCCGCCACCACGCGCTCCTTGGTACCCATGCCCACTGCCATCATCACGATCACCGAGGCCACGCCGATGATGATGCCGAGCAAGGTCAGCGCCGTGCGAAAGCGATTGACCCACATCACGCGCCAGGCCGCCCGGCATGCCTCCAGGATGTCGCCGCGCCACTGCACCTGGCCGGCATCCGCTTCCAGCCTGAACTCAGGCGCCGCATCACCCGCGGCACGTTGCACGGACCCGGTATCGCTGATGACGTGGCCATCGCGGATCTCTATGACGCGCCGCGCATTGGCTGCCACGTCGCGGTCATGGGTAATGAGGATGATGGTATGGCCTGCATCTGCCAGCTCGTTGAGCAGGCGCATGACTTCCTCGCCGCTGCGCGAGTCGAGCGCGCCGGTCGGCTCATCGGCCAGGATAATGCGGCCGCCGTTCATGAGCGCCCGCGCAATCGACACGCGCTGCTGCTGGCCGCCGGACAGTTGCTTGGGGCGATAGTGCAGCCGCTCCGCCAGCCCCAGGCGGCCAAGCAATGCCCGGGCACGCTCCGCCCGCTCGTGTTCCGGCATGCCGGCATAGAGCGCCGGGATTTCCACGTTTTCCTGCGCGGTCTCGGTCGCGATCAGGTGGTAGCCCTGGAAGACGAAGCCAAAGGCTTCCCGGCGCAGCCATGCCAGCTCGTCCGCGTCCATCTCCGCCACATTGCGCCCGGAAAAACGGTGCTGGCCCGAGCTGGGCTTATCCAGGCAGCCCAGGATATTCATGAGGGTAGACTTGCCAGAGCCGGAAGCGCCGACGATCGCCACGAACTCGCCCGCATGGATATCCAGTGAAATGCCGTGCAGGATATCCACCCGGGGCTTGTCCCCGCCGCCGTAGTGCTTGCGGATGTCCACCAGCGAGATCAGGGGCTGGCGGTCACTCAAAACTGGAATCTCCAGGGGCTGGGCTTGGGCGCCTTGTCCGCCGTGATCAATCGCTCGCCCTCCGAGAGGCCGGACAGCACTTCGGCGCGCAATCGCGTGCGTACGCCTGTCGTGACGCCATGCCACACCACCTTGCCGTCCCCGCTCAGCACGCGCACCTTGTGCTTGCCAGCCTTGGCATCGACTTCCGTGAGCGCCACGACCGGCACGGTGAGAACCTGTCTGGCCGCTGCCACCACGAAAGAGGTTTGCGCGGTCATCTGCGGCATCAGCTCGCCATCGCTGTTGTCAACATCGAACAGCACGGTGTAGAGCACGACCTTGTTGCTGCTCGGCATTTGCGTGGCGGTAGCGCTCGCCCCCTCTGGTTTGGGCGGCGCCGGTAGCACCTGGCGCACCCTGCTGCTCCAGCGGCGCTCGTCCCCGCCCAGGGTCTTGAAATAGACTTGCATGCCAGGCTTGACATGCCGCACATCGGCTTCGGAAACGTCTGTCCATACGGTCATGGTGGACAGATCGGCAATCCGCAGCAGGGTAGGGGTCTGGTAGGTGGCATTGAGGGTCTGCCCGGTCTTGGCCTCGATGGATACCACCGTTCCAGACATGGGGGCATAAATCTTGGTGAAGCCGAGCAGGGCTTCATTCCCCTGCAGGGTCGATTGGGTCTGGTCTATCTGCGCCTTGAGGTTGTTGACCCTCGCCGCCGCGGTTTTCAGGGCAGCCTGCGCCTGCTGCACCTCCTCGGTACGCGTCGAGCCGTCCGCCTGCATCTGCTGCTGGCGCTCATGCTGCTGGCTGGCCAGCACGTATTGCGCCTCCTGCTCCTGCAGCTGGGCCTGCAATCCGGCCAGGGCGGCACGCCCGGCATCGACGGTCGCCTGCGGCACGCGCGGATCGATCTCGGCCAATAGCTGGCCTTTCTCGACCGTATCGCCAGGCTGCACATGCAAGGCCAGGATCTGGCCGGATACCTGCGCGCCGACATCGACATAACTGAGCGGCTGCAAGGTGCCGATGGCCGTGACGTTGTGCTCGATATCCCCGCGTTTGACCAGCTCGATCTCGAAAGCATCAGCCGGGTCCTGGCCGCGTGCCAGCCAGACTGCGCCAACCACCGCCAGCACGACAGCCAGCAGTGCGATCCTCCCCCGGCTCATCTAGCGCTCGACCTCGAAGCTCAATGTCGCAGTATGCCGTACATCATCATACTTGGTGCCCTGGTAGGTCATGCTGCCATTGACGCGCGCAGTGACTTCAAGGATATAGATGCCCTGGAACGGGGTGGTGATCGTCACCGTGCCATCTTCCGACGGATTGAGGGTGCGGATCCAGCCCTCGCTGGTGCTGACATTGACCTGCGAGGCCGCGACCGCGTTTCCCTTCCATACCAGCCTGAAGGTGTTGCCGTTGGCTTCGGTCGGCACCAGCTCGAGGTCATTCACGGCCTTGGTTTCACTGCGACCGAATTTTGCCTGGTAGAAATGCAGCACCTTGTCCTGGCCCACCGCTTGCGCCGTCAGCCTGATATCGCCACTGGCCGGTGCCATCACCTGCACGCGATCGGCCTCAACCTTGGCTGCCAGCTCCTTGCCGTCAGCCAGCAGCCCCCGAAGGGCGGTCAAGCCGGCAGGATCGAGCCGCGCGGACTCGTAAAGCCCCAGGTAGGCTTTCGCGCCGCCCTCGTCCGGTTCCAGCCAGAGATAATTTGCACCCGCACTGAAGCTCGTGAGCAATGCTATCGCAGCGATGGTCCAGCGGGCAGCCAGGGATTGTCTTGTTCTCATGTGTTTTCCATTCTCGTTATTGCGTGAGTAAAAATGCGCTCTCACTAGTAATGACACGCGAGAATGAAAAAAGGACACCCTTGAATAGCAAATTTCATGAAATTGGGATGAAAAGCATTGTTGAGCGCCATAAAAAAACGGGGCCCGAAGCCCCGTTCATTTTGCATGCTAAAAGCGTCTATGCTTAATAGACATCGCGCAGATAGCGTTTTTCGCGTTTAAGCTGGTTAACGTAATTGACTGCCGCCTCTGCGTCCAGGCCACCATGTTTGGCAATCACGTCATGTAGCGCCTGGTCTACATCCTTGGCCATGCGGCTGGCATCGCCACACACATAGAAATGACCGCCTTCCTGCAACCAGGCAAACAGCTCCTTGCCATTTTCCTTCATGCGCGTCTGCACATAGATTTTCTCAGCCTGATCGCGTGAAAACGCCAGATCCAGGCGGCTCAATACGCCCTCCTTCATCATGCCGGTCAGCTCATCTTCATAGATGAAATCGCTGGCACGCTTTTGGTCACCAAAGAACAGCCAGTTGCGCCCATTTGCCCCTGATTCACGGCGCTCCTGCAGGAAAGCGCGGAACGGGGCAATCCCGGTGCCAGGACCCACCATGATGACAGGGACACTCTTGTCAGCCGGGACACGGAATGACTTGTTGGTCGTGACGAAAATACCGGCCTGATCACCTTCAGCAACACGATCTGCCAGGTAGGTTGAACACACCCCTCCACGCAGGCGCTCGCCGGAGCGATAACGCACGCTGGCAACAGTCAGGTGTACGCGACCCGGATTGGCCAAAGCACTGGAGGAGATCGAATATGCACGGTGTTGCAGCGGTTTCAGCAGGCTGACGAAGTCGTCCACTTCCAGCGCCAGCCCTGGATTGAGTTGCAGCAGGTCCAGCGTATCCTTGCCCCACAGCCAGTTTTCCAGGGCTTCTTTATCACCGCTGCGGACGATATTGCTCAAGTCTTCATTGCCAGCGTGTTGCTCAACCGCAGCAATCAGCTCGCGGGAGGGCGTGGAAATTTCGAATGAGCGGGTCAACAACTCTCCCAATGGCTTGTCCTGTCTGGCAACCGCCTTATCCGCGGCAACACCAAGATGGTTCAGGATCAGTCCGACCAGTGCAGGATCATTCTCCGGCACAACATTGAGCGCATCTCCGGCTTCATAAATGAGTCCGCTATCACCAAGGTCAAATTCATAATGGCGGATTTCCTTGGCTGAATCGTTGCCAGAAAGGCGGCGGTTCACTGCCAGGGTAGAGGCATAAGGATTCTTGCGGTTATATGCAGAAACAACAGGAGCAGCCTCTTCTGCAGCGGGCGCAGCAGCCACTTCGTCAGGGCCGCCTTCCACTTCCGCAAACAGGGGCATTGCAGCGTCTATCCAGCCAGTGGCGGGTTCTTCAAAATCCACATCACAGTCGACGCGGGCCAGCAAACGCTTGGCACCCAGTTGCTCAAGGCGCATGTCAATCAGCTTGCCGGCTTCACAAAATCCGTCGTAACCGGTATCGCCTATCGCCAGCACACCAAATGTCATCTCTTCCATCCGCGCCACGGTTGGAGATGAGATCTCCTCCCAGAACAGTTCGGCGTTATCAGGCATTTCACCTTCGCCGTAAGTGGAGGTCACGATCATGACGCGGCGCATGGCGGCAAATGCTTCCAGCTCAACCTCATCCAGTGATTTCACCACTGGCTCCAAACCGTGGCTCTTGGCAGTGGCAGCAGCAGTGCGGGCAAGCCCTTCTGCATTACCGGTCTGTGATCCATAGAGGATATACACAGGCGGTTTGGCACGGGCAGTGCCAGCAGCAGGATCACTGGCTAATAAGCGGGAGTTCATGCCAGCCATGAATCCGGCCAGCCAGGCTTTCTGGTCTGTATTGAAAGGTGAGTCTTCGGGAATGTATGGAATCTTCATTATTCAGTCGTTAGCAGTTCATGCCGTGCTGCATGCACGGCATGAAATCAGGCATATTGATATCAGTTGGACTTAAGGGCAGTGGCAAGCTCGAGCATGGAAGACTTGGCAAACAGTTCTTCCAGGCTGGGTAATGCACCAATCAGGCCACGGTTTTTGAAACTCTGGTGAATGATCCAGCCATAAGTGCCTGGACTATCCATGGAGAGAATGTTGCGCTGGCTCAATGCTGATTTATAGTCTGAGAGGCGCTTGTCTGCAATGAGCACTGCCAGCTCTTCATCACTGTAAGTCTCGATGGCCTCACGGGCATAGCGCTGCAGTTTCTGCATCAACACAAAGTCTTCTGTCAGCAGCAAATTGCGCACTGCCTTCTGTACTGCCGGATCAGAGGCATCCTGGGCCTGGGGCACCTTGGCCAGGGCAACTTGCTGCGCCATGTTGAGCACGGTGTAATTGTTCAGCAACTCGAACATGTCCTGGGTATCGGTTTCGCCGTAAGCAGGCACCTTGCCCCCTGCCACAGGCTTGCCATCACGGTAAGCCAGCTTGAACTTGCGTACCTGGAATGAGGCCAGTGCTGTTGAAAGCTCTTCCAGCAAGTCCTTGCGCGGCTTGGCCTTGAGGATTTCCGTGCTGTCCTGATATAGCAACAGGGCACGTGGCATGACATAGGCAAAATTGTGTTGCTCAGCTTCCCAGTTCTCCAGCAGCCAGGCCGCGCGTTTGGAACCAGTGGCTTCCAGGTGCCATTGCAGCAATTGCTGTACGGCCTGGCTGTGCACCCGCGCCATTTCCGTCCCGTCGGTGATCGAGCCCAGCAGGACGGAATCCGCTGCCGCATTGCCTGCCAGTTCACCGTAAGGGTCATACTGGTAAGCAAAACCACCGCTCATGCCGTTGCCAAAACCCTTGCCGAATGCACCCAGGTTCAGTACCGCACCGTTAGTCATGTATTCACAAGCAAAGTCGCCCACGCCTTCAACTACGGCTGTAGTGCCCGAATTACGCACGGCAAAACGGTCACCGGCCTGGCCTTCGACAAACAGGCGGCCACCGGTGGCGCCAAACAAGGCAAAGTTACCCACCAGCACATTGCCACCAGCTTGCTCTGAACCACCGCCAGGAGAAGTGACTATGATGGAGCCACCGCACTGGCCCTTGCCCACACCATCGTTGCAGGTTCCGTTGTGACGCATGATCATGCCATCGTTGCAGAATGCACCATAAGACTGGCCGGCAGAACCGCTGGTACTGATCACCACACTACCTGGCTTAAGGTAACGGCGACCACGTTTATCCATGGCGGCAGCTGGCAGGCTCAATGCCTGCTGTGCGTCCATCTCATGGTTGAGCATGCGCTCAATATCAATCGCCAGTTGACCACCTACACTCTTGTTACAGTTATTCAGCCTGCGGCCTTCGCCCAGATTGACTTCCAGTGCCTTGCCATCCACCAGCGCTGCGCGCAATTGGTCGATAAAGGCATCATCCAGCGTGTAGTCTTTTTCCATGTAGACCGGATTTTCAATCTTCACTTCGGGCACTACTGTCAGCATGGCACGCAAGTCCAGCTGACCAACGCTGGAGGGATGATCCAGCAATTGCAGCAGGTCGGAACGGCCACGTGCATCTGCCAGTGAATGCAGGCCGATAGCAGCGAGAATCTCGCGAGTCTCGTGTGCCACGTTCAATAGGTATTGCGCCAGGGCACGCGGGTCGCCGTCAAACACTTCCGCATTGGTGGTAAGGCCAGCCGGGCATTTCACATTACAGTTCTTGGCCATCACGCACTTCAACATCATTAATGCAGTGGTACCGAACTCAAAGCTGTCACCGCCCAGCATGGCCGACTTCACCACATCGCTGGCAGTCTGGTGCGCGCCGGAGCAGCGCAGGATCACCTTGTCGCGCAGGCCATTGGCGCACAACGCCTGGTGCACTTCAGCAATGCCGATTTCCGCGGCACGGCCAGTGTATTTCAAGCTGGTCACAGAAGCAGCACCGGTGCCGCCAGTATTACCGGCCACGTTGATCACGTCGGCACCAGCCTTGGCTACGCCAACGGCAATCGTGCCTATGCCTTCGGAAGACACCAGCTTGACAATCACGCGGACGCGCGCGGCCTTGCAGTCATGAATCAATTGCGCCAGATCTTCAATCGAATAAGTATCATGGTGCGGCGGTGGCGAAACAAGCTCCACACCTGGCGTACCGCCCCGCGCTGCGGCAATTTCCACAGTCACCTTGGGTGCCGGCAGCTGACCACCTTCACCTGGCTTGGCACCTTGGCCAATCTTGATTTCCAGTTCTTCCAGCATAGGGTCGGCCAAATAGCCGGCCCATACACCGAAACGGCCTGAAGCCAATTGCTTGATGCGCGAGGCACGGATAGTGCCGTAACGCGTCATATGCTCGCCACCCTCGCCGGAATTGGACATGCCGCCCACCATATTGGTACCGTGTGCCACCGCCTCATGGGCAGGTGCCACCAGCGCGCCATGGCTCATGGCGCCGGAAGCAAAGCTACGGGTAATCTCACTGGCTGGCTGGACGTCTGCCAGCGGCAGGCTTTCCGGCGCCACACGCAACAGCTTGAGGTAATCAGCGGCCTTGCCGCTAGCCTCTACCGTCAGGGCATCACTTTCCATCCAGTGGCCACTGATATCCTGGCCAAAATGCGCCACCAGGGCCTGGCCCAAGGTGGAAAGACGGGTAATGTCCGATGAAAGAGGACCGGTGAGGTGCAGGCTGAAACGCCCGTTGTCCAGTGCCACGCTCTGCAATCCCCGAATCACCACGCTGTTATTGCCGACAATGGCAAACCGCCCCAGCACTTTGCGGAATTCCGCCTCGGTCTTGAGTTTGCTTACGTCAGCAGGGAACTCGAGCACGTCGCGCAAGGCAGCGGGGCGCTTCTCGCGCTCTTCCGCCATCATGTGTGAAAAGCTGCGATAGCTGCTGGTCACTTCAAACTGGTTAATCGTCGCATCGCTAAGGCGGTCAAAGCTGCCGTTGTTGAAGGCATCTTCCTTCTTCAGTGCGAAGGCATCTTCCAGGCGTGAAAGCGTCATCAAGCGCAGGAATTCATCTTCCGGACGCTTTTCCAGTTTGTCGAAATGGATTTTCTCTTCCGTCATATCTACAAAACCGCGAACAGCGATGGTGCCATAAGAGTGGCCAGCGCCTTCGGAGCGCTCCTTGAACAGGCCGAGCAATGGCACACTGTTTTCATCGGTCACAATCAGCGCGCGCTGGTGCCAGTCCACCACCATTTGTGCAATCACGGCAAAATCCGCCCCGCCCACGGTGTTTTTCAAGTTGGGGAAGTATTTCTTCAGTACGCGATCATTGGTATTAAGGAAATTCGGTTCAAAGAATTCACCACCGATATAGCTTTCCACGGTACACAGGCCCACCTTGCCCATGGTCTTCATCAAGGCTTTTTCTGCAGCCTTGGCATAGCGCTTGAAGGCCTTGTCGGCATCTGTGCCATATTTTTCTTCAGCACGGATCTGTACACCCAGCGGATATACGCCGGAAGCGCCAAAACCCAGTGCAGCGGCGATATGGTGTGATGACACGACCTGGCCGCTTTCAGCCACAATTGACACGTCCAGGCGCAAGCCTTCGTCGATCAGGCGCTGGTTAATGGCAGAAACCACCACCAGCAAAGGCATGGCTGCCAGGGAGGATGAAACATGGCGATCAGAAATGACCGCAATACCACCTTCTTCACGTGCAAATGCCACCACGGCGTTGGCCAGTTCGTCTATGGCCTTTTCCAACACTGTGGCATTTGCCTTGGCATCACCGACAATCGGCGCGTAGAGCATTTCGAAACAACGGTATGGTGTTTCCTGCTGATCGCGCAGCTTGAGCATATCCAGATGACTCAGGATAGGAGAATTGATCACAATCTGGCGACCACGTCCCTTACTCATATTTGGCTTGGCACCCAGCGCCACGCGCAAGGTCATGCCATCGGCTTCACGAATTGAATCCAGCGGCGGGTTGGTCACCTGGGCAAAGCGCTGAGAGAAGTAATGCGCAACGCCGCCTTCATGGTCGGTGAGCGCATTGATGGCATTGCCGTAACCCATGGCAGAGATTTTCTCTGCGCCGGTTGCCAGCATAGGGTCCATCATGAACTTGAAGCTTTCCTGGTTGTAGTAATAGGCCACAAAACGCTGGTAACGCTCAAGGTTGCCGTGGTAGCGCTGTGGCGAACCTGCTGCCTCAGGGGCCACCTCGGGCAGCTCGCCCAGGCTGGCGCGGGCCCTTGTCAGCAATTCCTTGTAGTCGCGCTTGGCTGCAAGCATTTCCAGTGTTTCAAGCGTGCCAAAAGAGCGTTGCTGGGCATGGTCGAAATAAAGCATGCCGCCCGCTTCAATACGGCCACGGCGCAATACACTCTCAGGCGGGAAATTGATCTGGCCGGCCTCTGACATGACACACAGGTACTCTGCAGTTTCCACGCTGCGCAACGGGCGCAATCCCAAACGGTCAAGGCGAGCGCCCACTACCGTGCCATTGCCGAATATCAGGGCCGCAGGGCCATCGTTCTTCTCTTCGTAAAGAGAGAAGTACTCCAGCATTGCCTTGATATTTTCCGGCAGGGTTTCGTCATTTTCCCAGGCTGGCGGCATCATGGATACCACAGCCGTTACCAAGTCCAGGCCATCGTCCATCAAGCGGCTGTTCAGGGCCTGGTCCAGACGCGAGCTGTCTGATTGCCCCTTGGGGCGGAAAATCCTGCCATTGCGCGCACGGGCCAAGGCGGCTTCCGCAATGCGGTTTTTACGGTCTGTATTCAATTCGCCATTGTGCGCCATCATACGGAATGGCTGCGCCATGCTCGGATGGGGATCAGTGTTGGTGGAGAACCGCGTATGGAAATACATGGTATGTACGGCATGATCTTCTTCCATCAAGTCATGGAAATAGGGGATCACTTCGTTGGAGTTCAAACGCCCTTTGAGCACCTGGGTGTGTGCGGACATGGACAAGGGGTACAAGCCACCCAGCTCATCTTCGGTATAAGCCTGCTCCTCAATAACCAATAAAGCTTGGTAGATACGGCGATCAAACTCAGCAGCATCAATCTCTTTCGGAGCAACAAACACCCATTGCTGGATAGGCAACTGGTAACGCACGGCTGCAGGACGGATTGCCGTGTTATCAACGGGAACATCCCGCTTGAGCAATATATCCAAGCCCTTGGCACTCAAGGCCTCTTGGATCACCTTTTCAGCAAGTGGATGGGCAGCAATCTCATTCGGCAGGAAAAAATTGCCCACGCCAAAACGGCCAGCATCCAGCGCCTGTCCAGTCAGCTTTCGGAAGAAGGGAAGAGACAAATCAATGGATACACCCGCACCATCACCCACGCCTTCGGCAGACATACCGCCGCGGTGAGGAATGGTACACAAGGCTTCATGCCCCTTGACCAACACATCATGAGTCTGCACGCCATCTTTACGCGTAATAAAACCGACACCACAGTTATCCTTTTCCAGGGAACTGTCGTACAGACCAAAAGTGTTTTCGCCCAAAGGACTATCGATAGTGCTCAAATGAACTTCTCCAGCAATTTCGTTAAATTCTGACAGAACGCTGATCACGAATATGGCATAGCTTTTAGAAGAGAAAGCGGCACTATGAGTTCACTAAAACATAGTGTATTGTTGGCTTTGCCTCGCGATTCAAACGCACCCGATTTTTTGTCGGGCTTTCACCGTAAGCAAGACTTATACCATTAGGAAACGATATTGATTATTCCTCCAATATCGTTGTCATTACGCTCATAAGGCTGTGAAATTTAAGCAATTTAATTCTTATCATTTTTTATAAATGGGAATTAAATCGTGGATTTTTCAATGCCATTTCTGCACCAAAAATAATCGCATTCTTAATTTATGCACACATTATGTGCGGCTTCAATTATCTTCATTCAATAATTTTTATTAAGTTATTGATATTAAATAATATTTGTCAATATTCAACTGAGCAGCTTTCATCATCCATACAATAATCCTTGAATGAAACTTCCTCCCCTCGCTCTTAACTTAAATTAATTTTCAATTTAAAAACAATTATTTATTTACTTAATACCCTGACCTGCCATAAAAATGCACGTTCACAATTGCACCAATTAAGTGCAAACTAATAAAAAGCCCCTATGGAGATGGGGCCTTTTTAATAGATCGTTAGAACTGGTATTTCAAGGTCAGCATGGCGTTGCGCGGCGTGCCATAGAAGCCCATCCCTGCTGCGGTATTGGTGTAATAAAATTTATCGAACAGGTTGTTCACATTCAGCGCCGCAGAGAAATGCTCATCGAACTGGTAACGCGCCATGAGATTGGCTACCACGTAGCTTCCCTGGTTGAAGCGTTCCTTGTTGGGACCGGTATCGTTGGTATAGATACGGCTCTGCCAGTTTGCACCCCCGCCTATGGTGAGTTTGTTCCAGGCACCGGGCAGGGTATAGGTAGTGAACAGCTTGAACAGGTTTTGCGGCACTACGGTTTGAACTTTGTTGCCATTGGCATCTTCCGATATACGGAAAGTGTAACCGCCACTGACTTGCCAGCCAGGCGCCAACTCACCGCTAGCCTCCGCTTCAAACCCCTTGGTGACCGTGCCTTGTATGGCACGATAACTGCCAGCAGGAGCCCCAGGAGTCTGATCCGCAACAGCCAGGTTATCCTGCTCAACGCGGAACAATGCCAGGCTGGTATTCAGCCTACCGCTATACAAGGCATGCTTGATGCCTGCCTCGTAGCTGTCCCCTTCCTCGGGATCAAGATAATTCCTGTTGCGGTCCATCCTAGTCTGGGGATTGAATATGGCTGTATAACTTGCATACAGCGTGGCGGTATCCGTGAAGTCATATGTCACCGCGACATACGGCGTCAGCACGCCGGTCTCGGAACGGCTCGCCAAGCTAGAAGCACTTGCATAGGGCAACGTTTCAACAGACCGATGCCAGTGTATTACCCTGGCGCCCGCCAGGATCGCCAACTGGTCCGTAGGCTTAAACCGGGCCGTCATATAGCCGCCGAATTGGCGCGCACGATAATCACTGCGGCCGGTTGACGACATGTCAGGCTTGGTGATATCGCCGTCCCATCCGAGGTAATTGTCCACCGGCAAGTAATGCCAGAGATAATAGGTGGGTTGGTTATATTCGGTATGCGAGTAGTTCAAGCCAAATACCAGCTCATGCTGGCGTCCTCCGAATGAGAACGGCCCGGTGGCATAGATATCCACGCCATTCTGCACCGGCTTGGCCTGCCAGCGTCCGCCCCATAGCTCCACTCCGCTGCCAGTGGCCCTATCTAGGCTACCGGAACCACCAGAGCCGATCACGCTGTCGTAACGGTTGCGCGAGTGGTTGAATTGCACTTTGGCACGCCAGTCATTGTCGAAAAAATGCTCCAGCGAGGTGAAAAAGGCAAATTTCTCGTTCTCACTGTAAGCCCATCGTGCCCCTGGATTCTTGGAACGTTTCCATTGCGTATGGCTGCCATCACTATAGAACAGAGGAAAACCGGCTTCCGGCGAATCATGCGTTTCATGGTTCTGGTATTCCATGCCGGCCGTGAATAGAGTGGATGGCGTCAGGTCGGCCTCCAACACCCCATAAAACAAATCACGCTCCAAGCCATAGCGGTCTATATGGGATCCGCTATCCTGCTTGACCGCCACAATGCGGCTCCTCACGCTACCATCCGCATTGAGTGGAGTGGAGATATCGAGCATGCCGCGATAGTTGTCCCAGGAACCGAACTGGCCGGTTACGGTTGCCTGGAATTCCTTTGTCGGCCTCTTGCGAATATAGTTGATGCTCCCGCCTGGAGAGCCGATTCCAAACATCAACCCTGAAGAGCCACGCAACACTTCGATACGGTCGTAAAAAGCCATATCGTTGGTCATCAGCTCAAAACTGCTGCCCAGCGGCAAACCATCCACCAGGTAATTGTTGATATTGAATCCCCGCGATTGGAATGTATTCCAGTTCGCGCCTACATAGCCGCTCTGTACGACGCTGATGCCTACCGTCTGCTCCAGCACTTCCTGCAATTGGGTCAGGTTTTGGTCGTCCATGCGTTGGCGAGTGATCACGCTGACAGATTGCGGCGTATGGCGCAGGGACAATGCCAGTTTTGCGGATGCCGTACTTGAGCTAGTGGTATAGGAACCAGTATTTTCCGAAGTCGGATCCTTGCTGGCGCTTACCTTTACTTCTTCCAGAGTAGAAGCAGGGCCTGCCTGTGAAGTAGCCATGCCGGCCTTGCGCAGGGTGTAACCGCCATTATCCTGTCTTGACGCTTCAAGACCGGTTCCCAGCAATAGCATGCTGAGCCCGTCTCGCACGGAATAATTGCTATCAAGGCCGTTGCTCTGCAAACCGGATACTATTTCATTGGTGAAAGAGATCATGATTCCGGCTTCGCGGCCGAATCGGTTCAATACTTCTTTCAATGAACCGGCAGGAATGTGATAACGCTTGGTATCCTCTTCGGCAGCCTGAACACTGCTGGCGGCCAACATAGGCAATGCCATGAAAGGCATGGTGGCCAAGGCATGCGCTATAACAAACCCTGCCGCGCGACGCTTGAAATATTGATGTGTGATGCTTCTATGAGCTTGCTGTTGCTGCATTGATTTCCCTTATTGGCCATTGAAAACAGGTTCCCCTATTTCCTATGCCACACAAAAATCAAAAACAGCTCAGTGAATATGAATTAATCTCGTTTAAATGATGCCATGCTCAGGTATGCTAGCTTGCAGGAAACAGCCTCACCCAGAACTTGGTCAGTGACTTCACCTTGAGTTGCAATGTATTGCACAACATATCAATTACCTTGTCTGTGTCATCCAATGGATAAGTACCTGATACTTTGAGGGCAGCAATGCTTTGATCGCAGCTCAGGCTCCCTTGCCGGTGGCGATTGAGTTCAGCAAGAAACTCTTCAAGACGCATGTCATCCGCTACGATCATATGCTCGACCCAGGCAGTATCGTTATCGTTCACAATCTCAATTGGTGTCACCATGTGCTTGGTAAATGCCAGCTGCTCGCCCTTGTCCATACGTACACGTATGCCCATCTCGGAAGGCACGACTTCAACTGCGCCTCCCCATACGCCGACCCTGATCGGACCATCTTTCTCATTGGTCAATTGACGCACCATGAAGCGGGTACCAAGCGCGCGTATGCTTCCCTGATCCGTGGCCACCAGGAATGGGCGCGGGGGGGCCTGCCTGTCCGGTGCTGTCGTCACCAGGATTTCGCCATGCACCAGCATGACGATGCGTTGATGCTGTGTATAAGCGATATTGATAGCACTTGAAGAATTGAGCTCTACCTCCGTGCCGTCATCCAGCGCCACCCGGCAGCGCTCACCCACGCCAGTGCTATGGTCGGCATTGAGTTGCCACCAGGGCAGTTTTTCCTGGGCCACAAAGGCTGAGCTGCCGGCAAACAGGAGTGTTGCCAGCATCTTGATCGCCCGGCGGCGCTTGATCGAACCTCTTGGGGCGAGTGTTGCATGCGCAAGCGGCGAAGAAAGCCCGCTCAGCTTTTCTCCCAGACGTTCTATATGCTGCCATGCACGTTCATTGTCCGGATGCGCCTCTCGCCACCTCTGCCATTGGTTACGAATCTCCTGAGTGACATGGTCTGATTGCAGCTCAACCAGCCATTCTGCCGCCTGGCGGCTGGTTTCCGCAGGTATTGATTGCGGCTCCATGGACACCATTAACTACCCTCCCCAAAACAACATTGCTGCACAGCGCGCACGATATAGCGTTTAACCGTGGAAACTGAAACTCCCAGTTGCCGCGCAATCTCTGCCTGGCCAAGGCCATCAAGCTGTGACCACAGAAATGCCTTGCGTACATCACCAGGTAAACCATCTAGAAGACCGTCAATCTCGATCAAGGTTTCAAGAACCATCATCCGGACCTCTGGGGAGGGGATATCTTGATCCGGCAATATCGACAGGGCATCCAGATATGACTGCTCAATTTTCCGGCGTCGGTAGAAATTGGAAAGCAGGCCACTGGCTACCGTAGTCAGAAAAGCACGTGGTTCCCGCAAAGTCGCAGTATCTGTGCTAGTTAGAACCCGCATGAAAGTATCATGGGTCAGGTCAGCTGCATCAAAACTATTGCCTAATTTCTTGCGTAGCCAATGATTGAGCCAGCTGTGATGGTCAGAATAGAGCGTTTTGAAAGCGTTTGCAGGTGATGATGGAAGCGACACAGCAGGGAAAATTGCCGGAGAAACCAGCATCCATTAATGAGAATAAATCTCATTATACTGGAATCTGAGGTTCCGGCAACTCCGCTCATCCGATGACTGAGATTACAAACTATTACTCATGAGGTCCTCGCCATCAGCGATGACCAGTTTCAAATGGCTTAACCTCATTGGCTTGCCAAAATAATAGCCCTGCGCAATGCTGCAGCCCTGTATCTTGAGCAGATTCGCCTGTTGTTTGCTCTCAACCCCTTCGGCTACCAACTCAAGACGCAATGCATGTGCAATCCTTATGATGGCGGTGATCAGCTCGAGTTTATCCTGCTTGATCGCAATATCCCGTACAAAAGAACGGTCAATCTTGACCTGGCTAATCGGGAATTGGCCAAGATAGCTCATTGCAGAATAACCCGTGCAGAAATCATCAATGGAAATTGTAATGCCCATGTTCTTGAATGCACTGAGGGTTTCTATGATGTGGCTGCTATCTTCAAGCAACAGGCTTTCGGTAATTTCCAGCTTGAGCCACTCGGGCTTGCAGCCAGTCTTAAGCAGGATACTCTGCACCGAGGAGAGGAGGTCGTTGTAAAGAAACTGTCGCGAGGACAGGTTGACCGCCATACTCAATGGAGCAGCAGTACGTTCCCGGTTCAGGCAAACCACGGCTTCGCAGGCCTGGCGCAACACCCATTCACCAATGTCGACAATCAGCCCGCTCTCTTCGGCGACCTTGATGAAACGATCGGGCATGATCACGCCAAGTTGCGGGTTGCGCCAGCGCAACAGGGCTTCAGCTCCGATAATCTGCCCGCTGATCAGGTCCACCTGGGGCTGATAAAACAGCTCAAACTCGTCATTCTTGAGGGCTTGGCGCAAAGAAGCGCCCAGCAGTATGTATTCAGAAGCCTTGGACCCCAGCTCCTGCGAATAAAACTGGTAGTTATTGCGTCCGTAGTTCTTGGCATGGTACATCGCCACATCTGCACTCTTGAACAGCTTGGCGCTGTCCTTGCCGTCATTTGGGTAAATGGCAATACCGATACTGGTGGAAATGAACAGCTCTTTATCCTGAATGATAAATGGCTTGGCGATCTCTTCATTGATCTTTTTCGCAATCGTGGCCAAGTCATCCGCATTGCGTAACTCAGGGAGCAATATGGCAAATTCATCGCCACTGAGCCGGGCCGTAGTGTCATACGCACGCACTGATGCCTGCAGGCGCTTTGCCACCGCCACCAACAATGCATCGCCAGCTTGGTGCCCCAGGCTATCATTCACTTCCTTGAACCGGTCCAGGTCAAGCATCATCAAGCCGAACTGGTTGCCGTGCCAGCTTGCATCAGCCAGCACCTGGTTAACCCGGTCGGAGAACAAGGTCCGGTTCGGCATACTGGTTAATGCATCGTAATAAGCCAAGTAGTGAATCCGCTCGCGATACTCCATAAGTTCGGTAATATCGCGTTCCACCGCCAGCACGCCACTGACCTGGCGATTGTCGTCAAACTCGGGAACAATGCGCACATGGATAAACCAGGCGGAGCCATCTTCGTTTTCACCCCTTAGCTCAAGAAAGTCTGGTGTTGCACTGGCAATGACTGCCTTGATCTTTTCTTCATATTTCAGGTAGATATCGCCGCCAGGAAACTCGGCAGGGGAGGTGCCTATAATTGTCTCAGTGGCCACTCCCAGGCGCTTTAGCCAAGGGGTATTGACATAGCGCCTGCGAGCCTGCAAATCATAACGGGTAATGGTATCCGGCGTGTTATCAATCAAGGATTGCAACTCGCGTTCGCGCTGGATCAGTTTATCTTCATTCAGCTTGGCCTCAGTCACATCACGTGCAAAACCGACAGTGCCAATCATCTGGTCACCCACGACCACTGGCGATTTATACGTCTCTATCCAACCGCGTTCACCAGAGGGAGTTTCAAACATATCGACCACAAAACAAGGCAGGCCGCTTTCAAGTACCCGCTTATCACTCGCGATATACGCGGCTGCCAGATCCGGCGGGAAAAAGTCGAAATCCGTCTTGCCGGCCAGGACATCTTTGGACTCGACCCCGGCCATTCTGGCGTAGGCACTATTAGCCGACAGCAAGCGGCTCTCAAGATCCTTGAACCAGACAACAAACGGGAAATTCTCAATCAGCGCGTTCTGGTATTGATCACGTTGCTTGAGTTTCTGCTCTGCACGCCGGATGTCTGAAATATCACGGGTAATGGTCAATATTCCAGTAATGTCTCCATCAATATTGCGGTCAGGCACTGCATGTAAGGACTGGCAGACATACTTGCCATCCTCTTCCCATTCCAGCTCGATATGCTGGGCGATGCCAGAAAGCATGACTTGCCGCAGCCTTTGCTCGTAAAGCGAAGGCTGCATTGTGGGCCTGCCCCAAAGCTCGGTCGGAGTTTTACCGAGCGCCAATGCGGCAGGAATACCAAATACCTTTTCATATCCGTCACTTAAGAAAATTCGACGGCAATCCTGATCATAACGAATAAAGATATCGGGAGAGTTTTTGACAAGCTGGCGGTATTGCAGCTCTTGTTCGCGCAGTTTGCTACGGAGGGCAATACGTGGCGTAATATTACGGACCAAGGAAACACAATATGGTGTGCCTGCATCATCTAGATAGTTGCTTTTGATCTCTACCGGGATAATTTGGCCATTTTTTGCCTGGTGCCGACTTTCATGCGTCACAACCCCATGTTCCTTCAGCTCTTGCCAAAGAGCGGGCCAACGCTCAACCGAAACATCCGGGTCGATGTCCAGTATAGTCATTTGCAACAACTCGGCTTCAGTGTATCCAAGGTGCTTACAGCTTTCGGCGTTTACAAACCGGATCCTGGCCTTTTCATCACACAAGAATATTGCTTCGCTTATTCTACTGATAGCAAAGCTTAATACCTTCAGCTGATCTCCTGCACTTAATAGCTGGTCATCGACGTCCGTATTGCTCATTAATGTCACCGAGAGATATTTTTATGATTTCAACAAGATTAAACCATAGAGCTGTAGTGGATTCTTAACATTGCAGCATTATTTTTATATATAGGCGATGTTCAATTTTTCCGCGGAAAATCAATCATCACTTCCAAACCGCCACTTGCCAGATTCCTTAAGTGTATTTCTCCGTCATGCGCTTCCACAATTGTTTTGGCAATGCTCAAGCCCAAGCCCGACCCACCTGTCGTGGCGTTTCTGGATGTCTCTACACGGTAAAACGGCTCGAATACCTGCTTGAGCAGCTCCTCAGGAATCCCGGGACCATGATCGCGTATTGCAATTCGCAGGCGTGATTCGCTATCAATGACTTCGATATGGGCGGATTTCCCATAGCGTATCGCGTTTTCCAGCAAATTCTGCAGGCAGCGTTTAAGACTGATTGCGTAGCCCTCAAAAGGCTGGGCTTCTCCATGTAGCAATACTTCAGCACCGGTTTCCTGGGCATCGACCTGCAAGCTTTGCAGCATTGCGTTGATATTGATGATATGCCGGTTCTCATGCACCTCAACCCCCCGCATGAAATCCAGCGTTGAAGAAATCAGGCTTTCCATGCCTTCCAGGTCATGCCTGAATTTCTCCTTTAATACGGGATTCTCAATAGATTCGGTGCGCAAGCGCAAACGGGTGATGGGGGAACGTAAATCGTGAGAAACAGCAGCCAAGAAGCGGGTTTTCTCCGTCACCGTATCAATCAGGCGCTGCTGCATCAAATTGAATGCCTTGGCCGAACGCCTGACCTCCGTCGGCCCTGTCTCATCCAGTTGAGGACTGTATATATTGCGTCCCAGCCGCTCTGCAGCAGCCGCAAGCCGATTCAAAGGCCGCATGATCTGCCTCACGGCAAACAATGCAATACCGATAATAATGACGATACGCACAAAGTAAATGCGGAATAGATAGTCAAACAAATCCATCAAGGGCGCCAAACTCATGCCTGCCTGACCTTCGTAAGCATCCAGCTTCAACCATTGTCCACTATCCAGCTGTACATACAGGACAAAATGCGCCGAAGGATAATAGGATTCGAATAGGTCCAGCCAGCCTGCCTCCTTGCCCTGATCATCATGCAGATCAATATCGTAAAGCCGCATGGGCAACAAGCGGCCGAACTCCTGCTCGAATACCCGCTTGAACAGGAGCTCAATCGCGCGATCACGGGTTTTCAGGGCATTGGGGCGTGGAGGAGCGTCGACCGGCGTGAGTTGATACAAGGGATTGCTCAGCTTCTTGATCAGCAGGCGCTCATCTTCCACCTTACTGATTTCAACCAGGCTGATGCTGTCTGAAAGCTTGGCTGCAAGCACACGGGTAGGAATCTCCAGCGCCTTGCCATAATTCATGTCATACCAGATAAACCCTGTCAGAATCTGCGCCGTCATTGTGCCGGCCACCAGGACGATTACAAGACGGCCAAATAATGAGGCTGGCCAGAGCCGCTTCATTTTTCGTGCTGGACCTGGCTGACCAGCATATAACCAGCATTACGCACAGTACGAATGATGGTCGGATTACGCGTATCGCTCTCCATATGTTGGCGCAGCCGGCTAATACAGACATCGATTGAACGGTCAAAAGCCTGGCTGTCCTTGCCGTAAACGTGTTCAATCAAAAACTCGCGGCTTAAAGGGCGATTGGGATGCTCCAGTAATGCCCGCAGCACCATATAGTCAGAACTGCCCAGTGAAACGATTACCCCCTCAGGCGAAAACATTTGTCGTGCCTGGGTATCCAGGCGCCACCCTTGAAAACTGATATAGGCATATTCGTCAGCACCGGCCTTTTCCCGACTGGGACGTATGCGACGCAATATCACCTTAATTCGTGCAAGCAATTCACGCGGATCAAATGGCTTGGGCAGATAATCATCGGCACCGACCTCCAGTCCGACAATGCGGTCTATCAGTGTGCCCTTGGCCGTCAGCATGATCACTGGCGTATCATCCTGCGCGCGCAATTCACGGCATAGGCTCAAGCCATCTTCCTCGGGCAGCATCAGGTCCAGCACTATAAGGTCTATCTGCTCCTTATTGACCAGCCGCCACATCTCACGGCCATTTGCTGCCTCGGAAACAGTAAATCCAGAATCGCGCAGGTACTCCGTCAGCAATTCCCGAATTTCATGGTCGTCATCAACGACAAGGATATGGTCCTGATTATTCATTTCATTGGATTCTAAGCAATTGCAGCAAAAATATTATAAGGCAGGTTCGCAAACTCGCGACGAATTACATCCAGAAGCTTATCCATCGGTGATTTTATTTTAATAATTATTATCATTAACAATAATGTTACAACATCATTTTAGTGAATACATCATCATAATTTCTCATGAGGTAATCACTCTTTCTGCTCATACTCACCGCATGGTTATAGATGGACAAGGAACTCAAGCCCAATTTGCATGATGATTGCATCTTTCCTATAGAACCAACCAAGAAAATTACACATCGGCATAATGGTTAGTTTATCCAGAATTCTTAAAGACATGGCAATCATGGGTAAAACCATGCTGAGAGTAACATTGATCGGGAAAGCCAGCACCATTCTTGACTTGCAGGCTATTGCTTCTAATCGTCTGCTACTTGAACTGCCAGTATCTTTAATAAACTGGGTGAGAAAAGTTGATGATTAAGTTTTTCTGACGTCCGCATAGGACGCTACCGTATAAAGCCCAAACACGCTTCAGACCTAGAATAGGCTTTCGCCCCGTCTTAGTTCAAAGGAAAACCAATGCAGAATAACTACCAGCCTTGTATAGAAGCACTGAAATCCTGTATTGAAGCCTGTGAACATTGTGCTGCCGCATGCAGAAGCGAAGGGTCACCCCTGCATATGCAGCGTTGCATCAGCCTTGATACAGACTGTGCCGAATTCTGCAAACTGACTCTGAATTTTCTGCAACGTGGAAGCGAGCTTGCTGACCTGGTAGTAGAAGACTGTGCTGAAATCTGCCGTGCTTGCGGCGAAGAATGTGCAGGACATCAAGCTGATCACTGTCAGCAATGCGCCCAGGCTTGCCAGAACTGCCTTGACAGTTGCCTGCAGGCTGTCGCTCACTAACCAGAATTCCTCTTTAGCCTTGAGAAAGGAACCATCATGCAAACCACCCATCTACGCGTCATCGGCATGAGTTGCGGCGCTTGCGCCAACACTGTCAAAGGAGCTTTGCAGGCTGTTAATGGCGTTAACGATGTGCAAGTAGAATTAGAGGAAGCCCACGCCACGGTGCAATATGATGAACACCAAACCTCCTCTGAACAGCTGGTTTCCGCTGTCAGTCATGTCGGGTTTGGTGCGCAAGCCGTTTGAACCAGCGTGAATTGACTGGAACAAATAATGTTAGTCGGACGGCTCGGACCTAACCTATTGATCTATCGTAAACACTGTTGCACATCAAAGTTGGTCGGGCTGCGATGAAATCAATGATGTTATTCGATAGCTCGATCCCAGGATGGAAATTCTCACTGCCTGCTCCTAGAAGGGTAGTGGGACTCGAACAGATCCAGCCAACCCGCCTCCCTGCCATGATCATCATGCAGATCAATATCTTCCATACGAATAGGCAACAAGCGGCCAAACTCCTGCTCAAACACATGCTTTACCACCCGCCACATATTGCTACTACCAAGTTTGAACGAGCTACAACTGAGCATTAAAGTATCATATTGGTTGTAACTCAGTTTTGGCCATAAATGTGCCAATGCTTTTGCTAATTTAGCAAACCACCATAACTACAGGTATTGCAAAGAGAGTTGTGGACAGCTAGCGCGAGAAGTAGACTTGCGCTTGCTAGAACGCCTGACTTTCGGTGCGCACTAAACATGAACCTTTGATTATGCTGCCGCAAAATCGATATTGAACTTGATGGAGATAGATAATGGACGGCAGTTGGACTGACATCTTTCCATACTTTGCTGGAGCTTTTAAGCTTATTGTTTTAGGTATTGGAGCCTATTTTGCAATTAAATGGCATTTTGATGAAGAGAGGAGGGTGAAGGAAGCACAAGGCGTGGTATTTGTTGAACCAAGTTTCATGAAAAAGTTGGCAATGATGATAGCCCTCCCAGTTCTTCTTGTTACTGTAGCCGTACTAGTGATTTATGCTACCAAATGGTTTTATGACTGACGGGCTTTATTGACACGATCAATGTTTAGCTATTTCAAATAGTGTACTCACACTGTTAAGAGGCTTGGCGGTAATCACCTGCTCTTGTACCCGAGGAATGGCCTAACTTAAGCGATGAGATACATTAGAGCGGTTATCCCAGATTCAAAACATAAAAAAGCTCGCATAAGCGAGCTTTTTTACATTGTCTCGACAGACTTTATTAGTTTTTTATAATATTCGACCAACTTTATTCAAACCCGACTCACTTTATTCGCTCTAGTCAGTGGATTGCTTCGCTTGCTTACTCCACTGTCACCGACTTGGCCAAGTTGCGCGGCTTATCTACATCCGTGCCCTTTAGCAAGGCAGCGTGGTAGGCCAGCAATTGCACAGGTATGGTGTGCAAAATAGGAGATAGCACACCTACGTGGCGCGGGGTACGGATTACGTGCACGCCTTCACTTTCGGTAAAATTGCTGTCGGCATCGGCAAATACAAACAACTCGCCACCACGCGCGCTGACCTCCTGCATATTGGACTTCACCTTTTCCAGCAATGCATCATTAGGGGCAATCACAACTACGGGCATATTGCGATCCACAAGCGCCAGGGGACCATGCTTGAGCTCACCGGCAGGGTAAGCTTCCGCATGGATATAGGAAATCTCCTTGAGCTTGAGGGCGCCTTCTAGGGCAATGGGGTAATGCATGCCGCGTCCCAGGAAGAGGGCATGGAACTTGTTGCTGAAAGCCTTAGCCCACTCGCGGATTTGCGGCTCAAGGTTAAGCGCATACTGCACGCTGCCAGGAAGACGACGCAGCCCATCGATATAAACCTGTTCCTGTTCTGCATTAAGCAGATTACGTTGCTTGGCCAAAGTCGCGGCAAGGGTGAAGAGGGCAACCAGTTGAGTAGTGAAAGCCTTGGTTGAGGCCACGCCGATTTCAGCGCCGGCACGCGTATACAGCACCAACCGTGAGGCGCGCGGAATTGCGCTTTCCTGCACATTACAAATTGCCAGGGTCAGGTTCTGACCCAAGGCTTTAGCATGCTTGAGCGCTTCCATGGTGTCCAAGGTTTCACCGGATTGGGAAATGGTCACAATCAGCTGCTTGGCATTTGGCACCGACTTGCGGTAGCGGTATTCACTGGCAATTTCCACCGAGGTCGGCAGCTGGGCTATGCTTTCCAGCCAGTATTTGGCAGTCAGGCCCGCATAGTAGCTGGTACCGGCAGCAATAATCAGCACACTGTCTATCTGCGCGAACACCTCATGGGCATCCGTGCCAAACAATTCCGCACTGAAAGCGTTGTCATCAATAATCGCTTCCAGGGTATCGGTCAGGGCGCGCGGTTGCTCGTAAATTTCCTTCTGCATGAAATGGGAGTAAGGGCCCAATTCCAGTGAAGCCAGTGATACATCGCTACGGTGTATCGTACGCTCCACCACATTGCCTGCCGTATCATAAATGGTTACGCCATCGCGGCGGATCTCTCCTACATCCCCATCCTCCAGATAAATCACATTACGTGTTACGGACAACACTGCAGAGACATCTGAAGCAATGAAGTTTTCGTCCTCTCCCAGACCAATCAGCAAAGGGCACCCCTGGCGTGCGCAAATCATGATATCCGGGAATTTAATGGAGACTACACTGATGGCGAAAGCGCCGGTCAGCTCTGTCACAGCATGCTGAACAGCACTCAATAAACTATGTTGCTGGTTCAAATAATAATGGATTAAGTGAGCAATCACTTCAGTATCTGTTTGGGATTCAAACTGATAACCTAGTCCTTGCAGACGTTCGCGCTGCTCATCGTGATTCTCGATAATGCCGTTATGCACTACTGCAATTTCACCACGTGACACATGCGGATGGGCGTTGGACTCTGTCACCCCGCCGTGGGTGGCCCAGCGTGTATGGCCTATCCCTACTTGGCCTGTGAGATTTTCTGCTGCCACCTTGCCTTGCATTTCTGCCACACGGCCCACCGCACGCACACGGCGTATGCCATCACCAAGCACTGCGATACCAGCTGAGTCATAACCTCTGTATTCCAGGCGACTCAAGCCTTCGATCAAAACAGGAACAATATTACGTGCACCAACGGCGCCTACAATGCCACACATGTTATTTCTTCACTTTCTCAGGGCGTTTCCAGTGTTCTATAGTGAATTGCTTGCCGCGCGACATCGTGAGTTTGTCCGCAGGGGCATCCTGGGTGATGGTAGAACCAGCGGCAATGGTGGCGCCAGCACCTATGGTAATAGGAGCGACCAGCTGGGAATCTGAACCGATAAAGGCATGATCTTCAATGATGGTACGGAACTTGTTCACGCCATCGTAATTGCAGGTAATCGTACCAGCCCCGATGTTCACCTTTTTGCCCACAGTAGTATCGCCGACATAGCTTAAATGGTTGATCTTGCTGCCAACATCCACCTGGGCATTTTTCAGTTCGACAAAATTACCTATATGCGTGTCGTTTGCCAGCACTGTACCTGGCCTCAAACGCGCATACGGGCCTATTTTGCAGCTTTCTGCCAGTTGGGCATCCTCTATGTGGGTGTAAGCAGCAATGACCGTCCCAGCACCAATGGAAGCGTTCCGGATGACGCAATAGGGGCCTATGCGCACATTGTCAGCCAGCGTGATTTTGCCCTCAAACACACAACCCACATCAATTTCCACATCGCTCCCCACATTCAACTCTCCGCGTACGTCAATACGCGCGGGGTCAGCCAGCGTTACTCCTTGAGCCAGCAAGTGCCCGGCATAACGATGCTGATAGACACGCTCCAGCGCTGCGAGATCCTGCTTTGAGTTAACGCCAGCAACCTGCCACTCATCATCCCCTGCCACGGCAGTGACTTGCTCGCCATCCTCCACTGCCATCGCCACGATATCTGTCAGGTAGTACTCCTTCTGGGCATTATCGTTGTTGAGGCGTTGCAGCCATTGGGCCAGCAAACGGTTTTCTGCAGCCATGATACCGGTGTTCACCTCACGGATAGTGCGCTGCTGTTCATTCGCATCCTTGTGTTCGACTATCGCACGCACCTGGCCGCCGGCTCGCACAATCCGACCATAGCCATTGGGATTACCCTTGATTACAGTGAGCAAGGCAAGTGGGTGTGGCTGTGTCAGGAGTTGCTGGCAAGTTTGGGCGCTAAGCAAAGGCACATCACCCAGTAAGATCAGCGTCCTGGCATCATGGTCCAAATAGGGCAGGGCTTGTTGCATGGCATGACCTGTCCCAAGTTGCTCCGTCTGTTTGACCCAGACTATGTCCTCATGAGAGATTGCCTGTGGGACAGCCTCGCCGCCAAATCCGTAGATCACAATAATCTTGCTAGGCTGCAATGATTTCGCAGCATCAATCACGTGTTGCAATATGGGCTTACCGGCTAGTGCATGCAGCACTTTGGGCTTGCTGGAGTGCATGCGCGTGCCTTTACCAGCGGCAAGAATCACGATATTAAGTCTGGAACTGGCGTGTGAGGAGGACAAAATCGAATCCGGTTTATGCTGATCAGTAAATGTTCAAGTATAAATAAAAAAGGCAGCCATTTGGCTGCCTTCTCAAGCAAAACTTGCAGGATTAATGCGTAGTCTTGCGTAATTGCTCAATTGTCTGCAACTGTGCCAGTGCTTCTGACAACTCAGCCTGAGCGCGCGCATAATCCACGCCAGAGGCTTTGTTCTTCAATGCTTCTTCAGCAGCGCGCTTGGCTTCAATTGCTTTGACTTCATCCAGGTCATGACCACGGATCGCAGTATCCGCCAACACGGTAATGGCGCCAGGCTGCACTTCCAGCAAGCCGCCAGAAATGTAGATAGCCTGTTCTTCACCGCTGTTGGCAACCTTGATGCGCAGTACGCCTGGCTTGATTGTCGTGATCAATGGCGCATGGTTGGGATAAATACCTACCTCACCCAATTTCGCAGGCGCTGCAACAAATTCTGCCTCGCCTGAGAAAATGGACTCTTCTGCGCTCACCACGTCCAAGTGTATTGTTGATGCCATATCGTCCTATCCTTACTTGTGACAGGGTTTAGTTAAGGGTCTTTGCCTTTTCAACAGCTTCTTCGATTGCGCCCACCATGTAGAATGCTTGTTCTGGCAGGTGATCGTATTCACCGTTAACAATAGCCTTAAAGCCCTTGATGGTGTCCTTCAGGGTCACGTACTTGCCAGGCGCGCCGGTAAACACTTCGGCAACGTGGAAAGGCTGGGACAGGAAGCGCTGGATCTTACGCGCGCGGGCTACAGCCAGCTTGTCTTCTGGAGAAAGTTCATCCATACCCAGAATCGCGATGATGTCACGCAGTTCCTTATAGCGCTGCAGTGTGGATTGCACAGCACGTGCAACACTGTAGTGCTCTTCACCAACCACCAGTGGATCCAGCTGACGGGAAGTAGAATCCAGTGGATCAACCGCAGGGTAGATACCCAGCGATGCGATGTCACGCGACAACACAACGGTAGAATCCAAGTGCAGGAAGGTGGTAGCTGGGGATGGATCGGTCAAGTCATCCGCAGGCACGTAGACGGCCTGGATGGAAGTAATCGAACCAGTCTTGGTGGAGGTAATACGCTCTTGCAAGCGGCCCATTTCTTCAGCCAATGTAGGCTGATAACCCACAGCAGAAGGCATACGGCCCAGCAATGCAGATACTTCAGTACCAGCCAGTGTGTAACGGTAAATGTTATCCACGAAGAACAGGATATCACGACCTTCGTCACGGAACTTCTCGGCCATGGTCAGACCGGATAATGCCACGCGCAGACGGTTGCCTGGTGGTTCGTTCATCTGACCGAATACCATGCCTACCTTGTCCAGAACGTTGGAGTCCTTCATTTCGTGGTAGAAATCGTTACCTTCACGGGTACGCTCACCTACACCAGCGAATACGGACAAGCCAGCGTGTTGCTTGGCAATGTTGTTGATCAGCTCCATCATGTTCACGGTCTTGCCCACACCGGCACCACCGAACAGGCCAACCTTACCGCCCTTGGCAAACGGACAGACAAGGTCGATCACCTTGATACCGGTTTCCAACAAGTCAACGGAAGGGGAGAGCTCTTCAAAGGTGGGAGCCTTTTGGTGAATCGAGCGATACTCATCAGCCTCAATCGGACCAGCGTCATCGATAGGACGGCCCAGCACGTCCATGATACGGCCCAAAGTACCATGACCAACTGGAACCTGAATCTGGTTACCAGTGTTTTTGACTTTCATGCCACGGGAAAGACCATCGCTGGAACCCATTGCAATCGCGCGCACTACACCGTCGCCCAGTTGCTGTTGCACTTCCAGTGTCAAACCAGCTTCTGCAGTGGATGTTTCTTCATCCAGGATCAGCGCGTCATATACCTTTGGCATCTGATCACGTGGGAACTCAACGTCAACCACGGCACCAATACATTGAACAACCTTACCTTGACTCATCTTGGTATCCTCAATCTATACTTAAATTCTTCGAGCTTTATCTAAGCTACATTTCAGCACGACTAGACAGCCGCCGCGCCACCGACAATCTCTGAAATTTCCTTGGTAATTGCAGCCTGGCGCGCCTTGTTGTACACCAGCTTCAATTCACCAATCACAGTCTTCGCGTTATCCGAAGCAGCCTTCATGGCCACCATACGGGCGCTTTGCTCAGAAGCCATGTTCTCGGCAACGGCGTGATAAATAATGGACTCAATATAACGAGTCATCAGTTCATCAATGACGACATTGGCATCAGGCTCATAAATGTAGTCCCAATGGCCTTTTGCTGTCGTGGCTGTTGTATCCAGGTGTTCACTGGACAATGGGAGCAATTGTTCCATGATCGGTGCTTGCTTCATCGTATTGATGAAACGGGTGTAGCAAATGAACAGTTGATCAATCTCACCTGCCACATAAGCATCGAGCATCACCTTGATTGTACCGATCAGCTTCTCCAAATGCGGGGTATCACCTAAACCAGTCACATGGGACTTCACATCGGCACCAACACGGTTCATATAACTGAACCCCTTGTTACCAATGGCGCTCACGGCAATCTTCTTGCCTTCGCTTTCCCATTCCTTCATCTGATTCAGCGACAAGCGGAGCACATTAGTGTTAAGGCCACCGCACAAACCCTTGTCCGAACTCACCACGATCAAACCTACGTTTGATACCTTCTCGCGCTTGACGATAAAGGGGTGCTTGTATTCAGAATTGGCTTGTGACAAGTGGGCTGTCACATTACGAATTTTCTCCGCATAGGGCCTGGCCATCCGCATCCGTTCCTGCGCCTTGCGCATTTTGGATGCAGCGACCATTTCCATCGCCTTGGTGATCTTGCGTGTGTTTTCCACACTCTTGATCTTGGTACGTATTTCTTTGCTACCGGCCATTGTCTAGTCTGCCTGTCTGTTCAACTTGAGCTTAGTAAGCGTTGGTTGCCTTGAAGTCCTGAATAGCTGCTTCTACAGCCTTCTCGTCGTCACCACCAAGGTCATTGGTGCTGTCGATCTTGTCCAACAGGTTTTTGTACTTGGACTTGAGGAAGGAGTGCAGGGCAGATTCAAAGGCCAAAGCACGGGCAACAGGAACGTCATCGAAATAACCCTTGTTCGCTGCCAGCAATGTCACCGCCATATCGGAGGTAGACAGAGGCGCATACTGGGCTTGCTTCATCAGTTCAGTCACCAGGCGGCCGCGATCCAGCTGCTTGCGGGTCACTTCGTCCAGATCGGACGCAAACTGAGCAAACGCAGCCAGTTCACGATATTGGGCCAGTGCCAGACGGACACCGCCGCCCAGTTTCTTGATCACCTTGGTCTGAGCTGCGCCACCAACACGTGATACCGAAATACCGGCGTTGATCGCAGGACGGATACCAGCGTTGAACAAGTCAGTTTCCAGGAAGATCTGACCGTCAGTGATCGAAATCACGTTGGTTGGAACGAAAGCGGAAACGTCACCTGCAGCGGTTTCAATAATCGGCAATGCGGTCAAGGAACCTGTCTTGCCCTTCACTTCACCATTGGTGAACTTCTCAACATACTCTTCGTTTACACGAGCAGCACGCTCAAGCAGGCGGGAGTGAATGTAGAACACGTCACCTGGGTAAGCCTCACGGCCTGGTGGACGACGCAGCAGCAGGGAAATCTGGCGGTAAGCCCAAGCCTGCTTGGTCAAATCATCATAGACGATCAATGCATCTTGACCGCGGTCGCGGAAGTATTCACCCATGGTGCAACCAGCGTAAGGAGCCAGGAATTGCAGCGCAGCAGGATCTGAAGCAGTCGCAGCAACAACAATGGTGTACTCCAGCGCACCATGCTCTTCCAGCTTGCGCACCACGTTGGCGACAGTTGATGCCTTCTGGCCGATCGCAACGTAGATACAGGTCATGTTCTGACCTTTCTGGTTGATGATCGCATCGACAGCAACAGCAGTCTTGCCGGTCTGACGGTCACCAATGATCAATTCACGTTGACCACGGCCAACCGGCACCATGGAATCAATCGCCTTGATCCCTGTTTGCACAGGCTGGGAAACCGACTTACGGGCGATAACGCCAGGAGCAACCTTTTCAATCTTGTCTGTCAGCTTGGCATTGACTGGACCCTTGCCATCAATGGGTTGACCCAGCGCATTGACCACGCGGCCAACCAGCTCAGGACCGACAGGCACTTCCAGGATCTTGCCAGTGCATTTGACGGTGTCACCTTCGGTGATATTCTCGTAGTCGCCCAAAATCACGGCGCCCACGGAGTCACGCTCCAGGTTAAGTGCCAAGCCGTATACATTACCTGGGAACTCGATCATTTCACCGGCCATCACATTGGACAGGCCATGAATACGAACAATACCATCAGTCACTGAAATCACGGTACCTTGAGTACGCGCTTCAGCACTGGTGGAGAAATTCTCTAATCTACTCTTAATCAGTTCACTGATTTCTGATGTGGATAATTGCATTACTTTTTCCTAACCTTTCAGCGTGTAGGCCATCTCTTGCAATTGGCCACGGACCGAAGCGTCAATGACCGTATCGCCGACTACAATTTTGATCCCGCCAATAATTTCTGGATCCACTTTAACGCTTGCTTCAACCTTTTTGCCGAACTTGGCTTCCAAACGCTTCACGACTGCTGTAACTTCTGCATCGCTAGGTTGGGCAGCGGCTGTAATCTCTGCTTCCAGCACACCTTCATCCTGTGCCTTCAGATCTTCAAATGCAGCTGCAATTTCCGGCAAGATGGACAACCGACCGTATTCCCCCAGCAGCTTGACCAGATTATTCCCTGCTTCATTCAGCTTGTCTCCGCTTACGGAGAGAAATACACGTTCCAAATCGGCTGCGACAACCTTGGGGTTGTCGATCAAAGCCCGCATTTGCTCATCCGCCGCGATGGTCGCGGCCAGATTAAGCATTTGTGACCAGTCCGCCAGTGCATTTTTTTCCTTAGCCAGACGGTAAACCGCTACTGCATAAGGTCTTGCAATGGTTATCGCTTCAGCCATATCGTGCCCCTTATCCTTCCTAGAGCTCGTTTGCGATGCTGGTCAACAAGTCAGCATGGGCTTTGGCATCAATCTCTTTGCGCAGAATCTTTTCAGCGCCGGCAACTGCCAGCGCGGATACTTGCTGACGCAAGCCTTCTTTTGCGCGATTTACTTCCTGATCAATTTCAGCCTTGGCGCCGGTGATGATACGATCACCTTCCGCCTTGGCATTTGCCTTGGCTTCTTCCACGATTTCACTGGCACGCTTTTCGGCCTGCGTAATGATGGAAGTTGCTTTCTGCTTGGCATCGTTAACAACTTCAGCTGAACGCTGAGTTGCAACTTCAAGCTCCTGCTTACCGCGCTCAGCCGCAGCCAGACCATCCGCAATGGTTTTCTGGCGGGTCTCAATTGCATTCAGGAGATATGGCCATACAAACTTTGTTGTAAACCAGATCAGAATGGCAAATGAGATAGCCTGCGCAATTAGTGTCAGGTTGATATTCATATTTGCTCCCGAGCCGTTAATCTAGTCAGCTTTAAGTTTCAATCACTCAAATCAAAACTAGCTGATTAACCTGCTGCAACAACGCTCAGCAATGGGTTTGCAAATGCGAACATCATGGCCAGACCAACACCGATAATGAAGGAAGCATCGATCAGACCCAGCAGCAGGAATACCTTACCTTGCAGTGCAGGGATCATCTCTGGCTGGCGTGCAGCGCCATCCAGGAAGCTCGCACACATAATACCGATACCGATACAGGCACCAGCAGCACCCAAACCAATGATCAAACCGATACCAACACCGGTGTAAGCTTGAATCATGGCCAACAATTGCAAATTCTCCATTTAATTTCCTTTCGGCTTTAGAGAGTGTTAACGATAAAAATAATTTAGTGACTTTCGTGCGCCATCGACAGGTAGACAACTGTCAGCATCATGAAAATGAATGCCTGCAGACAAACGATCAGAATATGGAAGATCGCCCAGCCAGCTCCCAGCAATGCACCGAAGAAGGTGCCTGCCAGACCAGTCGCCGCCCACATACCCAGCAGCAAGAAAATGATTTCACCGGCGTACATATTGCCAAACAGACGCAGAGAGTGCGAAAGGGGCTTGGAGATGTACTCGATGAGGTTGAATGCAAAGTTGGCAGGCCAAACCAGGGGATTGGTACCAAACGGGGAACAGAACAGCTCATGAATCCAGCCACCCAGGCCCTTGACCTTGATGCTGAAGAAAATCATCAGTAACCACACGGCCAATGCAAGTGCAAAAGTTGCGTTGATATCGGAAGTAGGAACACTGCGCCATTCATGCAGACCCAACCAGCCATAAACAATTGCCATGATGTCGATAGGCAGGAAGTCCATCGCGTTCATGACCAGCACCCAGACGAATACCGTCAGGGCCAGTGGGGCGATGAATGCATGGCGATTGCCGTGGAATATGCTCTTGACTTGGTTATCTACAAACTCGACTAGCAACTCAACAAATGCCTGGCGCTTGGTCGGCACGCCGGAGGTTGCACCGCGCACCACCCACCAAAGCAGGCCGAACACAACAATTCCCAGCAAGGCTGAAGTGATCAAGGTATCCATATGGAGCACCCAGAATCCTGTATCACCGATAACCTTTTGATTGAAGGAAAGGTGATGACCGATATATTCAGATGGAGTTAAGTGACCTGTCGCCATAACATCAAACCCTAAGCGTTGTTTTTTTCGTTAATTGCAAAAATTGCTGCGCCGGACATGATGGCTGCTGCTGCCAAACCACCCAGCAGAGCAAGCGGAATCAAATGTCCGTAAAACTTGAACACCAAGAGCAGCGATATTGCAATCACTGCGATCTTGATGGCTTCAGCAATCAAAATATTTACCAGCACGGAACCGGCCCCTGTTGCCACTGTCTTATTTTGCAGCTTCAACTTGGCAGCCAAACCACCCAGTACTGCAGATCCGCCCCCTGCCAATGCAGAAAAGGCGCCATGCAGACCCAGTACGAAAAAGGCAATCAGAGCAACTACTGCGGTCGCTAAAACCTGCCGCTTGATCATTTTTGCCAGTAGCTCATCCATGCCTTGAATTTCCCTGATTCACAAATTGCGGGCAAAACCCGAGCCAGGCTTTTGCCCAAACCGTGAAAACCCGAGATTCTGTTGTCAAATCAGGATCAAGTCAAGCTGAAATTGCTATTTTCCGCCTTTAAACCTTTGAATTAGCTCATCCAGTTGATCCAGATTGGTATAGTGAATCTTCACCTGGCCCGCCCCCTTGCTACCGGCCCGAATTTCAACTGATGCGCCCAAGAGTTCTGAAAGGTCCTCCTGGAGCCGCAACACATCTCGGTCGGGCGCCCTGAGCGGTTTCTGCTTAGGCTCTGCAAGCAACTGCCTGACCAAGCTTTCTGCTTCTCTCACAGAGAGAGATTTTTGACTGATCTGCTCCGCAGCCACAATCTGTTTAGCATCAGGCAATGAAAGCAACGCCCTGGCATGCCCCATGTCCAATTTGCCCTGCATCAGCATATTCTGCACATTAGCATGCAAATTCTGCAATCTGAGCAGATTGGTAATCACGCTACGCGAGCGGCCTACTGCATCAGCTGCTGCCTGGTGGGTCATATTGAATTCGTTGATAAGACGCTGGATGCCCAGCGCCTCCTCAAGGGGATTGAGGTTTTCGCGCTGAATATTTTCAATCAGCGCCATTGCCAGTGCAGATTCATCTGGAATCTCGCGCACAAGGACGGGTACTTCCTGCAACCCCGCCAATTGCGAGGCACGCCAGCGCCGCTCACCAGCAATAATTTCATAGCGCCCAGTCGCCACCTCCCGCACCAGAATAGGCTGCATGATCCCTTGCGCCTTGATCGAGGCGGCCAGGCTCTCGAGTGACTCCTGGTCCATCTGGGTACGTGGTTGATATTTACCAGGTTGCAGTTGATCTACTCTTAATGTGTGCGGTGTATCGTTGGCACTTACACTATCGGCATCGCCTGCCAGCAGGGCATCCAAACCACGCCCCAACCCCTTTAATTTAACCATTGAAACTCCTAGCTTGCTGTCACTTGTCGACTGGCAATGAGATGCCGGTTGATGATTTCACCTGCCAGCGCCAAATAGGCCTTGGCACCCTTCGAAGCACCGTCATGGAACAATACTGGCACACCATAACTGGGCGCTTCAGCCAGCCGGATATTACGCGGAATCACCGTACGGTAGACCTTGTCGCCAAAATGCTGCGCCAATTCCGCCGACACTTGCTGTGCCAACGTATTGCGATTATCAAACAGCGTGCGCAGCAAGCCTTCAATCTCCAGGCTGGGATTGAGATGCGCCCGCACTTTCTTGATGGTATTGACCAGATCAGACAAACCTTCAAGCGCATAGTATTCGCATTGCATGGGTATCATTACTGCATGTGCAGCGGTCAGGGCATTCACCGTCGTCAGATTGAGGGCAGGGGGGCAATCAATGAGGATGTAGTCATACTCATCCCCCAGCTCCGCCAGTGCATTTTTCAAGCGGGTTTCGCGCGCGAACTCGTTGACCAGCTCAACTTCGGCACCTGCCAGCTCGCGATTTGCCGGTACCACGTCAAAACGGCCTTTTTCCGAGCGCTGTGTTACTTCCCGCAAAGTCTTGTCGCCGAGCAGTACATGGTAGATGGTGTGCTTCATGCTGGATTTGTCTATGCCGCTACCAGTAGTGGCATTGCCTTGCGGATCAAGGTCAATCAGCAGCACTTTACGCTTGGTCGCTGCAAGACTGGCGGCAAGATTAACGCATGTCGTCGTTTTCCCCACACCGCCTTTTTGATTGGTAATTGCCAGAATCCTCATGATTTAAGCCATCCCACTTTATTGAATTAGTTCGTTCTGGTTAACCGGAAGGAAAACCAGGTGTCTTTGCGCATCCAACCCGGGTACATGCAGGATTTCTATCCGGGAAGGCTGTAAATCTACCGCAGCTAACTCCTCCACTGGATTAACCCCTTTCATGGCTAACCAGCACCCATCGTCCACAATCAGATGGCGTGTAAGTTTGATAAACAATGACAGCTCGGAGAAAGCGCGCGAAATGACGGCATTGAACAAATGCTCCGGCTTGAACTGCTCAACACGGCCACTTACAACTGTGAGGTTGCCTATCTGCAATTCCGCCTTGGCCTGGCGCATAAAACTCGCTTTTTTCTGCACCGCGTCAATGGTAGTCACCTGCAATTCAGGCAGGCAAATAGCGAGCACAATGCCCGGTAATCCAGCACCACTCCCGACATCCAGCAACCGCCCGGGCGGGATATGCTTCAAAACGGATAGGCTATCCAGCAAATGCAATGTCACCATTTCATCCGGATCACGCACAGCCGTGAGATTATGGACCTTGTTCCACTTTTGCAGCAGTATTAGGTAATCCAACAGCTTTTTCACGGTCTCTGCCGAAAGCTGTATATCGAGTTCCCGCAGACCGGCTTCCAGCTTCAATTGCAGGCTCATGCCACCTGATCCGCAGCATTGATGTGTTTGCGGGATTTCCGCTTCAAATGTACCAGCAACAAGGATATGGCAGCCGGTGTCACTCCTGAAATGCGGCCGGCCTGGCCTATGGTCTCCGGTTTTTGTTTATTGAGTTTTTGCTGCACCTCTATGGATAAGCCATGTACCTCGCTGTAATCCAAGTCGGAAGGCAGCCTGTTGCTTTCACTACTCTTGAGGCGTGCCACCTCTTCTGTCTGGCGATCTATATATCCTTGGTACTTGGCCGCAATTTCCAATTGTTGCCGCACCTGCTCATCACTCTCGCCCTCGCCAGCATTTGGCAAGCTGAGAAGGGCCTCGTAGTTGACTTCAGGTCGCCGCAATAACTCAAACAAGGAATATTCTCGTTCGAGCACCTTACCAAAAACACGCTGCAAATCATCATCAGGCACATGTTGAGGATGAACAAAGGTTTTCTTCAGGCGCTCCTGTTCTCGCTGGATAGCTTCCTGCTTGCGCGAGAATGCTTCCCAACGCACATCATCCACAAGACCAATCTTGCGGCCGGCTTCAGTCAGCCTGATATCAGCATTATCCTCGCGTAACATTAACCGGTACTCCGCACGGCTGGTGAACATACGGTAGGGTTCACTTACACCACTGGTGATCAGGTCATCAACCAGCACACCCAGGTAAGCCTGGTCGCGAGTTGGGCACCAGGATTCCTTATCCTGGGCATACAATGCAGCATTGGCACCTGCCAACAAGCCCTGCGCTGCGGCCTCCTCATATCCGGTGGTCCCGTTGATCTGTCCGGCAAAGAACAATCCATGCACCGCTTTGGTTTCAAGCGAGCTTTTCAAGCCGCGTGGATCATAATAATCATACTCAATGGCATAGCCAGGGCGCAGGATATGGGCATTTTCCAGCCCCTTGATGGAGCGCACCAATTGATACTGGATATCAAATGGCAAACTTGTGGAAATACCATTCGGGTAAATCTCGTTGGTAGTCAGGCCCTCAGGCTCAAGGAAAATCTGGTGCGATTCCTTATCGGCAAAACGGTGAATCTTATCTTCAACAGAAGGGCAATAGCGCGGCCCAACACCTTCGATCACTCCGGTATACATAGGGGAACGATCCAGGCCACTGCGTATGATGTCGTGCGTTCTTTCATTGGTGAAGGTAATCCAGCAAGGGAGCTGGGCAGGGTGTTGGGCTACGCTACCGAGAAAGGAGAACACAGGCACAGGGTCATCGCCGGGCTGTTCCATCATCACGCTGTAATCGATGGTCCGCCCATCAATACGAGGTGGCGTACCCGTTTTCAATCGTCCCGCGGGCAAACCAATTTCGCGCAATCTAGCAGCCAGGGATACTGCTGGCGGGTCGCCTGCACGGCCCGCCTGATAATTCGCTAGCCCGACATGAATCAGACCAGCAAGAAAAGTACCTGCGGTCAGCACCACAGCCTTTGACTCAAAACGCAATCCAAGCTGAGTTACCACACCAGCCGCTCTTTCACCATCAAGAATAATGTCATCTACGGCCTGTTGAAACAGCCACAGATTAGACTGGTTTTCCAGGCGCCGACGTATCGCCGCCTTATAAAGCACACGGTCCGCCTGGGCGCGAGTTGCCCTGACTGCGGGGCCCTTGCTGGAATTAAGGATGCGGAATTGGATACCGCCCTCATCGGTAGCAGCGGCCATTGCCCCACCCAGAGCATCAATCTCCTTTACCAGATGGCCCTTGCCTATCCCGCCAATGGAAGGATTGCAGGACATTTGTCCCAGAGTTTCGATATTGTGTGTCAATAGCAGGGTTTTCTGGCCCATGCGAGCACTTGCTAGCGCCGCTTCTGTTCCAGCATGGCCGCCTCCCACTACGATCACATCAAATTTATCAGGATATTGCATCAAAATCACTCAATTAGAATTACCCTGAATGATACTGCATTCATGCCTAGCCTGTCAGTGATTATGGCCTTTGTTCCACGTGAAACATCAGCAATTCCATTAATCACCTTGCTATTCATTTCACTGGATGTTTCACGTGGAACAATTTAAAAAATAGAATTCTCACGTATAAAACCACCCATTCGGACTATATGTTTGCTCCCTAATATTGTGTTATTTTATGTTAACCAGCTGATGTATTACAAATAACAAGAGTACAGCGGGCAATGGAGTGACTCACTTAACTTTCGGGGGAATAATCATGTTATTACGTTCTTTCATGCTGTCAGCATTTGCTGCCGCCATGCTCTTCAATGCTGGCGCAGAAGCTGCACTGGATGCCAACCAAACTCTCAATCAATTCAACGCAATTGTATTTGGCAACATTAACTCTTCTTCACATATAGACGGCCGCACTTGGGTTGGCGGCAATGTTAATGGAGGTGAATATGTTGGTCACCCAAATGACACTCCAGCTTCTGGATATGCAGGCCTCACGGTCAAGGGCAACGCCAATAACATTAAAGTGAATGGTTATGGCTCAGCCATTGGAGGGAATTTAAGTAATTCCGCTATGAACAAGGGCAGCAATGTAATTCTAGGTTCTGTAAGCAATACCAACCTCAATGATGGCCCAGCATATGTCGCAGGCAGCGATAGCGGCAGCAACTTTAATGGTGGCAAGCTTTCCAGTCCCAATTCCCTGATGCAGGGATATCTAGATGCTGTGGATTCCACAAATTTCTACAGTGTGCTCAGCAACACCTCCAGTCAACTGCGTCAGTTGGATAGCACCAGTTCCGTCATTCAAAATGGCAATCGCGCTACCTTCAGCGCAAGTGCAGATAGTACCGGTTTGGCTGTCTTCAATCTTACCGACATTGAAGCAGGGTCGATTTTCAGTCTTGCCGAGTTTGATTTCACACTGAATGGCGCATCCACCGTGGTAATCAATGTTGCATTAACAGACATTACGATTAGCGCCAATTTCATTAACGGCTCTGCCCACCAAATCGGGAGTTCAGTCATCTGGAATTTTTACAATGCGACCACTGTCACGCTGAATAATGAATTTGGCGGGTCGGTATTGGCACTGAATGCAGACCTGACCAATAACCAAAATATTGAAGGTGGTGTATTTGTAAAAAACCTAACCCAGAACGGCGAGATCCACTTGCAGCCCTTCACTGGCAATATAATTACCGCAGTCCCTGAACCATCAAGCTATGCCATGCTTTTGCTCGGGCTTGGCCTGATTGCACTTACGATGCGTCGCCGCATGTAAATCAGTTTAAGCAACTAATAAAAAAGCCCGGATCTCCGGGCTTTTTTATTAGACATTGTTAACTGGAATATCAAAAACACAAAAGTTATTTGCCAATACAGAAACGACTGAAAATTTCACCCAAGAGATCATCAGGAGTAAATTCACCAGTAATGGTATTAAGCGCCTCCTGGGCAAGTCTCAATTCTTCTGCAAACAATTCTGGCTGCAATAACAATTGGCCTGCAGTGTCTAGATAATTACGCACCTGCTCCAGTGCCACAAGATGACGGCCCCTGGCCATGAAAACGCCTTCACCGCTGGGTTGCCATCCTGCAATTTCCAGCAAACGCTGTCTTAAGAGTTCTATACCATCACCAGTCTTGGCCGAGAGATAGATGTGCGACTGACCCTCAATTTCTTCGGACTTGGGAGTAGCAGAGTCAAGATCAATCTTGTTGTGTATCCATATTTTTGGCAAAAACTGCGGTAATCGCCCCACAATCGATTTTTCCACGTTTCCAATACCATGAGCTGCATCAAGCAATAATAATGCAACGCTGGCGTTTTCTAGAGCTCGCCATGTACGGGTGATTCCATGCTGTTCCACTTCATCATCAGTCTCTCGCAAGCCAGCCGTATCGATAATATGCAGTGGTACTCCATTGATTTGTATGGAGTTTTTTATCGTGTCTCTTGTAGTGCCAGCCACTGGGGTTACAATCGCCACTTCTTCACCAGCCAATTGGTTCATCAGGCTGGATTTACCAACATTCGGCTGACCAACCAGTACAACCTGCATTCCCTCACGCAGCAAATTTCCCTGTTGGGCTCCCCTGAACACGGCCTCCAAATCTGAAGCGACCTGAGCGAGTTTTTCTGCAACCCGCCCTTGGGAAATAAAGTCTATATCCTCTTCCGGAAAATCCAGGCAAGCCTCTACATATAGTCGCAGGTCTATCAGTTGTTGCAGCAAGGCATGGATACGGGAAGAGAATTCCCCTGATAAGGATTTGACGGCGCTACGTGCAGCCGCTTCGGTCGCAGCATTGATCACGTCAGCAACAGCTTCAGCCTGGGCCAAGTCTAATTTATCGTTGAGATAGGCACGGCGCGTAAACTCACCAGGCTCAGCCTGGCGTGCACCCAGAGCAATGCAACGCTTGAGCAATATCTGCATGAGTGCAGCACCGCCATGGGCCTGCAATTCAAGAACATCTTCACCAGTATAGGAATTCGGACCGGGGTAATAAATGGCGATGCCCTGGTCAATCAGGACCTGGTCGGTGTCACGAAAAGGAAGGTAAGCCGCGTGGCGTGGAGGAGGGCAATGTCCCAGCACTGCCTCCGCAATCAACCGACTTGAAGGGCCTGAAACCCGCACCACGCCAATACCACCGGAACCGGTGGCAGTGGCAATGGCGGCAATGGTATCAACGGCGTGCATTTCCCTTCTTCTTGGCAGCCGCTGCACGTTCAGTCGAACGATTGATATGCCACTGCTGTGCAATAGAAAGGATGTTGTTCACCAACCAGTAAAGTACCAGACCAGCCGGGAAGAAGAAGAAGAACACACTGAACACGATAGGCATGATGGCCATGACCTTGGCTTGCACAGGATCAGCTGGCTTCGGATTCAACTTGGTCTGGATGATCATGGTAGCGCCCATGAGGATAGGCAGCACATAGTATGGATCGATCGCGGACAAATCCTGTATCCACAACATGAACGGCGCATGACGCATTTCTACGCTGCCAAGCAACACCCAGTACAAGGAAATGAATACCGGGATCTGTACCAGGATAGGCAAACAACCGCCCATAGGGTTGATCTTCTCGGTCTTGTACATTTCCATCATGGCCTGATGCATCTTCTGCTTGTCATCGCCATATTGCTCTTTCAGGCGTTGCAAACGCGGTGCCAGCTCGCGCATATTAGCCATGGAGCGGTAACTTGCTGCAGACAATGGGTAGAACGCCAGCTTGATCAGCACGGTCAACAGGATGATTGCCACACCCCAGTTATGTACCAGCTTCTGTATGGAAGACAACACCCAGAAGAGGGGGGAAGCAATCACGGTCAGCCAACCATAATCTACAGTGTATTCCAGGCCAGGAGCCACACTCTTGAGGTCGCTCTGCGTTTGCGGACCAGCGTAGAGCCTTGCTTTTACATCCACAGTCTTGCCTGGCTCAATGTTGCCCACATGGCTCACGCTCCCGATAGAGTAAATTTTGTCGGCCAACTTCTTGGAGTAAAACTCGCGTGCCAAACCATCCTGCGGAATCCAGGCACTGACAAAATAATGTTGTACCAACCCAACCCATCCATCACTGGTGTTCTTGGACAGATTGGTCTTGGACATGTCAGAGAAGCTGAGCTTCTTGTACTTGTCAGCTTCCGTGAAATAAGCGCCACCAGTGAATGTAGGCATCATGCGCGAACCCTGGCGGGATTCGCTATCGTGCACAATCTGGTAATAGATGGAAGGATCAATCGCGGCAGTGCCGTTGTTGCGGATCTGATAGTTCACGTCAATGGCGTAACTGTCACGATGGAAGGTATAAATCTTGTCGACTTCAACACCATTTTCACCTTTCCAGGTCAAGCGCACATCCAATGTATTGGCACCAGGTGCCAGCTTGTAATTACCTGCATCAGCGGTAAATGTCGCTTTATGGGTAGGCAACTCATTACCGATCAGGCCAGTCTGCGCCACATAAAGGGCAGGGGAGGCCTTGTCATCCATGAGGATGAAGTCCTTGTTCAGATCATCATCTTCCTTGTGCTCACGCAACTCCAGGCGGCGCAGGTCGCCTCCAATGGTATCGATGCCTGCCTTGTACAAGTCAGTTTCAACATTGATACGTCCAGCGGTTTGCAGGTGGAAACCGTTTTCAATAGGCAATCCCGCCTGACTGGCTGGCTGGCTGGCCGATTTTGCTGCTTGAGGAATACTGCCATCTTCTGCCGGTTGGACCTGGCTGGCCGTAGTGGAGACAGGCTTATGGTCGCGCTGCCAGGAATCCCAGAGCATCAATATGGAAAAGGAAAAAATGACAAACAGAATCAGGCGTTTGGTATCCATAAATCTCTTATCTAGTAATTAAGGCCATCAACATCATGGCACTGGATCATGTCCGCCTGCATGCCAAGGATGGCATCTGGACAACCGGCGTATCGTATAAAAAGCACCGCGCAGGGCGCCATGCTTTTGTATGGCTTCAATTGCATATTGCGAGCAGGTTGGGGAAAATCTGCAGCTCTGGCCAATGAATGGACTCAATGTCCATTGATATATCCTGATCAGGACAATCAATACACTAGAGAACAGTTTCATTTCCGCCATTATGCTTGATCAGCTTGCGCTGTAAATTTTCAGCCAGCTCAACAAACTCCAGCTGAAGCTCCGCAAAATTCTTTGCAGAAAACAGCTTTTGAGGCCTGGCCACAATATCCAATCCCTGCAATTGGTCTTGCCTTACCCTGAACAGTTCCCGTAGTACGCGCTTCATGTAATTACGATCCACTGCCCGACGAGCGACTTTCTTACCCACTATAAGCCCCAGGCGAGCATGACCCAAGTTGTTGGGCTGATAATGTAGAACAATATAACGCCCGGAAACCCGCTTGCGGAAATTAAAAACGGATGAAAATTCATCCGTTTTTAATAATTTTGCCCGACGTGTAAAAGCGTATGAAGGCAAAACCATGTATGGCTAATCGCCTTGACGGCGAACGGCTGAATTAAACAGCCAGGCGAGCACGGCCCTTGGCACGGCGCGCAGCGATCACAGCGCGGCCACCACGGGTCTTCATACGCACCAGGAAACCGTGGGTGCGAGCGCGACGAACTTTCGAAGGCTGATATGTGCGTTTCATGAGAATCTCCGATGACTTCTATGCGTTACTAATCAAAAGGGCGTAATTTAACCTGATTACACAGGGTTATGTCAATGTTTATTTAGGAAATACATCAGCTTGTGAAAATGATTGTGGCTTGCCTGTGGATAAGTTGTGGTAAACAAGCTAGAATCATCCATCCGGTTCAGGGCAAAACCTTGATCATCCGGCATCAACCCGGTCAATCAATAAGAGCCGGAAGTATTCATTCTGAATTAATCCTAAATCAGTCACTGCGGGAGTTTCGGGCAACCGATGGAAAATTTTTGGTCTATTTGTCTCGGTCGCTTCGAAGAAGAATTATCAGCGCAGCAATTCAACACTTGGATCAAACCATTGAGGTTTGAGGCTGGCAATGGGATTTTACGCTTGCTTGCCCCTAACCGTTTTGTTCAGCAATGGGTGAAAGACCGCTTCCTGCAGAAAATAGAAACGCTTGCGGAAGAAGTCTATCCCGGTGCCGTCCAGATTGAGTTGGCGTTATACGATGCCACCGACAAAAAGCTGGCGCCAGCAGCTTCAACCTCAAAAAAGCCTGAAAGCCCACGCACTGAGCCAGCAGCGCTTACAGTTGAATCTGAAATTGCCAAGGCAACCAAGAGTGCAAGCCCGGCTCGTGCAGCCAATGTCGTGAAAAAAGCCAAGCCCGCCGTTGAAACCAGTGGGCTGAATCCTTCTTTTACTTTTGAGAACTTCGTTACCGGCAAGGCCAATCAATTGGCACGCGCCGCCGCCATTCAGGTAGCAGAAAATCCTGGTACTGCTTACAACCCCTTATTCATCTATGGAGGAGTAGGACTGGGCAAGACTCATGTCTTGCAGGCGATCGGCAATCACCTTAAGCAGCAACGCCCGGATGCAAAAATCCGCTATCTCCATGCAGAGCGTTATGTTTCCGATGTTGTCAAAGCTTACGAGCACAAGGCATTTGACGAATTCAAGCGCCAATACCATTCCCTCGATTTGCTATTGATTGACGATATCCAGTTTTTTGCCAAGAAGAGCCGTACCCAGGAAGAATTTTTCTATGCCTTCAACTCCCTGATTGAAGCCAAAAAACAAATCATCATCACTTGTGATACCTATCCCAAGGAAATTGCGGATGTAGACGAGCGCCTGCGTACCCGTTTCAGTTGGGGCCTGACAGTCGCTGTTGAGCCACCTGAACTGGAAATGCGCGTGGCCATCCTGCTGAAAAAAGCCGAGGTTGCCCGCGTCGACCTGCATGAAGACGTTGCCTTCTTCATTGCCAAGCAAGTCCGCTCAAGTGTCCGTGAGCTGGAAGGTGCCCTGAACCGCATCATTGCCATGGCCAATTTCACCGGCCATGCAATAGACGTGAGCCTGGCCAAGGAAGCATTGAAAGACCTGATTGCAGTGCGGGGCCGGCAAATTACCATTGAGAATATCCAGAAAACAGTCGCTGATTATTACAAGATCAAGGTTGCGGAGATGTACAGCAAAAAGCGTTCACGCAATTTTGCCCGTCCCAGGCAGATTGCCATGGCTTTGGCACGTGAGCTGACAAATCACAGCTTTCCGGAAATTGGCGAGGCTTTTGGCAGCCGCCATCACACTACCGTGATGCATGCTTGCGATGAAATCGAGCAGTTACGTCAGAACGATCCCAATGTTGGACGCGATATATCAGTATTGATACAAGTCATCAGGGATTAAAAGTTAAGCTATGGATAGCCTGTGAATAGAAATGCGGTTTAGGCGCAATTTTCAGAAAGCGTTAAAATAGCCAACATTCTATCCACAATAGTTTATAACAGTGTCAAGATAGTTGAATTGAAGTTAGCAAGTTGAATTAAAAAGAAAAAATAGAGTTATCAACAGAAGTTTCTAACATTATTGTTATTATCAATTTATATTTTCTATTTAGGTTTTAAAGATATGAATATCAAAATCAATCGCGATACGCTGCTAAAACCTCTTTCATCTGTAAGCGGCATTGTTGAAAGACGTCATACCTTGCCTATCCTTTCCAACCTGTTACTGGAAGCCAAACAAGATAAAATTGTCTTGACTGCCACAGATCTGGAAATGCAAATCTCACTTTCTGTAGAAACAGCTGTAGGTGGTGAATTATCAACAACAATCTCTGCGAAGAAATTGCTGGATATTTGTAGGTCCCTGCCTGAAAACGCCGAAATCACGATGGCAACCCAGGAAAGTAAAATCCAGGTTAAGACTGGCAAGAGCCGTTTCAACCTGCAAACTCTGCCTGCCAATGACTATCCGGTCATGACAAAAGCAGCGGGAGCAACCAACACTGTCATCAAGATCGGCCAGAAATCACTCAAGCGCCTGCTAAAGCAAGTTGAATTTGCCATGGCTCAACAAGACATCCGTTATTACCTCAATGGTTTGCTATTCGAGGTGAATGGCAATCGCCTTAATGTGGTAGGCACTGATGGACACAGACTGAGCTTTACCTCAACTGAACTTGGCAGCAGCTACGAAAAACAGGAAATCATTCTTCCACGTAAAACCGTGATTGAATTGATAAAGTTGTTGGACGAAAGCGAGGAAGAAGTCACAATAGAGGTTGCCAGTGGTCAAGCTAACTTTGCATTTGGTGATATCAGGTTGATTTCAAAGGTAATTGACGGAAAATTTCCAGATTACACACGTGTTATTCCGAGCGGTCATCAAAACAGTTTCACTGTGGATCGGATGATGATCCTGCTTTCCATGCAGCGTGCCTCGATTCTTTCCAATGAAAAATATCGTGGAATCCGCATGGTATTGACTGAAAACAGTTTGAAACTGATCAGTACAAACAGTGAGCAGGAAGAGGCCGAAGAGGAACTCGAAATCAACTATGCAGGTAGTGCGCTGGACATAGGCTTTAATGTGACCTACATGATTGATGTACTGAATAACGTCGACAGTGAAAATGTCGTATTTTCTTTTGCAGATGCCAACAGCAGTTGCTTGGTCACTGTTGAAAATGACAACAACTACAAATACGTAGTAATGCCAATGCGAATTTAAGGCATTGTTTTATTGAATTAAATTGATTGTTTCACGTGAAACCCTAGGACTATGACTGATTACAATTCCGACAGTATTAAAATCCTTGAAGGCCTGGATGCAGTACGTAAGCGCCCTGGCATGTATATTGGCGACACCTCTGATGGCAGCGGTTTGCACCACATGGTGTTCGAAGTACTGGATAACGCGATTGACGAAGCCCTTGCAGGTCACTGTGACGACATCAAGGTAATTATCCATCCGGATAATTCCATTAGCATTTCTGATAATGGCCGTGGTATTCCTACTGACGTCAAGGAAGACGACAAGCACGAGCCTAAGCGTTCTGCAGCTGAAATCGTCATGACCGAGCTGCATGCCGGCGGAAAATTCGACCAGAACTCTTACAAGGTTTCTGGCGGATTACACGGGGTTGGCGTATCGGTGGTGAATGCGCTGTCAGACTGGCTGCGTCTGCGCATTTGCCGTAACGGAACAGTACATCAGATGGAGTTCAACCGGGGCGTGGCAGTTTCACCCTTGTCCATGACAGGCACGACTGAACGACGCGGTACAGAAGTCCATTTTCTTGCATCCATAGAAACCTTTGGCTTGGTTGAGTTCCATTTTGAAATCCTGGCCAAGCGTATCCGCGAACTATCATTTTTGAATAATGGTGTCAAAATTGAGCTTATAGACCAGCGGAACGGCAAGAGCGAGAATTTTGCCCATTCTGGTGGCGTCCGCGGTTTCGTGGAATACATGAACCGCAGCAAGACCGTATTGCACCCAAAACCTTTCTACGCCGTGGGCGAGAAAGACGGTATGACCATAGAGGTTTCCATGCAATGGAACGATTCCTATAGCGAAACCGTACAGTGTTTTACCAACAATATTCCACAGCGCGATGGCGGTACCCACCTCACAGGCTTACGGACAGCCATGACGCGCACGCTTAACAACTACATCGAGCAGAACGAACTGGCCAAGAAAGCCAAGATCGATACCAGTGGTGACGACATGCGTGAAGGCTTGACCTGCGTGCTTTCAGTGAAGGTGCCAGAACCAAAGTTCTCATCGCAAACCAAGGACAAGCTTGTTTCGGGAGAAGTCCAGCCAGTAGTACAGGAGGTGGTATCCGCCAAGCTGGCCGAATTCCTGCTGGAAAACCCGACTGAAGCCAAAATGATTTGCAACAAGATCATTGAAGCAGCTCGTGCCCGTGACGCAGCGCGCAAGGCGCGTGAAATGACACGTCGCAAGGGCGCAATGGATACCATGGGCCTGCCTGGTAAACTGGCGGATTGTCAGGAAAAAGACCCTTCCCTATGCGAAATCTACCTGGTCGAGGGTGACTCTGCGGGGGGCTCCGCCAAGCAGGGCCGGGATCGTAAGTTCCAGGCCATCCTTCCCCTGAAGGGCAAGATTCTTAACGTGGAAAAAGCGCGTTTTGACAAATTGCTGTCATCCCAGGAAATTGCCACACTGATTACAGCCCTGGGCACCGGCATAGGCAAGGATGACTTTAATCCGGAAAAACTGCGTTACCACCGCATCATCATAATGACGGATGCCGACGTTGACGGCGCGCATATCCGTACCTTGCTGCTGACCTTCTTCTACCGCCAAATGGCCAATCTGGTGGAACGCGGGCACATATATATCGCCCAGCCGCCTTTGTACAAGGTCAAGCAAGGCCGCGATGAACGTTATCTCAAGGATGAACAGGAACTTGACCAATACCTGCTGCAATCCGCCCTCAAGGGCGCAGAACTGCTGACCAAGGAAGGTGGCGAAACCCTTGCTGGCGATGCCTTTGGTGAAATTGCCAAGCAACTGGTATTGACCGAAGCTGTTATCCGCCGCCTGAGCCCACTGTATGACGAGAGCATACTGCGTGCACTGCAAGAGCTCGGTGCGCTGGATCTCAGCAATGAGGCCAATGCCGAAACTGCGGCTGAAAAGCTGCGCCCCTTGCTGGGCCATACGGGTAGCCAGGTCGTAGTGTCATTCAACCAGGAAACAGCCAACTATCGCCTGGAAATCAACAAGTACGTGCATGGCAACCTGCAATCCTGCGTGATCGACCCTGATTTCCTTGCCAGCGGAGATTACCGCCAGATTTACAAGGCCTCCCAATTGTTGGAAGGCGTTGTCGGCCCGGGTGCCATCATCAAACGTGGCGAAAAAGAACAGGCTGTGGATAACTTCAAGGCAGCCCTGGACTGGCTCATGGGTGAAGCCAAGCATGGTCTCAATATCCAGCGCTATAAAGGCCTGGGTGAAATGAATCCCGAGCAATTGTGGGAAACTACCATGGATCCTACGGTGCGTCGCTTGCTCAGGGTACAGATCGACGATGCCATTGCCGCGGATGAAATCTTCACTACCTTGATGGGCGATCAGGTAGAACCACGCCGTGCTTTCATTGAAGGCAATGCGCTAGGAGTAAACAATCTGGATGTGTAGGATGTAAATTCGCACATTCAAGGAAAATATTGCCGGCAGTGGGTATCTGCCGGCAATATTTTCTCAAGTTGTCTTCCTCTGCATCATGCGCTTGGGCAATAAAAAATAGTTGCTTCTTCAAGCCAGCCTAGTAACTCCGACGATCTGTTTTCAGTCCCCTTTTATTCCAGTGCACTCATTCGCGCCATTTTTCCTGTGCGATCAATATGTAAGTAGTAACGTTTCTTGCTTGCAGTACTGTCAGTGAGCTAGTATAGCTTCATTATTCGGGGGGACTGCAACATGATCAGGACAATGCTGCCATGGCATGTGGATGTAAGTTTGCGCGTATTGGAAATGAATAGCGCCAGTGGCACTCTGACAGATCGCCGGGATGGGCCTGATAGCACGTTGGCCTTAGCTTTGTAAGCTGAATTGGACTGGTGTTGATGGCATTCAACCGCGACATTCAGGGCGTAATCCACGCGCAGAACGTCGGGGAGCGATTGGCACCTTCATTTACCCGCGTCCTGATTTTCAATGTCGCAGGGCTGGTTGTCATCCTCGGGTTGATTTTGCTGGGAGCAATGGTCTGGCAAGCCATTGCCAGTACTGAAAAGCAAGCCCGGCAAGAAATCAACGAAACACTCAATCTGGCAGTGGGACGCTTGCAGCTTCTTATCCATGCTGCAGAGATGACAGCGGAATCGGCCGAACGCGTTGCGCGTGCATCCGAAGTCAATGGGATCGAATTACGCCCGACGTTGGAAAGTTCGTTGGCCGCGTTCGAACAGCGGCCGGAACTGAGCTATCTTGGCATTGTCCTGCCTGAGACCGGCGAATACGGAAACCTGGAACGGACTGCGACCGGTACAATCTGGCTCCGGCTTTTCCCTGGCGAGCGTCGCCATGATCCTGTGACAAGGAATTTTATCCTGACCGATCAGGGGTTTGCCCTACGCGAGACGTATCCTAGCGACGGCTATGATCCGCGCAAGCGGCCATTCTACCAGGCAGCATTGAACGGTCCAGCCGATGGCACTTGGATGCCCGCATACCAGTGGATCGTCCATGCCTCTGAAAGTGAACCCCTCTGGGGATTCAGCTATGTGAAGGCGCTCCGTGACGGTTCCGGGCGGCTGATGAGTGTGCTTGACACCGACTTTGACATGCCTGCGCTTAACAGTTTCCTTAATTCACTCGCCGTGCAATACCGTGCGCAACTGCAAATCGTGGAGTTGGGGCCAACGCCTCGCTTGATTGGTGCGCCTGAAGTCGGGCGGGAGCCGCTTCCGGTTCCCATGGAGCTTGTTCCCTTCACTGGATTCTCCGGCGATGTTTTTATACAGCGGATGGCGGTGGCAGGAGAGCATCAATGGGTCGCAGCCCGTCGTATTGATCTACAGGGAGGCCTCTCTTGGTTGGTCGTTGCATCGCGTCATGCTCCCTTTATCGAGAATTCCCTGCGGAACCAGTTATACCAACTGCTTGGCATGGGGCTGGCGATTGCCGCAGGGCTGGTGCTGGTATTGGTACTCATGACGCGTCGTTTCGGCAGGCCGCTTGCCGAATTGGAGCAGCGGGTTGCCCGCATCGGGCAAAACAAGCTGGACATATCGGGTGCAAATGGCGTTTCTACCACTGGCGAATTCCGGGAGACCCAGCTTCTAAGCGAGGCGCTGGATCGTATGGCCGTGGCGGTCGGCCAGCAAGTGCTGGCCAAGGAGCAGCAAGTGGCTTCGCTTGCACTCAAAGGGGCTATCTTCGACTTCACCTCTGCAGCGATATTCAGCCTCAACCGCCAGTTGACCGTGATCGAATGGAATATGGCCGCAGAACGATTGTTCGGCCTGGCGCGGGACAAGGCGCTCGGCCGGGCAGTCAGCGAGGTTGTGTTGGCCCCTGACGGTTCTGCCGACTGGGAAGCGATTCTGGCTACGAAAGGTAGCGGTATATTTCAATTCACCGGAGCACATGGGGCATTCGACGCGGAACTACGGCTCGTGGCCTTCACGCAGGACGGCCGTGACATCCATACCCTGGTTCTCAACGATATTTCCGAACGCAACCGGGCAGACGCTGCCTTGCGGGACAGCCTGGCGCGTTTCCATGCTGTCGCTTGTGCTACCGGGGATGTGATATGGGACTGGAACCTAGCCACGAACCATATCTGGTGGAACGAGAACTTCCAGATCCTGTTTGGTTACACTGTAGAGGAGATCGAGCCCACGATTGCCTCATGGGCCAGCCGCATCCACCCCGAGGATCGCGGCCGGGTGGAGGCTCATATCCATGCGATTATCGACGGAACCAAGGATACCTGGGCGGACGAATACCGCTTTCGCCGCAAGGATGGCACCTACGCCGATCTGTTCGACCGCGGCCAGGTGCTGCGCGATGCTTCAGGGCGTGGCGTGCGCATGGTTGGCGCCATGCAGGATATTACCGAGCGCAAGCAAGCCCAGGCCAGGTTGCTTGCCTTCAATGCCGAACTGGAGCAGCGGGTCTCCGACCGCACCGCAGAACTCCTCGCTATCAATCAAGAGCTGGATTCGTTCTGTCATTCCGTTTCCCACGATTTGCGGGCACCCTTGCGTGGCATTGCTGGCTTTGCCGAAATCCTTGTCCAGCAGCATGCTGACAACCTTGACGACAAAGCCAGGAACTACCTGGGCCGCGTACTGGCGGCTACGCATCGCATGGGGGAATTGATTGACGACCTGCTTCAGCTTTCGCGCATCTCCCGGGACGAAATGAACTATCAGACAGTCAACCTCAGCGAGATCGCCAACGACATCCTAGCCGGTTTCCGGGACGGCGCGCCGGAACGCCAGGTAGAGGTCGTCGTCGAGGAGGGCCTGAGTGTCAAAGGTGATTCCAGGTTGCTGCGCATCATGCTCGAGAACCTTCTCGGCAATGCATGGAAATTTACTTCCAAGACAGACGATGCCCGTATCGTTTTCGCTAAAGTGAAGGGAAAGGATGGCGCTCCCGTCTTTTCCATCAGCGACAACGGCGCGGGTTTCGACATGCGCTATGCAAATAAACTTTTCAGTCCTTTCCAGCGGTTGCACCGCGAAACGGAATTTCCCGGCACCGGGATTGGCCTGGCTACCGTGAAGCGTATCATCAACCGGCATGGCGGGCGGATTTGGGCGCATGCCGAGCCAGGCAAGGGCGCGGTTTTTCAATTTTCCTTCGAGCAGCCTTCATCATGAATACCAAGACCAACAAGACCATTCTTCTCGTTGAGGACAACCCGGATGACGAGGAACTGACGCTTCTCGCCTTCGAGCAGAACAACATATTCAACACCATCACCGTGGCGCGGGACGGCGTCGAAGCGCTCGACCTGCTGTTCGGCCCTGACAACCAAGGGGGAAGTGTCGATCCTTCAATCGTCCTGCTCGACCTCAAGCTGCCCAGGATAGACGGTCTGGAAGTGCTGCGTCGTATTCGCGGCAATGCGCGCACGAAGTTTCTTCCGGTCGTGATCCTGACTTCCTCGCGTGAGGAGCAGGACCTGATTGACAGCTACAGCCTGGGTTGTAACAGCTACGTGCGCAAGCCGGTCAATTTCGCCGAGTTTCTCGAAGCAGTGCGCCAGCTCGGTTTGTACTGGCTCCTTCTCAACGAAATGCCTTCGGGAGGCCGCGCGCCATGACCGCCACCCTCCGTGTCCTCATGGTCGAGGATTCCGAGGATGATGCCATCCTCATCCTGGAAACCTTGGAACGGGGCGGTTTTGAGGTGCACTACCTGCGCGTCGAGACCGAGGCAAGCCTGCGCCAGGCGTTGGGGGACGGGACCTGGGACATCGTCCTGGCCGACTATTGCCTGCCATCCTTCAATGCCGAGGGGACGCTCAGGGTGCTCAGGGAAACCGGCTGTGACATCCCCGCGATTGTTGTCTCAGGGACAGTGGGGGAGGATGTTGCTGTCGAGACCATCAAGCACGGTGCCGACGATTACCTGCTTAAGCAGAACCTGATCCGTCTCGTTCCGGCGGTACAACATGCTCTCAATGCGGCCGAGAGCCACCGCCAGCGACACAGACTCGAACGCATGAAGACAATCATCCTCGATAGTTCGCCGGACCTGATTTGCATATTCGACCAGAAAGGGCATTTTTTGGAGGTCAGTGCTGCATCGAAGAGCATGCTGGGCTACAAACCGGCCGAGCTGGCAGGGTTGCATTTCGAGCAACTGGTGCATCCGGACGACTTGGTCCGTCTCAGGGAAGAATTCAGCAAGGTGCTGCTTGGCCATCCCTCTCGGGATTTTGAGAAACGCTGCATCTGCAAGTCGGGCGAGGTTGTTTACCTGCTTTGGTCGGCTGCGTTTTCCAAGGATGATGGCGTGGTTGTCGGCATTGGACACGACATTACCGAGCGCAAGCAAATGGAAGAGGCGCTACGCCTTGGTGAAGAAAACATCCACCGCGAGCGTGCCCTGCTGCGTGCGCTTATCGACAGTATTCCCGACCTGATTTTTTTCAAGGACAGGAATTTTAACTTTCTCGGTTGCAACCGGGCTGCCGAGCAATATCTCGGTATTACAGAAAGCCGGCTCATCGGCAAGACAGAATTCGATATCATGCCCGAGGAATTGGCAAAGTATTACCGCATCCAGGACCAGAAGGTACTCGCTTCGGGTCAGTTGCATTATTCCGAGGAGGATATTCCCGACGCCAAAGGCAATAACCGGACCTTCGATATCATCAAGGCACCCTTCTATAGCCCGAATGATGAATTGCCGGGCCTGCTGGAGCTATGTCACGATATTACCGATCGCAAACAAGCGGAGCAGCGCATCCGCTATCTTGCCATGTACGATGATTTGACCGGTTTGCCGAACCGCAACCTGATCCAGGACCGCATTGTGCAGACCATCGCGCATACGCGCCGTACCGGCTGCTTGCTTGCATTGCTTTACCTCGACCTGGATCGTTTCAAGGTCGTCAATGATGGCTACGGCCACTTGTTCGGCGATGCGGTATTGAAGATTTCCGGTGAGCGCCTGGTCAAGCTGGTGCGCGAAGAGGATACCGTAGCCCGTCTTGGCGGCGACGAGTTCCTGATCCTGCTGGCCGATTTGGACCAGCCAGCTGATGCCGATATTGTGGCCCGCAAGATAGTCGAGAGCCTGGATTGCCCGATTATGGTAGAGGGCCGAGAAATTTACCTCTCCGGCAGCATTGGCATAAGCATGTTTCCCCATGACGGAGAAACTGCCGATGTCTTGATCGACAATGCCGACATGGCCATGTACCGGGCCAAGGAACTTGGCCGCAACACCTACCAATTCTTTACTCGTGAGATGAGCCGGGAAACGCAGCACCGCGTCGACCTCGAAACCAAGCTGCGGGGTGCGGCTGCGGCAGGGCAATTGCATCTCGTATACCAGCCCAAGGTGAACCTGGAGAATGGCCGCATCATCGGTTGCGAAGCGCTGTTGCGCTGGCACCATCCTGAACTGGGTATTGTATCTCCTTGCGATTTTATCCCGATCGCAGAAGACTCAGGCCTGATCGTGCCGATCGGCGACTGGGTGTTGCGCAACGCGTGTGCGCAGGCAAGGCGCTGGATGGATGCCGGCTTGCCGCCAGTCTGCGTTGCGGTGAACCTCTCCGTACGCCAATTCCTGCAGCAGGATGTGGTGGCCTGGGTACGGCGCACGCTGCAGGAGGCAGGCTTACCGCCAGAGTGGCTGGAACTTGAGCTGACCGAGAGCCTGATTGCCCAGGATATTGAGAAAGTGACTGACACCATCCACCAGCTCAAGGATATCGGCGTGAAGCTGTCCATCGATGATTTCGGGACTGGATATTCAAGCCTTAGCTACCTGAAACGTTTCCGCGTGGATACCTTGAAGATAGACAGGTCCTTCGTGCATAACATGCTGGCCGAGATGGAAGATGCGACGATTGTGCTGGCGATCATCTCCCTTGCCCACAATCTCGGGTTCAAGGTAATTGCCGAAGGTGTTGAAACCGAGCAGGATTGCCATTTTTTGCGATTGAACCACTGCGACGAGATCCAGGGATATTACTTCAGCCGACCCGCAGCTGCAGAGGAATTCGAGACGATGTTGTACAGCGGCAAGCAACTGGCTTGAATGCTGGATTCACTGTCTTGTTGCAGTTGTGCCAACCACCAGGATGCTGGAATTGACCGGCTTTGCACAGCCATGTTCCCGGATAGCTGTGCTGGAAAAACTCAAGGGTTTATTCCTTTTGTACCTACGCATTCAGCCAGGGCAAGGAATTGGGCGTCACTACGTAGGTCACGCCGCCATGGTCCGACTTGAACACAAAACCATAGCTGAACATAAGTGTATCGGGCAGCCAGAACACCACCGGATCGTTGCGTTTGATGCCATCGTAGCCAGCGGCAACGGCGGCTTCAAGGGCAACATGGTATGACTCCAGGAATTCTTCTACGCTTGGCTGGTCCGCTACCAGGCTATTGATTTCTGCCTCTGCCCAGTTGCCGCCTATCATGCGGGCTGTTTCGCTCACGGTTTTGAGATAGGGCCAGCCGTGGTCGATCGGGGAAATCTTGTAAACATTCCAGTTCGTTGTCATACGCTTGCTGCTCCTGCGGAACCTTATACGGTAATGAGTGGGATTAAGCCGGCTTAGTTCTCCCCGATTGATCCCCGCACTTTTGTATTGCTCACTAGAACAAGGAATTGTTTATTTAGCCTCAAACCGGTAGCTATTGCTTCCCATCAGCTTGCCATTGTGATCCGCAATTTGCGCCTTGAGTTCATATTGGCCGGGCTGCAGGGGTGCCAAAGGATAATCGCGCAGCTTATGACCCGAGTCGGGCAGCATTTCCAGCGGCAGTTTGAGCTGGTCTATCTGTTTGCCGTCCTTGTGGAGAGTGACGGTATATGTGGCGTGCTCATGGCCTTGCCAGGTATCGTTGATGGCCCAGAGGCCTATATTTGGAGTATCGCCGGCCTTGTATTCGTCCTGCTTCCATTCCAGGCTGGGGAGGATGGGCTGGTAGGCAATACGCAGTGCTTCATAACCTGCCTTGGGCTGGCGCCAGTAGTCGACGACACCCCAGTTGATGGACGGCCAGTTTTCTACGAACATGAACTGGAACACGGCAGAAATTGGTGCATAGCGTTGGCGCCTATAGTTTTCCACGGCAAACTGGATCAGCCTGGCCTGGTAATGCTGGGTGTTGTGGATGAATTCTTCTATGTTTTTACCCTGTGGTACATGCGCCAACTCAAAGGTTTCCTTGCGCTGGAAGTTGTGGAATTCCCATTTCTTCCATTTTTCCTCGGTATCCGGCCATAGTTCATCGGGACTGAACATGCGCTTGAGGCTGTTCAGGCCGGGCAATGCCTGGGCACCAAACTCGGTGCTCCAAGGATTGGGGGCAGGGCGTGCAAACGAGTGCCATGAGTCAAAATACCAGCCCATCCATTCATGTTCCTTGATCCCGGATTCCTTGCGCACTACGCGCAAGTCGTCCAGCTGTTTCACATCGGCATAGAGCAGTTCATCCAGTTTCCGATTGATATCAGGGGTGTAGGCGGGGTATTTCTGCGCCATCCAGGGAGAATCCCATGGCGGTTCGTTGTGCATGGTCCAGGAAATGATGGAAGGATGGTGGTTGAGGCCTTGTACCATGTCCTTGGCTTGTGACCTGGCCTCTATGCTGAATGACGCATCATCGCTATATCCCCAGAGCAAGGGGAAGTCCTGCGTCAGCAGGATGCCCATCCGGTCACATAGATCGTAAAACGCAGGGGCGCTGACATGGGCATGCACACGGATGGCGTTGATATTGGCCTTCCGCATCATGGTCAGGTCTTGCTTGAACCGTTCCGGCGACATTTCCGCCAACCATTGGCTGGCAATATAATTGGTGCCGCGCAAGAATATGCGGTGCCCATTGATAAACCATTGCAGGCGATCATCCACGTGCACTTCACGAATACCAAACACCTTGTCCTGTTGGTCCAGGACACGGCTGGTTTTAGCCTCATCCTTCAGGGTGAGTTGCAGGCGGTATAGGTTGGGCTTACCGTATTCTGCGGGCCACCACAGCTCTGGTTTGTCTACAGGTAGGCTAATTGCCAGGCTGTTCTGGCCTGGTTGTAGCTTCTGGGTTTGTTTGAACTTGTAGGCCTTGCCCTTGAAGTTTTCCGGAGTGATTTCTGCTTCTACAGTCACGGATGTTTCATGTGGAACATCGCTGCTGACAGTGCCAATAGCCTGGATATTCCATTGTTCAGCAAGCTTGCTGCCCTTGCTTTTGCGTGGAGTGACTGTGAACTCTCTCAGGGCGGCGTCATCTGAAAATTCAATGGCGACTGGCGCCCATATGCCTCCAGTGTTCTGTTCTTGCCCTCGTTCTGACCATGCGCCACCTGGCCGGGTATCGTGGTGGCTGAAGATGCCCTTGATCAGGCGCTTATGTAACGACCAGTCCTGGGGGGCTTCCAAAGGGCTATCCACTAATACCGTGAGGGTGTTCTTGCCTTCAACCAGGTGTTTAGACACATCAAACTCAAATACCTGAAAATAGCCAATATGTTGGCCCAGGTAGTGTCCGTTCAGCCAGACATCCGCTTTGTAATCCACGCCATTGAATACCAGCTGTGCATGGCGTCCCGATTGCCTGCGATCAAGCATGAACTCTTTCTGGTACCAGGCTTGCCCACTGATATCTTTCCCCTGGCGATACCAGTTGCCCGGAACCTTGATACTTTGCCAGCCTTTGGCAGGAGGCTGAAGTTGGGGGGTGACCGGCACACGTTCCGTGGGCAGGAACTGCCAGGAACCGCCTAGCACAAGGTTGGATCCAGCGCGGGATTGGGCATAGACATTAATGGCGCTGCAAAGCAGGCCGAGCATGAATATGAGCTTGAGAATAGGCAAGGGACGGAACAATGTAACAACCTGTCATGAGTGTAGACAAAAATAGGCCGGGTAATTACCCGGCCTGTTTCCTAATTCTGCTGAGCAGGTTTTTTGTTGCTATTCAGCAGATAGTGCGTAATGCGCTTGGCGATATAGCCTGCGATCAGGGTTTTAAGCAGTAGTTTCATGAGGATGCTCCGTTCAGTTAATGGTTGGAATTGCGAGAATTTTGCGAACCCTGCTCGACCTTGCCTCGCCATGCACCGGTTTCCCTGCCACGAGACTCAAGAAAGCCCTTGAAGCGCTTGAGGTCGCCTTCTACCCGATGAGTGAGTATGCCCAATGCATCGCCGGTGGTTTCCACTACGCCCTCGGTAGCATAATCCATCTGCAACATGATGCGGGTTTTCGCGTCATCAATGTAGTGGAATGTCACGACTCCTGCATTCCTCGCACCAGAGAGGCTGTGCCAGGCAATGCGCTTGTCCGGGATTTGCTCGGTGATTTCCGCATCCCATTCCTTGCGTTTGCCAGCTACATTGGCACACCAGTGGAGATGCGTATCATCCAACTGAGTCACCTCAGTGACTCCTTCCATGAATTGAGGGAAGTCCTCAAACTGGGTCCATTGATTATAGGCAATATTGGTCGGCACATTCACTTCTATCGATTTCTCTATGACTGACATTTAGTCCTCCTTTGAATGGATACTGATTTGTCATAACAGTTCCGCTGGAGAGATATCTGAAAGTGATTTTTCAGACATGCAACAACAGCGCTACCTGTTGGAAATCCTATCATTTGAGTAGATCGCCCTACATCAGCAGGCATCCTATATGGCTGTCGGACAAAGTGAATGCAAACCTGCTCAGGGCCTGACAGAGATAGCCACCAATTTCATGACAACAGGCCGGACAGCCATCACACAGATAAATGCAACAGGCATCGCCAGCTTGTAGGCCAATAATACCCGGCTCACATATCCTGTACTGATTCCGCTGTTGGCGCCGACAATCACAATGCACATCAGCATGGCCATGATGGTCGACATGAAAAAGGCAAATACCACGGGAGCATAGCGGGATGGGATGCGTAAATTGGAATAGTGGAAATCGGGACATTGGCGATTGTTCATGATTGGCTTCAAAAATGATGAATGAGCCATCACTTTAAGTGTCTTGCATGCGCCAGTGTAGCTGGCTACCACTAAGTACATATTCAAGATAAACTTACGATTGAATTTGCTGATTCATTAATTTTTTGAACTGCCGGAACGAGCGATGGGTACCCTCAAAGGTGTGGAGAGTTTTGTCAGGGCGGTGGAGGAGGGCAGCATCGCCGCGGGAGCCCGCAGGCTGGGGATTTCTGCCGCGGCGGCAAGCCAGAATATCGCCAGGCTGGAACAACAGCTGGATACACGCTTACTGACCCGTACAACACGCAGCATAGCCTTGACGGAGAGCGGGCAGGTTTATTACCAGCGAGTCAAGCAGGTGACCAGGGATCTGGAGCAGGCCAAAGCCGAGGTTGGTGAGTTGCATGGTCAACCGCAGGGAAAATTGCGTATTGCGTCATCGGGTGCATTTGGGCGCCATGTCCTTTCCCCTCTGGTGCCTGCTTTTGCCCGACATTATCCCAGGGTGGCGGTAGAGCTGATCCTTACTGATCATAACGTGGACCACGTCAGGGAGGATATCGATATCAGTATCCGCTTTCCCCAACAGCTGGAACCGGGGCTGGTGGCACGCAAGATTGCCCAGGTTCCGTTGAGATTTTGTGCATCACCGGCCTACTTGCAGAAATATGGCATGCCGCAAGATCCTGACCAGTTGCGTGAACACCAATGCTTGGTGTTTCGTTTGCCTTATGACGGCAGGTTGCTGGGTTGGGTGTTTGTGCGGGCAGGTGTGAGGTTTGAGGCCGAGCTCAATCCAGTCATTATTAGTAATGACATAGACTCGCTTGCCAAGCTGGCAGTGGAGGGCGCCGGGATCGCGCGGATTGGAGCCTTCCTTTCTGATGAGCTGATTGAACAGGGCAAGCTCCAGCCCTTGTTCTTGTCAAATGGCAATATCAACCACAGTGCAACAGCGGATATTGAGCCGCTGGACTTCTATGCCTGTTACCGTGACCGGCCTTCAGCTGGTGGCAAGGTGAGGTTGTTTCTGGATTATCTGGTGGCCAATGTGCCGTCGGCGTGGCGCGTCTGACATGGCGTATTGATCAGTTAAACAAGGTGGCTTGCAAGGGCTGACCTGCCGCTGCATCCTCTTCGCGGACCAGGTTGCTGACTTTTACTCCAAGCAGACGGAATTTCTCATTCAGCGACACTCGTTTCAGGCATTCGCCAGCCGCGCGACGTATGGCTGTGCTGTCGTTGGTATAATCCGGCAATGACAGGTCACGCGTTGCGATACGGAAGTCGTGGTATTTGATCTTGATGCTCACCGTGCGCCCTATATAGCCTTTTTGCTGTAAATCTTCCGCTACCCGTGCGCATAGTGAGGAAAAAGCTTCTGTCAGCCTGGCCCTGTCGTTGCGCGCATGCATGTCGCGTTCAAATGTGGTTTCCCGGCTCATTGACTTAGGAATGGAAAATGTCACCACTGGGCGGTCGTCACGGCCATTGGCTACTTCCACCAGCCAGTTGGCATAACTCAAGCCAAAGTTTGCCTGCAGCATTGATGCATCTGCTTGCGCAAGGTCTGCGATGGTGTTGATGTTGAGGGATACCAGCTTTTTGGCAGCCTTGGGACCTATGCCATTGATCTTGCTGGCCTTGAGTGGCCAGATGCGCTCAACAAAACTCTCGCTATCAATAATGGTCAGCCCATTGGGCTTATCAAGATCCGAGGCGATTTTTGCCAACAATTTGTTGGGGGCTATGCCGATAGAGCATGAAAGGCCAGTGGCGGCACTAACCGCATGCTTGATACGCTGGGCCAGGGTGCGAGTGTCTTCGGCATGGTCAGTGAGATCAATATAAATCTCGTCAATGCCGCGATTTTCTATCAGTGGGGCAATATCAGCCACTGCTTGCTTGAACAGGCGGGAAAAATGACGATAAGACTCAAAATCGGTAGGCAGCAGGATGGCATCCGGCGCAAGCTGGGCTGATTTCATCAGGCCCATGGCAGAAAATACGCCTAATACCCTTGCCTCATAGGTGGATGTGGTGACCACGCCACGACCGCTATAATCTCTCAGTTTAAAAAATCGATGGCTGCCATCCGGCAATTTTTGCGGTTGATGGGCTGAACGGCCGCCGACCACTACGGGTTGTCCACGTAGTTCTGGATAACGTAATAACTCTACGCCGGCAAAGAACATGTCCATGTCCAGATGGGCGATACGGCGGGAAGAAAATGGATTCAAGGCGCATGATTCAAGGATGTCGGGTAGCTATCCTATCAATTTCCTGTAGAAATTTAAAAATTTGCTGGCGCAATTCAATGTTTTTAGTTAGAATTCGCACCCTCTAGAAACGTTAAGTTTCTTTGTCCCCATCGTCTAGAGGCCTAGGACATCGCCCTTTCACGGCGGTAACCGGGGTTCGAATCCCCGTGGGGACGCCAATTTTATAAAAGCAGACACTTAGGTGCTCTGCTTTTATTTTGTCTTTTGAATGTTAAGTCCTTGATAAAAGAGGATAGTGATGTTCGTTGGTACCCGGTATTTACAGATCATTGATCAGCAGGCAGGAATTTCGTTCCCCGTTCTTGTGATGTACCCCACGCAGCAATCTCCTGTTTCAACCGCTTTCGGGCCATATCTCATGGATGTGAGCCCAGATTCACCTGTGGCCCAAGGTTCTTATCCCTTGGTAATCGTGTCTCACGGCAGTGGCGGGTCGCATCTGTTATATCGCAGCATCACCATGCACCTGGCCAGGAATGGTTATGTGGTGGCTATGCTTGAGCATGCTGGCAATAACCGGCTGGACAATCAATTCAAGGGACTGATTGAAAACCTGCAATATCGGCCGCGGCATGTCAAATTGACGATAGACGCTATCTTGGCCGAGCCCGGCTTCAATCGTCATGTTCAACATGAGAATATGGCGGTGATTGGACATTCAATGGGAGGGTACACGGCGCTGGCCATTGCTGGCGGGCAGCCCTGGTATCCGCCAGAACAATTGCAGCACGAGCAATTGCATACGGCGCAACGTGTGGAAGTAGAGCATGATGCGAGGGTGCGCGTCCTGGTATTGCTGGCGCCTGCTACAGCCTGGTACATGCCGGAGGGGTCGCTGAAGCGGGTGGGCGTTCCCATACTCATGCTCACTGCTGAGCATGACCCTTATACGCCGCGCTGGCATGCCGATATCGTGCTCAATGGTGTAGCTGATGCAAACAAAGTGACATTCCGTGAGGTGAAAAATGCTGGGCATTTTTCTTTCCTGAGCCCCTTTCCAGCCAAGATCAAAAATGGCGGATCATTACCAACCGCAGATCCTGATGGATTTGACCGCGAAAAATTTCATGACCAGCTGAAAATGGAAGTACTGGTTTACTTGAACGTCAATTTGAAAACCAGCTAGCTGGGGCAAAACAGGGCATAAAAAATGGGGCATAAATGCCCCATTTTTTATCTTGGCGAAAAATTGATCAATTATTCGGCCACTACGATGTCATCTTTGACAGCAGTCACGCCCTTGATGCCCTTTGCCAGCTTAACGGCATGTTCAGCCTCTTTCTTGCTCTTGGCTGTGCCTGAGAGCTGGACCAGGCCAGCGCTGTCAGTTTCAACCTTGATATCAGTGGCACTAACCAGCTTGTCCTTTGCAAAGGCGGCTTTCACCTTGGTGGTCACCACGGAATCGCTCAGCTTGGTTTCGATAGGGTCGCCATCTGCAGCAAAAGTGGCAACAGGCATTAACAAGGCGCTGATCAGAACTAGGCTTTTAAAATTGGCTTTCATGTATGACTCCTTCGTTGTATTTAGTATTGATCTAAAAGACGAGTCCATTCTAAGCAGCCTATGGTGAAACCTTAATCGGTATGTCGCTGAATCAGCTGTAGGAATCAGCTTACCACTGCCCATACATTGCCGAGCTAGCTCAAATATCTCGCGGAGTAGAAAATTATTCGAGCGGAGGCTCGCACAAATAACGGGAAAGAGAGGAATGTGGCCCACGGTTCTTTATGTCGTGTAAGGGCAGGGTTGGGCGATAAGAGTGCTTGGAGCAGTTACTTAGAACAAGCTGGGATGCTGACGATGTGAGTAGAAAATTGTGTAATCAATTACTTTTTTCTATAGGGAAAACCGCGGGACATAGAAAATCAATAAAACCTGTAGCCAGATGGCTATAAGCCACCACTACAACCCATACTTGCGATCTGGCCACAGGTCTTGCTTATTGCTAACCGAAGAAGAAGCCCAAGGCAATCGGGCCAAACATGACGGTGACCAGCATAAGATTCATCAGCGCATTCATGATGTTATTCCTTTTGTAGAAAAGACAGTGGGGCTAATGTAAGCGATTGGAGAAGGAATGTTTATCTGGAAAAATCCGATTTGCTTGTAGGACAAGCGGAAATCCCAGGCAGATCTGGACCGAATAGGATCGTTGCAAATGCTTCCCTCATAAGTGCCTGTTCAATGGGGTTCAGACAAGCTTCAAGGTACGCAGGGTTCTTGTTCTGACTCGGCGTAACAGGGCGGCATCTTCCACTAGGGACAGGCCATAGGAACTCACCATTTCTTGCATGTTCTCTTGCCAGTCCTTGGTCTTCAATTGGGCACTAAAGCAGCGCTCCAATACCTGGATCATGGCTGGCACCGAGGTGGAAGCCCCAGGCGACGCACCCAGGAGCGCAGCCAGACTGCCATCCTCGGCTGCAACGATCTCTGTACCAAATTCCAGTTTTCCGCCTTTTTCATCGCATTGCTTGATGATTTGAACCCGTTGGCCTGCATAGGATAGCGACCATTCACTTTCCTTGGCATCCGGGAAGAATTTACGCAACGCTGCCATACGTTGCTTATGAGTCTGGAATACTTCGCCTATCAGGTAGCGAGTGAGATCAAGGTTGTTGCCGCCTGCTCCCAGCATGGATCTCAAGTTGCTGCGTTTGACCGAGCGCAACAGGTCAAGAAATGAGCCTTGTTTGAGGAATTTGGTGGTAAAGCCCGCATAAGGCCCGAAAAGCAGGGCTGGTTTGCCATCAATAATGCGGGTATCCAGATGGGGGACGGACATTGGCGGGGCACCGATAGGAGCTTTGCCATACACTTTCGCATAATGCTGTTCTACCACTTTCCGGTTGTTGCATACCAGCCATTGACCACTTACCGGGAAGCCGCCATATCCTCTGCTCTCGGCGATACCGGCTTTTTGTAACAGGGATAATGCCCCTCCACCTGCACCCAGGAACACAAATCCGGCATCAATGATTTTCCTGCGTCCGCTAGTTTTATCGCGGACTTCCACCTGCCAGCGTTTGTTTTTCTGCTGTTTGAGGCCACAGGCCGCCTGACGCGTGTGCAATGTGAAGTTGGTACCTTGTTGCAGGTTATCTATCAATAACCGCGTGAGCGCGCCAAAATCGACGTCTGTGCCATATCTTACCCGAGTCGCCGCAACGGGGGATTGATTGTCTCTATGTTGCATGACCAGGGGCATCCATTCAGCCAAGGTTGCCTTGTCTTCGCTGTATTCCATGTCGGCAAACAGGTGGTGGGCACTCAGGGCCTGGTGGCGCTTGCGAAGGAAGGCGACATCCTTTTCGCCCCAGACAAAGCTGGCGTGAGGAGTGGCATTAATGAAATTTTCTGGTGAAGGCAGGGCTTTTTGTTCTACCAGCCAGGACCAGAACTGCAAGGACTCCTCAAACGCCGCATTGATGTTCAGGGCCCGGTTGATCTGGATGCTGCTACCTGATTCAGGGGTGTAGTTGAGCTCACAATAGCCGGCATGGCCAGTCCCGGCATTGTTCCAGCCATCGCTGCTTTCACTGGCTACCTTGTCCAGCTGTTCGACCATGACGATCTTGAGTGATGGATCCAGCTTCTGTAGCATGGTGCCCAGCGTGGCGCTCATGATGCCGCCACCTATTAGCAATATATCGGTCTGAAGAGCTTGGGTCATGGTCTGGTCTAATTAATCTTCCGCTTGGGACGCCATGATATGCATACCGCGGGATTCTGTAAAATCCAGGCAGTATCAGGATTAATAAGTGCGTTCCAGCCAGTGTGTGATGACGTTCACGATATATTCCTGTTCGATGGCATTGAGTGCACGTCCCTGGGAAATCTGGTGCCATTTTTCCAGGCACCCGCGGCAACAGCAGGCCGTGGCATGCTGGGCCACAAATACTGGATGACCGCGAAAGGGAGTCTGCTTGCCATCGTTTGGAATTTCTGCAGGCGCCAGTCTTTTGGCAATAAAGTCGCGTGCATGGTCCGAGACCACGGGCAGGCCTTTGGCGTGCAGGTAGTCCCTATCTTTGCTGGCAAGTTTGAACGAACTGCGGAATTTTGACCTGGCCAGCGCCGAGAACAGTTCATCCAGCTCGCGCATATCTTAAAGGGGCTCAAAACTGAGTGAGGCTGAATTGATACAGTACCTCAGGCCAGTAGGTGCGGGACCATCCGGGAATACATGGCCCAGATGGGCGTCACAAACATTGCAGATCACTTCTGTACGTATCATGCCATGAGAGGTATCCACCTCTTCACGTACATTATCCGGGTCGAGGGCCCTGAAATAGCTAGGCCAGCCGCATCCGGCATCAAACTTGGTGTCGGATTCAAAGAGTGGGGTATCGCAGCATACACAGTGATAGATGCCATGCTCAAAGTGATAGGCGTATTCGCCCGTCCCGGCGCGTTCGGTCGCGGCGTGCCTGGTTACTTCATATTGCAAAGGAGTGAGCTGTTGTTGCCACTCTTCATCCGTCTTGAAAAACTTGGCCATTTCCTTCTCCTTTTCCTTTTTAAAATCACTATTTTTATAGAATGCCAGCCGCATGCAAACCTAGTAAAATGGCGTTCTTCAGCCATCAAGGAACATCCAGTGACGCAACATGGTAAAGCGATCAGCATTCAGGGCATTAACGCTGTCATCGTGGATATGGATTACGGCGAATCTCGCGAAGACAGCGGCGCAGCGTTACATTTTAATATCAGATTCGATATAGAGTTGTATCAGAAGCTCTATTCCATCAGTTATAGCAGGCCTGTGCAGGTAGATGACCATTTTTCCGTGTCAGGCGATGATTATGAAACCCTGCTGCAGGCACTTGAGCCAGATCAGGTTCTGACAGCAAAAAATCAATACAGTGCACTCACCGAGCAGGCTTTGCATGCTGAACTGTTGCCGATAGCTGAATCAGTCTACGAGGACATTGAGTACCATTCCCCAGACCAAGATGAGGAGTAAATTCCTTAACAGGGCCAGGCTCAATATTACCCCAAGGGAAATGCATGACCCTCTGGTACAACAGTTGATAGCCCGGCTGGACCATGAGCTGTTGCAGATTTATCCGGACATGCCGGCAGCCACTGAATTGTGGCAGCCATCCATGCTGGTGGCAGAGCTCAATGGCAGGCTCCTCGGATGTGTTGCCATGCAGGGCTACTCCCCGCAGGAGGCCGAGATCAAGCGCCTCTATGTCATACCCTCTGCCAGGGAACGTGGTATTGCCCGCCATTTGCTGCTTGCCATTGAGGAGCATGCAATAGCAAAAGGCTATACGCGCATGCTGGTGGAAACTGGCAAGCTGCAACCGGCCGCCATCGCACTTTATTTACGCATGGCATATCGCGAGATTGCGCCATTTGGCCCTTATATCGGTAATCCTGTCAGCCGCTGCTTTGAGAAATCCCTGGGCTAGAGTTGCCTATTGCCTGCGGGCATTGCAAATAAAAACGCCAGCTTGATGCTGGCGTTTGATTGAACCATTCTCTTGCAGATTCTTAGTTCAAAGCATCCTTAAGTGCCTTACCGGCCTTGAAACTAGGAGCCTTGCGGGCGGCAATCTTGATTTCCTTGCCAGTTTGAGGGTTGCGGCCAGTGCGGGCAGCACGTGCGGAAACGCCAAAAGTACCGAAGCCGATCAGTGTCACTGTATCGCCACCCTTCAGGGCTGTAGTAACGGATGCAGTGAATGCATCAACAGCTTTACCAGCAGCAGCTTTGGAAATACCAGCTTCCTTGGCGATTTCTTCGATCAGTTCTGTCTTGTTCATATGTATGTCCAGTCCTTGTGTTTATTGGGTTATCAAGCAATTTTGGTAAGGCGGATATTTCGCCCCGTTACCAGAATGAATAGTAACAGGGGAGAAAATATCACAACCTGCGCTCAAATAAACCCCTTTTTGGCAAGAACCCAGCAAATTTTTCTAATAAAAGCCTGTATTGACGCTGTTTAGAGACAAATTTGACCACTTTTTATACGTGGTTAAAGGTGATTGACTCCTGCCAAGCCGATTATGCCAATGATGATGAGATAGATCGCAACAATGTAATTCAACAAGCGAGGCATCACCAAAATGAGAATGCCTGCAATCAATGAGACCAAGGGTGCCAAGCTTAAATGAAGGTTCATAAGTTTTCCTTAGCGGGAGTGGGGTCAAGAAAAAGGGAGCATCTGCTCCCTGAAAGGCTTAATCCTTGTTGATATAGGATTTGGCGATTCTTTTCACTACATAAGTCAATACAGCGGCTTTGATCAGGAATTTCATTATATTTCTCCTTCAAAATTGAAGGTCCATCATAGCCAAAACCAGCACTATATTGCATCAGGCTGATGCTGATCCTGATGTAGGACAATTCCAGACAACCTCTAGGGCCCAGCCCAATCATGGCAATGAGGTGCTCCATGAATTGCGAGATTTTGATAATGGGTTTTTATGAACCTATCCAGCCTGCCGGGTACTAACAGGCTGCTCCCAAACTCATCAATATGTCACAGATGCCTGATTGCCAGGGCTTCCGGTGTTTTGCTTCGGTGTGTTGGGAATATCCGAAATGACTAGCTACGTACTAGTCACATGTGTTGTAACAGGCGGGAAAGAGAATAATGACAGAAGACTGGAATCAATTAATAGGGTGGTTGCAAGGCCATGAGGAAGTATTCAGCTTGTTGTGCGTATTACTGCTGATGTTCTGTGCATGGGTGGCCAATTGGCTGGTCAAGCATATTCTGGTACGTGGTTTGCACAAGATGCTGCGCTCCGCTTCCTTCGGACAGGCTATTGCCAGAAGCCGTGCTGTGTCACGGCTTGCCAATATCGTGCCCGCATTGATTATTTCTATTGGTATTGCATGGATCCCGGACCTGCCGGAAGCTTTGGTCGCAGTAGTGAGGAATGTGGCCCATGGCTTTATCGTGCTGACCATTGGCCTCGCGATTGCGGCTGTGCTCGATATCGTCAATGAGGTATGGCAATTACGGCCAGATGCGCATCGCCGGCCCATCAAGGGCTATGTGCAGGTGGTCAAGCTCGCCATCTACATCATCGCGACCATTCTGGTGGTGGCTACCCTGATTGACCGTTCCCCATTGATCCTGCTTTCCGGTATTGGTGCAATGGCCGCTGTGCTGATGCTGATTTTCCAGGATACCCTGTTGTCACTGGTGGCTAGTGTGCAGATCACCTCCAACGACATTATCCGTGTCGGCGACTGGGTGGAGATGCCGCAGCTCAATGCTGATGGTGATGTGATTGATATCGCATTGCATACGGTCAAGATCCAGAACTGGGACAAAACCATTACTACCATTCCCACCAAGCGTTTTATCACAGACTCTTTCAAGAACTGGCGCGGAATGTTTGAGTCCGGTGGTCGCCGGATCAAGCGTAGTATCTTTATCGACCAGAACAGCATCCATTTTCTTACACCGGAAGAGCTGGAGCATTTACAGGACTTCAGTTTGCTCGACGATTACCTGAAGAAAAAGCATGAGGAGCTGGAGGAATGGAACAAGAAGTTGATCAGTAATGGTCAAAAGCCTATCAATGCACGCAGGGTGACTAATATCGGGACGTTCCGTGCCTATGTGGAGCAATATCTGAAAAATCACCCGCGCGTGAACCAGAAAATGACGATGGTTGTGCGTCAGCAGAATCTTTCTGCTGAAGGTATTCCGCTCGAAATATGGTGCTTTACCAATACCACGGTATGGGTACAGTACGAAGCCATTCAGTCAGATATCTTTGATCATTTGCTGGCAATCCTGCCTGAGTTTGGTTTGCGCGTGTTCCAGAACCCTAGCGGTGTTGATTTCCAGGCCTTGCGACCACCGGCAGCAAAGCCACAATGATTTAATCGGCACTCGATGTGCTGGTTTCCTCAAGCCGTCCGCGATATAGGGCGGCAATCAAGTCAGATTGCGTCACAATGCCGACCAGGCGGCGTTCGTGATCAAGCACTGGCACGTGATGGATGCCATGTTCTGAGAGCAATGGCACCAAGTGCACAATATGGGTATCCACCGTGGTAGTGAGTACCTTGCTGGTCATGATCTGGCCGGCAACCTCGGGTTTGTCGGTTTCCACCAGCAGGGTACGGCGGACAAATTGCCGGAGTTTTTCGTCAAATCCCTGATACACCTCAAGATTGGCATGCTTCATGAAATCAAAGCGTGTGAGTATGCCGATAACGCGCCGTGCACGGTCTAGCACAGGCAACGCCTTGATATGGTGTTTCAAGAGCAAGGGCCAGGCTTCCTCCAGGAGGGTGCCGTACTCTACAGTGATCACATCGCGCGACATGATGTCGCCACAGGTGATAGCACCAAAGCGGCGTTTGTAGGCCTGCATTTCTGTTTGCAGGAAGAGGTTCTCAAGGTCGTCCCGGGCCACGTCCAACACTTGGTTGTATTGCTTAAGTACAGCATCAAGGTCGCTGGCAGTGAATCCTATACGGTCACTTGGGCGCAGGTCATTGGTCAGATGAGCGCGATTGCTGTGGTCAGGATTGGGCTGATGGGGGTAATGGCGGCGGGTGGCATTATTGAAGAACAAGGCCACCAACAGGAGGATGACTGAGTTTACAGTGACCAGCAGTAAAAAGTAGGCGCTATGATCTTGAATAACGGGGCCAGCCAGGATGGCGGTTAATGCGACAGCGCCGCCAGGCGGGTGCAGGCAGCGCAGGGCAAACATCAGGCCGATTGCACCAGCAATTGCCAGCGCGCAGGCGACGACAGGGTCGGCAATCCAGTGGCTGCATATCAGGCCAACAATCGCGGAGACGATATTTCCGCCAACAATGGACCAAGGTTGTGCCAATGGGCTTGCGGGGACGGCATATAGTAAAACGGCAGAGGCTCCCATGGGAGCAATGAGGAATGGCAGGCTATGAGGGCCCAGTAGCCAATAGCTCATGTATCCTGTGCATAAAATACCAAGCAGGCCGCCCAGACACGCTCGTGCCTTTTCCCTGTGGTTGACCGAGGTTTGTTGGGGCGTAAAGCCTTTCAGCCAGTGTAAAACAGCATCCACACGCATGTCCTGAAAAAACAATCCGGCAATTTACCATTTATCGCACAAATCTGGTGCAGATGAAGTCATGGGTTTTTTTGATAACCTATATTTGCAGATTATTAATTGGTAAACTTTGATATGCATTATTTATCGATGGGCAAGAGACTAACATGACATTGAGTGAGTTGAGATTTATCGTTGCAGTGGCGAAAGAGCGCAATTTCCGGCGCGCTGCGGAAAAAACATTTGTCAGCCAGCCGGCATTGAGCCTTGCCGTGAAAAAGTTGGAAGAAGAGCTGGGAGTGACTATTTTCGAACGTAGTCATAAAGATGTTGCAATGACGCCTATTGGCGAGCAGATTGTGCAACAGGCAACCAGGACGCTGGAGGAGGCAAACCGCGTCAAGGAAATTGCTCGACAGGGTAATAACCAGCTGGCGGGGGCCTTCAAGCTTGGTGTCATTTACTCCACCGGTCCTTATTTGTTACCAGAGATCATTCCCGCCTTAAGGCAGCTGGCTCCTGAAATGCCGCTTGAGGTAGAGGAGAACCTGACAGCCAATCTTGAAACGCAGTTGCGCAACCGTGTGCTGGACGCCGCCATTATTGCCCTGCCGTTTGATGTGCCGGGAGTATGTTATGAACCGCTCTATGATGAAAGTTTTGTGGTGGCCGTTCCGGACATTCATCCATGGGCCAGCCGTAAGTCTATCCTTGCCGAGGAACTGGCAGATGAAAAGGTATTGCTGCTGAATAGCGGCCACTGTTTCAGCAACCAAGTGGTGCTGGCGTGTCCGGAGTTGTCACGTCATGGGGAAGTGCTGCAAGGTAATTCGCTGGAAACCATACGCAACATGGTAGCTTCCAACCTGGGCATTACGGTATTGCCTTGCAGTGCTGCTGTTGAGAGGTATCGCAATCCCTTAATCAAGGTAATCCCTTTTGCTGAGCCTGTGCCTACCAGGCGCATGGCGCTTGCCTGGCGCAAGGGCTACAGCAGGGAGCAGGCGATCGAGTGCATGCTATCCGCAATCAGGAGCGTGCAATCTCCTTGTCTGCAGAAATTGGCATGAAGCAGGGTTATCAATGGCATATCCTGTGATAAAAACAGGGGCCAATGGCCCCTGTTTTTTTATGTACGGTACAAAAACTTAACGGTTGCAAACGTACATGGTTACTTCAAAACCGAAACGCATTTCAGTCACTTCTGGCTTGGTCCACATGATATGTCTCCTTTAAGTTTTAGTGAAAAAATCATGTAGTGGCTTTATCCATCTACACAATCCATGACTTACATCATATAGAACCATCGATTGAACGCCATGCGCAGCATCATGATCTGGACCTAATGATTTTCATTAGATGGAAAGGATAATTCTATGGGTGATTAGCCAGCAGGATGGTCAGCGGCTGGTATGTGAAGGTTTGCGGAGCGGCTTAATAGGTTACGAAGACACGGTAGCCAGAAACGGTCTCCCCGCTGGTGGACAGCGAAAGCTTGATCTGGATTTCCTCATTGGCAGGGATGCCGGCTTCAATGTCGGTTTCAGAAGGCAAGTATTCGCTGGGCTTGAAAATACGGCGCAGTTTGGGTTTGTCATCATCGTCCGTCAGGGTAAGCTCCAGCATGGGGTAAGCCTGGACAAAGGTGGCGTTGTTGATCAGTGTAGTTGAAAGCTGGATCACTTCAGGATGTTCTATATCTTCCTGCAAGTCTGAGTCATCCAAGGCCAGAAGTTCGGGATTTTTTGACAGCGGGATTTCGCAGCCCAGAAATTCACAGCTTGAAACCAGGAAGGGTTTGGATGCTGGCCAAAGACTGGCAAGCTCGGTACGGAAGAAATACATGGCCTGGCCTGCTGCAGTCAGCAGCAAGAGTATGCAGAGAGGAATAGTCAGCCATAGCGGGATTTTTAATTTGGAGGCTTTACCGGATTTCTTTTCCCTTAGAAACGTATCTGGCATAGCAGCAGGCTGGGGCTGATGAATTGGGTGCGGGCTGATGAGGATATCTTCAGCTGGCAAAGGTGCTTCTACAGAATCGTCTGTTTCTGGTACGTGGAATTCATCCTGTTGAGAAGGAGCGGTTTCCTCAGATGGTATGAGCTCTTCGGGAATGGAATATGGAGATGCATATTGCCCAAACTGGAGATCGTTTGGGTCTGTATGGTATGCAGCATCTTCTAGATGGGCCGCAGGGTCTTCCGATGAATCGCCATATTCATGAACGATAGGTGCTTCGATAGTATCTGGTGAGAAGGAGGGGCTGGCAGGGGCATTTTCCAGCAGCTCATAGAGCCTGCCATCAGTAGTGAATACATGCTGGCATTGCCCACAGCGCACCAAGCCATGATGTATGGCCAGTTGTTCCGGCTTGACGTGAAATCTGGTATCGCACGCTGGGCAGGATGTCACTAGCCGCATATGCTGCCTTACTTCCGCGTCCCGGTGAGTAGTACCCAGCTATCCATGAAAACAGGTGGGTTCATGTTGAACCATTCGGCATAGATGGCCGAAACCTGTTCAGTCTGCTCACGCAAGATGCCGGAAAGTGCAATCCTGCCACCTTGCCTGCTTGCACTTGCCAAGGCAGGAGCAAGCACGGATAAGGCGCTGGAAAGAATATTGGCTACCACCACGTCAAACTGTCCGGATGGCAATTTGTCAGCCATAAAGAAATCAGCGCTGACATTATTCTGTGAGGCATTGTAGTCACTGGACTGTATAGCCTGTGCGTCAATATCGACGCCTATCACTTTAGCTGCGCCCAGCTTGCTGGCGGCAATGGCCAGGATGCCTGAGCCGCAACCGTAGTCGAGCACGGTCTCACCAGATTGTATGGTATCGGCGAGCCAAGCCAGACATAGGTGAGTGGTGGGATGGCTACCGGTGCCGAAGGCCAGGCCTGGGTCCAGCACGATATTAAGCGCTTCGGCGTTGGGAGCATCATGCCAGGAGGGGACAATCCACAGGTCGTCGCGGATGCGGATAGGCTCGAATTGTGATTGCGTGGCACGTACCCAGTCCTGCTCCTCAATCTTTTCCGTGGTATAGCTCAGGTCCCGTAAGCCGATAGCTCCGCGCAAGACTTCCAGCACAGCTGCAATATCTGCATTCTCATCAAACAGCGCGCTGACAACGTTTTGCTGCCAGATGCCCGGTGGTGGATCACCCGGCTCACCAAAAATCGGCTGTTCATCGGGTGTTTCAGCATTGGCATCCTCGATAATGGCAGAAAGCGCACCGAGTTCCATCAAGGCATCACTTAGCTGGTCGGCATTATTGTCATGTGCCTCGATTTTAAGTGAGATCCACGCCATTACTTGGTCGCTATACCGAGCTTGTGTTCCAGATAATGAATACTGGTCCCGCCTTGGTGGAATGCGGCATCTGCCAGCAGTTCCTTGTGCAGGGCGACATTGGTCTTGATGCCTTCAATGACCATTTCAGACAGTGCAATCTGCATGCGGGCGATCGCTTGTTGGCGGGTATCACCGTAGGCGATCAGCTTGCCTATCATGGAGTCATAATTGGGCGGCACCATGTAACCTTGGTAGGCATGAGTATCAACCCGGATACCAGGGCCGCCAGGCATGTGGAACGTGGTGATGCGACCTGGCGATGGCACAAAATTGAACGGGTCTTCCGCGTTGATGCGGCACTCGATTGAGTGTCCAGAGAGCTTGATGTCTTTCTGGCTGAAGCTCAATTTCTGGTTGGCTGCAATCAGTATCTGCTGTTGCACGATATCAATACCAGTGATCATCTCAGTCACAGGATGTTCCACCTGAACACGGGTATTCATTTCAATGAAGTAGAACTCACCGTTTTCATAGAGGAACTCGAAAGTACCGGCGCCACGATAATTGATGCGTTTGCAGGCCTCGGCACATGCGGTGCCGATCTTTTCACGCATTTTTGGGGTGATGCCGAAAGCCGGCGCCTCTTCCAATACCTTCTGGTGGCGTCTTTGCATCGAGCAGTCGCGCTCACCAAGATAGACAGCATTACCCTGCTGGTCAGCCAGTACCTGGATTTCAATATGGCGTGGCTGCTCCAGGAATTTCTCCATGTATACCACGGGATTGCCAAAAGCAGCCTGGGCTTCAGCCTTGGTCATGCTGACAGAGGCCAATAGCGCAGCCTCGGTATGCACGACACGCATGCCCCGGCCACCGCCGCCGCCTGCGGCCTTGATGATTACCGGGTAGCCGATGGCCTTGGCGATACGCAAGACTTCATCCGGGTCTTCAGGCAGTGCACCTTCTGAACCGGGTACGCAAGGTACGCCAGCTGCTTTCATGGTGTCTTTGGCACTGACCTTGTCGCCCATGAGGCGAATGGTCTCGGCGCGTGGGCCGATGAATGCAAAACCACTTTGTTCCACACGTTCGGCAAAATCGGCGTTTTCCGAGAGGAAACCATAGCCAGGGTGGATGGCCTCAGCATCGGTGACTTCTGCGGCACTGATGACAGCAGGAATGTTGAGATAGCTTTGACCGGACGGGGCGGGGCCTATACATACAGACTCATCCGCGAGCTTGACGTATTTTGCTTCGCGGTCAGCTTCGGAATGTACGGCAACAGTCTTGATACCCAGTTCGCGGCAGGCGCGCTGGATACGCAGGGCGATTTCCCCACGGTTTGCAATGAGGACTTTATCGAACATGTAAACCCCTAGCCTATGATGAACAGCGGTTCGCCGTATTCGACGGGTTGGCCGTTCTCGACCAGAATAGCCTTGATCACGCCGGACTTGTCGGCTTCAATCTCGTTTAGCAGCTTCATGGCTTCAATGATACAAAGGGTATCACCTGCACTGACACTGCTGCCTACATCGACAAAAGACTTGGCATCTGGTGATGGCGCACGGTAGAAGGTTCCTACCATGGGTGATTTCACGACATGGCCTTCAATCGCAGCCGCCACAGGCTCGGCAGCAACTACTGGCGCCGCGGCCTGTGCAACAGGAGCGGCAGCAAGATAAGGCTGGGCAAATTGAACTGGGGCCTGTGCAAGGTGACGTGAAATGCGTACTTTTTCTTCGCCTTCGGTCAGTTCCAGCTCGGAGATGCCGGATTCCTCAACCAGGTCGATCAGTTTTTTCAGTTTGCGTAAATCCATGTTTAACCTCTAAAGATAGTTTGCCCGCTTATGCGCGGGTAATAGTGTTGATGGCGTAGTCGAGCGCCAATGAATATCCTTGAGCGCCCAAGCCACTGATCACACCGACAGCGATGTCAGAAAAATATGAATGGTGGCGAAAGGTCTCGCGTGTGTAGATATTCGAAAGATGGACCTCAATAAAGGGAACCTTCACGGCTGACACTGCATCGCGCAGGGCCACTGAAGTATGGGTAAAGGCTGCAGGGTTGATGATCAGGAAATCTACTGGATGTTTCGCCAATGCATGAATTTTCCCGATTAATTCGGCTTCATGGTTGCTTTGAAAAGTTTCCAGCAGGATGCCGGATTTTTGCGCCTGCTGTTTCAGGGACGCATCAATAGTTTCCAAAGTGGCTCTGCCATAGTGCTCTGGTTCGCGCAGACCCAGCAGGTTCAGGTTGGGGCCGTGCAGTACAAGAACGGAATTGGAAGAATGATCAGCCATTGAAGGGGGCTTTTGATAGCCAGTGTAACTTTGATGGCTGCAAGTTTGCCGTAATTTGGGGTATTTTGTCTAGCGGATTGACGAAATTTACGGAATTTGGCGTTTAGTTGTAGCTAGCCGGGAGATGTGGGTGTTTTGCTGAGCAAGGGCTGTAATGTTTCTTCCAGCAGAGCCTTGCTGATACGCCCGAAATAACTTTTCACGATTTTACCATCAGTGCCGATGATGACGGTATAGGGTACTACGCCTTTATCATTACCTAGTGATGCGCTGATTGCCATGCCTTCGCTGTCTGCTGCAAGCAATGGGTAATTTACCGGGGTATTGGCAGCAAATCCACGCATTTTTTCCGTATTATCCAAGGATATGCCAAGTACTTCCACGCCTTGGGCCTGGTATTGGGCATGGAGCTCTGAAAGTTCAGGCATTTCCTCACGGCAAGGGGCGCACCAGGTTGCCCAGAAATTCACCACCAGAAGCTTGCCTTGCCATTGGCTGGCAGCTTGTTGAGCCTGCTCAAGATCGGTAAAACTGCTCTGGAAAAATGTATTGGTAGAGGCATAGACTGTAACTGGCGGTGCCAGGCTTGGCTTGGTGGCAAAATTCTGTATCAGTAAACCTGCTGCCATCAGCCCTAGGGCGAGATAAACGAAGTGTTTCCTATCAAGGCGCTTAGTCATTGCTATTGTGAGCTTTCATTAAAGTTTGTTCGAATCGGCCTGCATCCTGGTAGCCAATGACTCTGGAATTGGGTATTTCCTGACCTTTGCCATTGAAGAAAATGATGCCGGGCGGGCCATACAGGCCAAAGCGCTTGAGTAGTGCCAGGTCGCTGGCATCGTTTTTGGTGACGTCTGCCTGTAACAAGACGATATTTTCCATGCGTGTGCGTATCTTGGGATCACTGAAAGTGAACTGCTCCATTTCCTTGCAGGCCACACACCAGTCGGCATAGAAATCCAGCATGACCAGTTTGTCTTGGTTTTGCTGTAATTGATGATCCAATTCAGCAATATCCTTGATGCGCTGAAATGGCAGGGAAGTTGTCCAGTGGTTAAAGCCACCCAAGCCTTCTAGGGGGCGCAATGGTGATTTTGCGCCCGAGGCAGCACCTACCACAAGGGTGGCACCCAGCAACAGCATGATGATGCCAATGCCTTTCCAGAACCTGGGCCAACGGCTTGCAGTTTCTGGCAAACGGTCCAGTGCCCGCATGAAAATGGCAGGCACTATCAGCAATGCCGCCCATAGCAATAGTTGCAGACTGGTGGGGATCAATGGGGAAATAATCCATACCGCTACTGCCAGCATGACGACACCAAAGAACTGTCTGACCGCATTCATCCATGGTCCGGCCTTGGGCAGGATAGCGCCAGCAGATGCGCCTATCAGCAGTAGTGGAACTCCCATGCCGATCGAAAGGGCAAACAGGGCCGTGCCCCCCAGAACAATATCCTGAGTCTGGCCTATATATACCAATGCTCCGGCCAGTGGGGCCGCCACACAAGGGCTCATGACCAGGGCTCCAAGCACACCCATTGCAAACACGCCGAGAAAGTGCCCAGCCTTGAATCGTTGGCTGGTATTCAACATGCGGGTTTCGAACCCCGCAGGCAATTTGATCTCATAAAAGCCGAACATGGAAAGTGCCAATAAGATAAAAATCAATGCACTTGTGCCAAGTACCCAGGCATTCTGCAAGGTGGCGCTCAGCAATTGCCCGGAAAGGCCAGCAGCCACGCCAGCAACGGTATAGCTGGCTGCCATGCCCAGTGTGTAAGCGAGAGAAAGGTTGAAACTATGCAGCCGCCCAGTTTTTTTGCTCCCGACAATAATGGCGGACAGGATGGGGATCATGGGAAGCACGCAGGGTGTCAGAGAAAGCAGTAGCCCAAAACCGAAAAATCCCAGAATGATCAGCCAAGTGTTGCCGCTGGCAAGCAACTGGGCGGATCCATCCTGTTCCGTTGGCGAACCTATGGGAATGCCAGCGGTCGGATGTGCAGCGTCAAGTTCAAACGTCTTGTTGATTGGTGGATAGCATAGGCCTTTTTCACTGCAGCCCTGATAGGTGGCGGTGATCTTGATCCCGTGGTTTGGTTTGTCATCCGCCTGTTTGGCCAAGGCCAGCTTGACTGAAGCGGCAAAGTCTTGGTGGAACACTTCGCTTTTTCCGAAGGTCGGGTCCTGCTTCCAGTCGCCTGAAGGCAGGGTCGGAGGCCCTATCTTGTGGTTATCCGGCTCAATCTTGAACTTGATTTTGTCTTTGTAGAGATAGTGCCCAGGCGCAACCTGGAAGTCCGCCTGCAGGGTATCGGCATTAATAAATTCGACCGAAAGCTTGAAAGCTTGCTCTGGAGGCAGAATATTATCTTCATTGTTGCCTACGAAGACACTGCGTCCTTTATTGATAAAGTCACTGAGCTGGCTGGAGCCAGGTTGCGGAAATGCAATGGCGGGGAGCAGTCCGGCCAGCAATAGCACTGGTAGCAGAAAAAAACGGTGTAATGCCGAGATCAAGCTTTGGTTTCCTGGTGTAGCCATGTGAGATAGGCTGGCAATCCGCCTGTGACTGGGACATGGATGATTTCCGGAAGTTCGTAAGGATGTAGTGCCTGGATTGCCTGTTCAACTGCTGGATAGTTGCGGGTAGTGGTTTTGATGATCAGGGGTATCTCCTGAGCATGTTCGATTTTCCCCTGCCAATGGTAGATGGAGGTGCAGGGTGCAAGCACGTTGACGCAGGCTGCCAGCTTGTGCGTAACCAGGTGTTCTGCAATTTTTTCAGCACTTTCACGGTCTGGCAGATTGGTCAGCACCAGGAGTGTATCGGTTGCTTCTAATGATGGAGATTGAGGTTTCATGCGTTTTCTGTTCCTTTTGTTGATTTTACTCGCTTTCCCTATTGCTGAGATATGGGTGTTGATCGAGCTTGCTGCGCGTTATGGCTGGCTGGTGCTGGCTTACCTGGTGTTGGTCGGGGTGCTGGGATGGCGCTTAATACAAGATGAAAAGCTGCTGATGCTGGGCCGTATGGCGCAAACCATCCAGGCCGGTGGCACGCCGATCAAAGCCTTGTTCGGGAGTGCAAAGAACCTGATTGCAGGTATCTTGTTGATATTGCCCGGCGTGATCAGTGATGCGATTGCGGTCATTCTGTTATTGATTCCTGCTGGTCCCAAAGTGCCTGCTGATGCTGCAAACGAGCCCGACTTCGTTTCACGTGAAACACGACAGCAAGACGCCGGAGGTGGTACAAGCAACCATGGCGGTGATGTGATCGAAGGGGAATACCGTCGCGAAGAGTAAGCCGCAAGGGGCATGGCTACGCTATGCTAGACTATTGCCCTTTGAAATCAGTGCCTGTTTGCATTAGGAATATTTCATGTCTTATCAAGTCATCATCAAGCCCAGCGACCGAGTGCTGACGGTAGAAACTGGCGATACAGTGCTGGATGCGGCTATTGATGCTGGTATCAATCTGCCGTATGGCTGTCGTAATGGCACTTGCGGAGCGTGCAAGGGGCAAGTATTGGCGGGAGATGTGAGTTATGGTGATTATTTTGAAAGCGCCTTGAGCGAGGACGAGAAGAAGACCGGCAAGGCCTTGTTCTGTTCCGCCCAGCCTTTGTCCGATCTGGTGATTGAGTGCCGGGAAGTGGCGGGTGAGGGTATTCCTCCGCGCATCATGCCTGTGCGGGTGGAAAAACTGGAAAAACTCTCACATGACGTCATGTGCATGACACTCAAGCTACCCAGCAATGAACGTATGCAGTTCATGGCTGGGCAATACATCGAGTTTCTGCTGAAAGATGGCAGGCGCAGGGCTTTTTCACTGGCCAATGCGCCTTATCATGATCGGTTCCTGGAGCTGCATATGCGATTGGTGCCTGGGGGCCAGTTCACGCATTATGTATTCAGCGAGATGCAGGAAAAAACCATACTGCGGCTGGAAGGGCCGTTTGGCACTTTCTATTTGCGCGAGGATAGCGAGCGGCCATTGATTTTTGTGGCAGGCGGTACTGGCTTTGCGCCAGTCAAGGCCATCATCGAGCATGCACTGCATCATGGGGTACAGCGCAAGATGATCTTGTATTGGGGCGCGCGTACTAAAGAAGATCTTTATATGCATGCACTGCCATTGCAATGGGAGGCAGAGCATCCGTTATTTGATTACATACCGGTCCTGTCAGACCCAGCCCCCGAGGATGGCTGGCAAGGCAGGACCGGGCTTGTGCATCATGCGGTGCTGGAAGATCATGCCGATCTTAGCGCTTATCAGGTTTATTGTTGTGGTGCCCCGCAGATGGTGGAAGTTGCACACCAGGATTTTCAAGAGCATGGCCTGCCGGAGCATGAGTTCTTCTCCGATGCTTTCACCTTCTCCAATCCTGTTGCCAAGGCGGCAACGCCTTAAACGACACGGCATTGCGCGGTTTGCCGTTACTTGTCTTCCTGGCAGAATTGCACGCTAAGACGGTAGTGGCGGTTGGCAGCTTCTGTTTCGCCGCGGCTCTCGAGCAAGCGAGCAAGCGTTAAATGGGTATTCGCATGGGGTTCAACACTAAGGCTGGCTTCTAGATAGCTCTGGGCCTTGCCCCACAGGTTGAGGCGTATGCACATCTTGCCTAGCGCCAGCAATAGCTTGGCATCCCCTTCATGGTGGAGTAGCCAGTGTTCCGCCTGTTGCAGTTGTTTGTGGGGGTTGGTGGTTGCACATTCGCCCAGCAGCCCAGCAAGGGTGCTATCCCAGTGCTTGGTCAGGCTCATTTCCAATATTTCGGCCGCTTGGTTGCCGGCGTTGAGCGCAATGAATGCTTCTGCTGCCATGGCAGCAATGCGGGAGTTCAGGCGATCCTCTTCCGGGACTTTTTTCCAGTAGGCCATCAGGCTATTCAGGTCGCCAGCATTGCGCTCGATCAGGTGTTGATGAGCCTGATGACGAATTTCGCGCGCTTGCCAGGACTCCATGCCGTCACGCTTTTCCAGATGCTGCAGAATGATCAGGACTTGCTCCCAGTTGTTCAAGCGCAGCTGGACCTTTAGTTCCAGGCGCAAGGCGGGGGCGAACTTGGGCTCAATTTTTTCTATTTTGTTCAATACGTTCAGGGCCTGGCTGTATTGCCTGTCATCCAGCAGCAGTTCGGCATTGAGCAGCAGCCGTGCCACGGCTGCATCTGGCGCCAGTCTTTCTGCCTCTGCCAGATAGTAGTCGCGTTGGCCTTTCTGCTTGAGCTTGTGTGATGCGCGGGCTGCAATCAGCGCAGTCAGGCTGGCATCCTCGCCCAGGTCCAGTGCTTTTGAGGCTGCTTTCTGTGCCGCCTGGTAACGACCTTCGCCAATGGCATGCAGCGATTCAAGCAAGGCAGCATGGCCTTGGCGGATACGCCGGTTTTCCTTGTAAATGCGTACATTCGCGGGCAGGTCACGTGCGTAGTTGATGAAACGCAGCAGCAGGTGCATGGAAACAAATGCCAGTATGACCAGTATCAGCAGCAGGTTTAGGGACAGCTCAAGCCGGTAAGGCGGACGCACAATGAGGACATAACCCTCATTGCTGCCTGCAAGCAGCGATACCCCTATGGCCATGGCCAGAATAAACAGGATCCAGATCAATAAACGCACTATTGGCCCCGCTCTGCATTGACGCGATCAGAAACGCGTTCCGAGTTATTGGAGCGTTCAAGTGTCAGTTTGTACTTACTGACCAGCCCCAGCGTTTCGCTGATATCAGGCACCTGAATCACGATATTGCTCGCAGACAGTTGTTTCAGCGTTGTGAGCGCGGTTGTGGTGGCGTTTTCACGCACGTCAAAATGTCCCCTGATCCATTTGTCAGCGGCGTCCAAGTCGGCGCGATAGGTATTTTCATCATGCTGCAGCAGCGCAATGCGCGCGGTCAGCAGGTGAAGTTTGATATTCTCGCGCAAGAAGAATGTCTGGTCAGGAGCCAGCAGGGGTGGTTCGGCACGGTCAATCCGTTCCAGCCGAATCATTTGCTTCAGGTCTTCCCAGATTTCCCGAGCCAGTTTGCGTATCTGGTTTTCCTCATCCAGCCTGACCTCAGGTTGCAAGGGTTTGGGGTGGCGGTCACTGACCAGTGGCAGGGTATCAATGCTTTCAGTCAGGTTTTCCAGCTTGAGGCTCATGCCGATGACATCAACCTGTGGCAGCTCCTGTAAGCGCTGGATATCCTTGGCAATGGCCTTGCGCAACTGTATGGCCAAAGGGGAGTTTATATGTTGAAGGCGGGAATCCGCGGTTTGTAATGCCAGCAATGCCGGCTTGATGTTGGCTGCCAATTGCAGTTGCTGATTGGCGATAGTGAGCAGCTGTTCTACTTCGGCAATCACCCGCTCGTCGTAGTTATTGACCAGCTCAAGATACAAGGTTTGCAAGGACTCTTGCTGATCGCGTGATTCAGCAAGCTGTTGCTCGAGCTTGATAATGCGTACATTGGATTCCGTACTGCGCTCATCGGCATTTTTGGCCAATGCCAGGCTTTGCTGATTATTGCTGCTGAACTGCTCCAGGCGTTGGGTCAGCGATTGTTCCAGATCATTGAAGCGATGGCGTGTATTGAGCCATTGCCATGCCAGTATCACCAATGCAAGCAATACCAGGACGAATGCGACCACAGCGAAGAACGAAGGTTTTTTCATCGTCGCTGATGATGGTGTGGCAGCAGGTGGTGTGCTGGCAGTATTAGGCTCTGAAGAGGGTTGTTCAGTCATATTGGGCTAACTTTACTTAAACATTGCAGCATGGCATCGTCTCCTGGGGCCTCGGCTACTAAGACCCGCAGGCCTTGGGCCCTGGGTAACTCGGCGATTCTGGCGTGATTGACGCAGATGGCGACGTCTTGTATCCATTGGTCCTGACCGTTGTTCGTCATATCCAGCAGATGGCGCATGGCTTCACTGCTGGTGACAACGACAGTGTCCAGATGCCCATTTTGCCACAGAGCGGACAAAATGCCTGCATCCGTTTGCGGGTTGATGCGGCGGTAACATTCTGCAAAAGTGACATGGGCCCCGCGCTCACGCAAAGTATCGGCCATTAGCTCACGACCGCCCACCCCGCGCGCAATCCAGATTCCTTGACCCGCGACATACTGCATTTCGGGCAATGCCAGCAGGGCTTCGCTGTCAAAGCGCTGTTCGGGCTGCAGGATGTTGGTTACGCCATATTGCTGCAGTTCGTGAGCGGTCACCGGGCCGATCGCAGCAAACTGCAAGCCGGCGGGCACTGGGGTGTAGCGCGCCTGTATCCTCGGCATGGCATTCTGCACCGCATTGGAACTGATGAAAATGATCCAGTCCTGTTGCGGCAAGAGCTCAAGCTGTTGCTCGAAATGGCGGTAATCCGCCAGCGGCGCGATGGCAATCAGCGGGAAGGGAATGGCATGGCCCCCGGCAGCTTCTATCAAGGTGGTCAGCCGATGGGCCTGGCCTTGCGGCCTTGTAATAGCAATGTGACGATGCTGCAAGTCAGCCATGCGTTGCCAGTGCGGCAAGGATACGATCTGCCCCACGAGCAATGAGCTTTTGTGCCAATACCTGGCCCAGGGCCTCAGGGGCTTCCACCGGGCCTTCTGCCTGCTCGCGCAATAGCTCACGGCCGTCTACGCTTGCCACGAAGCCTGTCATTGTCAGGATCTTGCCATGCTGTTCAGCATAAGCTCCCAATGGTACCTGGCAGCTTCCGGCAAGGGCGCGGCTCATGCCGCGCTCCGCTTCCACGCAGGCGGCAGTCTGGGCATGATTCAATGGCGCCAGTACGGCCAACAAGTCCTGTCGGGCCGCATTGATTTCTATGCCCAACGCACCCTGGCCAACGGCAGGGATGCTTTGTGTGGTGTCTATGGGTTGGCGGATGCGCTGTTCCAGCCCCAATCGCTTGAGTCCGGCAGCAGCGAGGATAATGGCGGCATATTGGCCCTCATCCAGTTTGCGCAAGCGGGTCTGTAGATTGCCGCGAAGGGACTCTATCCTGACGTGCGGCAGCCTTGCCTGCAGCTGGCTCTGGCGGCGCAGGCTTGAAGTGCCGACTATGCTGCCGGCAGGCAGTTCTTCCAGGCTGGCGTACTCATTGGAAACAAATGCATCCCGGGGGTCTTCACGCTCTCCAATCGCTGCGAGCGTGAAGCCATCGGGCAGGTGCATGGGCACATCCTTCATTGAGTGTACGGCAAGATCGGCTCTGCCATCTGCCAATGCCTGTTCCAGCTCCTTGACGAAAAGTCCCTTGCCACCTATGCGTGCCAGTGGAGAATCCAGTATCTGGTCACCCGTTGTAGTCATGCCCAGGATTTCAATGATGGCATCTGGATAAAGTTCCTGCAGGCGGTTTTGTATATGCTTGGCTTGCCACATGGCAAGTGCGCTTTCACGCGAGGCAATGACCAGTTTTTTTGGTGGAGTCATAAGGATGTCGGCAGGTCCAGCTAAAGAATAATGGCTAAGTGCGTAATTCTAGCATAGCGGCTAGCCAGCCTAGCGTGATGCCAGCTCACGCAACACATGATACTGGCGACGGCTGACCGCTATGGTTTCAGGGATATCCCTGAGCAGGGCATGCCAGCCGTTCTCGCCGTCAATTTCGCGTTTTTCATAGCCTAGTATGCTGTCTTTTGCCACCAGGCAATTACGATGCAGGCGAAGGAACGTATCACCCAGTTCCTGTTCAAGCGAGATTAATGAGTCTTCAAGCAGGTATTCATGTTCGCGGGTTTTGACGGTGATGTATTTGAGTTCGGCTCTCAGGTAAATCACGTCGCTGACTGGTACCAGGATTACCCGGCCACGTTCATTGATGCTGAAGTGCGAGCGCCTGTGCTGCAGGGGCTTGAGCGCCGCCAATTGGGCGGGCAGTAGGGCGCGCGCCTTGCCAAGTGCCGTGACAAGCCTTTCCTGCCGGATTGGCTTGAGCAGGTAATCGACTGCGCTCATCTCAAATGCCTTCACCGCATAGCCGTCAAATGCGGTGGTGAAAATAATGGCCGGCGGCATGGCCAGTTTCTGCGCATGCTCCGCTGCCTCTATCCCATCCATTTCCGGCATGCGGATATCCAGCAAAAGGACTTGTGGGTTGCATTGCTGTGCAAGGTCCAATGCCTCCTTGCCGTTTCTTGCTTCACCTACCAGCTTGATATGCGGAATATCAGAGAGTAACTCGCGCAGGCGATTCCTGGCGGGGGTTTCATCGTCGGCAATCAGTACGGTCAAGCATGCGTCACTCATGTGCTTTGGCCTCCGTGATATGGCAGCGTGATATGGACTTCATAATATGTTTTTGCTGTGGTGGTATCCAGGCTGGCTTCGGCGTCAAAATGCAGCTGCAGGCGTTCGCGGATATTGTTGAGCGCCATGCGGTTGCCTTGATGATGATTGCCGGGAGGCTGATAGGGATTGTTCAGTACGATGTGCAGCTGCTTGCGGTTATTGTAGATCCTGATGGTAATGGTGCCGCCCTTGGGGATGGGCTCGATACCGTGATATACCGCGTTTTCCAGCAGGGGCTGCAATATCAGCGGGGGGATCAGCGCATCCGGGGGCATGGTGTCTATTTGCCAATCTATGCGCAGCCTGTCATCCAGCCGCAGCTTCTCCAGGGCCAGGTATTGGCGGCTTAATGCCAGTTCCTGTGCCAGCGGTACCAGTTCACGGTTATCTGCCATCAGCACCCGGAACAAGTCTGCCATATCCATGAGTGCGGTCTCAGCTTGTTTGGGCTCGCTGCGGACAATGGAAAGCACGGCATTGATGCTATTGAAGAGGAAATGCGGGCGTATCCTGGCTTGTAAAGCCTGCAGCCGGGCTTCTGTCACAGCGGGGGAAAGGGCGCGCTGGCGCAGGTTGAGATAACCGAGTACGGCAAGCGTGATAAAAAGACTGATCAGCCACGTGCGAGGCAGGCTGTCGAGACTGTCCGGGCCGAGCAGGTTTTGCGCCAGCAGGTGTGCCAATGTGCTTAATACGAGGATGCCCACCACGATCAGCAAGGCGCTGGCAGGATATGTCAACCGTCTGAGCAAGGGACTCACGCCATATAGCAATAGCAGACTGGACAGCAGCACGGGCTGAAGGAAAGCGGAAAGCCTGGTGAAGACGGGGATGGTGTCAGCCACTGATTTGCTGGCCACCAGGCACGCAAACAGTCCAATCAGGTTTACCAGTATCAGGATGCGCAGACAAACCCCCAGGTTGCGCAGGTCTGGCAACTTGGCGGAATAAGCAGTGTTTTGCTTTATAATAGCCATATTTAGCGCAATATCATTCCCCGTGATTTCATCACGCAACATCATGACAGAGAAGTCGACGATTTTGAAAGAAAACCCATCTAAAACCTGGTCCGGCCGTTTTAATGAACCCGTGGCAGAGCTGGTCAAGAAATATACCGCATCAGTCAGTTTTGACCAGCGTCTTGCCGAGTTTGATATACAAGGCTCGCTGGCGCACGCACGCATGTTGGGCGCACAGGGGATTATCAGCGAGGAAGATGTATCGCGCATTGAACAAGGCCTGGCAGAAATCCTGCAAGAAATCCGCGAGGGTCAATTTGAGTGGTTGCTGGATCTGGAAGACGTACACCTGAATATCGAAAAACGCCTGACAGACAAGATCGGAGACGCAGGTAAGCGCTTGCATACCGGGCGTTCGCGCAATGACCAAGTGGCGACCGATATCCGCTTGTGGCTGCGTGCAGCTGCAGATGATGCCATCATCCATATTCGTAAATTACAGTTGTCTATAGTGGATCTGGCCGAAGAGCATTTTGATACAGTCATGCCTGGCTTTACCCATTTACAGGTTGCCCAGCCAGTTACCTTTGGGCATCACTTGCTGGCTTATTTTGAAATGCTGCAGCGAGATGCCGAACGTTTTGCCGATGCGCGCAAGCGCATCAACCGTTTGCCGCTGGGAGCTGCTGCATTGGCTGGTACCAGCTATCCGATAGACCGGGAGCGCGTGGCACGCGAATTGGGTTTTGATGCGGTATGTGAGAATTCGCTGGATGCGGTTTCCGATCGTGACTTTGCCATTGAGTTCACGGCCGCTGCCGCCTTGCTGATGACCCATCTCTCTCGCTTCTCTGAAGAGCTGATTCTCTGGTCAAGCCCTCGTTTTGGCTTTATCGATATTGCGGACCGCTTCTGTACCGGTTCTTCCATCATGCCGCAGAAGAAAAATCCTGACGTACCTGAACTGGTGCGTGGTAAAACCGGTCGCGTAAATGGGCATCTGGTCGCCTTGCTGACTTTGATGAAAAGCCAGCCCTTGGCATATAACAAGGATAACCAGGAAGATAAAGAGCCCCTGTTTGATACGGTTGACACTCTCTTGGTCACGCTGGAAATCTATGCAGACATGTTGCGCGGTATCCGTGTCAACAAGCCAGCCATGCGCCTGGCCGCAGCAGAAGGTTTTGCAACGGCGACTGATCTTGCGGATTACTTGGTGAAAAAAGGCACTCCTTTCCGTGATGCCCACGAAGTAGTGGCGCTGGCGGTGCGTCATGCGGTGGAAAAAGGCTGTGATCTATCCGACTTGCCTTTGGCCGAGTTGCAGACTTTCAGCCCGCAGATTGCAGAAGACGTTTACGCAGTGCTGACGCTGGAAGGTTCACTGGCAAGCCGTAACCATCGTGGCGGTACAGCTCCCGTACAGGTGAAACAGGCGATTGCCAGGGCAAGGCAGCTGCTTGCCTGAGGAATGGATTGATTCCTTGATTAACAAACCTGCAGGCGTTCATTGGTGCGCAGGTTTTCTATGGATGCTCATTGGCAAATAATCTCGCCAGTGGTTATTGGCTATGTAGTTGAGGCGCCGATGACACGGTTCCGGCCACTGTTCTTGGCTTGATAGAGTGCTTTGTCAGTGCGGCCGATCACCGCATCCGCATCCTCTCCCGAAAGGCGTTCTGCAACCCCGGCGCTAAACGTAATCAATATCCGGTTATTCTCGTGCATGAAGAAATTCCGTGTGAGTTCGCGCTGTGCACGGGTGATGACGCTGATGGCGTCTTTTTCAGAGGTTCCCGGCAACAGGATAATGAACTCCTCGCCACCATAACGCGCAATCACATCTGTGGTCCGTAGTGACTCCTTGATAACTGCCGCCAGATGGGCCAGTGCCTGGTCGCCCGTAGCATGGCCCATGTTGTCATTAATCTGCTTGAAATGATCAATATCCATCATGGCAATGCTGAGCGGCATGCCAAAACGGTCAGCACGACTGAATTCCCGTGCCAAGGCTTCATCCATGCCGCGGCGATTCAGCGTGCCCGTCAAGTAGTCTTCATGAGCGATTTCATTGATATGGTCGAGCTGGAGCGTCAATTCGTAGATCTGTTTTTCCGCTTCGCGCACCTTGGCTTCTGCATCGACGATCTCTTCGCGCGAGCGCTGCGTTACCACGCTGATAATGCGAGTGTCTTCCAGCAGCTTGCTAAGTATCTGGTTCAAATCCTGGATTGCATCACTATGGCTGATTTCATCTTGATAACCCTCAAGCTTGGCCTGGTATTCTCCAGTTGCATCGGTGAGTTCCGATAGCTGCGTGACAAAGATAGAAGCCATCTTCTTCAATGTTTTCTTGGCTTCGATCAGGCCCGGCTTGAGCTGCCCCTGCATGAATATCAATTCTTTCAGCGTGCATTCGGCTTTGGTGAGCGATTCGATATTCAGTGGGTTGGATAGAATTTCCTGTATAGCCGCGGTGGGACCCTGCAGCCACTTGTCTTCAAGCAACAAGGCTTCCATGCTTACCAGAAGCAGGCGTAATAGTTGAAGCAAATGCAATTGCAGCTGGCTTTGGTTATCCAGCTGCATTTCCAGGGTAAATAAAATGGACTTGAGTGTTTCTTCAAGCTTGAGGATATCGTGGCGCGCATCTGCCTGCCTTGCCTGCGAGAGCAATTCGCGCGCACGTGCTTCTACTTCTGGAATGTCCTTCAGCTGGGGAATGACGACCAGCTCCAGGGTTTTGACGAGCATATTGCGCCATAGCTCAATCAGGTCCAGGTTGCTGTTCAGATCCAGGTGGTATGCAGTGGGAAGTCCTGCTTCAGGCAAGGCTGTACTGGAAAACAGCCGACGTAGCACACTTTCCAGTTCAGCCCAGTTCTGTTCTTCAATCTGGAAGATGATGGAACGTACAGTCTCATGATGTGGGTGTTGTGTGCCTATTTCTTCCAACACTTTGCCTAGAAGTTTGCTGACGCTCTGTGACTCAGCTTCGAGATTCTCTTTGTTCCCGTCGATTGCGTTATATACCTTGCGGTAGTTCTCGGGAGTAGGTTCTATCCGGCTTTTTGCGAGCTGAATCAGGGTTTGTCGTGCAATTTCAACGGATTTATTATGATGATCCATATCTGACCCGAATTTTATTATGTGGGGTTTTATAAGCACTTAATTGGCAAGCAATGCTGATTGCCTGAAAAACGCAGGGGCAGCCTAATTTTTTTGCCCACGCTTCCTATTATTCTGCATTGTAATACAGAGATTGTCCCACAAATGGAAATGTCATGAAAAATTCGAGAGGCTGGTCTTTTAATCCAGGAACAGTTGCAGCAGCTCATTGAGGAAGCGCTGGCCGAGTATGGTTGGTGCGATGTGAGTGGGAGTGACGGCCAGCAGTCCCTTGTCCACAGCAAGTTCGAGTTGGCGATTAATGATGTTCAGGGGCAGTCCGGTACGCGCCTGAAATAAATCAGTGTCGAATCCGCCCGTGAGGCGCAGGGCATTCATCATGAACTCAAATGGCAGTTCATCGGTGGAGATGGTCCAGGTATTTTCCACCGCCTGGCCGCGTGCAGCGTGTTCCAGGTAGCGCTTGGGGTGTTTGTGCCTGCTTTCACGCGTGATGCGGTCATGAAAGCTTAATTTGCTGTGCGCGCCCGCGCCTATCCCCAGATAATCCCCAAACAGCCAGTAGTTCTGGTTGTGCCTGCATTGTTTGCCAGGTTGGGCAAAGGCGGAGGTTTCATAGTGCTGGTAGCCATGTCCTGCTAACACTTCCTCTATGGCCTCTTGCATGGCGGCGCTGGTGTCGTCGTCCGGCAATGCGGGCGGCGTGCGATGAAATGGGGTATTGGGCTCCAAGGTCAGGTGATAAAACGAGAGATGGGCAGGCTGCAAGCTGCAGGCACGATAGGCATCGGCCAGCGCATCCTGCATGGTTTGGCCGGGTAATGCGTACATCACATCCAGATTCACTGCATCAAATGTCTGCAATGCGAGTTCGGCAGCGGCGATAGCTTGCTGTTCGTCATGAATGCGCCCCAGTTTTCCAAGGTAGTCGCTATTGAAGCTCTGGATCCCCAGCGACAGGCGGTTGATACCGGCAGCGCGGTATCCCTTGAAATATGCGGCATCGACAGTGCCGGGATTGGCTTCCAGTGTGATTTCCGCGTTGTGCGCCAGTGGCACCAGTGCACGCACATTGCTGAGGATGCGATCTATGGCTTCATCCGAGAAGATGCTGGGGGTGCCGCCACCAAAGAAAATACTGTGGACTTTCCTGCCCCAGATGCGAGGCACCGACTGTTCCAGGTCTGCTATCAGCGCATCTACATATGCTGCTTCAGGGATTTCCGTGCGTGACTCATGTGAATTGAAATCGCAATAAGGGCATTTACGGACACACCATGGAATATGGATATAGAGCGAGAGCGGCGGGGAGTGTTGCAGGCCCGAAGCCGTGACTTCACCTGCAACAGGTGCCAAGCCGGACGGCTCTTCAATCTTCGCTATGTTGATGATGTTGCTGATAAGGGTTCACCAGTTCATCCACCAGGCGGTGCAATGCTTGGCGCATCTGAGCTTCGGAGACTTCCATGAGCAGGCCGTCTTCCAGGGCATCCTGGGTAATTTGCTTGATTTCGTCAAAATTCTCGGTCATGACTTTGACCTTTTCCGTACAAGAGACAACGCTGCCGTCATCGCGTACCCATTTTGGCCACTTGTCGCTCATCAGGCCAGCCTTTCCAGTTGATGGAGTAGCTTGGCCATTGCATGCCCGCGGTGACTGATGCGGTTCTTGATTTCGGCAGGCAGTTCGGCGGCAGTCTGGCCGGTTTTGGCATCCAGAAACAGCGGGTCGTAACCAAAGCCGCCTTCTCCCTTGGCTTCAGCCAGAATCTCGCCCTGCCATATACCTTCTGCAATCAGTGGCTGTGGGTCATCGGCATGGCGTACCAAGACCATCACGCAATAATAATGCGCATGACGGTCTTCCTGGCCTTCCAGGCTTTGCAGCAGTTTTGCATTATTATGCGCATCGGATCTGGGTTCGCCTGCATAGCGTGCAGAATGTACACCCGGTGCGCCTTGCAGGGCATTGACGCAAATGCCCGAATCGTCTGCAAGGGCAGGCAGGCCTGTATGGCGGCTGGCATGGCGCGCCTTGGTCAGGGCGTTCTCGATAAATGTGACATAAGGCTCTTCCGCCTCCGGGACATTGAATGCGGATTGTGGCAGCACTTCAATATCCAAGGCATGCAGCAAGGCCTGGAGTTCCTTCAACTTTCCTTGGTTGCTGCTGGCAATGACCAGTTTGTTGAACGGCATGGCCATGTTATATCCCCAGCACACTTTTCTGCTTGGCCAGCAATTCGCGGATGCCGACTTCAGCCAGCGCCACCATGCCGTTCATGGCGTCGCGCTGGAAGGGCTCGCCTTCGGCAGTACCCTGGATTTCAACAAAACCGCCTTTGCCTGTCATGACAATATTCATGTCGGTATCGCAACCTGAATCTTCAATATAGTCAAGATCAAGCACAGGTGTTCCTTTATAGATGCCTACGGAAATGGCGGCTACCGCATCCTTGAGCGGGGATTCCTTGATCAGGCCCTTGCCCAGCAGGTAGGAAACCGCGTCATGCAGGGCGACATAGGCACCGGTGATGCTGGCAGTGCGCGTGCCTCCATCGGCCTGGATCACGTCACAGTCGACATGCACGGTTCGCTCACCCAGTTTGTCCAGGTCAATAATGGCACGCAGGCTACGCCCGATCAGGCGCTGGATTTCCTGTGTACGGCCGGATTGCTTGCCTCGGGCGGCTTCCCTGTCCATGCGACTGCCGGTGGAGCGGGGCAACATGCCGTATTCCGCAGTGACCCATCCCTGGTTCTTGCCACGCAGAAACCCAGGTACTTTTTCTTCCACGCTTGCGGTGCAAAGTACATGGGTGTCACCAAACTTCACCAGAACAGAGCCTTCGGCATGCTTTGTGTAATGACGGACGAGTTCAACCTCACGAAGCTGGTTGGCGGCACGATGACTGGGACGCATGGAATTTCCTGGCACTTAAAACAACTATTATAAGCGATCAGAATAATCGATTTGCTTAATTTTCCGAGCGGCACTGATTTTGCGGGCAGGGTATGCTGCGAAATACCAGGATCAACGTTTGCTGCGGTTGATGGCTACTTGGATTTCAGCAATTGCACGATCAATATCATCATCGGTCAAGTCGGCTATCTGATGCGCATGGTCATGATTGTCTACATCTTGTGCCGTGAGTGGGCTCATGATGGTATTTGCATTTTCCAGTGGCATATGCAGCGTGGAAATGGTCAATGCATCCTCAAGCGCATTTCCCCATTGCATGCCAGCGGCGCTGATATTGTCACTGTTATCGCCGCCCAACCGTTCAGCAACATCAATCAGGCTGGGAATATTCACGTTGATACCCATGCCATTGTTGAGTATGTCCAGAATGCGCTCGTCACTGAGGTATCCCCATAATCCATCAGAGCAAAGCAAAACGATGTCACCCTGGCGTAAAGCACGGGTTTTGCTGATTTCTATGGTGGGTGGCGTCTCGCCGCCCAGGCAGTTATATATTTTGTTGCGATCAGGGTGTCTGGCGATCTCTTCCGGTTGAACCAGTCCCTGTTTCAGCATCATCTGGATGATTGAGTGGTCTTCTGTACGGTAAAGCAGTTGACGCTGGCGGATATGATAAAGCCTGGAGTCGCCGACATGGGCGCAATACAGTATGTCATCCTGCACAATGCCTGCCACTATTGTAGTTTTGGGAATTTCCTCAAGCGATTTTTGCTTGGCGAGATGATGGATGGCCTCGTGGATTTTCTGGATTTGCATGCGCAGAAATTGATCGGGGTCCTGCAAATTGGGTATTGCCATCTGCTGAAAGGCAGCAGTCAAGGTCTTGACGGCAAGTTGGGCTGCCATATCGCCATGACTGTATCCTCCCATGCCATCGGCGACCACCATCAGTAATGCATTTTTACTGTATGAGTAGGCCAGCCGGTCCTGGTTGTATCTCCGGCCGCCTCTGCGACTGCTTTGGTGGATGGTGAATTTCATGACAGTTATCTCCCGATTCTGGCGATGCTTGGCTTACTTGAACATCGCTCTCAATTGATGCAGCCATCCGGGCTTTCCCGGTATGGGCTGCTGCTCCATCAGGGCTTTTTGTAACGCAAACAAACTTTGTGGGCGTTGTAAATGATCCAGGGCCATGCAGCTATCGATGACTTTAAGCAGATGGCTGGAATAAATACCCTTACCGGTTTTGGTTGCGGGAGGCAAAAGGTCTTTTTTGAGCCGTATATCTGCTGCCAATGGCGCCGACTGCATCAGGCAGGCATACATGCTCGCTCCTATGCTGTATACATCGCTCCATGGCCCCAGGTGTTTGCGTTCACCATATTGCTCAGGTGCTGCAAAGCCTGGCGTATAACTTGGCGGCAAGGGAGACGGTGTCTCGCTGAGCGCTTGACGTGCCGAGCCAAAGTCCAGCAATACCGGCGAACCATCCAGCCTGATATAGATATTGGCCGGCTTGATATCCAAATGCAGCAGTTTTTGTGTATGTACCTCGCGCAAGCCATTCAGCAGTTGCCCAAATACCCGGCGTATCACGATTTCTGCCATTGGCGCTTCCTGGGACAGGATGTGTTCTTGCAGCGATTTGCCACGCTCGTAATGCATCACCATGTAGACGGTGTCATTGGCACGGAAAAAGTTGAGTACCCTCACAATATTCTTGTGCTCGATATTGGCCAGTGCCCGGCCTTCTTCAAAAAAGCATTTGAGGCCAAAGCGAAAACCGGTGGAGGCTTCTTCAGAGGGAAGCTTGACTTGCACGCCCTCCTGGCGCAAGGCCAGGGTGTTGGGAAGGTATTCCTTGATGGCCACTGTCCCATGTGTTTCGAGGTCGCGGGCAATATAGACGAAGCTGAAACCGCCTGCACTCAGGAGTTTTCTGATCTCATAACCCTGGAGGTGATACCCTGTCGGGAGGGCCAGATTTTGGTTGGCTTGCATGCTGGATTGGTCGATGGCCACTAAACTTTCGCCAGCTATTCTGTCATGAATCCCCCGGGATTTGATACCATGGGCCAAATTTAATCAGGAACGTTTATCACCATGATTTTCAGTATGACCGGCTATGCTTCGCTGGAACGCGAGGTGGCAAGCGGTGTTTTGCTGTTGGAGCTACGCTCGGTAAACCACAGATATCTCGAATTGCACCTGAAGCTGGACGACAATGTGCGCATGTTTGAACCACAGGTGCGTGAGCTGATCAGCGCCCGTCTGGGGCGTGGCAAGGTGGAATGCCGCATCAGCCTGATGCAGCGTAATTCCGACCAGCGCCAGGCGCAGTTGGACGACAATGTCCTGCAGCAACTGGCGCAGATGACGGTGAGTGTGCAGCGCCATTTCCCGGAAAGCCGTCCCCTGAGCGTCGCCGATATCCTGCGCTGGCCAGGTGTGATGCTGAGTGATGCAGCAGATCATGAGGCGTTGGCCGAGGCCATCAAGGAAAGCCTGATGCAGGCATTGCAAGATATGACTGGATCACGTGCGCGAGAGGGGATCAAGCTCAAGGCGCTGATACACTCCCGCCTGGCGGAAATGGAGGTGCTGGTGGCCCAGGTACGGCCCTTGCTGCCTGCTCAGTTGAAAGTCTACCAGGAGCGTTTATCCGCCAAGTTGCAGGAGGCGCTCAAGTCTGTTGATGAGGAGCGCGTGCGTCAGGAACTCACGATTTTTGCCCAGCGTATCGATGTGGATGAGGAGCTGAGCCGCCTGGGGGCACACATTGAAGAGGTCAAGCGCATTCTGGAGGCAGGCAGCCCTGCTGGCAAGCGCCTGGACTTCCTGATGCAGGAGCTGAACCGGGAAGCCAATACACTGGGGGCCAAGTCAGTTTCTACCGAGGTTTCACAGGTATCCATGGCTCTCAAGCTCTTGATAGAGCAAATGCGCGAGCAGATTCAGAACATCGAGTAATCGTCAGCCCATAAAATATGCGTCCCTGCCAATATGCTTATCTGGCGGGACTAGACATTCATTTCAAACGATCCGGAATATTAATGCGCGATTTTCGATACTCATTTTTTGTGACATTTGTCTGCCTTGGGCTGGCTGCACTCTGGGGATACGAGCTGAAGGGCAGCATTGCCGGCATCTGGCCTGCACTCAGTGTGGCCTTGATCCTGGGGATTATGGAAGTGAGTCTCTCTTTTGATAATGCAGTGGTGAATGCCTCCATTCTCAAGGAAATGGACGAGAAATGGCGACATATATTCCTGACTGTAGGGATACTGATCGCCGTATTTGGCGTGCGATTACTGTTTCCCTTGCTGCTGGTGGCCGTGGCAACCGGACAGGGCTTATTTGATGTTGTGCATATGGCTATCAACAATCCTGTGCTTTATGCAGATTATCTGGATGATGGGCATACGGCCATTGCGGCGTTTGGTGGTTCTTTCCTGTTTCTGGTATTCCTCAGTTTCATTTTTGACTCAGGCAAGGAGTTGCACTGGCTAGGGCGTATGGAGGCCGCGTTAGGAAGGCTGGGACGCATGGAGTCCATCAGTATAGTGGTGATCCTGCTGATCTTGCTTGCGTTGCAGAATTTCCTGCCCATCTCGCAGGAGGAGCGGCTGACGATCTTGCTGTCGGGATTATGCGGAGTGGTGTTGTATGTGTTGATCGATAGCATGGGCAGCTTTTTCTCTTCCCAGGCGGAAGGAGATGCGATTGCCAAAACCGCCAAGCGCAATGGTGCGATGGGTTTTCTCTACCTGGAAATCCTGGATGCCTCGTTCTCGTTTGATGGAGTGATCGGTGCGTTTGCCATTACCCGCGATGTGGTGATCATCATGCTGGGGTTAACCATAGGCGCTATGTTCGTGCGCTCCCTGACCGTGCGGCTGGTTTACAAGGGAACGCTGGATAATTATGTATTCCTCGAGCATGGTGCGCATTACGCCATAGGCGTGCTGGGGCTGGTGATGTTCTATTCAATTTACCAGCATGTGCCAGAGGTGATCACGGGCCTGATAGGAGTAGTATTTATTGTGGCGGCCTTGTTGTCGTCCATACGCTATAAGCGCAAGATTGCGCTGTAAGCGTGCTTTCTAGATATGTAACGATGGACAAGTCATGATGGGTAATCTTTTTATCATTACGGCACCTTCGGGGGCTGGTAAAACTTCCTTGGTCGGTGCATTGCTGGATGCCGATGAGCACGTCAAGTTATCGGTTTCCCACACTACGCGTCAGCCTCGGCCGGGCGAAATGGATGGCGTGCATTATTATTTTGTGGATGAACCGGTATTCATCGAGATGCTCAATCATGGGGATTTTCTTGAAAGTGCCCAGGTTCATGGCGCACACTATGGCACTTCGCAATCTACGGTCAATCGTGTGTTGACATCAGGCTGTGACCTAGTGCTCGAGATTGACTGGCAGGGCGCCCAGCAGGTCAGGCAGCAATATCCCGATGCCATCAGTATTTTTATCCTGCCACCGTCAATTGAGGCACTGGAGCAGCGCCTCAATAATCGCGGACAGGACAGTGCAGAGGTGATCCAACGCAGGCTGGCTGCTGCCAAGGAAGAGATGAGCCACGTTGCCGAGTTTGACTATGTTACAATCAACGACAGATTCGAACATGCGCTGGAAGACCTTCGCGCAATTATCCGCACGCAGAGATTGAAGCGTGACAAACAGCTGGCCAGGCACCAGGCAATGGTGCAGGGCCTGCTGTAATTCTCTTCAGCTCTCGGTGCGTAAACCCTAAAGTATTCAGGAGAACCCCGTAAAATGGCACGTATTACCGTTGATGACTGTCTGGAAAAAATTCCAAATCGCTTCCAGCTTACCCTTGTTGCTGCATATCGTGCACGCCAGCTGGCTAATGGATCTGAACCGCTGGTGAATGTGCATGGTCACAAGGATAAGCCGACAGTATTGGCGTTGCGTGAAATTGCTGCCAACAAGGTTGGCCTGGAAGTGCTCAATCGCGGACATGCCTGATTCGCCGGCGTTGCATAACGCTTAATAGTCTGGTTGTGCAATCGGCCCACGATATGTGGGCCGAGTTGGCGAGAGTTTTTGTTAGTAACTATTCATAATTTATGCCTAAAACCGCTGCCAAACGACCAGCAGAAACCGTTTCACCAGCCCCTTTGCTGCCAGCCGATAGCGAAGAATCTCGACTCACCCTGCGTTTGCGGGAATATCTCAAGCAAGAAGACATAGAACAAATCTGGGCGGCTTATCGCTTCAGTGCTGCTGCCCATGAAGGACAGGTGCGACGCAGCGGCGAGCCGTATGTCATCCATCCTGTCAGTGTTGCCGGCATACTGGCTGACCTCCACCTGGATCCGCCAACGCTGATTGCTGCCTTGCTGCATGATGTGGTTGAAGACACGGGGGTCACCAAACAGGAAATCAGTGATCAATTTGGCAAGCAGGTGGCCGAGTTGGTCGACGGCTTGTCCAAACTGGACAAGATTGAGTTCCAGAGCGCCACTCAGGCACAGGCAGAGAATTTCCGCAAGATGCTGCTGGCCATGTCGCAGGATGTGCGCGTCATCCTGGTGAAGCTTGCCGACCGCCTGCACAACATGAGCACGCTGGATGTGATGAAGCCGGAAAAGCAGAAACGCATCGCGCGCGAGACGCTGGATATCTATGCGCCCATTGCCAACCGACTGGGCCTGAACGAGATTTACCAGACACTGGAAGACCTGAGCTTCAAGTTTCTTTACCCCATGCGTTACCGCGTGATTTCCAAGGCCGTGATGGCGGCACGCGGCAATCGCAAGGAGGTAGTGGGCAAGATCCTTGATTCCATCCGCCAGCGCTTGCAGGAAAGCCATATAGAGGCAGATGTGACTGGTCGGGAGAAGCATCTCTACAGTATTTACAAAAAGATGACGGGCAAGACCGTTACTTTCTCGCAGATTTACGATATTTACGGGTTCAGGGTGATCGTGAGAGACCTGCCAACCTGTTATTACGCGCTAGGCGTGCTGCATAGCCTCTATAAACCCATTCCAGGCAAGTTCAAGGACTATATTGCCATTCCCAAGGCCAATGGCTACCAGTCGCTGCATACCACCTTGTTCGGCCCGTTTGGTACGCCGATCGAGGTGCAGATACGCAGCAGTGAAATGCACAATATCGCCGATGCCGGCGTGGCCGCCCATTGGCTTTACAAAACAACGGATGCCCATCTGACAGCACTGCAGCAGCAAACACACCAATGGTTGCAGCGCCTGCTTGATATCCAAAGTGAAAGTGCGGACTCACTAGAATTCCTGGAGCACTTCAAGGTGGACCTGTTCCCGGACGAGGTGTATGTTTTCACGCCTAAGGGCACCATCATGGCTCTGCCCAAGGGCGCGACCGCAGTGGATTTTGCCTATGCAGTACATACAGATATCGGCAATCGCTGCGTGGCGGTCAAGATCAACCAGGAATTGGCTCCACTACGTACCGAGCTGCACAATGGCGACCATGTGGAAATTATTACCGCGGCTCATGCCCATCCTAATCCGGCCTGGCTTAACTATGTGCTGACCGGCAAGGCCCGGGCGCATATACGCCATTACCTCAAATCCATGCAGTCAACTGAATCCGCATTGCTAGGCGAGCGTATGCTCAATCAGGCATTGCGAGCGCTTCACGCTAATCCTGCAGCCATTGATGACACGGCATGGCAGCGCCTGGTGCGGGATTATGGTGCCAAGAGCAAAGATGAAATCCTGGCTGATGTGGGGCTGGGCAAGCGCTTGAATGTCATGGTAGCGCACCAGCTGATGGCGCAGGCTGGCCAGCAGGATGTGGTTGATAGCAATCACAAGCCTGCGGCCAAAGTGCTGGATACCATCACTATCCGTGGTTCTGAAGGCATGGCGGTGCAGTTCGCCCAATGTTGCCGTCCGATACCTGGTGACCCCATTCTGGGCTTCATCAACAAGGACAAGGGCTTGGTCATTCACACGCATGATTGTCCGGCGATACGTAAATTCCGTCTTGATCCTGATAAATGGCTGGATGTGGAATGGGATCCGCAAGGCCACAGGTTGTATAAAGTCAGTCTCAAGCTGGTGGTGGCCAATCGGAGGGGCATGCTGGCCAAGATTGCTTCCGGCATCGCAGAGGCTGGCTCAAACATTGATAATGTCAGCATGGAAGAAGCGGATAACAGCACCTATACCAATATGAATTTCACGGTACAGGTGGAAAATCGTGTACACCTGGCTGAGCTTATGCGGCGCCTGCGCAAGATCCCTGATGTTGTCAGGATCAATCGCGTCAAGGGCTCAGGCAATGAGCAGCGTATCCAATAACAAAAGACATTTTTACATTCAGGAGAGTAATTGATGGCAAAGCAGATCATTCATACCGAAGGTGCTCCACAAGCAATCGGGACTTATTCACAGGCAGTCAAGGTCAATGGCAGCACGGTATACCTTTCCGGCCAGATCGGTTTGGATCCTGCCAGCATGGAAATGGTCGATGGCATTGAGGCACAGGTACATCGTGTGTTCAAAAACCTCAAGGCCGTGGCTGAAGCTGCAGGTGGATCCCTGGCTGATGTGGTCAAGCTTAATATTTTCCTGACGGACCTGTCCCATTTCGCATTGGTGAATACCATCATGGCAGAATACTTTACCCAACCTTATCCGGCACGTGCAGCCGTAGGTGTGGCGCAACTGCCCAGAAGCGCCTTGGTGGAAGCTGATGGCGTGATGGAGATCGGCGCCTAATCCTTTCCATACGTGATGTGCCATCCAGATTGTGCGAATAGGCCCTAGAGAATGGCGCAGCCAATTCCCGGCAATACCAGGCTTGATGGACTCAAGGGCTTCACCAAAGCGTTGGTGGCCCGGTTGCAGAAACTTGGCATCTTCAACGTGCAGGGCCTGCTGCTTCACATGCCGTTAAGGTATGTCGATGAAACCCGGATCAGTGCAATTCGTGATTTGCGCAGTGGTGAGCAGGCCCAGGTGCAGGGCGAAATCGTACATGCGGAGGTGCAATACCGTCCACGCAAGGCCTTGATCTGCCGACTGCGGGATGAGTCGGGCCAGATCAGCCTGCGTTTCCTGCATTTCTATCCGAGCCAGGTGGCCAGCCTCAAGGTTGGGACTCATGTCCGGGTTTTTGGTGAAGTCCGGGGCGGGTTTTTTGGCTGGGAAATGGTGCATCCTCAATATCGTGCGGTTGCAGAGGATGAGCCGGTACAGGAAGCGCTGACCCCGGTCTACCCTACAACTTCTGGCTTGACCCAGGCGAGTCTACGCAAAGGGATTTCCTGGGCGCTGGCGCATGCGGATCTGGCCGAAACCCTGCCCGAAGAGATTTACCATAGGCTCAATCTGCCGGGATTTGCTGCCAGTCTCCACAGTTTGCATCATCCGCCGCCCAATGCTGATCTTTATAGCCTGCAAGAACGGAACAGTCTGGCATGGAGGCGGTTGGCTTTTGATGAGCTGCTGGCCCAGCAACTTTCCATGCGCCAACATTATGCAAGGCGGCGACAACAAGGTGCTCCCGCATTCAAGCCATCACGCCAGCTGATCACTGGATTGCTGCGCAGCCTGCCGTTTGCCCTGACATCCGCCCAGCAGAAAGTTGCCATGGAAATCTGCCGGGACCTGGAGCAAGCCCACCCCATGCAGCGGTTGCTGCAGGGTGATGTAGGCAGCGGAAAAACCATAGTGGCTGCAATGGCAGCCTTGCAGGCCATAGAAAATGGCTGGCAGTCAGCAATCATGGCGCCAACGGAAATCCTGGCCGAGCAGCATTACCGCAAGATGCAATCATGGCTGGAGCCCTTGGGCATACGCGTAGCCTGGCTGGCTGGCAGCCAGGGCAGGAAAGAGCGCCGTGTCATGCTGGACAGCATTGCCAGTGGTGAATCCCAGCTTGTAATCGGTACCCATGCCCTGTTTCAGGACCAAGTGCAATTTTTCAGGCTAGGTCTGGCAATCGTTGACGAACAGCACAGGTTCGGTGTGCAGCAACGCCTCTCATTGCGACAGAAGGGGGTACAGCCCCATCAGCTCATGATGAGTGCAACCCCTATCCCACGTACCCTGTCCATGAGTTATTTTGCCGATCTTGATGTGTCTGTGATTGATGAGCTGCCGCCTGGGCGTACCCCGGTGGTGACACGTCTGGTGTCTGATGCCCGAAGGGATGAGGTGCTGGAGCGTGTGCGCGAAGCCTGCATGCAGGGCAGACAGGCATACTGGGTATGTCCCTTGATTGAAGAGTCTGAAGCCTTGCAGTTACAGACGGTGATGGAAACCTACGGGATCCTGCAAACCTCTTTCCCTGATCTGCGGGTGGATTTGGTGCATGGACGCATGAAGGCGGCGGAAAAACAGGCTGTCATGGCTGCGTTCAGTGGTGGCGAGACCCAGTTGCTGGTGGCCACAACTGTCATTGAAGTTGGTGTGGATGTACCGAATGCCAGCTTAATGGTGATAGAACATGCGGAGCGCATGGGATTGTCGCAATTGCATCAATTGCGCGGACGGGTCGGGCGCGGAGCGGAAAAAAGCAGCTGTATATTGCTTTACCAGGATGGCAAGCTGTCTGAAACAGCGCGGGCACGACTCAAGATTATTTATGAGTCCAGTGATGGGTTTGCCATCGCCAAGGCAGATCTCGCATTGCGTGGGCCGGGCGAGTTCATGGGCATCCGCCAAAGCGGTGTGCCCATGCTCAGGATTGCAGACCTGGAACGTGATGCCGACTTGCTGGAGGCTGCCATGGCGATAGCCGAGCAATTGCTGCAACAGCCTTCACAGGCTGCCGCTGTCCATCTGCAACGCTGGCTGGGGCATGCGGAAGAATTGGTCAAAGTTTGAGATAATCCACTTGTGAAAGCATTCTTCTATCCACACAAAGCGCGGGATCGCTGGCCGAACAAGCCGGTTGGAAGTGCTGCGTATAGACCCTGGCTGATTGATGGGGGCTCCCTGACGAGGCGCCTGCAAGCGCGGTGCCGGCAATTCTCCGTGCGCCCTGTGCATGTGCAGCAGGCCAAGCCGCATCCCAGTGAGGCACGGCTCTTGCGCAGCCTGCCGAGGCGCAAGGCCTTGTTGCGGGACGTGCATCTGCAATGCGAGGCCAACCCTGTCGTGTTTGCCCATAGCGTACTGCCATATGCTGCCATGCAGGGCGCATGGCGTGGCTTCGTCAACCTGGGTACGCGGTCATTAGGCAGTACCTTGTTCTCCGACCCAACAATGCGCCGTACACCCCTGCAGTATAAAAAGCTGGGCCGACATCATTTTCTTTACCGCCGTACTGCTGCGGGCTTAGCGGAATTGCCGAATGTATTATGGGCCAGGCGCTCTGTATTTTCCTTAAAACGCTCGACCATCCTGGTGACGGAGATATTCCTACCAGCAGTCCTACAATTGAAGCAGCAAGGCGACGTTTAACATGAGCGTGCAATTACATACAAACTGGCGACGGAAAATGAATGCCTATATACGCCTGACCAGGCTGGACAAGCCCATAGGCATATTGCTATTGCTGTGGCCCACGTTATGGGCATTGTGGATCGCGGGGCAGGGCAGGCCGGATTGGCTGGTGGTATTAGTGTTTATCGCTGGCACGGTATTGATGCGTTCTGCAGGCTGCGTCATGAATGATCTGGCCGACCGTGATTTTGATGGCCACGTAGAGCGGACACATTTACGACCATTGGTCACGGGCGAGGTTAATGTTAAAGAGGCCATCACGCTGGCCGTAATTTTGAGCCTGGTGGCTTTTGGCCTGGTCTTGTTGCTGAATGGCCTAGTCATTGTGCTTTCATTTGCGGCACTCTTCCTCGCCATCACTTATCCCTTGACCAAGCGTTTCCTCTCAATTCCGCAGGCATATCTAGGCATTGCATTCGGTTTTGGTATCCCCATGGCGTTTGCCGCATTAACGGGGGAAATCGCTACTGAGGCATGGATCATGTTGCTGGCCAACGTGTTCTGGGCCGTTGCCTATGATACTGAATATGCGATGGTGGATCGTGAGGATGACCTCAAGATAGGCATACGTTCGTCCGCCATTTTCTTTGGTCGTTATGATGTGCTGGCTGTCATGGTCTGTTATCTGGCCTTCCTGGGCTTGATGGCCTGGGTGGGCTTCAGGCTGTACCTATCGTGGCCATATTATGCCGGGCTGCTGGTGGCTGTAACGATAGCGGGGTATCATTACAGCCTGATCCGTGACCGTCAGGGCGGGCCTTGTTTCAAGGCATTTCTGCATAACAACTGGTTGGGTGCAGTGGTATTCTTGGGGCTCCTGTCAGCCGCTTATCTTTAAGCATGCTTTTTAAGTATTCATGCGGATTGAAATTTTCGCCCGATAAATGTTTGACAAAGCGCCCCTCAGTGACTTACAATCCGCCTCTTAATTTTTTCAGCGAATATTGGTTTGTCCGATGAAGACCTTTTCTGCAAAAGCGCATGAAGTAAAGCGCGACTGGTTCGTAGTAGATGCTACGGATTTGGTGCTGGGCCGTTTGGCGAGTGAGATTGCACACCGTCTGCGCGGCAAGCATAAAACTATTTACACACCGCACGTTGATACGGGCGATTATATCGTTGTGGTCAACGCCGACAAGATCAAGGTAACTGGCAACAAGGTGCTGGATAAGCAATACCACCGCCATAGCGGCTACCCAGGTGGTATTTCCACAACGACCTTCGGTAAGATGCAAGAGCGTTTCCCAGGCCGTGCCTTGGAAAAAGCCGTCAAAGGCATGCTGCCAAAAGGCCCGTTGGGTTACGCCATGTTCCGCAAGCTCAAGGTGTATGCTGGCGATAAGCATGACCATGTTGCACAACAGCCGCAACCATTGAAAATCCAAAGTCAAGCGTAAGGATAAGCAGCGATGATTGGTAATTATAACTACGGTACAGGCCGCCGCAAAAGCTCGGTAGCTCGTGTATTCCTGAAGTCCGGCAGCGGTAACATTGTTGTTAACGACAAGCCAGCTGACGAATATTTCTCTCGCGTGACTTCACGCATGATTTTGCGTCAGCCGCTGGCCTTGACTGAAAACGAAGGCAGCTTCGATATTCTGGTGAATGTAACTGGCGGTGGTGAATCAGGCCAAGCTGGTGCAGTTCGTCACGGCATCACTCGTGCATTGATCGATTACGATGCAGCGCTGAAGAGTGCCCTGTCGAAGGCAGGTTTCGTTACACGTGATGCACGCGAAGTAGAGCGTAAGAAAGTCGGCCTGCGTAAAGCACGTCGTCGTAAACAGTTCTCCAAGCGCTAAGCTTTACTGTTGTCGTATTATCAAAAAGCCGCACTTGTTGCGGCTTTTTTGTTTTGGGTTTTTAAAAGTTAACAGCCTTTTGTTACTATTAGTCTTTCCAGGTCGATGCCGTCCACGCATTGATCACCACAGAATGGTGTTTCGGATATGCAAGATAAAAAAATTAAGGCAGGTATTGTAGGCGGGACGGGTTATACCGGGGTCGAGTTATTGCGCTTGCTGGCACTGCATCCCCACGTCGAGCTGGTAGCGATCACCTCACGCACGGAGGCAGGCTTGCCAGTTGCGGATATGTATCCCAGTTTACGGGGCTATGTTGACCTGCAATTTACCAATCCTGCAGATTCTGGTCTGCAGGGCTGTGATGTCGTATTCTTTGCAACACCGAATGGTGTGGCCATGCAGCAAACGCGTGCCTTGCTTGATCAAGGTGTGAGAGTGATAGACCTTGCCGCTGATTTTCGGATTAGCGACGTCAAGGTATGGGAAAAATGGTATGGCATGACACATGCCTGCCCTGATCTATTAGGGCAGGCAGTATATGGTTTGCCTGAACTAAATCGTGACCAGATCAAGGGGGCACGACTTCTGGCTAATCCAGGTTGCTATCCGACAGCCGTCCAGTTGGGATTCATGCCTTTGCTAGAAGCGGGAGTGATTGACAGCGATCATCTGATTGCAGATTCCAAGTCCGGGGTGAGCGGGGCTGGCCGCAAAGCGGAAACTCATACCCTGTTTGCCGAGGCGGGTGATAATTTCAAGGCATACGGAGTGGCGGGTCACAGACATCTGCCCGAGATCAGCCAAGGCCTGGCACTAATGGCTGATGCAGCTAAAGTGGGTTTGACGTTTGTTCCGCATCTGACACCGCTGATTCGTGGTATACATGCGACGCTCTATGGCAGGCTGACCAAGGATGTAGATGTACAAGCGCTGTTTGAACAGCGTTATGCCCAAGAGCCTTTTGTTGATGTGTTACCTGCTGGAGCCCACCCAGAAACCCGTTCAGTACGCGGTTCCAATCAATGCCGCATCGCGGTGCACAGGCCGCAGGGCGGCGATACGGTAGTGGTGCTTTCCGTGATTGATAACCTGGTAAAGGGCGCGGCAGGGCAGGCGGTACAGAATATGAATATCATGTTTGGGTTTGATGAGACAAGCGGCCTTAACATAGTGCCCTTGCTGCCTTGATGCTGGGATCTGGTCATGAAGCGATTATCGCGTCGTTTCAAGCGGCACTTTAACAGACCAGGCAGGCGCGTTGCGATCAAATCGCACCGCGCCTGGTACTGGCAAGCCCTGGCGGCCGTATTGCTGGTAGGCATAGGTTACTTGCTGGCCTACTGGCATTTGACGATAGGTGCCAAGTTCAGCCCGACTTTCCATGTCAGCCCGGTGTTGACTGATGAAGCCCTCTTGGCCAAGGTGGTGTTTGCTGAACGCCAGTTGCAAGTGCAGCGTGCAATGCAAGAGGGATTGGCAAAAGAACTGGCTGGTGTGCAGGAAGAAAGCATGAAGCTCAAGGAAAGTGTGAATTTCTACCAAAGTATCCTTGAGGAAAACGCCAGCGGTGATAGGGCGAAGCTTAATAGTTTCAAGCTGGAAAAAGGCAAGGCTGCCAATCAATACCAGTATCACTTGGTGTTATCCCAACAGGGGTCACACAGCAAGGCAATACAGGGCAGCCTGAAGCTTGCCCTGGAAGGCACAGATGCAACAGGTACCAAGGTCAAGATGCCATTGAAGAATGATCAGGACAATGCTGCACAAATCAAGATCAATTTCCGGTATTACCAGCGTGTGGACGGTAGTTTCACTTTACCCGATGGTGTTACCGGCGAAATGGTAGAGGCCAGTTTTCTTGAAAACGGGGCTAAGCAACCCAATATTAGTCAAAAGGTTGGCTTGCCGGGTTAAGTGTTTGGCAATACTTACTGAGGATCAGCATGTTTTCCAAAAACAAGAACAAACCGCAAAGTCGCATAGATACACTGATTGGTGCTGAAGCACGCATTGAAGGAAATGTCTCGTTCAGTGGCGGATTACGTGTCGATGGTAGCATCAAGGGCGACGTGAATGAGACAGGAACCCCGAGCATGCTGGTGATACAGGGTAGTATTGAAGGTGCTGTGACGGCTGCACATATTGTATTGAATGGACAGGTAACGGGTCCCGTACGTGCCAGTCAATATCTGGAGCTGCATGCCAAATCAAGAATTAATGGAGATGTCTACTACAAGTCGCTGGAGATCCATACTGGCGCCATTATCGAAGGCCAGTTGGTGTATATCGGCGATACAGAAATCCAACGTACTACAGGACTGCCTGCGGATAAAGATTGACCCTGAAAGTCAAGCGCAGGATAATGAATTCAGTTTAGGATTTAAGGAGTTAAATTATGAACGCTGTGACAGAAGCAATTCCAAGCCCATTGGTTTTTACCGAGAATGCTGCCAAGAAAGTCAAAGAGCTGATCGATGAGGAAGGTTCTCCCGATCTCAAATTGCGTGTATTTGTCAGCGGGGGTGGTTGTTCGGGTTTCCAATATGGGTTCACGTTTGAGGAAACCGTGAATGACGACGATACGCAGGTAGAGAAAGATAGCGTGACATTGCTGATTGATCCAATGAGCCTGCAATATCTGGTAGGAGCTGAAATCGATTATCAGGATAGCCTGCAAGGTTCCCAATTTGTGATTCGTAATCCGAATGCCACGACGACCTGCGGTTGCGGTTCTTCCTTCTCTGCATAAATTGCAGGCAATTTGTAGTACGTAATTAAAAAAGGGGCTATGCCCCTTTTTTATCTTATGCTCCAGATGTTACCGCTGATCAAGCGGCATAAAATCACGTCGGGCCGAACCAGTATATAACTGGCGAGGCCTGCCGATTCTGGAGCCAGGGTCTGACATCATTTCATTCCATTGGGCTACCCAGCCCACAGTGCGTGCCAGGGCGAAGATTGCCGTGAACATGGAGTTCGGGATGCCCATGGCACGCATAACGATACCGGAGTAGAAGTCCACATTAGGATATAGCTGTCGGCTGACAAAGTATTCGTCTTCCAGCGCAATTTTTTCCAGCTCCAGTGCCAGCTTGAACATAGGGTCGTCATGCAGACCCAGTTCATCCAATACCTGGTGGCAGGTCTGGCGCATGATGGCCGCCCGTGGATCCATATTGCGGTAGACACGGTGGCCAAAGCCCATGAGGCGGAAAGAGTCGGTTTTGTCCTTGGCGCGCTTGATATATTCACCAATACGGCTGATGTCGCCAATTTCTTCCAGCATTTTAAGCGTGGCTTCATTGGCGCCGCCATGTGCCGGACCCCATAGTGAAGCAATGCCAGCAGCGACACAGGCAAACGGGTTTGCCCCACTGGAGCCAGCTAGCCGGACGGTAGAAGTGGAGGCGTTTTGCTCATGGTCTGCATGCAGAATCAGGATGCGTTCAAATGCCTTGGCCAGCACGGGGTTAGGCTCGTAATCTTCACATGGTGTTGCAAACATCATGTGCATGAAGTTTTCAGAATAGTTGAAACGATTCCTAGGATACATAAATGGCTGGCCAATATTGTACTTGTAGCTCCAGGCTGCAATCGTTGGTACTTTGGCCAGTAGTCTGTGGGCAGCGAATTCACGGTTCTTCGGGTCGCTGACATCAATTGCTTCATGGTAGAAGGCTGACAGTGAGCCAACTACACCCACCATCACTGCCATCGGATGGGCATCGCGCCTGAATCCACGGAAAATATGTGTCAGTTGGTCATTCACCATGCTATGACGCGTAATCGTGTTGGTGAAGCTGGCTTTTTGTTCAGCATTTGGCAGCTCACCATATATTAGTAGGTAGGAGACTTCCATGAAGTCTGAATGCTCAGCGAGCTGTTCTATTGGGTAGCCGCGATAAAACAGCAATCCTTGTTCACCATCAATAAAGGTGATGTTGGAATCACAGGATGCAGTGGACAGGAAACCGGGATCATAGGTAAAAATACCGTGTTTGCCCAAGCTCCGAATATCAATGACACTCGGGCCTAAGTTGCCTTGTAATACAGGAAGCTCGATAGGTGCGGAACCATCATCGAAAGTAAGTGTGACTTTGCTTGGTTTCATAGTTCTGGATTCAAGATGATTGTATGTTCACAAAATCACGCAGCATAAACTGCGCCAAGTATTCTTGGGCCCCTGGCGCCAGTGACGGCAGGCAGGTTACCCGGTAGACCATGTAATGCCTGGCGTGCCAACCAGGCAAAGGCGGCAGCTTCCACGGAGTTAATGGCAAGCCCAAGCTCATCGCTAAGCCTGATTGTTACAGGCAGCAGCAGTTGCCGCAAGCGTTCTAGCAAAACGCTATTATAAGCGCCACCACCGCATACATACAGCTCATCTACATTAATGCAGTTCTGTGTCACCGCTGTGGCGATAGAAGCTGCGGTCAGCTCCAGAAGTGTGCGCTGTACGTCTGCTGGTTGATATTTCCGGTGCAGTTTCTTCTGTAGCCACGCCATGTTGAATGTGTCCCGCCCAGTGCTCTTGGGGGCGGCTTGTGCAAAAAATGGCTCTTCGAGCAATTGTTCCAATAATGCAGGGATGACTGTGCCGCTGGCTGCCCATGTACCATCAGCATCATATGGTTTGCCTTGGTGGTGCTCTATCCACGCATCCATCAGCATGTTGCCCGGGCCCGTATCAAATCCTGTGACAGGGCTATCAGGAGGCAGGTCTGTGAGATTGGCGATGCCGCCTATGTTGAGCACTACGCGATGTATCGTTGAATCTGCAAAGGCGGCGTGATGGAAAGCGGGTACGAGCGGCGCACCATGGCCACCCGCAGCCAGGTCTCGGCTGCGGAAGTCTGATATCACTGCTATGCCGGTTAGCTCCACCAATAAAGCGGGATTGAATATTTGCAAGGTGAAGCCCAACTCGGGCCTGTGTCTAATGGTCTGTCCGTGACAACCTATTGCCGTAATATGCGAGGGGTGCAGGCCGGCCTGATGAAGCAATTGGTTTATATTATCCGCGTATAAATGCGAAAGCCTATTGCTGGTGACGGCGGTGACTTCAAGCTCATTCGTTGTGGGATGATGCAATGTCAGTAATTGCTGGCGCAAGTCGGCTGGATAAGGCGTGAACTGCTGGCGCACTACCTGGCAATGTTTCCCATCCAGTTCGACAATAACGCTATCGGCGCCATCAAGGCTGGTGCCTGACATCAGGCCGATAAATAACGCGCGAGACACTAGTCCAGTGAAGCAACGGCGCTTGCGCTCAGCAGCCTGAGTTGCGCAGAAAGGCTTTCGCTATGTGCAAGGAAGTCCGCCTTGTATTGCGGTGCAATTGGCACTGCAGCTGGTAGCGCCACCTTGAGCGGATCACGATGCACGCCGTTCAGCAAGAATTCATAATGCAGATGTGGGCCAGTAGCCATACCGGTCATGCCGACAAAGCCAATGATGTCGCCCTGGGAAACTTTCATGCCATTGCGCAGGCCAGGGGTGAAACGCGAGAGATGGCCATAAACTGTACTGACTCCATTGGCGTGCTGGAGGTAGATCACATTGCCATAACCACTCTTGACGCCAACAAAGTTGACTACGCCATCAGCCGGTGCCTTGATGCGGGTACCGATGGGTGCAGCGAGATCAACGCCCTTGTGTGCACGCATTTTTTGCAGAATTGGATGGAAGCGGCCCATGGTGAAACCCGAGCTAATGCGCGTGAATTCCAAAGGTGAACGCAGGAAGGACTTATGCAGGCTTTTCCCTTCAGGGGTGTAATACGCTACTTTACCTTCTGGATTGCGGTACATGACGGCTTTATAGGTTTTACCCTGATTCGTGAACTCAGCGGCTAATACTTGGCCGGTGTTCACCAAACTGCCATTGTCATATTTCGCTTCATAAATTACAACGAAGCGATCACCCTTGCGTAAATCAGTGTGGAAGTCGATATCGGAAGAGAAAATCTCGGCCATCTGAATGGCAATGGCATCTGGGATATCCGCTGCGTCGGTGGCAGCAAACAAAGAGCTTCTGATTTCCGCAGTCTTTAATACATTATGTACTTCAAGGACAGGTTCGCCAGTTTTGGCTTGATAACCGGAATCTGTGCGATCAATGGTTAGTGTGGATGTTGCACTTAACTGGTATTGCAGCTTCAATAACTCGCCGTTTTCATTGACTTGAGCCTGAATAGAACGGCCCGGTCGGAGTTGGGAGGCCAGCGCACTGGCCTCTGGATTGCGTCGCAGGAACTCAAGGGCCTCACTGTTTTGTACATTCAACCTGTCCATCAAGCTTGCCAGAGTGTCGTCGCGGCGTACTTGGTCGGCTTGCCAGTAATTCTGGCTGGCGAGGTTGTCTGAAACTAAAGGGGCATTAAGTTCTGGAAGTTCAATCTGTTCCACGATTGTGGAAATTGCGATGTCTTGAGTTGATGTCTGAGGGGCAATACCAAAAGCGGTAATGATGCCAAATAGAGGTAGGCTGGAAATAGCAAGCAACCAACGCAGGCGCAGCTTTCGTTCTTTTAATGCAGGATTTTGCGTTAAAATAACTTCTTTATGGCTCTGCTCAGTCTGCTGCACTGGTCGCTACCTCTTTACTGTTTCAAAACAATGATGGGGCATGCTAACAGAAAAATTCGGCATGGTGAAGGCAAACCGCACTTAAGATACGGATATTAATCAGATATGGCGAATTTGAATGATGACCTGGCGCTGATCAAGCGCGGGATAGAGGACCTGATCGGCGAGCAGGAGTTAACAGAAAAACTCAAGCAGGGAAAGCAGCTACGCATCAAGGCCGGTTTTGATCCTACAGCCCCTGATCTTCACTTGGGGCACGCAGTCCTTATTAATAAGTTGCGCCAGTTTCAGGATATGGGCCATCAGGTGCTGTTCCTGATTGGCGACTTTACCGGCATGATAGGTGATCCTACAGGCAAGAGTGCAACCCGCCCTCCTTTAACTGAGGAGCAGGTGCAACAGAATGCCAAGACTTATCAAGAGCAGGTATTCAAGATACTCAAGCCTGAGCAGACTGAAGTCGTGTTCAATTCTACCTGGATGAACAAGCTTGGGGCTGCTGGCATGCTCAAGCTGGCTGCCACTCATACTGTAGCACGCATGCTGGAGCGCGACGACTTTGAGAAGCGCTATAAAAGTAATCAGCCTATCGCCATCCATGAATTTCTCTACCCCTTATTGCAAGGCTACGATTCGGTCGAGTTAAAAGCAGATCTGGAGCTTGGTGGTACCGACCAGCGCTTTAACCTACTGATGGGACGCGAACTGCAAAAGCATTATGGGCAATCACCACAGTCCGTTTTAACTGTTCCCTTGCTAGAAGGCTTGGACGGCGTGAATAAAATGTCCAAGTCGCTAGGCAACTATATAGGTATAGCAGAACCGGCCAATGCCATATTCAGCAAATTGATGTCGGTGTCCGATGAGTTGATGTGGCGTTATATCGATCTTTTGTCGTTTGAGTCGATTGCTACCGTAGCGCAATGGAAAGGGGCCGTAGCCAATGGTGAGAATCCACGCACTATAAAAGTACGCTTCGCACAGGAAATCGTTGCACGCTTCCATAACCAGGGTGCGGCAGAGGAGGCCCTGGCCGATTTTGAGCTCCGCTCTAAAGGCGGTATTCCGGATGAAGTGCCAGAAGTGGCTATCTATATAGAGCAAGACTCAATAGCGATTGGCCCCTTGCTCAAGCAAGCGGGGTTGGTTGCAAGTACGTCCGAGGCTTTCCGCATGATAGAGCAGGGCGGCGTAAAGCTTGATAGTGAAAAGGTAACGGATCGGAGTTTGCATATTGGCCTTGGGGCAGTGGTAGTTGCACAAGTAGGAAAGCGCAAGTTTGCGCGCATAACTGTCAGTAAGTGATGCAGCAAAAACGGATCTATATGTAATTAATTTGTAACAATGGCAAAAAGGGCTTGACCAAAATTCTGGGGTACGTAGAATGCGCACCTCGCTTCAACGGCGGGGCTCGCGGGAGAGTTTGAAGAAATGAAAATTCTCCTTGACCAGTTAGAAAAGGTCTGTAAAATGCGCGGCTCGCTTGAGAAAGCGAAGTGCAGTTAAGCGGTTTGAAATTAGTTTCAAAAACAGCTTGACCGGTTCGAAAGAAACTGTAAAATGCGCGGCTCGCTGAGAGAGGTGTGGTAAGCGAAGTTGGTGAAGAAGTTGATAGTAAATAATTTCGAAACTGACTTGACCGAGTAAATAAGGTCTGTATAATGCGCCCC
>NZ_JAJAVD010000005.1 GCF_020532705.1 Methylobacillus caricis
GTATTGACCAAGAAATTTGGTGGCGAAGCCAAGGACTACTCCCAGATCGACAACGCGCCGGAAGAAAAGGCCCGTGGCATCACCATCAACACCTCCCACGTGGAATACGAGACAGAAACCCGTCACTACGCCCACGTTGACTGCCCAGGCCACGCCGACTACGTCAAGAACATGATTACCGGTGCTGCCCAGATGGACGGCGCTATCCTTGTCTGTTCCGCCGCTGACGGCCCGATGCCGCAAACCCGCGAACACATCCTGCTGGCACGCCAAGTGGGCGTACCTTACATCGTCGTCTTCCTGAACAAGGCAGACATGGTGGATGACGCAGAACTGCTCGAACTCGTGGAAATGGAAGTGCGTGAGCTTCTGTCCAAGTACGAATTCCCAGGCGACGACACCCCAATCGTCAAAGGCTCCGCCAAGCTTGCGCTTGAAGGTGACCAATCCGACATTGGCGAACCCGCCATCTTCCGTTTGGCAGAAGCCCTGGACAGCTACATCCCAACTCCAGAACGTGCTGTTGACGGCGCATTCCTCATGCCAGTAGAAGACGTATTCTCCATCTCAGGCCGTGGCACCGTAGTCACCGGCCGTATCGAGCGTGGCATCGTCAAGGTGGGTGATGAAATCGAAATCGTTGGCCTGAAGCCAACCCTCAAGACCACCTGTACCGGCGTTGAAATGTTCCGCAAGCTGCTGGACCAAGGCCAGGCTGGTGACAACGTGGGCGTACTGCTGCGCGGTACCAAGCGTGAAGAAGTAGAACGTGGTCAAGTCCTGTCCAAGGTTGGCTCCATCAAGCCACACACCAAGTTCACTGCAGAAATCTACGTACTGGGCAAGGATGAAGGTGGTCGTCATACCCCATTCTTCAATGGCTACCGTCCACAATTCTACTTCCGCACTACCGATGTCACTGGTGCTGTAGAACTGCCGGCTGGTACCGAAATGGTCATGCCAGGTGACAACGTCTCCA
>NZ_JAJAVD010000006.1 GCF_020532705.1 Methylobacillus caricis
TCTCGCTGATTGAATAACGATCAGCGGCGAGATTAAAAGAAGTAAACTGCTCTTTAACAAATTGAACAACCGATAAGTGTGGGTGCTTGTAGGTGAGTGCGAATCGATGCTTATTTATAAGTATCGAGAAACTCAAAATACAAGTGCTTACACTTAAATGAAATCAAATCTGTAGCCTTAATGGTTACACCTAAGATTCATTTGAGAATAAGCCAAGCGATATACCGACCTCGAAAGAGGTCAAACAAGTAATAGTCGGAATTAAACTGAAGAGTTTGATCCTGGCTCAGATTGAACGCTGGCGGCATGCTTTACACATGCAAGTCGAACGGTAACAGAGAGAAGCTTGCTTCTCTGCTGACGAGTGGCGAACGGGTGAGTAATATATCGGAACGTGTCCATTAATGGGGGATAACTAGTCGAAAGATTAGCTAATACCGCATACGCCCTGAGGGGGAAAGTGGGGGATCTTCGGACCTCACGTTAATGGAGCGGCCGATATCTGATTAGCTAGTTGGTGGGGTAAAAGCCTACCAAGGCGACGATCAGTAGCTGGTCTGAGAGGATGATCAGCCACACTGGGACTGAGACACGGCCCAGACTCCTACGGGAGGCAGCAGTGGGGAATTTTGGACAATGGGCGCAAGCCTGATCCAGCCATGCCGCGTGAGTGAAGAAGGCCTTCGGGTTGTAAAGCTCTTTCGCAAGGAAAGAAAACTTACATGTAAATAATATGTGAGGTTGACGGTACCTTGATAAGAAGCACCGGCTAACTACGTGCCAGCAGCCGCGGTAATACGTAGGGTGCAAGCGTTAATCGGAATTACTGGGCGTAAAGCGAGCGCAGGCGGTTTTGTAAGTCAGATGTGAAAGCCCCGGGCTCAACCTGGGAACTGCGTTTGAAACTACAAGGCTAGAGTATGGGAGAGGGGGGTAGAATTCCACGTGTAGCAGTGAAATGCGTAGAGATGTGGAGGAATACCAATGGCGAAGGCAGCCCCCTGGCCTAATACTGACGCTCAGGCTCGAAAGCGTGGGGAGCAAACAGGATTAGATACCCTGGTAGTCCACGCCCTAAACGATGTCAACTAGTTGTTGGGAGAGTAAAATCTCTTAGTAACGCAGCTAACGCGTGAAGTTGACCGCCTGGGGAGTACGGTCGCAAGATTAAAACTCAAAGGAATTGACGGGGGCCCGCACAAGCGGTGGATTATGTGGATTAATTCGATGCAACGCGAAAAACCTTACCTGGCCTTGACATGCCACTAACGAAGCAGAGATGCATTAGGTGCCCGAAAGGGAAAGTGGACACAGGTGCTGCATGGCTGTCGTCAGCTCGTGTCGTGAGATGTTGGGTTAAGTCCCGCAACGAGCGCAACCCTTGCCAATAATTGCCATCATTCAGTTGGGCACTTTATTGGGACTGCCGGTGACAAACCGGAGGAAGGTGGGGATGACGTCAAGTCCTCATGGCCCTTATGGCCAGGGCTTCACACGTAATACAATGGTCGGTACAGAGGGTTGCCAACCCGCGAGGGGGAGCTAATCTCAGAAAGCCGATCGTAGTCCGGATTGTAGTCTGCAACTCGACTACATGAAGTCGGAATCGCTAGTAATCGCGGATCAGCATGTCGCGGTGAATACGTTCCCGGGCCTTGTACACACCGCCCGTCACACCATGGGAGTGGGTTTCACCAGAAGTAGTTAGCCTAACCGCAAGGAGGGCGATTACCACGGTGGGATTCATGACTGGGGTGAAGTCGTAACAAGGTAGCCGTATCGGAAGGTGCGGCTGGATCACCTCCTTTCTAGAGTAAGCCTTGCTTGCAAGCATTCACACTTATCGGTTGTTTAAAGAGCGCAACAAAGATTGGCCTTAAGGGTCTGTAGCTCAGCTGGTTAGAGCACCGTCTTGATAAGGCGGGGGTCGTTGGTTCGAGCCCAACCAGACCCACCAGATTACGGAAGTAATAGGGGGATTAGCTCAGCTGGGAGAGCACCTGCTTTGCAAGCAGGGGGTCGTCGGTTCGATCCCGTCATCCTCCACCAACTCTTTGTTGAAAAGTTAGAAGTAAATACAGCGTGCTGTCTTTACTTCTGGCTTTTACAAGCTGGATTGATCTTTAACAAAATGGAAGAAGTAAAGAGAATACCAAGAACTTTGTGATGAGGTTCTAGTATTCAAATGGGTAATTTGATTGCAAAATCGAAACATTTGAAATCGTTGGTTCGCAAGAATTAACAGTTCAAATTAGTTTGATCGCATCAGCTTGGTGCGATTGAATGAAGTGCTTTAGAAAACCTGTAACGGATGTCTCATGCATCGCGGAATTTGAGTTTAAAAGGGCTCAGGTTTCAACGTTATAGGGTCAAGCGAATAAGTGCATGTGGTGGATGCCTTGGCGATTACAGGCGATGAAGGACGTGGTAGCCTGCGTAAAGTCTCGGGGAGCTGGCAAACAAGCTTTGATCCGGGAATGTCCGAATGGGGAAACCCACCCGCAAGGGTAACCCCCTCTGAATATATAGGAGGGCGGTGGCGAACCGAGTGAACTGAAACATCTAAGTAGCTCGAGGAAAAGAAATCAACCGAGATTCCGGAAGTAGTGGCGAGCGAACCCGGAAAAGCCTGTTATTTTTAGCAGACGCGTTAGTAGAACGGAATGGAAAGTCCGGCCATAGAGGGTGATAGCCCCTTATACGAAAACCCGTTTGTGGAACTAGGATAACGACAAGTAGGGCGGGACACGTGAAATCCTGTCTGAACATGGGGGGACCATCCTCCAAGGCTAAATACTCGTAATCGACCGATAGTGAACCAGTACCGTGAGGGAAAGGCGAAAAGAACCCCGGGAGGGGAGTGAAATAGATCCTGAAACCGCATGCATACAAACAGTGGGAGCCTCGCAAGGGGTGACTGCGTACCTTTTGTATAATGGGTCAGCGACTTACATTCAGTAGCAAGCTTAACCGATAGGGGAGGCGTAGCGAAAGCGAGTCCGAATAGGGCGTTCAGTTGCTGGGTGTAGACCCGAAACCAAGTGATCTATCCATGGCCAGGATGAAGGTGCCGTAACAGGTACTGGAGGTCCGAACCCACTAATGTTGAAAAATTAGGGGATGAGCTGTGGATAGGGGTGAAAGGCTAAACAAACTTGGAAATAGCTGGTTCTCTCCGAAAACTATTTAGGTAGTGCCTCGTATATCACTCTTGGGGGTAGAGCACTGTTATGGCTAGGGGGTTCATAAGAACTTACCAAACCATGGCAAACTCCGAATACCGAGAAGTGCAATTACGGGAGACAGACCATGGGTGCTAACGTCCGTGGTCAAGAGGGAAACAACCCAGACCGACAGCTAAGGTCCCAAATGACGTGCTAAGTGGAAAACGAAGTGGGAAGGCACAGACAGCCAGGAGGTTGGCTTAGAAGCAGCCATCCTTTAAAGAAAGCGTAATAGCTCACTGGTCGAGTCGTCCCGCGCGGAAGATGTAACGGGGCTAAGCACGTAACCGAAGCTTCGGATGCTGCATTCTTCGGAATGTATGCATGGTAGGAGAGCGTTCTGTAGGCCTGCGAAGGTGTGCTGTGAGGCATGCTGGAGGTATCAGAAGTGCGAATGCTGACATGAGTAGCGATAAAGGGGGTGAAAAGCCCCCTCGCCGAAAGCCCAAGGTTTCCTGCGCAACGTTCATCGGCGCAGGGTGAGTCGGCCCCTAAGGTGAGGCAGAGATGCGTAGCTGATGGGAAACAGGTTAATATTCCTGTACCTCAATATAATGCGATGTGGGGACGGAGAAGGTTAGGTCAGCCATCTGTTGGAATAGGTGGTTTAAGCGTGTAGGGAGATCCTTTAGGCAAATCCGGAGGGTCAATTCTGAGGCGTGACGACGAGTCTCCTTGTGAGACGAAGTGATTGATACCAAGCTTCCAAGAAAAGCCACTAAGCTTCAGTTATATTGAGACCGTACCGCAAACCGACACAGGTGGGCAGGATGAGAATTCTAAGGCGCTTGAGAGAACCCGGGAGAAGGAACTCGGCAAATTAGCACCGTAACTTCGGGAGAAGGTGCGCCCCGGTAGGGTGAAGGACCTCGCGTCCGGAGCTTGATGGGGTTGCAGTGAAAAGGTGGCTGCGACTGTTTAATAAAAACACAGCACTGTGCAAACACGAAAGTGGACGTATACGGTGTGACGCCTGCCCGGTGCCGGAAGGTTAAATGATGGGGTGCAAGCTCTTGATTGAAGCCCCGGTAAACGGCGGCCGTAACTATAACGGTCCTAAGGTAGCGAAATTCCTTGTCGGGTAAGTTCCGACCCGCACGAATGGCGTAACGATGGCCACACTGTCTCCTCTCGGGACTCAGCGAAGTTGAAATGTTTGTGAAGATGCAATCTACCCGCGGCTAGACGGAAAGACCCCATGAACCTTTACTGTAGCTTTGCATTGGACTTTGACAAGATTTGTGTAGGATAGGTGGGAGGCTTTGAAGCGGTGACGCCAGTTACCGTGGAGCCAACCTTGAAATACCACCCTGATGTTGTTGAGGTTCTAACCTAGGTCCATAATCTGGATCGGGGACCGTGCATGGTGGGCAGTTTGACTGGGGCGGTCTCCTCCCAAAGAGTAACGGAGGAGTGCGAAGGTAACCTAGGTACGGTCGGAAATCGTACTGATAGTGCAATGGCATAAGGTTGCTTGACTGCGAGACGGACAGGTCGAGCAGGTGCGAAAGCAGGTCATAGTGATCCGGTGGTTCTGTATGGAAGGGCCATCGCTCAACGGATAAAAGGTACTCTGGGGATAACAGGCTGATTCCTCCCAAGAGTTCATATCGACGGGGGAGTTTGGCACCTCGATGTCGGCTCATCACATCCTGGGGCTGTAGCCGGTCCCAAGGGTATGGCTGTTCGCCATTTAAAGTGGTACGTGAGCTGGGTTTAAAACGTCGTGAGACAGTTTGGTCCCTATCTGCCGTGGGCGTTGGAAGTTTGAGGGGGGCTGCTCCTAGTACGAGAGGACCGGAGTGGACAGACCTCTGGTGGACCGGTTGTCACGCCAGTGGCATCGCCGGGTAGCTAAGTCTGGAAGAGATAAGCGCTGAAAGCATCTAAGCGCGAAACTTGCCTCAAGATGAGACTTCCCTTGTGCCTTGAGCACACTAAAGAGTCGTTCGAGACCAGGACGTTGATAGGTCGGGTGTGGAAGCGCAGTAATGCGTTAAGCTAACCGATACTAATTGCTCGTGAGGCTTGATCCTATAACCTTGAAACTTGGGTAAGCCTAAGCAAGGTGTTCTAAAGCTGTAATCAAATACACCTAAATTCTTTACTTCTTCTATTTGTTGAAGATGAATTTGCTAAGCAAATTCCATCAGATTAACAGTGCTTGAGTGCAATACCTCAAGGACTAACGGTTATGTCTG